>CBDCCI010000001.1:0-707103 GCA_965214705.1 Alphaproteobacteria bacterium
CTGTTCGGAGGCGCGCGCGTTGGATCGCCGGGCGCAGCTGGGACAACGCGCAGTGCCAGCGACAGGAATCGAGCAGTCCACGCACGCCCTCTGTGCCCTGCGTCTGGCGTAGCGCTTCCTGGCGGCCGTCTTCCTGCGTTCGGGCGACGTGCGGTCGGCTTCGAGCACGGCGCACCGGCCGCAGCGGGATGAGCCGCCAAATGTTGGTTGCCCGCACCGCACGCATCGTCCGGCAGCACGGCGGTCGGCGTATCGCTCGCGCTCGATCGCGCGCTGCTCCCCGCGGCACGGCTCGCAGATGGAACGGCCATCGGCGGGCCGGCAGCGGCCGCAGGACGTACAGAGGCCTGCGTCCTGCCTTTCCCTTCGCCGCCGCTTGTCGGCGGCGCGGGCGGCGCGCCGCGTCGCTTGCGGATTGCGGCCGGCGTAGATCCTGCCCTCCGCCCTGGCCCTGGCGCGGCGGGCCTTCTCGGCGGCACGCCTTTTCTCGCCGCAGCGCCGGCACAGCTTGAGGCCGGGCTCGGGCGGATACTTGCCACAGCGCGAGCACGTGCCCCGCGCAATTCGTTTGGCATGGCGCCGGCGCTGACGCTGGCACACACGTGCGTCGCTGCTGGACATGACAACCTCAATGACGTGGGTGTAGCCGAAGGTCGGGAGCCGGGGTGGCGCCTCCGGCCGGGCCGCCGGTCAGCAGCGCCACTTGCCGCGCAGCGCTATCCCGGCGGCGGAGTCTCCGAAGAGCTGCATGCCCGCGTCGCGATCGACACTGGTGGCGACGATGATTTCATTGGGCACCGGTCGCAAACGCCGGACGGCCCTGCCCGAAAGAGTCGTGCGCCGTTCGCGCCGCCCCGCGCCCTCCTTGCCGGCACCGAGCGGGCGGATCTCGCCCGAGGCCGCAGTCTCGTATCGCTCGACCACATAGCGGCCCTCCTCCTGGAGGCCGCCACCGAAGAAGTGCACCAGGTAGGTGTTGGCAGCGCGCTCGATCGATCTCGCCGTACTCATCGTCGGCCCTCCGCGGTTCGCAGTCGCGAGCGGCAGGCAGCACTATCTCCGCCAGGCCGCCCGCCCCGCCGCCCCGGTTCCGGCCGGCCTCTCCCACTTGCCGGCGCGGAACTGCGCTGGCGGCGCAGAACGCCGGCCGGCGGCGCCGGTTCGGACGGGGAGCGGGACCTGCCGCTCGGAGAAAGTCGGGTTGGCGATGGACGGGCACAGAGTGTCGCGCGACCGGCCTGGCGCCCTCAGGCGGCGGACGAAAGTGCGTCAGTGGCGGCGCTCGATGAGAGGTTCCTCCGGCAGGACACGACACGGGACGGGCGGACCTACGCAGTCTTCTTGCGACGAGCGGAAAGTGCCCCAGCCCGGCAGCGCCCCTATGGATACAACCCCTACAAACACCCCCTCGCCATGAAGATGTCCGTGACCGCCGCGGGGCGGCGCGCCGCTTCCCGTCGGTCTCGTGGTCGCCGTCGAGGCATCGACAGCATGGATCTGGCTGACCTGTAGACGCTGGCGGCTCTGCTCGACCTCGCAGGTCACGGTTGCGCCCTCGGGCAGGGTGTCGTAGCCTGCCCATGACAGCACGGACACATGGTAGAAGACTTCGCGCGAGCCGTCGACGGGCGTCAGGAAGCCGAACCCCATCGCCGGGTTGAACCACTTCGCTTTGGCAACGACAGTGGCGCCGATCCTGAAAAGCCCTCCCGCATTCTGAACGACCTGCCTTCGTGAGATGCCCGTGCGCACCCGCCGCAGGGCGGCCATCATCCCCACGGCCGGGCTAGAGCGACAGAGCGGCGCATGCCTTGCCCAAGCTTCCAGCTGCCGGGCAAGTTGAGCTCATCCTGTTCGATAATCATCAGACTCACCGGGACAACCGATTCTATTTGTGAATCAAGGCTGTCACACAGTCCTCCAATGCTGCATGTGCAGTGCAAAGTGCTGCGGCCTGACGCGCGGCGTCGAGTAGTTCGGCGCAGGCCTCTATGGCTGGCTCCATATTTTCATCTTGGCCATCCATTAACTCGAAGCGGACTTGTTGCAGAACTTCTTTCGCTTGCGACGCGGCGTGTGCCAATCTCTCGTAAGCTGTGCCGGTAGTCATGTGTTCGTGGCCCAAAATTACCAAGCCGACAGATCGTTGAAGAATATCGTTGGTAAGCACCGGCCGGTCGGCCATATTCAAATGCTCCGCAGATTCGATCGGATCATCCAGCGTCGCAACCGACGAGACAATGATGTCGGCGGCATCTTTCGCAAACTCGCGGCACCAACTTTGAGCGCTGGCTCCCCCCATTGTCTCAAGCAGAACGCGCTCCCCATTGTCGACCTCGTGACCTCGTTCTATCGCACTGATCGTCCTTTCTCTGCGTAATGCCACATCCTTGCTTTCGTCGGCATCGTCCTCAACATTTGAGATAATCCACTCTAGAAACTCGTTGGCTTTGTCTGCATCTTCGAGTTGGCCTGCAGCTCTTGCAATCTCATCGCCAAGGATACCACTTGCTGCCACATATCCCATACCTTCAACATTGCGAAGAATGCAGTGCAATGCCTCCACAGAGCGTCGAGCTGCTGAGCCGACAATAGTGGCTAGATTGAATCTATCCTGATCGTCGTTTGGAAGGTTGAGCTGATCAGGGTGATTCTGAAGGATTTGGTTCAAACGCTTTAGGGATTGGCTTTCTGACTCAAGATGTGCAAAGGTATCAGCTGCGGTCGCGCTATCGCACAACAGCCACCAATTCATTTCTAAATCCGGACCCGGCGCCCAGTGAGGCATCTCCGTTTCTATGGTGGTTGCGGCAGCATTTAATTCGTCGATCAGGGGCATGGCGGAATTCATCCCTAACTGAGCGAGTTTCAAAGAAGCTATTCTGACCACCGGAAATTCGCTCTGGTTGTCGTCACCGGCTGGGCGCGGCACGCATTTGCGGTGGCCTAGATGCAAGGGCTGAGGATCGCTGTTCGGTCGCTCCGATTTTGCGAGCCCTCGCCATCGCTCACTTAGCGCCTAGCGGCTCGGATAAGCGTCCAAGACTGCTTCGATCCGCTCGCGCCCGTAACGCTCGCACAGCACGAATAGGTAGGCGTGGGGAACCACGTGCTCAGGCTCCTCGATGAGGTGTTCGGCCTCGATGATCTCGGCGCTTGCGATCTTCTTCGTTTCTCCACGAAGGTGCTCGATTTCTAGATCTCGCTGCGCCTCTTCCGCAAGCTCGTCTTCTGTACGGAGCCGAGGCAGCGCACGGACAGTCCCCACATGCGTATTACCCGGTATGCGGTCGCCCTGTGAGCTCACCAAATAGATCTTCAAACGACGAGCGTTGATGTCAGTCGACAACAAGTCGGTTGCCGTTTGGAGCAAACTGTGCACGGTCTCGGTCTCGGCGGCTCTTGGCACTGAACCGACCTTCCTCCGCTTGACTTGCCAGTCCGAGCGCTTCTTTCTCCCATTCGCATCATACAGGTGCAACTCGGTACCTAGAGGAAGTCCCTGCCGCTTCACAAATTTTCGGGAATATCCATCCCAGGTCGAGTGGATCAGCCCTTGCCTTTTCATGTCGTCAGTCCTCCATGAACACGCTCCAAGCATTGTTAGCACATATGGGGGGTAGTGTAAATAGACTGGGGTGGGTCTAACCCAACTTGAACAGTGGTTTCAGAATGTATTCGTGATTACAGGTGCTTATGAGCGCGCCTGCGGTTCTTAGCACCACAGGGCGGGAGCAGCGCCTTGTGGCGATATCAGCGCGAGGGGGTTTCGGCGATGTTGGGCGGCAGGGCGACGCCTGCGGCGCGGAAGGCGGGGCCGACGTCGCCGCTCACCGGCGTGCGGACCGTGATGCGCTTGTTGTCCTTCTCGATGACGCCGCTCTGGAGGCGGTCGAGGTCGCGCACGAGCCTCTCCCATTCGGGCCGGAAGCCGGCCCTGGCGCAGCGCTCCTGGAGCTCCTTGGCAAGGATGAGCGCGAGGAACGAGCAGAAGACGTGGCCGCGGATCGCGCCGTCGCAGGAGTGGAAGATCGGGCGGGTGTCGAAGGTGGTCTTCGCCGCCCGGAACAGGGCCTCCACCATGAGCAGCTCCCTGTACCGGAGCAAGGCGTTGAGCGGGGTGATGCGGGCGTTGGTCCTGAGCACGAAGACGCCGTCGTAGCGGGCCTCCTCGGCGGGCTTGCCGGCATCGGCCTCGAAGGCCGCGCCCTTGCCTGAGCGGCGCAGATAGCGCCGGTAGCCTGTGTTGGCGATCAGCGCCTTCTCGCCCTGCTTCAGCCGGCGCTGAAGGCCGTCGACGATGGCCAGCCGGTCCGCGCGGTCCTTCTCGGCCTCCGCCTCGTTGCGGCAGACGATGTAGCGCACACCGCCTGCGCTGACCTCCTTCACGAACAGTTGGGTCTCGCCGCGGGCGCGCTCAATCCGAAGCGGCACGAACGGCGTCTCGTTCTCGAGCACGATCCGGCGCACGCGCACGTCGCCGCGCTCACGGGTGCCGAGGACGTACTCCAGACCCCGCTCCTCGAGCGCCGCAATCGTCGCCGTCGAGATCATGCCCCGGTCCGCCACAACGCAGACGCGCCCGATCGCGAAGCGGCTGCGCAGACGGTCCACAATAGGCAGCAGCACCGTGCTGTCGGAGGTGTTCCCCGCCAGCATCTCCGTGCACACCGGCCGACCCTCGCCGTCGATGACCACGGCCAGAACCATCTGCTTCAGGTCCGGCCGGTAATCCTTCGAGTAGCCATGGGCTCCCAGCGTCTCGCCGCCAGCGCCTTCGAAGCTCAGCGAGGTCGTGTCCACGAACACGAGGCCGAGCTCGCTGAACAGATCCCGCCTAATGGTAACGGGGCGTCATAGACAGCCTGGGTCGACAATCCGCTTGTCGGCGCCCATGTCTGCGACCGCGACCTGCAGGCCGCCGCCGAGCGCATTGGTAAAGCCATCGAGGCCGCAATGGAGACCGGCGGGGCGCCAGCAGCAGCATCGACCTGAATGCACGCTGCACGGGCCAGGTTTTCGATGTTGATCGGCACCCAATGTTGACCCTATGGGGTCGAGCTATATCAACGAGGTAACCCGCTGATCGGCGTCCAATTTACGTGCCGGTCAACAAATGTCGGTCGTTGACGTAGTCGAGCGCTGAGTGTTGGTCAGCACCGAATTGAAGGGCCAGATCATTAATTCGGCGGGGATAGATCGATGGTAAGTTGCTGGAGTTGATCGACGGAGAAATCGGCCCGTTCAAGGAGGGCGATCAGTTCTTCCTGCCGCGGCTGACCGAAGACGACGCGGTAGGCTGCGAGCTGCCGCTTCAAGCGCCGATAGGCTTCGACTTCCCTCGTATATTGCAGCAGGGGGACGTACCGCTCGACCCGGCAATTTCCCGAGGCGATCCAGTGGGGCACGAGGTCGGAGTCGCGAGCCTCCCGCGCTGATTGATCGGCGTGATCGAAAATCAGAGTCCAGAGATCGTCGCCCGGCTGCCATGATTCGAGCGCGGCCTCACCCTGGGCAGCCGCCACGTTGCGCCGGACGGCATGGCCTTTGTAGCGGTGAACGCGGCCCTCGCGCTGTTCGAGGTCGACCGGATTGCCCGGCAGGTTCCAGTGGACCAGCCGATGGCACCAGGTGTGAAAGTCCAGCCCCTCCTGTCCGATCGAGGTGCTGGTAAGCACCAAGGGCCGGAACGGGCTGTTGAACGCGGCGCGAACCATGTCCTCGCTGACGTTCTCGTCGTTCTCCGCGGGCGAACGGCCAAAGCGAAGAGCGAACACCGTTCGGATTCGGATTTCCTTCGGATCGAGGCCATCAGAGGCCCGGGCCTCACGAAAGCGGCCGTGAACGCGTGATCTGACGGGATGCACCGCGTTGACGAGCGTCTTGACGCATTCGCATGCGAGCGCCGTGGCGTCTGCGGTGTCCGACCAGGCGTTTTGCTCCCACAGCAGGTGCCATTGTTCGTCGAGCACGGCCTGGAGATTGCCTTGGCAGCAATACTCCAGGACAAGCCGCCAATAGTACGTGTCGCTGCGCGAAGCCTTCTTTCCGGCGGAGAGCTGGCGCATCAGCGAAATAACCGCGGGCTGATTGAACAAGCTCCAGAAGGCATGGGCGACGGTTACGGCGAGCCTGCGGCGAGTATCGGATGCCAGGCCGGGAACGGCATCGAGGCTGCGCAGGGCCAGGATCGCGGGCGCGCCAAGGGCGACCTCGGTCAGCAGATCGGCGAGGTCGGGCGGACGGCGGCCCAGCTGCTCCGGTGGCAGGTCGAGGAGGTCGTCGACGTAGGCGCCGAACAGTTCGGGATTCGGTCTCGGCAGGGACTTGTCGTCGTCGACCGCCGGAACGTCTTCATCCCGCCATGCTTTCAGGAAGGCTCGCAATTCGGGGTCGAGAAACAGCGGCGCTGCCCATTCCCAGCGATCGTCGACGGGACAGTCGTGCGGGTCCGGGATGTCCGGGGCTGACAGCAGGTTCTCCACGGCGTGACGGACCCACTTGCGACGGTCGTGCCCTGGA
Source organism: Alphaproteobacteria bacterium (assembly GCA_965214705.1). GTDB lineage: Bacteria > Pseudomonadota > Alphaproteobacteria > UBA828 > UBA828 > WTGU01. Next base: position 6,523 of record CBDCCI010000001.1, read on the forward strand.
GGGGCGTTCAGCGGATGCGCCCGGTCGGCAAGCGGCAGACATGGCAAGAGAAGAAGCAGAAGACGATGGCGAGACCTGACTCTCGCAGCGGACTGGGTGAGACGCAGCAAGGGAACCTGCTGCCTTGCCGGATTCTCGTAGTTGCGGATCCGACCTCCCGTCATGCGTCTCTCGGCCTCGTAGCTGAGGACTGCGCTGACAACGTCCGGGACGACATTCCACGCCGAAAACAACAGTGACTTGGTGACGCCTGCCTTGTCGTGGAAAGGGCCTTCGAGCGGCCAATAGGGCAGAGTCGGCGGTACCCAAAGGAGACGCCAGACCCCCGAGTCGAGTTGATCGTTCACCATCTCGCGCATCTTCGGATGCGCGGGATCGAGTTCGGACCACCGGTGCAAGTCCTCGGCAGACAGAAAGGACCGGCTGTGGGATCGCAGCACCGCGGCAACCGTGGAAGGATACTGTTCGCGCGCCTCCTCGAGCCGGTCGTTGAACTTGTAGCCGCGCATGAAATGAACGAGGTAAGGGGCCGATTTCCAGTACGGCATCGGATCCCGGTCGCCGACGGCCTTGAACAGGGCGTCGGATGCGAGGTACTGGCGCACGTCCACCGGCTTGAGCGAGATTGCGGCTCCGGGTTCGCTCAACATGGAGTCCCGTTCGTCGCTGGCGGCGACCCTCTCGGTTCTGGCCATAACGGCGCGAAGCGCGTTCTCGACGTCCGTCTTTGTATCGGCGGCGGCCTGGAGCGAATTCCTGTCTTCCGGTGTTGCCCGCTTCAAGGCATTGGCAAACCGGGCGAGATCCCGGGCCAGGCTTTCGACATTGGATGTCTGGCCGCCGAAAAGGAACCGTGTGGTGGCCAGGAAGTCCTCGTAGTGATCCTCCTGCTCGATCTCGGCGTCGGTCGTGTAGAGCTTGTAGGGCGTTGCCGAGAGTAGCAGGGTCGGGACGGGTCGGCCGTCGTGCGCCTTGGTCTTGAACAAGGATTGCGCAAGCTCGGCAGCCGGGCTGAGATGGTCTTCCCGCGTGTCGATTAGTGGCTTGAACCGCTGGAACTCGTCGAGGATGACCAGGTCCGGCTCGAGGGCCTGGATGCAAACGGCGGCGAGGACCCGCCGCAACTCGCCGATCAGTTCGTTGCGTCCCCTTCGGGCTTCGTCCGGCCAAGTTTTCCGGTAGCGTTGGAACCAGGTATCGAGGAGATCGCGCAGCTTGCGCCGCAGGTCGTCCCGCTGCTCGAGTTCCTCGTCGAAGTCCTGCCGAATCCGGGGCTCGATCGGCTGCTCCGTGCCGAGCCCCCAACGCCAGCTGTCCTTCCTGGTCACCCGGCCCTGCAGGAGGTTCATCAAGGGCGTTCGCTGCCCGACGTGCGGGGCCAGGAGATGAAACGTAAGCGGTACGCAGACCCCATACCGGAATCTGGCTTGACTACGACGGGGATTTCTTGAGGAGCGCCGTGAGCGCGCGAGTCATTTTGCCTCGGGCTGGAAGTTCCACGGCAGAAGCTCCTGGATGCCCGACTGCGGGTGGCCCTTGGCGATCTTCTCGAGCGTGCTCCGCATCCAGGCGTAGGGCTCGACGCCGTTCATCTTGCAGGTCTCGATCAGCGAGGCGATGCGGGCCCAGGCTTGCGCACCCTCGTCGTTGCCGGCGAAGAGCGCGTTCTTGGCGGTGAGCTTCAGCGGCCGGATTCGGTTTTCCACCAGGTTCGAGTCGATCTCGACACGACCGTCGTGCAGGAACTCCAGCAGCCCGTCCCACTGGTTGGCGATATAGGTCAGCTTCTCGCCGAGACGCGAGCGCGGTGAGACGCGCGAGCGCTGCTCGTCGAGCCAGACACCGAAGGTGTTCACGATCGGCGCCGACTCCTCCCAACGGATCGCGCGGCGCTCCGCCGGCGGCTTGCCCCGGATCTTCTTCTCGATCGCATAGAGCTTCGCGATCCGATTCAGACCGGCCAGCGCGATCGGCGATGCGCTCGAGTCGTATACCTCTTTCAGCTTCCGTCTTACATGCGCCCAACAGAGGGCCCGCGTCACAGGGCCTTCCGCCCGGTCCGGCCGCGCCAGGATGTTGTGGCCCGAGTAGCCGTCGAGCTGCACCGTCCCCGAAAAGCCCTCCATAAGCTCGGCGCCATACTTGCCGCCGCGGCCGGGCGCATAGCGATAGACGACGCCCGGCGGGTCCGTGCCGCTCCAGTGGCGCTCGTCACGCACAAGGGTCCACATGTAGCCCGTCTTCGTCTTGCCCCGGCCCGGGTCGAGAACGCGGATCGTGGTCTCGTCCAGACCCAGGTGATCCGACTTCTTCAGCTCATCCTCCAGGCAAGCGACCACGGGGCGCAGGTGAAACGACGCCTGGCCCACCCACGTCGCCAGCGTCGCACGGTGAACCTCGATCCCCGAGCGCTCGTAGATCTGCGACTGGCGATAGAGCGGGCAATGATCGCCGTACTTCGCGATCAGCACCTGCGCCAGAAGAGCCTCGGTGGGAAGGCCGCCCTCGACCAGAGCGGCCGGCGCCGGCGACTGCACCACCCCGCCCCCCTTGCACTTGTTGCAGGCGTAGCGGGGGCGCACGGTCTCGATGACGGTGAACTTCGCCGGCTCATAGTCCAGCCGCTCGCTGCGGTCCTCGCCGATCTTCGTCATCTCGCCGCAGCCGCAGGGGCACATGATCGTGTCCGGCTCGATCACCTCCTCGCGCCGGTCGACCTGGGGCCCGAAGCGCACCCCGCTGCGCGACCCCCGGGAAGAGCGCCGCCGGCGCTTGCCGCCAGCCCCCTCGTCCTGCTCCTGGTCATCTGCCTCGGGCCGACCGCCGGCTTCAGCGATCGCCGCCCAAAACTCCTCGAACGTAAGCTGGCGCTCGTCCTCGCCGAGCTTCTCGGAGCGCGGACCGAACAGCGCCTTCCTGAGCTCCTTGTTGAGATGCTCAAGCCGGCTGATCTGCTCCGCGCTCTGCGCGTTCTCGGCCTCCAGCCGTGCCGCCCGCGCTTCCGCCGTCTGCCTCGCCGCCTCCGCCGCGCCGCGTGCCTGCTCCGCTTCGCATAGGGCTGCTTCCGTCGCCCGGCGCGCCGCGCGCTCGTCGTCAAGCTCCGCATGCAGGGCCGCCAGCGCCGCCGAAACCACCGCAGGCGACGGCGAACCGGCGCTGCTGAGGGGTGAGGGCGTGACCTTCGGCATGGGCCACCCCTTAATCCGATTCGCCAATGCATGACCAGGGAAAAGTGCAGGCGGGACCGCGACCGAAATCTGCGGCCCCGCCTGCGTGCCGCCTCACTCCGCCGCCAGCGGGCGGCGAACCGGGCGGGCCTTCACCCGGCGCCAGTCCAGACCCTCGAAGAGGGCCTCGAACTGGCCCTTCGTAAGGCGCATCACACCATCCTCGATCCGAGGCCAGGCGAAGCGGCCCTGCTCCAGACGCTTGTAGGTCATCACCAGACCGCTGCCGTCCCACGCAAGGAGCTTGAGCCTGTCGCCGCGGCGCGAGCGGAAGATCACGATCACCCCGGAATAGATATCGAGGTCCAGCTCCCCCGCCGCCGTCGCCGCAAGCGCGTCGTGGCCGCGACGAAAATCAACCGGCCGCGTCGCCAACACGATGCGAAGCGAGGGGGCCGCGATCATGACGACGCCCGGCCCAGGCCCGAGGCCACCGCAACAATCCGATCGACCGCGCTCTCCACCGGAAGGCGAACGACCACGCCTAGCGCCTCGATCGCCACCGTCCGCTCGGACGTCACGCTATCAACCACCACGGGAACAAATGGCGGTGCAGAGCCACCAATCCGAGCGCCCGGAAGAGTTCCCTCCCGCGCGCGCCGCCGCCACTTGGTCAGGGTCGTATCGCTGACGCCATGGCGGCGCGCGACCGCCGCAACCGAAGAGCCCGGCTCAAAGCTCTCCGAGACAATCCGCGCCTTCTCATCGTCCGGCCAGCGTCGCATGGGGGCCGGCTCAGACGGAGCCGGGGCGGCTCCCTCAGAAGCTGGGATCTCAACCGAAGCAACAGCGACACCGTCGCCAGATGCCAAAATCGAATCTGTCATCGCGATCTCTCCTGTGTGGCTCGTGGTCAAGGCGGAGAGTCAGCCCCGAAATCAGATCCGCTGGAAGTATGGGGGCCCGATACCGCTTACGATGAAACAGAAGCTCCCGTTCCCGGCGCTGACCGTCGGAATGCCCCATCGCGAACGACGTGCGCGGCGTGAAGCTCACGAAGTTCAGCTTGTTGTCCATGAAGCTTGGTTCGCCGTCGCGGGGCGCGAGCTCGGCGGCCAGCATGGTGAGACGGGTCGCCAGCGCGAAGGAGCGTTCGCTGGCGCCTCCAATCTGGAGTTTCGGAAGGTTGGCGCGGGCGATGCTGGCGTTGCTGCAAATGTAGACGATATCGATGCGATCCACGTCGTCCCAGAGATGGTCGATCGCCCTGGCGATGATGCCGCGCGCGATCAGCGTCTTCCCCAGACCGACCTCGTCGGCGACGAGGAAGCGCGACGTGCTGTCTGTGTCCAGGAACAGCCGCCGGAAGGCATGGTCGACGGTGCGGCGCTGGAACGGCTTCAGCGGTTGCAGGATCTCCTCGATACGGGGCCGGATCATGCGCGGCCGTCCTCGCACAACGCCTCTTCCACGGCGCTCCAGAGGTCGAGGAAAGCGTCTGGCACAATGCGGCGGCCTTCCTCGGTGCTGCGGAAGTCCTCGATTAGGCGGCGCACGGGTTCCAGCCGCTCGGGATCGCGTGAGGCGGTGCGAACGAGGCTCTCAAGAAGGGTCTCGTCACCCGGCACGTCGGACCAAGGTGCTCCATCGCCGTTCGCATTCCGGCCGTGCGCCCAGTCGATCATTCCGTCGAGGCCGCCCAGCAGCGCGCGGAGAAAGGCCATGAAGCGCTCTGCATCGCCGATCAGGCTTCTGAGGACATGGTGCAGGCGGTCTTCAGGCATGCCCTCGACGGGGAGGCTGAGCGTGAGGGCGATGTCGTCGATCCCCGGCACGGAAACATGCAGACGGAAGGCAACGAGCCGAGTAAGACGCTCAATCGGCAGGGTCCAGACCAAGGGGAGTTCGAGCGGGAGCGCCTGTTCCTCGGCCAACGAGATCGGCCACGCCTTGACATCCACATCGGGCGTCGGGTCGGGGAGCGAACCTTCGAGGCTCCAATTCCAGTTAGGGTCCGACGGTGAGCAGACAACTGTGAGATCGGCGTCGAGAAGCGCATCCCGCGTGGCCTCAATGCGCTCCAGCGCCTCCGCCATCTCGGCCGACTCGGTCTCGGGCTCGCCGCGCCGGTATGGCTCGCAGAGTGCCTCGAAGCCGGACTCGAGGAAGCGCCCAATTCCGTATCCGCTGTTGCCGTTGCGGCGACCCTTGCGGGCGCTCAGGGCGGCCATGACCTCGACGTTCCTGCCGGAGAGCGCGGCAGAGGTCAGGTTCGCGGACCCTACCAGCCATGTGACGTCCCAGCCGTGCTCTACCGCAATGAACTTGGCATGCAGCCCGGAAGGTCTGCTGGCGTTCTCGTCCTCCATCTCGTCGAGAGCGACATCCGAGATCACGCAGACGCGATTCCAGCCTGCCAGCACGCTGTCGGGCAGCTTGTCCAGCTCTTCCCGGGAGCTGACCAGCATGCGCTGGCCCTCGCCCATCCCGGCGACCGAATTCAGCGCCGTACTTCCGACGAAGGGAGCAACAGCGATCATGTCGTATCCGTCGGAAATGGGCTGCCACAACCGACCGATTGCCTCTCGCCCGCCGATGCCAAGGACATGGAACTCGATGGGGTCGTCGAAGAACCCGTCGGGCGCCGCGAAACCGGTTCGCGCGACCTCCTCGGCCAGGACCTGGACCTTGTCGACGACGGAAGGGGACGGCGATTCCTCGCACAGGGCGGGGAGGTGCCTGATCAGCTCGGCAAGTGGGCGGCTTCCTGGAGTCTGCCGCCTGGGCTTGGGTGACCCTTCGCTCGCCAGTGCGATGTCCCAGGAACGGTCGAATGTGAGGTTCCGCGACAGGACGGCGACACGTATCAGAGGCGCTCCGTCTTCAGACATGAAGCGCAGCACCCAGACCTTGGGGTGGAACGCCCCGCGGCCTGGCGCGTGCACGGGATGCACGCTCGGTTCCAGCATCGCATAGAGCTCACGCCTCTGGCGGGGAATGGCGATACCGGCCCGATCCACGAAGACGTGGATTCGTTCGCCCGCCCGGCGCAACGCCTCGAGAAGGAGAAGGGGATCTGCGAGCAGTTCCTCCAGCCTGTTGTCCGCCCGCGCGACAAGACCCAAAGGCAACGCGAGCAACGCCTCCAGATCGAGGGTGTAGGTCGTCAGTAAGGCGAAATCGAGGTCGTAGCCGGCCGGCGGGCGAAGCAGATCGAAGGCGACGGTTCTGGAGTCGGGTGAGAGCATCAGGCCGCAAGCCCTCCGTGTAGGTCGAGCAGCATCCGGCTGACACGATGCCAGCGGAAGTTCATCCGCCCGACTCCGACCCGTCCGCTCCAATCGAGGAGACGAGCGGGGTTGTGAAGCCTCGCCCGCGACCCCTTGAGCTGTTGTTCCCGATTCTCGATCAAATCACGCAGTGTGGGATCGTCTGCGATCGCAGTCGGCCCGACTTCGGGAAGGCGCGTCGACCAGGCCTCGACGAATGGGCGCTGCAAACGGGGAACATGGACGTGGCGGGATCGGGCGAAGGTCCAAAGTCTGGCCGGATCGAATGACTCCTCATCGGCTTCCTGAGCCGCCCATTCGTCGATTTCCTGCCTGTACCGTTCGACCGCTTCGTCGTCGCCGCCATGTTCGGAAAGGAATCGCTCGGCCAGTAACAGATTGTAGAGCAGCGGCATGCCCTCAACGTGGAGAGAGAAACGGCGGGCGAGTTCTATCGTGACCGTGAAATCAGCATGGGCGTGCGTCGCGGCGCTGTCATCCCAGAAGCAGCCGTCCGACCTCGCATCCGATCCCTCTCGAGCCATCCATGCGAGCAGCGAGCCTGCACAGCGCTCCTCCAGCCGTCCCTGAAGAAAGGCCGCCTCCTCTCGAGTCAGGTCGAAGGAAGCCTCATGGGGAAACTCCGGCGGGGGAGCGGGCAACCGGGGATGCCAGTTCGGCTGGCGGGTCTGGACAATGCCCGGGTCGTCCGCGGTTTCCTGCGCGCCGCCGCTGCGCAGGAGGCCCGTAAAGTGGGTGTGGTACCAGCCTTGGGGCCGCTCATGCAGAAACAGGCCCCAGCGGACGAGCGCGGTCCAGTAGACCGAGCTGGGCTGCCGGGCCAGCGATCCGCGCGCGCGTTCGCCGATCACACCCTGGGATTTGCCGTTCTTGAGGAGCGGCCCAATAAGGTCGAGTTCGGCCTTCCGCAGCTGCGTTGAAACGTCGGAGGCGGTGGTTCTCCAAGCTTCAAGCTGACGGTATATCCACGGAACGAACAGCACGTAACGCAATCGCGTCTGGATCGTAGAGGTTCCGGGAAAGGTTAAGGGTTGGGCAGGCTCTCTCTCGAGAGCCTGCCCAACCCTTTTGAACGAAGCCGCGGGCCACGAGAGGCGAAGTTGAGCTATGTGGAAAGTGCGCTGATGTCAGCGTCAGGCGGCATCCACCGGCAGCAGAGTTGCGCATAAAATCGACGCTCGCGCCGGTCTTTCGGCAGGCATGCGGGCGCACGCTGCGAGGACTGAGCGGGGTGTGAGCCGAGGGCTGTCAGCCCGGCTCAAGCGGAGACAGGTTCGGTCGTGCGTCGGCGCTTTGGCGCCGTTGCGCGGGGCCGAAGCGAGCGGCCGTCTCACGGTTTCCCCCTGTGGGTCGGCGGCAGCGCCGGCGGGCCGCGCGTCGAGCGGGGCTCATGGCGGCGGCGGATTTCGCGGACGAGGCGCATGACGCCGCCGCAGTGGGGGCAGGCCACGGGCGCGGTGCCGATCTCGGGCTCTTCGTCGGGCTCGGCCTGAGCGCCGTCCACGCTTCCCTCGGGGGCGGCGCAGCCGAGGGCGCCGAGAGCCTGGCGTGCTCTCTCCAGCGTGCTGGCGCGGCAGCCGTTGGCGAGGATGCCGAAGTAGCGAATGCGGTGCATGCCGTCCGGCAGGACGTGCCTCAGGAAGCGGCGGATGAACTCGTCGGCGCTCACGGTGGCGATGCCGTAGCGCGGCTTTCTCTGCCCCGGCGCCTTGGGCTTTCGGTGGCGGAAGGAGACCGTCTCGCCGTCGAAGGAGACGATGCGGCTGTCGGAGATGGCGATCCTGTGCGTGTAGTGCGAGAGGTACCGGAAGACCTGCTCAGGCCCGCGGAAGGGCCGCTTGGCGTAGACCACCCAGTCCCTGGCCCGGGCGGCGGCAAGCGTGGCGTGGAACTCGCCGGGATTGGCGAGGTGGGCGAGGGTGCCGTGGAACTCCAGGTCCCCCCGGCCGTGGGCGCGGGCGAGCTCCTTGAGGAAGAGGCGGCGGAACAGGCTGCCGAGGACCTTGACGGGGGCGAGGAAGGTGGTGCTCCCCGTCTTCCACTCGCCACTGTCTACGTCGAAGCCCGCGTTGGGCACGACCACGTGCAGGTGCGGGTGGAAGCGGAGCTTCTGATCCCAGGTATGGAGGACCGCGGTGCCGCCGATGCGCATGCCGCCGTGGCGGGGATCGGCGGCGATGGTGCGCAGGGTCTCGGCGACGGCCCGGAAGAGGATGTCGAACACCACCCTGCGGTTGCAGAAGGCAATGGCGGCAACCTCCTTGGGCAGGGTGAAGACCACATGGAAGTAGGGCACCGGCAGGATGTCCCCGGCGCGCTCCTCGCTCCAGAGGTTGGCGGCGAGACCCTGGCAGGTGGGGCAGTGGCGGTTGCGGCAGGAGAAGAGCGGATGCTCGCGCCCGCAGCCCTCGCAGGCGTACATGTGGCCGCCGAGCACGGCGGTGCGGCACGCCTCGATGGCGCCCATGACCTTGAGCCGGGCGGCGTCGATGCGCCCTTTGTGGCGCTCACGGAAAGCGGCGCCGGCGCGGCGGAAGATCTCCGCCACGCCCGCGCGTTCGGCCTCCACGCGCCGTCAGTTGCGCAACGCTGCGAAGCCTGAGATCGGGTGGTCGAGGCCCTCGAACATCTTGCCGGTGACGCGGGCGTAGTGACGGGTCGTGTTCGCGCTTCGATGGCCGAGCATGTCCCGGATCACCTCGATATCGCCGCCGCGCTCGAGGAGATGGGTCGCCGCCGAATGGCGCAGGCAATGGAAGGTGTAGCTGCGGTCGAGCTCGGCAATGTCGCGCGCCCTCCTGAAGGCGGCCTGCAAGGTCTCCGTTGCGATGGGCCTGTCGAGCGAGACGCCGTAGAAGAGCCAGCTCGTCGGACGCGGCCAGATGTTCCTGTAGTAGACGCGCAAGTAGTGGATGACGATGTCCGGCAACGGTGCCATTCTCTCGGTGCCGCCTTTGCCGGAGGGGATGTGCAGCAGCTTCTTCTCCGACAGGATGTCGCCGACCTTGATGGCCAAGGTCTCGGAGATGCGGAGCCCGCCGCCATAGCCGGTGACAATGGCAGCACGGTGGCGGAGGTCGGGTGTCGCAAGGATGAGGTGCTCGACCTCCTGCTCCGACATGTAGCGCGGCAGCTTGCCGGGCTTCTTGCGGGAGCGCAGGCCGGCGACATGGTCAGGCCAGCCGAGTGTGTCGATGTAGAGGAAGTTCAGCGCGGCGAAGGAGACGTTGGTCGTGCCCGGACTGAGCCCCTTGTCGATCCGCCCCAGGTACCACTGGCGCACCTGCTCGGCGTCGAGCTCGTCCGGCGAGGCGTCGTAGTACCTGGCCAGGTTCTTGATCTCGCAGATGTAGGCCTTGGACGTGCTCGCGGCCAGATTGGCGATGCGGAGCTGCTCCTCCATGCGCTGGCGAAGAGGGGTGACGGTGTTCGTGTCGCACGCGGTCCCGGTCATTATCGATCTCCCTGGATCGCGACGGCGCGCCGCCGGACCGATCCGGCGACGGTCCGTCGCAGGGGTCGATGCTAACCACTGGTGATCGGGAGGCTGCTGGGGATCCGCCACCCGACGGGCGGAGCGCCACTGACGCAACCGGGAAGCGAACGCACAGAACAAACGGCACCCGCGACGCCTCGGAAATGAATGAACTCTACGCCGCTAACTCCGCGTAGCGGCTTCGTTCAAGAGAGCTTCGGAGAGCGCGTCGCGCAGACTGCCGAGGCCCATCTCGTCGACGGTTCCCTGTTCATTGAAGAGATCCAAGACCTGCCGCATCCTGTCCCGGTCGCTCGCCGTCAAGTCGAGCCAAGTCAGTGTTGCGCCCATGCCCCTCTATCCGCCAAAGTGAAGGTGAGATGTGGTTCGTTGATGAAGTGATCGAAGTGTAGCTGTCACATATTGAGCATGCGCGCTTCCGGGGGCAATGTTTCACGCCCGATTACACCTACACCTCTAGCCTCTGCGCGCAACCGAATAGACGGTGCCTGAGGTCACAGCGACGACCATGCCGCGTTCTGCGCCGGTCATGTCGAGGTAGGCGCGCACCTGGGCGCGGTAGTGCTCGAGGGTCTCGGGCGTGGGGTCCACGTCGCTCTTCCAGTCGATCACCACCTGCGGCGCACCGTCTGCATCGAAGGCGATGGCGTCGACGATTCCTGCCGCCGCTTCCTCGTGGCTGTCGGTCTCGGTGGAGGCGTAGACCGGGAGTTCCGGCACGAGCCCCGGCCGGAGGGCAGCGACCTCGGGTAGCGCGAGGGCCCGGAGGACACAGCCGGCAAGCTCGGCCGGGGCCAGACCCTGCGCAGGGTCATCCTCCACGGGTAGGCCCAAGGCGCGGATAAGAATTTCGGCGCGAGCGGCGAGGTCCGTCTCCTCCTCAACCGTCTCGCCGGTGAGGACCTCCTCGATCAGCTTGTGCAGGATGGTTCCGCGCTCGCGCCCGCCCTGGATCCCGGCGGTGGCGGCGCCATCCGCTGGCGCGCCGTCGCCGTCGGTCGCGAGGATCGTTGGCGCTTCCTCCCGCAACACCGGCTGGGCGCTGTCCTCGTCCCGGCTGGGTGCACGCCAGACGATGCGGAGCGTGCGCTCGGCAATCGCGGCGGCCTCGGCGGCGAAGGACTCGCGCGTCTGCGCATTCTCCGCCGAAGGCTCGCCCGTATCCATCTCGGGCGGAAGCTGCTCCAGGGCGAGAGCGGGCAGCGCGTCCAATCCCAGATCGACGACCGAGAGCCAGGCCGCGCCGGCGGCGGCGACATCGAGCCTGGATAGGACGAGAAGCTCGCGGGCCCGCGTGGCGGCGACGTACCAGAGGCGCACCCGCTCGCGGTCGAGTTCTTCCCCTTCGTCGCGACGGGCCGCTTCGTGGCCCGTCGGCGCCACGCCGAACACGGGGCAGTAGAAGCGCCCGCTGGCGCGGTCGGTGACGGCGCTCCCCGCCGACCTCACCCGTGTCATGGTGTTGGTGGGCACGACGATGGGCCATTCGAGCCCCTTGGCGGCGTGCATGGTGTAGAGCGCAACCGCGTCCTCCTGGGCGTCGGGCCTGCCTTCCACGGCGCGGGCCTCGTCGCTCCAGGCGGCCGTCATCGCCTCGGCGAAGGCGCGCAGGCCCCGCACCGCGTAGGCGCGGCTGAAGCTGAGGTAGAGGTCGACGTTGGCAAGGGCTCGCTCCGCCTGGCCGCGATGACGTCTGAGCAGAATCGGCCGGACCCGCAGCACGTCGACGGCCTGGGAGAGCAACGCGTGGGGCGTGGTCGCGTTTACCTGGCGGCACAGCGCTTGAAGCTTCTCGACTATGTCCCTGGCGTGCGCGTGTGCGATCGCCTCCGGCGCCACGCTGAGATCGAGCCGGGGCAGCCTGTCGGGATCGTCGTCAGTGCGCGGCAACGCCCAGACGATGTCGAGCAGCTCCTCCTCGCTCAGTCCCACCAGCGGCCCGCGCAGCAGCGCGCCGAGGGCGAGCGTGTCGCGCCGGTCGGCGAGCACGCGGGTCACGGCGATGAGGTCCTGGATCTCCTGACGCCGGTAGAGGCCCTTGCCGGCCTGCGTGGCGACGGGGATGCCGCGCTGCTCCAGCGCCTCCTCGTAGCGCCAGAGCTCGCTCCCGGTCGGCGGCGCCAGCAGGGCGATGTCGCCGGCCCTGCACGGGCGCTCTCCGCCGTTCTCGTGGTCACGAATTTGCTCGCTGCCGATCATGCGAGCGCACATGTCGGCGACTGCCTCGGCCTCACCATCCCGTTGTTGCGCAGCGGATGCCTTGCCGTTCTCGTCGGCCACTTCAATGTCCAGGGCGGCGACAGACGGTCCCTCGGCCCGCGCAGGCTGGAATGGATCGAGGGCCTGGAAGCCGGGCTGCCCCTTTTCCTCCGAGAGCGGCGCCTCGAAGCGTGCGTTCACGTAATCCATGATCGGCGCGCAGGAGCGGAAGTTGGTGGCGATGGAGAGCACGCCCTCCGCCGCTTGCGCGCGGAATGCCTCCCGTGCGGTGACGTAGGCTGCGATGTCGGCGCCGCGGAAGCGGTAGATCGCCTGCTTGGGATCGCCCACGAGGAAGAGCGCGCCCGGCCGAAGCACGAATGCTGTCCAATCGCCATCGTCTCCGTCTGTCGGCGGCTCGCCGCAGAGGCGCCAGAAGATTTCGGTCTGGAGCGGGTCGGTGTCCTGGAACTCGTCGACGAGGACGTGGCGGTAGCGTACGGCCAGCGCGCGGCGAACATCGTCGTGATCGCGCAGGAGATCGCGCGCCGAGAATATCAGGTCGTCGAAGTCGAGCAGCGCCGCCGCGCGCTTATGTTCCCGGAAGCGCGCCATGACCGGCTCGACCAGGGGAACGAGATCGGCAAGAACATGAGTGGCGACAGCCCCGTGAAACGCCGTCCACGTCGCGCAGCAAAGAGCGTAGAGAGCGCTGGCCGCATCGTTCAGGCGATCCGCATCGGCTTTGGCCAGACCCGTACGTTTTGCAGCAGCGCCCCACTTTCCCTTCTTACGATACGAACGAAAGGAGCCTGATCCAGTGAAGAGGTCGTCGTGGGGCGCCGTGACCAGCAGCCGGACGAGTCGGTCAGGCGTCTCGGCCGGAAGCGCCTCTTCGATCTCTTCGGCCAACTCGTGGAAGCGGCCGGCGATGGCGGCGGTCTCGGGCTCCTCGGCGTCTTCACTGGCCAGGAATTCGTCGAAGGCTTCCACCGCTTCTCTAAACGCGGTCGCCAATTGAGCTATGTCTTTCCGCTCATAGGGGGCGAAGGCCCGGTGACGGCGGAGATGATCGAGGACGGTGCGAATCAGCGTCACCGTCTGGTCGGGATCGTGGAGGACCAGCTCGGCCAGCAGGCCACCGGCCTCGCCGGCCAGCTCCTCCCGCAGCCAGGTGTCGATAAGCTCGTGGAAGACGAGATCCGCCTGGTCTCGGTCCATCACGCCGGCACCCGGGTCGATGTCGGCTTCCACCGGATAGGGCGTGATGAGGCGCTGGCAGAAGCCGTGGATGGTCGAGCAGGTCATCTCGTCGAGCGCCGCGTCCGCCGCCGCGAGTTTGCGCCGCTGCTCGTCCGAGAGCCCCCCCGGCAAGGCGACGCGAAGCTCGATCGGGATGTCGCCGGCTATGAGCGCGCCCACAAAGGCCCGCACCCGGATCAGCAGCTCGCTCGCCGCGAACTCGGTGAAGGTCACGGCGGCGATGGACTTGGGCGTCGCACCGCCTGCCAGCAACATGGCGATACGGCCGGCCATGACAGCGGTCTTGCCCGAGCCCGCCCCAGCCTCGACGAGGAAGGAGCGGTCGTGGACCGCGATGGCGTCCCGCCGGGCGGCATCGTCGGAGAGGGTGCGTCGCCGGGCCACCATCACGCGGCGTCCCAGATCTGCGCGGCATCCCCCAGCAGCGCGGTGGCGGCGGCCTCCTTGCGCGGGCGGTAGATGGCACCGGCGTTGGCCGGGAGTGCGAAGGCGAGTTCGTCGTAGCCCCCGCCGGTGTCCGCGCCCATCACCGCGCCGCCGGAAACGAGATTGGCGCGCGCCGCCTGCAGGTGGCCGGTGAGCGTGCTGAGCACGGCATCGGGGTCGTCGAGCCGCAGGTCCAGCTCGTCGCGCGGATAGAGGAGCGATGCCGCGATGGCCACCTTCTTGCCCAGCAACGCCTTGACGGCGAAAGCGTAGAGGCAGCGCTGAAGCTCCCGGTGTAGGTGGCTGCGGAGAAGTGCGCTTATTTGGTGAATTCGTCACCAGGGTAGGGTGACGCTGTAGCAGCCAGGTTGGCGGTTGGATGCGTGCCTCGGCGGAGCTGTGGGTAAATCGGCTTGCCGCAGCGACCGCCCTCGAGTCTGGCAAGGCAAGCCGATTTATCCACAGCGGGCAGCGGTCTCGATTCTGATTTCGGCGGCCTCGCCGGCGGCAGTTCTGCAGGCCTGACAGCAAGATCGGCGGGGGTAGACTCGGGCCGCTGAGAACGATGCGGCGCCGGCCACGTCTGCTTGCTGGCAAGAGCCGACGCCGCACCCCCGGAGCCGTGCCGGGCACGGCCCGCATGCACAGTATCGTGCGGGATTTTGCGGGGGTCGAGCCCGTTCTCATCGACCGCCGCGATGAAGAACTTCGGCCGCCTGTTCAATTGCGCGCACTGCGGGCAACAGGTTGTTCTTTGCCCGCGCTGCGACCACGGCAACCTCTACTGCTCACCGGGCTGTAGCGAGACGGCGCGCAGGCGCTCGGTTCGCCGTGCCGGGCGGCTCTATCAGGACAGCCACCGGGGGCGCCTCAAGCACGCGCGGCGCCAGCAGCGCTATCGAGAACGCCGTCTCGGCCAGGCCCCGGAACATGAGGGCTGCGGGCAGAAAGTGACGCATCACCCTTCGACGCGCGCGCACCGCCGTGTTGTCGTGACCCAGACGCCGAGGAGGCGTCGCGGAGCACGGCCCTTGGGGCACGAGCGGCCCGCCGGGGCCTTCCGCTGCGATCGCTGCGGCCGGTTTTGCGCCCGGTTCGTCTATCCGGGCCTGCGCCCGGTCCGGCATCCGGCGCGAGAGGGGTAGGGATGGCTATCGACAAGAAGACCCGCGCGGAGATCCTGCGCCTCTATCACGTCGAGAAGTGGAAGATCGGCACGATCGCGCGGCAGCTCGGCGTGCATCGCTACACCGTCGAGCGGGCGCTCACCGACGCGGGCGAGCCTGGGCGCGCGATCTCGCCGAGGCCGTCGATGATCGATCCCTACGTGCCGTTCATCGTCCAGACGCTGACGTCCTGGCCGACGCTGCCGGCCAGCCGTCTCTACCAGATGGTGCGCGAACGCGGCTATCCGGGCGGTTCCGACCACTTCCGTCATCTGGTCGCTCCGTTCAGGCCCAAGCCTGTGGCCGAGGCCTATCTGCGCCTGAAGACGCTTCCCGGCGAGCAGGCCCAGGTCGATTGGGGACACTTCGGCAAGGTGAAGATAGGCCGCGCCGAGCGTCCGCTGATGGGCTTCGTGATGGTTCTCAGCTTCTCGCGGCGCATCTTCCTGCGCTTCTACCTCAACGCTGCGATGAGCAACTTCCTGCGCGGCCATATCGACGCCTTCGAGGCGTGGCAGGGGGTGCCTCGCGAGCTCTGGTACGACAATCTGAAGAGCGTCGTGCTGGAGCGCCGCGGCGACGCGATCCGCTTCAATCCGCAGTTCCTCGACTTCGCCGCCCACTACCGTTTCCTGCCGCAGCCCGTCGCGATCGCGCGCGGCAACGAAAAGGGCTACGCTTCATATTGCACCTCATTAGTCGGTTGGCACACGATGTTGGGGTTGAGCGCTCTATACGCGCTTTCGGCCTTGTTGCTTGGTCGGCGGGTTGTCGGGCATTTCATAGAGATAGCTGCCCTTGTCGTTGTAGACGTGTCCGCTCAGCAGCCCGATCTCGCGCCACTTCTTGATCGTCGTGGTCGAGACCGCGAGCCTGGTGGCCATTTCGTCGACGGTCAACAAGCCGCGGGCGCGCAGTCGGTCGTAGCGTGATTTAAGCTTGTAGTCGCCGCGGATTGCCTGCACGCGCAGCGCTCGAAAGGGGGCGCCATAGCCAGTCCGGCATCCCCGTTCATTGAGGATCGTTGCGATCTCGGCGTCGGTGTGATCGTCGAGTAGCTCGTCGATCTGGGCAATGACCTCGGGCGGGGTCTTGTAACGCTGCCACGCCGGCGCCTCGGGCTCGATGACGAGCTGGCGGGTGGCTCCGCCTCGAAGGCGCACTCCCAGGCGGAGATCCTTGCCCTTGACCAGGGTCACGTCCTCGATCAGCAATCGCGCGATCCGCTTGCGCTCGCGGTACGGCGTTGCAGGGTCGTTCCACAAGCGCGGAAAGTCCGTCGCCAGCGCGAGGACTCGTTGGCGTTGCTGCTCCCCGAGCTCGTGGCTCTGCTCGGCGCGGCGATGATCGAGATCGCGCTGTGCCTCGTCCAGAGCACGAAGCTTGGCGTTCCATTCCGCCTCCAGCACGTCGGCCACCATGCGGTTCTCGGGATGGGTTTGCATGAAGCGCTGGCGCGCCAGATCAGCCTCTTCGCGGGCGCGCTGCACCTGCTGGGCACGCCAGGCGTCGACCTCTTCAGCACGCGCGGAAAGTTCGGCGTGTACCTCCAATGCCACTTGCAGCGCGACCGGCGTCATCAACTCGACCAGCAGTTCGCCGATTGCCCGGTCGATACCGGCACCGGCGATTTGCTGGCATATCCGGCTCGCCGTATCGATGCCTTCCCGCTGGCACATGTAGTCCGGCACCTGCCGCCCCCGGCGGGTGTGGTAGCGCACGGTCATGCGGTCGCCGCAAACCCCGCAGAGGGCCAGGCCCTGGAGCAGCGCCGGCCCTTCGCGTGGAGCGCTGCGCCGGGGCACGCCATAGGCCTGAGCGTTGTCCCGGAGCTGGCGCTGATTGGCCTCGAAGCGCTCCCAGGAGATATAGCCCGGGTGCGCGTCGGGGAGCAGCACGGTCCATTCCTCGCGCGCGAGCCGCTTCACTTCAACACCGCCACCGGGACGCCGACGGTGGCAGTGGCGCCCGAACGCGAAGGCGCCGGCGTATCGTGGGTTGTGCAGCACCTCCAGCACCCGATAGAGCTTGAGCGGCTGCCAATGCAGCTCACCCTTGTGCGGTCCGCTGCGCGGCCGGCGGGGAAAGAGCAGTCCTTCGTCACGGAAGTGCTTCACCGTGGCGCAGGCCGTGCCGGTGCGGGTGAAGGTGTCGAAGAGCAGCCTGAGGCTGTGTTGAACCTGCGCATCGGGATCGAGAACCACACGATCGAGCGGGTCGTACACCAGCCCCAGTGGCAGCGGCATCTTCAACTCGCCGCGTTTGGCTCGATTGAGGATTCCGCCGCGCAGCCGGGCGCGCAGCAAATGGAGCTCCGCCTCCGACATCGTCCCTTTCAGCCCGAGCAGGAGCCTATCGTTGAAGTCGCCGGGATCGTAGACGCCGTCTTCATCGAGGATCAGCGTCTCGCTCAGGGCGCAGATCTCGACCAGCCGGCACCACTCGGTGGAGTTGCGCGCGAGCCTGGACACCTCGAGGCCGAGCACGATCCCGGCCCGACCCATGCCGACCTCGGCAACCAGATGCTTGAAGCCCTCACGGTCTCTGTCGGCGCCGGATAGCCCCTGATCGCTATCGATCACGACGATGCTCTCGGTCGGCCAGCCCAGAGCGACGGCCCGTTCGCGCAGGGCGTACTGGCGGAGCGTGCTCTCGCCATTCTCGTACACCTGGCGCGGGGTGGACTGACGCACGTACAGATAGGCATGGCGGCTCAGGTGGCTCGTGCTCACCTTCTGATGGGCAGTACTCATGCCAACTCCCCTTCCATGTGGACTTTGACCATCGCGAGAAGAATGTCGATCACCGGCCTCTCGACCCTGGCGGGCAGTGCCTTGGGCGACGCGCCCGCGCACACGCCGGCAGGCGCGGCGGGCAGCTCGGCGGACACGAACAGCCAGGCGGCGATGCCGCGCCGTACCATCACGGCGAGCCCCTGTCGGTCGAGCGGCGTGCCGGGCTCGAGCGCGTGGCGGCGCATCTGCTCGTAGCCCTGCGCATACGCCGAATGCGTCAACGGAAGCGCCAGCGGTGTCGGCGTCATGCGCGTTTTTTTCCCCGCGCGAGCGCGCGTTCGATGCTGCGGCGATGGACCCGCAGGCCGAAGCGCTCGCGCACGAGGTCGACCAGCTCGCGGGTGCTGAGTTCCGGCTGTTCGCTCTTTGCCGCGCGCAACGCCTCGACCACTTCGTCGCTGAGCTTGTGGGCTCGCCGGGGGCCGCGCCGGTGCGGCAACAGCGCCGGCAGGCCGCCTGCCTCGAAGGCGAGCTGTGCCTGGTACCAGGTGGGCCGCGAGACGCCGAAGCTCGCAGCGGCACGGCTGATGGGCACGCCGTCTTCGCGCACACGGCGCAGCATCTCGTACTTGACCTGGAGCAGGTCGCGCGGATCGAAGAATGCGTTGGACAGGAACAGCTCGTCGCGAACCGCGTCGGGACGCGGGTTCAGACAGCCATGCTGCTTGAGGGCATCGGTCTTTGCATCGGCTGAACGTCTGGCCATGGGGTGGCCTCCATCTGCAACGAATGTAAGGAATATTATGCCGCAATCATATGCGGTGTCAAGCTGGTCCTGCCTCAGTTCTTCTCGTGATCTGAAGAATCTGTATGAACAACGCCCGATATAGACAAGACAGTTTGCCGGAAAGGGGAAGGGCGCTCCAACGCATTGGGCAAAATATATCTTACACATGCGGCGTAATACTCTTTACAGTGCCGCTGCCACCGCCAGCGCTACTCCCAAACAAACCATCCTCGTGCAGGCCATCCAACAGTGCAGCCAGAGCCAGCAGATCCGGAAGCCGAAAGGCCGAGCGACCAGACGCGACGATGACGAAGGGATCCTTGGCCCCAGCACTGGTCCACGCCGCTGTGAGGGAACGCACCACCCCGTCCCCGTCGACGTAATCCACCCGTTCTATCCCCCGGCACACCCGGCTCTGAAGAAGCTCGAACTCCCGTCCGTGGAGGGGATGAAACGGGTGCGTCACCCGAAAGGTTCGACCCTCATGCTGTGGATCGAGTGCAGTTGAATGCTTGGTCCAAGGAGAACCCCAACCAGCGATTCCATGCGCTAATCGACAAGGTGTGGAGGGCGGATTTCTTGATGGAAGCCTGGGCACAAGTGCGCCGTAATGGCGGCTCTGCCGGGGTAGACGGAGAGACCGTCAAGAGCGTCGAGTCGTATGGCGTAGACCGCTGGCTCGGGGAACTGGCGAGGGATCTGCAGGACGGGACCTACAAGCCAAGTGCGGTGAGACAGGTTCTAATCCCGAAGAAACAGCCTGGTAAGTTCCGGCCGTTGGGCATCCCTTGTATCAGGGACCGGGTGGCCCAGACGTCAGCCATGCTTGTGCTGACGCCAATCTTTGAGGCCGATCTACAACCCGAGCAGTACGCCTACAGACCGGAACGGAGCGCACATGACGCAGTAAGAAGTGTGCATCGCCTCCTGAATAGGGGACACAACGAAGTTGTGGATTGCGATTTGTCCAACTACTTCGGCGAGATTCCCCATGCCGAGCTAATGAAGAGCCTTGCCCGGCGCATCAGCGACGGGCGGATGTTAGCGCTCATCAAGGCGTGGTTGGAAATGCCTGTCGAAGAGGACGACGGTAAGGGCGGAAAACGCCGCACGAATCGGGCACGGAAGGAGCGGAAAGGGACCCCTCAGGGCTCTCCGATCTCGCCCCTGTTGAGTAACGTTTACATGCGGCGCTTCGTACTGGGCTGGAAAACGCTGGGCCACGCCCAGCGCTTCTGCGCGGAAATCGTGGTCTATGCGGACGACCTATGTGTGCTCGGCAAGGCACCGGCGGCGGAAATGCTGACGGTGACCGAACAGCTCATGGACGGTCTGAAGCTGACGGTCAACACGCAGAAAACCCGATGCTTGCGGTGCCCGGAGGAGTCGTTCGAGTTTCTGGGCTACCGCATCGGACGCAGCTATCGACCCCACGGAAAGGGGGCTTACATCGGCACCCGGCCCAGCAAGGCGAGCGTCCAAAGCATATGCCGCAAGATCAGCGAGATGACAGCGCGACGGCATGGCGGGAAGTCGATGGAAGAAATGGTGGAGGGCCTGAACCGCACCTTGAGCGGGTGGGCCAACTACTTCAGCCTCGGCCAAGTCAGCCCGGCCTACGACGCGGTCAATCGCCACACGGGAAAGCGGCTACGCCAGTGGCTCGGTCGAAAGCACCAGACGCGGGTAGGGAGATACGTGCGATACTCCGAGGAAAGGCTGAGCGTTGACTACGGCCTCCTGCGCCTCACGCGACAAACCGTGCCCATTCCGAGCGCGAAGGCATGATCTCGTCCGAAAGCCGGATGCGGGAAAACCGCACGTCCGGTTTGATGAGCGGGGACTGGAAACGCGGCCATGGGAGCCGGACTGAGGCCCGGAGCGAAAGCGACGGATATCGCCACCGGACCCTACACGCTGGCGCGCCAGTCCTCGACTCTACCGATGCTCAAGTTGGCGACGCGGCCGCCGGAGGCGAGGCTGTTGATGGTGACGTCCGCACCCAGGCGGCCAATGACTTCTGCGCGGTTCAGTCCGAAACTCATCTTCGTGCTCCTTCACGTGCGAGTTCTGACGATGGGTGTCGAACGGATCGATCACTCTCTTGACCTCCTCCGTTCACCCTCCTCCAGGTCCCTCTCCAACTCCCGGCCGCGGCCTGCCCCGACGCCTGCCGGGTTCTCGAGGACATCGCAGCCCTCACTTCCTGCCACCCCGATGGTGGCGCTACGCACGGCGCCAGGAGGATCGGGAGAGCGGGATGCGGCCCTGCTTGAGGGGTGCGGCGGCTCGGTGCCGCGTCGGCGGGAGCGCCAGGGGCGGGACGACCTGCAGGGTCGGGAGGCGTAAAGCTCGGGTTAGCCGGCGGACCTCACAGATCGAACATCGTCGCCATCGCCGAGGGGCCGTCGGGCGCAAACGGGTTGAGGAACTTCACCACGGCCGGACGGCACCCGATGCCGAGCAATGCCGGCTGCGACCGGCGGCAGTCGAAAGTGAGGCCGGCTCAACCGGGAACGCGATAGATGCGTCTCTGTAGGCCTCCCGACAGTACGTTTACCACCGCCGGAACCAGGGGCTGCAATTCCGCAAGACGATTCCGCGCGGCCAGCACGATGACGACGGGGATCGGGAGCGCTTCGAGGTTCTGCTGATGCTCGATGCCGCGATCGACGGTGATCATCGCATCGAAGCGCTCGCGCGCGGCCAATGACAGCAACACGCCGTTTCCGGTGCCGGACCAGCCCATCTCCTGGACCGTGCGCAGCGTGAATGATGCGGGGAAGGACGCGGCGAGCCGCTTCGGCACCGATTCGTCAAGCAGCAGCTTCATCGCCGCCCGTCACCAGCATCGTCGTCGCGCGATCGAGCAGCGCGACGGCCTGGCGCCGCGACACCGTCGGGTAGTCCGCCAGGAAATCATCCAGCCGGTCGCCGGCTTCGAGGTGTTCCATCAGGATGCGTACGGGAACCCTGGTGCCCGCGAACACGGGTGTCCCGCCGAGGATATCGGGGTTCCGGTCGATCAGCTTGTCGGTCATCCTGTCCTCCCGTGTCGTTGGCTTCGCTTCACCGCCATCCCGGCCGACCGCATGGATCGGAATGTCGGTGTCGAGGGAGAAGCCGATCTATCGGTCATGGAGCGCGACGCGCTCGACCCCGAGACCGCCCAGGGACGCTCCCTGCTTCAGCCGCGCCATCATGCGCCGGTGGGCCGCCTCCCACCTGGGGTCGTCGGCCTTGTCGGCGCCGTGGGGAACGAGCCTGGCCACGGGCCGGCCGTGGCGGGTGATCAGGAAGCTCTGGCCGCGCTCGACCTCGCGGACGAGCTTCGAGAAGTCCGCGTTGACGGCCATCAGGGAGACGGTGCGCATGGGTCTGACCCTCAGGATCGCATGCAGCAAGTATATCGCCGAATTGCCCGGCCCGGCGTCAAGGCCGTTGGCCGGCATGAATTCTTCCTCGGTCGGGATGCCCTCGGCACCTTCGGTGCGGGGAAGGCTGGTTCAGGTTGTCCCGATCCGGCGCTCCCACCCGCAATTCCTTGCGGGGAGCCGCGGGCACTCCGCGCCGATCGCCATCAGCGGGACATTGGCGCGTATCTCCACCTGGTCGGGGCGGAGCTTGGCGAAGACGAGGCAGGCGGCGACCTCGGCTTCGGTCTCGACGCTCTCGATGACGTCGCCGGTGTCGAGCCTGATCACGGTGTACTCCGGGAACGGCACGGGCAGATGGTGAGAGTCGAGTGCGCGCGAGTTGGATCTCCGGGCGCAGTCCGGGCAACGCGCAGGGCCGGAAACGGGGATCGAGCAATCCACACAGATCCCCTGCACCTTGCGTCTGGCGTAGCGTTTCCTGCTGGCCGCTTTCCTGCGTTCGGGCGACGTGCGCCCCGCCTCGAGCACGGTGCACCGGCCGCAGCGGGACGGGCCGTTGAACGCCGCTCGCCCGCATCGCACGCATCGCCCGGCAGCACGGCGGGAGGCGTATCGTTCGCGCTCGATCGCGCGCTGCTCCTCGCGGCACGGCTCGCAGATGGAGCGGCCGTCGGCGGGCCGGCGGCTTCCGCAGACCGTGCAGAGGCCCGCGTCCCGCCGCGCCCTCCGCCGCTGCTTGTCCGCAGCGCGGGCGGCGCGTCGGCAGCGTTCCGGATCCCGGCCAGCGTAGATCAAGCCCTTCGCCCGGGCCCTGGCGCGGCGGGCCTTCTCGGCGGCGCGCCGCTTCTCGCCGCAGCGCCGGCACAGCTTGAGGCCGGGCTCCGGCGGGAACGTTCCGCACCGGGTGCAGATGCCGCGGGCGACCCGGTCGGCATGGCGCCGACGCTGGCGCTCTTGTGCGGACTCGTCGCGGCTGGGCATGGCATCCTCGAAGACGTGGGTGTAGACGAAGGCCGGGTGAGCGGCCGGCGGCGCCGCCCCCGGCCGGGTCGCCGGTCAGCAGCGCCACTTGCCGCGCAGCGCGATGCCGGCGGCGGAGTCTCCGAAGAGCTGCATTCCCGCGTCGCGGTCGACACTGGTGGCGACGATGATCTCGTTGGGCACCGGTCGCAAACGCCGGACGGCCCTGCCCGAAAGAGTCGTGCGCCGTTCGCGCCGCCCCGCGCCCTCCTTGCCGGCACCGAGCGGGCGGATCTCGCCCGAGGCCGCCGTCTCGTATCTCTCGACCACGTAGCGGCCCTGCTCCTGGAGGCCACCGCCGAAGAAGTGCACCAAGTAGGTGCTGGCAGCGCGTTGGATCGTTCTCGCCGTGCTCATCGTTTTCTCTCCCCGGTTCCTGGTCGCGAGCGGTAGGCGCATCCTCGCGCCAGGCCGCCCGGCCCGCCGCCCCCGGTCACGGCCGGGCTCTCCCTCCAGGCGGCGTGCGGACCCCATGGCGGCGAAAGGCGCGGGGCTCAACGTAAGAACGCCGCCTCTCTTGAGGCGGCGTTCTCGGCAAAGATCGGAAATGCGCGACGCGTCAGCAGGCACAAGGGTTGCAGGGATCGGCGCAACACGGATTGCACGCAGCACACGGGTTGCAGGGATCCGCTGCACACGGGTTGCATGCCGCGCACGGGTTGCACGGATCATGCGAGTCCGCGACGACGATCCGCCCGTCATCGGCAGATACGGCCGACGGCGCAAGAGCGGCACCGGCCGCCATGGTGACGATACTCACGGCGACCACAGTTTCCTTGATCATCTTCGGTACGTCCTCCTCGCAGGCGCGTTGCCGGTTTCCTGGGATCGTGGCCTCGCGCCACCTCTTCTGGCAGCCGCGCCGCGCGAAACCCATGTCATTGTGGCTGAACGTCGGCGGTGCGCGAAAGCGGTTTCGCCCCCTTGACGGTATTGTGAACGCGCGGGACGGCGGATGACCGGCACGGGCAGCGGAGAGAGACGGCTGGAGCGCCGGTAGAGGGGCTGCTCGGCGTGGTCAAGTTCCACGACGCCGGCAAGGGCTTCGGCTTCGTCGTCCCCGACGATGGCGGCCAAGACGTGTACCTGCGCGTGAGTGTGCTGAACCGCGCGGGACCGGCTGCGGACCCGGGGTCCGTCGAGGGGTCGGCGGGGAGGAGAGGAGCAGAGCCGGATCGGGCATGACGTGCGGGCTTGCAGTGCGGCCGCCGTTCTGACCTATTGTGCGCTATCCCGCCGCGGACGATTTTCATGACCGACCCGATCTCGCTGACGCGCGTGCGTTACCCGCCGCGGCCGTTCGACGGTCGGCACCGGATGAAGGGCGGACAGGGCGGGCAACGCTTGGCAGGTGCGGCGCTGGGCCTGGTCTGGCTGCCGGCCGGCTGTTGCCTCGCGTTCCTCGCTGCCGGCGGGCAGTCCGAGCAGCTGGGTCTGGTCATATCGCCGGACTTGGTCCTGCTGGCGCCGGCGGGCCTGCTGCTGGCTTTGGCCGTCGGCGCACTGAGGCGCAGGGGCCGCGCAAGAACGGCCTGGTGGCTGGCGGCGGTCCTGGCCCCGCTGACTGTCGCCGGGTGCGCGCAGGCCGCCATGCTCGGACCGTTCGCGGTGGTAATTTGTGCGGCGACTGTAAGTCTGCCGGCGTGGACGGCCGTCGTCTTCCTGCACCGCCGCGCGGGGCGAGGCAACCGCATCCGCTCCATGCGCTGACGGCAACGCCGGGCAGTCGGAGCCGGGACGCCTATCCGACCATCCGCTTGCCTAACCCGGCCCCCGCCGCTGATTGATGGCGCTGTCGTCGCCGTCCGAGCCCATGGCGCGGGTAATCAGGTGGTCGGTGACGCCCTCGAAATAATCCTCCAATTCCGTGTGAAGCCGGGTGAACTCCTCCCACACCACGCGGTCGAACTCCCGCTTGCGGACGCGCACCATGACCGTCGTCCGCCGCTGCCTGGCATAGCGGTAGGGGTGCACCCCGTGCTTGCGGCAGATCGCGATGAACAGCCTCACCGACCAAGTATCCGGCAGCGAGTACTGATACTCCTCCTTCGGGTCGGGGGTCCTGTCCCGGCTGCCCAGACGGTCATGCAGCCGGTCCATCGCGGCACCCGCCGCCGCCTTCTCCCCTGGACTGGCGGCCCGGCGGAACAGAGCCTCCACCTTGGCGAGCTTCTCTCTCAGTGCCTCGTCATCCATCATCGCTATCAAATCCGCACCCGATGTCCGACAGGATCATCGAAGCCTCTCCGCCTGTGCCAGGATCGCCGCATGCTCACGGCTCGTCCCAGCCGCCCGCCCGCTGCTTCGACGCCACGGCGACGAACGCTATGCACGCCCGGACCGGCGGCTGATCGCGTCCCTTCGCCGTCAGCACGGCATGGAGGCACCTGCCGGTCGCCACGAACGCGCCGCCCTGCATGACCAGGGTCCCGGCCTCCACATGACGCCCAATCAGATGGCGCCAGCCGAGGACAAGGCCGCGGCCGGCAACGGCCTCTTCCAGCGCATGGGCGTGGCTGGCGGCAACTGCGTACCGGGGGGCGGCGGCCGGGCGGCCGGCGGCCTCGAACCACCGCTCCCAGGACGGTCCACCCTTCTCGCAATCCGGGAGAGCAAGAAAGGTCAGGCCGCCCCAGTCCGCGACGGGTCCGTTCAGGATATCGGCATGAGCCGCAGCATAGCCGGGAGAGCAAAAGACGCCGATGGCCTCCGTGGCAACGACGACGCGGTGCCTTGGCGCGCCGCCCTGCGCCTCCCAGGTCAGGATCATGTCGGCGGAGGGGCCGGACGGCGGTGGAGCGAGGGCATCGGCGCCGGGCAGAATGCGAACCCGGACATCCTCGCCGAGCGCCGCCCGAAGCGCATCGAAGCGCTGCATCATGAACAGCTGCGATGCCTCATCCGGGCAGGCAACCGTCACCTCCGGCGGGCCGGTCCCCGAGAGGGCCGCAACTTCCGCCGCCCCGTCACGGAGCGCCCCGAGCCCGATCAGGACGGCCTCGTGATAGCGCTGCCCCGCATCCGTCAGGCTCACTCCAATGCGGGAGCGGTCGAACAGCCGTTCGGACAGATGCTTCTCGAGACTCGCGATGTAGCGGCTGATCGCGGACTGCGAAGTGTGCAACTCCCGCGCCGCCTGCGAGAAGTTGCCATGCCGCGCGGCACTCTCGAAGGCGGTCAGGACGCTGGTAGGCGGAACCCGGTAGGGGCCGTGATCGATCATGGTCCCGGCGGCGCGGTTACGTCCCATGAGCTCTTCCGGGCGCCGTCTCGGACGGCGCCGCTCTGCGGCTGCGGCAGGCTCGGTTCCGCTCGAACGGAAGTGTAGCAGCCCGCGTACCCGTGTCCCTGCGGGCTGAGGGTGGATTTGAAGGCCGCGACGGGCGCAACGGGGCTCGCCGGGCCTGCCTCCCGGTTGCGCGCTTCATCGGCGTCAGCACGTCGCATCCGTTCTCCCGGCTGCGGTCGCGGCGCAGGCCGTGTCGATGCTCACCGCTCAGGGCCCCGCCCGATGCCGGGCAGCCTCAACCGCCTCGCGGCATCTGTAAAGATCCTCCCCGATGCTGGCCGCGACCTTGGCCGCCGACCCCTTGACGGAATCCCGTGCCAGGTGCGCATACCGCGCGGTGGTCTCGACCTGCGTGTGGCCAAGCAGCCTGCCGATCATCGGCAGGCTCTCGCCCAGCGCGAGCGCCCTGCTGGCCCAGGAATGACGCAGGTCATGAAGCCGCACGTCCTCCAGCCCAGCGCGGCGGCGGATGACATCCCAGGACTGGTTGAGGTTGCGCAGGTGCGTGCGGCGCTTCTTGCCCACGATCACCCAGGGATTGTCCGCAACGCGCGGCAGATCGGACAGAAGCCTTGCCGCAGCCGGCGACAGCGGCACCGCCCGCGGACCCGTCTTCGAGTCGGCGAGGTGCAAGACCTTCGCCTCAAGGTCCACATCGCTCCAGCGCAGACCCAGTATCTCGCTGCGCCGGCACCCCGTCAGCATCAGCAGGCGCAGCGCGGCCACCGCGTACTTCGACGCGCCCCCCTCGTCGGCTGCGTCTGCGAGCACGCGGCCAAGGCGCCGGAACTCCTCCTCGGTCAGAAACCGCTCGTGCTTGCGGGTCCTGTACTTCGGAAACGAGCGGCACGGATTGG
The DNA here is from genome assembly GCA_965214705.1 of Alphaproteobacteria bacterium. Taxonomy (GTDB): domain Bacteria; phylum Pseudomonadota; class Alphaproteobacteria; order UBA828; family UBA828; genus WTGU01. The sequence continues at coordinate 33,595 of CBDCCI010000001.1, forward strand.
TCCCCTCCGGCACCAGCTCCCACGCCTCCGCACGATTGAACATGCGGGAGAGAACCGCAACCACGTGGTTCGCCGTGGCCGGTCGGTCGCGCAGCCGGAAGTGAAGATCGGCCACCTGCTTGCGCTCGACGGCCTCTATGGGAACGTCGCCCAGCGCGGGAAGGATGTGGTTCTTCAGCATCAGGCGGCACAGCTCCACAGTCCTCGGCTTGCACCGGACAGCCACGTGCTCCGTCAGGTAGCGCTCCGCCAGCGCTGCAACCGTCGGACCCTCCGGCCTGGGCGCTTCGGGATTCCTGGGGCTCACCTCCTCTCCCGCCTTGATGCGCGTGATCATCTGCGCCGCCCGCTGGCGTGCCTGCTCGGCCGTCAGCACCCCGTGCCGGCCCACCGTGACCCGCCTCGACTTCCCCTTCGCGCGGGCCTGAACGATGTACACCTTCTTGCCCGACGCATAGGCCCGCACCCCGAAGCCCGAAAGCTCCCGGTCCCAGAAGATCGTGTCCTTATCGACCTCCAGTCCCTCCACCATGCGCTTCGAGATCGATCTGTGGTGCAGCTTAGCCATGACGCGCGATCTCCTCGGTTGTACCCGGTCCTCCGCGCATCATGCCGCCTCCGCGTCCGGAACCATGATGTCGGCCTCGATGCTGTCCGCCACCCTGGCCGCAGACACCTTCTCCGTGTCCTGCGCGAGATGAGCGTAGCGCGCCGTCGTCTGCACCTGCGTGTGGCCGAGCTGCCTGCCGATCATCGGCAGGCTCTCGCCCAGCGCCAGCGCCCTGCTGGCCCAGCTATGTCGAAGGTCGTGGAGGCGCACGTCCTTCAGGTCGGCCCGTACCCGCAGCCGATACCAGAGCTCGTTGACGTTCCTCAGGTGATTCCCCGACCTTTTCCCCGCGATCACCCACGGACTGCCGGGCATCCGCGGGATCGCGTCCAGCACCGCCGCCGCCGTGGGCGTCAGCGGCACCATCCGCCCTCCCGTTTTCGCGTCCCTGAGGCGCAACTCGCCGGCGGTCCGGTCGACGTCGTCCCATCGTAGCGACAGGATCTCGTTGCGCCGGCAGCCGGTCAGGATCAACAAGCGGATCGCGGCAATGGCGGGGGGCCAGGCCGTGCCCTCTGCCTCCATCTCGTCCAGGACCCGGCCCAGGCGCTGGTACTCCTCGGCGCTCAGGAACCGCTGCGGCTTGCGCTCCTTGTACTTGCGCACAGACCGGCACGGGTTCCGCCCCTGCGGGTGAAGGCCCCACACCTCGGCCAGGGAATACATCTTCTTCAGAATGTCGACCGACCTGTTCGCCGAGCTCGGCCGGTCACGCAGCGCGTAGTGCAGGTTCGCCACGTGCGTGCGCTCGACCGAGCCGATCGGCATGGAGCCCAGGACGGGCAGGATGCAGTTCCTGAGAAGCCCGTCATAGCGCACCGCCGTCGCAGGCTTGCAGTTCACCGCCACATGCGCGCGCATGAAGCGGTCGGCAAGGTCGGCTACGGTCGGCCCCTTCTCCTTCTCGGGCTCAGCCGGCAGCGGCTCCTGCCCGGTCTTGATCCTGTCGATGATCCCGGCGGCGCGCTTGCGCGCCTGCTCTGCGGTGATCTTCCCGTGCCGGCCCAGCGTGACCCGCCTGGAGCCTCCCGGCCCCCGGCTCTGCACCACGTAGACCTTGCGGCCGGAGGGGTAGACGCGCACCCCGAAGCCGGACAGGTCGCGGTCCCAGAAGATGGCGTCCCGATCCTCGACGAAAAGGGCATCGACGGTCCGTTTGGAGATTGTGCGCTCCCGACACTGTGACATAAAATCCCCACCCCGTTGACCACCGCGAGAGGGCGTTCGATCATGAAATGGCGATGGTCAGGCAGGCTGTGGCGCCCCATATGAGCTGTGCCGCTCGGGCCTGCGCCCGGGACCTCGATCCCGCCATCGCCGCGTGGCCGAACGCCTCGATCACGCCTGGAGAGGGTACACGATCCCGTAAGCGCCACGCAAGCAAGCGATGTCAAACTCCCGCGTAGGCCTGCGTACAATAGTCGCAAAATCGATACGGAAGCTACGGGGAGGGGCGGACGATCAGTGTATAGAATCAGCTATTTGTCGTAGCCAAGCGTAGGAATGTCGCATGAACGAAGCGCTTCCCCATGCGGCGCGCTTCCTTTCATGCTTCTATCCTCCTCCTCGCGAGATTGTTCTGTCCCATGCATGGTCCGCGGCGGTGCGCCTCTCACCGAACGCAACCTGCCGCAAGCTGGATGGTACACGATGCGCGCTCCCACGCGACTGGAATCATGACAGAAATCTGTCAAACGATCGTTTTTCCCTCACCCCGTGGCAAAAATATCACATCGAGTCGCTCCCGCAGCCCGTCTATCGGCTGATTCACCCCGGCTACCCGACTAAAGCCTTGACCGCTTGCCACGAGTTGCCCCTCGCGCCGTGAGATGCACCCAGCAGGCCGTACTCACGCCTTCGGATGGTGCAAGTCGGATCGTGGCGGGTAGGCAATCGCCAATCCTGTACGCTCATACGCGCTCCGATTTGACTCCAATTGCTTTCTTAGTGCTTACGGAAATTCTTATTCAGCTTCAAGAGGGAAATAATTATCAAATATTATCAGTTACTTAACGAAGAATCTTTCAGATAACAATTCCGAAGCATGAGAAGGTATTGTTAGGAACTACGGCACTCGCGGCTGTTGGCCTGCTGGCCAGCAATGTCGCGTCTGCCGATGAGATGATGGCCGAGCCGATCAGCGTCGGCGTGGGCGGCTATTACACCATTGCCGCCATCGCCTATGACGAAGACGATGCCATGAATGATCGCGGTCATGGCATCAACCAGAACATGGAGATGCAGATCGCCGGCTCGTCCACCCTTGACAACGGCATCACTGTCGGCGTCAGGGTCCGCTTCTCCGCCAACGACTACGAGCACAGCGACGAGCAGGAAGTCACCTTTAGCGGCGGCTTCGGCTCCCTGCACGTCGGCGCAATCGAGGGCGCCGCGCAGCAGACGGTCATCTGGGCGCCAGGCAACAGCGTGCCGATCGGCGGCATCAAGTCGCCCTGGTTCGGCGGGATCGGCGGCATGTGGAATACGGGCGCAGGTCCACTTGGCCTCATGGACGAGGATGCGCTCAAGGTCGTCTACTTCTCGCCGAGCTTCAACGGCATCTCTTTTGCCGCGAGCTACGCGCCTGAGGATAACACTAATTCTTACGGAACTGATTTTGACGGTGGACGGAGTACTGACGACGACGCGAATGAGGAGCAGGTAGCGGTTGCCCTCAGCTACACGGTCGACGTCATGGGCGGCAGCTTCAGCGCCAACGTCGGTTACGAGTCCTATACTAGTAACTTGGGCGCCACCGATCCCGAGGGCTTGCGCTACGGAGCCTTGATCAGTATCGACCAGATCGCACTCGGCGGCGCCGTGTACGATAAAGATGTAGGCGGCGTCACGACTTCGTATTCCGATATCGGCGTGTCCTGGACCGACGGTCCCATGATGCTGGGTGTTCAGTACGGCGACAACGAGTCCAACAACAGCAACATCGTGGCCTTCAATGCCAACTACAATCTCGGACCGGGAATCGATCTCGGGCTGCAGATCGGCGCGGGCGAGAGTGGCGCGAACGACTTCACTCAGCTCCTTCTGGGGACGATGCTCAACTTCTAATCTCGAGCATTGTCGTCAAGAGTGTGGGGAGCGGCTTCGGCCGCTCCCTTTTCTTTGGGCGGATTCCAGCCGACCGCACGCGCGGCTGAGGCGATAGGACGGGAAAGCGGAGACGACTTGGATGCGTTCAATTCACACTGTATCTGTGCCGCTCCGGTCGCCTAGTAGGGCCTTGCCGGCGTAATAGGCGTCGGTCACCCTGCGCTGACCCATGAGCGGTATCCTGTGGCTGGCCTCCTACCCCAAGTCGGGCAATACTTGGCTGCGTGCCTTCTTGCACAACCTGCTGCGGAATTCGCGCACGTCCTTCGACATCAACCGAATGTCCGAGTTGACGGCGGGCGACAGCCAAGCCCACTGGTACGGGCGTCTCGATCCCCGACCGCCGGCGGCGCTGGATGCGGAGGACCTCGCACGCCTCAGGCCCAGGGTGCACTCACTCATCGCGGAGAGAGCGCGCGATACCGTCATGGTCAAGACCCACAACGCCCTCGTCGAGGCCGATGGCGTGCCCATGATTACCCAGTCGCTCACGGCAGGGGCGATCTACGTCGTACGCAACCCGCTCGACGTGGTCGTCTCCTACGCCCACCACCTGGGCCAGCCGACGGACGACGTCATCACGCTCATGGAGACAAGGGGATTCCATTCTCCCGCGACCGCGGACCAAGTGCCTGAGCACCACAGCGACTGGTCCACCCATGTCGAGAGTTGGACCGCCAGCTCGCATCCGCAGCTCCACGTCGTGCGCTACGAAGACATGAGCCGCCGGCCCGGCCCGACTTTTCGCGCCATTTCGGCCTTCCTCGGCCTCAAGCCGCCGCGCGAGCGCCTGGAGCGGGCGATGCGGCACTCGTCCTTCCGCTCACTGCGCGCGCAGGAAGACCGCACCGGCTTTATCGAGCGCACCCCGTCGCAGGACCGCTTCTTCCGGACCGGCAAGATGGGCGGCTGGCGGGAGGTGCTGGACGACGCGCAGGTCCGCCGCGTGGTAGAGCGTCACCGCACCCAAATGGAACGCTTCGGCTACTTGCCCTCCGGCTACGAGGGTACGCGCGAGCGCGATGCCGGCGGATGAGAAAAGAGGCGGGCTGAGCGCCGCTCACGGTAGACGCGCATCTCGACGCGTTCAAAACGCGCGGGTGTCGAGGCTGCCGCAGACGTTTGCGCCACGTTTCGTCTCGCAATAGCCTAGGCTAGACGGGCGAATGAGGCGTCGTCAGGGAGAACCAGAAAATGACGGGAAACAGCTTCGGATCGCGCTGGATTGTTGGAGCAGTAACGGCCGCGGGCCTCGCACTCGGCGGGGCGTCAGTTGCGAAGGCGCAGGAAGGGGAGTGGTATGTCGGGGCGAACATGCCCCTCATGTTCATCGACGACACGGATTCGGTCTCCACCGGTTCCTTCCAGCAGACGCAGATGGGGCCGCAGGGCCTGGTTCAGCACGAAGTCAGCTACAGCGCGACGGTCAGGACGGAGCATGACACGGGGTTCAAGCTCGGCGCCGTCCTCGGCCATCACCTGGATTCCAATCTCCGCGTCGAGGGCGAGATCTTCTTCGCCAGAGCCAAGGTCAGCAAGCTGACCCACAGCAGTATTACCGTGCCGGCACGCTCCTTCACCCTGCAGGACGAACTGGCTATCCCCGTGTCGGGCTCTGCCGACCAGTTCGGTGCGCTAGTGAACGTCTGGTACGACTTCGACACCGGGGACAACTGGACCCCTTACGTCGGCGGCGGGCTCGGCTTGATTCGGGTCGACCGGGGCGGTCTGAGCTACGAAACCGGCGCGGTGGCGCAGGCAGTTGCGACCGCGCTGGCCCAGCAGGCAGGAGCACCACCGGGATTTGAACCACCCATCCCCGAAGTGCCCGAACTCTCTGGCAGCGATACCGCGTTCGCGTATCAGATCGGAGCGGGAGTGGGCTACGCGCTATCGGATACGGCCACGCTCCAGATCGGCTATCGGCTGCAAATGGTTGACGGCTTGTCGTTCAGCGGCGCAAACGACGTGGCGACGGTGGGCTCCGACACCAACCTCCGTATTCACTTCCTCGAGATCGGCATCCGGCAACTGTTCTAGGGGAACGTAAACGCGCCGCTGAGGGCGCATTCAGGCGCTGGCGGAGCGGCGAAGGCCCGTCTCAGCGATAACCGCGGCAATCGCCTGCTCGCCGCGCGGCGCCATCAGGTGCGCGCCGGCGACGCCCTTAATTCCCCGCAACTCCTCGATCAACTCGACACAGATGCGCATGCCCTCGGCCTGTGAGTCCTTGGCGCCGTCGAGCCGGGCGATGACCGCATCCGGGATGTGCACGCCGAACAGATTCTCGTTCATCCAGCGGGCCGAACGCGCCGACCGTATGGGCCCGATGCCGACGATGATGGACGTGCGCTCCGGGATTCCGAAATCCCCGAGCCAGGCGAGGTAGCGCCTTAGCATCGCCATGTCGAAGCAGAACTGGGTCTGGAAGAAGTCCGCTCCCGCGTCGATCTTGGCCTGAAGGCTGGTGGGCGTATCGCCCGCCTTGGGCTCGCGGGGCGCATCGGCGCCGCCGATCAGCAACCGAGGCACGGAGGCGAGGCTACGCCCGCCCGGCAGCACGGCCTCGTCCCGCATGGTGCGGACCAGCGCCATGAACTCGTTGGACTTGAGGTCGAAGACCGGCTTCGTCTCGGGCTGATCGCCGGCGTCAACCGAATCGCCGGTGAGGCAGAGCAGGCTGTGCACGCCGAGCGCGGCCGCCCCCAGCACGTCGGCCTGCAGCGCGAGGCGATTGCGGTCCCGCATGGTGAACTGGAGCACCGGCTCGATGCCTTCGCGGACCAGAATCGCAGCGGTCGCGAGCGGCGAGAGATGCGCGCGTGCGCCAGCTCCGTCGAGCACGTTGACGGCATCGGCGAGCCCCTTGAGGCAGCCGGCGTGGGCCAGAACGTCGGCCGAATCCACCGAGTCGGGCGGGCCCATCTCAGCCGTGATGGCGAACTCGCCCGCGCGCAACACCTGTTCCAGCCGGCCCGCGCTCTTCGCCTCGTCTGCCATGGCCCTCTCCACCGCTCTCGTCGGCCGTCTGGCTGACGGCCGGGGCGCGACCATAGAAGGCGCGGGCCGGACAATCCAGCGCGTATTCGCGCCGATTCAGAGCAGGCGCTGGCGTGCCTTGAGCGCGGTGCCGAGGGTGCCGTCGTCGAGATAGTCGAGCTCGCCACCCACCGGCAGGCCGTGGGCGAGGCGGGAGATCGCGACGCCGCTCTCGGCGAGCCGATCGGTCAGATAGTGAGCCGTGGTCTGCCCATCCACCGTGGCGCTGGTGGCGAGGATGATCTCGCTGACCTCGGGCGCGTCGGCCCGGGCGACGAGGCCGGCGATGGCGAGATCTTCCGGCCCGATGCCGTCGAGGGCCGACAAGAGCCCGCCCAAAACGTGATAGCGGCCGCGGAACATCAGCGTGCGCTCCAGCGCCCACAGGTCCGCAACCTGCTCGACGACGCAGATGGCTGTGCGATCACGCTCCGGATCGGCGCAGATGGCGCACGGGTCCCGCGCATCGAGATTGCCACAGGTGGCGCAGGGGCGGACGCTCTCCGCCGCCGTGCGCAGCGCGGCGAGCAGCGGCTCCAGGTGGGATTCGCGCCGCTCCAGCAAATGCAGCGCAGCGCGGCGAGCCGAGCGCGGCCCGAGACCGGGGAGCTTGCCGAGATGCCCGACCAGCCGCTCGATCGCAGGGCTCGTCATCGCCCGTCGCCCGCGAGGGAAGGGCTGCGGCGCGCCCTCACATGCCGAGATCGAGGCCTGGCGGCAGCTTGAGCCCGCCGGTGACCTCGGCCATGCGTTCCTGAACGAGCTGCTCGACCTTGGCCTTGCCGTCGTTGAAGGCGGCGACGATCAGGTCTTCCAGAACCTCCACCTCGTCGCCGTTCACCAGTGCCGGGTCGATGGAGAGGCGGCGCATTTCGCCCTTGCCGGTGAGCGTCACCCGCACCAGGCCGCCGCCCGCCGTACCCTCGACCTCCAGCGCGCCAAGGCTTTCCTGCAGCTCGGCCATCCTGGTCTGCATTTCCTGCGCCTGCTTCAGCATCTTGCCGATATTCTTCATGGGGAGGCATCTCCGTCGTTTCCGCTGTCCGGCGCCGGCCGGTGCACCTTGCGCACGCGCGCGCCGGGGAAGGCATCGAGGACCTGCCGCACCAAGGGGTGGTCGATTGCCGCCTGGTCGGCCGCTTCCTGCTTGGCCCGATCCTGCTCGTCGAGGGTGGGCTCGCCGCCCTTTTCGCTCAGCGCGATCATCCAGCGCTCGCCGGTCCATTCCTCGAGCCGCTCCTGAAGCAGGGCGAGCATCTTGCCGTCAGGCGAACGCCCGCAGTTGATCTCGACCGCGCCTGCCGCGACCCGGATGGGCCGCACCTCGGTCCGGAGCCACGCGCTCAGGATCGGCTCCCGCCGCTCCTCTGCGAGCGCAGCGATCTCACGCCAGGATGTCGGCTGCACATGCGGCGCGGATGCGGCTACCGGCGCTGGCTGGGGCGCCGGCTCAGGCGTCGATTCAGGCACCAACGCAGGCTCGGCTGCCCCGGTGCTTGCCGTACCGCTTGGCGAAGGTGCCGGAGCAGAGGCGGGCGACGCTGCAGGCGCCTCTTTCAGCTGCGCGCCGGCGCCGGCGCCGCCGGTGCCGATGGCGCGGAGCGCATCGGCCGGGCTCGGCAGGTCCGCGGCATAGGCGATCCGCACCAGGGTCATCTCGGCCGCAAGCGCGGGCCGCGCCGCCCGGTTTGCCTCCTCCAGTCCCTTCAGCAGCATCTGCCAGGTCTGGGTGAGCGACGGCACCGCCAGTGCCTCCGCCATGGCGCGCCCGCGCGTGCGCTCGGCCTCTGGCACCGCGAGGTCCTCCGCCGCGGCGGGAACGTGCTTCAGACGCGTGAGCCAATGGCAGAGCTCCAGCAGGTCCTGCAACAGGGTCTGCGGCTCCGCGCCGGCGTCGTGAAGCTCGGAGAAGCAATCCAGCGCGTCCTTAATCGCGCCCTTCATCAGCATGTCGAACAAATCGAAGAGCCGGGTGCGGTCGGCGAGGCCCAGCATGGCGCGCACCGCCTCTTCGGTGATGCGCGTGCCCTCGTGAGCCATCGCCTGGTCGAGCACCGATAGGCCGTCGCGCACCGAGCCATCGGCGGCCCGGGCGATAAGCGCGAGTGCCGCCGGCTCCACCTCCGCGCCCTCTTTGGCGGCGATGCCCGAGAAGTGCTCGACCAGCAGCTCCATATCGACCCGGCGCAGGTCGAAGCGCTGGCAGCGCGAGAGCACGGTCACCGGCAGGCGCCGCACCTCGGTCGTCGCGAACACGAATTTGACGTGGGGCGGCGGCTCCTCGAGCGTCTTAAGTAGGGCGTTGAAGGCCTGCTTCGAGAGCATGTGGACTTCGTCGATGATGTAGACCTTGTAGCGCGCCGAGACCGGGCGGTAGCGCACGCTCTCGATCAGCTCGCGCACGTCGTCGATGCCGGTGCGCGAGGCGGCGTCCATCTCGATCACGTCGACATGGCGATCCTCGGCTATGGAGATGCAGAGATCGCACTTGCCGCACGGCTCAGGCGTCGGGCCGTCGGTCCCGTCCTCGCCGATGCAGTTGAGGGCGCGCGCGATGATCCTCGCGGTCGAGGTCTTGCCCACCCCGCGCACGCCCGTCAGCAGGTAGGCGTGGGCCAGGCGGTCCATCGCGATCGCGTTGCTGAGCGTGCGCACCAAGGCGTCCTGGCCGATCAGCCCGGCGAAGCTCGCCGGCCTGTACTTGCGCGCGAGCACGCGATAGGCGGCGGCGTCCTCGCTCATCGGTGCATGGCGTCCTTCGATCCGCGTTTCGCGGGGGCGGCGCGTGAAGTTGGCGGCAGGAGACCGGCAGACGACCCGGCTTGAAGCTCGTTACGGCTGCTTCCTTCCGGACCTGACCGGGTTGGCGAGTTAGCCGTCCGCCGCCGATCTCCCGCCCGCACTATAGCAGGTGCCACCGGCGACCTTTAAGCCGCGCGCTGGGCCTGCTCGGCGAAATAGTCCAGCACGGCCTCGGTGTCGGTCACGTCGGCCGAGCAGCGGTTCATGTCGAACAGGTTGATCGCGTGGCTGATCGGCAGGCGGTCGAAGACCGCGTCCGACGGTACGATGGTGCGGTAATTGTAAGAAAACGCGTCGAAGACCGTGGCCCGGACGCAGTTGCAGGTGGCGCCGCCGGTGACGATCAGCGTATCGATGGCGCGGTCGATCAGATAGGGCAGGAGGGGTGTGCCGTGGAAGGAGCTCGGCTTCTTCTTGGTGAAGACCAAGTCGCCGGGCTCGGGCGCCACCGCGTCCACAATCACGCTGCCATGAGTGCCTTCGAAGTAGACGTTCTCGCCCGCCTCCGCGCCGATTTTGGCGTCGAAGAGCCCGGCATCGCCAACGGTGCGGTCGATGGCGAAGCGGGTGTAGATCACCGGGGCGCCGGCGGCGCGGGCCGCGCCGACGATGCGCTTGGTTTGCCAAACCGCGGCCCAGCCGGTGGCGCAGCTATAGGGATAGGCCGCGAGATCGTGGTTGCCCTCCTCTCCCACCATGTAGTTCTGCACGTCGATGAGGATGACGGCCGGGCGTGCGCCGAAGCCGACGCGCTTGGCCCAGCGGCCGCGCTCGATGGTCTCCCTGTCATCCGCGCTCAGGAAGCGTTGCCAATCCGGCATCTCAGGCATCGCGGGCCTCCAACCGTGCGTTGCGGGGACCCCATCTTAGCCGGAATCCGCCCGCGCCGGGGACGGCCGTGAGCGGAAATCGCCCCGAGGCCCAGGGCTGGCGGCTCCAGGTGACGCTCAGTCGGGCTGATTTCGTGGCCTTGGAGGCGGCGCTCGAAGAGAATGCGGATGCCGTGGTGGCCGAGACGATCAAGGCAACACACCCGATAGAGGAAGCCCCGGCGGACCTTCTCCGCATGACCCTGTTTGGCACTGCCTCGGCAGCGGACGACCCAAGACCAAATCGGTTGCGCGCGTTGCTGAGCGTGGCGGGCGGCGAGCCCGCCACGACGGCGGTCGAGCCGGTGGGCCTCACCGATTGGAAAGCGCAGTCCCTCGCCTCCTTTCCGCCTGTCTCGGTCGGGCGTTTGACGATCGTGGGCGCGCGCCAGGCCCCGTCCCGCCGACGCTTCGTCATCTGCGTCGATGCCGGCCCCGCCTTCGGCTCCGGCCGCCACGAATCGACCCAGGGCTGCCTGCTCGCGCTCGACTGGCTGGCCAGACGCCGACACGTGACCCGAGCGTTCGATATCGGCACGGGCTCCGGCATCCTCGCGGTGGCGGCGGCGCGCCTCTGGCCGGCGCGGGTGCTCGCTCTCGATAGCGACCCTGTGGCGGTGGTCACGGCGCGGGAAACGGTGCGGCAAAACGGGCTCTCTCGCCGGGTGACGGTGCTGCGGGGAGAGGGCTTCCGCTCGGACCCCGTGTGCCGGCTTGGCCGGGCGGGTCTCATCGTCGCCAACATCAGGGCAAGGCCCATCGCCGCGATGGCGCCGGCCTTCGCCCGGCACCTGCGGCCGGACGGCATTGTGGTGCTCTCCGGCCTTCTCGCCGCCGAGGAGCGACTGGTGCTCGCGGCCTTCCATGCGGCGCGGTTCCGGCTCCGGCGGCGTATCCGGCTCGGCGCCTGGGTCACGCTGATATTGACGCGGTGAGCAGCGCACTGGCAGAAACGCTCCATGCCAAAAGACAACGCGACAACCGACCGGCGAAGCGCGCTGGCGCAGGCGCTCGCCGAGGCCGGTATCGACACGCCAATCCACGGGGTCGAAGCGCTGGTGCGGGGTGTCGCCGCGGCGGCGGTGCACAACCGAGACTGGCTCCGTCTGATCCACCCCGCTGCCGAGGCAGACGCTGCGCTGGCCGAACGGCTCGACGCGCTGCGGCGCTTCTGCGCCGAGGCGCCGGACGGGATCGACACGCCGCAGCAAGAGGCCCGGCTTGCGGCGCTCAGGGCCGAGCTTGCCAAGCGCGGCCTTGACGGCTTCGTGGTGCCACTCAGCGACGAGCACCAGGGCGAATACATCGCGCGGCGCTCGCAGCGGCTGGCATGGCTCACCGGCTTCACGGGCTCTGCCGGCATGGCGATCGTGCTGGCCGAGCGCGCCGCGCTCTTCGTCGACGGACGCTATACCCTGCAGGCGGCGGCGCAGGTGGACGGCAGCCTCTACGAGCACCGGCACGTCACCGAGGAGCCGCCTGACGAATGGCTCAAAGAGCATCTCGTGGAAGGCGCCACGCTCGGCTATGACCCCCGGCTTCACGGCGCAGGCCAGAGAGACCGGTTTGCTGCGCCCTGCCGCGCCGTCGGTGCCCGCCTGGTCCCGTGCGAGGACAATCCCATCGACGCGCTGTGGGCGGACCAGCCGCCGGCCCCACTCGGCCCCATCGCCCCCCATCCGGCGCGCTTCGCGGGCGCCGAGGCGGGCGAGAAGCGGGAGATCGTTGCCGCCCGGCTTGCGGAGAAGGGCGCGGCCGCCGCGGTCCTGAGCGCACCGGATTCCATCGCCTGGCTGCTCAACGTACGCGGCGCCGACGTCGCCAACAGCCCCCTCCCGCACTCCTTCGCAGTCGTTCACCGGGACGCCGAAGTGGACTGGTTCGTGGACAGCCGCAAGCTCCTCCCCGAGGTTCCGGCACATCTCGGCAATGCTGTGCACGTGCAGGCGCCGGAGACCATGGCGAACGTGCTCGACGCGCTCGCCGGCGCGGGCAAGGCGGTGCTGATCGACGAGGCGGCAACGCCGGTCTGGATAGTCGATCGGCTGACGGAGGGCGGTGCCGAGGTGATTCGCGGCGCCGATCCCTGTGCGCTGCCCAAGGCCTGCAAGAACGCCGTGGAGCTTGACGGCATCCGCGCGGCCCACCGCCGGGATGGCGCGGCGCTGACCCGCTTCCTGGCCTGGCTCGCCGCCGTCGCTCCCGGCTCGATCACCGAGCTCGACGCGGTCGACCGCTTGGCGGCGATGCGAGCCGGCGGCGAGCACTACCGGGGGCCGAGCTTCGACACGATCTCGGGCGCGGGCCCCAACGGCGCCATCGTCCACTACCGGGTGACGGCGGAGAGCAACCGCACGCTGGAGCCGGGCACCCTCTACCTCGTGGATTCGGGCGGGCAGTACCTGGACGGCACCACGGACGTGACCCGCACGGTCGCGATCGGCCGGCCGGAGCCCGAGCACCGGGACCGCTTCACCCGCGTGCTGCGCGGCCACATCGCGCTGGCGACAGCACGCTTCCCGCGCGGCACCACTGGCGCCCAGCTCGATACGCTCGCCCGCCAGTTCCTGTGGCAGGCGGGCCTCGACTACGACCACGGCACCGGGCACGGCGTGGGCCACTACCTCAACGTGCACGAGGGCCCGCAGCGCATCTCCCGCATGGGCTCGGGCGCGGCGCTCGCACCCGGCATGGTGGTCTCCAACGAGCCCGGCTACTACAAGTCCGGCGCCTTTGGCATCCGCATCGAGAACCTGGTGACGGTGACGGAGGCCGACGCGGCCGACGGGGGTTTCCTCGGCTTCGAGACGCTGACGCTCGCGCCCATCGACCGCGCCCTCATCGACCCCGCCATGCTGACGGCGGATGAGCGCGCCTGGCTCGATGCCTACCACGCGCGCGTCGTGGAGAGCCTCGCGCCACTACTGGCGGACGACGCGGCTGCTCTCGACTGGCTCCACGCCGCGACGGCACCCTTGACCGCCACCTAAGCCTGCCTCCACCGCCCGCACCCTTGCGACGATCCAGGTGGCGGCGCCCTATCTATGATCGTCGAGCGGCACCAAGACTCAAGACCCGTGTCAGCCCCACCGGCGTCGCCGTTCCGTCGTTTGTGCGCCATTCCTCGCGCCTTAACCCGCATTTCTCACCACGGTCGCGACCCCGGCACGGCCTCCCAGGTTTGGCTCGCCGTGAGCCCCCAGAAGCTCTCTCTGACGCCGGGCGCCTGCGACAACGGAGGACAACACCGTGAAGGGTGAGGTCGTCGACATTTGATACAGCGGCTACTATCTGAGCATCCGTCTCCGGGTTCCGGAGGCCGACGCGTTGCTCCTGGCGAAGGTGGATACGGTCGATCCCAACGTCGCGGGAGTCGAGCGCGGGCAAGCCCTGTGGTGTTGCTGGCCCCCGTCATCGTCGCGCATCCTGCCGCGCGAGTTACAGTCCGAGGTGTCAAAGAATGAGTGAACCCAAGACCATCGTCTTCTTTCCCGAGGCCGCCTTCGGGCCTGCGCTCAACTCGGTGGCGATCGCCCAGGCCTGCCGTGCCCGCGGTCACCGGACGGTCTTCGTCTGCGATCCCGGCTTCACGGAGGTGTTCGAGAATTACGGGTTCGAGGCGGTGCCGGTGCCCATGTCGGAGCCGATGCCGCCGGAGCAGATGGCCAAGTACTGGTCCGACTTCATCAACGGCCATATCCCCAACTTCCGCAAGAGCCCCTACGACCAGATCGACAACTACGTGAAGGACTGCTGGGACGCGATCGTGGAGACGGCAGTATGGGCCGAAAAGACCTTGCCCGGCATCCTCAGGGAAATCGGGCCTGACCTCATCTGCATCGACAACGTGATCCTGTTCCCCGCCACCAAGCAGCATGGCGTGCCCTGGGTACGGATCATTTCCTGCAGCGAGAACGAGATCCCCGACCCGGACATACCGCCCCACCTCTCCGGGTGCGGGGAGAACGACCGGGCGTGTTTCACGGCCTTCGAGAGCCGCTTCAACGAGGTGATCGGACCGATCCACGGGCGCTTCAACGAATTCCTGACACGCTGCGGCGAAGACCCCTATCCGCTCGGTCAGTTCTTCGAGCCCTCGCCCCACCTCAACCTACTGCTCTATCCCAAAGCAGTCCGGTACGCCCGGTGCCAGCCCCTAGATCCGGCGCGTTTCCGGTATCTCGAAGGCTGCGTCCGCCAGGAGGAGCCCTACACCGTGCCGCGCTTCGCCGCGCACGACGACGCACCCCTGGTCTACGTCAGCTTCGGCAGCCTCGGCGCCGGCGATACCGAGCTCCTGAAGCGCATCGTCGCCGCGTTCGCTGGCAAGCCCTATCGGGTGCTGGTCAATGTTGGCGACTACCTCGACTCATACGACGCGCCGCCCGACAACGTGCATCTCGCCGGCTGGTATCCGCAACCCTCGGTGATCCCGCAAGTCGACGCAGTCATTCACCATGGCGGGAACAACAGCTTCACGGAGTGCCTCTATTTCGGAAAGCCGGCGCTGATCATGCCCTACGTCTGGGACGGCCACGACAACGCCACACGCGTCGCCGAAACAGGGCACGGCTTCGCGCTGCCTCGCTACGACTGGACTGACGAAGATTTGCTTCGTGCCGTCGACAGCCTGATCGGCGATCCCGCGATGCGCGACCGCCTCGCCCGGACCAGCCGGCAGATGCAGGAGGCCGACGGTCCATCGTTTGCGGCACAACTCCTCGAAGGGGTGCTTCAGCAGTCGAGCTGACCGGCGGGTCCAGCCCGCATATCAAACGATCGCGAGTCCGGGGCATACACAGGAGCGCTCCAGAACCCTGGGAGAAGATAATCGTTGATTTTCAGGACGTCTCGGAACGCTTGGGAATACCTGGAAGAAGGGAGTGGTGGAGGCGAGGTCCACCAGTAACCCGAACAAACCGACCCAACCCACCAAACCAGCCGCAAACGGCAGGTTCTTCAGCAGCCTGCTAGCTTGCTCGCCGACGACGCGGTATCGCAATTCCGTACTCGCGCAGCGTGCTTTCCACGCTCGGACGTTGAAGTCGGATGCGTTTGTCGCTCAGCAGGTAGGAAAACACGTACCCGAGACCCAGGATCAGAACCCCAATCAGGAAGCAGTAGATGATGGCGCGGTCGGGGTACTGGTCCTTGAGATAGCCGATGTAGAGGGGGCCGCAGACGCCGGCCGCCGCCCAGGCCGTCAACATGACGCCATAGACCGCAGACATCTTTTTCGCGCCGAAGACGTCGAGCACGAAAGAGGGCATCGTCGCGAAGCCACCGCCAAAACAAAGCATGATGTAGCAGACGAGAGCCGAGAATATCCACGGATCGCGCTCGGTCATCAGGATGCCGAAGACGATCATCTGGCTGGCCAGCAGGATTCTGAACACGCGGATGCGACCAATGCGATCGGACAGCAATCCCCAGAAGAGCCGGCCGAATCCGTTGCAGAGCGAACTGGCAGCAATCAGCGTCGCGCCATATTCCGCGAGGGTTTCCGGCTCCACCGACGGGTCGGCAAGTCCCCACACGTCCTGAAGCAACGGTGACTGAAAGCTGATGACGGCGATGCCGGCGGCGATGTTGAAGAAGAACACGAGCCACATGACGGCGAATTCGCCCGAATACAGGCAGCGCGCGGTCGAGTCCGGCTCGTCCTGTACGCTGCTGGAAGCGGTGGCATCATCTAGACGACTCGCGAGCTCCGCGGGCGGATCCCGCAGCGCCAGACTGCACGGGATCAACACCGCGGCGAACACCACGCCGAGCCAGATGAACAGAAGCGGAAGATCTCCTTCCGTCTCAACCACCAGCAAGGGCGCCAGTCCTTTACTGAGAACCACCGCGCCGATCCCAAAGCCCATGACGACGATGCCCGTCGCCAGTCCCTTCTTGTCCGGGAACCACTTCGCCACCGTGGCGACGGGCGTGACGTAGCCGAGCCCGATCCCGGCGCCGCCGATCACGCCGTAACCGAGATAGAAGAGCGCGAGACTGTCGAGCTGCAGGGCGAGGCCGGCAATCATGTACCCGCCTGAGGTAACTGCCCAGGTCTGATTCCGCCGAGCACTCACGCGTGATGGACTGATGCCTCTGGCCTGGTGCCGCTGACGTGGAGCGGAGCGGCGGGGGATTTCAGAAGCGCAGTACCGGGATTAGCTGCATGGGATCGGGGTGCGCCAGGGTTTCGAGGACATTCCAGCGCTGTTTTCGAGCGGTGGCGATGACGGACCGCAGGTTGGCGAAGTCGCAGGCACCTTGCATCGAGCGGAAGCCGCCTGAGATTTTCTGACGCAGCTTGCCCATTCGCAGATCGCGCTCCGCCTCATTGTTCGAGAACGGGGTTCGCGGGTCGGTGAGGAAGCGCAGGCACCCCTCCTTGTACTTCTGGAGCCGGAGCGCGAGGTTGTGACCGATGCGGCGCTTTTGTCGTCCGCGCTTTCCGGTCTGGAGCGGCGGCATCTCTTCGTGAGCGGCGATGGCACGTTCGAGGATGCGGTCCCAGGCTCGCGAGATGCGGGCGACCAGTGATGCGGGCACGTCGCGATCATTCTTGCGGGCGAAGCGGGCGGCTCTGTTGGCACGGGAGAGCAGCTGGTGCGTGCTCGTTGCCCAGTCTTCCTTCTCGATCTCGATCAGGGCCTGGAGCTCACGCAGGTGATGGGCGTTGCAGGCCCCGTGGCGCACGCCCTCGAGAGCGAAGTAGGTGGCATAGTCGTCATGGATGACGATGCCGTTGAGCTTCTCGTCGAAATGGCCGCGCCCGCTGGCGACGCGCAGGATGGTCAGCAACGGGGTGCACAGCACGTGGAGCCAATGGGTCCGGGCGGCGATGCGGATGCCGGTCTCGTCGAGGTGTTTGACCGGGGCTTCGGTGCGGATGATCTCTGCGACACGATCGAGGAAGCCCTCGAAGCGCCGGGCGGTGCGCCGGCCCATGGCGGCGATGGTGGCCGTTGAGATCTTGACCGCGAAGAGATCGCTCATGACCTCGGCGACGCGCTTCTCCGGAATGAACTGAGCGTGCAGCAGGTAGGTCACCCACGCGGTGATGCGCGGCCCGTACTGGACCGGGGCGCTCACGCCGTTCGGGAAGGCGGCTGTTGTCATGGTACCGCAGGCGGCGCAGAGGCAGCGATGGCCGCGATGCTCGGTGGCCTCGAGGGGCTGCGGCTCGGGCACATCGAAGACCTGCCGGCAGACGGGGGCTCCGTGACGGTCGGCGTCCGACAGCGGCGCGCCGCAGCCCTCACAGGCGGACGGATCATGATCCACGACGTGGTCCGGGTTCTCGGTCCGCTCCAGGGTGGTTCCCTTGTGGCCCGGCTGACCGCCGCTGGGCCTGTCGGATTTGCCGCGCCGGCTCCGGGTGCGCTTCTCCTGGTCTCCGCTCTTCTTCTCCTGGTCTCCGCTCTTCTTCTTCAGGCCGTCGCTGGCCGGCGGCTTGGAGCTGGTGGTGCTGTCGAGCGCGGCGCTGCGCTCAAGTTCGGCGATCCGCTCGCGCAAGCGGGCGTTCTCCCGCTCCAGCGCGTCGTTCTCCTTGACCAGCGCCGCGCTCAGGCGAAGCAGCCCCTGGCCCCATTCCCGGATGGCTTTGACGGCGGTCATCGCGAAGGATTGTGGGGTGAAAAGGTCCTGCAGGCACGCGAAAGCCTCGTCGTGAGCGGCGAGGTCCGCGTGCCAGCGCGACACTGTCACAAACCCTCGTCAGCCTCGACGGCCATGATCGCGGCCAGCACCGCCAGGCGTTCGCCCGCCGGCATGGCCTCGTAGCGCCGGCCCCAGTTGGCCGCCTTGCGCTTGATGCGCTGGCGGTCGGTGAAGTTGCGGCCCGCGCAGCTCGCCCAGTGCACCCGGTCGGGCGCGAAGTTGAACCACACCACCTCGGTCCGCACCTGGGCCTGGGTCGTCACCTGCAGCGCCAGCCGGCGCCAGCCCGCCAGCAACTCGTCATAGAGCGCAGACGGGTGGCCCGAGACCATCACCTGGCAGGGCAGACCCTTGAGCAGTTCGAGGAGCGCGACGTGGTCGGCCTCCTCGTACTCGAAGCGGTAGCGCTGCGACGAACGCCGGGTCGCGTGCAGATAGGGCGGATCGCTGTAGACCAGCTCCGGGCCCAGGAACGGGAACGAGGCCAGAAAGGAGTGGGCGCAGCCGTGCACCAACTCCACCGGGTAGCCACAGTCGAAGGACTCAAGCGCCCGCTCGTCGCGGTCAATCCCGATCGAGCGCACGGCCGCAGGCTTGCGCTTCATCAGCGCCCCGCCCCCCAAGTGGCTCTCGATATAGACAGAGTGCGGGGGCATCAGCGCAATCAGCGCCTGGCTCAGACCGGTCGTCGCCTTCGATCCGAAATACCCCACCGGCTGCTCCTCTCATGCGAGAGAGCAACCCATAGGCGAGCGCGCCTATACAGTCAAGGGGCAGATCATCGATGCGCCGACGGCCAAACGGCACCGGCGGCGACCAACATCAGCACGCACTCAGATCTGGCGGCGGGGTACCTGGGTAGTTACCGCCTGAGAACATCACGCTGCCGGCAAGCGCCAGTCGTCGCGGCCCCACCTTGGGCAGAATCATGCCCGCGCCCGCAGCAGACATGCCGAGAGAAAAGATCGTGATACTGAACGCAAGCGCCGTGTCGGTGAACGACCAGCCGAGCTGCCTCACGAGAAGCGTTTGAAAAAAACTCCACGCATAGACGGTCCCGAAGCAAACCTGCAGGACGGTGCAATAGAGAATTGCCGCTGTACGAGAATGAGCCACCGGAAGGCTATTCCTTCCCGCCCGGCTGCGAGAGCCCGTCCGCCTTGTCTCTATCCATCACCTGCGAGAAGTAGAGGAAGAGGCGCGCAAGCTCTCCCGCCTCGTCATTGCGCGCGAGCAGCTTCTCGTTTCCGCTGCTGTCGGCCTCCCGCGCCTGTGCGAGCTTCACCGCAAAGGCGAGAACGCCGTCGACCGGTCTGGCTGCCTGGCCGACGAGCCAGATCGCGGCGAGAATGCCGACTACGAAGATGATGGAGATGAGATAGATCTGCTGGCTGATCGCTCTTTGGACCTTCAACGCGATCAGCCCGGTGTCGCTGCCGATGTGGACCGCGCCGGCAACGCCCGCCAGGATCGGACTCGCGACCTCGACGAAATCGCCCATGCCCGGCAGGCTTCGTTCCACCGTCACTGTGCTGGTCGGGTCACCGGTCCTGATCTCCTCCGGAATGCCTGGAACGAAGGTGTGCGCCAGAAACTCCCCTGTCTCGCTCGTGATGTAGATGTAGCTGATTCCCTGAATCTCGACGAACTGGTCGATCAGGGACTGCAGGGCCGTCAGATTCCTGTTCAACAGGATGTCGACACTGGCGTCTGCGATTGTCTTGGCGATATCCCTGCTGTTCGATTCATATTCTTCGGACAGATGCGTATCGACCGTGTAAATGCAGAGAACCGATGTCGATACGCCGATCACGCCGAACAGGAAAAATACGCCGAACAGGGTCTTTCCCCAAGTTGGCACTTTTTCCGGTTGCTCAATGCCGGTCTGCCCATATTTTGCGGACCGAAGTACCACATATTGGGGTAGCTCCGAGATGATGCCACTATATGTGTAATTGAGGCGCTGGAAGCGCGTTGTAGTGCCAGGAGTTGTTAGGTATTGACGATTTTCCCTTGACCCCAGACCCCAAGCCGACAAATCTTGGCCCCTCGCAACAATCTCGCGACGGGCGACATGTTCATCAGGGCAACCAAGACCCACACCACCGACGGCAAGCCCGTCCGAAGCCATCGCCTCGTGCTCTCCCAGCGCATCGGCGACAAGGTCAGGCAGCGCACGCTCCTCAACCTCGGCACCGACTATCCGGTGCCGAAGGAGAAATGGCGCGAAGTGGCCGAACTCGCCGAGGCGCTGCTGCACGGCCGCCCGCCGCTGCTCCAAGCCGTCCCGGACGTGCAGGCCGCAGCCGAGGACATCGTCGCCAAGCTCAGGGCCAGGGGGTTCCGTGCCGAGGCGATGCAGGAAGAGGCGCGCAAGCCCGAGATCGCCACCGTCGACCTCGATACCCTGGAGCATGAGAACCCGCGCACCGTCGGCTGCGAGCGCCTGTGCCTCAAGGCCCTCGACGACCTTGGCTTCGCCGAAATCCTCCACGGCCTCGACATCAAGGGCCGCGACGGACGCATCGCCAGCGCGCTGATCGTCGCCAGGATGGTCCATCCCGCCAGCGAGCGTGATACCAGCCGCTGGCTCCGCCACGACAGCGCGGCCGCCGAGCTCCTGGGCCTGGAGGGCGACCGCAAGGCGCTGCGGCGCAAGACGCTCTACCGCATCGGCGACCTGCTCTGGCGCCACCGGGCCGCCATCCAGAGGGAACTGTTCAACCGTGAGCGCGCGCTGCTCGACCTGCCCGAGACGATCGCCTTCTACGATCTCACCAACGTCCACTACCACGGCCACACCGACGGCGAGCTTCCCAGGTTCGGGCGCTCCAAGCAGAAGCGCGACGACTGTCCCCTCATCACGCTGGCGCTGGCGCTCGACGGTGCGGGCTTCCCGCGCAGTTGCGAGATCCTGCCCGGCAACGTGAGCGAGCCGGGCACGCTGCACGAGGCGCTGGCCCGGCTCGAGGCGGTATGCGGCGGCACGGCGGCGAAGCCCACGGTGGTCATGGACGCGGGCATCGCCACCGAGGAGAACATCGTCTGGCTGGGCGAGCAGGGCTACGACTGGATCGCGGTCAGCCGCGGTGCCAGGCCTGCGCCGCCCGAGGGCGGACCCGAGGCCCTGCTGATCACCAGCGCGCGCCACGAGGTGCGGGCCTGGCGGCTTGCCAGCGAGGACGGCGAGGCGCGGCTCTACGTCGTCAGCGAGGGCAAGAAGAAGGCCGAGAACGCGATCATCGGCCTGAGGCGGAACCGCTTCGAGGCGGCGCTGCAAAGGCTCCACGGCGGCCTTGCGGTCAAGGGCCGCCTCAAGCGCTACGACAAGGTGCTGGAGAGCATAGGCCGCCTCAAGCAGCGCTTCTCCGCCGTCGCCAGGCACTACGAGATCACGGTCGAGAAGGCGGACACCGGCCCCAATGCCACCGCCGTGCGCTTCAAGCGCAGGCCGCGATACGACGAGGCCGATGAGGGCGCGGGCGCCTATGTGCTGCGCACCAGCCACGTCGACTGGGATATCGAGACGGTCCTGCGGACGTACTGGCGGATCACGGATATCGAGGCGACATTCCGAAGCCTGAAATCCGAACTCGGCCTTCGCCCGATCTGGCACCAGCTCGACCGGCGCATCGCGGCCCACCTGCTGATCGCCGTGCTGGCCTACCACGCCGTGCATCTGATCCGTACCCGGCTGGCCGCGCGGGACATCCACAAGTGCTGGGCATCGATCCGCGAGAGCATGCGGACCTGGGTGCGGATCACCACGCGCCTGCGCCAGACCGACGGCACCTTGATCGTCAATCGACAGGACACGCGCCCGGCCGCTGAGGTTGCCGCAATCTCCTCGGCGGCGGGCGTGGACCCCGCCATCCACCGCACGAGGACCCGCCTGCCGAACTGACAGAATCCAACAAAATGTAGTGCCATGTTGGAACCGGCCGAGAGAAATATCGCGTTACATCAACACGATAAAGGACATGGGTAGGACAAAAGTGCCAACTTGGGTTTCGGAAGAGTTTCTGGATTTTCATGTCAGCCAAACCTGTTTTCCCAACTGTCCAGGGGAACGAAGCGGCCCTCGTCCACAACGGTGTAATAGACCTTGAACGAAGCCGCTACGCGGAGTTAGCGGCGTAGAGTTCATTCATTTCCGAGGCGTCGCGGGTGCCGTTTGTTCTGTGCGTTCGCTTCCCGGTTGCGTCAGTGGCGCTCCGCCCGTCGGGTGGCGGATCCCCAGCAGCCTCCCGATCACCAGTGGTTAGCATCGACCCCTGCGACGGACCGTCGCCGGATCGGTCCGGCGGCGCGCCGTCGCGATCCAGGGAGATCGATAATGACCGGGACCGCGTGCGACACGAACACCGTCACCCCTCTTCGCCAGCGCATGGAGGAGCAGCTCCGCATCGCCAATCTGGCCGCGAGCACGTCCAAGGCCTACATCTGCGAGATCAAGAACCTGGCCAGGTACTACGACGCCTCGCCGGACGAGCTCGACGCCGAGCAGGTGCGCCAGTGGTACCTGGGGCGGATCGACAAGGGGCTCAGTCCGGGCACGACCAACGTCTCCTTCGCCGCGCTGAACTTCCTCTACATCGACACACTCGGCTGGCCTGACCATGTCGCCGGCCTGCGCTCCCGCAAGAAGCCCGGCAAGCTGCCGCGCTACATGTCGGAGCAGGAGGTCGAGCACCTCATCCTTGCGACACCCGACCTCCGCCACCGTGCTGCCATTGTCACCGGCTATGGCGGCGGGCTCCGCATCTCCGAGACCTTGGCCATCAAGGTCGGCGACATCCTGTCGGAGAAGAAGCTGCTGCACATCCCCTCCGGCAAAGGCGGCACCGAGAGAATGGCACCGTTGCCGGACATCGTCATCCACTACTTGCGCGTCTACTACAGGAACATCTGGCCGCGTCCGACGAGCTGGCTCTTCTACGGCGTCTCGCTCGACAGGCCCATCGCAACGGAGACCTTGCAGGCCGCCTTCAGGAGGGCGCGCGACATTGCCGAGCTCGACCGCAGCTACACCTTCCATTGCCTGCGCCATTCGGCGGCGACCCATCTCCTCGAGCGCGGCGGCGATATCGAGGTGATCCGGGACATGCTCGGCCATCGAAGCGCGAACACGACCCGTCACTACGCCCGCGTCACCGGCAAGATGTTCGAGGGCCTCGACCACCCGATCTCAGGCTTCGCAGCGTTGCGCAACTGACGGCGCGTGGAGGCCGAACGCGCGGGCGTGGCGGAGATCTTCCGCCGCGCCGGCGCCGCTTTCCGTGAGCGCCACAAAGGGCGCATCGACGCCGCCCGGCTCAAGGTCATGGGCGCCATCGAGGCGTGCCGCACCGCCGTGCTCGGCGGCCACATGTACGCCTGCGAGGGCTGCGGGCGGGAGCATCCGCTCTTCAGATACCATGAGCACGGTGGCACCGAATCGATTCTGGCGGTTAGACAAGCTCGGAGAGAAGGCCAGCACCTTCTCTCCGAGCGGAATCGTCAACAACGGAGTGGACGGATGTCGGATGGTCCAGACACGACCGCGCTGACAGGCGCAAGTAGTAGCACGATTTATGTCGCGGTGGAGATCAGCCTCAAATCGTGGATCGTTGGCGTGCATTGCCCGGATGCCTCGGGTGGCAGCATCAGCATCCACACACTGGCTGCTGCCGACACGGCGGGACTGTTGGATCTCGTCGGGTCGGTGCGGGAACGGGTGGCGAGGGAGCTCGGCGCCCGTCCTCGGGTGATGCTGACCTACGAGGCGGGCTACGAGGGGTTCTGGCTTGCCCGCGATATCGAGCGCCGTGACGCGGAGATCGATATCTTCATGAACGATCCGGCGAGCCTGCGGGTGAACCGGCGCGCCAAGAAGAAAAAGACCGACCGTATCGACGCGAGGAGGATGGTTCGGGCTCTGAAGGCATGGGACCAAGGCGATTCGGAGGCCATGTCCTGGGTGCGCGTGCCCGATGTGGACCAGGAGGATGCCAAGCGCCTGCTGCGCGAGAGGGACACGCTGATCAGCGAGCGTACCCGCGTCAACAACCGGATCAAAGGGCTCTTGCAGTTGCACGGCATCTTCGATCTGGCGCCGCGCAAGCCGGACTTCCTCGAACGCCTCGCGACCGCGCGGACGGGCTATGGGGCGCCGTTGCCGCCGCGTGCGCGGGCAGAGATTGAGAGGGCGGTGGGGATGCTTCGCCTGGTTGAGGAGCATATCGAGATGATCGAGGCCGAGAAGAGGGCCCTGCTGAAGGCTGGCCGGAAAGCCCAGGACGCGACCAATCGTGACGGGACGGCGATGATCGCGGCGCTTACGCGCATCCATGGCATCGGCCTCAATGACGCCACACTGCTGGCTGGCGAGGTGTTCTATCGGGACTTCCGCAATCGCCGGGAGTTGGGCAGCTGGGCCGGGTTGACGTCGGTGCCGTGGGCGAGCGGAGATGTCGACCACGATCTTGGCATCAGCAAGGCCGGCCCCTCGCATGTCAGGAAGCACATGATCCAGATGGCTTGGCGCTGGCTGAAGCTGCAACCGGAAAGCGCGATCACGAAGTGGTTCCACGCCTACGTCGCCAGGGATGCCGGTGGCGGGAGGGACCGGCGAGCGAGGAAGCGGGCGATCGTGGGGGTCGCGCGCAAGCTGCTGATCGCGCTGTGGCGCTATGCCACCCAAGGACTGGTGCCTGAGGGCGCCATCGTCTCCTGAGGGCACCGGCCGAACGAACGGGAAAATACAGGAGGTTCCGACGTGGTCGGACGCGGCCGCGGAGGATGCCGGGCAAGGCGTGTGACCGGGCAAGAGTTGGGTCGCCGCTTGGCACCGTTCTACAGATGGGTCCCGCCTCCCGGAACGTCACCACCGCTTGGATGCGGTATTGGGGTCACGGAGCCGGCAAGCGCCGGAGTTCCGAACCGGATAAGAGCTGAGCAGCGTGGCGGATCGCTGCGTGGAAACGACGTTCTGCCTGGACATCGGCCGCGGATTCGAGTGGAGAGATTGCGAATGCCATTGACGTAGATGAAGCCGGGCCTTGCGGAGAGAGCTCATAAGAACTCCTGCCGCAACCGCCACTGCCCCACCTGCCAGGGTCTCGCCGCCAACCTCTGGAGCGAGGAGCGCGCCGGGGACATCCTGCCGGTGCCCTACTTCCATGTGGTCTTCACCCTGCCCAAGGAGGTTGCCGCCATTGCCTTCTGCAACCGCAGGGTGGTGTTCGACATCCTCTTCCGGGCCGTCGCCGAGACCCTGCGCACCATCGCCGCCGATCCCCGCCACGGCGGCATGCGCATCGGCGGCACCGCGGTCCTCCATACCTGGGATCAGAAGCTCCGCTTCCACCCGCACCTGCACGTGGTCGTGCCCAACGCGGGCTTCGACGTAGACAGTGGCGAGTGGAAGACGGGGAGCACCACCTTCCTCGCCCCCGTCAAGGTCCTCGGCAGCCTGTTCCGCCGCCTCTTCCTCGAGGAGCTCGCCCGCGCCCACGGCCGGGGGGACCTGGAGTTCCACGGCACCGTCGCCCACCTCGCCAATCCCGGCGAGTTCCACGCCACGCTTGCCGCCGCCCGGGCCAGGGACTGGGTGGTCTACGCCAAGCGGCCCTTCCGCGGGCCTGAGCAGGTCTTCCGGTACCTCTCGCACTACACGCACAGGATCGCCATCTCCGACAGCCGCATCGTCTCCTTCGACGGCGAGACGGTCTCCTTCCGCCACCGAAAGCCCAAGGCGCCGGGGCAGAGAAAGCCGCGCTACGGCATCGCCACCGTGAGCGCCGACGAGTTCATCCGCCGCTTCCTGAGGCACGTCCTGCCGGACGGCATGCACCGCATTCGCTACTTCGGCATCCTCGCCAACGGCTGCCGCGCCAGCACGCTGGAGAGAGCACGCCAGGCTCTCGGCGCCCTCGGCTGCGCCGCCCCCGAGGGAAGCGTGGACGGCGCTCGGGCCGAGCCCGACGAAGAGCCCGAGATCGGCACCGCGCCCGTGGCCTGCCCCCACTGCGGCGGCGTCATGCGCCTCGTCCGCGAAATCCGCCGCCGCCATGAGCCCCGCTCGACGCGCGGCCCGCCGGCGCTGCCGCCGACCCACAGGGGGAAACCGTGAGACGCCCGCTCGCTTCGGCCCCGCGCAACGGCGCCAAAGCGCCGACGCACGACCGAACCTGTCTCCGCTTGAGCCGGGCTGACAGCCCTCGGCTCACACCCCGCTCAGTCCTCGCAGCGTGCGCCCGCATGCCTGCCGAAAGACCGGCGCGAGCGTCGATTTTATGCGCAACTCTGCTGCCGGTGGATGCCGCCTGACGCTGACATCAGCGCACTTTCCACATAGCTCAACTTCGCCTCTCGTGGCCCGCGGCTTCGTTCAAAAGGGTTGGGCAGGCTCTCGAGAGAGAGCCTGCCCAACCCTTAACCCGAACTTCCGTTAGCATCTGATTGCCGATCTGGCCGGATTTTGCCTGTTTCCGCCCTTTCTGCGCAGTTTAGCGCCCGGTTTGGCGCGAAATTCCCGAAATGATCGCCGAAACCGCCGCGATTCGGCGCTCCAGCGCTGGATCACGCCGTCCCGGCGCATCCACCAAAACCTGAATACTAGTCAGTAGATAGTTTTCTCGTTACGATAATTGCTCCGCATTCCCAAGCCTTTCCGATATGATTGCCGCGATTCGCTAGGCAGATCGATATGCACATCGAAACCACCCGGTCCGGAAACTCCCGCTGCCACCTCCTCAGACAGTCCTACTGGCAGGACGGAAAACCCAAGAAGCGCACCCTGTGCAACCTCTCCGCCCTCCCGGAACACGCCATCGAAGCCCTCAAACGCGCCCTCAAGCGCGGACCCGCCCTCAATCCCGACAGCGCCGACGTCGAACTGCGCGCCAGCCGGGCGCACGGCGCCGTCAGCGCCGTTCTCGGCACCCTTCGCGACATCGGCCTCGACCGCGTCATCTTCCACCGGCCCGATCGCCGCAGGGCCCTCGTCATCGCCATGATCGTCGCCCGCCTGATCCGGCCCGGCGCCAAGCTGCGCGTCGAGCGCGAACTGGGAGCGGCCGGCACAACCACCCTCGCCGCCCTGCTCGGCGTCGAAGGCGTCAGCGTCGACGAACTCTACGCCGCCATGGACTGGCTGGGCGCGCGACAGGGCGCGATCGAGCGCAAGCTCGCCCGGCGCCATCTCGGAGAGGACGATCTCGTCCTCTACGACGTGTCCTCGAGCTACATGGAGGGCAACGCCTGCCCCATGGCGAAGCGCGGCTATTCGAGGGATCGCCGGGGCGACCGCCCGCAGATCGTCTACGGCCTCCTCTGCACCCGCGATGGCTGTCCGGTCTCGATCGAGGCCTTCGCCGGCAACACCGGCGACCCGATGACTCTGGCCAGCCAGGTGCGCAAGGTCCGCGACAGCTTCGGCATCCGGCGGGTGGTGTTGGTGGGGGACCGCGGCATGATCGCGCAGACCCGCATCGACCGCGACCTCGCGCCCAACGGCATCGACTGGATCACGGCGCTGCGCGCATCCTCGATCCGCAAGCTCGTCGACCGGGGGCATGTCACGCCCGGCCTGTTCGACACCTGGGGCCTCGCGCGGGTGACCACGCCGGACTATCCCGGCGAGAGGCTGATCGTCTGCTACAACCCGGTTCTGGCGGCCGAGCGCAAGCGCAACCGCGACGGGCTGCTCAATGCGACCGAGACGGACGCGCGCGATTTCGCCGCGCGCCACGCCGCCGGCGACATCGACCGCGACGAGTTGAACCGTCGGCTGGGAACCTTGCGCCGCCGCAAGATGGCCAAGCACTTCCGCTTCGAATTCGACGAGGGCAGCGGCACCTTCAGTTGCGAACGCGACCGGGCGTCGATCGACGCCGAGGCCGCCCTCGACGGTCTCTACGTCATACGCACCAACGTGGACGAGGACGAGATCGAGGACGTCGAGGCGGTCCGCGTCTACAAGAGCCTGTCACGCGTCGAGCGCGCCTTCCGCTCGCTCAAGACGGTGTCGTTGCGGATCCGCCCGATCTTCCACTGGCGCGACGACCGAGTACGGGCGCATCTTCTGATCTGCATGCTGGCTTGGTATGTCGAGTGGCACATGCGCCGCAGGCTGGCGCCGCTGCTGTTCGCCGAGGAGGACGGAGCGCCGCTGTCCGCGAACCCGGTGGCGCCGCCGGAACGCTCGGAAAAGGCCCGGCGCAAGGACAAGCGCCGAAAGACGGATGATGGACTTGCGGTGTGCGACTTCCGCGATCTCCTCGGCCATCTCGGCACGCTTGCTGCCACTGAGATCGCCACCGGAACCGACTTCGCCGTGCCCGCCCTGACCAAGCCGACCGAACTGCAGGAAAGGGCGTTCGCATTGCTCGGGCTGCGGCCCCATCCTGCGCCCGCGCTCACCGAAAAGGGGATGACCACCGCCAAACCTGTCCAGTAATCGTCGCTTCGAAACTCGCCGAAACCCCTGCCGCACAACGGTTCTTTGACTATCCCACACTGGAAGTTCGGCTTAACCTTCTGCAAGCCCTGGCGGCGCTCCGGCCCGAACGAGACCAGCTCGCCGATTCCCAAATCGAAATCCCTTATGCTGAAGACGGCCTCCTCCAGCGCACTTCTATCCGGCTTGTCGCCAAGACGATCCAATATCTCGACCATCAGCTTGGCGTTGAGGAAGCCCTCCAGACTGACGAAGCTGTGCGAGAAGGGCGTGTAATCCTCTCTCAGCAATTCCTGCGGTGGCTGAGGATCGTATCGCGCCATCAACTCCTGGTACTGCTGGACAGCAGGAATCCCCACGTCGTGATAGCTAGGAACAACCTGCGAGTTCACCAGCAGCTCGGTGTAGCGCTCGCCATCGTCACGCCCTTGCGTGATGAGATTGAGAAGGTTCTCGCTGCCGACGAAGGACACGTTGGCGATCGGCACGCGCAACCCGAGGTCCACCGCGTCGCGGAGAAACGCGGCGCAGGCGGCGTAGGCCCCGATGCAGATGACCGCATCGGGGCGCGATGCCTTCAGTATCTCCACCTGATCGCGCATGATGCCCGTGAATTTGGAGCCCCGCCTGTAGGTCGCCTCGCCGACGATCCGCTCGCCGAACGGTCTCAAGGCACGGCGCACGCCCGCCCAACCACTGCGGCCGTAAGCGTCAGCCTGATAGAAGACTGCGATGCGCTTGCGGCCGATCCCGACGAAGTTCTGAACCAAGCCGGCCGTCTCTTGCCGGTAGGAGGCGCGCAAATTGAAGGCGAAGGGGCCGTATGGCGGCTCCCGCTGCGGCTGGGCGCCGGTGAACGGGAAGAAGAGATAGACCTGTCTCTCCTGAAACTTCTTGAGCATGGGAAGGACGCGCGTGACCGTCGGCGTCCCGACATAGCCGAACAGGGCGAAGACCTCGTCTTCCAGCATCAGGGTCATCGTGTTCTGAACCGACGGATCGGGCTGATAGCCGTCGTCATAGGTCCTGAGAACGATTCTTCGGCCCCTGAC
This sequence comes from Alphaproteobacteria bacterium, assembly GCA_965214705.1. GTDB lineage: Bacteria > Pseudomonadota > Alphaproteobacteria > UBA828 > UBA828 > WTGU01. Next base: position 63,172 of record CBDCCI010000001.1, read on the forward strand.
GCCACCGTTGCGGTTGACGTGCTCGAAATAGGCACTGGCCCCGCGGAAGAGCTCTATGCCGAGACCGCGGGAAGGACCGGAGAACGCGGCGGACGTGCCCAGCACGATCTCGCTGTCGGTCATGCCGCCGCGCCGGATGGACGCCAACCAAGACCCAACAGGCAACCGGCAAGGCCGTACCGAAGGACGCTTCTCCTCGTCGGCGACCTCATTCGAGGTATGTCCATCCCTCCTCGCCTATGCGGCATGCCCGAAGAGTGGCTTCCGGCCTCGCTTCACGATGGCAAGGGCGACTCCTTGGGGTGCTCGTCCTCTAACTCCGCCTCGTCCTCGGTCGCGTCGTCCTCGGTCTGCTGAGGCGGTTGCGCGGCCAGCGTGACGATCATTTCGGTGAACACGCCGACTTCGGACTCCACCCTGATTTCGCCGCCGTGCTGGCGGACGATATCGCTTGAGAGCGCGAGGCCCAGGCCGGTGCCCTGGTCCGGCGGCTTGGTCGTGAAGAAAGGGTTGAAGATGTCGTCGATGATTTCGGGTGGGATCCCGCTCCCGTTGTCTCTGATCCGGATTTCGACCCCTTCTTCGGATCGCCGGGGTGTAGGTCTGGCATGGCGATCGTAAGTCATTGATTTAGCGCGATTGGCGGGTGGCCGTAGGCAGCCAGAATCGGGTTTTCGTGACAATCGGCCGGTGCAGGGCCGGATTTTGTCACAACGGCGGCATCCAGCAGTGGTGGGTGGGAACGCTCCGCACCGCGAGATGCGGTAGGATGCCGCGCCGACAACCCAACATCAGACCCAACATCAGGAGCGTTCCCATGCCAGTGTCGCAGTCTCTCATCGCCTCGTCCATCGACCTTTTGGGCCTGCCTGCCGAAGTCGCCGAAGCGGTCGCCCAGGTGGTGGAGTTCTGTCGCGAACAGGCTGGGTCTGACCCGTCTGCCGAGACGTTCGAAACGGTTGAGACGGGGCTGCGGGACGCCATGAACGGCTTGGGTTGCAAGCTCCTTGGGGCCTTCGCCGAGAGCCGCGACGACGGTGCGAGCCGGATCGAGCGCGACGGACAGAGCTGGGTCCGGGTGGCGGCGACGCCGAAGACGATCATGACGACGCTCGGTCCCGTGACCTATCGGCGTGCGCGCTATCGCAGCGGCGCGAGCAGCACGTCGCTGGTGCCGGTGGACGAGAGCCTGGGCCTCATCGACGACTACCTGACGCGGCCGGCGGCGCAGCTCGGGCTGATGATGATGGGCCACTGTACGCCGCGTGAAGCGGAGGAGTTCTTCGCGAAAATGGGCGGAATGACGCCGTCGGTGAGCACGCTGCAGCGCCTGGCCCTGAGCATGCATGAGCACTGGGAGAGCGTCGCCCCGGAGACGCTGGCCAGCATCCGTGAAACCCAGGGCATACCGCCCGATGCGGTCACCGCGTCCGTCTCCCTTGACGGCGTCATGGTGGCGCTGCGGGCCGGCGAGGACGGCCGTGCCGAGGCGTGCTGGCGCGAGGCCTCTTGCGGCACGGTCTCCTTCCACGACGCCGAGGGCCAACGGCTGAAGACCCTCTATCTCGGCCGTATGCCCGAGAGCGGCAAGGCCGCGCTGAAAGCGCAACTTGCAAGCGAGGTCGCCCATATCCGCCGTGTGAGCCCGAAGATCAGGATCGGCGCCGTCGCCGACGGGGCCGCCGACAACTGGACCTTCCTCGAAAGCCTCTCGCCCGAGACCGAGGTCATCGACTTCTGGCACGCTTGCGAGCATCTCCGCGTGGCCTCTGACCATGCGGTGGCGCGCCACTGGTTCGAGAAGCACCGCGAAATCCTGCGCCACGACCCCCGCGGCGTCGACAAGGTGATCCGGGCACTGCGCTACCTCCTGGACAGGGCAAAGGGGGACCCGGCCGAGATCGAGCGCGAGCTGGCCTTCTTCCGAAAGCACCGCCATCGGATGCGCTACCACGCCCTGAAGGAAGAGGGCATCGCCATCGGCTCGGGTGTGGTCGAGGCGGCCTGCAAGACCCTCGTCGCGCAGCGCTTGAAACGCTCGGGCATGCGCTGGCGGATCGACGGCGGGCAGGCGGTTCTGACCTTCCGCGCCCTGATCAAATCCGGCCTCTTCGACCGGGCATGGGATGCGCTCATGGACGCCCGATCCGGACCAGCTAACGACAACATCAGCCCAACCGAAGTCCTGGCACTCGCTGCTTGACCAAAATGAACCAGCCCATATCCTTTAGCGCCATCACGACTGGCATATCGCCATACGAGAATCACACCCGATCGCCGGCTGACCAGGGTGAGAGTCGGCTCGTAAGCGCCCCCCTCTGAACCATCGGGACCGGGATCCGCTGCGTCCGCGGCTTCCTCGGCGCGCCGTCTCTCGGCAGTCGCCTGGCAAGCGTTGCTGACCAGATTGAGGAAGACGCGGCCCACGTCCTGAGTGACGACGTCGAGCGATCCGACCGCCGGATCGAAGTCCTGGACGATGTCGAGCTGAAAGCCCTCATCGCTTGCCCGGGCGCTGTGGTAGGCAAGCCGCACATGCTCGTCGAGCAAGGCATTGATGTCCGTCGGTTGCCGGCCGCCCGAATCGCGCCCCATGCTGAGCATGTGCTGTACGATCTGGTTGGCGCGCTCGCCGTGCTCCCGAATTAATCTGAGGTTTTCCGTGATGTCGGCGCTGATCTCTCGGATCAGCGCACTGCTCTCGTCCTCCTTCCCGTCGACCGGCTCAGGGAGGACCGTTTGCAGCTCTTCCAGGAGTTCTTCCAGCAACTGCTCCGTTACGTCTGAAAAGTTCTTGACGAAGTTCAGCGGGTTCCGGATTTCGTGCGCCACGCCGGCAGTGAGCTCGCCAAGCGCCGCAAGCTTCTCCTGCATGACGATCTGATCTTGTGCTCGCTGAAGGTTCGCGAGTGCGTCCTCGAGCTGCTCGTTCTTGCCCTTGAGCTCCTCTGCCAGCTTCTCGACCAAGTTAAGCCGTTGGACTTCGAGCGCGTGACGGCGAAAGACCTCCAACGCCGCGGCCATGTCCGCGACCTCGCCTCGTCCGTCGACCACCACTTCCGCTTCGATATCGCCCTCGGCCATCCGGCGCATCCGATCCGAGAGCCGCCCGAGACGCCGCATCAGCACGCGGCCGACGAACAGCCATGAGATCAGCACCGCCCCGACGATGCTGGTCACGCTAATCGCAAGCAGCAGATTGCCGCCGGTACTGATCGCCGTCGAGGACGCCTGAGCCGCGTCTTGGACGCTCTCACGCGCCGCGCTGACCAGCCCCTCTGCCTCGGCGGCGAGTTCGACAGCAAGATTGTTGTTGGACGCGAGCAACGCCGTCTGACGCTCATCGAGAGAAAGTTCGTGAGCCCGCAAATCGAAGCCTTGATCCTGGCCCAGACCCAGATCGACGAGACGGGACAAGGCGGGTGCAATCCTGGCATGGAGGGGCGTGGCGCCCAGGGCCGACAGGCCGCGCTCGATCTTGCCGGCGGAGGCCTCGAAGCGCTCCCGGAGCGGTTCCAGCAGGGCGACGTCTGAGAGGTCGAACGCGCTCGCCAGAAGCTGGATCGCAATCGTGGCATTTGCCTGCAATCCCGCCATGTGGCGGTAGCGGTTGATCTCCTCCTCCGACATGTGCACCGCGCGGGGCGCCGGCGTCTCGCCGAGTGCCCGATAGCCCGTCATCGTGTAGAAGAGCTGGTCGTCGATGGCCGGAATTAATGCTGCGGCAAGCTCCCTTTGCAGGGCTGCGATTTCGGCACGCAACGCCTCGCTGCGCTCGGCGAGCAGGAAGCCTTCAGCCACCGACTCCTCGATGGCGCCGACATTCGCGAGCAAGGCATTGCCTTGGGCGCGAATGCGCTCGAAGCGCGGCTCCTCCGCTCCTTGATCCGGCAGCGCCGCCACCTGGGCTTCGAAGGCTTGGCGGTCATGTGAGATATCCGCGACGGTGTGGGCGAGTTCTTCCGGCGTCGCTGCGGCGGTCAGCCGCGGCCCGGCGGCGACGAGAGCACCGCTTTGCTGCGCCACGCCGAAGGCCGTCACCATCTCTGGCACGCTGCCCTCGTTGACGCGGCGCTGGACGTCGCCCACATGATCGAAGGAGACCAGACCGACCAGACTGGCGACAACGGTGAGCGCGACGGCGCCCCCGATACCCAGATAAAGCTGGGTCGAGAGTCGAAAACGACTGTCAAGCAGCCGTCTTGCCAACGTGGTCATGGCTGCACGGCGAGCCGAAGTGTGTCGATGGGATGGTAGCGGCCGTCCCCACCGATCACGGTAACGAAGACGGCGTCCGACCCCTGATTGTCACCCTCGCCATAGCGAAGCCCGAAGCCATCGAGGTCGATGACTTCAGCGCGGCGTAAACTGTCCAATAGGCAGGACCGGTCGATCTCACGTCCACAGCGCTCGAGACCCTCGATCGCGAGGCGGCCCGCCAGGTAGCCCTCGAAGGAGACGAAACCCGGTGAGGCTTCTGGTGAATTGGCCGCCAGCGCCCGGCGATACGCAACAGTGACCGCAAGCTCGTCGCCGTCAGGAAAGGGCACCACCTGGGTCACGAAGACGCCGGTCCCTGCGGTGCCAAGCTCTCTTGCCAGAGCGTTGCTGCCCACGAAAGAAATGGTCAGAAAGACCGGATCGAAGCCGATGTGCCGCGCCCAGGCGATCAGCGCGGCGACCGGCTCATAGGCCCCGATCAGGATGACGGCTTCGGGATCCAGACGCTGCACGTCGAGCAGTGCCGTTTTCACCGCGGTCGTGTTGCGCGGATAGACCCCGATCACCACCGGCTCCAGCTCGCGCCGCTCGAGCGCCCGGCGCACCCCGCGATAGCCGGCCTGCCCGAAGGAATCGTCCTGATAGATCACCCCGACCCCGTCGATTCCCAAGTCTCCGATCAGGCGGGAGACCATTGCCTCGGTCTCCTGGTAGTAGGACGCGCGCAGATTGATCACGTTCCGCCACTTGGCATCGCGCAGAAACTCGGCACCGGTAAATGGCGCGAGATAGGGAACGCCCATATCGGCAGCGATAGGGGCGGCGGAGCGAGAGGTCGGCGTGCCGACCGCGCCGATCAGGGCGAAGACACCATCCTCCACGACCAACCGGCGCGTATTGACGATCGCGGCCTCCGGCTCGTACGCGTCGTCGAGAGACCGAAGCGCCAGCGTGCGCCCGTGCACGCCGCCGCGCTGGTTTGCTTCCTCGAACGCCGCCTGGATACCGAGCCGCAGGTTCTTACCCAGGTCCTGCGCGGGACCACTGAAAGCCGCCGATTGTCCAAAGAGGATCTGCTGGTCGGTCACTCCGGGCTCTTCCGCCTGCACCGCCGCGGCACCCGGAAGTGTGAACCAGACGGCCATGAGGAGGGCCGAGGGCAAACCACTTGCCCACCTCATCCGCTTCCCTGTTGTATCGTTGCGGGTTGGACGCTCTAGCGCTCGCTCTGCGGGCGCGGCGGGGCCACCTCGCTTGCACGAGACGGGAACGCGTCGAAGCTCCGCCGCTTGTCGCTCAGCCGCGTCGAAGCGGGAACAGAGCCTAACACCTATCCGCATGGCTCGTCGCGATAGAGCGTTATGCAAGTGATGTCGTCGGATTGCGGCGTGTCGCCTGCAAATGCGCTCACGGCCTCGAAAACCGCCTTGTTGGCTTCTTTCGCGTCTTTCGGGGGCACTCCGTTGAAGACCAGCCGCAGCCGCTCCATATCGAACAACTCTGCCTTGGCATTCTCGGCTTCCGTGACGCCATCGGTGTAGAATACGACTGCTTCGCCTGGCGCGACCTGTAGCGTGTCTTCCGCAAAGTCGACGTCGGCCATCACCCCGAGCGCGATCCCACTCGTTACAGGAATCTCGCTGGAGCTTCCATCGGCTTGAACAATGATTGGCGGATTGTGGCCCCCGTTTGCATACACCATTTCCCCGCTTTCCGGGTCGAAAATTGCGTAGAAGAGCGTGACGAACATCATCGCTTCGTTATCGTCTTGAAGAACTTGGTTGACCTCCTTCAGCACCGCGCCAGGGCGAGCGGTGCCGATGGCTGCGCCTTTGAGAAGAGTACGGCAAGACATCATGAAAAGGGCGGCGGGAACGCCCTTGCCGGAGACATCCGCGACCGCAATACCGATACGTCCCTCTTCCAATTTCATAATGTCAAAAAAATCCCCGCCTACTTCCCGGGCAGGTGACATACTACCGAACACCTGATACCGAGAATCTGCGGGAAAAACGGTCGGAAGGATCGACTGTTGCATTTTACTAGCTACATCGAGTTCGCTTTGTATTGCCAGAAGCTTTTCGCGCGATTCTGTTGCCTCTCTCCACGAAATCAGGTTGCGCAATGTTCGTTCGATCGTGACCTTCAAGTCTGCAAAGTCGATGGGCTTGGTCACGAAATCGAAAGCGCCCCGGTTCATCGCAGTGCGAATGTTCTTCATGTCACCGTAAGCTGACACGATCACGGAACGCACGTCCGCATTGACTTCAGCAATATTTTCGAGGAGCGCAAGACCGTCCATCTTGGGCATGTTGATGTCCGAGACCACCAAATCGATGTTCTGATCCTGGCTGAGCCGTTCAAGAGCTTCGATACCATTGTGAGCGAAGACGAACTCATACTGCTGGCGGCGAATCTCCCGGCGCATCTGCTGTAGAACGAGACGTTCCAAGTCAGGTTCGTCGTCTACGACGAGAATCTTGTAGGGAGTCGAACGCATTTCTAGTGTCTCAGCGCTTGGCTCTTGCGTCATTGCTCAACTCGTTTTTTGCGATTCGTGAAACCGCCTGTGGTGTAGCGCTCTTCATACGCCTTAGAGAGGCGCTCGTGTAGCGATGTTCTTGACTCATCTGGGCGTGATCGTTTGACAATTAGGTCTGATCCCAAACTTCATTTACGGCCGGACGATTAGCACCATCACACTTGTGAACGATCCCTTGCTTCCTTCGGCAAGTCTTCGACAGACCTCAGTAGGCTCCGTGTGCACGCGTTGTGACGATTGCGCGTTCGATGTCGGCGACGGCGTTGAACACGTCGCGGCCAACAAGGTCCATGTTGCGGAGCTGTCTTATTCGTGCGCCGGCGTTCTTGAACTCGCCTCCGGGGTAAATGTCGGGCAGAATGCCGCAGGCATCCAGCAGAGAGAGCAGCGCGGTATCCCGGGGATCGGGTATGTCATCCGAGAGAATGAGTGTCTTTATGCGGTCCTTGATCTCGCGCGCCGCCTCGCCATTGACGGTGAGATAACGGCGTCTGCGGAAACCCAAGAGAGACCTCTTATCCTGCTTCTCTAGAATGCCTCGCTCCACGAGTCGGTCGAGTGCCTGTTGTTGAATGGCTGCCGACTCGTCGGCGGACAACGTCTTGATCCAAGTGCCGGTATCGGAAGTTTCCCCCTGTTCGCCAATCTTGGCCAGGATACGGTCGAGCATGGCCTCGCCGATCGGCGTACGGTCCATGACGGTCAGCGTCTTAGGATCGGTGTCAATCCGATAGGCGAACGCCAGATCCACAAGCACGGCGCCAGCCAGGGCGCACTCCACAATGTTGGGGTGTATGGGCAGGAACTCGCTGCCTTTCTCATCCAGAAGCAAGAGACAGGTCTCTTCAACGAACGTCAGCATTGTGCCGTCCTACTCAGGTGTTGACGATGGGCGGAAGCAGTGGGTCGCCGCCAAATGGTGGGAATTGTGCGGTTGTTACCCTTTCTCGGATTTCGATTCCACCGCGGTCCGAACGCGACGAAAGACTTTGAGAAGGCCCAACGCAGTCAGTCACCCACTGCGGCGCTACGTCCCGCCCGCCACCGCGGCATCGGCCTAGCAACCTCGTTGCTCGCTGCCAAATGCAGTGGCGACCGGGGTGGGGGTGACCTTCAAGCCTCATCCAGTTGTCGCGCCGTCAGTGTAGAGGAAAATTGCGTCTCCTAGCGCCAGCGTCAGCAAATCTTCAAGCACATCTTCATTGTAAGGGAGGCCCGGCTTGGCGCCTATGGTCGTGCCACCAGTCATCGGTAGCGGCGTAACCGAGCCGGGGCGCCTATCCACATACGGCGGTTTGCCTGCACGGCGGCCGGCGGCTGCTCTCCGACACTTCAGCGGAACGGCGGCGAATAGAGGGCGCCGCCTTCCGAATAAAGCGCGCTGAGGCCGCGCGGCAGGCCGAGCGGGCTGCCAGCGCCGAGGTTTTTCTCGAAGATCTCGGCGTAGTTGCCTTCCGCCGCAATCGCACGCACGGCCCATTGCGAGTCGAGGCCCAGCATCTCACCCAGAGAGCCTTCCGAGCCCAGCATCCGGTTGATCTCCGGGCGATCCGTTCCCTTCGCCAGCTCCATGACGTTGGTCTGGGTTACGGCAAGCTCCTCGGCGGTGATCAGCGCGTTGAGCACCCAGCGCCCGATGTCCGCCCACTGGTCGTCACCGTGGCGCACCAGCGGTCCCAACGGCTCCTTCGAGATGATCTCCGGGTAGATCATGTGCGCGTCCGGGTCGTCGAAGGTCGATTTCGTCGCCGCCAGGCCGGAAACGTCCGTCGTGTAGACGTCGCAGCGCTCCGCCTTGTACGCCGCACGGGCTTCGGCGTTGGTCTCGAGCGGCACCGGCTCGTAGGTGATCCCGTTGACGCGGAAAAAGTCAGCGAGGTTGAGCTCGGTGGTCGTGCCGGTCTGGATGCAGATCGAGGCGCCGTCCAGCTCGGTGGCGCTCTCCACGCCGAGCTCCCGGTGGCCGAGGAAGCCCTGGCCGTCATAGTAGTTGATGCCGACGAAGGTGAAGCCCAGGTCGACATCGCGCGAGAAGGTCCAGGTCGTGTTGCGCGACAGGATGTCGACTTCGCCGGAGGCCAATGCCGGGAAGCGCGTCTTGCCGGTCAGAGTGACGAAGGAAACCTTGTCTGGATCGCCCAGCACGGCCGCCGCCAGCGCCCGGCAATAGGCCGCCTCGAAGCCGGACCATCTGCCCGTATCGTCGGTATGAGAAAAGCCCGGCAGGCCCGGATTGATGCCGCATCTGAGCGTGCCCGCCGCCCTTACGTGATCGAGAGTGCTTGCGTAACCGTCCGCCGCAAGGACGGTGATCGATACACAGAGGGTAGTCAGGATGCCGACGATTGCGTTGAGCTTCATTTGCTCGTCCCTGTATCGACGATGAACAGAAGCCGATAGGAGCGACCTTGCCAGGGAAGATCGGCAGCGCTGAATTGCCGCAAAAGCGGTCGTAACCGATCTTCGTGGGATGATCCGAATCGCCGAGTAACGCAAGCCTATGCTGGATGTTTTCTCCTCTCAGAGCGACCACAAATTTCTGCACCGCGCCGCCTTCCGAGCGGGACGCGAGGCATTATCGTCGCATGGCCGCAGTTATGGAGTGGGCCCTGGGCCCCTGGGATCGGACAATGACGTCAGCGCGGTGATCGCGGCGTGGGAACGGCTGCCCCGGCGCGTCAAGGATTCCTGCGCTTGATCAGGACCACCCTGTTCCTGCCGTCCTCGCGCCGATAGTGCGCTTCGTCCACCAGCCTCCGCACGAGATGGATGCCGAGGCCACCTATGGGGCGGTCCGCGACCGAGGAGTCGAGATCGGGCGGCGGTGCGTCGGAGAACGGATCGAAGGGCTTGCCGTCGTCGACAATTTCCATAGTGAGGGATTGGCCTTCGGAGGTGAGTGTAATGCGGATGTCCTTCTCCCCTGCTTCGTCGTATCCGTACTGCACGATGTTGGTGCCGATCTCCTCCAGCGCGAGCCTGATCTGAAACATGAAATCGGGCTCCCAGCCATCGGCCACCGCCAGGATGTCGACTGCCGTGTGAATGCGCTCGAATTCGTCCAGCGGCGCTTCCAAATTGAGTGTAAAGGTCGCGCTCATTTTCCTGTTCTCGCTCGATTGGTCGTCTGCCGGTTCCCTCCGGACAGCCTCGCCGGCCTCGCTGGACCGGGCGCCTACTGCCGCGTCGCGCCGAAGGCGCCGACGATGTCGGATTGTTCGAATATGCCCGCCGCCTCGGCGTGTCCGGTGCCGTAGAAGCCGCCCTGGATGCGCGTTCCGGACTCGCCGGTCGCGAAGGTCCCGTCCGGACCGACCGCGAGGTTGGAGAAGATCACCGTCTCAACGTCGTGCGCCGTCCCGCGGTCGATGTTCTTGATACCGCTGAATGCCGCATCGAGGCCGCCGACGGCCATGTCGTAGTTCAGCGCCGCCGTCCCCACGAGCCGCTCGCCGTGCGCGTCCCCGTCGACGGGCGTTCCCACCATGATGCCGAGCCAGGTTGCGCTCCCGGCCGGAGGGGTTCCCGTGAGCTCGCCCAAGGTGATCCCGTACCAGACATCCACCGTGCCCTCTTCGCTCGTCTGGCGCTCGTTCAGGATCGCGAACGAACCGTGCTCCAGCCATGCGCCGAGACTGGCAAGGTCCGCTCCCGTATGCGTCGAGGACTCCGACAACAGGGTGATGCCGTGCTTCGAGCCGATGGCGGTGGCGGCGCCCTGCCTGAGAGGCGTATTAGCAAGCTCGATGGTATCGACGGCGCCGCTCAGGGGCTCGGTCACGGTGCACTGCGTTCCGCTGCACCGCGTCAGGAGACGGAAGGTCGGAATCTCCGCGTTGCCGGTCTCCCCGTGCATCGTGGACAGGATCAGGGAATCGGCGCGGGCGAAGACGTCCAGGCTGCGTTCCTGCTGCGCCTCCGCCGTCTCGATCGGCGCCGACAGGCCGGTCAGCTCCCGGATCTCGGCGGTGGTGAGCGCCCGTTCGGGCGCGGAATCGCCGCCGCCGCAAGCCGCGAGCGAGAGGACGGCGGCCATCGCCAGACCGCAGGCAGAAAATGATCTCATGTCGATCTCCTCCTGTTGCCGCCGACGGGCGGGCAGTAGTCAGTCGGCAGCGCGCCTGCCGCCGAACGCCCCGGCGATGCCGTCGCGTTCGAAAATGCCGCCAACCTCCTCCTCGTTGGGGCCATAGAACCGACCCGAGATGGTATCGTCGAGGGCGTTGCGCTGGGCGAAGCCGCCCTCCTCGACCGCCATGCCGCGCCAGGTCATGTCGTCCCGCCGTTCGCCGGTCTCGGTATTGGCGATATCGGTGAATTCGACATCGGCCGTCACGGCGCCCGTTCCGAACTCCACCGTCACGTCGGCATCGCCCCGGATCACCTGGCCGCGGCTGGGCGAGGCGCTCATGTCGCGGCCGAGCATCAGGCCTTCCCAGCGGGCCGAGCCCTCGGCAGCGCGGGGATTCTCCCCCGTCGAAAAGCCGAACGAATAGCTCAATGCCACCGTCGCGCCCTGGTCTGGGAAGCGGTCGCTCTTGAGAAAGGCGGATTCCGTGGCGAACAGGCTGTGGTCGAGCCAGCCGCCGTACACATGGGCGTCCACGTTATCGGTCGATGCTTCCTCCACGACCAGGCTTGCGCCGCGGCGCTCACCGAGCAAGTTCAGCTCTGCGATACCAACGGTTGCTTCGCTCGACCGGAAGAACCGCGTGAACGCGGCCGCACAGGTATCGTCCAGGCACCTGACGCCCACCCGCTCCACCGTGTCGTCGGTTCCGAGATAGCCGAGATGATCGCCCATCAGGAACGTATTGGCGCCGCTCGCGATCCTTGCATAGGAGGCCCGCGCCAATTCATCTGCCGTCGGCGGCGGTGACTCGGAGGAGCCGGTACAGGCCGCCAGTGCCAGCGTGACCGCAGACGCCGCCAACGCGATCGAGAACCCTCTTCTCATTGGACCCTCTCCGGGATATTCCGGCGCCGGCGGGGACGGAAACGGGATGCAACGGGTCATGGCGCGGACGTCCGCCGCCCGCCGAACGCGCCCGCGATGCCGTCGCGCTCGAACACGCCCCCGACCTCCTCCTCACCGGGTCCGTAAAACCGACCCGAGACGGTGTCGTCGGGGGCGTTCCGCCGGGCGAAGCCGCCATCTTCCACAACCATGCCGCGCCAAGCCATGTCGTTCTGCGCAGCGCCGGTCTCGATGTTGACGATGTCGGTGAACGCGACATCCGCCGTGATCGCGGCCGCTCCGAATTCGACCGTCACGTCGGCGTCTCCCCGGATCACCTGGCCGCGGCTGGCGGATGCGCGCAGGTCGCGGCCGAGCATCAGGCCTTCCCAGCGGGCCGAGCCCTCGGCGCTGGGGTTCTCCCCGGTCGAAATGCCGAGCGAGTAGCTGGAGATGACCGACGCCCCCTGGCTGGGGCCGGCTTCGTCGGTGAACCGGGCTAGCCGGGTGCCGAAGAGGCTGTGCTCGAGCCACCCGCCATAGGCCTCGTAGCCGCGGTCGGTCCCCGATCTTTCCTGGCGAACCAGGGACACGCCGCGGCGCGGGCGAAGCAGCGTCAACTCCGAGTCCTCGACGCCGAAGTTGCTCGCCCCGCTCAGAGATATGAATCCGGCCGCGCAGGTGTCGCCCCGACAGGTTGTCTTGGTCCGTTCCACCGCGTCGTCCGTTGCGAAATAGCCGAGCCGATCGCCCATGAGCAGCGTGTTCGCGTCGCTCACGATCGCGCCGTGCGTCTCCCGCGCCTGCTCTTCTGCCGTCGGAGGATCGAGCGTGCGGGTACAGGCCGCGAGTGCTACCGCGCCCGCCAGCACCGCGATCGTGAGTCCTGTCCTCATCGCGTCTTCTCCCCTTCACCGGAGCCAGGACGGGCGGCCTCCTGGCCACCGTGCCGTGCACGCGTTCCATGTATGACGAGAAGGCTTCGGACCGCGTGCGACCCGGTCCTGGGCACGAGCAGTTTGACCGGGGTTTCGTCCCCGAACGGGGGGTGCCCTTCCGGCGCGCAGTGCGCGACGGCACCCAGCCCGGATCTCCAGCAATGCCGTCACATTGCCGACCCAACGGGCCAGGGTCGAGGGATCGAAATCGTCCCCCTCTCGCGCGAAAGTCGGGGAATGGCGATGGACCGGGTGCCGAGCCTCGGGAGCACTTCGCGCATGTCATTTGCGCCTGCTGGTCGCCGGAGGTCTTCGCCCCGTTGTTGGCCGCGTCCTACAACCGACCGCTGTCCGGCTTGGTGTGGCGCACCGTGACCATGTCGGTGCCCGTCACCGCCAAGGCCAAGGTCGTCTGGAAACACAAGACTCATTATGAGATTCTTACGGCAATAGAAATAAATTGTGTGTATTTACATTGACTGTAATAGTGCCTTTTCCATAAATATTGTGGCAAACTCGTTACATCGCCGTTGGGCCGACAGCACCGCCGCCGGGGACGATCAAAGCCTGACGCGGCCACCCGAACGCCGTCGCCCTTGGACGTCCATCCGCCGCGCAGATTGGACTCCAGATCGCAATTCCTGAGCCCACGCCGCGGACTCCGCAGCGAGGCGACGAAGCCAATGCGCTGTTTACAAAAAGAGCACCATTATCGTGAGTATTGGCACGTAAAATCATTCTCCATTGAGTAGAGTTCTACCATCTTAACGACTCGCCCGAGTGGACAGCGAGGAGGTCGCGCTGGCAGCACAACGTGAACCTGGCAGGAGAGATGGAGCCGTGAAGCTACCTTTTTCAGTCGGACCGCTGCGTTGGGTTGCGGCCGTCATTGGCCTCGCTTTGATGGCAGCGAGCGCGGATGCCGCAGCGAACAACCTTCGCATCGCAACCACAGGCGACTATCCGCCGTTCAGCTACGTCGACGATGCGGGCAAGCTCGGCGGCTTCGACGTCGATATCGCACTGGCACTCTGCGAGCGAATGGGCGTCGAGTGCGAGCTCCGGCACCACGAGTGGGAGACGTTGATTCCGGAGCTGCGCGCCGGGACCTTCGACGTGATCGCCGCCAGCATGTCGATCACCGAGCCGCGCCGGGAGTTGGTCGCCTTCACCGACCGCTACTACAGCAACGTCGCCCGTTTCGTCGCGAACAAGGATTCCGACTTCCACCCCGACCGGCCGGCCGGAACGACGATCGGTGTCGCGCAAGCCACAGTTTCGTCAGACTGGCTCGAGGACAATCTGGCTGACGTGGCGACCATCAAGCTGTACCGCAGCCAGTCGGAACTGCTGGGCGACCTCGCCGGCGCCCGCCTGGACGCGGTTCTCGGTGATGGCCTCGGCCTGTACTCCTGGCTCCAGAGCGCAGACGGCGCCGCCTTCCGCTACGTCGGGCACGGCCTCAGGCTCGACGAGGGCATCGGCCTCGCCGTGCGCCACGAAGACGACGCCTTGCGCCGGGACCTGAACCGCGCACTCGCGGAAATCCTCGCCGACGGCACCTACTTGGCAATCAACGGCCGCTACTTCCCGTTCAGCATTTACTGAGGCCGAAAGGAACAACATAACGCCTGCTATTGACAACGAAGTGGCCTGGAAACGTCTTTAGGACCATGCAGGCTAGGAGTTTCGCACCGTCACCGGCCTAGCGTTCACCTCCGAGACCAACCGTGCGGTGCTCTACCCGAGCCGGACGCGCGGCACCCACGCTTGCCATCTATTCTCAATCTGTCGAGCCTCCGATGCGTTCGGTCAGATCGGCAGCAGCCTTGCAGACCGCGGTGCTGAAGAGGGAGATAACCTGCTCGGTGAAGCGGGCCGTCGGGCCTGAGACCGAAATCCCTGCCACCGTGCCGCCGTAGGCATTGAACACGGGCGCCGCGATGCAGCGCATGCCCGCATATCGTTCCTCGTCATCATAGGCCCAGCCGCGGGTTCGAGTGGTTTCGAGCTCGGCGAAGAGGAGATGCGGATTGGTAAGGGTCTTGGGCGTGAACTCGGGCAATCCCTTCCTCCGAAGCAGTCTCTCGATGTCCTCCTGCGCAAGCTGTGCGAGCAGCGCCTTTCCGGCGCCGCAGGCATGCATCGGGCTGCGGGCGCCATGGCGGAAGAAGGCCCGGATCGGATTGTGGGTCTCGACCTGGCTGACGAAGACCATGTCTCCGTCTTCGGCGATGGCAAGGTTGGCGGTCTCACCGGTCTCGCTCATCAGGCGCTGCAAGATGTCCCGGCTCGCTTCCACCAGATCGATCCGATTCAGGAATTCAGAGCCGACGCGGAACGCCTCGACCCCGATCATCCATTCCTGCGCGTCCTCGTCGAACGCGGCGAACCGATGTCTCTGAAGCGTCGTCAACAATCGATGGGCGGTCGATGGCGGCATCCCGGCCTGCATGGCGATGTTAGAGAGCGTGATCCTGTGTTCCCGCGCGAGAAGGCGGAGAAGTTGCAGTCCACGGTCGAGGGCACGCACCGTGCCTGCGTCGGCGTCGGCTACGGGCTTGCGCGGGCGGCCACGCGAGCGTTTCGGAGAGGCCCTGTCCATGGAAGGCGCATCCTCTTTCCGAATCAAGCGGAGGTGCACAAGTGTAGCAAAATAAAATTTTCCAGTAAATTTTCATTTGTAAGATATGAAAAATTATAACTATCGGAAGTAACGCGATATTCTTAATTTCGAAAAATAATGGAAAATAGTTCCGACAAAATGGACAAACGTTAGAGGACGGTCTAATCTCCCACCCGCGACGATGTGGGGGACGTGCAATGACCGGTCAGAACGTACAACGACGTCATGTCGTCGCGGCGGAAACCGCGGGCATCGATGCTGACCGAAGTGAGCGTTCCTGTCCGCAGAGTGTGCGGTGAGTGGCGCGGACGCCGGACGTCGCTGCGTCCGCTGCGGTACGGGGCTTCTTTGACCACACACCACCAGCTACCTCGGCCGGATACGTAGGAAGTCTGGCCGACTGCCCCGATCCCCTTCCATGGCCGCCGCCATTCCCTCCAATGCGCAGGCTGGCGGCGGCACACCCAACAACGGAGATTGTCATGCTCGAGAAGCCACAAACATCCACACGGGATATCCCCCATCTTCCGTCACTCCGGCATTTGCTCACGGTCGCGGCCGTGCTGCTGGTGATCGGCCTTGCGGCCTGTTCATCGACCTCCGAATCCGGTCGAGAGGGCAGCGGCGGCGAGGGCCTGGGCCACGGTGAAGGCGGAGAAGGAGGTGAGGGTGGCGAAGGCGGAGAGATGGGCGAGGGCGGCGGAGAGGAATCCGCCACGCAGTACGGCCCAGGAGACACCTTCTACATGACCCGGGCGGGTGCCCGCCTCATCCTGAGCTATGATGCCGCCAGCCAGGCCTTCACCGGCACCGTAACCAACGTTACCGGCGCCACACTGAGCAGCGTGCGGGTCGAGGTGCATCTGTCCAACGGCGTGGAGCTTGGGCCGACGACGCCGATGGATCTCGCGCCCGGTCAGACGATCCCCGTCAGCCTCCCGGCGCCTGGTCAGAGCTTCGCCACCTGGGGTGCACACCCGGAGGTGGGAAGCGGCGGCGAGAGTACGAGCATGGCGGCGTTCACCCCCTCGCTTGGAGCTTGGGCTGTCGTCGATGGCGTCCCTCTCGGCATCGAGCACCCGGAACATCAAATGAGCGCGTGGTACACGTCGTCGGGCGGCACCTGGACGCCGCACCTTTCCCTCGATCCCGCCCCGGAACACCAGCCGACCGGAGCTGCGACATGGACGGGCGAATGGGCCGGCTACTACGGGTCCAGCTCGGCCATCAGTACGGGCGCTGCGAACGTCACCGTGACACTTGGCACGGGCGCCCCGGAGGCGGACCTATCCCTCCAGAGCGTCCCGACCCTCGGCACGCTGCAGTGGGACAACATGCAGGTCACCGGCGGGCGGTTCATGGGCAGTACCACGGCCAATTCCCAGACGTACGACGCCGTGGGGCAGTTCGGGGGCGCCAATCAGGCCGGGGTCGTTGGTCACGCCGCGGGCTCTGATTTCCGCTCCGTGTTTTACGGAGAGAAGCCCTGAGACCTGGCGGAGCATGCCCGCGGCGGTTTCCTCTCGGATCGCCGCGGGCGGACGGTGCGGAGAGCGCCACGACCGATGCGTCCTTCCCGACGGGAAAGGCGAACCGGTTGCCAGGATGCCGCGAATCGGTCTAGGAGCCCGGATACGGCGACCCGGCCCTTTGCCGCGCCTGCGGGTGCCGGATGCGGTCGGCGTGCCGTGCAGCCCTTCAGGAGGAGGCGCGCATGTGGGGGTTCCTTTCCGCCGACATGGCGATCGATCTGGGGACCGCGAACACACTTGTCTACGTGAAGTCGCAAGGCATCGTCCTGGACGAGCCCTCGGTGGTGGCCTTCATCAACCGCAAGGGCAGGAAGCAGATGCTCGCCGTCGGCGACGAGGCCAAGCGGATGCTCGGCCGCACACCGGGAAACATCGAGGCGATCCGCCCGCTTCGGGACGGCGTCATTGCCGACTTCGAAGTGGCGCAGGAGATGATCAAGCACTTCATCCGCAAGGTGCACAAGCGACGCAGCTTCGCGAGCCCGCAGATCGTCATCTGCGTGCCTTCCGGCGCCACCGCCGTTGAGCGCCGGGCGATCCAGGAGGCGGCCGATAGCGCGGGCGCGCGGCGCGTCTTCCTGATCGAGGAGCCGATGGCGGCCGCCATCGGGGCGAACCTGCCGGTGACCGAGCCGACCGGCTCGATGGTGGTCGACGTGGGCGGGGGCACCACCGAGGTCGCGGTGCTCTCGCTCGGCGGCATCGTCTACTCGCGCTCGGTGCGCGTCGGCGGCGACAAGATGGACGAGAGCATCATCGCCTACGTGCGTCGCACCCATAACCTGCTGCTGGGCGAGGGGAGCGCGGAGCGGATCAAGAGGGAG
The DNA here is from genome assembly GCA_965214705.1 of Alphaproteobacteria bacterium. Classification (GTDB taxonomy): domain Bacteria; phylum Pseudomonadota; class Alphaproteobacteria; order UBA828; family UBA828; genus WTGU01. The sequence goes on from CBDCCI010000001.1 coordinate 80,812, forward strand.
CTGGGCGCAGCGTGTCCGCCGGAGGACGGCGACGGCGAGACCGTGAACATCAAGGGGCGCGATCTGATGAACGGCGTGCCCAAGGAGATCGTGCTCTCCCGGCGGCAGATATCCGAGAGCCTGGCAGAGCCTGTGGGCGCCATCGTCGACGCGGTCAAGGTTGGACTGGAGAACACCGCGCCGGAGCTTGCGGCGGACATCGTCGACAAGGGCATCGTGCTGACCGGCGGGGGTGCATTGCTCGGCAACCTCGATTACGTGCTGCGCCACGCGACGGGACTGCCGGTTACCATCGCGGATCGGGCCATGCACTGCGTCGCACTCGGCACCGGGCGGTGCCTCGAAGAGATGAAGGCCCTGAAGCCCGCCCTTCACGAAGCCTACTAAAGTTTGGACGCTACCTGCGCTGCCCCTCCCACGGCAGCCGCTGCAGCGTCACTCGGTTGTCCCCCGGCAGCCATTGTGGCGGTGTCGGGCTTCCGATCTGAAAGGCTGGCTGCCGATCCCCCGCAGGCTTTTCGTCGCATGGTTCCTTGCGGCGGCCGACTCCCGTGCCCGCGCGCCGCCAAGGGGCAGAAGCCGACCGCGAGGTGCGGCGGGCGATCGCCCTTGCGATGCGCCCGTCGCCGTCTTGGAAGGGGCGGATCGAGACGAGCCAAAAATGAGCCATGCCCGCGGCGAGAACGGGGTCCATCGAGTGCGATCCTTCGAGCCATCCGAAGAACGCGGACAGGATCGCGCAACGATGGTGTGCTCGGCCTGCGTCGAGTCGGCCCTGGGTTAGTATGGGCGCGGGGTCGTCATCTGGTGGGGGAATGGACGATGGTGGATGCGTTGGGGGCTGTCGCCAGTCTCGTCAAGCCGGTCGCCATGCAGGTGCTGCTCGCCTACGAGCGGCTTGAATCTGGGGTCGCCTACAATCCCCTCTCCGACGAGGTCGCGCGAGATCCCTACGCGGTCTATCGCCGGATCAGGGATAAGGATCCGGTCCACCGCATGAGGCTGGTCGATGCCTGGGTCCTGACCCGCTACGAGCACGCCGACGCCGTGCTACGCGATCACAAGCGCTTCTCCGCCGAGGATCGCCGCTTTCACGATGTCGGGCTGACTACCATGCTGGACATCGATCCCCCGGACCACACGCGGCTGCGCTCGCTGGTCTCTCGGGCGTTCACGCCGCGCTCGGTGTCGCGCTGGCACAGACGGGTGCAGGAGATCGCCGACCGTCTTCTGGACGCGGTCGCCGGCCACGACCGCTTCGACCTGATCTCAGCCCTCGGCTACCCGCTGCCGGTGACCGTGATCGCCGAGATGCTGGGTGTGCCGGCAGAGGACATGGACCGCTTCGAGGGCTGGTCCAACGACATCGCGCTCATCGTCGAGCCGATCCTCACGCCTGCGCAGGTCGAGGGCGTGCGGCGTGCGACAGAAGAGTTGTTCGCCTATTTCGAGACCATCGTGGAGGCGCGGCAGCGCGAGCCACGGGAGGATATCGTCAGCGCCCTGCTGGCGGCTAAGGAGGAGGGCGACACGCTGACTCGCGAAGAGCTTCTGTCCACCATGCTGTTGATCCTGGTGGCCGGCAACGAGACCACACGCAATCTCATCGGCAACGGCATGCTGGCCCTGCTCCGCCATGCCGATCAAGTGCAGCGGCTGCGTGACGAACCCGGCCTGTTGGAGCCGGCCGTCGACGAGCTGCTGCGCTACGACAGCCCCGTCCAGCTCGACGGACGCGTCGTCCGCGAGGACCTGGAGTTGGGCGGCAAGCGCCTGCGCGCGGGCGAGAAGGTGATCGCCCTGCTCGGCGCGGCGAACCGGGACCCGGCCGCGTTCGCGAACCCCGATGCCCTCGATATCAGTCGCACGGAGAAGAGCCATTTGTCCTTCGGACGCGGCATACACTACTGCCTCGGCGCATCGCTGGCGCTCTTGGAGACGCGCATCGCCTTCCGGGGTCTGCTCGATCGCTTCGCGTCGATCCGCTTGGCTGCCGAGCCCCGGTACAGGGACGGCATCGTTCTACGCGGCGTCGAGAGTTTGTGGATCGAGGTGGAGCAACGCGACCACCCCGCTTGAACCGGAGACCAGGAGCCCTCAACAAGCCCGAGAAACGATGGATGATGAAGCATCCATTCTGGCCCACCTCCACGGCAGGGTATCCGTTCGACGCCGTGGGCGACAGAGTGGAACGTGCCAAAGGCCAGGCGAGCATTCGCGAATGAGGAGACTGGTGCCAGCGTCGGCGACAGAGTTTGGCGTATAAGGGGCGTTTGCTGAAACGATACCGTCAATCGATAGTCCGCGTGGAGATTTTTCAGGGAGATTTGGGACGGTTTGGGGGTGCATGAAAGAGAGGGGTGGTGGAGCCGAGGGGAGTCGAACCCCTGACCTTCGCATTGCGAACGCGACGCTCTCCCAACTGAGCTACGGCCCCATTGCGGCGGCCGGTCGCCCCGGCCGAAGGGGGCCGGATCATGCGGCGGCACAGGCTCGCCTGTCAAGCGGATGTCCCCGCCTTGACGCGGCCGGAGCGCTTGGTTATTCAGCGCCGCAGGATCGTTGATCGAAGGCCTTGCAACCCATGCCCTGGGACCTTGGACTGCCGCTGCTGGTCGCGCTCGCCACCCTCATCCTGTCGATCGGGATATTCTGGTCGGCGAAGACGCTGCTCTTCGATGCGCGCCGGCGCGAGGGCACGGATGACGGTCCCGGCGAGATCGACGGCGGAGCGCGAGACTCTCACTGATCCCCCGTAGAGGGCGCCGTCAGCCGGCGGGGCTCACCGGCACATTATCGATCAATCGCGTCTCGCCCAGCCAGACGGCGGCGAGCACCCTGGCCAGCCCGTCCACCCGCGTGACCGGCTCGAGCGTCTCTGCATCGCAGACTGCGAGATAGTCGATACGGGCGAAGCCTGCGTCTCTGAGCGCGGTCGTGCCCTGGGCGATGCTATCGGCCGACGCCGTGCCCTCGCCCAATGCCGCCGCCATCCAGCTCAGCACCTCGAAGATTTTTGGCGCGACCCGGCGTTCGTCCGCCGAGAGATAGGCGTTGCGCGAGGAGAGCGCGAGACCGTCCGCTGCGCGCACGGTCGGCACCGCCTCGATCCGGCAGGGGATATCGAGGTCGGCGACCAGGCGGCGCACCGTGACGAGCTGCTGATAGTCCTTCTCACCGAAGAGCGCGACATCGGGCAGGCACTGGAGCAGGAGCTTGGTGACGACCGTCGCAACCCCGTCGAAGAAGTGGGGCCGGGAGGCGCCTTCCAGCCCGGCGGTGACGCCCTCCACCCGCACCGAGGTGGCGAAGCCGGGCGGGTAGATCACATCGGTGGGCGGCATGAACGCCGCTTCGACCCCCGCCTCGGCCAGCTTCGCGAGGTCATCCGCCTGCGTACGCGGATAAAGGGCGAAGTCCTCGTCGGGAGCGAATTGGGTCGGGTTGACGAAGAGGCTGACCACCGTGCGCCCGCCATGCGCACGCGCGGTCCGGACCAGTGCCATGTGGCCCTCGTGCAGCGCCCCCATGGTGGGGACGAGGGCGACTGCCAGGCCATCTGCACGCCAGGCGGCGACGGCCTCGCGCAGGCCGGCGACGCTGTCGATGACCGAGGGCGCCATCGGCCGCCCGCGCCCCGGGCCAGCGTCTCCCGAGGCGCGTAGCCCGCGCTAGATGATCTGCCAGCTGCCGTCGGGCTGGCGGCAGGCGGTGCCGTAGGCTTCCTCCGTGCGGTTGCCGATCGTCACGGTCTGGGTGAACTCGCGACAGTAGGTCCCGTCGCTCTGCTGGTACGTCTGGGTCGGCGTGAACGTGCCCATGTTGCCGCTGTCCGGGTTGTGCCACGTGCTCGTCGTGCCTACAGGGGCCGTCTCCAACGTCTGTTGCGCTGAATGCTCCATCGCCAGCTGATCGGCGCGGTCGAGCGACTCGCCGATCTCGCTGCCGATCATGGCACCGAGGAGCGCACCGACGCCGGTGGCGACCAGCTTGCCGTGGCCATCGCCGACCTGCGAACCGGCGACTCCGCCCGCCACCGCGCCGAGCAGCGTGCCGAGGCTCTGCTTCTGGCCGGTGGTTTCGGTGCAGGCGGCGAGCGCCAGCGCCGCCAGACCGAGCATCGCGAACTTGAACCTGTGCATGGATCGTCTCCTCACGTCCCTACCGCCGAAGCTGGGTGCGCAACGGCCGGAGCGCCGACTCCAGCCAAACGCTCGAGCCCATGCAGCATGATCTGTGCATGAGCGCCGGTCTTGTCAAATCTTTGTGTCCGGAATGTGGCGAAGCCGGCCCTCGCACCGAGCCTCTCGACGCCCTCAGGCCTCGGATTTCGCCTTGGGCACCGTCAGGTTGGCCGTGTGCTCAGGCCCGGGGAAGCGCCGGCCGCGCACGTCGGCGGCATAGTCCCGCACGGCACCGGCAAGCCCGTCACCGAGTTCTGCGTAGCGCTTGACGAAGCGGGGTGTAAACGCGCCGGCGAGGCCCACGATGTCCTCTGTAACGAGTATCTGGCCGTCGCAGGCCGGCGATGCGCCGATTCCGATGGTGGGCACCGCGAGCTCCTGCGTCAGCGTGCGCGAGAGCAGCTCGACCGTGTTCTCGATCACGACGCCGAAGGCGCCTGCGGCTTCGACCGCCCGCGCATCGGCCAGGATGCGCCGTGCGCTCTCCTCGGTCCTGCCCTGAACCTGGAAGCCGGCTGCATTCACCGATTGCGGCATCAGCCCGATATGCCCCAGCACCGGCACGCCACGTGCCGTGAGGAAATCGATCGTCTCTGCCATCTCCTCCCCGCCTTCGAGCTTGACCGCCGCGCAGCCGGTCTCCGCCATTATGCGCGAGGCCGTACCGAAGGCCTGGGCAGGCGATTGCTCGTAGGAGCCGAAGGGCAGGTCCACGACGATACAGGCCCGTCGGGTGGCGCGGACTACCGCACGGCCGTGGGCGATCATCATCTGGACCGTGACGCCGACCGTGGAATCCATCCCGTAGAGCACCATGCCGAGCGAATCGCCCACGAGGATGAAATCGCAGGCTTCGTCGACTATGCGAGCGACGGGCGCCGTGTAGGCGGTGAGGCTCACGATCGGCTCGCCCCCCTTGGCGCGGGCGATATCGCGGACGGTGAGCCGCCGGACTGGGCGTTGGTTGGCCATGTCGCTGCCTCCTTGGTGAGGCCCTGCGGGCGACCTACGGCCGCCCTGGCGCGTTATGCTGCGCCGCAACAACAACCGATTGTAACAAACTCAACGCTAAAGTGAACATCTTGCTGCAACGCAGCATAATCCTGCCTGGGTCTCAATTGATGGCGCGAACGGTACGGTAGCGGCCGTTCTCGAAACCGCCGAAGAGCTGGGCCAGCAGCCGGTGCTGGATGGGGCCGCCCTCCCGGTCAGGCTCCAGATGGCGCTCGGCGACATAGGTGGTGTGCGCCGCATCGTGAACCAGCACGTGATACCAAGGCTTTTCCTTGGGCGGGCGCGAGCGCGCGACCTGCTCGTACCATTCCTCGGTACCCTGGAAGCACGGATCGACGTCGAAGACCACGCCGCGATAGCCGAATTTCAGGTGGTGGACGACCTGGCCGACCTCGAACTTCGCGGCGCTGACCGTCATGGCTGGTCTCCTCCGCCTGCAGCTCCCGCCCGTAGCGCGCTGCCCGACTCCGCCGGGGCGCAACTATAGTGCGTGCCGGCCGCTGCGGACAATCGACCCCGCGCCCGACGAGAGCGTTTCCATTTCATACGGAAACGCTCTCGCGATTTGTCGCTCACGGCAGCCGGCCTACGGCCGGAGCCTCCGCGAGGGCGCCGCTGACGCGGCGGGCCGCGGTCGCGGCCTGTCGCGTATCCGTCAAAGACGGACACGCTCTAATGCGCACTCGCTCGCACCGTCGCGCCGGGAAGGCGGTCCCGATCGTGAGGGCGCGTGAAGTCGAGCACAGGCCCCTTGGGAACGATGCGGGAGGGATTCACACTGACGTGGCTCCCGTAATAGTGGCCCTTGATGTGCGCCATGTTCACCGTGTCCGCGACCCCTGGATACTGGTAAAGCTCCCGCAGGTAGTTGCTCAGATTGGGATAGTCCTCGATCCGGCGCTTGTTGCACTTGAAGTGCCCGACATAGACGGCGTCGAAGCGCACCAGGGTGGGGAAGAGCCGCCAGTCGGCCTCGGTGATGCTCGCGCCAGCCAGATAGCGATGCGCGCCCAGTCTCTCTTCCAGGTCGTCCAGGGTCGCGAAGAGTGCGTCGAAAGCGTCCTCGTAAGCCGCCTGCGACCGGGAAAGGTTAAGGGTTGGGCAGGCTCTCTCTCGAGAGCCTGCCCAACCCTTTTGAACGAAGCCGCGGGCCACGAGAGGCGAAGTTGAGCTATGTGGAAAGTGCGCTGATGTCAGCGTCAGGCGGCATCCACCGGCAGCAGAGTTGCGCATAAAATCGACGCTCGCGCCGGTCTTTCGGCAGGCATGCGGGCGCACGCTGCGAGGACTGAGCGGGGTGTGAGCCGAGGGCTGTCAGCCCGGCTCAAGCGGAGACAGGTTCGGTCGTGCGTCGGCGCTTTGGCGCCGTTGCGCGGGGCCGAAGCGAGCGGGCGTCTCACGGTTTCCCCCTGTGGGTCGGCGGCAGCGCCGGCGGGCCGCGCGTCGAGCGGGGCTCATGGCGGCGGCGGATTTCGCGGACGAGGCGCATGACGCCGCCGCAGTGGGGGCAGGCCACGGGCGCGGTGCCGATCTCGGGCTCTTCGTCGGGCTCGGCCCGAGCGCCGTCCACGCTTCCCTCGGGGGCGGCGCAGCCGAGGGCGCCGAGAGCCTGGCGTGCTCTCTCCAGCGTGCTGGCGCGGCAGCCGTTGGCGAGGATGCCGAAGTAGCGAATGCGGTGCATGCCGTCCGGCAGGACGTGCCTCAGGAAGCGGCGGATGAACTCGTCGGCGCTCACGGTGGCGATGCCGTAGCGCGGCTTTCTCTGCCCCGGCGCCTTGGGCTTTCGGTGGCGGAAGGAGACCGTCTCGCCGTCGAAGGAGACGATGCGGCTGTCGGAGATGGCGATCCTGTGCGTGTAGTGCGAGAGGTACCGGAAGACCTGCTCAGGCCCGCGGAAGGGCCGCTTGGCGTAGACCACCCAGTCCCTGGCCCGGGCGGCGGCAAGCGTGGCGTGGAACTCGCCGGGATTGGCGAGGTGGGCGAGGGTGCCGTGGAACTCCAGGTCCCCCCGGCCGTGGGCGCGGGCGAGCTCCTCGAGGAAGAGGCGGCGGAACAGGCTGCCGAGGACCTTGACGGGGGCGAGGAAGGTGGTGCTCCCCGTCTTCCACTCGCCACTGTCTACGTCGAAGCCCGCGTTGGGCACGACCACGTGCAGGTGCGGGTGGAAGCGGAGCTTCTGATCCCAGGTATGGAGGACCGCGGTGCCGCCGATGCGCATGCCGCCGTGGCGGGGATCGGCGGCGATGGTGCGCAGGGTCTCGGCGACGGCCCGGAAGAGGATGTCGAACACCACCCTGCGGTTGCAGAAGGCAATGGCGGCAACCTCCTTGGGCAGGGTGAAGACCACATGGAAGTAGGGCACCGGCAGGATGTCCCCGGCGCGCTCCTCGCTCCAGAGGTTGGCGGCGAGACCCTGGCAGGTGGGGCAGTGGCGGTTGCGGCAGGAGTTGAAGAGCGGATGCTCGCGCCCGCAGCCCTCGCAGGCGTACATGTGGCCGCCGAGCACGGCGGTGCGGCACGCCTCGATGGCGCCCATGACCTTGAGCCGGGCGGCGTCGATGCGCCCTTTGTGGCGCTCACGGAAAGCGGCGCCGGCGCGGCGGAAGATCTCCGCCACGCCCGCGCGTTCGGCCTCCACGCGCCGTCAGTTGCGCAACGCTGCGAAGCCTGAGATCGGGTGGTCGAGGCCCTCGAACATCTTGCCGGTGACGCGGGCGTAGTGACGGGTCGTGTTCGCGCTTCGATGGCCGAGCATGTCCCGGATCACCTCGATATCGCCGCCGCGCTCGAGGAGATGGGTCGCCGCCGAATGGCGCAGGCAATGGAAGGTGTAGCTGCGGTCGAGCTCGGCAATGTCGCGCGCCCTCCTGAAGGCGGCCTGCAAGGTCTCCGTTGCGATGGGCCTGTCGAGCGAGACGCCGTAGAAGAGCCAGCTCGTCGGACGCGGCCAGATGTTCCTGTAGTAGACGCGCAAGTAGTGGATGACGATGTCCGGCAACGGTGCCATTCTCTCGGTGCCGCCTTTGCCGGAGGGGATGTGCAGCAGCTTCTTCTCCGACAGGATGTCGCCGACCTTGATGGCCAAGGTCTCGGAGATGCGGAGCCCGCCGCCATAGCCGGTGACAATGGCAGCACGGTGGCGGAGGTCGGGTGTCGCAAGGATGAGGTGCTCGACCTCCTGCTCCGACATGTAGCGCGGCAGCTTGCCGGGCTTCTTGCGGGAGCGCAGGCCGGCGACATGGTCAGGCCAGCCGAGTGTGTCGATGTAGAGGAAGTTCAGCGCGGCGAAGGAGACGTTGGTCGTGCCCGGACTGAGCCCCTTGTCGATCCGCCCCAGGTACCACTGGCGCACCTGCTCGGCGTCGAGCTCGTCCGGCGAGGCGTCGTAGTACCTGGCCAGGTTCTTGATCTCGCAGATGTAGGCCTTGGACGTGCTCGCGGCCAGATTGGCGATGCGGAGCTGCTCCTCCATGCGCTGGCGAAGAGGGGTGACGGTGTTCGTGTCGCACGCGGTCCCGGTCATTATCGATCTCCCTGGATCGCGACGGCGCGCCGCCGGACCGATCCGGCGACGGTCCGTCGCAGGGGTCGATGCTAACCACTGGTGATCGGGAGGCTGCTGGGGATCCGCCACCCGACGGGCGGAGCGCCACTGACGCAACCGGGAAGCGAACGCACAGAACAAACGGCACCCGCGACGCCTCGGAAATGAATGAACTCTACGCCGCTAACTCCGCGTAGCGGCTTCGTTCAAAGCCGGTCTTGTAGACGCCATTGTTGACGTGCTCGTAGATCGGCTCGTTGACCGCATCGATCTCGTCCCTGAGCGCCGCTGGGTACAAGTCCGGCTCGCCGTCGCCCCAGCCATTGAACGCCGTGTTGAGCATCCGAATGATTTCGGCGGATTCGTTGTTGACTATGGTTCGCTCCCGCTTGTCCCAGAGCACGGGCACCGAGACCCGCCCCGTGTAGTCGTCCCGCGCCAGCTTGTAGACCTCCCGCAGAAACCGGGTGCCGTTGACGCTGTCGGGGATGCAGCCGGGGCCCTCGCTGAAGTGCCAACCGTCCTCACCCATGTAGGGGTCCACCACCGAGACCGAGATCGCATCTTCGAGCCTGCACAGCGCGCGCACGATCATCGTCCGGTGCGCCCAAGGGCAGGCGTGCGAGACGTAGAGGTGGTAGCGCCCCGGCTCGGCCTTGAAGCCTGAGGAGCCGTCGGCGGTGACGGCGTTGCGGAAGGAGGTCGTGGCTCGCACGAAGCGCCCATCGGCTTCAGTCCTGTTGTCCTCCTTGTGCCACTCGCCGTCGATCATCGTGCCCATAGGTCGGTCTCCGGATACATGTGATTGCTTGAGATGGTGGGGTGGATGGCGCCCGGCCCGCGCGGTTGCTGCGCGCTCAGAGAGCTTCCCGCGAGCGGCTGGCGGGAGAGGCGGCGGGGGCCGGTGGCTCCGGCGCGCACGCTGCCGCCGCGCGCCGCGCGCTACGGCTCAGCAGGTTCTTGCCCTCGGCCACTTGCCAGGCAAGGAGGCCGGGGACGCCGATCACCAGCTCGCGCACCCGCTTGACCAGCGAAAGTGCCAGCGCCACCTCGGGCCCGAGGCCGATCATGCCGCCAAGCAGCACCAGCACACCCTCTTGCACGCCGAGCGCGCCCGGCACGAAGAACGCGGCGGTGCGCGTCGCCAGGATGAGGCTCTCGATCAGCAACGCATCGGCGATGCTGACCTCGTAGCCCATGAAGTAAAGCGCGGCGTAGACCTCAGCGGCGCCGAGCATCCAGGCTGCGAGCTGGCCGGCAGCGTTCCCCGCCAGCAGCCAGCGGTGTCGGTAGAGATCCAGGATCGCCTCGTCGAGCGCCTCGGCGCCGCCGACGGCGTTGTCCCACGCCTTGCCCCTGGCGAACCGCGCCGCCAAGCGGATGATCCAGCCGAAGAAGCCGCGTTGCTGGACGACGCAGAGCAGGACGACGACCACGAACCCGCCCGCAACGCAGTAGCCAATGGCGCGCGCGATATCGCTTTCGCCGTGGTGGGCCATCAGCAGGCCAATGCCGACCAGGGTAAAGAACAGCAGGGTGATCGTGCTGAGGGTGAGGTCAACGACGACGCTGGCACCCGCAATCCGGCCAGGCACGCCGCGCATGACCAAGAGCCGCGAGCGCACCACGGCGCCCCCCACCTGGAAAGCCGGCACCAGCGTATTGACAGCCTCGCCGATCCAGCGTGCCCAGAGCGCCGTCAGCACCGGCGGCCGATGGCCTTCCAGGAAAAGGAGCCGCCAGACATAGCCGTCCAGCATGATCGGCACGAGACGCACCAGGACCACCACGACGATACCCCAGCTCACCGCGGCGACAGTGGCCGCCACGTCCCCGGCGCCCTGGAAGCACACCAGGCCGATGACCAGCGCAATGCCGACGATGAGTGCGATGTAGCCCCAGCGCCTCACCGGCGATTCCTTCTTCCACCATGAGCGCGAGAGACCCCCGGCCGCACCGGGGGACGTTCCATTATACCGGCGCGCCCGCAAATCGGCCCGCCCATAGATCGAAGCGCTCGTGTTGCCCGAATCTTCGCTGCTGCCGCGTCGGGCCAGCGGCGGCGCTACGACGGCCCGAGGAGTTCCGCCGGCGGGCGCCGGAAGGTCATGCGTCCGCGCTTGAAGCCGTAAAGCGGCGGCGCAATCGCTGCCACCGCGTCTGCCGGATCGGTCGCGTCCAGCACCACGAGGTCGGCTGGGTTGTCGACCGCGATCCCGTAATCGTCAAGGCCGAGGATGCGGGCCGAGCGCCGCGTGATCATGTCGAAGCAGTCCAACATCTCCGACCGCGCGCCCACGTGGCAGATATTGGCGTAGAGGTTCGCCATGCGCACCAGCGAGCAATCGCCGAAGGGCGTGAACGGGTTGAGCACGTTGTTGGACGAGAGCGAGCAGTTGACGCCGCGGCCGAGCAGCCGGTGGGCGGGTGTGACCCCGCGCCGCACGTTGGCCTCGTCGCCCCGCCCCATGAGGAAGAGGTCGGTCGCGGGCAGCACGGTGCAGGCGACGCCCGCGTCGGCCATGCGATCCGCCACTTGCGCCAGGTGCTCGGGGCTTGCGGCCGAGAGCTTGGTGACGTGGCCGACCGTGACCCGCCCGCCGTAGCCGAAGCGCTCGGTCAGTCGGCAGACCTGGTCGAGGTCGAGCGCGTCCGCGCTTTCGCCGAAATCGAGGTGCATGTCGATATCGACGTCGAACAGGCGCGCAAGCTCGAATACGCGGTCGATCTGGCCGGCGGGGTCACTGTCGGTATAAGGCGCAGCACCGACCACGCGGGCGCCCCGTTCCAGCGCCTCGACCATCAGCTCGTCGGTGCCCGGATTGTTAAGCAGCCCTTCCTGCGGGAAGACGCAAATTTCCAGGTCGATCGCCCAGCGGTAGGCCTCGATCAACGGCAATACGCCGTCGAAGCCGCGCATGCCGATGCCGGGATCGACCTCCAGGTGGGTGCGCATGTGGGTGGTGCCTTGGGCAATACAGGCATCGAGCACGCGCCTCGCGCGGGCGTTCACGTCGTCGGCCGTGAACTCCCGCTTGACCCGCGCCACCTCGTCGATGGCCTCGGCGAGGTCGCCCCGCTCCGCGCGGCAGCGGTCGAGAATGCAGGCCTTGTCGAGATGGATGTGGGTCTCGATAAAGCCAGGCGCCACTAGGCGGCCACCCACGTCGAGCACCGGCGCGTCGGCCTCGATCGTGGGCGCAATCTCGGCGATGCGCCCGTCTGCGATGCCGATGTCGAACCGGGTGCCGTCGCCGCCGGCGATCAAGGCACCGCGCAGGATTTGCTCCATATCCCGGCTCCTGCGCGTGCCCCGGCTCCCTCGCGGCGCGCCCTAGCGCAGCATGTAGCGCTGGGCGAGCGGCAGCTCGTCGGCCGGCTCGCAGGTCGCGAGCTCGCCGTCGACGCGCACCTCGAAGGTCTCGGGGTCGACAGTCACCTCCGGGCAGGCGCCGTTGTGCAGCATGTGGCCCTTGGCGAGCTTACGCGTGCCCTGCACGGGCACGGTGCGGCTCTCCAGCCCGAGGCTGCCGGCAACGTCGGCCTCCATCGCCGCCTGCGAGACGAAACTCAGGCTCAGCGCCTCCTTGGCCCGGCCGAAAGCGCCCCATTGCGGGCGCATCAGCAGCGGCTCGCAGGTCATCAGCGATGCGGCGCTGTCGCCCATCGCGGACCACACGATAAAGCCGCCTTTGATCACCAGCTCCGGCTTGATGCCGAAGAAGGCCGGGCGCCAGAGCACCACGTCGGCGAGCTTGCCCGCCTCCAGCGAGCCGATGTGGCGGTCGATACCGAAGGTGCGGGCCGCATTGATGGTGTACTTCGCGATGTAGCGCTTGATCCGCTCGTTGTCGCCCTTGGCGGTCTGTTCCGACGCGAGTCGGCCGCGCTGGCGCCGCATCTTGGACGCAAGCTGCCAGGTGCGGCAGATGACCTCGTTGATCCGCCCCATCCCCTGGCTGTCCGAGCCCAGCATCGAGATCGCGCCGATGTCGTGCAACACGTCCTCGGCGGCGATGGTCTGGGCCCGAATCCTGCTCTCGGCGAAGGCCACGTCCTCGGGCACCGCCGGGTTCAGGTGGTGGCAGACCATGATCATGTCGAGGTGTTCGTCGAAGGTGTTCCGCGTGTAGGGGTTGGTGGGGTTGGTCGACGACGGCAGGCAATTGGGCTCGCCGGTGATGCGGATGATGTCGGGCGCGTGCCCGCCGCCGGCGCCCTCGGCGTGGTACATGTGGATGGTGCGGCCCCTGATCGCGGCCAGCGTCTCCTCGAGAAAGCCGCTCTCGTTGAGCGTGTCGGTGTGGAGCTGGACTTGAAAGTCCATCTCGTCGGCGACGTCGAGGCAGGTATCGATGGCCGCCGGCATGGCGCCCCAGTCCTCGTGAATCTTGAGCCCCATGCAGCCGCCGGCGATCTGATCGACCAGCGAGAGAGGCTTGGCCGAATTGCCGCGCCCGAGGAAGCCGAAATTGATCGGCCAGGACTCGGCCGCCTGCAGCATCTTGCCGACGTTCCAGGCGCCGCCGCAGTCGATACCGACGGTGATCGGCCCGAGCGAGCCGCCCAGCATCGTCGTGACGCCGCTCGAGATCGCGTGCTCGCAAAGCTGCGCGCTGTCGAAATGGACGTGGACATCGATGCCGCCGGGCGTCGCGATCAGCCCTTCCGCATCGCGCACCGTGGTCGCGGCACCGCAGAGCAGCGCGGGGTCCACCCCGTCCATGACCGCCGGGTTGCCGGCCTTGCCGACACCGGCAATCAGGCCCTCCTTGATGCCGATATCGCCCTTGACGATACCCAGGACTGGATCGATGACGACCGCGTTGGAGACCAGCATGTCGAGCGAGCCGGCTGCGCTGTCGAGCCCGGCGACGAGGCCGATGCCATCCCGCAGAGTCTTGCCGCCGCCGTGCAGGCACTCCTCGCCTGGCACGCCGTGGTCGTGCTCGATCTCGGCCAAGAGCTCGCTGTCGCCGAGACGCACGCAGTCGCCGGTCGTGGGCCCGTAGAGCGCCGCGTACTCCGCCCTGCTCATCTGTGCCATTGCTCAAGCCCCCTTGAAGCCGCGGGCGCGGGCACGGGCCAGCGCCTCCTGCTTGACGCTCTCGGAGCGCCGCGAGCCCTGAGTGAGGTCGTTGAGCCCCACCATCTCGCCGCTGCCGCCGAATTCGACCAGCGTCACCTCCTTCGTCTCGCCCGGCGCGAAGCGCACCGCCGTGCCGGCCGGGATGTCGAGGCGCATTCCGAAGGACGCGGCGCGGTCGAAGTCGAGATGCCGGTTCACCTCGAAGAAATGGTAGTGGCTGCCGATCTGCACCGGCCGGTCGCCGGTGTTGGTGACGGCGACCGTGGCGGTCGGCCGGCCGGCGTTGATCTCGATCTCCCCCTCCGCTGGGATGACCTCGCCCGGCCTAACGCTCTCGTCCCGCGCCTTCTTGCCGGGGCGGATCGGCTCGTGAACCGTGACCAGCTTGGTGCCGTCCGGGAAGGTGCCCTCCACTTGCAGCACCGGCATCATCTCGGCGACGCCGGGCATGACATCGTCGGTGGTAAGGATTGTGGCGCCATGCTCGATCAGCTCGGCTACCGAGCGTCCGTCGCGTGCGCCCTCCAGGATCTCGTCGCTGATCAGCGCCACCGCCTCGGGGTGGTTGAGGGCGAGCCCGCGCGCACGGCGCTTTCGCGCGAGCTCGGCGGCGGTATAGATCGTCAGCCGCTCCATCTCGGTCGGTGTCAACAGCATCGTGGGCCACCCTGGTCAGTTGCTGAAGAGTCGGACCGCCGCTTCCTCGTGGCGGGCGGCGGCGACATCGGCGAGCGGCGCATAGGAGCGCGCTTCGTCGAGGCCGGGCGCCGGCTGCGCCAAGAGCGCTGCCATGCGGGGCCGGAGCCCGCGCAGCATGATCTGCCCGTCGAGGTGGCCGATCAAGCCGAGCCTGAGCGCGGCACCCAGGATCATCGCGCAGTGCCCGTGCAGACTCACCGCCTCGGCACGGGCGAGGGCGAGGCCGGCGCCCTTGAGCACCACGCCCTGGACCACGGCGAGATGGCCGTGCGCCTCACCGGCGCGAAGCCGCGCGCGATAGGCCTGGGCACCCGGCGTCTCCATGCGCGCGTGGACACCGAGCAGCGCGGCACCACCCTTGCGCGAGCCCTCGCGCAGCTCGCGCGGCAGGGTCATTGCCTCCTGCAGGGCGTCGATCTCGGCGACCGCCGGCCAGTCCGGGCAGGCTTGATGGGCGGCGGCAAGGAAGGCACGTTCGGCCGTGGCCCAGCGGTCCAACACCTGGTCGGTGAGGAACTCTTCGAGCGAAGCCGCGTCCGTCACGATCCCGTCGGCATGGAGGGTCTCCAGCCCGAGCGAGAACGACACCGCACCGCTCGGGAAGAAGCTGTCGCCGAACTGCAGCGCCGCGAGATCGGCCCCCGCGCCGGTCTCCGCCTCCGTCATCGAACCGCTCATGTGACCGTCCAGGGATTGATTAGGTCAATGCCCATATCTTCGAAGTCCCGGACGTTCCGCGTTGCGATCGCCATGCTGTGCGACCGCGCGATCGCTGCAATTTGACCGTCTGACTGAGAGATAGGGCGCCCGGCGGCGCGGCGGGCCGCCGCGATCTCCGCATAAGCGTGCGCCGCGGCGCTGTCGAAGGGCAGGACCCGACCACCCATCAGCCGGTCGAACGTGCGCTTGGCCGCGTCGGCAAGAATGCGCTTCCGTCGTCCCTCGGGAAGAAACGCAATGCCGGTCAGCACCTCGGCCTTTGTCACCGCCGTCACGAACAGTGCACGCGCAGGCTGCTCGTCAAGCCACGCTAGAACGTCCGCTCGCGGTCGATCACGCATTAACTCCGAAACGATGGGGGTGTCCAAAACGATCATTGTTAAATCACGAGAATTTGGGCGGCTCCCGCATAGGCTCGCGCGGCGGCAACTCAAGCTCTATGCCTCCGAGGGGCTTGAAGAGCTCGTGAATTGCCGTTCCCAAGCCCTTGGCTGGCGACGGCTCCCGGTCGACCGCCTCGGCCAAAATCAGACGTGCTTCCTCTTCCATCGAGCGGCTGTTGCCGGCTGCCCGCATGCGCAGACGAGTCTTCACGCCATCATCCAGATTGCGAATTGTAATGCTCGCCAAGTTCAAACCCTCCGATATGCATTTAGACGCTACACTATGATTGCAATGCAATCAAGCTGGTTTGCTCCTCCTTGTCGTCCTTCTTGTAATCCAGCCGCTGACCCGCTTTGGCTTCATACCATGCATGCTTTCGGCGCGATCCGATATAGTCCCGCACTGAAGGCAGGCGAGAGCGAGAGGCGGCGATGGCGGCGGCGGGGCAGCGATACGACGTCCTTTTCACGGGCGGCACGGTGATCGACGGCACGGGCGCGCCGCGCGTGCGCGCCGATGTCGCCGTCGCGGGCGACCGCATCGCTGCCGTGGGGGATCTGGCAGGCGCAAAGGCCGCACGCACCATCGATGCGACCGGGCGCATAGTCTCGCCGGGCTTCATCGACGCCCACACCCACGACGACAACCTGCTGCTGGTGGACCCGGACGTGACGCCCAAGACCAGCCAGGGCGTCACCACGGTGATTGCCGGCAACTGCGGGGTGAGCCTTGCGCCCCTTACACCCGGCCGACCGGTGCCGCCGCCGCTCGACCTGCTCGGCCCGCCCGCCGACTTCCGCTACCCGCGCTTCGCCGACTATGTGGCGGCGCTGGACGAGACCCCGCCGGCCGCCAATGCGGGCCTGCTGGTCGGCCATTCGGCGCTCCGCCTCGACACCATGGACGACGTCGACCGCCCGGCCACGACCGGCGAGATCGACGCCATGCGCGAACGGCTGGCCGAAGGGATGGAGGCCGGGGCGCTCGGCTTCAGCACCGGGCTCATCTACGGCCCCAACAAGGCAGCGACCACCGACGAGGTCGCGGCTGTGGCCGAGGTCGCGGGCGCTGCCGGCGGCCTCTACGTTACCCACATGCGCAACGAGCACGACGGCGTCGAGGAGGCGATGGAGGAGGCCTTCGAGATCGGCCGCCGCGCTGGTGCCGGTGTCGTCATCTCCCACCACAAGTGCGCCGGGCGGCAGAATTTCGGGCGGAGCCGCGACACGCTCGCGCTGATCGAGAAGACCCGCGAGAGCCAGGCGGTCGGCCTCGACGTCTACCCCTACACCGCAGGCTCCACGGTGCTGCTGGCGGACATGGTGGAGAAAGCGGAGCGCGTAATCGTCACCTGGTCCGAGCCGCATCCGGAGTATGCGGGCCAGGACCTCGAAGAGGTGGCCGCCGCGCTCGGCCTCGATCCGGTGGCCGCCGTGCCGAAGCTGCAACCGGCGGGCGGTATCTACTTCATGATGGACGAGGCGGACGTCCGCCGCATCATCGCCTACGAGCACAGCATGATCGGCTCCGACGGCCTGCCCCACGACCGCCACCCGCACCCCAGGCTCTGGGGCACCTTCCCGCGCGTGCTCGGCCACTACGCACGCGAGCTCGGCCTGCTCGCTCTGGAGGATGCGGTGCGCCGCATGACCGGGCTCACCGCCGCCCAGTTCGGCCTCACCGATCGCGGCGAGGTGCGCGCCGGCGCGTTTGCCGATCTCGTGATGTTTGACGCGGAGACCATCGCGGACCGGGCGACCTTCGAGGCGCCGACCCGGCCCGCCGCCGGCATCGACATCGTCATGGTGAACGGCACCATCGTGCGCGAGGCGGGCCAGACCACCGGCGAGCGGCCAGGCCGGGCATTGCGGCGGTAGGTGGCGCCTGCGCCGGGCGTTTAGATTGCGTGGCGGCCAAGCCGGTCGCGTAGCTCCTTAACGTTCCGCTTCACGCCCTGCATGTGGGGGTTGTGGATCAGCGCCTGCTCGAACGCGTCGAGCGCCTCCTCCTCGTTGCCGAGCCTGAGCTGGCAAAGACCCAAACCAGAGAGAGCGCCGAAGTGGCGCGGCTCGCGCTTGAGAGTCTCAGCGATGTCGGCGATCGAGCCCTCGTAGTCGCCTATCAGGTAGCGCAGCGTCGCGCGGCGGTTCCAGCCTTCGGAAAGGTCGGGCCGGAGTTCGATGACTCCGTTAAGGATTGCGTACGACCGATTGTACTGGCCCGTGGAGAGCGCGATATCACCGGCACGAAGCATGCGATCCATCTTTTCGGAGCCGGTGTCGAACCAGCGCGCCCAGATCTGCGCCTCGATCTGGCGGACCAGCTGCGGGCTCTGTGCGGCCTTGAGGTCGCGGAAGAGGCCGTCCAGCGCTGGGTCGTTCTGATCCGCCAAGGCAGTCCCCGTAGCGCCGAGCGCCAGCAGCAGCGCGAGTGCCAGCGCAGGCAGGCATCGCAGGCAGCGTCTCCAGGGCACCATGCGCCAGCGTAAACCCGCAGCGCCTGACGCGCCAAGCAACTTATCGTTATTCGCTCCAATCCAGGCTACGCCGCACCGACCTCCTGCCGCACCAGCGGCCGGTCGCGGATCGGCCAGTGTAGCACCGCCGCCGCCACGCCCAACGCCACCGCAGCCATCCACACCGCGTCGTAGGAGCCGGTCGTGTCGTACACGTAGCCGCCGAGCCAGGCGCCGAGGAAGGAGCCGAGCTGGTGGCTGAAGAACACGATGCCGAAGAGCGCGCCCAGGTAGCGGGGTCCGAAGATTTGAGCGACAAGGCCGCTGGTGAGCGGCACGGTGCCAAGCCAGAGCAGGCCCATCAGCGCGGAGAACACGAGAACGCTCGCCTCGGTTACCGGCGCCACGAGGAAGATTCCGAGGACCGCCGCGCGGCCAAGGTAGAAAAGCGAGAGCACGTACTTCTTGCGGTGCCGGTCGCCGAGCCAGCCGGCGGCGAAGGTGCCGACGATGTTACCGAGCCCGATCACCGCGATCGCCGTTGCTCCCACCATCGGCGCAAGCCCCGCGTCGGTGATGAAGGGCGGCAGGTGGGTCGC
Source organism: Alphaproteobacteria bacterium (assembly GCA_965214705.1). GTDB lineage: Bacteria > Pseudomonadota > Alphaproteobacteria > UBA828 > UBA828 > WTGU01. The sequence continues at coordinate 99,500 of CBDCCI010000001.1, forward strand.
GATGAAGTATACGTGGAAGCCGCAGACGAAGAAGCCGCCGCAGAGCAGCCAGAAGCCGCTGTGGGCGCGGGCCTCGGCAAGCGCTTCGCTCAGCGTCTGGGCGCTGCCCTCGGGCGGCCTGTGGCTGCCGCGCATGCCCACGAGACACGGCACCATCATCGCCGCGATCCCGCAGTAGGCAATCAGCGCCATGGACCAGCCGACGCCGTCGATCAAGGCGCCGCCGACCGGGGCTAGTGCGAACTGTCCGAAGGAGCCGCCGGCTGCCGCGATGCCGAGCGCCATGCTGCGCCGCTCCGGCGGCACGGCGCGCCCCACCGGGCCAAGCACCACCGCGAACCCGGTGGCGCTGATGCCGAGGGCGACGAGCACGCCCTGGCTCAGGTGCAGCCCAAGCGCGCCGTCGGCCCAGGCCATCCACAGCAGGCCTGCGACGTAGATCACGGTCCCGAGCAGGACGACCGGCACCGCCCCGTGGCGGTCGGCGAGCGCGCCGAAGATGGGCTGGCTGATGCCCCAGACGAGGCCCTGGATCGCGATAGCCATCGCAAAGGTCTCGCGGGAAATGCCGATGTCGAGGCTCATCGGCGTGAGGAAGAGACCGAAGCTGCTGCGGAGCCCGTTGCTGATGGTCAGCACCAGGGCCGCGCAGAGGACGAGCGCGACTACGCCTGCGGTGGGCCTGCTCATGTGCGAGCCCTGCCGGCCGATCGGGCCAAGCCGCGAATCAACACCATCGCTGACTCAGCCGTGGCGCGCGAGCGCGCGTTCCAGGATCGCGACGGCGCGGTCGATCTGCGTCTCGCTGGTGCAGAAGGGCGGCACGAAGCGGAGCACGTTGCGATGCTGGCCGCGTACCGAGAACAGCAGCCCCTCGCCCAGGCTTTCGCGGTAAATCTCCTGTGCCTCTTCGCTCGCGGGCTCCTTGGTTGCGCGGTCGCGCACCAGCTCCACGCCCTGCAGGCAGCCCTTGCCGCGCACGTCTCCGATCATGGGGAAGCGCTGCTGCAGGCTTTCCATGCGCGCCTGCCAGTAGGTGCCGATGGCCCGCGCCTTGGCGGGCAGATCCTCGATCAGGATTTCGTCCAGGCTGGCGAGGCCCGCCGTGCAGGCGATGGGATCGGAAGAATGCGAGTGGCCGAAGGTGAGCCCGCCCGCAAGCGCGCGCTCGGCGATCGCGTCCGTCGTCACCATGGCGCTGATGGGGAGGCCGCCGCCGAAGTGCTTTGACAGCGTCATGATGTCCGGCACCACGCCGTGCTGCTGGTAGGCGTAGAGGGTGCCGAGCTTTCCGAGCCCGGTCTGCGCCTCGTCCAGGATCAACAGCGCACCGCGCGCCTCCAGCCCCGCCTTCAGCGCCTCGAGGTAGCCGGGCGGCATCTCGATCACCCCGCCCGCGCTGATCAGCGGCTCGGCGATGACGGCCGCGAGATTGTTCGGGCATTCGCGGTCGAGCAGGTCGAAGGCGATGGCGAGCAGCGGCGCCCACCAGTCATCGCCGTCGGCGCCCACCGGTGAGCGGTAGGCGTAAGGCGCGGGAATCGCATGCACGTCCGGGATGGAGGGGCCGTTGCCGGCGGTGGTCGCAGCGAAGCTGATGGCGCGGGTGACGTCGGTGTAGCCGTGGAAGGCCAGATGCAGCGCGCCGACGCCGCTGCGCCCGGTCGCACGCCGGGCGAAGAGCACCGCCGCCTCGTTGGAATCGGCGCCGGACTGGATGAAGAGCGAGCGGCTGAGCGGCGCATCGAAGGTCTCGGCAAGCCGGGCGGCAAGCCGCAATTGCGGCTCGTTGAAATAGACAGAGCTCGCGTGGGTCAGCGTGCCCAGACCCTCCCGCACCGCCTGGGTCACGCGCGGGTTGTTGTGGCCGATCGCGGAGCACATCTGGCCCGAGTTGAAGTCGAGATAAGCTTGGCCCTCGGAATCGAAGATCTCCGCACCGTCAGCGCGGACGAAGACCGGCCCGTCCGCCGCCGGAACCACGTCCGAGAGCAGCTCGCCCTGGATCAGATGACGCGCGCCGGCAGCGCGCAGCGCCGCGATGTCCACCGTTGCCTCCCTTGCGGAATCGTCGGGCGCGATCCTAGCTTGCAAGCCCTACCTGGGTCACGTCGGCGAGCGCTCGGCCCAGCCAGCGAAGATGCGCTCCAGCACCACGACAACGTAGAAGAGCAGAATGCCAAGGGCCGCGAGCGCAATGAGCACGGCAAACATCAGGGGATAGTCCGCGCTTATCTTGCCGCTGTCGAATAGATGGCCGAGGCCGCGTCCATGCGGTTCCACGATCTCCATCAGGTTCGTGCCGATGAAGGCGAGCGTGACCGCAACCTTGAGGGCCCCGAAGAACTCCGGGAGCGTCTTGGGAAGCGCAATCTTCCAGAAGATCGTGAATCGGGACGCGCCGAGCGCGGCGAGGATGTCACGGTATTCCGGCTCGAGAGTGGAAAGCCCGATCGAGACGGAAACGGCGATGGGAAAGAAGGAAATCAGGAACGCGATCAGGATCGTGTTCATGTCGTGCGCGCCGACGAACAGCAGCGCGATGATGGGGACGACGGTCGCCTTGGGTATGGCGTTGAAGCCGACGAGCAGCGGGTAAAGCGCATCCCGCATGGTCCGGTTCAACCCCATGATCATGCCGAGTAGCACGCCGACGGCCACGGACAGAAGGAGCCCCGCCACGGTTCGCCACAGCGTGTCCCATCCGTACTCGAGGAAGAGCCAGCGGAACTTCCAGAAGGCAGGTCCAAGATCCGAGGGTGAAGCCATCTTGTAGTTGGGCCAGTCGTTCACCCAAACCACGGCCTCCCAGAGCAGGGCGAACACGATGATCGCGATAACCGGCGCAAAAAGGCGCCAGTTCATTCGCCCTCCTCCCGTGGGGCTCTGCCCTGCGCGATCTGTATCTGGTCCCGAAGTTCTCCCAGCATTTCTGTCCCCTCCGGGGTGTAGAGGAGGCCGAGATCCCGTTCGCCCTTCCACGGGACATCCATCGTGTATTGCGTGAATGCTGGACGGCCTGAAAGCACGATCACCTGATCCGCCAGAAAGATCGATTCCCGTAGATCGTGCGTGATCATGACGCCGGTGAACGGCTCCTCCGACTTCACCTTCTGCATCGTCTGCCAGAGGTCTTCGCGCGTGAACGCATCCAGCGCCCCGAACGGCTCATCGAGGATCAGCACTTCCGGCTTGTGCACGATTGAACGGCACAGCGAGGCGCGCTGGCGCATGCCGCCCGAAAGCTCACTCGGTCGCTTGCGCTCAAATCCCTCGAGGCCGACGAGGGTCAGAAGCTCCAGCGCGCGCGCCTCTTTCTCCCGCTTGGGCATGCGCGGGGCCACGAGCTCAAGCGGCAGCGTCACGTTCCGCAGTACGGAACGCCATTCAAGCAGGACAGGGTTCTGGAACGCCATGCCGACCGAGGACTTCGGGCCCGTGACCCGCTCCCCGTGCAGCCAGACTTCGCCCGCATTCGGCTCCAGCAAACCGGCGATCAGGCGCGTGAGTGTTGACTTGCCGCAACCGGACGGGCCGACCACGGCCACGAAGCCTCCCTCGGGAACCTGCATGTCGACGCCGTCGAGGACGGGCAGCCGTCCGTCCTTCGTCTCATAGGTAAGCTTGACGTCTCTTATGTCGATCAGGGCATCCGTGGGAGGCTGCCCGCCGACAGGCCGACCTTCCTCTGACCCCTGCGTTTGGCCGCCGGCCGGAGAGGTTTTATTCACCGAAACCGACTCCCCGGCCGGCGTATGTAGAAAACTCTGCCGCGGTCAGACTACTGGAGCATTCTCATTTCAGCCGCGGGCAGATAGGCATCCGTGAAATAGAGCGAAGCGTCCGGCTCGTTCTGGAACTCGTACGTCTCCGCGATCTGCATCAGCGCCTTCTCCATGCGCACAGCATCGATGCCGCCGATTCCGTTGGCGCTCGTGTAGTCCGTCAGCACGTTGGCGTCGATGGAAAGCTGAAGCCGACGAGTCTCGAGCGCCGCATCGGCGGCGGGGTTCCGCTCGATCAGCGACTCGATGGCCTTGGCCGGATTGGCGATGGCATCCTTCCACCCTTTCGCCACCGCGGTGATGAACCCCGTGACGTTGTCGGCGTTGTCGGCCGCATAATCGGTGTTCACAATGACCGCGTTGCCGTAGAGCGCGAGACCGTAATCCGCCATCAGGATGGTCGAAATGTCGTCCTCCGGCACGCCGAGGCGGACGAGATTCAGGAAGGACGAGAAGGAATAGCCTGTCACGGCATCCACGTTGCCTTCTGCAAGCATCGGCTCGCGGGTCGGGAAGCCGACGGGCTCGACGGTGATTTTGCCCATATCGAGGTCGTTGGCGGTGGCAAAGGCCGGGAATTGGGCCCAGGCACCATCCGGCGGAGGTGCTCCAAGCACCCGTCCCTCGAGATCCTTCGGTACGCTGACGCCGAGGCTCTTGCGACCGACGACGGCGAACGGCGGCTTGTCATAGATCATCATGACCGCGATGACCGGTGCACCGGGATTCTGGTCCAGGAACTTGACCAGAGAGTTGATGTCCGCGAAGCCGACCGGGAAGGCACCGGTGGCGACCTTGGGAATGGCATCCAGTGAGCCCTGGCCGGCGGAAATCTCGACGTTGAGGCCAGCGGCTTCAAAATGGCCATTGTCGATGGCCGCGAAATACGGCCCAGAGGGACCTTCGAACTTCCAGTCAAGCGCGAAGGGCATGTCCTCCTGGGCGCTAACAGGCCCTGCCACAGCCAGGGTGGCGGCGGCCAGAATTGCGAGAGCAAATTTTCTCATGGAATACGACCTCCTCCTTTTCGGATTGCTTGGCACCCTACTGGAATCCAATGCCGCCGAAAACCAGGGACGGCTTTCTGCAACGGGCGGAGGCACGGCTTTGGCCGCAGCATCCTGAACGGAGTGGGCGCTCGCCGCGGGCCGTAGCCCGTACCATGGTCCGGAGTGCCGATAGGTTCAGCCCCGGACGGGAAGCGCCACGACAGGCGGCACGCGGAGACACGTGCGTTTACCCACGCCGGCAAGGATCGTCAGCAAGTCGCCCGCTGCCACGGCAACGCAGCCTGCGGTGGGCGCGTAGTCCGGCTGGGCGACGTGCAGGAATACCGCACTACCGAGCCCCGGAACCACGGGCGCATCGTTGTGGCCGAGGATGACGATCAGGTCGTACACATGATCCGCCCGCCAGAGCTCCTCATGGCGGGCCTCGTGCGGCTGGCGCAGCGGCCGGTTGTAGAGTGGGTGGCCGGGGTCGTCGCACCAGCCGTCCCGCGGGCTCAACGGCGTGATGGGGAGCGCTGTGCGCGGCGGCGCCATGCGGTCGGGTCGATAGAAGACCCGGCGGAGGGGAAAACGGCCGGCGGGGGTCGCGCCGTCGCCCTCGCGCTTGTTCGAGCGAACCCCGCCCCAGCCGATAGCGCAGGCGAACTGGCGCCCGCGCCAGCGGAGACCGTTCGGCGGATAGACGACAAGATCGTCGTTGGGCGCGCGGCTGCTCACGGTGCGGTTTCCAGGAGTTCGCGGATCGGACGAAAGGAGCGCCGATGGTGCTTGCAAGGCCCCAGCCGCGCGAGCGCCGCCTGGTGCTCGGCAGTGCCGTAGCCGGCGTTCCGCTCCCAGCCGTAGCCCGGATAGTCCGCCGCGAGGCGCGCCATCAGCCGGTCTCTCGTCACCTTGGCGACGATGGAGGCCGCTGCGATCGAGAGACTCTTGCGGTCACCGCCCACCACCGTCCTCACCGAGCAAGGCAGATGCGGCGCGCGGTTGCCGTCCACCAGCGCCAGATCGGGGGCATCGACGAGGCGGGCGACGGCACGGCGCATGGCGAGCAGCGTGGCCTGGAGGATGTTCATGCTATCGACCTCGGCGACCGAAGCGACCCCGACGGCGGCATCGGCGCAGGCCAGAATCGCCGGCTGCAGCGCTGCGCGCCGCTCCGCCGAGAGCAGCTTGGAATCGGTGATTGCAACCCGAAGCTTCGGCGGCGGGTCACCCCCTCGGAACACCACCGCCGCCGCGACCACCGGCCCGGCCCACGGGCCGCGGCCGGCCTCGTCGATGCCGGCCACGCGCCCGCCGGCTGCTTGTTCCAGCGAAAAATCAGGCTGCTCCTGCTGCTTGCGCCTCACTGCCATGAAGCCGTTCTAGCACGCCTGGCGTGCGCGCCGGCGGCTCAGAACAGCTCGAGTTGCGCCGGGTCGCGGGAGGGCGGGTGGAAGCGCTCGATGTCGAGGTCGGGCCCGCGCCGAGCCAGTCCGAGGCGCTTCGTCGCCGCAGCGAAGCGCGCGGCCAGCAGGTCGGCGTAAGGGCCGGCGCCGGTCATGCGCGAGCCGAAGTTGGGATCGTTGAGACGGCCTGCGCGCATCCCTTGCAACAGGGAGACCACGCGCTTGGCCTTGTTGGGCGCGTGGACCGAAAGCCATTCCAGGAAGAGCTCCCGGACTTCTAGCGACAACCGCAGGAGGACGTAGCCGGCGCGGTCTGCACCGGCCTCGTTGGCGGCTTCGAGGATCGATTCCATCTCGTGGTCGGTGAGGCCGGGGATGATGGGCGCCACCATCACCCCCACGGGCACCCCCGCTTCGCTGAGCGTGCGCATTGCCCCCAACCGCTTTGTGGGCGTCGATGCGCGCGGTTCCATGGTGCGGGTGAGGTCGCGGTCGAGCGTCGTGACCGAGAGCGCGACCGTGGCCAGGCGCCTCTGTGCCATGCGGGCAAGGATGTCCGCATCGCGCGTGACCAGCGCAGACTTGGTGACGATCCCGACGGGATGCTCGTACCGGTCCAGCACCTCGAGCACACCCCGCGTAAGAGCGAGACGCCGCTCGGTCGGCTGGTAGGGATCGGTGTTGGTGCCCATCGCAATCATCCGGCACTCGTAGCCCGGTCCGGCCAGTTCGCGCTCCAGCTGGGCCGGCGCGTCGTGCTTGGCGAAGATGCGGCTCTCGAAGTCCTGGCCGGGCGAGAGTCCGAGAAAGGCGTGCGTGGGGCGGGCGTAGCAATAGACGCAGCCGTGCTCGCAGCCGCGATAGACGTTGATGGAGCGGTCGAAGCCGAGATCGGGGGAGTTGTTGCGGGTGATCACCGTGCGGCTGGCATCGGGCCGCACCTCCGTGCGAAGGGGCCGCGGTTCCTCGTCGATGGTGTCCCAACCGTCGTCGAACGCCTCCCGTTCGTGCCGCTCGTAGCGCCCGCTTCGGTTGCTCGCCGCCCCCCGCCCCTTGCGCACGTCCCTCATCGCCACAGCATAGGTGGCGCATAAGAACAATACAAGAACATTCGCAGGTGCGCCGCTATGTGGCGTTACGAGCGAATCCCGCGCAGCCGCTCGCTCCGCCGCCGCAATAGCTCCACCATCGTCAACAAAATGATCGACACGACCACCAGGAGCGTGGCGACCGCCAGGATGGTCGGGCGGATCTCCTCGCGAATCCCTGAGAACATCTTCCAGGGGATCGTTCGCTGTTCCACCGAGCCCACGAACAGCACCACCACCACCTCGTCGAAAGAGGTGATGAACGCGAGCAAAGCGCCCGATATGACGCCGGGCAGGATGAGCGGCACGATCACAACGAAGAAGGTACGGGTCGGGCTCGACCCGAGGCTTGCGGCCGCACGGGTCAGCGAGTGGTCGAAGCCCACCAACGTCGCCGTCACCGTGATGATGACGAACGGGATGCCCAACGCCGCATGGGCAAGAATGACGCCGACGTGCGTCGAGGCGAGTCCGATCCGCGCATAAAAGAAATACATGCCCGCGGCCGAGATGATGAGCGGCACGATCATCGGCGATATCAACAGCGCCATGATGGTTTTTCTGAAGGGCATTTCGGGTCTGCTTAACCCGAGCGCCGCCAGGGTGCCGAGGAATGTGGATATCAGCGTGGCAAATACCGCGATGAGGAAGCTGTTCTGTACCGCTCTTTGCCATGAGTCCTCGGTAAAAAACTCTTGGTACCACTTCGTGCTGTAGCCTGCTGGATCGAAGGCGAGCATTTCGGGCGTGAAAGTAAAATAAGGAAGCTCGTTGAAGCTGAGCGGAATAATGACGAAAATCGGACCGACCAAGAAAATGAAAATCAGCACGCACAGCGTCCGGAACGTATAGTACCAAGCGCGTTCCGAGTGTGTGGCGTGCAGCGGCGGCGGCATGTGCGCTATCCGAGCTTCATGTTGGCCACGCCCACGATCCTGTCATAGAGGAAGTAAAGCAGCAGGACGAGCGCCAACAGAATCACGCCTAGAGCTGCGGCCAGACCCCAGTTCAGAGTCTCGCTGATGTGAAGGGCGATAATGTTCGAGATGAACGTGCCGGTTCGCCCTCCGACAAGAGCCGGCGTGATGTAATAGCCGATCGAAAGAATGAAAACCAGAATGCAGCCCGCGCCGATTCCCGGCACGGTATTGGGCATATAGACCTTGATAAAGCCAGTGAACGGCGATGCCCCGAGCGAGCGTGCGGCCCGCATATACGAAGAGGGAATCGTTTTCATGACGGAATAGAGGGGCAGAATCATGAAGGGTAAGAGAATATGCGTCATCGCCACGAACGTACCGATCTTGTTGTGAATCATCTGCAAACGACCGTCTTCGGAAATAATTCCCAGGAAGACCATCAGGTCGTTCAACACGCCCTCGGACTGCAGCAGCGCGATCCACGCGGTCGTCCTGACCAACAGAGAGGTCCAGAATGGCAACAAGACGAGAATCAGCAGGAGATTGCTATGGCGTGGCGGTAACGTCGCCAGGAGGAAGGCAATCGGATAACCGAGTAGCAAGCAGAATATCGTGATGAGCGCACTCATCCACAACGTGCGATAAAATAGGAACAAGTATATTCGTCGTTCTTCTGCCTTCCAGGAAATTTTGCCCTTGTAGTCAACCCGAAGGTCGACAGCCGACAAGAAGTAGCTTTCGGTTACGTTGCTCGATTCCTGATAAATCAGTTGCCAGGTTGCAAGGTCTGCCCAGCGTTGATCAATTGCTATAACCTGGTCCTTGAAGGGGGCCTCGGTTATACGTTTGGCTCGTCGTCCCGATTTCCGGAACAAGCTCATCACTCCGGACTTTTCGTAATTCAAGCGCCGTCCGGCACGGCCTAACGTCTTATCCTTGAATGACTCCTGAATATCCAGCACCAGGGCTTCGTACACGAATTCCGGCGGCAACTCCTCGCTCCCCGGATCCCAGCTTTGAATGGCCAGCGTTGTACGGGGAAGAACGGATGAAACGATTTGGTTGTCGACGCTTCTAAACAACATGTCGATGACGGGAAAAACGAATGTAATCATCAAGAACGCCAGAATAGGGACGACCAACAGGAATGTGCGAATGCGCCTGCGAGCCATCGCCCGCCGTAGGCTCGTCTTCAATGGCACGCCATCGGCGGTTCGCAGGGTGTTATCGGCGACCGTCGACATGCGCGCTGGCCTACGTCTCGCTCAGGTGCCTTGAAGTAAAGGGGGCAGGACGCAACGATGCGCCCCGCCCCTCCTAAGCTCTGCTACTTGGCGAGCCAGGTGTTGAACACCTCGTCGAGCTCCGCCCGGTGGTCGGCCCACCAGACGTAGTCGAAGTCGAAGAGGGTCTCGGCGTTGTTGGGATCGGTCGGCATGTGGGGCTTCATGTCGATGCCGAGATCGGCATGGTTGCCCACGAGCGGCGCCGACGAGTAGCGCGCCGGACCGTAGGAGATGAACTTCGCCTGGTCCGCCAGACGCTGCGTATCGGTGGCGAAGTAGAGATACGCCTTCACCGCATCGAGATCCTTGACGCCGACCGGCACGACCCAGCCGTCGAGATCGAAAATCTGCCGGTCCCACAGCATGGCGATGGGCTGGTTCTTCTCCGCGATGGCCGAGAAGAGGCGGCCGTTGTAGGCCGAGGCAATGACGACCTCGCCGTCCGCCAGCAGCTGCGGCGGTTGGGCTCCCTTGGTCCACCAGACCACCTGATCCTTGATGGTATCGAGCTTTGCCAAGGCACGGCTCACGCCCTCGGACGTGCTGAGCATGCCGTAGACATCTGCAGGTGCCACGCCATCGGCGAGCAGCGCCCATTCGAGATTGTTGATGGGCCGCCTCTCCAGCGAGCGCTTGCCGGGGAACTTCTCCAGGTCGAACACGTCGGCAATGGTGGACGGCTGCTCACCCTCGAAGACATCGGTGCGATAGCCGAAGGTCGTGGAATAGACGATCTGCGGGATGAAGCAGTTGGTCCCGCCCGGTGACAGCGTGCCGGCGAAGAAATCCTCCGACGCAGGGGTCCCGTCCGGCGCGGGAGCCAGCCACGTGTCGGGATCGATTTCCATGATCAGGCCTTCGTCGCACGCGGTAATCGCATCGGCTGCGACCATGTCGACGATGTCCCAAGTGACGTTGTTCGACTCCACCTGTGCCCGAACCTTGGCCAGCCCTTCGGCGGCGTTGTCGTCATTGATGATGTTGATGTCGGGGTTCGCGGCCATGTAGGGGTCGTGATAGGCCTTCTGCTGGCTCGCCGTATAGGCGCCGCCCCACGACACGATCGTGAGGTCAAGTGCCTGGGCACTGCCAACCGCCAACGCGACGCCGGCGGCAACGACAGTCGTACTCAATAGCCATCTCATCTCGCTTACTCCCCTCTCGTTTGCCGGACACACCGGCGGGTTCTCAAGTCTCGCATCGGCAACACCGATACGTCTTGATCTGCTCTAACCGGGCTCGGCTGCGTCAACCGGAGCGTCCAGCGCCCGGCAATCTTCTGCAGCCCAGCCCAGGTTGACGTCCGTTCCCTCCCGCAACGCTGCATGCCGATCTGTGTTGGGAATCTTCACAACGAACTCGTCAGCTCCCGCGACCGACAGGCGCGCACGGATATGATCTCCCAGATAGATCAACTCCTCGACGCGACCGACAATCGAGTTATCCGCCTCTCCGTCTTCGCATGCGACGATAACGCGCTCAGGACGGAGCGAAAGGGTCGTGCGTGCGCCCGCTCCCTCGACCTTCACATTGAGGGCTCGAATGGTGCCACCACCATCCAAATTCACCTGGCAATGGTTCCCTTCAACGGAATTCACCTTGCCGCACAAACGATTGTTCTCGCCGATAAACTGCGCAACGAAGGCGTTCTCCGGTTGCTCGTACAGCGCGCTAGGACTTGCTAATTGCTGAATTACACCATCATTAAAGACCGCAATCCGATTGGACATGGTCAATGCTTCGGACTGATCGTGCGTGACGTAGACGATCGTGACGCCGAGCTCTTCGTGAAGATGCTTGATTTCGTACTGCATCTCCTCCCGCAGATTCTTGTCCAAGGCGCCGAGAGGCTCATCCATAAGCACCAAGTCAGGCTCGAATACCAATGCCCGTGCCACCGCCACGCGTTGCTGCTGGCCGCCCGAGAGTTGACCGGGCCGGCGGCCACCGAAGTCCGGCAGGCGAACCATGTCCAGCGCGCGCTTGACTTTCGCCTCGACCTCCGATCTCGGAATCCTTCGAACTTTCAGAGGAAACGCCAGGTTCTCCGTGACTGTCATGTGCGGAAACAGCGCGTAATCCTGGAAGACCATGCCGATATTTCGTCGATGCGGCGCAACTTTATTGATCGGACGGTCGTTCAAATAAATTTGTAACTGCCCAGGTCTGATTCCGCCGAGCACTCACGCGTGATGGACTGATGCCTCTGGCCTGGTGCCGCTGACGTGGAGCGGAGCGGCGGGGGATTTCAGAAGCGCAGTACCGGGATTAGCTGCATGGGATCGGGGTGCGCCAGGGTTTCGAGGACATTCCAGCGCTGTTTTCGAGCGGTGGCGATGACGGACCGCAGGTTGGCGAAGTCGCAGGCACCTTGCATCGAGCGGAAGCCGCCTGAGATTTTCTGACGCAGCTTGCCCATTCGCAGATCGCGCTCCGCCTCATTGTTCGAGAACGGGGTTCGCGGGTCGGTGAGGAAGCGCAGGCAGCCCTCCTTGTACTTCTGGAGCCGGAGCGCGAGGTTGTGACCGATGCGGCGCTTTTGTCGTCCGCGCTTTCCGGTCTGGAGCGGCGGCATCTCTTCGTGAGCGGCGATGGCACGTTCGAGGATGCGGTCCCAGGCTCGCGAGATGCGGGCGACCAGCGATGCGGGCACGTCGCGATCATTCTTGCGGGCGAAGCGGGCGGCTCTGTTGGCACGGGAGAGCAGCTGGTGCATGCTCGTTGCCCAGTCTTCCTTCTCGATCTCGATCAGGGCCTGGAGCTCACGCAGGTGATGGGCGTTGCAGGCCCCGTGGCGCACGCCCTCGAGAGCGAAGTAGGTGGCATAGTCGTCATGGATGACGATGCCGTTGAGCTTCTCGTCGAAATGGCCGCGCCCGCTGGCGACGCGCAGGATGGTCAGCAACGGGGTGCACAGCACGTGGAGCCAATGGGTCCGGGCGGCGATGCGGATGCCGGTCTCGTCGAGGTGTTTGACCGGGGCTTCGGTGCGGATGATCTCTGCGACACGATCGAGGAAGCCCTCGAAGCGCCGGGCGGTGCGCCTGCCCATGGCGGCGATGGTGGCCGTTGAGATCTTGACCGCGAAGAGATCGCTCATGACCTCGGCGACGCGCTTCTCCGGAATGAACTGAGCGTGCAGCAGGTAGGTCACCCACGCGGTGATGCGCGGCCCGTACTGGACCGGGGCGCTCACGCCGTTCGGGAAGGCGGCTGTTGTCATGGTGCCGCAGGCGGCGCAGAGGCAGCGATGGCCGCGATGCTCGGTGGCCTCGAGGGGCTGCGGCTCGGGCACATCGAAGACCTGCCGGCAGACGGGGGCTCCGTGACGGTCGGCGTCCGACAGCGGCGCGCCGCAGCCCTCACAGGCGGACGGATCATGATCCACGACGTGGTCCGGGTTCTCGGTCCGCTCCAGGGTGGTTCCCTTGTGGCCCGGCTGACCGCCGCTGGGCCTGTCGGATTTGCCGCGCCGGCTCCGGGTGCGCTTCTCCTGGTCTGCGCTCTTCTTCTTCAGGCCGTCGCTGGCCGGCGGCCTGGAGCTGGTGGTGCTGTCGAGCGCGGCGCTGCGCTCAAGTTCGGCGATCCGCTCGCGCAAGCGGGCGTTCTCCCGCTCCAGCGCGTCGTTCTCCTTGACCAGCGCCGCGCTCAGGCGAAGCAGCCCCTGGCCCCATTCCCGGATGGCTTTGACGGCGGTCATCGCGAAGGATTGTGGGGTGAAAAGGTCCTGCAGGCACGCGAAAGCCTCGTCGTGAGCGGCGAGGTCCGCGTGCCAGCGCGACACTGTCACAAACCCTCGTCAGCCTCGACGGCCATGATCGCGGCCAGCACCGCCAGGCGTTCGCCCGCCGGCATGGCCTCGTAGCGCCGGCCCCAGTTGGCCGCCTTGCGCTTGATGCGCTGGCGGTCGGTGAAGTTGCGGCCCGCGTAGCTCGCCCAGTGCACCCGGTCGGGCGCGAAGTTGAACCACACCGCCTCGGTCCGCACCTGGGCCTGGGTCGTCACCTGCAGCGCCAGCCGGCGCCAGCCCGCCAGCAACTCGTCATAGAGCGCAGACGGGTGGCCCGAGACCATCACCTGGCAGGGCAGACCCTTGAGCAGTTCGAGGAGCGCGACGTGGTCGGCCTCCTCGTACTCGAAGCGGTAGCGCTGCGACGAACGCCGGGTCGCGTGCAGATAGGGCGGATCGCTGTAGACCAGCTCCGGGCCCAGGAACGGGAACGAGGCCAGGAAGGAGTGGGCGCAGCCGTGCACCAACTCCACCGGGTAGCCACAGTCGAAGGACTCAAGCGCCCGCTCGTCGCGGTCAATCCCGATCGAGCGCACGGCCGCAGGCTTGCGCTTCATCAGCGCCCCGCCCCCCCAAGTGGCTCTCGATATAGACAGAGTGCGGGGGCATCAGCGCAATCAGCGCCTGGCTCAGACCGGTCGTCGCCTTCGATCCGAAATACCCCACCGGCTGCTCCTCTCATGCGAGAGAGCAACCCATAGGCGAGCGTGCCTATACAGTCAAGGGCAGATCATCGACGCGCCGACGGACAAACGGCACCGGCGGCGACCAACATCAGCACGCACTCAGATCTGGCGGCGGGGTACCTGGGTAGTTACATAAATTTCTCCATGAGTAGCCGGCTCAAAGCCAGCCAACATCATCAAGCACGTTGTCTTGCCAGATCCCGAGGGACCCAACATCGTCAGGAACTCACCGGTCTTGATGCTTAGATTGAGGTCCTTGACGACCAGGATCTCGCCGTCGTAGCTCTTCTGCACGCGGTCGAAGACCACGATATCCGGGGTATCGGTCGTCATCAAAACACCCATCCCCGTCTAGACAAACGCCCGTTCGAACCTGAAACAGGGCCGCGTTCTTCCAACACGGGATTCAAAATTATGGACTTCAGAAATTCAAGCCTTACTCCCTCTCTATTCTGTAGCCTTTGAGAATATCTTGGCATCGTCGTGGCTATAGAGTGCATTTCATCGAAGCCACGGACAGCCTACTTTAAGGTACCGAACATTGGCGTACAAACGCAGCTCGCAGGATCGCTGACAATCGCTGAACGCCACGTCATGCTTGTTCGAACCGACGCCTTTTCGTTGCAAATCAGCAGGATACAGAACACTCATCATACCCTGTTCGGCTTCCTCCTCAGCAACGCCGCCCGTAGCGGCTCAAGCCACGGTTCCAGGACTCAATGTTCGCGAAAGAGCGCATATCAAGCATCATAGTCAGTTCGGTTGACGAAGAGTTGCCGCTGACTATCGGATGTCGATTCAGCCTCTCAAACCTCCCCAATTTATTGTCAAGCACCATATCGAGGCACTTGGTGGCTCTTGAATTGACCGATCCACGGGCAATCCTGTGGTCAGGGAATTGGCTTGTCAACGGTATTTTGGGTGTTGTCACGGACACTTGAGGCGTTGATTGGTCCGACCAAGAATTATTCGGCTCAGCGGTTCGATAAAGGGCGGTCGCGGCGAGCCTGGTGACCGCAGGACGGTACGCAGACACGAAGGAACGCGCCGGGTACCGCCGGTGTACGCCAGGGGCCGGTTTCGCCTTCGGTACCCTGCCTTTCCGTCCGACCCGAACCGGTACGCGGGATTGTTTGGCATGCCCAAACCAGTCATCATGCCTCCACCCGCTGGGCCTCGTCCCGCCTGCCGGCGTCATCCTGCGGATGCGCTGCGGCCGGTCGGCGAAGGCGTGCGGTCCGCGGGTGCGCGCAAATCCATGCAGGGAGGCATCGCCATGCGGACGAGCAAACATCTCTACTTCCACCTTTCGCGACGCAACTTCATCAAGTGCGCGGCCGCGGGTACGGCCATCGTCGGCGCGCCCGCCATTCTCAAGGGGCTCACCCGCAAGGCGATTGCCCAGGACGAAAACACCATCCGGCTCCTGATCACCGGCCCCACCCTCATCCCCGGCGACTGGAGCGCGTTCGAGAGGGAAACCGGCTTCAAGATGGAAGACACCGTGATCAAGGACGATCCCGGCATCTTCCTGACCGAAATTCTGGTGAACGACGGCGGCGACCGCTTCGACATCATCGCCGCGCTCACGGGCGCCGAGCAGGACTTGATCGACGGCGAGGCGATCAAGCCGATCGAGACCTCGGCAGTCCCGAACTGGGGCGGCATTCCCGAGAGCATCACGCAAATGCCCTATCTCCAGCGCGACCTCGCGCCGGAAGGAGGCTACGTGTGGGGCGTTCCGCTGGCGATGAACGCGGACAGCTTCGGCTATCTGCCCGAGAAGCTGAACGAGCCGCGCCCGCCGGAGGAAGCCTCCTGGTCGCTGGTCTACGAGAGCGAGAAGACCCTGGGCCGGTCCTCCACCGGCGACAACTACATCTACCTGTGGGAGGCGCTGGCTTATCTCAAGAATACGGGGCAGCTGGAGGTCGGTGACCTCCTCGATCCGTCACCGGAGGAGGCTGCGGCGACTGCGGACTTCCTGATCGAGCGCAAGCAGGCCGGGCAGTTCCGCAACTTCTGGAAGATCTTCGACGACCAGGTCTCCGACATGAAGAACGGCGAGGTCGACGCCATCCGCTGCTGGGAGCCTGCGGTGCGCGAGGCCAACAAGGCTGGCGGCGACTGGGTCTATGCCAACGCCACGGAGTTCTACACCAAGTGGATGCACGCCTGTTACATCCCGACCCAGGTCCACGACCGCGGCAACCTCGAGCAGGTCCACGCGGCGCTCAACTGGATCCTGAGCGGCAGCTACGCCGCCGGGATCACGCCGTTGCGCGGCTACGTCACGGGTCGGCCCGATCTCGCCCCGCAGTACGCCGAAGAGAACGGCATGGGGCCTGAGGTGGGCGTTGCGATCGACGAGGCCTTGGCCAAGGTCAAGTTCAAGTTCGCCAAGGAGGACTTTTGGTTCAGCGCGGTGCCGTCGAACCTGCAGGAAATGCAGGCGCAGATGGACCGCGTGCTCAACGCCTAACGTTCGGCGCGCATTCGGGCCGGGCCCGTCCCGCTCCACGAGAGGGCGGGGCGGGCCTCGCCCATTTTGCCTTAGCCAGGATGGCCGCCACGCTCACCGCCAACGACGACGTCCTGCGCCGCCTGCTGCCGCGCTTGCCGGCAGGCGTCTGGTCGCTCTCGGGCTTCACCGTCGTCTGGTTCGGCGGCATCGTCATCCCACTGCTCGCCATCATCCTGGTCTCGTTCTTCCAGGGCCGCGGGATCAGGATCAACCTCGACCCCACCTTCCTGCAATACGAGCGATTCTTCTCCTACGGCGGCAGCGATCTGCTTGCGCGTTCGGTGCGCATCGCGGCAACGATGACGTTCATCGAACTCATGATCGCGTTCCCCTTCGCGCTTTGGCTCGCGAAGGGCTGCAAGAACAACATGGTGCGCCTCCTCACCTTCACCGCGCTCACCGTGCCGTTCTTCCTGAGCCCAGCGGCGCGCGTCATCGTCTGGCGCTCGGTCTTCGGCATCAACGGTGTGGTGAATCAGGCGCTGCTCGCGACCGGCGCGGTGGACGAGCCCGTGACCTGGCTGATCTTCTCCGAGTTCGCCGTGCACTTCGGCTTCCTCGGCGCCTTCTTCCCTACCATGGTGTGGCCGATCTTTCTCTCCATCAGCCTGATCGATAACGACTTCCTTGAAGCCAGCAACGACCTCGGCGCCAATCGCTTCAGGACGCTCGTGCACGTCATCTTCCCGCTCGCGCTGCCGGGCGTCGTCGCCGGCATCGTCTTCACCTTCATCCCGATGCTGGGCGACACGGTGGTGGCGCAGCACATGGGCGGCAACAACGTGCTGATGTTGAGCGCGCAAGTTCAGAGTCTGATCGGAGTCTCGAACTTCCTGGTCGCGGCGGCGCTCGCAGCGGTTGTGCTCGGCATCATGCTAGCCTTCCAGGTCCTGCTCTGGACTGCGCTTAAGCCAGTGGGCGGGCTCAACGAAGTTTTCGCGAACCTGCGCCGATGACGATGACCGCGCACGCCTCCGAAACGATTACCTATGCGCAGGTGCGCCCGCCGTTCTGGCGGCGTTTCATGGACGGCCTGCCGCGGGGCACCGGCCTCTTCTTCGGCTACGGGGTGCTCTTCATCCTCTATCTGCCGATCGTCTGGCTGATGATCCTCTCCATCAGCGGCGAGCCGCTCACGGGTATTCCCGGTGAGTGGACGCTCACCTGGTACGAGGACGTGATCTACGCCGACATCGCCCAGCGCGACGGCGAGGCCTACGGCAGCAACTTCCGGGTCGGCAATCCGCTGCTGCTCTCGATCGGGCTTGCCTTCGCCACCTCGGCGGCGTGCGTGATCGGCGCACTGATCGTGGGGCCGGTGCTGCCCCGGGTGAAGCGGCGCGGGCCGCTGCTCATCGGCTTTCTCATGCCGCTGATGGTGCCGGGCATCGTCGCCGGCGTCGGGCTCTTCATGTGGTACCGGCTGGTGATCAACGTGAAGATGGGCGTGTGGTCGCTGGCGCTGGCCCATTTCGTCTGGGCCTTTCCTTTCGCACTGCTGGCGATGCTGGTGGTGGCTTCGCGCTTCGACACGCGGCTGATGGAGGCCGCCGAAGACCTTGGCGCGAGCCGCTGGCAGCGCTTCTGGCAGATCGAGGTGCCGATCCTGAAGCCCGGCATTTTCGCGGCAGGCTTCTTCGGCTTCCTGCTGTCGTTCAACGAGCTGCCCTTCAGCATCTTCATGCGTGCGGGACAGGACACACTGCCGCTCTATCTGTGGATACAATCGGGCGCGCACAACACGACCGTGCCCCTGATCTATGCGATGAGTACGCTGGTGACGATCGTGAGCATCGGGTTGACCTTCCTCGCGATCAAGCTTGCCTTCGGAGGAGGCAAAGATGGCAAACAGTGACGTGACCGCGCCGCGCGCCGCCGTCGGCAATGGCGATCAGATCCTGCATGTGGAGCACGCGACCCACCGTTTCGGCGATGTGGTCGCGCTCGACGACGTGTCGATCACGGCGCGGCGGGGCGAGTTCCTCACCCTGCTGGGAGAAAGCGGTTCAGGCAAGACGACGCTGCTCAGAATCGTCGCCGGACTCGAGCGCCCGACCCGGATCGCGCGTATCGCCATCGACGGCGAGGATGTCTCCGCTATCCCGGCTTCGCGCCGCAACTGCACCACCGTGTTCCAGCACTACGC
Source organism: Alphaproteobacteria bacterium (assembly GCA_965214705.1). Taxonomy (GTDB): domain Bacteria; phylum Pseudomonadota; class Alphaproteobacteria; order UBA828; family UBA828; genus WTGU01. The sequence continues at coordinate 118,120 of CBDCCI010000001.1, forward strand.
GCTCTTCCCCCACATGTCGGTCGGGCAGAACGTCGAGTACGGGCTCCGCGTGCGCGGCATCGACAGGGATCAGCGCCGCAAGCGGGCGGAAGACGCCCTCGCCCTGGTCCGCCTGCTGGACAAGTACGGCCGCCGCGTCCACCAGCTTTCCGGCGGCGAGCGCCAGCGGGTGGCGCTGGCGCGCGCGCTGGTGACGCAGCCCGCGATCCTGCTGCTCGACGAGCCGCTCGGCGCGCTCGACGAGAAGCTGCGCGTCGACATGCAGGTGGAGCTCCTCGACCTCCACGAGAAGCTCGGCCTCACCTTCATATACGTCACCCACAGTCAGGAAGAGGCGCTCACCATGAGCGACCGGATCATCCTGATGCGGCGCGGGCGCATCGTGCAGGAAGGGCCACCCACCGACCTCTTCGACCGGCCTGCGAGCCGCTTCGTCGCGGACTTCATGGGGGTGGAGAACCTGCTGGAAGGGACCATCGAGAGCGTGCGGAACGGCACGGCCAGCGTGCGCATCGGTGGACACGTGATCAGCGGCGCCTGGAGCGGCACCGGCTTGGCCGAGAGAGGCGCGCCCGCCTGCGTCGCTGTGCGGGCGGAGCGAATCAGGCTCGCACCGCGCGGTGCGACCGTCGACGAGCCCGGCGTCAACGCGCTGCCCTGCACCAGCGGGGCAACGATTTACAAAGGCAAATATCTCGACCAGACGCTCGATACCGACATCGGCCCGGTCAAGGCGCGGATCTGGGATCGCGGCGTCGACGTCACCGATCTGGAGGCGCTCTGGTGGCGGGAATCGGAATGCGCCATCACCTCGGCCGAGAACGGGGCGGGCGCCGAAGCAGGCGAGGAGGCCGACGCCGCCTGACCGATCCCCGATCAGGCCTCGGCGGCGGCCAGCGCCTCGATCTCGATCAGCCAGCGCTCATCCGCGAGGCCGGCGACGATCAATAGCGTCGAGGCCGCCTGGTGGCCTTGCAGGTGACGGTCCCTGATCTCCCGGTAGGACCCGAGGTGGGCGCGGTCCACCAGCAGCGCCCGCACGATCACCAGATTCGCCATGGTCATGTCGGCGGCGGCGAGCAGAGCTGCGATGTTGCGCCAGACCTGATCGCTCTGCGCCTCGAAGCCGTCTGCGAGCGTGCCGTCCGGCGCGGCGCCCACCTGGCCTGAGATGTGGAGCCAGCGCTTGCCGGGCCCCACCTCCGCCGCCTGGCTGTAGAACGACGCGGGCGCCACGACCGTATCCGGATTGTGTAGCGTAATCATTGGGTTCTCCTTGGTAGGCGCCGCAGCGGCGCGACGAGTGATAGTGCCACGGTGGATGAGGTCCGGAGAAGGCACAGCAAATTCGAAGGAAGAAGGGCAGCGCCGGTCATTCGCAGTTCACTGAACCTCCGTCTCCCGGTATCGTTCACTCGGAGGGCGCGTTGTTTGCAACGTCCATCAGGTGATGGAGATGAAAATCACGGCAGCCAACATCGAGTCGGCGCTGGGAACGCTGCGGAATCTTCCGACCCCGGTCAGCGGCTGGGAAGTGGAAACAGGAATCGATTCAACGGACAAGCCCGCCGTGTGGGTGTGGGGTTATCTCACGGACGAAGAGGTGGATTTCGAGACTCGATCCCGGCTGCGGGACATGGTGCGCGATCTCGTCCGCCGCGAAACCGAGTCTGCAATCTGGGTCTATGTTCGCTTCCGAGGGGCTTCGGAGGCAGCCTAAGTCTCGTGAGCCTGCATGTTGATTTGTTGCGTCAAGCCCGACAGCTCGCCGTCAAGGAACCGCGGCGGCCGTTGCAAGCGAGCCTGCGCCGAGCGATTTCGGCGTCCTACTACGCCCTCTTTCATCTGCTGGTCGACGAAGCGACAAAGCGCATGCTTCGCGGCAGCGACCGGGTCGCTCTCCGACGCTGCCTAGCGCGAGCGTTCGGCCATGCCGCAATGAGACAAGTCGCCCAGCAGTTTTCCGATTGCAACGTGTCGCCAAAGCTCTCTCCCGCGTTGGGTGGCCAAGCGTTGCAACCGGAACTCGTCCGGGTTGCGGGCGCGCTCGTCGAACTTCAGGAGGCCCGCCACCAAGCGGACTACGATCCGGGGCATCGCTTTACGCGCCGCGAGGCTCTCGACTTGATTGGCCAGGCAGAACAGGCGTTTTCGGACTGGTCCAGTGTCCGCAGGAGTGTTCAGGCGGATACCTTCCTGACGGGTCTTCTTGCCTTTGGAAACATGCGCGGCTGACGGATTTGCGAGGGCCGCTCCTCATTTGGCGCGGACCGCCCCGTTCACACCATCGCGATCGCGTAGATCTCGTGCAGGTAGCCTTCGAGGTAGAGGCCGGTGCAGCCGATCGGGGTCCAGGCCGGGCAGCGGCCAGATTGGAACAGCTCGCTGCCCACCGCCATCACGGTCTCCCAGGCTCTGGGATCCTTATGGAATGAGACGATTTCCACAATGTCGTCGAGGCCTGCGCCGTGCTTCTCCAGCACGCCCCGTATCTGGCCGAAGCAGTAGTGCGCCTGGGAGGCGACATCGCCGCGGGCGATGATGTTCTGCTGCCCGTCCGAGGCGACCTGGCCGGAGATGCCGATGAGCCGCCCGTGCGCCTTGCGGCTTGCGCCGGAGATACGCTGGTCGTGCCAATGGATGCTCGGCAGGTTGTAGGCGACCCGGGGGCCTTCACTAAAGTCCGCGATGGCCCGGTAGCAACCGACCTGGCCCATCCGATGCAGGCCGGTCATGCCGATCGCGGTGTAGGACGTGGCCTCGCCGATGGGGAGCCCCTCGACGGTCTCGTTGCACCAGGTATCGACGGCGGCGTCCATGCCGCGGGCATCGTGGTTGAAGCAGATCATGTCGACGATATCGTCGAGCGAGCTGCCCGCCGCCTGCATCACATCCTTGAGCCGATCGTAGCAGAAACGCGCCTGCGCCATGTGGTTGGCGGGCGCCACCACCGCGCCGCCATCGTCGGCCGCCACGATGCCGCTGGTGAAGAGGTAGTCGCCCTTGCGACAGGCGGCCGAAATGGGAAGGTTCGCCATCCAACCGAAGCCCGCCGGGATCACGCCCTGCTTCTCGCCGGCACCCACGTGGGCGACCACCCGCACGACGACCTCGAGACCGGGATCGTGCGCGCCCACCATGCCGAGGGCAGTCCACGCCGGGTAGGGCGTGGAGAACACCTCGCGGCCCACGGCGAAGACGGCGTCCATTGTGCGCGGGTCCTTGTGGAAGGTCATCACGTCGAGCACGTCGTCGATGCCCGCGCCCGCCGCCTCCAACACCGCGCTGGCCCTGGCGAAAGCGTTCCGTGTCTGGGCCTGAACGTCGCCCGCGTCCGTCACCCGGCCGTCGTCGGTCGCGCTCCCCTGGCCCGAGAGGAACAAGAGGTCGCCGACCCGGACCGCTGCCGAAGCCGGCCGGCCACTCATCCAGGCTTCGCTCGCGGGCGTGAGGTAAGTGCGATCGTCGGCCATCGGTGAATACTCCTCTCGGCGGTCAGGGGCGCCGGATGAACGGCAGCTCGATGAAAGAGGGGCGGGCCCCGTCGTGGAACACGGTCTGGTGCGCGGGCTGGAGGTCGAAGGCGTGCTCGCCGCCGATCGGCCCGCCGGTGTTGGGGTTGCGGTCGAAGGCCGGGTAGTTGCTGCTCGACACCTCGACCCGGACGCGATGCCCGGCGCGGAAGACGTGGCAGATCACGCCGACATCGATGGCGAATTCGTAGACACGGTGGGGCTCCAGCGGCACCTCGCGCTCCCGGCTCTCGCGGAAGCGGCCCCGGATCACGCCCTCGAACAGGTTGATCGAACGCCCGTCGGGCTCCACGTCGCAGAGCTTCACCGTGAAGTCGGTGTCGGCGGCGCTGGTCGCGGCACTCAGCCGCGCGGTGACAGCGCCGGCGGCGAAGCAGGGCGCATCCAGCGGCACCGACGTATAGACCAGCACGTCGTTCCGATACTCCACCGGGCGCTGGTCCATCGGCCCCATGGGTGCGGTCTGCGGCAGGCAGCAGGAATGGCCGCCCATGCTCGGCACCGGATCGAACGGGTTGTAGATGAAGAAATCTGGCGCCTCGTCGCCCGGCGGCTCCCGGTCCAGCGTCCCGTCCCCGCTCAGCGAGTTGGCGCGGCCGCCGCTACGCAAGTACCAGCGCTCGGAGCCGGTGCCGGCGAGCGGCCAGGCGTCGGCATCGTGCCAGCGGTTCTCCCCCGTGATGAAGACGCGCACGGGCGGCAGCGCCTCCAGCGCGGAGCGGTCGTCCTTCAGCCAGGCGTCGAACCAGGCACGCTCGTAGACGCTGACGGTGTTCTTCGCCTCGTCGCCGAAGTCGATGGCGCCGACCTGCTGGGTCCACGGGATGTGATACCAGGGGCCGACGATCAAGCGGTGCTCGGTGCGGCCAGCGGCGCTCAGCGCCTCGTAGGCTGCGATGGTCTGGGGGATGAAGCTGTCGTACCAGCCGCTGACGTGGAGGCAGGGCACGTCGATCTGCCCGAGCCGGGGCGCAAGCTCCCATTCCTGCCAATACGCGTCGTGGGCGGGGTGGTCTACGTAGTCCTTGAGGAAGGGCATGAGGTCCGGCGTCTCGAGGAAAGGGATGTCCCTGAGCCCGAGCGCCGCCGGCCAGCGGCCGCAGGCCGCCTGCGCCGCGCCGAGGGCACCGAGCACTTCCCTGTCGTTCCGCCTACGCGCTGCGTCGCCCGCGAGGATGAGCGCCCAGTCCATCACCGCTGCAAGCCCGAAGGTGCCGCCCACATGGGTGAAGCCCTCGTACATGCCGCCCGGATAGAAGCCAGGCACGGCGGCGGCGAGGTGCGGGGGCTTGAGCGCGGCGGCGAGCAGTTGATTCACGCCGGGAATGGAGAATCCGAAGCTCCCCACCCGGCCGTTGCACCAGGACTGCGCCGCGCACCACTCGATTGTGTCGTAGCCGTCCTCGGCATCGAGACGGAGCGGGTAGAACTCGCCCTCCGAGGCGTAGCGTCCACGGGTGTCCTCGATCACCACGGCATAGCCGTGCCGCGCATAGACCGCAGGGTGGTCGTAGACGTAGGTTTGGGCGACGCGCTTGTCGTAGGGCTGGCGCTGGACCAGGGCTGGAACCGGCCCGCCCGAGGCCGGCCGGTAGATGTCGCACGCGAGATGCACGCCGTCCCGCATCCGCACCATGACATCGGTCTCGACCACGATGCCTGCGGCCTCGCGCGCGTCCATCATTTCACCCCTCCCTGCTGGCGCGGGAGCGTAGCCCATCTTGGGCTGCCGGTCGAAACGGGCCGCAATTGACTCGTCCCGGCTGCGGGCGGCACACTCTAAAGACGAGGATCATCCGGTGATTTGCAATGCGAACAAGGGAGGGAGACAGGTGAGAATCAGGGCAACGAAACGCCTCGCCCGCTGGGCGATTGCCGCCGGCGCGGGCATAGCACTCGCCGCCAGCGTGACCGCCGACAAGGCCGAGGCCAAGACCGAGGACGGCAAGTTCCTCGTCTATTACAGCATGAGCTATGTCGGCAACGCCTGGCAGACGGAGGCCAAGAACACCGTCATCGCCATGGCCAAGGCGCCGCAGTATCGCGATCGGGTCGAGCTCCGGGTCCAGGCGTCCGGCCCCGACGCCCAAAAACAGATCCAGCAGATGAACGCGATGATCGCGGCCGGCGCGGACGCCATCGTGGCCTTCCCGATCTCGCCGACGGCGCTCAACAAGGTCATCAGGAACGCGTGCAACAAGGGCGTGGTCGTGGCCGTGATCAACGGCGTGACCGAGCCCTGCGCCTATGTCGTGAAGATCGACGGCGTGGCGCTCGGCGACTACCGCACCCAGTACGTGATCGACCAGATGGGCGGCAAGGGCAACATCGTCGCGATCACCGGCGTGCCCGGCGTCTCCTACGGCGAGGATCACCACAAGGGCTTCAAGCAGGCCGTAGAACGGCACCCCGAGGTCAATGTGCTGGCCGAGCTCGTGGGCATGTGGAGCCACTCCGAAGCCCGCCTCAAGATGCGCGAGCTGCTGGCCACCAAGAGCTGGGCCGACATCGACGGCATCGTGGCGCAGACCGGCTGCTACACGGTCTCCCAGATGCAGGTGGAGGACGGCTGGTGGCCGGACAATCCGATCATCCCGTGCGCGGGCGAGTCAGCGAACGGCAATCGGCTGCAGATGCTGCCGGTCGATTCCGGAATCGAAGGCGCGCTGGGCAAGAAGGGCCAGTCCATCGGCTCCGGCCTCTGGGCGGTTTCCTACACCTTCAAGACCGCCATGGAGGTGCTCGACGGCAACGAGGACGTGCCGCATCTCAGGTGGTACACCGGGGTCGAGGTCACGCAGGACAACGTGAAACTCTGCGAGAACGGCACGGCGGAGGAGTTCGCGGCGGGCTGCAACACCATCAAGCCCGGCATCGTCCCGCCTGACTATGCCATCGATTTCTGGTCGCCCCAGGTGCCCGAGCTCGGCTTCCGCGCGGCCACCGAAGGGATGCTGGACGACGAAACCTGAGGGATCGGCGGCTCGTCCGCCATGATCCATGACGACTGCTGCGCCGGGGCCGGCCGCGAGTCTGGCAGAGCCCCGGCGCACATTTCTTCGCGCGGGCACGCATGAACGATGCGGCGCCCGCCATCGCGGTCGACGGCCTCTCCAAACGGTTTGACGCGACCGTCGCCCTCGACGACGTCACCTTCTCCATTCCGCAGGGCGAGATCCGCGCGCTGATCGGCGAGAACGGCGCCGGCAAGTCCACCCTCGTCAAGATTCTGGCCGGTCTGGTCCGGGAGGATACCGGCGACATCCACGTCTTCGGCGACGACGTGACCATCGGGCGCCCCTCCCGCGCGCACCGGCTCGGCATTCAGACGGCGTTTCAGGAAATGACCCTGATCGACGATCTGACCGTTATCCAGAACATGCTGCTGCCCTACGAGCCGCTGGTGGCAGGCCAAATCGACCGGCGCGGCAGCAAGCGCGCCGTCGTGCAGCACTTCGCCCGTCTCGGCCTGGACGACGTGGACCCCAACGCGCTGGTGAGTGACCTCGCGCTTTCCACCCGCCAGAAGATCGAGATCGCGAAGGCGGTCGCGCGCGAGCCCCGGGTGCTGCTGCTGGACGAGCCAACCTCCACGTTATCGGCCTCCGACGTTGACTGGCTTGGGGACCTCATCGACAGCCTCAACGCAGAGGGCGTGACGATCGTCTTCATCTCGCACCGCATGGCCGAGGTGCGCCGCTTCTGTCAGAGCCTCACGGTGCTCCGCAACGGTAGGCACGTGGGCTCCTACGGGATCGACGAGGTGACGGACGACGAGGTGGTCAGCCTCGTGATCGGCCGCTCTCTCGGCGCGATCTATCCGGAACGCGAGAACTACCGCCAGGCCGGTGCTTCCGTGCCTGCCTTCTCCGGCGAGAGTCTCACCATCGGCGGCACGCTGGACGATCTCTCCTTCGAGCTCTGGCCGGGCGAGGTGCTGGGCATAGGCGCGCTACAGGGCATGGGCCAGCGCGAACTGTTCGAGGCGCTTTTCGGCGAGCGCGGCGTGGATAGCGGCACCATCGCCCTCGGCGGCCGGGCGCTCACGCTCGCCTCGCCCGCCGATGCGGTGCGCGCCGGCATCAGCATGGTGCCGGAGGACCGCAAGACCGAGGCGCTGTTTCTCAGGCTCACCGGCGGCGCCAATGCGTCGATCCCGATCATCGACCGCTTCGCTGCGGCGGGCTGGATCGACCGCAAGGCCGAGGCCGCCGCAGTGGACGAGGTGCTGAACGACCTGCAGGTTCACCCGCGGGCGCTCTACAAGACCGTCTCATCCTTCTCCGGCGGCAATCAGCAGAAGATCGCCATCGCCAAGTGGCTGCTGGCGCAGAGCCAGGTGCTGCTCACCTTCGACCCGACGCGGGGCGTCGATATCGGCACCAAGCACGAGATCTACGTGCTGATCCGCGCGCTGGCCAAGGCTGGCGCCGCCATCCTCTATTACACGACCGAGATTCCGGAGCTTGTGAACATCTGCGACCGGGTGCTGGTCATGTACCGCGGGCGCATGGTCAAGGAGCTGATCGGCGAGGAGATCACCGAGCAGGCGATCATGGGCTACGCGCTAGGCGCCGAGGGTCCGGAGGACGCTGCCGAGGCCGCACAAAGGGCGCAGCCGGCCGCAGAGGCGGGAGCGGCCCCTTGAGCGACGTCCCGCTCGCGCGGATGCCGCGGCTTTCCTGGCAGCAGGGGCTGGCGCGCAACCGGCGGCTGCTGGTCGCGGTCACGGCCTTCATCGGCATCTTCGTCTGCCTGGACGTGATCTCGCCGGGCCCGATCAGCTACTTCGAAATCAACTTCCTCTCGTCCAACACCGGGCCTTTGGCCTTCGCCGCCATGGGCCAGACGGTGGTGTTCCTGATCGGCGGCTTCGACCTCTCCTGCGGCGCCGTGCTCTCGCTGGTCAACGTGATCATGGCGCTGCACACCACCGATTCCCTCTGGAGCCAGGTCCTGATGTGCTTCGCCGGCCTCGGCATCGGCGCGTCGGTCGGCGCCATCAACGGCTTCTTCATCGCCTACATGCGGCTGCAGCCGGTGGTGGTGACGCTGGCGGTGATGTTCATCATCCTCGGCCTCAACCTGCTGCTGATGCCGGATCCGGGCGGCTACATCCCCTACGGCCTCTCGATGGTCTTCACCGGCGACCTGATCCCTGACGGCTTCCCCGCCGCGCTGCTCGTCATCCTGCTGGCGCTGGGGCTCTGGGCGCTCATCAAGCGCTCGCGCTTCGGTACCGCGCTCTACGCCGTCGGCAGCAACGAGGACGCCGCCTTCGCCAACGGCATCAACGTCGCGCGCACCAAGTTCCTCGGCTACACGCTGGCCGGCACCTTCTACGGCGCGGGCGGGGTCTTCCTCAGCGCGCAGACTAGCTCTGGCGACCCGCTGGTGGGGAGCGGCATGCTGCTCCTCATCTTCGCCGCGACGATCCTGGGCGGCACCCGGATCGGCGGCGGCGAGGGCGGCTGCCTCGGCACGGTGTTCGCGGCGTTCACGCTGATGCTGATCTCGAACGTGCTGATCGTGCTCAACTGGTCGCCGCACGTCATGCCGATCACCGAGGCGGTGATCCTGCTGCTGGCGGTGATCGGCGCCTCGATCGGCCGCGACACGTCCCTCGCCGAATACTGGCGAGTCACCGGCCTCAAGCTATCCGGGCTCAGGCACAGGAGCCTGCCCTCCTTCCACGGCGGCGCGCGAGCCAATACAGGCAAGCTCAACACGAGCTGGACTCCGCGGGCGAGCGACGAGCTCTCCGGGCCGCAGCTCTGGCAATGGACCACCAAGAATTGGGACGTGCTCCGCCTGATGGTGCCGGCGTGGACCCTGCTGGTCGTGGTCTACATCCTCGTGGTCGCGGTCATCGGCGGCGAGAGCGTGAGCGTCCACTACCTCAACTCGCTGCTCACGCTCGGGCTCTTCCTCGCCGTCCTTGGCCTCGGCCAGGGCGCGGTGGTGCTGACCGGCGGGCTCGATCTCTCGGTGCCGCACACGCTTGCGTTCACCGGTGTGGTGCTGGCCGCGCTCTGCAACGGGATGGACGGGCCGGCCTACTGGGCGGTGCCGCTGGTGCTGGCGATCGGCATCGGCGTCGGCCTCTTCAACGGCATCGGCGTGGTGCTGTTCGGGATGCCGGCCATCGTCGTCACGCTGGCGACCAACGGCATCATGCAGGGCGCCGGCCTGCTTTTCACCGGCGGCATCCCCACCGGGCGCTCGCCGCCGGCGCTGGTGTGGTTCTTCACCGAGCGGCTCGCCGGGCTAGCGCCCGCCGCCTGGTTCCTTATCGGCTTCGCCGGCGTGGCCTACGTCGTGCTGCATCGCACCACCTTCGGGCGGCGCGTCTTCGCGGTCGGCAACAGCGCGCGGGTGGCGCGACTCTCCGGCGTTCGGGTCGACTGGACGGTGCTGGGCGTCTATGTGCTGAGCGGCTTCTGCTCGGCCCTTGCCGGCGTGCTGATGACGGGCTTCTCCACCGTCTCCTTCCTCAACATGGGCCAGCGCTTCTTATTGCCGGCGATCGCCGTCGTGCTGGTGGGTGGCACGCTCGCCATCGGCGGGCGCGGGCACTATCTCGGCATCTTCGGCGGCGCGCTGCTGCTGACGGCGGTGGGGACGCTGGTCTCGGGCTCCGAGCTTCACTTCGCCTGGCGCGACATCATCTTCGGCATCGTCGTGCTCGGCGCCGTGCTGACGCTGCGCGAACGCAGCACCTAACAACCCTCCGCAAGCAAGACAGGGGATGTATCCGGGTTAGACCCGCTTGGGCGGGAACTCCCGGCCGAGCCACTCGGTGTAGAAGCCTTCGAGGTCCGGCTCGAAGCTGTGCACGATGGGATAGCCCGGCGGCACCGCCTCCACCTCCAGCAGCGAGCCGTCGAGGGGATCGTAGTATTCGCGGAGCTCCATCCACGCCGGGTCGGCGTGCATCCACTTGGGATAAATCTCCTGCATCTTCTCGTCGGTATCCCGCACGGCGATGCGCGCCTTCAGCTTCCAGTTCTCCCGGTAGTCGCCGAACTCGTGGCCGCTCATGCTCTTGGTGACGATGGACCCGTCGTCCTTGAGCACGATGAAGAGCTTGGGGCCGAGCGGCAGCAGCACCCGATCGTCCCAGGGCACTTGCTCCTGGAGGACAGCGAGGAAGGTGTCGAAGCGCTCCGCGTCCTTGAACGCGCTCATCATCTGCTTGAGCTGCGGCCAGGGCAGCGTGCCGCGGTAGAGCTCCTCGATCGTGGCCTTGTCGTAGGCGGTCATGGCATTGCCCCCGCCTAACGAGTGTGGCCCAAGGCATCGCCGTTGGGCGGGGACCAATCCGCCGGCAGGCCCCAGAAATCCTTGTAGAGCGCCGCCCAGCTCTCGGAGAGCGCGATGCTCTCGCGATAGGCCTTTGCGACCGGCTCGATGAAGTCGAGGTCGGCCGCGCGGCCGCGCTGGCCCTCCATCCACTCCTCGACCGGCACGCTGTCTGCGAGGCGCTGCTTGCGCATGTCGGCACGGAGCGCAACGGTCGCGCTCGCGTCCAGCACCCAGCGACCGTCCTCGTCCTGCTCGGCGACGACGCCGTAGGTGGTCGGCGCGAAGCGGGGCAGCACGTCGCCCGAGTTCAGGTCGGCGACGACGGCCTCCGGCTCGCGGTCGAGCGGATCGCCCAACCCGTGACCGCCGTTGAGCACGCTCAGATAGAGGTCGTATTCGCTCTGGGATACCGGGAAGTGATGGCAGCGGCGGTCGATCAGGTGATCGGCCTCCACGTTCGCCTTGATCTGGCTGTCCTCGGTATCCCTGTCCTCGACCGGATAGGGCAGGCCCTGGGCGATCCTCTCCTTCATGTCGGTGTTGGTGATCATGTGGCGGTAGCCGCTGGAGCCCGGATAGCCGCCGTAGAGGCCCGAGGTCTGGAAGACATGGCCGCTGTTGCAGTGGAAGAGGATCTGCCGCTCGGTGCCGTAGAGCATGCGCACGCATTCCCAGCCCGAGCCGCCGCGCTGCTTGCCGGGCCCGCCGGTGTTGGGGCGGATCCGGCGGCCGAAATAGAGCAGCGGCTCGGTCAGCTCCCAGGCCTCGACATCGCCCATGTCGCCTTCCGGATTCCACATCGCAGCGCCCGAGACCTCGCCGTCGTAGCCCCAGCGGGCGGAGATGCCGCAGCTCGAATGCTCGAAATTGGACCAGCCGGCATCCTGGCCGTGGTGGTTGATGCCGCCGCCTTGCGTGATGTTGCCGGTGAAGGGATAGGCGGCCAGCACCTCCTCCAGATAACCGCGCGCGGTGAAGGCGCGGCTGAGCGCATGGATCAGCCCCGTGAAGCAGGGGATCAGGAAGATCCAGGAGAGCGTGTTGGAGACGCTCCTGTTGTCGGGATTGGACCAGGTGCCGTAGGGCGTGTTGAACGAGGTCGCGAGATAGGCGCCGTCGTTGACCTTGTCGTTGGGCACGAGCGTCTGCGAGAGCACGACCCAGAGCCCGCCCTGTAGCCCGGACGGCGTGCAGTTGAACGAGTGGTAGCCCCACTTGTTGGCGCCGTCGAGGTCGACGTGGAACGAGGCGTCGCGGCCGATGGTGAGCGAGAGCGGGCAGTTCATCATCGAGTTGACGGCGGCGTAGTCCGGCATCAGCCCCTTGTCCTCCTCATGGGGCACGTCCATGAAGGAGGGCACGCGGTAGATGCCGGGCACGGTCATCTGCGTGAGGTTGCGTTTGAAGGCGCGTCGCGCATCCTCGATCACCTCGCGCATGAACAGCTTGTAGGTGTCGATGCCTTCTTCCGCGATGAGCCGCTCCACCGTCGCCCGGATGATCTGACAGCCGGCGATGCGGCACTTCTCGTCGAGCACCCAGTAGAAGGGCATCCGCACCGCGGTCTCGATGCGGTTCTCGTAGTCGCGGTTGAGCGTGTCGTTGGACCCCACCTTCATGCACGACAGAATCAGCCCGTCCTCGTAGCGGCTTACGGTGCCGATGGGCATGCTGGCCGGCTGCGGGGCGCCCACGTCCAGCTCGTGCACCACGCCGGCGGCCCAGCCCACGATCTCGCCCTCGTGGAAGAGGGGCAGGAAATTCATGACATCGGCGTTGTGGACGCCGCCAAGCTGAGGGTCGTTGTTGACGAAGATGTCGCCGGGCGCGATTCCGGGATTGGTCTCGTAGTCCGAGCGGATCATGTGCTTGATCGCCATCGACATCGTGTGGACGTGCGCCATGATCCCGGTGCTGAGCGTGATCGCGTCGCCTTCCGGCGTGTAGAGAGCGAAGCAGAGCTCGCCGACTTCGCGCACGATCGGGCTCGCCGAGATGTTCATCGCCGTCTCGCGCGCGCCCACCAAGCCGCCGCGCAGGCGCGAGAACATCTTCTCGTAGCGGATGGGCTCGGCAGCCTTGAGCGGGAGCTCGTCGAGGCCCCCGTAGTGGCCGGTCTCCGAGAAGATCCGTTCGCTCTCTTCCAGCATCCCGGCGAGCGAGGCACCGCCCCAACCGATCCCGTAGTCATGCTCCAGTGCGACGTCGCTCACTTCAGCCTCCGCTGCTCTTCCGACCGGCCCGCGGCCTACCCCGCGTCGGTCGTCAGGTGAAAGATGCTGTGCCGGTCGAGCCGTGCCGTCCGGCCCGCCGGCACCAGCATGGTCGACGCCGGCGATTCGACGATGGCCGGCCCTTCTATGACGTTGCCGGGCCTGAGCCGCTGCAGGTCGAGGATCTGCGCCGGCACCCACTGGCCGTCCGCATAGATGTTGCGCCCTGCCTTGAGCGCGGCGGCGGGCGGCGCCGGCCCTTCCTCCGCCTCGTCAGGCAGCTCCGGCTTCTCCACGGGCGTGGACCCGGTCATCACCACCGCCGTCACCATGTATCCAAACTGCGGCGTGCGGGCGGCGAGGCCGTACATCTTGCCGTACTCCGCCTCGAAGCCGCTGCAGAGCCCGTCCAGCATCTCTTCCAGGTTCGATCCGTAGCCGTCTTCCACCGGGACTTCGAGATCGTTCAACTGGCCATAGTAGAGCATCCTGGCCGCCGGCCGGTAGCTGACGGACTCCGGGCGCACGCCGCTCTTCTCGAACTCGGCGTTGACCTGCTCCTTCAGCTCGTCCCAGGCGGCGATGATTGCCTCAGCCACCGCGCGCCGCTTATCGGCGCCGTCGCCGGGGAGCAGCGCCATGTCCAGGGTCTTGTCGTAGCGGTAGGCGTATTCGCCGCAGGCGCAGCCGAATGCCGAGAAGCCGGGCGCCCAGGCTGGCACGAGGATGTCGTCGAAGGCGAGGCCCTGGCTGTAGCCGGCCACATGCAGCGGCCCGCCGCCGCCGTAGCAGAGCAGCGTGTAGCTCTCGGGCGTGTAGCCCTTGCCGAGGATCAGGCCGAGCAGGCTGTTCTTCAGCTGATCCTCGAACAGCTCCAGCACGCCGGCGGCAGCTTGGTACACGTCGATCCCGAGCGGCTCCGCAACCTGCGCGCGCACCGCGTCGATGGCGCGTTCCCGGCTCAGCGTGATGTCGCCCCCCAAAAAGTAATCGGGATTGAGATAGCCCAGAACGATGTTGCAATCGGTGATGGTCACGGTCTCGACCCCGCCCTCCGGCCAGGAGACGCCGATCATGGCGCCGGCGCTGTCCGGCCCGATCTCGATACGGTTGGTGATCGGGTTGACGCGGACGTAGGAGCCGGTGCCCGAGCCCACGGAATCGATCCGCACCATCGGCATGTTGAGCAGGATGCGGCCGATGTCGGGCGCATGCTTGGTGGAGAACTCGCCGTCCGTGATCAGCGCGATATCGAAGGACGTGCCGCCGATATCGGTACACGCGATGTTGGGCACGCCGATCCGCTCGCTCAGGAACTTGCTCCCCACGACCCCACCGATGGGCCCGCTGATCATGGTCCGTGCAAGCTCCCGCGCGTTGATCGAGATCGTGCCGCCGTGGCTCGCCATGATCCTGAGCTCGAACTGGCCGCCCGCCTGCCGGCAGACCTCCTGGACCACCTGCAGCGTCTCGCGCGAGGGCTCAGCCGCGTAGGCCTCCATGATGGTCGAGTTGAGGCGCGGAAAGTCCTGGCGCGTCGGATAAAGCTCGCTCGACAGGTAGATGGGCTTCTCTGCCACCCCACGCTCGGCCATGACTTCCTGGCCGATCTCACGCACCCGCCGCTCGTGGTCCTTGTTCTTGTAGGAGAACAGCAGGCAGACGACGATCGACGCAACGTCGTGGTCGATCAGGCTGTGCACGGCGTCGCGCACGTCGCCTTCGTAGAGCGGGATGATCTCCCTGCCAAAGAGGTCGACGCGCCCGCGCACACCCAGGATCCGCTCGCGCGGTACCAGCGGCTCGTTGTGATGGTGCGTGATGACGTGCAGGCGGTCGGAGAAGGGATAGCCGAGATAGGTCTGGATGGCGCGTTCGGTCCTGAGATAGTCCTCCATGCCACCGCTCACGATCACGCCGACCTCGCGCCCCTTGCGCTCCAGCAGGCGGTTCAGCATGGCGGTGCCGGAATAGATGCCGGTCTTGAGGTGAGGGAAGCTCCCGTCCAGCCCCAGGTCCCAGTAGTTCAGTGCGTCTTTCGCCGACTGGATGAAGCCGATCGATTCATCGTGCGGCGTGGTCTGCGCCTTGCCGACGACGAAGTTGCCGTCCTGATCGATCAGGAAGGTGTCCGTCATCGTCCCGCCCGCGTCGATGGCGAGGATCTGCGGGATCAGCGCTTTTTCGAGCATCGCTTGCAAACCCGTAGCGGAAGCCGGGCGACACTATGCCGCACATTGCCGCCCGGTCGTAGGGGCATGAATACCGGCCTCGGCTTGCGGCACCCGGAGGGGGCGGGTAGCCTCTCGCCCGGTTGCCGAGCGCGGCCGCAAGCCGTGCCGCGCAGCGCCCACGAGCCCGGTGCCCATGCAAAAGCTCCTGATTGCGAACCGGGGCGAGATCGCCTGCCGGATCATGCGAAGCGCGCGGTCGCTCGGCATCGCGACGGTCGCGGTCTATTCGGACGCCGACGCCGAGGCCCGCCACGTGGCCGAGGCCGACGAGGCGCTGCCCATCGGCCCGCCGGCGGCGAAGGAGAGCTACCTCGTCGCCGACAGGATCATCGTCGCCGCGCAAGAGAGCGGCGCCGATGCGATCCATCCGGGCTACGGCTTCCTCGCCGAGAACCCGGCCTTCGCCCGCGCGGTGGAGGACGCCGGCCTTGTCTGGGTGGGGCCGACGGCGGAGAGCATCGCCGCCATGGGCGACAAGGAGCGCGCCCGCACCATCGCCCGCGACGCGGGGCTCCCCATCGTCCCCGGCAGCGCGCGGCTCACGGCTGACGACCCCTCCGGCCTCGACGACGCCGCCCAGGCCGTGGGCTTCCCGCTTCTGGTGAAGGCGTCCGCCGGTGGCGGCGGCATCGGGATGCGCCAAGTGGACGATCCGGCCAAGCTCGCGGACGTGGTCGGCGCTACCCAGACCATGGCGGAGCGCGCGTTCGGCGACGGCACTGTTTACCTGGAGCGGCTGGTGCAGCGCCCGCGTCACGTCGAGATCCAGGTGTTTGGGCACGGCGACGGGCGCGGCTTCCACCTGATGGAGCGCGAATGCTCGGTGCAGCGGCGCTTCCAGAAGATCGTCGAGGAGGCGCCGTCCCCTGCGGTGGACTCAGGCCTCCGGGCGCGCATGGCGGATGCGGCGCTGGCCCTGGTGGAGCGCGAGCGCTACCGCGGCGCCGGCACGGTCGAGTTCATCCTGGCACCGGACGGTGAGTTCTACTTTCTCGAAATGAACACGCGCATTCAGGTGGAGCACCCGGCGACGGAGATGATCACGGGGCTCGATCTGGTAGGGCTCCAGCTCCGGCTTGCGCAGGGCGAGGACCTGTCGGGGCTCGCCGCGCCGGTGGACGGGCCCGACGGCCACGCCATCGAGTGCCGCATCTACGCCGAGAACCCAGACAAGAACTTCCTCCCCTCGCCGGGGCTGCTCGAACGGTTCGCTCCGCCGCCCACAGGCGCAGGCATCCGCCTCGATACCGGCGTGACGGAAGGCGACCGCATCACGCCCTTCTACGACCCCATGATCGCCAAGCTCGTCGCCCACGGCAGCGACCGCGGCGGCGCCATCGACAGGATGCTGACGGCGCTCGGCGAATTCCGTATAGAGGGTATCGTCACCAACATCGACCTTCTGCGCCGCGTGATCGACCATGATGCCTTCCGCGCCGGGAACACCCACACCGGCTTCGTGGACGAGCATCGGTCGGATTTGATGGGTGCCTGAACGCCCGCTGAGAGAGCCGCGCCATGATCTACGACGAGCCAAAATTCCTCCCCGGCGGCGACCGTTACGTGCTGATCGAGTTCGGCAATGAGATGAACCTGGAGCTGAACTTCGTCGCCCAGGGGCTGGCGGCGCGCATCGTCGCCGACAAGACCAAGGGCATCGTCGAGACCGCGCCCTGCTTCGCCTCGATGCTGGTTCACTACGAGCCGCGCGAGATCTCCTACGACGACGTGGTGAAGGAGCTGAAGGCGCTGATCGCGAGCTTGGGCTCCACCGACGATATCGAGCTCGACAGCCGGCTCTTCCTGTTCGAGACCATGTACCTCGATCCGTGGACCAGGGACTGCATCGAGGACTACAGCGAGAAGATCACACCCAAGGAGTACGACCCGGACATGGTGGCGCGGCTCAACGGCCTCGCCGATCGCGATCAGCTCGTCCGCGTCCATTCGAGCTCGGAATACTGGGTGGCCTCCCTCGGCTTCTGGCCGGGCCTGCCCTTCCTTCAGCCTCTCGACCCGCGGGCGATGATCACCGTGCCCAAGTACAACCCGCCCCGCACCTGGACCCCCCAGGGCACGGTCGGCATGGGGGGCTCGGCGAGCGCGATCTACCCGGTCAACACGCCGGGCGGCTATCAGCTCCTCGGCCGCACGCCGGTGCCGATCTGGGACACGGAGAAGCGCTTCGACGTGTTCGGCGGGGACATCGTGCTGTTTCAGCCCGGCGACCGCATCAAGTTCGTGCCCGTGACTCAGGAGGGCTACGAACGGGCGGAGGCGCGGATCGAAGACGGCACCTACCTCTACAACGTGGTCGAGTATCAGCGCTTCTCAGTGCACAACTACAGGCACTGGGTCTCGAAGCTGGACCAAGACCAACGGTTCTGATCGAGGAAGCGAAAGGGCGTCCCATGCGCGTGACGCGCCGGGCGGTTCTGGTCGGAGCGGGCGCTGCGCTCGCGGCGCCGGCACTCGGCGCCGCGGCCGCAGAAGCGCTGGTCAAGCGCATTCCGGCAACCGGAGAGCCGGTGCCGGCGGTCGGGATCGGCAGCTGGATCACCTTCAACGTGGGCGACGATCCGCTGCTGCGCGCCGAATGCCGCGCGGTCATAGCCGCTTTCTTGGAGGCGGGCGGGGGCATGGTCGATTCCTCGCCCATGTACGGCTCCTCGCAGGCGGTGATCGGCGACGCGCTGGCGACGCTCGGCCATCCGGCGGGCCTCTTCTCCGCCGACAAGGTCTGGACTAACGCTTCCGACGGCCCGGCGCAGATTGCGGAGACGACCCGGCGTTGGGGAGTGGAGCGCTTCGATCTGCTGCAGGTCCACAACCTGATCGACTGGGAAGCCAATCTCGACACCCTCGAGGCCATGAAGGCGGCCGGGTGGCTGCGCTACACCGGCGTCACCACCTCGCACGGCCGCCGGCACGAAGAGCTGGAGGAGGTCCTGCGCCGGCGGCCGCCCGATTTCGTCCAGCTCACCTACAACATCGTGGACCGGGAGGTGGAGCGCCGCCTGCTGCCGCTCGCCTTGGAGCAAGGGATCGCGGTCATCTGCAACCGGCCGTTCCAGCGCGGCCGGCTGCCGGATTGGCTTGCGGGCCACCCGCTGCCCGGTTGGGCCCGCGAGATCGGCGTCTCCACCTGGCCGCAGTTCCTGCTGAAGTTCATCATCTCGCATCCCGCGGTCACGGCCGCGATCCCGGCAACGCGGCGGGTGGACCACGTGCGCGAGAACAAGTCGGCCGCATTCGGCCCCATGCCGGACGCCGCCATGCGCCGGCGTATGGCGGAGCATGTACAGAGCCTGTAGCGCCGCCCAGCTCGAACTGAAGCCCCGCGGGAGCCTCGGGCGGAGTCAAAACGCGCGCTAGCCGTGTCCTGGACGCTGGAAGACCTGCTGCTGTTTTCGCCGCAGGTCTATTGGCGGCTCTTCGCGCTGGAAAACGAGTCGGTTTGGCCGGCCCAGCCGGTGGTGCTGGCCGCCGCTGCGCTGCTCGCGCTCAGCTTCATTTGGGGCAGGCGGCCCTCCGGGCGTTGGCTCGGCCCGGTGCTCGGCGCGGCCTGGCTCTGGACCGGCTGGCATTTCGTCGCGCTCCGCTATGGAACGGTCAACTGGGTCGCGCCCACGCTCGCCTGGGGCTTCTACGCCGAGGCCGCCCTGCTGGTGGGGCTCGGACTCTCGGGCCGGATCGTCTTCCCGCGCCAAGGGCGCAGTGCCTGGTTCGGCATCGGCCTGCTCGCAACGGCGTTGGTCTGGCCGGTTCTCGCGCCGCTCGACGGACGCCTCTGGCGCGAGGCGGAGGTCGTCGCCATCGCCCCGGACCCCACGGCCATCGCCACGCTTGCCCTGCTGGCGCTCGCGGAACGCAGCCGGTGGACGGCCCTTCTGTGCATCGCCCCGGTGCTGTGGCTCGCAATCTCCACGCTCACACTCGTGACGATGGGCACCTGGCAGGGATGGGCGGTGCTCGCCGCGCTGCTCGCTGGTCTCGCCGCCTGGGTCGCACCCCTGGTGAAGAAAACAGAGATGCGCTAACGCTTAGACCGGACCACTTGGTGGGATCGCTCAAAACCCGAATGCTACCCAGGCAATTCTTCGCCTATAGTTGATCGCCAGCCTTTGAATGGCCGCGGCCATCGAACTATTTTTGCCCGAGTGGGGCGACAGGCAAGCCCTCCCCGCAGGGTGCCGTTGTCGTGGAGACGGCGACGCCAATGTCTCCCAGTGCGAGACGCGAGTGCCTCGCGAATCAGGACGATGGGCAATCAGGACACGTCACGTAGGACGAAGTGCTTATACGCATAGGACAAGTGCACCCCCAGGCACCCGCGCCTCCCCCAACTATTTGCAATCTGCGCGCCCACGCCCCTACATTCACGGCAGATGCACGTCGCTGAGAGGTCGAACATGAAGAAGTCGGTACGCAAGAAGGACGAAGCCGCACAGTCCCTGCGCATGAACGAGAGGAAATGGTCTAAGCCGCTCATGGACGCTGGCTGGACCGCAATTCCCGCCGTCATCATTGAGCGGCAGGCCGCCCTCGGCCTCGACGCGCTTGACGTGAACATCCTGTTGCACTTGGCGAACCACTGGTGGACGGTCGACAACAAGCCCCACCCGGCTAAAGGCACCATTGCCAAGGCCGTAGGCGTCGATCCCCGAACGGTTCAGCGGCACATCGCCAAGATGGAGGCCGCCGGTTTCATCCGCCGCGAGGAACGCCGGATTCCCGGTAAGGGCAGCCGGACCAACCTCTATCACTTCGACGGCCTGATCGCCGAGGCCAAGCCCTTTGCTGAGGAGAAGCTGGCGGAGCGCCGACGGCGAGAGCAGGAAGACAAGGCCCGGCCGGGCCGCAAGGGCCGCCCCCGGCTGACTGTGGTCGGCGGTACCGACGACGAGGACTGAGAGTGACAGCGGCGTAGCTCAGTCGGACAGAGCCCCCGCATTCGACGGAAATCAGCGTGACAACTGAGAGTACGGGCGGGGAGACGCGGGTTCAAGTCCCGCCGCCGCTCCCAACTCCGCGCCACCAGCTCCACGCTGGGCGCTACTCGCCGCACCGGGCTCACTCGCGTGACCCCGCAACCCATTGATTCTCTGTAACTATACGTCTTTCCGGACCTAGACTTGGTTGTGGTGAGAAAACCAAACTAGAGATGCGCCTTGGGTCCGCGGCCCGCGCCCTGCACCGCCTCGCGGCGCGCGATGTAGATGCCGCTGGCGACAATTAGCGCCGCACCCAGCCAGGTCCAGAGGTCCACGACCTCACCGAACCAGAGGAAGCCGATCACCGCAGCGCCGATCAGCTGCCCGTAGTCGAAGGGGCCGACCACCGAGGCGCGGCCATACTGGTAGGCCTTGATGACGCCGAAATGGCCGATGCCGCCGAACAGGCCGAGGCCGAAGAAGACCGCCCAGTGGATCGGATCCGTTGGCCAGGTCCAGAAGAACGGCCCGGCGCAGGTGGTCGCCACCAGGGCCACGATGATCGTGTAGATCGCGGTGGTGCGGTAGTCGTCGTGGCCCGCGAGCTGGCGGGTCTGTATCTGGAAGACCGCGTAAGCCGCGGCGGCGCCGAGCACCAACAGAAACGACCAGTGAATGATCTCGCCGCCGGGGCGGAAGATCACCGCCGCACCGGCAAAGCCGAATGCCACGGCGGCCCAGCGCCGGGGCCCCACCCGCTCCCCCAGCATGGGCACCGAGAGCGCCACCACCATGAGCGGCGCCGTGAAGAAGGCCATCGTTATCGCGGTGAGCGACACATGGGAGAGCGCGATGATGTAGAGCACCAGCGCCACCAGCTGCAGCGAGGAGCGGACGAGCTGCAGGCCGGGCCGGCTGCTGCGCAGGATACGCAGGCCGCCACGGGGCAGGAACAGCGCGAGCATCCACGCCATGTGGATGACCGAGCGCATCCACATGATCTGCACGATCGAATAATCGTGTGAGAGCAGATACTTGACCAACGCGTTGAGAAACGGAAAGAGGACGATCGCGGTGAGGCACATGAACAGGATGCCCCGGAACGAGTCGTCGAGGCGGGCGGGCGCGACGGTCATCTGCTTGTTCTATGGGATCGCCCGTGACCCGGCCAGAGCGGGCGTTGGCGGGCTCAGACGGCCGTTCGCCTCAGGCGCGCTTCCCGGTGGGCGATATAGAGCCCGCTCGCGATGATCACCGCGGCGCCGACCCAGGTCCAAATATCGGGGACCTCGCCGAAAAACGCGAAGCCGAAGATGCTGGCGCCCACGAGCTGGCTGTAGTCGAAGGGGCCGACCAGCGAGGCCTCGGCGTATTGATAGGCCTTGATGATGAAGTAGTGGGCGAGCCCGCCGACCACGCCGAGCGACAGGAACAGTAGCCAGTCCACCGTGTTGCTGGGCATTTCCCAGAAAAACGGCACCGCGACCGTGGCCACGATGAAGGCGGCGAGGATGGTGTAGACCGCCGTCGTGCGCGGATCGTCGTAGCCCGCGAGCTTGCGGGTCTGGATCTGATAGATCGCGTAGAAGAACGCGCCGCCGAGCACGAGCAGCGCGCCCCAGTGCACCACGTCGGCGCCGGGGCGGAGGACGATCAGCACGCCGGCGAAGCCGACGAAGACCGCAGCCCAGCGGCGCGGCCCAACGCGCTCGCCGAGGAAGGGCACGGAGAGCGCCACCAGCATCAGCGGGCCGGTGAAGAGCACCATCGTGACGGTCGTGATCGGCGTCCAGAAGAGCGCGACCCAGATCAACGTGAAGGTGACGAGCTGGGTGAGCGAGCGGATCGACTGCAGCCACGGGCGACGGCTCGCGAAGACTCGCAGCCCCATCGCCGGCATGAAGAGCACCACCATGAAGCCCAGGTGCACGACGCAGCGGAACCAGATGATCTGCACCATGTGATAGTCGGCGATCAGCGCCTTCACGAGGGCGTTCAGCCCCGGCAGCCCGAAGCCCGCGGCCACGCACATGTAAAGGACGCCGAGGAGCGGCGCGGCCGACGCGGATTGCGGGGAGACCATGCGACCTTCTAGCCCGGATTTCTCGTCAGGGTCAGGGCCTGAGCCTCAATCAGGAGGACAAATGGGATGAAAACCCGGAAGACTGGCCGGGGAGGGGGCGCCGCGCGCGTAAGCGCGGAGCATCGTGCGTCCACGCGCGCGGAGCGCACGATCGAACGGAGCGAGCGCTCGGCGACTGAGGGAATGAATAAGTTGGGAGAGGCGAGCTCAGGTCTCCACCCAGCCGTCCTTGTGCGGGGTGAAGAATTTCAGGTCGATGCGCAGGTGCTTGTAGTACCAGGTGCCGTCGACGCGCACGTAATCGTCGTCGTATTCCGCGAGCAGCCAGCGCGCCTCCTTGGGCCCGCCCCCAAGCTCCGTGGTGCACGGCATGATCAGCCACCACTTGCCGTTGGCCGTGTCGCCATCCACCGTGATGATCGGGTTGAGCACGAGGTGCGCGGCAAAGACGATGTCGTTGGAGATGCCTGAGAAGAAGCTGTGAATCGCCGAGCGCCCGACATGACAGCCGAAGTTCTCGCCCCCGTCCCACACGCCGTCTTCCACGAACATCGCCGCGATGCCGTCGGGGTCGTAGCCGGCGTCGCAGAGCTGGCAGTAGCGCGCCTTGAGCTGCTTGATGTCCTCGATCGCGCTGAGGCGCTCGACCTTCTCCTCAAACGTCATCCCTTCCTCCTCTGGCTCGCTCGCGGAAGGCCGCACCGGCACCCCGACCTTCTCCACGGCTAGGTAGCACAGAGGCGCCCGATTCGGGCAGGGGCTGAGGACCTCGGCGCGCGGGTAGGGCCGCCCCCGGATGACGCCCATCGTGTAGTTCCCTATCATGCCCGCACGAGACGGGGAGGGAGCGATGGCACGGTTCGGCGTCGGCCAATCGGCACCGCGTAAGGAAGACGACGTTCTGCTCAGGGGCCGCGGGCGGTTTCAGGACGACGTTTCGCTCGACGGCGAGATGCATGCCTGTTTCGTGCGCTCGCCGCTTGCCCACGCCGACATAACGGCGATCGACACAGCGGCAGCGGCGGCCGCAGACGGCGTGCTTGCCGTCTATACCGGCGCGGACGTATCGGCGGCCGGCCTCGGCACGCTGCCCTGCATCGCCGACGCCTTCGTGCCGCTCACGCGACCGGACGGCAGCCCCGCCTGCTATCCGCCCAACCCGATGCTGCCGGGAGATCGCGTGCGCCACGTCGGCGAAGCGGTGGTGATGGTCGTGGCCGAGACCCTCGCCGCCGCGCAGGATGCGGCGGAGCTCGTGAGCGTGGACTACGAACCGCTGCCGGCGGTGGTCGACGCGGCGAAGGCGCGCGATGCGGACGCGCCGCAGATCTGGCCGGAGGCGCCGGGCAACCTCTCCTTGACGTGGGCGCAAGGGGACGCCGCCGCCACCGACGCCGCCTTCGAGGCTGCGGCCCACACGGTGGAGATCGAGCTGGTCAACAACCGCGTGGTGGTGAACACTATCGAGCCGCGCGGCGCGCTCGGCGTCTACGATCCGGCGAGCGAGCGCTACACCCTCCACATCAACAGCCAGCACGTGCACGGTGCGCGCGCCGTCATCGCCGGCATCTTAGGCGTCGAGGAGGACCGCCTGCGCATCCTCTCCCACGACCTCGGCGGCGGCTTCGGCATGAAGTACTTCACCTATCCCGAGCACGTGCTCGTGGCCTGGGCCGCGCGCAAGCTGGGGCGGCCGGTGCGTTGGCTGTGCGGGCGCATCGAGGGCTTCCAGAGCGACACCCAGGCGCGCGACCACATCACGAAGGCCGCGCTGGCGCTGGACGAGGGCGGGCAGTTCCTGGGCTTGCGCGTGCGCACGCTGGCCAATCTCGGTGCCTATGTCTCCAACCTCGGGCCGATCTCGCCGACCCTGCTCTACACGCGCATGCTCGCGAACGCCTACCGCACGCCTGCGATCCATGCCGAGGTCGAAGGCGTGCTCACCAACACCGTCTTCACCGATGCCTATCGCGGCGCCGGCATTCCGGAGTCGAACTACGTGGTCGAGCGCCTGGTGGACAAGGCAGCGGTCCAGCTCGGCCTCGCGCCCGACGAGATCCGCCGGCGCAACCTGATCCCGGCGGCGGCGATGCCCTATCAGGTGCCGCTCGACGTCACCTACGATTCGGGCGATTACGCCCGCAACCTGGACGACAGCCTGACGCTCGCCGGCTGGTCCGGTTTCGCCGAACGGCGCGCGGAGGCGGCGGCGCGCGGCAAGCTGCGTGGTATCGGCATGGCGGTCTACGTCGAATCGACCATCGGCGATCCGTCGGAACATGTCGCCATTCGCTTCCGCGACGACGGTGGAGTCAGCCTCAGCGCGGGCACACGCGCCTCCGGTCAGGGCCACACGACCACCTATGCCCAGCTGCTCAGCGAAAGCCTGGGCATTCCCTTCGAGGCCATCGATCTCATCGAGGGGGACAGCGACGACTTGCCGGGTGGGGGAGGGAGCGGCGGCTCGCGCTCCACCTACATGGTGGCGCTCGCGATCGATGACGGCGCGGCCAAGGTGATCGAGAAGGGCACCCAGGTCGCCGCCAACATGCTGGAGGTGGCGCCGGCGGACATCCGCTTCGCCGACGGGGATTTCGCCATCGCTGGCACCGACCGTGCCATCGACATCATGACGCTGGCGGCGCAGGCGAAGGACCCCGCCAACCTGCCCGAGGGCATGGAGCCGGGGCTGGATGCCAACGGCCAGACGGAGACCTTCGAGGGCACCTTCCCCAACGGCTGCCACATCTGCGAGGTCGAGATCGATCCCGAGACCGGGGCGCTGGCGCTGGTGAACTATGCGGCGGCCAACGATTTCGGGCGCATCGTCAATCCCGTGCTGGTGGACGGCCAAGTACACGGCGGCGTGGCGCAGGGGCTGGGACAGGCGGTGTTCGAGAACTGCGTCTACGACGAGGCATCCGGCCAGCTGCTCTCCGGCTCGTTCATGGACTACTGCATGCCGCGCGCCGACGACATGCCGCCCTTTGCGCTTGCTTCCAATGGCGTGCCGACCAGCCAGAATCCGCTCGGCATCAAGGGTTGCGGCGAGGCGGGGGCGATCCCGGCGCCGGCGGCCGTGGTGAACGCCGTGCTCGATGCGCTCAAGGAGCGCGGCGTCACCGATATCGACATGCCGCTCACCCCGGAGCGCGTCTGGCGCGCAATAGCAACAGCTTAAGGATCGGATACATATGAGCGTCTCGCCCGACCACGTCTTCACCGACCTGCCCAACAGCCTCATCGGCCAGACCCGGCAGATCTGCATTGTCACCCGCGACCTCGACGCCTGCATTCGCAACTATGCGGACCGCATGGGGATCGGCCCCTGGTGGGTCCAGGAATACGGACCGCCCGACCTGACCGACAGATACTTTCGCGGCGGCCCCGGCCAGTTCTCCATGCGCCTCGCGCTGGCCTGGACCGGCGATCTCAACTGGGAAGTAATCGAGCCGCTGGAGGGGCCCAGCATCTACCACGAGTTCCTTGAGGAGCACGGCGAGGGGCTGCAGCACGTGGGCTTCCTGTTGCAGGACACGGGCCTGGATATGGACGGCTGCATCGCCGACATGGAAGCGCGGGGATTCGCTCGGGTGATGAGCGGCGGCTGGCGCGGCGTGCGCTTCTGCTACTTCCAGACCGAGGACGCGCTCAAGACCACCCTGGAGCTGATATACCGCCCGGAAGGCTATCAGCGCCCGGATCCACTCTACTGGTACCCGGCACGGGACTAGCGTAACGTCCCGGCAATTCACGCGGTGCGGGCTTGGAGCGCCGCAGCACGGCTGCCGTGGAGTGGGATGCGATGGCCAACTTGTACAGCGTCGATGTTTTCCACTGCGAGGAAACCGACGTGTTCGTTGCGACGAGCGAGGACATACCCGGTCTGACGCTCGAAGCGGATACGCTCGGCGGCATGCTTGAGGCCGTCATGGAGATGGTGCCGCAACTGCTCGAGCAAAATTTGGACGTGCCGCGAGACGCTGACGTGCAAGTGACGGTGCGGCTTCAGCAGGCAGGCCAACCAGCCGGGCAACCAGGGCACCATCAACGTTCTCGGTCGCAGGTTGGCGCACGGACGCCCCGCTATGTCGTCGAGGAAACACTGATCCCGTCACACGTGTAGCACTGGTATCGCAGTGGCGACTTTCGAACGGAAGGTGAAAAGCCTTCTGAGAGCGGCCGGTTGGGTCAAAATCCGCCAAGGCAGGTCAAGCCACGAACAGTGGCAGAGTGCGGACCGCACCGGGCTGGTCATCACCGTCCCAAGCAAGATCAAGAGCCGGCATACAGCCAACCATATTCTGAAACAGGCGGGAATCGACGAGAAGCTATGACAGGACGGCCGAGAGGGCGGCGTCAGGAATCCTGCCAGACGGGATCCCGCTTCTCGAGGAAGGCGGTGATGCCCTCGCGCGCGTCGTCCGCCTGGATGGTGCGGTAGATCACCTCGCCGGCGTAGTCGTAGGCATCGCCGCGGTCCATCTCTAGCTGGCGGTAGAAGGATCGCTTGCCCTGGGCGATGGCGTAGGCCGACTTCGACGCGATATGCCTCGCCACCTCTTCGACCCGCTCGTTCAGCTTGTCGGGCTCCACCACCTCGCTGACCAACCCCATGCGAAAGGCGGTCTCGGCATCCATCATCTTGCCGGTGAGCAGCATCTGCATCGCATGCTTGGGCGCGACGGCGCGGCTCACCGCCACCTGCGGCGAGTGGCACCAGAAGCCGATGTTTACGCCGGGGGTGGCGAACTTGGCCTCCGACGAGGCGTAGACCAGATCGCAGCTCGCGACCAGCTCGCAGCCGGCGGCGGTGGCGATGCTGTGGACCTTGGCGATCACGGGCTGGGGCAGGCCGATCAAGCTCTGCATCATGCGCGAGCAGGTAGCGGTGGCTTCCCGCTTGGTCTCCGGCGCCTTCATGGCCTCGACGGATTCGTTGAGGTCGTGGCCGGTGCAGAAGAGCCGCCCCGCCGCAGCCAGGATCACCACCCGCACGGAACGGTCGTCCCTGATCTCGTCCAGGGTGTCCTGCAGCTCGTGCACCAGCCGGTGGGAGAGGCTGTTGCCCGACTTGGGCCGGTTCAGCGTGAGCGTCGTCACACCGTCATCGTCCTTGCGGCGCAGCGTGCGCGCGATCCCTTCCGGCAGTTCCACGATTTCGGTCGCCATCGTTCCCTCCAGCTCTCGGGCTTGCGGGCGGCATTCTAGCACCGGGCCGCAGAATGCGAAGGCAGCCGGGCGGACGGCTTGCGGCGGCGCCCGTTGTGGCCTATGTCGTGGCCCGCTAGCGCCGTCGCGGCCGGGCTGGCACGCGTGCATCCGAGAGAAGCGGGAGACCCCATGGCACAGCTTGAAGGGAAGGTCGCCGTCGTTACCGGCGGCGGGCGGGGCTTGGGCCGCGCCTATTGCGAGGCGCTGGCGCGCGAGGGTGCCGCGGTGGTCGCCGCCGACATTCGCGACACGGCCGAGACGGTGGACGCCATCGGCAAGACCAACGGGCGTGTCACCGGCATCGCGCTCGACGCCGCCGACATGACGAGCTGCGAGACCATGGCCAAGCACGCGGTCGCCGAGTTCGGGCGCATCGACGTGCTCATCAACAATGCCGCGCTCTACGGCGACATCCAGGGCGGGCGCTTCGACAAGATCCCGCAGGACGAGTGGGACAAGACCATGGCGGTCAACGTGCGCGGCGTCTGGCAATGCACCAAGGCGTGCGTGCCGGCCATGCGCGAGGCGGGCGGCGGCTCCATCGTCAATATCGCCTCGCTGGCTGCGGTCTACGGCATGCCCTATGGCCTGCACTACGCGACCTCGAAGTCCGCGGTGATCGGCATGACCCGCGCGCTCGCCCGCGAGCTCGGGCGCGACTGGATCAGGGTCAACGCCATCGCGCCGAGCGCGGTGCTGACCGAGGGGACGGACGAGTTCTTCGGAGAGAAGAAGGACAAGCTGCTCCAGGCCGTCGCCACCGGCCAGAGCCTGCAGAGGAACCTCGAGACCGACGATCTGGTGGGCACCGTGCTCTACCTCGCGTCCGACGCGAGCAAGCTGGTCACCGGCCAGACCCTGATGGTGGACGGCGGCACGGTGTTTCTTTAGGCGCGGGTCGGGGACCTCTCGCCCTAGCCCGGATTTCTCACGAGCGTCCATTGTTGGGTTGTTTGGCGTTTGTCGTGGGTTTGGTTGGTAGCCTTGCGGTGTGGTCCGGGTAATGACGCAGGAGTGGCGGTGGCGCCGGGGGCGCGGTTGAGGCTGGAGCGGGTTTTTGGTTGTTGGCGGGAGGGTGGCAGCGGGCCTGAGGCTCGGCTCAGGTGCATAATCGGGCGTGAGCGCGTGCGAACTCGGGCGCGTGGGGTGCGCCTGAGGCCATGGCGATGCGGATGCGGCGGGTACTCAGGCGGACCTGGGCGCCGATCTTCAGCAGCTTGAGGCGGATCGAGCCGCAGGTAGCGCGGGCAAGGCGAGTTCCGGCGAGCGCGATGCGCCTGAGCGCTGCGAGCAGCACGTAGGCCATGGCGGCGAACCAGAGGCGGAGCTGGTTGGCGCGCATGGTCTGAGCCGAGGTGCGGTCTGAGAAGAGGTCGAGCTGGTACTCCTTGATGCGGTTCTCCATCTCGCCGCGGGCGCAGTAGAGGGTCTCGTAGAGTTCCCGCCGGTCGATGGCGGCCGCGCTCAGCGAGGTGACGACGAAGCGGGGGTTGGCGCGGCCCGGCATCCACTCCGCCTTGCCGACGACACGGCGCGGGCGCGACCAAGTCTTGCACGTGCGGTAGCGGAACTCGGTGAACAGCCGCGCCGGCTGGCCGCTCTCCCGCGAGCGGGCTTCGGCCAGGTCCAGGGCCGGTTGCAGGCGGTCCGTGAGCCGCGGGTTCCGGGCGAGCCCGAAGACATAGTCCACCCCGTTCGCCTCGCACCAGGCCATCAGCCCCTCGCGGGCGAAGCCTGAGTCTGCGCGCAGCACGATCTCCACTGCCGGCCAGCGGGCGCGGATGCGCGCGACGATGCGCGCCACCTCTTCGGCCGCGCCGGCGCTGGCGTCGATGTCGGCCCGCCTCAGCTTGGCGGCCAGCAGGTGATCGCCGCAGAAGATGTAGAGCGGCAGGTAGCAGTAGCAGTCGTAGTAGCCGTGGAAGAAGCGGCCTTCCTGATGGCCGTGCAGCGGGTCGTCGGTGGCGTCCAGATCGAGGACCAACCGCTCAGGGGCCTGCCCGTGGGCGTCGAGGAAGAGATCGACGAAGAGCGTCTCGATCGCCTCAGGCTCATGACCGATCCGGCGATAGCGATGGGCGCCCGAAGGCGCGTGCTCCAGCCGGTTCAGCGTCGACTTGCCCGCAAGCGGCGCACAGCCCGCACGCCCGGCCTCCAAACGCCCCAGCACCACCCCCAGCACGGGGTCGTGGCGCAGCGCGTCGTGGTCGATCAAGTCCTCGTAGCCCAGCGCGATCCCGAACACCCGCTGGCCCACCAGGGTGGCAACGTCGTGCACCACACGAGAGGCCGCGCGCCCGTCCGAGAAGCAGGCGGCGAAGCAATCCACCAGTCCGATCGCCCGGTCCGTGGCGCCCAGCAGCAGGGCGCCCGCGTCCGAGGTCATCACCCCGCCGCCGAAGTCGGCCACCACATCACGCCCGTTCAGGCGTGCAAACTGCATCGCGGGAGGACTACACTCTGCGGGCATCGGGGAACTCCTCTGCAGCCGGTGAAGTCTTTGTTGCAGAAGAGCTTTCGCACGTGCAGAGCCCCGATGCACACCATACTCGTGAGAAATCCGGGCTAGAACGCCGCCTCCAGCTCGTCGACGAAGCCGGCGATCACGTCGAGGCCGCGCGACCAAAACGCAGGGTCGCTCGCATCGAGGCCGAAGGGGGCCAGCAGCTCCCGGTGCCGGAGGCTGCCGCCGGCCCGCAGCATGTCCAGATACTTCTGCTCGAAGCCCTCAGGCTCGGCCCGATAGACCGCGTAGAGCGCATTCACCAGGCACTCGCCGAAGGCGTAGGCGTAGACGTAGAACGGCGCGTGGATGAAGTGCGGGATGTAGGTCCAGTAGTGGCGGTACTCGTCGTGGAAGCGGAGCGCCGGACCCAGGCTCTCGCTCTGGACCGCGAGCCAGTGCTCGGAGAGTCGATCGGGCGTGAGCTCGCCTGAGCGGCGCTCCTCGTGCACGCGGCGCTCGAAGGCGCAGAAGGCGACCTGGCGCACCACGGTGTTCAGCATGTCCTCGACCTTGCCGACGAGCATGACCCGGCGGCGGACGGGGTCGCTCTCGCCGTCGAGCAGCGCGCGGAAGGTGAGCTGCTCGCCGAAGACCGAGGCGGTCTCGGCCAGCGTCAGCGGGGTCTCCGCCATCAAGAGGCCCTGCCCGCCCGCCAGCACCTGATGCACCCCGTGGCCGAGCTCGTGGGCCAGAATCATCACGTCCCGCGTCTTGCCCTGGTAGTTGAGCAGCAGGTAGGGGTGCGCGCCCGGCACGGTGGGGTGGGCGAAGGCGCCGGGAGACTTGCCGTGGCGCACCGGAGCGTCGATCCAGTCATTGTCGAAGAAGCGCCAGCCGATGGCTGCCAATTCGGGCGAGAAGGCGCGGTAGGCCGCGAGCACGGCCTCCACCGCCTCATCCCAGCCGATCAGCCGATCGTCGTCCTCCGGGAGCGGCGCGGTGCGGTCCCAATAGTCGAGGCGGTCCCCGCCCATCCAGCGCGCCTTGAGCGCGCAATAGCGATGGGCGAGACGAGGCGCCGAGGCCTCGACGGCCGCAATCAGCGCGTCCACCACCTCGTCCTCCACCCGATTGCCGAGATTGCGCGCGGAGATCGGCCGCTCGAAGCCGCGCCACTGGTCCTCGATCTCCTTGTCCTTGGCCAGCGTGTTGGTGATGAGCGCGAAGGTGCGCACGTTCTCGCCGAGCACGGTGCCCAAAGCCTGCGCCGCCTCCTTGCGCACCTCCCGGTCCTTGTCCGAGAGCAGGTTGAGCGCATCTGCGCTGGTGAGCGCCTCGCCGCGCACGGGAAAGCGCAGCGCCGCCATGGTCTCGTCGAAGAGGCGCATCCAGGCCGCACGGCCAGCGACCTGCTTCTCGTGCAGCAGACGCTCCACCTCGTCCGAGAGCTGGAAGGGGCGGAACGCCCGCACGTCGCGCACCCAGGGCGCGTAGCGGGCGAGCGCCGGGGCCTGCAGCTTCTCCGTGAGTGCTGCGTCCTCGATCCGGTTGAGCTCGAGGGTGAGGAAGAGCAGCCGGCTGCTTGTGGCGGTGGTTTCTTCCCGGACGGTCTGGAAAAACTGCGCCGTCTCGGCGTCGTCCATCGCCGTGCAGTAGACGAGGTAGGCGTAGCTCGTCAGCCGCTCCAGGGTCTCCTGGATCGCCTCGTAGCGCGCGATCAGGCCGCCCAAGGCCGCGCCATCGAGATCGGCGACGCGGCCCGCGAACTCCTCGTGCAGCAACTCGGCCGCCACAGCCGCCTGCGCCAGGTCGTGCTGGAGCTCGTCCGAGTCAGGCGCGGGGTAGAGGTCGGAGAGGTCCCACCCCGGCAGCGCCGCGTCGTCCCGCGCCTCTGCCGCGCTGTCGAGCCCTCGCGCCCTTCGCGCCGTCATTGCCGTCACCGGCTTTGGTCGAAGGTGGGCTTGCGCCGCTCGCGGAAGGCCGCGAGCCCTTCGCGATGATCGGCGGAGACGTTGGTCAGCGTCTCGTAGGCGATCGAGGCGTCCATCATCCCATGCGCGAGCTGCTTGAGGCCGACGTTGATCGAGACCTTGGTGAGGCGGATCGCCTGGGTCGCCCCCCGCTCAAGCTTGCCCACCATCCGGGCGACGCGGGCATCCAGCTCGTCAAGTGGCACGGCTTCGTTCACGAGGCCCAGGGCCGCGGCCTCGGCGCCGTCGATCAGCCGGCCGGTCATCAGGAACTCCTTGGCGCGCGGATAGCCGATGAGCTGAGGCCAGATGATCGCCCCACCGTCACCAGCGGAAAGCCCGATGTTGACGTGCAGATCGCCGATCCGCGCGTCGTCGGCCGCGATGATGATGTCGCAAAAGAGCGCGACCGTGGCCCCGAGCCCCACCGCGTCGCCGTTCAGGCGGCAGATCACCGGCTTTTCCAGGTCGAGGAGGCCGAACACGATCTGCTTCGCCTCGACGGCGATGCCGTCGAAGATCGTCGGATCGTCGGCGGCGCTCTGGAGCCAGTCCATGTCGCCGCCGGCGCAGAAGGCGCGGCCCGCGCCGGTCAGCACGACGATGTCGGTCTCGCGGTCGGCGGCGATGTCGTAGAAGAGCCGCGCCATCTCGGCGTGCATGGCCGCACTCACGGCGTTGAGCACGTCGGGCCGGTTGAGCGTGACGGTGAGCACGCGCCGCTCGCGCGCAAACGTCATCGTGGTGTAGCCGTCGTAGCCCGTCATGCCCGTCTCCTGTGCTGCACGCCGGCGCGAGGGTGTCAGCACGTCGCTGTGAAAGCAATGCAACGTGCACTCCGGGACTTAATCATTTCCCTCAATCGCCGGGCGCTCGCTCCGCTCGCTTGGCTCCGCGCCTGGCGGCGCGCGGCGCTAGCGCGCCGTCCGGGCCTGCGGCCCGGTTCCCGTCACGGCGAATTCCTCATCGGTTGCCGGGAACGTGCCCCAAACCATGGTGCGGTGCACAGGGAGGGGCGGCGCGGGGCAG
Organism: Alphaproteobacteria bacterium; assembly: GCA_965214705.1. Lineage (GTDB taxonomy): Bacteria > Pseudomonadota > Alphaproteobacteria > UBA828 > UBA828 > WTGU01. Next base: position 151,081 of record CBDCCI010000001.1, read on the forward strand.
CATCGCGGGATGAGCCAGGAACCATCCCGCGAGAACAGTCACGCCATGCAGAACGAACCCCCCAAGAGCACGACGGCCGCGGCATTCGGCCGCTCCTCCATCAAGCGCCTGCCGCCCAAGCTGCGCGAGGCCGTGGACGCGGCCATCGCGGACGGCGCCACCATCGACGAGATCACCGCCCGCATCCGGGCCGAAGGCGAGACATGCTCGCGCTCGGCCGTCGGCCGCTACGCCAAGAACATGCGCGACCTGATCCGCCAGCAGCAGGAGACCGACCGCACCATCAAGGCGTGGGTGGATGCGCTGGGCGAGCGGCCGGAGGGCCAGGCGGGGCTCATCCTGATCGAGACCCTGCGGACCATGGCGCTCGCCACCATGGCTCGTCTCAGCGCGCGGGAAGAGCCCGTGTCGACGGAGGAGCTCGCCCGCCTCGCCCTCACCCTCAAGCGCATCGAAGGCACCGACAAGCTCCGCAAAGACCGGGAGCGGGCGGCAAAGAAGGCGGCGAACGACGCAGACCGCGCCAAGCGCCAGGGCGGGCTCTCGCCGGAGGCGGTCGCCATCATCCGCGCGGAGGTAGAGGGCAGGCCCCCGCCACCCCCGCCTGCTCCCCGCACCGTCACGTCGGTGCCGGTGGACCCGTGGAACCCTGCCGAAGCCCGCCTATACCCATCGATCCCAGCTGATCCCAGCGAGTCCCGCTCGAATAATTCGTTCCCGTCTCATGGCATGTCAGAGGGAATGCCCGGCGGATAAAGATGCCCGGAACAAGTCGGGGCATGACGTTGTGAGAGAGGGAGGGGGGACGTAAGAGGCGGCGGCCGGCCGTGCCTAGTGCAAGAAGCAGGCGACCTGATGGCCGGGCTTGACTTCCTTCAGCACCGGGGTCCGCTCGGAGCACTCGGGCATCCGGTGCGGGCAGCGGGTGTGGAAGGGGCAGCCGGTGGGCGGGCTGATCGGGCTCGGCACGTCGCCTTCGAGCCCGCCGAGGGAATCCGCGCGGGGGCCGTCGGGGTTGGCCTCGGGGATCGCGCTGATCAGCGCCTGGGAATAGGGGTGCAGCGGCTCGCGGTAGAGGCTCTCGCTCTCCGCAATCTCCACGATGCGGCCGAGGTAGAGCACGGCGGTGCGGTTGCAGAAGCGCTTCACCACCGAAAGGTCGTGGGAGATGAAGACGTAGGTGAGCTGGAAGCGCCCCTGCAGATCGATTAGCAGGCGCAGGATCTGGGCGCGGATGGAGACGTCGAGTGCGGAGACCGGCTCGTCGAGGATCAGCAGCTTGGGCTGGAGGATGAGCGCGCGCGCGATGGCGACGCGCTGGTTCTGCCCGCCGGAGAACTCGTGCGGCAGGCGGTCGTAATAGTCGCTGCTGAGGCCCACCACCTCCAGGAACTCGCGGGCGCGGTCGAAGCGGTCCACCTTGTCGCCGATGCCGTGGAAGCGGAGCGGCTCGGCGATCTGGTTGCCGACCGACATGCGCGGGTTGAGCGAGCTGAGCGGGTCCTGGAAGACGATCTGCATCTCGCGGCGGAGCGCCAGCAGCTCCTTCTTGGAACACGCCAGCACGTCCACGTCGTCCAGCGTGACCGAGCCTGCGGTGGGCTCGATCAGCCGCAGGACGAGGCGCGCGGTGGTGGACTTGCCGCAGCCGGACTCGCCGACGAGGCCGAGGGTCTCGCCCCGCATCACGTCGAAGTCGACGCCGTCGACCGCGCGCAGGATCGGCGGTGCGTCGAACAGGCCCTTGGGGTCGAGCTTGAAGTGCTTGACCAGCCCCTCGACCGAGAGGAGGGGGCCTTCGCCGCCGTTTGCGCCGCGGCCGGCGCCGCCGGAGGTGATGTCGCTCATGGCGCGGCTCCTGCGCCCGGCCCACCCGTCTCCTCCGCCTGGACTGCGTGGCACACGGCGGTGGACCCGGTCGCAGTCTCGACCCAGGGCGGGTCCTGGGTGCCGCAGATGTCCATCGCCTTCACGCAGCGGTCGCGGAAGGCGCAGCCCGGCGGCGGGTCGATGGGAATGGGCGGGAGGCCGGAGATCGAGCGCAGCTCGGACTCGCGCGAATCGTCGAGCTTGATGATCGAATCCAGCAGCCCCAGCGTGTACGGGTGCCGGGGGTTGCGGAAGATGGTCTTCACGTCGCCGTATTCGACCATCCGCCCGGAATACATCACCAGCACCTCGTCGGCCATGGCCGAGACCACGCCGAGATCGTGGGTGATGAGGATCATGGCGCTGCCGAGCTTCTTCTGGATATCCGAGAGCAGCCGCAGGATCTGCGCCTGGATGGTGACGTCGAGCGCGGTGGTCGGCTCGTCCGCGATGAGGATGTCGGGCTCGCAGGCGATGGCGATGGCGATCAGCACGCGCTGGCGCATGCCGCCGGAGAACTGGTGCGGATAGTCAGAAAGCCGCCCCTCGGGCTCGGGGATGCCGACGAGGCGCATCAGCTCCACCGCGCGGGCGCGGGCCTCCTCCTTGCTCGCCCCGGTGTGCGCGATGATGGTCTCGACGATCTGCTCGCCGATGGTGAAGACCGGGTTGAGCGAGGTCATCGGGTCCTGAAAGATCATGCCGATGCGGTTGCCGCGCAGGTCCTCCATCTCGTGCTCGGTGAGCGCCAGCAGGTCCTGGTCGCGGAACGAGATGTCGCCGTCGACGATGCGCCCCGGCAGCTCGATCAGGCGCATGATCGACTGCGCCGTCACGCTCTTGCCGGAGCCGGACTCGCCCACGATGCAGAGCACGCGGCCGGCCTGCAGCTCGAAGGAGAGGCCGTCCACCGCCTTCAACGTGCCGGTGCGGAGCCGAAAGTGGGTCTTGAGACCGCGCACGCTGAGAACCGGCTCGCTCACGACGCCCTCTCCTCAGCGCACCCTGGCGCGCGGATCGAGCGCATCGCGCAGGCCGTCGCCGATGAAGGAGAAGGCGAGCGACACGATGACGATGACGAAGCCGGGGAAGGCGGTCGCGTGCGGCGCCCTCTTCAGCACCGCGCGGCCGTCGGAGACCATGGTGCCCCAGTCGGCGTCCGGCGGCTGGATGCCGAGGCCGAGGAAGGAGAGGCCGGAGCCCACCACCATCATCAGCCCGATCAGCGTGGTCGAGTAGACGATCACCGGCGCCAGCATGTTGGGCAGGATATAGCGGGTGAGGATGGTGGGAGTCGTGGCGCCGCCGGCGCGCGCGGCCTCGATATAGGGCTCCTGCTTGACCGAGACCGTGGTGGTTCGCACCAGGCGCGCGATGTAGGGCACGAGCGCCACGGTGATGGAGAGGATCAGCGTGGCGACGCCGGGGTCCAGGATGCCGGCGATGACGATGGCGAGCAGTACCAGCGGAAAGGCGAAGAAGACATCGAGGATGCGCATCACCACCTGGTCAGCCCAGCCGCCGATGTAGCCGGCGAAGAGGCCGAGCACGACGGCGATGAAGGTGGCCGCCACGGTCGGCACGACGCCGATGAGCAGCGACACCCGCCCCCCCCAGAAGAGGCGGGAGAGCATGTCGCGGCCGTCCATGTCGCCGCCAAGGAGGAGGCCGTCGGTCCCCGGCAGGCCGCCGCGGGTGCCGACCGCCTCGGTCGGGTCGTGCGGGCTGATGTAGGGCGCGAAGATCGCGATCAACACCACGATGATCATGAAGATCAGCGCGCCCACCGCCGCCTTGTCCTTGGCATAGGCGTGCCAGGCGAGCGTCAGCGTCCGCCACATGATGTGGAGGTTCTCGCGCCGGAGCTCGGCCGCTGAGCGCTGCCGCATCGACTGGCCGTGGAGGCCCGGCGCGTCGGTCATCGCGAGCGCACTCCCTCGGAGATGCGGATCTTCGGGTCGGTGTACGCGTTGAACACGTCGACCGCGAGGTTCACCAGCACGAAGGCGACCCCGATGATCAGCGAGGCGCCCTGAATGGTGGGGATATCGCGCGCCTGGATCGCCTGCCAGAGCTGATAGCCGATGCCGGGCCAGGCGAAGATCACCTCGACGAAGAGCACGCCGCCCAGCAGGTAGCCGAGCTGCAGGCCGCAGATCGTGGCAATCGGCGGCAGCGCGTTGCGGAGTGCGTGCTTGCGCAGGATCACGCCGCGCCGGATGCCCTTGGCGCGGGCGACCTTGATGTAGTTCTGGCTCAGGATCTCCAGCATGGTCGCGCGCACGGTGCGCGCGATGATCGCCGCGGGCGCCGCGCCCGCGGCGATGGTTGGCAAGATCAGATGCAGGATCACGTCGATCGGCCCGCCGCCGCCGACGATCTTGGTCATGCCGGTCGCCGGCAGCCAGCGCCAGGTCAGCGAGAACAACAGCACCAGCAGCAGCCCGAACCAGTAGGGCGGAATGCTGCCGAACATGAGGGTGCCGGCGATGGTAAATCGGTCGAAATAGCCGTAGGGCCTGGAGGCCGCGAAGATGCCGGCGAAGAGTCCGATGACGTAGGCCAGTGCCGCGCTGGTCAGCGCCAGGATCAGGGAGTTCGCGAACTTCGGGAAGATCAGCTCGGCGACCATGCGCCGGTTGGCGATGGACTTGCCGAACTCGCCTTGGAGGATGTGGCTCAGCCACTTGCCGTACTGGACCGGAATAGGCTCGTTGAGGCCGAGGGATTCGCGGATCTGCTCGCGCGTCTCCTCGGTCGCGTAAGGCCCCGTCAGCGTCGTGGTGACGTCGCCCGGCGCGAGGTGGGCCAGGATGAAGACGAAGAACGACACCCCGAACATGATCGGGACGATCGTGAGGAGGCGCATGACGATGAACCGCGTCATGGCGCGGCGGCGCCTCCCATCGGCAAGCGAACAATCACGCTAACGGACTTACGGTCGCTGCGGCGCAGCCCCCCGCCACTAGAGCACCCTGCGACCCCAGTGGAATCAGGGCGGCCCGTACCCACCTCCCCCTGTCCCCCTCCCCCGAGAGGACGGAGGGGGGACGTAAGCGGCAACGCCAACTCTCTCTCTCCGCCCCTAGGGGCGGAGAGAGCCGGGGTGAGGTGGGGGTTTCTTGGGCCGCACTTCATGCGAAGTGAGGGACCGTGATGCAAAGGGTTACGATCCCGTCCGGTCGGATGTCGCACAAGCAGCCGGCCGCCGGGCGTTGCGCCCGGCGGCCCACTCGCTGCTATCCGCGATCCCTACTCCTCAACCCAGGGCAGGGTGTAGTCGTACCAGTTCTCCTGACCGTTCACGAAGCCCTTCACGTTGGGCGCCAGAACGATCGGATTGTGGTAGCTGAACACCGGCACGAAGGCGACGTCCTCTTCCATGATAATGCGGTTGGCCTCGCGATAGAGCTTCGTGGCCTCAGCCTGATCCTCGGTCTGGATCGCCTGCTGATAGAGCGCATCGACCGCCTCGTTGCAGTACCAGCCGCCATTGATGCCGTTCGGCGGGTGATGGTCGCAACGGGTGGCGTGTGCGGTCCAGTACGGCACCGACCAGCCCCAGCCCATGCTGTTCATCGCCACGGTCTCGGGCATGCCCTGGAGCCACTTGCCGAGATAGGTCATCCACTCCAGCTTGTTCAGCTTGAGGTCGATGCCGACCTTCTTGAGGTCGCGCTGCATCCACTTCTCCCAAGCCTCGTTCCAGCCGTAGTCGAAGATCTCGAAGGTGAGCTCCAGCCCGCCGTCCCCGTAGCCGGCCTCGGCCAGCAGCGCCTTCGCGCCCTCGGGGTCGTAGGGATAGGGGTTGTAGTCGGGATCGTAGGCGAAGGTGCCGGCGGAGAGCATGCCGTGCTCGGCCTTGCCGGTGCCTCTCAGCACCTCGCGGGCCACGCCCTCACGGTCGATCGCCATGTTGATCGCCTTGCGCACGCGCACGTCCTGAAGCGCCGGGTGCTTCATGTTGAACGCGGCGTACCAGACCGAGGGCACGTTGGGCTGCAGCAGAAGCTGGAAGCCCTCGTCCACCAGGTTCTCGATCTCGTCCCAGGTGGGCTCGGTGACCATGTTGATCTCGCCGGCCCTGAGCGCCGCGATGCGCGTCGCAGGGTCGGTGATCTGGCGATAGACCATGTAGTCGAGCTTCGCCGGCTCGCCGTAATAGTCGTCGTTGCGCTCGAGCACGACCATCACGTCGATCTCACGCTCGACGAACTTGAACGGCCCGGTGCCGACCGGGTGGAGCGCGATGTCCTGATCGCCGTGAATCTCCCACGCGGTCGGGCTGATCATCTCCGGCTGCCCACAGGAGGACTGGCCGATCTGCAGCCACTCGTAGTGCGGCTGGGTGAGAACGATCTCGAAGGTGTTCTCGTCGACCGCGCGAGTGGACTCGATCCAGCGCGCGTAGAAGTTCAGGTAGGCGTTGGCCACCTCGTTGTACTGCGGCGCGTCGGGGTTGGAGAAGCGGTCGTAGTTCCACTTCGCCACCTCGGCGTTGAAGGGCGTGCCGTCGTGGAACTTCACGCCCTTGCGCAGGTTGAAGGTGTAGGTCTTGCCGTCCTCGGAGACGGTCCAGGACTCGGCGAGCGCCGGCCGGAGCGTCGCCCAGCCCTTCTCCGGCTTGCCGAGCTCCAGCTCGACCAGGCCGTCGAAGATCATGTGGGTGGCGTTCTTGGTGAGCCAGCCGCAGGACTGCGGCGGATCGAACAGGCTCATCGCCGCCGGGATCGACCAGATCAGCGTGCCACCGCTTTCGGCCTTGGCGGGTTTGGTATCGAGAGCGCCCAACGCCAACGCGGCGCCGGCCACCGTGGCGGCGCCTGCCAGGGCCACCGTTCGCAACGATCGAAGCATGTGTGTGTCTCCCTTGAATCGCTCATGCGCGCCGCTGGCCGGCTCGGTGGCCGCCCCAGGCCGCGGGCGCAGCGTACAACCCTCGGGCGCCCCGGCCAAATGGCGAAATTGCCCGTCGGACCCGCCCTTCCTTGCCGGCCGGCAGCGGGCGCGTATAGTCTGGCCAGGGCGGGACGAGGGCGCACCAGCACGGAGAGCGCGGCTTGCGCTACATCAGCACGCGGCAGACCGGTGGGCAGACAGTCTCGTTCGAACACGCCCTGCTCCAAGGTCTTGCGCGCGACGGCGGCCTCTACATCCCTGAGCGCTGGCCGTCCCTCGACAACGATGCGCTCGCGGCACTCAGCGGCCGGCCCTATGCGGAGGTCGCCGCCGCCGTCATGGCGGAGTTCACCGGGCGCGCCTTCTCACGCAAGCAGCTCAAGGCCATCGCGGCTAAGAGCTACGCCGATTTCGATCACCACGCGACGGCGCCGCTGGTGCAGCTCGGCCCCGACCAATGGCTGCTGGAGCTGTTCCACGGGCCGACGCTTGCCTTCAAGGACTTCGCGCTCCAGTTGGTCGCTCGCCTGCTCGACGCCGTGCTGGCGAAGCGCGGAGGCACGGCGACGATTCTGGTCGCTACCTCGGGCGACACGGGGGCTGCGACGATCGAGGCCTTCCGCGGCCGCGAGGCGCTCTCCGTGGTCGTGCTCCACCCGGCAGGCCGGGTCTCCGAGATGCAGCGCCGCCAGATGACCACGGCAGCCGAGCCCAACGTCCACAACGTCGCCGTCGCCGGCACCTTCGACGACAGCCAGGCGCTGGTGAAGGCGCTCTTCGCCGACCTCGCACTTCGGGACGAAGTCGGGCTCGCAGCGGTCAATTCGATCAACTGGGCGCGTGTCGCGGCGCAGACCGCCTACTACGTCTATGCAGCGCTCGCCCTGGGCGCGCCAGGCCGCGCGGTCTCCTTCACCGTGCCCACGGGCAACTTCGGCAATGTCTATGCCGGGTATGCCGCCGGGCAGATGGGCGTCCCCATCGAACGCCTCATGGTCGCCACAAACCGGAACGACATTCTCGCCCGCTTCTTCGAGACCGGCCTCTACCGCAAGGGGACGGTCCACAGGACGCTGAGCCCCAGCATGGACATCCAAGTTGCGAGCAACTTCGAGCGTCTGCTGGCCGACCTCTCGGGCCGCGACGGCGACGCCGTGCGCGCGCTGATGGCTGAGCTTGCCGAGCACGGCGAATTCACCCTGCACGGCGCCCGGCTGGCGCAGGCCAAGGCTGCCTTCGCCGCCGCACGTGCCGACGACGATGCCTGTCTCGCGACCATTGCGGACGTGTGGCGCGAAAGCGGACGCATGATCGACCCGCACAGCGCGGCAGGCGTTCACGCCGCCCGCCGCCACGACGCCGGCGCAGGGCCGATGGTGAGCCTGGCGACCGCGCATGCCGCCAAGTTCCCCGACGCCATCGAGCGCGCCATCGGCGTGTCCCCAGTGCTCCCGCCGAGGCTCGCGGCGCTCGCGGCGAAACCCGAAAGGGTGACAGAGCTGCCCGTGGATGCCGCGTTGCTCACGCGCTTCATCCGCGACCGGGTCCACGCGCCGCAGCGGGAGCGCGTGGCGTGAGTGTGCAGATCACGCCGCTCACCAACGGACTCAGGGTGGTCAGCGATCCCGTCGACCACGTGGAGACGGCCTCGGTCGGGCTCTGGGTCGATGTCGGCGCGCGCTGCGAGACCGAAGAGACCAACGGGCTCTCGCATCTGCTGGAGCACATGGCCTTCAAGGGCACCGAGCGGCGCAGCGCCCGCGACATCGCCGAGGAGATCGAGGCGGTGGGCGGCCACCTCAACGCCTACACGTCCAGGGAGACCACGGCCTACTACGCCAAGGTGATGAAGGAGGACGTGCCGCTGGCGCTCGACCTGCTGGCGGACATCCTCCAGCACTCGACCTTCGATGAGGAGGAGCTGGAGCGCGAGCGTGCGGTGGTCATCCAGGAGATCGCGCAGGTCAACGACACGCCGGACGACCTCGTCTTCGACCGATTTCAGGAGACCGCTTATCCGGATCAGCCCATCGGCCGCACGATCCTGGGCCCGCCCGAGCGCGTGGGCTCCTATTCGCGCGATGCGCTCGCGGCCTATATGGGCGCGCATTACCGGGCGGCGCGCATGGTACTGGTGGGCTCAGGCCGGATCGATCACGACGCGCTCGTCGCGGCGGCGGAGGCAGCCTTCACAGCCCTGCCGGAAGGCCCGGTGCCGGCGCCTGCGGCTGCGGTCTATAGCGGCGGCGATTGCCGCATCGCGCGCGATCTGGAGCAGGCGCACCTGCTGATAGGCTTCGACGGCCTCGCCTACGACGACGACGATTTCTACGCGCTGCAGGTGATGTCGACGTTGCTCGGCGGCGGCATGTCGTCGCGGCTCTTCCAGGAGATCCGGGAGCGACGCGGCCTCGCTTATTCAGTCTTCACCTTCGCCTCCAGCTACGCGGACGGCGGCATCTTCGGCGTCTATGCCGGCGCGGGCGAGGACGAGCTTGCGGAGCTGATCCCGGTGATGTCGGACGAGCTGGTCAACGCGTGCGCCACGGTGGGCGACGAGGAGGTCGCCCGCGCCCGCGCCCAGCTCAAGGCCGGGCTGCTGATGTCCCTCGAGAGCACCCAGGCGCGGGCGGAGCGGCTGGGCCGCCATATTCTACTGTTCGGCAGGCCGCTCACGGTCGCGGAGTTGATCGAGCGCGTCGATGCAGTCGACCGCGAGGCGGTACAGCGCACCGCGTGCCGCATCCTGCAGGGTGGCCGGCCCACGGTCGCCGCGCTCGGCCCCATCGCAAGGCTTGAAGGTCATGACTCGATCGCCGCCCGCTTCGCCTGAGCCGATCGGGCGGCCGCCAGATGCCGTGCCCGATGTTCGGCCCGGTGCGGACGAGACGCTCGACGTGCGCGGCCTGATGTGCCCGCTGCCGGTGCTCAAGGCGCGAAAGGCATTGAAGCGCCTCGCCCCCGGCGCGACGCTGGAGGTGCTCGCGACCGACCCGGCGGCGGTGATCGACTTCAAGCACTTTTGCGAGACCACGCCGTTCGAGCTCCAGGGCTGGCAAGAGGACGCCGGCATCTACGCGTTCAGGATCAGGGTGCCCGGCTGATGGCGTTCCTCCGCCCCGCCAACGATTCCGCGCGCGAGGCGACGGTGGAGACGCGCTCGCTCTACCTCCGACCGCCACAGATGCGGGATTGGCGGGCCTGGGCCGAGCTCCGGGCGCTCTCGCGCGAGTTCCTGAGCCCATGGGAGCCGACCTGGCCGAGCGACGCGCTGACCCGCAGCGCCTTTCGCCGGCGCATCCGCCGCCAGTTGCGCGACGGCCAGGACGATCTGGGCTACGCCTTCTTCCTGTTCCGCCGCAGGGACGACACGCTGCTCGGCGGGATGACTCTCAGCAACGTGCAGCGGGGAGCCGCGCAATCGTGCAGCGTCGGCTACTGGATCGGACGGCCCCATGCGCAGCATGGCCACATGAGCGAGGCGCTCACCGGCCTGCTCGGCCATTGCTTCGGGCCGCTCGGCCTGCACCGGGTCGAGGCCGCGTGCATGCCGAAGAACACCGCCAGCCGAAAGCTGCTGGAGAAGACCGGGTTCCGCTGCGAGGGGTACGCGCGCGCCTACCTCAAGATCGCAGGCCAGTGGCAGGATCACCTGCTTTACGCGACGATCGCGCCGCGCAGACCGTGAGCGTGGCGGGAAGTCTTGACTAAGCTCGGCCGGCGAAGCCCGAGAGGTTGCCGGGGTCGAACCCGAGGCGGCCGACGGCACGCTCCCACTTGGCGTCCTGGGCCTCGTCGAAGACCAGCTCTTCGTCCGCCGGCACGGTGAGCCAGCCGTTCTCCTGAATCTCGCGGTCGAGCTGGCCCGGCGCCCAGCCGGCATAACCCAAAGCCAGCATGCTGAGGCGTGGGCCGCGGCCTTCGGCCATGGCCTTCAGAACATCGATGGTGGCGGTCAGCGAGAAGCCGTCATCCACTTGCATGGTGGCTTCGTGGGTGTAGTCGGTGGAGTGGAGGACGAAGCCGCGCGCGGCCTCGACCGGGCCGCCGAAATGCACCGGGATGGGCTTGCTTTCCTGCGCGGGCTCGATTTCGAGCTGCTCGAGCAGGTCCGAGAAGCTGAGCGATTCGAGGAGCTTGTTGACGACGAGGCCCATCGCGCCGTCTTCCGAATGGGCGCACATGTAGATGACGGTGTGCGCGAAGCGCGGGTCCGCCATCGTCGGCATGGCGACCAGCAACTGCCCCTCCAGATAGGGACCCGCGCCTTGCTCGCCGCCACTGTTCATCACACCAATCCTTGAGCCGCCGGGCTCGTCCCGATCATCGCAAAGCGGCGCGGGGGTGACAACCGAATGTCGTGCTCGCGTTTGATGGCGCTCCGTCCTTGCGATGAGGTAGCGCCATTCCGTTGGAATGAAAGGAGCCGCCGAGAAACCCCAGTTGAACGAAGCCGCTACGCGGAGTTAGCGGCGTAGAGTTCATTCATTTCCGAGGCGTCGCGGGTGCCGTTTGTTCTGTGCGTTCGCTTCCCGGTTGCGTCAGTGGCGCTCCGCCCGTCGGGTGGCGGATCCCCAGCAGCCTCCCGATCACCAGTGGTTAGCATCGACCCCTGCGACGGACCGTCGCCGGATCGGTCCGGCGGCGCGCCGTCGCGATCCAGGGAGATCGATAATGACCGGGACCGCGTGCGACACGAACACCGTCACCCCTCTTCGCCAGCGCATGGAGGAGCAGCTCCGCATCGCCAATCTGGCCGCGAGCACGTCCAAGGCCTACATCTGCGAGATCAAGAACCTGGCCAGGTACTACGACGCCTCGCCGGACGAGCTCGACGCCGAGCAGGTGCGCCAGTGGTACCTGGGGCGGATCGACAAGGGGCTCAGTCCGGGCACGACCAACGTCTCCTTCGCCGCGCTGAACTTCCTCTACATCGACACACTCGGCTGGCCTGACCATGTCGCCGGCCTGCGCTCCCGCAAGAAGCCCGGCAAGCTGCCGCGCTACATGTCGGAGCAGGAGGTCGAGCACCTCATCCTTGCGACACCCGACCTCCGCCACCGTGCTGCCATTGTCACCGGCTATGGCGGCGGGCTCCGCATCTCCGAGACCTTGGCCATCAAGGTCGGCGACATCCTGTCGGAGAAGAAGCTGCTGCACATCCCCTCCGGCAAAGGCGGCACCGAGAGAATGGCACCGTTGCCGGACATCGTCATCCACTACTTGCGCGTCTACTACAGGAACATCTGGCCGCGTCCGACGAACTGGCTCTTCTACGGCGTCTCGCTCGACAGGCCCATCGCAACGGAGACCTTGCAGGCCGCCTTCAGGAGGGCGCGCGACATTGCCGAGCTCGACCGCAGCTACACCTTCCATTGCCTGCGCCATTCGGCGGCGACCCATCTCCTCGAGCGCGGCGGCGATATCGAGGTGATCCGGGACATGCTCGGCCATCGAAGCGCGAACACGACCCGTCACTACGCCCGCGTCACCGGCAAGATGTTCGAGGGCCTCGACCACCCGATCTCAGGCTTCGCAGCGTTGCGCAACTGACGGCGCGTGGAGGCCGAACGCGCGGGCGTGGCGGAGATCTTCCGCCGCGCCGGCGCCGCTTTCCGTGAGCGCCACAAAGGGCGCATCGACGCCGCCCGGCTCAAGGTCATGGGCGCCATCGAGGCGTGCCGCACCGCCGTGCTCGGCGGCCACATGTACGCCTGCGAGGGCTGCGGGCGCGAGCATCCGCTCTTCAACTCCTGCCGCAACCGCCACTGCCCCACCTGCCAGGGTCTCGCCGCCAACCTCTGGAGCGAGGAGCGCGCCGGGGACATCCTGCCGGTGCCCTACTTCCATGTGGTCTTCACCCTGCCCAAGGAGGTTGCCGCCATTGCCTTCTGCAACCGCAGGGTGGTGTTCGACATCCTCTTCCGGGCCGTCGCCGAGACCCTGCGCACCATCGCCGCCGATCCCCGCCACGGCGGCATGCGCATCGGCGGCACCGCGGTCCTCCATACCTGGGATCAGAAGCTCCGCTTCCACCCGCACCTGCACGTGGTCGTGCCCAACGCGGGCTTCGACGTAGACAGTGGCGAGTGGAAGACGGGGAGCACCACCTTCCTCGCCCCCGTCAAGGTCCTCGGCAGCCTGTTCCGCCGCCTCTTCCTCAAGGAGCTCGCCCGCGCCCACGGCCGGGGGGACCTGGAGTTCCACGGCACCCTCGCCCACCTCGCCAATCCCGGCGAGTTCCACGCCACGCTTGCCGCCGCCCGGGCCAGGGACTGGGTGGTCTACGCCAAGCGGCCCTTCCGCGGGCCTGAGCAGGTCTTCCGGTACCTCTCGCACTACACGCACAGGATCGCCATCTCCGACAGCCGCATCGTCTCCTTCGACGGCGAGACGGTCTCCTTCCGCCACCGAAAGCCCAAGGCGCCGGGGCAGAGAAAGCCGCGCTACGGCATCGCCACCGTGAGCGCCGACGAGTTCATCCGCCGCTTCCTGAGGCACGTCCTGCCGGACGGCATGCACCGCATTCGCTACTTCGGCATCCTCGCCAACGGCTGCCGCGCCAGCACGCTGGAGAGAGCACGCCAGGCTCTCGGCGCCCTCGGCTGCGCCGCCCCCGAGGGAAGCGTGGACGGCGCTCAGGCCGAGCCCGACGAAGAGCCCGAGATCGGCACCGCGCCCGTGGCCTGCCCCCACTGCGGCGGCGTCATGCGCCTCGTCCGCGAAATCCGCCGCCGCCATGAGCCCCGCTCGACGCGCGGCCCGCCGGCGCTGCCGCCGACCCACAGGGGGAAACCGTGAGACGCCCGCTCGCTTCGGCCCCGCGCAACGGCGCCAAAGCGCCGACGCACGACCGAACCTGTCTCCGCTTGAGCCGGGCTGACAGCCCTCGGCTCACACCCCGCTCAGTCCTCGCAGCGTGCGCCCGCATGCCTGCCGAAAGACCGGCGCGAGCGTCGATTTTATGCGCAACTCTGCTGCCGGTGGATGCCGCCTGACGCTGACATCAGCGCACTTTCCACATAGCTCAACTTCGCCTCTCGTGGCCCGCGGCTTCGTTCAAAAGGGTTGGGCAGGCTCTCGAGAGAGAGCCTGCCCAACCCTTAACCTTTGTCGGTCACCTGTGGCCGGCAAATTCGCTTGTTGGACACTTTTGCTCAAAAGTGGCCAACAACGAGTGTTGTTGGCCATGGATGACCGTCAAATCTCCGCCTCGCTATCCGTGAGGCTCAGGAGGTCGGGGAACGCGAGAACGGACGTTCGACGGCCGCTACCAGGGACTAAGACCTGAAGAACGTTGCCTTCGCACAGAGCGTCCAGAATTCGCCGCGCTGTTCTTCCGGACATGCCGGTCCCGGCCGCGAAGTCGGAAGCTCTGAATATCGGGTGCCCGAAAATCCAGTCCAACGAGTGGATCGCGTAGCGAGAACGGGTCAGTTCCGGCACGCGACGCTTCAAGTCCTCGTAAAGGGAAATGATGCCCTTTGCCTTGGTCAGGTTGTCCTCGGCCTGCAATCGCACGGCTTCCAAGAAAAATCTGCACCATCCGGTCCAATCATCGTCGCGAGAGACGGCGAGCAGACTATCGTAATAGCCGTCGCGGTGAACCTCGAAGTAAGCGCTAATGTAGAACGTCGGCTCTCGGATAAGCCCGTCTTGCCAAAGCAGCAACGGCACCAGCATCCGCCCGAGCCGCCCATTACCGTCGAGGAACGGATGCAGAGCCTCGAATTCGGCGTGCAGGATTGCGAGCTTGATCAGCCGGTCGGGGGACTCCTGATGGATGTATCGTTCCCACGCGCTCATTGCGTCTGGAAGCCTATCCGCTCCGATGGGAACAAACTTGGCCTCTTCAAGGGAGCAGCCAAGTGCTCCGATCCAGTTCGGAGTTTTCCGGTACTCGCCCGGCAACTTGCCCTCGCCGCGTACCCTGGAAAGCAGCACGGAATGCGCTTCGCGGATCACTCGTTGTGACAGCGGCAGCTTCCCCAACATCTCTTCCGCCCGTCGCATCGCGGCACGGTAGTTGAGCACCTCCCAAATATCGTCACGACGTGCGGGCGAATCGGGCTCCTGTCCGGCCTCGAACCCGAGGACTTCACCCATCGTCGCTTGGGTACCTTCAATGCGAGAGGAGAGCACTGCCTCTCGAGTCATCAAGGGAGCCAGCAAGATACGTGGATTCGGAATGGCAGCGAGCGTTCCGTCGTAGCGCGCCACCGCGGCCGCCGCGGGACCGATGAACGGAATCAGCGCAGGCCAGTCCAGGCGTCCCTCGGGTGGGAATCGGCCCGTGTGGTAGTAGACCGGCGCCATCGATACTCTCCGAACCCGAGTCTTTCCGAGCCGACGATAGCACGCGTTCGCCCAAGCGCACGGCAAGGAAAGCGCCCCGCCCGGTTGCCCGGACGGGGCGATGGTCTCAACGCAGAGGAGCGAGGCTAAAACGCTGGCGCCGCAGCCCCCTCCCGTCGTTACACCCGTCTAGCGGGCGCTATCGTTCCACACTCGTTCAGCGGGCGATGTACTCGTAACGCTTGCCGAACAGCACATCCATGGGCACCGGCTCCGAAATGGTCCAGGAGTCGACGACCGCCGGCTGATTGTTGGTGGTCTCCACGATCAGGTACGGCGCGAAGTTCTGATGGTGGAGCTGGTCCGTGAAGGTGCGCGTGCCGACCAGCACCGGCTCCTCGCGGAAGCTCTCCAGCGCCTCGACGACGGCGTCGGAATCGAAGGTGCCGGCCTTCTCGACGGCCTTGGCCCACATCTCGAAGACCACGTAGCCAGGGAAGGCGTACTGGTTGTTCACCGGCTCGCCGAACTTGGCCTCGTACTTCTTGAGGAACTCCTGCACCGCCGGGCGCGGATCGTCGCCATAGATCGAGGCCTGCTCGGGCACGAAGTGGCCAGAGAGACCAGGCACTGAATCCTGCCAGTAGACGCCCGTCATGGAACTGCCGCCGCCGATGGGGGCAGTGATACCTGCCGCGCGGATCTGCTTGATCGCGCTCGCCCCGCCGGGAATGTAGCTGCAGTTCTCGATGATGTCGGGCTCTTCGGGCAGCGCCCTGATGCGGTCGACTTGCGCCTGAATGCTGGGATCGTCGTTCTGGTAGACGTCGTGGCCGACGACCTCGCCGCCGAGCACCTCGCGCCACATCCAGTCGAAGCCGTAGCAGATGCCCTTGTTGTACTCGAGAATGTCGTCGAGCAGGAGGTAGGCTGTGCGCCAGCCCTTCACCTTGTAACCCCACTCGGCGATCGTGGCACCCTGCACCGCGGCGAGGATCGAGCTCGAGAACGAGTACTTGCCGATTCCCTGGATGCCGGCGAGCACGCTCTCCGCACACAGGAAGATCGAAATCAGGCCTGCGTTCTGCGCCTGCAGCGCGGCGGGCGCGCCGAAGTCGTAGTCGCAATCCACCGCCATGGCGATGGCGCCATCGTTGATGACGGAGATCCCGGCCTTGGCGCCTTCTGCACGCTCGGTCTTGGCGTCGGCGAAGACCGGCCTGATCTGCTTGCCGAGGAGGCCGCCCTTGGCGTTCCAGTCGTCGATCGCGATCAACGCGGCGTTGGTCGAGGGCCCGCTATAGGCCTGCATCCAGCCCGAATACGACGCGGCGAAGCCGAAGACGACCTCGTGGTCGTCCGCCACCGCCGGCGCGGCCGATACCGCGCCCAGCGCGAGTGCGCCGGCCGCAGCGATTGATGCAAGTTTTCTCATCCGAAGTGACCTCCCTCTCAATGTCTCATGGCAAGTGCCAAGCACTCGGCGGAATGCCGAGCCCCCTAAACCGACGCATTGTCAATGCGGCGTCGGCTTTTGCAAGCCCGATTGCAGGGCCGGTCACGGGCCCAATCGAACGCAGACGAAAAGGTCAAGTGAATTCCGTAGGCCCGATCGAGAACGCCATGCGAATTCCCCGTTGATTCGCGACCCGGCGTTCGGTAGCTAACGAGGGAACTGCGGCTGTGCGGGCGCCCGTGCGGCCGCATCGTCCGCGCGGCGGCGCGTGCAGTGGTTTGGGCAACGGGGGGTGGCTGGTGTCAGAAGACGCCGGATCCAAGGCGGAAGCGCAGAACGGCCATACGCTGGAAGCGCGCGGCGTCACTGTCCGCTTCGAAGGCCTCACCGCTGTCGACAGCGTGGACGAGACCCTGCACCAGGGCGAGATCCTCGGCCTCATCGGCCCCAACGGCGCCGGCAAGACGACGCTTGTCAACGCCATGACCGGCTTCCAGGTGCCGGCCGCTGGCGAGGTGCTGCTCGGCGGCAAGGTGATCTCCAGGCTTACGCCCCACTGGATCAGGCGACACGGCGTGGCCCGCACCTTCCAGGCCGGGCGCCTCTTCCGCGACATGCCGGTAAGCGAGAATGTCGAGGTCGCCGGCGTGAGCCTCGGCCTCTCCCGCCGCAAGGCGCATGTGCAGGCAATGGAGATTCTTGAGTGGATCGGCCTCGCCGATCAGGCTCAAGACCCGGCGGGAGTGCTGCCCTATACCGACGAGCGCCGGGTCGGCATCGCCCGCGCGCTGGCGATGAACCCCACTTTTGTCCTGCTGGACGAGCCTGCGGCCGGGATGTCCGACCTTGAATGCGACGACGTGATGCACCTTGTGCGCGAGATACCGGAGCGCTTCGGCTGCGGCGTGCTGCTGATCGAGCACAACATGCGGGTCATCATGGGAGTCTGCGAGCGAATCCACGTGCTCGACAGCGGCCGGACCATCGCGCGGGGCACGCCTGCCGAGGTGCAGAGCAACGAGGCGGTCATCGCCGCCTACCTCGGCCACGAGTGACGCGGATGCTCCTCTCAGTCGAAGACATCTACGTGCATTATGGCCGGGTTCCGGCCGTGCGCGGCGTCTCCATCGGCGTCAGCGAGGGCGAGATCGTCTGCGTCGTCGGCCCCAACGGCGCCGGCAAGTCGACGACGCTGCTCACCATCTCGGGCGTCCTGCGGCCATCCCAGGGCACGATCAACTTCGACGGTCAGTCCATCGTCGGCCTCACACCGGAGGCAGTGGCGCGGCACGGCATCTCCCAGGTGCCGGAAGGCCGGCACGTCTTCACCACGCTGAGCGTCGAGGAGAACCTGCGGCTCGGCACCCGGATGCGCCGCGACCGGGCCGAGATCGAGGCAGATTTCAAGCGGGTGCTGGAGCTCTTCCCGGTTCTGGCGGAGCGGCGCAGGGGGGCTGCGGGCAAGCTCTCCGGCGGCGAACAGCAGATGCTGGTGATCGGCCGGGCGCTTCTGACCAACCCCAGAATCATGACCATCGACGAGCCCTCGCTCGGGCTCGCGCCCAACCTGGTGGACCGGGTCTACGAGGTGTTGCTTGAGCTGAGGGAATCCCGGGGGCTCACGCTGCTGATCGTCGAGCAGAGCTCGGAGCGCGCGATCAAGGCGGCAGACCGCATCTACGTGCTGCGCAGCGGCGAGATTCAGCTGGAAGGCGACGCCGCGGACCTGCAGGACGGCGAGAAGGTGCGCCAGGCCTATTTCGGCTTCACCGAAGGCGTGGAGCACGCGGGCGAGGCGACCTTCTGATGGAAGTCGTCGTCCAGGTCATCATCTCCAGCCTGAGCCTGGGGAGCTTCTACGCCCTTGGCGCTTTGGGTATCGGGCTACTCTTCGGCGTGCTCAGGCTGATCAACTTCGCCCACGGCGACTTCATTACGGTGGGCGGGTTCTCGCTGATCGTGCCGGCGACGGCGGTGGTCGCAGTCCCGCTGATCCTCGACTTCCACCCGGTGGCGCTGATCATCTGCGTGGTGGGCGTGGTGGTGGTTTGGGCGCTTGCCTCCTATTTCCTGCTCTTCCGGCACATTCAGACGGCGCCGCCCGCCGTGCTGATGATCGCCTCGGTGGCGCTCAGCTTCTCGATCCAGAACCTCATCATCATGATCTACAGCGGGCGGCCGAAGGCGGTTGGCCTCTGGCCTGAGCTCACCGGCGTGATCCCGCTCTCGGACAAGGTGCAGGTGCCGATCCTGCAGCTCGTGATCGTGGCGGTGACCTGGATCCTGCTCATCCTGCTTACGATCTTCCTGAGGCGCACGCCGATCGGCGTGGAAATGCGGGCCGCGGCCGAGGACTTCAGGATGGCGCGGATGCTCGGCGTCAATGCGACCCGGGTGATCGCGCTCGCCTTCGTCATCTCGGGCGCGCTCGCCGGCATCATGGCGCTGATGTACCACACGCAGACCGGCATCCTGAGCTTCCGCGGCGGCGTCTTCCTGATGCTCTACGCCTTCATCGCCACGGTGATCGGCGGCATGGGCAGCCTGATCGGCGCCGTGGTCGGCGGCTACGTTGTGGGGATCTTCTCGACCGTGCTGATCGCGATCCTGCCCGAGGGCATGCGGGGCTTCCGCGACGCCTTCGTGTTCGGCCTGGTGGTGGTGATTCTGCTGGCCCGACCCCAAGGGCTGGTGCCGACCAGGGCGTTCAAAGAGCGGGTGTGATGATCGACGCTACCACCCCGCTCATGCAGCGCATCCGGCACTTCTGGCCGGTGGTCAATCTGTGCATCGGGCTGCTCGTCATCACGGCGATCGTGGTCGCGCTCGACGACAGGATCCTGGCGCGGACGCTGACCGAGGGCCTGATCCGCGTCGTGATCGTGGTGGCGCTCTACATGTTCATTGGCAACTCCGGGATCATGTCGTTCGGCCACATCGGCTTCATGATGATCGGCGCCTACGCCACCGGCTGGCAGACCTGCTGCCCCTACACCCGCGAGATGTTCATGCCGGGGCTGCCGGGTTATCTGTTGGACAACAGCCATCATTTCGTGCTTGCGATCTTCCTGGCGGGGCTCTTGAGCGCCTTTGTGGCCCTGATCGCGGGCATTGCGCTGATGCGATTATCGGGAATTGCCGCATCCATCGGCACCTTCGCTTTCCTGATGATCATCTATTCGGTCTATCTGCGCTGGAGCACCTGGACCTCGGGCGCGAGCTCGGTGATCGGACTGCCGCAGACGACCACGCCCTGGGTCGCCTATTGCTATGCGGTGGTCACGATCTTCGCGGCCTTCTTCTATTCACGCTCCAAATTCGGCCTCGCGCTAAGGGCGTCGCGAGACGATGAGGTCGCGGCGAAGGCGGCCGGAGTCAACGTCATCGGCCAGCGCCTGCTCGCCTTCGTGATCAGCGCGTTCTTCTGTGGCATGGCGGGTGGCCTCTTCGGCCACTTCCTGGGGATGCTCACGGTCGACACCTTCTTCCTGAACCTGACGCTGATCACGCTGGCGATGCTAGTGATCGGGGGCATGCAAAGCCTCTCCGGTGCCGTCGTCGGCGTCGTGGTGCTGACCGTGGTGATCGACCTGCTCAAGAACCTGGAGAGCGGGATGTTCGGCAAGGACGGCTTCGTGCTTCCCACCAGCAGCACCTGGGTGGTGGTGGGCGTGGTGATGATGCTGATCATCATCTTCCGCCGCAGCGGAATCACCCGGAACGCCGAGCTCTACTGGCCGTTCAAGAGCGACATCACCGCCGAGGGCGCGCTCAGGCGCCAGTCCTGACCGGCGGCGCCGGGCGCTCGCTCCGTTCGCTTGGCTACGCGCCATTCGGCGCGGCGCGCAGTTGCGCGCTCCGAGCCTCCGGCTCGGCCCCCATCATGGCAGACTCTTCGTTGGGTTGCCGCGCGGCGCGGGCGACGTGAATGGTCGGGGCAAGTCCGGGCATGAAGAGAGGAGAACGGTGCGCCCGCTCCGCTGGCTAAGGCCACGTGCGGCGTGGCGTTCAGGCGCCTGCCGGGGCTTCGGCGGGGAGCGGCGGCTTGCCCAGGATCATGTCGGCCGCCTTCTCGGCGATCATGATGGTGGGCGCCGCGGTGTTGCTGCTGGTGATGAGCGGCATGACCGAGGCATCGACGACCCGGAGCCCCTCCGCGCCGCGCACGCGCAGCTCCGCGTCCAGCACGGCGCGCTCGTCGCGGCCCATGCGGCAGGTGCCGACCGGGTGCCAGACGGTGGTCAGGTTGGCCCTGATCCAGGCGTCGATCGCATCATCCGACCGCGCGCGCTCGCCGGGCGCGATTTCTTGGCCGCGGTAGGGGTCGAACGGTGTCTGGGCCATGATCCGCCGCGCGAAGCGGACCGCGTCGCGCATCACCCGACGGTCGGTCTCGGCGCTGAGCGTGTTGGCGTGGATCGCCGGCGGCCGGGATGCATCGGCTGCGGCGATGCGAACCTCCCCGCGGCTCTCGGGCCGGAGCTGGTAGCAGTGGGTGAGGAAGCCGTGCCGGCCCTGCTTCTTGCGGGTCACGTCCAGGGTGAGGCCGGGGATGAAGGTGACCTGGAGATCGGGCGCGTCGAGCCCGTCGCGGCTGCGCGCGAAGCCGCCGCCCTCCAGCGCGATGGAGGTGCCGGGCCCGGTGCCGAGGAGGTAGGCACGCAGGCAGGCCATCGCCGCGCGATCGGGCCGCAGCAGGCCGTAGAGCGCAACCGGTTGCGTGCAGGCGTACTGCACGTAGACGCCGGCGTGGTCCTGCAGGTTGCGCCCGACATCGGGGCTTGCCACCACGACTTCGATGCCGACGGAGCGGAGATGCTCGGGCGCGCCCACGCCCGAGAGCTGCAGCAGCTGGGGTGAGTTGATCGTGCCGGCGCAGAGGATCACCTCCCGCCGCGCGCGAATCTCGTGCCGCTGCCCGCCCCGGCGGTAAGCGACGCCCACACAGCGCCGACCCTCGAAGAGCAGCCGCTCGACATGGGCGCGAAGCACGAGACGCAGGTTGGGCCGCTCGCGCACCGGCAGGATGAAGGCGTGGCCGGTATTCACGCGGCGCCCGCGGTCGACGCAAAAATCCTGCCGGCCCATGCCTTCCTGCACCGCGCCGTTGAAGTCGTCGTTGCGCGGCAGGCCCAGCGTATCGCAGGCCTCGAGGAAGACGTCGTAAAGCGGGTTCGTCGAGGCGGCGCGGTTGACGCGGAGCGGGCCGTCGGTGCCGTGGTAGGCGTCTTGGCGGGAGCCGTGCCCCTCGGCCCGCTTGAAGTAGGGCAGCACGCTCTCGTAGTCCCAGCCGTCGAGGCCGAGCTGGCGCCAGCCGTCGTAATCCAGGCGGTTGCCGCGCATGTACATCATGCCGTTGATGGCGGAGGTACCGCCCAGCACCTTGCCGCGCGGCCAGGGGATGCGGCGGCCGTCGAGATGGGGCTCCGGCTCGGTCTCGTAGCTCCAGTTGATCGAGCGCATGAAGTAGACGAGCCCCGCCATCAGCGGGATGTGGATGAAGGGATGGCGCGCCTCGCCGCCGGCCTCCAGCAGGGCCACGCTGGTCTTCGGATCGGCGGTAAGCCGGTTGGCCAGCACGCAGCCGGCGGTGCCGCCGCCGATCACGACGAAATCATGCTCGTCCGCCATGCTCCCCCCTGCATCGTGACAGCAACTCCCCTAGACTGCGCCGCCCCCAATCGCCAGAACGGACCCCGCCATGGCCTTCGACACCCTGTTCAGCCCGATCACCGTGGGCGCCCGCGAGCTGCGCAACCGCATCGTCCACGTCGCCACGGTCACGGGCCTCGGCAAGGACCGCGCGGTGACGGATCGCCTGATCGCCTACCACGCGGCGCGGGCGTGCGGCGGCGCCGCGATGATCGTGACCGAGCTGATGAACGTCCATCCCACCAGCAGCGGCGCGCCGATCCTGGTGAGCCTCCACGACGAGGCCAACCTGGGCGGCCTCTCGCGCTGGGCCGAGGCAGTGGAGCGCCACGGCTGCCGGCTGATCGGCCAGCTCGGCCACATCGGCCGCCAACAGCTCTGGGGCCTCGATTCCGTGCCGCGCAGCGCATCGTCGCAGCCCGAGGCGCTCTACTGGAACACCGCCCGGCCGCTCGGCGAGGACGAGATACCGGGCATCGTTGCGGGCTATGCGGAGAGCGCGGAGCGGCTGAAGCGCGCGGGCTTCAGCGGGGTCGAGCTGCATGGCGCCCACGGCTACCTGATCGCGCAGTTCCTCTCGCCCGCCTGCAACGACCGGACGGACGGCTACGGCGGTAGCTTCGAGGGCCGCACCCGCTTCATGCGCGAGGTGATGGCGGCGGTGCGCGCCGCCTGCGGCGAGGATTTCATCGTCGGCATCAAGCTGCCGGCGGACGAGCGCGTGCCGGGCGGAATCGACCCCGACGAGGCGGAGCGCATCGCCCGCGCCGCTGCCGCTGAGGGCGTGCTCGATTATCTCTCCTTCAGCCAGGGCGCGTTCGGTCCCGCGTTCGATACCCATCTACCCGACATGCATTACCCGCCCCGGCCGTTCCTGCCGCTCCACACGCGGCTCCGCGCGGCCGGCGGCGGGCTCCCGGTGATCGGCCTCGGCCGGATCGAATCGGCCCAAGCAGCGGAGACGGCGCTTGCCGAGGGCGCCTGCGACATGGTCGGCTTCAGCCGGCTGTTGATATCGGACGCCGATTGGCCGCGCAAGACGGAGGCCGGCCGCGCCGGCGACATCCGCGCCTGCACCTTCTGCAACTACTGCTGGGGCGAGATTCACGCGGGCAAGCCCATTCGCTGCTTCCAGAATCCCGTGCTGGCGAGCGCGGACGAGGCCGGCTGGCAGCCGCCGCCGGCCCGTGAGCGCAAGCATGTCGTGGTGGTCGGCGCCGGGCTCGCCGGTCTGGAGGCCGCGTGGGTCGCGGCGGCGCGCGGCCATGCGGCCACGGTGTTCTCGGCGAGTGCCGGGCCCGGCGGCGCGTCTCGTGTCGAGGCTCTGTTGCCGGGCCGGGCGGAGGTGGCCACGACCGCCGAATTCCAGCTTCGCAAAGCCGAAGAGGCTGGCGCCGACTTCCGCGTCGGCGAGCCCGCCACCGGAGCGGCCGTGATGGCGTGCGAGCCGGATGCGGTGATCCTCGCCACCGGCTCCCGGATGCGCTGGCCGCCGGCGCTGGCCGAGGGCGCGGACGCGGTCGACCTGCGCAGCGCCGTCGCAGACCTCGCCAAGAGCGATGCCGCGCCTGCGCCGGGCACGGCGGTGCTGCTCGATATGGACCAGACGCCTGCGGTCTACGGCGCGGTGGAGCTGCTGGCGCAGCACTTCGCCCGCGTCGTCCTGCTGACTCCGGCGGCGGAGAACGCCCGCTTCGTCAACCTGATGTCGCGCATGGGCGTGGAGCGCAGGCTGGCGCTGCTCGGTATTGACGTGCGCCGCCTCACCGAGCCGGTGGCGCGCGCGGGCGACCGGGTCACCTGCCGCCACGTCATCACCGGCGCCGAGATGGTCATCGAGGATGTCGCGTTGCTGACCTACGCGACGCCGCGCGCGGTGCGGGACGAGCTTGCCGGCGATCTGGCGGAGGCCGGGGTCCCGGTCACGCTCATCGGCGACTGCCTGCTGCCTCGGGACGCGGCCTCCGCCATCCACGACGGCCACCGCGCCGCGCTGGCGCTCTGACCCCCTATTCTCGGCACGGGCTTCCGGGGCCGCGTGCGTCGGGTTAAGTTGTGACACGAACACGCACGTAGGAGACCTGCCATGGCAGGCGAGAAGGAAGTCCTCAAGACCACCTGCCCGCGCGATTGCTACGACGCCTGCGGCATCGTCGCGATCAAGCGCGACGGAGCGATCACCCGCGTGCTCGGCGACCCCGACCACCCGGTGAGCCGGGGCGCGCTCTGCGGCAAGTGCGCGCTCGCCTACAACGGTGTCTTCCGCGACCCGGAGGTGCGGCTGCAGACCCCGCTCAAGCGCGCCGGCGCCAAGGGCGACGGGCGCTTCGAGCCGGTCTCGTGGGACGAGGCCATTGGAGACATTGCTGCGCGCTTTAGAGAGATCGCCGCGGGCGACGGCGCCGACAAGATCGTGCACGCGCACTACACCGGCACCTGCTCGCTCATCGCCAACACCTTCCCGATGCGCTTCCTGGGCCGCCTCGGCGCCCGCGAGGTGGAGCCCGACACCGTGTGCAACATGGCCGGCCACGTGGCGCTCGACTACGCCATCGGTACCTCGGTGATCGGCTTCGACCCGCGCACAGCGAAGGATTCGAACTGCATTGTCGTCTGGGGCGCGAACCCGTCCGCCTCCGCGCCCCATCAGCACAAGCACTGGCTCAAGGAAGCGCCGGGGACGGTGATCGTGATCGACCCGGTGCGCCACCCGACCGCCGAGCAGGCCGACATGCACCTGCAGCCCTTCCCCGGCAGCGACGCGGCGCTGGCCTTCGCCATGGTCCACGTGCTGGTGCGTGACGGGCTGATCGACCGCGCCTTCCTCGATGCCCACACGCTCGGCTGGGACGAGCTGGAGCCCGCCATCGCGCCCTGCACGCCGGCCTGGGGCGAGGCCCGCACCGGCGTGCCGGCGGCGCAGATCGAAGAGGCGGCGCGGATCTACGGCTCAGGGCCGGCGCTGCTCTGGCTCGGCCAGGGGCTGCAACGGCAAGCGATGGGCGGCAACGTGATGCGCGCCTGCGCCCTGCTGCCGGCGGTCACCGGCAACTTCGGCAAGCCCGGCGCCGGCTTGCTCTACCTCAATGGCAGCGGCCGGAAGGGCGTGGACGGTGACTATCTGTCGGGCGCCGCGCTGAGCCAGAGCCCGCCGAGCTTCAGCCAGATGGAGCTTGCGGCGCGGCTGGAAGACCCGGCGGACATCCAGGCCTTCCTTTGCTGGAACATCAACCCGGCAGCCTCCAGCCCGGAGCAGGCGCGGTTCCGCCGCGCGCTCATGCGGGAGGATCTCTTCACCGTGGTCCTGGACATCTTCCAGACCGACACAGCCGACTATGCCGATTACGTGCTGCCGGCGGCGTCGTTCCTCGAATTCGACGACTTGGTCTCGGGCTACTTCAACCTCTCCTTCTCGGCCCAGGCGAAGCTGCAGGAACCGCTCGGCGACTCTCTCCCCAACCAGGAGATTTTTCGCCGCCTCTCCCGCGCCATGGGCTTTGCCGAGCCGGAGCTCTACGAGCCGGACGACGAGATCATCGAGCGGATCATGGGGCAGGTGGGTATCGAGGGCTCCTTCGACGACTTCAGGAAGACCGGTACGGTGTTCCCGACGACGGAGCCGATTATCCAGTTCCCCGATCTGGCGTTTCCGACGCCGAGCGGGAAGATCGAGATCGCCTCGGCCCGCGCGGAGACCGACGGCCACCCGCGCCTGCCGCTCGCGGAGGCCGATCCGAAGCCGGAGAACGGCCGGCTGCGCCTGCTCTCGCCGGCCTCGCCCTGGCTGATGAACGATTCCTACGCCAACGACCGGCGCATCGCCGAGCGCATGGGCGAAGCGACCGTGACGCTCCACCCCGAGGACGCGACGGCCCTTGGCCTGTCCGAAGGGCAGCAGGTGCGGCTCAGCAACGACACCGGCAGCCTGGAGCTTGCGCTCGCGGTTGCCGAGACCATCCCGCAAGGCGTCGCGCTCAGCCCCAAGGGCCGCTGGCCGCGTCAGGAGGGCGCGCGCGCCAACGTCAACGTCCTCAACCCCGGCATCAAGTCGGACATGGGCGAGAGCACCTGCGTGCACGGCGTCGAGGTCGAGATCGCCGCGGTCTGAATCCGGGATGCAACGCAACTGAACCACACCGGTGTTGCCGGCGGCGCACTTCCGTCTAAATTGTCACCAGCCCCGCAGCACCCCTCAGCCTGAGAGAGCATCGCCATGTCTGGAGCCGTCCAAGCGCAGATCAACTACATCCTTCCCACGGACGAAAAGCCGGTCACTTACCTGACCAATCCGGGCAGCAAGCCGGCACAGCGCAACGCCGAGTACCAGGAGGTCGAGGTCACGATCCGCGACGCCCGGCCGACGGCGAATGCCCTCGATCTGGAGCGCGAGGGCTTCACCTTCAACACCGAGAAAAGCGCGGTCTCGGATTTCTTCGACAGCGACGAGATCGAAGCGGTCTACAGCCCGGAGGTCGAGCGGCTCGTGAAGCAGGCGAGCGGCGCTGCCGAGGTGCTGGTCTTCGACCACACCATCCGCGTCGCCGATGACACGCTGCGGACCGAACGCAAGCTGCGCGAGCCCGTGCACGTGGCGCACAACGACTACACCCCCCGCTCGGCACCGCAGCGGGTGCGCGACCTGCTTCCGGCAGACCGCGCCGAGGCGCTGCTGGAGCACCGCTTCGCCGTGGTGCAGATGTGGCGCCCGATTGCGGGCCCGGTGCAGGACATGCCGCTCGCGATCTGCGATGCCCAGAGCATCGACGAGCGGGACTTCGTGCTGACCGATCTGGTCTACACCCACCGCGTCGGCGAGGTGATGCAGCTCAGCCACAATCCTGGCCACCGCTGGTTCTACTTCCCCGACATGGACCCGGGCGAGGCGCTGATCTTCAAGACCTATGAATCGCTCGCCGACGGCCGGGCGCGGTTCACCGCCCACACGGCCTTCGCCGATCCCAACGCGCCGGCGGACGCGCGCCCGCGCCAGAGCATCGAATCCCGCACCCTCGCCTTCTTCGCACCCTGAGGGCGGCACACCCGGAGGGTGGCACACCGACAAGAAATGACGGAGGCGGACACCACCCTCGCCGACGGCGACAATCGGCCGATCTTCACGGTCGGCGAGCTCTCGCAGGCGCTCAAGCGCGTGGTCGAGGGCGAGTTCGCCTGGGTCAGCGTGCGGGGCGAGGTTTCGGGCTTCAAGCGCGCCGCCTCGGGCCATCTCTACTTCGCGCTCAAGGACGCGGATGCGGTGCTCGACGCCGTCTGCTGGCGCGGCGTCGCCGGCAGGCTCGGGATCGCGCCGGAAGACGGGCTCGAGGTCGTCGCCACCGGCAAGATCAGCACCTATCCGGGGCGCTCGCGCTATCAGATCGTGGTCGAGCGTCTGGAGCTTTCCGGTGCCGGCGCGCTACTGGCGCTGCTGGAGGCGCGCAAGAAGGCGCTCACCGCCGAGGGCCTGTTCGACGAGGCGCGCAAGCGCGACCTGCCGTACCTGCCGGAGACGGTGGGAGTCGTGACCTCGCCCACGGGCGCCGTGATTCGCGACATCCTGCACCGTATCGAAGACCGCTTCCCGCGCCGGGTGCTGGTCTGGCCGGTCACGGTGCAGGGTGCCGGCGCGGCAGAGGAGATCGCCGCCGCCATCGAGGGCTTCAACCGCCTCGACGCAGGCGGGGCGGTGCCACGGCCCGACGTGTTGATCGTCGCCCGCGGCGGCGGCAGCCTGGAGGACCTCTGGGCCTTCAACGAGGAGGTCGTGGTACGCGCCGCGGCCGCGAGTGAGATCCCGCTGATCTCCGCCGTGGGTCACGAGACCGACGTGACACTGATCGACCTCGCCGCCGACCGCCGGGCGCCGACACCCACCGCCGCCGCCGAGATGGCGGTGCCGGTGCGCGCCGACCTGCTGGAGCGCACGCAGTCTCTGGAGCATCGGCTGGGCGCATCGCTCCGCCGGCTAATCGCCGAGCGGCGCGCGCGCATCGACGGGCTCGGGCGCGGCTTGCCGGCGGCGCGGGACCGGCTCACGACCGCGGGCCAGCGGCTCGACGACTGGTCGGAGCGGCTCGCGCGGGGGGCGCGGGGCCGGCTTGCGGCGGAGCGCCAGGCCGTGGACCGGCTCAGGCCACTCAAGCCGCGCCAACTCCTCACGCTCAAGCGTCAGCAGCTCACCCATGCCTCCGGGCGCCTCGCGGCCGGGCACCCCGCCGCCCGCATCGAATGGGAACGCCGGGGTACGGATCAATTGGCCGGGCGGCTGCGCCATGCCGGACGGGCGGCCTTGAGCGAGCGGGCGGCGCGGGTCGAGACCGCGGCACGCCTGCTGGAGAGCTATTCCTACCGGGGCGTGCTCGCGCGCGGCTACGCGGTGGTGCGCGATCAGCGCGAGCGTCCGCTCATCAGCGCTCAGGAGGTGAAGTCTGGCGCCGCGCTATCCCTCGAATTCCACGATGGCCGCGCCGCCGCACGCGCCGCCGGCAAGCCCAAGCCCCGCAAGACCACGCGGGACGAAGACGACAACGGGCAGGGCTCGCTGCTCTAAGCGGGGATCGCTTCTCTAAGCGTCGGTGCCGCCCACGGTGATGGGGTCGACCAGCAGCGTGGGCAGGCCGACGCCGACCGGCACGCCCTGGCCATTCTTGCCGCAGGTGCCGATGCCGGTGTCGAGCGCGAAATCGTTACCGATGGCAGCGACCCGCGTCAGTACGTCGGGGCCGTTGCCGATCAGGCTCGCGCCTTTGAGCGGGGCGGTCGTCTTGCCGTCCTCGATCAGGTAGGCCTCGGCGGCCGAGAACACGAACTTGCCGGAGGTGATATCCACCTGGCCGCCGCTGAAGTTCTTGGCGTAGATGCCCTTCTTCACCCGGCCGATGATCTCTTCCGGCTCGTCGGCGCCGTCCAGCATGAAGGTGTTGGTCATGCGCGGCATGGGTGCATGCGCATAGCTCTCGCGCCGGCCGTTGCCGGTGGGCTCCATGTCCATCAGGCGGGCGTTCATGCGATCGTGCAGATAGCCGCGCAGGATGCCGTCCTCGATCAGCACGGTGCGGCCGGTGGGCGTGCCCTCGTCGTCCACGGTGAGCGAGCCGCGCCGGTCGTCGATGGTCCCGTCGTCCACTACGGTCACACCCGGCGACGCCACCCGCTCACCGAGAAGACCGGAGAACGCGCTGGTCTTCTTGCGGTTGAAGTCGCCTTCGAGGCCGTGGCCGATCGCTTCGTGCAGCAGGATGCCGGGCCAGCCGGGGCCGAGCACCACGGGCATCTCGCCGGCAGGGGTCGCGACGGACTCGAGATTGACCAGGGCTTGGCGGAGCGCTTCGTCCACCTGCGCCTGCCAGCGCTCGGGCGCGAGGAACTCGTCGTAGACCACTCTCCCGCCGACGCCATGGGAGCCGGTCTCCTGCCGCTCCCCCTCGCCGACCATGACGGCGACGTTGAGGCGCACCAGTGGGCGCACGTCGCAGGCGCGGCTGCCGTCTGCGCGGACGATCTCCACCGCCTGCCAGGAGCCGAGCAGCGACGCCATCACCTGGCGCACGCGGGGCTCCTTCGTCCGCGCGTAGGCGTCGATCTCCGCCAGCAGCGCGACCTTGTCGTCGAAGGGCGTACCGTCCAGCGGATTGTCGTCCACGTAGAGCGAGCGGTTGGTCTGCGACGGGGCCTGCGCCATGGTCCCCCCGTGGCCGTGCCGCACCGCCTTGACCGTGGCTGCCGCCCGTTTCAGCGCGTTCTCGCCGAGCTCGCCGGCGTGGGCGTAAGCGGTGGTCTCGCCGGCGACGGCGCGCAGCCCGAAGCCCTGGCTTGTGTCGAAGCTCGCGCTCTTGAGCCGGCCGTCGTCGAAGGCGAAGCTCTCGCTCTGGCGATATTCGAGGAAAAGCTCGCCGTCGTCGGCGCCCTTGAGTGCGTCCGCGACGATCCCCTCCGTGCGTGGCCGATCAAGGCCGGCGCGATTGAAGAAGATCTCGTCGGTGACGGTTTCGCGGCTCATGTCGCTCGTCCTTCGCTCGCCCTGCGCCGATACACAGGGGACATATGGGGCCGCCGGGGCGTGGCGTCCATCCCGAATACCCCAAGGATCGGCGAGAGCGCCGCTCCCCGTCAATGAGGGGCTTCAAAAACGGTGGGGTGCATGGTAGGACGCAGGCGGCTCGTGTAATGGCGGCGGCGCGCCGATGGCCGCGCCGCGCCGTTCCGCGTGAGGGGGTCCGGGCCGCCTTGCGTTCGCGCCTTCGGTGCCAAGCCACGGCACCGGAGAAGGCGGGCGATCAGGCGAAATCCGACGATCGAGTGGAGGTTGAGTAGTGGGGCATCTCGCGAAACTGGGCGCATCGGTCGCCGGTCTCGCCGGC
This sequence comes from Alphaproteobacteria bacterium, assembly GCA_965214705.1. GTDB lineage: Bacteria > Pseudomonadota > Alphaproteobacteria > UBA828 > UBA828 > WTGU01. The sequence continues at coordinate 181,609 of CBDCCI010000001.1, forward strand.
GCGCTTGGCGCCGCCGGAGCGGCAGTGGCGCAGCAGCCGACCGATTGGGAGGTCGACTTTCAGACCGCCCTCTCGCCCTCCATGGAGCGCATCGTCGATTTCAACCTCATGGTGACGATCATCATCGTCATCATCACGGCCTTCGTGTTCGGCCTGATGGCGTGGATCGTGATCCGCTACAACAAGAAGCGGAACCCGGTGCCGTCAAAGACAACCCACAACACCATGCTGGAGGTGATCTGGACCGTAGTGCCGGTCATCATCCTGCTGGTGATCGCTGTGCCCTCGTTCCGGCTCCTCTACTTCACCGACAAGGTCGCAGATGCCGACATGACGCTGAAGGCGATCGGCCACCAGTGGTACTGGTCCTACGAATATCCCGACCACGGCGACTTCACCTTCGACGCGATTATGCTGGAGGAGGATGAGCTGGAGGAGGGGCAGCCTCGCCTGCTGGCGACCGACGAAGCGGTGGTGCTGCCGGTGGGGGCCAAGATCAGGCTGCTGACGACGGCCGACGACGTGATCCACTCCTGGGCCATCCCGGCGTTTGGGGTGAAGATGGATTCCGTGCCCGGCCGGGTCAACGAGACCTGGTTCCAGATCAACCGCGAGGGCACCTATTACGGGCAATGCTCGGAACTCTGCGGCACGCTGCACGGCTTCATGCCGATCATGATCGAAGCAGTGTCGCAGGAAGAGTTCGACGCCTGGGTGGAATTCGCGCGAGAAGAATACGCATCGGCGAACGACAGCCCGACCGAGGTTGCCGCGCTCGACGCCAGCGCGCCCAAGGCGCGCTGAGGAAGGAGAGAGGCCATGGCGGACCACGCCCACGCCCACGCAGCGCACGATCATATGCCGCGGGGCATCACGCGGTGGCTCTACTCCACCAACCACAAAGACATCGGCACGATGTACATCGCCTTTGCGGTGGTGTTCGGCATCGTCGGCGCGGTGCTCTCCATCTTCATGCGGATGGAGCTGGCCGAGCCCGGCATGCAGATCTTTGCTGATTCCCACACCTTCAATGTCTTCGTGACCGGCCACGGGCTGATCATGGTGTTCTTCATGATCATGCCGGCCTTCATCGGCGGCTTCGGCAACTGGTTCGTGCCGTTGATGATCGGGGCGCCGGACATGGCGTTCCCGCGCATGAACAACATCAGTTTCTGGCTGCTGGTGCCGTCCGGCGCCCTTCTTGTGACCTCGATGTTCGTGGACGGAGGGCCCGGTCCGGGCGTTGGAGCGGGCTGGACGGTCTACGCGCCGTTATCGACCTCGGGCCACGCTGGCCCGGCCATGGACCTCGGCATCTTCGCGCTGCATCTCGCGGGCGCGTCGTCGATCCTCGGCGCCATCAATTTCATCACCACCATTCTCAACATGCGCGCGCCGGGCATGACGATGCACAAGCTACCGCTCTTCGTCTGGTCGGTGCTGGTGACCGCGTTCCTGCTGCTGCTCTCGCTGCCGGTGCTGGCGGGCGCCATCACGATGCTGCTCACGGACCGCAACTTCGGCACCGCCTTCTTCGACGCGGCGGGCGGCGGCGACCCGATCCTGTATCAGCATCTCTTCTGGTTCTTCGGGCACCCGGAGGTCTACATCCTGATCCTGCCGGCCTTCGGCATCGTGAGCCACATCGTCTCCACCTTCTCCAACAAGCCGGTCTTCGGCTACCTCGGCATGGCCTACGCCATGGTCGCCATCGGCTTCATCGGCTTCGTGGTGTGGGCGCACCACATGTTTACGGTGGGGATGGACGTCGACACGCGCGCCTATTTCATCGGCGCAACGATGGTCATCGCGGTGCCTACGGGCATCAAGATCTTCAGCTGGATCGCCACCATGTGGGGCGGCTCGATCGAGTTCAAGACGCCCATGCTCTGGGCCTTCGGCTTCATCTTCCTGTTCACGGTGGGCGGCGTGACCGGCGTCGTGCTCGCCAATGCGGGCTTGGATAGCGCACTGCACGATACCTACTACGTGGTCGGGCACTTCCACTACGTGCTCTCGCTCGGCGCCGTGTTCATGGCCTTCGGCGCGTTCTACTACTGGATCGGCAAGATGTGCGGCCGCCAGTATCCGGAGACTCTCGGCAAGATTCACTTCTGGATCACCTTCGTCGGCGTGAACCTCACCTTCTTCCCGATGCACTTCTCAGGCGTCTCGGGCATGCCGAGGCGCATCCCCGACTATCCGGACGCCTACGCCGGCTGGAACATGATCTCGTCGATCGGCGCCTACATCTCGACCGCAGGGTTGATCCTGTTCATCTACATCCTCATCTACACGCTCTTCTGGGGTAAGAAGTGCGCCGCCAACCCGTGGGGCGAGGGCGCGCGCACCCTCGAATGGACGGTGCCTTCGCCGGCGCCCTTCCATACCCACGAGGAGCTGCCCCGCGTCCGCTAGGCCGGAGCGGGGGCCTGCACGATGAGTGAGCCGGCGGCCAGGGTGGCGGTCGCGGAAAGCGCGGCGCCGGTCGCGCTCGGCGATACGTTTGCGCTGCTGAAGCCCAGGGTGATGTCCCTCGTGGTCTTCACCGGCGCGGTCGGGCTGATCATCGCGCCCGGCACCATTCATCCGGTGATCGCGGCGGTGGCGGTGCTCTGCATCGCCATCGGTGCCGGTGGGTCTGCCGCTATCAACATGTGGTACGACCGCGACATCGACGCGGTGATGACGCGCACCCGCGAACGGCCGGTTCCCGCCGGGCGGGTAGAGCCGAGCGCTGCGCTCGGTCTCGGCATCGTGCTCTCCGTGGGCGCGACCGCGCTGATGGGGCTCGCGGTCAACTGGGTCGCGGCCGGCCTGCTCGCGTTCACTATCTTCTTCTACGTCTGCATCTACACGATGTGGCTGAAGCGGCGCACGCCGCAGAACATCGTGATCGGCGGTGCCGCCGGCGCCTTCCCGCCGATGATCGGCTGGGCGGCGGTGACCGGCGGGGTCGACCTCACGGCGGTCGCGCTGTTCGGCATCATCTTCCTCTGGACCCCGCCGCACTTCTGGGCGCTCGCGCTGGTCCGCTCGTCGGACTACGAGGCCGCCGACGTGCCGATGCTGCCGGTGGTTTCGGGCGATCGCAGCACGCGGCGCCAGATCGTGGCCTACACGCTACTCCTCGTGCCCGTGAGCCTGGCGCCGTGCGCGACCGGGGCTGCCGGCGCGGTCTACGGCATCGGCGCGCTAGTGGCGGGCGTCCTGCTTGCAGCCGGTGCCTTCCGCGTCCTCGTGGATCACAGCCCGGCCGCTGCGAAGCGGCTCTTCGGCGCGTCGATCATCTATCTCTTCGCGCTCTTCGCGCTGCTGCTCGCGGACCACGCGTGGCCGGTTCCGGTCGTGCCATGAAGGATGGCGTCGTGAAAGACCGGGACAGCGAGCGCCGGCGCAAGATTCGCAACTTCGCGCTCGGCGGCGCGCTGCTCGCGCTCGCGATCCTGTTCTACCTCATCACCATCGTCAGGATGGGGGGCGAGTAGGATGGCAACCGACATGCCCGACGCCCCCGGCAAGCGCGCGAGCCGGCGCCGCACCGCGACCGCGCTCATCCTGGGCGGCGTGGTCTGCGGCATGGTCGGGCTCTCCTTCGGCGCGGTGCCGCTCTACCGGCTCTTCTGCCAGGTCACCGGCTTCGGCGGCACCACCCAGGTCGCCGAAGAGGCGCCTGTTACGATCGGCGACCGGTTGGTCACCGTCCGCTTCAACGCCGATACCGCACGCGATCTGCCATGGCACTTCAAGCCCGAGCAGCGCGAGATGACCGTGCGGGTGGGTGAGATGGCGATGGCGTTCTACAACGCCGTCAACCAGTCGGACCGGTCGCTCATCGGCACCTCGACCTTCAACGTGACCCCGGTGAAGGCGGGCGCCTACTTCAACAAGATCGAGTGCTTCTGCTTCGAGGAGCAGACGCTGGCACCGGGCGAGCGCGCCGACTTTCCGGTGTCGTTTTTCGTCGATCCCGACATCGTGGAGGATCGCAGGCTCGACGACGTGACCACGATCACACTCTCCTACACGTTCTTCGCGCGCGGAGAGGGCGTGACGGAAGCCGCGCTGGCAGACGACGACTTGGCCGGCGACCTCAGCCCCGATGCGGCGGGCCCCAGACCAGGGAGCGAATCTAGTTATGGCGGATAGCGCACACGGGACCGCGAACCACGAATACCACATGGTGAAGCCGAGCCCGTGGCCGGTCATCGGCGCCCTGGGCGGCGGCGGGCTGGGGCTCGGCGGCGTGGTCATCTTCATGCACACCGGCCAGCTCTGGCTGATGACCATCGGCGGGATCGTGGTGCTGTTCACCATGTACTTCTGGTGGCGCGACGTGATCCGCGAGGCGCTGGTCGAGAACGAGCACACGCAGGTGGTCCAGCGGGGCCTGCGCTTCGGCATGGTGCTCTTCATCGCGTCCGAGGTGATGTTCTTCGCGGCGTTCTTCTGGGCGTTCTTCAACGCCTCGATCATGCCGCCCGACGTCATCGCCAACACGTGGCCGCCGCCAGGAGTCGAGGTCATTCCAGCGTGGCGGCTGCCCTTCGTGAACACGCTGCTGCTGCTGACCTCCGGCGCCACCGTGACCTGGGCGCATCACGCGCTCCGCCACGGCAACCAGCAGCAGCTGGTCTACGGGCTCGCGCTCACCGTGGCGCTTGGCGTCGCCTTCATCGGCGTCCAGGGATACGAATACGCCCACGCGGCCTTCGGCTTCCGCGATGGCATCTATCCCTCCACCTTCTTCATGGCGACGGGCTTCCACGGCTTCCACGTCACCGTCGGCGCCATCTTCCTTGCGGTCTGCCTCTATCGGGCGCTGAAAAAGCAGTTCAAGCCGGACCAGCACATCGGCCTCGAGGCCGCGGCGTGGTACTGGCACTTCGTCGACGTGGTGTGGCTGTTCCTGTTCATCTGGGTCTACTGGTGGGGCGGTTGATCGAGACGACATGGCGGATGGGGACGGGACCTACTATCCGCCGGTCTCGGTCCTGAAGGCCGGCCTGCTCTTCCGCTGCCCGCGCTGCGGACGCGGCAAGCTGTTCAGAGGCTACCTGCGGGTCGCCGAGCGCTGCGGCGCGTGCCAGTTCGAGCTCTCGCAGCATGACAGCGCCGACGGGCCGGCCGTCTTCGTCATGTTTATCGTGGGCGGCATCGTCGTCGCGCTCGCGTTCTGGCTGGAGTTCACCCACGCGCCGCCCTACTGGCTCCATGCGGTGCTCTGGCTGCCGGCGATCATCATCTTGAGCCTCGCCCTGCTGCGGCCGGCCAAGGCGCTCCTGATCGCGCTCCAGTACAGACACAAAGCAGCCGGCTTTGGCGAGTGATGACCGGGCCCGGCATCGGGCACCATCTGACCGCGCCCGCAGACGGGCCACCTGGTTCGCAATTCCGGGCATCCTGATCCTGCTGGCGCTCGGTTCCTGGCAGGTGCATCGCCTGATGTGGAAGACCGATCTCAACGAGGAGCGCCGCGCCCAATTCCAGGCCGAGGCGGTGATGCTGCCCGCCGAACTCGACGATGCGGCGTCCTACGCCTATCGCCGGGTCTGGCTGGAGGGACACTTTCGCCACGAGGCGGAGATGTTCCTCGCCGCGCGCACCTTCGACCGCCGGGTGGGCTACCAGATCATCACCCCGTTCGAGCGCGCGGACGGTCCGGCGGTGCTGGTCAACCGCGGCTGGGTGCCGCTCGACAACAAGGAGCCCGAGACCCGGCTCGAGGGCCAAATCGAGGGCACGTATCGCCTCGAAGGCGTCGTCGTGCCGGGCGGGCGGGCCGGTTGGTTCACGCCCGACAACGAGCCCGAGAACAACATCTGGTTCTGGACCGATACGGAGGCGCTCGCGGCCGAGGCGGGCATACCCGCGCCATCCTATCTGGTGGACGCAGGTCCCGCCCCCAATCCGGGCGGCCTGCCCATCGGCGGGCAGACCAAGGTCGAGCTGCGCAGTGAGCACATGCAGTACATCGTGATCTGGTACGCGCTCGCGATCGGCCTCGCCGTGATCTACGCGATCTACATGCGGCGCGGCCCCCGTGAGTACGAGGACGAGGACGCGGCTTGAGCGCCTACGCCGCGCTGGAGGCCCGCTTCCGCCGCCTCGGCCTGCTCGGCGGTGCGGCCGGGATACTGCACTGGGACTGGGCGACGATGATGCCGCCGGGCGGCGCGGAGCCGCGTGCGGCACAGCTCGCCGAGCTTGCGCTGATCCGCCACGAGCTGCTGACAGAGTCTCACGTTTGCGACCTGCTGGACGAGGCCGAGGCAGAGACGGACGCTCTGGACGATTGGCAGCGGGCCAATCTCGCCCGCATGCGCCGGCGCTGGCGCCAGGCGGCGGCGCTGCCGGCCGATCTGGTGCAAGCGTTGAGCGAGGCGTGCTCACACTGCGAGATGGTATGGCGTGAGGCCCGGCCGGCGAGCGACTTTCCGGCTTTTGCGGCGGCCTTCGCGCCGCTACTCGGCCTCGTTCGCGAGAAGGCGGCGGCGCTGGGCGAGACGCTCGGCTGCGCGCCCTACGACGGGCTGGTTGATTCCTACGAGCCGGGGCTGCGCTGCGCCACCATCGACCCGCTTTTCGACGACCTCGCGGGCTTCCTCCCCGACTTCCTTGGTCAGGTGCGCGAGGCGCAGGCAGAAGCAGACGCCCCGCCGTCAGTGAGCGGCTCCTTGGACACGCAGGAGGCCCTTGCCAGGCGCTTGATGTCGGCACTCGGTTTCGACTTCGACCACGGCCGCCTCGACGTCAGCCTTCACCCCTTCTGCGGTGGCAGTGCCGGCGACATCCGCGTCACGACGCGCTACGACGAGGCGGACGTCCTTTCCGGCCTCATGGGGGTGCTGCACGAGACCGGCCACGCGCTCTACGAGGCAGGCCTGCCGGAGGAATGGCGATACCAGCCGGTGGGCCAGGCCGGCGGCATGGCGCTGCACGAGAGCCAATCGCTGCTGGTCGAGATGCAGGCCTGCCGCAGCCGACCTTTCATGCGCTTTCTCGCGCCGCTGCTGGTAGAGCATCTCGACGGCGGCGCTGCGGGTGCGGGTGCGGAGGCGCTCTATCGGCAGGCGATCCGCGTGGAGCCTGGCTACATCAGGGTGGACTCCGACGAAGTGACGTACCCCGCCCATATCATGCTGCGCTACCGGTTGGAGCGTGCCCTGATCGCGGACGATCTGGCCTGCGACGAGATCCCCGGCGCCTGGGCGGAGATTCACGAAGCCCTGCTCGGGCTTAGGCCGAGGAACGATGCCGAGGGATGCCTGCAGGACATCCACTGGTCCGTGGGCGAGCTCGGCTACTTCCCGAGCTACACCATCGGAGCCCTGATGGCGGCGCAGTTCTTCGACGCCGCGGCCCGGGCCGAGCCGGAGCTGTGGCCCGCCATCGAGCGCGGCGATTTCTCGCCCCTGTTCGGGTGGCTCAGGGCCAACGTTCACGGCCTCGCCTCCCGCTACGAGGGTCCGGTGCTGCTCGAACGCGCCACCGGCGCGCCGCTCGACACCAGGGTCTTCAAGGCCCACCTGAAGCGGCGCTACCTCAACTGAACCCCATGGACACCGGTTCTGCGCGCAAAGCGTTGACGCTCGTAGGCGAGCGCTCTAGTGTTTTGGCGGCGGGCGGGGGATCGTTTTTTATAGCCCGCAACAAGAACAACAGCGCATTTTTCATGTCGGAGCTGAAGAAGGCGAGCGACCGGCTCGAGCAGGCCGTGGCGCGGCTGGACCAGGCGCTCGCAAATGGCGATTTAGCGACGCAGAGCGCGCACGCGCCGACGTTGGCAATCGAAATGGCCTCCGTCGAGCGCGAGCGGGATTCTCTACGCGCCGATCTCGAGTCCCTCCGGATAGAGCGGGCGCGGCTAACGCGGGCGCTCACGGAGGCCACGGAACGCCAGGCGGCCACGCGGCAGACCAACGAAGCGGTGGCCGAGCGGCTCGACGACGCGATCGGCTCGCTCCGCGGGATCCTGGGAGTTTAGGCCGGGCGATGGGCGAAGTTGCGGTCACCATCGGCGGGCGGCGCTACCCGGTCTCCTGCGACGACGGCCAGGAAGAACATGTCTCCAAGCTCGCGGCCTACGTCGACAAGCGGGCGCAGGAGCTGGAGGAGACGGTGGGCCGGGTCGGCGAGGTTCGACTCCTGCTCATGGCCAGCCTGGTCGTCGCCGACGAATTGGCCGACGCCTACGACGAACTTGACCGGCTGCAATCGCAAGCGCGGATCGCCGAGCGCAGGGCCCGCGTGGATGCCGAGGCGGCGCTCGAGGCCAAGTTCGCGCCGCTTGTGGACGCGCTCGCCGAGCGGATCGAGAATATTGCCGGCCGTCTGGAGAAGGATTAGATTTCCTTTCGGACGGTTACTGCCGGATTAGTCGCACCGACTGTTTCCCGCGGTCAATTTTCGCTTCTCGGGAGCTGTCCCTGCTGGGGCCGCGGTCTCGGCAACACGGCGCCCACCTGGTCTCTTCGGCCTGGAGGAAGCTCTGGGTGCGACGGTTCAGGCGGGGCCGTCCTTTTCCTTGTCGCGGGGGCCGGCTGTGTCTCAGAGCGCTGCTATCCATGACCGCAAGCAAGCGCTGCGCGAGTATGCGCTGGCGCGGCGGCGGTCCGCGCGGCGGGCGGCGGGGCCGGGCGCGGGCGTGCGGGCCGCTAACCATTACCTCGCCGCAGTTCCCACGCCTGCTGGCGCGGTGGTCTCCGGCTACTGGGCGATCCGGGACGAGATCGACGCCATGCCCCTGCTGGCGCGGCTCGTGGGCGCGGGCTTCGTCTGCTGCCTGCCCGCTGTGGTCGGCAAGGGCGAGGCGCTGCAGTTTCGCGTCTGGACGCCGGGCGCCGCGCTCTCGCGGGGGCCATTCCGCATTCCCGAACCGACGGAAGACGCCGCGCCTGCCCAGCCGACTCACTTGCTGGTGCCACTGCTCGCCTACGACCGGGACGGATACCGCCTGGGCTACGGCGGCGGCTACTACGACCGCTCGCTGCGCGCGCTACGCCAGACCCGCCCCATCATCGCCGTCGGCCTCGCCTATACCGAACAGCTCGTGCAGGGCCTGCCCCGCACCGAGCATGATGAGCCGCTGGACTGGATTGTGACCGAGCGGGGCGCCATGCCGATCGCCCCGCGCGCGGCCTGATCGCGGGCGCGAGGGGATCGGGACGATGCGTATCCTGTTCTGTGGCGATGTCGTGGGCCGCCCCGGCCGCGACATCCTGACGGAACACCTGCCGGGCCTGCGTGAGGAGCTCGCCCTCGACCTGGTGATCGTGAACGGCGAGAACGCCGCCGGCGGCTTCGGCATCACTGCCGATATCTGCAAGTCACTCTATCAGGTGGGCGCCGACGTGATCACCTTGGGCAACCACGCCTGGGACCAGCGCGGGACCGAGAGCTACATCGAGACCGACCGGCGCCTAGTCCGCGCCCGCAACTACCCGAAGGGCACGCCGGGGAGCGCCGGCGCGCTGCTGCACACGCGCGACGGCCGCTCGGTGTTCGTCTTCCAGGTGCTCACCCAGCTCTTCATGGACCCAATCGGCGAGCCTTTCGCCTGCGTCGAGGAGACGCTGCAGGAGCACCGCCTCGGGCAGTCGGTAGACGCGATCGTGCTCGACATCCACGGCGAGGCGACGGCCGAAAAGCAGGCGCTCGGGTACCTCGCCGACGGCCGGCTGTCGCTGGCAGTGGGCACCCACACTCACGTGCCGACCGCAGATCACCGCATCCTGCCCAAGGGGACGGCCTACATCTCGGACGTCGGCATGTGCGGCAGCTACGAATCCATCATTGGGCTCGCCGTCGATGCCCCCCTCGCCCGCTTCACGCGAAAACGCCCCGGCCCCCGCGCAACGCCCGCCGATGGCGAGGCCACCCTCTGCGCCGTCCTGGTCGAGACCGACGACGACACCGGCCTCGCCCGCCATGTCGGCGTGCTGCGCCGCGGCGGCGTGCTTCACCCCTCCTCGCCTGTGTGAGAAGAGGCGGGCGCTAGCCGGCGCTCGCCCTCTGCATGGGCGCAGGCTGGGCCGCGAAGTGAGGCACCACGTCGCGGGCGAAGCGCTCCCACATCTCGTGGCGGTAGGCGCGCGGCATGCCGTAGGTCACGTTCTGCAGGATGAAGTGGTCGAACCCCAGGTCGACATAGGCCTGCAGTCGTTCGCACACGGTCTCGGCCCGGCCAACGAGCTGAAGGTCGAGCCACGGCCCCAGATTGTCGGGATTGGTCAGCTTCTTGGAGGTGGCCATGAACTTGCTGAAGGCCTTGAATTCCTCTAGCTCCTTCCAGGGGTCGGCGTCGGCCTCGTAATGCTCGACCACCTTCACGAAATAGCGCGAGAGATGCTCCTTGGCGAGCGCGTCCGCCTCTTCGTCGGTGTCCGCCAGCACCGCGTGAATCAGGATCGGCCGGGAGACGTCGGTGGAGCCGCCGCGTTGGCGGGTCTCCTCGTCCCAGCGGGCGAAGTCGTTGCTGTGGAAGTGCATCGGGAAGTTCGAGACCCGAATCATGGGCAGGTCGAGGTCGGCCATGATGCCGGCGCTTTCGGGACTGCTGGTCGCGCCGTAGAGGTTGATGCGCTCCTGCACGGACTTCGGCCTGAGCTGGATCGGCCGCTCGATGTTGAAGAACTCGCCGTCGTAGGTGAAGGTCCCGCCGGCGAGCGCCTTGCCGATGACCTCGCGGCACTCGCGGAAGCGCGCGCGGGTCTCGGTCATGGAAACGCCGAAGGCATCGTATTCGAGGCGCGCGAGCCCGCGCCCGAAGCCGATATGCAGCGTACCCCGGCTCAGCTGGCTCAGCATGGCGATCTCGCCGGCGAGCCGGAGCGGGCTGTACCAGGGCAGCACCAGGACGCAGGTGCCGAGGTCCATGTCGGGATAGCGCCCGGCGAGATGGGACAGCATCACCAGCGGGCTCGGCGTCGGGAAGTAATCCGAGAAGTGGTGCTCGATCACCCAGAACGCGTCGTAGCCGAGCCCCGCGACATGGTCCGCGTCGACCAGAGCTTCGACGTACTGATCCGCATCGGACGCGCCGGGCTCGCCGACCGCCGAAATGACCGTTCCGAACTTGATCTCACTCATGGCAACCCTTCCCCGCCCGCAACGTTACATGCCCCGATCCTAGCCGGAAGGCGGAAATAAAACAAACGTTTGGTTGGGCACTGGAGGACGGGACGGAAAGTTGGGGGCTAACTTCCCTCGCGCAGCTTGTAGCGCTGGATCTTGCCGGTCGCGGTCTTGGGCAACGCGTCGACGTAGCGGAGCCAACGCGGATACTTGTAGCGCGCCAGCGCCGCCTTGCAGTGGGCCACCAACGCCTCGCTCAGGCCTTCGCTCTCAGTCTGCTCCTCGGCAAGCACGACCCAGGCTTCGGGTTTGATCAGCCCGTCGTCGTCAGCGCGGCCCACGACGGCGGCTTCCAGCACCGCCGGATGGGCCATCAGGCGGGCCTCGATCTCGACAGGCGAGACCCAGATGCCGCCGACCTTGAGCATGTCGTCGGAGCGCCCGCAGCAGACGTAACAGCCGTTCGTATCGATAAGGTAGGTATCGCCGGTTCTGAGCCACTCGCCCTCGAAGGCCGCCGCCGTGCGCGCGGGCTCGCCCCAGTACTCGGCGATGAGGGACCGCCCGCGGATTAGCAGGTTGCCGGTCTCGCCCGGCGCCACGTCGCGGCCGTCATCGTCCACGAGGCGCGCCTCATAGCCGGGCACGGGCGTCCCACTCGTTCCCGGCACCACCGCACCGGGGCGGTTGGAGATGAAGATGTGCAGGATCTCAGTCGTGCCGATCCCGTCCACGATGTCGAGCCCGGTGGCGGCTTGCCAGCGCTCGAGGATCGGCGCCGGCAGCGGTTCGCCCGCAGAGACGCAGAGACGCAGACCGGAGAGGTCCGGCGACGCGCTCTCCAGCGCTTGCAGCTGCGCGGCGTAAAGCGTCGGCACGCCGTAGTAGATCGTCGGCCGGAATGCTTCGATGGTGGCAAACGTGGTCTCTGGCGTCGGCCGGGCACCGAGGAGCACCGCCGTGCCGCCGGTCCAGAGCGGAAACGTCATGGCGTTGCCGAGCCCGTAGGCAAAGAACAGCTTGGCGGCGGAGAAGTGGCTATCGTCGGCCGTGATGCCGAGCGTATCCACTCCGAAATACTGGCTGGTCACCACCATGTCGCGGTGGCGGTGCACGCCGCCCTTGGGCGTGCCGGTCGAGCCCGACGTGCAGAGCCAGAAGGCCGGATCGTCGGCGGCAGTCGGCGCCGGCGGCAACGCATCCGACGCTGCCGCGAGGCGGTCCGCGAAGCTGTTGCTCTCCCCTTCCGTGGGCAGCGCGTGCGCCGGCCGGTGCGCGGCCTCGGCCAGCACTGGCTCGACCTCGCCGGCGAACTCCGGCGACCAGACCACACAGGCCGCGCGCGAATTCTCGATGACGAAACGATAGTCGGCCGCGCGCAGCAGCGTGTTGAGCGGGACCGGCACGAACCCCGCCTTGATCGCGCCCCAGAAGATGTAGAAGAACGCGGGGCAGTCCTTCACCACCATCAGCACGCGGTCGCCGCGGCCGAGCCCCAGCGCGGCGAGCGCGTTTCCCGCCCGGTTCACATTGGCGGCAAGCTCGGCATAGGTCACGTCGCCCTGCGCATCGCGGATCGCCACCTTGGCGCCGCGCCCCTCGGCGACGTGCCGGTCGATGAACGGCACCGCGACGTTGAAGACCTCTGCGAAGGTCAGCGCCGTCGGCGACTGTGTCGCATCGACCGCGACAGTGTGATCGTCCATGCCGGTTCCCTGCCTAGCCCGTGCCCTTCCCGGTCCTCCACCGGATTCGCCTGCGCGGAACGACGCAACCGGGGTACCCTATGCCCAAACGCCGGGGCCCGCAGTCTCGAATTTCGGGGAGGCGCGCGTGCAAATCGAGCGGGCGCGAGGATCGTAAGGAGGCGATGGTGACGTGGGACTACATCGTCGCGGGCGCGGGGACGACCGGCAGCGTCGTCGCCAACCGCCTGACGGAGGACGAGCGCAGCCGCGTGCTGGTGCTGGAGGCCGGCGGCTCGGACCGGAGCATCGCCGTCTCGATGCCCGCCGCTGGGCTCGTCCTGGCGTTGTCCAATCCACGCTACGACTGGGGCTTCAAGGCCGAGCCCGATCCGACGCGCGACGGGCGCGAGGACTATATGCCGCGCGGCAAGGTGCTGGGCGGCACCAGCGCGATCAACGGCATGTCCTACCTGCGAGGGCAACCGGAGGACTACGACGGCTGGGCCGCACTCGGCTGCGAAGGCTGGGATTTCGAGAGCGTGCTGCCCAACTTCAAGCGCTCGGAAAACAACGAGAACGGCGCCGATGCCTATCACGGCTCGGGCGGCCCGCTCTCCGTCTCAAACATCCGCACCCTGCACCCGCTCTCGCACGACTATCTTCAGGCCTGCGTTAACCTGGGCATCAAGCGCGTGGCCGATGTTAACACGCCGCCGCAGGCTGGGGTCGGCTTCGTGCCCGCCACCCAGCGTAGGGGGCGACGGCACAGCACCGGGCGCGCTTACCTCAGGCCAGCGATGCGGCGGCGGAACCTGCGGGTGCTGACTCACGCCCACATCCGGCGCGTGCTGTTCGACGGCAAACGCGCGACCGGAGTGGAATACACGCGCCGGGACCGCACCGAGCGAGCGGAGGCGGCGCGCGCGGTGATCGTGTGCGCCGGCACCTATGCCTCGCCGCAGCTCCTCATGCTCTCCGGCGTGGGCCCAGCGGTGCGCTTGCGCGAGCTCGACATTCCGGTGGTTCACGACCTGCCGGGTGTGGGCGAGAACCTGCAGGACCATCCCGGCCTTGCGCAGACCTGCTTTGCCAGCGTGCCGACCTACAACACGCTCATGGGACCCATCGGCGGACTGATCTACGGTGCGCAGTGGTTGTTCGCGGGCTCCGGCCCGGCGTCCACGCCCCACTCTCAAGTCACCGCCTTCCTGCGCCACGACATGAGCGGGGGCCGCTCCGACCTGCAATACATGTTCACGCCCGCCGGCTACGATCTGTCGGCGGACGGGCCCGTGCTCTTCGACCGGCCTGCGGTCACGGGCCTCATCAACCTGCTCAGGCCCTTCTCCCGGGGGCGGGTCGGGCTCCGCTCTGCAGACCCGCTCGTGCATTCGACAATTCAGCCCAACCTCTTCGCCGATGAACGCGACCTCGCGCTGCTGCTCGCCGGCGCCAAGCTGCAGCGCAAACTGTTCCGGACCGAGCCGCTTGCCCGCTCCATCGCCGGCGACTACCGCCCGTCGAGCGACGTGCAGACCGACGACGAGTGGCGGGCCTACCTGCGCGAGAACTCGCTCAGCGGATACCACCCGGTCGGCACCTGCAAGATGGGCCAGGACGATCAGGCGGTGGTCGACCACCGCCTGCGCGTGCGGGGCGTTGAGAACCTCCATGTCGCGGACGCGTCGATCATGCCGACCATCGTCAGCGGCAATCCGCTGGCGACCTGCGTCATGATCGGCGAGAAGCTGGCCGAGATGATCCGCAGCTCAGCCTGAGGGCGCGGTGCGCTCCAGCCAAGCATTCGCGGCGTCCTCCATCGTCATGAAGACCGCGCCCAGCCCCTGCAATGCCTCGATCAGGCGCTCCAGCATCATCATGCGGTGGCCGCGGCCGATCACGAGCGGGTGGCAGGTGTAGGTGAGCACGCCCCATTCCATCGTGCGGGTCATGTAGTTGAAGTCGTCCACCCAGTTCTGCAGCACGCCGCCGGCCGGCATCAGGCCCTGGATGCGGTAGCGCTGGTTCTGCACGAACTCGAAGTGCGGGTAGTCGTCCAACGTCCAGCTGATCGGCATCTCGACCAGGCTGGTCTCGGGCCCGAACTGCATGGGTTCCTCGAGCGCGATCACGTCGCCCGTGCGCGCGAAATACGGGGTGTAGTCGTTCCCCATCATGCTGCTCTCGTAGAGGAAGCCGCGCGAAACCAGGAGATCGACCGTGTTCTCGCTCAGGTCCCAGGCCGGTGAGCGGTAGCCTCTGGGTTTCAGCCCGCAGAGCTTGACGATGGCATCGGTGCCGCGCTGGAGCCCCGCCTCCTCCTCGTCGCGCGACATGGTGACCGGCGTCATGTGGGTCCAGCCGTGATGACCGATCTCGTGCCCCGCCACCGCGACGCGAACCGACATCTCAGGATAGGTCTCGATGGTGTGGCCGGGGATGAACCAGGTCGCCCGGATGTCGTGCCGCTTGAGCAAGGCCAGGATGCGCTCCGTGCCGACCAGGCCGAACTCGCCCCGGCTGATCGGCGTTGGCGAGCGCATGCCTTGAGCGATGACGCCCGAGACGGCATCGAAGTCGAAGGTCAGGCAGGCGATGTGCATGTCCGTCACCCTTGGCAAAGTCGCGCGCCTGCGGCGCCCCGCCATCGTACATCGGTTGGGCATAACAT
This sequence comes from Alphaproteobacteria bacterium, assembly GCA_965214705.1. Taxonomy (GTDB): domain Bacteria; phylum Pseudomonadota; class Alphaproteobacteria; order UBA828; family UBA828; genus WTGU01. Next base: position 197,044 of record CBDCCI010000001.1, read on the forward strand.
GATCGCCGTATCGGCGCTTGTGGGTGCGAGCGCCGCGGCCTGTCGGGGCGTCGGCGGCGCCGGCGTTCTGGGGTATTCTCCGCTCTCCCGCACACGAGCCGGCCCGAAAGCCGGCGGACTTCAGGACGAACGGCGAGGAGGGAGGCATGGCGGACAGGGCCGATTGGGCATTTCCGGGCGAGGCGGAAATCCTCGAGCGCGCAGCCGATCAATACGAAGCGTCCAACCCCGACTTTCCCATCGATCCGGGCAAGACGGCGCTGCTCGTGATCGATCTTCAGGAAGGATTCGTCGCCGAGGGCGCGCGCATGTGGACCCCGGAAAACCTGCGGATCCTGCCCCGCGTCAAGGCGCTGATCGAGCGCTGCCGCACCCTCGGCATCCCCGTCATCTTCACCGAGCACGCCCACGACGCCACGGGCCGGGACAAGGGATTGATGTGGGATGTGCCGCTCAACCGGCCGATCAGGGACGGCGCGCTCCGGATCGGCGCCGAAGACGTGCCTACCTACCACGAGATCGCGCCGGAGCCGGGCGAGAAGGTCATCCAGAAGCACCGCTACAGCGCCTTCTTCGATACGGACCTGCACACCTATCTGCGCGGCTGCAACGTGGACACGGTGATCATCACGGGCTGCATGACCAATTACTGCTGCGGCGCGACGGCCCGGGACGCCTTCTTTCGCGACTACAAGGTCATCTTCGGCAGTGACGTGACCGCGACCGACAACCGGGAGCTGCACGAGGCGGAGCTGAAGACGCTCCGGCGTGGCTACGCGCGAGTCGTCCCGGCCGACGAGATCCTCGGCGAGATCGGCGAGTCCTGAGCGCTACGGTTACGAACGAGAGCACGGTGGCCTCTCGCCACCCTGTCGGCGCGGGCGGATCGAGTACGCAATGATCGCCGGCTCGGCGCTCATGGGCGCAGGCGCCGCCGCGAGCTGGGGCGTCGGCGACTTCACCGCCCGCTTCCTGGGCCGCGCGATCGGCGTGCCGCAGGGGCTGTTCGGCATGATGCTGGTCGGCAGCCTCGCAGTCGGGCTCTACATCGTGGTGAGCGGCGAGACGCTGGTCTGGGAGCTTTCGGGTCTCTGGCTCCTGGCCCTTAACGGCGTCGCCACCATGCTCGCGACGCTCATGCTGTTCGAGGCGCTGACCCGCGGCCCGGTCTCGCTCGGCTCGCCCATGGTCTCCAGCTACCCGGCGTTCGCGGTGCCGATCACGGTTGTCTTCGGTGCCCGACCGGAGATCATCCACTGGATCGCGATGGCAGCCACGATCGGTGGGGTCTGGCTGGTGGCGCTCGCGGTCTCGCGCGTTGACGGCGGCGACAAGCCGGAATACGCACCGGCGGTGATACGGCGCGCCGCTCTGATGGCGCTCGGCTCGGCGATGCTCTTCGCCGTCGCCCTGCTCGCCGCCGACGAGGCGATCGAGCGCTACGGCCTCCCGCTCACGCTGCTCTCGGGACGGATTGTCGGCGCTGTCGCGCTCGGGGTGGGCTTCCTGGTCATGCGCAGGCTGCCGCATATGCCGCTCCGCGCATGGCCGCTGATTCTCTTTATCGCGCTCGTGGATACCCTCGGCTACGTCTTCGTCTACGCCGGGCTCGCGCTGGAGAACGGGGAGTTCGCCATCGTCACGAGCTCGGCCTATTCGGTGGTGACGATCATTCTGGCGCGGATCTTCCTGCGTGAGCCGGTGGTGCCGCTCCAGTGGCTGGGCGTCGCCATCGTCATCGCCGGCATCGGCACGCTGTCCGCCACCGGCTAACTCAGATGACTTCAGATCACCCGTTCGCTCTCGGGATCGACGAGGACGGCCCGGCTCATGTCCAGGTCGAGCGGGAGCGCATCCCTTGGCTGTTCGCCGGCAGAGCCGTCGAGCCGCACGAGCATCGAGGTCTCGCCCAAGTGGAAGTTGACGAGCGTGTTGGCGCCCATGGGCTCGACGATCTCGACCGTCGTCAGGAGCCTGGCGCAGTCAGGCCGGGGCGCCTCGCCCTCGGCCCGGTACATGTGCTCGGGCCTGATGCCGAGCAGCACGTTGCGGCCGCCGTCACCGGCGTGGCGCTCGGCCCGTGCGGGCGGCAGGGCAAAGGCATTGTCTCCGGCCCTCACCGCGACCGCACCATCCACCGCCTCGATCCGTGCCGGGGTGAAGTTCATCGCCGGAGAGCCGATGAAGCCCGCGACGAAGCGGGTCTGCGGCTGCTCGTAGAGCTCCAGCGGCGGCCCTTCCTGCTCGATTTCACCCTCGCGCAGCAGCACGATCCGGTCGGCCAGCGTCATCGCCTCCACCTGATCGTGGGTGACGTAAATCATGGTGCGCTGCATCTCCTGATGCAGCCGCTTGATCTCGGTGCGCATCTCGTCGCGCAGCTGGGCGTCGAGGTTGCTGAGCGGCTCGTCGAAGAGGTAGAGCTTCGCGTCCCGCACCAGGGCGCGGCCCATGGCGACGCGCTGGCGCTGGCCGCCCGAAAGTTGGCGCGGCTGGCGGTCGAGCAGGTCCGCGATCCCCAGCATCGCCGCCGCCCGCTCCACCCGCGGACGAATCTCGGCACTGGGCGCGTTCCGCATCCTGAGCCCGAAGGCCACGTTCTCGAACACCGACATGTGCGGATAGAGCGCATAGTTTTGAAACACCATGGCGACGTCCCGGTCCTTGGGCCGGACGTCGTTGACCATCTCACCGTCAATCTCCACCGTGCCTTCGGTTACCTCTTCCAGACCGGCGATCATGCGCAAGAGCGTGCTCTTGCCGCAGCCGGACGGCCCGACCAGCACGGTGAACGCGCGGTCGGGAATCTCGATGTCCACCCCGCGTACGGCATGGACCTTGCCGAAACGCTTGTGCACGCTGCGCAGCCTGACTCCGGCCATCGCGCTCCTCCTACCCCTTGACCGCGCCCATGGTGATACCGCGCACCAGGAAGCGCTGTAGCGTCGCCACCGCGAAGAACACCGGGAGCGTGCCGAGCACCGAAAGCGCCGCGATCTTCGACCAGAAGGTCGACTGCGCGCCGTAGTAGTGGGTGACCAGCACGGGGAATGTCAGCACCTCCGTGCGGGTCAGAATCAGCGCGAAGACGAACTCGTTCCAGGCGAAGATGAAGGTGAACACCGCCGTCGCGAAGATACCGGTGCGCGCCATGGGGAAGACGATCTTGCGCAGGGCCTGCCAGCGCGAGCAGCCGTCGGTCAGCGCGCTCTCCTCCACCTCGACCGGGATGTCCTCGATATAGCCGCGCATCATCCAGATCACGTAGGGCAGGTTGAACGCGATGTAGAGCAGGATCAGCCCGACGTAGCTGTCGATCCAGCCGAACCAGACGAACAGCAAGAAGATCGGGAAGACGATGACGATCGGCGGAATCATCCGCTGGGAGATGATCCAGATCGCGAGGTTCTGTCCGCCGGTCTTGAAGCGCGCGAGGGAGTAGGCGGCCGCGGTGCCGAGGATCATCGCAGCGACGGTCGAGACGCTGGCGATGATCAGGCTGTTGTAGATGGCCCAGACGTCGCCGTCCTTGAACAGCACCCCGAAGATGCGAAAGCTGGGTTGCTCGGGGAACCAGACCGGCGGGCGGGCAAAGATATCGCCTGCCGATTTGATCGAGGTGATGAAGAGCCAGTAGACGGGGAAGAGGAAGAACACCAGCACCACCAGCGCGATCATGAAGCGCCAGGCCATGCGCCTGCGCTCGCGGGTGAACCAACGCGGCCATTTGCCGGCAGGCTGGGGTGTGGATGTGTCGGACGCCGTCATCGGGCGATCTCCACGCGCTTGAGCGCGAATATGACGATGATCGAGAGCAGGATGATCACCAGGAAGGCGATCGCGCCTGCATAGCTCGTCTCGAACTCCTTGAAGGCCCGGATGTAGGTGTAGATCGAGATCGTCTCGGTCATCGTACCGGGCCCGCCCTTGGTCATCGCCCAGATGATGTCGAAGATGCGGAAGAGATCGAGCGCGCGGATCAGGATGGCGATGATCAGCACCGGCTTGATCACCGGAAGCGTAATCTTGAAGAAGATCTTCCAGAACGAGGCGCCGTCGATCTCAGCCGCCTCGATCAGGCTGCGGTCGACGTTGGAGAGCGCGGCCAGCAGGATCAGGAACATGAACGGTGTCCACTGCCACACCTCGCAGACCAGGATCGCCGGATAGACCCATTCCGGCCGCGAGAGCCAGAGGATCGCCACCGGCTCCGACGAGAACCAGCCGATGATCTGGTTGATCGGCCCGTACTGGTTGTCGAACATCAGCCGCCAGGTAGAGCCCGCGACGATCGGCGAGATCACGGTCGGGATGATCAGGAGCGCGACGAACACCTGCTTGAGCGGCATCTTTTCCAGAAATAGCTGCGCCATCAGCAGGCCCAGTACCAGCTCGATGGGGAGCGCGATGGCCAGGATCAGGAAGGTGTGGCCCATCGACTCCCAGAGTCGCGTGTCGGAAAAGAGCGCCGCGTAATGCTTGCCGCCGGACCAGGAGGTGTCCTCGGCCAGCATGGTGATGTCCTGGAAGCTGACGATGGCGGTGTGAACCAGCGGATAGAGGCCGATCAGCAGCAGCACGATGATCGACGGCGCGATCACCAGCCACTTGAAGTGCCGGTCGGCGAAGAGGCTCGCACGATGCGTGAAGTGCGGGTCCCGGCCCGCGGCGACCGTCATGCGCGCGCTGCCGCCGACGGGCCGCCGGCGGGGTCAGCAACCGTGCCCGCCATGCCGCTCTCGTTCATGCCGGCCCGCCGTGCCTTGGTCCTTCCGCACAGCCTTGAGAGGTAACGGAAACGCCGCCGGGGCGCAATGTTCGCCGCTAGGCTAGGAGGCGCCGATCCACCATCGGCATTGCTGGCGCTTGCGCGTAAGATGCGCCGCCGCGCTGGTCCTGGTGCACGACGGGGCGAATGGGCCCGAGGTCCTGATGGGCCGCCGCCCCCGCCGCAGTGTTTTCATGCCGGATCAGTACGTGTTTCCCGGCGGCGGCGTCGAGCCCTGCGACCGCTGGGTGCGCCCGGCAACGGAGCTCAAGCCGGCGGTCGCCGCGCGGCTTGCGCGCGCATGCGCACCGGCGCGTGCCCGCTCGCTGGCCGCTGCGGCCGTGCGCGAGACGTTCGAGGAGACCGGACTCGCGCTCGGGCTCCAGGCGCCGGCGGCGAACGGCCGCGTCAGGCCCGAGTGGCAGGCCTTCCACGCCACCGGAGTGGCACCCGCGCTGGACAAGCTCGATTACATCTACCGCGCGGTAACGCCGCCGGGGCTGCCGCGCCGCTTCAATGCCCGGTTCTTCCTGGCCCGCGCCGAGGACACAGTGGGCACCCTCGGCGGCAACGGTGAGCTGCTCGACCTTGGCTGGGTGCCGGTGACCGAGGCCATGGACCTGCCGATACCCTACATCACCGCCGTCGTCCTCGAAGAGCTGGAGCACATGTACGATTCACCCCCGGGCCCCGACCGCGACCGGCCCGTGCCGGTCTGCATCCGCGTCGGCCAGGACCACATCCACGGGCACGAGTAGAGCGAGGCCGTCTTCGACGGACGCGCTCTAGGCCGCGACAGCGGTCCGCCGCTCCTGCGGCGCCCTCGCGGAGGCGCCGGCCGCAGGCCGGCTGCCGTGAGCGAAAAATGTGAGAGCGTTTCCGTGTGTGGTGAAGACGCTCTGGCACCCAGCTACTCCTCCGAGACTCTGACCAGCAGCTTGCCGAAGTTGCGCCCGTCGAAGAGGCGCTGAAACGCGAGCGGCGCGTTCTCCAGCCCCTCCACGATGTCCTCCTTGAAGGCGAGCCGGCCGTCGGCCAGCCAGCGGGCGAGGCGCTTGCGCGCGTGCTCGTAGTGCGCGCCGTAGGAGAAGATGTTGAAGCCCTCCACCTCAGTCTCGGTGAAGAGGATGGGCGCGAGGTGGCTCGCGACCTTGGGCGGCTCGGTCGCGTTGTAATGGGAAATGCCGCCGCAGATCACCACGCGCGCGCCGTGGGCGAGCAGGGGATAGATCGCATCGCCGATGGGCCCGCCGACGTTCTCGAAGTAGACGTCGATGCCGTCCGGGCAGGCTTGGGCAAGGGCGCCGGGTAGGTCGTCCGTGTGGCGGTCGATGGTCTCGTCGAAGCAGAGCTCTTGCGTGAGATAACGCAGCTTCTCCGCCCCGCCGGCGATGCCGACCACCCGGCAGCCAGCGATCTTCGCCACCTGGCCCGCGACCGCGCCGACCGCGCCCGCCGCTGCCGAGATCACGACCGTATCGCCCGGCGCGGGCCGGCCGACCTTGACCAGCCCGAGATAGGCGGTGAGCCCCGTCATGCCGAGGATGCCGATGGCGGTGGAGAGTGGCCCCAATGCCGGGTCCAACTTGCGCGCGCTGGCACCTTGCGCGATGGCGTAGTCCTGCCAGCCCGTGTAGTCGTCGACGATGTCGCCCGGCACGAAGTCCGCGTGCCGGCTCTCCACCACCCGGCTGACCGCGCCGCCCACGATCACGTCGCCGAGCGGAATCGGCGGGTAGTAGCGCAAGTCCGTGCCCATCCTGAGCCGCATGTAGGGGTCGAGGGAGAGCCAGATGGTCCGAACCAGCAGCTCGCCGTCTGCCGGCTCGGGCACCGGCGCCTCGACGAGGCGAAAATCCGTCTCCTTTGGCGCCCCTTCCGGGCGGGTGGCGAGGACGATCTGGCGGTTGGCGTTGGCGATCATTGGCCGGGCTCCCTCCTGACGTGAGCCCGAGTCTATGCAAGCCCGGTGTGGCGGCAAATTCGGCTGTTTTCCGCGCGGTCCGGCGACTACTCTGGTCATGGGACGCAATAGGGAGACGACGGCCGATGAACCTCAATCCGACGGAGAAGGAGCGGCTCACCATCTTCACGGCCGCCCAGCTCGCGCGCGAGCACAAGCGCCGCGGCATCAAGCTGAGCCACCCTGAGGCCCTCGCCTACATCTGCGACGAGCTCCTGATGTGCGCCCGCGAGGGCCGCTCGCTCAAGGACCTCATGGGCTACGGCGCGGAGATCCTCACGTCGGACGACGTGCTGCCCGGCGTGCCCGAGTTGGTTCCGGTGATTCACGTGGAAGCGATGTTCCCCGACGGCACCAAGCTCATCACGGTGCATCAGCCGATCCGCCCAGGTAAGGCCAAGAGCGCGCCCGGCCCTCGCGCCGGCGAGATCATCACCCCCGACGCGGAGATCGAGCTGAACGCGGGCCGGCGAACCGGCTCGGTCTCCGTCACTAACACCGGCGACCGCCCGGTGCAGATCGGCAGCCACTTCCACTTCTTCGAGGTCAACCGGGCGCTCGAGTTCGACCGGCAGGCGACCTTCGGCATGCGTCTCGACATCCCGTCCGGCACCGCCGTCCGCTTCGAGCCGGGGCAGGAGAAGCAGGTTGCGCTGGTGGAGTTCGGCGGCCGCGGCCGGGTCAGCGGCTTCAACTCCCTCACCGAGGGCATGATCGACGCGCCTGCGGTGAAGGAGCAGGCGATCGCCCGCGCCAAGGCGGGCGGCTTCCGGGGAGCGTAGGCAGATGGTGAAAATCGCGCGCGAGACCTATGCCCGCTACTACGGGCCGACAAAGGGCGACAAGATCAGGCTCGGCGATACCTCGCTGATCGGCGAGATCGAGCACGACCACACCTCTTATGGCGACGAATGCTGGACCGGCGCCGGCCGCGTGATGCGTGACGGCATGTCTTACGACGCCCACACCTCCGCAGCCGACGGCGCCATCGATATGCTGGTGGAGAACGCCACCGTCATCGACCCCGTGCTCGGCCTGGTGAAGGCCGACATCGGCATCAAGGACGGCAAGATCGCGGGTGTCGGCAAGGCCGGCAACCCCAACACCCAGGACGGCGTGGACCCCGATCTCGTCTGCGGCCCCAACACCACCTACTACCCCGCCGGCGGCCTCATCGTGACGCCGGGCGGCATCGACGTGCACGTCCACTGGATGTCGGCGGAGCAGTGCAACCACGCGCTGGCGAGCGGGCTTACCACCATGATCGGCGGCACCATGGGGCCGCTCTTCGCCATCGACTGCGGTGGCCCTTGGAACACCTACCGCATGCATGAGGCGTCGGAGGCGTGGCCGATAAACTTCGGCTTCTTCGGCCGCGGCTCGTCCCACGATCCCGCGACCGTCGCAGAGCACCTCGACGGCGCCATCATCGGCGTCAAGATCCACGAGGACTACGGCGCCATGCCGGCCACCATCGACGCCTGCCTGCGCGCCTCGGCCGAGCATGACTTCCCGGTCCAGATCCACACGGACACGCTGAACGAATCGGGCTTCTACGAGGACACGATGGCGGCGATCGCAGGCCGCACCATCCACATGTATCACACGGAAGGCTCCGGCGGCGGCCATGCACCCGACATCATTCGCTGCAACGGCGAGCCCCACTGCCTGCCGTCCTCGACCAATCCGACCAACCCCTACACGGTCAACGTCTTCGACGAGCAGCTCGACATGACCATGGCCTGCCACCTGCTGCGCTTCGACCTGCCGGAGGACGTGGCCTTCGCCGAGAGCCGGGTGCGCCACGGCACCATCGCCGCCGAGGACGTGCTGCACGATATCGGCTCGGTCTCGATGTTCGGCTCCGACAGCCAGGGCATGGGGCGGATCAACGAGGTGATCACCCGCTGCTGGCAGCTCGCCAGCAAGATGCGCGACCAGCGTGGGCGGCTACCGGAAGAGACCACCGCCGATGCGGACAACGAGCGCATCAAGCGTTACATCGCGAAGTACACCATCAACCCGGCGATCGCCTTCGGCATCGATCAGTACGTGGGCTCGCTGGAGCCGGGCAAGATGGCCGACCTCGTCACCTGGAAGCCCGCCTTCTTCGGCATGAAGCCCTTCGGCGTGATCAAGGGCGGCTTCGTCGCTTGGGGCGCGAGCGGCGATCCCTCGGGCAGCTATTTCCAGACCGAGCCGGTGATCATGCGGCCGCAGTTCGGCCATCACGGGCGGGCGCCGGCGACGCTGAGCGCCAACTTCGCCCATCGGCGCGCGCTCGACATCGACGTGCAGGGCCGGCTCGGGCTCGCCAAGCCGATCCTGCCGATCGGGAGCTTCACCAAGCTCACCAAGAAGGACATGCTGCACAACGACGCCTGCCCCGACATCCGCGTCGACTCCCAGACCTTCGAGGTCTTCGTCGACGGGACGCTCGCGGCCTGCGAGCCGATCGACACGATCACCCTCGGCCAGAACTACCTGCTGCGCTGAGCCCGTCTCTTGGCTGCCGCCACCATGCCGGCCGCCCGGCCCAACGAAGGGCCGCAAGCCGCGCTCCGCTTCGCCCGCGCGCCCGACGGGCGGAGCTACATCGCGCGCCAGCGTGTCGGTTATCCCTTTCACATCACCCGGCCGTTCTATCTCGACGAGACACCGGCGGGGGCGCTGACGCTCTATCTCCAGTCGGTCTCCGGCGGCATCTATCAGGGTGAAGACCTCGTGATGACCTGCGCCGCGGGCGCCGGCAGCGCCGCCCACGTGACCACCCAGGCAGCGACCATCGTGCACCGCATGCCGGCGGCGCCGGCGCGGCAGACGGTCGCTTTGGAGGCCGCGGACGGCGCGCTGCTCGAATACCTGCCGGACCCGCTGATCATGTTTCCCGGCGCGCGGCTGACCTCTGTGCTGGAGATCGAGGCTGCGTCGGGCGCCACGGTCATCGCATCCGAGAGCTTTGCGCACCACGACCCCGGCGGCGAGGACCGCCGCTTCGAGAGCTTTGAGGCGGAGATGCGGGTCCGCGACGAAAGCGGCCGGCTGCTTGCGCTGGAGCGCTACGCCGTGGCCGGCGACCGTCTGGCGGCGGGGCGCGGCCAGATCGCGCGCTGGCCCGCGCAAGGCAGCTTCGTGGTCGCCCATCGTGGATCTGAATGCGAAGCCATTCTGGCAGCGCTCCGCTCGGCCCTAGCCCCGACGGATGCGTTTTACGGCGGCGCCTCGGCGCTCCCCAACGAAGCCGGCGTCGGCGTGCGCCTGCTCGCGCGGGACGGTGCCGCGCTGCGTCGCGGGCTGGAGGCGGCGTGGCGCGCGGTGCGGCTCGCACTCTACGGTGCTGAACCCGCCCCCCGCCGCAAGTGAGCCAGTACCGACCTATCGCGCACTGCTGACACCGCTTCACGCAAAGTCGGCGTCGACGAATAGGCGGCGATCATCCCGGTAAGCCATCATCGTCGTAAAGAAAATCCTGACTGCGGGCAGCGGAGGCGCCCCCGGTTCGCTTGTCCCGAGCAGCCGCTTGCACGGCCGCAATCACCGCACGCCGAGTCTCGGCATAGGGTTTCGGTCGCACTGGCACTAACTGGACCGTTGCCTTGCCGTGACGGGTCAGCACCACCTCATCGCCCTCTTCGGCCCGGCGGATAAGTTCGGCCAATCGTACCCTCGCCTCGCTGACGGAAATTCGCATCGGACCAATTCCCTCAATCAGGGCCGCTCAAGCCCCGAATATGAGCCCTGACGTGGTCCAATCAAGACCGACAACTCAGATACTGTCCGGCACACAATCTCTTGAGGCCCTTGATCAAGGCGCGCGGCCTGCCAAGGTTGCAGCCATGCACGTGCTGGTCGTCGAAGACGATATCGAGACCGCCCGCTACCTGCAGAAGGGCCTGACCGAGAGCGGCCACGTGGTCGAGCTCGTCCATGACGGGGCGGACGGGCTCGCGCTCGCGCTCGACCACCGCTTCGATGCGCTCGTGGTCGACCGCATGCTGCCGGGTCTGGACGGGCTTTCGTTGATCGAGACACTGCGACGCAAGGGCCGGCGCACGCCGGTGCTGATCCTGAGCGCGCTTGCCCAGGTGGACGACCGCGTGGAAGGCCTCAGGGCCGGTGGCGACGACTATCTGACCAAGCCCTTCGCCTTCTCCGAGCTTCTGGCGCGGCTTGAAGCGCTGCTCCGGCGTGCAGGCGATGCAGCCGGTGAGACGCGTCTCAGCTTCGCGGACCTGGAGCTGGATCTGCTCGCCCGCACGGTGCGGCGTGCCGGCCGCGAGATCGCCCTGCAGCCGCGTGAGTTTAACCTGCTGGCCTACTTCATGCGCCACACGGGCCAGGTGGTGACGCGCACGATGCTGCTGGAGAACGTCTGGGGCTACCACTTCGACCCCCAGACCAACGTGATCGACGTCCACGTCAGTCGGCTGCGCGGCAAGATCGACAAGGGCTTCGAGCCGCCGCTGATCCACACTGTGCGCGGCGTCGGGTATTGCTTTCGTGACGATCGCTAGGCTGTTCCGGACCTCCACGTTCCGGCTCTCGCTCCTCTACGTCGTCCTCTTCGGCGCCTCGGTTCTGCTGCTGCTCGCCTTCATCTACTGGACCACTGTTCGCGTCATCGACAGCCAGACCAGCGACACCATCGAGGCCGAGGTGCGCGGCCTCGCCGAGCAGTACCGGGCGCGGGGCATTCGCCAGCTGATCGCCGTCATCGGGGAGCGAAGCGGCCCCTATGGTGATCCGGACAGCGTCTACCTCCTCGCCGATCCCGGATTGCGCAAGCTCGCCGGCAATCTCAGCGCCTGGCCACGCGAGGCAGCCGGCGCCGAAGCCGGCTGGGTGGAGATTGCGGCGACGCGCGCGAGCGGTGAGGAGGCACACGGCAGCATCCGTGCCCGCACCTTCGTCCTGCCGGGCGGCTTTCGGCTGCTGGTCGGCCGCGATCCGCGCGGGCGGGCGGATTTTGAGGACCTGATCCTCGAATCCCTTGGCGGCGCGCTCGGGATCACGCTGGTCCTGGGGCTGCTCGGCGGCCTCGTCATGAGCCGGCGGATGCTGCGCCGGGTCGATGCCGTGCGCGAGACCGGCCAGCGCATCGTGCGCGGCGACCTCTCGCGGCGCATGCCGGTCACAGGCGTGGGCGACGAGTTCGACCGCCTCTCGATCACGGTCAACGAAATGCTGGACGAGATCGAGACGCTGATGACCGGCTTGCGCACGGTGACCGACAGTGTGGCGCACGACCTGCGTAGCCCGCTCACTCGGCTCAAGTCCAGGCTGGAGCTCGCGCTCCGAGAGGGGCCGGCGGACGAGCAGGGCCACCGCGCCGCCCTCGAACGCGCTATCACCGAGACTGACGGCATCCTGCGCACCTTCGCCACGCTGATGGAGATTGCCCGTGCCGAATCGGGCAAGACCGGCATCGCGCTCGCGCCGATGGACCTCCGCGCCGTCGTCGCCGACATGGTCGAACTCTACGCCCCCCTCGCCGAGGAGAGGGGGCTCATCATCGACGCCGCGCTGGAGGAGACGGGAGAGGTCTCCGGCCACGGTCAGTTCCTCTCCCAACTCGTCGCCAATCTGCTCGACAACGCGCTGGACTATACACCCGAAGGCCGGATCGGGGTGAGCCTCGCGCGCGAAAGTGCGGGCGCAGTGCGGCTCACGGTGGAGGATTCCGGGCCGGGGATTCCGCCCGAGGAGCGGGAGCGCGTGCTGCAACGCTTCGTTCGCCTCGATACGAGCCGCACTGGGGGTGGCAGTGGCCTGGGGCTCAGCCTCGTCGCGGGAGTCACCACCCTGCACCGGGCGGAATTGGCGCTGGACGAGAGCCCGTTGGGGGGCCTCCGCGTAACCGTGACCCTTCCGCCGCCGGACGCATGAAACGGCCGCCCGTACCGCCGCCCCGTTAAGCGCTCTGCAACCGCTGGCGCAGCGCCTCGACGCGCCGCCTGTTCACGCCCGAGTCGGTTACGGCATAGAAGGCGCGCGAAGCGGAGCGGACGTGGATCACCCCTTCCGCCGGAGCGAGCTGGCACTCGAGATCGTCGACGAATCCGAGCCGCGTGCGGCAGGCGGCGTGCAGGTAGTCATCGGTCGCGGAAAGAATCTCGGTCCGTTCCATCTCTTCCACCAGTTTCTTCAGCCAGGCAAAGGCCACAGCAGGATCCCCCGAGATGGCGAACGGCTCGACTCGGTGTCGCGGAGCCGCGTCCGCTCGGCTGCAGACGCAGATGGGTCGGAACGGGCAGGGTGCGAGTCGGTCTGCCATCGCCGAACGGGCTCCGCCTACTCGTTCATGTAGCGCCGACGCAGCCTCTCGACCCGCCTCCTGTTCACGCCAAGGTCGTGCAGGCCCGAGCGTGAGGCTGAGCGGACGTGGATGACCCCCTCGTCGGGGGAGAGGCGAAACTCGACATCGTCGATGAAACCGCCACGGCTGCGGCAGAGCGCGTGGAGGTAGTCCGCCGTCTCGGCGACGATTTCCATGCGCGGGAGCTCCTCCAAAAGCGACCGCAGCCGGCCGATCACCGCCACCGGATCGCCCAAGAGGACGAAGGGCTCGACGCGATGAATGCGCGACGCGTCGCGTCTGCTACAGACGCAGTTCCGCCAGCGCCGGCAAGGGGCAAGCGGTTCGTTCATCGCACCATCATGGAGAAGAGTTAATGCAGCGTCCATCGTGACGACAGCTTGCCCTGCCATAGATAACCGGCGGCCTGCCATCGGCCGCTGCGGACAAATGGCAACGGCAAGTGAGGAAACGATGAGCACGCTTTCACCGCAACGCAAACGGACGGTCATCGTCGCGGCTCTGGCGGGCCTCGGCATGATTGCGCTGGCCGGCGGCGGCCTGGCCAGCTCGCTCAAGACGGCCACGGCGGTCACGCCGCCGACGCCGGTGGATCAGATGCTGGTGGCGCCCAGCCTCGCCGGCGTGGTGGAGGCGGTAAGCCCGGCGGTGGTCTCGATCGAGGTCATGCACAAGGCCCGGCCCGCGTTCACCTCCCAGCAATGGCACGGCCGCGATTTGCCCGAGCATTTCAAGCGCTTCTTCGGCGATGACTTCGCCGAACGCTTCGGCTTCACGCCGGACTTCGGGCCCGGCCCCATAAGGCCGCGGGGCGGCATCGGCTCGGGTTTCGTCGTGGACGCCGACGGCTACATCGTGACCAGCAATCACGTGATCGCGGGCGCCGAGACCGTGACCGTGATCCTCGATGACGGCACCCGGCTCGACGCCGAAATCGTTGGCGGCGACAAGCGGACCGATCTCGCCCTGCTCAAGGTGGAGAGCGGCGAGCCGCTGCCCACCGTGAATTTTGCGGCGGACGACAGCACCCGCGTCGGCGATTGGGTGGTCGCCATCGGCAACCCCTTCGGCGTGGGCAAGACCGCCACCTTCGGCATCGTCTCCGCACGCGCCCGTGGGACCGGCATGAACCCCTACGAGGACCATCTGCAAATCGATGCGCCGATCAACAGCGGCAACTCGGGCGGCCCCACGGTCAACCTGCACGGCGAGGTCATCGGGGTGAACACCTCCATCGTCTCGCCCTCGGGCGGCAACGTGGGAATCGGCTTCGCGGTCCCCGCTGCCACGGCCACGACGGTGATCGACGACCTCATGGCCCACGGCCGGGTCATGCGCGGCTGGCTCGGCGTCCACATCCAGCCCGTGACCGAAGACATCGCGGCGAGCCTCGGGCTGGAGGGCACCGAGGGCGCCATCGTCGCCCGCGTCCAGCCGGAAAGCCCGGCCGAGGCGGCAGGGCTTGAGCAGGGCGATGTCATCACCGCCGTGGATCAGGTACCGGTCAACGACACGCGGACACTCTCGCAGACCATTGCCGCCATCGACGCCGGAACCCCCGCCGCGCTCACCGTCTGGCGCGACGGTCAGTTTATCGAGCTCACGGCGGCGATCGCCAACGCGGCGCCAGCGAAGGAGGCCAGCGCAGACGTGTCAGGCACGGACGAGGCCGGTCGCCTCGACACCTTTGGTCTTCGCCTGGAGAACGTCGATTCCCAGCCCGGCGACGGTACTGACATGGAAGGCGGGTCGGGAGCCGTGGTCGTTGCCGGCGTGGCGCCGGGGAGCACCGCCCATCGCAAGGGCGTTCGCCCCGGTGACACGATCGTCAGTGTCGACAAGGAGCCCGTGGGCTCGATCGCGGAGGTAGACGAGCGCATCGAGGCCGCCCAGGGTGACGGGCGCGAGGCCGTCCTCATGCTGATGAGCCGGGACGGAAGCGAGCACTTCGTCGCTTTTCCCTTTGCCACTTCCTGAGGTTCGCTTCGTCACCTCTTGAGGTGGGGCGGGAAGGGCCGGCGTTCCCAGACCGGGGCGCCGGCCCCTACTCGTCGAGCGACTCCAGCAGGTCGTCGACGAAGTCCTGGAAGCCCTCGTCCGGGTCAGGCTCGGACTCCTTCACATCCCGCTCGGGCCCGGGCTCCTTCAACGGATCGTCGACGGCGTCCTGGAGGTCCGCGTCTTGGTCAGGGTCGGGCTCCCTCAACACATCGTCGACGAAGTCCTGCAGGGTCTCGGCCCGGTAGCGCTCAGGCGCCGACGGGGGTTCGGGCACCGCCCCGTCGGAGGGAGGCGCGGGCTCCGACTCGTCGGGCGAAGGCACCGCCGCAGGCTGCTCCAGGTCTTCAGTTTCCAGCAGCACTTCTTGCTGTTCCACCTGTTCCGGGTCCACCGGCTTTTCTGCCCGACCGGCGTCAAGCGGTTCTTCTACCACCACGGAACTGGACGGTACGTCGTCCAGCGACAGTAAAGCACTTCCCGCGTCGTCCTGGTTGGGAACCTGAATCGCTTTGTCTGTCTCGTCCGCTCTCGCGCGCGCTTCCACCGGCTCCTCGACCGTTTCGGCGTTCTCCGCCTCGTCGGGATCGCCGAGCACGTTGCGGAGCAGCGTGTCCATCTCCGTGCCCGGCTCCGCCTTCGCACCCTTGCGCAGCGTGATCTTGGGCGCGTCGGGCGAGCCAGCGAGCGAGAGTAGGCCAAGCTTGACCAGATGAACCTGCATCTCCTCGATCATATAGCGGCGTTCGGGTCGGTCGATCGGCCCTTCAAGCCGCACGCCGACCGGCGGGGCCTCGGCGTGCTCGGCGAGGTGGAACAGCGCCGTGAGGTCGAGCTGCCACGCCGGCAGGTCGGCGGTGCCGTTGATGGTACCGACGCCCCCGTCGGTGACGATCTCGAAGCCGTCGATGCGCGCCTGGCCGTTCTGAACCCGCACGATGCCATCGAGGGAGTGGATCGCCGTTTGCCCGCTCGAAAGGCTCTGCTCCGCCTGGTCGACGAAGCTCACGATGTCATCGAGCGCATCCGCCTCGGAGAGCGCGGCGATCTGGCGGCTGATCGCGGGCACGTCCACACCCTCGACGGCGCCCTCGTCGGAGGTGATGGCGACACGGCCGGCGAGACTCTCGACCATCTCGCGCTCCGTTTGCCCGCGCAGGGTGAAGTACCCGTCGATCGTGGCCTTGCCGGAGACCGCACGGCCGCCTGCTGTCTCCCGCAGAATGGCGCCGATGTTCGCGTCGTTGAGCTGGACCGCCGCTTGTCCGGCCGGCACCGGCGCTCCTGCGAGGCTGCCGTCGGCCCGCAGCGCGCCTCCGAAGAGCCGCCCGCCGAGCGAGCGCAGCGTCAGCGTTCCCTCGCCCGCCGCGATGTCGATATCGGCTTGCTCAATGCGGTAGGGGCCGAGAACGAGCGCCTCGGCAGCCAGCGTCAGCGTGCCGGAGAGCCGCTCGAGGAGCGCAAGGTCGATCGGCTCATCGGACCAACGATCGGAATACGGTTCTGTGACTTCGATACCGGTCCCCGCGTTGCCGTCCGCTGCCGCGACGCCGCCGCCGATCCAGGCGAGGTCGAGTGCGCCCGCGCGCAGGTCTGCGCTGAACGCCGGTGGATTCTGGTCCAGACGGAGGAAAATATCGCCAGCCAGCGTGCTTTCGCCGATGGCGGCGTCGATGCCGGCGAGGTTGGCCACCATCCGATCCCCTGAAACCTTGCCGACGAGGCGGACAGGGCCAAGAGCGGCGCCTGCC
Organism: Alphaproteobacteria bacterium; assembly: GCA_965214705.1. Lineage (GTDB taxonomy): Bacteria > Pseudomonadota > Alphaproteobacteria > UBA828 > UBA828 > WTGU01. The sequence goes on from CBDCCI010000001.1 coordinate 213,840, forward strand.
GGCGCTTCGCCGATCACGGTCTCGACCAGAGCCTCGCCGTTGGGATGAGCGAGATCGACGTCGACGCTGTAACCAGGCGAGGTCAGCATCTCCGTGACCTTGCCGGAGGCCGTCACCGTGGCGCCGGCGACCTCGGCGCTCAGATTGACCGCAATCGAGTTGAGATTACCGCCGATCCCGCCGTCGATGGACAACGCGCCCAGCCGCTCGACAGGAGCTGGCGGCGTGAGTCCGGCAGTACGGGCAAGGGCCGCAGCATCCGATGCGCGGAGGCTGAGCGCGAGGGCGCCGGCGGGCGCGCCGAACGGATCGTCGATGGTACCCTCAAGAGTTGCCTCCGCAGTTCCAGCCGCGAGGGTGAAATCGAGCGACAGCGCATCCTCACCGCCCTTGAGAAAGCCCTGCAACGCGAACTTGCCGAACGCCTGAGTGCGAATTTCGGGGTCGATGTCGAGAAACGCGACGACGCCTTCGAGGGAGTCGGCCGTGCTCTCCACCGCGAGATCGACGGTCGGTGCCAACCAGACCGTGCGCGCGCCGCCGCTTACCGAGACGCTGGCACCCGCAACGTCCGCCACCTGCGCCCGGCGCAGGGTGAGGTTGCCGTCGTCGTGGGTGGCGTCGAGCTCCAGACCGGCCACGCGTACGCCGTCATAGATGAGCGCATCCATCTTGAGTGCGACATCGGCGTCGATATCGGCCAGCCCCGCCCACGCGTCTTCGCTTGCGGTCTCGGGTGCGGGCCTCGCCGTCTCCTCGGAACCGGCACCCGTCTCGCCGGCGGGGGGCAAGTAGGCATCCACGTTGACCGTGTTGACCGCGAGGGCGGCGGTGATGCGGGGACGCTCGTCCGCTGTGATGGTCGCATTGCCGGCAATCCGCGTGGTATCGATCCTGACGTCGAGGTTGGTCGTCGACAGCCGATTGCCGATGGCGGAGAGGTCGGCGCTTGCATTGAGGCGACGGAGTCGGTCCGCCGGGACATCGCCCACGTCCACAGAAAGCCAGGAGAGGATGGCGCGCAGATCGTCGGCTGCGATCTCCACCACGCCCTGCAGCCAGGGGCGGTCGCCGCCCTGCGTCAGTCGGCCGGCGAACCGGACGTCGGCACCACCGGGCAGCAGGGCCGAGGCCGGTTGGAGCGTGACGACACCGTCGTTCAGTACAAGTCTAGTCCGGGCCTGACGGATGACGCCGTCGCGCCAGGTGAGGGTGCCGATCTTGAGATCGATCGTCGCCGCCACGTCTGCGGGAATGACCTGTCGAACGTTATTGGAGATCGTCTGCAGCGGGACCAAAGCCGCCTCGTCGCCCGGCTGCCCTGCGTCGCCTACTTCTTCGGCGGGCAGGAAGCGATCGAGGTCGATCCGATTGAGATCGATGTCGGCGTCCAACTGCGGCACATCGCCGCCGCGCCAGGAGAGTGCGCCGGTCGCCTGGCTTTCGCCCAACCGCACCTGGAGCTCGTCTGCGGCGATCGCCTCGCCGCTCACGCTGAGGGCTCCCCTGGCATCGAATTCGGCGGCAAGCGGTGCTGCAGGCAGCGCACCAAGATCGACGGCGAGCGCGCCGAGCAAGGCGCCGAGATCGGCCGCCTCGATCCGCACGTTGCCGTCGAATGCCGGCGTCTCGCCATCGCCGCGCACGATGCCCTCCAACCGCGCGCGGCCCCGCTCGCCGCCAAAGATCGCTTCGACCGAGATCGGCATGGTGCCGTCGTCGCGCAGGGTGCTCGTCGCGAGTTGGAACGCGACCGGCCGACCGCGCACGGCAAACGCACCGTCTCCACGGAAGGGTCCGTCCAGCGAGCGGGCGGAGAGCGTCGCGTCGATTCCCTCGATCCGCTCCGACGGCCGGCCGTCGGCGTGGTGATAGACGATCGTGCCGTTCGTGATCGTCGCGGAGTCGAGCCTGGTCAGCTCCAGCCCGGCCTCTGGTCCCCCCGCGGCACCCTCCCCTGTCGCCGGTGCCGGCACGCCCTCGAAGAGCCAGTTGGGGCTGCCATCGGGGAGACGCTGGAGCTCGATGACCGGCTCCACCATCTCAAGGCCGGTGACGGCAATCTCGCCGCCGAGAAGCGGCCCCAGTGCAAGCCGGAGTTTGAGAGACCCGATCCGTGCCATATCGGGGTTGGCCGCGCCGGGTACGTTGGCAAGGCGCAGGTCTGTCGCTTCGATCTTGGGCGTGGGCAGGATGGAGACCTTGAGCGGTCCGTCAATCGCAAGTGTGCGACCGGTAATGGCCTCGAGGCGCTCGGTGATCTCGGGCTTGAACCCCTCCCAATCGAGGAACGACGGCACGAGAAAGAGGGCGGCGACGGCGAGGGCCAGAAGGACGACGATGCCGTAAACGAATTTCACCGTTGTCCATGCCTCGGGGCGGGAAGGACGGGCACTCTGCCCGAGCGGTGCCGGCCCGGTCGACTCCGGTTAACAGCCCGATTCATTTCGTCTAGGCTTGCCTCTTGATCGGACGGGTCTGATCGGATGGGAGGCCCCGCGTTTCTTAGACCACGTTTGCCGGCGTACCGAAAGGCCTTTGGTCATGGGCGATGTCGTCAACCTGAACCAGTTCCGCAAGAAGCGCGACAGGGCGGCGAGGGCGCAACAACGCGCGGCGAACCGTGCGCGGACGGGGCGCACCAAGGCAGAGAGGCAAGCAACGCAGGCCGAGGCAGTGCGCGGCGACGACCTGCTGGACGGCAAGCGAATCGATCATGAGGCCGACGAGTCCGAGGGCGATAGACTGGGCCCAAAGGTCGATTGAGCGACGCGTCGGGAAGCATTCAGGCGGTGCCCGGTAGAATGAGGCGAGGGAGTGTCGTGTTGGCGGGGCTGATCGGGGCGGCGCTCGCGCTCGCGTCGCCCAGTGTGCACGCCGCATGCACCGATACGCCGCAGCCCGGCGTGGACTGGCGGCGCTGCCTTCTCGACAACCGGAATTTTGTCGACGTCGACCTAGCCGGAGCCACACTCCGCGACGGATTTTTTGCGCGCTCGGACCTTACGCGAGCCGACTTCAGTGCCGTTGACGGCCGGCGCGCCAAGTTCACCGGCGCCGTCCTGGTGGATACGCACTGGGCCGGCGCGCGCCTGATCGGCACCGATTTCACCAAGTCGGATCTTTCCGGCGCCTCGTTCGAAGGCGCCGATCTCCGCAACGCCCACTTCTTCCGCGCCGACCTGCGCGGTGCCAATTTTACCGGCGCCCGGCTAGACGGTACCGATTTTCTCAAGGCGGACCTCAGCGGCGCGACTTGGATCGACGGCAACAAGGTGTGCGCGGAGGGCTCCAGCGGCCAATGCAACTGACCGACGGCGCGCGCACGGCGCCCAACGGCGCCGACCTCGCTCACATCGATACCTGGATATTCGACCTCGACAACACCCTCTATCCGTCGAGCTCGCACCTCTTCGATCAGGTGAGCCAACGCATCGGTGACTTCATCGCCACCGCCTTCGATGTCGATCGGGAGGAGGCCCACAGACTGCAGAAGGGCTACTTCCGCGAATACGGCACCACGCTGCGCGGCCTCATGCTCAAGCACGACATGGACCCCGCACCCTTTCTCGACTACGTGCACGACATCGATCTCTCGCCCATTGCGCCGAGCGATACCCTGGAGGAAGCGCTGGGCCGGCTGCCCGGTCGCAAGCTGGTCTTCACCAACGCCGATGCGCCGTACGCCAAGCGGGTAATGGCGCGGCTTGGGATCGGACACCACTTCAGCGAGATCTACGACATCGAGGCCGCTGACTGGGTGCCGAAGCCGTTTCCCGAAGCCTATGATCGGCTTGCGGACGTGCTCGACGTGGAGCCGACGCGGGCCATCTTCTTCGAGGACATTCTGCGCAACCTGGCGCCCGCCGCCGCTCTCGGCATGGCCACCGTCTGGGTGCGTAACGACAGCGCCTGGGCGTCGTCCGGCAATGAGCACATCACGCCCGACTACGTGATCGACGATCTTCCCGCCTGGCTCGCCGCGCTTCCAGCGCCGCCGGAGGCAGACGGCACCGGCGGTTGAAGCACGAAACGAGGGAGAGGCCCGTGAACTTAGTAGACCTGGAGCGCGCGGTGGAAGCCGCCTGGGAGCAGCGCGACACGCTCTCGCCCGCGAGCGGCGGTGCCGCGGCGGAGGCGGTGGAGACCGCACTCGCCCTGCTCGATGCCGGCGAGGCGCGCGTCGCCGTGAAGCAGGGCGATACCTGGGTCGTCAGCCAGTGGCTCAAGAAGGCGGTGCTGCTCTCCTTCCGGCTCAACGACATGGCGACGATTCAAGGGGGGCCGGGCGCCGATACGTCCTGGTACGACAAGGTGCCGTCAAAGTTCGCGGGTTGGGACGAGGCGCGCTTCCAGGAGGCCGGCTTCCGCGCAGTTCCCGGCGCCATCGTGCGGCGCTCAGCCTACGTTGCGCCGGGCGTGGTGCTGATGCCCTCCTTCGTCAACATCGGCGCCTACGTGGACAGCGGCACCATGGTCGACACCTGGGCCACGGTGGGGAGCTGCGCGCAGATCGGCAAGAACTGCCACATTTCCGGGGGCGCCGGGATCGGCGGCGTGCTGGAGCCGCTCCAGGCCAACCCGGTGATCATCGAGGACGACTGCTTCGTCGGCGCGCGCAGTGAGGTGGCCGAAGGCGTCATCGTCGAACAGGGCGCGGTGCTGGCGATGGGCGTCTACGTCGGCGCATCCACGCGGGTGATCGACCGCGAGACCGGCGAGGTCCACCGTGGGCACATTCCGTCTTATTCCGTCGTCGTGCCGGGCTCGATTCCGGGCAAGGCGTTGGCGGACGGCTCGCCCGGCCCCAGCCTCTACTGCGCAGTGATCGTCAAGCGGGTGGACGCGGGCACGCGGGCCAAGACCTCGATCAACGAGCTGCTCCGCAATTGAGCGAGGCAAACACTGAGGACCTGGCGGGTGCTGAAACGCTCGCGCATCCGCTGGCGCTTGCCCGCGCGCTGATCCGCTGCGAGAGCGTCACGCCGGCTGACGGCGGCGCGCTCGATGTGCTCCAGAGCGCGCTCGAGACGCTCGGCTTTACTTGCCATCGCCTGCTCTTCGAGGAGCCGGGCACCGCGCCGGTTGACAACCTCTACGCGAGGCGGGGCGAAGACGCGCCCAACTTCTGCTTCGCGGGCCACACCGACGTGGTGCCGACGGGTGACCGTGCGGGCTGGACCCGCGAGCCCTTCGCGGCACAAGTGGAGGACGGCGTGCTCTACGGGCGCGGCGCGAGCGACATGAAGGGGGCGATCGCGGCCTTCGTCGCCGCCGTGGCACGCTTCGGCACAAGTGGTGCCGGGGCCGGCTCCATCAGCCTTCTGATTACAGGCGACGAGGAAGGCCCGGCAATTAACGGCACGCGCAAGGTGCTGGACTGGCTCGGCGCGCAAAACGAGACCCTCGATGTCTGCCTGGTGGGCGAGCCGACCAACCCCGAAGAGGTCGGCGAGATGGTGAAGATCGGCCGGCGCGGCAGCCTCAACGGCACGCTCCGGGTCACCGGCCGCCAGGGGCACGTGGCCTATCCGGCGCTGGCGGACAACCCCCTACCCCGCCTGGTGACTTTGCTCGATGCCCTGCTCGCGCTGGAACTGGACCAGGGCACCGATCACTTCCAGCCGAGCCGGCTGGAGCTCACCTCCATCGATGTCGGCAACGAGGCGACGAACGTCATTCCCGGCGCCGCGGCGGCGCGCTTCAACGTTCGCTTCAACGACCGCCACACCGGGGCGAGCCTTGAGCGCACCATTCGCGCGAGCCTCGATGCGACCGGCGAGCCCTACGAGTTCGCGACCGAGGTTTCGGGCGAGGCCTTCGTCACCCCGCCGGGCCCGCTCAGCACGATCATCGCCGACTCCGTAGTCGCCGTCACCGGCATGACGCCCACCCTCAGCACCACAGGTGGCACCTCGGACGCGCGCTTCATCAAGGACCACTGCCCGGTCGCCGAGTTCGGCCTGATCGGCCGGACCATGCATCGGATCGACGAGTGCGTTCCCGTTGAGGCCATAGAACGACTCACCGAAATCTATCTGGAGGTGCTGGAGCGCTATTTCGGGGGCCCCGAGCCGCTGACTTGACATGACGGAAGTATGGCCATACTCTGACTTATGGCCGTAACGACGATCAAATCAACCTACTCGCTGGATGTCGAGACAGTGCGGACGCTGGAAGCGTTGGCGCGCCGCTGGAACGTGCCGAAAACCGAGGTGCTGCGCCGTGCCATCCGCGCAGCTGCAGCGGGAGAAAGGAGCCAGCGCGCGCGCGAAAAGCTGGAAGCCCTAGGGCAATTGCAAGACTACGTGCAACGGCGCGGCATCGATGTCGAAGCATGGGCGCGGGAGGTTCGAGCCACACGTGACGCAGCTGGACGCAAGCGTCTATCCGTCTTCGATGATCCATCTTAATACGAGCTTTCTGATCAGGTCGCTCTCATCGGGATCGCCTGAGGGGCGAGCGCTTCAAGAATGGATCGATGCCGACGAAACGCTAGCTGTGAGCGCCGTCGCCTGGACGGAGTTCTTGTGCGGCCCGTTCGAGCCCTCAGCGCTGGAAGTCGCCGCCCGCGTCATAGATCGCTATATCGACTTTACGTCCGCCCACGCAGAGGTAGCGTCACGCCTCTTCAATCTCTCGGGCCGGCGACGCAGGCTGTTCACCGACTGCATGATCGCGGCGACGGCGATCGCCGAGGGCGCACCTATCGCGACCGCCAATCAGGACGACTTTCGCCGGTTCGAGAGCGAGGGTCTGACGTTCGCGCTCGCTTAGGCTGTCGCGGCCCCGCGCTCACATCCTCACCGCGCCGGTTTCCGTCGCTTTGAGGTCGAGGGCAGCGGCGAGCAGCGCCTGGGTGTATTCGGTCTCAGGCCTCTCGAAGATCGCCTCGGTGGGCCCAGTCTCCACCACGAGGCCGTCGCGTAGCACGATCACCTCGTGGCAGAGCGCGCGGACGACCTTCAGGTCGTGGCTGATGAAGAGATAGGCCAGGCGATGCCGGGCCTGGAGCGCGCGCAGCAGGTCGATGATCTGGGCCTGGACCGACATGTCGAGCGCGGACGTGGGCTCGTCAAGCACCACCAGGCGGGGTTTCAGCACCAGCGCGCGGGCGATGGCGATACGTTGGCGCTGGCCGCCCGAGAACTCGTGGGGGTAGCGGTCCTGCATCGCTGGCTCGAGCCCCACCTCCTCCAGCACCGCGCTGACCGGATCGCCGGCACCGTCGCCATTGGCGAGCCGATGGAGCTTCAGCCCTTCCTCGATGATCTGGCGCACGGTCATGCGCGGGCTGAGCGAGCCGAAAGGGTCCTGGAAGACAATCTGCATTCGCCGGCGCAGCGGGCGCATGCGCTTGAAGGTAAGCCCCTGGATCGGGCGGTCCTCGAAAGTGATGGGACCGTCGCTCGATATCAGCCGCAGCAACGCCAGCGCGAGTGTGGTTTTGCCGGAACCGCTCTCGCCCACGATGCCGACGGTCTGGCCCTCGCGGATCGAGAGCGTGACGCCGTCCACCGCCTTCACGTGGCCCACCGTGTGACGGATGATGCCGGCCTTGATCGGGAAGTGGATCTTGAGGTCGTCGCAGGTGACGACCTCCTCTGCCGTGCCATCCACCGCGAGCGGCTCGCCCTTGGGCTCGGCCGCGATCAGCGCCCGCGTGTAGTCGTGGGCGGGCGTATCGAAGACGCGTTCCGTCGGCCCCTCCTCCACGATCGCGCCGTCGCGCATCACGCAGACCCAGTCCGAGATGTGCCGCACGATGGAGAGGTCGTGGGTAATCAGCAGCATCGCCATGCCGAGGCGTTGCTGCAGCTCGCCGAGCAGCTTCAGGATCTGCGCCTGCACGGTGACATCGAGGGCGGTGGTGGGCTCGTCCGCGATCAGCAGGTCGGGCTCGCAGGCGAGCGCCATGGCGATCATCACGCGCTGGCGCTGCCCGCCAGAGAGCTCGTGAGGAAACGCCTTCAGCCGCTTCGCGGTCTCGCCCAGCGCGACCATCTCCAGCAGCTCCTGCGCGCGAATCAGTGCGCGGCGCTTGGGCAGGCCCCGATGGAGCGTCAGCACCTCGGCCACCTGGCGGCCGATGGTGTGCAGCGGATTGAGCGAGGTCATCGGCTCCTGGAAGATCATCGAGACCCGGTTGCCACGGATCTGGCGGAGCCGGCGCGGGGACGCGCCGACCACCTCGGTCCCGTCGACATCAATGGTGCCGCTCGGGTGCGAGGCCACCGGATAGGGCAAGAGCTGGAGGATCGAGAGCGCGGTCACCGACTTGCCCGAGCCGCTCTCGCCCACCAGCGCCATTGTCTCGCCCCGCTCGATGTCGAAGGAGACGCCGGAGACGGCGCGTACGGTCTCGCCGGCGCTGGTGAAATCGACCGAGAGGTCACGGATGCGGGCCAGCGTGCTCATACGCCCCTGCTCACCGGCCTCTTTTCGCCGCGGCCGCTCACCGGCCGACCAGCTTGCGCGGGTCGAAGGCATCACGCACCGCTTCCCCGATGAAGATGAGCAGGCTCAGCATGAGCGCCAGCACCACAAAGCTCACGATGCCGAGCCAGGGCGCCTGCAGGTTCGCCTTGCCCTGGCGCAGCAGCTCGCCCAGCGAAGGCTCTCCCGGCGGCAAGCCGAACCCCAAGAAGTCGAGGGAAGTGAGCGACGTGATCGAACCCACCAGGATGAAGGGCAGGAAGGTGACCGCCGAGACCATCGCGTTAGGCAGCCCGTGCCGGAAGATGATCGCGATGTTGCCGACGCCGAGCGCGCGGGCCGCGCGGATGTAGTCGAAGTTGCGCACCCGCAGGAACTCGGCCCGCACCACGCCCACCAGCGCCATCCAGCTGAACAGCAGCAGAATCACCAGCAGGACCCAGAAGTTGGGCTCGATGATGCTGGACAGGATGATCAGGATGAAGAGCTGCGGCAGCCCCGACCAGACCTCGATAAAGCGCTGGAAGGTGAGGTCGATCCAGCCACCGAAGAAGCCCTGCACGGCGGCAGCTGCGATGCCGATGACCGAGGCCGCTGCGGTGAGAATCAGGCCGAACAGCACCGACAATCGGAAGCCGTAGATCACGCGGGCGAGTACGTCCCGCCCCTGGTCGTCGGTGCCGAGCCAATTGTCGGCGGATGGCGGGGCCGGCGCCGGCACCGGCAGGTCGTAGTTGATGGTCCGGTAGCTGTAGGGGATGAGCGGCCAGACCATCCACCCCTTCTCTTCGATCAACTCGGCGACGAAGGGATCGCGATAGTCGGCCTCGGTCTCGAAGTCGCCGCCGAACTCGGTCTCCGCGTATTCGAAGAAAATCGGGAAGTGGAGATCGCCGTCGTAGCTCAAGACGATGGGCTTGTCGTTGGCGATGAACTCCGCAAACAGCGTGAACAGCAGCAGCGCGAGGAAGATCCAGAACGAAATGTAGCCGCGCCGGTTGGCGCGGAAGTTATAGAACCTGCGCCGCGTGATGGGGGAGAGTGCCACCGCTCACACCTCCCGCGTCTCGAAGTCGATGCGGGGGTCGATGATGACGTACATGAGATCGCCGATCAGGTTCACGACGAGGCCGAGCAGCGTGAAGAAAAAGAGCGTGCCGAAGATGATCGGGTAGTCCCGCTTGAGCAGGGATTCGAAGCCCAAGAGCCCGAGCCCGTCGAGCGAGAAGATGACCTCGATCAGGAGCACGCCGGTGAACAGGATGCCGATAAAGGCGCCCGGCAGGCCGGCGATGATGATCAGCATCGCGTTGCGGAAGACGTGACCGTAGAGCACGCGGCGCTCGGTCAAGCCCTTGGCGCGCGCGGTGATGACGTAGTGCTGGCTGATCTGATCCAGGAAGGAGTTCTTGGTCAGCATCGTGGTGGTGGCGAAGCCGCTCACCGCCATCGCCAGGATCGGCAGCGCGAGGTGCCAGAAATAGTCCTCGATCTTGCCGAGCAGCGAGAGCTCCCCAAAATCGTTGGAGACAAGTCCACGCAGCGGGAACCAATCCACGTAGCTGCCGCCGGCGAAGAGCACGATCAGCAGGATCGCGAAGATGAAGTTCGGGATTGCGTAGCCGACGATGATGACGCCGCTGGTCCAGACGTCGAAGCGCTGGCCGTCGCGCACCGCCTTGGCGATGCCGAGCGGGATCGAGATCAAGTAAGCGAGCAGCGTGGTCCAGAGCCCGAGGGAGATCGAGACCGGCAGCTTGTCGAGGACCAGATCGACCACGCGGTCGTCGCGGAAGAAGCTCGACCCGAAGTCGAAGCGCACATACTGGCCCATCATGTGGAGGAAGCGCTCGAGCGGCGGCTTGTCGAAGCCGTACTCCTTCTCCAGCCGCTCGATCAGTTCGGGGTCGAGGCCGCGGGCGCCGCGGTACTTGCTGGTGTCGGCGCGTTGCGAGATGTCGAACTGGCTCTCCGTCCCCACCTCGCCGGGACCTGCGCCGGAGATGCGCGCCGTCGCGCCCACCGCGCTGCCGGTGAGCTCCGCGATCGCCTGCTCCACCGGCCCGCCCGGCGCGATCTGGATGATCGCAAAATTGATCACCATGATCGCGAACAGCGTCGGGATGATCAGCAGCAGTCGGCGGACGATGTAGGCGAACATGGCTGTCGCGGTGCGGGCGGTGCTAAGCGGCGTGCTCTTGCTTCTTCAGCACCCGCCCTCTCTCGGCATCGGCCGACCGGGTGGCACGACGGCCGGTCTGCAGGACCGGTGTCGTCGCCGGTGGCCCTCTTCGATCCTCACGCCGTGCCTTCGCGGTAGGCTTTCAAAGCGTCGTCCTTCTCCCGATCGACCCACCAAGTGTCGATGATGCCCCGCGCGTAGCGGGGCTTGAGCGCGGGCCGGTCGAACTTGTTCCAGTATACAAGATGATGTGCCCCCTTGTACCACTGCGGGATCATATAGTGGCCCCAGAGCAGAACGCGGTCGAGCGCGCGGGCCGCGGCGATCAAGCTTGGCCGGTCGGTCGCAGCGGCGACCTCGGCGATCAGCGCATCGACCACCGAGTCATCGATGCCGGCGATGTTGAACGAGCCGACCTGATCCACGGTGCTGGACGCAAAGTAGGAGTTGAGCTCGGCGCCGGGCGAGAGGCTGAACACGAAGCGGATCGTCGTGATCTCGAAATCGTGGGTCTTGAGCCGCTCCTCGTATTGCGCGCCGTCGACGAGGCGGAGCGTGACGCCCACGCCGAGGCGCTCCAGGCTGCGGGCGAAGGCTGCGTAGATGCGCTCGAAGGTAGGCTCGAAGTAGAGGAACTCGACCGTCATCGGCTCGCCGGTCTCGGCGTTGACAAGTTTTCTTTCCTCCGTGACCCAGCCGGCCTCCTTGAGCAGGGCGCGTGCGGCGCGCAGGTTGCCCCGGTTGTTGCCTGAGCCGTCGGTCGCAGGCGGCACGAAGGCCTTGGTGAAGACCTCCTCCGGTACGGCGCCCCGGTGGGGATCGAGCAAGGCGACTTCGGCCGCGGACGGCAGGCCGCGCGCCGCAAGCTCCGAGTTCTCGAAGTAGCTCGCCATGCGGTCGTAGAGGCCATAGAACTGGTTCTTGTTGAGCCACTCGAAGTCGAAGGCGTAGGCGAACGCCTCGCGCACGCGGCGGTCCTGGAACTTGGGCAGGCGTGTGTTGAAGAAGAAGGCCTGCACGCCCGATGGCGTGTTGTCCTTGAGCACGTCCTTGACGAGCCATCCCTCCTCGACTGCCGCGATGTCGTATTGCGTCGCCCAGACCTTGGACGTGAACTCCTCGTGAACGTCGAACTCGCCTGCCTTGAGTGCCTCCACCAGTACCGTGCGATCACGATAGTAGTCGTAGACGATGGTCTCGAAATTGTAGCGGCCGACATTGAGCGGGAGCCCGGCGCCCCAGTAGTCCGGGACACGCTCGTAGGTGACGGAGCGGCCTGGATCGACCTTGGAGATGCGATAGGCGCCGCTGCCGAGCGGCGGCTCCATCGTCGTCTCGCCGAACGCGCGGTCCCGGTAATAGGCGTCGGAGACGATGGAGAGTCCGCCCACGATCAGCGGCAGCTTGCGGTTATCAGGATCGGCGAGGTGGAACGTGACTTCGTAATCGCCGGCGGTCTCGACCCGGTCGACGCCGGCAAGCTGGTTGGCGTAGGCGGGATGGCCCTCGGTGGTGAGTATCTCGAAGGAGAACGCGACGTCGCGGGCCGTGATCGGGGTGCCGTCGTGCCAGCGCGCTTCGGGCCGCAGGAGAAAGCGAACGCTGCGCCGGTCGGGCGCGAGCGCAATGCTCTCGGCGACCAGCCCGTAGGCCGCGTCCGCTTCGTCCGCCGAGCCTTCGAGCAGGCTCTCGAAGGGCAGGCCCGCGCCGGCCGCGCTCGTGCCCTTCAGCGTGAAGGGATTGAGCGTGCTGTAGGTATCGACCGTGGCGAGGTGCAGCAGACCGCCCTTGGGCGCGTCGGGAGCCACGTACTCGAAGTGCGCGAAATCGGGGCCATATTTCAGGTCGCCGAAGAGCGAGAGCCCGTGTGCGGGCTCACCTGCTGTCGCGGTCCCGATAAGGTGCGATACGGGCGCCATCGATGACGCGACGGCGATGGCGGAGGCCTGAACGAAGCGTCTTCTGCTGAGTCTCACCGGTCCATCTCCTCCTGACGCTGGCGCAGGGTCCTTGTGCCTCGCGCGTGCCGCCGCCCGGCATTGTTGTGCCAAACCAGTAGGGCATAACATGAGTCGCGCCATTCGGTATCACCAATCACGACCTCGTGTCGTTGGGCGGGCAGTCGGACAAGGCTTTCGCTCGCCGATTGGCGACCGGATGGCTGGACTCGCAGCGAGCGGGCGCCTCATACTCAGGCTCATGGGGCGCTATCCGAACAGCGGCGGCCCGATCGTGCGCAGGGTGCCCGAGGGCGACGACCGGCCGCGCTTGGTCTGCGATGCCTGCGGCTTCATCCGCTACGAGAACCCGAAGATCGTCGCCGGCTCGGTCGCGACCTGGGAGGGGCGCATTCTCCTTTGCCGCCGGTCCATCGAGCCGCAGGCCGGCTTCTGGACCCTGCCGGCGGGCTTCCTGGAACTGCACGAGGAGCCCGCAGAGGGAGCCCGGCGTGAAGCCGAGGAGGAAGCCTGTGCCGAGATCGCGATCAACGCGCTGCTCGCGGTCTACACCATCCCCCGTATCTCTCTGGTGCAGCTCTTCTACCGGGCGCACCTCGTGCGGCCCGAGATCGCGCCGGGGTTCGAAAGCCTGGAGGTCGGGCTCTTCGAGCCGAGCGAGATTCCGTGGGATTCCCTCGCCTTCCCGTCGGTGACGTGGGCGCTCCGCCACCATGCCGAGGCGCCCGAGAACGGCGAATTCGCACCGTTCACCAATCCCGTGGGCGACTTCGGCGACTACCGGCCTGGCATCCCCGCCCGCCGCTAGAGCTATTCGTCCAACCCCATAAGAGCCGAGGCGAAGGCACGAGCCTCGAAGGGGCGCAGGTCATCGATCCCTTCGCCGATGCCGATTGCAACCACAGGCACGCCGAAGCGCCGCGCCAGCGCCACCAGCACACCGCCCTTCGCCGTGCCGTCGAGCTTGGTCATGACCAGGCCGTCGACGGCGATGGCCTCGCGAAAGACGTCGACCTGATTGAGCGCGTTCTGGCCGGTGGTGGCATCGAGCACCAGAAGGCGGCTGTGCGGCGCGCGCGGATCGAGCTTCGCGAGCACGCGGTCGATCTTCTGAAGCTCGGCCATCAGGTGCGCCTTGTTCTGCAACCGGCCGGCGGTGTCGATCAGGAGCACGTCGATGCCTTCCGCCCGCGCGCGCTCGAGCGCATCGAAGGCGAGCCCGGCGGGATCGCCGCCATCCGGGCGCGCGACCACCGGCGCCCCGGCGCGCTCGGCCCAGATCGTGAGCTGCTCCACGGCGGCAGCGCGGAAGGTATCGCCCGCGACCAGCATGACGCGCTTGCCGTCACCGCTGAGTCGCCGGGCGAGCTTGCCGATGGTGGTGGTCTTGCCTGTGCCGTTGACACCGGCCACCAGGATCACGTGGGGCTTGGCGTTGTCCTCAATCGCCAGCGTCCCCTCGACCGGCGCGAGCAGGTCGGCGATCTGGTCGGCGAGCGCCTGGCGCACCTCGGCGGCGGTCACTTCCTTGCCGAAGCGCTGCTGGGCGAGTTCCGCCGTGAGCTCGGCCGCAGTCGCCGCGCCGAGATCGCCGGCGATGAGCAGCTCTTCGAGCTCTTCGAGCGCTTCGTCGTCGAGCCTGCGGCCGGTGAAGATGGCCCCGATGCCGCCGGTGAGACTGTTGGAGGTGCGTCTGAGTCCTGCCTTGAGGCGCGCGAACAGGCCGCGCCCGCCGCCGTCCTCCCGCGCCATCAGGCCGCGGTCCCGATCAGGCGATCGCCTGCCACGCCGATGATGCGGGCCTGCACCAGAGTGCCGGGCTCGCCTGCCGGCCGGTCGAACGCGACCTCGGCGAAGCACTCGTCACGCCCGCTCTCAGGTGTCTCCAGCAGCACCCGGCTCTCGTGGCCGATGCGTCCCTCCAAAAACTGCCGGCGCGGGCCTTCTGCGGCCCGGCGCAGCGCAGCGGCGCGGGCGCGGCGCTCGGGCCCCGGCACCTGGGGCATGCGCGCCGCCGGTGTGCCAGGGCGAGGCGAATAGGGAAAGACGTGGAGCCAGACCAGCCCGGCGTCTTCGATCAGGCGCCGCGTGTTCTCGAACATCTTCGGGGTCTCGGTGGGGAAGCCCGCGATCAGGTCGCCACCGAAGGCGACCCCCGGCCGGAGTACGCGCAGCCGCTCGCAGAGCGCCAGCACGTCGGCCCGGCTGTGGCGCCGCTTCATGCGCTTGAGCACCATGTCGTCACCCGCCTGGACGCTGAGGTGCAGGTGCGGCATCAGGCGCGGCTCGTCTGCGAAGAGCCGCTCCAGTCCCGGGTCGACCTCAACCGGATCGATGGAGGAAAGGCGGAGGCGCGGCAGCTCCGGCACCGCCTGGAGCAGGCGGCGCACTGCCTCGCCAAGGCTTGGCCGGCCCGGCAGGTCGGCCCCGTAGTGACCAAGATCGACACCGCTCAGCACGACCTCGCGATGGCCGGCCGCCACCAGCGCCCGCACCTCGGCCGCAATAGCGCCGAGCGGCACGCTCCGGCTCGGGCCCCGCGCGAAGGGAATGATGCAGAAGGTGCAGCGATGGTCGCAGCCGTTCTGCACCTGAACGAAGGCCCGCGAGCGCGCCTCGTAACCCGCGATCAGGTGGCCGGCTGTCTCGCGCACCGCCATGATATCGCCGACCGACACGCGCTCTTCCGCATCGGGCGCCAGCCCTTCCAGCGTGAGCTTCTCGCGGTTGCCGACGACCCGGTCGACCTCGGGCATCGCGGCGTAGCCTGCGGGGTCGAGCTGGGCGGCGCAGCCGGTGGCGATGATGGTCGCGTCGGGGTTCTGCCGCTTGGCGCGGCGGATCGCCTGACGTGCCTGGCGCTCGGCCTCGCCCGTGACCGCGCAGGTGTTGACGATGATACCCTCGGTGAGCCCCGCAGCACGCGCACGGCTGCGCATGACCTCCGACTCGTAGGCATTGAGCCGGCAACCCATGGTGATGACCTCGAGCCCGCTCATGCCGGCAGCACGCCCGTGAAGCTAGCCGCAGTCGGGCCGGTCATCTCGACATGGCCGTCCTCGCGCCAGACGATCCTCAACTCGCCGCCGTCGAGGACGACGGTGACATCGCGCCCGGTGACCCCCCGCCGCGCGCCAGCGACCGCCGCGGCGCAGGCGCCAGTGCCGCAGGCCTGGGTGAGGCCGGCGCCGCGTTCCCACACGCGGAGCCGCAGGCGGTCATCGGCGAGGCGCTGGGCCACCCCGATATTCGCGCGCTCCGGGAAGAGCGGATCGGTCTCCAATCGCGGGCCGATCTCGGCCAGTGGCACGGCCTCGGCGTCGTCCACGAAGAACACCGCGTGCGGGTTGCCCATGTTGACCGCTACGGCGTCCGAAAGCGGCCCGGCGCCGACCGTGACGTGGAGCGTGCCCATTGCGCGGGCCAGGGGAATCTCGTGCCAGTCGAGCCGCGCCGGTCCCATATCGACGCGCACCTGGCCTGCACCGGCCTCGTGCGCCGCGAGCGGGCCGGCATCGGTCTCCAGAACCACGCGGTCCGCGCCGGTCTCGTCCAGCAGCAGCCGGGCCGCGCAGCGGGTGCCGTTGCCGCAGGCCGCGACCTCGCCGCCGTCCTGGTTCCAGAAGCGCAGGTAGGTGTCGGTGCCGCCGTTGCGCGGGGCCCCCACGACGACCAGTTGATCGCAGCCGACACCAGTGCGCCGATCAGCGATGGCGCGCACGCGCGCGCCGTCCAGCGCGAGCGGCGCGCGGCGGAAGTCGAGCACGACGAAATCGTTGCCGAGCCCGTGCATCTTGGTGAAAGGAAGCCCCGTCATGGCGGGGTTATAGGGGCCGACGGCGACCGGCGCCACCGATTCCGACAGAAGCCGGCGGTACCGGGCTACCCCTTGCCCCGGTAGACGCCGATGACGGTATCCAGCATTGCGAGCGCGTCGGCGCGCGGGCGCTGGAAGCTGTTGCGGCCGATGATCGAGCCGCTGCCGCCACCCGCATGGATCGCGCGCACCTCGCCGAAGAGGCCCTCCAGCCCCTTCGCGGCACCGCCGGAGAAGACAACGAGCCGGCGGCCGGCGAAGGCCGACTGCATGATGTGAGCGATGCGCTTCTCCAGCGTATCGCCGTCGATGCCTGCGGCGGTGTAGGCCTTGGCGGCGGCCTCCTGCTCCAGATGGGCGGTCGGCGGCTTGACCTTGATGATGTGGGCACCGGCGAGCGCGGCCATGTGCGCTGCGTAGGCCACCACGTCGAGCGCGGTCTCACCGTCCTTGGAGAGCGCGCCGCCGCGCGGATAGGACCAGACCACCACCGCGAGCCCGTGCGCTTTCGCCTCCGCCGCGAGTTCCCGAATCTCCTCGATCATCTCGTACTGACGGTCGGAGGCCGGATAGATGGTGAAGCCGATGGCCGAGCAGCCCAACCGGAGCGCGTCGCGCACCGAGCCGGTCACTGCCTGATCCCTGGCCGAGCCCAGCGAGTTGGCGTTGTTGACCTTGAGGATGGTGGGGACCGCGCCGGCGAAGCTCTCGGCGCCCGCCTCGATCATGCCGAGGGGACTCGCAAACGCGTTCAGGCCGGCGTCAATGGCAAGCTGCCAGTGGTAGTGCGGGTCGTAGGCTGGCGGGTTGGTCGCGAAGCTGCGCGCCGGCCCGTGCTCGAAGCCCTGATCGACCGGCAGGATGACCATGCGTCCGGTGCCGCCGAGGCGGCCGTGCATCAGGATCCGGGCGAGGTTGGACTTCGTGCCCGGATTGTCGCTCTCGTACCAGGAGAGAATTTCTCTGACGCGCCGGGTGATTCGCATGGCCGCATCCTGACCGACGCGCGGCTCGTTTGCCAGAGGTTATGAACGTCTGGCATGCCCTTTTGCGAGATAGGCGGCGCTGTCGCGCTCCGGGTCTGCGGAGTAGGCGAGGTCGAGGGCCCCGCGGCCCGGCCCGGCGGTAATCAGTGGGATTCCCTGCTCGTCCGCGATGGCCTGGAGCGTCTTGCGCATGGCCCCCCGACCGGTGAATGCGACGTGCGCGAAGTCGCGGCTCAGCGCCTCGTGGGCGAGCACGGCGCTGCCCCTGCAGTCGACCACCGCGTCGTGATCGGCCTCCGGCACCGCTTCCCTAGCCCGCTCGAACACCGCACGCAGGAAGCCGAGCCCGGCGTAGGACACGGCACCCGGCGCGGACCAGAGCGTCACGGGCACCCCGGCCGCGGCCGCCGCCCGGAGCGCGCCGATGGCTTGGTCGAGATCGTGGACGACGATTGCGGGCCGCCGCGCGCTCATGGCCGGTTCACGGGTTGCGCGCGGCTTCGAGCGCCGCCACGCCCGGCAGAGTCCGCCCCTCCAGCCATTCCAGGAAGGCGCCGCCGGCGGTGGAGACGTAGCTGAAGGCGCCGAGCACGCCCGCGCCCTGCAGCGCCGCGACCGTGTCCCCGCCGCCGGCGACGGAGAGCAGCTGGCCCGCCTCGGTGAGCCGGGCTGCAGCGCGCGCGCAGGTCGTCGTGGCGCGGTCGAAGGGCACGATCTCGAAGGCGCCGAGGGGCCCGTTCCAGACCAGCGTGCGCGAGTCCGCCAGCGCCGCCTCGATGCGCGCGCAGGACTCGGGGCCGAGGTCGAGGATCATGCCGTCCTGCGGCACGTCGGCGGTCGGGACCGCCTCGCTCGCAGCACCTTCCCGGAACTCCCGCGTCACCACCACGTCGGTGGGGAGGACGATCTCACAGCCCGCGCCTGACGCCTCTCCCATGATGCGGCGCGCGTCTGTCGCGAGATCGGGCTCGTGGAGCGAGGCGCCGATGGCGATCCCCTGCGCGTGGAGAAAGGTGTTGGCCATGGCGCCGCCGATGACGAGGCGGTCCACCCTCTCGATCAGGTTGGCGAGGAGCGCGAGCTTGGTCGAGACCTTGGCGCCGCCGACGATAGCGATGACCGGCCGCTCCGGCGGCTGCAACGCCTTGCCGAGCGCCTCCAGCTCCGCCTGCATCAGCCGGCCCGCCGCGTTCGGCAGGCGCTCCGCCACGGCGGCGGTTGACGCATGGGCCCGGTGCGCGGCGGAGAACGCGTCGTTGACGTAGAGATCGGCGAGGCACGCGAGGGCATCGGCAAAGGCGGGATCGTTCGCTTCCTCGCCCGCGTGGAAGCGCAGATTCTCCAGCAACGCGACATCGCCGGGGTTGAGAGCTGCGACTGCGGCCTCCGCCTCCACGCCGATGCAATCGGGTACGAAGCGCACCGGGAGGCCCCCCAGCGCACGGGAGAGCGGCTCGGCGAGCGGGGCGAGCGACATGGCCACCACGGGCTTGCCCTTGGGCCGGCCGAAGTGCGACGCGACGATGACTCGTGCCCCACGCTCTGCAAGCTCTTTCAGCGTCGGCGCCACCCGGTCGATCCGCGTGGTATCGCCCACCGCGCCTTCGCGCATCGGCACGTTCAGGTCCACCCGCACCAGGACGCGCTTGCCGGCGACCTCGAGATCGTCGAGCGAGCGGAACGCGGTCATGCCGCGAGCCCCGCTGGAGGGTTGCGCGGGCTCCGTCACAGGTTGCCGAGATGGGCGGCGACATCGCCCATCCGGTTCGAAAAACCCCATTCGTTGTCGTACCAGGAGAGCACGCGGCCAAGCGTGCCATCGACCACGGCGGTCTGCCCGGCATCGACGATCGAGCTCTCCGGCCGGTGGTTGAAATCGACCGAGACCAGCGGCTCCTCGCTGTAGGCCAGCACGCCCGCCATGGCGCCGGCGGCGGCGCTCGCCACGGCCTCGTTGATCTCGTCCACGGATGTCGCCCGCCTGGCGACGAAGTTGAGATCGACCATCGAGACATTGGCGGTCGGCACCCTGACCGCGGTGCCGTCCAGCTTGCCGGCGAGCGCGGGCAGCACGAGGCCCACGGCGCGCGCCGCACCGGTGGAGGTGGGAATCATCGAGCCCGCCGCACCCCGTGCCCGGCGCAGGTCCTTGTGGAGCGTGTCGAGCACTGGCTGGTCCAGGGTGTAGGCGTGCACCGTGGTCATGAAGCCGCTCTCGATCCCGATGGCCTCGTGCAGCACCGAGGCGACCGGCGCGAGGCAGTTGGTGGTGCAGGACGCGTTGGAGACGATGCGGTGCTCGGGCGTGAGCGCGGTGTGATTGACGCCATAGACCACAGTGAGGTCGGAATCCGCGCCGGGCGCGGAGATCAGCACCGCGCGGGCGCCGGCCTCCAGATGTGCCGCGGCCTTCCCGCGTGCCGTGAAGATGCCGGTGCATTCCAGCGCCACGTCGATGCCGAGGTCGGCCCAGGGCAGCCGGGCCGGGTCGCGTTCGTTCAGCACCCGGATCGGCCCCGCACCGATATCGATCGCCCCGTCCGCCACGTCGACGGTGCCGGGGAAGCGCCCGTGAACCGAATCGTAGCGCAGCAGGTGGGCGTTGGTCTCCACGTCGCCCAGGTCGTTGAGGGCGACGACGGTGAGATCGGTACGGCCGGACTCGTGAATGGCGCGCAGGATGTTGCGGCCGATCCGCCCGAAGCCGTTGATGGCGATGCGAACCGTCATGATCCCTCCGATGTATGAGATGTCGTGTCTTGCTATCGGCTCGGCCCGCAGTGGCCCCGAGCGCTTTAAAGCCGCGCCTTTACCGCTGTGACCATGGCGTCGGCTGTGATGCCGAAGTGGGCGTAGAGGTCCTTGGCCGGCGCCGAGCCGCCAAAACTCCGCATCCCGACGACTGTGCCGCAGGCGCCTACGTAGCGCTCCCAGCCGAGGGGGCACGCCGCCTCTACCGCGACCCGCACCGCTTCTGAGCCGCCCAGCACGCTCTCGCGGTAGGCGGGCTCCTGCTCGTCGAACAGCTCCCAGCAGGGAAGCGAGACCAGCCGTGTCGCCACGCCATCCGCCTCCAGCACCTGCCGTGCCTCGTCGGCGATCGCGCATTCCGATCCCGTGGCGAGCAGCACGACCTCGGGCGTCCCCGACGACGCCTCGCGCAGCACGTAGCCGCCCCGCGCACAGGCATTATCGCCATCGTCGCCCTCGCCGCGCAGATAGGGCACCCCCTGTCGCGTGAGCGCGAGAACCGAAGGGCGTTCGGCGTTGACCAGGGCGAGCTCCCAGCATTCTGCCGTCTCGATGGCATCGGCGGGCCGGAAGAGAAGCAGGTTGGGCATGGCCCGCAGGCTGGCTAAGTGCTCGATCGGCTGATGGGTCGGTCCGTCCTCCCCGAGGCCGATGGAATCGTGGGTCATCACGTAGATGACGCGGAGCTCCATGAGCGCGGAAAGCCGGATCGCCGGCCGGCAGTAGTCGGTGAAGGTGAGGAAGGTGCCGCCGAAGGGGATGACCCCGCCGTGCAGCGCCATGCCGTTCATCACCGCGCCCATGGCGTGCTCGCGCACCCCGTAATAGAGGTAGCGGCCGCCGTAGTCGCCGGACGTGATCGGCGTGAGTTCGTCGCTCTTGGTGCCGTTGGATCCGGTGAGGTCGGCCGAGCCTCCAATGAGGGACGGCAAGGCGTCGGCGATGGCGCCGATGACCCGCTTGTTGGCGACCCTGGTGGCGATGGTGGGGCGCTCCTCGGCAAGCGTGGCCTTCAGGCCTGCGAGAGCCTCCGCGAGTGCCGGTGGCAGCGCGCCCGAGGCGGCGCCGTCGAACTCGGCCCGGCGGCCCTCGTCGAGGGCGGCGCGCCGCGCCTCCCAGGCCTCGCGCGCCTCCTTGCCCCGCTGGCCAAGGGCGCGCCAGGCGGCAAGGACTGCGTCGGGCACCGTGAAGGGCGCGTGCGGCCAGCCCAACGCCTCGCGGGTGCCCGCGATCTCGTCAGGCCCAAGCGGCGCGCCGTGGCTCGCGGCAGTACCGGCCTTGGTCGGCGCGCCGTAGCCGATCACCGTGCGGCACTCGATCATCGAGGGCCGGGGCTCGGCTTTGGCTGCGGCGATGGCCGCCGCCACCGCGTCAGGATCGTGGCCGTCAATGCGTTGCGTGTGCCAGCCGGCGGACTCGAAGCGCGCCCGGGCGTCGTCGGAGCAGGAGAGACTGGTGGGGCCGTCGATGGAGATGTCGTTCGAATCGTAGAGCACGATCAGGCGGTCCAGCTTCAGGTGGCCGGCGAGGGAGATCGCCTCCTGGCTGATGCCTTCCATCAGGCAGCCGTCGCCGCAGACGACATAGGTGTGGTGGTCCACGAGATCGCTGCCGAAGCGGGCAGCCATGTTGCGCTCCGCCAAGGCCATGCCGACCGCGTTTGCGAGACCCTGGCCCAGCGGGCCGGTCGTGGTCTCGATCCCGGCGGCGAGGCCGTACTCCGGATGGCCCGCGGTGCGGCTGCCGAGCTGGCGGAAGTTGCGGATTTCGTCGATGTCGATGTCCGGATACCCGGTGAGATAGAGCAGCGAATAGAGGAGCATTGAGCCGTGACCGTTCGAGAGCACGAAGCGGTCCCGGTCGGGCCAGTCGGGGTGTGCGGGATCGAACTTGAGGAACTGGCCGAAGAGCACGGTCGCGACGTCGGCAAGGCCGAGCGGCATGCCGGGATGGCCGGAGCGGGCTTGCTCCACCGCATCCATCGAAAGGGCGCGAATGGCGTTCGCCATGTCCGCGTGATCGACGCGCGGTGCGCGCCCTTCAGCCATTGTGGAAGGCATGGGCTTCCGTCCTGTGCCGCGCCGTCGCGCCGAAAAGTGCGCGCAACATGCCCCCCGCCGGGGTGAGCGTCAACCGCGCGCTCGCGGGGCTCAGAACGAGGAGTTGGGGGTCTTGAGGAAGGCGATTTCCTCGGCCGTGGAGGGGCGCGAGAGCGCCTTGTTGCGGTGCGGATAACGCCCGAAACGGTCGATGATCGCCTTGTGCTGCAGCTCGTATTTCAGGCTCTCGGGATCGCCCAAGGATTCGAAGAGGGTGACGGCGATTTCATGGATGCGGGGCGATTCGCTGTGCTCGTAGGGCAGGTAGAAGAAGTGCCGGCGCTCCAGCGGCAGCGCCTTGTCGGCGCCGATGCGCACCGCCTCTTGCGCCAGAGCGAGCGCCATGCCGTCGCAGGCAAAGGCGCGCGGGTCCTCGCGGTAGAGGTTTCGGGAGAACTGGTCGAGCACGATGATTTCGGCGAGGCGGCCCTCCGGCGCCTCGCGCCATTCGTGCAGCTCGCCGAGCGCTGCGCTGGCGTGGAGGACGCCGAACTCGGTGCGGATCGCCTCGTCGAAGGCGGGGTCCTTGGCCCACCACTGATCGGGGCCGTGGCGTTCGAACCAGAAGGAGAGGACTTGCTCCATCATCTCTTCTTTACTCCAGGTTGCCGGAGACTAGCGTTCGTGCCTGCTCGAGCTGCGCAGGGGTATCGACGCCGAGCGGGACCGTGTCCACGAACGCGACCTCGATACGCATCCCGTCCTCGAGCGCGCGAAGCTGCTCCAGCCGCTCGCGGCGCTCGAGCGGGCTCGGCGGGAGCGCGACGAAGCGGGCGAGAGCCTCGCGCCGGTAGGCGTAAAGGCCGATATGGTGCCAGAGCGGGCCTTCGCCCGAGGGCGCGGTCGCGCGAGTGAAATAGAGCGCCCGGCTGTGCGTCTCCCCAAGCCGGTGCGAGACCACGGCCTTCACCACGCTGGGATCGTCGCGCTCCGCCGGGTCGACGATCTCTGCCGCGAGCGTGCCGATATCGACCGCAGGGTCCGCCAGGAGCGCGAGCGCGCGCGCCGGCAAAGCCGGGTCGAGGGTGGGCAGATCGCCCTGCAGGTTGACCACCGCGTCGTGTTCGCCCGCCGGGTCTACAGCCTGCAGCGCCTCGAATATCCGGTCGGAGCCGGACGGGTGATCGGGGTCGGTCAATACCGAGCGCCCGTCGGCGGCCTCGACCGCGTCGGCGATGGCGGGCTCGGCGCAGGCGACCACCACGGGGCCGATCGCCGCTGCACGCGCCCTCTCCAGCACGTGCACGATCATCGGCCGGCCGGCGATGTCGGCGAGCGGCTTGCCGGGGAGTCGCGTCGAAGCCATGCGCGCCGGGATCAGCACGACGGGGTTCCGGGGCGGCGGGCGCGTGGCGGCCGAGGCGCTCATCCGCCTCCCCTCGCCCGCATGTCCATCTCAGTTTGCACCGTCATTCGTGAGCGAGATAAGGCGCCGGACGGCTCTTGTCGAGGACGATAGTCGATGAGCCGGAGGATGGTTGGACATGGCCGGTTGAAGCGGCTAATCTCGCGCCCCGTCGGCTTTCGACGACCCGGTTTCATCCACCCCAGCGGTCGGCATGAACACTTACGAGCTGAACAAAATCTTCGGCGCGGTTCTCTTCGCGGGCTTGACCGCGATGACGGCGTGGCTCATCTCGCTCGCCGCCTTCGGTAAACTCGAACATGGCCACCATGAACGGGTGGTCCACTACGTGGTCGCGGGCCTTGAGCAGGACGACGCCATGCACGACGAGGCCGTGGCGGACGAACCAGAGATGCCGGCGATGTCACTGGCCGAGCTGCTGGCCGATGCCGACCCCGCCAAGGGGCAGAAGGTCTTCAAGAAGTGCGCCGCCTGTCATACCGTCGACGACGGCGGCAAGAACAAGGTCGGCCCCAATCTCTGGAACATCGTGAACCGGCCGATCGCGACCCACGAGGGCTTCAACTACTCCGGCGCCATGGCGGAGTTGGAGGGGGTTTGGGACTGGGAGCGCCTGAGTGCCTTCATCGCCGACCCCAAGGGCAACGTGCCGGGCACCAAGATGGCCTTCAAGGGAGTCTCCAAGGACGGCGATCGCGGAAACGTGCTCGCCTATCTCCGCTCCCTCAGCACCGAGCCTGCGGAGCTGCCGACCGAATAGGCCGCGCGCCGCGGCCCCCTACCCTTTACCCAGTTTGAATCAGGCGATAGCGGTCTGCCTCCAGCACGAGGCAGGTCAGCACATTTGTCGCGAAGGCGCCCGTGTCGATGCCGATGCGGTTGGGGCAGACCTGCGCTTCGTTTGTGATCGTGTGGCCGTGCACCACCACATGGCCGTGATCTGCGTTGGAGTGCAGGAAGGCGTCGCGAATCCAATAGAAGTCGTCTGCGGCCTGCTCGGCGAGCGGCACACCGGGCCGAATGCCGGCGTGGACGAAGAGATAGCCGCCAATCTCGCGATAGGGTTCGAGTTCGCGCAGGAAGGCGCGGTGGGACGCGGGAAGCGCCGTCGCGAGGTCCGCCTGCAGCACCCGGAGCCGCATCGGGTCATCCTCGCCGCCCGCCGCCCGCACTCCGTAGCTCGCGAGCGTCTCCACCCCGCCGCAATAGAGCCAGCTCGGCCCGACGGACATATCGGAGCGGAAACTCTCGAACCAGTCCTCATGGTTGCCGCGCAGGTACACCCGCGCGAAATCGGGCAGCGGCTGCTCCAACAGAAAATCGATGACCCCGCGCGACTCAGGCCCTCGGTCCACGTAATCGCCCAGGAACACCACGGTGGAGCGTAAGGGCGGCAGGCTACACTGCTCCTCCTCGATCGCTTCGACCAGCATGTGCAGTAGGTCGAGGCGGCCGTGAATATCGCCGATGGCGTAGACCCGCTCGCCCTCGGGCACCTGTGCCGGGGCAGGGTGCCAGTCCGAGCGCCGAATCGACGCCACACGCCGCCTCAGGGAGAACCGCATGGCTATAGTGTCCGGATGCTTGTTATGGCCGCGCCTAGAGCCATCCACGCTCCTGATAGTAGCGCGCGGCGCCGGGATGCAGGGGCGCCGAGAGCCTCTCCAGCATCGCCGTGGGATCCAGGCCGTCGAGCGCTGGATGCGCGCTCCGCAACACGTCGAGTGCCTCGAACACGGTTCTCACCACATCGTAGACGAGATCGTCGGCGATATCGGCGCCGGTCACGAGCTCTACCGTCTCTGGGGTCAGGCGGAAGACGGCCCGCAGGTCCGCCACTGGCTCGCCCTCCCACGCGCCTGAGCCGACGACGGCCTCGTGAACGCCCTCGGATTGGGCAAAGCCGAACTCCATCAGGCCTATATCGATCGCGCGAACGATGAAGACCGACCCCGGCGCCGTACGCGCCATGCAGCCGTACTTGTCGCCGGCACGTTCGTCCACCAGAGCGCAAATCTGGCGCGCCGCGTGGGTGGGAACGCTGTCCTCCGCGCCGCCGCCGATCAGGATGATCTGCGTTGCCTTGGCATAAGGCACTGCACCAACGAGCAGCACCACCGCGATCGCCGTGCCGAGCACCATCCGGCGTACCAGCATCGGCCCCTGTTTCCCCGCAATCCCGCGACGGTCTCGCGCGGCCTACTTGACGAGGCGGGAGACCGCCTTGAACTCCGGCGTGCCCGCAACCTCCAGCCACTCGAACAACGCCATCTCGGTGGTCACGCAAGAGACGCCCATCGCCCCGAACCTGGTCAGCGCGGCGTCCTTGCTGGCGGGTGCGCGCGAGCCGCAGGCGTCGGCGACGATATGGATTGTGTAGCCCTGCGCGTCGAGGTCGGCGGCGGTCTGCATCACACAGACATGGCTTTCGACACCGCAGATCACGATGTGATCGCGCCCCGCGGCCCGGAACCCGTCGAGTTGAAAAGCGAAGTCGTGATTGCGCGCGGCGCTGAAGGTCATCTTCTCGACGACCGTGGCATCGTTGGGAAGCCGGCCTGCGATGGCGTCGACGGTGGGGCCGAGGCCCTTGGGATACTGCTCCGTCACGACCACCGGCACCTCGAGCTGCCGCGATGCCTCGATCAGGACGCCGGCCGCGCGCGTCACCGCCTCGCTCTCCGCGATCACCGGCATCAGCCGCTCCTGCATGTCGATGACGACCAGGGCCGAACGGTCCCGTTGCAGTAATTCGGGGCTTAGCTGCCGTGTCATTGCGCGCAGTCCCATCGCTTCATCACTGTGCCGGAACGGTGGCGCAAGCGAACGCCGGCCGCAACCCTGCGCAGGTCGTGGGGCGCTGGCGTGCCGCCCGTTCGCGGTGATAGGGTCCGCGCACCGGAAGGGGAACGCAGACCGTGTCAAAAGGCCACGCCAACGCAGTACGAACCTGGGGCACCGTCTGGACCCTGCTCGCGATGGCAGCGCTTTGCCTCGGCGCGGCCGAGCCGCTGGCAGCGGCCGAACGGCTCGGCACGTACACGACTGACAAGCAGCGCTTCCATCTGGTCAAGGTAACGGACGGGCTGGAGCATCCCTGGGGCCTCGCCTTCCTGCCCGACGGGCGGATGCTGGTGACCGAGCGCCCCGGCAGGCTCCGTATCGTCGATGGCGGCAAACTCGTGGCCGAACCGGTCTCAGGCGTGCCTGAGGTGTGGGCGGACGGCCAAGGCGGGCTGCTCGACGTGGCCCTGCACCCGGACTTTGCCGAGAACGGCCTCGTTTACCTCTCCTACGCGAGTCCTGACGACGATGACGAGGCCGCTACTGCGGTCGCGCGCGGCCGGCTCGTCGGCGACCGCCTGGGGGACGCGGAAGAGATCTACGTTGCCCTGCCACGCGACGATAACGGCCGACACTTCGGCTCGCGCCTGGTCTTCGCCGACGGTTACCTCTTCGTCACCGCCGGCGATCGGGGCGATTCAGACCGTGCCCAGGAGCTGGACGACCCGGCGGGCAGCATCATTCGCCTCCACGACGACGGGAGCGTGCCGGACGACAACCCCTTCGTCGGGATTGCCGGCGCGCGGCCCGAACTCTACTCCGTCGGCCACCGCAATCCCCAGGGCATGACGCGCGAGGCGGCGACAGGCCGAATCTACGCCATCGAGCACGGGCCCAAGGGCGGCGACGAGCTGAACCTGATCGAGCCGGGCGTGAACTACGGCTGGCCGGTGATCACCTATGGCAAGAGTTACATGGGCTTCAAGATCGGCGAGGGCACCCACAAGGAAGGCATGGCCCAGCCGGTGCACTACTGGGTGCCGTCCATCTCCCCGTCCGGGCTGATGATCTACGACGCGGACCGCTTCCCCGCCTGGCGCGGGAGCTTCTTCGCCGGCGCTCTCTCGGGCGAGCTCCTGGTGCGCCTGGAGGTCGCGGGCAGCAGGGTCGTGGTGGAGGAGCGCATGCTCGAAGACCTGGAAGAGCGCTTCCGCGACGTGCGCCAAGGGCCGGACGGCCTCATCTACCTGCTCACCGACCACCCCGATGGCATGCTGCTCAGGCTGGAGCCGGCGGACTGAGCCACAGGATGTCCCAGCCCATGAAGATCACCGCCGTCACGCCGGTCTCGATCGGCCAGTTCCTTTTCGTCGAGATCGAGACCGACGCTGGCATCACCGGGCTCGGGGAATCGGGCACCTGGGGGCATCTCGCTGCCTCCCGCGCCGCCATCGAGACCTTCGCCGAACATCTCATGGGAAAAGACCCAGGACCCATCGAGCGCCACTGGAACCTCATGCACCGCTTCAGCCACTTCCAGGGGGCGGCGATCAACGGCGCCATCGCGGCGATCGACATCGCGCTCTGGGACATCAAGGGCAAAGCGCTGGGCGTCCCGGTCCACTCCCTCCTCGGCGGCCCGTGCCGGGAGCGAGCGCGTGTCTATGGTCACGCCTACGGCAAGACAACCGACGAGCTGGTGGAGAACTGCGTCGCCCTCAAGGAGGCCGGCTTCAACGCGGTGGGCCACATCAATCCCTTCCTCGACGAGCGCGAGGACGAGCCCTTCTTCGCCTCTCACGTGGCCCACATGAGCCGCGCGGTCGAGACCGTGCGCCGGGTGCGCGAGGCGCTCGGCGGCGAGGTCGACATGCTGCTGGAGCTGCATCGGCGGCTTACCCCGGCCGAAGCCATCGACTTCATCCCGCGCATCGAGCCCTATCTGCCCTACTGGTGCGAGGACCCGATCCGGCCGGAAAACCCGGACGCCATGGCCGAGGTCGCACGCCGCGTGCACGCGCCGATTGCGACGGGGGAGCGCCACGCCTCGCTCCACGACTTCCGCGCCCTCTTCGCGCGCGATGGCGCGGGCTTCGCACGCGTCGACGTCGCGCTCTGCGGTGGCATCACCGGCGCGCGCAAGGTGGCAGCGATGGCCGAGGCCCATCATGTGCTGGTGGCGCCCCACAACCCGCTCTCGCCATTGGGCCTCGCCGCGTGCCTGCATCTCGCCGCGGCAATTCCCAACTTCGCCATTCAGGAGTACACGACCGGCTTCGAAGCGCTGAAGATGGAGACCAGTCTCCAGCTCCTCGGCTCGGACGTGATCCTGGGCGTGCCGCCCATGGAGGACGGATTCGTCGCCATCCCCGATGTGCCCGGCCTCGGCGTGGCAATCGCGCCGGGCGCCGCGGAGGGCCGCCCGCCAATCCAGCGCCCGGTCACCATGCGGGAACACCGCGACGGCTTTGTCGTCGACCAGTAGCCCGCCGCGCGACGCGCGCGCCGTCGCGGCCCATGCGCTGGGTGCAATCCTGCGCCGGGGCCACACGCTCGACCAAGCACTCGATGCCGCGCCGGGATTGGATGCGCTCACGTCACGCGATGCCGCCTTCGCGCGTCTGCTGCTGCTCACGACGCTCCGCCGCATGGGCCAGATCGACGCCTTTCTGGCCAAGCTCATGGACCATCCGCTCCCTGCGCGGCGCGGGCCGGTGCAGGACGTGCTGCGCCTCGGAGTCTGCCAGCTCGCCTTCCTCGAAACCCCCGCGCATGCGGCGGTGGCGAGCACCGTGGCGCTCGCGCACGGATCGCGGCTCGCGCCCTATCGGGGGCTTGTCAACGCGGTCCTGCGCCGCGCCAGCCGCGAGCACAGCGCAATTGCGGAACTCGACGCGCCCCGACTCAATACCCCCGACTGGCTCTGGGAGAGTTGGTGCTCGGCCTATGGCGAGGCTCGCTGTCGGGTCATCGCCGAGGCCCATCTGGGTGAGCCGCCGCTCGACCTCTCGCCGGTCTCTGACGCAGAAGACCGCGTTGAGGCATTGCGCACCACGCTAGGCGCGCAACGTCTGCCCGGAGGCACGCTCCGGCTGCGCGGCGCCGGCGACGTGACGCGACTCGCCGGCTATGACGCGGGCCAGTGGTGGGTGCAGGATGCGGCGGCGGCGCTGCCGGCACGTCTGCTCGGCCCGGTCGCCGGCAAACGGGTGTTGGAGATCGGCGCCGCGCCCGGCGGCAAGACCGCCCAGCTCGCCGCCGCCGGCGCACAGGTCATCGCCGTCGACCGCTCAGCTCCGCGTCTCGCCTGGCTCAAGGAGAACCTCGCCAGGCTCCGCCTCGAAGCCGAGACCGTCGAAGCCGATGCTCTGGAGTGGAGGCCGCGGGCACAGTCCGACACGGTGCTCCTGGACGCGCCATGCACCGCAACCGGGACCATCCGGCGCCATCCGGACATCCCGCACCTTCGCGGCCCCGCCGACGTGGACCGCTTGGCCGACCTGCAAGGCCGGTTGCTTGCCCGCGCGGCCGCCATGGTGGCACCGGGCGGACTCCTGGTGTATGCGAGTTGCTCGCTCCAGCCCGAGGAATGCGAGCGCCAGGTGGACTCATTTCTCGCTGCGTCGCCCAGCTTCGCGCGCTTTCCGGTGCGCGCGGACGAGCTGCCGGGCCTTCCTGAAGCCGTCACCACGACCGGCGATCTGCGCACCTTGCCGTGCCATTGGGCGGACGACGGCGGGATGGACGGTTTCTATGCCGCACGCTTGCGGCACCTTCCCTAAGCTGGTACCAGACCTCGCCATGCAGCAGGAGCTCCGGATCGCAGCGTCCGTTCTGGCGGCTGACTTTTCGTGCCTTGGCGAGGAGGTGCGGGCGGTCTCGGACGCCGGTGCGGACTGGCTGCACGTCGATGTGATGGACGGGCATTTCGTGCCCAACCTGACCATCGGCGCGGGCGTCGTCGCGGCGCTCAAACCCCACAGTGCGCGGCCCTTCGACGTGCACCTGATGGTTTCGCCGGTCGATCCCTATGTTGAACCGTTTGCCGAGGCCGGCGCCGACAGCATCACCGTTCACGTCGAGGCAGGCGCCCACCTGCACCGCACGCTCCAGCGCATCAAGAGCACGGGCAAACGGGCCGGGGTCGCGCTCAATCCAGCGACGCCGGCTCACGCTGTCGAGCCCGTGCTCGGCGATGTCGATCTCGTTCTGGTGATGTCCGTCAACCCGGGATTCGGCGGCCAGCGGTTCATTCCAAGTCAGCTGGCCAAGATCGAACAACTCAGGGCGCTCATCGACGCAAGCGGGCGCGCCATCGACCTCTCCGTCGATGGCGGTGTCGACGAGCACACGGCCGGCCTTGCCTCACGCGCCGGCGCCGACGTGCTGGTCGCGGGCTCTGCAAGCTTTGCTGGCGGCCGGGCCGGGTATCGCGGCAATATCGCGCGACTGAGGGCAGCCGGAGAGGCGGGGCGCACGGCCTCGTGCGGCGCCCGGACGGGGCCGCGCGCAATCGGCGCGGCGACCTCCTAACCCCACCCGGCCCCATGGGCGCGAGCGACGGGCCGGCCTCGACGGTCTTTCTCGGTGCCCTGCGCTGGTTCCGCAGTCGCACCTCCGAGTCGCGCCGGCGAGGCGCGACCCAGCGGCTCGTGCACCGCTCGGTCGACCCTGTGCCGGGTGTCGCCGGGCGCGGCGATGCGCTCGTTGCAGGCCTCTACGAATTCGGCGGCCAAGCGGTCCGCGCCGCCGAGGTCGGCGAGCGCGGCGACACGCCCTGGCGCCATCGGGAAGCCGGCGATTACTGGCTCGCTGAGCTGCACGGCTTCGACTGGCTGCGCGACTTGCGCGCGGCGGGCACCAGCCCGGCGGCCGAGCGCGGCCGCACCATGGTGCTCGACTGGCTGCAGCAGCATCGCTCGCTCGACAACACGGCGGCGTGGACGCCAGAGGTCATCGGGCGACGCATCTCGGCTTGGCTTGCCCATGGCGAATTCCTGTTGCAGGGCGCCGACGACGAGTTCACCCAGCGCTTCCATCAGGCGCTCGATCTTCAGGCTCGTCATCTGATGCGGACCGCCCGCAACGCCGGCGAAGGGCTACCGCGATTGCTCGCCTATCGGGGATTGATCGAGAGCGGGCTATGCCTGCCCGACGGCGAGCGCCGTGTCGCCCAGGGCCTAAAGCTCCTTGAGGCGGCGCTGACGGAGCAGGTGCTCGGCGACGGTGGCTACGTCGAACGCAATCCGTCAACGCACTTGGCGGCAATCTGGTGCCTCGCGGGACTGTGCGCGACCCTCGATGCGAGCGAGCGTCCGGCGGGACAGACGCTCTCGGAGGCGATCGCCCGACTGGCGCCGTCGCTCCGCACGTTCCGCCACGGCGACGGTGGCCTGGCTCTCTTCAACGGCGGTGTCGAGGAGGAACGGGGCCCGATCGACCTCGCCCTCAGCCGGGCGGCGGCCGGTAGCGAAACCGCCCCCTTCGATGCGCCCTATATGGGATTCCGGCGCGTCGAGGGCAGACACTCTACCCTGATCGCGGATACTGGCGCACCGTCGACCACCGGGCGTTGGGCTCACGCCGGCACGTTGAGCTTCGAAATGAGCGCAGGCCGAGAGCGCCTCATCGTGAACTGCGGCGGCTGGCGCGGCGGCAACGCCGGATGGCGCGAGGCACTGCGCGGCACCGCGGCCCACAGCACGCTCGTGGTCGACGATACCAACTCCGCGACCCTCGGCGAGGACGGCGCGATTTCGGACGGTCCGACCACTGTGAAGGTCGAGCGGCGCGATCAGGACGGCGCGACCTGGATCGACTCCAGCCACGACGGTTACCTCGACACGCTCGGCCTGATCCACAAGCGCAGGCTCTACGCGGGCCACGAAGGCGCCGATGTGCGCGGTGAGGACACGCTCTCGCATATCAGGCGACGCCGACAACGAGGCCGGGAATTCGCTTTGCGCTTCCACCTGCATCCCGAGGTGACTTGCGCGATGACCGAGGATCGGCGGGCCGTCCTCCTGCGGCTCCCCAGCGGCGCGATATGGCAGATGCGCGGCGCCGGCGCGTCTATCAGCATCGACGAGAGCGTCTACGCTGGAGACGGCGTCACCCGGCGACGCACCTCGCAGGTCGCGCTGACCGGCCCAATCGAGGACTCCACCACGGTCAAATGGGCGTTCAAGCTGCTGCCGAAAGGGAACTAAGGCCTGTCCTCGCGCTGATGGCAAGACGCGAAATCCCCTTGCAAAGCGCGCGACAATGGACCAACAAGGGGCCGGTCGGTTGCACGTGACCTTGATGTATCTTCGCTGACTGGCTCCAGCCGGGCCAAGCTACTCTAGAGACACGCTGCGCCTCTAATACCCGCGATGCCGCCCAGCGCGGCGCGGGCGCTAAACTTTGTGAAAGGAGTAGTCATGGCGACTGGAACGGTGAAGTGGTTCAACTCGGTCAAAGGCTACGGCTTCATTCAGCCGAGCGACGGGTCCAAGGACGCGTTCGTCCATATCTCCGCTGTCGAGCGGGCGGGACTCACCAATTTGCGCGAAGGCCAGAAGGTCGAGTACGAGCTGACACCGGGGCGCGACGGCAGGGCGTCGGCGGAGAACCTGGTCGTTCTCGACTAAGTCCCGGCGGGACTCCCCCCATCAAGCACCGGCAGCGAACGCTGCCGGGCGAGTCAACGTTACCCGTCGCCGGAGTATCGGCAGCGCGAGGTCAAACGGGCGCGCCCCGCGGGCGCGCTCGCCAAGCCAATAGGAACGGAATGGCACGCAAGCCCAACTATCGCTTCGCCCGTCTCGAACGTGAGCGCAACAAGGCCGCGAGAAAGGCCGAACGCGCCAAGCTGAAGGCCGAGCGGGCGGAGCAGCGACGGCGGGAGAAAGCCGGCGAGCTGGCCGACGGCGAGGCAGGCGAAGCCGTCGATGAAGCTGCGGACCTTCCCGACGGTGCCTCGGACGAGTCCGCTACCGTCACGGCACAGGATGAGAATCGCGCCTGATCGAGTCCCGGTTCAGGGAATGGCGATGACCGCAGGAACCATCCACCCCTGAACGAATTCCGTATGGGTCGGGCGTCGAGTTCTCGTGCACATCAACGGACTTCGACCACGCGTCGATCAGGAATAGCACTGTCAGGCGGCGAGAATGATGCGATGCGCACTTGCAGCCGCACCATAGGCCAGGGCTGCTCTCAGGTCAGCTTCGCTGAGGTATGGATAGTCGGCGAGAATCTCCTCCTTCGACACACCTTCAGCTAACAGCTCCAGGATGTCGGTCACCCTGACACGCGTGCCACGCACATGCGGCCGTCCGCCGCAGATCGAAGCATCGATGTGGATGCGATCGCGGACCTCCGGGTCGTCTACCATGGACATGCTGGGCTCCTCGAGCAGCATCGTGAGGCAGCGGCAGAATACTGGACCAAGACGGTCTCGTGTAGCTCGCAGCCGTGCGTCCACGCGCCGGCCCAAAACTTTCCGCGTAGCCTTGTCAACTCCCGGTCCGGTGCGCCTTCGAGAGCTTGTCGGCTAGCCGCGTGGGCTCGGGCAGCCGATAGCGCGTGGCGCATCTGAGGGTCAACGTCACCGCGGTCTTCAGCGAAATTCGGTGTCCGGCAGAGACGTAGACCGGCTTCACCCGCTCGCGCGTTCGCAGGACGGCGCCGAGGCGCTCACCTGGCCGTAAGCCCTTGTCGGCGAGCAGCCACGCAATATCGCCCTTGGCCGGGCCGGGCTCGTTGTGAGAGCCGGTGAGCCGCGACTTCGCCACCCCGATGGTGGGCACATCCAGCCAAAGGCCCAAGTGGCAGGCGAGCCCGAAGCGGCGCGGATGGGCGTAGCCGTGGCCGTCGCAGAGGATCAGGTCGGGCAAAGCGGGAAGCTGCTCCAGCGCCTCCAGCAAGGCCGGCACCTCGCGGAAGGAGAGCAGCCCCGGCACGTAGGGAAAGGTCGTCGGGCGCTCGATCAGAATCTGGTCCGTCACGTCCAGCCCGGGATAGGTCAGCATCACGACCGCAGCCCGGATCGTGCGCCCGCCATCGGCGAAGGCGGCATCGACCCCGGCCACCCGCTTGATCGCCCGGCGCCCGCCGGGGCCGAAGCGGTCCGAGCGGACCACGGCGCCGGCAAGCGCCTTCTGCAGCGCGATGGCGTCCTTCGGCGACAGGTCCCACGCGTGGAGCGGCGCGGTGGTCCTTGCTCTCACTCCGCACTGGTCCCGCGCGGCGCGGGTCCATCCAGGGCCGCGCCCAACCTCTCGCGCTTGCGCTGCTGACGGGTTGCGACCACCGCCAGCAGCGGCGGGACGATCAGCAGCGTGAGCACGGCAGAGAGCGCGAGACCGCCGATCACCACGGAGCCAAGCCCTCGATAAAGCTCTGATCCCGCGCCGGGGAATAGCACCAGCGGCAACATGCCGAACACACTGGTGAGCGTCGACATGAAGATCGGCCGAATTCGGTTCCTGGTCGCCGAGAGGATGGCGTCCGCGACCGCCATCTGCTCCTCCCGCATGTGAAACAGGGTCTGGTGGACGAGCAGGATGGCGTTGTTGACGACGATGCCCACCAATATGACGAAGCCGAGCAGCGTCAGCATGTCGAGCGGCTGGAACGTATAGGTGTTGACCGCAGCAAGCCCCAACACCCCGCCTGCAGCGGCGAGCGGCACCGAGAGCATGATGACGAAGGGATAGACGAAGCTCTCGAAGAGCACGGCCATGATGAGGTAGACGATCGCGATGGCGACCACCAGATTGATCGCCATCGCGTCCCACGTGGCCTCGAGGTCGTCGGCAGTGCCGGACAGCCTGATCTTCACACCCGGTGGTAGCCCTCGCCCCTCCAACGCCTGAACGACGCCCGTCTCCAGCCTCTCCAGCGCGATCTCGAGCGGTATGTCAGCGGCGGGGCGGACTTCCAGGGTGATGGTGCGCTCGCGTTCGACGTGGCGAATCTTGGTTGGCCCCGCCGTGACGACGATATCGGCGAGCGAACTGGCCGGTAAGATGGCGCCCGCTCTCGTGACCACCGGCAGGCTCTCGATGCCCTGCGTGCGGTCGACGTTGGCGTCGGGTCCCGCCAGAATCAGATCGAACCGCTTGGCATCGATGGTCACCTCGTCCACTTTGAGGCCGTCGTTGTAGGCCTCGATCGTGGCCCCGAGTTCGCGCGCGGAGACCCCGTTGTCGCCGAGTTTGATGGGGTCGGGGAGGAGGCGCACCTCTGGCGCGCCAAGCTCAAGGCCGGGTTTGGGGCGGAACTGGTTTCCCTGGTCGAAGGGCAGCGCCTGGGCCACGAGGCCGGTCGCCTGCAGCGCAATTCCAAGCACGGTCTCCAGGTTCGGGCCCGAGATATCCACGTCGATCTTGCGTCCCCCGCCGATCCCTCGGCCGAACAACGACGCCTGGCTGACGAAGCCGAAGGTGCCCGGCTCGAAGAATACCGGGGTGCGGATCGGGTCGATCAACTCGCCGGCCCGATCGGCCTCGACCGCAACCGCACCCACGAAGGCCTGATCGCGGAAGGTCACGAAGAAGAAGCGCTCCATCTTCGGAGGCTCACCCGGCTGGGCGTCCGGCCCCGTCTCAGACTCCCAGAGAGGGCGCACCGCGTCCTCCACCGAGCGCGCGATGCCGAGCGTGGTTTCGAGGTTGTAGCCCGGCGGCGGCAGGAGGACACCGAACACCAGGTTGCGGTTGCCGGTCGGCAGATAGTCAAGTCGGGGCAGCAGCAGCCACGATACGAAAAGAGCGCCGCCGCAGACCACGATCGCCACGCCAGCGGCACGCAACCGGCGGCGCACAACCCATCCGGTGAAGGCCAGGACGACGCGCACGAACAGCGCGGCAAAATCGTCAATGATCGGCAGGCGAAGCCGGTAAGGCGCTTCCTCCGTAGCGGCAAGGGACGCGGAGGCGCCGCGGTCTTTCCTGCGTCTGCGCCCGAGGATTCGGCTCGCAAGCGAGGGGATCACGGTGCTCGCCACGATCAGCGACAGGACGACCGAGACCGAGATGGCCACGGCGATGTCACGGAACAGCTGGCCGGCTTCCAACTCCATCACCAGGATCGGCACGAAGACGAGCACCGTGGTCGCGGCCGAAACGAACACCGCACCCCAGACCTGCCGCGCGCCGTGATAGGCGGCCTGGAGGCGCCCGTAACCGCTCTGCCTGAGCCGGTAGATGTTCTCCAGAACCACGATGGCCGCGTCCACCACCATGCCGACGGCGAAAGCGAGGCCCGCGAGCGAGATCACGTTGATCGAGCGCCCGAGAAGTGCCATCGCCACGAACGAGCCCACGACCGAGACCGGAATTGCGATCGAAACGATCAGGGTCGCGGAGAACGAGCGCAGGAACAGCAGTAGGATCAGCGCGGCCAGCGCGCCACCGACGAAAATGTTCTGCTGCACCAGATCGATGGCAGAATTGATGTAGACGGTTTCGTCGTAGACCTGTTCAAAGACGAGCCCCGCCTGTGGGATCGCCGCGGCATTCAGTTCCGCCACGGCCTCCTTTACGCCCGCCATGGTCTCGATCACGTTGGCGCCGGTCTCGCGCACCGCATTGACGGCCAGCGCGGGCTCGCCCAGCAGGCGGATACGCGCGACGGGCTCCTTGTAGCGATAAGCGACTGAGGCGATGTCGCCCATCGTGACCCGACCGAGCCGGCCCGAGAGAGGGTCGCTCTCTGAGCGCAGCACGACGCCGGCGACCCGCTCGGGCGTGTTGAGCTCGCCGTCGGTGCGCACAACGTAGCGGCGCTTGCCCTCCTCGACGTCGCCGGCGGAGATCGAGGCGTTTGAGCGCCGCAGCGCGTCCGCGATTTCGGTCACAGTGAGGCCGTAGCGGGCCATGCGTTCGGGATCGACGGTGATGCGGAGCTCCCGCTTGGTGCCGCCGAACATGTTGACGCGCGCCACGCCCTGCACACGCTCCAGACGCTCCTGGATCACGTCCTCGACGAAGTCGCCGTAGGTGTGGATTGCGCGCTCGTTGCCGGGTTGGCGTGAGAGGATGAACCAGGCGATCGGCTGGTCTTCGGAGCCGGCTGAGCTGATCACCGGCTCGGCGGCATCGTTCGGCTTGTCGGGCACCCGGTCCAACCTGTTGGCGACCAGCACGAGCGACCGGTCCATATCGGTGCCGACGGCGAACTCCAGCTCGATCTCGCCGACGCCATCGTCGGCCGAGCCGATCATGCGATTCAGCCCTTCGAGGCCTTTGAACACCTCCTCCTGCTGGGTGATGATCTCGCGTTCGACCTCAGCGGGCGCTGCGCCGGGCCAGAAGGTCTCGACGGTAAGGACTGGCTTGCGGACATCGGGCGTGAGCTGGATCGGGATCGTCTGCAGCGCGACGAGTCCGAACATGACCACCATCAGAATCGCGGCGACGACCGCGATTGGCCGGTCGATGGCCAGCCTTATGAGGTTCATGGCGAGAGCGCGCTCCTAACCGGCCCCGCCGACGGTAATCGACTGGCCGGGGCGCAGGCGCTCGTTGCCGCGCACGACCACGGGCTCGCCGGGCCCGAGGCCGCCCAGCACCTCGAAGCGGCCGCCGACGGCGGCACCCAGCTGCACCGGACGAATCTGCGCCTCTCCGTCCTTGGCGACGTAGACGAAGGCCTGACCCTGATTGCGGACGATGGCGTCCTTGTGCACCGTCAGCACGTCGCGGCCTCGCCCGGCCGGCAGCACCACCGTCGCCGACTGGTTAATCGCGAGCGGCTTGCGCAGTGTCGAGAAGTGCGGCGTGAAACGCACCTGACGGGTGCGAGTGAGCGCGTTCTCCTCCGGCACGACGGTGCGCACGACTGCCGTGTGCTCGCTCCCATCGTCGAGGACCACCGAGACCTGCGTGCCGGTATCGAGAGCCCCGATACGGCTCGACGGCACATCGGCTTCGACCTCAAGATCCTGGTTGTTGATCATGGACACCACCCGCTCGCCGACGCCAAGCCAAGCGCCGACCTCGGTGTGCACCAGAGTGATGACGCCGGGGTAGGGCGCGGTGATCGTGGCCCATGCGAGGTCGATCTCGGCGAGCGAGAGGCTTGCCGCAGCGCTGAGCCGGGCGGCATCGGCCGTACCGATGGCGCTCTCGGCGATAATCACCTGCTGTCGAGCATCCTCGAAGCGGCTCTGGCTGAACGCGGCCGAATCCCGAAGCCCTTCCAGCCGTCGCAACTCCTGACGGTGAAGGGTCGACTGGGCTATCAGGCGCTCCACTTGAGCCTGGGCCTCATTGACGATCGCCGCCAGGCGATCCCGCTCGGCCCGAAGCCGGATCGTGTCCAGGACGGCGATGGGATCGCCCGTCTCTACGCGATCGCCGACGAATACGTGGAGCGCCGCGACCGGGCCTGCGGTGCGCGCGGCGACCTCGCCTGCCCGCTTGGCGACCAGGCGCCCGATCACCGGTACGGTCTGCGCCATGGCCTCCATGCGCACCTCGTCGACGGAGACCACGGCCGGCGGCTGTTGCGCCGCCCCCTCGCCCGTACCCGCCCCGAGCCAGAGCGCAGCGGCGACGGCGGCGGCGGCGGCCAGAGCCCGAAGGCCGTGCCGAGAGAGACCGTGTCTCCTCCGGCGTTCGCTCACTGGAGCTTCCTCCCGTCGCCTCGACCGGCGCAGGGTCGCCGATGAGCAGCCAGCGCACGGCCGATCGCGACG
This sequence comes from Alphaproteobacteria bacterium, assembly GCA_965214705.1. GTDB lineage: Bacteria > Pseudomonadota > Alphaproteobacteria > UBA828 > UBA828 > WTGU01. The sequence goes on from CBDCCI010000001.1 coordinate 252,907, forward strand.
ACTTCTGGCACCGCCATCCGCCCGGTGGCAACCGCCTCGTCGGGCTCCATGAAGCGCAGAACGAGCGGCTCGCCCGGTGGCGTTGCCGGCTCGCCTTCTCCCTCGACCGCGTAATAGATGGGCGTGTACAGCCCGTGAATCCAGTGGCTGTAGAGGGTTCCCGGAACGTGAAGCAGGCGGATCGGCTCGACTTCGAGGCGACCTTCCTCCATGAACTCGCGGCGCAATGCCTGCTCCGGCGTCTCGCCTGCCTCCACCGCGCCGCCGGGGAGCTTGAGCACGTCGCGCCCGCCGACCTGCTCATCCGCGATCAGCACACGGCCCCCGCGCACCAGCACGCCGTAGACGCGAACGTTGGCCGGGCCTTGCTGAGTCACAGTGCTTCTCCCCTCGCAATTCGCTGCGCGGCACGCGCTGCCTGCCATTTGGCCCGCCGTTTCTACACGAAGCGAATGCGCCGGTCACAACGAAGTCGGCACGCGCGAAGCGGGGCGAGAGGCGCATGGCGCTGCGTCGCTGGCCGGGCTATAAGCCCTCGCGGAGGGACAATGGCAAGAAAAACCCGGAGCGGCGCGGCGGTCGGCATCATCGCCAACCCCGCCGCCGGCCGCGACATCAGGCGCCTGGTCGCCCAAGCATCGGTGTTCCCGATCGCCGAGAAGCGCAACATGATCACGCGCATTTTCTCGGCCCTGGGCGCGGTCGGCGTGAGCACCTGCTACATGATTCCGGACGAGAGCGGCATCGCCGACCGGGTGAAGCGCGCGATCGGCCTGGGTCCGCCGGACGGCCAGGTGTGGCCCGAGGTGGAGTTCCTCGACATGCCGATCGAGGGCTCGCCTGTCGACACGCTCGAAGCCACCGCCCGCATGGTCGCGCGAGGTGTCGGCGGAATCATGGTGCTTGGCGGCGACGGCACCAACCGGCTGGTCGCGCAGGCCTGCGACGGCGTGCCGCTGACCTCGCTCTCGACGGGGACCAACAACGTCTTTCCGATGATGCGCGAAGCGACCATCGCCGGCCTCGCGGCGGGGCTGGTCGCGACCGGCGCACTGCCGCAGGACGAGGCAGCGCGGCGCAACAAGGTGCTTCGGGTCACGGTCAACGGCGCACCGCGCGACATCGCGCTTGTCGACGTCTGCGTCAGCGACGAGACCTGGACCGGGGCGAAGGCACTCTGGCGGGCCGATTCGCTCGACCAGTTGTTTGTGACGTTTGCCGAGGCCGACGCCATCGGCCTCTCGTCGGTCGCGGGTCTCGTGCGTCCGGTCTCGCGCGATGAGCCGACCGGCGTCGCCGTCGATCTGGCGGCAGCGCCGGGCGCGGCACGGACGGTCTCGGCACCGCTGGCACCGGGGCTGATGGCGGAGATCGGGGTCGAAAGGGTGGTCGATCTGGAGGCCGGCGTGCCGCATCCCATCCGGCTCGAGCGCGGCGTGGTGGCACTCGACGGCGAGCGCGAAATCGCCTTCGGCCCCAACGATCGGGTGGCGGTGGTACTGCAGCCGGACGGCCCGCTCACCGTCGAGATTGCCCGGGCGATGGCACTCGCGGCAAGGGAAGGGCTGCTGGAACAGCCAACTTCTGCGCGCGTACCCTCGTGACGGCACTTTCTCCGGCCAGGACGCGGCGTGACGGACAGGAAGGGCTTGCCCAGCGGCCGGCTTTGGCTAACATGCCCGGCGACAACTGACGGGGAACGGCCGTGGCTATCTTGGACGAGCATCGTAAGCGTCGACTGCGCCAGCTCTGGTACTCGGGCGAAACGCCTGCGCTGTTGGCCGCGCTGATCTTCTGTGTCGTCACTGCCTACCTGATGGTGAGTGCGGAGCTCCTCCCTGCGGAAGACGGATATGGCATCGCCGGAGTACTCTTCATCTACGTCACCGTGTTCGTGCTGGCGGGCGGCATCGTCAAGATGCTGCTGAGGCCGGCGTTGCGGTGGTGGGCGAAGTCCCGCGCCGGAGGCGACGGCGGGGCTTAAGGCCCTTGGCGGCGCAGCCGGCCGCCCCATCCGCATCCCTTGTCCCTTCGGGACTCCGAGCCTTCTGACGATCCGAGCGCTATACGCGTCGGCCGCGCTCGCCGCTGGGCCGCGCGGCCGGCGGGGTTCTGGATCGCGGTCGCGCTGCTCTTTCTCACCGGCGTCCTCTACGGCCTGAGTTACTCGCTCACCGGGGTCTCGGTCGCCAACGGCGTTCCCTTCACCAGCTTCGTGCTGCTGATGGGCATGGGTGGGGCCGCGGTCAGCCTGCTCCTGGCGCTCATCTACGGGCAGCCGCCGCCGCTCTCCCGCGCCCACATAAGCTCCTACGCAGTCGCCGGCATCTCCGGCTATGGCGTGCCCTTCCTGACCGTGGGCTTCGTCAGCGGTGAAGGCGTGCCGGCCGGCATCATCAGCATGCTCGTGGTGCTGTCCCCCATCCTCACCTACGTGGGCGCGGTCGCCTTCAGGCTGGAAAGGATCTGGTGGCCTCGGGTCCTCGGCTTCGCCGTCGGTATCGTCGGCGTGGCGCTCTTGGTGGTGCCGGAAACCAGCTTGCCCTCGCGCGACCTGGTGCCGTGGATCCTGCTCGCACTGCTGCTGCCCGTGGGCTACACGACCACCAGCTTGGCCACTGCGATCATGCGCCCACCGGCGACCGACTCCCTCCACTTCGCGTTCGGCTTCTTCTTCTTCGGCTCGCTCCCTATCCTCGCGGCGGTGGCCGCGACCGACGGCTGGTGGTGGTTTGAGGGTCCGATGGACGCGGGCGACTGGGCGCTGATCACCGCCATCTTCGTCCAGGCTCTTGGCATCTACCTGTTCGTCGAGCTGATCCGCTTTCTTGGACCGGTCTTTTTCTCGACGGTGAACTTCATCGTGGCCCTTTCCGGCATCGGCTGGGGCATCCTGTTCTTCGGCGAAAGCCACAGCCATTGGGTCTGGCTCGCCCTGCTCTGCCTCATGCTGGGGGTCTTCTTCGTCATCCTGCGCCGCCGCGAGCGCCCGGAGCCGGGGGAGGCCGAGCCGGGCTAGCCGCGCCACACGGGCCCCTGACCGGTCCTGGGCCCACCGGCGTTGCGTTCGCCCCGGATTGCCATGTCGATCCCCCACATCGCGCTCGCTCTCGCCGTGACCGGCCTCTGGGGCTTCTCCTTCGTGGTCATGCGGGAGCTGCTCGATGCCCTGCCCCCGCTCATGGTGGCCGGGCTCCGCGTCGTCATTGCCGCGCTGCCCGTCCTGGTTCTCTTTCGCCCGCCGGCGATCCGCTGGTACTGGACCTTAGGCATCGGCTTGACCCAGGGCACGATCCAGATGTCGCTGCTGTTCTTCGCCATGGAATTCGGCATGCCGGCAGGGCTCAGCTCGCTGCTGCTCCAATCCCAGGTCTTCTTCACCACGATCTTCGCCTTCGCGATCCTGGGTGAGAGGCCGGGGCGCGCCCAGTATGCGGGCATCGCCGTCTCCGGCGCGGGCATCGCGATCATCGGCCTCACCCTGCCGGGCGGCCCGACTCTCGCGGGCCTCGGCTTCGTGCTCGTGTCCGCCGTGTGCTGGGCCTCCTCCAACATGATCGTCAAGCTCGCCGGCACCGACGACCTGCTGCGCCTGATCGCCTGGGCACACCTGATCGGCATCGCGCCCCTGCTCGGGCTCTCTTACATCTTCGAAGGGGGATCGGCGGCCTTCATCGCGCTCGTCGACATGACCTGGGTGACTATTGGGGAGCTGTTCTTCCTCGGGCTGATCGCCACCTGCTTCGGCTTCATGCTGTGGAGCTACTTGCTGCGCCGCTATCCGGCCTACCTGGTGACGCCCTTCTCGCTGGTCATCCCCATCTCGGGCCTGATCAGCACCGCGCTGCTGCTGGACGAAAGCCTGGGGCCGCAGCGGCTCGCGGGCGTCGGGCTGGTGCTCGTCGGTCTCGTTCTGGCGACGCTCCGCTTCCGTGCCCGCCGCGCCGTGGAGTCTTAATCCCGAGGCTGGCAACGGGCGCGCCGCGCGGGTACCCTCCCGAGATGAAGAAATTCCGCACGCTATTCGCCCGCACCCTCGTCGCAACCGGCGTCGCACTTGGCCTCGCCCTGGCCGCCGCCATGCCGGCGCAGGCCGAGGTCGTCTGCGATCCCGACAAGATCGAGGACGGCCGCTGCGATCCCGCCGCACCCGCCAAGACCACGGACGGCGGAGACGCCGTATCGGCCGGCGATCTGCCGGTCGAGGCGATCCGGCAGATCATCCGCGACTATCTCCTCGAGCAGCCGGAGCTGCTGATCGAGGTTCAGCAGGCGCTGCAGGCCAAGCGCGATGCAGAGGCCGCCCTGCAAGCGCAGCAGGCCATCCAGATTTATAGCGACGAGATCTTCTCGGACCCCGAGGCGCCGGTCGCGGGGAATCCCGAGGGCGCCATCGTGCTGGTCGAGTTCTTCGACTATCGCTGCGGCTACTGCCGGCGCGTCAAGCCCACGCTGGAGACCCTGCTCGCGGAGAACGACGACCTGCGCGTCGTCTTCAAGGAGTTCCCGATCCTAGGGCCGGAATCGACGCTGGCGGCCCGCGCGGCGCTCGCATCCCGAGCGCAGGGCCTCTACGAGCCGTTTCACTGGGCGTTGATGAGCACTGACGGCCCCTTCGACCTCGACCACATCCTCGCGGTCGCGCGCTCCGTTGGCCTCGACGACGAGCGGCTCGCGCGCGACATGGAGGAGCCGGCCATCGATACGCTGATCGATCGGAACGCCGTGCTCGCCAGCGCCCTCGCAATTCGGGGAACGCCGGCCTTCGTCATCGGCGATCGCATGATCCGCGGCGCGCTGCCGATCGGGCAATTCCGCACCGCCATCGCCGACGCACGGCAGGCCCTGCAGTAAGGCGCGAGCACCGCCGCCGACCAACTCAAGAGAAAGGGGCGGGCCCGAAGGCCCGCCCTGTAACGTAACGACGGTGGCGCGAGATCAGCTCTTGGCGATCTGAACCTCGTCCGCCGTCGCGATGGTGCCGGTGGCATGGTGCATGGCGCGTTCCATGCCGACCTCGCGGTAGAGCTTGACCGCTTCGCGGTACTCGCTCTCCTCCTGGTAGATCTGGAAGAAGTGCCAGCCTACCCAGAGGGCCACGAGGATTCCGACCATCGCCGTCTCGGCGCCCACGCCAGGGTACATGGCGCCGATTTCGGCGGGATTGGTAAAGGAGTCCAAGCCGGTCGAAGCCATCTTATCCTCCTATTCCTTGGCGTAGGTGCGTTCGATCTTCTCGAACGCCGTCTCCTGGTGTGCATGGTAGGGATACGCATCACCGAGTTGATGCGTATCCAGCCCCGCCAGCTCGACCTCGCGCGGCACCCGCAGCATGTTGAAGTACTGCAGGACCCGGGCCAGGACGTAGCAGGGCAGGAAGCCCAGCACCCAGAACATGATGATCGCCCCCAGAATCTGGCCGACCGGGTTGATTTGCGGCAGGCCTTCCGGAGTCGTGAACAGGGCGATCGAGGCCTCGCGTGCTCCATAGTCGCCGAACGTCGGCGCCGCGGCCGGGTAACCCCAGAGCACGAAACCACACACGATGACGCCGAAGAACCCGGCGTAACCGTGCACGGCGACCGCGCCGACCGCATCGTCGATCTTGAACTTACGCTCGACCCAGTGGTGCACGTAGAACATGAACACCACGCCGGCCCCACCGATGAACAGCGCCTGCAACGGATGATAGAGGTCGTTGCCGGCAGAGGCCGCGATGATGCCGCCGAGACCGCCTGAATAGGTCCAGAACGGATTGCCTTTGCTGACGAGGTAAGCCGCCATCAGGCCGCCCGAGAAGGACATCAGGAAGTTGTAGACGATCGCAGACAGCGTCGTCGGCATCCCGTAAATGTTGGTCGCCGAGAAGAAGGTCCCTGCCTCGCCGCCGATGTCGATGATCGGCACGTTGCAGGCCGCGTAGAAGCCCCAGAAACCGGTGAAGATCAGGAACAGCCCGACCGTGACCAGCCATGGGTTGTGCGGCTTGATCTCGTTGACCTCTCCGTTCGGCCCGAACTTGCCGATGCGTGGCCCCAGTACAAAGAGGATCGCGAGGGCCGAGCCGCCGGCGATGGCGTGCACCACGCCGGATGCGTAGGCATCGTGATAGCCCAGGATCTGGACCATCCAGCCGCCCGGGTGCCAGCCCCAGGCCGCGTCGAGGATCCAGGTGAAGGAGCCGATCAGGACCGCGAAGATGAGGAACGCGCCGGTCTTGATACGCTCGATCACCGCGCCCGAGACAATCGAGGCGGTGGTCCATGAGAAGAGCAGGAACGCCGCCCAGAACACGCCAAGGATGCGGTCCTGCATGTGAGCGCCCATGAACTCGTTCCACGGCTCCGCGAACGACGCATCGGAGAATCCGCCGGATGCGAACGGAACATTGGGAAATGCGAAATAGACGTACCACCCGAAGAAGAAGAACGTGACGGTGACCAGAGGGATCAGCATCGTGTTCTTCATCAAGGTGTGCAGAACGTTCTTGCGCCGGGACGCGCCTACCTCGTAGGTACAGAACCCGGCGTGAATGAGGAACATCATGACCACCGTGATCCAGTAGTAGGATTCGGTGAAAATTGTTGTCAGGGCATCGACAGGATCACCCATAGCGCCCCCCATACCTTGTGATGCCGCACACCGCTGCGTTGCCACTCACGGTGTTGCGGCCCGAGTCGCAACCACGAATCTTGAGCAGCCCGCGGGGGCATGTCCAGCACCGCCTGCCACGGCGTCTGGAAGACACCTGAAAATCGCTTCAATTACAATGTATTATAGCGAGAGAGATGGATCGGGATGACAAAGTCCTTGCGACGGGGAGTTGACGCGGGTTTGAAACTCTCGAGTCGCTGGACCGTTACGAATTCAGGGCCGGAGGCGGCTCAGGGCCGTCAAACCGAGCGTTTTAGACCCTCCGCCGCAGAGGGCGATCCGCGGGCTAGGCCCCAGCCGTCATGACAAAGTCGTGGTCGAGACGCAGGCCCTCGTCGGTCTCATCGTAGTGCACGACCAGGGAGTCCTTGACGCCAAAGACGGCATCGCTCCCGAGATAGGGGTCGTCGTCGGTGAAGAGCTGCGTCACCAGCGTCTCGTAGCCCGCCGCCGACAGCATGAAATGGATGTGGGCCGGGCGCCAGTTGTGACGGCCGGCGGCATCCAGCATGGCACCGACCGGACCATCGCCCGGGATCGTGTAGCTCACGGGCTTACGGGTGCGAAACCAGTAGCGCCCGTCGTCGCCGGTAGTCAGGCGGCCGCAGAGGTTGAACGAAGTCCCGGACGGATCCTGCGCCGCGTACGCGGCGTTTGACGCAGTCTGCCAGATGTCGAGCACCGCGCCCGCGATGGGCGCACCGTCGAGGTCGGTCACCCTGCCCGAGACGAGCACGCGCTCGCCGCCGGTCTCCCCGTCCGCCAGGTCGGCGCCGTTGTCGTAGTCCGGCGCGCCCTCGCGATAGAAAGGGCCGAGCACGCTGCTCTCGGTGGCACCGCCTGGTTTGCGGTTGTTGATGGCGTCGATGAGCATGCTTGCGCCGAGCGTGTCCGAGAGCAGGATGAACTCCTGGCGGTTCTCGTCGCACTTCTTGCCGGTCTCGGTCAGGAAGCGGATCGCCGCCAGCCATTCCTCCTCGGTTGGCTCGATGTCGCGGATGAAGCCGTGGAGGTGGCGGGTCAAGCTGACCATGATCTCCCGCAAGCGCCCGTCGGCGCCCTGTTCCAGACGCTCGATTGCCGCCTGCGTGATCTCGTCTTCGATGCTCAAGGGCTGGGTCTCAGCGCGTGCGGTCTTCGCCATCGCGGGTCACTCCCTCGTCTGCGGCCCATGCCATGCGGGCCGTACGTGCCAGCGGCGGTCGCTCGCCGAGGGCGGGGGAGCCGACGCGCCGCCGGGCCGACTAGTTGCCGACGCGGCGCCCCGAGATCGGGTCGAAGAACAACAGGGTCTCGGTATCGAGATGCACCTCGACCCGGTCGCCGTCGTTGAACTCCTGCACGCCCGCGACGGTCAGCGCCAGGTTAATCCCCGCCAGATCGATGCCGACCGTCGTGTGCATGCCGAGCGGCTCGAGATCGTTGACGATCCCGGTCCGATGCGTTTCGGTCGCGGTCGAGGGCACGATCCGGACATGCTCGGGGCGAAGACCGACCTCGACTTCGCTCAAATGCGCGGGCAGGCCATGCTCCATGCGGTCCGGCAAGGGCAGGTTCATCGAGCCAATGGAAAGCCTGGCGGTGCCGTTCTCGCGCGCGAGCCGGCCGGGGACGATATTGATCTTGGGATTGCCGACGAAGCGGGCCACGTCGCGGTCGGCCGGCTCGTCATAGAGCTCCTGCGCCTTCGCGATCTGACGCACCTCACCCTCCAGCAGGACGCAGACGGTATCCGCAAGCGCCAGGGCTTCGGTGTAGTCCGGCGTCGCGAAGACGAAGGTGCGCCCGAGCTCACGCTGCAGGCGCTTCAGCTCGGTCCGAAGCTCGATGCGGAGCATGAAGTCGAGGCTCGAGAGCGGCTCGTCCAGCAGGTAGAAGCGCGGCTCACGCACCATGGCGCGGCCGAGTGCCACACGCTGACGCTCGCCGCCGCTAAAGGTTGCAGGCAGACGGTCGAGAATGTGCCCGATCTTGAGCAGACCGGCGATTTCGTCGACCCGCTTGGCTATCTCGGCCTTCGGCATCCTGGCGAGCTTGAGCGGGGACGCGACGTTCTCGTACCCCGTCTTGTTGGGGTAGAGCGCGAGATTATCGAAGATCATCGCGATATCGCGCCGATTGGGCTGCAGCTTGGTGAAGTTCTGTCCTTCGACCCAGACCTCGCCCGAGGTCGGCGCTTCGAGCCCGGCGACGATCCTTAGCGTGGTCGTTTTGCCGGCACCCGCAGGACCCAAGAGCACGATCAGCGAGCCGCGCGGCACCTCCAGGCTCAGGTCCCTCAGCGCCTGAACCGAACCGAAGTTCTTGGAGATGGAGCGAAGCTGCAGGAGGGGTTCGTCCATGGCCGGGCTCACGCCTTGAAGCGGACGCCCGATGCGGCGTCGAACAGGGCCAGCAACTCGGCGTCCGGCCGGATTGCGATTTCGGCCCCCTCGTGGGCCTGCGTGCCGGTCTCCACGACCAGCTTCAGGTCAGACTGGCCTATGCGAGCCGTGAGAACCGTTTCAGGTCCCTGTGGCTCGACCGCGATGACCGAGGCCGTAAAGGCTTCGGGGTCGTCCGCTTCCGCCAGCATCATCGACTCGGGCCGCATGCCGACGATCACGTCGGCGCCGTCGCTCACTGCCCCGGCGCTGGCGGCCGGCACGGGAATGATCGAGCCGTTCTGCGCCACGACCGGCCGGTTGCCGTCATGGCCGAACTGCCCGTGCACGAAGTTCATCGGCGGGTTGCCGAGGAAGCTGCCGACGAAGGTGTTGTCGGGGTAGTGGTAGACGTTGTGCGCGGTGTCGTATTGCTTGAGCTGGCCGAAATCCATGACCGCGATCCGGTGCGCAAGCGAGAGCGCTTCGATCTGGTCATGGGTGACATAGATGATGGTCTGCCCGGTCTCGGCCTGAATGCGCCGGAGCTCGCGGCGCATCTGGTTTCGCATCTCGGCTTCCAGATTGCTCAGCGGCTCGTCAAGCAGCAGAATCTCGGGGTTGGTCACCAGCGTCCGCCCGATCGCGACCCGCTGAAGCTCACTCGCGCCGAGTTCCAGCGGCTTGTAGTCGAGCTGATGCTCGAGGTGCAGGAACGCGGCGACCTTCGCCACCTCGCGGTCGATATCGGCTCGCGCCATGCCGCGCACGCGGAGCCCGTATTCCAGATTGCGCCTGACGTTCATGTGGGTGAAGACGGCGTAGTCCTGGAACACCAGGCCGACATTTCGCTGGCCGGGGGGCACCTGGAGCACCGACTGCCCGTCGATGAGGATGTCGCCCGAGGTGGGCGCCTCGAGTCCCACGATCATGTTCAGCGTGGTGGACTTGCCGCAGCCGGACGGCCCCAGCAACGCCATGGTCTCGCCTTCCTCGCAGGCGAGGGACATGTCGTCGACGGCGATGAGTTCTCCGAACTCCTTGCGGAGCTCCACCAGCTCCAGCTTGATGTTTGCCATCGTGCCGCGCTAACGCTTGATCGCGCCGAGGGTGAGGCCGCGCACCAGATGCCGCTGGATGAAGAAGCCGACGATCACCAGCGGAACGATGGAGACGCAGGCGAGCGCCGCCTGAATGCCGTACTGCTGCCCCGAGGTGGCGCTGAAGTACTTGGAGAGCTTGACCGGGATCGTCTCGACGTTGGTGTAGGTCAGCACCAGCGCGAACAGGAACTCGCTCCAGTTGAGGATGAAGATGAAGAGCGAGGTTGCAATCAGGCCGCCCTTGATGAGCGGCACAGTGACCTTGATGTGCGCCTCCCATCGCGACATGCCGTCCATCATCGCCGCTTCCTCGATCTCCTGAGGCAGCTCGTCGATGAAGCTCTTCAACATCCAGGTGGAGAACGGCACGGTGACCGCGGCGTAGGCCAGTATCAGGCCCCAATAGGAGTCGGTCGCCTCGATCCCCGGCGCGCTGAACATCACGACGAACGGGATGGCGATCGCAATGGGTGGGAACATTCGCCCCGATAATATGAAGAAGGGCGTGACGTTGCCGCCGAATCGGTATCGCGCGATGGCAATTGCGGCCATGAAGCCGACCACAATGGACAGCATTGTCGAGAGCACCGAGATGATGATCGAGCCCCGGATGGACTGCCACGCCGATTTGGTCAGGAAGTCGGCGACCGCGCCGCTCACCGCGTCGGATTCGGTCGCGCGCTGAGCCGTGACCTCGCCCTCCTCGGTGTACTGGCCGAGACCTCCCCGCTGCTCGAGCAGGACGGACGGCCACAGAATGACGAGGTAGTTAGTGACGGTGCCGTTCTCGGACACCCACACAGGCGGCGTCGTGACCCACTCGTTGGACGGCTTGAAGGAGGTGGACACCATCCAGAACAGCGGGAATACCGCGAAGAGCAGCCCGAAGGCGAGCCCGATCGCGCTGCCGGGGCCGAACTTCCGCGCACCCATCTAGCGCTTCTCCAGCAGCTCGTAGCGGATCGGCTTGAGCATCATGTTGATCATCACCACCGTGATCACCAGCACGATGAAGCCTGCCGAGCCCGCATAGGCGAGACGGAAGTCCTGGAAGCCGAGCTTGTAGAGATACAGACTCATGGTCTCGGTCGCCGTGCCGGGGCCGCCGCGAGTCAGGATGTAAATCTCGTCGAAGAGCTTGATGACCTCCATGCCGCGGATCACGAAGGCGATGATGATGACGCCCCGCATGTTCGGCATGATGACGGTCCAGAAAATCCGCCAATTGCTGGCGCCCAGCACGGTCGCCGCCCGCACCGGGTTCTCCGGCACCGCGTTGAGGCCCGAGAGCAGGATCAGGAAGAACAGCGGCGTCCAGTGCCAGACCTCCGTGATAACCACGGCGAAGAAGGCCAGCACGCCGTTATTGAGCCACTGCAAATCGGCCCCGGCGGAGGTGCCGCCGATCCAGCCCAGCACCTGATTGACCGGACCACTGTACTGGAACAGCATGAACCAGGTGTAGCCGACGACGACCGGCATGATCATCATCGGGGTCAGCAGCGCGGTGAACCAGATGCGCTTGCCCCAGAACGTCTTGAGGAAGATCGTGGCCAGCCCGAGCCCGATGACGAATTCGAGGCAGAGGCTCAGGACCGATATGGCGAGCGTCCGGCCCAGCGCCTCGAGGAAGCGCGGCTCGTCCGTCACCAGATAGTAGTAGTTGAGGCCGAGCTCGGTATCGCCGGAGAACACCGTCCCCACGGCGTGCCAGATGGAGGTTCCGTAGGTCGGCTGCCATTCGGTCAGCGCGACGAAGAACTCCAGGCCGAAGGGGAAAATCAACATCGTGATCAACAAGAGCTGAACCGGCGTGATGAAGAGTATGCCGATATAGCGCTTGTCATTGGGGTCGAACAGGCGTGCCCGTGCCTGCAATGCACGCACGGGCACGCCGCCGTTCGCAGTCTTCGTAACCACGTTACCTGCAGTCCGGTTGGGCTGTTACCGTCGGACTACAGAACCCACTTGTCGACGCCGACGAGCTTCTGCAGCGGCTCGGGATACATCTTGGCCAGGCCGTGCCAGCTCTCTTTCTGCTCCGCCTTGCCCAGACGCCGCGTGATGCGGTTCTGCTCCTTGGCGGTGTCTTCCATGGCCTCTTCCGGCGACTTGTTGCCGTTGTAGGCGGCGGTCAGATTGACGTCGAGCGCGTTGAGGTACTCGGCCGCGCCGCGCAGCTGAATCTCCGGCACCGCGTCCACGATCGCCTCGGCATGCGTGGCCAGGAAATCGCCCGGATAGGCGGCGAAGAACTCGGCCGACGGAGCGAAGAAGTGGTTGTCGCGCCACGGGTCGAAGTAGCCGCCCTCGTTCGGGATCGAGCGCATCGACATGGTCGGCCCCGTGATCCACTGCGAGAAGCAGTAGGCGGCTTCCTGGATCGGCGAGTAGTTGCTGACCACGAAGTCCCAGGCGAAGGCATGGATGCACGAGCGGATGAGCTCGTCGCCGTGCATGGTGCCCGGCACCTTCGAGACGGCGGTCTGCGAAGGCTCGCCGTCCTCGCCCTTGGCGGCGATGATCGACTGAGAGCCAGCCGCGTCGTTGCTGTAGCGCCAGAGCGACGGCCAGCCGAACTCGCAGAAGCCACGGCCCTGCGCGTAGTACTGCGCGTAGTTCTCAGTGAAGCCGTAGGTGAACTGCTCGGCCGGCATGATGTCCTGCAGCGCGATCAGCTCCTTGACCGTCTCGATGCCTTGCGGCGTGTCGGCCAGCGAGTTCATGTCCTCGTCGAAGTAGAAGTGGCCCTTCGACTGGACCCGCGTCATCCAGTGGAACTTGTTCCAGAACGGCGAGCGGTACTCGAGCGCCCCGTAGAAGTTGTTGTCCGGGTCGTGCATCGTGGCGCAAAGCTCGTCGTACTCGGCCCAGGTATGGACCATCTCGCGCTTCGACTTCGGCGCCAGGCCCTTCTCGGCGAGCTTGTCCTTGCGGTAGCTGAGGTGCCACCAGTCGCCGTCACAGTAGAGGCCGTAGGTCTTGCCCTTGTACTTCTGCCCGAAGTCGGAAACCGGGAACTGGAGCTGGTTGGGCCCTGAATAAACCTCGGGATCGTACTTGTCCATGTAGTCGTCGAGGGGCCGCGCCACGCCAGACTCGGCGAGGTCTGCAAGGCTCAGCGGGGCCGGGATCATGATGTCGTAGCGGCCCGTCTTGGCCACCGCTTCCTGCATCGCCTTCTGGTGTGTCTCGGTGACCGGCACCTCGATCAGCTCGAGATCGAAACCGGTCAGCCCCTTCCACTCCTCGACGAAGGGCGAGAGGTTACCGCCGGACCCCGACGGATACATGATGCTGATGGTCTTCTTCTCGGCACTGTCGAAGAGCGCCTTGGCGCCGTTGATGGCGCGCTCTTCAGGAGTCGCACCATCGGCCGCCCAGGCCTGCCTCACGCTGAGGGGCGCCTGCTTCATGAGCATGGAGATCGCGCCCGCGCCGAGCCCGAGGCCGGCCATGCCCTTGATCAGGTCGCGCCGCGAGACCTTGTAGTTCTTCCGGTCCGCGTGCATCGACCAGAGCCGATACAACTCCTTCGTAAACTGCTCCTTTTTGTCGGAATGCGACATGCGCAGTCTCCCTTCAGCACCGGGCGGGGACATCCGGGCCCGGTTCTCATCGATTGTCCAAGGTTGATGCACCGCGCGGGCGCGGCGCGTATGACACTCCCTTTGCGCGGCGCACAATACAGATGGCGTGCCCGCCACGCAAATGGAATTAGAATGCCTGTGGCGCGGGCATGGCAGCGGCTGTGCAGGCGCAACATCACGCGTGGAGGCAGCACCCGGCGATGCGCTGGATCAAGGAATACACCATCGAGAAGCCCGCAATCTGCGACGAGCTGATCAAGGGCTTCAAGCGGACGCGCCGGCTCGGCCTCACTAGGCAGGGGACGAGCGCCAAGGGCGTCGACAAAGCCTGGAAGGACTCCGAGGACGCGAGCCTCACCTGCTTTCCCTACGAGATCTATGCCAAGACGGTGCGCGCCTATCGCGGCCATGTCATGGCCTGCCTCGCCGACTATCTGCGGCAATTCCCGGTGCTGGCCGAGGCCTCCGACAAGCTGGGCTTCCTGGAGCCGCCGCAGATGCAATACTACCAGCCGGGCGGCGCCTTCCACGGCGCCCACTACGAGTCGAGCGGCCTCGACCTCGGCCACCGGGTGCTCGCCTTCCAGACCTTCCTGAACGACATCAAAGAGGGCGGCGGCACCTACTTCACCTTTCAGGACCACTTGGTCCGACCGGCCAAGGGCAAGACCCTGATCTGGCCTGCGGGCTTCACCCACACGCACAAGGGCGAGGTCGCGCCGCGGGAGGAGAAGTACATCATCACCGGGTGGATCAGCTTCATGGGCGTTTAGACACGCCTTCCCCTACGCGTCGGGGGCGGCCGCGTGGCACGGCCGCCCCCTATCCCTCCGTGCCGCCCCTCGCGGAGCGCTTGGATCGTTCGCGTACCTAGAACTTGATGCGTGCGCCGACGCCCGCAACGGTGACGTCGTTGGTCGCGGCGCCCGCGATATCGGCCTCGTACATGCCGTAGACGCCGTAGAACTCTGCGCCGAGGCTCTTGACCTTCTGCACGACAGCGACGTCGATGGCACTGCCGCTGTCGCCGTCCGCGTTCTCGGCGTCCATGAAGCCGATCGAAAGTGCCGTACCCCCTGCAGGATTGATGTCGAGCTTCTGACCAAGCTTCGCATAGGTCATCCTCGCTGAGTCGTCACCGTCCTCCTCGGTCGCGTAGGCGACGGTGAAGCTCGTGCCGGATGGCGCCAGGAGCGATGCCGAGCCACCCATTCCGGTGTCGTCGCCATTCACCCACTGAGCGGCGACAGCTTCGACCTCGAAACCGCCCAGATCGCGGCCGTAACGGACTGCCATGTCCCAGGGACCGGAATCGCCGTCGTCCTTGTCGCTCTGGAGCGAGGTGGAGAGCTGGAAGCCTCCGATGCTCGGCGAATCGTAGCGCAGCCGGTCCTTCCGGCTGTGTCCGTCGAGATTGTCGAAGATGCCATCGACCTTGGAGTGGGTATTGCCATCTGAGTCGACGAACCTGACATCGGCGCCGAGCGCACCACCGGAGCCTGATCCGCTGATCACGCCGGTACCCGAGAGATCCGCCTCGGCAACGCCGTCAGACGCGGTGCTACCCTGACCGATCGAAAACTTGCCGGCACCTTTGCTCTTGACCCACAGCTCGAGCTTGCGCTCGGTGAAGGTCTCCTTGCCGCTGTTCACGTCGCCCTGCAGATTGACCTTGGACGACGAGTTCGACTCCATCTGCACTTCGACGGTGGTGCCGGCGGACCATCCGCCGTCCATCTTGGCCTTGCCCTTGAAGCCCACGCGGGTGGACGACATGTCGTTGTCCGCGTTGAAGAGCCGGCTGTCGTTGCCGTCGCTGGCAAGAAGCAGCATCCGGTTTACCTGGCCGTAGACCTTTAGGCTCACCCGATCCTTGCCGGACTTCACCATCTTGGCCGGCGCTGCGGGCTCCGCCATATCCGCCATCTTGTTGCCTTGCTCCACCACCATGTTCTTGAGGATCTGCACTTCCTGCATCAGATCCTCGACCTTGGAGCGGAGCTCGGCATTCTCCGACTCGAGGTGGCTGTCGGCGAGCGAAGGGCCCGCGAGGCCGACCAAGAACGCCGTCCCGAGAAGCGCCGCGGCCAGAGATTTCCCCCCGAAGCGACACCGATTGCGCACGAAACCCATCACACTCTCCTCCCCCTGAAGATCACACGCGTTGAGCCGGTTCGAGCGGCTCTCTGCGCGGGAAGTTAGGCGGTCGGTATGACGTGTTGGTTACGCTCGTGTGAAGGATGGGTGTCATCGGACGGTGGCCCGCGTCCGCACGGTCTGACCGAGGGAGTAACGGACGCGGGGAGAGCTCCTAGAGCGAGTTCAGCGCTACCCGGACCGCACGGTGCTCGTCCGTGCCTGGCGCAAGCAGGCCGAGGAGCCGCTCCCAATGCGCGCGCGCGGTGGCGCTGTCGCCCCGCTCCATCGCCGCGAGCCCGACGAACCAGAGCGCCGCCCCATCGTCCGGCGTGAGTGCCAGGATGCGCTCGTAGACCGCCACAGCCTCCGGCGGAGGCGGCTCCGCACCGACGTCGCCGGTGAGCGCGCGGGCGTAGGCGTGGAGGGTCGCGAGGTCGTCTGGAGCCAGCTCCGAAGCCCGGCGCAGCGTTTCCATCGCCTTCTCGGGCTCGCCGAGCACGGCGTAGGATTGGGCGAGGCGCCGCCAGCCTTCGGGGTCGTCTGGATTATCCTCAAGCCGCGCGGCGAGGCTTTCCACCATGCCGCGGATCATCGCCATGCGCTCTTCGGGCGACATCTCGGCCGCTGCCGCCATGTCCTCCGCAGTGGGCCCGGAAGGCGCGTCCGACACCGCTGGCCCGCTTGGAACAGCCCCCGGCTCGACACCGAGAACCTCGGCAGCCTGGCCGATCAGTTGCTCCAGGTCCCTGCGCCAGGACGCGTCAGCCGGCGTGTCGGCGGCGAGCGCAAGCCACATGTCGTAGGCCTCCCGCACCGCGCCGGCCTGGGCGCGGGCAAGGGCAAGGTGGAAGCGCGCTGCCGGATCGGTTGGCCGCGCGTCGAGGACCTGACGGAAGGCCCCGACCGCCTCCGGCACCACCATCCCGTCATTGGCCCAGACGATCGCTTCGCCCAGCATCGCCAGCACCTCGGGATCGTCACCGGAAAGCATCGCCGCCCGCCTGAGCGCATCGGCCGCCTCGGGGTAGCGCTGCAGCACCACGTAAGAGCGGCCGAGTAGGAGCCAGCCTTCGAGATTGTCGGGCTCGCCCTCGAGCCGGGCCGCAAGCTGTTCGACCGGCCCGCTTAGAGCCCCGAGGGCCTCGGTTCGGGCGGCCGGCCGCTCGATCTCCGCGAAGGGCCGACCAGGCAAGCCGGGAGTGCCGAGGCTTGCGTAGATACCGGCGGCAAGCGCCGGAATGCAGAGCCCGAGGCCGATGGCCGTAGCCCGCCGCCGCCAGCTCGCGCGCGATTTCGCACCCGCTGGCCCAGGTGTCTTCTCTTCCTCCGCCGGCTGAGCCGCGTCCCGCGTCCGTGCCGCGCGCAGCATGCGCCGCTCGATCTCGGTTCGGGCCGCCTCCACCTGCTCCTCGCTGACCAGACCGCGGGCGCGATCGCTCTCCAGCTCGCGAAGCTGGTCGCGATAGACGGTGAGGTCGTAGTCCGCCCGCGACGGGCTCCGGCGGTGCCGGTGCAGCACTGGGATCAGCACTGCCGCGACGGCGAGCGCCGTCAGCAATGCGGCGGCGAGCGCGAAGATCATCGGCCGCCGGGCTAGGCGTCGTCGTCGAGAAGCGCGTCGAGCCGCCGTCGCTCCTCGGCGGAAAGGGGCGCCGTCCCCGCTTCGCGCGCGCCGGCCTTCGCGCGGTGCACGAGGGCAAAGGCGATGGCGGCGCCGGCGACGAAGACCGCAGCCGGCCCAAACCAGAGCGCGTAGGTCTCGGGCTTCACGGGCGGGTCGAGCAGAACGTAATCTCCGTAGCGGTCGGTCAGGAACCCCCTTACCGCGTCATCGCTCGCGCCGGCAGCGATGCGCTCACGGACGATGGCGCGCATGTCTTGGGCCAGCGGCGCGTTGGAATCGGCGATCGACTGGCCCTGGCACACCATGCAGCGAAGCTCGGCATGGAGCGCTCGGGCGCGCGCTTCGAGCGCGGCATCGGCGAGCGGCTCGTCGGGCGTGAAAGCCAAGCCGGGACCCGCTGCCAGCGCCAGCCACAGGGAGACGATGCCGCCAAGCAGAGTGCCGCCCGCGACTTTCATCCCCGCAGGTCCTCGATCAGCGGCAGGATGGCCTCGTCGAGGTCGTGCTGCGAGAGCACGCCCACGTGGCGGTGGCGGATGCGGCCTGCACCGTCCACCACGAAGGTCTCGGGTATGCCATAGACCCCCCAGTCGATCCCGGTCCGGCCGTCGAGATCGGCCCCCATCAGCGTGTAGGGATTGCCGAGGCGGCCCAGCCAGCGCTCGGCGTCGTCCGGCGTGTCCTTATAGTTAATGCCGTAGAGCGGGACCGTGCCGGAGTCGGCGAGCGCCATGAGCAGGGGGTGCTCGACCCGGCATGGGCCGCACCAGGAGGCGAAGATGTTGACGAGCGCAATCTCGCCATTCTGAAGATCGGCCGTCGCGAACCCACCTGCGTCCTCGAACCCCTGAACCGGCGGGAGAGTGAAATCCGGCACCGGCTTGTCGATCAGCGCCGACGGAACCTTGCCGGGATCGCCGGTGAGCAACTGGACGCCGAGCGCGGCGGCGAGCGCCACGAACAAGAACATCGGCACGAGATAGCGCAGCCTGCGCGCGGCGGAGACCGGCGCGCGGGCAGGCGCCTCCTCTGCCGGGGCGTCCGTTCCCTTCTCCGCCACGGCTTCGCGGCCCCTCACTCGCCCGTGCCGGCAGCGGCGACAGCGGGCGCCGAATGCCGGCGGCGGGTGGGCGCGCCCACGCGGTGGCGCCGGTCGGTCAGTGAGACCACTCCGCCGGCCACCATGGCTAGTGCACCGATCCAAATCCAGGGCACGAGCGGATTGTGGTGGATGCGGATCGCCGTGCCACCGGGCGCATCCTCGCCAACCACGACATAGAGGTCGGAAAGCCAGGTGGTGTGGATCGCGGCCTCGGTGGTCCAGGTGTCCTGCACCGGATAATGGCGGCGCTCGGGCAGGAGGAGCGCGACCTCCTCACCGTCCTGCAGGACCCGGACCTCGCCCCGCCGGGCGATATAGTTGGGGCCGGGCACGTCGCCGATGCTCTGAAGCTCGAAATCGTAGCCGGCAAGGGTGACCGTATCGCCCGGCTGCATCGACTGCTCCCGCTCGGTCTGCCAATTGCCGGCGCCGACCGTGCCCACCACCAGCACCGCCACGCCCAGATGGGCGATGCTCATCGCCCAGGCCGCGCGCGGCAGGCCGACGGCGCGGCGCGCGCTCTCGGCAAGCGGCACGCGGAAGAGCCGCACGCGCTGCGCGAATTCCGTGAGCACGCCCGCCGCCACCCAACCGGCGAGCGCCATGCCGAGCACCGCACCCCAGGGTCCACCGCCGCTCGCTCCGACCGTCGCGGCCACCGCGATGGCGGCGACGAGCGAGACTGCGAGACGCGGCAGCACGGCGCTGGCGCCGGCGCGCTTCCAGGCCATGAGCGGCCCCACCGCCATCATCAGCAGGAGGGGAATCATCAGGAGCACGAAGGTGGATTCGAAGAAAGGCGGCCCGACCGAAACCTTCTGGTCCGCGATCGCGTCGAGAATTAGCGGATAAAGCGTGCCGATGAAGACCGTGGCACAGCCGACCGCCAGCAGCAGATTGTTGGCCAAGAGCGAGCTTTCTCGCGAGATCGGACGGAACGAGCCGCCGGCCCGCATCCCCGGCGCCCGCCAGGCATAGAGCGTGAGCGAGCCGCCGACGACAATCACCAGGAACACCAGGATGTAGACTCCCCTCGCCGGGTCGGAGGCGAAGCTGTGCACCGAGGTCAGTACGCCGGAGCGCACCAGGAAGGTGCCGAGCAGGCTCAATGAGAAGCCGAGAATGGCGAGCAGAACCGTCCAGCTCTTTAGGCTGTCCCGTTTCTCCGCCACGATCGAGGAGTGCAGCAGCGCGGTCGCCATCAGCCAGGGCATGAAGGAGGCGTTCTCCACCGGGTCCCAGAACCAGTATCCGCCCCAGCCAAGCTCGTAGTAGGCCCACCAGGAACCCAAGGCGATGCCGGCCGTTAGCGCGCACCATGAGAGCAGCGTCCACGGCCTGACCCAGCGCGCCCAGGCCGCGTTCACACGCCCCTCGATCAGCGCCGCCACGGCGAAGGAGAAGGCGGTCGAGAGCCCGACATAGCCGAGGTAGAGCAGCGGCGGGTGGAAGGCGAGGCCGGGGTCCTGCAGCAGCGGGTTGAGGTCGCGCCCGTCGAACGGCGCCGGATCTAGGCGCAGGAAGGGATTGGAGGTGGCGAGCACGAAGACCAGGAAGCCGAGCCCGATCAGCGCCTGCACAGCCAACACCCAAGAGCGGAAGGCCGGGGGCAGGTTGCGCCCGAAGACCGCCACGGCGGCGCCGTGGACCGCGAGGATCCACACCCAGAGCAGCATGGAGCCTTCATGATTGCCCCACGTGCCGGTGAACTTGTAGAGCAGCGGCTTGGCCGAGTGGGAGTTGTCGGCGACCGTCACCACCGAGAAGTCGGAGACGACGAAGGCCTGCATCAGGCAAGCGAGTGCGGCCGAGATAAAGACGAACTGGGCCAGCGCCGCCGGCCGCGCCAGCGCCATCAGGCCGCCATCCCGAAGCCTCGCGCCGAGCGGCGCGGCGACGGCCTGCACCAGCGACATCGCAAGCGCGAGGATCAGGGCGAAGTGGCCGATCTCGGGGATCATTCGGTGCCTTCGCCCTTCCAGTTGCCGGATTTCTTCAGCGCGTCCGCCACCTCACGCGGCATGTAGTTCTCGTCGTGCTTGGCGAGCACCTCGTCGGCCTCGAACACGCTGCCCTTCAGATAGCCCTCGGCGACCACCCCCTGCCCCTCGCGGAACAGGTCCGGCAAAATACCGCGATAGGTCACGGGCACGGTGTGGGCGAGATCGGTGATGGTGAAGCGCACCATCAAGCCGTCGTCCCCCCTTACCACGCTGTTCTCCTCCACCAGGCCGCCTACGCGAAGCCGCTGCTCGGGCGAAAATTGCCGTTCCTTGAGCGTGCTCGGGTCATGGAAGAAGACGAGGGTATCGTCGAGCGCGGTGAGCACCAGGCCCGCAGCGAGGCCGAGCGCACCGAGCCCCCCGCCCAGAAAGACCAACCGCCAATGCTTGCGCTTCATGCCGGGGCGTTCTGCTCCCCGTCACGGTCGTTGTCTCCATCGGTAGCACGCTGCCGGCGCGCGGTCGCCTCCAAAGCCCTCAGCGCCGCCTCCCTCGCACGCATGGCGCGAATGCTGAGCAGGAGGAGCGCAGTCATGATTGCGGCCGCAGCCCCGAAGGCCGGCCACACGTAGGCGGCGTAACCGCCCATTTCGAAGAACGACATTGCCCCGCGCCCACCTGCCGCAGGCGGCACCGCTGCAGGCACCACCCAACAGTCTCGTTACCTGGCAATAGACATAGTGTGGGGGCATCGTTCGCTGACATCAAGACGGCGGCAGGCGTGACCATCGAGGGACGGCTGACGCTGGGTCGCGGGTTGGTTACACTCGATGCACGGTTGAGTGGTTTTGGAGGGGCACGAAATGGCCTATTGGCTCATAAAGTCGGAACCGAGTTGCTGGTCCTGGGACGATCAGGTGCGCGACAGCGTCACGGAGTGGGACGGCGTGCGCAACCATCAGGCGAACAACAACATGAAGGCCATGAAGCGGGGCGACCGCTGCTTCTTCTACCACTCGGTCAACGCGAAGGAGATCGTCGGCGTCGTCGAGGTCGTGAAGGAGCACTATCCCGACCCGACCGATGCTTCCGGGCGTTTTGGCATGGTCGACGTCAAGGCCGTGGTCCCGGTGAGCGAGCCGGTCTCTCTGAAGCGGATCAAGGAAGATCCGGCGCTGCAGGACATGCAGCTCCTGCGTCAATCGCGGCTTTCCGTGAGCCCCGTGACGGACGCCGAGTGGCGGCGCATCTGCACGCTGGCCGGCATCGCGGCCTGACGCCAGGATAGGCCCGCTCAGGCACCCTGCCTGTTCGCCGCCCGCGCGATTCGCAGCAGCGCCTGCCAGCAGATCGCCTCCGGCGCGCCGCCGGAAACCTTGCAGTCGCGCTCGGCACGGGTCAGCAAACCCAGCGCTCGGGCGGCGCGGGCGCTCGGCCAGCGCGCCATCTCTTGACCGAAGGCAGCACGGTCTCTGGGGAATACTGGGGGTTTGAGGCTGCCCATGGCATCGGCCCGACTGGCGCCGCCTTCCAGCGCGGCGACCGCGAGATGGAGGCGGGCGAGGCGCCGGGCCGCAGCGCGGAGAATGGTGATCGGTTGAACCCCACCGTAGAGCGCCCGCGTCATTGCTCGGTCCAGCCCCTCACGGTCGCCGGATAGGGCCAGACGCGCGACCTCATCAGCCGACGCTTCGGTTGCATCGCCGACGCAGGTCTCCGCGACCTCCTGCGTGAGCACTCCGCCCTCGGGCCCCGCCTCGCCCAGATAGACCGCGAGCTTCTCCACCGCGCCCTCGATCTGCCGGCGATCACTGCCCAGACGCTCGGCCAGCCAATCGATGGTCTCGGGCGCCGCCTTGATCTTGCGCGCGCTGCAGAAGGCTTCGATCAGCCGCGCAGCGCCCTCCGCGCTCTCGTCGTAGCAGGCGATGGCGGCGAGGCTCGCTTCCTGCTCGCACAGCCGCCGGAGGCCCGAGCGGGGTGTCAGCGGCCCGGCCTCCGCGATCACCAGGCTCTCCGCGGCTGGCAACGCGAGACACGAGCGGATCGCAGGAACCACCGCCTCGGTCGCCCCGCGCAGGCGGACGGCACGACGGCCGCCGATGAGCGAGAGCGCCGCCGCCTCGTCGGCGAGCCGGCCCGGCTCGTCTCGCAGCAGCGCCGGATCGAGGCTGGTGACGCGAAAGGGATCGTCGGCATCCTCTGCGACGGCCTTGACGCACGCTTCGGCGCGGGCCCGCACCAGGCCTTCGTTGGAGCCGTAGATCAGAACCAGCCGGACCGCCGCGTCCGGCGCCGCGCAGAACCGGTCCGCGCGCGCCGGCGCGATCTTCATGGCGTGCCAGCCGCCGGATCATGCGACGGCCAGGGTCTCATCGACGGAGATGGAGGAGGATCAGCGTGAGGATTTCTTCGCTCAGCACCCGCGCCGCTTCCTTGGCCGCGTCCCGCTCCGCCGTCACGGTGGCGAACCCCGATTCGACGACGTTGTAGCTGCCGGTCGCCCGGGCGCTGTCGCGGTAGACCACCGCCCCGCCCCGATCGGCGAGAGTGAACCTGGCGCGGAGCGTCAGATTGAACCGGGTCGCATGGTCGTCGAGCTGGATCAGCAGCGGAGTCTTTTCCTGCTCGACCACGAGGGTCAGGCGATAGTCGGGATGCGCCGGCTGTCCCCTCGGGGTGAGGCTGTCGATAAGATGGTTGCGCACGATGTGGCCGACCCGGTCCTTGACCGGCGCAATCTCAATCGCCGCAACGCCACCGCCCCGCGCCTTGCCGGCGCGGGAGCCGTAGAGCGGCTCCACGGAACAGGCGCCGAGCAGGACGAGGGAAAGAGCGAGGGCGAAGACGGGGGTTGTTCTGCGCCAGAGGCGTGTCGCGCGGGGGGAAAGCGGCCGGTCAGGTGACGACATTCACGATCCGTCCGGGCACGACGATCACCTTGCGCACTTCCCGGCCGGCGAGCGCCCGGCGCACGCCACCGTCCGCCATGGCCGCGTTTTCCGCCGCCGCCTTGTCGTGATCCGCCGGCAGCGAGATGGTCGCGCGCTTTCTGCCGTCCACCTGCACGGCGACGACCACAACGTCATCCGCGAGCAGGACGGGGTCCGGCTCCGGCCACGGCTCGCGCGCCAGCCAACTCTCGTGTCCGAGACGGCGCCAGGCCTCCTCGGCCAGATGCGGCACCACCGGGCCGAGCAGGCGCATGGCGGTCTCCAGGCCCTCGCGCATCACGTGGCCTGCACCGGGCGCGTCCTCGATGGCGGAGAGCGCATTGGTCAGCTCCCGCACCCGCGCCACCGCCCGGTTGAAGCGAAAACGCTCCAGATCATCGGTCACACCGGCGACGGTCTTGTGAATGGTCCTGCGCACGTCACGCAGCGGAGCCGCCAAGGTCCCCTGGTCCAACGGCGTTGCCCCGCATGGAGACAGCGCCACGGGCGGCGACAGCACCATGCGCCAAAGCGCGGCGATGTAGCGCCAGGCGCCCTTGACGCCGGTGTCGGTCCATTCCAGGTCGCGTTCGGGCGGGCTGTCGGAGAGCATGAAGAGCCGCGCCGTGTCGGCGCCGTAGGCCTCGATGATCGCCTCGGGATCGACGGTGTTGCGCTTCGACTTGCTCATCGCCTCCGACCGGCCGATGGCGATTGGGCGCCCGTCCTCCTTGGTCACCAGCTCGCCTGCACGGGTCTCGACCTGATCGGGGTAGTACCAGCGCCCGTCTGTGTCGCGGTAGGTCTCGTGACACACCATGCCCTGGGTGAAGAGACCGGCGAAGGGCTCGTCGATCGTCACGTGGCCGCAGCGTTTGAGAGCCTTGGTATAGAAGCGCGAATAGAGCAGGTGCAGCACCGCGTGCTCGATGCCGCCGATGTATTGATCGACCGGAAGCCAAGGCTCGACCTCGTCGGCCGGCAGCGGCTCGTCGGCGCGCGCGGCGCAGAAGCGCGCGAAGTACCAGGAGGAATCCACGAAGGTGTCCATCGTATCGGTATCGCGCTCCGCGGCAGCACCGCAGCGAGGGCACGTGGTGTGCTTCCACGTGGGATGGCGGTCAAGGGGATTGCCCGGCGTGTCGAAGGTCACGTCCTCGGGCAGGCGCACCGGGAGCGCCTCGCGCGGCACCGGCACCACGCCGCACGATGCGCAGTGCACCACCGGAATCGGGCAGCCCCAGTAGCGCTGCCGCGAGATGCCCCAATCGCGGAGCCGGTAGCTGACGGCAGAGCCGCCGGCGCCGCGTTCCGCAAGCTCTACGACGGCGCGCGCCTTGGCGTCGGCCACCGTGAGCCCGTTCAGGAAGTCGGAATTGATGGCCGCGCCGTCGCCGACATAGGCCTCGTCGCCGATCTCGACCGCATCCGCATCCTCCCCCGGCGGACACACCACCGGGATAACTGGCAGGCCCTGGGCGCGGGCGAAATCCAGGTCGCGCTGGTCGTGGGCTGGGCAGCCGAAGATCGCGCCGGTGCCGTAGTCCATGAGCACGAAATTGGCGACGTAGAGCGGCAGCGTGCGCGCGGCATCGAAGGGATGGCGGACGCTCACGCCCGTGTCGAAGCCGCGCTTGCCCGCCGCCTCGATGTCGCGCTCGCCGATGCCGGCGCGGTTGCACTCGGCGATGAAGTCGGCGAGCGCCGGATCGGAAGCGGCGAGCGATGTCGCCAGAGGATGGTTGGGCGAAAGCGCGCAGAAGGATGCGCCGAACAGCGTATCCGGCCGGGTCGTGAAGACCTCCAGTGCCTCGTCGCGGCCCTCAATGGGGAAGAGGATGCGCGCACCTTCCGAGCGCCCGATCCAGTTGCGCTGCATGAGCCGCACCTTCTCGGGCCAACGCGGCAACGCCTCCAGCGCATCCAGGAGTTCGTCGGCAAAGCGGGTGATGCGGAAGAACCATTGCGCCAACCTGCGTTTCTCGACGACGGCGCCCGAGCGCCAGCCGCGCCCGTCCACGACCTGCTCGTTGGCGAGCACCGTGCGATCGACCGGATCCCAGTTGACCCAGGCCTCCTTGCGCTCGACGAATCCACACTCGAAGAAGTCCAGGAACAACGCCTGCTGGTGTTCGTAGTAGCCGGGGTGGCAGGTCGCGAACTCGCGCTCCCAATCGATCGAGAGTCCCATCAGCTTGAGCTGCCCGCGCATCGTCGCGATGTTGGCGTAGGTCCACTCGGCTGGATGGACGCCGCGCTCGAAGGCCGCGTTCTCCGCTGGCAGCCCGAAGGCGTCCCAGCCCATGGGATGAAGGACGTCGAATCCCCGGGCCCGCTTGTAGCGCGCAACCACGTCGCCCATGGTGTAGTTGCGCACATGGCCCATGTGAATGCGGCCCGAGGGATACGGGAACATCTCCAGGACGTAGTAGGTCGGGTGACCGCTGCGACGCTCAGCCCGGAACAGGCCCGCGTCCTCCCAAGCGGCTTGCCACTTGGCCTCGACCGCCTGTGCGTCGTAACGCTCACTCATCGGCAACGCTCGCTCCCTCACCCCGGCCGGTGCCGGAGAGCGGCGTCCCTATAGCATGACCCGCCAGCCGGCGCAGCCGCGCCGGCCGGCACGCAACGCTGCACTCTATCGGCTGAGCTGTGCGGTACGCAGTTGACGGGCGCGGTCGAGGATCTTGTCTTCGAGGCTGACCGCGGTGTCCGGGCTCGTGGCGCGGTCCTCCCAGAGGCCGCTTTCGCCTCGTTCCTGGCGAAACACGGAGACCTGTACGCCGTCCGAGCGCAGCGTCCTGCCCAGGATGTAGACGGTCATCTTGAAGCGCTCGTCGGGGCTCTCGGGCGGGGAGTACCAATCGGTGATGATCACGCCACCAAAGGGATCAGCCGAGAGCAAGGGCATGAACGAGATGGTGTCGAGGGTCGCACGCCAGAGAAAGGCGTTGACGCCGATGCCGCTGGCAGCCGCTTCGTCCTCGTCGCCACCGAAAAGCCCGATCCCGCCGGAACCGAATATACTTTCTTGGCTCGCGCCGGCTGCGCGCCGTCGGGGATCCATGGTTGGGCTATCCGGCGGCACTGAATTCTCACAGCCGGCCGCTGCCAGAGCCAGGAGGAAAACGCCAAGCATCCCCAAGCCGATGTGCGAGCGCCTCATTCGGGCTGTCTCCGTCGAATGTTCACAGGCGCTTTTACCACGAGGCGCACCAACCTCGCAGCAGAATCGGGATCGCAGGCCAGCGCCAGCGACACGTGGCGAGCGTCGCTGGCCTGGGTTGTGCCGACGCCGCAACGCCGCCGGAAGGTGGAGTTACATTCACGGTGGAACTGGAGGCCGAGGCCGGAATCGAACCGGCGTACACGGATTTGCAGTCCGCTGCATAGCCACTCTGCCACCCGGCCCCAAGGCGCACGTGAGCGTCCGCGCCTCAATTAGGCGCCGCGTAGCGCCAGGGTCAACCGTCTTTGGCCCGGAACTCTGTTCGTGGCCGCGGCGCGCACGTCTGGCGGCCCGCTGGTGCGGCGGCTACACTCGGCGCCCATCCACGGCAGGAGGATTCAGGATGACGGCGGAGCTTTCACGCAACGAGGAAGTCAGGCGGGCACTCGAGACGATCTTCGCCGCCGATTCCGAGATTTACCAGACGCGGGGATTCCAGCGCCGCATCGGGTTCGGAACCCGGCCGGCGCTCCTGATCATCGACCTCGCCAATGCCTGGACCCGGCCGGGCCACAACTTCACGTGCGACAACATGGAGGTGATCATCCCCACCAACCAGCAGCTGCTGGCCGCCGCACGCGAGAAGAACATTCCCGTCATCTACACGACGACCGCCTATCAGGACCCGACCGGGCCGCACGCCGACACCGGCCTCTGGCACATGAAGATTCCGGTCGAGACCCTGCGTGAGGGCTCGCCGGAGGCGGCCATCGACGAGCGCATCGCGCCGATGCCGGAGCGCGGCGAGCAGGTGATCGTGAAGAAGCGCGCGAGCGCCTTCCACGGTACCTACCTTGCGGGCTACCTCCGCGCCCAGCGGGTCGACACGGTCATCATTACCGGCGTCACCATGGCCGGCTGCGTGCGCCACTCCGCCGAGGATGCGATTGCCGAGGGCTTCCGCCCCATCGTCGTGCGGGAAGGCGTGGGCGACCGGGTGCCGGGGGTCGTCGAATGGAACCTGTTCGACATCGATGCCAAGTTCGGCGATGTCGAGCCGGCGGAGCGCGTCCTCGCCTATCTCAGCGAGCTGGAGGCGTTCAGCAACGAATAGGAGCGGGAGCGTTCGTCATGACCGCATCGGATCTCGACCTCTGCTACATGAGCGCGCTCGACGCGCTTGCTGCGTTCAAGGCACGGACGCTTTCGCCGGTCGAGCTGATGAAGGCGGTGATCGCCCGCTGCGAGGCAGTCAACCCGACGCTCAACCTCGTCACCTACAACTATTTCGAACGCGCCCTGGAGCAGGCGAAGGCGGCCGAGGTGCGCTACGGCAAGGCGGACGGGCGGCTGCGCACGCTCGAAGGGCTGCCCTTCGCGAGCAAGGACTACCACGCGATCAAGGGCGAGATCACCACGATCGGCTCCAAGATCATGGAGCACAACCGCCCCGACCACACCTACCCGGTGACCGAGCGCCTCATGCGTGCCGGCGCGATTCTCCACATCCGCACCACGACGCCGGAGTTCGGCTATGCCGGGACGAGCCATAGCCCGCTTTGGGGCGTGAGCCGCAATCCCTGGAATCCCGATTACACGCCGGGCGGCTCCTCCGGCGGCAGCGGCGGCGCGGTGGCCGCAGGTATGACCACCATCGCGGACGGCGGCGACGGCGGCGGGTCGATCCGCATCCCGGCCTCGGTCAACGGCATCTTCGGCTTCAAGCCGCCCTACGGGCGCAACCCGAATGACACCACCGCGCCCCACGTCTTCCTGGTACAAATCGGCGTGCTGACTCGCACGGTGGCCGAATCCGCCCTGCTCCAGAACGTCGTCTCCGGTCCTCACAAGGCGGACATCAACTCCCTCAGGACGCGGGTGCGCCTGCCGCTTACCTACGAGGGCATCGAGGGCTGGCGCATCGCCTACTCGCCGGATCTCGGCTACGTCGAGGTCGACGAGGAGGTACAGGAGAATACGCGGAAGGCCCTGGACGTCTTTCGCAATCTCGGCTGCGAGGTCGAGGAGGTCGATCTCGGCTGGACCTCGGGCGTGTTGAACCAGTACCTACGGCTCTTCGAGGTCTTCTTCGCCAGTGGGCTGCAGGACTTTCTCCCCGAGTGGCGCTTCGAGATGGACCCGAGGGTGGTCGATTTGGTGGAGAGGGGTCAGCAGGTGAGTGCCGTCGAGTTCGAGCGCGTCAGCCGCACACGCGGCTGGATGTACCAGAGGCTCGCACCGATCCTCGAACGCTACGACGTGATGATCTGCCCGACGCTGGCGGTGCCGGCGGTCAAGGCGGACCACACCAACATGGACCCCAGCTTCACCATCAATGGCAAGCCGGTCGAGCCGCACCTGGGCTGGCTGCTCACGTACCCGTTCAACATGATGAACCAATGTCCGGCGGCAAGCGTGCCGACCGGATTCGCACGAAACGGTGTTCCCACCGGCCTGCAGATCGTGGGCCGCACCTACGACGATGCCCGGGTGTTCCGTGCCGCAGCGGCCTTCGAAGCGGCGACGAATTGGAGCCGGCACCGCCCCTCGCTTTAGACCCGGAGCAACCCGCAATGGACAAAGGCTTGTGGAGCCGCAGCGCGGTCGAGGTCGCCACGATAATCCGGGCGCGCGAGGCATCGTGCGTCGAAGTGACGGAGTCGGTGCTGGACCGCATCGCCCAGCACAACGGGCGCATCAACGCGATCGTCGTCGACTGTTCCGAGGAGGCGTTGCGCGCCGCCGAACTGAAGGATCGCGAGGCCTGCGACGGCGCGACCCTCGGGCCGCTGCACGGGGTCCCGGTCACCATCAAGGAGAACATCGACGTTGCCGGACAGGCGACCACGAACGGCCTGCCGGCCTACGCTGATCTTGTTGCACCGGACCACTCTCCGGTCACGCGCAACTTGCTCGACGCAGGCGCGATCATCGTGGGGCGCACCAATACGCC
Source organism: Alphaproteobacteria bacterium (assembly GCA_965214705.1). Lineage (GTDB taxonomy): Bacteria > Pseudomonadota > Alphaproteobacteria > UBA828 > UBA828 > WTGU01. Next base: position 282,480 of record CBDCCI010000001.1, read on the forward strand.
GGAGCTCTCGATGCGCGCGACCACGGACAACCCGCTGCGCGGCCGCACTCTCAATCCTTGGAACGAGGAGGCATCTCCGGGCGGGTCTTCCGGCGGAGCTTCGGCCGCTGCAGCGATGGGGTTCGGGCCGATTCACCACGGCAATGACATCGGCGGATCGCTGCGCTTTCCATCCTTCGCGTGCGGACTGGCGACGGTGAAGCCGACCCAGGGGCGGGTGCCCGCGTACAATCCGAGTGCCACGGCCGAGCGCGGCCTTCTCGCCCAGCTCAGCTCCGTCCAGGGCGCGATTTGCCGCGAGGTGCGGGACGTGCGGCTCGCAACGCGGGTGCTCGCGGGGGGTGACGCGCGCGATCCCTGGTGGGTACCGGTGCCCTTCGAGGGGCCCACGCTCGATCCCCCGATCAAGGTTGCGGTCACGTGCGAGGCTCACGGTTATCCGATCGATCCGCAGATCATCGCCGGTATCGACCGGGCGGCGGAAGTGCTCAGCGACGCGGGCTACGCGGTGGAGCGCGTGGCGACGCCCTCGATCATGAAGCCCGCGCAGGCGTGGTTCAACGTGCTCGCGAGCGAGATCGTGCACTTTCTGGGTCCTATCGCGCGCGAGCATGGCAGCAAGACCATCCGGACCATCTTCGAGGACTACCAGCGCGTCGGAAACCCGGTCGATGCGGCCGGATACCGCCAGGGCATCGCCGATCGCACCGCGCTGACCCGCGAATGGAACGTCTTTCTCGACCGGTATCCGCTGGTGCTCTGCCCGTTCCTGATGCGCTCGATGTACCCATGGGACCACGACGCGCACGGGTTCGAGAAGGTGAAGGACCTTTTCATGGCCGCCGTCTACAGCACCGGCGTCAACTACCTCGGCCTGCCGGCGGGCGTGGTGCCCGTCGGCTTCGCGGACGGGCTGCCGGCGGGTGTGCAGATCATCGGCCGTCGGTATCGCGAGGATCTGATCCTCGACGCGATGGAAGCGATCGAAGCCTCGGTCGGAGTTCTCGCGCACACCCTGTGGGAACGCGAAGAGAGCGCACCGTCGTGACCCGGTGCGGCCGGCCGCTCCGCGCGAAGCGCTATTCCTCCGCCATCACCGGCCAGAGCTTGTAGCGCGAGCTTGATCTGCACAGCGCCTGTGGTTGGTGCCGCCATCGGCATGCACCCGTTCCGGTGCACGACCCGCTATAATGAGCCATGCCTCGCTACCAGCGTTACCTGTTGCGCCAGCTTATAGCCCCGTTCCTGCTCGTAACGGTGGGGCTCACAGCGGTCGTCTGGCTATCGCAGTCGCTGCGCATCATCGACCTGATCGTCAACAAGGGTCTGTCGTTCAGCGCCTTCCTGCTGATGAGCATGCTGGTGCTGCCCACATTCCTGAGCGCGATCCTGCCGATCGCATTCTTCTGTGCGCTGCTCTTCGTTTACAACAAGCTCACGATCGACAGCGAGCTGGTCAGCCTGCGCGCGGCCGGCGTGAGTCAGTGGTCGCTGGCGAAGCCCGCGCTCGTGATGGCCACGATTGTCGTCGTCATCTCCTACGCGATCATCATGTACGTGATGCCGGTCAGCTACAGGGAGTTCAAGGAGCGGCAGTTCGTCCTGCGCAGCGATCACTCGGCGCTTCTCCTGGAGGAGGGTACCTTCAACACGCTGACCGAGGGCGTCACCGTCTACATCCGCGGGCGTGAGGGCGGCACGCTCAACGGTATCCTCGTGCACGACGCCCGGGAACAGGAACGGCCGGTCACGATGATGGCCGAGCAGGGCATTCTGGTGCAGACCGATGAGGGACCGCGCTTCATCCTGATCAACGGCCACCGACAACGGATCGACCGGGACTCGTCGAAACTCTCGTTGCTCAATTTCGAACGCTACACAATCGACTTGGGTGATTTCATCCAACCCGGAGGCACGCGCTGGCACGGGCCGCGAGAGCGGTTTATCGACGAGCTCCTCGACCCCGCAAGCGAGGGGGCGGAGCGGCTGCGGGGCAAGTTCCTCTCCGAAGCGCACAACCGCATCGTTTCGCCGCTGTTCGGCTATGCTCTTGCCGCCATCGGGCTCGCAGCGCTGCTCTCCGGCAACGTCGACCGGCGCGGCCAGTGGCGCCGCATCCTCGTGGCGATTGCAGCAGGGGTCATGCTCGAGGCTGTGGCCCTCTTCCTAGTCAACGCGACCGCCAAGAACAGCAGCCTCATCCCACTCATGTATCTCAACCCCGTCCTCATGATCGCCGCGGCGATGGTCGTGCTTCGCCACCGCTTACCGCGCTTCCTCGGTGGCCGCACTGCGGCGGCTGAGCCGGGCGCACGCGGGTAGGAGCCACGGCCGGTGCGTCTCTCCTCCACCCTCTCGCTCTACATGGGCAGGCAATACCTGCAGAGCGTCGCGCTTGTGTTCCTGCTCGTCATGTTGACCATCCTCATTGCCGATACCATCGAGCTGCTGCGCCGCGCCTCCGGGCCGGACAAGACAGCGACCATCGAAACCGTGCTCCAGATGGCCTCGCTGCACATCCCCTTCATGGCGCAGAAGGCGCTGCCCTTTATCGTGCTCGTCGGCGGTATCGTGACCTTCGCGAAGATGACGCGGAGCCGCGAGCTGGTGGTGGCGCGGGCGGCGGGCGTCTCGGTCTGGCAATTCCTGCTGCCTGCGCTGGTCATCGCGGCACTGCTGGGCGGCCTCTTCATGACCGTCGTCAACCCGCTGGCCTCCGCCACGACGGCGCGATTCGAACAGATGGACGTGACCCACTTGCGCGGTAAGTCGAGCCTCATGGAGCTTTCCAAGTCCGGCATCTGGCTCAGGCAGGGCGATTCGGAGAGCCAATCGGTGGTACACGCCGCGCGCATCGATCAGGAGACGATGACGCTCTACGACACGATTATTTTCCATTACGCGAAGGAGGATCAATTCATTGGACGGATCGACGCCGCCGAGGCCCGGCTGGAAGACGGGTATTGGAACCTGCAGGATGCTCTCTTCAGCGCGCCGGACGAGCCGGCCCGACATCGGGCGAACGCTCGCGTGCCGACCGACCTCACCCTGGAGCGCATCCAGAACAGCTTCTCGCCGCCGGAGACCCTGTCCTTCTGGGCGTTGCCCGGTTTCATCAAGGTGTTGGACGAGTCCGGCTTCTCTTCGGTGAAGCACCGCCTGCACTGGCACTCGCTTCTCTCTGTCCCCCTCCTCCTTTGTGCGATGGTTCTGATCGCAGCGACCTTTTCGCTCCGTTTCACGCGGCGGGGCACCTGGGTGCTGGTCCTGGCCGGATTGCTCACTGGCTTTCTCCTCTATTTCATCTCGGACTTGGTGCTCGCCCTTGGCCTTTCCGGCAAGCTGCCACCGGTGCTCGCTGCGTGGACCCCGGCGGGCATTTTCACGTTGCTCGGCGTCGCGGGCCTGTTCCATCTCGAGGACGGATAGCGGCGACATCATGAAGGCCCTCGCGCCGCTCGTTTTCGCGTGTCTTCTGGCCCTCTCGTCGCTGGAAGCGCGAGCACAGCAGACGGACGCCGCGCCCGATCTCGGCGACCTGCTGACAGGCGATCTTCTGATGACCGCCGACGAGCTGACCTACGACCAGGCCACCGACACGGTCATCGCCTCCGGCAACGTCGAGGTCGCACAGGGTGGGCGGGTGCTGCGTGCCGACAGCATCCACTACCGGCGCCGCGACGATGTGGTGACCGCATCGGGCGATGTCGCCATGCGGGAGCCGACCGGCGAGGTGCTATTTGCCGAGTCCGTCGCGCTTACGGGCGACTTAAGGACTGGCGTGATCCACCGGCTGAGCGTCCTCATGACGGACCAGTCGCGGCTCGTTGCGAGCGGCGCCAGACGCATCGACGGTACCCGCACGGTGATGCGGAAGGCGGTGTATTCACCGTGCGCGCTATGCCCGGACGATCCCGCCCCGGCGCCGCTTTGGCAACTCAGGGCGGCGCGCGTTGTCCACGATCAAGTGGAGCGCTCCATCACCTATCGCGATGCATCGCTCGAGTTCCTTGGCTTGCCGATCTTGTACACGCCCTATTTCCGCCATCCCGATCCGAGCGTGGTGCGCCAAAGCGGTTTCCTGACCCCGTCTTACAGCAGTTCCACAGCCTTGGGCGCCGAGGTGACCATTCCCTACTACTGGTCCCTCGCGCCTTACCAGGATGTGACCTTTTCGCCCCGGTTCACCTCTGAGGAAGGGGTCGTGCTGGCCGGCGAGTATCGCAAGCGCGCGCGGGATGGTCAGTTCGAGATCGACGCGAGCATCACGCGTGCCCTCACCGCCGACGAGGATGGCAACAGGATTCGGGGGCACGTCTTCGGCCATGGTCTCTTCGACATTGATGAGACCTGGCGATGGGGTTTCGACCTCGAGCGCGCCCTCGACGACACCTATCTGCGCCGCTACGGCATCTCGTCGAAAGACGACTTGGTCACCACCCTCTTCGCGGAACGGTTCCACCAGCGCAGCTACATGTCGGGCGCGGGCTACCTGTTCCAGGACCTCCGGGCCGGCGAGCAGGGGGACCAGAGTCCCATCGTACTCCCCCTGCTCGATGCGCACCTGGTGAGTGCGCCCGACTATGCCGGCGGCTACACCACGCTCGACGCCAATCTCATGATCCTAGAGCGCCTGGACGGAATCGACTCGCGGCGGCTCTCGATTGCCGGCGGCTGGCACCGGCCGATGATCATGCCGGGCGGCCATCTCTTCCGCATCGATGCGAGCCTGCGAGGCGACCTCTATCACGCCTACACGCCGGCCGACCGAGGAGAACCCTACGGCGTGATGAGGAGCGAAACGGCGGGACGGTTCTTACCCGAACTCGCCGTCGAATGGCGCTATCCGCTCATCACACGGATCGGCTCCCTGCGGCAGCTCATCGAACCGATCGTGCAGGGCGTCATCAGCCCCGATGGCGGCAATCCCCACAAGATCCCCAACGAGGACAGCCGGGATCTTGAGTTCGATCACACCAATCTGTTCAGCACCAACCGCCACACTGGCCTCGACCGCATCGAGACCGGGCCGCGTGTCAATTACGGCGTGCGCCTCGGCTCTTACGGCCCCGGCGGGGGCCGGGCGACCGCATTGATCGGGCAGAGCGCACGGGCAAAGGACGATTCGCCGTTCGAGCCAGGCAGTGGCCTCGAAGATCGGATGTCCGACTACGTCGGCCGCATCCACGTGCAGCCGTCGCCTTGGCTCGATTTTTCCCTGCGGTTCCGTCTCGACCACCGTGACTTCACTGTCAGACGCAACGAAATCGACCTTGCCGCCGGTCCGGAATGGCTGCGCGCCCGGCTTGGCTTCGCCGATGTAGCCCGGCCGCCGGAAAGCGTGATTGGGAACTTCGTCGGGGGTAGAGAGGGGCTCATGGAGTTGATTGCGAGTCCCTGGGACAACTGGACCCTCTCCGCCGGGGCCCGCCGCGACCTGGAGGATAACGCTTCCATTAACTGGAATGTGGGTCTTTTCTATGAAGATGAATGTATCGTCATCGGCACGAGTGTATCGCGCTCCTTCACCCGAGACCGCGACGTAGAGCCGGGTACGGTATGGCACTTGACCGTCAATCTGAAACACGCGGGCTGAGGCGGCTATGAGATATCTACCGATCGCTCGGGCGGCTCTGCTGTTGTTCGCGCTGCTGCCGATCGTGCTCGTGCCGGTGGACCGTGCGAGGGGCCAGGAGGTCGTGAGGATCGCCGCTGTTGTCAACAGCGAGGCGATCTCGATCCCCGATCTCGTGCGGCGCATCGACGTCGCCATCGTGTCGTCCCGACTGCAGGTCAGCGAGGAGCTGCGCCGCCAGCTGGCACCGCAAGTGCTTCGCTCGCTCATCGATGAACGTCTGAAGGTGCAGGAGGCAGAGCGTCTCGGGGTGACCGTCAGCGAGGCCGACATGGCGAACGCGCGGCGGAGCGTCGAGCAACGCAACGGAATCCCGGCCGGCGCGCTCGACGACTTCCTGCGGCGCCAGGGGCTGGACGTCGCCACCGTCGGGGAGCAACTCCGCGCTGAGATCCTCTGGTCCAAGCTTGTGCGCGGCCGCCTGGGTGCCGCGGTCTCGGTCGGTGAGGGCGAAATCGACGAGGCGATCGCCCGGCTTGAAGCCAACCGAGGGCGACCCGAATATCGTGTCGCGGAGATTTTTCTGGCAGTCGAATTGAGCGAGCAGGAGGACGAGGTCCGCGCCGCCGCCGCGAGCCTCTACAGGCAGCTAACAGGCGGCGCCAACTTCGCCCAGATCGCCCGTCAATTCTCGCAGAGCGCCACCGCCGCGGTCGGCGGCGACATCGGCTGGGTCGTCGAAGGACAGCTCCCGAGCGAGATCGAGGCCGTGCTCGCCGAGACAGAGCCCGGATCGATTACATCCCCGGTGCGGGCGTTCGACGGTTACTACATCGTCTCGTTGATTGACCGCCGCGCGGTGCTCGCGGACGTGCCTGCCGCCGGGCTCGATCGGGAGCGGATCCGGCAGGACATCGCGGGACGCAGACTGGAGATGCTCGCGCGGCGCTACGTTCGCGACCTGCACCGATCGGCGTTCATCGACGTGCGGATTTGACGGGCACAAGCGACCCCAGCGGGGAAGACGCCGGCTGCGACGCCCGGCTGCCGCCGCTCTCCGCCGTCATCGCGCGCCACGGACTGCATCCCAAGCGACCGCTTGGTCAGCATTTCCTCCTTGATCCCAGCCTGTGCGAGAGAATTGCGCGGACAGCCCAACCCGGCGCGTCGGCCGTCATATTGGAGGTGGGGCCAGGACCGGGCGGACTAACCAGAGCGCTGCTCGCGGCTGGCGCGGCTCGCGTTGTCGCGGTGGAGAAGGACCGCCGCTGCGTGACCGCGCTCGGCGAGCTCCAGGCGCGCTATCCCGATCGGCTCGAGATCGTCGAGGGCGACGCGCTCTCCTTCGATATCGCTACTCTGGGGCCCGCTCGCATCGGGATCGTAGCGAATCTCCCCTACAACGTCGGCACGCGGCTCTTATTGCGATGGCTGGAGCAGGTCGAGCTGATCGAGAGCATGACCCTCATGTTCCAGAAGGAGGTGGCCGCACGGATCACCGCGGCCGGTGGGCGAGACTACGGCGGCCTCTCGGTGCGCGCACAGTGGCTCTGCACCTGCGAGCGGCTGTTCGACGTGAGCCCGCGCGCCTTCGTGCCGCCGCCCGGCGTGCTTTCATCGGTGGTTCGCCTGGTGCCGCGGGCTGCGCCGCTCGCGCCGGCGGAGCCCGACGCCCTCGATGCCGTGACCCGCGCGGCATTCGGTCAGCGCAGGAAGATGCTGCGCCGCGCCCTTCGCACCCTTACCCCGGACCCGCTAGCGCTGCTTCAGAGCGCCGGCATCTCGCCCGAAGCGCGGGCGGAGACGCTCTCGGTTACCGAATTCTGCGCGCTTGCCCGCGCCTGGGCGACGACGCGGCACACCAGAGCGCTGTAATTCCGCTGGTAATTCCGCTTGCCAATGCGTCCGGCACGCCTTAGTCACCCTTTCATGCCACGCTGTTCTCGCGAGCGACGACGAGACCGCTGACACCGCGGCGCCATCGGCGCTGCGGCATCACCACCTTGCCCGTCCGTCGTCGAGAGCAGAGCGCCATGCCCCCCATCCGTAAAGAGCGGCCGCAAGACGGCCCGGAGATCGAGTCCCTGCTGGACCGTGCCTTTGGCGCGGACCGTCATGCCCGCCCTTCCTACCGCCTGCGAGAAGGTATCGAGCCCGTGCACAGCCTCTGCCTCGTCGCCGAGGCCGAGGGTCGAATCCTCGGCACGATCCGACACTGGCCTGTACGGATTGGCACAACGGGATCGGCGCTGCTGCTAGGGCCGATCGCCGTGAACCCGCCCCAAGAGGGACGCGGAATCGGAGGACTACTAATCCGAACCGCACTCGATCGGGCCGCAGCGGCGGGACACACGACCGTCGTCGCAGTGGGCGCGCAGGGTTATCTCGGCCGTTTCGGCTTCGAGAGCGCAGCGCGCTACGGGATCAACCTTCCTGGCCTCAAGGAATCCGGCCGGCTACTCGCGCTGGCGCTTGCCCCTGGTGCCCTCGACGGTGTGAAAGGTGCGATAGAGCGGGTTAGCCCTGAGCCGGCTTCGTGCCCACCGTGAGTTTGCCCACGAATTCGTCGAGGCCCTTCAGGCGGTCCCGGCGCAGCCGCTCGGCACGGAGCACCGCGCGCACCTCTTCGACGGACCGTTCGAGCGCAGTGTTGACCACCACGTAGTCGTATTCGTCGTAGTGACTCATCTCGTCGCCAGCGCGGCTCATTCGCTCCGCGACCACGGCGGGCGTGTCCTGAGCACGGCGCTTGAGTCGTTCTTCCAGCGCCTCCAGCGACGGCGGCAGGATGAAGATGCGGACCAGATCGCCCTTCACGGCCTCGGCAAGCTGCTGGCTGCCCTGCCAGTCGATATCGAAGACGACATCGCGGCCGGCATCGAGCGCGCTTTCGACCGGGTCGCGGGCGGTGCCGTACCAGTGGCCGAACACTTCCGCGCATTCCAGGAACGCCCCGCGCTCCCGCAGACGCGTAAACCCGGCCTCGTCGACGAAGTGATAGTCGCGGCCGTCCATCTCGTCCGGTCGCTTGGGCCGCGTCGTGTGCGAGACCGAGATTTCGACTCCGTCGCCTTCAAGCTCGACCAGGCGGCGGGTAATGGTCGTCTTGCCCGCACCGGAGGGTGAGGACAGTACCAGCAGGAGGCCGCGGCGCCCAAAGGTCGGATTGTCGGTGGAGACGCTCACCACCTACTCCACGTTCTGCGCCTGCTCGCGGAACTGGTCGATGGCCGCCTTGAGCGCGAGGCCGACCTCCGTGAGCGCGGCATGGGAGGCCTTGGAGCAGAGCGTGTTGGCCTCCCGGTTGAACTCTTGCGCCAGGAAATCCAGCTTGCGTCCGACAGCACCCCCCTCCTGCAGATGACGTGCCGCCGCTGCGCAGTGGGACCTGAGTCGGTCGATCTCCTCGGTCACGTCGATCTTGACGGCGAGGAGCGCGAGCTCCGTTGCCAGCCGATCCTCGGACACCGGCGAGACCGCGCCGATCAGAGCCGCCACCTGCTCTCGCAATCGCTCGCCGAGCGCCTCTTGGCGGGAGGGCGCCAGGGTCTCGGCTTGGCGTGTGAGCACCACGATCTCCTCGATCCGGTCCGTCAGCGCGGCGGCGAGCGCAGTCCCCTCAGCCTGCCGCTCGCGCACCAGCTCCGCGAGTGCGATATCCAGCGTCTCCAGCAAGGCAGCGTCGTCCTGGGCGCCCTCGGTGTCGTCGGGTGATTCTGCGGTCTCGATGACACCGCGTAGCGCCAACATGCCGTCGAGGCGCGGCGGCGCGATGTCGTCCCGCCCGCGGTACTCGGCGGCAAGGTTGATCAACTCGTCGAGCCACGCCCGGTTGACCCGCATCGCGGCGGCTTCCGGCGCCTGCGAGAGCCTGAGCCCCACCGTGACGTTGCCGCGCCGAAGCCGCGCAGTCACCGCATTCCGCACCGCCGGATCGAGCCGCTCCAACCCCTGCGGCAGGCGGCAGCGAATATCCAACGCCCGCCCGTTGACGCTCTTGACCTCCCAGCTCCAGCCGGCCGCGCCATCGCTGCCGCTCGCCCGCGCAAAGCCGGTCATGCTGGAGATTGCGGCCATGTCCCCCATCGACGCGCCTCCCGCCACTACTTCTTTGACGCGGCGCGCTTGGCGCGCCAGCGTGCGACGTTGCGGTTGTGCTCGTCCAGGGTCTTCGCGAACGCATGCCCGCCGGAGCCGTCGGCAACGAAGTAGAGCGCGTCGGTCTCAGCCGGGTTCAGGACTGCGGCAAGCGCCGCGCGCCCCGGATTGGCGATGGGGCCCGGCGGCAGACCCTTGTTGCGGTACGTGTTGTAAGGGCTCTCGACCCAGAGGTCGGCGCGTCTGAGCGCTCGTCCCAACGGCTTCTTGCCGCCGGTCAACGCGTAAATCACGGTCGGGTCGGCCTGCAGCCGCATGCCCTGCCTGAGCCGGTTGTGGAAGACACCGGCAACCACCGGCATTTCGTCGGCAAGAGCCGTCTCCTTCTCGACCACGGAGGCCAGCACCACGGCATCGTGCGCTTCGTCGAGGCCAACCGCCGGATCACGGGCTTCCCACAGTTCGTCGACCAGGCGTGCCATGGCCCGCTGCATGCGCTCGATGAGCACGGCACGGCTATCGCCCAACGCATAGTGATAGGTCTCGGGCAGGAGCGAGCCTTCCTCCGGCACCTTCAAGATCTCGCCTTCGAGGTCCGGTGCGGCGCGGACCGCGGCCATGACCTCGGCGCTGGTCATGCCCTCGGTAACGGTGAGCCGATGCACGACGGTCTTGCCCGTGACCAGCTTCTCCATCACGCCGCGCGGCGTGACCAGCGCCTCGAACACGTACTCGCCGGCCTTGAGCGCGTGCTGCTTGTCCTCGATCCAGAGCCCGGCGACGAAGAGCAACGGATCGTCGATGACGCCTGCTTCCTCAAGCACGTCTGCGATGTCGAAGGCACTCAGCCCCTGGGGCAGGACCACGGTGCGCTCATCGCGTGCGGGCCCCGGCGTGTCGAATTGGCTGTGGACGTAGAGCCAACCTGCGATCACGAGGACGACGGCGAGGCCCACCACGACCGCCACGCCCGTGAGCGGCCATAAGAGGGCGCGCCTCATCGCCCGCCGCGCTAGGAGGGCCGGCCTACGATGACCGTGGCGTTGGTGCCGCCGAACCCGAAGGAGTTCGACAGCGCCCGCTCGACCTTGCGCTCCTTGGCCTCGTGCGGGACCAGATCGAGATCGCAGCCCGGCGAGGGATTGTCGAGATTGAGCGTCGGCGGGACCACGCCGTCGTTGATGGCGAGGATGGAGAAGATCAGCTCCACGCTGCCCGCGGCGCCGAGCAGATGCCCGATCGACGACTTGGTCGACGACATCGAGAGTTTCCCGGCGTCCTCGCCGAAGAGATGCTTGACCGCGCCGAGCTCGATTTCGTCACCGAGCGGCGTTGAGGTGCCGTGGGCGTTGATGTAGTCGATCTCGTCAGTGTTGAGCTCTGCCGTCCTGAGCGCGTGGGCCATGGAACGGTAGCCGCCCGAGCCGTCCGGTGCAGGCGCGGTCACGTGGTGGGCATCGCCGCTCATGCCGTAGCCGATGACCTCGGCATAGATCGTCGCGCCCCGTTTCTTGGCGTGCTCGTATTCCTCCAGCACGACTACGCCTGCGCCCTCGCCCATCACGAACCCGTCGCGCGCCTCGTCCCAGGGGCGGGATGCGCACTCCGGCGTGTCGTTGAAATTGGTTGAGAGCGCGCGGGCTGCCGCGAAGCCGGCGACCCCGATATGGCAGACGCCCGCCTCCGCACCGCCGGCGACCATGACGTCCGCATCGCCGCGCAGGATGAGGTGCGACGCATCGCCAATCGCGTGCGCTCCGGTCGAGCACGCCGTCACCACCGAATGATTGGGCCCGCGAAAGCCGTATCGAATCGAGACGTGGCCCGAGGCTAAGTTGATCAGGCTCGACGGGATAAAGAACGGGCTGAGCCGCCTCGGGCCCTTCTCGTCTACAAGGACCGTCGCCGCCTCGATGGTCTTGAGTCCGCCGATGCCGGAGCCGATCATCACGCCGGTCCGCTCCTGGCTCTCCTCGTCGTCGGGCATCCAGCCCGAATCCTCCACCGCCTCCACCGCGGCACAGAGCGCATAGACGATGAAGTCGTCCATCTTGCGCAGGTCCTTGGTGGATACGATATCGGCCGCGTGGAAGCCGCCCTCATCGTCGCCAGAGGGAATCTCGCCCGCGATCTTGACTGGCAGATCGCTGGGATCGAACCCCTCGATTTGCGCGATGCCCGAGCGGCCTTCGACGAGCCGCTCCCAGCTCAGGCGGACACCGTTCGCCAGCGGCGACACCATGCCGACACCGGTGACCACCACTCTGCGCGCCGGGTCAGCGGTGCGCATTCACTGCTCTCCAGCTATCGGGGTCTTGCGCAGGCTGTGTCCGCGCCATCGGCCCCTCTGGCCGCCCCGTCAGGTGATCTGCTCGATGTGGTCGATGGCGTCCTTCACTGTGAGGATTTTCTCGGCGGCGTCATCGGGTATTTCGCAGCCGAACTCCTCCTCGAAGGCCATCACGAGCTCGACCGTATCGAGACTGTCCGCACCGAGATCGTCGATGAAGCTCGCATTCTCGGTCACCTTTTCCTCTTCGATGCCAAGGTGATCGACGACGATCTTCTTGACGCGCGCGGCGATATCGTTATCGCTCATGTAACCTTCCCTCGTCGGACTGCGTGAACGGCTACGCCGGTCTCAACCGGCGGACAGCGGCCCCGTGCGGCTTCCGAATCGCGAGCGGACCATGCCGCGCGGACGGGCGGACGCGGCGCTAGGTAACACATTTCTTGGCGATACTCCATACGCTCGGAAGATGGTGCCGGTACGACGGCAAATTCAAGTATGAAGCCGGCCCGTGAGCCATGAGAGAAGCACCGAATTCACCGCCGCGTACCCGAAAATGAGCGATCAACGGACCGAATCGAGCGTCGTTCCCGGACGCGGGCGGGTGCTCCTGGGCTCGGCGCTCGTGGCTGCCGCAGGCTTGATGTTCGCCCTCGCCGGCATGGCCATCAAGATGGCGGGGGAGAGTCTTTCCAGCTTCGAGGTGCTGTTCTGGCGCAACGTGCTGAGCCTTGCGATCCTCGTGCCCTGGGTCATCCGGCACTGGCCCCGGTCGATGCACCCGGCGCATCGCGGGCTCATGGCGATGCGTGGGATCGCCTTGGTGGCGGCGCTGCTCTGCTACTACCACGCAGTCAGCGTGCTCCCGCTGGCCGAGGCGGTGCTGCTCAACTTCAGCTCGCCCATCTTCGTGCCGCTCCTGGGGTTCCTTCTGTTCCGATTCGCGCTCGACGGCCGGGTGCTGGCGGCGGTGCTGATCGGCTTCGCGGGCGTCGCCCTCATCCTCAAGCCAGGGACAGAGTTCTTCCAGTATGCGGCCTTGATCGGGCTGGTCTCCGGCATGCTCGGCGGGCTCTCTGCCGTCGCGATCTGGCGCATGCCGGCCGACGAGGACCCGTTCCGCATCGCCGTCTACTTTGCGCTCATCGGCATCCTGGTGACGCTTGCGCCGGTGCTGATGAACCCGACCGTGCCACCGGCCGAGGCCTGGCCCGGCCTGATCATGCTCGGCGTGTTCTCGACCGCCGCCCACGTCCTCTTCGCGAAAGGCTGCCTGATCGCGCCGACCGACCGGGTCGGCACCTTCATCTACACGGCGGTGGTGTTCGCCGCCGTCTTCGGCTGGCTCTTCTGGGGCGAGGGCGTGGACTGGCTCATGGCTGGCGGCGCGGTGCTGATCGTTGTCGCCGGCGTGCTCGCCATCCGCGCCGGCAAGCCAAGCCGCAAGCGCGCCTAGATCATGGCCATGCCGCCGTTGACGTGGAGCGTCTGCCCGGTAACGTAGCGGGCCTCCTCGCTGGCGAGGTAGACACAGGCGGCGGCGACGTCGCTCCCCTCGCCGAAGCGTCCGGCGGGGATCGTGCCGAGCAGGGCCTCTTTCTGAGCGTCAGCCAGGGCGTCGGTCATCGCCGTCTCGATGAATCCTGGCGCGACGCAGTTGGCGGTGACGCCCCGCGCGGCTGTCTCGGCGGCAAGCGCCTTCACCATGCCGGCGAGGCCGGCCTTGGACGCAGCATAGTTCGCCTGCCCGGCGTTACCGGTGGTCCCCACCACCGAGGTGATGAAGATCAGCCGCCCCCAGCGCTGGCGGATCATGGCGCGCAGACAGGCGCGGGCCAGCACGAAACCGGCGCTGAGATTGACCTCCAGAACCTCTTGCCAGTCCTCGTCCTTCATGCGGAGCGCGAGCCCGTCGCGGGTGATGCCGCCGCAATGCACCAGGATGGCGGGGGCACCCAGCGCTTCCGCCGCCCGCTCGGGCAGCGCCGCGAGAGCGTCCCGATCGGCCAAGTCGCAGGGCACCGCTTGCGCGCCCTCGCCGAGCTTTGCAGCGAGCGCCTCCAGCGCCTCCGCGCGACGGCCGGAGAGCGCCACTGATGCCCCCTGGCGGTGCAGGGCCTCGGCGATGGCGCTGCCGATGCCGCCCGATGCGCCCGTGACCAGCGCCACCTTACCCGACAGATCGAACATCCCGTGCCGCTCCCTGCTGCTGCCTGCTGCGCTTATGCCGCCCGCCCCAAGAGGGCATCGACGTCAGCCGCCGTGCCGACCGCGCTCGCGCTCAGGCTCCGGTCGATGCGGCGCGCGAGCCCGGTGAGCACCTTGCCGGCGCCGACCTCGATCAGCGTGCCCACCCCTTCGCTCGCCATAAGAAGCACGCTCTCACGCCAGCGCACCATCGCCGTCACCTGGCGCACCAGCAGCGCCGGCACCTCGGAGGCCTCGTGGACCGGTCGCGCGGTCACGTTGGAGACCAGCGGGATGGCCAGCGGACTAAAGGAGACGGTCTCGAACGCCGCCGCCATGGTCTCGGCCGCGGGGCTGAGCAGCGGCGAGTGGAAGGGCGCGCTCACCGGCAGCATCACAGCGCGCTTGACGCCGTGCTCCGGCGCGAGCGCCACCGCGCGCTCCACCGCTGACGCGGCACCGCTCACCACGACCTGGCCGGGCGCGTTGTCGTTGCCGATGACGCAGACCTCGCCCTCGGCCGCCGCCTGGGCGATCGCCTCGGCTTGCGCGAGATCGGCGCCAAGCAACGCGGCCATGGCGCCTGAACCCACCGGCACCGCCTGTTGCATGGCCTCGCCCCGCAGGCGCAACAGGCGCGCCGCATCACCCAGCGCCAGGCAGCCCGCGGCGGCGAGCGCGGTGTATTCGCCCAGCGAATGGCCCGCGACGAAGGCAGCGCGCTCTGACAGCCGCCAGCCGCCTTCGTCCTCGAGTGCGCGAATGACCGCGACCGAGACCGCCATGAGCGCGGGTTGCGCGTTCCGGGTGAGAGTGAGCTCGCTCTCCTCGCCCTCGAAGATGAGCCGTGAGAGAGGCTCGCCAAGCGCCTCATCCACCTCCTGAAACACGGCGCGGGCGGCCGGGAAGGCATCGTGCAGGTCCCGGCCCATGCTGACCTGCTGGGAGCCCTGTCCGGGAAAGATGATGGCCGTCGTCATGTGGGAGACTCTCGCGCTTTCGCGACCCCAACGCGCGCGCCGCTACTGACCACGCAGCCCCAGACCTGTCAAGCGAGCGGCTACTGCCCCGCTTGCGATGCAAGAATGATGATGTATAGTCCGCCGCCTGGGTCTGCCGCCTTGCCTTGGAGCGGGGCGGGCGGCCTGTTACGCGCCGCGACCGACATTCAGGAGAACAGCGCCGCATGCCGCTCTACGAGAGCACCTTTATCGCGCGTCCCGACATCTCGTCCCAGCAGGTGGACGGCCTTGCCGAGCAGTTTCGCGAGATTCTGACGGAGGCCGGCGGCGAGATCGCCAAGACCGAGTATTGGGGCCTGCGCAGCCTTGCGTACCGCATCAAGAAAAACCGCAAGGGCCACTATTACTTCATGAACATCGATGCGCCGCCGGAAGCGATTTCCGCGATGGAGCACACGATGCGCATCAACGAGGACGTCATCCGCTACCTGACTGTGCGGGTCGACGAGCACGACCCCAACCCGGCGCCGCTCACCCAGTCGCGCGGACGCGGACGCGATGGCCGCGGTGGACGTGGCGGCCGGTGGGAGGGCCGCCGCCGGGACGACGACGGCGAAGGCCGGCGCCGCGAGGGCGACGGCGAAGGTCGGCGCCGCGAGGGCGATGGCGACCGTGGTGAGCGCCCTGCGCGCGAGGACGCTGCGCCTGCTGCCGATGCAAGCGCCAAGGAGGCCGCGAGCGAGACCCCTGTGAGCGAGGCGCCGAGCAGCGGCGAGAGCACGGCGGACAGCGGCGCCGAGGAGAAGAGCGATGGCTGAAGGCGAACGGACCGAGGGCAGCGCGCCTCCCGCCGGTGCAAGCCGACCGGCACCAGCCGGCGACGGCCGCAGGCAGCATCCCTTCGGCGGACCGCGCCACGGCGGCGGGCCGGGCGGCGGCCGCGGCGGCGGAGGCGTGCCGATGGTCTCGTTCCCGAGACGGCCGTTCTTCCGCCGCAAGAAGTCGTGCCCCTTCAGCGGAACCAACGCGCCCAAGATCGACTATCGGGACGTGAAGCTGCTGCAGCGCTTCCTCTCCGAGCGGGGCAAGATCGTGCCGAGCCGCATCACCGCGGTCTCGGCCAAGAAGCAGCGGGAGCTCGCACGGGCGATCAAGCGCGCACGCCATCTGGCGCTGCTGCCCTACGTCATCAAGTAGATAGACAAACGGTCTTCGCCCGGCACCGGTACGGCGGGGCGGGCGATCCGCCAAGCGGGGAACAGGGGCATGGAAGTCATCTTGCTCGAGAGGATCGAGAAGCTCGGCGGGATGGGCGATATCGTCGGGGTGAAGGACGGCTATGCCCGCAACTTCTTGCTCCCCCGCAAGAAGGCTCTTCGGGCCACGCCCGAGAACATGCAGCGCTTCGAGCGGGAGCGCGAGGCGCTGGAGCAGCTCAACAGCGACCGCCGCGATGCCGCCGGCTCGGCCGCGGTCCGGCTCGAGGGCGAGAGCATCATCCTCATCCGCCAGGCGAGCGACACGCTGCAACTCTACGGCTCCGTCAGCGCGCGTGACATCGCCGAGGCGATGGCCGAGCGCGGCGCCGAGGTCCGGCGCCAGCAGGTGCGTCTGGACCGCCCGATCAAGGCGCTCGGCGTCCACGACGTGCGGATCGCGCTCCACCCGGAGGTGACGGTGACGGTCAAGGTCAACGTCGCCCGCTCGCCCGAGGAGGCTGAGATTCAGGCCCGCGGCGGCACGATCCTCGATGAGGCGGAGGACGAGGCAGACGAAGCCGCAGAGGGCGAGGCCACGGACGCGGACGCGCCGGCAGACGACGCACCCGATACGGCGGATGCCGGCGAGGCAACAGAGCCATCCGAAGCCGCTGGTGAATCAACCGAATCAGCCGAAAGTGCCGGCAACGCGGACAGTCCCTCAGACGAAGACACGGCCGACGCCCAAGCCGAATAATCGAGGCCCCGTGCCATGCTGGTTGCGCCCCTGCTCAGGACGTTGATGAGGCGGGGCACGCTCCGCGTCATCGATGCGCGGGGCAAGCTCCACACCTTTGCAGGCGAGCCGGGGGACACGGTCACCATCCGGCTGCACGACCGCTCGCTCCACTGGAAGCTCCTGTTGAACCCGCGCCTCGTCGTCGGCGAAGCCTACATGGACGGCACGCTGACGATGGAGGATGACGCGACCATCCGTGATTTCCTTCACCTGGTCGGCGCGAACCTCCACCTGCTCGACGAGAACTCGGTCATCAAGGTGCGCAATTGGCTCGCCCAATGGGTGCGCCCGCTGCAGCAGCACAACCCCGTCGGCCGCGCCCGGCAGAACGTGTCCCATCACTACGATCTCTCGGACGACCTCTACGACCTCTTCCTCGATCCGGACCGCCAGTATTCCTGCGCCTACTTCGATACACCCAATCACTCGCTCGAGCAGGCCCAGCACGCCAAGAAGCGCCATCTCGCGTCGAAGCTGCTGCTCGACCGGCCGGGCCTCAGCGTGCTGGACATCGGCTCGGGCTGGGGCGGGCTCGGCATCTACTTGCACGAGAAGACCGGCGCCAACGTGACGGGGCTGACCCTGTCCAAAGAGCAGCAGGCCTACGCCGCGGAGCGCGCACAGAAGCTCGGCATCCAGGATCACGTGGCCTTTCACCTGCGCGACTACCGCGAGGACACTAGCACTTACGACCGGATCGTCTCGGTCGGCATGTTTGAGCACGTGGGCGTCAAGCACTACGTCGAGTTCTTCCGCAAGGTAGAGCGCCTGCTCAAGGAGGATGGAGTCGCGCTGCTTCACACCATCGCCCGCTGGGACGGGCCAAGCGTCACCAACCCGTGGCTGCGCAAGTACATCTTCCCCGGCGGTTATTGCCCCTCGCTCTCCGAAGTCTTCGCCGCGCTGGAGCAGACCGGCCTGAAATCCCTGGACGTGGAGATGCTGCGCCTGCACTACGCCGATACGCTCAAGCACTGGTCGCGCAACTTCCGGGCGAACCGGGACCGGGTGAAGACGGTCTACGACGAGCGCTTCTGCCGAATGTGGGAGTTCTACCTCGCGGGTTCGGAGGCCGCCTTTCGCCATCAAGACCACATGGTGGCCCAGATCCAGCTCGCCCGGCGCCAGGATGCGGCGCCTCTGACCCGCGATTACATGGTGGATTGGGAGCGCGCCCACGCCGCTTGAGTAGGCGAGGCTCCGCGGGCCGGTTTCGATCCGTTTTCCACAGTGTTGTTCACAGCCCAATAGTCAGGACGGGCCGAGGTCGAGCGGGTTTTGCTCGTAACTAGCGGCCTGTGGATAAGGAAAGCGTGTAAAGAAATTTCCACGATATCCTCAATTGTCACAGGCAGAGCTGCGTAGAGCCGCCGGCCACGCACATGTCATAGTGCCGTCATGGCCACCCGAGTCCCGCTCCAAGAGGCGTCGGCAGAGACGCCAAGCTATCGCTCTCCACCCAGCAACCTCGAAGCCGAGCAGGCGCTGCTCGGCGCGCTTCTAGTCAACAACGAGGCCGCCAGCCTGGTCAGCGCTTTTCTGTTGCCGGAGCACTTCTTCCTGCCGGTGCATGGCCGCATCTACGACGCCGTGCTCCGCATGGTCGAGCGCGGGCAGATCGCCAACCCCGTGACTCTCAAGCACTATTTCGAGCGCGACGAGGCGCTGGAGGAGGCCGGCGGCGGTCAGTATCTGGCCCGGCTTGCCGGCTCCGCTGTGACGGTGATCAACGCCGAGCACTACGGCCGGGCAATCCACGACTTGGCGCTGCGCCGCTCCCTCGTCAGCATCGGCGAAGAGGTGGTGAACGACGCCTATGACGGGCCGCTCGACCAGCCGGCGGCAGAGCAGATCGAAACGGCCGAGCACAGCCTCTACCAACTTGCCGAGGAGGGCCGCGTCGATCCCGGCGGGCAGCAGTTCGCCGCGCCGCTGACCAGCGCCGTCGAGATGATCAAGCAGGCCTATCAGCGCGACAGTCGGCTCACCGGCGCGCCGACCGGCTTCAACGACCTAGACCGAAAGCTCGGCGGACTGCACCCATCAGACCTGATCATCTTGGCCGGCCGCCCCGGCATGGGGAAGACGGCGCTCGCCACCAATATCGCCTTCAACGCCGCGTCGCGCTACAGCGAGGGCGGCGAGGGGTCGGAGGGCAGACAGCCAGCCGACGGCGCCAGGGTCGCGCTCTTCTCACTGGAAATGTCGGCCGAGCAACTTGCGACACGGATCCTCGCCGAACAGACAGGAATTTCGTCCGACAAGCTCCGGCGCGGCGAGGTGCGGGACAGCGATTTTGGCAGGATCGTCCGGGCGAGCCAGGAGATGGAGGGGCTGCCGCTCTTCATCGACGACTCGCCAGCGCTCACCATCGCGGGCCTTCGTGCCCGCGCCCGCCGCCTCAAGCGCCGCCACGGCATCTCGCTGATCGTCGTCGACTATCTACAGCTCATGCGCCCGACCACCAGCATGCGGCTCAACAACCGCGTGCAGGAAGTCTCGGAGATCACCCAGGGCCTCAAGGCGCTGGCCAAGGACCTGAACCTGCCGGTGCTGGCGCTGTCGCAACTCAGCCGTGCGGTGGAGCAGCGTGACGACAAGCGGCCGCAGCTTGCGGACCTGCGCGAGTCGGGCTCGATCGAACAGGACGCGGACGTGGTGATGTTTATTTACCGCGAGCAGTACTATATCGAGCGCAAGGAACCATCTGTGGAGAATGCTGCCGATCATGCCGAGTGGAAAGAAAAAATGGAGAAAGTCCACAACAAGGCCGAAATCAACATAGCCAAGCAGCGTCACGGGCCGATCAGCAAGGTGGAGCTCTATTTCAACGCGTTGCTGACCAAGTTCGACAATCTCGACAGGAGCCATGCGTCGGGCGACGACCCCCCGTTTTAGTTGGCTCAATTCGTGATCCGTAGGCATGGCCCAAACATCGCGCTGTGGCAGCCGGAATTCAGCCGATTAGTGCGAGGACGCGGTTGAATTCTCTCGCGAGAGGCCGTCTTTGGCTTCAATTTGCCGACCAGATGCCTCGAGAGGCGCGTGCCCGCGAGCACTGGCAGCCCATGCCTACGGATCACGAATTGAGCCTTTTAGTTCCCTGTCCGAGACGTATTCGGGCGTTTATGCGGCGGCGATCACCGCTCGTTTGGGAGGACGGGCCGGAACCCGCCCGCCCAGCACATCCAGCAACACCTCAACCCTCTCGCGCGGCGCGAGCCGCAGGACGACCGCCGCGCACTCCACGAAGGGGCCGATCGCGATGGTGACGGCATCTCCCGGCTTCAAATCGGGCGGCGCGGGCGTGCTCACGCCGTCGGCCCCGGTCGCCTCCCTCAGTGCCGTGACGAATTCTTCGGGCAGCGCCCGAGGGCGCGGGCCGTCGGCGAGAAGCCGCTTTACTCCGAAGGTGCCGTTGATGGCGCGCCAGGGCTCGCGCCCGATATCGAATTCCACGAACAGGTAGCCCGGGAAGAGCGGCGCGTACCCGCTCTCGAAGCGCTTTGCGCGGCGCCGGGAGCGTTCCATCACCGGCAGCCATACCCGATACCCCTGGCGCACCAGGTTTACCTCGGCGCGCTGCTCCTGATGGGGCCGCGTGTGGACCACGTACCACTTACTCATCGCTAACCTCCGACCGACTGCAACTGAGGCGCCGGAACTTTGCTGAACCAGAACCACTCCCAGCCATCATACCTCATTTAGAACAAATAAGGTATATAAATAGAACAAATACTGTATATGAGGCGGTGATGGCAGCCGGTGCTGTGCCACCGATACAGATATGGGGTGCGACAAGGATGGCCGCGAGAGCCCCGCTCCACTAACATCCCCGCTCGCATGAACTCGAGCCCGCCGGAGAGACGATGAGCACGACATTCAAGGAGACCGAGTGGATCTGGCGCGACGGGGAATTCGTCCGTTGGCAGGACGCCACGGTCCATATCCTGGCCACCGCAGTTCAGTTCGGCTCCTCGGTCTTCGAGGGCATCCGCTGCTACGACACCGCCGGCGGCCCCACCATCTTCCGCTTGGCCGAGCATCTGAAGCGGCTGCGCAATTCCGCGCGCATCTACCGCATGGAAGTCGGCTACAGCGACGAGGAACTGACCGAGGCCTGCTTCGCCCTGATCCGGCGCAACGACCTCCGCCACTGTTACATCCGGCCGGTAATCATGCGCGGCTATGGCGCGATCGGAATGGACGGCATCGGCAGCCCCATCGAGACCTGGATTCCGGCCTGGGAGTGGGGCGCCTATCTCGGTGAAGAGGCCTTGGAGCGGGGCGTCGACGTCTGCGTTTCCTCCTGGAGCCGCGCCGCACCCAATACCTTCCCCGGCATGGCCAAGGCGACCGGCCATTACAACAACGCGCAGCTCATCAAGTTGGAGGCGATGGCCAACGGCTTCGTGGAGGCGATCGCGCTCACGCACGACGGGCTGATCAGCGAGGGCAGCGGCCAGAACCTCTTCGCCGTGATGGACGATGCCCTGCTGACGCCGCCGATCGACGGCAGCAACCTCTCCGGCATCACGCGGAACGCGGTGCTCACGATCGCCGCCGATCTCGACGTGCCGGTGCGCGAATGCCCGATGCCCCGCGAGCTGCTCTATTGCGCCGACGAGCTGTTCTTCTCCGGCACCGCGGCGGAGGTCACGCCGATTCGCTCCGTCGACCACATCACCATCGGCCCCGGCGGGATCGGCCCGGTCACGCGGCGCATCCAACGGCGTTTCTCCGACATCGTGAATGGCCGCTCAAACGACGATCACCGCTGGCTCACCCTGGTCCCGCCTGCCTGAGCCGGGTCACGATCGTGGGTACGCCCCTTGCGTAAAGGAAATTCGGCATGACCGAGAGCCACGATCGTGCAGCCGCGCTTGCGGACCGGCTCTTCGCCGAGAACGTCGAGGGCCTGCCGTTCCGTCGCTTCCGCGGCGTCGACTGCCCGGCGTCCCTGGATGAGGGCTATCGCGTCCAGGACCTGCTCAACCAGCGCTTCGCAGAGGCCGGGCGGGGTGCCACCGCCGGCTACAAGGTGGGCCTCACCTCCGAGGCCATCCAGACCATGTACGGAAGCGACCAGCCGATCAGCGGCGTGGTCTTCGAGACGGGGGTACACCGCTCGCCCGCCCGGATCGCGCTCGCGGGCTATACTCACCTTGGAATCGAGTTCGAGCTTGCGGTTGAGATCGGAAGCGATTTCAGGCTTGAGGATGCTCCGTTCTCGCTCGACGACGCGATCGCTCGCGTCGCCGCCTGCATGCCGGCCTTCGAGCTGATCGAGGATCGCAACGCCGACCACGACGACGTCGACGCGCTCTCCATCCTCGTGGACAACGCCTGGTGCGCCGGTGTGGTACTGGGATCGCCCCGAACCGATTGGCGATCGCTCGATCTCGCCACCACGCCGGTCTCACTCAGGGTCAACGATGGATCTCCGATGCGGGCGGTGACGGGCGCCGCCATGGGCAACCCGCTGAACTCGCTGGTCTGGCTCGCCAACCAGCTGGCTTCCCGAGAGACGACACTGGAGGCCGGCATGATCGTGATGACCGGGAGTACGCTCGCCACACAGTTTCCCGTTGAGGGCGACCGCTTCGTCTACGAGATCGAGGGGCTGGGCGCGGTGGAAATGACGATCGTTTGAGCCTTCGATCCAGTCCCTCACCCGGCTGAGCCGGGGCGGCGTGTGATGACGACGTCGCGGTGAACACCGACGCAAAGCAACAGTCCGAGACCCAGCATCAGGCTCAGCATTGCGCTGCCGCCGTAGGAGATCAGAGGTAGCGGCAGGCCCACGATGGGGATCAGGCCGATCACCATCGCGACATTGAAGAAGACGTGGAAGAAGAACGTGACCGTGATCCCCATGCCCAGCAGGCGGCCGAAGTGGTTGTTGCTGCGGGCCGAGATCACCACGCCGTAGGTGGCAATCCCCAGGTACAACAGAAGGACGCCGGCCACGCCGAAGAAGCCCAGCTCCTCCGCCATCATCGTGAAGATAAAGTCGGTCTGCTTCTCCGGCAGGAAGTTGAGGTGGCTTTGCGTTCCCTGGAGGTACCCCTTGCCGAACAGGCCGCCGGAGCCGAGCGCGATCTTCGACTGCAGGATGTGGTAGCCGGCGCCGAGCGGATCCGCTTCGGGGTTGAAGAACGTGAGAATGCGCGCCCTCTGATATTCGTGCAGGAGCTGCCAGACAACCGGCCCGGAGCCGAGCGCGAGCACGACGGCGACGCCGATCTTCCACGCCTTGAGCCCGGCCAGGAACAGCATGATCGCGCCGCCGAGCGCGAGCAGTATCGCTGTCCCCAGATCGGGCTGGCGCAGGATCAGCGCGGCGGGCGCAAGAATCATGAGCAGCGGCGGGAGATAGGTGCGGATGCGGCCGATCCCCTCGAGCGGGACACCGTGGAAGTAGCGCGCGAGCGCCAGGATCAGCGCGATCTTCATGAGCTCCGAAGGCTGCAGCTGGATCACCCCCAGGTCGATCCAGCGCTGCGCCCCCTTCCCCGCAGCGCCGAGCAGCTCCACACCCACCAGCAGGGCGAAGGCGAGGACGTAGATCGTGTACGCGGCGCGCAGCCAGAAGCCGATATCGATGAGCGACACGCCGAGCATCAGCAGGAGACCCGCGCCGAACCAGACCATCTGGCGAGACGCCCAAGGCTCGGTGGCGCCGCCGGAGGCGGAAATCAGCATTCCGATGCCGACCGCGCCAACGGTGCAGACGAGAACGACCAGGAACCAGTCGAGCCGAAGCAGCCGTTCGGCGACCCCGAAGCCCTGACGGCTGCTGACTTCGAACTGCGCCATCAGGCGGTCTCGTGCGGGCGGATCAGCGCCTCGAGGTTGCGGGCGCGGCCCGAGGGGTCGCGGCGCTGAACCTCACGCAGAATGTCGCGGGCGATGGGCGCCGCCACGGTGCCGCCGCTGCCGCCATGCTCGACCACGACCGCAACGCAGTAGCGCGGCCGCTCCAACGGCGCGTAGGCAACGAAGAGCGCGTGGTCGCGCTCCTTCCACGGGCGGTCTTCGTTCTTTATCACCCCAGCGCGGTGCTCGCGTTCGGAGATCCGCCGCACCTGCACGCTCCCGGTCTTGCCGGCCATGGCCAACGCGGGCTCTTCGATGCGCGCGCGATAGGCAGTGCCCTTGGGCTCGTTCACGACAAAATTCATGCCCTTGCGGACGATGTCCAAATGGGCGGGCGAAAGCCCCATTGGGTCGAACGTCTCGCTCTCCCGCGGCACCGGCTGTCCGTCTCGGATGACCTCCGCCAGGAGCCGAGGCTCCACCGCGATGCCGCCGTTGGCGATACGCGCGACCATCACCGCGAGCTGAAGCGGCGTCGTGAGGAGATAGCCCTGGCCGATACCAACGACCAGCGTCTCGCCGCCCTGCCAAGGCTCGCCAATCATGGCAAGCTTCCACTCGCGCGTCGGCACCAGGCCTGGCTTCTCCCCCGGCAGTTCGATGTCGAGCTTCCTGCCGAAGCCGAAGCGCTCCGACATCGCCGCGATCCGGTCTATGCCGACGCGCTTTGCCACCTCGTAGAAGTAGACATCGCAGGATTCCATGAGGCCCTGCACCATGGCGACGTGCCCGTGGCCATAGCGCCGCCAGCAGCGGAACCGGCGTTTTCCGAGTTTTATGGAACCGTCGCAATAGAAACGCTGGTAAGGGCTCACTTCGCCGCTTTCGAGCGCAGCCAGCGCCACGATCATCTTGAATGTGGAGCCCGGCGAATACTGGCCGGCGATCGACTTGTTGCTGAGCGGGAAGCGCGGATGGCCGATCAGCTCCCGCCATTGCCGTTGGCTGATGCCGGAAGTGAAGAGGTTGGGGTCGTAGTTCGGCATCGACGCCAGCGCCAGGATCTCGCCCGAATGGACGTCGAGGACCACGGCCGATCCGCTCTCCTCGCCGAAGCGGGCCGCGACGTACTGCTGAAGCCCGAGGTCGATGGTCAGCATGTGGTCGTCGCCCGGCCGGCCGGTCCTGCGGCTGAGCTCGCGGATGACCCGGCCGTATGCGTTCACCTCGACTTGCCGGGAGCCGGCCTCGCCTCGCAGTGAGCTCTCCAGCACCTTCTCGGCGCCGTTCTTGCCGATGCGGAAGTCGGGCAGCGTGAGCAGCGGATCGTCCGTCAGCTCCAAATCGGATTCGTTGACGGCGCCGACGTAGCCCACGATGTGGACCGTATCGCGGCCGAAGGCGTAGAGGCGGCGGCTGCCTACGTCAATCATCACGCCGGGCAAGTCTGGCGCGTTGACCTCGATTTGCGAGACCTCATCCCACGTCAGATTCTCGCGGACCGTGATGGGGACGAATCTCTGCTTGCGCCTGGCTTCGCGCAGGACCCGCTCGCGGTCGTGGTCCTCGATCGGCACCAGCGCTGCGATTTCGTCCAGCGCCTTGTCGAGATTAAGCGCCGCCTCGGGGACAACGACCAGCCGATAATTCAGCCGGTTCTCCGCAAGCACCTGGCCGAAGCGGTCGAAGATGCGGCCCCGCGCCGGCGGCAGCAGCTGCATGTTGATGCGGTTCTCGTCGGCGAGCACCTGATAGCGCTCGGAATCCACGACCTGAAGCTGATAGAGGCGCCCGGCGAGGCCGGCCGTCAGCAGCGCCTGCGCGCCGCCCACGATGATCGCGCGGCGCGTGAAAATGTTGGCGCGTCCCGTTTCGCCCCGCATCTCACTCAGGCCGCGCGGCGGCAAGCACGCCAAGGGGACGGAACAACAGCACGAATATCGGGAAGAGCAGCAACGTCAGCACGACCTGCACGACGATGGGCAGCGGCGGGACAAGCGCGCCGAAGCAGGCGGAACTGATGATCCAGCTGAGCAGCCCGACCGCCGGCATGACCAGGGAGAAGCCCCACCAAACGACGAGAAACGGCTTGCCGCGGAAGAACGTGCGTTGCGACGCAACGACTCCCTGAACGATGAGCAGCACCAGCGCCGTCATGCCGAGCGGCGTTGCGGCGAGGAGATCTTGAAGCACGCCGATGCCGAAGGTCGCCACGTAGGGGAAACGCTCGGGCCGGTAGATGGTCCAGTAGAAGATCGCCATCACGGCGAAAGCCGGCGTGACCTCGACGAACGCCGGCAGCCGCCAGGGGAGCGACGCCGCGAAGACGAGCATCACCGTGACGGTCACCGGGATCGCGCCGCGCACAGAGCGGTCGGCCCATTGCAGCCAGTCGCCCATTACCGCAGGCTCCCGGCGCGTTCGGCGCGGCGCGTTTCGGGCAAGACCCCCGGCACCACGTAGTCGAGGACGGTAACGTAATCGAGCCGCTCCCAGACCACGAAGGGCTGCACCGTCGCGCGGTCCTTGTCGACCGCAGACACGATCCCGACATCGAGCGCCGGCGGGAACATTCCGCCCTCTCCCGACGTCACGACGCGATCGCCGGGCTTTGCCCTGGCATCGGTCGCGAGGAAGGCGAGGTAGGGATGCGGGCTGTTGTCGCCGCGCAGGATCGTCCGGTCACGGCTCTCCTCCAAGACGACGGGAATGCGGGAGTTGAGGTCGGTCAGCAGGAGAATTCGCGCCGTGTGATCGCCGGCCTCCAACACGCGGCCCACCAGTCCGTCGTGGTTGACCACCGCCTGGCCCTTGCGCACCCCGTGGGATTGGCCCGCGTTGACCAGGACCATGTGGATGAACGGCCCGCCGGAATCCGCGATGACGCGGGCCGTGACGAAACGCGCCCGCTGGTCCGGCACGACCTTGAGCATTCGCCGGAACATCTCGTTTTCGTAACCGAGCTGCTCGGCCACCGCCTGCCACTTGCGGAGCTCGGCGTTGTCGTGCGCCAGCTGCTCGTTGCGCTCGTGAACGCTCATGATGCCGTCCAGCTCGTCGAACCCACTGGCGATCGTTGCCGCAGGTTGCGAGAAGAAGGCGAAAATTGGGGCGACGGTGTCGACAACGCCGACGCGTATCGTCTCCACGACGCGTGGCTCCGCCTGGCTCAGGATCATTAGGGTGATCGCCGCGCAGGCCAGCATTGCGTAGCCAAAGCGCTGGGCGAAGACCCTGCCCGGCACGGCCAGGACGAGATTGCGCCCTCGGCCTACCCTCACTCAGACCTCCAAACGTTACGCGGCGAATTCCGAATCGGGCCCGCGTAGCGGGAAACCTAATATGTCTCGTGAAGGGCGTGCTTCAAGGCCTTCATTTCTTCCAAACATCGGCCGGTGCCGAGAGCGACGCAGCGCAGGGCCTGATCCGCGATGGAAACGGGCAGTCCCGTCGCGTGGCGCAGCACGTAATCGAGGTTGCCGAGGAGCGCGCCGCCGCCCGTCAACACGATGCCCTTGTCGACGATGTCCGCCGCAAGCTCGGGCGCCGTGTTCTCCAGTCCGACCTTGACCGCGTCGATGATGGCGCCCACCGGTTCTGCCAGGCTCTCGGAAATCTGCCGCTTGGAGATGACGATTTCCTTGGGCACGCCGTTCATCAGGTCGCGCCCCTTGATGTTGAGTGTCTCGCCGTCGCCGTCCTCGGGCGGGCAGGCCGAGCCCAGGTCCTTCTTGATCCGCTCGGCGCTCGCCTCGCCGAGCAGCAGGTTATGGGTGCGGCGCACGTAGGCGATGATGCTCTCGTCCATCTTGTCGCCGCCTACGCGCACCGAGCGCGAGTAGACGATACCGCCGAGCGAGAGCACGGCAACCTCGGTGGTGCCCCCGCCGACGTCGACCACCATCGAGCCGGTCGGCTCGGTCACCGGCAGGTTCGCGCCGATGGCGGCCGCCATCGGCTCTTCGATCAGGAAGACACGCCTGGCACCTGCGCTCTCCGCCGATTCCTGAATGGCGCGGCGCTCGACGGCGGTCGAGCTCGACGGCACGCAGATGATGACTTGGGGGCTCGCGAAGCTGCGGCGGTTGTGCACCTTGCGGATGAAGTGCTTGATCATGTCCTCCGCCACCTCGAAGTCGGCAATGACGCCGTCCCGAAGCGGGCGGATCGCCTCGATGTTTCCGGGCGTGCGGCCGAGCATCTGCTTAGCCTCGTTGCCGACCGCGAGAACCTGCTTCTTGCCCTTCCATGTGGTGAGCGCCACCACCGAGGGCTCGTCGAGGACGATGCCTTGCGACTTCACGTAGACCAGCGTGTTCGCGGTCCCCAGGTCGATCGCCATATCGGCGGAAAGGAACCCCAGCAACTTCGAGAACATGCGCTGCTTCTCCTCCTAAACGGCAGCAGGGCAGGCAGGCTGCAGCCGGGGCCCACCCCGTCGTTCAAGCTGACAACGCCTCCGGAGCCGTCTTCTGCCGCTTGACCAGAAGCTTGTTGAGCGCGTGCACATAGGCCAGTACCGAGGCCACGATGGTATCGATATGCGCACTGTGCCCGTTCACTGTTCTCCCGTTTTCCTCCAGCCGCACGCTCACTTCGGCCTGGGCATCGGTGCCTTCCGTCACCGCATGAACCTGATAAAGCTGTAGCTTGGCCTCGTGCGGGTAAATCGCCTTGATGGCGTTGAAAGCCGCATCCACGGGGCCGTTCCCGGTGGCTTGCGCCTCCGCCTGCTCGCCGTCGACGGCGAGCGTGAGAGACGCCTCCTGCGGTCCTGACGAGCCGCAGGACACCGAGAGGGACCCGAACTTGATGCGATCGTTTGCGCCGGCGACTTCCGTGTCCACCAGCGCGATGATGTCCTCGTCGAAGAGTTCTTTCTTCTTGTCGGCGAGGTCCTTGAATCTGACGAACGCCTCTTGGAGCGCGTTGTCGCCGAGCTCAGTGTAGCCGAGGCTCCGCAGCTTCTCGCGGAAGGCGTGGCGGCCCGAATGCTTGCCCATGACGAGCGTCGACTGCACGAGGCCGACCGATTCGGGCGTCATGATCTCGTAGGTCTGCGCGTCCTTGAGGACGCCGTCCTGATGAATTCCCGCTTCGTGGGCGAAGGCGTTGGCACCCACGATCGCCTTGTTCGGCTGCACGACGAAGCCGGTCACCGCCGAGACCAGGCGCGAGGCGCGCATGATGTTCTCGGTCTTCACGCCGGTCTCGAAGCTCATCAAGTCGTTGCGCGTGCGCAGCGCCATGACGATCTCTTCCATCGCGGCGTTGCCGGCGCGCTCGCCGAGCCCGTTGATGGTGCACTCCACCTGCCGGGCGCCCGCCTGCACGGCGCTCAGCGAGTTGGCGACGGCGAGACCTAAGTCGTTGTGGCAATGGACCGAGAGCACGGCCTTGTCGATGTTAGGCACCCGGTCGAAGAGCATGGCGATCAGCGACGCGAACTCCTCCGGCACGGCGTAGCCCACGGTGTCGGGGATGTTGATGGTGCCGGCGCCGGCCTTGATTGCCGATTCGACGCAACGGCAGAGGAAGTCGTGCTCGGTGCGCGAGCCGTCCTCGCAGGACCACTCGACGTCGTCGGTGAACTTGCGGGCGTAGCTCACGCTGTCGATCACGGCCGCATGCACATCCTCGGGCTCCATCTGCAGCTTGACGCGCATGTGGAGCGGACTGGTCGAGATGAAGGTGTGAATCCGGCCGGACTTGGCTGGCGCGAGTGCTTCGGCTGCGCGGTCGATGTCCCGCCGCCCGGCGCGGGCCAGGCCGCAAACGGTGCTCTCGGTCACCACCTTGGCGACCTCGCGGACCGCTTCGAAATCGCCGTTCGACGCGATGGGGAAGCCGGCCTCGATCACGTCGACCCTCATCTCCTCAAGGATCTCGGCGATCCGGAGTTTCTCTTCCAGATTCATCGATGCGCCCGGCGACTGCTCGCCGTCGCGCATCGTCGTATCGAATATTCGGACTCGGTTCCCTGTCTCGGTCATAACGGGCATCCTTTCACCCTGGCGGCTACGACAGTCATCGCGCTCCCCTGGTCGGTCGGCCGATTGCGCACGGCAAACCGCTCAGGGGCAGCTAAGTCGCAGCCCGCGTAGGGTGGAATGTGCCGTGGCCGCAGCGTCGCGCAAGTGGTGCGTGCCTGCCGGCTCAGTCTCCGTCGGCACCGTCATCGGACCATGGCCCTCGACCCCATTCGCACGACACAAGCAGCCATCCGGTGCGGCACAAGATCGGTCCGCCGCCCGGGTTCTGGGAACTTGTACGCCCAACTCCTTGGGCGAAGCAACGAATTTGTCGCCTTGCGGTGGTGCCCCTGCTTGTGCCGAGAGTCGTCAATTCTTGCTGCGATCGACCAGCCGGGCCTCGGCGATCCACGGCATCATCGCACGGAGCCGCTCGCCCACCTCCTCCAGCGGATGCTCGGCGGCACGCGCGCGCATCGCCTTGAAGGAGGACTGGCCCGCGGCGTTCTCGGTCATCCATTCGGTGGTGAACCGGCCGTTCTGAATGTCCGCGAGGATCGTCTTCATGCGCTCCCGCGTCGCGTCGTCGATGACCCGCGGCCCGCGCGTGTAATCGCCGTACTCGGCGGTGTTCGAGATCGAGTAGCGCATGTTGGCGATGCCGCCCTCGTACATCAGGTCGACAATCAGCTTGACCTCGTGAAGGCACTCGAAATAGGCCATCTCGGGCGCGTAGCCGGCGTCCACCAAGGTCTCCCAGGCGGCGGTGATCAGGGAGGTCAGGCCGCCGCAGAGCACCACCTGCTCGCCGAAGAGATCGGTCTCGACCTCCTCGCGGAAGCTGGTCTCGATAATGCCGGCGCGGCCGCCACCAATGCCAGACGCATACGAAAGGCCGATCTCCTTGGCATTGCCCGAGGGATCGCGCGCCAGCGCGAGCAGGCAGGGCACGCCGCCGCCCCGCTGATATTCCGAGCGCACCGTATGACCTGGACCCTTGGGCGCCACCATGAAGACGTCGAGATCGGGCCGGGGCTCGATCAGGCGGAAGTGGATGTTGAGCCCGTGGGCGAAGGCCAGCGCCGCGCCTTCCTTCATGGAGCCGTGCAGCACGTCGGCATAGAGCTGGCGCTGAAGCTCGTCCGGGGTGAGCAGCATCACGACGTCGCCGAAGCGCGCGGCCTCCTCGATATCCATGACCGTGAGCCCGGCGGCTTCCACCTTCGCCGCGCTCGCCGAGCCCGGCCTGAGCCCCACGGCAACGTCCTCGACGCCGCTTTCCTTCAAGTTGTTCGCGTGCGCGAAGCCCTGGCTGCCGTAGCCGATGATCGAGACCTTCTTCGACTTGATCAGGTTCAGATCGGCATCGCGATCGTAATAGACCCGCATCGTGCTCTCCCAAGTTGGCGTTGCGTGCGGCCCGCGGCCGCGTCAGATCGATTCCTTGCCGCGCGTGATCGCGACCACGCCCGTGCGCGATATCTCTGTCAGCCCGAGCGGCGTCATCAGCCGGATGAAGGCATCGATCTTGGTGCCCTTCCCGGTCATCTCGAACACGAACGAGTCGATTTCGCTGTCGACCACGTGGGCGCGGAAGATATCCGCGATCCGAAGCGATTCGACCCGCTTCTCGCCAGTGGCGACGACCTTGATCAGCGCGAGCTCGCGCTCGATGTAGGGGCCCTCGCTGCCGAGATCGGAGACCTTGTGGATCGGTACCAGTCGGTCGAGCTGCGCCTTGATCTGCTCGATGACCATGGCCGAGCCGGAGGTCACCAGATTGATGCGCGAGAGGCGCTTGTCGTGCTCGACCTCGGCGACGGTCAGGCTCTCAATATTGTAGCCGCGGCCCGAGAACAGCCCGATGACCCGCGCCAGCACGCCGGGCTCGTTCTCCACGAGCACGGAAAGCGTGCGGCGCTCGGCGTCGTCGGTCACGGCCGTTCTCTCCGGGCCGCCTGCGGGCGGGCGTCCCGCCGGTGCCGGCACTCAGGCAGGCCGGACGGCGGCTTGGCGTTTCGCGTCATGGATCGGCTCGGTCGGCGCCCTGGGTCCTAGACGAGCACCATCCCGTCTTCCGAGCGCTCTTCGAGCTCGCCGTGCTCGGGCCCCAGCTTCATCTCGTAGTGCGCGGCCCCGGCCGGGATCATCGGATAGACGTTCTCTTCCTTGTCGACGAGGATGTCGGCGATCACCGGGCCCGGTGTCTCGATCATGGCCTCGATCACGCCGTCCACCTCCTCGGGCCGGCGGGCGCGCAGGCCGGTCGCCCCGAACGATTCCGCCAGCTTCACGAAATCGGGCAGCGAATCCATGTAGCTCTCGGCGTAGCGGCCGCCGTGGAAGAACTCCTGCCACTGGCGCACCATGCCCATGTATTCGTTGTTGAGCAGGAAGGTCTTCACCGGCAGCCGGTACTGCACCATGGTCGAAAGCTCCTGGATCGTCATGAGCAACGACGCTTCGCCGGCGATGTCGATGACGAGCGAGTCCGGATGGGCCACCTGCACGCCCATCGCGGCGGGGAAGCCGTATCCCATGGTGCCGAGGCCGCCCGAGGTCATCCAGCGGTTGGGCTCCTCGAACTTGAGGAACTGCGCCGCCCACATCTGGTGCTGGCCCACCTCGGTGGTGAAGTAAGAGTCCCGCCCCTTGGTGGCCTCGTAGAGCCGCTGCAGCGCGTACTGTGGCTTGATGGTGTTGCTGGAGTTCTTGTAGCGCAGGCAGTCGCGCCCACGCCACTTGTCGATCTGCCGCCACCACGCCGCCACCTGGGCGTTTGGCTCCGCGCCGCTTGCCTCCCACTCGGCCAGGATGGCGTCGAGCGCGAGACCCGCATCGCCGACCATGGCGACGTCCACCGGCACGTTCTTGTTGATGGACGAGGGGTCGATGTCGATCTGCACCTTGGTCGAGCCGCGCGAGAAATCGGCGAGCCGGCCGGTCACGCGATCGTCGAAGCGGGCGCCGACCGCGATCATCAGGTCGCACTCGGCCATCGCCATGTTGGCCTCGTAGGTGCCGTGCATGCCCAGCATGCCGAGGAAGAGCGGGTCGGATCCCGGATAGCAGCCGAGCCCCATCAGCGTGTTGGTGATGGGATAGCCCGTGCGCTGCACCAGCGCCGCGAGACTCTGCGCCGCGTCGGGCCCCGCGTTGATGACGCCGCCGCCCGCATAGAAGAGCGGGCGCTTGGCGCGCGTCAGCAGCTCGACCGTGCGCTTGACCGCGTCCGCATCGGGCGCGCGCTGCGGCCGGTAGGAACGGTGCTCCAACCCGTTGCCCGGCGCCGCACACTCGGGGACGTAGGGCGCCTTGGCCATGACCACGTCCTTCGGCAGGTCCACGACCACGGGGCCGGGCCGGCCGGCGCTCGCGATGTAGTAGGCCTCGCGGATCACCTGGCAGAGGTTGTCGACTTCCTTGATGAGATAGTTGTGCTTGGTGCAGGGGCGGGTGATCCCCACCGTGTCGGCTTCCTGAAAGGCGTCATTACCGATCATGTGGGTCGGCACCTGCCCGGTCAGGCAGACGACGGGAATGCTGTCCATCAGCGCGTCGGTGAGGCCTGTGACGCTGTTGGTGGCGCCGGGCCCTGAAGTGACCAGCACCGTGCCCACCTTGCCGGTGGAGCGCGCGTAGCCCTCGGCCGCATGGACCGCGCCCTGCTCGTGCCGCACCAGAATGTGGCGTAGCTCGTTCTGCTTGAAGATGGCGTCGTAGATGGGAAGTACCGCGCCGCCGGGATAGCCGAACACGACGTCTACGCCGAGATCGACCAGCGTGCGAACGACTAGCTCGGCCCCGGTCAGCTCTGCCGGGGCGTGATCCTCGGCATCCGTTGTCACGGCGATCTCCCTTCCGCACAAGCGCGAACGGCCCACCCTTGCGGCAGGGTCGGCCGGCCAGCGCTGGCACGCCCCACAGCGCGCCCGTCTTCGGAGGGCGGACAGTAGTCCTTCGCCCTCAGCCGGTCAATAGCAGGCGTTCGACGAGGGCAAGAGATTCCCGTTTCGATTCCGCGCGATAACGGTCCGGCATACGGACGTCGCCCGGCATCTGGGTGCGGAACCAGGTGGTCTGGCGCTTGGCATAACGGCGCGTCGCCTGCCTGCCGAGTTCGATCGCCCGCTCCAGCGTGGTGACGCCGCTCAGGTGATCGAGCAGAGCGCGGACGCCGACCGCCTTCATCACCGGCAGCCTGGGATCGAGCCCGCGAGCCTTGAGGCGTGCCGCCTCGTCGAGCGCGCCCGCCGCCATCATGTGCTCGAAACGCTCGTTGCAGGCGTCGTAAAGCGCATCGCGCGGCGGTTCGATGACGAGCACGGCCGCGTGGCCTGTGTAGTGATCGTGCTGCTCCGCCTGCCACGCGAGCAGCGAGCGCCCGGTGGCCTCGATCACTTCGTAGGCCCGCATCACTCGCTGGCTGTCGCCGGGTTCGAGCTGCCCGGCCGCGTCCGGGTCGCGGGCAGCGAGGCGTGCGTGGAGGCCGGCGCTGCCCTCGCGCTCGTAGAGCGTGCGCACCGCCTCGCGCACGGCCTCGGGAATCTTCGGCACCGGCGCCAGGCCTTCGAGCAGCGCCCGCAGGTAAAGCCCTGTTCCGCCAACCAGAATAGGCAGCGCGCCATCGCCCTGCGCGCGCTCGATCTCTGCCATCGCCAGAGCGCGCCAGCGACCAGCCGAGCAGCGCTCGGCGCCGTCGAGCACGCCATAGAGCCGGTGCGGCGCGCGCGCCCGCAGCGCAACGTCCGGCCACGATGTGAGGATCGGCAGGTCGCGGTAGAGCTGCATGCTGTCGGCGTTGACGACCACGCCGCCGAAGCGCTCGGCTGCGTCGGCCGCGAGTGCCGACTTGCCGCTCGCCGTCGGGCCGCCGATCACCAGGATCGTAGGGGGACCCTCGGCCACAGCGTCGTCACCTGCCTTCAGGACGTGAGCAGCGAGACCAGTCCGTCGGCGAGCTTGGGCTCGAACCAGGTGGTTTTCGGCGGCAGGATCGCGCTGGCGTCGGCGACCGCCATGAGATCCTCCACCGAGGTCGGATGGAGCGAGAAGGCGACCGTCGCCTCGCCGCCGTCGACCGCCGCCGCGAGTGCGTCGATCCCGCGCCCGCCGCCAACGAAGTCGATCCGCTCATCGAGCCTGGGATCGACGATGCCGAGGATTGGCCCGAGCACCAGGCACGCCAGCAGCGAAACGTCGAGGCGGTTGACCACCGGGCCGCCGGCGGGCGCCAGAGCCTCGGCTGCGAGCCGGTACCAGCGGCCCTCGACATACATGCCGAATTGGGCCGGCGTCGCGGGCTCCACCGGCCCGTCCGCCGGCTCGCAGCGCAGCGTCTCGCCGACCGCGCGAAGAAATGCGTCGGGCGTGAGCCCGTTCAGGCCCTGCACGATCCGGTGATAGCCCAGAATCCGCACCTCGTCGGCCGGGAAGCTCACCGTCAACAGGCGGCCGGCGGCTTCTCCCGTCCCCGCTCCCATCGCCTGGGCCGCCATCTGCGCGGCGGCGGCGCGGTGGTGACCGTCGGCGATGTAGAGCGCGCCGATCCGGTCGAATTGCCCTGTCAGCGCGTCGATCTCGTCCGCACCGTCGATGGACCAGAGCGTGTGAGTCACCGTGCCGTCGAGCACGGCGCGGCAGAGCGGCGGCCCTCCGCAGGCCGCGGCTAACAGGCGGCGAACCTCTTCGTCCGGCCGGTGAATTGTGAGGACAGGGCCGGTCTGCGCGCCGAGCGCCGCAATATGACGGGCCCGGTCTTCTACCTTGGTCGGCCGGGTCAACTCGTGCCGCTTGACCGCACCCTCCTCGTAGGCGGCGAGCGAGGCCGCCGCCACGAGCCCGGTCTGCGTGCGACTGTCTGCCTTCATGCGGTATGCGTAGAAGCGGGAGGCCGAGTCGCGGATCAGGACTCCACTCTCAATCATCCGCGCGAAGCCCGCCGCAGCCCCTTCGTAAAGTTCGGGCGCGCCGGGCGGCGTCTCGGGCGGCAGGTCGATCTCGGGCCGGGAGACGTGGAGGAAGCTCAGCGGCCGGCCCTCGGCGGCGGCGCGGGCCTCGTCCGTCGACATCACGTCGTAGGGCGCCGCCGCCACCGCATCGGCATGCTCCGGGGCCGCGCGAAGCCCCGCGAAGGGCGCGAGCAGCCGCTCGCTCATTTGTTGCGTCCCTTGCTCGCCACGTCCTGCCTCACTGCACCTAGTTGACGAGCCAGACCAGCAGGAGGCCCGCCAACGCCGCGCCCGTGCCGATGGCGCGGATCCGGCCCGAAGGCTGCGCCAGCACGCGAGCGATGCTACGCCGCATGGCCTCCGGAAACAGCGCGTAGAGCCCGCCCTCGATAACGAAGATAAGCCCGATTGCGGTCAGGAAGGCGGTGAGCCCGTCGCTCATAGCCGGATCGTTGGGGGTGGCCGTGGGACGGCCTTGCACCGGCGCGAGGCCGGGGCGCGTCACTCAGGTGCCGCCGGGGCGGGCGCCTGAGGCTGCACGATATTGTCGAAGAAGCGGAAGAACTCGCTGTCGGGCGACAGCACCATGCTCGTGTCGCCATCGCCGAGGGCTTCGCGATAGGCCTGCATGGCCCGGTAGAAGGCGTAAAACTCGGAGTCGCGTCCATATGCGTCGCGCGAGATGCGCAAGGCTTCTTCGTCGCCCTCACCGCGCAGGGTCTGGGACTCGCGCTCCGCCTCCGCGAGGAGCACCACACGCTCGCGATCAGCGCGCGAGCGGATGCGCTGCGACTCTTCCTCGCCCTGCGCCCTGAACTCCTTGGCCTCGCGCTCACGCTCGGTCTGCATGCGCTGGTAGACGGCCTGGCTGTTCTCCTCCGGCAGGTCAGCGCGGCGTATGCGCACGTCGATCACATCGACGCCGAAGCCGGTAGACTGACGGTTCACCTGGTCCCTGATCTCGGTCATGAGCTGCGCACGCTCGCCCGAGAGCACGGTGATCAACTCGACCGTACCCAGCACCTGCCTCGTGCTGGCGTTGAGGATCGCGCCGAGTCTCGCACGCGCTATCGCCTCGTTGCCGACGGACTGGAAGAAGCGCAGAGGATCGATGATCCGGTAGCGGATGAAGGCGTCGACCACCAGCCGCTTCTGATCGCCGAGAATCATCTCCTCCGCCGGCGCGTTGAAGTCCAGCACGCGCTTCTCGAAGTACTCGACGTTCTGGACGAAGGGTGTCTTGAAGCGGAGCCCCGGCTCGTCCGTGCCCCACTGGTTCACCACCTTGATGGGCTCACCCAGCTGCAGGAGAATCGCCTGCTGATCCTCGCGCACCTTGTAGGTGGAGATCAGAAGCAGGATGATCGCCACGAGGATGACCGCGGCGCCGATAATGAATTTGAGCCGGGTACTCATGGTCTACTGCGTGTCCCCCGTGCCCTGCCGGCGCTGAAGCTCGGGTAGCGGCAGGTAGGGCACGACTCCGCTACCACCTTGCGCCGCAGAATCGATGATGATCTTGTCGATTCCGCCGAGCACCTCCTCCATCGTCTCCAGATACATGCGCCGGCGGACGACATCCATGTTCTGCGCATATTCGCTGTAGACCGAGAGGAAGCGCGCCGCCTCACCCTGGGCCCTGGCGACGACTTCCTCCTTGTAGGCCGTGCCCTCCTGCACGAGGCGCTCAGCGGCGCCGCGCGCCCGCGGGATGATGTCGTTGCGGTAGGCTTCGGCTTCGTTCTTGGCCCGCTCCTGGTCGGCGCGCGCCGCCTGCACGTCACGGAAGGACGCGATCACAGCCTCCGGCGGCGCGATGTCCTGCGGCTCGATCTGAGTGATCTCGATGCCGGCGCCGTAATAGTCCAGGACCTGCTGCGTGAGCTGGTGGGTCTGCTGTGCCAGCAGCAGGCGTTCCTCGGCGAGCGCCGACTGCAGGCGGGTCTTGCCGATCACCTCGCGCATCGCGCTCTCGGCCGCGTCCTTCACCGTGCGCTCCGGCGCCTGGATGTTGAACAGGAACTGGCCGGCATCGCGGATGCGCCAGAAGGCGGTGAACTTCACGTCGATGATGTTCTCGTCGCCGGTCAGCATCAGGCTCTCGTCGGGCACCGGCCGCGTGAACGCCCCCCGTTGGGAATCGACCAGGGTCCGGTAGCCGATCTCGGCCCGGTTGATCTTGGTCACCTTGGGCAGGATAACCGTCTCGAATGGCCACGGCAGGTGGTAGTTGAGGCCCGGCTGGGTGGTCTTGGTCCACTCGCCCCAGCGCAGCACCACGCCCTGCTCGTCGGGCTCGACCCGGTAGAAACCGGTCAGCAGCCAGATGCCGATGGCGACGAGGAGCAGCAGGATGAGCCCGCGGCTACCGCGTAGCCCGGGCATCCACCTGCGGAAGCGATCCTGGCCGCGCCGCAACATCTCTTCGAGGTCGGGCGGAGGTGGTTGCCCACCACCACGCCGGCCGCCGCCGCCCGGCGAGCGCCCCCACGGGCCGCTGTTGCCGCCGCCGCTTTGCCAGCCGCCCCCGCCACCTTGGCTAGACCAGGGCATGGGTCAGCCTTTCTCCCAAGGCTTTGCATGTCGTCATGGGCGCCTTATAAGTCATGCGGTTGCGGCACGCAACGACGCACACACATCCCTGCTGTCGCGTCTTGCCGTGACCCCCCGGTCGGAGTGGAACGATGGCGTCGGTCACCAAGGATCAGGTTCTGGCGGCGCTCGCTGACGTCCTGGACCCGGACAGCGGACAGAGCGTGGTCGCGAGCGGCCTCATCAGCGGAGTCGTGGTGAAAGACGGCAACGTGGGCTTCGCGCTGGAGGTCGATCCGGACCAGGGCGCGGCGAAGGAGCCGCTGCGAAAGGCCTGCGAGACTGCGGTGGAGCGGCTCTCCGGCGTGCTTTCGGTGACGGCCGTGCTCACCGCCGAGCGGCCAGCAGGCGGCCAGGCGCAGGGACAGGGCCGCGGTCATTCGCATGGCCACGGCCACGGTCACGCCCACGGCGGGCAGGCCCAGGCGCGGGCGCCGCAGGCCGATCAGCTCCTGCCAGGGGTGAAGAGCGTCATCGCCATCGCATCCGGCAAGGGCGGCGTGGGCAAGTCGACGACTGCCGTCAACATCGCGACCGCGATGGCTGCCCAGAATGTCCGAGTCGGTCTGCTCGACTGCGACATCTACGGGCCTTCGATTCCGCGCATGCTCAACCTGAGTGGCCAGCCGGAGATGGTGGGCGAGCGCACGCTCCGCCCCATGGCGAACTACGGGATCAAGTGCATGTCCATCGGCTTTCTGGTGGCCGAGGATACCGCCATGATCTGGCGCGGGCCCATGGTGATGCAGGCGCTGGAGCAGATGATGCGGGACGTCGATTGGGGCGAGCTCGACGTGCTGCTCTGCGACCTGCCGCCCGGCACCGGCGATGCGCAGCTCACCATGGCGCAGCGGGTGCCGCTCACCGGCGCGGTGATCGTCTCCACGCCGCAGGATATCGCCCTGCTCGACGTGACGCGGGGCATCAACATGTTCCAGCAGGTCAACGTGCCGATCTTCGGGGTCGTCGAGAACATGAGCTATTACGTCTGCCCCGCGTGCGGCCACCGGGCCGAGCTGTTCCACCACGGCGGGGCGCGCGAGACCGCGCGCCGGCTCGGCGTGGACTTCCTGGGCGAGATACCGCTCGATATCTCGATCCGGACGACGTCCGATGCGGGCCGGCCGATCGTGGT
The DNA here is from genome assembly GCA_965214705.1 of Alphaproteobacteria bacterium. Taxonomy (GTDB): domain Bacteria; phylum Pseudomonadota; class Alphaproteobacteria; order UBA828; family UBA828; genus WTGU01. The sequence continues at coordinate 322,059 of CBDCCI010000001.1, forward strand.
CACCCAGCCCGAGAGCCCCCACGCCGAATCCTATCGGCAGATCGCCGCTGGCCTGATCGACAAGGCCACCTCGGCGGTGAGCGGCGCCGGCCGCGCCCAGCCCCGCATCGTCATGATGTGAGCGCACCCGTCGATGGCGAACAGGCGGTCGGACGGCGTTCTCTCAAGACTAGCGGCCCTTTCGGGCCGCAGGCGCTGGATCGGCGCCGGCATTGTCGCCCTGCTCTTGGCAGCGCTGGTAGCGGCCGGGTGCACGCCCTCGGTTCCGGATCGTCAGCAGGACCTTTGCGCCGTCTTCCACCAGCATCCCGACTGGTACGACTACGCCAAGGAGGCGGAGGACACGTGGGACGTGCCGGTTCACATTCTCATGGCCTTCGTGCATCACGAATCGAGCTACCGGAGCGATGCGCGGCCGCCACGCAAGTACGTCCTCTGGTTCATCCCGTGGGGGCGCGTGTCGTCAGCCAAGGGGTACGCCCAGGCGCAGGACCCGGCCTGGGAGGACTACACGAACGAGCGCGGCTCCTTCTGGCGCAGCCGCTCTGACATGGAGGACGCCCTCGATTTCATCGGCTGGTACAACCACGGGACGTCGCGTCAGCTCGGCATCGCCAAGACCGACGCACGCAACCTCTATCTCGCTTATCACGAGGGACGCGGCGGCTACCGGCGCGGCACCTGGAAAGAGAAGCCCAAGTTGCAACAAATCGCGAAGCGGGTGGCCGAGACCGCCAGTCGCTACGAAGCGCAACTCAAGCGCTGCGAATCGGAATTCCGCTGCGATTCCTGGTGGGAGGTGTGGCCCCTCTGTAGCTAGGGCGTGTCCGTCTTTGACGGACGCGCGACAGGCCGCGACTGCGGCCCGCCGCCCCTGCGGCGCCCTCGCGGAGGTGTCGGCCGTAGGCCGGCTGCCGTGAGCGATAAATAGGTAGAGCGTTTCCGTGCAAAGCGGAAACGCTCTAGGGCTCCCGCCCCAGCACCGCCATAAGCTCGCGCCACTCGCGCTTGGAGAGGCCGCTGTTCTCCTGATCAACCACCTCGCCCGCCAGCATGCGCTTGACCACGTCGAGCCCGCCTCTCGAGAGCGATGCGGCATCCATCCCATAGTCCCGAAAGGCCTCGTAGGTCGCCGGCACCCAGCGCGCGACGACCTTGTCGAGGATCACATCGGCATAGGCGCGGATCTCGTACTGGGCGTGGGCGTCGGCCCGCAGCGACAGGAAGTGCAGCAGGTTGTGCAAATCGATTTTCCAGTAGAACTGGGTGTAATAGTTGACCGGCAGCGCCGCCCGCGCGAGCTCGCGGGCGAGGCCGGCGCGGTCGGGGTCCTTCTTCTCGCCGTCCTCGTTCTCGTTGAGCAGGTTCTCGTAGACGCCGTAGGCACGGGTTGAGATCCAGTCGAGGCGCGAGAGCGCCTGGCGGGCCTCCGCGTCCGCCAGCGAATCGTCCCGGCCCTGCTTGTTGGCGGCGGACTGCGCGGCCAGCTCCTGACGAGTCTCCGCCGCCTCCCGCCACCCGAACAGGTCGTCCATGCCGCTGCTGCTGGCCCGCTGGCGGTCGATCTGCTCTTCCCGGACAGACTGGAGATGCGCTGGGTCGGGCACGTAGAATTCGCGGTCGAGCCTGGAGTAGCGCGCGGAATACTCGTTGACGCTGGCGGTGCGGTGGCGGAGCCACTGGCGGGCGACGAAGATTGGCGCCTTGATGTGCAGCTTGAGCTCGCACATCTCGAAGGGCGTCGTGTGACGATGGCGCAGGAGGTAGCGGATCAGCGCGCGGTCCTCCCGCACGCGCCGCGTGCCCGCGCCGTAGGAGACCCGCGCCGCCTGCACGATGGCGGCATCGTCCCCCATGTAGTCGATCACCCGGACGAAGCCGTGGTCGAGCACGTCGAAGCGCTCGTAGAGGATCGACTCCAGCGCCGGCACCGTGGCGCGCCTGGTCTTCTCCCAGGCGGCGCGCTGGGCCTCGATCTCCGCCCGCTTGTGGTCGTCGATCGGCATGGGCGAGGGACGTCTCCGGTGAGGTCGAACGGCAATCCGCGTTGCGATCATACCGCGCTCCCACAACCGTGTGCACAGGTGCCGCGGCCACTTCCCATACGCGCTTCGAGCACCTATATTGTCGGGGTCGGCGGGAGACCGTCGACTATGGCGATAAACGCTGCTCGAAATAAGCGTTGCGGACCCGGGGGCAGTACCCGGCGCCTCCACCATCCCTTGAGCGGGCGGCTCAAGTTGCGGGGGCGAACCAGGATCGACGTGCGTGGTAAAGGTGTGGTTTTCGCCCGGCATGGTACCGCCGTTATCGGGCCAACTCAGAGGTGCGAACGACAATGAAGTCGCACTCGCTGCCTAGCATCGCTAGGTAAGCGCGGCTTGGGGGGCGCCGGGCAACAGAAGCCCCCCGCTAACCCGGCGTTCCGGCCGGGACCATAAATCACTGGGCACTCATACGAACGAGAAGCTTCGCGTGCGTTTCGCGCGACGCAGGCCGTGACCGTGGCGAGGCTTCCGGGCTAAGCTAACCGGTGGCGGCGAACCGGCGTGGTTTGGGGGCATCGGGCAACGGCAGCCCCGGTTGAGAGGGTGGACACGGACGCGGCAATGAGCAAGGACCTCATCGGTTACAACACGCTGGTCGAGAACGGCCTGCGCTCGGTGGTTCGCGAGGCGCTCCGCCGCGTCGCAGAGGAGGGCTGGCCCGGCACCCACCACGCCTACATCACCTTCAAGACCGCAGCCCCCGGCGTCGAGGTGCCGGATTTCCTCCACACGCGCTACCCGGACGAGCTCACGATCGTGCTTCAGCACCAGTTCTGGGGCCTGGAGGTCGAGGACGATTCCTTCTCCGTGACGCTGAGCTTCAACAAGGTGGGCCAGCGCATCGTCGTCCCCTTCGCGGCGCTCACCAGCTACGCCGACCCGTCGGTCAAATTCGGTTTGCAGTTTGGGGTCGCGCCAGAGGCGCGCGGAGAAATGACCGCGCCGGAGGCGCGCGGAGAAATGACCGCGCCGGAGGCGCGCGGAGAGATGTCCGCGCCCGAGGCGAGCGAAAAACCAGCGAAGCGGAAGGCGCGCGGAAAGAAGGCTGAGCCGGAAGCGCGCGCAACAGGGTCGGTGCCGGCAGCGGGTGGGGAAAAGGCCCCGCCAGAGGCGGAAGCGGAAGCGAATACGGACGCGCCGGGGTCGAACGGCGAGAAAGTCGTTGCGCTCGACCACTTCCGCAAGAAGTAGCTACTCCTCCCACTCCAGGTTGCCGCAGACCCCGATCAACTGCCCGGTGATGTTGCTCGCCGAATCCTGCGCCAGAAAGAACGCGGTGTCGGCGACCTCCTCGCTGGTGATCAGCGCGCGCGTGGAGATGAAGCTGACGTAGCGCTCGTGCGCTTCCTCGACCGTCTGCCCCCGCTCCTTGGCGAGGTGCGTGATCAGGCGCCGCCCGCGCGGGTTGTCGATGATGCCGGGCAGGATGGCATTGCAGCGGATGCCGGAAGGGCCGAGCTCGCGCGCGAGGTTCATGGTCATGCCGTCCACCGCGCACTTGGTGGTGATGTAGGAGGTCCTGAGCGGCATCCCCACGCGGGTGGAGGCGGTGGAGATATTGATAATCGCGCCCGAGCCCTGCGCCTTCATCACCGGCACTGCCCGCTTGATGCAGTGGAACATGCTGTTGAGGTTGACGTCGATCACGCGCTGCCACTCGTCGTCCTCGATCTCCTCCACCGGCGCGCGCGGGCCGCTGATGCCGGCGTTGTTCACCAGCACGTCGAGCCTACCGAGGGCCGCGAGCCCCTCCTCGAACCAGCGCGCGACCGCTTCCGCCGAGCCCACGTCGGCGATGCTGCCGGACATGCCGGGGTTGGCGCCGAGCACATCCTCCAGGCTCTCTTCGGTGAGGCAGCACATGTGAACGCGGGCGCCGGCGGCATGGAAGCGCTCGGCCACCGCGCGGCCGATGCTGCGGCCGGCACCGGTGACCATCACGGCCTGTGGGGTGTCGCTCGCCATGGCAGGCTCCTGGGCTCGCGGGGATGACAGCGCGAGGATAGGGTGGCGGCGGGCACGCGCCAAACTCTCCGCGCCGTTGCCCTTGGGCACTTTGTGCGTCAACGGGGCTCACGTGGGCGTGACCCCGGACGGCGGCCGATTGCACTGCGAGCCCCGCACCACTACGTCATCATTGTCCCGCTGCGGCCTCTTGCCTGCGGCGGTCAACGCGAAGGGCTTCCCGATGGACGAATCCCGGCACATGACGCCAGACGAGTTCCGCCGGTGCGGAGCCGCACTCATCGAGCGCATCGCCCGCTACATGGAGGAGGTGGAGCAGTACCCCGTGCTCTCGCAGGCGGAGCCGGGATCGGTCCGCGCGCGCCTGCCAAGTGCCGCGCCCGAACAGGGCGAGCCTTTCGCCGACCTGCTGCGCGACATCGACGAGATCGTCCTTCCCGGTCTCACCCACTGGCAGTCGCCCAACTTCTACGCCTACTTCCCGGCGAACGCCTCGGGCCCGTCGATCCTCGGCGATCTGCTCTCTTCCGGGTTCGGAGTGCAGGGCATGCTCTGGGCCACGAGCCCGGCGTGCACCGAGCTCGAGACCCATGTGCTCGACTGGCTGGTCGATCTGCTCGGGCTGCCGGAGGGATTCAAGTCGAGCGCGGCCGGCGGCGGCGTGATCCAGGACAGCGCCTCGAGCAGCACGCTCACCGCGCTTATCGCCGCGCGCGAACGGGCGAGCGCCGGCACGGTCAACCGGCATGGCGCGGGCCGCGGCCCGGACGGCGCGGAGGGGCCGCGGCTCACCGTCTACACCTCCCGGCACGCGCACTCATCCATCGAGAAAGGGGTGAAGATTGCGGGCCTGGGGCGGGAGAACCTGCGGCTCATCAATGCTGACGAGCGCCATGCGATGCAGGTCGACGCGCTGGAGGCCGCAATTGCCACGCACCGCGCAGCCGGGGCCGTGCCTGCGATGGTGTGTGCGACCGTGGGCACGACCTCCTCCGGCGCGGTGGACCCGCTCCGCGCCATCGGCGCGCTCTGTCGGCGGGAGGGCATCTGGCTCCATGTCGATGCCGCGCACGCCGGCAGCGCCACCATCTGCCCCGAGCACCGGGGCCTGATCGACGGGCTGGAGCACGCCGACAGCTACACCTTCAACCCGCACAAGTGGCTGCTCACCAACTTCGACTGCAGCTGCTTCTGGGTCGCCGACCGCGCCGCGCTGATCGAGGCGCTGAGCGTGCTGCCGGAATACCTGCGCAACCGCGCGACCGAATCGGGCGCGGTGATCGACTACCGCGACTGGCAAATCCCGCTCGGCCGGCGCTTCCGTGCGCTCAAGCTCTGGTTCGTGATCCGCCACTACGGCGCTGAGGGCCTGCGCGCCCACGTGCGGAACTGCGTCGCGTTGGCCGACTGGTTCGCCGCGCAGGTGGAGGCGCACGCCGAGTTCGAGCTGGCGGCACCGGTCTCGGCCGGACTGGTCTGCTTTCGCCACCGCGCGGGCGATGCGCTCAACGAGGCCCTGATGAACCGGCTCAACGAATCCGGCGCGCTCTACCTCACCCACACCTGGCTCGACGACCGGCTCGTGCTGCGCCTTGCGGTGGGCGGGACAGCGACCCGCCGCGCGCATGTCGAGAAGGCCTGGGCGCGGATCGTCGAGACCGCCGGCGCGCTTTCCGCCGAGGAGTTTGCCGCCTGAGCGATTCGAAGGCGGGCGCCGCAGACCGCCGGCGTGGTAAAGGAGGCCCGCAACCGGAAAGGGCACGGCCATCACCGACACATCGGCGGAGACCCGGCGCGAGACGGACTCGATCGGCGCGATCGACGTGCCGGCCGACGCCTACTGGGGCGCTCAGACCCAGCGCAGCCTGCAGAACTTCAGGATCGGCGGCGAGCGCATGCCGGCGCCGCTGATCCGCGCGCTCGGCATCGTCAAGCAGGCGGCGGCGCGGGTGAACGTCGAGGCCGGCCTGATCGATGCCGACCTGGGTGCTGCGATCGGCGAGGCGGCCGGAGAGGTGATCGCGGGCTCGCTCGACGCTCACTTCCCGCTGGTGGTCTGGCAGACCGGCTCGGGTACCCAGAGCAACATGAACGCCAACGAGGTGATCGCCAACCGGGCCTGCGAGATGCTCGGCCAGCCCATGGGCCAGAAGACGCCGGTGCACCCCAACGATCACGTCAACCGCAGCCAGTCCTCCAACGACACCTTCCCGACCGCGATGCACATCGCCGCCGTGGAGCAGTGCCATCACCTGCTGCTGCCGGCGCTGGAGCATCTGCACCAAGCGCTCGCGGCGAAGTCGGAGACCTTCGCCGAGATCGTGAAGATCGGCCGGACCCACCTGCAGGACGCGACGCCGCTCACCCTCGGCCAGGAGTTCTCCGGCTACGCGACGCAGGTGGAGTATGGGATCGAGCGCGTGAAGGCGGCGCTGCCCAGGCTTTGCGCGCTGGCCCAGGGCGGCACCGCCGTCGGCACCGGGCTCAACACCAAGGCGGGCTTCGATGCGCGCTTCGCGGCCGAGGTCGCGGCGCTCACCGGGCTCCCGTTCCGCACCGCCGAGAACAAGTTCGAGGCCATCGCCGCCAACGACGCGGTGGTCGAGATGTCGGGCGCGCTCAACACCGTGGCCGCGAGCCTGATGAAGATCGCGAACGACATCCGGCTGCTGGCGTCGGGCCCGCGCTGCGGCCTGGGCGAGCTCGAGCTGCCGGCCAACGAGCCCGGCTCCTCGATCATGCCGGGCAAGGTGAACCCGACCCAGGCGGAGGCGCTCACCATGGTGGCGGCCCAGGTGATGGGCAATCACGTCGCCATATCGGTGGGCGGCGCCAGCGGGCACTTCGAGCTCAACGTGTTCAAGCCCGTGATGATCTACAACCTGCTGCAGTCGATCCGGCTGATCGGCGACGGTGCGCGCAGCTTCACCGACAACTGCGTGGCGGGCATCGAGCCCAACCGCGCGCGCATCGACCGGCTGCTGCACGAATCGCTCATGCTGGTGACCGCGCTCAACCCCCACATCGGCTACGACAACGCCGCCAAGGTGGCGAAGAAGGCCCATGCCGAGGGTACGACGCTGAAGGAGGCCGCGCTTGCGCTTGGCGTGGTGAACGAGGCCGACTTCGAGCGCTGGGTCGACCCCACCAAGATGACCGGGCCGACACCGTAGAGCGCGTCCGTCAGAGACGGACTCGCACTAATCCGGCACGATCATGGTGCCGGTGCCGTGCTCGGTGAAGAGTTCCAGCAGGATCACGTGCGGCACGCGGCCGTCCAGAATGTGGGCGGCGCCGGTCGAGCGCTTGATCGCCGTGAGACAGGTTTCGAGCTTCGGGATCATGCCGCCGCTGACCGCGCCGCCAGTGAGCATCTTCTGCGCCTCGCCGGTGGTCATCTGGCTGATGAGCGCGCCGTCGCCGTCGAGCACGCCGGGAACGTCGGTGAGCAGCAGCAGCTTGATGGCGGAGAGCGCGGAGGCAATGGCGCCGGCTGCGGTATCGGCATTGATGTTGTAGGTCTCGCCGCCGGCGCCCACGCCGATCGGCGCGATGACCGGGATGATGTCGGACCCGCCCAGATGGTCGAGCAACTCGACGTTGATGCGTTCTGGCTCGCCGACGAAGCCGAGGTCCACCACGCGCTCGGCGCCGGTCTCGGCATCCCGCTTGCGCCGCTTGAGCGCCGTCGCCTCGATGAGCCGGCCGTCCTTGCCGCTGAGGCCGATCGCGGTGCCGCCCTCCGCGTTGATCGTGGTGACGATCTGCTTGTTGATGGAGCCGGCGAGCACCATCTCGACGACCTCGATCGCCGCCGCGTCCGTAACGCGCAGACCGTCGACGAAGTCGCTCTCGATCCCCAGGCGGGCGAGCATCTTGGCGATCTGCGGACCGCCGCCGTGGACCACCACCGGGTTGATGCCGACCTGCTTCAGCAGTACGACGTCACGCGCAAAGCTCTGGGCGAGCGCAGCATCGCCCATGGCGTGGCCGCCATACTTGATGACCACGCTCCGGCCCGCGAAGCGCCGCATGTAGGGCAGCGCCTCGGAGATCGTGGCCGCGGTGCGCAGCCAGTGTTTGGTGTCGCTGATGCGCTGCATGGGATGCCTGGTCGGTCGCAAGCGCCGGCGCTGTAGGCGGCGCCCGGCGGCCGCGGATCACTAAACTATTCTTTACGCTGTGGCCAGCGCCGCGAGGTGGCTCCTGAGCGCTGCGATGCCGTCGCCCGTGCGTGCGCTGGTGGCGATCAGCGAGGGATAGGCGGCGACGTGGACAGCAAGTGCCGCCTCGATGGCGGCGACCTGCGCGGTCAGGGCCTCGGGCGTCAGCTTATCGCACTTTGTCAGCACCGCGAGGAAGGAGACGGCGCTCTGGTCGAACGCAGCCATGACCGGCTCATCGGCTGCGGTGATGCCGCGCCGCGCGTCGAGCAACAGGCAGACCCTCCGGAGCGTCGGCCGGCCGCGCAGGTAGGACTCAGCCAGCCGGGTCCAGGCCTTGATCTTGGTCTTGGAGGCGGCGGCGTAGCCGTAGCCCGGCAGGTCCACGAGCATGAGCCGGCCGTCGAGGTCGAAGAAGTTCAGCTCCCGCGTGCGCCCCGGTGTGTTGGAGGTGCGCGCCAAGGCGCGGCGCCCGGTCAGCGCGTTGACGAGGCTCGACTTTCCGACATTGGAGCGGCCGGCGAAGGCAATCTCGGGGAGCGCGGGCGCGGGCATTCCGTCGAGCCCAGCGACGCCCGCGACGAAGCGGCAGGGCCGCGCAAACAGCCGCCTACCAGCTTCTAGCGCCGCCGCGCGCGCTTCCGCGTTCTCTGCCGCCTCGGCCTCGGCCGGTCCTGGCTCGTCCATTCGCCGCCGTCAGCGGATGCGCCGGGAGCTGACTCCTGCGCGGGTGCGTCGCCGTCCCCGGCCGCATCCCCGCTCACCGCCTCAGTCTCATGGGCCGGCGCCTCATCGGCAGGGGCTGCGTCGGCGGGCGCCGCATCGCCGTTTGCGTCGGTGGGAGCGTCTCCCTCCTCGGTGGCGCGGGCGGCGGCGCGCTCCGCCCTGCGCTGCCTGCGCGATTTCTGGGGCTTTGCCTTGGGCGCGGCCGCGGGCGTGGGCCTGGACGCCCCCTCGGCCGGGGGAATCCCGAGGCCAGCCTTCAGGCGATCCATCAGGCCCGCGGGCTGGTCGGCGGCCGGCGCGGACTTGCGCTGGCGTGCGGCCTTTTGCCTCTGCTTGCGGGCCAGGGCCTTCTTCCGCGCGATGCGTGCCCGCTCGAGGGCGGCGCGCTTGGCCGGCGACATGGTGCTCCGGCTCTCGCCCGTTTCCTCGCCCTTTGCCTCACCCTTGCGCTCGGCGCGTGGTCGGGCGGCACTCTTGGCACGCGTCTTCTGACCACCGCCCGATTCTGAACGCCGGGTCCGTGTCGAGCCCTCCGCCTTCGCACTGCCACCCGATGCCTGCGTTGAGCCGGACTTGCGGCGGGGTGCCTCGCCCTGGCGCGCGGGTCGGTCGCTTCGCGTTTCGCCAGCCTTGCGCGCGGCTCCCTCGCGGCGTGGCTCTCTATCCTGACGCGGAGCGCTGTCACGCCGCGCTTTGCTTGTCCGGGGCTGGGACTTGCGGGCGCGTGCTGCGGTGTCCCGCTGCGTCGTCCCTTCGCGACGGGCCGTGTCCTCGCCCGCGGCACGCGCGCTTTCCTTGGCCGGATCGGGGCGCTTGGTCTTCTTGCGGGAAGAGCGGCTTGGTTTCAGCAGCGTGCCCTTCTCCGCCGCCTCCTTGATCTTTTTGATCTTCTCGGCGTCCTCGGCGAGGCTCTGGCGGGTGATGCCCATCCGCCGCATGATCAGCCATTGCTGGCCGATGGAGAGCACGTTGTTCCAGGTCCAGTAGACCACCAGCCCGGCCGGGAAGCGCGCGAACAGGAAGAGGAAGATGATGGGCAGCGCCATCATGATCTTCTGCTGAATCGGCTCCATCGGCTGTGGGTTGAGCTTCATCTGGAGCCACATGGTCGCACCGAAGATGAGCGGCCAGATGCCCACCAGCAGGAACTCCGGCGCCGGCCATTCAAGCAAGCCGAAGCCGGTGATGAAGGTCATCGGGTCGGGCGCGGAGAGGTCGTGGATCCAGCCGAAGAAGGGCGCGTGCCGCATCTCGATGGTGACGAACAGCATGTAGTAGAGGGCGAAGAACACCGGTATTTGCGCGAGCAGCGGCAGGCAGCCGGCCACCGGATTGGCCTTCTGCTCGCGGTAGAGCTTCATCAGCTCGCTGTTCATCCGCTGCTTGTCGTCCTTGAAGCGCTCACGCAGGCGGATCATCTCCGGCTGGAGCTTGCGCATCCGGCTCATGGACGCGTAGGCCTTGTTGGCCAGCGGGAACAGCAGCACCCGCACGCAGATGGTCAGCAGCAGGATGGCGACGCCAAAGTTGCCGGTCACCCGGTTGAAGAAGTCGATGACGTAGAACATCGGCTTCGACAGGAACCACGCCGGGCCGAAATCGACGGAGAGATCCAGGCGATCCGCGCCCAGCGTCTCCTCATAGTTATCGAGAAGGCTGATCTCCTTGGCGCCGGTGAAGAGGTGCGAGGTGAGCGAGATCGCCTGCCCCGGACTCACCGTGAGCGGGTCGGCCTCGTAGATGGTCTGGAAGGAATCTTCCGTGCCGCCGTCGACCGGCACGTACTCGAAGCTGCCGTGGAACGGCACCTGCTGATCGGGGATGAGCGCCACCAGCCAGTACTTGTCGGTTATTCCCATCCAGCCGCCCGTCGCGTCGTAGCGGTACTCGGCGCCGGCGCGGGGGTTCTCCACCTTGGCGTCGTAGGCGTCGCGCATGTCGTCGTAGTCGGCGTCTTGATAGTCCTCGCCGAAGACGCCGAGCGCGCCGTCCTGGAAGATGAAGAGCGGCTTGAACGGCAGGATTGACTCGGTGGCGTCGCTGAACCGCGCGATCCGCGAATAAGGCGTGAGCGCCAGCGGCGCGCCGGTGGTGTTGAGCACCGATTGGGTGACGGTGAAGACGAAATTCTCGTCGATGTCGATCTTGCGTGTGAACTTAAGCCCGGCGCCGTTGTCCCAGCGGAGCGTGACCGGCCGGCCGGGCGCGAGAGTGAGCTTGTCGGCATCCCAGAGGGTGTCGGGTTGGGGGAGCGCAATGCCCTCGTTGGCCGCAATCCAGCCGAAGTCCGCAAAATAGGGACGCACTGCGTCGCGGGGCTGGAGCAGCACGATGTTCGGGCTCTCCTCGTCTGCCTCCTCGCGATAGTCGAGCAGCGTGATGGAATCGATGCGCCCGCCGAGGCGCGCAATCGAGCCGCTCAGCCTGGGCGACTCGATCTGGATGCGGGGGCTGTCGATGCCCGCTTGGCGCAACTCCACCTGAGCCGGGTCGTCCACGTCGGGCACCACCTGATCCAGCGACGGCGGCGCCGTCCCCGGCGTGGGCTGCTCCGCGGCGCGCCGCGGCCGCTCATCCGGCGGGAACAGCGCCGGCATGAGGAATTGCCAGCCGACGAGGACCACGAAAATCGCGCCGATGGCGATGATGAGATTGCGCTTGTCTTGGCCGCTGCCGAACATGGATCGCTCGCCCGCCCCGCTCAGCGGGGGGCACGCCTCCAGGGAGTGCTCAAGATACGGAGCGGGCGCTCCGGCACCTCATCGACCCCGCCGGGACAATAGGGATTGCACCGCAAGATCCGCCAGGTCGCGAGCGCCAGGCCGAAGACCACGCCATGCCGCCTGAGCGCGGTCATCGCATAGTGCGAGCAGGTCGGCTCGAAGCGGCAGCTCGGCGGCAGGAGGGGCGAGATGAAATACTGGTATCCGCGGATCAGGCCCACGATCAGTAAAACGATCGGTTTCATGCGTCTCCCGCTCTCGGGCCCGCTTCGCGCGACCGGCCGGCGGCGGCTCGCCGTCTCCGGTCAGGTGCTCGATCGCCCGGCCGCGCGCCGACACGCGCCAACGCCGCGGCCAGATCATCAACCAAAGCGTCGAACGGGCGGGTCAGCGTGGCAGCACGCGCGATGACGACGTAGTCGCAGCCGCTTTGCGCCGAGGCCGGCATAACATGGGCCACCGCCGCACGCAATCGGCGCTTGGCGCGGTTGCGCGCGACTGCGTTGCCGATCCGCCGGCTCGCGGTGTAGCCCACGCGCACCAGCCCCTGCTCGGCGTCCGCCTCGGGCATGGGTGCCGCCTGCAGCACCAGCCCAGGCGCTGCCCAACGCCGTGCCGCCGCCCGCACGCGCAGGAAGTCGCGCCGTTTCTTGAGCGTGGCGATGCGCATCGACGTTGCTTCCGGTCGGGCGGTTATCTTCGTTGCCGTGATATGCGGTTGCGCGCGGCACGACGCGATTGGCCTGCGAGCATCGAGCATTCCGGAAGTAGCGACAGGCGAGGCCGGGCCTCGCCGGCCTCAGACGGCTAGGCGCTTGCGCCCCTTGGCGCGCCTGCGCGCGAGCACGCGCCGGCCGGCCACGGTCTTCATGCGCTGCCTGAAACCATGGCGCCGCTTGCGCACGATGTTGCTCGGCTGATAGGTCCGCTTCACGCCTCGTCTCCGCCCCCAACACGGTCTCTCGCGAGCGCCGGGGCCGCCGCTGTATAAGCGCGTGCCCGGTCCCTGTCAACGCGCCCGCTGCGACGCAGCAGGCTCAAGGAGGGATGCGGCCGGCGAGCCAGTCCTCGATCAGCCGGCGGGAGATCGAGTAGCGGCCCGGTAGGCGAAACTCGTCGCTGTCGCGGCGGCCGAGCAGGTCGCGCCGCTTGTACCAATGGGCGTACTCCAGCTCGGTCTCGTCGACCGCGATCTCGCGGGAGAGCGCCTGCGCCATGAAGCCCACCATGAGCGTGCCGGGGAAGGGCCAGGGCTGCGAGGAGTGGTAGCGGACATCGCCCACGCGCACGCCGCTCTCCTCCTCGATCTCGCGGGCAACGCATTCCTCCAGGCTCTCGCCGGGCTCCAGGAAGCCCGCGAGGGTCGAGTGCATCCCCGGCGGCCAACGCGACTGGCGGCAGAGCAGACATTCGTCGCCGTCATGAACCAGCGTGATAACCGCCGTGTCGGTGCGCGGAAAATGGACCGCGCCGCAGTCCTCGTTGGTGCAGCGCCGTTGGTGGCCGGCCTCGAGCGCCGCCGCCGGCGATCCGCAGGCGCCGCAGAAGCGATGCCGCCGGTGCCAATAGGTCAGCCCCCGCGCGTAGGCGATGAGCGCGGAATCGGCCCCCGGCACGATCTGCACCAGCTCGCGCAGGTCCATCATCTCGCCGCCGGGCGAGCGCGCGAGCAGGGACCCGGCCTCCACGTGAGAGAGATCGACCACGAAATGCGCCGCGCCGGCGGCACCCTCCTCGACCTCCACGCCCAGCAGCGTGGGCTCGGCGCTGCCGTCGAGCAATCCGTCGAGGGTCTCGCGGTAGTGGATGACGGGGCGGGGCTCGGGACCCAAACGGACCACGGCGTTCTGCCGCCAGATCGCGACGTAGCGGGTGGACGGGTCGTCGAAGCGGGCCTTGAGCCACGCCGCGTCGGTCCGCCGATGCGCGGCCCGGTCGAGCGGCATGCCGGCGAGCACGTTGGAGCCGATGCGAGTAAGGCCGGTCATCCCCCAAACTCGCACACCGATAGACCCATTCATACCCCCAGCCCGCCCAGCGCTTGGACCGATGGCTGCGGGGTCTATAGTAGGTGCGAGTTGTCCCGGACTGCGAAAACTCTGAGTTCTTGGCGATGAGCACCGCTCTCTACGTCCCGCTCGACAATCGCGGGATCGTCTCCGTGGACGGTCCCGAGGCGGTCCCCTTCCTCCAGGGATTGATCTCCAACGATATCGAGCGTGTGACCGAGGCGCGCGGCATCTACGCGGCGCTGCTGACACCCCAGGGCAAGTTCCTCCACGATTTCTTCGTGCTGCGGCAAGGGGATGGCTACCTGCTCGACTGCGAAGGGCCGCGCGTCGGCGATCTCGGGGGCCGGCTGGTGGCCTACAGGCTGCGTGCCGACATCCAGCTCGCGGACGCGACCGAGGATTTTCAGGTGGTGGCGCTCTTCGGCGGGGAGGGCGCTGACGATGCGTTCGGCCTGCCGTCCGGCGAAGGCAGCGCGGTGCCGTGCGAAGGCGGCACCCTCATGCGCGATCCCAGGCACGCGGCGCTGGGGCTTCGCGCGGTCCTGCCCCGCGACGTGGACCTCGCGTTCCTGGAAGAAGCGGGCTTCGCCAAGGGCCACGTCGCCGACTACGAGCGCCACCGCATCGCCCACGGTGCGCCCGACGGCAGCCGCGACATGGAGGTCGGCCGGGCGACGCTGATGGAGTGCGGTTTCGAAGCGCTCAACGGCGTCGACTTCGAGAAGGGCTGCTACGTCGGCCAGGAGCTGACGGCACGCACCAAGCATCGCGGCCTGGTGCGCCGGCAGCTCGCACCCGTTGCGCTGGACGGGCCGCTGCCGCCCAGCGGCACGCCGATCATGGCGGGCGAGCGGGAGGTGGGCGAGATCCGCTCAGGGCTGGACGACGTCGCGCTCGCGGTGCTGCGCCTGGAAAGGATCGCCGCGGCTGCCGAGGCGGGAGAACCGCTCACCGCAGGCGAAGCGCGGGTTATCCCGCCCGATCTTCCTTGAGCGAGTCGGCAGCCCCTCCCTTCGCGATGGCGGCCTGGGCCGCGGCGAGCCGCGCCACCGGCACGCGGTAGGGCGAGCAGGAGACGTAGTCGAGGCCCACCTCCTCGAAGAAGGCGATGGAGTCCGGATCGCCGCCATGCTCACCGCAGATGCCGAGCTTGAGGTCGGCGCGGGCCTCGCGGCCGCGGTCTCCGGCAATGCGGACAAGCTCGCCCACGCCGTCGGGGTCGATGGTGACGAAGGGGTCGCGCGGCAGGACCCCTGCCCGCTCGTAGTCGCCGACGAAGCTCGCCGCATCGTCGCGCGAGATGCCGAAGGTCGTCTGGGTCAGGTCATTGGTGCCGAAGCTGAAGAAGGACGCGCTCTCGGCGATCTCGGCGGCACGCAGCGCCGCGCGCGGCAGCTCGATCATGGAGCCGATGGCGTAGGCGATCTTCGCGCCGGTCTCCTGTTCCACCGCCTCGTGCACGCGCTCGATCGCGGCCTTGAGGATGTCGAACTCGCGCTTGGTCGCCACCAAGGGGATCATGATCTCGAGCTCGACCGGGTGCGCGCCGTCGGCCTCGGCCGCCGCCTCGAAGATGGCGCGCGCCTGCATCTCGTAGATCTCGGGATAGGAGATGCCGAGGCGGCAGCCGCGATGCCCCAGCATCGGGTTGGTCTCGTGAAGCTGCGCGATGCGCGCGCGCAGGGCCTCGAACGTGACGCCGGCGGCCTGGGCGACGCCTGCGATCTCGGCATCGGTGCGGGGCAGGAATTCGTGGAGCGGCGGGTCGAGCAGGCGGATCGTCACCGGCAGGCCCGCCATGATGCGGAAGAGCGCGACGAAATCCGAGCGCTGCGCCGGCAGCAGCTTGGCGAGCGCGGCGCGGCGGCCATCCGCTTCCTGGGCCACGATCATCTCGCGCACCGCGACGATGCGCTCGTCGTCGAAGAACATGTGCTCGGTGCGGCAGAGACCGATCCCCTCCGCACCGAAGCGGAGCGCGGTCTCGGCATCCTCGGTCGTCTCTGCGTTGGCGCGGATGCGCAGGCGCCGCGCGCAGTCCGCCCAACCCATCAGCGTCGCGAAGTCGTCGGAGAGCGCGGGCTCGATGGTGGGCACCGCGCCTTCCAGCAGCTCGCCGCTCGCGCCGTCGATGGTGACGACATCGCCCGCCGCGATCACAAGGTCGCCCGCCCGGCATTCCCGCGCCGCCTCGTCGATGCGGAGCGCGCCGGCGCCGGTGATGCAGGGGCGCCCCATGCCGCGGGCGACGACGGCGGCGTGGCTGGTCATGCCGCCGCGGCTGGTGACGATCCCGCGCGCAGCGTGCATGCCGTGGATGTCCTCGGGGCTGGTCTCGGTGCGCAGCAGGATGACGGCCTCGCCGCGGTTGGCGCGGTCCTCGGCCTCGTCGGCGTCGAAGACCACCTTGCCGCAGGCGGCACCCGGCGATGCCGGCAGGCCGCGCGCCAGCACCTGGCGGGATGCGTCGGGATCGAGGGTGGGGTGGAGCAGTTGTTCCAGCGCGAGCGGGTCCACCCGCGTCAGCGCCTCGGCCTCGCTCACCAGACCCGCGCCTGCCATGTCGACGGCGATCTTGAGTGCCGCCTTGGCGGTGCGCTTGCCGGCCCGCGTCTGGAGTATCCAGAGGGTGCCCTGCTGCACCGTGAACTCGACATCCTGCATGTCGCGGTAGTGGCCTTCGAGCCGGCCGAGCGCCGCCTTGAGCGCGGCGAAGGCCTCGGGCATGGCGCGTTCCATGGAGGGCGCGTCCGTGCCGCTCGCCTGGCGCGCGGCCTCGCTCACCGGCTGCGGCGTGCGGATGCCAGCCACCACGTCCTCTCCTTGCGCATTGACCAGGTACTCGCCGTAGAGCGCCGCCTCGCCGGTGGAAGGGTTGCGGGTGAAGGCGACGCCGGTGGCGCAGTCCGCGCCCATGTTGCCGAAGACCATGGCCTGCACCGTGACCGCCGTGCCCCACTCGGCCGGGATGCCGTGGAAGCGGCGGTAGGTGACGGCCCGCGCATTCATCCATGAATCGAGGACCGCGCGGATGGCGCCCTTGAGCTGCTCCCTGGGCGCTTGCGGGAAGTCGCTGCCGGTCTCGGCGCGGACGAGCGCCTTGTAGTCCTCGATCAGGCGGGACCAGTCGTCGGCCTCCATGTCGGTGTCGAGGCGGTAGCCGCGCGCTTCCTTCTCGCGCTCCAGCAGCTCCTCGAAGGCGCGGTGCCCGACGCCGAGCACGACATCGCCGTACATCTGGATCAGGCGGCGGTAGCTGTCGTAGGCATAGCGGGCGTCGCCGCTGGCGCGCGCGAGGCCTTCCGCCGTCTCGTCGTTGAGGCCGAGGTTGAGCACGGTGTCCATCATGCCGGGCATCGACGCGCGGGCGCCGGAGCGGACGGAGACGAGCAGCGTGCGGTCGGGGTCACCGAAGCCCGCGCCCGCGATCCGCTCGATATGGGCGAGGCCCGCGTCGATCTCGGCATCGAGGCCGTCGGGCAGCGCGCGCGCTTGCGCGTAGTAGGCGTTGCAGAGCGCGGTGGTGATGGTGAAGCCGGGCGGGACAGGCAGGCCGATCGAGGCCATCTCGGCGAGGTTCGCGCCCTTGCCGCCGAGCAGCGCGCGCATGCCGGCGTCGCCGTCCGCCTCCCCCCCGCCGAAGCGGTAGACCCAGCCGGCCACCGCTCAGAGTCCCGTCCCGGACATGCCTGTTGGCAGAGCAGCCCTCTCATCGTCATGGCCGGGCTTGTCCCGACCATCTCGTCGCGCCAGGCGATGCTGTGCGTATTCGTGGATGCCCGGATCAAGTCCGGGCATGACGAAAGGGGGGACGCTGGAAGCGGTCATGTCCGTTTCTGGGCCACGCTCAGCCCTCGATCTTCGAGAAGTCGGCGACGCGATCCAGCGTGGCGCGGATTTGCGAGAGCATCAGGAGCCGGTTGCGTCGCAGTGCAGGGTCGTCGCAGTTGACCGTGACGTTGTCGAAGAAGGCGTCGATGGGAGCGCGGAGTGGCGCCATGATCGTAACTGTGTGGTGGAACGCTTCTTTACTAAGCATGTGCTCAGCTAGTTGGTTGGCCTTGAAGATTTGCTCGTTGAGGGCGCGCTCGTCCTCCTCGGTGAAGAGCGTTGGATCGGGCTCGCCTTCGTAGCACCTGCCGTCCTTTTTCTCCTCGATCCGCAGGATGTTAGCGGCACGACGATAGGCAGTAAGCAAGTTGGCACTGTCCTCGCTGTCGAGGAAAGACGTGAGCGCGTCGACGCGAGCTAGCAGGCGCACCAGATCGTCTTCACCGCCCTCCACTGCAAAGACGGCGCTGACGAGATCGTGGCGAACGCCCTTATCTCGAAGAGCTACCTTGAGTCGATCAGCGAAGAATGCGAGCAGCGCGTCGCGGGTGGCCTCCGGCACCGGTTCCGCCGGCAGCAGATTGTCGTAACCGTCAAGTGCCTTTGACAGCACGCCGGCGAGTGAAAGCCGCAGCCGGTTCTCGAGGATGAGTCGAATGACCCCGAGGGCAGAACGGCGCAGCGCGAAGGGGTCCTTGGAGCCAGTAGGCCGCTCGTCGATCGCGAAGAAGCCAGCCAGGGTGTCAAGCTTGTCCGCGAGCGCAACAGCGACGCTCACCGGCTCCGTCGGAATTAAGTCGTCCCGCCCCTGCGGTGCGTAGTGCGAGGCAATGGCCCTGTATACTTCCGGGTTCTCCGGCTTGTCTTGTCGCTCCGCGTAGAGGCTACCCACAAGCCCCTGAAGCTCCGGGAACTCGCCCACCATCTGGGTCACGAGATCGGCCTTGCACAAGAGTCCGGCGCGCGCTGCGTTGTCAGGGTCGGCCCCCTCGATCCTCTGGCAGAGGGTGCGCGCCAGCCTCGCAACGCGCTGCGCTTTCTCGTGCATGGAGCCGAGGCGGGCATGGAAGACCACACCCTCAAGCTGCGGCAGGCGGTCGATGAGTTTCTGTCGCTTGTCTTGCTCCCAGAAGAACTGGGCATCGGCTAGGCGCGCGCGCAGCACCCGCTCGTTGCCGGCGATGACAGCAGCGCCGTTCTCCGCAGTCTCGGCATTCGAGACCATGACGAAACGCGGTGGAGCCTGAAGGATCCCTCTCGTTATGGGGAAGTAACGCTGATGCGTTCTCATCGCGGAACGCAGCACCTCCTCCGGCAGGTCCATGAAGCGCTGGTCGAAGCGGCCCATCAAGACCACCGGCCATTCCACGAGGCCCGCGTTCTCTTCCACCAGCCCGTCGTCCTGGGCGAGCACGAAGCCCGCGCTTTCTGCAAGGGCTTCGGCCTTGGTCCTAATTTTTTGCTCCCGCTCCTCCGGGTCCAGCATCACCTTCGCGGCTTCGAGGGTAGTCTCGTAGTCGTCCGCACGCTTGATGGAGATCGGTCCGCCGGAGAGGAAGCGGTGGCCCTGTGTCGCGCGTCCGCTCTCGATCGTGCCGAAGCGGAAGGGCACCACATCGCCACCCAACAGGCAGAGGATCGAGCGGATGGGGCGCACCCAGCGCACGCCACTCCCATCCCAACGCATGGACTTGGGCCAGGAGACGGCGACCAGAGCCTGTGGCAACAGGTCGGCGAGGAGGTCGGAGGTGGGGCGTCCCTTCTCCTGCGTGACCGCGAACCAGACCGGGCCCTTGGGAGTCTCCCGCTGCTCGCAGTCGTCGAGCGTGAGGCCGGTGGACTTGAGGAATCCGTCTATTGCCTTCTGTGGCGCATCGACGCGCGGGCCCTTGCGCTCCACCGTGATGTCGGGTTGCACCGCCGGCAGTTTGGGTACGATCAGAGCTAGACGGCGCGGCGTCGCGAAGGACTGCACGCCCTCGGCGTCGAACACGAGACGGGCCTCCTCCAGCCGGGAGAGGACCTGCTTCTTCAACTGGTCCGCACCGCCCTCCTGCATCCGCGCGGGGATCTCTTCGGACAGAACCTCCAGCAGCAGGTCAGGCATGGCCTACTTCGACCCCGCCAGCCAGGCCTCGCAGCAGGCCTTGGCCAGCGCGCGCACGCGCCCGATATAGGCCGCGCGCTCCACCACGCTGATCGCGCCGCGCGCATCCAGCAGGTTGAAGAGGTGGCTGGCCTTCATGCACTGGTCGTAGGCCGGCAGCGCCAGCGGCTTGTCGCCCGAGAGCAGCGCGGTGCACTCGGCCTCCGCGTCCTCGAAGTGGCTGCGCAGGCGGTCGATATCGGCGTGCTCGAAGTTGAAGGCTGAGAACTCGCGCTCGGCACGCAGGAACACGTCGCCGTAGACCGTGCCGTGGCCGTCCCAATCCAGGTCGTAGACGTTGTCGACGCCCTGCACGTACATGGCGAGGCGCTCCATGCCGTAGGTGAGCTCGACCGGGACCGGGTCGCAGTCGATCCCGCCCACCTGCTGGAAGTAGGTGAACTGGGTGACCTCCATGCCGTCGCACCAGACCTCCCAGCCGAGGCCCCAGGCGCCCAGCGTCGGGCTCTCCCAATCGTCCTCGACGAAGCGGATGTCGTGGGCGTGAACGTCGATGCCGAGCGCGCCCAGGCTGCCGAGGTACTGGTCCTGCACGTCCTCGGGCGCGGGCTTCAGGAGCACCTGGAACTGGTAGTAGTGCTGGAGCCGGTTGGGGTTCTCGCCGTAGCGGCCGTCGCCGGGCCGGCGGGAGGGCTGCACGTAGGCCGTGCGCCAGGGCTCAGGCCCCAGGCTGCGCAACGTGGTCGCGGGATGGAAGGTGCCGGCGCCGACCTCCATATCGTAGGGCTGCAGGATGACGCAGCCGCGCTCCGCCCAATAGGCCTGCAGGCCAAGGATGAGCGACTGGAACGACCGGTCGCGGCTGTTGGCGTCCATCGAAGGTCAACGATTCGGATAAATGGGCGGGCGGACAATGCCCCCCGCTTAGGCAGCGGTCAACCGCGCGGATGCCCCGCAGTTGCCGCGGGAGTGTGCGTTAGCGGCGGTTGTCGTCGATGTTCTGATGCTCCTCGTGCTCGAGCGGCTCCGCGGCCTTGGCCTTGGCGCGCACCCGGCCGATTGCCTTGAAGCCGAACCAGACGGCCGCAATCAGCACCACGAGGATTAGCAGCTTCATCGGGCTAAACATGTCTCACGCTCCCGTCACACGACGCACCGCGCAGCTAGGGCCGCCAGCGCACCGCCCTGTTTGACGGTCACTCTGAAGCCCCCGCGCGGGCAGGTCAAGCGTTGTCTCGGAGTTGTGAACTGGGCGGGATTGACGCTGCACGGGCTAACAGCCATCGTCCGCCCCGTGCCGCCCGCCTTCAGCATCGTGATTCCGACCCTCGACGCCGCCGGCGTGCTCGGCGCGACCCTTGCCGACATCGCACCCGGCGTCGCCCGGCTTGAAGAGCGCGGGACGGCGGCCGAGGTCGTGGTCGCCGACGGCGGCTCGCGGGATGGCACCGCCGACGAAGCCCGCCGCCACGGCGCGCGCGTGGTCGAGACGGAGGCCGGCCGCGGCCGGCAGCTGGCGGCGGGAGCGGAGGCGGCAGGAGGCGCGTGGCTGCTCTTCCTCCACGCCGACACGCGTCCGGCACCGGGGTGGGACGCGGAGGTGAACGCCTTCATCGCCCAGCCCGCAAACCAAGGCTGTGCCGCTTGCTTCCGCTTCGCCCTCGACGACCGGGCCGTCGCCGCGCGCCTGCTGGAGCGGCTGGTGGCGCTGCGGTGCTGGTTGTTCGCGCTGCCCTATGGCGACCAGGGGCTCCTGATCCACCGCAGCCTGTACGAGGCGCTGTGCGGCTTCCGCCCGCTGCCGATGATGGAGGATGTGGACCTCGTGCGCCGGATCGGCCGGCGGCGGCTCGCCTACCTGGCGACGCCGGCAGTCACCTCGGCCGTGCGCTTTCGGCACGCGGGATACCTGCCCCGCATGCTGCGCAATCTCTGCTGCCTGCTGCTCTTCTCCTTCGGCGTGAGGGCCGAGACGGTGGCGAGGCTCTACGGATGAGGCGCCACCTCGCGATCTTCGTCAAGGAGCCAAGGCTCGGCCGGGCCAAGGCGCGCCTCGCCCGCGATGTCGGGCACGGAGAAGCCTGGCAGTTCTATCGGAGGCTGGTGCGCCGGGTGCTGCCGCCGCTCGCCCGCGATCCGCGCTGGAGCGCGTGGCTGGCGACGACGCCGGACCACTGGCGCGGGCAGGAGCCCTTCTGGCCCTTCGCCCTGCCCCACCTTGAGCAGGGCTCAGGCGATGTCGGCCAGCGCATGCTATGCGTCTTCCGCAGCCTGCCGCCGGGGCCCGCGATCATCGTCGGCAGCGACATTCCGGGCCTCACGCCTGCCCACGTGGCGCGCGGCTTCGCGGCGCTGGGCCGCGCCGACATGGTGCTGGGACCTGCGGAGGACGGCGGCTATTGGCTGATCGGGTTGGGGCCGCGGGCCCGCGCAATCGACCCCTTCCAGGGCGTGCGCTGGTCGAGCCCGTGGGCGTTGGCCGATACCGAGCACGCGCTGCCTACGGGGTTTCGGCTCGCGCTGGTCGACCGCCTTGCCGATGTCGACGACGGGGCCGCGTATTGGAATTGGCGTGCCCGCACGAGGGGGACTTCAAGCCCCTGCACTCAGGCGAGCGACTCTTTGCGTTTGCGCGCTCAGGCGAGTGAGTCGTTGATTTCGCGCGCTCAGGAGAGCGCGACGCACTCGATCTCGATGTCGAACTCCATCGGCCAGGACGCCATGGCGACGAAGGTCCTCGCCGGCGGGTCGTGAGGGAAGTAGCGCCCGTAGATCTCGTTCACGATCCGGTAGTAGGCTGCGTTGGTGACGAAGACCTGGCACTTCACCACGCGGTCGAGCGAGGAGCCCGCGCTCTCCAGCGTGTGCTTCAGCACCTCCATCACCTGCTCGGTCTGCACGTCGATTCCGCCCTTCACCATTTGGCCTGAATCGAGATCAAGGGGCGGCAGACCCGAGACGTAGAGGAAGCCGCCCGCGCGCACGCAGGGCGAGAGCGGCACGCCGATCTCGCGTATCGCGTCTGAGAGCTTGGGGATCTCGACGATTTCCTTTTCCACCTTCTCCTCCTCTTAAGCAGCGCCTCGGCGCTCCGTTTCTTGCAAGCGCGGCATCAGCTCGACCAGGTTGCAGGGGCGCCAGCGGTAGTCGAGCTGGTAGCGCAGGATCTTGTCCCAGCCGTCCTTGCAGGCGCCCGGCGAACCGGGCAGCGCGAACAGGTAGGTGCCGCCGGCGACACCGCCCGTGGTACGCGACTGCAGGGTGGACGTGCCGATCAGGTCGTAGCTGAGCTGGCGGAACAGCTCGCCGAAGCCGGGTATCTCCTTCTCGTAGACGTCGTGGAAGGCCTCCGGGGTAATATCGCGGCCGGTCACGCCGGTGCCGCCGGTGGCGATCACCACGTCGACTTCGGGATCGGCGATCCAGCCCCGGAGCGCCGCCACGATCTCCGCCCGCTCGTCGGCTATGATGCGGCGGTCGGCGACGTGGTGGCCGGCGCCTTCGATCCGCTCCACCAGCACCCGGCCCGAGCGATCCTCGGCGAGCCCGCGGCTGTCCGAGACCGTGAGCACCGCGATGTTGACGGCGCGGAAAGGCCGCTTCTCGTCGATCCCGATCATGGCGCCGTCTCTCCATTCTTCATCTTGTCCTCGATGTCCAGCAGGTCGCGCCAGACCTCGCGCTTCGCAGACGGTGTGCGCAGCAGGTAGGCGGGGTGGAATGTCGCCGTGGCCTGGATCGTCCCCTCCATGCGCGGGGTCGCGAAGGGGAACCACTGGCCCCGCAGGCGGGTAATGCCCTCCCGCCGGTTGAGCAGAGCCTTCGCGGCGATGCCGCCCACCAGCACCAGGATGCGGGGCGCGATCAGCTCGATCTGGCGCTCCAGGAAGGGCTGGCAGATGGCGAGCTCCTCGGCGGTGGGCGAGCGGTTGCCGGGCGGCCGCCAGGGCAGCATGTTGGTGATGTAGACGGCTGAGCGGTCGAGGCCGATGGCGGCCAGCATCCGGTCCAGCAGCCGACCCGCCGGCCCGACGAAGGGGAGGCCCTGGCGGTCCTCCTCGGCGCCCGGCGCCTCGCCCACGATCATCAGCGCCGCTTGGGGGTTGCCGTCGCCGATTACGGTGTTGGTCGCCGTGCGCTTGAGCGCGCAGCCGTCGAAGGCGCGCACGGCCGCCACCAGCTGATCGAGACTGATGCAGGCTGCGGCGATCTCCTGCGCGCTCCAAGTGGCATCACCGGGCGGAAGCAGGGGTGCGGTCGGTGGTGGCTGTGCGGGCCCGGCGGCTGGCGGCGGGGACGCCGCGACGGGCTCGGGCGTTGGCGGGGGCGTGGCTGCAATAGCCTGCTCGTCGGCTGCTTCCCGGTAGCGATCGCGCGGCGCGTGGTCGATCGCCTGGTCGACGCCGGCAAGCGTGTACCACTCCAGAAGCGCCCGGATCGCCTGGTCACCGCTCATCCAAGGCACGATATCAGACCCGCCCCGCGCGGGCGATTGCAACGCCCGGCCCGGCGGCTCAGGATGGGGCGAACCGGCCATTCACACGCGGCAGGGGGAGAGAGGGATGAGCGACTACGAGATTTTCGACGCGGGCGATGTGGTGCTGCAGAAGGGCGCGACGCTCAGGGACGCCAAGCTCGCCTACAAGACCTACGGCACGCTGAACGCCAAGAAGGACAACGTCATCATCCAGCCGACCTGGTATTCCGGCCATCACACCGACGTGGAGTGGACCATCGGCGAGGACCAGGCCCTCGACCCCCGGCAGTACTTCATCATCGTGCCGAACATGCTGGGCAACGGCCTCTCGTCGTCGCCAAGCAACACGCCGGCGCCCTACGACAAGGCGCGCTTCCCCGGCGTGACGGCCTGCGACAACGTGCGCCTGCAGCACCGGCTCGTCACCGAGGTGTTCGGAATCGAAAGGATCAAGCTCGTAACCGGATGGTCCATGGGCGCGCTGCAGACCTTCCACTGGGGCTGCCTCTACCCGGACATGGTGGAGCGCATCGTGCCGACCTGCGGCTCCGCCAAGTGCTCGCGCCACAACTTCGTGTTCCTGGAAGGCGTGAAGGCGGCGCTCACCGCCGACGACGCGTGGAACAACGGCTGGTACGACGCGCCGCCCACCAAGGGGCTCCGCGCCATGGCGCGGGTCTATGCGGGCTGGGGTTTCTCCCAGACCTTCTACCGGGTGGAGGAGGACCTCAAGCTCGGCTTCTCATCGCTCGAGGATTTTCTGGTCGCGTTCTGGGAGGGGTTCTTCATTCACAAGGACGCGAACAACCTGCTCGCCATGCTGTGGACTTGGCAGAACGGCGATATTGGCGACAACGAGCTCTACAGCGGCGACTTCAAGAAGGCGCTCGCCGGGATCAAGGCCAAGGCCATCGTCATGCCGGGGCGCACCGACCTCTACTTCCCGCCGGAGGACAGCGAGATCGAGGTCGCCAACATGCCGAACGCCGAGCTGCGCGTGTTCGAGTCCTACTACGGCCACTTCGCCTCGAGCTTCCTCAACCCGGCGGACGTGGACTTCCAGAACGAGGCGATCAGAGAGATTTTGGTAAGCTAAAATTGGCGAGCGAGATGAATGTCGCTCGAAGAGGGGGGACCGTTCAGGCGGCGTCGCGGGGACCGGAGCGCCAGGTAACGGCCTCACGCAGGCCGTCGAGCAGCCCTTCGAGCCGCGCCATGCGCTCCCGCAGCTCCGCTTGGCCTTCGCGCAACTCTGTTTGCCCCTCGCGCAAGGCAGCGATGTCGTCCTTCAACTCCGAGCGCAGGCCGGCAATGTCACCCTTCAACTCTGAGCGCAGCTCGGCGATGCTACCCTCGAGTCTGCGGGCATCGCCCTTAGCTTCTGCACGAGTGGACCGCATGTCCCCGCGCATCCACGCGAAGAGCCCGATGACCAGGGCGGCGAGGCCCACGAAGCCGCCGATCTCGACCATGACGGCCCACAATCACCCGCGCGTTGAGCGCTCGTCAACGAGAAAGCTGCGGATATGACACGATCGTCATATCCGTGGACAGCGATGGTTATATCGGGTGGGCCACGCCAAAGTGATGGAGATAGGTTTCCGTCAGCAAAGCCCTACCCCCGCCCGATGAAGGGCATCGCCGTCGCCATCACGGTCATGAACTGAACGTTGGCATCGAGCGGCAGGCGCGCCATGTAGACCACCGCCTGGGCCACGTTCTCCACCGCCATGGTCGCCTCGGAGGCGATGGAGCCGTCGGCCTGCGGCACCCCCTGGCTCATGCGCTGGGTCATCTCGGTCGCCGCGTTGCCCACGTCGATCTGACCGCAGGCGATGTTGTACTTGCGCCCGTCGAGCGAGGTGGAGCGGGTGAGGCCGGTCACGGCGTGCTTGGTCGACGTGTAGGGCGCGGAGTTGGGCCGGGGCACGTGGGCGGAGATCGAGCCGTTGTTGATGATGCGCCCGCCCATGGGCTCCTGCGCCTTCATGATGCGGAAGGCTTCCTGGGTGCAGAGGAAGATGCCGGTGAGGTTGGTATCGACCACCTGCTGCCACTTGTCGAAGCGGAGGTCCTCCAGCGGCACGGCCGGCGCGCTGATGCCGGCATTGTTGAAGAGCAGATCGAGCCGGCCGAACGCGGACATCGTTTCGGCGAAGAGCGCCGCGACTTGCTCTCGCTTGCCGACGTCGCAGGTCACGGCAATCGCCGTGTCCGCGCCCGCGTCGGCCTCGGCGATGGCTGCCTCCAGCGTATCCTGCCGGCGGCCGGAGAAGCCCACGGACCAGCCGTCCGCCAGCAGCGCGTGCGCCGCCGCCTTGCCGATGCCTTGCCCTGCGCCCGTGACGAGGGCGACCTTGCGATCCACGTTCATGGGCGATGTTCCCGCATTCTTGCCGCCGGAGGCGGCGTGCATATCCGTTTCGAGGCGCCGCATATAGCATGGCGCCATACCATCGCGAAATCGGGCGGGAGTGTCATCGTGCGCGCTTGCGCGGGCGGAGATCGTGGCAGCCCGCAACCTCGCGCGGGTCGGTGCCCTCGGGGAAGAGCTTCACCTTCTGCACTTTCTGCGTGCTGGTGACTGGCAGCGTATCGAGAAACAGCAGGTAACCCGGCGCCTTGTAGTAGGCCAGCCGTTCCAGGCACATATCCTGCAGCGCCTCAGCCGCATCCCGATCCGCGCCCGCACCTGGCGCCGGCACGATGCAGGCCATGACCTCCTCCTGGCGGAGCTCGTCGGGCACGGCGATGACCGCCGCCTGGGCCACGCGCTCGTCGGCCTGGAGCACGGCCTCGACCTCGGCGGCGGCGATGTTCTCCCCGCTGCGGCGGATGATGTTCTTCTTGCGATCGACAAAGCAGAGCATGCCGTCGGCGGCCTGGGTCACGACGTCGCCGGTGTGGAACCAGCCGCCCCGCCATGCCTCCTCGGTGGCCGCCGGGTCCTTCAGGTAGCCGGAGAAGAGACCGCTGCGCGGATTGTCGCCGGTCATCCGCAGCGTAAGCTCGCCCGGAGCGCCGGACGGCACCGCGCGGTCTTCGTCGTCCACCACCCGCACCTCGCAGCCGGAGAGCGGGCGGCCGAAGGCACGCGTGTCGGTCTGCCGCGGCTCGACGCTCGCCCAGGTGGGCATCGCAACCTCGGTCATGCCCCAGCCCTCGATCAGCGGAAAGCCGAAGCGCGCCTCGAAGGCCTCGTGGTGCTTGGGGTCGATGCCGGCGCCCGCACCGAAGCGGACGGCATGGGCACGGTCTTGCGGCCCCGGCGGCAGGCTGAGCAGCAGCGGCGGCATGATGCCCAGATAGTGGATGATCGTGGCCCCGGTAGCGGCTACATCGGCCCACCAGCTCCGGGGGTGGAAGCGGTCTGCCATGACGATGCAGCCGGCCGCGCTCAGCATCGCCATGCTGCCGATGGCGAGCGCGTTGGCGTGGTGGAGCGGCAGCGGGTTGAGCAGCCGCTCGCAGCCGTCGGCCAGCGCCATCAGGCCGCCGGCCTCCCGATACCAGCGGGCCGCGTTGAGGAAGTAGCGGTTGGTGAGGATGCAGCCCTTGGGTCGGCCGGTGGTGCCGGAGGTGTAGAGCAGCGCCGCCTCGTCATCGATGCTGGGTGCGCCGCCCACGCCTGCGCCGCCAGGAGGCGCCGGCAGCCGGGCCGGGAGAGCGGCGGCATCGACGATGGGCACCGAAGCGGCGCAGAGGCGGACCGCAGCCTCGACATCGGCCAGCCGCTCCGGCACCGAGACCACGAGCGCGGCCTCGGAGTGGTCGAGGAGATAGACCATCTCGTCCTGCAGGTAGGCCGGGTTGATGGGCACGATGCCGCAGCCGAGCGCGTTGAGCGCCCACCAGTGAAGGTGGAAATCAGGCCGGTTCTCCAGCAGCAGCGCGACGCGGTGGCCACGGCCGTAGCCTGCCGCGCGATAGAGGGCGCGGAGCGCCGCGACCCGCTCGCGCGCCACGCGGTAGCTGATCTCGACGCCGTCCGGATGGTAGGGCCTGCCCGCCATGGGCGGCGCGCAGAGGCAGCCGCCCTCCGGCACCCGCCGGGCCGCCGCCTCGAACAGGTCGAACACCGTCGCCGTCATCGCCGCTCCGTTTGTTGACCGCCGCACCTGCGGGAAACTACCTTCTCGCCCGCCGATGACGCGTGCCGGACCCACCGGCCGCCGCCGGCGCGGAGACCATGCCCATGGGCGCCATCGAGGACAAATTCTTCCACCAGCCCGCTGGCGAGGTGACGTTGCTGCCGCCGATCGATATCGACCTGGGGCGGACGGCGCTGATCGTGATCGACATGCAATATCACGACGCCCACGCGGAACAAGGCGTCGTCGCCGCGCTGGAAAAGCTCTATCCGGGCTCCACCGCCTACTACGCCGAGCGACTGTCGACGGTGGTGCCCGCCATCCGCCGCCTGCTCGACCACGCCCGCGCCACGAACCTCCAAGTGATCCACGTGGTGGTCGGCTCCAGCCACCGCGACCTGCGCGACTTCAACAAGCGGATGCGGCACTGGATTCTCGATTTGCAGGAACGCTCGGGCATGGCCGACTTCTACTGGACCGAATCGCCCACCTACCGGATCCTCGAGGAGCTGACGCCGGCAGACGGCGAGACCGTGTTCCAGAAGCGGAGTTTTGGGGCCTTCAACAGCACCAATTTCGAGAACCTGCTGCGCGAGATGGGGATCGATACCCTGCTGGTTACCGGCTGCGTCACCAACTACTGCGTCGAGACCACCGTGCGCGACGCGGCGGACCGGGGCTTCGCGGTCGCGGTGATCGACGAGGCGGTGGCGGGCTTCAGCCAGGAATCGCACGACGCGACGCTGGCCTCGCTCAGGGGCGGTTTCGCCGCGATGATCCCGACGGTCGCGGACACGGTGGCGATGCTGGACGAGCTCGCGGGCCGCAGCACTGCGCGCGCTGCAGCCGAGTAAGGGGCGAGGCATGGGCAGTTTCTACGCGCCCGATCTTGGCCGCAATCCGGACGATCCCTTCGCGCGCGATGCGGACGGCAAGCTGATCCGCCGCGCCTTCTGGCTCGACATGAGCGACCGCTCCCTGGTGCTGGCGATGACGCAAGGCATCGGCGCCGCGCTGAGCAACGATCACAAGCGCGCCCACCTCGCGGACATCGGCCGCGCCCACGTGATCGACCAAGTGTGCGTGCAGGAGATCCTGCCGCCCGAGAGATAGAAGGCTACGGCTCCGCCGGTGTCTCCGGCTGGCGCCTGGCCGCGTGGATCAGCAGGGCAACGCCCGCCAGCATCAGCACCGCGGCGGCCCAGACGTAGGCGCTGTGGCTCTCCTGGAAGAAGAGAATGCCCCAGCCAAGGCCGGCCACCACCACCACGTAGTTGAACTGCGAGAAGAACACCGGGCCGGCCGCGCGCACGATGATCAGGAAGGTGATGTACATGGTGATGGTGACGCCAGCGGCGCCCAGGATCGCGAGATCGGCGACGGTGTCCGGCCCCGGCACCACGTAGGTCTCGCCGAGCCCGATCATCACCGGCGCCAGCATGATCGCCGCCGCGGTCACGATGCCGCTCGCGAAGGTGAGCACCGGTGTCTCCGGCGGGTCGATCACGGCCGCGAGATTGTTGGTCAGCGCGAAGGAGGCGGGCGCCAGCAGGGCGAGCAGGAACCACACCACCATGCCGGGCTCGGGCAGGGAAAACGTCGGGATTGCCATCAGGAGGATGCCGACCACACCGCACAGCACGCCGATCAGGCTCAAGGCGCGCACCCGTTCCAGCCGGAGCGCGAGCGCGATCAGATAGGTGATGGGCGGCGAGAGGATCACCACCATGGAGAGGATGCCGGTCGGCAGCTTCGGCGCGAGCCAGGTGATCAGCGCGATCGGCGCGGCGATGCCGAAGAGCCCGAGCACGATATAGGCCTTGAGATGCCGGGCCCCCAGGCGCGGAAGCGCGCGGCGCCAGGCGGCGAGGATCAGCAGCAGGACCGCGGCGCCGAGCGTCTGCCAGAAGGTGAAGGCGACCGGCGGCGTCCCTGCCTCCACCGCGATCTTGTTCATGGTGAAGATGAGCGGATAGACCGCCCCAATCGTGAACAGCAGGAAGATCGGGAGAGAAAGCGGCCCGCGGCGCCGCATCAGGCTTGTGGTCTAAGAAACGTGAAGACTATTGGGCGGCGGCGGTGCGCTCGGGTTCCGACAGCAGGCAATCGTCGTCGAGCGGCTCGACCGGGGTGAAATCCCGGTGCGCGATGTACTCCGGCCGCTGGAAGCGCCGGATCGCATTGTCCACCCGGTTGGCCGAAAAATAGACCGCGCGACGGCCCCAGGGCGACATGTTGGGCGCGGAGCCGTGCACCAGATTGCAGTGGAAGAGCAGCGCCGCGCCGGGCTCACCCTTGGGTGCCACGATGCCGCCTTCCGCCACCAGTTTCTCGATGGTCTCGTTGTCGACGGTCCAGAGCGGGTAGCTCGTGGTCTCGAGATCGTGACCGGCCTCGATCCGGCCGCGCCGGTGCGAGCGCGGAATGAACATCAGCGGGCCGTTGAACTCGTTCACCGGGTCCAGGTAGACGGCAAGGTTCATGGCCCGGGGCTCGGGCATCAGGTCGTCCCGCGACCAGGTGCCGTAATCCTGGTGCCACTGCCAGACGTCGCCGTCGAAGGCGGCCTTGGCGTTCACCTTGAACTGGTGGATGTAGACCGGCCCGCCGAGGATCTGCATCGCTGGCTCGACCAGGCGCGGATGGCGGGAAAGCCGCCAGTAGATGTCGCTGTAGGTGTGGACGCCGAACGCGGTGCGCACGGCGCCGTTGCGCTCGCGCACGATTTCCGGCCCCTCGTGCGCGAAAACGGCCGGCAGCGCCGCGCGCAACGCGGCTGCTTCCTCGGCCGAGAACAGGTCCGGCAGGAAGAGAAATCCCTCGCGGTCCAGGGTCTCGCACTGTTCGGCGGAAAGCTTCATCGGTCGCTCCCTCCTGCGCCTCGCGCTCAAATTGCGCCCAGAGCGGCGGGTGCGTCAAGACGCCGGATCGCCTGCCTTGCCCTTCGGCGCAGCGGGCCGGTTGACCAGGAAGAGCCCCGCAAGCATGAGCACGAGCGCGAGCCAGATCCAGTAGCTGTGGCTCTCGCCGAAGAAGAGCACGCCCCAGCCGATGCCGGTGAGCGGGATCATGAAGTTGACCGTGGTGAAGAACACGGGGCCGGCGAGGCGGATGATCTCGACCATCAGGTAGAAAACCAGCGCCGTGACTCCCGCAGCGGCGGCCAGCGCCCAATGGCCGTCGGTCATCGGCCCTTCGAACCACCACCACTGGCCGGTTGCCGCCATGACGACGAACATGAAGGCGGCCCCGGTTGCGAGTATGCCGCCGGCGAGCGGCAGCGCGCCGTCGGGCGGCGGCTTGAGCCACGAGATGATCAACGCGTTCGCGACATAGAGCACCGGGCCGACGAAGCTCAGCAGCACCCAGGGTGCCATGTCGCGGCTGGGCAGGCTGGTCTCGGGCACGACCACGAGCGCCACGCCGCCGACGCCGAGGACCAGCCCGATGGTGCGGATCGCGCGGAAGCGGTCCATGCGAAAGAGCGCGGCGGCCGGGTAGGTGAGGATGGGCGTGAGCGTCGCGCCCAGCCCGAGCACGCCCGCCGGCACCTTGGGCGCGACGAAGGCCAGCACGGTGTAGGTCATGCCGAAGGAGATCGTGCCGAGCACGAGATAGCCGCGCATATGCTCCCACGAGAGCTTGGGCAGCGTGCGGAACACCGCGCCGAATGCCAGCAGGATGAGCGCGGCGCCGGTCCCCATCCAGAACACGTAGGGAATGAAGGGAATGCCGTCGGTGGTCGCCAGCCGATTGAGCGAATAGAGGATGCCCCAGCCTAAGGCGGAAACGACCAGCAAGACCGCCGGCCAAAGGAGCGCGTGTGCGCCGCCGCGCGGTGCAGGTTCTGGCACGTGCGCTACAGCCTCATGCCAAGCATGCGGCCTTCGTAGAAGGCCATGCTCGCGGTGCGAGCGGCGACCGTGTCGCCCGCGGCGTGGACCTCGATGGAATCGTCGGCGAGTGCGCGGGCGAGCCCGTCGTCGACCGTGTTGGTGGTCGCGAGCACGAGGCTGTCGGCTTCCACCTGCCGCTCCTCGCCGGTGTGAAGGTTCGCGATGGTGGCCGTGCCGCCGGCCCAGCGGGTCAGCGCGTGGGCGCCGATCACCTCGACGCCCTGCTTGGCAAAGCGCTCGCGCGTGCTCGAGCCGAGATGCGAGTTGTCGAGCGCTTCCGCGGGCTTCTCGGAGGCGGTGACGACGGTCACGGCATGACCCCGCTCGGAGAGGTGGAGCGCGGTGCCAGACGCGGGCCACCAGCCGTTGAGGTCATCGAGCAGGAGGACCCGCGCGCCGGGCTTGGCGGTGCCGTCCAGAACATCGTTCACGGCATACACGTTCTCCCGCCCGACGCCGGGAAGGGCATCGACGTGCGGGAGCGCCCGCTGGAATCCCGTGCGCGTGGGCACCGACCCGGTGGAGAGCACGACCGCGTCGGCGCCGAAGTCGCGGATGGCGTCGGCGGTCATCTCCGTACCCAGCTCGACGCGGACCTGCAGCTTCTCAAGCTGGGTCCCGTACCAGGTCAGCAGCTCGTCGATCTCCTCCCGCTCCGGCTGCGCCGCGGCGAGGCGAAACTGCCCGCCGAGCGCGTCCGCCTTCTCCACCAGCGTGACCCGGTGCCCGCGCATCGCCGCGACACGGGCGGTCTCCAGCCCTGCCGGGCCGCCGCCCACTACCAGGACGTGACGGGGCGTCTCGGCAGGCGGGGCGCTGTCGCCGTCCCACGCGAACTCGCGGCCGGCGGAGGGATTGACGAGGCACGAGATGTGGTAGTCCCGCATGCGCCGACCGAGGCAGAGCTGATTGCAGGAGATGCAGGGCCGGATGTCGTCTGCGCGGCCCTCGCGCGCCTTGTTGGCGAGGTGCGGATCGGCGATCTGCCCGCGCACGATCGAGACCAGATCGCAACAGCCGCTCGCGATGGCGGCCTCGGCGCGCGCGGGCGTCTTCACCCGCGCTTCGGCGGTGACCAGCGCGTGCTTCACCACCTGCTTGATGGCGGCGGCGGAG
This sequence comes from Alphaproteobacteria bacterium, assembly GCA_965214705.1. Lineage (GTDB taxonomy): Bacteria > Pseudomonadota > Alphaproteobacteria > UBA828 > UBA828 > WTGU01. The sequence continues at coordinate 355,214 of CBDCCI010000001.1, forward strand.
TCTGTGCCGAGCGGCGCCGCGTAGTGGAAGCCCGGCACGATCGCCGTGAACCGGTTGATGTAGCTGCCGGTGCCGCAGGAGAAGTAGTCCGCGAGGCCGCGCTCGTCGAGCCAGGCGAAGATCTCCTGCTTGTCGGCCATGGTGAGGCCGCCGGGGTAGGGCTCGGCGCCGGAGACGGTCATGCCGACGATGAAATCCGACCCGCAGGCCTTGCGGATGCCGTCTGCGATCTTGGTCACGAAGCGCAGCCGGTTCTCCAGGCTGCCGCCCCAGGCATCGTCGCGCCGGTTGGTGAGCGGCGACCAGAATTGGTCGATCAGGCAGGAGTAGCCGGCGAAGAGGTCGACCCCGTCGAACCCGCCCTTCTGGTCGCGCACTGCCTGGCCGATAAAGGCCTGGATCAGCTCGCGGATCTCCGCCTCGCTCATGGCGTGGCTGCCCCAGGGGTCGTGGTGGCTGACCTGGCCGGAGGGGGACCAGTAGGGCGACCAGGAGTTGTCCTGATCGCCGTGGGCGCCGACGTGATAGATCTGGTGGCACATGACGGTGCCATGGCTGTGGCACTCGTCGGTGATCCTGCGGAAGTGGGGGATGACGGCGTCGTCGGCCATGAAGTTGCCGCGCGTGAGGACCGCCGTCGGATGGGGCGGCGTGGGCTCGACCACGATCATGCCGGCGCCGCCACGCGCGCGCTCCCGGTAGTAGCCGAAGTGGCGCTCGGCCGGCAGCCCGCCCTCGGCCATGTTGGCGGTGTGCGCGCCGAAGACGATGCGGCAGCGGAGCGTATGCCCCCGGAGGCGCGCCGGCGCAAACAGGTTGGGGAAGTGTTCCGGTTGCGTCATCGCGCTCCCCATGACGACTGCGGCCGCGAGCGGGCACGCCGCGCCGCCCGCGGCGTGGCCGGCAACGATAACACCATCTGTACCCGCAGGTTTTCGTGGACATCGCGGCGATGGCGTGACATTTGGCACCCACCATGACCTGCAAAAGCGTGAGCTTCTACAGCGAGGGCGTGCGGCTCGAGGGCGATCTCTATCGGCCCAAGGGCGCGAGCGCGGACGAGCTGCGCGCCGGCATCGTGCTCTGCCACGGCTATACCGGCGTGAAGAGCCTCTACCTGCCCGACAACGCGCGGGTGCTGACCGAGGCGGGCTACGTGGTGCTCACCTTCGACTACAAGGGCTGGGGGGCGAGCAAGGGGCCGCGCACCCGATTGGCGCCGTTCAGCCGCGTCGCCGACGTGCAGGCCGCGCTCACCTACCTCGGAACCCGGCCCGGCGTGGATCCGACGCATCTCGGCCTCTACGGCACCAGCTACGGCGGCGCCACAGTGGTCTGGGCTGCGGCGATGGACGAGCGGGTACGCTGCGTGGTGAGCGTTGTCGGGATCGGCGACGGGCGGCGCTGGATGCGGAGCGTGCGCCGGCCGGACGAATGGCACGACTTGCTGGAACGGGCGCGCGAGGATCGGGAGCAGGCGGTGGAGAGCGGCGAGTCCGCGCCCGCCGAACGCGACGAAATCTTGATGCAGGACCGGGCATCGGCCGCGCTCTCGGCTGCGCAGCGGGCGAACAATCCAGACGCGGTCTCCACCGTGCCGGCCTCCTTCATCGACGAGACGCTCTCCTTCCACGCCGACTGGGTGGTAGACAAGATCGCCCCGCGTCCCCTGCTCCTCATCACGACCGAGGACGACCGGCTGGTACCACCGGAGGAATCGCGCTCTCTATACAACCACGCCGGCGAGCCCAAGAAGCTCGTCGTGCTCAAGGGCTACGGGCACTACGACGTCTACGCCGAGCCCGCCTTTGGCGAGGTCATGGCGGCGACGCTCTCCTGGTATCGGGCCCACCTGCCGCCGCAGGCGCTCGACGCGCCGTCGACCTGATCCCATGAGCGAGCCCGCGACGATCAGGCTGGAGCCATCCGGCGACAGCTTCACCTGTCGCCCCGGCGAGACCATCCTGCGCGCCGGGCTCGCGGCGGGCTTCGCCATGCCCTACGAGTGCGCGAGCGGAAGCTGTAGCTCGTGCAAGGGGCGGCTCCTGGAGGGCGCGGTGGATCACCTCTGGCCCAACGCGACCGGGCTGAGCGAGCGCGACCGGCGCAAGGGCGACCGCATCCTCTGCTGCCAGGCGCTGCCCACGGGCGACTGCACCGTCCAGGTGCGCCTCGGCCAGGTGGAGGGCGCGCGGGAGGAGCCGGCGCCGGCGCCGTTCACGGCGACGGTGGAGACGCTGGAGCGGCTGGTGCCGGGCGTGATTGCGTTCACCTGCCGGCCGGAGCGGCCGATCCCTTTCCTGCCCGGTCAGTACGTGCTGCTGCAGGTGCCGGGCGGCCAGCGCCGCGCCTACTCGATGGCGAACACGGAGGCCGAGACGTTGGCCTTCATCGTCAAGGAGAAGCCGGGCGGCCACGGCTCGCGCTATCTCTTCGACGAGCTCGCCCAAGGCGACACGGTGAGCCTGGAGGGGCCTTACGGCCGGGCCTACCTGCGCACCCCGCCGGAGCGGGAGATCGTCTGCGTCGCCGGCGGCTCCGGGCTTGCCCCGATACTCTCGGTGATCGAGGGGGCGCTTGCCCGGCCCGAAACCCCCGGCGTCCGGCTCTTCTTCGGCGCGAACAGGGCCGAGGAGCTCTTCATGGTGGACGAGATGCAGGCGCTCGCCGCCACGCACGATCGCTTTTCGCTCACGCTGGCCGTCCGCGACGGTGGTGCGCCGGGCGCGGTCACGGGCCTCGTCGGCGACGTCGCGCTGGCGGCGATGGAAGACCTCGATGACTGCGACTTCTACATGGCCGGGCCGCCGGGGCTGATCGACGCGCTGCTCCGGCCGGTCATGCGCTGCGGCAAGGTCCGGCCCGAGCGCATCTTCTTCGACCGCTTCTACTAAGGTGGTGCCGGCCAGATTCCCGGCAAGCCGGCAACTTTCCCTCTATTGTGAGTTATGATTCGGGAGTGTTGCTCGGCAGCACGCACGTCACGAGCCTCATGAGCCAGACCCGAGTCTCGACGTCCGAAGGCCTTCAGGAGCTCGACGGCCACCGTCTTCCTCTCGCGTGCGGGCCGCGCGCAACAACGTAGGAGATATTCCGGGACTATAACCGCCACCAACTTCCAGGAGTGCCAACGGCATGAGAGCAGCGTCGATAGTGTTCGCGACAGCGTTGATTCTCACCATCGGAGGGTGCCTGCACAGCCCCAGCCAGGACCCAATGACCGACGAAATGGAGGAGGGACGCATCGATTTCTCTCGAACAACGTCGTTCGACGGCGACAAACTCACCGTATTCGTGAAGGGGGAAGAGGAAGGGAAGCTACACCTGAACACGATGCGTGACGCCGTCGAGACGAATGAGTTCCGTCCCCAGATCCCGAACCACTCCGGCCGGTCCTGGGTGCTGCGGAACACCGCCCACGAGAGCACCACGCAGGTCTACGCCCTGGTGAGCTGGAGCAACGAAGACTCCACCGACTATCTCGCCGCCGGGTGGTGGCTGCACCAGGTGAAGGGAGAGCGGCGCCTAGAAAGAGTCATATTCGTCGACGGGCCCGAAATCGACCCTGTGATGAATCCGCCTGACCTGCCGGTGACGGGTTCGGCAAGCTACCTTGGGCGCGGCAGCGGGATATTCGGCTATGCCTTCGGATCGAACTGGAACGAGCTCGAGGGCGGGTACACCTACGACGCGTACCGGGGGGCGTTGGACGTCGTCGCAGACTTCGAAGCCGGCACGCTCAGTGGGTGCCTCGGATGCACCGGCGACCTCGTCGCCGACCGCACGCACGTCGAATATCGCTTCGAGCAGTTCCCCGAGCGGTACCTGCCTGAGGTGGACGCTCCGCTGGAGGACTACGAGATTCAATTCGCGCCCGTCGCATACAACGACGACGGCAGCTTCGAATCCGAGTTCAGCAGCGCCGCGGCGAGTGTGCGCCATCCCCAACGCGAGGTGACGGGGTCACACGGCTACTGGGGCGGGAGCATCTCAGCGTTCGCCGACGAAGACGGCAATCCGAGGCTCATCGCCGGATTCAAGGAGACAGGCTTCCAGGAGGAGGACGGGAGCAGGGGGTTCTTCTGGGGTGTGTTCACCGTGCTTAGCGAGACGTTCAGGATGGGAGAAAACGCTCCGGACGGTTCGGGCGAATAAGGGTAAAGCAAAGAACGAGCGCCGCAGGGGCTCGCTTCGCGGCTAGACCGGCTGTCCGCGACCCCTTAGCCTCAGCCCATGCGCAAGATTCTCGTTACCGGCGCGCTCGGACAGATCGGCGCCGAGCTGGTGCCGGAGCTGCGAAAGCGCCACGGGGCCGATAACGTCATCGCCTCGGGCTGGCGGCGGCGGGATGTGGCGTCGGTGGTCGACGGTGGGCCGTTCGAGATCGTCGACTGCACCAAGCCGGGCGATATCACCGCAGTGGTCGAGAAGTACGAGATCGGCACCATCTACCACATGCCGGCGTTTCTCTCGGTGCTGGGCGAGGAGAAGCCGGAGGAGGCCTGGGCGCTCAATCTCGGCGGCTATGCCAACGCGCTGGAGGTGGCGCGGCGGCACGACTGCGCGGTGTTCTTCCCGAGCTCCATCGGCGCCTTCGGGCCGAGCACGCCGCTCCAGAACACGCCGCAGGACACGATCCAGCGGCCGAACACCATCTACGGCGTCTCCAAGGTCGCGGGCGAGCTGCTCGGCGACTACTACCACGCACGCTTCGGGCTCGATACGCGCGGGCTCAGGCTGCCGGGCCTGATCTCCCACGTGGCGCTGCCGGGCGGCGGCACCACGGACTATGCGGTGCACATCTTCTACGAGGCGCTGCGCGAGGGCCGATTCAGCTGCTTCCTGCGCCCCGATTCCCGCCTCGACATGATGTACATGCCCGACGCGGTGGCCGCGACTATCAACCTGATGGACGCGGACCCGAGCCGGCTTCGCCACCGTAACGCCTTCAACGTGACCGCCATGAGCTTCACGCCCGAGGAGCTCGCGGCCGAGATCCGCAAGCACGTACCCGGCTTCACGATCGACTACGAGGTCGACCCGCTGAAACAGGCCATCGCCGATTCATGGCCGGATTCGATGGACGACAGTGCCGCCCGCGAGGAGTGGGACTGGCGGCCGCGCTACGACCTAGCCGCCATGACGGCGGAGATGATCGGGACGCTCAGGCGGAAGCACGACCTCGCCTGACGCCGGCGGGCGCGACCGAAGGGGGCGCTCGGGCGGAAGCGGTGCCTCTCCTGAGGCTGCCACGCGGGGCCGTGCCCGTTCCCCATAAACCCAGCTTCGCACGGGACCCACGTCGAGGTGGACGAAGTCGGATGCCGGGTAGAGGCCGGCGCCGCCCCGCCGCATGTCCACGGCCGCGCGCCACACCGCCTCGGTGGCGAGGCCGGGCACCCTGATGTCCGCCGCCATGCCGATCGTATGCAACGAGCTGCGGGCGACGCCTGCGGAGTTCGCGCGGAGCCACGCGTTCGTTCTGCCCGAGCGGTAGCCCGAGACGAGGTCGATCCGCGCCGGCCGGCCGAGCGCCTTCCACAGGAAGAAGAGCTGATCGAGCACGCCGTAGAAAATCGGCTCGACCTCGCCGTTGCGCCGGTCGCGGAACAGGTAGCTGTACGCGTCGAGCGCATGACGGTCGTAGCTGCCGTCGCGCCAGTAGACCAGATCGCGCCGCTCCCCGGTCCACAGATTGCGGATGGGCACGCGGCGTTCCGTGTCCTCTTGGAAGGTCCGGGCCAAGGCTGTGCCAGGAGAGGCCGCAAGGCCAAGAAGGGCCGCCGCTCCGGCCGTACAGAAAGTCCGGCGATCGGGACCCCTGCCCCGCGCTCCTCCCCGGTCGCGCATGGCTCACCCTAGCCCGGCTTTCTCACCAATGTCATGGTCTGTGACATTGGTGAGAAATCCGGGCTAGCACGGACAGTCGCCCGCGCCTGAAAGGTCGCGAGCGCACATCGCTTGCCCGCACCATGGTGCGGTGCACGGCGGGCGGCAGGGGCACCATCGTTGCGCCATGAGGTGCGTGAGCGGCTTATGGTTTGAGGAGAGCAGAGCGTATCGCAGGGCGGCAAGACCCGGTGTCGCGCGCTGGACTCTTGATTTCGCGCGGGCGGTCTTGTTGCCGTGCGCTAGCCCTTTCGGGCTCGCGAGACGCACGTGCCTGACATCGCACTTGTCCCGTTAGATCCCGGTGAATGCCGCAACAAATTTTTGTTTGCTATCCCACACGCGCGCGTTCGAGCGGGGCAAGTGTCGGGGCGCGCCTTGCCGGCCCGACGCCGCATCGGCGATACTGCCGGCCTTCCGCCGCAATTCCGCGACCAATCCGCCGACCGAAGGAACACCGCACCATGAGCACTGCCGCCGCCGAGATCGTGAAGGGCGTCTTCCTCCAGGACCCGTCGCTGTTCCGCCAGCAATGCTATGTGGACGGCCAGTGGCTCGACGCGAAGTCCGGGCGGAGCACCGACGTGGTGAACCCGGCGGACGGCCGGGTGATCGGCACCGTGCCGGCGTTCTCCGCCGCCGAGACCCGGGCCGCCATCGAGGCCGCGAACCGGGCCTTCCCCGCCTGGCGCGCCAAGACCGCGAAAGAGCGCGCCCAAATCCTCCGCAAGTGGTACGACCTGATGATGGCGAACCAGGAGGACCTCGCCATCATCATGACCGCCGAGCAGGGCAAGCCGATGGCGGAATCGCGGGGCGAGATCGGCTACGGCGGCTCCTTCATCGAGTGGTTCGCGGAGGAGGGCAAGCGCGCCTACGGCGATGTCATCCCGCAGCATCTCAACGACCGGCGGATCGTGGTCACGAAGGAGCCGGTGGGCGTGGTCGGCATGATCACACCGTGGAACTTCCCGAACGCCATGATCACCCGCAAGGCCGGGCCCGCGCTCGCGGCCGGCTGCACCGTGGTCTCGCGGCCCGCGACCGCAACGCCGTTCTCTGCGCTGGCGCTCTGCGAGCTGGCTGAGCGCGCCGGCATCCCGCGCGGCGTGTTCAACGTGATCACCGGCCCCTCGGGCGAGGTCGGCGGCGAGATGACCGCCAACCCCATCGTGCGCAAGCTCTCCTTCACCGGCTCGACCGAGGTGGGCAAGGTCCTGCTCGAGCAGTGCGCGAGCACGGTCAAGAAGGTCTCGATGGAGCTTGGCGGCAATGCGCCCTTCATCGTCTTCGACGATGCCGACATGGATTCGGCCGTAAGCGGCGCCATCGCGTCCAAGTACCGCAACACGGGCCAGACCTGCGTCTGCGCCAACCGCTTCCTGGTGCAGGGCGGGGTCTACGACACCTTCGCCGAGCGGCTGGCCGAGGCGTCTTCCCAGCTCGTCGTCGGCCCCGGCCTCGAAGGCGAGACCCAGCAGGGGCCGCTGATCGACGAAGACGCCGTCGCCAAGGTCGAGGAGCACATCCAGGATGCGGTGGACAAGGGGGCGGAGGTGATCCAGGGCGGCAAGCGCCACCCGCTCGGCGGCAATTTCTTCGAGCCGACCGTGATCGCCAACGTGAACACCCAGATGAAGGTGGCGCGCGAGGAGACCTTCGGCCCGCTCGCGCCGATCTTCCGTTTCGAGACCGACGACGAGGCGGTGCAGCTCGCCAACGACACGGAGTTCGGCCTCGCGGCCTATTTCTACAGCCGCGACATCGGGCGCATCTGGCGGGTGGCGGAGCAGCTCGAATACGGCATCGTCGGCATCAACACCGGGATCATCTCGACCGAGGTGGCGCCCTTCGGCGGCATGAAGGAATCCGGCATCGGCCGCGAAGGCTCGCACTACGGCCTCGATGAGTTCCTCGAGGTCAAGTACATGTGCATGGGCGACATCGACAAGTAGCGGGTTACGAGGCCGCCCCCTCACTTGAGTCCCCTGGACAGGCCCCTAAGCGCGCCTTCCACGACGGGCGGCGGGGAGAGAGCGTGAGCGCCTTGAAGGGTCCGGAACGGCCGCCGGCGGGCGGTGGCCAGCCGCGCAAGCTGGTGCTTCTGCTGCATGGCCTCGGCGCCGACGGCAACGACCTGATCGGCCTCGCCGAGCCCTGGGGACGGCTCGTGCCCCACGCCTGCTTCGCCGCACCGGACGCGCCCGAGCCCTGCGACATGGCGCCCATGGGGCGGCAATGGTTCAGCCTGAGCGACCGCTCGCCCGAGCGCGTGGCCGAGGGCGTCGCCAGTGCGGCGGACGCGCTCAACGCCGATATCGACGCGCGGCTGGAGGCGCTCGGGCTCGGCGAGCAGGACCTCGCGCTGGTGGGCTTCAGCCAGGGCACGATGATGTCGCTCCACGTCGCCTATCGCCGCGCCGCTCCGTGCGCGGGCGTGCTCGGCTTCTCGGGGCGGCTGGTGGGTGGCGAGCACCTGAAGGGCGAGCTGCGTGCCAGGCCGCCGGCCCTGCTGATTCACGGCGATGCGGACGATCTGGTGCCGGTGGGTGCGCTCTTCGAGGCCGCGACCATGCTCGGCGCCTGCGAGGTGCCGGTGCAATGGCACGTGAGCCGGGGGATCGGCCACGGCATCGCGCCGGACGGGCTGGAGTTCGGCGGGCGCTTCCTGCGCGACGTGCTGGGCGCAGGTTGAGCGCCGCGCCCCGGCGTCAGTCGAGGCCGGTGCTGCTCTCGCGCAGCGCCGCCACGGCTGTGTCGTCGAGGTCGAGCCAGTCGCGCAGGACCGTGTCGCAGTCCTCTCCCAGCATCGGCGCCGCGCGGGGATAATCCACCGGTGTCTCCGAGAACTTGATCGGGTTGGCCGGGTAGTCCACCTCGACACCGAGGCTGTGGGGCACGCTCACCCTCATGCCCCGCGCCTGGACGTGCGGGTCTTCAAAGACCCGGTCGATGCTGTTGATCGGCCCGCAGGGGACGCCCACCGGCTCCAGCAGGGCGCTCCACTCGTCGAGCGTCCGCTGCCGGGTGATGCCGTTCAACGTGGCGATCAGCTCCACGCGGTTGCGCAGCCGATCGACGTTGGTCGCGAAGCGCGGGTCGTCGGGAAGTTCCGGGTGGCCGGCCACGTCGCAGAATTTGCGAAGCTGGCTGTTGTTGCCGATGGCGAGCGCGAAGTGCCCGTCGCGGGTCTCGAAGACGCCGTAAGGCACCATGTTCTGATGCTCGTTGCCGGCGCGGGCCGGTGCCTCGCCCCCGATCAGATAGTTCATGGCCTGGTTGGCGAGCCAGGCCACCTGGGTGTCGAGCAGGGCGAGGTCGATGTGCTGGCCGCGCCCGGAGTGCTCGCGGCTCGCGAGCGCGGCGAGGATCGCCGTCGCCGCGTACATGCCGGTCATCAGGTCGGCGGCAGCCACGCCCACCTTCTGCGGTCCGCCGCCGGGCAAGTCGTCGCGCTCGCCGGTGATGCTCATGATGCCGCCCATGGCCTGGGCGATCAGGTCGTAGCCGGTGCGGTGCGCATAGGGTCCCGACTGGCCGAATCCGGTGATCGAACAATAGATGAGGCGCGGATTGACTTCGCTGAGCGCGGGATAGTCGAGGCCGAATTTGGCGAGCCCGCCCACCTTGTAATTCTCGATCAGGACGTCCGCGCACTCGACGAGCCGCCTCACCACCACCTGCCCCTCGGGCGCGGCGAAGTCGAGCGTGATCGAGCGTTTCCCCCGGTTGGCCGACATGTAGTAGGCGGCGTTGTCGGTGGTCTCGGCGCCGGAAGCATCGCGCAGGAAGGGCGGCCCCCAGGCGCGCGTGTCGTCGCCCACGCCCGGCCGCTCGACCTTGACCACGTCGGCGCCGAAGTCAGCCAGCAGCTGGCCCGCCCAGGGGCCCGCGAGGATGCGGCTGAGGTCGAGCACCTTGAGGCCCGCGAGCGGGCCGGATCTTTGCTGTTGCATGGGTGATACCTAGGTGTGGTCCTCGCCGCCGGCGATGATCTCCAGCGCGCGGAGGTTCTCCCGTGTGGTGTGGTCGAGGGCGATACCGCGCGCGGTGGCCGCGTGGGCGGCGTGACGGACGATCGTGTTGAACCCTTCGATCTGAGAATCGATCCTGAGACTCCGGCGTCCGGCCTTGAGCGTGAGCTGCATCCAGCCGCGATCGCGCTTCCGCCTGGTGGAATAGTAGCCGAGGGTGCAGCGGGTCAGCCGCTCCCAGGGCAAGTGCCGGGGCAGGAGGCCGTGCACGGTGATGCCGTCCTCGCTCACGCCGAGCCACGTCCGGTGCCTGAGCAAAGTACGCACGCCGTAGACGGCGAATAGCGCCGCGAGTGCGCCGAGCACCCAGGCGGCGGGACCGCCGGACGCTGCCAACCCTAGCGGGCCGAGGGTGAACAGCAGGCCGAGCCCGGAATAGAGATAGTCGAGCAGGACCGCGCGCGGCGGGTAGCGGTGGCGGCTCTCGCCGGCCTCCGCCGCCTCGGCGCTCTCGGATGGGCCCTCGGGCAGGGCCTCGTGAACGGGCGCGCTCATCGGGAAGCCCCGAGCATCTCGCGCCTGATGCGCACGCCTGCGGCCTCGCGGTCCCAGCTATCCGCGGTGATGCCGTCGGCGCGCAGCCTGTGCTTCTCGATCTTCTCTGTCGGCGTCTTGGGCAGGGCGTCGACGATGCGCACGTAGCGCGGGATCATGAAGTGGGCGAGGCGCGGTTCGAGGAATTCCAGCAGATCGGCCGGCTCCAGCGCCTGCTCTGGCTGGAGCGCGACCACCGCCATGACCTCGTCTTCGCCAAGCTCGCTCGGCACCGGGACCACGGCGGCCTCGCGCACCGCCGGGTGGGCCGCGACCTCGGTCTCCACCTCCAGGGACGAGATGTTCTCGCCGCGCCGGCGGATCGTGTCCTTCAGGCGGTCGACGAAGTAGAGGTTGCCGTCCTCGTCCACGCGGCCGGCATCGCCGGTGTGGAACCAACCGTTGCGCCAGGCCCGCGCTGTCGCCTCGGGCTCCTTGTAGTAGCCGTGGTTGATGGCCCAGGGCGTGTCCGCCCGTACCACGATCTCGCCCACCGCGCCCGTCGGCACCTCACAGTCGTTGGCGTCGACCACGCGAAGCTCGCAGCCCGGCCGCACGCGGCCCGCGCTCCCCGGCACGGTCATGGGCACGGTGGTCATCACCGGGCAGCACAGCTCGGTCATGTTGTAGATCGAATAGACCTCCAGGCCGAAGCGCTCCATGAACGCGTCGACATCGTTTACCAGCGGCACCATGCCGACCGTGCGCAAGGGGTGGTCGCGGTCATCCGGCCTGGGCGGCTCCTTCTCCAGGAACTGCGCCATGACACCGAGCAGGAACACCGAGGTCACGCCGGTGCGGCGCACCGTGTCCCAGAACGAGTGCGTCTTGAAATACTCCACCAGCGTGATCGAGGCGTGCTGGCAGAGCATGCCGTAGGCGATGGTCGCGCCGCCGAGGTGGAAGAGCGGCAGGCTGATAAGGTAGCGGTCCTCCGGCGTGATGAACTGCCAGGTGTCGGGCCCGAAATTCGAGAACGCGTGACAGTAAGAGCTGAGCACCGCCTTCGACGGGCCCGTGGTACCGGAGGTGAAGATGATCGATTGCGTGTCCCAGGGCTCGATGGGGCGCTCCAGCGGTGCGAGCGAGCCGCCCTCCGGATGAAGCGCCGCCTCGTCCAGGACGGCGAGGTCGTCGATGGCGGGCGGCGGGCCGCCGACCGCCACCAGGGTCTTCAGGCTGGCGAGCCCGATGGTGACGAGCCTCGGCGCGAGTTCCGCGTGGGCGACCATGAGGCGGGCGTCGGAGCGCGCCACCACGTGCTCCAGCAGCCGGCCCTTGTAGGCCGTGTTGATGGGCACGTAGACCGCGCCCAGATAGTTCGAGCCCAAGAAGATGCGGAGCGCTTCGGCGCCGTTGGGCAGCCACGAGAGCACGTGATCGCCCTGGCGCACACCCAGCGCCTGCAGGCCGATGGCTGTCTCGATCACCTCGGCGCGGGTGCGCGCGTAACTCCACTCCGTGCCGTCCTCGAAGACGCAGAAAACCTTGTCCGGCGTCGCCGCGGCCAGCCGGTCGAGCAGGTAGCGCAGCACGCACCTGTCCGCTGCCGGGACGCGCGGATCGCTGTGTGACGCCATCGGGTGTTCCACCGCCGTCGCTCGCTCATGGCCCGTCATCTCAGACGGCCCCCTTGTAGCCCGGAGCCGGCTTTGGATTAACCCGGATTTCTATCCGAGGATCAGGCGTCGGTGAGCGCGGCGTCGAGGGCGCGTTGCAGCGTTGCGGCGGCGCTCTCGATCCCGTGCTGCTTCTGCGCCCGTGCCGCTGCAGCCTCGCCCATCGCCCGGCGCCTCTCTTCGTCGGCACAAAGCTCGACCACCGCGCCGGCGAAGGCCACGTCGTCCTGGCGCGGCGTGAGCAGCCCGGTCTCGCCACTGGCGACGACCTCGGCAGCGCCGGGCCAATCCTGCGCAACGACGGGGAGGCCGGCCGCCTGCGCCTCCAGCGTCGCCATGCCGAAGGTCTCCTGGTAGGCGGGCCAGACGTAGAGGTCGCAGGCGGCGTAGACCGCCGGGAGCGCGTCGTCCGCGCGCGCACCGGCGAAGACCGCGAGACCCGGCCCGACCGGCGCCATCGCCTCCTCCACCAGCCACCGCGCCTCTCCGTCGCCGACGACGAGTAGCTGCCAGGGCGGGTCCGCGATCAGGTTGAGCGAACGCCCCAGCAGGCGCCAGGAAGCCAGTGCCGCGCCGGTCTGCATCGGGGCGACCGCCAGCAGCCACGGGCGCGCGGGGTCGAGCGGCAACGCGTCCGCGAGCGCTCTGCGGGTCGCGACGCGGTCTGCCGCCCGGTAGGGCGCGAGGTCGAGGAAGGGCGCCAGCCGGTAGAGCCGCGCGGTATTCGGGACCAGCGCCCGGATGCTCTCCTCGTCCTCGGCGGTGAGCGAGAGCACCGCCCGTGCCCGCGCGATGGCGCGGGCCGTGTACGAGAGCCAGCGCGCGTGCGCGCCGCCCGCCTCCGCCCGCGCGTAGGAAGCGCCCACCAGCAGGTAGGGGATGTCGAGCGCCTCCGCCACGGCGGGGCCGATCAGGTCCGGCGCCGTGTGGCGGAGGTCGCAGGTGAGCCACGCCTCGGGCCGGGCGACGGCCGGTAGGTCGCGGTAGGCGACGACGAGCTTGCGCGCCCGCCTGGCGGCCTTTCGCTCGAGCGCCGTTTGCCGGCGGCTGTCTTCGAGACCCTCGTCGCTGTGAAATTCTGTGGGCGCGATGGTGTGGTAGCCGGCGGCCTCCAGCGCCCGTGCGACCAGGCGCATCAGCCGCGGCCCACCCCACGGCGCGGCGGGGTCGGGACGAGCGGCGGGTGTGTAGAGCGCGATGGGCATGTCAGGCGGCGGGCGGCGGCACCGGCGGCATGGGATTTGCGCCTGGCGCCCTCCATCGGCGAATATCCGGCGCCATCAACAGGGAGGACCCCCGGTGACCGAGACACCCCTCAACGAAGCCGAGTTGGCTGCGCTTCGCGCCTACGACACGCCGACGATCTGCAACGCGCTGGAGATCGTCTGCCCCGAGCGCCGCACCTTCGGCTTCACGACCGAGACGCTGATCTGCGCCTTCCCGGAGCTTCAGCCGATGGTGGGCTACGCGCGCACCGCTACCATCCGCTCGATGGAGAAGCCCGCGAAGGACGGTGACGCGATGACCGCCGACCGCGTGGCCTACTACCGTTACGTGGAGGCGGGGCACCGGCCCGGCATCATGGTCATCCAGGACATCGATTCCCGGCGCGGCGCGGCGTCGTGGTGGGGCGAGGTGCATTCCGCCGTGCATCAGGCCCTGGGCTGCCTCGGCGTCGTGACCGACGGCGCGGTGCGCGACCTCGACATGATCGCCGACGGCTTCCAGCTCATCTCGGGCACGGTGGTTCCTTCTCATGCCTGGGTTCACCTGGTCAGCCACGGTGAGCCCGTGGATGTCTGCGGCATGGTGACTCACTCGGGCGACCTCGTACACGCCGACCGCCACGGCGCGGTCATCATCCCGCACGAGGCGGCACGCGAGGTGCCGGCGGCGGCCGAGCTCTGCATGCGACGCGAGGCGCCGATCCTCGCCGCCTGCAAGGAGTCGGGGTTTTCGGCCGACGTGATGGCGCGGGTCCTGGGCGAGGCGAAGGAGATTCACTAGTCTGCAGCCCTCGCCACGGTCTCGGCCCTTGACGCTGCGGCCGGCATCGGTGGAATGGACACGTTGAAAACGACTCGCATAGCCACTCGGCAGGTCGGCCGGGCCGCGGTATAATCGCGCGAGCGGAGGTACGCATGCGCACTCGAATCATCCACCTCATCAATCCTCAGACCAACCAGTTCACGACGCGCCCGATGTACTTCAACCGGGCGCTCTATTCGCCGCTGGCGGGTCTGCTGGCGGTGGCGGCGGTGATTCCGCAGGACCGCTACGAAGTCGTGATGACCGACGAGAACATCGAGGACATCGACTTCGACCTGAAGGTCGACATGGTCGGAATCTCGGCCATGACGAGCTACATCAAGCGCGGCTACGAGATTGCCGACCGCTACCGCGCGAAAGGTGTGCCCGTGGTCATAGGTGGCGTGCATGCGAGCTTCATGCCCCAGGAGGCACTCCAGCACTGCGACGCCGTTGTGATCGGCGAGGCCGAGCTGGTCATGCCCAAGCTCCTGGACGATCTGGATCACGGCGAGGTCAAGGGCATCTACCGCGCCGACACGCTGCACCCCATGGTCGACGTGCCCATTCCCCGCTACGACCTGGTGAAGAAGAACCGCTACGTCAACCGCACCTTCGTCCAGACCTCGCGCGGCTGCCACCAGGGCTGCACCTTCTGCGCCGAGCCGCTGATGAACGGGCTCAAGTTCCGTTACCGGCCGGTCGACGAGGTGATCCGCGAGATCGAGATGTGCGGGCAGCGCACGATCTCCCTCAACGACGCCGATTTCTTCGGCACCGAGGAGCGGCCCAAGGAGGTGATGCGGGCGCTCAGGGGGCGCGGCATCCGCTGGCAGGCTGCCGCTACCAGCAAGCTCGCCCAGAAGGACGAGATGCTGGAGCTCGCGGCCGAGAGTGGCTGCTACATGCTGAGCATCGGCTTCGAATCGATCTCGCGCGAAACGCTCAAGCGCGTCCACAAGTACGTCAACCGGCCGGAGCAGTTCGCGGCGCTGGTGGAGAAGATCCACAGCTACGGGATCATGGTCTTCGGGCTCTTCATGTTCGGCTTCGGCGGCGACGACGAGACCGTGTTCGACGAGACGACGAACTTCAACATCGACGCCAAGTACGACGCCTGCGCCTATTCGGTGCTGACCCCCTATCCCGGCACGCTCACCTGGTACGAGATGAAGAAGGCCGGGCAGATCGTCTCCTACGACTGGGATCTCTACGACCAGGGGCACATCGTCTACCAGCCCGAGAAGCTCAGCACCCAGACGCTGCGCGAAGGCCACATGCGGGCCTACAGAAACTTCTACTCGCTGCCCTCGATCGCCAAGCGCTTCCCGCTCACCGGCTCGCGCAACCGGCTCCACTGGAGCATCTACAACGGCTTCTTCCGTCGGGGCGAGGTGACGGGACGGGCGATGGAGAAGCCGATCGCGGATGCCACGCCCGAGCCCACGACCATCCCGGTGCCGCCGATCATGCCGCAGAAGCGCGAATGGCGTGAGATGGTGGCCGAGGGCATCGGCCCGATGCCGGCCCCGCAGACCGAGCGCGAGCTGCGCAGCCAGGCTTGAGCGTCCGCGTCGCTGCCGGCACCCGGCCGAAGGAGTTTTTGCAAAACGAACCCAATCTCTCGTAACACATTGATGTAGTTGAATATATTATCGAGCCAAGGGACCGCTGCCCCTCTCCCGGATATCTCACCACGGCCGTGGTGAGCAAGGCGGGTTAGCTCTTCTGTCCCTAAAGACAATTGGGATTGTCCTTTAGGCTGATAGAGAGCGATCGATTGCCACGGGCCGGCCGGGCTGACTATGATCGCCACCTGGAGGAGTTCGCCGTACCGGCGGATTCCGCAATGAGCATCGCGCCGATGGATGAGCGCGATGCAACAGGGAGCAGTCCAATGTCTAGATTGTCGATGTCACTGGCGGCGGCACTCATGGTTGCCGGCGCCCTTGTCCTTGCGCGCGGGGCCGATGCGGCCTGCGGCAAGGTGACCATGAACGAAGCCGCTACGCGGAGTTAGCGGCGTAGAGTTCATTCATTTCCGAGGCGTCGCGGGTGCCGTTTGCCCTGTGCGTTCGCTTCCCGGTTGCGTCAGTGGCGCTCCGCCCGTCGGGTGGCGGATCCCCAGCAGCCTCCCGATCACCAGTGGTTAGCATCGACCCCTGCGACGGACCGTCGCCGGATCGGTCCGGCGGCGCGCCGTCGCGATCCAGGGAGATCGATAATGACCGGGACCGCGTGCGACACGAACACCGTCACCCCTCTTCGCCAGCGCATGGAGGAGCAGCTCCGCATCGCCAATCTGGCCGCGAGCACGTCCAAGGCCTACATCTGCGAGATCAAGAACCTGGCCAGGTACTACGACGCCTCGCCGGACGAGCTCGACGCCGAGCAGGTGCGCCAGTGGTACCTGGGGCGGATCGACAAGGGGCTCAGTCCGGGCACGACCAACGTCTCCTTCGCCGCGCTGAACTTCCTCTACATCGACACACTCGGCTGGCCTGACCACGTCGCCGGCCTGCGCTCCCGCAAGAAGCCCGGCAAGCTGCCGCGCTACATGTCGGAGCAGGAGGTCGAGCACCTCATCCTTGCGACGCCCGACCTCCGCCACCGTGCTGCCATTGTCACCGGCTATGGCGGCGGGCTCCGCATCTCCGAGACCTTGGCCATCAAGGTCGGCGACATCCTGTCGGAGAAGAAGCTGCTGCACATCCCCTCCGGCAAAGGCGGCACCGAGAGAATGGCACCGTTGCCGGACAGCGTCATCCACTACTTGCGCGCCTACTACAGGAACATCTGGCCGCGTCCGACGAGCTGGCTCTTCTACGGCGTCTCGCTCGACAGGCCCATCGCAACGGAGACCTTGCAGGCCGCCTTCAGGAGGGCGCGCGACATTGCCGAGCTCGACCGCAGCTACACCTTCCATTGCCTGCGCCATTCGGCGGCGACCCATCTCCTCGAGCGCGGCGGCGATATCGAGGTGATCCGGGACATGCTCGGCCATCGAAGCGCGAACACGACCCGTCACTACGCCCGCGTCACCGGCAAGATGTTCGAGGGCCTCGACCACCCGATCTCAGGCTTCGCAGCGTTGCGCAACTGACGGCGCGTGGAGGCCGAACGCGCGGGCGTGGCGGAGATCCTCCGCCGCGCCGGCGCCGCTTTCCGTGAGCGCCACAAAGGGCGCATCGACGCCGCCCGGCTCAAGGTCATGGGCGCCATCGAGGCGTGCCGCACCGCCGTGCTCGGCGGCCACATGTACGCCTGCGAGGGCTGCGGGCGCGAGCATCCGCTCTTCAACTCCTGCCGCAACCGCCACTGCCCGACCTGCCAGGGTCTCGCCGCCAACCTCTGGAGCGAGGCCCGCGCCGGGGACATCCTGCCGGTGCCCTACTTCCATGTGGTCTTCACCCTGCCCAAGGAGGTCGCCGCCATTGCCTTCTGCAACCGAAGGGTGGTGTTCGACATCCTCTTCCGGGCCGTCGCCGAGACCCTGCGCACCATCGCCGCCGATCCCCACCACGGTGGCATGCGCATCGGCGGCACCGCGGTCCTCCATACCTGGGATCAGAAGCTCCGCTTCCACCCGCACCTGCACGTGGTCGTGCCCAACGCGGGCTTCGACGTAGACAGCGGCGAGTGGAAGACGGGGAGCACCACCTTCCTCGCCCCCGTCAAGGTCCTCGGCAGCCTGTTCCGCCGCCTCTTCCTCGAGGAGCTCGCCCGCGCCCACGGCCGGGGGGACCTGGAGTTCCACGGCACCCTCGCCCACCTCGCCAATCCCGGCGAGTTCCACGCCACGCTTGCCGCCGCCCGGGCCAGGGACTGGGTGGTCTACGCCAAGCGGCCCTTCCGCGGGCCTGAGCAGGTCTTCCGGTACCTGTCGCACTACACGCACAGAATCGCCATCTCCGACAGCCGCATCGTCTCCTTCGACGGCGAGACGGTCTCCTTCCGCCACCGAAAGCCGAAGGCGCCGGGGCAGAGAAAGCCGCGCTACGGCATCGCCACCGTGAGCGCAGACGAGTTCATCCGCCGCTTCCTGAGGCACGTCCTGCCGGACGGCATGCACCGCATTCGCTACTTCGGCATTCTCGCCAACGGCTGTCGCGCCAGCACGCTGGAGAGAGCACGCCAGACTCTCGGCGCCCTCGGCTGCGCCGTCCCCGAGGAAAGCGTGGGCGGCGCTCGGGCCGAGCCCGACGAAGAGACCGTGATCGACACCGCGCCCGTGGCCTGCCCCCACTGCGGCGGCGTCATGCGCCTCGTCCGCGAAATCCGCCGCCGCCATGAGCCCCGCTCGACGCGCGGTCCGCCGGCCGTGCCGCCGACCCACAGGGGGAAACCGTGAGACGCCCGCTCGCTTCGGCCCCGCGCAACGGCGCCAAAGCGCCGACGCACGACCGAACCTGTCTCCGCTTGGGCCGGGCTGACAGCCCTCGGCTCACACCCCGCTCAGTCCTCGCAGCGTGCGCCCGCATGCCTGCCGAAAGGCCGGCGCGAGCGTCGATCTCATGCGCAACTCTGCTGCCGGTGGATGCCGCCTGACGCTGACATCAGCGCACTTTCCACATAGCTCAACTTCGCCTCTCGTGGCCCGCGCCTCCGTTCAAAAGGGTTGGGCAGGCTCTCGAGAGAGAGCCTGCCCAACCCTTAACCATCGCCGAGATGACCTGGGCCTCGGCGGGTGTCGCGGCTCATGTCGAGGACATCATCCTCAAGGAAGGCTACGGCTGCGATACCGAGATCGTGCCGGGCGACACGGTGCCCACCGTCACCTCCATGACGGAGAAGGGCGAGCCCGACATCGCGCCCGAGGTGTGGATCAACTCCGCGCGCGAGATCGTGGGCAAAGCGGTGGAGGAAGGCCGCCTCGTGATCGCCGGCGAGATCCTTTCCGACGGCGGCGAGGAAGGCTGGTGGGTTCCTGACTACGTGGTGGAGCAGAATCCGGAGCTCACCACCCTGCAGGAGGTCATCAAGCGGCCCGACCTCTTCCCCGACAAGGAGGAGCCGGGCAAGGGTCGCTTCTACGGCTGCCCGCCAGGCTGGGCCTGCGAGTACGTCAACTCCAATCTCTTCAAGGCTTATGGGCTCGACGACGCAGGTTTCACCATCTTCAATCCCGGCTCGGGCGAGGGGCTGGCCGGGGCGATCGCCAGCGCCTATGAGCGCGGCAACCCGATCTTCGCCTACTACTGGGCGCCGACCGCGCTGCTAGGCAACTACCCGATGGTGAAGCTCGGCGGGATGGTGCACGACCCGGAGACGTGGCCCTGCATCATCGACAAGGATTGCGCCGACCCGCAGCCAAACATGTACGCGAAGTCGGTAGTGCTCACGGTGGTGACCGCGAGCTTCGCCGAGAGCGCGCCCGACGCCTTCGGGTTCGTCTCCAGCGTCTCCTGGCCGAATAACCTGGTGAACAGCGTCCTGGCGTGGAAGGACTCGAATCAGGCGACCACGCGGGAAGCGGCGGAGTACTTCCTCAAGAACCATGAGGACGTGTGGACCGCCTGGGTGTCCGAAGACGTGGCAGCCAAGGTGAAGGCGGCGATGATGTAGCCCGCTTCCGGCGGGTCAGACACCGACCGGAAGAGTCCGCGCCGGCCCGCTCTCCCGCCCCGTCCCGGTGAACCGTATGGTGCGTCGGGACGGGGAGCCGCGCCGGCGCGGCCCGGGTGGGAGCGGCATGTCCTCGGGGGAGCAGAACCGGGGAGCCTGAGCCGTGACTGACTGGGTCCTGAATTTTCCCACTCTCGACATTGCCACGCTGCGCGCCGTCCACAAGTCGATCGACGCAGCTTACAAGACGTTTTCGCGCAACTACGGCGATGCCATCGAAAGCGCCTTCGACCCGCTTCTCTGGCTCCTGATCAGGTTCGAGTGGATCCTGCTCAACGCCCCCTGGTGGGTGATCGTGCTCGCGATCGCAGGCATCTGCTACGCCGCGAGCCGGCGCGTGCGGCTGAGCCTCGGCGTCATCGTCGCCTTCCTCATCATCGGTGTCCTCGGCATGTGGGAGGACACGATGCGCACGCTCGCCATCATCTTCGTCGCCACCCTCATCGCCATCGCCATCGGCATTCCCCTCGGCATCGCCATGTCGCGTTCCGACCGCATGCAGGCGTTCATGACGCCGATCCTCGACGTGATGCAGACGATGCCGATCTTCGTCTACCTGATCCCCGTGGTGATGCTGTTCGGCCTCGGCAAGATACCGGGGCTGATCGCGGTGGTGATCTACGCCGTGCCGCCGGTGATCCGGCTGACCAACCTCGGCATCCGCCTGGTGGACCAGGAGGTGCTTGAGGCGGCGGACGCCTTCGGCGCCGGTACCTGGCGAAGGCTCTTCGGCGTGCAGTTGCCGCTGGCGCTGCCCAACATCATGGCCGGCGTCAACCAGACCATCATGATGGCGCTCTCGATGGTGGTGATCGCCTCGATGATCGGCGTGAAGGGCCTCGGCATGCCCGTGCTCCAGGCGGTTACCAACCAGTACTTCGCCCTCGGCCTCTTCAACGGGGCGGCGGTGGTCGGGCTCGCGATCGTGTTCGACCGGGTGACCCAGAGCTACGGCCGGCGCATCCAGGCGCAGCGGCAGTCATGACCGCGCAAACCCACGAAGGCATCCACGTCGGACGCCTGTACAAGGTGTTCGGCACCGACCCGGCGTCCGTGATGCCGCTGGTGCACGAGGGCATCGGCAAGCAGGAGCTGCTGGAAGACCACGGTCACGTGCTTGGACTGCGCGACATCAATCTGGACGTGTCCCCGCGCAGCATCCAGGTCGTCATGGGGCTCAGCGGCTCCGGCAAGTCCACCCTGGTCCGCCATATCAACCGTCTCATCGACCCGACCGAAGGCGAAATCCGCGTGGACGGGGAGGACATGCTCGCGCTCGACGCCGCAGCGCTAAAGCAACTCCGACGCTACAAGATCAGCATGGTGTTCCAGCGCTTTGCGCTGTTCCCGCACCGGACCGTGATGGACAACATCAGTTACGGCCTGGCGCTTCAACGCCTTGCCAAGCGCGAACGCGCCGACCGCGCGGCGCGATGGATCGAGAGGGTCGGCCTGCAGGGCTACGAAAACTCCTATCCGCATCACCTCTCGGGCGGTATGCAGCAGCGCGTCGGCCTCGCCCGCGCGCTCGCGACCGATGCAGACATCTTGCTGATGGACGAGGCCTTCAGTGCGCTCGATCCGCTGATCCGATCGGACATGCGGGTGCTGCTGCTGGACCTGCAGCACGAGTTGCACAAGACCATCGTGTTCGTCACCCACGACCTCGAGGAAGCCATTGAGATCGGCGACCGCATCGCGATCCTGCGCGACGGCGAGGTCGTTCAGAACGGCGATTCGCAGGACATCGTGCTGCGCCCAGCGGACTCCTACATCGCCGACTTCACGAAGAGCATCAATCGCGGCCGCGTCATTCGCGTGGGCTCCATCATGGAGCCGCTCAGGCCGGACTTGCAGGGGCCCGATTGCCCGCACGACATGTCGGTGGAGGAGGCGCTGCCGGTCGCGGTCGCATCACCCGGTGGCGAGGCCCGCGTCCTGAACGGCGAGGGCGAGCCGGTCGGCACCGTATCGCTCGGCACCCTGGTCCGCGCCCTCGGCAACGACCGGGAGCGCGACCGGGCGGCGGCGGGGAACGCCGGGCAGGCGGCCGAAGCCGGTTGACGTCTATTCCGCTGCTGCGGCTTCCTTCACCGCGTCGGCGAAGCTCGCGTCGCGGCCGTAGGCCGAGAGCCCTTCCACGCTGACGAAGCCGTCTTCCAGGTCGGCGCGTAGCGCGTCCTCCGCCCGCTCGTGCGGGTCGCCGTAGCCGCCGCCGCCCGGCACGCGGACCAGGATCTGATCGCCCCGGTGGAGCCGGATGTTGACGAACTTGGTGGGGCTCACGGTGCCGTAGACCTCCTTGAAGGTGCGGAACTCATCGTCCTCGACCCGCTTGACGAAGAAGCCCGTGGGCGCGCCAGCCTCCCCCTTCATCAACCCATAGGGTCCCTCGGTGATGCGGTCGGTGAGCGCGCTCACGCTGATCGCGTCCGCGATCACCTCGAACTGCCGCCAGCAGCCGAGCCCGCCCCGCCACTTGCCCGCGCCGCCTGAATCGGGGCGGATCTCGTACTTCATCACCCTGAGCGGGAAGCGGGTCTCGAACACCTCGATCGGCGTGGCACGGATGGTGCTTGCGTGCGCGCAGCAGAGCGCGGTGTTGCCGTCCTTGCCGAGCCGGCCGCCCCAGCCGCCGCCTTCGAGCTGGTAGTGGGTCCAATACTCGCCGGTATCGGGGTGGATTCCGCCGAGCAGCAGGTTGCACGCGGTGCCGCCCTCGGCCGCGCTCACCATCTCCGGCACGGCTTTGGAGAGCGCGTGCTGTACCGCCGCGATGATGCGGGGCTGGCCTTCGGTGTTGCCGGCGACGCTCGGCGCGGGAAACACCGGGTTCGCCACCGTGCCAGGCGGCGCCACCACGCGGAGAGGCTTGAAGCAGCCGCTGTTGAGCGGCACGTCGCGGGCGCAGAGGGTCTGCAGCACTGCGGTGCAGCCGGCGGCGGCGGTCGCCACGTAGGTGACGTTGATCGGCCCCCGCGCCTGCTCGTCCGATTCCGAGAGATCGACCACAATCTCTTCCTCGCGGATGTGCACCGTCGGGCGGAAGTAGAAGCGATTGGTGCTGACCCCGTCGTCCTCGAAGTAGTCCTCGGCCTTGTAGATGCCGTTGGGGAGCTTGCGGATCTCGTTCCGCATCCAGTGCTCGGCGTGATCCACGAGCGCGTCGCAAATCTTCTCGAAGGTCTCGACGCCGAGCCGCTTCACCATAGCCCCCAGCCGCTGCTCGGCGGTGTTGAGCGAGCCGATCATCGCGTGGAAGTCGCCCCAGGTAGTGTTGGGCGTGCGGTGATTGGCGAGCGCGATGCGCCAGACGTCCTTCACGTACTCGCCGCGCGAGAGCAGCTTCACCGGGGGCAGCCGGAGCCCCTCCTGAAACACCTCGGTGGCGGTGCTGGCGAAGGAGCCCACCGCCATGCCGCCGATCTCGGCGATGTGGGCGATGTTGGCGGCGTAGCCGATCAGCGTGCCGTCGACGAAGACCGGCTTCATCAGCAGGTGCTCCGGCATGTGGCACTGGCCGCGGTAGGGATCGTTGTGGACGATCACGTCGCCGGGCTCGATCGGCTCCTCCATCTCCTTCACGCAGAGCGGCACCGTGTGCAGGCCTGCGCAGATGATCGCCGGGTTCATCTCGGCCTGGCCCACCATGCGCAGGCGGCGGTCGAACAGGCAGCACGAGAAGTCTCGCGATTCGCTGAAGATCGGCGAATACGCGGTGCGCACCATGGCGCTTTCCATCTCGTTACAGATGTTGCCGAGCGCGTTGTTGACCACGGTGAGCGTGACCGGGTCCTTCTCCGGCGCGAGCCGTCCGGTGCCCACCGCAGCACCGGCGGCCCTGGGCAGGCTCACGATCAGGCTGCCGTCGGCGCCGATCTCCACCTCGCTCTGCGGCGGCACGAGGGTGGTGGAATCCATCTCGTCGATGATCGCGGGCCCCGCGACCACGGAGCCTGCGGGAAGCTCGGCGCGGCGGTAGATCGGCGTCTCCAGCGGCTGGTCGCCGTCGAAGTAGACCTCGCGGTGGGCGTGGGCCTGGCCCGAGCCCACGGCGGGCGCGCCCAGGGTCGCATCGGTGCGCTCCTCGCCGACGGCGATCACCCGCACCTCGGTCATCTCGGCGACCTTGTCGCGGAGCGCGTAGCCGTAGAGCTCCTCGTGCTGGCGGTGGAGCCCCTCCAGCGCCCGCGCGAAGCCGTCCCCATCGAGCTCCAGGGTGTCGAGCTGAACCAGCTCGCCGAAGTTCTGGCCCATGTAGCGCATGCTGATGTAGCCGGTGACCCGCGCCTCGCCCTCCAGCCCATCGCGCTTGAGTTCCTCGACCGCATCGCGGGCGAGTGCCTGGAGCTGGCTGTTGAGGGCAGGCAGGTCCACCGTGTCCGAACGGTGGTTGACCGTGCGCGCGCGGTCGACACGGAGGTCGGTGAGCAGCGTGCCGAGCGCCGAGCAGAGCCCCGGATGCGGCGGGACGACGACCTTCTTCATCTCCAGCGGGGCCGCGACATCGACGGCGTGGAGCGGGCCTGCGCCGCCGAAGGCGATCAGGGCATAGTCGCGGTGGTCGATGCCGCGCTCGACCGTCATGAGCCGGATTGCGTCGGCCATGTTCTCGGCCGCCGTCTCCAGGATCGCGCGCGCCGTCTCCACCGCCGTGAGCCCGAGCGTCTGGCCGAGCCCGGCCACGGCCTCGTGCGCCTTGCCGGCATCGAGCGTCATCTCGCCGCCGAGGAAATAGTCGGGGTCGAGACGGCCGAGCACCACGTTCGCGTCGGTGACCGTGGGCTCGGTCCCGCCCTTGCCGTAGCAGGCAGGGCCGGGGTCGGCGCCGGCGCTGCGTGGCCCGACGCGGAGCAGGCCGCCCACGTCGACATAGGCGATGGAGCCGCCGCCTGCGCCGATGGTGGTGTAGTCGATGAAGAGCGCGCTCACCGGCACGCCCCACTCCACCTCGTACTCGGTGGTTGAGCCGAAGGCGCCGTCGGTGACGAGGCCGACGTCGCAGCTGGTGCCGCCCATGTCGAGGGTGACGCCGTTGCCTTCGGCGTGGTCGCGGGCGAAGCGGGCGCCGGCGATGACCCCGCCGGCGAGGCCGGAGAGCAGAAGCTGGACCGGCGCATCGCCCGCAGACTCCGCCTGCAGATGGCCGCCGTTCGACTTCATGAGCGAGAGCGGCGCCGCGATCCCCGCCTTCTCCAGGTCGGTCGAGACCTGACCCACGAAGCGGTCGATGATGCGCTTGATGAAGGCGTCGGTGATGACCGTGGCGCTCCGCTGATACTCGCGCCAGATCGGGCAGACATCGCTGGAGAGCGAAACTGGCAGCTCGGGGAAGCGCTCGGCCAGATAGACGCCGATGGCCTCCTCGTGGCTGGTATCGACATAGGAGAAGAGCAGATTGACCGCGACCGCCCACTCCTGGGCCGGGTCGCTCTTGCGCCATTCGTCGATCCAGTCGCCGAGCCGCTTCAGCTCAGGCTCTTCCAGCGGGACCAGGATGTTGCCCTTGTGATCGACGCGCTCTTTGATGCCGAAGACATGGCGGCGCAGCACGCCCGCGCTGGGCTTCTCCCACGCCGGATTGTAGGCCTCTTTGCGCGCGATCAGCCCGATGATGGGCACGTCCTGCACGCCGTCGGTGCCGACGTAGAGCACGGTCGCGCCCTTCTTCTGCAGGCGCGCATTGGTGGCGATGGTGGTGCCGAGCACGATGCGGCCGATCTCGTCCGGCGTGAGCCGGCTCTGGTCGATGGCGTTGAGCGGCGCCGCGGCCGGCTGCTGCGGCGTGGAGGGGACCTTGACGGTGCGGATGTTTCCGCTCGCGTCGTCCAGCGCAACCAGGTCGGTGAACGTGCCGCCGGTGTCGATGCCGACCCTATACATCGCTTGCCTCCTCGCCATGCGTGGCTTCCTCGACGCGGCCGGCCGCCTTCGCTTCGGCGAACTCCGCCCGGACCCGCCGCTTCACGTCGGCGCACTTGTCCTCGCAGAACATCTCGCCGGGGAACTCGTCGTCCACCCAGTATTCCCGCGCCATCATGATGCCGCAGAAGGAACAGTTGAAAATTCGCGTGTCGTACCAGGCGAGCTCAAACGGGAGCCACTTGCCGCTCATCTCTCCCCGCCTCCCAGCGTGTCTCGGACGGCCGAGACACTTTCATGGCGCGCCATGCGGGTCAACCGCACGGCTACCGGGCCGTTAGGCCCGGACGGCGCGACCGCGCCGCGCGCGTAGCGCGGAGCCAAGCGAACGGAGTGAGCGCCCGGCGCCTGAGGGAAATGAAAGAGGGGGTGAGGTACGGACAGCGCCCCTCTACCAGCCGCGCGCCTGCTCGATGATGCGGACGTTGGCGAGCCCGTCCTGGGCCGTGACCGCGAGCGGCGTGCCGCGGGCGATGGCGCGGGTGATGCTTTCAACCTGGGCCTTGTAAGTGTCGTGGCCCGCGAGCGGGACGGTGCGCGGCTCGCCGCCCTTGCGCACCGTGGTCATGGTGCCCGGAATGCCGACGAAGCCGCCCTCAATCGTGCAACAGCTCTCGCTGCCGAGCAGCTCGAACCCGCCGCCGGTGGTCACGGCGGTGGAGGCCGTGATCGTGCCGAAGGCACCGTTGGCGAAGCCGATGGAGACCGCGGCAGTGTCAGCCGAGCGCCCGTAGGCCTTGTTGGCGAGGTGGGCATGCACTGTCTTCGCCTCGCCGTTGAACCAGCGCAGCAGGTCGATGAAGTGGGTGCCGATATCGCCCAGCACCCAGCAGCCCGACTTCTCGTCGTCGAGGCGCCACCAGTCGTCGGGCACTTCGGGGTAGCGGTAGCGGAACTGACAGTGCATGTGCACCGGCTCGCCGAAGCGGCCTGCCTGCCATTGCGCGCGGATGGCATCGAGCCTCGGGTGGTAGCGGCTGTTGTAGCCGATGGTGAGCAGTCGCTCGGCCTTCTTGGCGGCCCGGATCATTGCCCGGCACTCGGCCTGGTTCATGGCCATGGGCTTCTCGCAGAGCACGTGCTTGCCGGCCTTGAGTGCGGTGATGGTCTGGTCCCTGTGCAGGTGGTTGGGGCTCGCGATCCACACCACGTCGATGGCGGGATCGGCGAAGAAGGCCTCGAGGTCCGTGTAGCCGCGGGCCACGCCGTGGCTCGCGCAGTAGCGCTCGGCGTTCTCCTGCTTCGTGGACAGCACGGCCTTGAACCGCGCGCCCCGCGCCGCATTGATCGCCGGGCCAAGGATCATGTCGCTCCAGCCCCGCGTGCCGATCATGCCCCAGCCGACCGGTTTCGCCGCCATGCTCACCTCCCGCATACCTGTCGTCGCCGCGCGATGGTATCACGGGGCGAGACATGCGACCCGAGGCCGGCTGCAGCAGCATTGACACCCGCCCGATCTTTCGCCCACCCGACGTAACCATGCGCGGTTACGTGTTACGTTCGTTTCCGCCGCTTGTGTTGCAAAATGAGCCATTCCGGCGCATGAGTGCGGCGGGTCTTGAGCCACGATGCACGAACTTCCTGCGTGGAATCGCTGCCGACAGTAATGTGTGAGCAGCACTGGAATCGGTTATGGCTGTGGGCTGTACACGGGAGCGGTGAATCACTCGTAGGGAATTGGACTTGCTGAAATCGGACATCGGCGAATTGGGCGCCGTGCTGCTTTACCAATTCGTCGCGAGGCGATTCCTTCCCGTCTCTTGGTTTCGCCGGGTCGATCCCGCGCGGATTCCCAGAGCGAAGCGCCGGGACCGGCTTCACCTGCACATAGTGAGCCACTGTTGGCGCTACGGCCATTTCCTGACCTATCAGCTTAGCTCTCTCGTTATTCATGGAAGCGCAAGATGCGACCTCACGATGACGGTGTACTACTCCCCCGAAGATGAGCAAACCCAGGAGGTGCTACGTTTCTTCGGAGAGATTGAGCTCCCAGGTATCACATGGGACTGGCAGCCATTGCCGAACGAATCCCTGTTTCGGCGTGGCATCGGTCGAAATCTCTCGGCGAAGCGAAGTACCGCCGATTGGGTTTGGTTTACTGACGCGGATGTCGTCTTCGGAGAGGGCTGCTTGGATTCTCTGGCGGAGCTTCTTCAGGACAGGGACGACATGCTCGTCTTTCCTGCGTTGACGCGAGCAACCATGTTACTGCCGGAAGAGGATCCCGTCTTGCAGCGAGGTCGAACGGGTCCGGCGGTCATAGACCTTCCGCTGCAAGCGTTCCCGTATCGCCTGGGGCCGGCGAAGAGAGCCATGGGCCCCTACCAGATTGTGCACGGGGACATCGCACGCGCGTTCGGATACTGCGACTCGATACCTGTCTATCAGAAACCAGCCAAGCATTGGCGCAAGTGCTATGAAGACTCCGCGTTCCGGTGGCTACTCGGCACGCATGGCGTGCCCATTGACCTCGCAGGGGTGTGTCAAATCCGGCACCTCACCAAGGGCCGATACCGACAAAGTACGCTAAACGCGGTTTTCCGTACCTTTCTACGCAAGAGACGGAACCCGCAGCGGTGAGCACGGGGTACTCTTGTTTCGACTGACATCGCCCATCATCTTCGCCTCCGAGCTCATCACGCGGGGAAGGAAAGTGACGCAAGGACGCTCGGCCAAATTCCCCAGTGCATCAATGGCCAGTAAGTCGTCCGGTTTGGAGATACGCTGCCATTTGCCTGGCGGATTTTGCGCGATTCTTTGATCCGCCGATGACCGAGGCGGCCCCTTTCTTGACACGAAAAACGCGCTTATCCCTTCCGGCCGCGATGGATCGCCGATTCGCCCGAGCTGGACTTGTGGGTTCTCTATAATGTTGATGCTCTTGGCCCGACTCCCCAGAAGCCGTACGCATCCGGTCCGGCCAGCCGCTCGGCGATACTTGCGGCCGCCCCGATCCCGTCGGTCTCAGGGAAATAGACCGACGACAAGTAGCTCATGAAGGCGTCGCGAGCGTCCGCATCAAAACTAAGTGCCTCGGCCTTGGCGAGGACATCCTTGAGACTGTCCAGGTCAGGCGCCGGTGTCGCGATTCCGGGGATGGACCAGAAGGTTTGTCCGCAGACCACCACCGGCTTGTCGAAATAGAACGCCTGGATCCCAACCGAGGAGTTGACCGTGACCACACCGCGAGACGCGGCGACTTGTTCGAAAGTGTCGGTGTCATTGTCCAGCCAGATTCGGGACGTGCCGGCTGCGCGAACCGCTTCGACAACCGAGACCTGGGTCGAGGGATGTTCCTTGAGCCGCAGATGCCAGCCATCGGGCAGTGAACTGGCTGCCGACGCAAGGGATGACACAAAGACATCGACGCTTCTGAACTCGCCACCAAACAACCGGACCTGGGTGTCTTTGGGAACCTGCAACGGTACGAAAAGAAAAGGCTCATCCAGGGACGGCAATCCATCATCGCTGACCCGTGGCCGGGAGGCGGTGCGCTGCCGGATGTCGCTCCGCGCCGCGCGCCATGCCTTTCGATCGGGTGCATGTTTGTCGGCCCATGCCAGATAGGGCTCGAGCGTTCGAGGCAACGAACAGAGCGCATTGACCCCACGCGGGTCGACCGTAATCCGCCCGGGCAGCGGCGCGAGTTCGAGGTATAGCCGTTGCGCACCAGCAGCTCGCGCACCTTCCATGAAGGCCATACGCCCTCCATCGCTGGCGCCCCAAGCCACGGCGACGGCCGACCTGCGGCGCTGGAACAGCCGCCGTGCACCAGCATATTGCGCTTTGAGGTGCCACAGTTTGAGTGTTCGCATCAGCCAGCCAGACGGCTGGTTTGGCGTGTTGGGCAATGCTCTTTCGGCGACTGCGCGCGCCTCTGCATACCGGCGCAGGCCTATCGGGCGCAGCAGGATCCAGCTAACCCTGCCCTCTCGACCCAGCACGTGCTCGATCGTCCGCCGCTGTGAAGGGTCGCGGCTCAAGCACAGGAACTCGAATGGCGCGGTCTTGGTCATTTTGAGATACGACGACATAGCATGAAGTCGGGGGTCGGCGGCGGCCAATAGCAAGTATGGGGGTTGGAAAACCGGCTTCACCACATCTGTGATCGCCGTGAAGCACGACGATGCGGCGCGCTCCGGCGACATAGACACGACCAACGACCGTCATCGGACTGGCCCGCATTGACCGGCCGCGGGCGCCGGTCATAGAGTGTGCACCCTTCCCGCCGCAGCACGCCAGACGCCCCCGATGAAGGCCCTCTCGGACATCGTGATGCTCGACCTGACGCATATGCTGTCGGGCCCATTCGCGGCGATGCTGCTGGCCGATCTCGGCGCCCAGACCATCAAGGTGGAGCCGCCGGGCACCGGCGAGATGACCCGTAGCCTGATGGGCGACCACCCACGCTACGCCTACAAGGGGATGGGGCCTTACTTCCGCACGCTCAACCGCAACAAGAAGAGCGTTTGCATCGACCTGAAGCGGGCGGAAGGCCGCGCCCTCTTCCACGAGCTTGCGGCCAAGGCAGACATCGTCGTCAACAATTTTCGCGCCGGCGTGACCGAGCGCCTCGGCATCGACCACGCGACGCTCGCCGCGATCAACCCGCGCATCATCACCTGCAGCGTGACCGGCTTCGGCGAGGAGGGGCCGGACTGCGACCGCACCGCCTTCGACATGGTGGCCCAGGGCTACGGCGGCGGCATGTCGATTACTGGCGAGCCCGGCGGCCCGCCCACCCGTGCCGGCGTGCCCATGGGCGACCTCACGAGCGGGCTCTTCGGCGCGGTCGCCATGTTGGCGGCGCTGCACGCGCGCGAGCTGACCGGGCGAGGCCAGCATATCGACCTCTCCATGCAGGACTGCCAAGTCTCGCTCCTGAGCTACATCGCCGCGATGCACCTGCTCTCCGGCGATGTGCCGCGCCAGTTCGGCAACGCGCATTCGGTCTACGTGCCGTACGATACATTCCAGACCAAGGACCGATGGCTCATCATCGCGGTGGTGAAGGACGATCAATGGGCACGGCTCAGGGACGTGCTGGGGAGCCCGGCGCTCCAGGACGCGCGCTTCGACGGCTACGAGGGCCGGCGTGACCATCGGGAGGAGGTCGTCGGCGCGATCACGGAGGCGCTTGCGGCGCGCGGCTGCGACGAGTGGCTGGAGAGGCTGCGCGCGGCCCGCGTGCCTTGCGGGCCGGTCAACGACGTGGCCCACGCGCTCACCGATGTGCAGGTGCAGGCCCGCGACATGGTGGTCGAGATCGAGCACCCGGAGGGCGGCTGCTTCCGCACCACGGGCAACCCGATCAAGCTGAGCGAGACGCCGGGCGAGAGCTACGCCCCACCGCCGCTCCTCGGCCAGCATACGGACGAGGTGCTGACCGGCCTCTGCAGCAAGAGCGGCGCCGATCTCTCCCGGCTCAGGCAAGCAGGTGTGATAGCCTGAACCGCTGGCACAGACGCAGGGAAACGAACGATGAGTGAGGTTATCACCGTGCACGAGGTGGGGCTCCGGGACGGGCTCCAGAACCAGCCGCGCGTCGTGCCGACGGAAGGCAAGCTCCGCCTGCTGGATGCCCTGCTGGATGCGGGCCTCCAGTCCATCGAGGCCGCGAGCTTCGTCTCGCCCAAGGCAGTACCGCAGATGGCGGACGCGGCGGAGATATTTGCCAACCTGCCGCAGGATCGCCGCGCCGGCTACGAGGCGTTGGTGCCCAACGAGAAAGGCTACGAGCGCGCGGCGGAGGCCGGCGTCACCACCGTGGCGCTGGTGCTCGCCGCCACCGACACCTTCAACCGGCGCAACATCAACATGTCTCTGGACGAGGCGATCCGGGTCAACGAGGCGGTGATAAGGCGAGCGAAGGCGGACGGGATTCGCGCCCGCTCCTATCTCTCGGTGGTCGCCGCCTGCCCCTACGAGGGCGTGGTCCCGCCCGAGACGGTGTTCGACCTCGCCGCGCGCATGTTCGAAGCCGGTGCCGACGAGCTTGCGCTGGGCGATTCAACCGGCGCGGGCACCCCGCCGCAGATGGCGCACCTGTTCGAGACGCTGGCCCATCGCTACGGGCCCGAGCGCCTCGCCGGCCACTTCCACGACACGCGCGCCATGGGACTCACGCTCACCTGGGTCGCCATCGAGTGCGGGATTCGCAAGTTCGACAGCTCCATCGGCGGCCTTGGCGGCTGCCCCTTCGCGCCGGGCGCCACCGGCAACCTTGCCACCGAGGACCTGGTGTTCATGGTGACCGAGGCCGGCTTCGAGACCGGCATCGACGTGGGCAGCCTGCGCAAGGCCGTCGCCGTCGCCGAGGAGCTGACCGGCCAGGCCCTCGGCGGCCGAATCACGCCCTTCCTGGATTCAAGAGAGAAGCGCGCCCGCGCCAATTAATCCGTGCCGAAGAGCCGGTCGCCGGCGTCACCCAGGCCCGGCACGATATAGGCCTTCTCGTTCAGGCACTCGTCGAGGCTCGCAGCCCACACCTCGACGCTCGCGTGCTTCTCGTTGAAGGCGCGCATCCCCTCGGGCGCGGCAACCATGGCCATGAAGCGGACGTTGCTGTCGTCGATGCCGTTCCGGTTGAGCAGGTCGACCGCATAGGAGGCGGAGTAGCCGGTGGCGAGCATCGGGTCGACCAGGATGAAGAGGCGGTTCGTGTCCGCCGGGAGCCGCACGTAGTACTCCACCGGCCGGTGAGTGTTCGGGTCGCGATAGAGCCCAATGTGGCCGAGCGGCGCGGTCGGCAGCAGCTCCGCCAGTCCCTCCGCCATGCCGAGACCGGCGCGCAGGATCGGCACGATCGCGGGCTTGCGGCCGCGCAGGAAGGGTGCCTCCATCTCCGTCAGCGGCGTCTCGATGGTGCGCGAGTCCATCGGCAGGCCTCTGGTGATCTCGTAGCCGATGAGCAAGGCGATCTCGCGCAACAGATCGCGGAACAGCGGGGTCCAGGTCGTCTTGTCGCGCAGGTGGCTCAGCTTGTGCTGCACCAGCGGGTGATCGACCACATGGAGGTTGGGGAACGGATTATCGCTCATGGGCTATCGGCTCGCCTGAGGTTGCGGGTCGCTGTAGAGGGAGGGGACGATGACGGGCATCAGCAGCCGGAAGGGGATCAGTAGGACGGCCGCCATCCCCACCTTGATGCCGAAATCGCCGAGCGCCCAGGTCACCCACGGCAGGCCCGTCAGCGCGAAGGCCGCGCTGAAGAAGATCGCGGTATCGAGCGCGGACGCGGAGAGCGACGAGACCAGTGGCGCCCGCCACCAGAGGCCGCGCCTCAGCCGGTGGAACAGCGCGATGTCGAAGAGCTGGGCGCAGATGAAGGCGAAGCCCGAAGCCAGCGCCACGCGAACGCCTTCCCAGAGCGGAATGTCCGCCGCCACCGCGAGGATGATGGAAAGCCCCATCCCGAAGGGGAAGCCTACATAGGCCACCGTGCGCGCCCGCCCCGGCCCCCACGCCCGGTTGGTGAGATCGGTCACCAGAAAAGCCAGCGGATAGGTGAACGCGCCCCAGGTCAGCCAGTCGTTGATCGCGTGCTGGACGGCGACGTTCGAGACCCCGATCACCGCCATCATCGCGACGATGGGGAGCAGCAGCGACAGCGGGAAGGGCGCCTTCATGGCCGCGGACTATAAGGCGCAGGCCCCACGGGACCAACGCGCGCGGGCGCAAACTGAGGGAGTCTATTCCGCGGCGTTGGCCGCGCGGGCATTCCTCACTTGGCGCTTGATACGCCGGGCATCCTGGGAGAGCCGGTCGTCCGAGGTCTTGAGCAGGTAGCTGTCGAGGCCGCCGTGGCGTTCCACCGTGCGGATCGCGCTGGTCGAGACCTTAAGCCGCACCATCCGCCCCAGCGCTTCGCTGTGCAGCGCCTTGTCGTGCAGATTGGGCAGGAACCGCCGACGGGTCTTGTTGTGAGCGTGGCTCACGTTGTTGCCGGTCAGGACGCCCTTGCCGGTCAGCTCGCAGCGGCGTGCCATGGTTCGCGCTCCGTGGAGGAAAGAGCGGGCTATTTAGAAGGATCGGACGAAACCGTCAAGCATGCGTGCCCGCACGGATGACAGAGCCGGCCTTTTGCTCTAAACCGCGAGGAATGAGCCGAGGAGGACAAGCCGCCCGGCGCCGCGCCGAAAAGACTCTGGCGGCCGTCAACGGGGTCATCGATGTCCGCTTGCCAGCGTGCCAGACCGCGCCGCTCATCTTCACCTCTCCCCACAGCGGCACCGACTACGACCCCGCCTTCATCGCGAGCTCCCGGCTCGACGAGAAGAACCTGCGGCGCTCGGAGGACAGCTTCGTCGACGAGATCTTCGCCGGCGCGCCGGAGAGCGGGGCGCCGCTGCTCTGCGCGCTCTATCCGCGCGCGTACCTAGACCCCAACCGCGAGCCCTACGAGCTCGACCCGGAGATGTTCACCGAGCCGCTGCCGAGCCACGTGAAGACCCGCTCCGACCGGGTGCGCGCGGGCTTCGGCACCATCGCCAAGCTGGTGGCGTCGGGCGCCGAGATCTATGCCGGCAAGATGACCTTCGCCGAGGCCGAGCGCCGTATCGACAGGCTCTACCGACCCTATCACCGGGCGCTCGAAGGGCTGATCGAGGCGACGCTGCACGACTTCGGCGCGGCCTTCGTGCTGGATTGCCACTCGATGCCCTCGGTCGGCGGGCCGACGGACCGGGACCGCGGAACGCCCCGCCCCGACATCGTGCTGGGTGACCGCTTCGGCGCCTCCTGCGAGCCTGCGGTGGTCGAGACGGCGGAGCGCATCCTGCGTGACCTGGACTTAACGGTCAGGCGCAACGAGCCCTACGCCGGCGCCTACACCACCGCCCATTACGGCCAGCCCGGCAAGCGCGTGCACGCGCTGCAGATCGAGGTCAACCGCCGGCTCTACATGAACGAGGCCACGGTCGCGCGCTCGCGCGACCTGCCCCGGCTCAGGCGCAAGATGAACCACTTCATCGCCGCCATGGCGGAGGAGAGCCTGGCGCTGGTGGAGACCCTCTGAGCATCGACGTTTGTTGAACGGGCGTCGTACCTGGAATTATGATGCCCACGACAATCCACCGGCGGCAAGGGACCGCCCACGCAATCGCAGGGAGCAGACCATGAGACTGAGCCGTAGACAGTTCTTCCAGGCAGCATCCGGCGCGCTGGCCTTCGCCAGCCTGCCTCATGTTCTGCGCCGCGCCGGCATAGCAAGCGAGGACCCGATCAAGGTCGGCAACATCCTCGACCGCACCGGCATCCTCAACATCTACAGCCTGAAGCAGATTCAGGCGACCGCGATGGCGGTGGACGAGATCAATGCCGCTGGCGGCCTGCTGGGCCGGCCGCTGGAGCTGGTGTTCTACGATTCCCAGTCCGACGGCCAGTACAACTCGCAGTACGTCACCGAGGCGCTGGTCAAGGACAAGTGCGTGGTTGTGCACGGCGGCATCACCAGCTCCTCGCGCGAGGTGATGCGCCCCATCGTGAACCGCTTCAAGGGGCTGTTGTTCTACAACTCGCTCTATGAAGGGGGGGTCTGCGACCGCCGCCACGTCTCCACCGGCATGGTGCCGGCACAGCAGCTCGAGCCGCTGTTCGACTACGTGGTGAACGAGCTCGGCGGCAAGCGCTCCTACATCCTGGCGGCTGACTACAACTACGGCCACATCACGTCCAAGTGGATGCAGAAGTTCACCCGGGACAACGGCGGCGAGGACCTGGCGGTCGAGTTCTTCCCGCTCGACGTGACCAACTTCCAGCCGGCGATTTCGCGCATCCAGGCGGCGAAGCCCGACGTGGTGATGTCGGCGCTGGTGGGCGGTGCCCACATCGCCTTCTACCGCCAGTTCGAGGCCTCGATCGGCAAGGACAACATGATGCTGGCGTCGGGCTCTTACGGCGTCGGCCTGGAGCACACCCAGCTCAGCCCCGAGGAGGGCAACGGCATCATCCTGGCCACCTCCTTCGTGGACGACCTCGACACGGCCGAGGCCAAGGACTTCGTGAGCCGCTTCCACGCCTACACCGGCGACACCGGCTACGTGGGCGAGTACGGCGAATACGGCGAGCGCGGCATCAAGGTCTGGGCCGAGGCGGTGCGTCAGGCGGGCGATGCCAGCTCCGATGCGGTGATCGATGCGCTGGCGACGAGCAACGTCAGCGTGATCGGCGCCGGCGGCCAATACACGGTGGACGGGCAGACCAACCACACGACCATGGACATTCACATCGTGCGCGGCAACATGACGCAAACCTTCGACGTGATCCGCTCGTTCTCGCAGCGGCCACCGCTGGATACGCAGCAGGTCTGCGATCTCCACGCCAACCCCGACGACAAGACCCAGTACGAGGTCGAGGTCGAGTAGAGATCGGGGCGTTACGACGACAATTTCGTAGCCGGGACGCCGGGTTCGTCGGCGGCGCGGGTCGCCGCCGACGGGCCGTCCTGCGTTCCCGGATGCGTGTTTGGCCCCGGTGCGCCCGGCCGGGGCGGCGGGGGTGACGGTTGGATCAGGTCGCGAACTATCTCTTCCAGATCGGCTTTTCCTTCTCGATCTTCATCCTGATCAGCCTCGGGCTCGCGGTCATCTTCGGGATGATGCGGGTGATCAACCTGGCGCAGGGCGAGTTCCTCATGCTCGGCGCCTACTTCTGCACGCTCTGCAGCCACGCCGGGATCAACCTGTGGCTCTCGTTCATCCTGTCGGCGCTCGCCGTCGGGGTCTTCGGCATCATCGTCGAGCGGTTCATAATCCGCTGGCTCTACGGCCGCATCATCGACACGCTGCTCGCCACCTGGGGGCTGAGCCTGCTTCTGGTGGGCGGCGTTACCACCATCTTCGGGCCGCAGACCGAGAGCGTCGCCGCACCGCTCGGCAACGTGCAGGTGGGTGCCTTCGGCTTTCCTATCTACGGTCTGGTGATGATGGCGATTGCCGTGGCGTTGCTGGGCGCGGTCTACGCCTTCTGGCGCTTCACCCGCTACGGGCTGATCGTGCGCGGCACCATGCAGAACCCGACGATCTCGGCCGCGTTAGGGGTTAACCGCAGCCTTGTCTACATGCTGACCTTCGCCTTTGGCTCTGCGCTCACCGGGCTTGCCGGCGCGGTGCTGGCGCCCATCGTCGGCGCCTATCCCACGCTCGGCATCGTCTACGTCGCCAAGGCCTTCATCACGGTCATCACCGGCGGGCACCTGCCACTGATCGGCACGGTGAGTGCCTCTGGCCTCTTCAGCACCATCGACGGCATCGTCGCCACGATCTCGAGCTCGGTGATCGGCGAGATGACGGTGCTGTTCGTGGCCATCATCCTGCTCAGGCTGCTGCCGCTCGGAATTACCGGGCGTATGACGCGCGGGGTCTGAGCGATGATCCACGGCGTCGCCCTGATGCAGCACTCGAGCGAGCGCCCCAAATGGTGGTGGTGGGTCTTTGTCGCCGCGCTCGCCGCCTTCTTCATCACCATGCCTTTCCACCTGGAGATCTTCGTCATCCTGGAGATGTCGCGCTTCTTCGGGATGGCCATGCTCGCGCTCAGCATGGGCTTCCTCTGGGGCTTCAGCGGAATCCTGAGCTTCGGGCAGACCGCGTTCTTCGGGCTCGGCGGTTACGGCTTCACCGTGCTCGCGCTCAATACCGGCGAGACCACGGGCTCGGTCTTCTTCGCCGTCGTCCTCGGTGCAGCCGGCGCCGGCATCCTCGGCTACTTCATGATCTACGGCCGCATCAGCGAGATCTACCTGAGCGTCATCACACTGGTCTTCACACTGATATTGGAGAAGGGCATCCGCGCCACCTCGGGCGACCAGTACGTCATCGGCAAGGTGCGGCTGAACGGGCAGAACGGCATCCCCACCGTGCCGCAGCTGGACGTGCCGTGGAACCCGAGCGTGCAGCTCGACATCAACTGGTTCTTCTGGGTCGGCGCCGTGCTCATGATCCTGGTCTACATCGGGCTCCGGCTGATCCTCACCACGCCCTTCGGCCGGGTGCTGGTGGGCATCCGTGAGAACGAGCGCAGGACCGAGCTGCTGGGCTATGACACGCGGCGCTACAAGCTCGCGGCCTTCATGCTGGCGGGCGGCGTGGCCGGCCTCGGCGGGGCGCTCTACGCCATCTCGATCCCGCTGGCGCACCCGGAGATGTTCAGCCTGGGCCGCGCGGCGGACGTCATCATGTGGGTGCTGGTGGGCGGCAAGGGCACCTTGATCGGCCCGATCGCCGGCGTCTTCGCCATCGAGCACTTCAAGGGCTGGCTCGGCACCCAGGGCGTGGGCCAGGTGACGCTGGTGCTAGGCGCGGTGCTGATCCTCTTCGTCCTCGTCTTTCACAAGGGCCTGCTGCCGAGCATCGGCTCCCTGCCGGGCCGCTGGCTGGACCGGGCTGCGATCCGCGAGCAGCTGTCCGAGTTCGTGCAGCACCTCACGTGGCGCTCGGGCCCGCCGCGCCGGCGACGGCGCCAGGGAGGGCGGTCGTGAGCGAGGCGGTGCGCGAGGACGCGGTGATCCTGGAGACCCGGGCGCTGGAGAAGCGCTTCGGCGGGGTGAGCGCCATCGCCGGGGTCGACTTCGCGCTCCGACGGGGCGAGCTGCGCTGCCTGATCGGGCCGAACGGCGCCGGCAAGAGCACCTTCTTCAAGATGCTCACCGCCCAGATCAGGCCGTCCAGCGGTCAGGTCCTGTTCGACGGCCGCGACATCAGCCGCGCGCACCCGCACGAAATCTCGCGCCTCGGCATCGGCATCAAGAACCAGGTGCCGGACGTCTACGACGGCATCACCGTGGACGAGAACCTGTGGCTGGCGGCGCATCCGCGCCACGGCACCAGGGCCGCGCGCGCCAAGGTGGACGAGATCCTGGACAGGCTGGAGCTTCGCGATATCCGCTGGCAACTGCTCGGCGCGCTCGCCCACGGCCAGCGCCAGTGGGTCGAGTTCGGCATGGTCATGGCGCTGGAGCCCAAGATCATCCTGCTCGACGAGCCCACCGCCGGCATGAGCATCGAAGAGACCAACCGCACGGCGGCGCTGATCCGCGAGGTGAACCGGACTACGACCATCGTCGTGGTCGAGCACGACATGCAGTTCATCCGCCAGATCGCCGATGTCGTCACCGTGTTCCACCAGGGCCGCATCCTGGCCGAGGACACCATGGCGCGCATCCAGGCCAACCAGGCCGTGCGGGAGGTCTATCTGGGGACGTCGGGCCTTGCTTGAGGTGGAGGGCCTGGGAGCCGGCTACGGCCGCATCCCGATCCTGAACGGAATCGATTTTTCCATCGCGCGCGGCGAGATCGTGGGCGTGCTCGGCCACAACGGCATGGGCAAGACCACGCTGCTGCGCACGCTGATGGGGGAGATCAGGGCCACCGGCGGCAGCATCGTGTTCGAGGACGAGGACATCACCCGGGTCGCCATGCACCGCCGCGCCCGGCTCGGCATCGGCTACGTGCCGCAGGGGCGGGACATCTATCCGCAGCTGAGCGTGATGGACAACCTGCGCATGGGCGAAATCGTGCGCCGGGGCCAAAGCGCGGTGCCGGAGCTGCTGGACTACTTCCCGGTGCTGGAAGCGCTGCTGGAGCGGCCGGGGCGGGCGCTCTCGGGCGGCGAGCAGCAAATTCTGGCGCTCGCCCGCTGCCTCGCCGGCCGACCGCGCCTGCTTCTGCTGGACGAGCCCACCGAGGGCATCCAGCCCTCCATCGTTGATCAGATCCAGGCGAAGCTCGCCGAGCTTGCCGCCGCCCTTGACCTCACGGTGCTCCTGGTCGAGCAGAACCTGCGCTTCATCCAGGCGCTGGCGGAGCGGGTGCTGATCATGCAGAAGGGCACCATCGTGGCGACCATCACGCCCGACCAACTCTCCGACCACGCAATCGTAGACGAGTACCTGGGTATCTGACGGCGGGACACCTTTGACCCCGGACCATGGTGCGGTGTCGAATTAGGTACGACGGGGGTACGCTGGATTACATTTCATGGCGTAATATCAGTCGATTGACATATTATCAGTGCGATGCGCATAGTCTAGAATACGCGCCTGTTCGCTTCCGTCAGGTACCTATTGGGTACCCCGTACAGGCTCAAGGAAAACGTGCCATGCCCAAAATCACCAAGCGAGTCGTCGATGTCCTGCTCCCTGGTGAACGCGAGCGCATCGTCTGGGATAGCGACATCAAGGGCTTCGGTGTCCGCGTCCACCCAACAGGACGAAAGGTCTACATCGTCAAGTACCGGCACGAGGGACGGTCCGTCAAAGTCACAATCGGACCCCACGGACCCATCACACCGGCAGCAGCTCGGGCCAAAGCCGCCGAGATCGTGACGCTCGCAAAGACCGGCCGCGATGTGGCAGGAAAGACGCCCCTCGTAAGAGGGAGCGCCACCATGGAGAAACTCGCCCGGCGCTTCATGGACGAGTACGCGCCTGCCCATCTGAAACCGAGTACTGCCCGGTTGTACCGGAAGATTATCGAGAACCGGATCCTGCCGCGGTTCGGCAAGCGCCGTGTCAGCGATATCGGAAAGAGTGATGTCGTCGCCCTCCATCACGACATGCGCGACGTCCCCGACCATGCCAACCGCACGCTGAGCGTTCTCTCGCGCATGCTCACCCTGGCCGAGGTCTGGGAGATGCGCCCCGAGGGCGTGAACCCATGCCGGCACGTCAAGAAATATCCCGAGCACAAGCGCGAGCGGTTTCTCTCGGACGAGGAGTACGGGCGCCTCGGTGCTGCGCTGCGTGACGCGGAACGGGAGGGCTTCGCCTCTGCGGTGGTGATCGCCGCCATTCGCCTGCTGATGCTGACCGGCTGCCGGAGCGGTGAGATCATGAGCCTGCGGTGGGAGCACGTCGATCTGGAGATGGGCGAGCTTCGGTTGCCGGATTCGAAAACCGGCTCCAAGGTGGTGCATCTGGGCGATCCGGCCATAGCGGTGCTGCGCGGCATTCTCCGCAAGGCGGACTATGGCGCGACAATCTGCATGAGATCCGCGCGGCTATCAGGATGAGATTCCTGGCGGCGACGGCGCGTTGAGGATTCCGCTGTGAGGCGGGGATTGCAAGCTCTTTTTGGATTTTGATTGTCGCGGCGCGACAGTTTCTTCGAGCAGCCAGATTGACGCGGAGAGGAGGCGGCCCGCGGGGGTCGATCTCTCGCGGGCCGCGAGTGGGGCAGTGGTGGCCGGCTCAGTCCTTGGTGGTGTTGTTCTCGGTCGCGACGTTTGTCGGACGCCCCGGCTTCTTCTTGCTCTTTTCGAGGGCGGCGCGGCGCCTGTAGCTCTCGACGTTCATCTCGAGGATGGTGGCATGGTGGACCAGGCGATCGACGGCGGCCACGGCTGTGGTTTCGTCCGGGAACACCTTGCCCCACTCCCCGAAGGGCTGGTTTGCGGTGATCAGCAGCGATCGCCGCTCGTAGCGAGCGGAGATGAGCTCGAAGAGCACGCCGGTCTCGGCCTGATCCTTCCGCACATAGGCGAGGTCGTCGAGGATCAGGAGGTTGAAGCGGTCGAGCCGGGCCAGCATGGCCTCCAGGGCGAGCTCGCGCCTGGCCACCTGCATGCGCTGCACCAGATCGGTGGTTCTGGTGAACAGGACGCGATACCCGTTCTCGACCAGGGCAAGGCCGATAGCGGACGCGAGATGGCTCTTGCCCGCGCCTGGCGGGCCGAAGATCAGGCAGTTGGCGCCCTGGGTAAGCCAGGCGTCGCCGACGGCCAGCGCGTTGACCTGGGCCTTCGAGATCATCGGCACGACGTTGAAGTCGAAGGAGGCGAGGGTTTTGCCCGGCAGCAGCTTGGCCTCCCTGAGGTGGCGTTCGATCCGCCGCCGGTCGCGTTCGGCGAGCTCGTGCTCTGTGAGCGCTGCCAGGAAGCGGGCTGCGGTCCATCCCTCCTTGTCGGCCCGCTTGGCGAAGCTCTGCCAGAGTTGGCTGATCGTCGGCAGGCGCAACTCGGTGAGCATCAAGGAGAGCTTCATGGCGTCGACCTTGTTGGGGTCGGGCGCGGTGATGTCGTCTTTGTCGCTCATGCCACGCCTCCCACGCTCAGCAACGCGCCGTAGCCGACGAGGGGCGGCCTGGTGACGTTGACACCGGGCATCTTGCCGCGCTGCGGCGCGAAGTGCGCCTTGAGCTCGCCGGGGTCGGGCAGTTGGCCGGCCTTGAGCGCACGGTCGATCTCCGTGGCCAGCTCGACCTCGCAGTTCTCCTCATGCGCACAGGCCAGCAGAGCCACGGCGAGGCGGCAGGCCTGGCGCTCCGAGAGCTGCTCAAGAGCTCTCTCGAAGCAGCGCCGGTAGGCCTCGCGCGGGAACAGCTCGTCCCGATACACCAAGTTCAGGAGCGCCATCGGCTTCTTCTTCAGGGAGTGGATGACGTGGCGGTAGTTGACTACATGGACGTTGGGGCCGGTGGCGCCGGCGCGCCCGCGCGGCAGGGTCAGCAGATGGGTGCCGCTGAGGAAGAGCTCGATCCGATCGTCGTAGATGCGCCCGCCGAGCCGGTGTCCGATGAGCCGCGAGGGCACGGTGTAGAACACGCGGCGCAGCACGAAGCCCGAGGACGAGGTGATGTTGACGCTGATCGGCTCGTAATCGGCGGTCCGGCTCTGAGGCAGGTCGCCCAGCGTCGCGCGCTCGGCCTCGATCGCCTTGGAGCGATGCGCGTTGGCGCGGCCGACGACCTCGGCGATGAAGCTGCGGTAGCTGTCCAGGTCGTCGAAGTCCGAGGACCCGCGTAGCGCCAGAGCGTCGGCGACGCTGCGCTTGAGATGGCCGTGCGGCCCCTCGATCGAGCCGTTCTCGTGGGCCAGACCTCGATTGTTGCGCGAGGGCTCCATGCCGTAATGGTCGCAGAGCGCCTGGTAGCGCTCGGTCATATCCTCCGCCTCGTCCTTGCGCAGGTTGCAAAACGCCGCCGACAGGCTATCGGTGCGGTGCTCGCGCGGCACACCGCCGAGATGCCACAGCGCGTCCTGCAGGCCCTCCGCCAGCGCCGTGAAGCTCTCGCCGCCCAGCACCACCTGGGCATGGGTGAAGCCCGACCAGGCGAGACGGAAGTGGTAGAGCATGTGGGGCAGAGGCTCACCGGCTACGCTCACGCCAAGCGCCTCCATGCGGGTGAAGTCGGACAGACCCTGCCGGCCCGGCTCGTGCTTCTGGCGGAAGATCACATCCTGATCGTCACCGTGCTCGGCACGCCAGAGGCGGATCCGCCGCTCCAGGGTCCGCCGCACGCCCGGGTCCAGCTCGGGATGGCGGCGCATCAACTCCTGGAACACGCCGACCGGGCGGATGCTCGGGCTGTTCTCCAGGATCGGTACGACGACGGTGTCGAAGACATCGGCCAGCGGGTCCGGCCGCCGCCGGCCCCGTGGCTTGGCCTCCTGGTCCGGAAGCGGTGGATCGGCCGCCACGCGGTAGCCGGTGGCTCGGCTGAACCCCGCCTTCGCGGACGCGACTTCGATCGTGTGGGTCTTTCTCAGCTTCATGAATAGCCTCTTCTGGCAATCGGTGACGTGGCGGCCGGGCACCCCTGCGCTCTCCTTCGACTCGGGAAAGCACAAGCGTTGCCCGACCGGCCGCCATGCCAGGAGGCCTCGGAAGATTTTTTTCGGCGGCCAGGAACTCCGGTCGGGCTACGCCCTCCCTACATTCCTGGCCGCCGATCTCCCCCGTCTCATCCTGATTGACGCTGCTGTTTTGCGGTAGGAACGCCGGTTACCCAGCGCCCCCCGCACAGATCCCCGCAGGCCCGTTAGGGCACGAGGCTCCTACCTTGAGTGGTTGACGGCAAATCGCTGGTTTGGCCAAGGGTGGCGGATGCTCAGTGGCGGCCAAAAGGCCCGCGCCAGGGCGCCGACCTTGGCCAGCGTGAAGCGGTCCTTTTGGGATCGGCGCCGCAGCACGCGACGCCATAGCCGCACGAGCCGGAACGTGAACTGCTTGAGGTACGGGAAGCTGGTTGGGACGGCATAGTATCGAAGCCATCCGTCCACGACCCTCCCAAGCCATTTTGCAACCTCGTACCGGTCATGGTGCATCCTTCGGCGCAGTTCGGCCTTGATGCGCTTGAGGGTTCGGTTGACCCGGCTTCGCATCGGTTTCCGGCCCAGACCGGGACGTCCGGTCCTCGTGGTCCGGCAGTAATGCGTGAACCCGAGGAAGTCGAACGTTTCGGGACGCCGCTCGCCTCGCGCCCGCCGGCGTGCGATCGCCCGCTGGCCAAACTCGATGAGCCGCGTCTTGTCCGGGTGGAGGTCGAGCGAGAACAAAGCCAGCCTCGCCTTCAAGTCGCGCAGGAACCGTTCCGCGTCGCTCTTGTGCTCGAAACCGACCACAAAATCATCGGCGTAACGCACGATGATCGTGTCGCCGCAGGCCGTCCGCGAACGCCATTTCTGGAACCACAGGTCGAGCACATAGTGGAGGTAGACGTTCGCGAGAATCGGCGAAGCCACCGCCCCTTGCGGGGTGCCCACCAGCGTGTCTGACCATGCGCCCTCTTCGATGACGCCCGCGTTGAGCCACTTGGCGATCAGCCGGAGTGCCCGCCGATCCCCGATGCGATGGCCCAAGAACCGGAGCGTCCAGTTCCTGTCCAGGTTATCGAAGAACCCACGGATGTCGGCGTCAACGATCCAGTTGACCCGGCGTCGGTCGATCCCGTACGCCAGAGCATCGAGCGCGTCGTGCGCCCCACGCCCCGGACGGAACCCATAGCTGAACCCGAGGAAGGCCGGCTCGTAAATTGGCGTCAGGATAATCTCCGTCACCGCCTTCTGGACGATCTTGTCCTCTAGCGCGGCGACGCCGAGCGGTCGTGTCCCGCCGTCTGGCTTGGGTATCTCTACCCGCCGGACCGGCGGCGCCCGATACGCTCCGGTCTGTACGCGACGGTGAAGGTCGAGCAGCCGCTCTTCCAGCCCCTCCGCGTACTGAGCCCATGTCATGCCGTCTACCCCCGCTGCGGCGTCCCGCTTCAGCGCGTGGAAGGCCCAGCGCAGCGCGTCCGGCGTGACATGATGCAAGAGCGCCGTCAGCTTCTCCCGCGGCTTCCTCGTTGCAGTTTGCCGTATCCGCTCGGCGGCCTGGGACACGCTTTCCCGGCTCTGCGTCCGGCGCGTGCTTTCGCGTCGCGGATTCCTCTCGGTTCCGGCCCTTCGCTTCATCGGCTCCGCCGGACCTCGCGGCCCCTTGTTCGCC
Organism: Alphaproteobacteria bacterium; assembly: GCA_965214705.1. Lineage (GTDB taxonomy): Bacteria > Pseudomonadota > Alphaproteobacteria > UBA828 > UBA828 > WTGU01. Next base: position 400,069 of record CBDCCI010000001.1, read on the forward strand.
GACTTCATCGCTGTCGGGTCGGAGGAGGCGCCCCGCGAGGCTAGCCTCCGTCCGCCGCTCAAACGGCCCGTACGGTTTTCCCGTAAGCCGCTTTCACAAAGGTGTCTCAACGAAGGTTCAAGGACGGAACCAGTGAGATCAGGCGAACAAGCCCGTATTCGTCGATCAGCTTGCGCTCCGGCAACTGTTTCCAGCCAGCGTTGCGCCAGCGCTTGCGACGATGCGACCAGAGCCGCCGCACGATCCAGCCGTCAAGCTGGTGGAAGAGCCCGCGGACGTGGGCCTTGCAATAGTATTGGCCCCATCCCCGAATGATCGGGTTGATCTCGTCAATCAGCTCCTGCGTGCTGACAGGAGCCTTGCGCCGGGTACGCTGGCGAATCTGGTCCTTGAAGTGCCGGATGGATTTCTCACGCGGAACCGCGTAGCGCGCTCCCCCGCGAACCCCGCTCTTGATCTTGGAGGACGACAGCCGGAGAGGCCGCTCGCCCTGCTTGATCTTGTAGCCGAGGAACTCAAACCCGTGCCTGACATGGACAATGCGGGTCTTCCCGGCGTTGAGGGACACACCCAGCTTTGCCAGAATCCGCCTGGCCGTCTCCAGTGCTGCGCGGGCTTCCCCGCGTGTGCGGCACGTGATCAGCCAATCATCGGCGTATCGCGTTAGTCGATAGCCGCGACGACGCATTTCCCAATCGAACGGGGTCAGCAAGATATTGCTGAGCAGCGGTGAAACGATGCCGCCCTGCGGAGTGCCCTGTTCGGTCGGCAGCCTCTTACCGTCGGCCACCACCCCGGCCGTGAGCATCTGCCTGAGCAGACCTAATACCCGGCCATCCGAGACTCGCTGGTTGACGAGTTCGAGGAGCTTTTCGTGGTCCACGGACCCGAAAAAGTCTTTCAAATCCGCATCGAGAACCCACTCGTTGCCCTCGTCCAGTTCCCTCCATATCTTGCGTAACGCTCCATGGGCAGACCTTCCTTGCCGGTACCCGTAGTTGGCATCGTCGAACACCGGCTCGAAGATCGGTTCCAGCCGGTTCAGCAGCGCCTGCTGGCACACCCGGTCGTAGATTGTCGGGATGCCGAGCGGGCGGAACTTCCCCGGCTGGCCCGCCTTGGGGATCAGGCATTGGAGAACCGGCTGCGGGTGATACTCACCGTCCCGCAACTCCCGGTGCAGGCGATCGAGATTTGCATCCAGCGATGCCTCGAACGCCGCTAAATCCTCTCCGTCCACGCCACCGGCACCCCGGTTGCGCTTCACCTTTTCCCAGGCCACCTCAAGGTTCTTCCGCTTGTACACCTTGTCCACCAGTGAGTGGACCTTCCTGTCACCCGCCGGGTTGATCCAGTCGATGAGTCTCCTCGGGCCATGATGTCCGGGTCTTTCGCTCAAGGAACTTGTCCGCGTCATGGTCCTTACTCACTCATCGCTGTCTCTCGCCGACCACCTCTGCCAACCGACTTCCCCGGCCCACACGGCCGCCGCTCGCGCGGTCACCCGGCTTTCGCCGGGCTTCAGGTACTATTCGGTTGTCCGATTGCTCGCCGCGCATCCTTTCCCATTTCGCCTTTCGGCTTATAGGGTCCGTTATCCCGGTGCCACCCGGGAACGCGGCGAGCCCTCCTGGGGTCACGTCCAGATCTTCCGTACCGTGCCGCTCGCAAACACCTTGGTGCGACGGGTGGGTAAGAACGCCTTCGCCGCCATAGTGCCGGCTCGACCTTGCCCCGTCTTTGGCCGACCGATTCATCATGGGGTGGCCCCCTCGATTACGGCCCGGTACTTCTCCGCAAGCCCTTCAGATTCCACCTCGCGGTGGACACCCTGCCTTCCGGTTGTCTTTCGACAGTGGACCAACTTAGCTCCTCCCTTGGCTGTCTCCGCCGTTTCCGGCTTCGTGCCCGTTTAGAGTTTCGCTTATCGGCTCACTCCGGCCAGTGAGGAATTACCCCCACTTTTGGATATGGCGCCCCTTACCCGAGCGCCAGTGGGACTTGAACCCACCTGATCTGGGCGCTGCCCAGCACACACTATGGCCGAATCAGATTGCTTCGACTCGTACATCTTCGATTCGGATATCCTCCTTTCTTCCGCGGCCCCGGTACGACCACCGGGGCAAGTCGAAGCCCTCCCGAGTCCCGGCACAGGGGTGTACGTGCGTCCATGGATTCCTCAGACAACGCGGAGCCCCGCAGTGCCTCACCAGAGCGGTCCTGCGGGTGTCGCCTTCGGCCGATGAGAAAACCTCGGCACTCCGGACCATAACATTTTCGATGCTCAATCATCCCGGCCACACGCGCCGCTACCGACGCTTCGACCGCACCCTCACGGATGCCGCCGCACGGCTCGCGGTGGAAGTAGTGGTTAGCCTTTCCTTCCCGTCGGACTCTCACCGACTCCCCTGCGCCAGTTAGCTCGGCGCTCCTCATCTTGTTTGTCGCGCCGCACCGGACAGTCCCTGGGTATTCCCGGGCGTCAAGCCCGGCAGGCATATGACCTATTTGCACGACTCGTGGCGTCGCATTCTCGACCGGGCCGGGATCGAGAATCTGCGCATCCACGATCTTCGGCATTCCTACGCGAGTGGCGGTCTACTGGTCGGCGAAGGATTGCCGATGATCGGAAAGCTTCTGGGTCACAGCAAAGTGCAGACCACGGCCCGCTACGCTCATCTGGCCAACGATCCTCTGAAGGCTGCTGCCAACCGAATCGCGAGCCGAATCGCCGAAGTCGCGGGTTAAGAGCGTCCCCACTGTTGGTCGGCGCATGCGTGGAACGCTGAATGGAAGGCTAAGTCCCTGATATATTCTCGTACAGGAAGTCTGACTCCGACGTCGTAAAGCTGGATAGAACCGCTACGAGGGGTCGGCCGAGCAGCTTCCTCAAGAGCAGCGCCATTGTCGCGCAAAGCTTGGCAACCTGCGCTTTCAGTGCCTCGGTCCAAGCGTTCGACGTCTTCATGGTCTTGCAGAATCGGGCGTATTGCCTCCGCTCTCTCCCAGAACAGCCTTTCGCACTTTCGCCAACCCCGCAGTATTCGGTTGCCAAAGACGAAGGGGGATCGTCCGACGCTCGTAGCCAGCCCGGCTCGCATGCATTCTTGGACCGAAATGGCCGAATATCACTGACCAGGACGCGATTATCGATGTGCGAGCTCTCGAGTACCGAGTTTTCTCAACAGTCGGGCGCGTTTCCTCAGCCACCATCCGGCTTCGACCGGCCAAGCCTCGTGGTCGTCGTCGGCGGTGAGCTCTCGGGCAGCGTGAAGCGGCCAATTGGGGTCGTCGAGCAGCTCACGCGCGAGCGCCATCATATCGGCTTTACCGGCAGCAAGCGCATCCTCGCAGAAACTCGCGTCCCACAAGTAACCCACGGTCATGGTTGGAACGTCCACAGCTTCACGAATGCGAGCCGCGAAAGGCACCTGAAAGCCCTGTTCGATCGTCATGCGGCGCGGGCGTTCCTTGCCCCCGATGCCGCCGCTCGAGCAGTCGATCATGTCTACGCCTTCCGCCAGGAGTGCCCTGGCGGTTTCGATCGTATCTCTTGAGTAACTTCTCTCTAAGCCGTTGACATAGAGGCATTTGTGTTTTTGTTGTCGTCGTCGATCTCGACCAGTTGGAAGCCGAGCTTCTTGGCCTGTCGACGGAGCGAAGAGAACTTTCGGTCCAGGCGTCGGCTCTCGTAGACCTCCATCCCCTTCTCGGCATATTGCTGGCCGCGGGTCACCATCAGGTAGATCAGGCAGGCGAGTTCTCGGGCGGTGGCGACAACGGCTACGCTGGTGTCCATCCGGGCGAGGCGGCTGCGGTGCTTGGCGCCGATGAAGGTTTGGCTGGTGCGAGCGGTCATGGCCGCCATGCGCAGTGCCTGGCCAACGCGGTTGACCACCTTGGGCCCCCGGCCCGGCAACGGTTTGCCGCCGCTGATCCTGGTCCCAGGCGCCAGCCCCAGCCAGGAACTGAAGTGCTGTGCGGAGGGAAAGGCGGAGAAGTCAGGACCGATCTCGGCGGCGATCACCAGGGCAGTGTTGACGCCGACGGTGGGGATTGCGGTGAGATCGACCCCCATCATCTTATGCAGCGCCATAGCCATGGCCTTATCCTGCCCGCGGAGCGCCCTGCCGCTGCTGCTTGGGGTCTCGTTCGACGCCGTGCCCGATGATCCGACACTGGGAGTGTCCTCGGGCGTACCCTCATCCGTCGGATCGTCCGGCGGGGTCAGGTGCTCAACCTCCGCCATGATCCGCGCCTCGCAGTCCGCGATCTGCTGCTCCAGAAAGTCGTAGCGCTGCATCGCCTGCTCAAGCGCGAACAGGTGCTCCTCGCGCCAAGTGCCCTCCAGGCTCGCGGCAATCGTGTCGGCGCTGGCCTTGATCCGCCTGTCGCGAAGCGACGCCAGCCGCCCGGGGTCGCGCTCGCCGGCGATGATCGCCCGCAGGATGCGCTCACCCGTCTTCCCCATGATATCGCTGATCACCGAGTCCAGACGCACGTTCATCTGGGTCAGCGCCTTCTGCATATGCAGCACGCAGCGAGAGCGGTCCTCGATCAACTGCTTCGCCTGGCGCATGAAGGAGCGCAACGGGCAGATCGCGTCGCCCGGCCGGAAGGCGCCGCGCAGAAGGCCGTAGGACATCAGCTGCCAGATCCACTGGCAGTCCAGCACATCGCTCTTGCGCCCGCCGATCTGCTTCGTCATCCGGGGCGGCACAAGCATCACCTCGAAGCCGGCTCGATCCAGGACCTCGTAAACCGGGATCCAGTAGACCGAGGTCGACTCCATCGCCACCTTCGTCACACCGCACGACTTCAGCCACTCGGCCATCGCATCCAGGTCGCGCGTGAACGCGCCGAACTCCCTCACCGGTTCCTCGGCTCGCTCCGGATCCACCGCCACGAAGTGCCGGTCCTTGCCGATGTCGATCCCGGCGCAATTCGGGTGCACTACCTTGAGGCGCTGCCTCCTTCTCCGCTTGCGCGCCATCGAGAGCCCTCCCAAACTCCGTTGACGTTGCGGGTGGGGAGGAACCGCGGCGAAGTCTCAATCTCTTGAACGAGGTCACGGGCGAACCCGCGCCATCAGTGACAGAAGCCGATCACGGTTCGGGCCAAGCTTCCAAACGGGTGCCCTCGCACGCCACTGAAGGGACGGCCTCGTCTGCCCTACCCGCTACCACTTCACGCTTCAACCGTCGAAGACTCAACCCCAGTCGAAGACTCTACCCCCAGTTACTTCAGCGACTGAGCCGCTGCGCCGCAGTGGTGGTGGCTTCCAACTGGATGCCGCCGTCGAGCCAATCGGTGGCCGATAGTCGGAACACCACCCATCTTTGCCACTTTTCGGTCCCGAAGGCCTGATTTTGGGTAGCCTTTGGGATCTAAGGCACTGATTTTGTTGGATTGTGTTTTGGGAAGTCCATTGTAGTGCCATAATCTTTGGTCTGTGGGCCGGCGCTCCTTGACAGTCCGCAAACTGTCCGTGACCCTGCCGCCATGTTCATTCGCAAAACCCTCACCGGTCGCGGAGACGGTGGCGAGCGCTATGCCACCTACCGCCTCGTGCGCAGCGAACGCATCGGCGGAAGGGTGCGCCAGGTCACGCTCCTCAATCTCGGCGCCGACTTCGGTGTGCCCGAGGAGCAATGGCGCGAATTGGCGCTTCTGATCGAAACCCTTCTCGCCGGCAGCGAGCCGCTGCTGGAGCCGGATGCCGCCTTGCGCCCCGTCGCCGAGGACGTCGTACGGCGGCTTCACGCCCGCGATCTCGGCGCGTCGCGGCCCGGGGACGAGAGCGACCTGGCCACGGTCCGTCTCGATAGCCTCTCCCACGAACAGGTCCGCTCGGTGGGCTGCGAGCGCCTGGCTCTCGCCGCGCTTGACGACCTTCGCTTCATCGAGACGCTGGAGAGGCTGGGCGCAAGTGAGCGCGACGCACGCATCGCGGCGGCACTGGTGGTCGCGCGCATGATCCATCCCTCCAGCGAGCGCGAGGCCTTCCGCTGGCTGAGCGCGAACAGCGCGACCCTGGAGTTGCTCGATGTCGACAGCGGCAAGTCGCTCACGCTCAGCAAGCTCTACCGCATCGGCGACCTCTTGTGGCGTCACCGCGCGGCGCTTGAAGAGGCGCTGTGCGCCCGGGAGCGCGATCTCTTCGGCATCCCCGACACCATCGTCTTCTTCGACCTGACCAACACCCATATGACCGGACGGCCCAGCTCCGCGCTGGCCCGCTTCGGGCGCTCGAAGCAGAGGCGTGACGATTGTCCGATCGTGACCCTGGCCCTGTCGCTGAACCAGGCCGGCTTTCCGCAGCACAGCGAGATCCTGCCCGGCAACATCTCCGAGCCGGCCACTCTCGCCGACGCCATCGGGCGGCTGGAATGCCAAGCGCGCGGCAGCAACGCCCCCAGGCCCACGGTCATCATGGACGCCGGCATCTCCACCGAGGCCAACCTCGCCTGGCTGCGGGCGGGCGGCTATCACTGGATCACCGTTCGCCGCGGCGTCTCGGCGCCGCCCGGGCGCGAAGCCGATGCCGCCTTCGAAACCCGGGCCGGCCACGATGCCCGCGCCTGGCGTCTCGCGGCAGGGGACGACGAAGCGCACCTGTGCGTCTGGAGCCATGAGCGCCAGCAGAAGGACGAGGCCGTGCTCGCCCGTCAGCGTCACAACTTCGAGGACGCCCTGCGCGCCCTGCATGGCGGGCTGTCGAAGAAGAACCACATCAAGCAGTTCACCAAGGTGATGGAGAAGCTGGGCCGGCTGAAGGAAAGGTACAGGCGCGTCCACCGTCAGTACGACATCGAGGTCGAGCCCGGAGAGAAGGGGCGGGCCAGTGCGGTCCGCTGGAGGCGCAACGCTCTCCATGCCGAGCGCGACCGCCAAGCGGGCATCTATGTGCTGCGCACCAGCCACGTCGAGTGGGATCTTGAAACCGTGGTCCGAACCTACTGGAAGCTCACAGAGCTCGAGGCCACCTTCCGCAGCCTGAAATCCGAAATCGGCCTGCGCCCGGTCTGGCACTCCAAGACCTCGCGCATCGCCGCCCACCTGTTCATCGCCGTCCTCGCCTACCACGCGGTTCATCTGCTGCGAACCCGTCTGGCGGCGCACGGCTTGCATGACCGCTGGAGTACGATCCGCGACAAGCTCGCGGGCTGGGTGCGTCTCACCTCCACCATCCGGGAGGTGGACGGAAACCGCATCGTCATCCGCCAGGATGCTCAACCCGACGCCGAGGCGCGCGTCATCGCGCAGGCGGCGGGCCTCACGGTGGATCCCCACAGGCGCCGGGCCGTGCTCCCGGGAGTGTCGCGATGAGCGCACAAACGTAGTGCCATAATCCCAGATGGGCCAGAAAATCAGCCCATCATCGCAACTACTTAGGTCGCAGGCGCGCGCCAAAATGGCAAAGATGGGAGCCACTTGCAAAACTCCCAGGCGCGGTCTGCTTTTCCCGAGAGCCCGGCGTGAGGACATTGACGGTCGGAACGTAACATGAACTTCGGGACGAGCGGACGTCGCTGGCTGCCGCCGGGGCGCCGATTCGCCGCAAACCGATGCCCATGCGGGCGCATTTTGGACCCGCCGTCGCGATGCGGACATGGCTTTTTGCGCCTCCGCGGAGGGAGGCGTGCCGGCGTGACAGCGACGGAGGCGCCGCTCAGGCCAGGAGGCGCATCAGCTGGTCGACCGTCAGCACCAGGATGCCGAACATCAGGTGGCAATGAACCTTGGCATGGCCGCGCACGCGGACATGGCGGCCCCCGCAGTTGTCCTTCAGCCCACCGTTGATGCGCTCGATGTTCGAGCGCTCGTTGTAGCGCTCGTCCGCCGGGTGGCGGTGACCGACGCCTCTCTGCGCCCTGGCCTCGCGCGCCAGCTCCTCCTTGTACTCCTTGTCGCGAGGGTTGACGTCGATGATCGGGACGTGGCCCAGCAGGTAGCTGTGCCAGCCGATCTCGGGCGCGTCATAGGCTGAGTCCATGAGGTCGTACAGATTGGTGACGCGGTCGGCGGTCATACTCGCCAGCGGGATCGCGGCCTGGCTGTCGTGCAGCGAGGCGGACGTCAGGATGCAACTGATCGGAATGCCGCCATCGGCGGCGTCGATGTGCAGCTTGTAACCGATCCACGATGTGGTATGGCCCCTGGCGTTGCGCTTGGTGCCGACGTCGCAGGCTTTCGGCAGGTCGTCGAGCATCTGGGGCAAGCTCATCGTGAGCTGGCGTTTCACGCGGCGCTCCTCCTTGGGCCGCTCCTCGCCCTTGCGCGGGCGGCCGCGCTTGCGCTTCGGCTTCTCCGCCTTGGGCTTGGGCTGAGGCTTCTCGCGCGCCTCGATCGCCGTCGAGTCGCGCGAGACGTGCCCGACCAGATGGTCTCCGAGGGTCTGCTTGATCAGCGCCTCATGCACGCGAGCGGGCAACGCACTCTCGGAGAACTCCGCAAACGCCCGCGAAAACGTCGCCTCGCTCGGGATCTCTGCGGCATAGGTCCAGCCGCAGAGACGGCGTAGCGTCTTGTCGTTCTCAAGGCGCTCGATCAGGGCGCGCGTCGTGGGTACGTCGAACACCGCCTTGGCGATGAAGGCGCGGGCCAAGGCCGCCCGATCCTCGACCGGCCGACCGGGCAGGCCATGGAAATGGGGAAGGAAGCTCTCGACCCGCGCAAGCTCAAGCACGGTGACGAAGCGCCGGTACCTCTCGCCGAGCGGCCCGAGCTCCTCCTCAAGCCACGGGAAAAGATCCGCTTGAATGTGATGCCAGAATCCGGATAGTGTCTGTCCCAGCGACATGGGGCCGCCCTCTCCGTCGACGTTGTCCGAAACCCGACAGGAACAGAGAGCGGTCCCGATTTCCAGGACAATCTGACCGCCACGGCGGCAAAATCCCGCTCAAATGCGGAATTTTGCAAGTGGCTCATGGGACCAGAGGAAATTCGTCGGGCCAGTTCCTGCGGATCGATCTCGCAACCTCGACAGCAAGTCGTCGGCGATTCTCACTGCTGCCGCCCCACCGGTCCCTTCTTTGGTTGGAAATCGGCGACAGAAACTGATGAATCAGAAACCCATGAGCCGCATAGACCTCAAGCACCCTGAAGCCTGCGTCGCGGGAGCGCCGCGCGGCGTCGCCAAACGACCCTACGACCCGCTGCACGTCGTCGTCGGACATTTCTGCCGGCTCCGGCCAACCCTCGGAATAGGGCATGGGAGACGGTGCAATCGCGGTCCAAGGGGCTTCATTTCGCTCCGACAGATCCTCAGCATCGACCGGCGTTTCTCCATGCCAGGGCCGCCGTTCGGATGCCTTTCTGCCAGCATGACCGAGCTGGATTCCCGGCACTGCTCCTTCACGCGAGAGGAAACTGGTCACCGGTCTCAGGTAATCAATCTGTGTGTCGCACCAGACCCCTAGGTCACCATGCGTGCGTCTGCCGTCCTTCTCGACGGCAGTGGCCTCGACAAAAACGAGCCCGGCTCCTCCCAGCGCGAAGCGGCCAAGATGAACAAGGTGCCAGTCATTCGCCTCCCCGTCCTTGGCGCGATACTGGCTCATGGGCGAGACGGCGATGCGGTTCTTGAACGTGACGTCGCGCAGCTTGAAAGGGGAGAAGAGAACAGACATTACGATGGGACCATACTCGATGGGTTACCGTCAGACAGTCCGCACAACGTGGAGACGGTGCGGACGAAAGAGGCGCCGGATCGGCCGCCGCTAGCGGATACAAGCCAAAGCCGGCGGGAGCTGGACAGGTTATGCTGCGGCACTCACACTGTCAGGCCCCCCGCGGTTCTAACTTACTGATATAGAGTTGCTTTTCTCCCTCCTGAGTTGGCCGGAGAAAACGGAATCGGTTCGTGTCTTCGCCCAGGCCGCAGCAGCAGGAGGGCAAATCTATGACAGCGCTTCGTCTCAACCAAGCCTGGATTGATGCGTTCAAGCCCCACAAGTCGGCCTACGACGTTCGCGACCGAGACCTCAAGGGCTTTGGTGCAAGGGTCCTGCCCTCGGATGCCAAGCGATACTTCAACCATAGCCAGCACAACTACCGGTGGGTCTGGAAGATCATCGGTCGAGCCCGAACCACGGGCATGGACTCGTGGTTCGGCGTCACCTTCTATCTGGACGAGCGGGCCATCCGTCACACGTTGCAAACCATCGCGGCGAAGATGGCCCCCGGTTCCGCGGTGATGTTCGACTACCTCTCCTACCTTGTACACACGCCCGCTCCCTGGCGCGGCCTGCAGCAACGCTGCGCGGACTTCACGGCACGGCGGGGAGAGCCCTGGTTATCCAGTTTCGATCCTGTGGAGATGACCGTGTTTCTCGAGGGCTTCGGCTATTCGGACATCGCCAACCTGGAACCGGACGAGATCGGCTGTCGGTACTTTTCCCGGCATCCCGAACTGGTCTATCCCCCCTTCGTGGGTTTCTGCCACGCGGCCACGCCGGCGAGCTGAGGCCGTGCGGTGCTGGCTCTCAACTCTCCATGCAGGGACTGCGGAGGTAGCGCACGTCTGGGACGGCGAAGAGGTGAATGTGACGAGCGCCTGCCCGGAGACGGCATCGCACCTCCTTGTAATGCTGCGGCTCGAGCGCTCGCGAAGTCGCCGGGGTAGCAGCGTCGGATACCGGTTGCGGCCTGCTTCCCCGATGTGGGGTTCGAGAGGATCATCCCAACTGCGATGGCGAACCCGCCGATGTCGGCATTGTCACGAGCGAATCATCGCCGCCCGCATCTCTTTCCACCGGCGCGGGACGAGCTCCGAGGTCGTCGACCCAGCCGCTCCTGATAGTCGACGACCTCGGAGCTCGTCCCGCTGTCGTTGGGCGAGAGCCCGGTCGATTTCCACCTCGTCGAAGCCGCTTCGCCGGGCCATGACGTATTGATCTGCGAGGATGTGGCCTGTCGCACGCAGCCGACCCCGGTAGCCCAGCAGCCGCAAATGGCGAGCCAGCGAGAAGCCTCGACCGTCCATGTGCGATGGGAAGGTAATGCGAATGAGGGCGATGCGCTCGAAGAGGGGCACGATGTCTTCGGCCGGCGCGGTGTTCTCGACGTCGAGCGTGGCCCGGTCAGGCAGAGCGGAATGGTCGTCCTCCCCTCTCCACCGGACAAATTCGCCGCGCCAGTCGTCGTCCTGAAACCCGCAGTCGCGGACGAGAATCCCGGGGCTTCCGCGTCCCATACCTAGCCTCCTGCGGCCGAGATGTCGGGATAGAGCGCCGCCTTGAAGGGCTGCATGCCGACGCGTCGGTAGGTCGCGAGAAAGACTTCGTCTTCATCCGACCGCAGCTCGAGGTAAGCGTCGATCAGGCGCTCCACGGCAGGGACGACGTCATCTGCGGCAAAGCCAGGGCCTGTGCGTTGGCCGAGTGCGGCGGTCTCCGTTCCGTCGCCTCCAAGGGTGATCTGGTAGTTCTCGGCACCGGCACGATCGAGGCCGAGAACGCCGATGTGGCCGACATGGTGATGTCCGCACGCATTGATGCAGCCGGAAATCTTGATCTTGACCCATCTTTGCCATTTTGGCGCGCGCCTGCGACCTAAGTAGTTGCGATGATGGGCTGATTTTCTGGCCCATCTGGGATTATGGCACTACGTTTGTGCGCTCATCGCGACACTCCCGGGAGCACCGCCCGGCGCCTGTGGGGATCCACCGTGAGGCCCGCCGCCTGCGCGATGACGCGCGCCTCGGCGTCGGGTTGAGCATCCTGGCGGATGACGATGCGGTTTCCGTCCACCTCCCGGATGGTGGAGGTGAGACGCACCCAGCCCGCGAGCTTGTCGCGGATCGTACTCCAGCGGTCATGCAAGCCGTGCGCCGCCAGACGGGTTCGCAGCAGATGAACCGCGTGGTAGGCGAGGACGGCGATGAACAGGTGGGCGGCGATGCGCGAGGTCTTGGAGTGCCAGACCGGGCGCAGGCCGATTTCGGATTTCAGGCTGCGGAAGGTGGCCTCGAGCTCTGTGAGCTTCCAGTAGGTTCGGACCACGGTTTCAAGATCCCACTCGACGTGGCTGGTGCGCAGCACATAGATGCCCGCTTGGCGGTCGCGCTCGGCATGGAGAGCGTTGCGCCTCCAGCGGACCGCACTGGCCCGCCCCTTCTCTCCGGGCTCGACCTCGATGTCGTACTGACGGTGGACGCGCCTGTACCTTTCCTTCAGCCGGCCCAGCTTCTCCATCACCTTGGTGAACTGCTTGATGTGGTTCTTCTTCGACAGCCCGCCATGCAGGGCGCGCAGGGCGTCCTCGAAGTTGTGACGCTGACGGGCGAGCACGGCCTCGTCCTTCTGCTGGCGCTCATGGCTCCAGACGCACAGGTGCGCTTCGTCGTCCCCTGCCGCGAGACGCCAGGCGCGGGCATCGTGGCCGGCCCGGGTTTCGAAGGCGGCATCGGCTTCGCGCCCGGGCGGCGCCGAGACGCCGCGGCGAACGGTGATCCAGTGATAGCCGCCCGCCCGCAGCCAGGCGAGGTTGGCCTCGGTGGAGATGCCGGCGTCCATGATGACCGTGGGCCTGGGGGCGTTGCTGCCGCGCGCTTGGCATTCCAGCCGCCCGATGGCGTCGGCGAGAGTGGCCGGCTCGGAGATGTTGCCGGGCAGGATCTCGCTGTGCTGCGGAAAGCCGGCCTGGTTCAGCGACAGGGCCAGGGTCACGATCGGACAATCGTCACGCCTCTGCTTCGAGCGCCCGAAGCGGGCCAGCGCGGAGCTGGGCCGTCCGGTCATATGGGTGTTGGTCAGGTCGAAGAAGACGATGGTGTCGGGGATGCCGAAGAGATCGCGCTCCCGGGCGCACAGCGCCTCTTCAAGCGCCGCGCGGTGACGCCACAAGAGGTCGCCGATGCGGTAGAGCTTGCTGAGCGTGAGCGACTTGCCGCTGTCGACATCGAGCAACTCCAGGGTCGCGCTGTTCGCGCTCAGCCAGCGGAAGGCCTCGCGCTCGCTGGAGGGATGGATCATGCGCGCGACCACCAGTGCCGCCGCGATGCGTGCGTCGCGCTCACTTGCGCCCAGCCTCTCCAGCGTCTCGATGAAGCGAAGGTCGTCAAGCGCGGCGAGAGCCAGGCGCTCGCAGCCCACCGAGCGGACCTGTTCGTGGGAGAGGCTATCGAGACGGACCGTGGCCAGGTCGCTCTCGTCCCCGGGCCGCGACGCGCCGAGATCGCGGGCGTGAAGCCGCCGTACGACGTCCTCGGCGACGGGGCGCAAGGCGGCATCCGGCTCCAGCAGCGGCTCGCTGCCGGCGAGAAGGGTTTCGATCAGAAGCGCCAATTCGCGCCATTGCTCCTCGGGCACACCGAAGTCGGCGCCGAGATTGAGGAGCGTGACCTGGCGCACCCTTCCGCCGATGCGTTCGCTGCGCACGAGGCGGTAGGTGGCATAGCGCTCGCCACCGTCTCCGCGACCGGTGAGGGTTTTGCGAATGAACATGGCGGCAGGGTCACGGACAGTTTGCGGACTGTCAAGGAGCGCCGGCCCACAGACCAAAGATTATGGCACTACAATGGACTTCCCAAAACACAATCCAACAAAATCAGTGCCTTAGATCCCAAAGGCTACCCAAAATCAGGCCTTCGGGACCGAAAAGTGGCAAAGATGGGTTGACCTGGCCAGGTACTACGACGCCTCGCCGGACGAGCTCGACGCCGAGCAGGTGCGCCAGTGGTACCTGGGGCGGATCGACAAGGGGCTCAGTCCGGGCACGACCAACGTCTCCTTCGCCGCGCTGAACTTCCTCTACATCGACACACTCGGCTGGCCTGACCATGTCGCCGGCCTGCGCTCCCGCAAGAAGCCCGGCAAGCTGCCGCGCTACATGTCGGAGCAGGAGGTCGAGCACCTCATCCTTGCGACACCCGACCTCCGCCACCGTGCTGCCATTGTCACCGGCTATGGCGGCGGGCTCCGCATCTCCGAGACCTTGGCCATCAAGGTCGGCGACATCCTGTCGGAGAAGAAGCTGCTGCACATCCCCTCCGGCAAAGGCGGCACCGAGAGAATGGCACCGTTGCCGGACATCGTCATCCACTACTTGCGCGTCTACTACAGGAACATCTGGCCGCGTCCGACGAACTGGCTCTTCTACGGCGTCTCGCTCGACAGGCCCATCGCAACGGAGACCTTGCAGGCCGCCTTCAGGAGGGCGCGCGACATTGCCGAGCTCGACCGCAGCTACACCTTCCATTGCCTGCGCCATTCGGCGGCGACCCATCTCCTCGAGCGCGGCGGCGATATCGAGGTGATCCGGGACATGCTCGGCCATCGAAGCGCGAACACGACCCGTCACTACGCCCGCGTCACCGGCAAGATGTTCGAGGGCCTCGACCACCCGATCTCAGGCTTCGCAGCGTTGCGCAACTGACGGCGCGTGGAGGCCGAACGCGCGGGCGTGGCGGAGATCTTCCGCCGCGCCGGCGCCGCTTTCCGTGAGCGCCACAAAGGGCGCATCGACGCCGCCCGGCTCAAGGTCATGGGCGCCATCGAGGCGTGCCGCACCGCCGTGCTCGGCGGCCACATGTACGCCTGCGAGGGCTGCGGGCGCGAGCATCCGCTCTTCAGATACCATGAGCACGGTGGCACCGAATCGATTCTGGCGGTTAGACAAGCTCGGAGAGAAGGCCAGCACCTTCTCTCCGAGCGGAATCGTCAACAACGGAGTGGACGGATGTCGGATGGTCCAGACACGACCGCGCTGACAGGCGCAAGTAGTAGCACGATTTATGTCGCGGTGGAGATCAGCCTCAAATCGTGGATCGTTGGCGTGCATTGCCCGGATGCCTCGGGTGGCAGCATCAGCATCCACACACTGGCTGCTGCCGACACGGCGGGACTGTTGGATCTCGTCGGGTCGGTGCGGGAACGGGTGGCGAGGGAGCTCGGCGCCCGTCCTCGGGTGATGCTGACCTACGAGGCGGGCTACGAGGGGTTCTGGCTTGCCCGCGATATCGAGCGCCGTGACGCGGAGATCGATATCTTCATGAACGATCCGGCGAGCCTGCGGGTGAACCGGCGCGCCAAGAAGAAAAAGACCGACCGTATCGACGCGAGGAGGATGGTTCGGGCTCTGAAGGCATGGGACCAAGGCGATTCGGAGGCCATGTCCTGGGTGCGCGTGCCCGATGTGGACCAGGAGGATGCCAAGCGCCTGCTGCGCGAGAGGGACACGCTGATCAGCGAGCGTACCCGCGTCAACAACCGGATCAAAGGGCTCTTGCAGTTGCACGGCATCTTCGATCTGGCGCCGCGCAAGCCGGACTTCCTCGAACGCCTCGCGACCGCGCGGACGGGCTATGGGGCGCCGTTGCCGCCGCGTGCGCGGGCAGAGATTGAGAGGGCGGTGGGGATGCTTCGCCTGGTTGAGGAGCATATCGAGATGATCGAGGCCGAGAAGAGGGCCCTGCTGAAGGCTGGCCGGAAAGCCCAGGACGCGACCAATCGTGACGGGACGGCGATGATCGCGGCGCTTACGCGCATCCATGGCATCGGCCTCAATGACGCCACACTGCTGGCTGGCGAGGTGTTCTATCGGGACTTCCGCAATCGCCGGGAGTTGGGCAGCTGGGCCGGGTTGACGTCGGTGCCGTGGGCGAGCGGAGATGTCGACCACGATCTTGGCATCAGCAAGGCCGGCCCCTCGCATGTCAGGAAGCACATGATCCAGATGGCTTGGCGCTGGCTGAAGCTGCAACCGGAAAGCGCGATCACGAAGTGGTTCCACGCCTACGTCGCCAGGGATGCCGGTGGCGGGAGGGACCGGCGAGCGAGGAAGCGGGCGATCGTGGGGGTCGCGCGCAAGCTGCTGATCGCGCTGTGGCGCTATGCCACCCAAGGACTGGTGCCTGAGGGCGCCATCGTCTCCTGAGGGCACCGGCCGAACGAACGGGAAAATACAGGAGGTTCCGACGTGGTCGGACGCGGCCGCGGAGGATGCCGGGCAAGGCGTGTGACCGGGCAAGAGTTGGGTCGCCGCTTGGCACCGTTCTACAGATGGGTCCCGCCTCCCGGAACGTCACCACCGCTTGGATGCGGTATTGGGGTCACGGAGCCGGCAAGCGCCGGAGTTCCGAACCGGATAAGAGCTGAGCAGCGTGGCGGATCGCTGCGTGGAAACGACGTTCTGCCTGGACATCGGCCGCGGATTCGAGTGGAGAGATTGCGAATGCCATTGACGTAGATGAAGCCGGGCCTTGCGGAGAGAGCTCATAAGAACTCCTGCCGCAACCGCCACTGCCCCACCTGCCAGGGTCTCGCCGCCAACCTCTGGAGCGAGGAGCGCGCCGGGGACATCCTGCCGGTGCCCTACTTCCATGTGGTCTTCACCCTGCCCAAGGAGGTTGCCGCCATTGCCTTCTGCAACCGCAGGGTGGTGTTCGACATCCTCTTCCGGGCCGTCGCCGAGACCCTGCGCACCATCGCCGCCGATCCCCGCCACGGCGGCATGCGCATCGGCGGCACCGCGGTCCTCCATACCTGGGATCAGAAGCTCCGCTTCCACCCGCACCTGCACGTGGTCGTGCCCAACGCGGGCTTCGACGTAGACAGTGGCGAGTGGAAGACGGGGAGCACCACCTTCCTCGCCCCCGTCAAGGTCCTCGGCAGCCTGTTCCGCCGCCTCTTCCTCAAGGAGCTCGCCCGCGCCCACGGCCGGGGGGACCTGGAGTTCCACGGCACCCTCGCCCACCTCGCCAATCCCGGCGAGTTCCACGCCACGCTTGCCGCCGCCCGGGCCAGGGACTGGGTGGTCTACGCCAAGCGGCCCTTCCGCGGGCCTGAGCAGGTCTTCCGGTACCTCTCGCACTACACGCACAGGATCGCCATCTCCGACAGCCGCATCGTCTCCTTCGACGGCGAGACGGTCTCCTTCCGCCACCGAAAGCCCAAGGCGCCGGGGCAGAGAAAGCCGCGCTACGGCATCGCCACCGTGAGCGCCGACGAGTTCATCCGCCGCTTCCTGAGGCACGTCCTGCCGGACGGCATGCACCGCATTCGCTACTTCGGCATCCTCGCCAACGGCTGCCGCGCCAGCACGCTGGAGAGAGCACGCCAGGCTCTCGGCGCCCTCGGCTGCGCCGCCCCCGAGGGAAGCGTGGACGGCGCTCAGGCCGAGCCCGACGAAGAGCCCGAGATCGGCACCGCGCCCGTGGCCTGCCCCCACTGCGGCGGCGTCATGCGCCTCGTCCGCGAAATCCGCCGCCGCCATGAGCCCCGCTCGACGCGCGGCCCGCCGGCGCTGCCGCCGACCCACAGGGGGAAACCGTGAGACGCCCGCTCGCTTCGGCCCCGCGCAACGGCGCCAAAGCGCCGACGCACGACCGAACCTGTCTCCGCTTGAGCCGGGCTGACAGCCCTCGGCTCACACCCCGCTCAGTCCTCGCAGCGTGCGCCCGCATGCCTGCCGAAAGACCGGCGCGAGCGTCGATTTTATGCGCAACTCTGCTGCCGGTGGATGCCGCCTGACGCTGACATCAGCGCACTTTCCACATAGCTCAACTTCGCCTCTCGTGGCCCGCGGCTTCGTTCAAAAGGGTTGGGCAGGCTCTCGAGAGAGAGCCTGCCCAACCCTTAACCTTGCCCGGACCCGCGACGAAGTCCGCGAATGTCGGGACCGGTCCGCCTTCCGGCCTGCCGGACCGCGCCCCGGTCTCGATGGCGAGGCACCCGGCGCGTGCTTCGTCGATGCTTGTCAGTGTCGCCGGTCCCAGCGTGATCCTGCGCGCGTCGCCCTCGCCCTTCCGGCGATAGACGAAGCTCCGGTGTCCCGAGGGCCGCACCCGCACGCCGAGACCCGCATGGCGGGTGTCCCAGACCGTGTACTCGCGGGCTGCCGGTGCTAGCTTCCTGACGTTGGCGTCGGTCAGGCGCTGCCTCTTCACAGCCATGAGTCAACCATCCAACGCGGTGCCGACGGCGTCGGCCGCCTCACGCACCATGGCGTCGGACAGGTGCGTGTATTTCAGCGTCGTAGCCGGATTCTTGTGTCCGAGCAGCCGGCCGATGGTCAGCACCGTCTCGCCCTGCGCCAGCGCCATGCTGGCGTACGTGTGGCGGCAGTCGTGAAGGCGGACATCGCATAGGTCTGCTTCAGCCCTCACGCGATGCCAGACTATGTCCACCGCCTCCGCGCTCAGAGAGCTGTTCCTTCGCAGCGACGGAAAGACCCAGGCTGCCGTGCGGGGCAGGCGGTCGAGGATCGCGCGCGCGGCGGACGAGAGCCAGATCGTTCGCGGACCAACTTTGCTGTCGGGCAGGAACAGCTTGCCCTCGCGGTAATAGCGCCACTTCAGGGTGACGATCTCGCCCTTCCGGCATCCGGTGAGCAGGAGCAGCCGTATGATCGCTACAGCCTGAGGATGATCGGCCTCGTAGTGTCCCAGCATCTCGCCCAGCCGGCGTATCTCCGCCGTCGACAAAAAGCGCTCCCGCCCCTGCCGCCGGTATCGCCTGATGCCCTTGCAAGGATTGGTGCCCTCCGGCCGGTAGCCGTAGACTTCGGCTTGGCGCATGATGACGGAGAGGATGGGGGCGGATCGGTCTGCCGCCACCGGGGTATTGTGGAGGGATGCAAACCATTGCTTGACGTCCTGGGCGGTGATGTCAGTGATCAGGCGCCCCTGGAACCAAGGCAGGATCTGGTTCCGGTAGTAGCCCCGGTTGACGCTGAGCGTCGAAGGCTTCCAGTTCCGGGCGTAGCGCCGAAACACTTCGTCGGCGACGGTCTCGAATGGGGTGTCCGGCAAAACCGTAGCGGCCTCGTCGTTTTCGTTCCGGATCGAGGCCAGCATGACTTTGGCCCGTTCGCGGGCGACATCCACGCCGATAGAGCCGGACTGGCCGACGATCTTCCAGACGCGACAACCATTGTGCTGGCTATGGATGAAGTAGCGCTTGTTGCCCGAGGGCAGCACCCTGACGCCGAAGCCCTTGAGTTCGCGGTCGCGAACGTCGTATGCGGACTTTCGGGGCTTGAGCGCGTCGACGCGGCGTTGACTGAGGCTAAGCGTTGCCACTGGCTTTCCTCCTGCATTCCGTGTTGCAGCCGGGGCGAAAACGCGGACGGATTCCGCGCCTTCCGGCCAGAACAGGAGGAAAAAAGCAACGCTATGTCAGTACATTAGCACCGAAGGTGCGCATGAAGGTGTGGCCGATATCGATGGCGCCCGCGGCGACATCGCCAAAGACCTGCTCGCCGTAGCCGAGCTGGCCGGCGGGAAAGGTCTTGACGCTGAGGCCCACGTCAGCGGCTTCGAGGTCCGCCTGGATCTGGTTGAGCGCCTCCGTGCCGAAGTGATCGATCGGGTGCTGGCCCGCAATCTTGAGGCTTACCTCATCGGCGCTGGCCTGCGCCGCGAAGACGCCGGCGCTCAGGGCCACTGCCCCCACCAGGGCAGCAATCTGTTTATACAGTTTCATGATCTCCTCCATTGTTTGAGCCTGCCGCCGCACGGCACGGGCTTTTCACACAGACAGAGATTTTTTACCATATCGGATAATACATCCTTTTATGGCAAATTGTATGCACGAATGTCATACCTGTGATCGGTCATCGAACGGCTCTGCAGCCAATCAGGCGCATCACTGGGTACAGCCCGTGCCGTATTGCGGCATGTTTTCCACGCGCCGACAGTGGAGGCTCCGGAACCTGTTGTCTTGCACGCACTGGATGATTTGGAGAATATTTTTTATACAGAGACGACTTTTCTAATATCGGACGCTATGGACGCAGAGCAGGCACTCTTCACCGCGCCGGCGCTGCCGCCCGATATCGAGCCCGACATGCGCGTCGGCTTTATCCTCTCGCCGCGCTTCACGCTCACGCCGTTCGCAGCCTTTATCGACTGCCTGCGCCATGCGGCCGACGAGGCGGACTTCAGCCGGCAGGTCTATTGCCACTGGAAGATCGTCGCGCCGACGCTGGACCCCGTGACGGCAAGCTGCGGCGTGGAGGTGCGCCCGCATGCGCTGCTGCCGGAAGACGAGACGTTCGACCATCTCGTCGTCATCGGCGGCTTGCTGCCCGCGAGCCTGGAGCACCCGGAAGAGACGCTGCGCTACCTGTGTCACGCCTACGCGCACAACACGATTATCGTCGGCCTGTGCACGGCGAGCTTCGTGCTCGCCAAGGCGGGGCTTCTCGAAAACCGCCGCTGTGCCCTGCACTTCGAGCACGTGGGTCAGTTCAAGCAGATGTTCCCGCGTGCCAGGCCGGAGGCTGACCAGTCATTCGTCAACGACGGCGAGATCATCACGAGCCCCGGCGACACCCCGGCCAGCTTGAGCCGCAAGATACGGCTCGCGCACGGCCACTGGCTGCTGGTCAACACGACCAGGACGGTGACGCAGATCGCCGCCGATTGCGGCTACGCCGACGGTGCGCACTTTTGCCGCTGGTTCGGAAGCGTCTACGGCGAGACACCGTCCCGCTTCCGCAACCGCCGCCGCCAGATTTAGATGACAAGTCTCATCGGGATCAGCGCCTCCGATCGCGGCCAGTTGTGGCCGCGGCCTTCGATCTGGAGTAGCTTGACGGCGTTCGGGATCCTGCAACCGGTCCAGACGACCATGAGGATGTACGCCCGTCGTTGGGATCGCGGTCGTCCGGAAGCTGTCGCTCTGACCAGTACAGCCTTGGAGCAGCCGGAAATGCTTCATGGTCTGGAGGAGGCCCCAAGGGCCCACTCTTCCGAGGTGTGAGGAGAGGAGAACCCGGTCGTGCCAAACGCTCTGCTGGTATATCTGGAACAGCCTCCTTCCTTTTGGGGCGCCGACTACGCGCTGGAAATGTCGGGGGTCAAGGCGACCTTTCCGCCTCTGGGGCTGCTGACCATCGCCGCAATGTTTCCCCCGAGCTACGCGCTCCGCGTGGTCGACATCAACGTCAGCGCCCTGGATGACGCCGATTTGGAGTGGGCGGATCTGGTGTTCACGTCCTCAATGATCACGCAGCACCCGTCGCTGTGCGCCGTGGTCGAGCGGTGCAATCGCGCAGGCGTTCCCGTGGTGGCCGGCGGGCCTCACCCGACCACGTTTCACGATGACATCCCGGGCGTCGACCACTTCGTGCTGGGCGAGGCAGAGGAGATCTTTGCGGATTTCCTTCGGGATCTGGAGGCCGGCACGGCCAAGGCCATTTATCGGGAGACGCGGAAGCCGGATGTGACCCGGACTCCGATACCCCGCTTCGACCTCATCGACATGAAGAACTACGCCACGATGAGCGTGCAGTTCTCCCGAGGATGTCCATTCGACTGCGAGTTCTGCGACATCATCAAGCTCTACGGTCGCGTGCCTCGCACCAAGGCTCCGGAACAGATTGTGGCGGAGCTCGACTCTCTGTATCGGCTGGGTTGGCGAGGCCCCGTCTTCATGGTCGACGACAATTTCATCGGCAACAAACGAGATGCCATGATGCTGCTGCCGGCGATAACCGAGTGGCAAAAGAGCAAGGGGTATCCGTTCACGCTGATTACGGAAGCGAGTGCAAACCTCGCGCTCTTGGACGAGCTGATGGATGCGATGGTCGATGCCGGTTTCAATACAGTGTTTGTCGGTATCGAAACCCCCAACCCCGAGGCCTTGCTCAAGACCAAGAAGTCGCAAAACACCAGCAAGGACGAGGAGAACTACCTCTTCCGTGCCGTTCGGAAAATCCAGCAGCGTGGGATGCAGGTCCAGGGCGGGTTCATCCTGGGTCTTGATGGCGACGACGGAGGGGTATTCGACGCCCAGATCGAGTTCATCCAGGAGACCGGCATTCCCGTGGCCCCCATCTACTTGCTGACGGCGTTGAAGGGCACGGACATGTACGAGCGCCTGAAGGCGGAGAACCGGCTTCTGGAGACGCCGATCGGAACCAATGCCATGTCTCTCAACTTCAAGACGGAGATGAGATACGAGACGTTGATCGAGGGTTACAAACGAGTGATAGCCGCCCTCTACGATCCCACTTTGGAGAATTACTTCAAGCGCTGCCTGACCTTGTTTCAGCATCTGAAACCAGTTCCTCACCTACGGAAACCGGTGAGCAAGGACAAGACTTTTGCAGCCCTTATGGGAGTTCGTCGTGGCCTGAGCGCCAGACAGATACCCGCCTACTCGAAGTTCATCGGCAAGGTCTCCAAGGACTACCCCCGCATGCTTCCGGAGGCGATCTACCTGGCTGCTCTGGGTCACCACTTCGAAAAGATCGGGCGCCAGCAGATCGCAATTCATGACTTTCTGGGCTTCCTGAGAGGCGAGCTGGAGACGTTCCGGGACGAGGCTGCAGGTCGCGCTTCGGAAGTGGAGGAAATCAGCGCCCGGCGACAGACGTCATTCGAGGGAGCCCGGCGACGCTACGAGTCCATACCCGATGAGTATCGATACGGGGTAGACGGGCTGGACCATGCGCTGGAGGACTTCCGGCGTGCGGTGGATGCGCGGTCGGATGAATCCGTGCGCTCGGCAGCGATTTGAAGAACATCTTTCTGGCCGATCGGTCTCACCGGGGTCAGCGCGGCAAATCGCTCCTGCGGAACTGACGCAGCAAGGCCCAAATCTCTTCGGTTCTCTCGATGCCGCGGCTGTGGGTGCCGGACCATCCGCGCCACGTGTCCACGTTATTCGACATATGGCGCTGTGCTATCGTGACGGAAAGTTGGAGGCCGCCGCGGGAGCGATCTCATGGAATTGGCACTCGATGCCATCACATCGGGCTATGGCGGTATCCCGATCGTCCGCGAGGTCTCGCTCGAGGTGGGCACGGGCGAGATCGTCGCTATCGTCGGCCGCAACGGCGTCGGCAAGACGACGCTGATCGAGACCGTCGCGGGCCTACTGCCGGTGATGGGCGGCGGCATCACCTTCCGCGACCGAGATATCACCCGTACCGATGCGCGCCACCGGGCACGCTTGGGCATGGGATACGTGCCCCAAGGGCGCGGTATCTTCTCCCGGCTCTCGGTCGAGGAGAACCTGCGGATGGGCGAGCTTGTCGGCGGGAAGCGCGCCGAGGCCGCCTTCGAGCGGGTCTACGAGTGGTTCCCGCGGCTGCGCGAGCGGCGCCGGCAGCGGGCAGGCACCCTCAGCGGCGGCGAGCAGCAGATGCTCGCCATTGGGCGAATTCTGGTGGGCCAGCCCAGCATCCTGCTGCTCGACGAGCCCTCGGAGGGCATCCAGCCCACCATCGTCGAGCTCATCGCCGACGTGATCGCGAGCCTCAACCAGAAGGACTCGCTCACGGTGCTGCTGGTCGAGCAGAACATCGACCTGGTCTGCGCGACCGCCCATCGCTGCATCGTGGTGGACAAGGGCGCGACGGCAGCGACGCTCACGCCGGACGAGCTCGCCGACCCGGAGGTCGCGCGCAAGTACCTCGCGATCTAGCCTAGCTATCTCACCAGTGTCACGGCCCGCTTTACGGCCCAGGGAGGGAGAACAGGATGAGCGGTGACGATCTCTGCTTTCAGACTGCGACCGAGGTGATCGCGGCATTCAAGGCGCGCACGCTGTCGCCCGTGGAACTGATGGACGCGATCATCGATCGCTGCGAGCGAGTCAACCCGACGATCAGCGCGTTCACTTACACCTTCTTCGACCGCGCGCGGGAGCAGGCCAGGGAGGCCGAAAAGGCTTATGCGGCCGGTACCGCACGGGCGCTGGAGGGCGTGCCTTGCGTGATCAAGGACCTGCATCCGGTCGAGGGCGAAATCACCACGTGGGGCTCCAAGGTCTATGAAGGCGTACCAGCCGATTACACGGTGCCGACGGTGCAACGCCTGTTCGATGCAGGCATCATCATGCACGCCCGCTCGACCACATCGGAGTTCGCCCATACCGGGCACGGCCACAGCCCGCTTTGGGGCGTGACACGCAACCCGTGGAATCTCGAACTGAGTCCAGGTGGCTCTTCGGCCGGCGCAGGCGCCTCGGTCTGCGCAGGGCTCACCACCATCGCGGACGGCACCGACGGCGGCGGCTCGGTGCGCATTCCCGCCTCGGCATGCGGCGTCTTCGGCTACAAGCCGCCGTTCGGCCGCAATCCGGTCAACCTGCTCGCCACCAATTGGGAGCCGATCCTTCACTTCGGCCCGATCACGCGGAGCGTGGCCGACGGGGCGCTGATGCAGAACGTGATGAGCGGACAGCACGTCAGCGACATCACCACGCTGCGGGACAAGGTGGTCTTGCCGGAGACATTCGAGAGCTTCCGGGGGCCAAGGTCGCGGTGTCGATGGACCTCCGCTATTTCGAGGTCGACGACGAGGTGCGCAAGAACACGCAGGCGGCCTTCGACGTGTTCGAGAACGAGCTCGGTTGCACCGTGACCGAGGTCGATCTCGGCTGGACCTATGCCACCTACGACGCCTGGGTCACCCACTGGCAGGGGCTGTTCTCGGCGATCGCAGGGCATTACCTGCCACGCTGGCAGTACGAAATGGACCCGGTGGTGGTCAATCTGCTCAAGACCGGCGACACCCACAGCGCCGCCCGTGTGCGCCAGATCGAGTTCGTCGCGACCGACATGTACCGCTCGCTCGGGCCGATCCTGGAGGAACACGATGTGCTGCTTTGCCCCACCCTCGCGGTTGCCGCCACTGGGGCCGAGCACGGCGGCGACGACACCGACTTCACCATCAACGGCAAGCCCGTCGATGCCATGCTGCAATGGGCGATGACCTATCCGCTCAACCTAGTCAGCCAGTGCCCGGTCGCGAGCGTGCCGAGCGGCTTCGTGAGCAACGGCGCGCCCTCCGGTCTTCAGATCGTGGGCCGCACCTACGAGGACGAGACCGTGTTCCGCGCTGCGGCCGCGTTCGAGGCGGTCAGGCCCTGGCGGGGGCAGAGGCCGCCGGTTTGACCGCCGGGGCGGTTGCCTTCCCGACGGCGGCCACGGCATACTGACATCGGGACAACAGGTTCTTCACAAGGGAGGAAAGTAAATCATGTCTAAGGCGATACGACTCCGCTCCAAATGGAAATGGGCGGTTGTGCCGTTAACTCTTGCGGCAGTGGCCTTGTTTTCGAACACCGAAGCGGCCGCAGAGGATCCGATCAAGATCTGCGTGATCGACGATCATTCCGGCGACTTTGCGCTGATCGTAGCGCCAAAGACGCTCGGTTATGAGACCGCCATTAAGGAAATCAACGATGCCGGCGGCGTGCTGGGTCGCCAGCTCGAAATGGTCTTCTATGACGGCCAGTCTGACGTCAAAAGGCACCAAGAGCTCGCGCAAAAGTGCATTCTCGACGACGAAGTCGACGTCGTCATGGCCGGCGCGACCAGCTCCGCGCGTGAGGCGGCACGAGCAGTTGCGGTCGAAAACGAGGTGATTTACTGGCACAACAACCAGGGCGAGGGCGGAATCGCCGACAAGTACTCGTTTTTCACCGGGCCCATTCCCGAGCAGCAAATTCTCACCGGTGTGAGCTATATGATCGAGAAGTACGGGCCCAAGATGTACATCCTGGCGGCCGATTACGGCTTCGGTCAGGTCAGCGCCTTGTGGACGCACGCCGCCGCCGGTCTTTACGGCGGGGAAGTCGTCGGCGAAGAGTTCATTCCGCTCGGAAACTCCGACTTTGCCGCGACCATCGCGAACATTCAGAAGGCAAAGCCTGACTTCGGCGTCTTCTATTTGGTGGGTGGTGCCCAGTACAACTACTACCCGCAGGCCGCCGCTGCCGGCGCCAACATTCCGGCGGTTTCGACCGTGAACGTGCAGCAGGGATACGAGCACAAGCGCTATCCGCCGCCCGCTCTGGTCGACATGTACATCCCCTTCGGGTTCGTCGAGGAGACACCGACGGAATCCGCGCGCGCGTTCGTCGAGAAGGCGCGGGCGATCAATCCGGACGAGCCCTACATCAACCAGATGACGCGCTGCGCCTACGTCGCCATTCACCTCATGGCGCTGGCGTGGGAGCGGGCCGGAACGACCGAGACGCAGGCCACAATCGCGGCTCTGGAATCGGGCCTCTCCTTCGATGCGCCTGAAGGGCCGGTCTTCCTCGATCCGGCGACGCACCATCTGACCATGGATATCAGGATGGGGCGCGTGAACGAGAACCACGATCTGGAATTCGTTCACGACTTCGGCGCCATCGAGCCTTGGTGGCTCAGGACGCTCGGCGTTAACCTGGTACGGACCGACGAGGCGAGGCAGTTCCTGCCCTGGGACGACCCGCGCCTCGCGCAGTACAAGACTGAGTAGCGATTACTTCTCCTGTAGTCCGGTAGCGGGGCCGCCGTTCAAGGCTCCGCTGCCGGACGCTGACATGCTCTTGTCAGAAAGAGGCGCCGACTAGGGGGAAGGCCCGTCGCATGGAGACGATCTCGTTCATCGTCGGCCTGCTTTACCAATACGCCGACACGATCACGCTCCTCGCCCTCTCGGCCATCGGCCTCATCATCATCTTCGGCATGATGGGCGTCATCAATATGGCGCACGGCGAGATGATGATGATCGGCGCCTACATCACGTCGTTCTCGTACTACGCCGGCATCCCGACCGCGCTTGCCGTCATCTTCGGCGGCATTGGCGCCGGCGTCGCCGGGATGGTCCTGGAACGCTTGGTCATACGACGATTCTACGGGCAACTCTTATCGTCCCTTGTGGCGACATGGGGGCTCAGCCTCATCTTGAGCCAGGGGGCTCTGCTCGTCTTCGGCCAGCTCATCCAGAGCGTGCCGACACCGTTCGGCAGCTTCACGGTCGCCGATCTGTCCTACTCCTACTACCGCGTGTTCATCTTCCTGGTCGCGCTGGTCATGATCGCGGGCCTTTGGGGGCTCTTCCGCTTCACCCGCTTCGGCGTGCGCGCGCGGGCGACCATGGAAAACCCGCGGATGGCACGCGCGCTCGGCGTCGATACCACCCGCGTCTACGCGCTCACCTTCGGGCTCGGCACCATGCTGGGGGGCTTTGCCGGCGGACTGCTGGCGCTGACGTCGACCATCGGCCCCTTCTACGGCATGACCTATACGCCGCAGGCCTTCATCACGGTGGTCGTGGGCGGCGGCGCGGAGGTGGTGACGGGGCTACTCGCCAGCGTCCTCTCCCTCGGTGCCATCAAGACCATCTTCATGAACCAGACGAACATCCTGCTCGGGCACGTCGCGATGCTGGTGCTCGCCTTCGTGATCATTCGCCTGATGCCGTCCGGAATCTCCGACTGGGTGGAGAGGCGACAGGTCAGGGTGCGGGAGCGGTAGGCAGCCGGGATGTCGGTCATCCAGCGACCTTTGGCGCTCCTGGTCGGCCCGCAGGAGATGGGCCGGACCTGGTACTTCTGGGTCGGCTTCGTGATCGTGATCGGCGTCGGTGCCGCCGCCCCCCAATATCTGGGGCGCTTCGATCTGCTCAACCTTGCCAATTTCCTGACAAGCATCTTCCTGGCGCTCAGCCTCTGCCTGATCTGGGGCTTCTGCGGCATCCTGAGCCTCGGTCAGGCGGCCTTCCTCGGGCTCGGTGGCTACGCCTACGGTGTCGCCGGCATCAACTTCATCGAGAGCCACGGCAACACCTGGGCCGCGCTCGGAATCGGTCTTTCGGTGCCGGTGGCGCTCGCGGCCGTGCTCGGCTTCGTCATGTTCTATGCGCGGCTCAAGGGCGTCTACGTGGCAATCCTGATGCTCGTGGTGACGCTGCTGTTCGAGACCTTCCTCAATCAGACCGCAGGCCAGGGCTGGTTCATCGGCGACGCTCACTTGGGCGGAAACAACGGCCTCGGGCGGTTCTCGGGCGTCATCAAGAAGCCCCCCAGCTTCATTTTCAGCGAAGGGGGCATCAAGTTCCTCGGCAAGAGCTACGCCTTCTTCTATCTGACGTTCGGGCTGGCGGTGCTCTGCTATCTGGGCCTGCGCATCATGGTGAACTCGAAGCTCGGCTTCGTCATGGTCGCAATCCGCGAGGACCCGGAGCGAACCGAGGCGCTCGGCTACGACGTGCGCCTGATCCAGCTGATCGTCTTCTGCGTCTCCGCTCTCCTGGCCTCGATGTCCGGCATTCTCTACGTCTCCTGGGGCCGCTTCATCACGCCGGACGTGTTCGGCGTGTACAACAATATCCTGCCGGTCATCTGGGTTGCCGTCGCAGGCCGTAAGAGCCTGACCGCAACCGTCATCGGGACCCTCGTGCTGGTCTGGATGTCGCAGCGCCTGACCGAGACCGACTACGCCTTCGTGGTGCTCGGCGGCATTCTGGTGGGCGCCATGCTGCTGCTCCCGGAGGGAGTCATCACCGGGATCGTCGATCGCAGCGCCGGACTCCGCGCCCGGCTGGCGGCAAGAATCAGGGCGCAGGCCTGAGCGATGCCGTTGCTGGAGGTCAAGAATCTGTCCAAGGCGTTCGGCGGGGTGCGGGCGGTGGACGGCGTCGACTTCTCCCTGGAGCAAGGCGAGCTGCGCTCCATCATCGGCCCCAACGGCGCCGGCAAGAGCACCCTCTTCAAGCTGCTGCTCGGCAGCATCAAGCCGGACAAGGGCAAGATCTGGTTCCGGGACCGGGATGTCACTCGGGCCGAGCCGCACAAGCGCGCCCACATGGGGATCGGCGTCAAGTTTCAGCATCTCGGCGTCTACGGCGACCTCACGGTGCGCCACAACATGCAGCTGCCGCTGCAGCACAGCCTCTCGGGCGAGGCGATGGATGCCGAGATCGCGCGGCTGCTGGAGCGGCTCAACCTTGCCGGCACCGAGGACCGCCGCGTGGCCGAGCTCAGCCACGGCCAACGGCAGTGGCTGGCGATCGGCATGGCGCTCGCCATGCGTCCGGTCCTTCTCCTGCTCGACGAGCCGACTGCCGGCATGGGGCCGGAAGAGACCCGCGAGACAGGTACGCTCGTCCACTCGGTCCACGAGGAAGGTGTTACGATCGTCGTCGTCGAGCACGACATGGCGTTCGTGCGTCAGCTGGGCGCGCCGGTTACCGTGCTGCACTATGGCCGCGTGTTCGCCGAGGGATCGCTCGCGGCGATCGAGGGCAACGAGGACGTTCGCAACATCTATCTCGGCGCGTCACGAACGATGGCCGTTCGAGGCCGCCACCACTGAGGCCGACAGACCAAGGGAGAGACGGCGATGCAGAGAATTAATCGGGGCGATATTCCCGCCAAGTACGCCTTCGACTGGGAAGACGAGCCGGTGCTTCGGGTGGCGCAGGGCGAGGCCTTTCAACTGGAGACCGACGACGCGCTTTCCGGCCTGATCGTCGACGACAGTGACGACCCCGAGGTTCACGACTTCACCGGCGAGCATGTCGTCTCCCTGCAGAGCGTCTGGCCGCCGACCTACAATCCGGTGGTCGGCCCGATCTACGTGGAAGGCTGCGAGCGGGGCGATACGCTTGCCGTCCATATCGATTGGATCGATCCCTGGCGCTACGGCTTCTCGGGTATCCTGCCGGGCATCGGCCCGCTGGGGGATTCCAAGCGCTGGGCGGACTGCTCGGAGCCGCACGTGCAGGTGATCGAGCACTTTCCCGGCCCGAGCGGGCATACGCGGGATGGCACGGGGAAGTACTCCGACAAGCTGACCTGGGACCTGATGCCCTTCTGCGGCACGCTCGCGTGCGCGCCGGAGCGCGAGGTGTTCACCTCGCTGCTGGGCCAGGGTCCGTTCGGCGGCAACATCGACTGCCGCGACGTGCGCGCCGGCCACACGATCTTGCTCAACGCCTACCACGAGGGCGGCCTGCTCTACGTGGGCGACATGCACGGCGGGCAGGGCGACACGGAGTTCACCGGCATTGCCGACGAGACGCGGGCGACGATCCAGCTGAGCGCAACCGTGATCAAGAACAAGCACGCGCCCTGCGTGCGCATCGAGAAGCCGGACAGCATCGTGGCGGTCGGCGTCAACCTGCCGATGGAGCACGCGGTCTACGACGCCTGCGACAACATGATGCAGTGGCTCAGGGACGACTACGGCATCAGCGGCAAGGACACGTACATCCGCATGTCGTGCGACCCGGCGTTCCGCATCCGCACCTATCAGATGGTGCGCGCGGTAACGATCCAACACGTGGTCGGCGCCGAGTATCCCAAGGAGCGCCTCATCCCCGCCATCTGAAACGCCCCTCAGAGCGCCTCCGCGCGCGGAGGCCGCCGGCCGATGTCAGCGGTGGGCTGGGGTGCGCCGGTGTTGATGCGGAACCTCGCCGAGCGCCAGCTCGTGTGACCGGCGCGGCCGGCGCGTCAGCCAGCCGGCACCTGCGCGTCGCTACGCAGTAGCTGTGCGTCCTTCAGATCGGTCCACAACGCAGACGGGATCGACCCTTCCAGCAGGCCGGGCTTATCCCGGCCATCCATGGTTTGCCCGACGTCCGGCGGGCCCGGCGGAGAGAGATGCCCGGAACACCCCCGGACCTGATCCGGGGGCCGGGCATGACAAGTGTGGGGGAGGCTCGGTCGGAGAGACCGCGCATCGCGCCCGGCGCCTGAGGGAAAACTAGAACTGCCTTACGAACCTCAGCTCTCCCCGCGTGCGCTCGTAGTCGTAGAGCTGCGCGTTGGTGTCGCGCTCCTCGTACACCGCCACAAGCTCGGGGCTGAAGCCATAGAGCGTGAAGGCCCGGTTGTGGACGGAGAGGTGCACGCTCCGCGTCCGGTCCGCCCGCTTCTCGCCGGCCGGCGTGTGCGGAAACCATTCGTCCTCGAAGTCGGTCCAGCGCACCTCGCCGCCGCCGCCCACGGTGAAGCCCGCAGGCAGGATCACCGAGACCCCGGCGCCAAGCCAGCGGCTGCGGCTGCGCGCGCGCTCCTGCTCGGGTCGCTCCCGCCCGTAGCCCGCAGAAAGGTCCGCCCGCACCGTGGGCATCACCACCCAGGAACCCCTGAGCGACGCGTCCCACACCGGGCCATCCAGGTGGCTCTGCGTCCGGTAGCGCCGGTCGTGCCAGGAAGCGTCGCCGAACACCGTCACCCGCGGGGTCAGCCGGCGCGCCACCTCAAGGCGGGTGCCGAACTCGCGGTTGTCCGGCACGGTGCCGATCCAGCGCTGCCGCGCGCTCGCCAGCAGGCTCCCCTCCGTGTTCCCGTCCATCAGCCAGCGCGGCCCAAGATGGGTGCCGAGGTAGAGCTGATCGAACTGCGAGCCCTCGTACTCCCGCCGCGCCGCCTGGCCGCCTGCGCGCAGCCGCCAGCGCTCCGCCAGCGGCACCTGATACTCGGCCCCGCCCCAGAGCGACACGCCGACGCCGGAGGTCGTGAGCTGCGCCGCGTCCCGCTGGAAGGGCAGGCCGAAGATGTAGATGGTTCGTGCGTCGGAGCCCGCGCCGATGTTGGTGTCGGGGGCAAGAGCGAAGCCCGCGTTGAAGCTCCAGCGCCCGCGCGCCCTGATCTCGTCGAGGAAGCGCTGGACGTTCAGGGCCACCGCTTCCGGCACGCCGCCGGCCAGCACCGCCTCGAAGTGGCGCGTCGCGAGATCGTCCTCGCCCTTGAGGTAGAAGGCACGCGCCAGTTCCAGCCG
Source organism: Alphaproteobacteria bacterium (assembly GCA_965214705.1). Classification (GTDB taxonomy): domain Bacteria; phylum Pseudomonadota; class Alphaproteobacteria; order UBA828; family UBA828; genus WTGU01. The sequence goes on from CBDCCI010000001.1 coordinate 431,530, forward strand.
CACCCGCACCAGCCCCGGCGCCTCCACCAGCATGGCGTGGAAGGCGGCGATGGCCTCGTTCAGCAGGATCTCCCGCTCCTCGTCCGCCCGGCCGGGCCGCTGCGATGCCTCCAGCGATGCCACGCCATAGAGGAAGAGCAAGTTGCCGTCGACCGGCTCCTGCTCGAGCAGCGGCCGGAGCAAGACGATCGCCTCCTCGAAGCGGCCGCCGTCGATCAGCGCCCGTGCGTCGACGGCTTCTGCGCGGGGAGACGGCGGGAATACGGGCGTCTCCTCGCCCTGCGGCTCCATGTCCTGAGCGGCAGCGGGAAAGCAGAGCAACAGGAGCAGGGCGGCAACGAGGCTACGCATCCGAGTCCTTTTCGGTGAAGGAATGGTGCCGGTTACTGTCTGGTCGCCCCAAACGCGCCGGTGATCCGGTTGCGCTCAAAGACGCCGCCGACTTCCTGATGGCGTGAGCCGTAGAAGCGACCTTGGATGGAATTGGTATCCGATCCGCGACTGAAGGCCCCATTCCACACCGGCACGTCATACCAAGCCATGTCAGTGCGGGGATTGAGCGTCGCGACGTCGTAGACATCGGTGAACGCGACATCGACCGTATGCTGCGTTTGCCGGCCATCGAAACGAACGTCCGCCTTCCCCAAGATAAAGTTGCCACGGCTGGAAGCGTCACTGACATCGACACCCGACATGAAGCCGGACCATCGGGCGATGAAAGCGACCGGATTACTACGTGAAGCCACGCCTGCGGAGTAGGAGTCGGTATCGAGGTATCCGGCATATTCACCAGCGATACCCTGCCGCCACCTCGCAAAGAAAGCACTCTCGTTTGCCCAACCGCCGTACCCCATCTGGTCGTATTCCGTGTCGTTGTCAGAGCCCGTGCTCCGTGATCCCCGTTTCACAAGGGTAATGCCTTCGCTCTCCCCGAGAGGTATCCATTGAATGCCCCGACCAGAAAATGAACCGCTGCGCGTCTGAGTTACCGAACTCCCGGTCTCTGAGTCGGTCCAGCTGCATGTCCGACCGGAACAGTCGACCCGCCAGCGCCCTTTTGACGAGTCCGGGTCATCGAAGTCGAAGAAATAATGGCTGTCGGCAGAGCCACTTGCAAAACTCCCAGGCGCGGTCTGCTTTTCCCGAGAGCCCGGCGTGAGGACATTGACGGTCGGAACGTAACATGAACTTCGGGACGAGCGGACGTCGCTGGCTGCCGCCGGGGCGCCGATTCGCCGCAAACCGATGCCCATGCGGGCGCATTTTGGACCCGCCGTCGCGATGCGGACATGGCTTTTTGCGCCTCCGCGGAGGGAGGCGTGCCGGCGTGACAGCGACGGAGGCGCCGCTCAGGCCAGGAGGCGCATCAGCTGGTCGACCGTCAGCACCAGGATGCCGAACATCAGGTGGCAATGAACCTTGGCATGGCCGCGCACGCGGACATGGCGGCCCCCGCAGTTGTCCTTCAGCCCACCGTTGATGCGCTCGATGTTCGAGCGCTCGTTGTAGCGCTCGTCCGCCGGGTGGCGGTGACCGACGCCTCTCTGCGCCCTGGCCTCGCGCGCCAGCTCCTCCTTGTACTCCTTGTCGCGAGGGTTGACGTCGATGATCGGGACGTGGCCCAGCAGGTAGCTGTGCCAGCCGATCTCGGGCGCGTCATAGGCTGAGTCCATGAGGTCGTACAGATTGGTGACGCGGTCGGCGGTCATACTCGCCAGCGGGATCGCGGCCTGGCTGTCGTGCAGCGAGGCGGACGTCAGGATGCAACTGATCGGAATGCCGCCATCGGCGGCGTCGATGTGCAGCTTGTAACCGATCCACGATGTGGTATGGCCCCTGGCGTTGCGCTTGGTGCCGACGTCGCAGGCTTTCGGCAGGTCGTCGAGCATCTGGGGCAAGCTCATCGTGAGCTGGCGTTTCACGCGGCGCTCCTCCTTGGGCCGCTCCTCGCCCTTGCGCGGGCGGCCGCGCTTGCGCTTCGGCTTCTCCGCCTTGGGCTTGGGCTGAGGCTTCTCGCGCGCCTCGATCGCCGTCGAGTCGCGCGAGACGTGCCCGACCAGATGGTCTCCGAGGGTCTGCTTGATCAGCGCCTCATGCACGCGAGCGGGCAACGCACTCTCGGAGAACTCCGCAAACGCCCGCGAAAACGTCGCCTCGCTCGGGATCTCTGCGGCATAGGTCCAGCCGCAGAGACGGCGTAGCGTCTTGTCGTTCTCAAGGCGCTCGATCAGGGCGCGCGTCGTGGGTACGTCGAACACCGCCTTGGCGATGAAGGCGCGGGCCAAGGCCGCCCGATCCTCGACCGGCCGACCGGGCAGGCCATGGAAATGGGGAAGGAAGCTCTCGACCCGCGCAAGCTCAAGCACGGTGACGAAGCGCCGGTACCTCTCGCCGAGCGGCCCGAGCTCCTCCTCAAGCCACGGGAAAAGATCCGCTTGAATGTGATGCCAGAATCCGGATAGTGTCTGTCCCAGCGACATGGGGCCGCCCTCTCCGTCGACGTTGTCCGAAACCCGACAGGAACAGAGAGCGGTCCCGATTTCCAGGACAATCTGACCGCCACGGCGGCAAAATCCCGCTCAAATGCGGAATTTTGCAAGTGGCTCGGCAGTGAGATATTCCGTGAAGTCTTCATATATCCCGTCGAGATGCACCGATACCGTCGACGGGTGAATGCCCGTCGCCCGGAGGTCGTACAGCGTAGGGATCAACAGCAGGTCAACGAAAGCGTCAAACGTCGCCACGCACCACCGCGACAAGACAGAAGACGACGCGTCGGCGGTGGCCGCGATTCCAGGCCGATCATTGCGAAGCTGGCCGCAAATGTCGTCCGCGAATGAATCCGCCTTCGCCTCCCTCGATGCGATAGAGGAAACCACCACCGCTATGCCAAAGACAATGAGAAGCGATTTGAGCGCATGGGTCATTTTGTAACCCTCCCAAAGAAAACCCCGGCGCCAGCTACGCGCCAACGCCGGGGAAAGCAAAGAGGAGAGGGGCAAAGGGATCGGTGGAAAATGCCCCTCTCTCGGTGTCAGGTGCTACCTGCGCGCGCCGAACGCGCCGCCGATGCTGACCTCGTCGTTGTCGGCCTGGAAGGTGCCGCCGACTCCGAGCGGGTAGGCGTTGCCGGCGTTGCCGGCAGTGGCATCCCCGAAGAACTGCCCGGTCCAGTCGCCGTACGCCGTCTGATCGCCCATCGTCGCCGTCGTGCCATCGTAGGTGGCGCGTGACGAATCGGTCTCGGTGATGGCCGGGAACGCGTTGGGCAGATTGGCCTGCGCACCCAACGTCTTCGAGTGGAGCGTCACTCCCCAACCCGACACGTCCACGTCAGCGTTGTCACTGGCGAAGCCCGAGATGCTACCGGAGATCGAATTGGCGGCAGCTCCGAAGTTGGCGGTCAGAGAGGCGGCAGCCGTGAACATGCCCGCCTCACCGCCGGTCACGCCCCCGTCTTCGACTGTCTGAACGACATACTTGCCTGCGGCCCGCCCGTTATAGGTCGCTGACCCAGTGGCAATGGTTCCGGGCGGCGCCGTGTAGGCATTGCCGTCGGCATAATACTGGAATGTGTAGGCACCGTCCGGGTTGTTCGGCTCCTGGAGCCACCAGCCGAAGCTCATGAACTCCTGGTCGTTCTGCCACGCCGTGGCGCCGAGCTCGGGCGTGAATGTCCAGGCGCCCGTCGTCTCCGTGTACGTCCCATCCGGGGCGATGGTCAGGACACAGGCTGTTCCCGCTACTCCGGAGTCGCAGGAGTAAGGTAAGCGGTATCGGGCCCCCATACTTCCAGCGGATCTGATTTCGGGGCTGACTCTCCGCCTTGACCACGAGCCACACAGGAGAGATCGCGATGACAGATTCGATTTTGGCATCTGGCGACGGTGTCGCTGTTGCTTCGGTTGAGATCCCAGCTTCTGAGGGAGCCGCCCCGGCTCCGTCTGAGCCGGCCCCCATGCGACGCTGGCCGGACGATGAGAAGGCGCGGATTGTCTCGGAGAGCTTTGAGCCGGGCTCTTCGGTTGCGGCGGTCGCGCGCCGCCATGGCGTCAGCGATACGACCCTGACCAAGTGGCGGCGGCGCGCGCGGGAGGGAACTCTTCCGGGCGCTCGGATTGGTGGCTCTGCACCGCCATTTGTTCCCGTGGTGGTTGATAGCGTGACGTCCGAGCGGACGGTGGCGATCGAGGCGCTAGGCGTGGTCGTTCGCCTTCCGGTGGAGAGCGCGGTCGATCGGATTGTTGCGGTGGCCTCGGGCCTGGGCCGGGCGTCGTCATGATCGCGGCCCCCTCGCTTCGCATCGTGTTGGCGACGCGGCCGGTTGATTTTCGTCGCGGCCACGACGCGCTTGCGGCGACGGCGGCGGGGGAGCTGGACCTCGATATCTATTCCGGGGTGATCGTGATCTTCCGCTCGCGCCGCGGCGACAGGCTCAAGCTCCTTGCGTGGGACGGCAGCGGTCTGGTGATGACCTACAAGCGTCTGGAGCAGGGCCGCTTCGCCTGGCCTCGGATCGAGGATGGTGTGATGCGCCTTACGAAGGGCCAGTTCGAGGCCCTCTTCGAGGGTCTGGACTGGCGCCGGGTGAAGGCCCGCCCGGTTCGCCGCCCGCTGGCGGCGGAGTGAGGCGGCACGCAGGCGGGGCCGCAGATTTCGGTCGCGGTCCCGCCTGCACTTTTCCCTGGTCATGCATTGGCGAATCGGATTAAGGGGTGGCCCATGCCGAAGGTCACGCCCTCACCCCTCAGCAGCGCCGGTTCGCCGTCGCCTGCGGTGGTTTCGGCGGCGCTGGCGGCCCTGCATGCGGAGCTTGACGACGAGCGCGCGGCGCGCCGGGCGACGGAAGCAGCCCTATGCGAAGCGGAGCAGGCACGCGGCGCGGCGGAGGCGGCGAGGCAGACGGCGGAAGCGCGGGCGGCACGGCTGGAGGCCGAGAACGCGCAGAGCGCGGAGCAGATCAGCCGGCTTGAGCATCTCAACAAGGAGCTCAGGAAGGCGCTGTTCGGTCCGCGCTCCGAGAAGCTCGGCGAGGACGAGCGCCAGCTTACGTTCGAGGAGTTTTGGGCGGCGATCGCTGAAGCCGGCGGTCGGCCCGAGGCAGATGACCAGGAGCAGGACGAGGGGGCTGGCGGCAAGCGCCGGCGGCGCTCTTCCCGGGGGTCGCGCAGCGGGGTGCGCTTCGGGCCCCAGGTCGACCGGCGCGAGGAGGTGATCGAGCCGGACACGATCATGTGCCCCTGCGGCTGCGGCGAGATGACGAAGATCGGCGAGGACCGCAGCGAGCGGCTGGACTATGAGCCGGCGAAGTTCACCGTCATCGAGACCGTGCGCCCCCGCTACGCCTGCAACAAGTGCAAGGGGGGCGGGGTGGTGCAGTCGCCGGCGCCGGCCGCTCTGGTCGAGGGCGGCCTTCCCACCGAGGCTCTTCTGGCGCAGGTGCTGATCGCGAAGTACGGCGATCATTGCCCGCTCTATCGCCAGTCGCAGATCTACGAGCGCTCGGGGATCGAGGTTCACCGTGCGACGCTGGCGACGTGGGTGGGCCAGGCGTCGTTTCACCTGCGCCCCGTGGTCGCTTGCCTGGAGGATGAGCTGAAGAAGTCGGATCACCTGGGTCTGGACGAGACCACGATCCGCGTTCTCGACCCGGGCCGGGGCAAGACGAAGACGGGCTACATGTGGACCCTTGTGCGTGACGAGCGCCACTGGAGCGGCACGGACCCGCCGGGCGTCGTCTATCGCTATGCGCCCGGCCGCGGCGGCAAGTATGGCGCCGAGCTTATGGAGGGCTTTTCGGGGACGGTGCAGCTCGACGGCTACTCGGGCCACAACATCCTGGCGCGGCCGGACCGGGCGGAAGGCCCTGTGACGCGGGCCCTCTGTTGGGCGCATGTAAGACGGAAGCTGAAAGAGGTATACGACTCGAGCGCATCGCCGATCGCGCTGGCCGGTCTGAATCGGATCGCGAAGCTCTATGCGATCGAGAAGAAGATCCGGGGCAAGCCGCCGGCGGAGCGCCGCGCGATCCGTTGGGAGGAGTCGGCGCCGATCGTGAACACCTTCGGTGTCTGGCTCGACGAGCAGCGCTCGCGCGTCTCACCGCGCTCGCGTCTCGGCGAGAAGCTGACCTATATCGCCAACCAGTGGGACGGGCTGCTGGAGTTCCTGCACGACGGTCGTGTCGAGATCGACTCGAACCTGGTGGAAAACCGAATCCGGCCGCTGAAGCTCACCGCCAAGAACGCGCTCTTCGCCGGCAACGACGAGGGTGCGCAAGCCTGGGCCCGCATCGCCTCGCTGATCGAGACCTGCAAGATGAACGGCGTCGAGCCCTACGCCTGGATGCGGAGCACGCTCGAGAAGATCGCCAAGGGCCACCCGCAGTCGGGCATCCAGGAGCTTCTGCCGTGGAACTTCCAGCCCGAGGCAAAATGACTCGCGCGCTCACGGCGCTCCTCAAGAAATCCCCGTCGTAGTCAAGCCAGATTCCGGTATGGGGTCTGCGTACCGCTTACGGAGTAAGTGCCGGGAGCCCCGTTATAGTTACCTTGGCGCGTGATAACCTGCGTCGCGGCGGTGGGCATCGGGAACCTCTGTACCACGTTGCCATCTGCCGCAGGTCCGGGCGAGTCGAAGTTGCTATCCAGGCTGCTCCGGATGAGTCCCGTGGTTCCCGCCCCGTCGATGTCGCTCAGGTCCAGGGGAACGGCGGTGGTAATGGCGTTGGTTCCGTACCGGGCATCCGTCAACGGGTCACCGTCAAAGTTATAGAACTGAACTCGCGACGGCGTACCGATGTCCGTGTAGACGAACAGGTGCTGACTGAAACCTGGAATATTCCTCACCAAACGTCTCGCAGCCCACCCGGAGTTGGGCAAAATGGCTTCGTCGGAATCGGAATAGCCCGCAGGATCGGCCACCGTAACGCTGGCCATCGCACCTGCGCCGCGCGTGATGGTGATATCGTTCTCATCCAGCGTACCAGCGGTGGCGCCGTCGGGAATGTTCGCGGCCCCCTCGATTGCCGTATCCTTGCCGATGATCCGGTCGCGCAGCACCTCGGCCGCGGCATCCGCCTTGTCCTTTTCCGCCTTCTTGGCCTGGGCGACCTGCATCTTGGCGTCGTCCGAAAGCGAGGCCGTAACCGTGCCTCCCGTGGAAGTCGCGGAACCGTCCGCCGCAACGGTGACGGTGCAATCGTCGCCGCCCGCGGCGCAAGCGTAGGTCACGCCGTTGTTGGTCGCCGACTCGCCCGCCGGGATCACATGCGTGGCCGCGCTCGGCTTGTTATCGGCGTCCAGATACATGAGGTCGGCAACCGCGACTGCAACCGAAGGATCGGGCTCGGGCACTGGATCCGGCTGATTCTCGGGCGCGTCTTCGTTGCCCGGCAGCTTCAGTGCTTCTGCAACGGCCATCTGAGCCGCTGCGAGTTCATTTGCCGTGACATCGCCTGGGTCCATGGCCTCAAGTTCGGCCAAGTCCGCTCGCGCGTCCGCCAAGGTTTGCTGATTCGCCGCCTCCACCGCAGCTTGCCTTGTCGCCGCAGTCGTGATGGCAACCGTCCCTCCCGTCGATGACGCAGAGAGCGCGCCCGTGACCGACTCGATGCCGATGGTGAGCGTGCAGTCCGCGTCGCCCTCACAGGTGATGTACGTGCCGGACGCCAGCATGACCGTCGTTCCGGCCGGAATCATGGTCATTCCCGGATTGAGGCCATGGCCTGCCGGAAGCATAACCGAGTATTCCATCGGCGCCGGCGTCAGCTCCGCAATCCGCGCATCGACCGCTGCCTGCAACTCGGCAGCCTCAGTGCCAGTAGCGACATCGTCCACCGCATCCTTGGCCGCCTGAGCAGCTTCAGCCGTCTCGGCTGCCGCGATGGCGTCCCTGGCGCCTTGGATCTGCGCCAGCCTTGCAGTCTCGGCCTGTGCGGCCGCCTGTTCGGCGGCCAGCCTGGCCGCCTCTGCCTCTGCGGCGGCAGCGGCCTCGGCTTCTGCCTTGGCCTCCGCAGCGGCTTCCGCAGCAGCTTCCGCCGCCTGCCGGTCAGCCTCGCTCTGGCTGATGCCGCTCGAGCAACCGTATGCGACGGCGGTGAGGGCGACGATCGAGCACGCCGCCAACAAACTGCGAGTCAGCTTCGTCTTCTTCATGTCTGAGGCTCTCCTCTTGTTTGGGCATGGTGAAGCCGGTTATGACAGGTCTACGCACGGGTACGCTGGAGTACGCTGGAGTGCGATAAGACACATTGACACAAAGGGTTGATTGCCTCATCTACCCCTTGACGCGATGTCAGACCTACGCTCCAATACGCTGGAGTTTGATGTCGGTGGCTTACGAAGTGATTACGGTTGTTACGACGACACAGACGCGCCGCGAGGCGAGGGGTGCACGATGCCAAAGCGAGGCGAGCTGACCATCTCGAAGCAATCCGTCGACGGGCTTTCCGCCGAGGGCAAGGAGACGGTCTTCTGGGACCGGGAGCTCCCGGGCTTCGGCGTGAGGGTCTACCCCTCGGGCTCCAAGACATACGTGGCCCAGAGCCGGGGGCCGAACGGCATCAGACGCCTGTCATTGGGCCGCCACGGGGAGATCACCGCCGAGCAGGCACGCAAGCATGCCGCCGCCGCCGTCGCCCGCATCAAGCGGGGCGAGGACCCCGAGGCGAGGCCGCTCGAGCGCGCGCTCACCGTCGCCGACCTGGCCGAGCGCTACATGGAGGCCCATGTCGAGGTGCGCTGCAACGCGCACACCCAGGGGATCTACGCGGGCTCGCTGAGGAACCACATCCTGCCCGCGTTCGGCGCGATGGCGGTGGCCTCCGTCGGCCGGGAGGAGGTTGCAGCGTTTCACTACCGCCTGCGGGAGACGCCCCGTGCCGCGAACCGGGCGCTGATGGTTCTCTCCAAGATGTTCTCGCTGGCGGAGGCTTGGGGAATGGCGCCGGCAAGTGGCAACCCGTGCCGGTTCGTATTGCGCTACAGGGAGGGCCGTCGCGAGCGCTTTCTGAGCGAGGAGGAGTACCGGCGGGTTGGCCGGGCGCTGTGCGCGCTGGAGGCGGAGGGCCCGGTGCAGGCGCGGGCTGCGGCGGCGCTGCGGCTGATCATGCTGACGGGATGCCGCGTGGGGGAGGTGCTGACGCTGAGGTGGAGCGACATCGACCGCAAGTCCGGGGAGTTTCGCCTGCGCGATGCGAAGACGGGACCCAAGTTGGCACTTTTTCCGACCAGCCGAGCCTGTTCGAGCCAGTTTTGCGGCGCTGAACCACTAGATGTTGGGGTTGGAGGACACCTGAGACCCACATTTGCCATTCGTGGTCCTGGAAGCCAATTGTGGGGCCAGGACTTTGGAGTTGAGTCGATATCCCTCTTGCCAGATGCCGCGAACGCCGTGTATGCGAAACAGGCATCGCAGAAACGGCGCCGCCATGTACATCAAGGCAACCAGGACACACACCGACAAGGCCGGCCAGCCGGTCCGAAGCCATCGCCTCGTGCTCGCCCAGCGCGTCGGCGACAAGGTGCGCCACAGGACGCTGCTCAATCTCGGCACCGACTATCCGGTGCCGCGCGAGAAGTGGAAGGCCGTCACCGAACTCGCCGAGGCGCTGCTTCACGGCAAGCCGCCGCTGTTCGAGGGCGAGGCGGATGTGCGGGCCGCAGCCGAGGACATCGTCGCCAAGCTCAGGGCCAGGGGGTTCCGCGTCGAGGCGATGCAGGAAGAGGCGCGCAAGCCCGACATCGCCACCGTCGACCTCGATACCCTGGAGCACGAGAACCCGCGCACCGTCGGCTGCGAGCGCCTGTGCCTCAAGGCCCTCGACGCCCTCGGCTTCGCCGAAATCCTCCACGGCCTCGACATCAAGGGCCGCGACGGGCGCATCGCCAGCGCGCTGATCGTCGCCAGGATGGTCCATCCCGCCAGCGAGCGTGATACCAGCCGCTGGCTCCGCCACGACAGCGCGGCCGCCGAGCTCCTGGGCCTGGAGGGCGACCGCAAGGCGCTGCGGCGCAAGACGCTCTACCGCATCGGCGACCTGCTCTGGCGCCACCGCGCCGCCATCCAGCGGGAGCTGTTCAACCGTGAGCGCGCACTGCTCGACCTGCCCGAGACGATCGCCTTCTACGATCTCACCAACGTCCACTACCACGGCCACACGGGCGGCGAGCTTCCCAGGTTCGGGCGCTCCAAGCAGAAGCGCGACGACTGTCCCCTCATCACGCTGGCGCTGGCGCTCGACGGCGCGGGCTTCCCGCGCAGTTGCGAGATCCTGCCGGGCAACGTGAGCGAGCCGGGCACGCTGCACGAGGCGCTGGCGCGGCTCGAGGCGGTGTGCGGCGGCACGGCGGCGAAGCCCACGGTGGTCATGGACGCGGGCATCGCCACCGAGAAAAACATCGCGTGGCTGGGCGAGCAGGGCTACGACTGGATCGCGGTCAGCCGCGGTGCCAGGCCTGCGCCGCCCGAGGGCGGACCCGAGGCCCTGCTGATCACCAGCGCGCGCCACGAGGTGCGGGCCTGGCGGCTTGCCAGCGAGGACGGCGAGGCGCGGCTCTACGTCGTCAGCGAGGGCAAGAAGAAGGCCGAGAACGCGATCATCGGCCTGAGGCGGAACCGCTTCGAGGCGGCGCTGGAAAGGCTCCACGGCGGCCTCCCGGTCAAGGGCCGCCTCAAGCGCTACGACAAGGTGCTGGAGAGCATAGGCCGCCTCAAGCAGCGCTTCTCCGCCGTCGCCAGGCACTACGAGATCACGGTCGAGAGGGCGAAAACCGGCCCCAATGCCACCGCCGTGCGCTTCAAGCGCAGGCCGCGATACGACGAGGCCGATGAGGGCGCCGGTGCCTATGTGCTGCGCACCAGCCACGTCGACTGGGACATCGAGACGGTCCTGCGGACGTACTGGCGGATCACGGATATCGAGGCGACATTCCGGAGCCTGAAATCCGAGCTCGGCCTTCGCCCGATCTGGCACCAGCTCGACCGGCGCATCGCGGCCCACCTGCTGATCGCCGTGCTGGCCTACCACGCCGTGCATCTGATCCGTACCCGGCTGGCCGCGCGCGGCATCCACAAGTGCTGGGCGTCGATCCGCGAGAGCATGCGGACCTGGGTGCGGATCACCACGCGCCTGCGCCAGACCGACGGCACCTTGATCGTCAACCGCCAGGACACGCGCCCGGCCGCCGAGGTTGCCGCAATCTCCTCGGCGGCGGGCGTGGACCCCGCCATCCACCGCACGAGGACCCGTCTGATGAGCTGACAGAATCTCACAAAATGTGGGGCCATGTTGGAATCGACCGAGAAAAATATCGCGTTGAATCAAACCAATAGGGAACACAGGCAGCGGAAAAGTGCCAACTTGGGGGGATCGCGGATGGTGCCGCTGACGCCTACGGCCTCACAGCTGCTGGCGGGGATCGTGCGAGTCAGGCGAAGCCCCTGGGTGTTCCCGGGCAGCCGGCCGGATCGTCACCTGTTCCAGCTCGCGTCCTTCTGGCATCGTGTGCGGGAGCGTGCCGAGGCCGAAGACGTGCGGATCCACGACTTGCGGCACAGCTACGCCTCGCGGGCTCTGGCGCTGGGCCTGGCGCTTCCGATGATCGGGCGGCTTCTCGGCCACACGGACATCGGCAGCACCGCCCGCTACGCCCATCTCTCGCGGGACGCGGAGAAGATCGCGGTCGCCCGTGTGGGCGACAGCATCGAAGCCGACATCCTGCGGGCGGAGACCGCCGCCCATGCCGGCGGGCAGGAATCCTCGCCGGTCACGCCGGCTTAGGGAGGGGATTGCGGCATGGCGAGACTGGAGCGGAGGTCGCTGTCGAACCGCGTGGTCGACGGCCTGACCGCCGGGGACAAGGAGATCATCTGCTGGGACCGGGACTTGCCGGGGTTCGGCGTTCGGGTCTATCCCAACGGCGCGAAGACGTATCTGGTGCAGGGCCGTGGTCCGCGCGGGTCGAAGCGGATCACGATTGGCCGGCACGGCACGATCCCGGCGGACGAGGCGCGGCGCCGGGGGGCCGCGCTCCTGATCCGCATCAAGGCGGGCAAGGAGCCGGGATACGGGAAGGGGCCGACGGTGGCCGAGCTCGCCGAGAGGTATCTGCGCGAGCACGTCGAGGTCCGCTGCAAGCCGCTCACGGTCAAGGGCTACCGCCAGATGATCGTCGGGCACATCCTGCCCGCTCTCGGCAAGCTGCCGATCGCCGCCGTCGGCCGCGAGCACGTTGCCGAGCTTCACTACCGTCTGCGCAAGACGCCGGTTGCGGCGAACGACACGGTGGGCGCTCTGTCGCGGATGCTGAACCGTGCCGAGGCGTGGGGACTGGTTCCGGCGGGGAGCAATCCCTGCCGCTTCGTGACGCCGTACCGGACGCGGCGGCCGGAGCGCTTCCTGACGGAGGATGAGTTCGGACGCCTTGGGCACGCCCTGGACGAGCTGGAGGCCGGGGGCCGTCTTCCTGTTCATGCGGCGGCAGCGCTCCGGCTTCTGATGCTGACGGGGTGCCGCTGCGGCGAGGTGCTGACGCTTCGGTGGGAGGACGTGGCGCTGGAGCGGAACGAGATCCGGCTGGCCGACAGCAAGACCGGCCCTCGCATCGTTCCGCTGTCGCCGGCGGCGGCGCGGGTGCTCGCGGCCATTCCCCGCCCCCCTGACAATCCGTGGGTCATCGCGGGCCGCGAGCCGGGCGCGCGGCAGACGCACATCGCGGACTACTGGTACCGGGTCAGGGAGCGCGCCGGGTTGGACGACGTCAGGCTTCACGACCTTCGGCACAGCTTTGCCTCGCGAGCACTGGCGCTGGGCGAGGACCTCACGATGATCGGCAAGCTACTCGGCCACAAGAAAATCCAGACCACCGCACGCTATGCCCACCTGGCACGCGACTCGGTGAAGGAATCGGCGGCCCTCGTGGCGGCCAGCATCGGCAAGGACATCCTGCCCTGAGCGCGGCGGGGCTGCCCCGGACCGCGCAACGCGCGAGAATTCATGGCGAGCATCACGATCGAAAACGACGACGGGCCGATTGCTTGGGCTGGGTGTGTGCGCGCGCCGCCGGCAACGGCCGCTCCGCCGCCTTCGGCGGCGTCGAGCTCGAACTTCCCGAGCGCGGACCGATGCGGCCTCTGCCGGAGTTCCATTGATCGGGCGGCGACGATCTTCATGGGCACGAACGCGGTCTGCGAACCGATGCGGCCCCCCCCTTGCCTGCTGACATGACGTGCTTCTCTACGGGGATACGGACACCTGACTGCATCGGTCTATTGCCGCCGCCGGCGAGGCGGTGAGCGCGTGGAGAGCGGCGATCGCAAGGTGCGACGCTACAGCAGCTTGAGAACGGCGATCGCCATGCCGGCTACGGCTACCGCAATCGTGACGATGCGCCACGTCAGGCGCGCCTCGAGGGCGGCAAGGTCGGCTCGCACGTCGGCGATATCGGCTTTGGTCGCCACGCCTTCGGTGACGGCATCGCGCACGGTCGCCGTGATCGCCTCGGCCTGACGCTCATTCAGACCGGCTTCGGAGAGCGCCTTGACCGCCTCGTGAGTGTCGAATGTCGCGCTCGGCATGATGCGACGATAGCCCAGGGCGGCGCCGAACGCCATTGGACGGCCTCATCGCCCCGCAGGTCCCCGCTGAAAGCCTGCGCCCTCTCGCCTGGTCTTTTCCGCCGCGCCCTCGGGCTCGCCGTAATTTCCGTCATCACTGCGTCGGCGAGACGACCGGCAAGACGCCCCCAGCTCGCATTGGCGCGGATGGGCGAGGTGCCGAACATCGTACGAGCCAAGCCGCGGGGACCGGGCGACTCCGCCACTCACGACCGGCCCCGCCGCACCTTGGCCTCGTCGCGCAACTCGGCGAAAGACGGTGCCGGCTCTTGCGGGAACGGGATGGTTGGGGGCTCGGCCTCCCGGCTGGGCAGCGCCCTTGCGGGCCGGTCCTGAAGCAGCGGTCGGCGGGAGAGTGCGGGCGTATCGAGTTTCGTGCTGCGTTGCAGACAGGGCAAATTTGTCCAAGCGGCTGGTAGGCAGTTGAGTTCTGGCCACGGGTTGTGCGGATCGGCTTTGTTGCGGGGTTTGCGGCGGGGTCTGGCCGAGCATCCGGTTCGGTCAGAGGGTTCTGGCATTACCGTGTGGGCGGTGCGGGCGGTGCCGTCGCGATTTGGCGGTGCCCCGACATGATGGATCGCGCCACCGGCGTGGTCGGGAGCGAGGGCAGGTACGATCTTTGCGCCCGGCTTGCCGGGCGCCGGGGTTCAGGCCGGCGCGGCGCGCTTTGCGGTCCTCGGCTGGGTGTTCCCGGTCATTTTCAGGAAGTCGAGGACGGCGCGGACGTTGCGGGCGAGCCTGCGCACGGTCGAGGCGACCTCGAGCCCCCGGCCCTTGATCAGGCCGATGGCGAAGCGCCGCAGGCGGGTCATGTTCTCGGGGCCGAAGCCTGTGCGTATGCGGCTGCGGTCCTCGTCCCAGGTCCAGTCGAGGCAGTGGTGCGAGCTGTTCTCGATGCACCAGTGGCCGCGGTTGAGGGCGAGCAGGCTCTGCGCGTTGGCCGTGCCGGGCGTGTGGCTGGAGATCCCGTAGGCGGTCTCGGTGCCGGTCTCGCCGGTCTTCTTGTCCTGGCGGGAGCGCTCGATCATGAAGACCTGGCCGACGCCCGGGAAGTCGAGAAAGCCGTTCAACTCCGTGCTCGTCCAGATTGCCCGCTGCTCGATGCGTCCGTGCGACAGCGCGGCCTCCTCCTCGAAGTCGGGCTCACGCTCCGGCGCCTCTTCGAAGAGCAGCGTCACATCGTCCCGCATGGTCTTCTGGTTCCCTTTCACGATGAACATGAAGTGCGCGCCCCGGTCGAGCAGGTAGCGGGCGAACTTGCGCTGGGTTAGCAGCGCGTCCGTCGTGACCGTCTTGCCCGCGATGTTCGGGATCAGGTCCACCAGCGCCGTCACGGTGCCGATCTCGTTGGTGCGCTTTGTCTCCTCGTCGGCCCCGACTTTCAGGAGAAGTTTTTTTGGGCGAGCGTGGCCTTGGTCTCGTGCCCGACCGCGCTCATGACATGAGCCTGGGTCCCGTCCTCGTCGATGGCCCCCCTCAGGGTCTTGCCGTCGATGGCAAGCGCCGCGTCGCCTGAGCCGTGGGCCTCCTGCCACTTGCGCAACGCCTCGTCCAACTGGTCCGGGTCCACCCGGATCACCACATTGCGGATGGTCGACATCGAAGGCGGCCGGCGCACCCCGTCGCGCAGCCGCACGCCGAAGCGGGCCAGCGCCTTCTCGCCGAGATCGTCGACCCACTCGGACATGGCCTTCCAGCCTCGCATGCCGCAGAGCGTCGCGCCACTCGCAAGCGCGAGCACGCTGGGCAGCGAATGCCGCCGTCCCTTGCGCGTGCGGGGGTCGTCGATGTCCTTGAAGTAGGCGTAGAGCGACTCTTGCTGAGCGGCGCTGATCATGGTTCTCGGAACTCCTTTCTTCCACAACTCCCGATCCAGCCCGGCAGCGGACAGCCGGCGGCAGGCGTCGGGAACCAGGGGGCGCAGCAGCACAAGCTTCGGCGTCGAGCCGGCGACATAGCCCGAGCGGTGGCGCCGGAAGCCGCGGGTCTGGCCGACCGCCAGCCATCCAGCCGCCCGGTAGACCGTGCCCCGGAACCTCGCCGCGTCCACGAATGTTTCCAGCATCAGCACGGGGTGGCCGAAGCGGGCCGGCCAGTCGCGCGCCAAGCGCCGCGCGCAAAGCCCCAGCACCCGCGAGCCGAGGTTCGGAACACCCCGTCCCGGCAGGATCAGGAAGCGCGCGTTGTTCGCGATCAGATGCAGCCGCCCGTGCTGCGTGCGGAAGTCCCAGCCGATCCACTCGTCCCGCGCCCGGCACTTGCGCGCCGCAGCCGAAAACACGGCCAGCGCCAGCCACTCGCCGCGCCGATGGGCGACGTACCACGCCGTCGCCCCCACCTTCGCAGACGCACCCAGGTAGTGATGCCCCTCCATCAGCGCGCGGAACCGGGCCTCGTCCTGCGGCCGGACAGCAGCGACATCGACCTCGGAAAGATCCACCGTAGAAACCGTCCCCCTGCTCGAAGCCGATCCGCAGCAGAACACCGCGAATCCAGTCGCCTCAATCCATAGCAGGGTTGGCGCGCGCTGACCAGACCCAAGGTCAACTCGTAGCGCAGAACTCAAAAATCAGGCTTGGACAAATTCGCCCTGGCGTTGCAGATTTGGCGCTTGCAAAGGCGCTTGAAATATGGCGTGATTAGGGACGGCGCGCCGGACGGCATGGAGGATGTCGCGAGGATGTGCAGGAGGGCCGCAGCGACGGGGGGCGGAGGCCCCGGACGGGTTTGGGAGCGTTCCATGGTTCACCGCCGTGAGGGGCCGTTGGGACGGCCCGCTTGGGCAGGGGCCACCCCGAGGTGGACAAGCGGGAAATGGTGTGGTGGAATTCCCGACTATGGACACTGCCCGAGTCGTCATGTACGTTGACGGCTGCAATGTTTAACCCAGCGAGGCCTCGCCGAGGCCTCTTCGCAAAAGGAGAGCCTCAGGGGTAGGACATTCGCTACACCCGCCGATGGCTCCCGCAAGACCCCCTAACCCACCGATATCACAGCATAATCTTCCACCCTCCGGGGCTCCGCCGCCGCGTTGGGTCGCACTGTCATACCCTAACCGGCATCACTGCGTAAGCGAGTGAATTCGAACTCCAGCGTAGCCCTGTCATATCGATTGTAATGGTTCGGTAATGCCGTGGAGGGGCCGGATTCAGCGATTTGAGGGCCCGTTTCCAGTTTTTTCGCAGCGGCCTGAGCCAGATGTCCTTCCTGGGCTTGTCGTAGAGCTTGTGCCGGTCGTAGCGCCCACGCCCCTGGGTGTTTCCGACGCGGATCCAGCCGGATGCCTTGTAGACGGCGCCGGTGTAGCGCGGGGTCTGGACGAAGGTCTCGATGAGTACGGGCGCGGTGTTGTAGCGCTCGGCCCAGTCGATGGGCAGGCGGCGGCGGACGATGGCGAGGATGTGCGAGCCCAGGTTGGGGATCTTGATCCAGGGCAGGATCAGGAACCTGGGATTGTCGACCACCAGCGGCAGGTTCTTCTCGCGCATCTCAGGGGTCCAGCCGACGAAGGCATCGCGCGGCGCCAGCTTCCAGGCGGCGGTTGAGAAGCCGAGCATGGCGAGCGGCCAGCCGTTCCGGTCGTGGACGGCGTAGCGCATCTGGGCGCCGACCAGGGTCTTGTAACCGAGGTAGTGGTAGCGGGCGACGAACTCGTTCCAGAGCTTGCCCTCTCGGGTTCCGCGCACGACGGTGCGCATGTTGAGCGGGCGGACCTCGTCCAGCGCCGTCGGGGCGGGGAAGAGCGGCGGCTCGGTGTCGGGCCCGAAGACGATCGGCTTTGGCGGACCCGGTTGCCACCTCGGCGGCGGCAGGGTGATCAGACCATCCTTGTGCATGGCCAGCATGGTGACGCGGGCCATCATGTCCTTCAGGCCTCCGTCGGGCTTGAGCCAGCCGATGCGCCGGCAGAACTCCCTGGACAACGCATGGCGGCTGAGCGGCGGGGGTCCGGCGATCAGCGCGCGCAGCAGCGCCATCTCTTCAGCGCTGAAGTCTCGCCCGTAATAGCGGCACTCCACGGTGCCGCTCACCCCGGCACCAGGAACTCGCGCCTGCGCTTCTCGCTCATCGACCACGGCAGCCACGGCTTGAGGTCTTCCGGCGGTTGGCCGCCATTCTCCGCGCACGCCTCCAGCCATGCCCGAAGCCAGCGCAGGATGTCGATGTCGTTCATCTTGAGGGTGCACACGACCGTGTACATCATCGCCGTGAACTCGGCACCGCGCTCGCTGTCGGAGCCGAAGCTGAGGCGTCTTCCGATCACCGGCGCCCTCAGCACGCGCTCGGCAAAATTGTTGTCCATCGGGACCGGTGGGTGGTCGACGAAGACGCGCAATCCCTTGCGGTGGTTCAGCAGCGAGCGCAGCGCCTTGCCCTCGCGTGCCCCGGCCGGCAGGTCGGACAGCTGCCGTTCAGCCTCGGAGAACAAGGCGTCGAGCCCCTCCTTCAGCGCGCCCTGTGCGGCGTCGAACTCCGGCGTCCGGCGCGCGCAGCCGGGGTCGTAGTGCTTCAGCCGCTCATCGTTCAAGCGGTAGATCTCCGCGATCCGCTCGATCCATCCCTGGCACCACTCCGTCAGCCGCACCTGGCCGGCCGCGCAGTCGATGAATGTCCGGCGTTGATGCGCCCAACACCACTGCAGGATCATCTTGCCGGCGAGATCGCGTGCCAACTTCTTGTAGGCGGACAGGCGGTCGCACACCAGGATCGTGCTGCCGGCGGTGTCGCCGAACAACTTCATCGCGACCTCTGCGGAACGCGAGGGATCGCTATGGAAGAAGGCCGCGTCTTCGGTCACCGAGGTCCACAGCCAGGAGCGGGCGGAGCCGCCCGTCTCGCGTAGCGAACGGATGCGCCAGCCGGTCTCGTCGCCGTGGCGCACCGCCGCCTTGTTCTGGTGATCGAGGATCGCTTCCGCCACCGGCTTGAACAGCGGCACGAAGGGCTTGACGCTGCTGCCCAGCGTCCCCGGCGAGATCGAAAGGCCCATATCGGACATCCATGCCGCGACCCGCTTGAGCGGGCGGAAGCAGGCGTAGCGCTCGTATAGATACTGCGACCAGACGCTGATCCCGTAGGGCGTCCTGTCGAACAGGCGCGGCACCGGAGGCGCGATCACCTCCTGGGGCGAGGACGCGCACTCGCAGGCCCGGCGCCAGCGGGGACGGACGATCCTGCGCTTGTGGGCCTTGACCTCGATCTCGAAGATGGCGCTCTCTTCCGTGCCGTTCGGCGCGTAGGGCTTGCCGCAACAGGAACAGATGAGCGCGTCCTCCGGCGGGGTCTTCTCTTCTTTCCGCTCCTCGAGCCCGGGCCGCTGGGTGCGGCCATGGCCGGGTGCGCCGCGCTGCTGGCCGCGCGTGCGCCCAGTGGACGGCTTCTTCTGCTTCTCGCTCTTCCTGCCAAACAGCGTCCTGGATAGCGCCGCTCCGGTCGCGCGAAGCTTGGAAACCCGCGCCTCCAGCGCCGCGATCCGGGCCTGCGACGTCTTCGCGGCCTTGCGCAGCCGGACGTTCTTCCGGGTCAACGACTTGATCGTGGCCTTCTGGCGCCTCGATCTCCGCAGGGCCTTGCGCAGATCGGCGTCGGCGCCGGACAAAGCTTCCCTGTGGGCTTTCGATATCCGCAAGACCCTGGCCACCCGGGCCTTCAACGTCTCTTCCCTCGCGTCGGCACCCTTCACCGAATGGCGCAACCAGAAGACCTCGTCGGTCAGCGAGATAACTCTGTCCGCCTGATCGCGCCGGTGCCTCAGCTCCGCGTGAAGCTCAATGACCTCGCCGGACAGCTTTCTACCCGTCGCCTTGAGGTCCTCCGTGCGCTGCCTCTCCTGGTCCAGCTTCTTGTTCAGACGGCTGACGTCCCTGCGTAGCCCGCTAACCTCTTTGCGTAGCTCACCACGCTCCGCGCGCAAAGACTCGATCGCCTGCTGGCTCTTCGCTGGCGCCGGGGCGTGTTGACGCTCGCGGCGAGCTGGCGGCGCGGACTTGGACCTGCCGGTGCCAGCCTCCGGCCTGCCCAGCGCACGACGCAGCCGACGAATATCGTCGAGCAGCTCCTGCACTCGTGCCTCGGCCGCCTTCGCGCGCTTGAGCTCCCGCTCGTACAGAGATTTCCAGTTGCGCGGCGCGCTCGACGGGGTTGCGGCGGGCGGCGACCAGTTTCCATCGTCGCCCTCGACCAGCGCCAGGTCCGCGCTGAAATCCTCGTCGCGAATCGCCATGCGCTCGACGATATCGCATCCGAAAAACCGTTACCAGCCCCCGCGCGGGGGCGCTCACCGCGGCGTCGGCGAGCCCGACGCCGCCTCATCGAGACCTTCGTCCAGACCCCGCGCTACTCCGGCGCCGTCTACAAGGCATCCGGCTGGATCCGCGTCGGAAACACCCAGGGGCGTGGGCGCTACGACCGGCACAAGCTCTACGACAAGCCCAGGAAGGACATCTGGCTCAGGCCGCTGCGAAAAGACTGGAAACGGGCCCTCAATCGCTGAATCCGGCCCCTCCACGGCATTACCGAACCATTACTATCGATTCGGCGAATCGCCACATTTTGGGACCTGGCGGTACCCGCGCCGCCGGAATCAAGACCGCCCGCCGGGCAGTGAATACGGATGCGGCCGCGGGACCGGATCGGGGTGGTGGCGGTCTCGACCGGGCGCGGCCAGAACCCTCCATCCTGCCTGAGATCGCGAGCCGGCAGCCGTCCGCCAGCCGTCGTGGTCAGTGGAGATCGCCCACTCGCTATTGGGCGCGGAGGGACGAACGGCGTCCTGGTGCGGGCCCGGACTGCGAGGTCGTGCAGGCCGCTATTCACCGATGCGGTGCAGCCCCCGGCACCGTCCCGCGGGGGCGGACGATCGGGCCTAAGCCGAATTCTCCAGCCGCGCGATCAGCTCGTCGCCCGAAGCGCAGTCGATGATCCACTCGCCAACTTCGGCCAGCCGCGCGGGCTCCCCGATCTCGGCCAGCAGAGGCGCCGCGCGACCGGCGGCATCCGCGCCGAACTTCCGCTCGATCTGGCGCAGTAGCAGCGCCCGCTCCTGCTCGATGCCCTGCTCGACGCCCTCGGCACGGCCCTGCTCGCGTTCGGCCTCTTGCCATGCGCGGACCCGGTCCTGAACCGGCGTCCGCAGCTCGCCCGCTTCCTCAAGTCGCTCCATCTCCTCGAACCCCTCGATCACGGCGCCTCCGGCACCCTGCCCGACAAGCAGGCTGAACCACTCGTGGAATATACGCCGCAAGTCCCGGTGCTCGGAACCCCGAAGTACCGAAAACGCCTCAAGCAGCGTCGCATACCCTTCCTCAAGCGACGACATCCGCTCGATGCCGATCACCAGGGAAACGACATCGTCCGGCGGAGAGTCTCCGCCCCCGGCCCGGCCCACGTCAAGCGTCACGTAGCCCGAGCCGGCATAGAGAGGCACAGGGGCCGTGGCGCCGGAGGGCCGGCCCTCCGGCGCAACCAGCGCCTCGACACTCGCCGCCGCCGTCCATGGCGAGGCGCCGTTGTAGAGCACCACCGGCAGCACTGGCGGCAGACGGTCCGAGGCGCCGAAGCGGCGGCCCGCCCACAGGCCCCGGTACAGAAGATTGACGTAGGTGTTGACCCGCAGCGCCATCAGGTGGTCCACCGCAGACTGGAACTCGATCAGCACGAACAGGTAGGCCCAGTCCTCCTCGCCGCCGTCCCGCAGGCACACGCGCCAGACCAGATCGCTCAGGTGGCGGTGCAGGGTGTCGTCGATACGCTCGGTCGGCACCGGCTCCAGGGTCTGCGGGTCGAAGGCCGCGAGCCACTCGGGGCCGTCGTCGATCATGCCGGCGACGAAGCGGAGCAGGTGCTCGACGGAGATCCTTCGGGAGAAGATGGATTTGTAGATCTCGTCGTGACGCATGGCCGCTTCGTCTCCGGGCGGCCGCGCTCACAATGCAACCGTCGGGCGTGATCGTAGACGAGGGCTCGGGGCGAGGCCAGGAACCGGGGCCCCACGCATGATCCTGGCGGAGGGTTCCGCGTGCGTGGCGCAGCACGGGGCCACACTCACGCCATAGCCGTCCTTTGCTTGCCCGGACGGCTGCCGGGGCGCTACCCTGCCCGACATTGAGCGGCCACGGCCCTAGCGCATCCCTGTTCTGGCCTGCCCGTCGCTTGAGGTGCCCCGATCTTGGCAGCGGCCGGACGGGACGCCGACCTTACCGGGGCGCTCGTTCCTGTCCTCGTGAGCTGACATGGGCTCATTGGTTCGGGCGTTCCGGGGGCCGGGAGGGGCGGCCCTCCCGGCTTTTGCCGGTCAGGCAGGGCCGGCGCGGCGTCGGCATCCTCGCCGTCCCCGCCGGAATTCATACGCCGCGCAGCTTCGCGTCGATCTGCTTCTTCAGGACCCGCGACGCTGCCCAGCGCGCCCTGGACGGCTTGCTGCTCCACCAAGGGTACGACGACATGCCGAGACCGGCGGAGCGGCGCCACAGGCCGCTCCAGGGACGGCACAGATGCCTTCTGCGAGCGAACAGCGTCGCCTCGCAGAAGCCTCCACGTTCGCTCGCCCCGTCCCCGTCAGCGTCGCGATCGCCTCTCCGTCCATCGGCCCGGCGGCCACCGGGCACGCCAACGGCATGGTCTCCGCCGGGGGCAGTGATCCGCCTCTCCGCGCAACGCCTCCAGCCGACAGCTGACCTGCTGCATCGCAACCCGAACCAAGCCCAAACCAGAGCAGATGCCCGCGGGTCCGGACAGTCACCAGCAGCAATTCCTCGTCGCGCCCGTGCCGTGCGCCGCCAGGAGCGAGAGGTCGGCCGTGACGCGGGCGGCGGGGGCGGCGCTGTGGAGCGTGTCCCCGCCGTCGGCAGCCACCACCGGGGAGACGAAGCCATGCGGACCGGCCGGATGTTCCATCGCGACGCGCAGACCTTCTTGGTCCACCTGTTCGGGCGAGGCCTCGAGGACAACCGCTACGTGGTCGAGAAGTACCGCTCCCACCCCGACGGGCAGATTGAGCCCGTCGAGCCGGGCCTGCCCGGGACAAAGGGCCGGCGCAAACAGCGACGCACGATCGCGAGCCTGGCCGCCGTGAAGAAAATGCGGCCCAGGCAAGACGAGATCATCGTGTGTACCGCGCTCAACCTGAAGGACTCGGGCATGCAGATTTGGGGGATCGGCGCGGCCGGGATCTTCGCCACCGGGCGCGCGCGCTGAATGGGGCGCCGGTCATGTCACCGGAGATGCCGGTCAAGGAGGGGGACTGCGGCCGCAGCCGCCAGCAGCAACTCCGGGCCGAGCGCGCCGATCGAGGGCTTTGTTCAAGATGCGGCAAGTGTCCGCCCGAGCCCGGGCGCTCGAAGTGCGAGCGCTGCCTCCAACGGCAGCGCGACGCCGACCGCGCCCGCCGCGCCAAAGCCAGGCGGCAAGGAAAGCCCTACGCCGGCCGCGATCCTGACCGTTGCCGTCGCGCCGACCGCGCCGGCGACAGGCGGCGGCGGAGGGCGCGGCAGGAGGCGGGACTATGCACGTCCTGTGGCCACCGCCGGCCATCGGACAACCGCTCCGTCTGCGAGCCGTGCCGCGAGGAGCGGCGCGCACGCGACCGCCGGCGCTATGACGCGCGAAAGGCTGCCGGCCGCTGCGTGCGCTGCAACCAGCTTGCGGTCGGCGGTCTGTCGCGCTGCGGCCGGTGCCTCGCGCTGGAGAAGGAGCGCGTCTCTCCCGAGCAAAAGAGCGCCGCCGGGAAGAGACGCTATGTCGCTAGGCGCGCGCAGGGCGCGTGTGTGGATTGTGGGGTCCGCACCGGTGGTGCGGCCCGCTGTGAACGCTGCGCCTATCGTTCCAATTCCCGCGCGCCAGAGCGTCACCTGGCGGCGCTCTGGCCGCCGCAGATCACCGTGATCGAGTTGCAGAGCTCGCGGGAGCTGGGGACCTTCGAGACGGAGGCCGAGGCCGCCGCCTGCATCGCCTTCGCCAGGCTGCGGCCCGACCAGGTCGAAGTCCTCTCCAACGTCCCGCTCATGGCGCGCTGCTTCCACCACGATTGAGGCGGTCGCCGCCGACGTGCCGATCGGCACGGCCCGTTCTTCATCTCATACCGCCGTGCGCTCCGCCGCCACTGGATCTGCCGGCCGAACGGTTTGCGATGCCCTCGCGAACCTGGCGGGCGCCGAGGCGGGCCGAACGCTGGAGAGGTAGGGAGGAGATTCGAGAAGGGTGAACGGAGGAGGTCAAGAGAGTGATCGATCCGTTCGCCAACCATCGTCAGAACTCGCACGTGAAGGAGCACGATCATGAGTTTCGGACTGAACCGCGCAGAAGTCATCGGCCGCCTGGGTGCGGACGTCACCGTCAACAGCCTCGCCTCCGGCGGGCGCGTGGCCAACTTGAGCATCGCGACCGACGAAAGCTACATCGACAGGGCCGCCGGGGGCCAGCGGGTCGACAAGACCGAGTGGCATCGCGTCGTCACGTTCCAGGACGGCCTGATCGACATGCTGGCGAAGCACGCGAAGAAGGGCCGCTTGGTCTACGTCGCGGGCAAGATGCAGACCAGGAAGTGGCGCAAGGACGGCGAGGACAGCGACCGGTTCTCCACCGAGATCCTGCTCGTGCCCGGTGGCCGCGTCCAATTTCTTGATCGGCCTGCCGGGACCAACGGCACCGCGCCGGCCAACGGTGAGACGCCCTCTGCCGCAAGCGGCAGCGGCGTTGAAGAGCCGACGGACCATCACAATCTACCCTTCTGAACGGGCGACCTCCCCCCGTTCGCCCGGGGCCGTGTTCCGCGTCGTCTCCCTGCGCGGGGCACGGCCCCTTCCCCTTTCAACCCTGGCACGCGGCATGCGCCCTCCGGGCGCCGCCGCGCGTCCTCCACACGGGAGGCCCCGCCATGTCCGGCTACAGCCTTACCGCCGAAGATGTCGTCTTTCGCGCCAGCGGCGATGACGAATGGCTCGTCATCGCGGACGGCGAGACAGTCGGCACCGTCATGAAGCGCCCCGCCTACTCCACTCCGGATCACGGGGTCTACTACGTCCATCTCTACGACGATGCCGCAGGACCCGTGGCAGTCGAGGATGCGCGCGCCGTGCGCGCGACCGTCGCCGAGCTGCTCGTCGAGCGCGACCTCGCTCCCGCCATGCCGATGTTGCATCCCGCTTGGCGGACACAGCAGCTCGTGGTCGCCTGACAGCCTCGCCGCCGTCCTCCGGCACCCTGGGGGCCGCGCCCGCGCCGATTACCGGCGCGCGCGCGTGCCCCCTTCTCCGTGCAGCACGAACAGAGGCCCGTCCTGCCGGGAGGCGCGCAGGTGCGCTGCGCGCCTCCCCGCCGCCCGCGCGCCGCCGAGAGGCCGAGGCCGGCTGGAACGCGGGCACTCTCTGGACGGAGCGGGGGAGCCGCATGAACGCCACCCGGATCGCAAAGGCCCTCGGCGAGCGCGCCGAAGAGGTCTGCCGCGCCTACCTGCCCCACGGGCGCAGGCAGGGCAGGTACTGGACCGCCGGCGACATTCGCGGCGCCCGCGGGCGCTCGCTCTTCGTCCGCCTCGCGCCCCCCGGCGTTCCCGGCAAGTGGACCGACGCCGCCGAGGGAACCCATGGCGATCTCCTCGACCTCATCCGTCACCGCATGGGCGACGTGCCGCTCAGCGACGCCATGGCCGAGGCCCGCGCATTCCTGGCGCTGCCGACTTCGCCGGCAGCGGCGCCGGACGGGGCCTACGACTCCAGCGAGGCGGCGCGCCGCCTCTGGCGGCGCTGCCGCGCCATCGACGGCACGCATGCCGAGGCGTACCTCAGGGCCCGCGCCATCCACCGCTGCCGCCTCCCCGCGCTGCGCTGTAGAGTAGGACGCAAGCGCCTTGCGGCCCTTACGGGTCGCAGGTTTCTCGCGCCCTCTCTCCGAACCGGACATGCACCTTTCGTAATGCATCGTAAGCGGTATCGAGGCCCCATACTTCCAACGCATCTGATTTCGCGGCTGACTCTTGGCCTTGGCAAGGAGCCTTGGAGGAGGCATCGCGATGAAGGATTTGGATTTTCTGCGTGGCCACGAGTTCGGCGGTCACTCGGTCGAGGCGCGAGCGCCTGAAGAGGCCGCCCCATCTGCCGCAGCCCCATCTACGGCAACTGTTCCGGCTGATCACACTCGGCGGTCATGGTCCGCCGAGGAGAAGGCACGGATCGTCGCGGAGAGCGACAGGCCGGGAGTTGTGCAGAAGGAGGTCGCGGCTCGCCACGGCATCAGCGCACAAACTCTTCGTCAGTGGCGCAGTCGGTCAGCGGCTTCCGGGAAGCGGCGTGGCCGGCCTTGGCCGGCTGATGTGAAGGCGCGGATTGTTGCGGAGAGCGAGCGCCCGGATGCATCGATATCGGCAGTTGCCCGCCGTCACGGCATCAGCGAGAAGACGCTGCGCACCTGGCGTCGCCAGGCGGCGAGTGACGCTGGTGGCGATCGGCAGGGAGCCGGGTCTTCGCCCCCCTATATTCCGGTTGTAGTTGACGGGTCTGCGTCCGAGCGGACGGTCGCGATTGAGGCGCTGGGCGTCGTCGTTCGCCTTCCGGTGGAGAGCGCGGTCGATCGGATCGTGGCTGTGGCCTCGGGCCTGGGTCGTGCGTCGTCATGATCGCGGTGCCCTCGCTTCGCATCGTGTTGGCGACGCGTCCGGTTGATTTTCGTCGCGGCCACGACGCGCTTGCGGCGACGGCGGCGAGGGAGCTGGACCTCGATATCTATTCCGGGGTGATCGTGATCTTCCGCTCGCGCCGCGGGGACAGGCTCAAGCTTCTCACCTGGGACGGGACCGGTCTGGTGATGACCTACAAGCGTCTGGAGCAAGGCCGCTTCGCCTGGCCCCGGATCGAGGACGGTGTGATTCGCCTTACGAAGGGCCAGTTCGAGGCTCTCTTCGAGGGCCTCGACTGGCGCCGGGTGAAGGCCCGCCCGGTTCGCCGCCCGCTGGCGGCGGAGTGAGGCGAGACGCAGGCGGGTCCGCAGATTTTTGTCGAGGTCCCGCCTGCACTTTTCCCTGGTCACGCATTGGCGAATCGGATTAAGGGATCGGCCATGCCGAAGGTCACGCCCTCACCCCTCAGCAGCGCCGGTTCGCCGTCGCCTGCGGTGGTTTCGGCGGCGCTGGCGACCCTGCAGGCGGAGCTTGCCGAGGAGCGCGCGGCGCGCCGTGCGACCGAAGCAGCCCTATGCGAAGCGGAGCAGGCACGCGGCGCGGCGGAGGCGGCGAGGCAGACGGCGGAAGCGCGGGCGGCACGGCTGGAGGCCGAGAACGCGCACAGCGCGGAGCAGATCAGCCGGCTTGAGCATCTCAACAAGGAGCTCAGGAAGGCGCTGTTCGGTCCGCGCTCCGAGAAGCTCAACGAGGACGAGCGCCAGCTTACGTTCGAGGAGTTTTGGGCGGCGATCGCTGAAGCCGGCGGTCGGCCCGAGGCAGATGACCAGGAGCAGGACGAGGGGGCTGGCGGCAAGCGCCGGCGGCGCTCTTCCCGGGGGTCGCGCAGCGGGGTGCGCTTCGGGCCCCAGGTCGACCGGCGCGAGGAGGTGATCGAGCCGGACACGATCATGTGCCCCTGCGGCTGCGGCGAGATGACGAAGATCGGCGAGGACCGCAGCGAGCGGCTGGACTATGAGCCGGCGAAGTTCACCGTCATCGAGACCGTGCGCCCCCGCTACGCCTGCAACAAGTGCAAGGGCGGCGGGGTGGTGCAGGCGTCGGCGCCCGCCTCTCTGGTGGAGGGCGGCCTTCCCACCGAGGCTCTTCTGGCGCAGGTGCTGATCGCGAAGTACGGCGATCATTGCCCGCTCTACCGTCAGTCGCAGATTTACGAGCGCTCGGGGATCGAGGTTCACCGTGCGACGCTGGCGACGTGGGTGGGGCAGGCGTCGTTTCACCTGCGCCCCGTGGTCGCTTGCCTGAAGGATGAGCTGAAGAAGTCGGATCACCTGGGTCTGGACGAGACCACGATCCGCGTTCTCGACCCGGGCCGGGGCAAGACGAAGACGGGCTACATGTGGACCCTTGTGCGCGACGAGCGCCACTGGAGCGGCGCCGACCCGCCGGGCGTTGTCTATCGCTATGAGCCCGGTCGCGGCGGCAAGTATGGCGCCAGGCTCTTGAAGGGCTTTTCGGGGACGGTGCAGCTCGACGCCTACTCGGGCCACAACATCCTGGCGCGGCCGGACCGGCCCGGCGGCCCCGTGACGCGGGCTCTGTGCTGGGCGCACGTCAGGCGCAAGCTGAAAGAGGTGTACGACTCGAGCGCCTCGCCGATCGCGCTGGCTGGCCTGAAGCGGATCGCGACGCTCTATGCGATCGAGGAGAAGATCCGGGGCGAGCCGCCGGCGACGCGTCAGGCGATCCGCTGGGAGGAGTCGGCGCCGATCGTGAACGCCTTCGGTGTCTGGCTCGACGAACAGCGCTCGCGGGTCTCACCGCGCTCGCGTCTCGGCGAGAAGCTCACCTATATCGCCAACCAGTGGGACGGGCTGCTGGAGTTCCTGCACGACGGCCGCGTCGAGATCGACTCGAACCTGGTGGAAAACCGAATCCGCCCGCTGAAGCTCACCGCCAAGAATGCGCTCTTCGCCGGCAACGACGAGGGTGCGCAAGCCTGGGCCCGCATCGCATCGCTGATCGAGACCTGCAAGATGAACGGCGTCGAGCCTTACGCCTGGATGCGGAGCACGCTCGAGAAGATCGCCAAGGGTCACCCGCAGTCCAAAATCCAGGAACTGCTGCCGTGGAACTTCGAGCCCGAGACAAATTGACTCGCGCGCTCACGGCGCTCCTCAACAAGTCCCCCTCGTAGTCAACCCAGATTCCGGCATGGGGTCTGCGTAACGCTTACAATGCATCCGGCTCTCCAAAGGCTTTCGCAAAGTCAGGAGACCTCATCCATTTGAGCTCGAACCTCCGAACCTGTCGGTAGCCCATGAGGTATTGCTCGGTGCCACCCTCGGCCCAGACCTGGTAGCCAGGATGTTCCCGGCTAGCCCTGCGCCAGTCCGCGGACAGCTTCCTGCCGGGGACGCCCTTATGCTTGCCCCGCAGCCACAGCCAGAGCCTATAACTCGCATACCAATCCAAGGTGGACAGGATGCGCTTGGCCCCTATGCAGTAGCGGTAGTAGCCGGACCATCCCCGGAGGATCGGATTGATTTCCCGGAGCATGCTTTCCAACGACCGAACTTGCGTTTGCCGCCTCAGCACCTTCTTGATCCGCCAGCGGAAGTCGTTGACCACCTCCTTCGGGATTTCGATCCGACACCCGTAGCCATACCGGTCGTCCCATTTGAGGCGAACCCGGCAGCCTAGGAACCGGAACCCTTCCGTCAGTTCGGTGATCCGCGTCTTCTCTTCCGATAGCGTCAGCCCCATCTCCTCGCGCAGCCAGTCCGCGAGCGCCCGCCTCTCGGCAGCCGCATCGTCGTACCCGCCCGCCACAAAGATCAGGAAGTCGTCGGCATACCGGACCGGGTAGAAGACCGGTCGCCCGGCCTCCCTGTCCCGGTGTCGCCGGTCCGAGGCCCTTCTCACCCCGTCTCTGCGGAGCTTGGGATCATGCGGGTGCTTGACCCACCACCAGTACCGCTCCTCGATCGCGCCCAGCGCGATGTTGGCCAGCAGCGGTGACAGGACGCCCCCTTGAGGCGTGCCGGTAGCCGTCGGACTGTAAATGAAGTCCTCCAGCACCCCGGCCTTGAGGAACCGCACGATCAGCCGGTTCACCTTCCGGTCCGCGCAGGATTTCCGCACGCGCTCCATCAAGTGATGGTGGCCGATGTTATCGAAGCAGCCCTCAATGTCGCCTTCGATCACCCATTGATAGGGAGTGTCACGGCGCATTCCATCCGGCCCGTCGCGTCGGGGCCGAATGGTCTGCCGGATATGTTCGAGTGCGCCATGGCAGCCCCGACCGGGCCGGAACCCGTAGGACACTTGCCAGAATCGCGCCTCGAAGATCGGCTCCAAGATATTCTTGACCGCGCCTTGCACTACGCGATCAGCAACGGTGGGGATACCAAGGGGTCGGAACTTCCCCGGTCTGCCCGGCTTCGGAATCCACTTGCGTCTGGCGGGCGACGGTCGGTAGCTGCCATTCCGCAGCGTCTCCCGAAGCTCGGCCAGAAAGAGCGGTACGCCTCCGTCACCAGCGGCAATGCTCGCCACCGTCAACCCGTCGACACCCGGCGTCCGCCTGCCCTTGTTCTGGGCAATCGAATGCCAAGCACAGCGAAGATTGCGCGGATCGGTTACCCAGTTCCACACATCGCCGTAGGCGCCCTCGGGCGTCTCCTTACTCCACCGATACAACTTCCGCTGCACGTTGAGGAGCCAAGCCTTATCGGCCTGATTATCCGAGTCCACGGATAGTCCCTCCGTCATGCGTACGTTGATCCGCCTTCTGCCCCCCTTCGCCATGTATGCGGCTTTCCCACACTCGGACTACTACGAGGGCTCCGCCCCTATGCGGCCCATCTCCGTTCTCCGCAGCTAGCCCGGCTCCGTACCGGGCGGACAGCACAGGTTCCTGTGTTCCGATAACCAACCTGAGACCCTTAGGCGGCACGCTATACCCCTTGCGGTTCAGGGACCCGGGATAGAAGGGTTGACCCGTGCCCGGGTGCGCGTGGCGCACCCGCCAGAAGGCAGATGAAAGACCATCCGGCTCGGTCCGCAGTCCCTCCGCCCCGTCGGGCCATTGAGGGTCCAGTCCTAAATAAGGAGGCTTCCGTCGCATGCTTCGCTCTAGCTCGCCATAGATCCTGTGGTAGCCCGGCCCGCAGGCGACGGCCCGCGTCCGGTCCAGTTCAGGTCGCAGCGTTTTCGCCCCACCGCCGGAAAACGGCGGAACTTAGCGACCCCCTTTCCCCCAACACCCTTCGCTGGGAGAGGTGGCGTCTCAGCCACCGGTCGATCATCAGCATGACCAAGTGACTGGATTACTGCATGTTTTCCTCCTCTTGGTCTTCACAGCGCTCTCCACCCGGAACTCTTCTACCGCGACGGCGGCGGCATGCGTCGCCTGCCGGCCCTCGTCGCCGCCGTCACCGCCGACGCGGGGAAACACCCCGGTCAGGAGGATCACTCCGGTCCAGGCGAGCAGACCGCTCACGGCGCCATTGTCGGCGTGCATCGGACATGGCTCGATCCCAGACATCCCGCGAAGGCAGACGTGTCCTTCCCGCGCAAGGCGCTCGGCCGTGTCCACGGCCATGCCGTCCGCTTCGGTCAAGCCGACGCCGGCACACTGATGGTAGGCGAGGGCATCGAGACGATGCTCTCTCTGGTCACCGCCGTGCCGGCCGTCACCGCCGCAGCCGCACTCTCGGCCGGAGGCCTCGGCGCGTTCACGCCGCCGCAAGCCATCGCACGTCTCGTGGTGGCCTGCGACAACGATGCGGCCGGAGAGCGCGCTGCGCTTCGCCTCCGGCGGCGATGTTCCGCGCTGGGCATCGAGTGCGCCGTCGTCGTCTCCGAAACCGGCGACTTCAACGAGGACATGGTGATCTTCGGTCCGCAAGCCCTGGCCGCCCGCATCGCGCCCCTGATCCGCACCGGCCCGGCCGTGCCCACGGCCAGGAAAGAAACAGGGGGCCGTGCGTGATGAAATGGAATCCTCTTCCGTCGTGTCCTCCAATTCTTCCACGCGTGCTCGCACCAGCAACCCTGCGGGTCCTCCAGTCGCTCCGCTCCTTCCGGCCTGGCCCAAGGAACTCTAGGGCGGGCCGTGAAGGTCGCCGACCGTGAAGATGGCGCTCGCGAACTCTCCAAGGCCTCGCGTGTGGCGCACCGGCCCCTGGCGCGGGGCCGGCGCGTCGGCCCGGCGCTAGCAGTTGTTGAGAAGGCCAACTCGTAACGCGGCCAGTCACCAAGGCAGCGCGCCGGACCTCCCAGATCCCGAGAGCGCCATCTTCCGCACCATCGGCGACCTTCCGCACCACCCCGCCCAAGAGTTCCTAAGGCCAGGTGCCGATCCTGCGCGCGCGTGAAGAAGGAGGACACCACGACGGGGCACAGGGTCCCGGTGGATAGACAAGGGAGATCGTCATGATCGACACTACCAGCACTACCGCATCAGCTTCTTCCACTGCCACCGTTTGCGAGAGCATGGCCCTCTACGGCGCAGCGCCCGAGCGCGGCGAGCTCGACAGCAGGGTCGTCTGGGACGAGGACGACGCCATCGATGCGCTGAACGAAGCCATCCGCGTCATCGTCGATGGCATCACCGTCGACGGCACACAGATGGCCGACGAGCGCGAGCCCCTCATGTGGGGCCTGACCAACATGCTGCACTCGCAGGTCGCCCGCCTCGACCGCGCCGTCGACCGCATCACACCCGAGATGCGCGACCTCGAGAAGGCGCAGGATGGATCGGAGGTGAAGGCGTGGGAGCTGCAGACCATGACCGACCGCGCGCAGAGCCTCGGCGACCGCCGCGACGCCTTCGAGAAGATGCGCGACATCGCAGCCGATGCCTACCGTGCTGAGACCGGCGACACATGGCGCCCGAGACACGGATCGCACGCGAGCCAGACCGGCACGCTCACCTTCACCTCCGCCGCCATCGACGCCCGCGACTTCCGCCGCGCCCGCAAGGACCGCGAGACCCGCGCGCACCTGCCGGAGGGGACGCTGGTCGCCATCACCGGCGGCAAGACCGTCAGCGATGCCGACGCGGTCTGGACCACACTCGACATGGCGCACGCGAAGTACGGCGACATGGTGCTGCTACATGGTGGAGGTCCCGGCGTCGAGAAGATCGCCGCGAGCTGGGCCGAGGCCAGAGGCGTCAACCAGGTCGTCTGCCGCCCTGACTGGAACGCCCACGGCAAGGCCGCGCCCTTCCGCCGCAACGACGACCTGCTCAACCTGCTGCCCAAGGGCGTCATCGCCTTCCCCGGCAGCGGCATCACGGGCAACCTCGTCGACAAAGCCCGGCAGCTCGGCATACCGGTTCTCCAGGTCAAGGCCGCGTAAGCAGCGCGCGCCTCGACGAAGCGGCCGGTGCCTTGCGGCACCGGCCGCTTTCTTCGTGTTTCACGTCGGGCGTCATCAGCGTCGGCTGTGCACCCGTCCATCGGATTGTGCACCGCCAACCCGAGTGCGCGCTCGAACGCCGGCGTCGCCGCGCTTCGCACCGGCGCCGTCCGTGCTCGCTGCAGCGGCCCTGCTTCCCCGCCTCCCTCCGCCGCCGTGCATCAGGCTCGGCGCTACGCGCCGTCGCCGGACGATCGCCTCGCAGCAGAAAGACAGACCGCGGTTCAGTCCGCGACGGTCTGCCCGCAGTCGAGCAGCGCACGCCGTCGCCGGCCCTTGCAGCGGCACGCGCATGGACTGCGCGTGCTCCCGCCCGTGCCGGTGACGATGATCAGGGCGATGAGGATGGCCATGGTGCACCAGCGAGTGCGGCCGCCGACATCGTGCCGCAACTCACCCTCGACCGCCGCACTGCAAGTCACGCGCGCACCCTCGGCGTCAGCGCCGTCGCCGATGGCGACGAGCGCCTCCGCACTTCGACGGACATTGGTGCCGTCGCGCCTGAACGGCCCGACGCCACTGAGCCCGGCGCTCGTGACGATCATGGCGAGCGGCTCGCTGCGCCGATCACGGTCGCGAGCGCCTGCACCTCCTCCCGCTTGCCGTCCGGCCTCGACCCTCGCCCGGTTGCCGCAGGCACGCGCCCGCCTGACCGCGAGGTCCGCCCCCGTGATCGAGCCGCCCACCGCCATTCCCGGTCCCACCACCGGCACGCGCATCGCCGCACGCGCTTTCGCGTGCGGCGATGACGATGACCAAGGCGATCACGATGATGATGGTGCGCCGACGTCTGCGGCCGCCGACATCGTGCCGCAGTTCACCTTCGACCCATGGACTGCACGTCCCATGCGCGTGCTCTGCGTCAGCGCCGTCGCCGAAGACGACGAGCGCCTCCGCGGTTCGACGGACATTGGCGCCGTCGTGCCTGAACGGCCCGACGTCACCACGTCCGACACTCGTGGCGATCATAGTGATCGGTCCACTGCGCCGACCGTGACCGCATGCCCCAATTCCGCCGCATTTCCGAACGCCGCCAGGCCAGCGAGAACATACCCCCGCACGAGCTCGGCAGATCGATCCCCGAGTGCATCCCGAGCCGTGCCGAGCGCTCCGGCATCGCCACACAAGGACAACATAAGCCGCCACTTGTGTTCTGCATAACGCGTGCCATAAGAAATTCCGCGTATGCTCTGCGTAATACGCCCGAATTCCCGGATTCCTGGCCTCACCAAGCATCCTGCGCCGCCTAAGTGGCTGGGCCTGAACGCTTTTCTTCGGACCCTTGGACCTGTCCTACGCCCTCAGGGCGCTTTTACCGTCACACCCCACGCATCGCTGATGCCGGACCGACATATCGATGACATGCGCCGTCACAGCTACGCTCCAGTACGCCCTGGTATGACAAGTGTCATGACAGGAGCGTTGGAACGAGAGAATCTCATTGAAATACGCCACTATCGCACTGAAATCATTCACATCTTTCTCAGATCGAAATACATTGACATACGTTGATCTTGTCCGGTCAGCCGCGCGTATTTCGCGCGAATGCCCGCCCGAGGCCCCGCCGGGCCGCCCGGTGACTAGAACTGGCGCACGAAGCGAAGCTCGCCCCGCGTGCGCTCGTAGTCATAGAGCTGTGCGTTGGTCTTGCGGACCTCGTGAACCACCCCCACCGCCGGGCTGAAGCCGTAGAGTGTGATCCCACGGTTGTACACCGACGCCCGCGCGCTCCACGTCCGGTCCTCGCGCGCCCCGTTGTCCGGCACGTACGGGTGCCACCCCGCCTCGAAGTCCGTCCAGCGATAGTCCCCGCCGCCGCTCACCGTGAAGCCCAGCGGCAGGAGCACCGAAACGCCCGCGCCAACGCGATACCTCTCATGGCGATCGCGCATCACCTCCGGGCGCTCGCGCCCATACCCCGCAGACACATCCGCCCGAACCGTGGGCGCGATCACCCAGGCGCCGCCCAGCGAAACATCCAGAGCCGGCCCGTCCCGGCTCGTCCCCGTCCGGTGGTGCCGGTCTTCCCAGCCGACCCGCCCGTTCACCGTCACCGCACGGTTGATCCGGTGCCCCACCTCGACGCGCCCGCCGAGGGCGTGTCGATCCTTCACCGTGCCGGCCCAGCGCTGGCTCGCGGTGGCCAGCACGCTCGCCTCCGTGCGCTCGCCCAGCAGCAGGCGAGGCCCGAGATGGACCGACGCGAAAACCTCGTCGAACCGCGATCCCTCGTGCTCCCGCCGCGAGAGATTGGCGCCGCTGCGCAGCCGCACCCGCTCGCTCAGCGGATACTGATACTCGGCGCCGCCCCACACCGAGAGGCCTATGCCCGACGTGGTCAGCTCCTCGATGTCGCGCTCGAACGGCAAACCGAAGATATAGATGGTGCGCTCGTCCGAGCTGCCGCCGATATTGGTGTCGGGCGCGATGGCGGCGCCAAGGCTGAAGCTCCAGCGCCGCCGTGCCCTGATCCGGTTCAGGAAGTGTCGGACGTTGGCGGCCACCGCCTCAGGCGGGTCGCCGGCGAGCACCCGCTCGAAGTGGCGCTGCGACAGGCTGTCCTCGCCCTTGAGGAAGAAGGCGCGGGCCAGCTCCAGACGCACCCGCACGAGCGCGGGCCGATCGATCAGGATGACGCGGAAGGACGCGATGGCGAGGCTCAACAGAAGCTCCCGCCGCCCCTCCCGGAGATCGGGGTTCAGCGACGCCTGGGTCGCCGCCAGACCCAGCAGGAAGAGGACATCGGTGCGCCGGGGATGGTCGGGATAGTCCTGTGCCAGCGCATTCAGGATGGTCAACGCCTCCCCGAAGCGGCCTTCATCGACCAGCGCTTGCGCCGACGCCAAGCCCGGCAGCGCGGGTGCGGACTGTGCGGAGAACTCACCTGCCGCCTGCTCCGTGGCGCCCCAGGCCGGGAGGGCGAGCGACAGGCAAGCGGCAAACGCGAGGGCACGGCAAAGCGGGGCAAACATCATCGCAGCAGGCCTCGGACGGAACTCAACAGAGAGAGAATGAGAAAGAAGAAGAGGGTGGCACATCCCGCCACCCTCTTCCGGAAGTCCGGACCTAAAGGATCGGGGTCTTACGAGGCGACCCCGATCCCGCCAATCCGGCTACTGCTTCGTCGCACCGAATGCGCCGATCAGGCTGGCAGTGTCCGTTACCGCATCGAACATGCCCGCGACCGTGCCTGGCTGATCCTCGGCGGGGTCCGCGCCAGCATCGTAGAACGAGCCTCCCCACGACCCGACATCCGACTCGGTGGGGCCGCCGCCGAAGTCAACTTCACTCGTACCGCTGAAGGTGCCGTCCCCGTTTATGCCGGTATCTTCCAACATCACCTTCCAAGCAGCGGATGTTCCATCGCCCAGCGTGAAGTCCGTGATCGTCCCGTCGATGGTTCCGGTCGCGGCTTCATCGCCGAACTTCGCCACGAGACTGGCAGTCGCCGTGAAATCACCAACAGCGGCCTCCGTCTGCGCACCGGCGGTGAAAGTCTGCGTCTGATAGATGCCGGCCGCCGGACCCGAATAGGTCGCGGTGCCCTCAATGGTGTCGGCGACAGCAGCCACATGGGCGTCCGTGCCGGCCGCGAAGACCTCGACAGTGTGCGGATCGTCGCTCTCCTTCGGCTCGTTCATCCACCAGCCGAAGTACGCGTAAGCGACATCCGGATCCTTGATCGTGGCCAAATTGGAGTCGGGCGTGAACCTCCAGTTCGCCGCCATAACCAAGTCGCCGTCGGCGTCGGTGGTCACCGTGCAAGTCGTGCCGCTAGTGCACTCATACGTACCAGACACACCGGCGAAGGTGCCGGCGAACGACTCCGGGTTGCCGGTGTCGCCGCCGTACGTCACCGACTGGCTTGCCCCCGAGGGGAAGTCCGCGGCCTGAGCCAGCTTGACCCGATCCGCATCATTGAGGATGTCATCGCGAGCAGCCCGGTCATATAGATCCGTGAACGGCTTGTCCGCTGGCTCCTCGATGTCCGTATAGATTACTAGGGTGTGAGTGGACTCATCGCCAGCGTCTTCCCTCGTCATCCTGACACTGTTCCAGTCGTCGTCACCGGCCGTGGTCTCGCCGCCATCGTAGTCGTCGTCATCATCGCCGTTCACGTCGACCGTTATCGTGCCGGCCACGTCGCGCTCCACCGACAATCCGTCAACACCGCTGCTATCGGGGAGCGTGTCGATGGTCCTGGCAGTGGAAGTCGCATAATCCCCAAGCCTGTTGGTTGAGATCGCCGTCTCAATCGCCCCACCTCTGGCAATCCGATCCGCGAGTGCCAAGGCCTCCAACTCTTCTTCCAACTCCTCCTCGATCTTGGCGAGCTCTTCCTCCGCGTCCTCGGCACGCTTGAGCGCTGCGGCAAGTTTCTCGTTGGCGTCCTCCAGAGCGTCCTCGGCCAACTTCTGCGCTTCTTGCGCTTCCATCTGGGCCTTTTCCGCCAACCCTCTGGCAACTTCGGCGTTATCCGCTTCTTCAATGGCCGCGTCACGCTCGGCCTCGGCCACCGCCTGCGCGGCCTCCGCAACCTGTTGAGCCGCTTCCGCAGTGGTCTTGGCAGTGTTGGCCGCGTCACGCTCGGCCTCGGCCGCCATCTGCGCGGCCTCCGCAGCCGCTTGGGCCGCTTCCGCAGCCGCCTGGGCGGCCTCGGCGGCCTCCTGGGCAGCTTCCGCCTCTGCCTGGCCCGTCTCGGCCGCCGCCTGCGCAGCTTCCGCCTCTGCCTGAGCCTGCATTGCAGCCGCAGCGTCAGCCTCAGCCTGCATCGCACGCTGCTCGGCAGCCGCAGCCGCAGCTTCCGCAGCCGCCTTGTCAGCCTCGGCGGCCTCCTGGGCAGCGGCAGCAGCGGCCGCTGCTGCGTTGGCCGCATCACGCTCGGCCTCGGCCGTCGCCTGGGCCGCCGCCGCCGCACGCGCGGCGTCCTCCGCAGCCGCCCTGGCGGCCTCCGCGTCCATCCGAGCCTGCTCCGACACCGCCGCCGCGGCGTTGGCCGCGTCACGCTCGGCCTCGGCCGCCATCTGCGCGGCCTCCGCAGCCGCCTGGGCTGCTTCCGCAGCCGCCTGTGCCGCTTCCGCTTCGGCCTGAGCCTGAGCGGCAGCGGCCGCTGCCGCATTGGCCGCGTCACGCTCGCCCTCAGCCGCCATCTGCGCGGCCTCCGCAGCCTCTTCGGCCGCTTCGGCAAGCGCCTGTGCCGCTTCCGCAGCCGCCTGCGCCGCCTCAGCAGCCGCCTGCGCCGCTTCGGCCGTTGCCTTGGCCTCATCGGCAGCGGCCTTGGCAGTGTTGGCCGCGTCACGCTCGGCCTCGGCCGCCATCTGCGCGGCTTCCGCGGCCATCTGGGCGGCTAGGGCCGCGTCCCTCGCGGCGATCGCATCGAGGGCCACCAGCGCTTCCACGAGCGCTTGGGCATCGTCGACGGCCTGTTGCGCAGCCGCCTTATCGTCGTCGCTGGCATCGTCCGGCAACTCCTCGAGCGCCGTCTGGGCTTCATCGAGGGCGGCCTCGGCTTCCGCAATCGCCTCTGCCAGCGCTGCGGCGTACTCTTGTGCCTCTTTCTCGAGTTGTTCCGCCTGTTCGTCAAGTGTTGGGGTGCCGTCGCCGCCGGAACAGCCGTACATGACGGCCGAGAGCGCAACGATCGAGCACGCCGCCAGCAAACTGCGAGTCAGTTTCGACTTTTTCATGGCCTCAAGGCTCTCCTTTTGCGAAGAGGCCTCGGCGAGGCCTCGCTGGGTTAAACATTGCAGCCGTCAACGTACATGACGACTCGGGCAGTGTCCATAGTCGGGAATTCCACCACACCATTTCCCGCTTGTCCACCTCGGGGTGGCCCCTGCCCAAGCGGGCCGTCCCAACGGCCCCTCACGGCGGTGAACCATGGAACGCTCCCAAACCCGTCCGGGGCCTCCGCCCCCCGTCGCTGCGGCCCTCCTGCACATCCTCGCGACATCCTCCATGCCGTCCGGCGCGCCGTCCCTAACCACGCCATATTTCAAGCGCCTTTGCAAGCGCCAAATCTGCAACGCAGCACGAAACTCGATACGCCCGAGCCACTTGCAAAACTCCCAGGCGCGGTCTGCTTTTCCCGAGAGCCCGGCGTGAGGACATTGACGGTCGGAACGTAACATGAACTTCGGGACGAGCGGACGTCGCTGGCTGCCGCCGGGGCGCCGATTCGCCGCAAACCGATGCCCATGCGGGCGCATTTTGGACCCGCCGTCGCGATGCGGACATGGCTTTTTGCGCCTCCGCGGAGGGAGGCGTGCCGGCGTGACAGCGACGGAGGCGCCGCTCAGGCCAGGAGGCGCATCAGCTGGTCGACCGTCAGCACCAGGATGCCGAACATCAGGTGGCAATGAACCTTGGCATGGCCGCGCACGCGGACATGGCGGCCCCCGCAGTTGTCCTTCAGCCCACCGTTGATGCGCTCGATGTTCGAGCGCTCGTTGTAGCGCTCGTCCGCCGGGTGGCGGTGACCGACGCCTCTCTGCGCCCTGGCCTCGCGCGCCAGCTCCTCCTTGTACTCCTTGTCGCGAGGGTTGACGTCGATGATCGGGACGTGGCCCAGCAGGTAGCTGTGCCAGCCGATCTCGGGCGCGTCATAGGCTGAGTCCATGAGGTCGTACAGATTGGTGACGCGGTCGGCGGTCATACTCGCCAGCGGGATCGCGGCCTGGCTGTCGTGCAGCGAGGCGGACGTCAGGATGCAACTGATCGGAATGCCGCCATCGGCGGCGTCGATGTGCAGCTTGTAACCGATCCACGATGTGGTATGGCCCCTGGCGTTGCGCTTGGTGCCGACGTCGCAGGCTTTCGGCAGGTCGTCGAGCATCTGGGGCAAGCTCATCGTGAGCTGGCGTTTCACGCGGCGCTCCTCCTTGGGCCGCTCCTCGCCCTTGCGCGGGCGGCCGCGCTTGCGCTTCGGCTTCTCCGCCTTGGGCTTGGGCTGAGGCTTCTCGCGCGCCTCGATCGCCGTCGAGTCGCGCGAGACGTGCCCGACCAGATGGTCTCCGAGGGTCTGCTTGATCAGCGCCTCATGCACGCGAGCGGGCAACGCACTCTCGGAGAACTCCGCAAACGCCCGCGAAAACGTCGCCTCGCTCGGGATCTCTGCGGCATAGGTCCAGCCGCAGAGACGGCGTAGCGTCTTGTCGTTCTCAAGGCGCTCGATCAGGGCGCGCGTCGTGGGTACGTCGAACACCGCCTTGGCGATGAAGGCGCGGGCCAAGGCCGCCCGATCCTCGACCGGCCGACCGGGCAGGCCATGGAAATGGGGAAGGAAGCTCTCGACCCGCGCAAGCTCAAGCACGGTGACGAAGCGCCGGTACCTCTCGCCGAGCGGCCCGAGCTCCTCCTCAAGCCACGGGAAAAGATCCGCTTGAATGTGATGCCAGAATCCGGATAGTGTCTGTCCCAGCGACATGGGGCCGCCCTCTCCGTCGACGTTGTCCGAAACCCGACAGGAACAGAGAGCGGTCCCGATTTCCAGGACAATCTGACCGCCACGGCGGCAAAATCCCGCTCAAATGCGGAATTTTGCAAGTGGCTCGCCCGCACTCTCCCGCCGACCGCTGCTTCAGGACCGGCCCGCAAGGGCGCTGCCCAGCCGGGAGGCCGAGCCCCCAACCATCCCGTTCCCGCAAGAGCCGGCACCGTCTTTCGCCGAGTTGCGCGACGAGGCCAAGGTGCGGCGGGGCCGGTCGTGAGTGGCGGAGTCGCCCGGTCCCCGCGGCTTGGCTCGTACGATGTTCGGCACCTCGCCCATCCGCGCCAATGCGAGCTGGGGGCGTCTTGCCGGTCGTCTCGCCGACGCAGTGATGACGGAAATTACGGCGAGCCCGAGGGCGCGGCGGAAAAGACCAGGCGAGAGGGCGCAGGCTTTCAGCGGGGACCTGCGGGGCGATGAGGCCGTCCAATGGCGTTCGGCGCCGCCCTGGGCTATCGTCGCATCATGCCGAGCGCGACATTCGACACTCACGAGGCGGTCAAGGCGCTCTCCGAAGCCGGTCTGAATGAGCGTCAGGCCGAGGCGATCACGGCGACCGTGCGCGATGCCGTCACCGAAGGCGTGGCGACCAAAGCCGATATCGCCGACGTGCGAGCCGACCTTGCCGCCCTCGAGGCGCGCCTGACGTGGCGCATCGTCACGATTGCGGTAGCCGTAGCCGGCATGGCGATCGCCGTTCTCAAGCTGCTGTAGCGTCGCACCTTGCGATCGCCGCTCTCCACGCGCTCACCGCCTCGCCGGCGGCGGCAATAGACCGATGCAGTCAGGTGTCCGTATCCCCGTAGAGAAGCACGTCATGTCAGCAGGCAAGGGGGGGGCCGCATCGGTTCGCAGACCGCGTTCGTGCCCATGAAGATCGTCGCCGCCCGATCAATGGAACTCCGGCAGAGGCCGCATCGGTCCGCGCTCGGGAAGTTCGAGCTCGACGCCGCCGAAGGCGGCGGAGCGGCCGTTGCCGGCGGCGCGCGCACACACCCAGCCCAAGCAATCGGCCCGTCGTCGTTTTCGATCGTGATGCTCGCCATGAATTCTCGCGCGTTGCGCGGTCCGGGGCAGCCCCGCCGCGCTCAGGGCAGGATGTCCTTGCCGATGCTGGCCGCCACGAGGGCCGCCGATTCCTTCACCGAGTCGCGTGCCAGGTGGGCATAGCGTGCGGTGGTCTGGATTTTCTTGTGGCCGAGTAGCTTGCCGATCATCGTGAGGTCCTCGCCCAGCGCCAGTGCTCGCGAGGCAAAGCTGTGCCGAAGGTCGTGAAGCCTGACGTCGTCCAACCCGGCGCGCTCCCTGACCCGGTACCAGTAGTCCGCGATGTGCGTCTGCCGCGCGCCCGGCTCGCGGCCCGCGATGACCCACGGATTGTCAGGGGGGCGGGGAATGGCCGCGAGCACCCGCGCCGCCGCCGGCGACAGCGGAACGATGCGAGGGCCGGTCTTGCTGTCGGCCAGCCGGATCTCGTTCCGCTCCAGCGCCACGTCCTCCCACCGAAGCGTCAGCACCTCGCCGCAGCGGCACCCCGTCAGCATCAGAAGCCGGAGCGCTGCCGCCGCATGAACAGGAAGACGGCCCCCGGCCTCCAGCTCGTCCAGGGCGTGCCCAAGGCGTCCGAACTCATCCTCCGTCAGGAAGCGCTCCGGCCGCCGCGTCCGGTACGGCGTCACGAAGCGGCAGGGATTGCTCCCCGCCGGAACCAGTCCCCACGCCTCGGCACGGTTCAGCATCCGCGACAGAGCGCCCACCGTGTCGTTCGCCGCAACCGGCGTCTTGCGCAGACGGTAGTGAAGCTCGGCAACGTGCTCGCGGCCGACGGCGGCGATCGGCAGCTTGCCGAGAGCGGGCAGGATGTGCCCGACGATCATCTGGCGGTAGCCCTTGACCGTGAGCGGCTTGCAGCGGACCTCGACGTGCTCGCGCAGATACCTCTCGGCGAGCTCGGCCACCGTCGGCCCCTTCCCGTATCCCGGCTCCTTGCCCGCCTTGATGCGGATCAGGAGCGCGGCCCCCCGGCGCCGCGCCTCGTCCGCCGGGATCGTGCCGTGCCGGCCAATCGTGATCCGCTTCGACCCGCGCGGACCACGGCCCTGCACCAGATACGTCTTCGCGCCGTTGGGATAGACCCGAACGCCGAACCCCGGCAAGTCCCGGTCCCAGCAGATGATCTCCTTGTCCCCGGCGGTCAGGCCGTCGACCACGCGGTTCGACAGCGACCTCCGCTCCAGTCTCGCCATGCCGCAATCCCCTCCCTAAGCCGGCGTGACCGGCGAGGATTCCTGCCCGCCGGCATGGGCGGCGGTCTCCGCCCGCAGGATGTCGGCTTCGATGCTGTCGCCCACACGGGCGACCGCGATCTTCTCCGCGTCCCGCGAGAGATGGGCGTAGCGGGCGGTGCTGCCGATGTCCGTGTGGCCGAGAAGCCGCCCGATCATCGGAAGCGCCAGGCCCAGCGCCAGAGCCCGCGAGGCGTAGCTGTGCCGCAAGTCGTGGATCCGCACGTCTTCGGCCTCGGCACGCTCCCGCACACGATGCCAGAAGGACGCGAGCTGGAACAGGTGACGATCCGGCCGGCTGCCCGGGAACACCCAGGGGCTTCGCCTGACTCGCACGATCCCCGCCAGCAGCTGTGAGGCCGTAGGCGTCAGCGGCACCATCCGCGCTCCCGTCTTCGCATCGCGCAGGCGAAACTCCCCGGACTTGCGGTCGATGTCGCTCCACCTCAGCGTCAGCACCTCCCCCACGCGGCATCCCGTCAGCATGATCAGCCGCAGCGCCGCCGCAGCCCGCGCCTGCACCGGGCCCTCCGCCTCCAGCGCGCACAGCGCCCGGCCAACCCGCCGGTACTCCTCCTCGCTCAGAAAGCGCTCGCGACGGCCCTCCCTGTAGCGCAATACGAACCGGCACGGGTTGCCACTTGCCGGCGCCATTCCCCAAGCCTCCGCCAGCGAGAACATCTTGGAGAGAACCATCAGCGCCCGGTTCGCGGCACGGGGCGTCTCCCGCAGGCGGTAGTGAAACGCTGCAACCTCCTCCCGGCCGACGGAGGCCACCGCCATCGCGCCGAACGCGGGCAGGATGTGGTTCCTCAGCGAGCCCGCGTAGATCCCCTGGGTGTGCGCGTTGCAGCGCACCTCGACATGGGCCTCCATGTAGCGCTCGGCCAGGTCGGCGACGGTGAGCGCGCGCTCGAGCGGCCTCGCCTCGGGGTCCTCGCCCCGCTTGATGCGGGCGACGGCGGCGGCGGCATGCTTGCGTGCCTGCTCGGCGGTGATCTCCCCGTGGCGGCCCAATGACAGGCGTCTGATGCCGTTCGGCCCCCGGCTCTGGGCCACGTATGTCTTGGAGCCCGAGGGGTAGACCCTCACGCCGAAGCCCGGGAGCTCCCGGTCCCAGAAGACCGTCTCCTTGCCCTCGGCGGAAAGCCCGTCGACGGATTGCTTCGAGATGGTCAGCTCGCCTCGCTTTGGCATCGTGGTAAGCCTTCGGTTGTCTGGTGATGGGTGCGATGGATTCAACGATTGAGCGTTCGTCTCCAGTCACGTCTGAGG
Source organism: Alphaproteobacteria bacterium (assembly GCA_965214705.1). GTDB lineage: Bacteria > Pseudomonadota > Alphaproteobacteria > UBA828 > UBA828 > WTGU01. Next base: position 475,235 of record CBDCCI010000001.1, read on the forward strand.
GGCCTGAGCCAGATGTCCTTCCTGGGCTTGGCCCGCTCCATATGTGTGTCGTAGCGCCCGCGCCCCTGGGTGATGCCGACATGGATCCAGCCCGAGGCCTTGTAGACGGCGCCGGTGTAGCGCGGGGTCTCGACGAAGGTCTCGATCAGCACGGGCGTGGTGTTGTAGCGCTCGGTCCAATCCTCAGGCAGGCGGCGGCGGACGATGGCAAGGATGTGCGAGCCGAGGTTGGGGACTTCGATCCAGGGCAGGATGAGGAAGCGCGGGTTGTCGACCACCAGGGGGAGGTTCTTCTCGCGCAACTCGGGCGTCCATCCGATGAATGTGTCGCGCGGGGCGAGCTTCCACGCGGCGGTGGAGAAGCCGAGCATGGCGAGCGGCCAGCCGTTTCGGTCGTGGACGGCGTAGCGCATCTGGGCGCCGACCAGGGTCTTGTAGCCGAGGTAGTGGTAGCGGGCGACGAACTCGTTCCAGAGCCTGCCCTCGCGGGTATTGCGCACGACGATGCGGAAGTCGAGCGGTCGGACCTCGTCCAGGCTCGTCGGGGCCGGGAACAGCGGCGGCTCGGTGTCCGGTCCGAAGACGATGGGCTTCGGCCCGCCGGTGCGCCGCTTCGGCGGCGGCAGGACGATCACGCCGTCGCGGTGCATGGCGAGCATGGCGACCTTCGCCATCATGTCCTTGAGCCCGCCGTCGGGCTTGTACCAGCCGATGCGCCGGCAGAACTCGCGTGCCAGGGCGGCACGGGACGTCTGTGGATCGGCGGCGATCAGGGCGCGCAGCAGCGCCATCTCTTCAACGGTGAAGTCGCGGCCGTAGTAGCGGCACTCGATCCGGCCGGTCATCCCGGTGCCGTGAACTTGCGCTTGCGTGCCTCGCTCATCGACCACGGCAGCCAGGGCGACAGGTCGTCCGGCGGCTTGCCGCCGTTCTTTGCGCAGGCGTCCAGCCATGCCTTCAGCCAGCGCAGCACGTCGATGCCGTTCATCGAGAGCGTGCCCACGACCGAGTACATGATCGCAATGAACGTCGCGCCGTCCTCGCTGTTGGAACCGAAGCTCAACTTCCTGCCGATGGACGGCCCGCGGAGCACGCGCTCGGCCGTGTTGTTGTCCATGGGGACCAGGGGGTGGTCGACGAAGACGCACAACCCCTCGCGATGCCTGAGCAGCGAGCGCAGGGCCTTGGCCTTGCGCCCCTTCTTCGGCAGGCCGGCCAACTCCGCCCCGGCGTCCGCGAACAGACCCTCGACCGCCTTCCTCAACGCGTCCTGCGCCGCGTCGAACGCCGGTGTCCGGCGTTCGAGGGAGGCGTCGTAATGCTTCAGCCTCTCGTCGTTCAGGTTGTAGATCTCCCCGATCCGCTCGATCCATCTCTCGCACCAGCGGGTGAGCCGCACATGGCCGGCGGCGCAGTCGATAAAGGTCCGCCTCTGGTGCGCCCAACAGAAGCAGAGGATCACCTTGCCGTCGAGTTCGCGCGCGAGCTTCCTGTAGGCGCTGAACCGGTCGCAGACCACGAGCACGGTGCAGGCGGTATCGCCGAACAGGGTTTTGGCCACCTCGGCGCTGCGCGAGGGGTCGATAAGGAAGTAGACCGTGTCCCGGCTGACCGAAGTCCACAGCCAGGCGCGGCTCGAGCGGCCGTTCCGGCGGAACTCCTGCACGCGCCAGCCGGTCTCGTCGGCATGGCGCAGCGCCGCCTTGTTCTGGTGCGCGAGGATCGCCTCGTGGATCGGCTCGAACAGCGGCACGAAGCGCTTCTGGCTGTCGGCCAGCGTGCCCGGCGAGACCGGCAGGCCCTGGTCGGCATACCACGCCGCGACCCGGCTCAGCGGGCGGAAGCACGCACAGTGCTCGAACAGGAACCGTGCCCAGAAGCTGGTCCCGTAGAGCGTTCCCGGGAACAGCCGCGCCGCCGGCGGCGCGATCGCCTCCAGCGGCGACGACGGGCACTCGCAGCCCCGGCGCCAGCGCGGGCGGACGATCCTGCGGATATGGGCCTTGACCTCGATCTCGATGACGTTCGTCGAGTGCTCGCCGTTGGCGACGTAGGGCTTGCCGCAACAGGAGCAGACGCGCGCATCCTTCGGCGGGTTGCGCCGCTCCTCCTTCTCCCGCAGACCGGCTCGCTGGGTGCGGCCGTGGCCGGGCGCGCCGGGCTGCTGGCCGCGCGTGCGCCCCGTGCCCGCCTTCTTCTGCTTCTCGCTCCTGCTGCCGAACAGCGCCTTCGACAGAACGGAGCGGGTCGAGCGGAGCTTCTCGACCCGGGATTCCAGCGTCTCGACGCGGGAGGTCAGCGTCGCCGTCTCGGCCTCCAGCGCCGCCCCCTTGGCCCTCAACTCCCGCACCTCGGTGCGCAGTCGGGCGTTGCGTTGGCGCAGCGATTCGACAAGGCCCTTCGCCCGCGCGGTCGCTGCACGGAGCTGAGCGATCCGCCTGCGCAGCGGGGCCAGCATGGCCCGCCGTTCCCGCGAAGCCTCCACGCAGAACGCGTTCCGCCGGTCGATCTCCCGGTTCAGCCCGTCGACCTCGTCGCGATGCCAGGCATCGAGCCGAAGCTCGCGCTCGTGGGAGTTGCACAGCGCCGAGTGAAGACCGGCGTTCTCGCCGGCCAGCCGCTTGCACCGTCTCTCCGAGGCCCTCGCCGCCTTCTGCAACGCGACATTCTCCGCGCGCAGCGCCTTGTTCGTATCGGTCAGGCTCGCCGACGCCGACGCCTGCTCGCTCAGAGCCGCGACCTCGCCCTTCAGCCGTGCCACCTCCTTGTTCAGCCGCACCGCTTCCTTGTTCAGCCGCACCGCTTCCTTGCGCGAGCCGCGCAGTTCCGCACGCAGTGCCTCGTTCGTGTCTTTCTGCCCCTGCGCCTGCTCCTGCGAGCGCTCCAGCGCCCTGTGCAGCCCCCGAATCTCCTGGGATCGACGGCCGGATGTGTCGTTCCGGGCTTTCGATGCCGGGGCCTGGTGCGCTCCACGGGTATTCCTCGGCACCGGACCGCTCGCGCCCTTGCCAGCCTCTGCCTTGCGCAGAGAAGTACGGAGCCGGCGAACATCGTTGAGCAGCTCCTGCACGCGCGCTTCGGCCGCGTCCGCCCGCGCCCGCTCCGTCTCCGCGCAGGCTCGCGCCTGCTCGTACAGAGATTGCCCGTCGCGCGGCTCCGACACCACGGCCGCCGTCGAGGGCAGCCAGACCCCGTCGTCGCCTTCGATCGACGCCAGCGCCGCCCCGGAATCCTCGTCGCGAATCGTCACGAGCGCGACGATAGCCGACGGTCGAGAGAGTTACCAGTAGGCACCCCCGCGCTACACCGGCGCCGTCTACAAGGCCTCGGGCTGGATCCATGTCGGGATCACCCAGGGGCGCGGGCGCTACGACACACATATGGAGCGGGCCAAGCCCAGGAAGGACATCTGGCTCAGGCCCCTCAGACGTGACTGGAGACGAACGCTCAATCGTTGAATCCATCGCACCCATCACCAGACAACCGAAGGCTTACGCATCGTGCACCCCTCGCCTCGCGGCGCGTCTGTGTCGTCGTAACAACCGTAATCACTTCGTAAGCCACCGACATCAAACTCCAGCGTATTGGAGCGTAGGTCTGACATCGCGTCAAGGGGTAGATGAGGCAATCAACCCTTTGTGTCAATGTGTCTTATCGCACTCCAGCGTACTCCAGCGTACCCGTGCGTAGACCTGTCATAACCGGCTTCACCATTCCCAAACAAGAGGAGAGCCTTGAGGTCATGAAAAAGTCGAAACTGACTCGCAGTTTGCTGGCGGCGTGCTCGATCGTCGCCCTCACGGCCGTCATGTACGGCTGCTCGAGCTCCGGGGAGGACCGGGCCAAAGCGGATCGGGACGAACTGCAAGCGCAGATCGATGCCCTGCAAGAAGCATTCGGGGACGAGGACATAACGCCGGAAGCCATCATGGCGCTCATTGCCGAGAGGGATGATGCCACGGCCGATGTGACCCGCCTCGAAGGTGAGCTGGCCACGGCCACGGGCGAGAGGGACGGCCTCCAGACCATGTTGGACGCGGCCACGGCCGAAGTGACCCGCCTCGAAGGTGAACTGGCCACGGCCACGGACGAGAGGGACGGCCTCCAGACCATGTTGGACGCGGCCACGGCCGAAGTGACCCGCCTCGAAGGTGAACTGGCGACCGCTCAGACTGCGCTGGATGACGCCAATACGGCCCTTGCCGCAGCGCTCAAGCGTGCCGAGGACGCGGAGGCCGAGCTCACCCAGCTCGAGGAGGACGCGGCCGAGGCTCTGGCAGCCTTGGCACTCGCGGATCGGATTGCCAGAGGTGGGGCGATTGAGACGGCGATCTCAACCAACAGGCTTGGGGATTATGCGACTTCCACTGCCAGGACCATCGACACGCTCCCCGATAGCAGCGGTGTTGACGGATTGTCGGTGGAGCGCGACGTGGCCGGCACGATAACGGTCGACGTGAACGGCGATGACGACGACGACTACGCTGGCGGCGAGACCACGGCCGGTGACGACGACTGGAACAGTGTCAGGATGACGAGGGAAGACGCTGGCGGTGAGTCCACTCACACCCTAGTAATCTACACGGACATCGAGGAGCCAGCGGACAAGCCGTTCACGGATCTATATGACCGGAATGCTCGCGATGACATCCTCAATGATGCGGATCGGGTCAAGCTGGCTCAGGCCGCGGACTTCCCCTCGGGGGCAAGCCAGTCGGTGACGTACGGCGGCGACACCGGCAACCCGGAGTCGTTCGCCGGCACCTTCGCCGGCGTGTCTGGTACGTATGAGTGCACTAGCGGCACGACTTGCACGGTGACCACCGACGCCGACGGCGACTTGGTTATGGCGGAGAACTGGAGGTTCACGCCCGACTCCAATTTGGCCACGATCAAGGACCCGGATGTCGCTTACGCGTACTTCGGCTGGTGGATGAACGAGCCGAAGGAGAGCGACGATCCGCACACTGTCGAGGTCTTCGCGGCCGGCACGGACGGCCATGTGGCTGCTGTCGCCGACACCATTGAGGGCACCGCGACCTATTCGGGTCCGGCGGCCGGCATCTATCAGACGCAGACTTTCACCGCCGGTGCGCAGACGGAGGCCGCTGTTGGTGATTTCACGGCGACTGCCAGTCTCGTGGCGAAGTTCGGCGATGAAGCCGCGACCGGAACCATCGACGGGACGATCACGGACTTCACGCTGGGCGATGGAACATCCGCTGCTTGGAAGGTGATGTTGGAAGATACCGGCATAAGGCTTATCCCTCTGGCTCCGGTTCCCCAACATGTTGTACCGGCCACCTCGGCGGCGGTATCCGACACGGTCGCAGTTCCTTCCGTGTCTCAATGGGTTGCCCGTAAAGTGCCCAGCGATCCGGCACCCCACATATGGAGAAGCCGGATGTAAGGGGATAAGCCTTACCGGCATAAACGGGGACGGCACCTTCAGCGGTACGAGTGAAGTTGACTTCGGCGGCGGCCCCACCGAGTCGGATGTCGGGTCGTGGGGAGGCTCGTTCTACGATGCTGGCGCGGACCCCGCCGAGGATCAGCCAGGCACGGTCGCGGGCATGTTCGATGCGGTAACGGACACTGCCAGCCTGATCGGCGCATTCGGTGCGACGAAGCAGTAGCCGGATTGGCGGGATCGGGGTCGCCTCGTAAGACCCCGATCCTTTAGGTCCGGACTTCCGGAAGAGGGTGGCGGGATGTGCCACCCTCTTCTTCTTTCTCATTCTCTCTCTGTTGAGCCACTTGCAAAACTCCCAGGCGCGGTCTGCTTTTCCCGAGAGCCCGGCGTGAGGACATTGACGGTCGGAACGTAACATGAACTTCGGGACGAGCGGACGTCGCTGGCTGCCGCCGGGGCGCCGATTCGCCGCAAACCGATGCCCATGCGGGCGCATTTTGGACCCGCCGTCGCGATGCGGACATGGCTTTTTGCGCCTCCGCGGAGGGAGGCGTGCCGGCGTGACAGCGACGGAGGCGCCGCTCAGGCCAGGAGGCGCATCAGCTGGTCGACCGTCAGCACCAGGATGCCGAACATCAGGTGGCAATGAACCTTGGCATGGCCGCGCACGCGGACATGGCGGCCCCCGCAGTTGTCCTTCAGCCCACCGTTGATGCGCTCGATGTTCGAGCGCTCGTTGTAGCGCTCGTCCGCCGGGTGGCGGTGACCGACGCCTCTCTGCGCCCTGGCCTCGCGCGCCAGCTCCTCCTTGTACTCCTTGTCGCGAGGGTTGACGTCGATGATCGGGACGTGGCCCAGCAGGTAGCTGTGCCAGCCGATCTCGGGCGCGTCATAGGCTGAGTCCATGAGGTCGTACAGATTGGTGACGCGGTCGGCGGTCATACTCGCCAGCGGGATCGCGGCCTGGCTGTCGTGCAGCGAGGCGGACGTCAGGATGCAACTGATCGGAATGCCGCCATCGGCGGCGTCGATGTGCAGCTTGTAACCGATCCACGATGTGGTATGGCCCCTGGCGTTGCGCTTGGTGCCGACGTCGCAGGCTTTCGGCAGGTCGTCGAGCATCTGGGGCAAGCTCATCGTGAGCTGGCGTTTCACGCGGCGCTCCTCCTTGGGCCGCTCCTCGCCCTTGCGCGGGCGGCCGCGCTTGCGCTTCGGCTTCTCCGCCTTGGGCTTGGGCTGAGGCTTCTCGCGCGCCTCGATCGCCGTCGAGTCGCGCGAGACGTGCCCGACCAGATGGTCTCCGAGGGTCTGCTTGATCAGCGCCTCATGCACGCGAGCGGGCAACGCACTCTCGGAGAACTCCGCAAACGCCCGCGAAAACGTCGCCTCGCTCGGGATCTCTGCGGCATAGGTCCAGCCGCAGAGACGGCGTAGCGTCTTGTCGTTCTCAAGGCGCTCGATCAGGGCGCGCGTCGTGGGTACGTCGAACACCGCCTTGGCGATGAAGGCGCGGGCCAAGGCCGCCCGATCCTCGACCGGCCGACCGGGCAGGCCATGGAAATGGGGAAGGAAGCTCTCGACCCGCGCAAGCTCAAGCACGGTGACGAAGCGCCGGTACCTCTCGCCGAGCGGCCCGAGCTCCTCCTCAAGCCACGGGAAAAGATCCGCTTGAATGTGATGCCAGAATCCGGATAGTGTCTGTCCCAGCGACATGGGGCCGCCCTCTCCGTCGACGTTGTCCGAAACCCGACAGGAACAGAGAGCGGTCCCGATTTCCAGGACAATCTGACCGCCACGGCGGCAAAATCCCGCTCAAATGCGGAATTTTGCAAGTGGCTCTGTTGAGTTCCGTCCGAGGCCTGCTGCGATGATGTTTGCCCCGCTTTGCCGTGCCCTCGCGTTTGCCGCTTGCCTGTTGCTCGCCCTCCCGGCCTGGGGCGCCACGGAGCAGGCGGCAGGTGAGTTCTCTGCACAGTCCGCCCCCGCGCTGCCGGGCTTGGCGTCGGCGCAAGCGCTGGTCGATGAAGGCCGCTTCGGGGAGGCGTTGACCATCCTGAATGCGCTGGCACAGGACTATCCCGACCATCCCCGGCGCACCGATGTCCTCTTCCTGCTGGGCCTGGCGGCGACCCAGGCATCGCTGAACCCCGATCTCCCGGAGGGGCGGCGGGAGCTTCTGCTGAGCCTCGCCATCGCGTCCTTCCGCGTCATCCTGATCGATCGGCCCGCGCTCGTGCGGGTGCGTCTGGAGCTGGCCCGCGCCTTCTTCCTCAAGGGCGAGGACAGCCTGTCGCAGCGCCACTTCGAGCGGGTGCTGGCCGGCGACCCGCCTGAGGCGGTGGTCGCCAACGTCCGACATTTCCTGAACCGGATCAGGGCACGGCGGCGCTGGAGCTTCAGCCTTGGCGCCGCCATCGCGCCCGATACCAATATCGGCGGCGGCTCGGACGAGCGCACCATCTATATCTTCGGTTTGCCGTTCGAGCGCGACATCGAGGAGCTGACCACGTCGGGCATAGGCCTCTCGGTGTGGGGCGGCGCCGAGTATCAGTATCCGCTGAGCGAGCGGGTGCGGCTGCGCAGCGGCGCCAATCTCTCGCGGCGGGAGCACGAGGGATCGCGGTTCGACGAGGTTTTCGCGTCGGTCCATCTCGGGCCTCGCCTGCTGCTGGGCGAGCGCACGGAGGCGAGCGTGCTGGCCACCGCGAGCCAGCGCTGGGCCGGCACGGTGAAGGATCGACACGCCCTCGGCGGGCGCGTCGAGGTGGGGCACCGGGTCAACCGTGCGGTGACGGTGAACGGGCGGGTCGCCTGGGAGGACCGGCACCATCGAACGGGGACGAGCCGGGACGGGCCGGCTCTGGATGTGTCGCTGGGCGGCGCCTGGGTGATCGCGCCCACGGTTCGGGCGGATGTGTCTGCGGGGTATGGGCGTGAGCGCCCGGAGGTGATGCGCGATCGCCATGAGAGGTATCGCGTTGGCGCGGGCGTTTCGGTGCTCCTGCCGCTGGGCTTCACGGTGAGCGGCGGCGGGGACTATCGCTGGACGGACTTCGAGGCGGGGTGGCACCCGTACGTGCCGGACAACGGGGCGCGCGAGGACCGGACGTGGAGCGCGCGGGCGTCGGTGTACAACCGTGGGATCACCCTCTACGGCTTCAGCCCGGCGGTGGGGGTGGTTCACGAGGTCCGCAAGACCAACGCACAGCTCTACGACTACGAGCGCACGCGGGGCGAGCTTCGCTTCGTGCGCCAGTTCTAGTCACCGGGCGGCCCGAAGCGGCGGCGTTGGCGGGGCGGCGGCGCCATGAGCACACTGCATCGATGGGCCTGACGGGTCTCGGGGCACGCCTTGGGTTGTCGGGCGGTTCCCCTGCGAGGCGGACACGAGGCCGGACCGGCCGGTGTCTCGGCTTGGCGTGCGCGCTGCTCCTCTGCGTATGCCTGCCGGGCGCGGCCGCCTCCGAAGAGGTGGGCTTTCGCAGCATGGCGACGCCGCTGCGCATGGTGAACCTGAACCCGTTTCACCTCGCGTACGGTGTGCCGGGGTCCCTCGGCGCCCGCGTGATGCCGGCGGGCTCGTCGGAGCTGATCGCATCGCTGGACATGGCGTCGCATCTGCGCGCGGCCAGTTCCGGAGCGGAGCGGGTGCTGATGGACGGGGAGACCTACCGGCGGGCGCTCACGCTGCGGCATGGTCTGGGAGACGGCTGGGAGTATCTGCTCGACGTCCCCGTCGTTGCGCACAGCGGCGGCGTTTTCGACGGCTTCATCGAGAGCTGGCATGACGCCTTCGGCCTGCCCCAGGGCGCGCGGGACCGTGCGCCGCGCGATCGGCTGGCGCTCTTCTACGCCGATGACGAGGGACCCCGTGTGGACATCGATCGCAGTGTCTTCTCCCTCGGGGATGTGAGCCTCGGGGTCGGCTACGCCTTGTCGCCCGCGCCGCTGTCGAATGACGGCATGGCGGTCCGGGCGGTTGTGAAGCTTCCGAGCGGCGACGAGGACGCATTGGCCGGTTCGGGAGGCTTTTCGGCCTCGGTCTGGGCCGAGACCTCGGGAGCATTGTCGGGCTCGGCCGGCTCCCGCGCCTGGCTATATGCCGCGACGCTGGGGGCTCTCGTGGGCGAGGCCCCGGAGAACCTTTCGGACCTCGGCGGCCGCTTCATCGCCTTCGGGCGCTTCGGCGTGACCTGGCGGGCGCTCAGGGATCTGCGGCTGACGGTGCAGGTCGACGCCCATTCGTCGCCCTACGGCGCCTCCGCCCTGTCTCCGCTCTCGGACGCGGCCGTCATGGTGGGGCTGGGAGGGACGCTGAGACTCAGCGAGCGCGTGGAGCTCGACATCGCCGTCACGGAGGACGACGGCACTTGGCACGCCGCACCCGACATTGGCCTGCACGTCGCCATGCGGTGGCGGCTGCATGATTGAACCGGGAGGACCGTCATCGCGAGAGCGCACGCGCCATGCATGTTGCCCTCGCCCGGCTGCCCTTGCCCGCAGCACTCAGGCCGAACCCGCCGCGTTCACGCGGTCGGTTGCTGAATGTGGCCCCGATACCATCAAGGTGTGCTCGCTCCCGAGTGCGGCCCGTCGTTCCAGGCGCAGCCCCGCTTGGCGTCCTCCATATGCGTCTTCTTGTCGGATGGGGCGCCGCCTCTTTCACCATAGCAGCGGGAAGGAAATCCAGCATGACCAGATGGATCTCTGCGCTTGCGGCGCTGTTGTGCGGCCTCGGTCTTGTCCCGGTCGCTCACGCAGAGGACCGCCACGCCGACCGCATCCATGTCGGGATCGGCTATCGGCACGTCTTCATCGACGGCGAGACAATGACTGCCGATGGCGACACTGTGACCATACCGGACTTCGAGCACAGGGTGATCGTTCTGCGGGCCGGCTACGATCTCCGGCCCTTCTTCGCGATTGAGGCCGAGGTCATGACGAGTGTCGCGGAGACGGAGTTGGCAGCCGGCACGCCGGCCGGCGACATCCCGTTCAGCACGCGCATCCTTCATGGTCTCGGCGTCTTCGGGAAGGTCCGGCATGAGATAGCGGAAGGCGTTTCAATGCACGCGCGGGTTGGTGGGGCGGTCATGAAGACGGAAGCGTCGGCCTTCGGGGTCTCGACGTCAGACACAGGCGAGGGCCTGGCCTACGGGGCAGGCGGTGAGGTCCGTCTGAGCGAGTGGGCGAGCCTGCGGGTGGACTGGACTCAATACCGCGAGGACGGCGAGACGGCCGATGCAGTGTCGCTCGCCGCCGTCACCCGCTTCTGACGACCGATCCACCCTGCCCCTGTCAACGGGCCGTGGCACATTCGCGCGAAATACGCGAGGCTGACCGGACAAGACCAGCGTATGTCAATGTATTTCTCTCTGAGAGCTATGAATGAATTTCAGTGCGATAGTGGCGTATTTCAATGAGATTCTCTCGTTCCAACGCTCCTGTCATGACACTTGTCATACCAGGGCGTACTGGAGCGTAGCTGTGACGGCGCATGTCATCGATTTGTCGGTCCTGCATCAACGATGCGTGGGGTGTGAGAGTAAAAAACGCCTCAAGGCGTAGGACAGGGACTACAGGATGCGAGAAAATCCTTCAGGGCCAGCCCTTTAGATGGCACCATAAGGACACCGTAGCCATAATTCGGGAGCTATCGGGCTGCACCGCAAGAGAGGACATAGTTCCGATACAAGATCGCGGAATGTCACGTGTATACAGTGGCTTGCTCTCGCGCACTTCAATGAATGTCGCGCGAAATGAGGCGCAACCCAAACGTCATTCGTTCGAAACCGGCTGCAATTTCGCCAGAGGTGAGCTGAGCCGTATCTCGGAGCCGAAGAGGCCGGCGACGATGGCGACACTGCAGGGAGAGATCGCCGTGTGTCGAGATTGTGTCCCGAGCGGAGTGGGCCGGATTGCGAGCACGAGGCGGTGCTCAGTGTCCGGGCATCGGCGCAGTTGACCGATCGCATTCCGGGCCGGCACTGACGAGGGGCTGGAACACACTGAGGACACATGGAGGAACGGAGATGCCGGGACGATCGTCGGCGTTGCCGACGGCAAGCGCGGGGCACGCGATCATGGTCGGCGCAGTTGACGGATCGCTTCTGTCGATGGTCGTGCCGAGAGGAGCGACGGATGAAGGAATCGAAACCTCGGCATCGACGCTCGGGATGGTGGCCGGTCGTCGGCACGGGCGCGAGCTGCGCGCAGAGGCGGTCGCACTCGTGCTCGCGCCGGTGCGGCGCCTGGTGATGCTCATGCTGCAGGTGCGGGATTTCCGGACGACGCTCGTCGCCGGCACGGGTTGCGCGCGGGGTGCTCACGGGTGGAACCGCGGCTGCGCGGGGTAGAAGACGGCTCGCGTTCGCCGAGTGACGCCGAGGGTGCACGCGGGCCGTGCAGTCCGTAAGCCGAAGGTGAACTGCGGCACGATATCGGCGGCCGCACTCGCTGGTGCACCATGACCATCTTCATCGCCATGGTCATCGTCATCGCTGCATGCGAGGGCGCGTGCAGCGATGGGGGTGCCGGCGTTGGGAACGACAATGGAGGCGGGCGTGAGCCTGCGGCAACCGGGCGAGGGTCGCGGCCGAACGGCAAGCGGGAGGGGTTGCAGACGCTCGCGCTCGCGATCGGCGCAGCGAGCCGCTGGCCATGATCGTCACGAGTGCCGGGCTCGGTGACGTCGGGCCGTTCAGGCGCGACGGCATCGATGTCCGTCGAACCGCGGAGGCGCTCGTCGCCATCGGCGACGGCGCTGACGCCGAGGGTGCGCGCGTGACTTGCAGTTCGGCGGTCGAAGATGGTCTGCGGCACGATGCCGGCGGCCGCACTCGCTGGTGCACCATGGCCATGTTCGTCGCCCTGATCGTCGTCACCGGCACGAGCGGGAGCACGCGCAGTCCATGCGCGGGCCGCTGCAGCGACCGCGGACGGCGCCTGCGCGAAGCGCGGCGACGCCGGCGTTCGAGCGCGCACTCGGGTCGGCGGTGCGCGGTCCGACGGGCGAGCGCACAGGCCGACGCTGATGACGCCCGTCGTGAAACACGACGAAAGCGGCCGATCCCGCATTGGGGATCGGCCGCTTCGTTGAGGCGCGCGCTGATTACGCGGCCTGTATCTGCATGACCGGTATGCCCAGCGTGCGAGCTTTGTCGACGAGGTTGCCGGTGATGCCGGAGCCTGGGAAGGCGATGACGCCCTTGGGCAGCAGGTTGAGCAGCTCGTCGTTGCGGCGGAAGGGCGCGGCCTTGCCGTGCGCGCTCCAGTCGGGGCGGCAGACGACCTGGTTGACGCCTCTGGCTTCTGCCCAGCTCGCGGCGATCTTCTCGACGCCGGGACCGCCACCATGCAGCAGCACCATGTCGCCGTACTTCGCGCGCGCCATGTCGAGCGTGCTCCAGACCGCGTCGGCATTGCTGACGGTCTTGCCGCCGGTGACGGCGACCAGGGTGCCCTCGGGCAGGTGGGCGCGGGTCTCGCGGTCCTTGCGCGCTCTGCGGAAGTCGCGGGCATCGATGGCGGCGGAGGTGAGCTGTCCGGTCTGGCTCGTGTGCGAGCCGTGCCTCGGGCGCCATGTGTCGCCGGTCTCGACGCGGTAGGCGTCGGCGGCGAGGTCGCGGAGCTTCTCGAAGGCGTCGCGCCGATCACCGAGGTTCTGGGCGCGGTCGGTCATGGTCTGCAGCTCCCACGCCTTCACCTCGGAGCCGTCCTGCGCCTTCTCGAGGTCGCGCATCTCGGGCGCGATGCGGTCGACGGCGCGGTCGAGGCGTGTGACCTGGCTGTGCAGCATGTTGGTCAGGCCCCACATGAGCGGCTCGCGCTCGTCGGCCATCTGCGTGCCGTCTACGGTGATGCCGTCGACGATGACGCGGATGGCTTCGTTCAGCGCGTCGATGGCATCGTCCTCGTCCCAGACGACCCTGCTGTCGAGCTCTCCGCGCTCGGGCGCTGCGCCGTAGAGGGCCATGCCCTCGCAAACGGTGGCAGTGGAAGAAGCTGATGCGGTAGTGCTGGTCGTGTCGATCATGACGATCTCCTGTTGGTTCAACCTCCGGGACCCTGTGCCCCGTGGTGATGTCCTTTGTGATTCACGCGCGCGCAGGGGCAGCACCTGGCCCTGGGAAGTCTTGGGCGGGAGTCGGTGCGGAAGTTCGGCGAGTTGGTGCGGAAGATGGCGCCGCCGTGCCGGTGGGAACGGTGTTCCGCAGCAAATCCATTCCAGTGGTCATTACGGCGCCGTGCCGGGCGGGCCCGCTTGGGCCTGCCCGGCGTCTAGGCGCCGCCTTGAATGGTTCCGCGAATGGATTTGAGGCGGTGCAGCGTGACGCGTCGGCCCCGCGCGAGGGGCCGGCGCGCTGCGAGACGCGGCAGTTGGCGATTACGCGCAAGCCATCTTCACGGTCGCCGAACTTCACGGCCCGCCTTAGACTTCCTTGGGTCAGGCCGCAGGGAGCGGAGCGACCGGAGGACCCGCAGGGTTGCTGTCGCGAGCACGTGTGAAATCCTCGGACATCACGACGGAGTGCGCTGTGAATACCAAGTAGGAGGAAAGCATGAAGTAAACCAAACACTTGGTAGTGCTGATGATCGACCGGTGGCTGAAACGCCACCCTGCCTGACGAGGGGTGTTGGGCGGAAGGGGATCGCTAAGCTCCGCCGGTTTCCGACGGTGGGGCGAAAGAGCTGCGATCTGAACTGTACCGGGTGCGGGCCGTCGCTCGCGGGCCGGGCTACCACAGGACCTATGGCGAGGTTGAACGAAGCACGTGACGGAAGCCTCTTTATTTAGATGTCCAACCCTCAATGGCCCGACGGGGCGGAGGGAGCGCGGTGAGAGCCGGTTGGTCTTCCGTCTGCCGACTGGCGGGTGTGTTGAACGCACCCGGGTACGGGTCAACCCTTCTATCCCGAACCCCAGAGCTGCAAGGGGTATAGCGTGCCGCCTAAGGGTCTCAGGTTTGTCATCGGAACACAGGAACCCATGCTGTTCGCCCGGCACGGAACCGGGCTAGCCGCGGAGAACGGAGACGGGCCGCATGGGGGCGGAGCCCTCGTAGTAGTCGGAGTGCGGGAAAGCCGCATACATGGCGAAGGGGGGCAGAAGGTGGATCGGCTATCGACTGACGGAGGAACTATCCGTGGACTCGGATAATCAGGCCGACATGGCCTGGTGGCTCCTCAACGTGCAGCGGAAGTTGTATCGGTGGAGTAAGGAGACGCCTGAAGGCGCTTACGGCGATGTGTGGAACTGGGAGCCACTTGCAAAACTCCCACCGATCCGCGCAATCTTCGCTGTGCATGGCACTCGATTGCCCAGAACAAGGGCAGACGAACGCCGGGCGTCGACGGGCTGACGGTGGCGAGCATTGCCGCTGGCGATGGAGGTGTACCGCTCTTTCTGGACGAGCTTCGGGAGGCGCTGCGCGATGGCAGCTACCGACCGTCGCCCGCCCGGCGGAAGTGGATTCCGAAGCCGGGCAAGCCGGGGAAGTTCCGACCCCTTGGTATCCCCACCGTTGCTGACCGCGTGGTGCAATGCGCGGTCAAGAACATCCTGGAGCCAATTTTCGAGGCGCGTTTCTGGCAGGTCTCCTACGGGTTCAGGCCCGGACGGGGCTGCCATGGCGCACTCGAACATATCCGGCTGACCACTCGGACTCACAAGTCGAGAACCGATGGGAAGCTTCGCGACCCTCCCTATCAATGGGTGATTGAAGGCGACATCGAGGGCTGCTTCGACAACATCGGCCATCACTACCTGATGGAGCGCGTACGGAAATCCGTCGCGGACCGGAAGGTCAACAGGCTGATCGTGCGGTTCCTCAAAGCCGGGGTATTGGAGGACGTCAACTACAATCCGACAACCACCGGCACGCCTCAAGGGGGTGTCCTGTCTCCCCTGCTGGCCAACATCGCGCTGAGCGCGATCGAGGAGCGGTACTGGTGGTGGGTGAGGCACCCGCATGATCCCAATATCCGGACTGACGGAAGGCGGATGGCCGCGACACGGCGATTTCGGGACAGGGAGGCCGGGCGAACGGTCTTGAACGAAGCCGCTACGCGGAGTTAGCGGCGTAGAGTTCATTCATTTCCGAGGCGTCGCGGGTGCCGTTTGTTCTGTGCGTTCGCTTCCCGGTTGCGTCAGTGGCGCTCCGCCCGTCGGGTGGCGGATCCCCAGCAGCCTCCCGATCACCAGTGGTTAGCATCGACCCCTGCGACGGACCGTCGCCGGATCGGTCCGGCGGCGCGCCGTCGCGATCCAGGGAGATCGATAATGACCGGGACCGCGTGCGACACGAACACCGTCACCCCTCTTCGCCAGCGCATGGAGGAGCAGCTCCGCATCGCCAATCTGGCCGCGAGCACGTCCAAGGCCTACATCTGCGAGATCAAGAACCTGGCCAGGTACTACGACGCCTCGCCGGACGAGCTCGACGCCGAGCAGGTGCGCCAGTGGTACCTGGGGCGGATCGACAAGGGGCTCAGTCCGGGCACGACCAACGTCTCCTTCGCCGCGCTGAACTTCCTCTACATCGACACACTCGGCTGGCCTGACCATGTCGCCGGCCTGCGCTCCCGCAAGAAGCCCGGCAAGCTGCCGCGCTACATGTCGGAGCAGGAGGTCGAGCACCTCATCCTTGCGACACCCGACCTCCGCCACCGTGCTGCCATTGTCACCGGCTATGGCGGCGGGCTCCGCATCTCCGAGACCTTGGCCATCAAGGTCGGCGACATCCTGTCGGAGAAGAAGCTGCTGCACATCCCCTCCGGCAAAGGCGGCACCGAGAGAATGGCACCGTTGCCGGACATCGTCATCCACTACTTGCGCGTCTACTACAGGAACATCTGGCCGCGTCCGACGAGCTGGCTCTTCTACGGCGTCTCGCTCGACAGGCCCATCGCAACGGAGACCTTGCAGGCCGCCTTCAGGAGGGCGCGCGACATTGCCGAGCTCGACCGCAGCTACACCTTCCATTGCCTGCGCCATTCGGCGGCGACCCATCTCCTCGAGCGCGGCGGCGATATCGAGGTGATCCGGGACATGCTCGGCCATCGAAGCGCGAACACGACCCGTCACTACGCCCGCGTCACCGGCAAGATGTTCGAGGGCCTCGACCACCCGATCTCAGGCTTCGCAGCGTTGCGCAACTGACGGCGCGTGGAGGCCGAACGCGCGGGCGTGGCGGAGATCTTCCGCCGCGCCGGCGCCGCTTTCCGTGAGCGCCACAAAGGGCGCATCGACGCCGCCCGGCTCAAGGTCATGGGCGCCATCGAGGCGTGCCGCACCGCCGTGCTCGGCGGCCACATGTACGCCTGCGAGGGCTGCGGGCGCGAGCATCCGCTCTTCAACTCCTGCCGCAACCGCCACTGCCCCACCTGCCAGGGTCTCGCCGCCAACCTCTGGAGCGAGGAGCGCGCCGGGGACATCCTGCCGGTGCCCTACTTCCATGTGGTCTTCACCCTGCCCAAGGAGGTTGCCGCCATTGCCTTCTGCAACCGCAGGGTGGTGTTCGACATCCTCTTCCGGGCCGTCGCCGAGACCCTGCGCACCATCGCCGCCGATCCCCGCCACGGCGGCATGCGCATCGGCGGCACCGCGGTCCTCCATACCTGGGATCAGAAGCTCCGCTTCCACCCGCACCTGCACGTGGTCGTGCCCAACGCGGGCTTCGACGTAGACAGTGGCGAGTGGAAGACGGGGAGCACCACCTTCCTCGCCCCCGTCAAGGTCCTCGGCAGCCTGTTCCGCCGCCTCTTCCTCGAGGAGCTCGCCCGCGCCCACGGCCGGGGGGACCTGGAGTTCCACGGCACCCTCGCCCACCTCGCCAATCCCGGCGAGTTCCACGCCACGCTTGCCGCCGCCCGGGCCAGGGACTGGGTGGTCTACGCCAAGCGGCCCTTCCGCGGGCCTGAGCAGGTCTTCCGGTACCTCTCGCACTACACGCACAGGATCGCCATCTCCGACAGCCGCATCGTCTCCTTCGACGGCGAGACGGTCTCCTTCCGCCACCGAAAGCCCAAGGCGCCGGGGCAGAGAAAGCCGCGCTACGGCATCGCCACCGTGAGCGCCGACGAGTTCATCCGCCGCTTCCTGAGGCACGTCCTGCCGGACGGCATGCACCGCATTCGCTACTTCGGCATCCTCGCCAACGGCTGCCGCGCCAGCACGCTGGAGAGAGCACGCCAGGCTCTCGGCGCCCTCGGCTGCGCCGCCCCCGAGGGAAGCGTGGACGGCGCTCGGGCCGAGCCCGACGAAGAGCCCGAGATCGGCACCGCGCCCGTGGCCTGCCCCCACTGCGGCGGCGTCATGCGCCTCGTCCGCGAAATCCGCCGCCGCCATGAGCCCCGCTCGACGCGCGGCCCGCCGGCGCTGCCGCCGACCCACAGGGGGAAACCGTGAGACGCCCGCTCGCTTCGGCCCCGCGCAACGGCGCCAAAGCGCCGACGCACGACCGAACCTGTCTCCGCTTGAGCCGGGCTGACAGCCCTCGGCTCACACCCCGCTCAGTCCTCGCAGCGTGCGCCCGCATGCCTGCCGAAAGACCGGCGCGAGCGTCGATTTTATGCGCAACTCTGCTGCCGGTGGATGCCGCCTGACGCTGACATCAGCGCACTTTCCACATAGCTCAACTTCGCCTCTCGTGGCCCGCGGCTTCGTTCAAAAGGGTTGGGCAGGCTCTCTCTCGAGAGCCTGCCCAACCCTTAACCTTCTACCCGGTCCGATATGCCGACGACTTCCTGATCTTCGTGGCGGGCGGTTACGACGATGCGGCTGCTGAGAAGCAGGCGCTCGCGGACTGGCTGCGCGAGGAGATGGGGCTGACGCTATCGGAGGAGAAGACGCGGATCACCAGACTGACGGAAGGATTCCGGTTCCTCGGATGCCGGGTTCGTCTCAAAGGGGACGACCATGACGGCTACATGTGCCGGGTCGAAATCCCGAAGGAGGCGATCAGTGACTTCTGCCGGCGGATCAAGCAAGTGCTGAATCAGCGGACGCGGACGCGCTCGCTGAGAAGCGTGCTCCAGGAAATCAATCCAATCCTCCGGGGGTGGGGCCACTACTACCGCCACTGCATCGGGGCCAAGCGCATCCTGTCCAGTCTGGACTGGTATGTGTGGCGACGGCTCTGGCTGTGGATGCGGGGTAAGCACGACGGCGCCTCCCCGCGACGGGTGTACGCTTCTTGGTCGAGGCCGAGCCGGCAGTATCCCGGCGCTCGGGTCTGGGCCGATGGCGACACTGAGCTGTACCAAATGGGCCGGATTCCGGTCATGCAGTTCAAGCTCAATTGGATGAAAACTCCTGCCTTCACGAAAGCCTTTGGCGAGCCGGGTGCATAACGAAAGGTGCACGCCCGGTTCTGAGAGAGGGCGCGAGAAACCTGTGGTGCGTGAGGATCACCAGGCGCTCGCGTCCTACTCTACCGGACCCCTGTTTTTGTTTCCTGCAAGCTTTCACCGGCGCGGCGCCGGCGCAGCGATGAAAGGCGCGGTGCTGGCCGCGGGCTGGGCAACGGGATCGAGGGCGAGCCGCTCCCGGTGGCGCTCGTCACCGCTCACAGCATCGGGTGGGTGTCGAGGAGGTGTCGGGCGACCTCGCGGACGCGATGGCGCTCGTGCACCCTGACGGGACCGCGGGGGTCCTCGGACAGGTGCACCACGTAGAATACCTCGCCGCGGTTGAGGATGTCGTCATGGCGATAGAGGTAGCCAACGTGGTCGCCGTCCTGATAGACGCGGGCTTCGTTCTCACCCACCCGCCGGAACCTGATGTCGCTGCTCATTGTGCTCTCCCCGTAGCGTGATGCCGGCGCGGAGAGGACTCTCTCTCCTCTCCATGCGGCTCGCCCGCCGCGCGCCTTACCCTGCCTCCCGACCTGCAAGCGCGGCCGCCGTCCAGGCGGCGAGCGCGGCGGGACCGAAGGTGAGCAATTCCTCGTTGAAGTCGGCGCCGCGGGGCACGATGACGGTGGCGGCGACGCCCGCCCGCGCGCAGCGCCGGGCGAGGCGCTCGACCGCACGCTCTCCCTCGGGGTCGTTGTCGCGCGCGATCACCAGCCGCGTGACGCCGGCAGGCGGCGCGAACGCGCCGAGGCTGCCGGCGGAGAGCGCGGCGGCGGCGGTGATCTCGGGTGAGGCGGTCACCAGTGACAGCACCGTCTCGATGCCCTCGCCGACGAGGAGCGAAGCTCCGTCGGCGGGGTCGCCGAAGCGAACGGCATGTCCGAAGATCCGTCCGAGGGCCTTGCGCGGCGATGAGAGATTTGCCTTCGCCGGACGCTGAGGGTCCAACCATGTGCGATGGATGCCGGTGATGACGTCGCCATCGTGGGCGGTGACGGCGGCGACCAGCGCCGGCAGGCGGCGAACGCCGCCGCCGTCTTTGTAGAGCAATGCGGGATGGAAGCGGAGTGCCGGGAAGCGGCAGCGCGCGAGACCCCTGGCGTGCAGGTAGGCTTCCGCATGGGTACCGTCGATGGCGCGGCAGCGGCGCCAGAGGCGCCGTGCCGCCTCGGTGGCGTCGTAGGCGTCGCCCGAGCCCGGAGCCGGCGCAGCCGGCCGGGCGAGGAAGGCGTGCGCTTCTTCGAGCGCCGCGCGAAGCGTCGGCGCGTTGATGCGGTGGCGGATGATGTCGAGCAGATCGCCATGCTCGCCCGTGGCCGCATCCGTCTTTTGAACGAAGCCGCTACGCGGAGTTAGCGGCGTAGAGTTCATTCATTTCCGAGGCGTCGCGGGTGCCGTTTGTTCTGTGCGTTCGCTTCCCGGTTGCGTCAGTGGCGCTCCGCCCGTCGGGTGGCGGATCCCCAGCAGCCTCCCGATCACCAGTGGTTAGTATCGACCCCTGCGACGGACCGTCGCCGGATCGGTCCGGCGGCGCGCCGTCGCGATCCAGGGAGATCGATAATGACCGGGACCGCGTGCGACACGAACACCGTCACCCCTCTTCGCCAGCGCATGGAGGAGCAGCTCCGCATCGCCAATCTGGCCGCGAGCACGTCCAAGGCCTACATCTGCGAGATCAAGAACCTGGCCAGGTACTACGACGCCTCGCCGGACGAGCTCGACGCCGAGCAGGTGCGCCAGTGGTACCTGGGGCGGATCGACAAGGGGCTCAGTCCGGGCACGACCAACGTCTCCTTCGCCGCGCTGAACTTCCTCTACATCGACACACTCGGCTGGCCTGACCATGTCGCCGGCCTGCGCTCCCGCAAGAAGCCCGGCAAGCTGCCGCGCTACATGTCGGAGCAGGAGGTCGAGCACCTCATCCTTGCGACACCCGACCTCCGCCACCGTGCTGCCATTGTCACCGGCTATGGCGGCGGGCTCCGCATCTCCGAGACCTTGGCCATCAAGGTCGGCGACATCCTGTCGGAGAAGAAGCTGCTGCACATCCCCTCCGGCAAAGGCGGCACCGAGAGAATGGCACCGTTGCCGGACATCGTCATCCACTACTTGCGCGTCTACTACAGGAACATCTGGCCGCGTCCGACGAGCTGGCTCTTCTACGGCGTCTCGCTCGACAGGCCCATCGCAACGGAGACCTTGCAGGCCGCCTTCAGGAGGGCGCGCGACATTGCCGAGCTCGACCGCAGCTACACCTTCCATTGCCTGCGCCATTCGGCGGCGACCCATCTCCTCGAGCGCGGCGGCGATATCGAGGTGATCCGGGACATGCTCGGCCATCGAAGCGCGAACACGACCCGTCACTACGCCCGCGTCACCGGCAAGATGTTCGAGGGCCTCGACCACCCGATCTCAGGCTTCGCAGCGTTGCGCAACTGACGGCGCGTGGAGGCCGAACGCGCGGGCGTGGCGGAGATCTTCCGCCGCGCCGGCGCCGCTTTCCGTGAGCGCCACAAAGGGCGCATCGACGCCGCCCGGCTCAAGGTCATGGGCGCCATCGAGGCGTGCCGCACCGCCGTGCTCGGCGGCCACATGTACGCCTGCGAGGGCTGCGGGCGCGAGCATCCGCTCTTCAACTCCTGCCGCAACCGCCACTGCCCCACCTGCCAGGGTCTCGCCGCCAACCTCTGGAGCGAGGAGCGCGCCGGGGACATCCTGCCGGTGCCCTACTTCCATGTGGTCTTCACCCTGCCCAAGGAGGTTGCCGCCATTGCCTTCTGCAACCGCAGGGTGGTGTTCGACATCCTCTTCCGGGCCGTCGCCGAGACCCTGCGCACCATCGCCGCCGATCCCCGCCACGGCGGCATGCGCATCGGCGGCACCGCGGTCCTCCATACCTGGGATCAGAAGCTCCGCTTCCACCCGCACCTGCACGTGGTCGTGCCCAACGCGGGCTTCGACGTAGACAGTGGCGAGTGGAAGACGGGGAGCACCACCTTCCTCGCCCCCGTCAAGGTCCTCGGCAGCCTGTTCCGCCGCCTCTTCCTCGAGGAGCTCGCCCGCGCCCACGGCCGGGGGGACCTGGAGTTCCACGGCACCCTCGCCCACCTCGCCAATCCCGGCGAGTTCCACGCCACGCTTGCCGCCGCCCGGGCCAGGGACTGGGTGGTCTACGCCAAGCGGCCCTTCCGCGGGCCTGAGCAGGTCTTCCGGTACCTCTCGCACTACACGCACAGGATCGCCATCTCCGACAGCCGCATCGTCTCCTTCGACGGCGAGACGGTCTCCTTCCGCCACCGAAAGCCCAAGGCGCCGGGGCAGAGAAAGCCGCGCTACGGCATCGCCACCGTGAGCGCCGACGAGTTCATCCGCCGCTTCCTGAGGCACGTCCTGCCGGACGGCATGCACCGCATTCGCTACTTCGGCATCCTCGCCAACGGCTGCCGCGCCAGCACGCTGGAGAGAGCACGCCAGGCTCTCGGCGCCCTCGGCTGCGCCGCCCCCGAGGGAAGCGTGGACGGCGCTCGGGCCGAGCCCGACGAAGAGCCCGAGATCGGCACCGCGCCCGTGGCCTGCCCCCACTGCGGCGGCGTCATGCGCCTCGTCCGCGAAATCCGCCGCCGCCATGAGCCCCGCTCGACGCGCGGCCCGCCGGCGCTGCCGCCGACCCACAGGGGGAAACCGTGAGACGCCCGCTCGCTTCGGCCCCGCGCAACGGCGCCAAAGCGCCGACGCACGACCGAACCTGTCTCCGCTTGAGCCGGGCTGACAGCCCTCGGCTCACACCCCGCTCAGTCCTCGCAGCGTGCGCCCGCATGCCTGCCGAAAGACCGGCGCGAGCGTCGATTTTATGCGCAACTCTGCTGCCGGTGGATGCCGCCTGACGCTGACATCAGCGCACTTTCCACATAGCTCAACTTCGCCTCTCGTGGCCCGCGGCTTCGTTCAAAAGGGTTGGGCAGGCTCTCTCTCGAGAGCCTGCCCAACCCTTAACCATGTTCAACTGCACATAATGAATTGGCCTGTATCGGTCGTGCGCAGCAGGACCGATACAGGCATTGAGCTGAGCCGCGCTGCACGGCCGTAGTGCCGGGCTATGGGGAAAGTAACCGCTGGGTGGGAGCCGATTAGGCCGAAGCGGTGCAACCTGTTGGTGTCGCTGGCGGCGCCGGCACTCTGAATCTCCACTTATCAGGTTGCGACGCGGCTGTGCAGGGGCTCGCGACGATGTTTCGCCGCCGGGCAGCACGAAGCGGGCGCAGGAGCGGTCGCGGCGCGGCGGCCGGGGGGACTGTTGTCGGACCTTGTCGGTTCTGACGCATCGTCACGGCGGTCGGGTATTCGTCGCCCGCATGGCTGCTTGGGGCTGCGGCTCAAGAATGACGGTTTGCCGCAGCGTTGCCTCGCCGCACTGGCGGCACACGGTGATGTCGATCCCCGTCAGTCGCAGCATCATCTGCTGCGTCGTTTCCGGCTCCCGCGGTTCAGGGGCAGGCTGGCCGAGCAGGTCTCGGCAGCGGGCGAGCTTGCGAGCCCGGCAGCGATTGGCGAGCAAGCCGTAGTGGCGCAGGCGGGTGAAGCCGCGCGGGAGGACGTGCAGGAGGAAGCGGCGGATGAACTCGTCGACGTCGAGACGCATCACCTTGACCTTGTTGCCGTCAGCGTAGTCGCGCCAACGGAAGCGAACGTGCTCGCCGTCGAAGTCGACGAGGCGATGATTGGCGATGGCAGCCTTGTGGGTGTAGCGCCCGAGATAGGCCAGAACGTGCCCGGCGCCGGCGAACGGGGCCTTGGTGTAGACCACCCAGTCGTTCGACCGCAGCGCGGTCTTCAGACACTCGAACTCGCGGCTGTCGTCACCACCGCCGACGACCTTGAGCCGGAGTTCGCCGTCGCGGTGCGCGGCGCCGAGGAAGTCGAGATACTTGCCGCGGAAGACCTTCGAGAGCGCGACCGTGGGGAACAGGAAGCCCTTGCGCGCGGGAGTGAGCCAGCGCTCTCTGTCCGGGCTCAGACCGCCGTCGGTGACGATACAGTGGACATGGATGTGCTGTCCCAGATTCTGCCCCCAAGTGTGCAGCACCATGGTGATGCCGAGCTCGCCGCCGAGCCAGCGGGGATTGCGGCCGAACTCGAGCAGGGTCTGGGAGGCGGCCTTGAAGAGCAGCCTGTAGATGAGCGCGGCATTGCCCTGGGCCACGGGGTTGAGCTCGTGGGGCAGGGTGAACACGACATGCCAGTAGTCGATGTCGAGCAGATCGGCGCACTGACGCTCAACCCACCTGGTCTGCGAGAGGGTCTGGCACTTGGGGCAATGACGGTTCCGGCACGAGGCGTACTGGATCGTCACCGCCCCGCAGTGATCGCATTCTGCCTTGAACCCGCCGAGCACAGCGGTGCGGCAGTTCACCAGCGCGTCGACGACCCTCTGCTGCTGGGCCGAGAGCAGATGTGTCTCGCCATAGGCGTCGCCGCGCTCGCGCAGGATGTCCGCGACCTCCAGCGCCGGCCGTGTGGCTGGCGCCGCGTGGCCGACATGAGCCACCGGTCAGGCCTGGGCAGGACGCGGAAACTCCAGCAGGTCCAGGGGCGACGGCGTGGCGGACGTCTTGTCGTGAGCAAGGTGAAGGTAGCGCATGGTCGAGCGGATTGAGGTGTGCCCGAGGCGGCGTTGGATGACATGCAGCTCGACGCCGGCCTCGAGGAGCCCGGTGGCGTAGCAATGGCGCAGCGTGTGGATCCCGCCGGGCTTGGCGATCCCGGCTTTGTCCTTGGCTCGATCGTAAACGTGTGCTGGCCCATGGCGCGTCATCGGCCGGCCGGGAATCCGACCGGGGAACAGCCAGTGCTCGGGCCGTACCCGCTGCCAGTACTCGCGCAGCTCGTCGAGCAGCCGGGGCGAGAGCGGGACGTAGCGGTCCTTGTTGCCCTTGCCCTGATCGACGCGCAGGCACATCCGCTGTGAGTCGATATCGCTGATCTGCAACCGGCCGAGCTCGCTCGCCCGAAGCCCCGCTGCATAGGCCGTCATCAGCAAGGCGCGGTGCTTGCGGTTGATGGTGACGCTGAACAGCCGCACCAGTTCGTCTTGGTTGAGCAGTACGGGCAGGGTGGAAGGCGTCTTGGCGAAGGGCAGATAGAAGTGCGGCTCGGGCAAGCCCAGCGTGATGCGATAGAGGAAGCGGATCCCTTGGCGAGCGCTGTTGCAGCTCTGCCAAGCCAGCCCCCGCTCTTCGTGAAGAAAGATGAGGTACTCCTGGACTTCCTCCGCTGAGATGTGCTCGGGGCTGCGACCGTAGTGAACCGCGAGCCCGGAGACCGAGTTGAGGTAGGACTTCCTGGTGTTCTCGGCGAAGCCGCGAACCGTCATGTCGTTGATCATGCGCTGGCGAAGTGCCGTCATGGGGCGTCTCCCTCTGGGTTTGGTCTGTCACGAAGACACGCCCATGCTCTTGCTCGCCGGCTTGGCGGTCGACGACCATCGATCAACGAGGGAGAAACAGGATTCGACCCTGCGCCCAGACGCTGGAGCGAACGGCCACACTCAACTTACGCGCGGCAAGGAGATCACTCTGGGCACCCGGCGGCCGAGGCGCCCCGCCGCGGAACGCGGCTCAGTTCAGGACGGATTATGTTGCGCCGGTGGTTATGTTGCGGCCCGGCGCTGGGCGGCGCAGCTGCACGCGCTTTGCGGTTTCTCGGCAACATAACCTCAGTCCCGCGGGGAGGGTCGCGTGATGCCGCGCGACGCTTCCGAGCTGGCACGGCGCCTCGCGCGCGACGCCGAGGCGGTCTGCCGCCACTATCTGTCGAAGGGTCGGCGTCAGGGCCGCTACTGGATGGTGGGCGACGTGCGCAACACGCCCGGCCGGTCGATGTACGTGCGGCTGAGCGGGCCGGAGGCCGGCCCTGGGGCCGCCGGGCGCTGGAGCGATGCGGCCTCGGCCGAGCACGGCGACCTGCTCGACGTGATCCGCGAGAGCTGCGGGCTCACGGAGTTCCGCGAGGTCGCCGAGGAGGCGCGGCGCTTCCTGTCGCTGCCCCGGGCCGAACCGCCGGTCGCGTCAAGAGCGCCCGCCCCGAGGGGCTCGGCCGAAGCTGCGCGCAGGCTCTGGGCGATCGCCAGACCGATCGCCGGCACGCTGGCCGAGGCGTACCTGCGCAACCGCGGGATCGTACATCTGACGAGCTGCGAAGCGCTCCGCTTCCATCCGCGCTGCTGGTATCGCCCGGATGGGCATGCGCCGACCGAGACCTGGCCGGCGATGATCGCCGCCGTCACCGACCTCTCGGGCGCGATCACCGGCGTGCATCGCACCTGGATCGCCCCGGACGGGTTGGGCAAGGCGCCGATCGATACGCCGCGACGCGCGATGGGCGACCTTCTCGGCCATGCCGTCCGGTTCGGTGCGGCCGGCAACGTCCTCGCCGCCGGCGAAGGCATCGAGACGATGCTGTCGCTGCGATGCGCGCTGCCCGCCATGCCCATGGCGGCGGCGCTCTCGGCGAACCACCTCGCCGCCCTCGAACTGGCTGCCGGTCTGCGACGGCTCTACATCGCGCGAGACAACGATCCCGCAGGACGGCGTGCGGCGGGAACCCTGGCCGATCGCGCGCGGGGCGCTGGCGTCGAGGCGCTGACGCTCGTGCCCGCGCTGGACGACTTCAACGGCGACCTGCGCCGGCTCGGCGTCGAGGTGCTGAGTGGCCGCCTGCATACCCAACTCGCGCTGACCGATAGGCCCCTCGTGGGATCAACATAGCTTCCATCACCCTGCATCGTCGGGAAACTCGCGCCTCCAACCACAAGGAGGCCAACATGTTCGATGACATCTTCTTCCCCTACACCGCCGACAAGTATCGAGAGGCGCCGCTGGTGGAGCAGCGGGAGCGATACCTCGCTCATCTCAAGGCGACCGGCGCGAGACGGTCGACCTTGCGCAAGTGCGCCAACGATCAGCTGAGTCTGGTGCGTCTTCTCAACCTCGAAGATGGCGAACCGGTGGACCGGTCGCGGATCGAGGCAGCCGCGACGATATGGGCGCGGCCCGGAGGTCGTCGGTGCGACCGAGCCGCAACACCGAAGACGCGCGACCGCTTCGTCAGCCACGGTGTTCGCTGGCTCGCTTTCCTGGGCTGGCTCGACGAGGTCGATGACGACCGCCATCCGCATCACGCCGAGGTCCAGGCCTTCGCACGATGGTCGCGCGAGGAACACGGGCTCTCCGATGCGACCGTGCAGAGCTATTGCAAAGCGGCCGACCACTTCTTCCTGCACCTGGCTGCCAAGGGCGTGCAGTTGAGCGCGGTCGGCATGACCGACATCGACGATGCCATGGCGGCGGAGCATGAGCGGGGTGCCTGGAGCCGCCGGACGCGGCATGATTATGCGCAGCGGCTGAGAGCGTTCTTCCTGTTCGCCGAGATGCGCGGCTGGTGCCGAGAGGGCCTTGCCGCGGGCATCGTGGCGCCCCGCTTCATGGCCGACGAGGCCGTGCCCAAGGGGCTGCCGCGCGAGGATGTCGTGCGCTTGCTGGCGTCGGTTACGGGCGACCGGGCCATCGACAAGCGCGATCGGGCGATCCTGATGCTGTTCATCGCATACGGGCTTCGGACGGCAGAGGTCGGCGGGCTGCAGCTCGATGACCTGGACTGGGAGAACGCGATGCTCCGGGTCCGCTGTCCGAAACCGGGACGCACTCATCTGTGGCCGCTGTCGCAGGGCGTGGGCCACGCCATCCTGTGCTACATCAGGGAGGCGCGGCCGTCCGGCTTCGGGCGCAGTCTCTTCTTGACAACACGCGCGCCGATCCGACCGCTCGACCGGAAGGCCTTGGGCAAGATCGTCCGCGATCGGCTGGCTGGCATCGGCGTCGTCACCGGGCGACGCGGGGCTCACGCCCTGCGGCATGCCGCAGCCCAGCATCTGCTGGATCGGGGCACGTCGATGAAGGTGATCGGCGACTTCCTCGGGCACCGAGATCCGACCTCCACCACCATCTACGCCAAGGTCGACCTCGCTGCGCTTCGCGAAGTAGCGGCTCTCGACATGGAGGGCCTGGTATGAACCTGCGAGAAGCGATCGAACGCTACGTGCTCTGGCGACAGGCTCACGGCGCGAAGTTCACGAGCGGCGCGAGCTTGTTGCGCGGCTTCCTTCACCATGCCGATGGCGAAGCCGCCTGCGACGCGATCAACGCCGGGCAGGTACGGGCGTATCTCGCGGGCGAAGGCGTGTCGAGGCGCCACTGCGAGAACAGATACTATGCGCTTGCCGGCTTCTGGCGCCATGCGATCAGCCGCGGCCATGCGTCCCGCTCACCGATGCCGGCCGACGCACCGAGATCGCCCGTCCGAGCGCCGCCCTACATCTACTCGCGCGACGAACTTGCGCGCCTGTTCGACCCCGCGACCGTGGAAGCGAGCCGGCGCCGCGCAGTCCAGCTGGACGCGGTGACGTTCCGGACGCTGCTTCTGCTCTTGAACGAAGCCGCTACGCGGAGTTAGCGGCGTAGAGTTCATTCATTTCCGAGGCGTCGCGGGTGCCGTTTGTTCTGTGCGTTCGCTTCCCGGTTGCGTCAGTGGCGCTCCGCCCGTCGGGTGGCGGATCCCCAGCAGCCTCCCGATCACCAGTGGTTAGCATCGACCCCTGCGACGGACCGTCGCCGGATCGGTCCGGCGGCGCGCCGTCGCGATCCAGGGAGATCGATAATGACCGGGACCGCGTGCGACACGAACACCGTCACCCCTCTTCGCCAGCGCATGGAGGAGCAGCTCCGCATCGCCAATCTGGCCGCGAGCACGTCCAAGGCCTACATCTGCGAGATCAAGAACCTGGCCAGGTACTACGACGCCTCGCCGGACGAGCTCGACGCCGAGCAGGTGCGCCAGTGGTACCTGGGGCGGATCGACAAGGGGCTCAGTCCGGGCACGACCAACGTCTCCTTCGCCGCGCTGAACTTCCTCTACATCGACACACTCGGCTGGCCTGACCATGTCGCCGGCCTGCGCTCCCGCAAGAAGCCCGGCAAGCTGCCGCGCTACATGTCGGAGCAGGAGGTCGAGCACCTCATCCTTGCGACACCCGACCTCCGCCACCGTGCTGCCATTGTCACCGGCTATGGCGGCGGGCTCCGCATCTCCGAGACCTTGGCCATCAAGGTCGGCGACATCCTGTCGGAGAAGAAGCTGCTGCACATCCCCTCCGGCAAAGGCGGCACCGAGAGAATGGCACCGTTGCCGGACATCGTCATCCACTACTTGCGCGTCTACTACAGGAACATCTGGCCGCGTCCGACGAGCTGGCTCTTCTACGGCGTCTCGCTCGACAGGCCCATCGCAACGGAGACCTTGCAGGCCGCCTTCAGGAGGGCGCGCGACATTGCCGAGCTCGACCGCAGCTACACCTTCCATTGCCTGCGCCATTCGGCGGCGACCCATCTCCTCGAGCGCGGCGGCGATATCGAGGTGATCCGGGACATGCTCGGCCATCGAAGCGCGAACACGACCCGTCACTACGCCCGCGTCACCGGCAAGATGTTCGAGGGCCTCGACCACCCGATCTCAGGCTTCGCAGCGTTGCGCAACTGACGGCGCGTGGAGGCCGAACGCGCGGGCGTGGCGGAGATCTTCCGCCGCGCCGGCGCCGCTTTCCGTGAGCGCCACAAAGGGCGCATCGACGCCGCCCGGCTCAAGGTCATGGGCGCCATCGAGGCGTGCCGCACCGCCGTGCTCGGCGGCCACATGTACGCCTGCGAGGGCTGCGGGCGCGAGCATCCGCTCTTCAACTCCTGCCGCAACCGCCACTGCCCCACCTGCCAGGGTCTCGCCGCCAACCTCTGGAGCGAGGAGCGCGCCGGGGACATCCTGCCGGTGCCCTACTTCCATGTGGTCTTCACCCTGCCCAAGGAGGTTGCCGCCATTGCCTTCTGCAACCGCAGGGTGGTGTTCGACATCCTCTTCCGGGCCGTCGCCGAGACCCTGCGCACCATCGCCGCCGATCCCCGCCACGGCGGCATGCGCATCGGCGGCACCGCGGTCCTCCATACCTGGGATCAGAAGCTCCGCTTCCACCCGCACCTGCACGTGGTCGTGCCCAACGCGGGCTTCGACGTAGACAGTGGCGAGTGGAAGACGGGGAGCACCACCTTCCTCGCCCCCGTCAAGGTCCTCGGCAGCCTGTTCCGCCGCCTCTTCCTCGAGGAGCTCGCCCGCGCCCACGGCCGGGGGGACCTGGAGTTCCACGGCACCCTCGCCCACCTCGCCAATCCCGGCGAGTTCCACGCCACGCTTGCCGCCGCCCGGGCCAGGGACTGGGTGGTCTACGCCAAGCGGCCCTTCCGCGGGCCTGAGCAGGTCTTCCGGTACCTCTCGCACTACACGCACAGGATCGCCATCTCCGACAGCCGCATCGTCTCCTTCGACGGCGAGACGGTCTCCTTCCGCCACCGAAAGCCCAAGGCGCCGGGGCAGAGAAAGCCGCGCTACGGCATCGCCACCGTGAGCGCCGACGAGTTCATCCGCCGCTTCCTGAGGCACGTCCTGCCGGACGGCATGCACCGCATTCGCTACTTCGGCATCCTCGCCAACGGCTGCCGCGCCAGCACGCTGGAGAGAGCACGCCAGGCTCTCGGCGCCCTCGGCTGCGCCGCCCCCGAGGGAAGCGTGGACGGCGCTCGGGCCGAGCCCGACGAAGAGCCCGAGATCGGCACCGCGCCCGTGGCCTGCCCCCACTGCGGCGGCGTCATGCGCCTCGTCCGCGAAATCCGCCGCCGCCATGAGCCCCGCTCGACGCGCGGCCCGCCGGCGCTGCCGCCGACCCACAGGGGGAAACCGTGAGACGCCCGCTCGCTTCGGCCCCGCGCAACGGCGCCAAAGCGCCGACGCACGACCGAACCTGTCTCCGCTTGAGCCGGGCTGACAGCCCTCGGCTCACACCCCGCTCAGTCCTCGCAGCGTGCGCCCGCATGCCTGCCGAAAGACCGGCGCGAGCGTCGATTTTATGCGCAACTCTGCTGCCGGTGGATGCCGCCTGACGCTGACATCAGCGCACTTTCCACATAGCTCAACTTCGCCTCTCGTGGCCCGCGGCTTCGTTCAAAAGGGTTGGGCAGGCTCTCGAGAGAGAGCCTGCCCAACCCTTAACCTTGTACGGCGCGGGCCTACGATTCGGGGAGGCGACTCGCCTCTCCCTTGCCGACGTCGATCTGGCGAACGCCGTCCTGACCATCCGGGCCACCAAGTTCTACAAGAGCCGGCTGGTCCCGGTCGGCCCTCAGCTTGCAGCGCTTCTGGGAAGCCACGTGACCCTGCGCCAGCGCGCCGGACTGGTGGAAGGCCGGGACGCGTTGCTCCTGGCGAACCGGGACGGGACGCGGCTCGCCAGTAGCACGGTGCTGGCCGCGTTCGACACGCTGAGGCGCCTCGCCGGGGTCCACCGTCCCGCGGCGGGGCGGACGATCCCGCGGCTGCACGATCTGCGGCACAGCTTCGCCGTCCACCGCCTGACGAGCTGGTATCGGCAAGGCGCTGATGTGCAACGGCTGCTGCCGGTGCTCTCCACCTATCTCGGTCACGCCGATCTGGAGGGCACGAAGATCTATCTGTCGATGACGCCGGAGCTCCTGGAAGAGGCGTCGCTACGGTTCGCCCGCTATGCGGCGGGAGGTCGGCATGCCTGAGCCCGCAACCCTCGGCCCGTGGCTCCGCCGGTTCTTCACCGAGCACATCGTCACCGAACGCAATCTGGCCAGGAACACCCGCAAGAGCTACCGCGACACCTTCCGCCTGTTGTTGCCCTTCGTCAGCCGAAAGGTGCGCAAGCCCGTAGACCGGCTCGCGGTATGGGACATCACATCCGGATGCGTGCGGGAGTTCCTCGCCCATGTCGAGACGGATCGAGGTTGCTCCGTCCGGACTCGCAATCAGCGACTGGCTGCGATCCAGGCCTTCGCGCGCTTCGTCGGCAGCCGCGACCCGGTCCATGTCGAATGGTGCGGTCATATCCGGGCGATCGCGTCGAAGAGATCGGTGCCGCCGCCGGTCGGATGGCTGACCCGGGCGGAGATGGAGGCGATGCTGGCGCCGCCCGACCGCAAGACCCGGCGGGGCCGGAGCGAGTACGCGCTTATGCTCTTCCTGTACAACACCGGCGCAAGAGTGTCCGAGGCCATCCAGCTGAGGGTATGCGATCTGCAGATCGGAACGCGGAAAGGCGGGCACGATCTCGCCACCTTGCACGGCAAGGGCGGCAAGACGCGCCAGTGCCCGCTATGGCCGGAAACCGAGCGCGTACTCGCGGAGGAGATCAGCGATCGCGCAGGCGATGACGCGGTGTTCGTCAGCCGGCTCGGGACACCGTTCACCCGCTTCGGCGTCTATCGGCTGATCGAGCGGTGTGCGGCCCAGGTCCCGGAACTGGCCGATCGGACGGTGACGCCGCACGTGATCCGGCACACCACGGCCTGCCACCTGGCCCTCGCCGATGTGGACATCAACACCATCCGTGCCTGGCTCGGACACGTCTCGATCAGCACGACCAACATCTATACCGAGATCGACCTGACGCTGAAGGCCAACGCCGTCGCGATGTGCGAGGTGGGCCAGCCGCGACCCGCTCGGTCATGGAAGGAGGACAAGGACCTCATGGCCTTCCTGAAGGCGTTGTAAGCGGCGACGGGGCACCGGCCTCGGTCACCCCGTCCCAACTGTCCGCCGGCGCATGAAGCGAACCGCGTCCTCGGGGGCGAGTTGGATGCGCACAAATGCGCGGACGGCGCCCAAGTCGAACGCTTGCAGATCCTCGTTGAGGTCGCCGAGGCGCGGAGCGAGGGCTAGCGCTTCGATGCCGGCCGCTTCGGCTCGTTCGGTGAGCACCGCGACCGCCGTATCGCCTGCGGGATCGTTGTCTCGCGCGATGTAGAGCCGTCGCAGACCGGCAGCCAGTTCGAGGGCGGCGAGGTGGTTCGCCGAGAGCGCCGCCGCCATGGGCATGGCGGGCAGCGCGCATCGCAGCGACAGCATCGTCTCGATGCCTTCGCCGGCGGCGAGGACGTTGCCGGCCGCACCGAACCGGACGGCATGGCCGAGAAGGTCGCCCATCGCGCGTCGCGGCGTATCGATCGGCGCCTTGCCCAACCCGTCCGGGGCGATCCAGGTGCGATGCACGCCGGTGATCGCGCCCGAGAGGTCGGTGACGGCGGCGATCATCGCCGGCCAGGTCTCGGTCGGCGCATGCCCATCCGGGCGATACCAGCAGCGCGGATGGAAGCGGAGCGCTTCGCAGCTCGTCAGATGTACGATCCCGCGGTTGCGCAGGTACGCCTCGGCCAGCGTGCCGGCGATCGGTCTGGCGATCGCCCAGAGCCTGCGCGCAGCTTCGGCCGAGCCCCTCGGGGCGGGCGCTCTTGACGCGACCGGCGGTTCGGCCCGGGGCAGCGACAGGAAGCGCCGCGCCTCCTCGGCGACCTCGCGGAACTCCGTGAGCCCGCAGCTCTCGCGGATCACGTCGAGCAGGTCGCCGTGCTCGGCCGAGGCCGCATCGCTCCAGCGCCCGGCGGCCCCAGGGCCGGCCTCCGGCCCGCTCAGCCGCACGTACATCGACCGGCCGGGCGTGTTGCGCACGTCGCCCACCATCCAGTAGCGGCCCTGACGCCGACCCTTCGACAGATAGTGGCGGCAGACCGCCTCGGCGTCGCGCGCGAGGCGCCGTGCCAGCTCGGAAGCGTCGCGCGGCATCACGCGACCCTCCCCGCGGGACTGAGGTTATGTTGCCGAGAAACCGCAAGGTTAAGGGTTGGGCAGGCTCTCTCTCGAGAGCCTGCCCAACCCTTTTGAACGAAGCCGCGGGCCACGAGAGGCGAAGTTGAGCTATGTGGAAAGTGCGCTGATGTCAGCGTCAGGCGGCATCCACCGGCAGCAGAGTTGCGCATAAAATCGACGCTCGCGCCGGTCTTTCGGCAGGCATGCGGGCGCACGCTGCGAGGACTGAGCGGGGTGTGAGCCGAGGGCTGTCAGCCCGGCTCAAGCGGAGACAGGTTCGGTCGTGCGTCGGCGCTTTGGCGCCGTTGCGCGGGGCCGAAGCGAGCGGGCGTCTCACGGTTTCCCCCTGTGGGTCGGCGGCAGCGCCGGCGGGCCGCGCGTCGAGCGGGGCTCATGGCGGCGGCGGATTTCGCGGACGAGGCGCATGACGCCGCCGCAGTGGGGGCAGGCCACGGGCGCGGTGCCGATCTCGGGCTCTTCGTCGGGCTCGGCCTGAGCGCCGTCCACGCTTCCCTCGGGGGCGGCGCAGCCGAGGGCGCCGAGAGCCTGGCGTGCTCTCTCCAGCGTGCTGGCGCGGCAGCCGTTGGCGAGGATGCCGAAGTAGCGAATGCGGTGCATGCCGTCCGGCAGGACGTGCCTCAGGAAGCGGCGGATGAACTCGTCGGCGCTCACGGTGGCGATGCCGTAGCGCGGCTTTCTCTGCCCCGGCGCCTTGGGCTTTCGGTGGCGGAAGGAGACCGTCTCGCCGTCGAAGGAGACGATGCGGCTGTCGGAGATGGCGATCCTGTGCGTGTAGTGCGACAGGTACCGGAAGACCTGCTCAGGCCCGCGGAAGGGCCGCTTGGCGTAGACCACCCAGTCCCTGGCCCGGGCGGCGGCAAGCGTGGCGTGGAACTCGCCGGGATTGGCGAGGTGGGCGAGGGTGCCGTGGAACTCCAGGTCCCCCCGGCCGTGGGCGCGGGCGAGCTCCTCGAGGAAGAGGCGGCGGAACAGGCTGCCGAGGACCTTGACGG
The DNA here is from genome assembly GCA_965214705.1 of Alphaproteobacteria bacterium. Taxonomy (GTDB): domain Bacteria; phylum Pseudomonadota; class Alphaproteobacteria; order UBA828; family UBA828; genus WTGU01. The sequence goes on from CBDCCI010000001.1 coordinate 509,777, forward strand.
GGGCGAGGAAGGTGGTGCTCCCCGTCTTCCACTCGCCACTGTCTACGTCGAAGCCCGCGTTGGGCACGACCACGTGCAGGTGCGGGTGGAAGCGGAGCTTCTGATCCCAGGTATGGAGGACCGCGGTGCCGCCGATGCGCATGCCGCCGTGGCGGGGATCGGCGGCGATGGTGCGCAGGGTCTCGGCGACGGCCCGGAAGAGGATGTCGAACACCACCCTGCGGTTGCAGAAGGCAATGGCGGCAACCTCCTTGGGCAGGGTGAAGACCACATGGAAGTAGGGCACCGGCAGGATGTCCCCGGCGCGCTCCTCGCTCCAGAGGTTGGCGGCGAGACCCTGGCAGGTGGGGCAGTGGCGGTTGCGGCAGGAGTTGAAGAGCGGATGCTCGCGCCCGCAGCCCTCGCAGGCGTACATGTGGCCGCCGAGCACGGCGGTGCGGCACGCCTCGATGGCGCCCATGACCTTGAGCCGGGCGGCGTCGATGCGCCCTTTGTGGCGCTCACGGAAAGCGGCGCCGGCGCGGCGGAAGATCTCCGCCACGCCCGCGCGTTCGGCCTCCACGCGCCGTCAGTTGCGCAACGCTGCGAAGCCTGAGATCGGGTGGTCGAGGCCCTCGAACATCTTGCCGGTGACGCGGGCGTAGTGACGGGTCGTGTTCGCGCTTCGATGGCCGAGCATGTCCCGGATCACCTCGATATCGCCGCCGCGCTCGAGGAGATGGGTCGCCGCCGAATGGCGCAGGCAATGGAAGGTGTAGCTGCGGTCGAGCTCGGCAATGTCGCGCGCCCTCCTGAAGGCGGCCTGCAAGGTCTCCGTTGCGATGGGCCTGTCGAGCGAGACGCCGTAGAAGAGCCAGTTCGTCGGACGCGGCCAGATGTTCCTGTAGTAGACGCGCAAGTAGTGGATGACGATGTCCGGCAACGGTGCCATTCTCTCGGTGCCGCCTTTGCCGGAGGGGATGTGCAGCAGCTTCTTCTCCGACAGGATGTCGCCGACCTTGATGGCCAAGGTCTCGGAGATGCGGAGCCCGCCGCCATAGCCGGTGACAATGGCAGCACGGTGGCGGAGGTCGGGTGTCGCAAGGATGAGGTGCTCGACCTCCTGCTCCGACATGTAGCGCGGCAGCTTGCCGGGCTTCTTGCGGGAGCGCAGGCCGGCGACATGGTCAGGCCAGCCGAGTGTGTCGATGTAGAGGAAGTTCAGCGCGGCGAAGGAGACGTTGGTCGTGCCCGGACTGAGCCCCTTGTCGATCCGCCCCAGGTACCACTGGCGCACCTGCTCGGCGTCGAGCTCGTCCGGCGAGGCGTCGTAGTACCTGGCCAGGTTCTTGATCTCGCAGATGGTTAAGCCGAACTTCCAGTGTGGGATAGTCAAAGAACCGTTGTGCGGCAGGGGTTTCGGCGAGTTTCGAAGCGACGATTACTGGACAGGTTTGGCGGTGGTCATCCCCTTTTCGGTGAGCGCGGGCGCAGGATGGGGCCGCAGCCCGAGCAATGCGAACGCCCTTTCCTGCAGTTCGGTCGGCTTGGTCAGGGCGGGCACGGCGAAGTCGGTTCCGGTGGCGATCTCAGTGGCAGCAAGCGTGCCGAGATGGCCGAGGAGATCGCGGAAGTCGCACACCGCAAGTCCATCATCCGTCTTTCGGCGCTTGTCCTTGCGCCGGGCCTTTTCCGAGCGTTCCGGCGGCGCCACCGGGTTCGCGGACAGCGGCGCTCCGTCCTCCTCGGCGAACAGCAGCGGCGCCAGCCTGCGGCGCATGTGCCACTCGACATACCAAGCCAGCATGCAGATCAGAAGATGCGCCCGTACTCGGTCGTCGCGCCAGTGGAAGATCGGGCGGATCCGCAACGACACCGTCTTGAGCGAGCGGAAGGCGCGCTCGACGCGTGACAGGCTCTTGTAGACGCGGACCGCCTCGACGTCCTCGATCTCGTCCTCGTCCACGTTGGTGCGTATGACGTAGAGACCGTCGAGGGCGGCCTCGGCGTCGATCGACGCCCGGTCGCGTTCGCAACTGAAGGTGCCGCTGCCCTCGTCGAATTCGAAGCGGAAGTGCTTGGCCATCTTGCGGCGGCGCAAGGTTCCCAGCCGACGGTTCAACTCGTCGCGGTCGATGTCGCCGGCGGCGTGGCGCGCGGCGAAATCGCGCGCGTCCGTCTCGGTCGCATTGAGCAGCCCGTCGCGGTTGCGCTTGCGCTCGGCCGCCAGAACCGGGTTGTAGCAGACGATCAGCCTCTCGCCGGGATAGTCCGGCGTGGTCACCCGCGCGAGGCCCCAGGTGTCGAACAGGCCGGGCGTGACATGCCCCCGGTCGACGAGCTTGCGGATCGAGGATGCGCGCAGCGCCGTGATCCAGTCGATGCCGTTGGGCGCGAGGTCGCGGTCGATGCGGGTCTGCGCGATCATGCCGCGGTCCCCCACCAACACCACCCGCCGGATGCCGAAGCTGTCGCGGACCTTGCGCACCTGGCTGGCCAGAGTCATCGGGTCGCCGGTGTTGCCGGCGAAGGCCTCGATCGAGACCGGACAGCCATCGCGGGTGCAGAGGAGGCCGTAGACGATCTGCGGGCGGTCGCCCCGGCGATCCCTCGAATAGCCGCGCTTCGCCATGGGGCAGGCGTTGCCCTCCATGTAGCTCGAGGACACGTCGTAGAGGACGAGATCGTCCTCTCCGAGATGGCGCCGGGCGAGCTTGCGCTCGATCGCGCCCTGTCGCGCGCCCAGCCAGTCCATGGCGGCGTAGAGTTCGTCGACGCTGACGCCTTCGACGCCGAGCAGGGCGGCGAGGGTGGTTGTGCCGGCCGCTCCCAGTTCGCGCTCGACGCGCAGCTTGGCGCCGGGCCGGATCAGGCGGGCGACGATCATGGCGATGACGAGGGCCCTGCGGCGATCGGGCCGGTGGAAGATGACGCGGTCGAGGCCGATGTCGCGAAGGGTGCCGAGAACGGCGCTGACGGCGCCGTGCGCCCGGCTGGCGCGCAGTTCGACGTCGGCGCTGTCGGGATTGAGGGCGGGTCCGCGCTTGAGGGCGCGTTTGAGGGCTTCGATGGCGTGTTCCGGGAGGGCGGAGAGGTTGCACAGGGTGCGCTTCTTGGGTTTTCCGTCCTGCCAGTAGGACTGTCTGAGGAGGTGGCAGCGGGAGTTTCCGGACCGGGTGGTTTCGATGTGCATATCGATCTGCCTAGCGAATCGCGGCAATCATATCGGAAAGGCTTGGGAATGCGGAGCAATTATCGTAACGAGAAAACTATCTACTGACTAGTATTCAGGTTTTGGTGGATGCGCCGGGACGGCGTGATCCAGCGCTGGAGCGCCGAATCGCGGCGGTTTCGGCGATCATTTCGGGAATTTCGCGCCAAACCGGGCGCTAAACTGCGCAGAAAGGGCGGAAACAGGCAAAATCCGGCCAGATCGGCAATCAGATGCTAACGGAAGTTCGGGTTAAGGGTTGGGCAGGCTCTCTCTCGAGAGCCTGCCCAACCCTTTTGAACGAAGCCGCGGGCCACGAGAGGCGAAGTTGAGCTATGTGGAAAGTGCGCTGATGTCAGCGTCAGGCGGCATCCACCGGCAGCAGAGTTGCGCATAAAATCGACGCTCGCGCCGGTCTTTCGGCAGGCATGCGGGCGCACGCTGCGAGGACTGAGCGGGGTGTGAGCCGAGGGCTGTCAGCCCGGCTCAAGCGGAGACAGGTTCGGTCGTGCGTCGGCGCTTTGGCGCCGTTGCGCGGGGCCGAAGCGAGCGGGCGTCTCACGGTTTCCCCCTGTGGGTCGGCGGCAGCGCCGGCGGGCCGCGCGTCGAGCGGGGCTCATGGCGGCGGCGGATTTCGCGGACGAGGCGCATGACGCCGCCACAGTGGGGGCAGGCCACGGGCGCGGTGCCGATCTCGGGCTCTTCGTCGGGCTCGGCCCGAGCGCCGTCCACGCTTCCCTCGGGGGCGGCGCAGCCGAGGGCGCCGAGAGCCTGGCGTGCTCTCTCCAGCGTGCTGGCGCGGCAGCCGTTGGCGAGGATGCCGAAGTAGCGAATGCGGTGCATGCCGTCCGGCAGGACGTGCCTCAGGAAGCGGCGGATGAACTCGTCGGCGCTCACGGTGGCGATGCCGTAGCGCGGCTTTCTCTGCCCCGGCGCCTTGGGCTTTCGGTGGCGGAAGGAGACCGTCTCGCCGTCGAAGGAGACGATGCGGCTGTCGGAGATGGCGATCCTGTGCGTGTAGTGCGAGAGGTACCGGAAGACCTGCTCAGGCCCGCGGAAGGGCCGCTTGGCGTAGACCACCCAGTCCCTGGCCCGGGCGGCGGCAAGCGTGGCGTGGAACTCGCCGGGATTGGCGAGGTGGGCGACGGTGCCGTGGAACTCCAGGTCCCCCCGGCCGTGGGCGCGGGCGAGCTCCTCGAGGAAGAGGCGGCGGAACAGGCTGCCGAGGACCTTGACGGGGGCGAGGAAGGTGGTGCTCCCCGTCTTCCACTCGCCACTGTCTACGTCGAAGCCCGCGTTGGGCACGACCACGTGCAGGTGCGGGTGGAAGCGGAGCTTCTGATCCCAGGTATGGAGGACCGCGGTGCCGCCGATGCGCATGCCGCCGTGGCGGGGATCGGCGGCGATGGTGCGCAGGGTCTCGGCGACGGCCCGGAAGAGGATGTCGAACACCACCCTGCGGTTGCAGAAGGCAATGGCGGCAACCTCCTTGGGCAGGGTGAAGACCACATGGAAGTAGGGCACCGGCAGGATGTCCCCGGCGCGCTCCTCGCTCCAGAGGTTGGCGGCGAGACCCTGGCAGGTGGGGCAGTGGCGGTTGCGGCAGGAGTTGAAGAGCGGATGCTCGCGCCCGCAGCCCTCGCAGGCGTACATGTGGCCGCCGAGCACGGCGGTGCGGCACGCCTCGATGGCGCCCATGACCTTGAGCCGGGCGGCGTCGATGCGCCCTTTGTGGCGCTCACGGAAAGCGGCGCCGGCGCGGCGGAAGATCTCCGCCACGCCCGCGCGTTCGGCCTCCACGCGCCGTCAGTTGCGCAACGCTGCGAAGCCTGAGATCGGGTGGTCGAGGCCCTCGAACATCTTGCCGGTGACGCGGGCGTAGTGACGGGTCGTGTTCGCGCTTCGATGGCCGAGCATGTCCCGGATCACCTCGATATCGCCGCCGCGCTCGAGGAGATGGGTCGCCGCCGAATGGCGCAGGCAATGGAAGGTGTAGCTGCGGTCGAGCTCGGCAATGTCGCGCGCCCTCCTGAAGGCGGCCTGCAAGGTCTCCGTTGCGATGGGCCTGTCGAGCGAGACGCCGTAGAAGAGCCAGCTCGTCGGACGCGGCCAGATGTTCCTGTAGTAGACGCGCAAGTAGTGGATGACGATGTCCGGCAACGGTGCCATTCTCTCGGTGCCGCCTTTGCCGGAGGGGATGTGCAGCAGCTTCTTCTCCGACAGGATGTCGCCGACCTTGATGGCCAAGGTCTCGGAGATGCGGAGCCCGCCGCCATAGCCGGTGACAATGGCAGCACGGTGGCGGAGGTCGGGTGTCGCAAGGATGAGGTGCTCGACCTCCTGCTCCGACATGTAGCGCGGCAGCTTGCCGGGCTTCTTGCGGGAGCGCAGGCCGGCGACATGGTCAGGCCAGCCGAGTGTGTCGATGTAGAGGAAGTTCAGCGCGGCGAAGGAGACGTTGGTCGTGCCCGGACTGAGCCCCTTGTCGATCCGCCCCAGGTACCACTGGCGCACCTGCTCGGCGTCGAGCTCGTCCGGCGAGGCGTCGTAGTACCTGGCCAGGTTCTTGATCTCGCAGATGTAGGCCTTGGACGTGCTCGCGGCCAGATTGGCGATGCGGAGCTGCTCCTCCATGCGCTGGCGAAGAGGGGTGACGGTGTTCGTGTCGCACGCGGTCCCGGTCATTATCGATCTCCCTGGATCGCGACGGCGCGCCGCCGGACCGATCCGGCGACGGTCCGTCGCAGGGGTCGATACTAACCACTGGTGATCGGGAGGCTGCTGGGGATCCGCCACCCGACGGGCGGAGCGCCACTGACGCAACCGGGAAGCGAACGCACAGAACAAACGGCACCCGCGACGCCTCGGAAATGAATGAACTCTACGCCGCTAACTCCGCGTAGCGGCTTCGTTCAAGTAGGCCTTGGACGTGCTCGCGGCCAGATTGGCGATGCGGAGCTGCTCCTCCATGCGCTGGCGAAGAGGGGTGACGGTGTTCGTGTCGCACGCGGTCCCGGTCATTATCGATCTCCCTGGATCGCGACGGCGCGCCGCCGGACCGATCCGGCGACGGTCCGTCGCAGGGGTCGATACTAACCACTGGTGATCGGGAGGCTGCTGGGGATCCGCCACCCGACGGGCGGAGCGCCACTGACGCAACCGGGAAGCGAACGCACAGAACAAACGGCACCCGCGACGCCTCGGAAATGAATGAACTCTACGCCGCTAACTCCGCGTAGCGGCTTCGTTCAAAGCGCGTGCAGCTGCGCCGCCCAGCGCCGGGCCGCAACATAACCACCGGCGCAACATAATCGGTGAACTTCCCCGGCGCACCCGGAGGCGCGAGGCGGACGTAGAGGGATCGGCCGCGCCCGCCGTCGAGGTCGCCCGCAACCCAGTACCGGCCCCGGCGGCGTCCGTAGGGCAGGTATCGGCGGCACACCTCCTCGGCGCGCTCGGCGAGCGCGGCGGCGACGCGAGCGGCGGCGCTCACGATGCGCACCTCGGGCCGGAAAAGGGACCGGCGGAGCCGGACCTGTGAGCGGGGATGGGGCGCATGAGAGACCTCGCTGGACGCAGCATGGGACGCGCCCCCGTCCCGGCCTCACTCTTTCTCGTGGAGGAGCCGGGATGGCGGGCGGCGCGCGAAGCGCGAGCCCCGCCGTCCGGCCCTTGAGGGACTCGGATCGGGCTGCACGAAAATGGCCGGACCCGCGCGGGAGGGACGCGGGTCCGGCCATGGGGCGAGCGGGCTAGGGAAACCCGCTGCGGGGAGGGTCGCTAGAATGTGATGCCGTCGGCACCTGTCGAAGCGGCATCGCCGGCCGACGTAGCCTCAGCGTCGGGCGCCTGCGCACCGTTGCCGTTGGCCCCGGCGGGCTTGTCCAAGAACTGGACGCGCGAACCGGGCACCAGCAGGATCTCGGTGGAGAACCGGTCCGAGTCCTCGCCATCCTTGCGCCACTTCCTGGTCTGCATCTTGCCCGCGACGTACACCAGCCGGCCCTTCTTCGCGTGCTTCTCCAGCATGTCGATCAGCCCGCTCTGGAAGCTGACCACCCTGTGCCACTCTGTCCGATCCACCCGCTGGCCCGATTGGCGATCCAGATACCCCTCGTCGGTCGCCACGCTCATATTGGCGACGCGCCCGCCGGAGGCGAGGTTGCTGATGGTGACATCCGCACCTAGGCGGCCAATGACTTCTGCCCTGTTCAGTCCGAAACTCATCTTCGTGCTCCTTCACGTGCGAGTTCTGACGATGGTTGACGAACGGATCGATCACTCTCTTGACCTCCTCCGTTCACCCTCCTTCAAGCTCTCCCTTCCCTCTCGCCTGCGGCCCGGTCCGGCGGTGGCCGGCTTCCCGAGGGCCCCGCGGAACGCTCGGCCGGTGACCGCCGTGGTGCCGACGCCGATCCTGGATCGGGAAGTTGCCGAACGACCTGGCCCACTGCCTGTCTGCGGCAAGGCCGCGTTCATGCCGGCGGCAGCGCCATCAGCGGCACGTTGGAGAGGAACTCGACCTGGTCGGGCCGCAGCTTGGCGAAGGCGATGCAGGCGGCCGCCTCGGCCTCGGTCTCGAAGGTCCCCAGCTCCCGCGAGGTCTGCAACTCGATCACGGTGATCTGCGGCGGCCAGAGCACCGCCAGGTGGCGCTCGGGCGCACGGGAGTTGGACCGATACGCGCAGCGCTCACAGCGGGCTGCGCCACCCGAATGCGCCTTGAACGAAGCCGCTACGCGGAGTTAGCGGCGTAGAGTTCATTCATTTCCGAGGCGTCGCGGGTGCCGTTTGTTCTGTGCGTTCGCTTCCCGGTTGCGTCAGTGGCGCTCCGCCCGTCGGGTGGCGGATCCCCAGCAGCCTCCCGATCACCAGTGGTTAGCATCGACCCCTGCGACGGACCGTCGCCGGATCGGTCCGGCGGCGCGCCGTCGCGATCCAGGGAGATCGATAATGACCGGGACCGCGTGCGACACGAACACCGTCACCCCTCTTCGCCAGCGCATGGAGGAGCAGCTCCGCATCGCCAATCTGGCCGCGAGCACGTCCAAGGCCTACATCTGCGAGATCAAGAACCTGGCCAGGTACTACGACGCCTCGCCGGACGAGCTCGACGCCGAGCAGGTGCGCCAGTGGTACCTGGGGCGGATCGACAAGGGGCTCAGTCCGGGCACGACCAACGTCTCCTTCGCCGCGCTGAACTTCCTCTACATCGACACACTCGGCTGGCCTGACCATGTCGCCGGCCTGCGCTCCCGCAAGAAGCCCGGCAAGCTGCCGCGCTACATGTCGGAGCAGGAGGTCGAGCACCTCATCCTTGCGACACCCGACCTCCGCCACCGTGCTGCCATTGTCACCGGCTATGGCGGCGGGCTCCGCATCTCCGAGACCTTGGCCATCAAGGTCGGCGACATCCTGTCGGAGAAGAAGCTGCTGCACATCCCCTCCGGCAAAGGCGGCACCGAGAGAATGGCACCGTTGCCGGACATCGTCATCCACTACTTGCGCGTCTACTACAGGAACATCTGGCCGCGTCCGACGAACTGGCTCTTCTACGGCGTCTCGCTCGACAGGCCCATCGCAACGGAGACCTTGCAGGCCGCCTTCAGGAGGGCGCGCGACATTGCCGAGCTCGACCGCAGCTACACCTTCCATTGCCTGCGCCATTCGGCGGCGACCCATCTCCTCGAGCGCGGCGGCGATATCGAGGTGATCCGGGACATGCTCGGCCATCGAAGCGCGAACACGACCCGTCACTACGCCCGCGTCACCGGCAAGATGTTCGAGGGCCTCGACCACCCGATCTCAGGCTTCGCAGCGTTGCGCAACTGACGGCGCGTGGAGGCCGAACGCGCGGGCGTGGCGGAGATCTTCCGCCGCGCCGGCGCCGCTTTCCGTGAGCGCCACAAAGGGCGCATCGACGCCGCCCGGCTCAAGGTCATGGGCGCCATCGAGGCGTGCCGCACCGCCGTGCTCGGCGGCCACATGTACGCCTGCGAGGGCTGCGGGCGCGAGCATCCGCTCTTCAGATACCATGAGCACGGTGGCACCGAATCGATTCTGGCGGTTAGACAAGCTCGGAGAGAAGGCCAGCACCTTCTCTCCGAGCGGAATCGTCAACAACGGAGTGGACGGATGTCGGATGGTCCAGACACGACCGCGCTGACAGGCGCAAGTAGTAGCACGATTTATGTCGCGGTGGAGATCAGCCTCAAATCGTGGATCGTTGGCGTGCATTGCCCGGATGCCTCGGGTGGCAGCATCAGCATCCACACACTGGCTGCTGCCGACACGGCGGGACTGTTGGATCTCGTCGGGTCGGTGCGGGAACGGGTGGCGAGGGAGCTCGGCGCCCGTCCTCGGGTGATGCTGACCTACGAGGCGGGCTACGAGGGGTTCTGGCTTGCCCGCGATATCGAGCGCCGTGACGCGGAGATCGATATCTTCATGAACGATCCGGCGAGCCTGCGGGTGAACCGGCGCGCCAAGAAGAAAAAGACCGACCGTATCGACGCGAGGAGGATGGTTCGGGCTCTGAAGGCATGGGACCAAGGCGATTCGGAGGCCATGTCCTGGGTGCGCGTGCCCGATGTGGACCAGGAGGATGCCAAGCGCCTGCTGCGCGAGAGGGACACGCTGATCAGCGAGCGTACCCGCGTCAACAACCGGATCAAAGGGCTCTTGCAGTTGCACGGCATCTTCGATCTGGCGCCGCGCAAGCCGGACTTCCTCGAACGCCTCGCGACCGCGCGGACGGGCTATGGGGCGCCGTTGCCGCCGCGTGCGCGGGCAGAGATTGAGAGGGCGGTGGGGATGCTTCGCCTGGTTGAGGAGCATATCGAGATGATCGAGGCCGAGAAGAGGGCCCTGCTGAAGGCTGGCCGGAAAGCCCAGGACGCGACCAATCGTGACGGGACGGCGATGATCGCGGCGCTTACGCGCATCCATGGCATCGGCCTCAATGACGCCACACTGCTGGCTGGCGAGGTGTTCTATCGGGACTTCCGCAATCGCCGGGAGTTGGGCAGCTGGGCCGGGTTGACGTCGGTGCCGTGGGCGAGCGGAGATGTCGACCACGATCTTGGCATCAGCAAGGCCGGCCCCTCGCATGTCAGGAAGCACATGATCCGTAAGCGGTACGCAGACCCCATACCGGAATCTGGCTTGACTACGACGGGGATTTCTTGAGGAGCGCCGTGAGCGCGCGAGTCATTTTGCCTCGGGCTGGAAGTTCCACGGCAGAAGCTCCTGGATGCCCGACTGCGGGTGGCCCTTGGCGATCTTCTCGAGCGTGCTCCGCATCCAGGCGTAGGGCTCGACGCCGTTCATCTTGCAGGTCTCGATCAGCGAGGCGATGCGGGCCCAGGCTTGCGCACCCTCGTCGTTGCCGGCGAAGAGCGCGTTCTTGGCGGTGAGCTTCAGCGGCCGGATTCGGTTTTCCACCAGGTTCGAGTCGATCTCGACACGACCGTCGTGCAGGAACTCCAGCAGCCCGTCCCACTGGTTGGCGATATAGGTCAGCTTCTCGCCGAGACGCGAGCGCGGTGAGACGCGCGAGCGCTGCTCGTCGAGCCAGACACCGAAGGTGTTCACGATCGGCGCCGACTCCTCCCAACGGATCGCGCGGCGCTCCGCCGGCGGCTTGCCCCGGATCTTCTTCTCGATCGCATAGAGCTTCGCGATCCGATTCAGACCGGCCAGCGCGATCGGCGATGCGCTCGAGTCGTATACCTCTTTCAGCTTCCGTCTTACATGCGCCCAACAGAGGGCCCGCGTCACAGGGCCTTCCGCCCGGTCCGGCCGCGCCAGGATGTTGTGGCCCGAGTAGCCGTCGAGCTGCACCGTCCCCGAAAAGCCCTCCATAAGCTCGGCGCCATACTTGCCGCCGCGGCCGGGCGCATAGCGATAGACGACGCCCGGCGGGTCCGTGCCGCTCCAGTGGCGCTCGTCACGCACAAGGGTCCACATGTAGCCCGTCTTCGTCTTGCCCCGGCCCGGGTCGAGAACGCGGATCGTGGTCTCGTCCAGACCCAGGTGATCCGACTTCTTCAGCTCATCCTCCAGGCAAGCGACCACGGGGCGCAGGTGAAACGACGCCTGGCCCACCCACGTCGCCAGCGTCGCACGGTGAACCTCGATCCCCGAGCGCTCGTAGATCTGCGACTGGCGATAGAGCGGGCAATGATCGCCGTACTTCGCGATCAGCACCTGCGCCAGAAGAGCCTCGGTGGGAAGGCCGCCCTCGACCAGAGCGGCCGGCGCCGGCGACTGCACCACCCCGCCCCCCTTGCACTTGTTGCAGGCGTAGCGGGGGCGCACGGTCTCGATGACGGTGAACTTCGCCGGCTCATAGTCCAGCCGCTCGCTGCGGTCCTCGCCGATCTTCGTCATCTCGCCGCAGCCGCAGGGGCACATGATCGTGTCCGGCTCGATCACCTCCTCGCGCCGGTCGACCTGGGGCCCGAAGCGCACCCCGCTGCGCGACCCCCGGGAAGAGCGCCGCCGGCGCTTGCCGCCAGCCCCCTCGTCCTGCTCCTGGTCATCTGCCTCGGGCCGACCGCCGGCTTCAGCGATCGCCGCCCAAAACTCCTCGAACGTAAGCTGGCGCTCGTCCTCGCCGAGCTTCTCGGAGCGCGGACCGAACAGCGCCTTCCTGAGCTCCTTGTTGAGATGCTCAAGCCGGCTGATCTGCTCCGCGCTCTGCGCGTTCTCGGCCTCCAGCCGTGCCGCCCGCGCTTCCGCCGTCTGCCTCGCCGCCTCCGCCGCGCCGCGTGCCTGCTCCGCTTCGCATAGGGCTGCTTCCGTCGCCCGGCGCGCCGCGCGCTCGTCGTCAAGCTCCGCATGCAGGGCCGCCAGCGCCGCCGAAACCACCGCAGGCGACGGCGAACCGGCGCTGCTGAGGGGTGAGGGCGTGACCTTCGGCATGGGCCACCCCTTAATCCGATTCGCCAATGCATGACCAGGGAAAAGTGCAGGCGGGACCGCGACCGAAATCTGCGGCCCCGCCTGCGTGCCGCCTCACTCCGCCGCCAGCGGGCGGCGAACCGGGCGGGCCTTCACCCGGCGCCAGTCCAGACCCTCGAAGAGGGCCTCGAACTGGCCCTTCGTAAGGCGCATCACACCATCCTCGATCCGAGGCCAGGCGAAGCGGCCCTGCTCCAGACGCTTGTAGGTCATCACCAGACCGCTGCCGTCCCACGCAAGGAGCTTGAGCCTGTCGCCGCGGCGCGAGCGGAAGATCACGATCACCCCGGAATAGATATCGAGGTCCAGCTCCCCCGCCGCCGTCGCCGCAAGCGCGTCGTGGCCGCGACGAAAATCAACCGGCCGCGTCGCCAACACGATGCGAAGCGAGGGGGCCGCGATCATGACGACGCCCGGCCCAGGCCCGAGGCCACCGCAACAATCCGATCGACCGCGCTCTCCACCGGAAGGCGAACGACCACGCCTAGCGCCTCGATCGCCACCGTCCGCTCGGACGTCACGCTATCAACCACCACGGGAACAAATGGCGGTGCAGAGCCACCAATCCGAGCGCCCGGAAGAGTTCCCTCCCGCGCGCGCCGCCGCCACTTGGTCAGGGTCGTATCGCTGACGCCATGGCGGCGCGCGACCGCCGCAACCGAAGAGCCCGGCTCAAAGCTCTCCGAGACAATCCGCGCCTTCTCATCGTCCGGCCAGCGTCGCATGGGGGCCGGCTCAGACGGAGCCGGGGCGGCTCCCTCAGAAGCTGGGATCTCAACCGAAGCAACAGCGACACCGTCGCCAGATGCCAAAATCGAATCTGTCATCGCGATCTCTCCTGTGTGGCTCGTGGTCAAGGCGGAGAGTCAGCCCCGAAATCAGATCCGCTGGAAGTATGGGGGCCCGATACCGCTTACCATGATCCAGATGGCTTGGCGCTGGCTGAAGCTGCAACCGGAAAGCGCGATCACGAAGTGGTTCCACGCCTACGTCGCCAGGGATGCCGGTGGCGGGAGGGACCGGCGAGCGAGGAAGCGGGCGATCGTGGGGGTCGCGCGCAAGCTGCTGATCGCGCTGTGGCGCTATGCCACCCAAGGACTGGTGCCTGAGGGCGCCATCGTCTCCTGAGGGCACCGGCCGAACGAACGGGAAAATACAGGAGGTTCCGACGTGGTCGGACGCGGCCGCGGAGGATGCCGGGCAAGGCGTGTGACCGGGCAAGAGTTGGGTCGCCGCTTGGCACCGTTCTACAGATGGGTCCCGCCTCCCGGAACGTCACCACCGCTTGGATGCGGTATTGGGGTCACGGAGCCGGCAAGCGCCGGAGTTCCGAACCGGATAAGAGCTGAGCAGCGTGGCGGATCGCTGCGTGGAAACGACGTTCTGCCTGGACATCGGCCGCGGATTCGAGTGGAGAGATTGCGAATGCCATTGACGTAGATGAAGCCGGGCCTTGCGGAGAGAGCTCATAAGAACTCCTGCCGCAACCGCCACTGCCCCACCTGCCAGGGTCTCGCCGCCAACCTCTGGAGCGAGGAGCGCGCCGGGGACATCCTGCCGGTGCCCTACTTCCATGTGGTCTTCACCCTGCCCAAGGAGGTTGCCGCCATTGCCTTCTGCAACCGCAGGGTGGTGTTCGACATCCTCTTCCGGGCCGTCGCCGAGACCCTGCGCACCATCGCCGCCGATCCCCGCCACGGCGGCATGCGCATCGGCGGCACCGCGGTCCTCCATACCTGGGATCAGAAGCTCCGCTTCCACCCGCACCTGCACGTGGTCGTGCCCAACGCGGGCTTCGACGTAGACAGTGGCGAGTGGAAGACGGGGAGCACCACCTTCCTCGCCCCCGTCAAGGTCCTCGGCAGCCTGTTCCGCCGCCTCTTCCTCGAGGAGCTCGCCCGCGCCCACGGCCGGGGGGACCTGGAGTTCCACGGCACCCTCGCCCACCTCGCCAATCCCGGCGAGTTCCACGCCACGCTTGCCGCCGCCCGGGCCAGGGACTGGGTGGTCTACGCCAAGCGGCCCTTCCGCGGGCCTGAGCAGGTCTTCCGGTACCTCTCGCACTACACGCACAGGATCGCCATCTCCGACAGCCGCATCGTCTCCTTCGACGGCGAGACGGTCTCCTTCCGCCACCGAAAGCCCAAGGCGCCGGGGCAGAGAAAGCCGCGCTACGGCATCGCCACCGTGAGCGCCGACGAGTTCATCCGCCGCTTCCTGAGGCACGTCCTGCCGGACGGCATGCACCGCATTCGCTACTTCGGCATCCTCGCCAACGGCTGCCGCGCCAGCACGCTGGAGAGAGCACGCCAGGCTCTCGGCGCCCTCGGCTGCGCCGCCCCCGAGGGAAGCGTGGACGGCGCTCGGGCCGAGCCCGACGAAGAGCCCGAGATCGGCACCGCGCCCGTGGCCTGCCCCCACTGTGGCGGCGTCATGCGCCTCGTCCGCGAAATCCGCCGCCGCCATGAGCCCCGCTCGACGCGCGGCCCGCCGGCGCTGCCGCCGACCCACAGGGGGAAACCGTGAGACGCCCGCTCGCTTCGGCCCCGCGCAACGGCGCCAAAGCGCCGACGCACGACCGAACCTGTCTCCGCTTGAGCCGGGCTGACAGCCCTCGGCTCACACCCCGCTCAGTCCTCGCAGCGTGCGCCCGCATGCCTGCCGAAAGACCGGCGCGAGCGTCGATTTTATGCGCAACTCTGCTGCCGGTGGATGCCGCCTGACGCTGACATCAGCGCACTTTCCACATAGCTCAACTTCGCCTCTCGTGGCCCGCGGCTTCGTTCAAAAGGGTTGGGCAGGCTCTCGAGAGAGAGCCTGCCCAACCCTTAACCTTGCAGTCTACGCAGATGCCCTGCGCGCGCCTCGCGACATAGCGGCTCTTCCCGGCGGCGCTCTTTTGCTCGGCAGAGATACGCTCCTTCTCCAGCGCGAGGCACCGGCCGCAGCGCGACAGGCCTCCGACCGTGGGCTGGTTGCAGCGTACGCAGCGGCCGGCGGCCTTTCGCGCAGCATAGCGCCGACGGTCGATTGCGCGCCTGGCCTCGCGGCATGGCTCGCAGACGGAGCGGTTGTCTTCCGGCCGGCGGCGGCCGCAGGATGTACACAGCCCTGCCTCCCTCCAGGCTCTCCTGCGCCGCCTGTCGGCGGCGCGGTCGGCGCGGCGGCACTGTTTCGGATCGCGGCCATAATGGTTGCCCTCGGCGCGGGCCTTCGCCCGGCGGGCGCGCTCGGCGGCGCGGCGCTTCTCTCCGCAGCGCCGGCACAACTTGAGGCCGGGCTCCGGTGGCAACTGGCCGCACCGGGTGCATTTCCCGCTGGCGAGGCGCGCGGCGTGCTGCCGGCGCTGACGCTCGCGCGCCCGCGCGTCGCTGCTGGACATGACAACCTCGAAGTCGTGGGTGTAGCAATGTGTCGGGAGAGCGGCCGGTGGCGCCTGCGGCGACACTCCCGGCCAGGCCGCCGGTCAGCAGCGCCACTTGCCGCGCAGTACGATGCCGGCGGCCGTAGACCCGAAGAGCTGGATGCCGGCGTCCCGGTTGACACTGGTGGCAATGATGATCTCATCTCGGGCCGGGCGGAGATTGCGCACGGTCCGGAGGGACAGGATGCGGCGCTTTTGACCGCGTCCGCCGTTCGCCTTGCCGTCGTCGACGGGCCTGATCTCTCCGTCGTATGCACTGCGGAACCTCTCGACCACGAACTCGCGGTCGCCCCCGTCGAGGCCGCCCCCGAACAGGTGTGTGAGATAGGTGTCGGCGCGTCGCCAGCTGGGCCTTGCCGCTGTTTGCATCGCCCGGCCTCCTCCGGTCTGTTGACAGGATCGGCGGCCGCGCGGCCCTCGCCGGAACGCCCGTCCGCCGCCCCGGTCCAGGCCGACCTCTGCCTCTTCGTGTCGTGGAGGCATGTGCATGGCGCTGCGGCGGGAACGGGCCCTGCAGGACGATCGGGATTTGACCCCTGCCCCGGCCGGCCCGGCGTGATCGCGCACCACGGAGGGCGGTTGGCCATGGCGATCGTGAAGCGCGGCCGTCTGGCGCAGGCGGCACGCAAGGCGGCGGGACTGACGCGCCGCGCGGTGCGGGATCTGGCGGGCTCGCTGTTCGAGGCGATGGTGGCGCGCCTCGTAGCCGGCGAGAGGGTGAAGATCTACGGCTTCGACAGCTTCCTGATGCGCGACATGGCGGCGCGGCCCGGCCGCAATCCCTGCACCCTGGAGGCGGAGCCGATTGCGGCGCGCCTCGTGGTCGTGTTCAAGTCGTCCGGGCCGCTGAAGAAGCGGGCCGCCAAAGGCCTGCCTGGCGGCGGGAACTGCTGCAGGGATCAAGGGCGGGCACTGTCATCGCGCGCTCGCCCGCGTTCCCGCCGGCGACGGTCTCACGGCTCGTCCCAGCCGCCCGCCCGATGCTTCGAGGCCCCGGCAAAGAAGGCCAGGCACGCCCGTGCTTCCGGTTTCTCCTGCCCCTTCGCCGTGAGCACGGCATGGAAGAGCCTGCCGGTCTCGACGAAGCCGCCGCCCTGCATGACCAGCGTACCGGCCTCCACGTGCCGTCCGATCAGATGACGACAGCCGAGCACGAGGCCGCAGCCGGCAGCGCCCTGTTCCAGCGCATGGGCGTGGCTGCCCACGACTTCGTACCGGGGCGCGAAGAGCGGACTGCCTGCGGCCTCGAACCAGCGTTCCCACGACGCCCGGCCCTCGTCGTTATCTGCTAGGGCGAGAAACGTCAGCCCACCCCAGCCCGCGACGGGCCCGCTCAGAACCTCGGCATGAGCGGCGGCGTAGTCCGGCGAGCAAAAGGCGCCGACCGCCTCTGCGGCAATCACGGCACGATGCCGGGGCGCGGCACCCTCCGCATCCCAACTCAGGAGTACGTCGGCGGCAGGTTCGGAAGGCAAGGACGCGTGAGCGCCGGCACGGACCAGGATGCGGACCCGGACCTCCTCCCCGAGCGCTGCCCTGAGCGCGTCGTACCGCTGCATCGCGAAGAGGTGGGACAGCTCGTCCGGGCAGGCGAGCGTCACCTCCGGCGGTCCGGTACCCGAGAGGGCCGCGACCCGGTCGGCACCGTCCCGGAGAGCCCCGAGCCCGATGAGCACGGCCTCGCGATAGCAGCGCCCCGCTTCGGTCAGGCTCACCCCCCAGCGGCTACGCTCAAAGAGCTGTGTCGAGAGGTGCTTCTCCAGCCTCGCGATCTGACGGCTGACCGCGGGCTGCGAGGTGCGCAACTCCTCCGCAGCCCGGGAGATGCTGCCGTGCCGGGCAGCGCTCTCGAAGGCGATCAGGGCGCTGGCGGGCGGAATCGGGTAGGGGCTGCGATCGATCATGGTCCCTGCGCCGCGTTTACGTCCCATGAACCCGCTCCGGCGACGCATCGGGCAGCGACGCCCATCCGATGGCCGTGCGACCCTCTCCGACGGGCGTTGGCGCCCGCCCGCCCGGCCCCCGTCGGATGCCGGACGGTCCGCACGCCGCCATCGCCCCTCCAGGCCTCACTCCGCCGGCCTCCGCGTCGCGTGCGTTGTCAGCGTCACCACGTTGCGGCCGTCCTCCCGCCGGTACGCCACCGTGTCCATCGTCCTGCGAACGAGAAAGATGCCAAGGCCGCCCCTGGCGCGCTTCTCGGCCGGAGCGGACATGTCCGGCTCCGGCGCCTGCAGCGGATCGAACGCCTTGCCGTCGTCCGCGATCTCCACGGTGAGGGTGTCGCCCTCGAGGCGGAGGGCGATATCGATCCGGTGCTCCCCGTCGTCGTCGTAGCCGTAGCCGATCGCGTTGGTCACCAGCTCGTCGACCGCGAGCGTGACGTCGAAGGAGATCCCGCTCGCCAGTTCGTGCGCCGTGCAAAACGCATCGATCCTGGCGGCAGCGCTGCTGATGCCACGCAGATCGTTGGTAACCGAAATCTCCAGGGTGCCGCCGCTCACCGGCTCGCTCATGCCATGACCGCGCCGCCGGCGGCCGCAGGCGGAGCACGCGGCAGCCGGCGATCCGACCCGCGCGTCCACTACGGCTTGGCCAGCTCGACGATGATCCGGCCTCGTCCGCGCCGGATCAGGTAGCCGCCGCGCGGGAGCGAGAGCGTGCCCTGCTGCACCAGCGGCCAGAGGGTATCCACGATCAGGGTGGCGTTCCGGTCCGGCGCGGCCCCCGCCGCCCGCTGCGACGCCAGCCACTCGACGAAGGTCCGGTCCGCGATCTCGTCGCCCAGCGATTTCCTGAGTGCCCGGAGCTTCCTCAACTGCCCTTTGGCCAAGGCGGCTTCGTCGATCTCGATCGCGGCCATCGGACGGTCCTTTCGACGGTTGAAGGTTCCGCACGACCTATACCACCATCCGTTGCGCGGCGCTGCCGCAACGGCCATCGGGGCGGCACGTTCGGTGCGGCTTCAGATCATCGGCAATCGCGGGCGAGGGCCGGCTGCGCACGGGCGAGGGCCGGCTGCGCACGGGCGATCGCCGGCCTTGCCGTCGACACGCTGAGCGCCGTGCCCGGCTACCTTGGAACAGGACGACGCCCCTGGCCAGGCCCGGCGCGGGTTTGCACGCTGCCTGGACGCCCTGGCGGGCCGGGCCGCGGCGCCGGTGTCTCAATGTGCCTCGTGAAGGGCGTGCTTCAGGGCCTTCATCTCTTCGAGGCAGAGCCCGGTGCCGAGTGCCACGCCGCGTAGAGCCTGATCGGCGATGGAAACCGAAAGCCCCGTCGCGTGCCGCAGCACCCGGTCGAGGTTGCCCAGGAGCGCGCCTCCGCCGGTAAGCACGATGCCCCTGTCGACGATATCCGCCGCAAGCTCCGGCGCCGTGTTCTCCAGCCCAACCTTGACCGCGTCGATGATGGCCCCCACCGGCTCGGCGAGGCTCTCCGATATCTGACGCTCCGAGAGCACGATCTCCTTGGGCACCCCGTTCATCAGGTCGCGGCCCTTGATGCTCAGCGTCTCCCCGTCGCCGTCCTCAGGCGGACACGCAGAGCCCATCTCCTTCTTGATCCGCTCCGCGCTGCTCTCGCCCAGAAGCAAGTTATGGCTGCGGCGCACGTAGGCGATGATGCTCTCGTCCATCTCGTCACCGCCCACGCGTACGGAGCGCGAATAGACGATGCCGCCAAGCGAGAGCACGGCCACCTCGGTGGTGCCGCCGCCGACGTCGACGATCATCGAGCCGGTGGGCTCGGTCACCGGCAGGCCGGCCCCGATGGCGGCCGCCATCGGCTCCTCGATCAGGAACACGCGGCGCGCACCCGCGCTTTCGGCCGCCTCCTGGATCGCACGGCGCTCCACTGCAGTGGCCCCGGAGGGTACGCAGACGACGATCTGCGGTCTCACGAAACTGCGCCGCCTGTGCACCTTGCGGATGAAATGCCTGATCATCTCGTGCGCCACCTCGAAATCGGCAATGACGCCGTTCCTCAAGGGGCGGACCGCCTCGATGTTCCCGGGCGTGCGGCCCAGCATCCGCTTGGCCTCGTCGCCGACCGCCAGCACCCGCTTCCTGCCCCTGTGCGTGACGAAGGCCACCACCGAGGGCTCGTCCAGCACGATGCCCTGAGACTTCACGTAGACCAGCGCGTTCGCGGTTCCCAGGTCGATCGCCATGTCGGCGGACAGGAACCCCAGTGCCTTCGAGACCATGCGCCGCTCCTTTCGGACGGCGAGACGGCAACGGGCCGCGACGCGTACCCGCAGGCGCGGCACGAGGCCGGGTCGCCGTGTCCAGGCAGGTAGACCGATTCGCCATGTCCTGGCAACCGGCGCGGCCACCTCGCCGGGCGCGAGCCGCGGCGGCGCCGGTGATTCAGGGGACGCCGCGGCCGCAGCGTCTGGCCGCTCCCGGCTGCGGCAGCACGCGCCGGGCAAATCCGCCGAACCCTCATCCCTCTCGCGGCACCGGGATCAGGCGTGGCGAAGACCGGCGGAGAGAGCAGCATCGCGATATGGGAGGGTGTGCCGGCGGTACGTACCTGGGGGCGATGTTCGGCCGGGAGCCTCGAGACCACGGGCGGCGGCCCGGGACATCGGCATCAGCGCCGTCACCGCTGGCGGGTGGCGCTTCGCGCGGTGGACGCCCGGCCGGTGCTACCGCCCGCCGTCATGGGTCCGCTGCCGGAGCAATCGCTTGACGGCTATACGAGCTTGATGAGCGCGACGATAAGGGCCACCGCGCCCACCATCATCGCACCCAGACGAATGGTCATGCGCTGCTCGAGCTCGCGCATCTCGCCCCGCAGTGCTGTCTCGGTCTTCTCCAGGTCGGCCCTGAGCGACGCCTCGGTCTTCTCAAGGTCGGCCCTGAGCGACGCCTCGGTCTTCTCAAGGTCGGCCTTGGTGGCCAGGGTCTCGCCCATGCCTTCGGCGAAGGTATCGACGAGAATCGCGGCCTGCTTCTCGTCGAAGCCGCCTTCGTCGCGCAGCTTGCGCGCCGCCCTGAGCGTGTCGAACGCCACCATCATGACGCTCATCCTATCGCCGTCGCCGGCGGACGCAACCGCACGCACGCCACCATGCGCGCAGCGCACGTCGTCGCTCCGGCGCCGGTGTCTTGATTCCGGTTTCGGGGGCGCCGCCGGCGCGCTCGCGCAGCGCTTCGGCCCGAGTCGCTACGGGTCGCGTAATGGTTCGGTAATGCCGTGGAGGGGCCGGGTTCAGCGATTGAGGGCCCGTTTCCAGTCTTTTCGCAGCGGCCTGAGCCAGATGTCCTTCCTGGGCTTGTCGTAGAGCTTGTGCCGGTCGTAGCGCCCACGCCCCTGGGTGTTTCCGACGCGGATCCAGCCGGATGCCTTGTAGACGGCGCCGGTGTAGCGCGGGGTCTGGACGAAGGTCTCGATGAGGCGGCGTCGGGCTCGCCGCCGCCGCGCTGAGCGCCCCCGCGCGGGGGCTGGTAACGGTTTTTCGGATGCGATATCGTCGAGCGCATGGCGATTCGCGACGAGGATTTCAGCGCGGACCTGGCGCTGGTCGAGGGCGACGATGGAAACTGGTCGCCGCCCGCCGCAACCCCGTCGAGCGCGCCGCGCAACTGGAAATCTCTGTACGAGCGGGAGCTGAAGCGCGCGAAGGCGGCCGAGGCACGAGTGCAGGAGCTGCTCGACGATGTTCGTCGGCTGCGTCGTGCGCTGGGGAGACCGGAGGCTGGCACTGGCAGGCCCAAGTCGCCTCCGCCGGCTGGCCAGGCTGGCGCTGGCGGGCCAAAGTCCGCGTCACCGGCTCGCGGCAGGCGTCACCACGCTCCGGCCTCAGCGAAGAGCCAGCAGGCGATCGAGTCTCTGCGCGCGGAGCGTGGTGAGCTGCGCAAAGAGGTTACTGGGCTGCGCAGAGAGGTCAGCCGTCTGACCCGGAAGCTGGACCAGGAGAGGCAGCGCACGGAGGACCTCAAGGCGACCGGTAGAAAGCTGTCCGGCGAGGTCATTGAGCTTCACGCGGAGCTGAGGCACCGGCGCGATCAGGCGGACAGAGTTATCTCGCTGACCGACGAGGTCTTCTGGTTGCGCCATTCGGTGAAGGGTGCCGACGCGAGGGAAGAGACGTTGAAGGCCCGGGTGGCCAGGGTCTTGCGGATATCGAAAGCCCACAGGGAAGCTTTGTCCGGCGCCGACGCCGATCTGCGCAAGGCCCTGCGGAGATCGAGGCGCCAGAAGGCCACGATCAAGTCGTTGACCCGGAAGAACGTCCGGCTGCGCAAGGCCGCGAAGACGTCGCAGGCCCGGATCGCGGCGCTGGAGGCGCGGGTTTCCAAGCTTCGCGCGACCGGAGCGGCGCTATCCAGGACGCTGTTTGGCAGGAAGAGCGAGAAGCAGAAGAAGCCGTCCACTGGGCGCACGCGCGGCCAGCAGCGCGGCGCACCCGGCCATGGCCGCACCCAGCGGCCCGGGCTCGAGGAGCGGAAAGAAGAGAAGACCCCGCCGGAGGACGCGCTCATCTGTTCCTGTTGCGGCAAGCCCTACGCGCCGAACGGCACGGAAGAGAGCGCCATCTTCGAGATCGAGGTCAAGGCCCACAAGCGCAGGATCGTCCGTCCCCGCTGGCGCCGGGCCTGCGAGTGCGCGTCCTCGCCCCAGGAGGTGATCGCGCCTCCGGTGCCGCGCCTGTTCGACAGGACGCCCTACGGGATCAGCGTCTGGTCGCAGTATCTATACGAGCGCTACGCCTGCTTCCGCCCGCTCAAGCGGGTCGCGGCATGGATGTCCGATATGGGCCTTTCGATCTCGCCGGGGACGCTGGGCAGCAGCGTCAAGCCCTTCGTGCCGCTGTTCAAGCCGGTGGCGGAAGCGATCCTCGATCACCAGAACAAGGCGGCGGTGCGCCACGGCGACGAGACCGGCTGGCGCATCCGTTCGCTACGCGAGACGGGCGGCTCCGCCCGCTCCTGGCTGTGGACCTCGGTGACCGAAGACGCGGCCTTCTTCCATAGCGATCCCTCGCGTTCCGCAGAGGTCGCGATGAAGTTGTTCGGCGACACCGCCGGCAGCACGATCCTGGTGTGCGACCGCCTGTCCGCCTACAAGAAGTTGGCACGCGATCTCGCCGGCAAGATGATCCTGCAGTGGTGTTGGGCGCATCAACGCCGGACATTCATCGACTGCGCGGCCGGCCAGGTGCGGCTGACGGAGTGGTGCCAGGGATGGATCGAGCGGATCGCGGAGATCTACCGCTTGAACGATGAGCGGCTGAAGCACTACGACCCCGGCTGCGCGCGCCGGACGCCGGAGTTCGACGCCGCACAGGGCGCGCTGAAGGAGGGGCTCGACGCCTTGTTCTCCGAGGCTGAACGGCAGCTGTCCGACCTGCCGGCCGGGGCACGCGAGGGCAAGGCGCTGCGCTCGCTGCTGAACCACCGCAAGGGATTGCGCGTCTTCGTCGACCACCCACCGGTCCCGATGGACAACAATTTTGCCGAGCGCGTGCTGAGGGCGCCGGTGATCGGAAGACGCCTCAGCTTCGGCTCCGACAGCGAGCGCGGTGCCGAGTTCACGGCGATGATGTACACGGTCGTGTGCACCCTCAAGATGAACGACATCGACATCCTGCGCTGGCTTCGGGCATGGCTGGAGGCGTGCGCGGAGAATGGCGGCCAACCGCCGGAAGACCTCAAGCCGTGGCTGCCGTGGTCGATGAGCGAGAAGCGCAGGCGCGAGTTCCTGGTGCCGGGGTGAGCGGCACCGTGGAGTGCCGCTATTACGGGCGAGACTTCAGCGCTGAAGAGATGGCGCTGCTGCGCGCGCTGATCGCCGGACCCCCGCCGCTCAGCCGCCATGCGTTGTCCAGGGAGTTCTGCCGGCGCATCGGCTGGCTCAAGCCCGACGGAGGCCTGAAGGACATGATGGCCCGCGTCACCATGCTGGCCATGCACAAGGATGGTCTGATCACCCTGCCGCCGCCGAGGTGGCAACCGGGTCCGCCAAAGCCGATCGTCTTCGGGCCCGACACCGAGCCGCCGCTCTTCCCCGCCCCGACGGCGCTGGACGAGGTCCGCCCGCTCAACATGCGCACCGTCGTGCGCGGAACCCGAGAGGGCAAGCTCTGGAACGAGTTCGTCGCCCGCTACCACTACCTCGGTTACAAGACCCTGGTCGGCGCCCAGATGCGCTACGCCGTCCACGACCGGAACGGCTGGCCGCTCGCCATGCTCGGCTTCTCAACCGCCGCCTGGAAGCTGGCGCCGCGCGATGCCTTCGTCGGCTGGACCCCTGAGATGCGCGAGAAGAACCTGCCGCTGGTGGTCGACAATCCCAGGTTCCTGATCCTGCCCTGGATCAAGATCCCCAACCTGGGCTCGCACATCCTCGCCATCGTCCGCCGCCGTCTGCCCATCGACTGGGCCGAGCGCTACAACACCGCGCCCGTACTCATCGAGACCTTCGTCCAGACCCCGCGCTACACCGGCGCCGTCTACAAGGCATCCGGCTGGATCCGCGTCGGAAACACCCAGGGGCGTGGGCGCTACGACCGGCACAAGCTCTACGACAAGCCCAGGAAGGACATCTGGCTCAGGCCGCTGCGAAAAGACTGGAAACGGGCCCTCAATCGCTGAACCCGGCCCCTCCACGGCATTACCGAACCATTACCGGGTCGCTACGCGGAGCTACGCTGGAGTTGGAATTCACTCGCTTCCGCAGTGATTACGGCGGGCGGTTCCGGGGGCTGTCAGAGAGGGCTGATTCGGGAGCTAAGCTGTTGTATCGATTGAGAGAACCGAGAGTGTAGCTTTTGTCCTGCGCCCAGGCTCTCCTCTGCTTGAAGAGGCCTCAGCCCGAGGCCTCGCTGGTTCAACTTAATCCGGCCATCAACGTACCCGACGACTCGGGTCGTGTCCATAGCTTATGAACCTCATCACACCGGCGCCCGCTTGTCCACATTGGAGTTGCGGCCAGACAGGCCACCGCCGCGACGAACCATGGAACGATCCCTAACCATCCCGGGGCCTTCGCCCCCTCTGCGCTGCAGCCTCCCTGCACATCCCTGCAGCATCCTCCGTGCCGCACGACGTGCTAGGGCCGAATTCTCGCCACATTTCGGCGGCCATTGCAAGCCCGAAATTCAACCGGCCGGACAAGAGCTTGGACATTCCGCCGCCCGCGTCCTCCGCCGCTGCCGGCGCCTCACCCAGGACACGTCGCCGCCGGCGCACCGGGTCCCTGGCGGCCGTGCCCGCAGCCGGAGCCGCGGCCGCCCGTCGTCATCGCACGCTGCGGGGCGCCAACGCATGGATGGGACGCAGGCACACAAAGGAGTCGGGGATCGGCCGCGAGCGGCGAAGCGCCGCTCATCTCTTAATGGTCGGAGGCGTGTGCCGCGTCCCGATCGAACGCTCTGATTCGGGATTGAGCGGGTCCGGCGAAAGCCGGTTCGATCAGGCGGAATTGTGGGCCGGAGGGCCACATTTCCGTCCTCCTGCTTCCGCCTTGATGTCGGTAATTCCGGCGATTCCGGGGCCGCGACGGAGAAAACCGCTATGAGCCCGCACCACGGCGCGGCGCAATTGAAAAGGCCGAAGTACGCCAAACAGCGTGCCCTGAGGTTCGTCGTGGCTGCGCACCGGCCACCGCGCTGACACGGGATCGCTGCGGGCAGCAATACGCGCTCTCATTCCTCACCACGCCTCTCCGCAAGACGGCCTTCTGGCATGCCGTCGGTCCCTCCACTACCATCGGCGCCGACGGTTGCAGCATGAGCACGCGGCCGCCCGAAGAGGATGCGGCCATGCGTCACGACGAGATCTACAAGTCCATCTTCTCTCGAAGGATCTCCGTCGAGCACCTGCTCCGCTTCGTCGCCGGCATGATCGACGACGGCCCCGAGTGGCTCGCGGCCTTCGACCCGCAGACCCTGGAGCCGGTGCCGACCGAGCGCATCGACGACATCCTGCACCGCCACCTGAGCGATCTGGTCTGGCGCGTGCGCCTGCGGGACGGCGGCGAAGAGGACTGGGCCTATCTGTTCGTGCTGATCGAGTTCCAGTCTGCGGTGGACCACCTGATGGCGCTGCGGGTCAACACCTACGTCAATCTTCTGTACCGGGGCCTCTGGGCGGGTCGCCGCTTCGGCGCCTCGGACCGTCTGCCGCCTGTGCTGCCGGTGGTTCTGTACAACGGCGCCTCACCGTGGACGGCGGCGGCGAGTGTCGAGGCGCTGGTTGCGCCGGAGGGCCGGCCCCCCGGCGCCATTGCCCCCGTGCCTGTCTATGCCGGCTCCGGCTACGTGACGCTTGACGTGGGCCGGGTCGGGGGCGGAGACTTTCCGCCGGACGATGTCGTTTCCCTGGTGATCGGCATCGAGCGGATGTCGTCGCTTGAGGAAGGTTACGCGACGCTGCTTGAGGCGTTTTCGGCACTTCGGGGTTCCGAGCATCGGGACTTGCGGCGTATATTCCACGAGTGGTTCAGCCTGCTTGTCGGGCAGGGTGCCGGGGGCGCCGTGATCGAGGGGTTCGAGGAGATGGAGCGACTGGAGGAAGCGGGCGAGCTGCGGACGCCGGTCCAGGACCGGGTCCGCGCATGGCGGGAGGCCGAACGCGAGCAGGGCCGTGAGCAGGGCCGTGCCGAGGGCGTCGAGCAGGGCCGTGCCGAGGGCGTCGAGCAGGGCCGTGCCGAGGGCGTCGAGCAGGAACGAGCGCTGCTGCTGCGCCAGACCGAGCGGAAGTTCGGCGCGGACGCCGCCGGCCGTGCGGTACCCCTGCTGGCCGGGATCGGGGAGCCCGAGCGGCTGGCGGACGTCGGCGACTGGATCATCGACTGCGCGACGGGCGACGAGCTGATCGCGCGGCTGGCGGACGCGGCTTAGCGCGCGCCGCCGCTGCCTCGGGTCAAGAGAGAGCCAGCGGAGCCCGCCACGATCGGCAGTCTGCGCGGCCACGGGCGAAGCCGCCGCATATGCGGTTTGATCGTCGGTCACGAGTTCAGGGACGGGCAGTCGGAGCGCCTGTCGGCGCAGAACGACGGCACTGGCCGCCGCTCAGTTCGTGCCCATGCCGAAGCCGAGGTCGCGAACGGCCTTGCGGAACGCCGCCTCTGCCCTCGTCTGCACCACCAGATGCTTCTTCCCCGCGCGCAGGCAGAGCTTCGCCGCGCGCTCGTCGCCGGCAATCCTGGCGGCGACGTCCTCGTCGGCGCATTCGATCAACAGCGCCGTACCGCGCGCCTTGAGCGCGCCGGCGGCGCGCTCGACGTTGCGCAGGAAGCCCTCGACCCTCTCGGGCAGAGGCTGATCGTCCCGTGCCGCAAGGAATGCGCGCAAGCCGTCGGCATCGTGTCCGCCCTCGAAGGCCGCCAGGGTCCGCTCGCGCGCCAGGCGCCACACGCCCTCCGCCTCGACCTCCGCAAACGTCTCCAGCATGAGCCTCTCGTCCGCCGACAACGCCTCGCCGGCGCACACCCGAAGGTCGGGGAAGACGGTCAGCGAGGTGCGCGCCGCCGCCGTGCCCGGCTCGTACGTATCGGCGAGCCCCAGGCAGTAGGCGCCGAGCGCATTCAGCCTGAAGTATTGCAGCCCGTCGTAGCGGCTGAGCCAGGCCAGCTCGCCGCTCCCCGACAGGTGCGTGAAATCCAGCCGTGCCTCCTCGGGGTGGATGTAGGCGACATCGATCAGACCCAGCGTCGCGGCATACTCGAACAGCACGCACAGAAGGTAGCGGCCCTGCAGGATGTTCCAGCCGTGAAAGCCGGCATAGCCCAGGCTGTCGTGGTGCAGATCGAACAGGTAGAGCTTCCACGGATCGCGCGTGATGCCGAACTCGAACGACGACGCCTGCATGAAGCGCGAGAACTCGTCGAAGCGCACCCAGCGGTCCAATGGACAGTGCTTCAGCGCCTCGGCGATCACCGGGCGGCGCGTCGACGCCGCGATCATCGCGCGCCGGCCCTTGCCGCGGTTCTGGCCCTTGATGGCCTCGATGCGGCTGAACTCGTCGAGCAGGTCGTTCTTGATCCAGCGTTGCCAAAGATTGCGCAGCGTCTCCGCTGCGGGCGCCCCCTGGGCGGCGTGGCCCTTCTTCGTCAGCGCCAGCTTCGAGCCCCTGAGCTCGGCCAGCTTGCCCGCCTGCACCAGCAACGGCCAGGCAAACCCCCTGACGGGGCCGACCGCTTGTTCCCCGCGTCCCCGCTTCTCCGCGAGGTCGAAGAAGTCGCCCCCGTCCAGTTCCCCGGCAATGGCCGCCGCCGAAGCCGCCGAGGCCCGCCGCGTCTTCGCGCTCACCGCGACCTGCCCGAGATCGATCTGGCGCAGCACCGAGACCAGGTCTCTCTGTGCCGCACGCTCCAAGTCGCGCCGAACCAGCTCGACCCGCTCCAACCCCGGCGCCTCCCCCTCGGGCACGTGGCCGCGCCGCCGCCGGTCGGCCGCCTCCGGCAGCGCCTCCTCGGCGGCGAGCGCCGCCTCGGGCGGCGCGGGCACGAACCCGCGCAGACGCTCCGCCAGATCCGGCGGGACGAACGGCGTAGCGTCCGCGTAGCTGCCGCGGGAATGGAGGAAGAGGCGCAGGGGCAATGCGTCGGGAGAACCGCGCCGGCCGAAGCCCAGGGGCAGCGCGCCGTACTTGGCCTCGAACCGCGCGGCCTTGAAGCCCTCCGCGTCGTGCAGCGCCTCTGCCACCGCCAGTCGTTGAAGCTCGTCGAGATCGTCCCACAGACGGCGGAGCGAGGCCCCGCTGAGACGGCTCTCGATGGCCGCCACCATGTCGGCCTTGCGCGTGGGCTGCGGCTTCGCCGCCGAGAGCCAGTTCACCATGGTCGTGAGGTCGCTGTTGCTCAGCGCGGCAAGCGCCTTCGCCAGGGTAGGGAGCCAGTCATCGGCGATACGCACCATCGGTCGCTCCTCTCGTCGATAACGATGCCGTCCCGATGCCCGGCGCGCACCCCTCACGGCGAGATGTCCTTTCCGATGCTGGCCGCCACCAGGGCCGCCGCTTCCTTCACCGAGTCCCGCGCCAAGTGCGCGTAGCGGGCGGTGGTCTGGATCTTCTTGTGGCCGAGAAGCTTGCCGATCATCGTGAGGTCTTCGCCCAGCGCCAGCGCCCGCGAGGCAAAGCTGTGACGCAGGTCGTGAAGCCGGACGTCGTCGAGCCCGGCGCGCTCCCTCACCGGGTACCAGTAGTAGGCGAGGTGCGTCAGCCGCTCGCCCGGCTCGCGGCCCGCGATCACCCAGGGGTTGCCGGCAAGCCGGGGAATGGCGGCAAGAACCCGCGCCGCAGCAGGCGACAGCGGAACCACACGGGGGCCGGTCTTGCTCTCGCGAAGCCGGACCTCGTTCCTCTCCAGCGCAACGTCCTCCCACCGAAGCCCAAGTACCTCGCCCGAGCGGCACCCGGTCAGCATCAGAAGCCGGATCGCCGCTGCCACGTGAACCGGAAGCCAGCCCTCGGCCTCAAGCTCGTCCAGAGCCTGACCCAGGCGCCCGAACTCCTCCTCGGTCAGGAAGCGTTCCGGGCGCCGCGTCCGGTAGCGCGTCACGAAGCGGCAGGGGTTGCTTCCCGCCGGAACCAGTCCCCACGCTTCCGCGCGGTTCAGCATCCGCGACAGTGCGCCCACCGCCTCGTTCGCGGCCACCGGCGTCTTGCGCAACCTGTAGTGAAGCTCGGCCACGTGCTCGCGGCCCAGCGCCGACAGCGGCACCTTGCCTAGCGGCGGCAGGACGTGCCTGCCGATCACCAGGCGGTAACCCGCGATCGTGCTCGCCCTGCAGCGAACCTCCACGTGCTCGCGCATGTATCTTTCGGCAAGATCGGCCACCGTCGGGCCGGCATCGCCGCCGCTCGAGGCCCTGGGCTCCTCGCCCGCCTTGATCCGGGCCAGCAGCCCGGTCCCCCGGCGCCGCGCCTCGTCCGCCGAGATCGTGCCGTGCCGGCCAACCGTGATCCGCTTCGACCCTCTGGGGCCGCGGCCCTGCACCAGATACGTCTTCGCCCCGTTGGGATAGACCCGTACACCGAAGCCCCGCAGGTCCCGGTCCCAATAGATGACGTCCTTGTCCCCGGCGCGCAGGCCGTCGACCACCCGGTTCGACAGGGACTTCCGTTCAAGTTTCGCCATATCGCGGTTCCCCCCGACCCTTACGCCATCTGTGCTGGCGGCAATCCAGGCGCTCCGTTGAGGACAGCGGCCCCGGTGCGGACGACGTCGTCCTCGATGCTGCCCCCCACCCGCGCCGCCGCGATCTTCTCCGCGTCCCGCGAGAGGTGCGCGTAGCGCGCCGTGCTGCCGATGTCCGTGTGGCCGAGAAGGCGCCCGATCATCGGTAGAGCCAGACCGAGGGCCAAGGCTCGCGACGCAAAGCTGTGACGCAGGTCGTGGATCCGCACGTCCTCTACTTCGGCACGCTCCCGCGCCCGGTGCCAGGGGTTGGTCAGCTCCGACAAGTGGCGATCCGGCCTGCGTGCCGGAAATACCCATGGGCTCCGACGGACCCGCTTGATCCCCGCCAGCACCTGTGACGCCTCCGGCGTCAGAGGCACCATGCGCGCCCCCGTCTTCGCATCGCGCAGGCGAAGCTCCCCGGACCTGCGGTCGACGTCGCTCCAGCGAAGCGTCAGCACCTCCCCGAGACGGCATCCGGTCAGCATGATCAGCCGCAGCGCCGCCGCAGCCCGCGCCTGCACCGGGCCCTCGGCCTCCAGCTCGCGCAGCGCGAGGCCCAGCCGGCGATACTCGTCCTCGGTTAGGAAGCGCTCTCTCCGCCCCTCCTTGTAGCGCAGAACGAACCGGCACGGGTTGCCGCCGGGCGGCGCCATTCCCCACGCCTCCGACAACGAGAACATCTTGGACAAAACCATCAGCGCCCGGTTCGCGGCACGGGGCGTCTCACGCATCCCGTAGTGCAGAGCCGCCACCTCCGCCCGGCCCACGGAGGCCACGGGCTTCGCACCCAATGCCGGCAGGATGTGGTTCCTCAGCGAGCCGGCGTAGATCCTCTGCGTGTGCGCGTTGCAGTGCACCTTGACATGACCCTCCATATAGCGCTCGGCCAGGTCGGCGACGGTGAGCGTGCGCTCGAGCGGCCTCGCCACGGGATCCTCGCCCTGCTTGATGCGGGCGATGGCGGCTGCGGCCTTCTTGCGCGCTTCCTCTGCGGTGGTCTTGCCGTGCCGGCCGAGGGAGACCCGCCTGATGCCGGCAGGCCCCCGGCTCTGGGCCAGGTATATCTTGGTGCCCGAGGGGTAGACGCGCACCCCGAAACCGGGGAGTTCCCGGTCCCAGAAGACGGCCTCCTTGCCCTCGACGGAGAGCCCGTCGACGGTGCGCTTGGAGAGCGTGAGTTCGCCCCTCTTCGGCATCGAGGTAAGCCTTCGGTTGTCTGGTGATGGGTGCGATGGATTCAACGATTGAGCGTTCGTCTCCAGTCACGTCTGAGGGGCCTGAGCCAGATGTCCTTCCTGGGCTTGGCCCGCTCCATATGTGTGTCGTAGCGCCCGCGCCCCTGGGTGATGCCGACATGGATCCAGCCCGAGGCCTTGTAGACGGCGCCGGTGTAGCGCGGGGTCTCGACGAAGGTCTCGATCAGCACGGGCGTGGTGTTGTAGCGCTCGGTCCAATCCTCAGGCAGGCGGCGGCGGACGATGGCAAGGATGTGCGAGCCGAGGTTGGGGACTTCGATCCAGGGCAGGATGAGGAAGCGCGGGTTGTCGACCACCAGGGGGAGGTTCTTCTCGCGCAACTCGGGCGTCCATCCGATGAATGTGTCGCGCGGGGCGAGCTTCCACGCGGCGGTGGAGAAGCCGAGCATGGCGAGCGGCCAGCCGTTTCGGTCGTGGACGGCGTAGCGCATCTGGGCGCCGACCAGGGTCTTGTAGCCGAGGTAGTGGTAGCGGGCGACGAACTCGTTCCAGAGCCTGCCCTCGCGGGTATTGCGCACGACGATGCGGAAGTCGAGCGGTCGGACCTCGTCCAGGCTCGTCGGGGCCGGGAACAGCGGCGGCTCGGTGTCCGGTCCGAAGACGATGGGCTTCGGCCCGCCGGTGCGCCGCTTCGGCGGCGGCAGGACGATCACGCCGTCGCGGTGCATGGCGAGCATGGCGACCTTCGCCATCATGTCCTTGAGCCCGCCGTCGGGCTTGTACCAGCCGATGCGCCGGCAGAACTCGCGTGCCAGGGCGGCACGGGACGTCTGTGGATCGGCGGCGATCAGGGCGCGCAGCAGCGCCATCTCTTCAACGGTGAAGTCGCGGCCGTAGTAGCGGCACTCGATCCGGCCGGTCATCCCGGTGCCGTGAACTTGCGCTTGCGTGCCTCGCTCATCGACCACGGCAGCCAGGGCGACAGGTCGTCCGGCGGCTTGCCGCCGTTCTTTGCGCAGGCGTCCAGCCATGCCTTCAGCCAGCGCAGCACGTCGATGCCGTTCATCGAGAGCGTGCCCACGACCGAGTACATGATCGCAATGAACGTCGCGCCGTCCTCGCTGTTGGAACCGAAGCTCAACTTCCTGCCGATGGACGGCCCGCGGAGCACGCGCTCGGCCGTGTTGTTGTCCATGGGGACCAGGGGGTGGTCGACGAAGACGCACAACCCCTCGCGATGCCTGAGCAGCGAGCGCAGGGCCTTGGCCTTGCGCCCCTTCTTCGGCAGGCCGGCCAACTCCGCCCCGGCGTCCGCGAACAGACCCTCGACCGCCTTCCTCAACGCGTCCTGCGCCGCGTCGAACGCCGGTGTCCGGCGTTCGAGGGAGGCGTCGTAATGCTTCAGCCTCTCGTCGTTCAGGTTGTAGATCTCCCCGATCCGCTCGATCCATCTCTCGCACCAGCGGGTGAGCCGCACATGGCCGGCGGCGCAGTCGATAAAGGTCCGCCTCTGGTGCGCCCAACAGAAGCAGAGGATCACCTTGCCGTCGAGTTCGCGCGCGAGCTTCCTGTAGGCGCTGAACCGGTCGCAGACCACGAGCACGGTGCAGGCGGTATCGCCGAACAGGGTTTTGGCCACCTCGGCGCTGCGCGAGGGGTCGATAAGGAAGTAGACCGTGTCCCGGCTGACCGAAGTCCACAGCCAGGCGCGGCTCGAGCGGCCGTTCCGGCGGAACTCCTGCACGCGCCAGCCGGTCTCGTCGGCATGGCGCAGCGCCGCCTTGTTCTGGTGCGCGAGGATCGCCTCGTGGATCGGCTCGAACAGCGGCACGAAGCGCTTCTGGCTGTCGGCCAGCGTGCCCGGCGAGACCGGCAGGCCCTGGTCGGCATACCACGCCGCGACCCGGCTCAGCGGGCGGAAGCACGCACAGTGCTCGAACAGGAACCGTGCCCAGAAGCTGGTCCCGTAGAGCGTTCCCGGGAACAGCCGCGCCGCCGGCGGCGCGATCGCCTCCAGCGGCGACGACGGGCACTCGCAGCCCCGGCGCCAGCGCGGGCGGACGATCCTGCGGATATGGGCCTTGACCTCGATCTCGATGACGTTCGTCGAGTGCTCGCCGTTGGCGACGTAGGGCTTGCCGCAACAGGAGCAGACGCGCGCATCCTTCGGCGGGTTGCGCCGCTCCTCCTTCTCCCGCAGACCGGCTCGCTGGGTGCGGCCGTGGCCGGGCGCGCCGGGCTGCTGGCCGCGCGTGCGCCCCGTGCCCGCCTTCTTCTGCTTCTCGCTCCTGCTGCCGAACAGCGCCTTCGACAGAACGGAGCGGGTCGAGCGGAGCTTCTCGACCCGGGATTCCAGCGTCTCGACGCGGGAGGTCAGCGTCGCCGTCTCGGCCTCCAGCGCCGCCCCCTTGGCCCTCAACTCCCGCACCTCGGTGCGCAGCCGGGCGTTGCGTTGGCGCAGCGATTCGACAAGGCCCTTCGCCCGCGCGGTCGCTGCACGGAGCTGAGCGATCCGCCTGCGCAGCGGGGCCAGCATGGCCCGCCGTTCCCGCGAAGCCTCCACGCAGAACGCGTTCCGCCGGTCGATCTCCCGGTTCAGCCCGTCGACCTCGTCGCGATGCCAGGCATCGAGCCGAAGCTCGCGCTCGTGGGAGTTGCACAGCGCCGAGTGAAGACCGGCGTTCTCGCCGGCCAGCCGCTTGCACCGTCTCTCCGAGGCCCTCGCCGCCTTCTGCAACGCGACATTCTCCGCGCGCAGCGCCTTGTTCGTATCGGTCAGGCTCGCCGACGCCGACGCCTGCTCGCTCAGAGCCGCGACCTCGCCCTTCAGCCGTGCCACCTCCTTGTTCAGCCGCACCGCTTCCTTGTTCAGCCGCACCGCTTCCTTGCGCGAGCCGCGCAGTTCCGCACGCAGTGCCTCGTTCGTGTCTTTCTGCCCCTGCGCCTGCTCCTGCGAGCGCTCCAGCGCCCTGTGCAGCCCCCGAATCTCCTGGGATCGACGGCCGGATGTGTCGTTCCGGGCTTTCGATGCCGGGGCCTGGTGCGCTCCACGGGTATTCCTCGGCACCGGACCGCTCGCGCCCTTGCCAGCCTCTGCCTTGCGCAGAGAAGTACGGAGCCGGCGAACATCGTTGAGCAGCTCCTGCACGCGCGCTTCGGCCGCGTCCGCCCGCGCCCGCTCCGTCTCCGCGCAGGCTCGCGCCTGCTCGTACAGAGATTGCCCGTCGCGCGGCTCCGACACCACGGCCGCCGTCGAGGGCAGCCAGACCCCGTCGTCGCCTTCGATCGACGCCAGCGCCGCCCCGGAATCCTCGTCGCGAATCGTCACGAGCGCGACGATAGCCGACGGTCGAGAGAGTTACCAGTAGGCACCCCCGCGCTACACCGGCGCCGTCTACAAGGCCTCGGGCTGGATCCATGTCGGGATCACCCAGGGGCGCGGGCGCTACGACACACATATGGAGCGGGCCAAGCCCAGGAAGGACATCTGGCTCAGGCCCCTCAGACGTGACTGGAGACGAACGCTCAATCGTTGAATCCATCGCACCCATCACCAGACAACCGAAGGCTTACGCATCGTGCACCCCTCGCCTCGCGGCGCGTCTGTGTCGTCGTAACAACCGTAATCACTTCGTAAGCCACCGACATCAAACTCCGGCGTATTAGAGCGTAGGTTTGTCATGACGTCAAGGGGCATCCGTGTCACGTCAACCTCTTGTTATCATGTGTATATACGCACTCCTGCGTATTACAGCGT
The DNA here is from genome assembly GCA_965214705.1 of Alphaproteobacteria bacterium. GTDB lineage: Bacteria > Pseudomonadota > Alphaproteobacteria > UBA828 > UBA828 > WTGU01. Next base: position 544,447 of record CBDCCI010000001.1, read on the forward strand.
ACCCCAGCGTAGGCCTGTCGTTGATTTGACAAATGCGAGATATTAAAAAGGAGAGCCTTGAGGTCATGAAAAAGTCGAAACTGACTCGCAGTTTGCTGGCGGCGTGCTCGATCGTCGCCCTCACGGCCGTCATGTACGGCTGCTCGAGCTCCGGGGAGGACCGGGCCAAAGCGGATCGGGACGAACTGCAAGCGCAGATCGATGCCCTGCAAGAAGCATTCGGGGACGAGGACATAACGCCGGAAGCCATCATGGCGCTCATTGCCGAGAGGGATGATGCCACGGCCGATGTGACCCGCCTCACTGACGAGTTGGCCATGGCCAAAGCCGAAGTCACCCGCCTCACTGGCGAGTTGGCCAAGACCACGGGCGAGAGGGACGGCCTCCAGACCATGTTGGACGTGGCCAAAGGCGAAGTCACCCGCCTCGAAGGTGAGTTGGCTGCCGCGAACGACCGTGCCGACACCGCGGAGGAAGAGCTCGCCAAGATCGAGAAGGAGGCGGAAGACCTTATGGCAGCCGCGGCACTCGCGGATCGGATTGCCAGAGGTGGGGCGATTGAGACGGCGATCTCAACCAACAGGCTTGGGGATTATGCGACTTCCACTGCCAGGACCATCGACGCGCTCCCCGATAGCAGCGGTGTTGACGGATTGTCGGTGGAGCGCGACGTGGCCGGCACGATAACGGTCGACGTGAACGGAGATGACGACGACGACTACGATGGCGGCGAGACCACGGCCGGTGACGACGACTGGAACAGTGTCAGGATGACGAGGGAAGACGCTGGCGATGAGTCCACTCACACCCTAGTAATCTATACGGACATCGAGGAGCCAGCGGACAAGCCGTTCACGGATCTATATGACCGGGCTGCTCGCGATGACATCCTCAATGATGCGGATCGGGTCAAGCTGGCTCAGGCCGCGGACTTCCCCTCGGGGGCAAGCCAGTCGGTGACGTACGGCGGCGACACCGGCAACCCGGAGTCGTTCGCCGGCACCTTCGCCGGTGTGTCTGGTACGTATGAGTGCACTAGCGGCACGACTTGCACGGTGACCACCGACGCCGACGGCGACTTGGTTATGGCGGCGAACTGGAGGTTCACGCCCGACTCCAATTTGGCCACGATCAAGGATCCGGATGTCGCTTACGCGTACTTCGGCTGGTGGATGAACGAGCCGAAGGAGAGCGACGATCCGCACACTGTCGAGGTCTTCGCGGCCGGCACGGACGCCCATGTGGCTGCTGTCGCCGACACCATTGAGGGCACCGCGACCTATTCGGGTCCGGCGGCCGGCATCTATCAGACGCAGACTTTCACCGCCGGTGCGCAGACGGAGGCCGCTGTTGGTGATTTCACGGCGACTGCCAGTCTCGTGGCGAAGTTCGGCGATGAAGCCGCGACCGGAACCATCGACGGGACGATCACGGACTTCACGCTGGGCGATGGAACATCCGCTGCTTGGAAGGTGATGTTGGAAGATACCGGCATAAACGGGGACGGCACCTTCAGCGGTACGAGTGAAGTTGACTTCGGCGGCGGCCCCACCGAGTCGGATGTCGGGTCGTGGGGAGGCTCGTTCTACGATGCTGGCGCGGACCCCGCCGAGGATCAGCCAGGCACGGTCGCGGGCATGTTCGATGCGGTAACGGACACTGCCAGCCTGATCGGCGCATTCGGTGCGACGAAGCAGTAGCCGGATTGGCGGGATCGGGGTCGCCTCGTAAGACCCCGATCCTTTAGGTCCGGACTTCCGGAAGAGGGTGGCGGGATGTGCCACCCTCTTCTTCTTTCTCATTCTCTCTCTGTTGAGTTCCGTCCGAGGCCTGCTGCGATGATGTTTGCCCCGCTTTGCCGTGCCCTCGCGTTTGCCGCTTGCCTGTTGCTCGCCCTCCCGGCCTGGGGCGCCACGGAGCAGGCGGCAGGTGAGTTCTCTGCACAGTCCGCCCCCGCGCTGCCGGGCTTGGCGTCGGCGCAAGCGCTGGTCGATGAAGGCCGCTTCGGGGAGGCGTTGACCATCCTGAATGCGCTGGCACAGGACTATCCCGACCATCCCCGGCGCACCGATGTCCTCTTCCTGCTGGGCCTGGCGGCGACCCAGGCATCGCTGAACCCCGATCTCCCGGAGGGGCGGCGGGAGCTTCTGCTGAGCCTCGCCATCGCGTCCTTCCGCGTCATCCTGATCGATCGGCCCGCGCTCGTGCGGGTGCGTCTGGAGCTGGCCCGCGCCTTCTTCCTCAACCCAAGTTGGCACTTTTCCGCTGCCTGTGTTCCCTATTGGTTTGATTCAACGCGATATTTTTCTCGGTCGATTCCAACATGGCCCCACATTTTGTGAGATTCTGTCAGCTCATCAGACGGGTCCTCGTGCGGTGGATGGCGGGGTCCACGCCCGCCGCCGAGGAGATTGCGGCAACCTCGGCGGCCGGGCGCGTGTCCTGGCGGTTGACGATCAAGGTGCCGTCGGTCTGGCGCAGGCGCGTGGTGATCCGCACCCAGGTCCGCATGCTCTCGCGGATCGACGCCCAGCACTTGTGGATGCCGCGCGCGGCCAGCCGGGTACGGATCAGATGCACGGCGTGGTAGGCCAGCACGGCGATCAGCAGGTGGGCCGCGATGCGCCGGTCGAGCTGGTGCCAGATCGGGCGAAGGCCGAGCTCGGATTTCAGGCTCCGGAATGTCGCCTCGATATCCGTGATCCGCCAGTACGTCCGCAGGACCGTCTCGATGTCCCAGTCGACGTGGCTGGTGCGCAGCACATAGGCACCGGCGCCCTCATCGGCCTCGTCGTATCGCGGCCTGCGCTTGAAGCGCACGGCGGTGGCATTGGGGCCGGTTTTCGCCCTCTCGACCGTGATCTCGTAGTGCCTGGCGACGGCGGAGAAGCGCTGCTTGAGGCGGCCTATGCTCTCCAGCACCTTGTCGTAGCGCTTGAGGCGGCCCTTGACCGCAAGGCCGCCGTGGAGCCTTTCCAGCGCCGCCTCGAAGCGGTTCCGCCTCAGGCCGATGATCGCGTTCTCGGCCTTCTTCTTGCCCTCGCTGACGACGTAGAGCCGCGCCTCGCCGTCCTCGCTGGCAAGCCGCCAGGCCCGCACCTCGTGGCGCGCGCTGGTGATCAGCAGGGCCTCGGGTCCGCCCTCGGGCGGCGCAGGCCTGGCACCGCGGCTGACCGCGATCCAGTCGTAGCCCTGCTCGCCCAGCCACGCGATGTTTTTCTCGGTGGCGATGCCCGCGTCCATGACCACCGTGGGCTTCGGCGCCGTGCCGCCGCACACCGCCTCGAGCCGCGCCAGCGCCTCGTGCAGCGTGCCCGGCTCGCTCACGTTGCCCGGCAGGATCTCGCAACTGCGCGGGAAGCCCGCGCCGTCGAGCGCCAGCGCCAGCGTGATGAGGGGACAGTCGTCGCGCTTCTGCTTGGAGCGCCCGAACCTGGGAAGCTCGCCGCCCGTGTGGCCGTGGTAGTGGACGTTGGTGAGATCGTAGAAGGCGATCGTCTCGGGCAGGTCGAGCAGTGCGCGCTCACGGTTGAACAGCTCCCGCTGGATGGCGGCGCGGTGGCGCCAGAGCAGGTCGCCGATGCGGTAGAGCGTCTTGCGCCGCAGCGCCTTGCGGTCGCCCTCCAGGCCCAGGAGCTCGGCGGCCGCGCTGTCGTGGCGGAGCCAGCGGCTGGTATCACGCTCGCTGGCGGGATGGACCATCCTGGCGACGATCAGCGCGCTGGCGATGCGCCCGTCGCGGCCCTTGATGTCGAGGCCGTGGAGGATTTCGGCGAAGCCGAGGGCGTCGAGGGCCTTGAGGCACAGGCGCTCGCAGCCGACCGTGCGCGGGTTCTCGTGCTCCAGGGTATCGAGGTCGACGGTGGCGATCTCGGGCTTGCGCGCCTCTTCCTGCATCGCCTCGACGCGGAACCCCCTGGCCCTGAGCTTGGCGACGATGTCCTCGGCTGCGGCCCGCACATCCGCCTCGCCCTCGAACAGCGGCGGCTTGCCGTGAAGCAGCGCCTCGGCGAGTTCGGTGACGGCCTTCCACTTCTCGCGCGGCACCGGATAGTCGGTGCCGAGATTGAGCAGCGTCCTGTGGCGCACCTTGTCGCCGACGCGCTGGGCGAGCACGAGGCGATGGCTTCGGACCGGCTGGCCGGCCTTGTCGGTGTGTGTCCTGGTTGCCTTGATGTACATGGCGGCGCCGTTTCTGCGATGCCTGTTTCGCATACACGGCGTTCGCGGCATCTGGCAAGAGGGATATCGACTCAACTCCAAAGTCCTGGCCCCACAATTGGCTTCCAGGACCACGAATGGCAAATGTGGGTCTCAGGTGTCCTCCAACCCCAACATCTAGTGGTTCAGCGCCGCAAAACTAGCTCGAACAGGCTCGGCTGGTCGGAAAAAGTGCCAACTTGGGTCAAGGGCGAGGACAGCCTGTCGCAGCGCCACTTCGAGCGGGTGCTGGCCGGCGACCCGCCTGAGGCGGTGGTCGCCAACGTCCGACATTTCCTGAACCGGATCAGGGCACGGCGGCGCTGGAGCTTCAGCCTTGGCGCCGCCATCGCGCCCGACACCAATATCGGCGGCAGCTCGGAGGAGCGCACCATCTATATCTTCGGTTTGCCGTTCGAGCGCGACATCGAGGAGCTGACCACGTCGGGCATAGGTCTCTCGGTGTGGGGCGGCGCCGAGCACCAGTATCCGCTGAGCGAGCGGGTGCGGCTGCGCAGCGGCGCCAATCTCTCGCGGCGGGAGCACGAGGGATCGCGGTTCGACGAGGTTTTCGCGTCGGTCCATCTCGGGCCTCGCCTGCTGCTGGGCGAGCGCACGGAGGCGAGCGTGCTGGCCACCGCGAGCCAGCGCTGGGCCGGCACGGTGAAGGATCGACACGCCCTCGGCGGGCGCGTCGAGGTGGGGCACCGGGTCAACCGTGCGGTGACGGTGAACGGGCGGGTCGCCTGGGAGGACCGGCACCATCGAACGGGGACGAGCCGGGACGGGCCGGCTCTGGATGTGTCGCTGGGCGGCGCCTGGGTGATCGCGCCCACGGTTCGGGCGGATGTGTCTGCGGGGTATGGGCGTGAGCGCCCGGAGGTGATGCGCGATCGCCATGAGAGGTATCGCGTTGGCGCGGGCGTTTCGGTGCTCCTGCCGCTGGGCTTCACGGTGAGCGGCGGCGGGGACTATCGCTGGACGGACTTCGAGGCGGGGTGGCACCCGTACGTGCCGGACAACGGGGCGCGCGAGGACCGGACGTGGAGCGCGCGGGCGTCGGTGTACAACCGTGGGATCACCCTCTACGGCTTCAGCCCGGCGGTGGGGGTGGTTCACGAGGTCCGCAAGACCAACGCACAGCTCTACGACTACGAGCGCACGCGGGGCGAGCTTCGCTTCGTGCGCCAGTTCTAGTCACCGGGCGGCCCGAAGCGGCGGCGTTGGCGGGGCGGCGGCGCCATGAGCACACTGCATCGATGGGCCTGACGGGTCTCGGGGCACGCCTTGGGTTGTCGGGCGGTTCCCCTGCGAGGCGGACACGAGGCCGGACCGGCCGGTGTCTCGGCTTGGCGTGCGCGCTGCTCCTCTGCGTATGCCTGCCGGGCGCGGCCGCCTCCGAAGAGGTGGGCTTTCGCAGCATGGCGACGCCGCTGCGCATGGTGAACCTGAACCCGTTTCACCTCGCGTACGGTGTGCCGGGGTCCCTCGGCGCCCGCGTGATGCCGGCGGGCTCGTCGGAGCTGATCGCATCGCTGGACATGGCGTCGCATCTGCGCGCGGCCAGTTCCGGAGCGGAGCGGGTGCTGATGGACGGGGAGACCTACCGGCGGGCGCTCACGCTGCGGCATGGTCTGGGAGACGGCTGGGAGTATCTGCTCGACGTCCCCGTCGTTGCGCACAGCGGCGGCGTTTTCGACGGCTTCATCGAGAGCTGGCATGACGCCTTCGGCCTGCCCCAGGGCGCGCGGGACCGTGCGCCGCGCGATCGGCTGGCGCTCTTCTACGCCGATGACGAGGGACCCCGTGTGGACATCGATCGCAGTGTCTTCTCCCTCGGGGATGTGAGCCTCGGGGTCGGCTACGCCTTGTCGCCCGCGCCGCTGTCGAATGACGGCATGGCGGTCCGGGCGGTTGTGAAGCTTCCGAGCGGCGACGAGGACGCATTGGCCGGTTCGGGAGGCTTTTCGGCCTCGGTCTGGGCCGAGACCTCGGGAGCATTGTCGGGCTCGGCCGGCTCCCGCGCCTGGCTATATGCCGCGACGCTGGGGGCTCTCGTGGGCGAGGCCCCGGAGAACCTTTCGGACCTCGGCGGCCGCTTCATCGCCTTCGGGCGCTTCGGCGTGACCTGGCGGGCGCTCAGGGATCTGCGGCTGACGGTGCAGGTCGACGCCCATTCGTCGCCCTACGGCGCCTCCGCCCTGTCTCCGCTCTCGGACGCGGCCGTCATGGTGGGGCTGGGAGGGACGCTGAGACTCAGCGAGCGCGTGGAGCTCGACATCGCCGTCACGGAGGACGACGGCACTTGGCACGCCGCACCCGACATTGGCCTGCACGTCGCCATGCGGTGGCGGCTGCATGATTGAACCGGGAGGACCGTCATCGCGAGAGCGCACGCGCCATGCATGTTGCCCTCGCCCGGCTGCCCTTGCCCGCAGCACTCAGGCCGAACCCGCCGCGTTCACGCGGTCGGTTGCTGAATGTGGCCCCGATACCATCAAGGTGTGCTCGCTCCCGAGTGCGGCCCGTCGTTCCAGGCGCAGCCCCGCTTGGCGTCCTCCATATGCGTCTTCTTGTCGGATGGGGCGCCGCCTCTTTCACCATAGCAGCGGGAAGGAAATCCAGCATGACCAGATGGATCTCTGCGCTTGCGGCGCTGTTGTGCGGCCTCGGTCTTGTCCCGGTCGCTCACGCAGAGGACCGCCACGCCGACCGCATCCATGTCGGGATCGGCTATCGGCACGTCTTCATCGACGGCGAGACAATGACTGCCGATGGCGACACTGTGACCATACCGGACTTCGAGCACAGGGTGATCGTTCTGCGGGCCGGCTACGATCTCCGGCCCTTCTTCGCGATTGAGGCCGAGGTCATGACGAGTGTCGCGGAGACGGAGTTGGCAGCCGGCACGCCGGCCGGCGACATCCCGTTCAGCACGCGCATCCTTCATGGTCTCGGCGTCTTCGGGAAGGTCCGGCATGAGATAGCGGAAGGCGTTTCAATGCACGCGCGGGTTGGTGGGGCGGTCATGAAGACGGAAGCGTCGGCCTTCGGGGTCTCGACGTCAGACACAGGCGAGGGCCTGGCCTACGGGGCAGGCGGTGAGGTCCGTCTGAGCGAGTGGGCGAGCCTGCGGGTGGACTGGACTCAATACCGCGAGGACGGCGAGACGGCCGATGCAGTGTCGCTCGCCGCCGTCACCCGCTTCTGACGACCGATCCACCCTGCCCCTGTCAACGGGCCGTGGCACATTCGCGCGAAATACGCGAGGCTGACCGGACAAGACCAGCGTATGTCAATGTATTTCTCTCTGAGAGCTATGAATGAATTTCAGTGCGATAGTGGCGTATTTCAATGAGATTCTCTCGTTCCAACGCTCCTGTCATGACGCTTGTCATACCAGGGCGTACTGGAGCGTAGCTGTGACGGCGCATGTCATCGATATGTCGGTCCTGCATCATCGATGCGTGGGGTGTGAGAGCAATAAACGCCTCAAGGCGTAGGACAGGGACTACAGGATGCGAGAAAAGCCTTCAGGGCCAGCCTCTTAGGTGGCACTATAAGGACACCATAGCCATAATTCGGGAGCTATTGGGCTGCACCATAGGAGAGGACATAGTTCTGATACAGGATCGCGGAATCTCTCGTTGATGCAATGGCTTGCTCTCGCGAGCCTCAAAGAATGTCGCGCGGAATGCCGCGCAACCCGAACGTCATTCGTCCGAAACCGGCTGCAACTTCGCCACAGGTGAGCTGAGCCGCATCTCGGTGCCGAAGAGGCCGGCGACGATGGCGACTGCGGGAGGCACTGCAGGGAGAGATCGCCGTGTGTCGAGATTGTGTCCCGAGCGGAGTGGGCCGGATTGCGAGCACGAGGCGGGTCTCGGTGTCCGGGCATCGGCGCAGTTGACCGATCGCATTGCGGGCCGGCACTGACGAGGGGTTGGAACACACTGTGGACACATGGCGGCACGGAAATGCCGGGACGATCGTCGGCGTTGCCGACGGCAGGCGCGTGGCACGCGATCATGGTCGGCGCAGTTGATGGATCGCTTCTGTCGATGGTCGTGCTGAGAGGAGCGACGGATGAACATCGAAACCTCGGCATCGACGATCAGGATGGTGACGCGCCGGTCGTCGGCACCGACGACGGCGCTGTCGACGGCACGGGCACGAGAACCGGACAGAGGCGGTCGCACTCGTGCTCGCGCTGGTGCGGCGCCTGGTGATGGCCATGCTGCAGGTGCGGGATTTCCGGACGACGCTCATCGCCGGCACGGGTTGCGCGCGGAGTGCTCACGGGTGGAACCGCGGCTGCGCGGGGTAGAAGACGGCTCGCGTTCGTCGAGTGACGCCGAGCGTGCACGCGGGACGTGCATCCGCAAGCCGAAGATGAACTGCGGCACGATGCCGGCGGCCGCACTCGTCGGCGCATCGTCCGGGTCTCCATCGCCATGGTCACCGTCATCGCTGCATGCGAAGGCGCGTGCAGCGATGGGGGCGCCGGAGTTGGGAACGACAATGGCGGCGGGCGGCTCGACCGCGGGGCTGGCCTCGCGGCCAGGCGGGCGCGTGCCTGCGGCAACCGGGCGAGATTGCAGACGCTCGCGATCATGATCGGCGCAGCGAGGCGCTCGCCATGATCGTCACGAGTGCCGGGCTTAGTGGCGTCGGGCCGTTCAGGCGCGACGGCACCGATGTCCGTCGAGCCGCGGAGGCGCTCGTCACCATCGGCGACAGCGTTGACGCCGAGGGTCCGCGCGTGACTTGCAGTCCGTAATCCGAAGGTGAACTGCGGCACGATATCGGCGGCCGCACTCGCTGGTGCACCGTGGCCATGTTCATCGCCCTGATCGTCGTCACCGGCACGGGCGGGAGCACGCGCAGTCCATGCGCGTGCCGCTGCAAGGGCCGGCGACGGCGTGCGCTGCTTGACTGCGGGCAAACCGTCGCGGACTGAACCGCGGTCTGTCTCTCTGCTGCGAGGGGATCGTCCGGCGACGGCGCGCGAGCGCCGAGCCGGACGCGGCGACGCAGGACGGACAAGCCGGAGAGCAGGACACGCGCATCGAGCCCGGCGATGGCGCGTAGCGCCGAGCCTGATGCACGGCGGCGGAGGCAGGCGGGGAAGCACGGCCGATGCAGCGAGCGCGGACGGCGCCAGCGCGAAGCGCGGCGACGCCGGCGTTCGAGCGCGCACTCGGGTTGGCGGTGCACGATCCGGCGGGCGGGCGCACAGGCCGACGCTCGTGACGCCCGTCGTGAAACACGACGAAGCGGCCGATGCCTTGAGGCTTCGGCCGCTTCGTCGAGGCGCGCGCTGCTTACGCGGCTTTGATCTGCATCACCGGTATGCCCAGCGTGCGGGCTTTGTCGACGAGGTTGCCGGTGATGCCGCTGCCGGGGAAGGCGATGACGCCCTTGGGCAGGAAGTTCAGCAGCTCGTCGTTGCGGCGGAAGGGCGCGGCCTTGCCGTGCGCGTTCCAATCGGGGCGGCAGATGACCTGGTTGACGCCTCTGGCCTCGGCCCAGCTTGCCGCGATCTTCTCGACGCCGGGACCGCCACCGTGGAGCAGCACCATGTCGCCGTACTTCGCGCGCGCCATGTCGAGCGTGCTCCAGACGGCGTCGGCATCGCTGACGGTCTTGCCGCCGGTGATCGCGACCAGGGTGCCCTCGGGCAGGTGCGCGCGGGTCTCGCGATCCTTGCGTGCGCGGCGGAAGTCGCGCGCGTCGATGGCGGCGGAGGTGAGCTGTCCGGTCTGGCTCGTGTGCGAGCCGTGGCGCGGGCGCCAGGTGTGCACTACCTGAAGCGAATTGTTCGCGAATGAACCGTGACGCACGGGTTGCTCTTTCCTCCTGTATATGGCTTACGCTACAGTGGGTTAGGATGATTGCAAGGGCGGATTGGGCGGAGATGGAGAACACATTGGCAAGTCCTGTGTCTCTCAGGAGTTGCACGCGGGGAAGTGGGTTGTGGATATTGGCGTAGAGCGCTGGTATGGTTCTTATCACGAATTGAGGGGGCTCTACGAGGACACAATGGCGGCATATACTATCGCTCACGAGGAATACCACAGGATTTTGGTGACATATTCCTCGTCCTCACGAAGCCACGTGTCCCGGTTGCAGCAGGTCCCTACGGGCGGCTCGCCACCATGAGGGAGGATGCCAGTGGGCGCCGCCAGCGCGCGGTGATGGCGACCGATGCGGAGTGGGAGAGGATCGGCCGGGCGGCTGCGGCGAGCGGCATGGACCTGTCGCGCTTCGTGATCCATCGCGCTCTCGATCGCGATCCGCTGCCGCCGGAGGTCCTGCGCCGGGCGGTCCGCGAGATGCTGGTGATGTCCAGGCTGGAGGAGAGGCGGTTGCGCGGGGCGGGCGCCGGCGAGGCCTGGGAGGACGCCTGCGACGCGGTGGACGAATGGATCGAGCGGGAGGGCATGCTGGACCGGCTCACCGATCCCGGTGCTGCGAACCGCTGGAAGGCGGCGGGGCCGGCCGGGGAGGACGGGTCGTGACGGAGGAGGCGGCGCGGCCCGTCAGGCGTCAGCGCAGCCTGCACTGCAAGCCGGTGGAGCAGGAGATGATCCGGGAGCGCGCGGCGGCGGCGGAGAAGACCGTGTCGCGCTATATTCTGGATCTCGCGCTCGCCGACGATCCGGACCGCCATCCGCTGGTGCTGACTGAAGCGGAACAGGTGGAGCAGCGGGACGGGGTGCGGGAGTTGCAGGCATTCGTGCGGGCTCTCCGGCGCGAGCTTCCGGGGGGCAGCGGGCTGAGCCTTCTGAGCGCGATCTCCGTCCTCGCGAGGGAGCGTGCGCTGTGAGACGGACGCGGCGTCGGCGGAAGGCGCGCAGGCCGAGCAGGCACATCTCGATTTCGGCGACGGACGCGGAGTGGGAGACCGTTCGCAACAAGGCCGACCAGCGCGGGCTGTCGATCGCGCGCTACCTGCTGGAGCTGGTGGAGCGGGACGGCTCGGAAGAGGACACTGGTCTCCGGCACGAGTGGCCCGCGTTGGCGCTGGCAAAGGACGAGCAGCGGGAGCAGCTGGAGGCGCTGCGGGAGGTTCGCGCGCTGATGCTGGAGGGGGAGGATGCGGGTCCGCTTGTGCGCGACATGCGGGAGAGGATCGCGGTGATGTTCGCCGCCTGGGCGTCCGCGATGGCCGGGGCGGGCCGCTCGGAAGAGCTGCGCATGGCGCTCGCCTCGGTGCTGGGCGAGGAGCGGGCACGCATCGCTGCGGCGTCGGTCGTGACCTCGGTCACGGTTTCGACCGAGCCGCCGGCAGCGAAGAAAGAGGTCGCGCCTGAGTCCCGCGAGGGAAAGGCGGACGCCGGCCAGGACCGGCTCTTGTGAGGCGGGCACCATGTGCGCCGCGGTCCCTATCGAGGTGCAGAGAATCGTCGGTACAAGGGGAGAGACAACGTGATTGCGGGACGCGGCGGCAGAAGCGAAAGGTCGCGCTTTAGGCCCACAACGGGAAGACGGACTTGCACCTATACCGTTTGCTGTGAGGCGGCCTCCATGTGCGCCACCGGCATGAACGAGGTGCACGAGATCGACCACACGAGGGAACAATTGTCGTGACTGCGGAGCGCGACGGCAAGAGCGCGTGGACCGGCCAGCCGGACTTGCTGGCGAGCCTGCCGCCGGAGGGCCCGCCCGCTTCGCGGCCGGATCCCGGTATCGATCCTGCCGTGGTCGAGGAACTGCTCACCGAAGTCCGGGTCCTGCGGGAGCAGGTGGCCGGACTGAAGGAAGCGGTATCCGCCGACCGGCCTGCGCCAGCGCCTGAGGCTGCACCTGAGGTGCTGACGCGGGAGGCGCTGGAAGCCTGGGGCGACGGACTCGTGGCCCGTGTTGCCGAGGCTGCGCGACCGGCGGACGCGCTGGCGGCCGGGCCCGGGGAAGATGCCGCGGCAGCGCTTGATGGCCATGCCGGCAGGATCGAGGAAGCGGCGGTGAAGGCGGCAGCGGCGGCGGAACGCATCGATCGGGGTATGGCAACCACTGCGGACCGGGTCGCGGCCGGGGTCGAGGAGGCCGCGGCCAGGATCGAAAAGGGCCTCGCGGCGACGCGCTCCCAAGTCATCGACCATTCCGGTTCTATCCGTGGGCTTCTCTATGACGTCCTCACGCAAACGGCCGGACCGAAGTTCGGCTTGAAGACGGTTCTTGTGGGCTTGATCGTCTTCGTTCTGGGCATGCTGCTCGAGAGCCACATACATCTGCTCTACCGATGGCAGTGAGCCCGGTGAGCCTGCGGCGTCCCGCCTGTCCGCCACTGCCGCGCACCGGCGCGGCCGTAATCGGGGTCTGAGCCGATGGTCGCCACGGTCGTCGAGCTTCGTTCGTCCGCCATGGCGGTGACCTACTACGAGCGCGACGGCTACTACGCAAAGAACGATCCCGAGCACCGCCAGGCCAGCTTCTGGTACGGGGACGCGGCGAAGGCGCTGGGGCTCAAGGCCCATGTGCGCCCCTCGCGCTTCGAATCGGTGCTGTCGGGATTCGTGCCGGGGATGGAGCTCCGTCTCGGCCGAATGCGCGAGGGGGAGCACGATCACCGGCCCGGCTGGGACATAACCCTGTCGGCTCCGAAGTCGGTATCGCTGGAGGCGCTGGTGATGGGCGACCGCCGGGTGATCCGGGCTCACGACGAGGCGGTGCGGGCGACGCTCGGCTTCGTGGAGTCGGATCTCCTGCAGACCCGGGGCTGGGACCCGGCGACGCGGCGCCGTCCCCGGGTGAAGGCGGAGGGCATGGTGGTGGCGGGGTTCCGGCACCTCGCGAGCCGCGACCAGGACCCGCAGCTGCACACCCACTGCGTGCTGGCCAACATGACGCGCAATGCGTCGGGGGAATGGCGGAGCGTGGAGCCGACCAGGATCCGCCGCAGCGAGAAGCTGATCGGGGCGTACTACCGGAACGAGCTCGCGCAGCGTCTCCAGGCTTTGGGTATGGCCGTCTCGCCGAGCCTGGTGGGACGGGTACCGGGGTTCGAGCTTGCGGGCTACGACCGCTCCTTCCTGGACGCGTTCTCGGGCAGGCGCCGCGAGATTCTTGCGTACCTGGAGCGCCAGGACCTGTCCTACACGGCGAAGCACACGCAGATGGCGGCGCTGCACACGCGCCGGCGCAAGGAGGACAAGGGCCTCGCGGACCTGGTGCCGGAATGGCGCGAACGGGCGCAGGCACTGAGTCTGGCCCGGGAGAAGACGGCTCTCACGCCGTCCCGGCCGCTGGACCCGGTGACCGGCGAGCGGGTTGGATTGCCGCACGTGCTACCTCCCGACCTGCCGGCCAACGAGATCCGCAGCCTGAAGCGCGCGCCGGCGCTGCCGGCGCTGCCGAGGTTGGCCCGCGACGACGTTGCCGCGTCGGCGGGGGTGAATCCCACGCAGTCTCGCTCACCGGCGCCGGCGGAGCTGTCGCAGGAGCCTGAGCGCGGCGTCCTGGAGGCGGTGGCGCGGGCGGTGTCGCACGTTGCGGAGAGGCGCACCGCGATCCCGGAGGCGGAGATCAGGGCGGTGGCGCTGGGCCATGCGCCGGGGCGCTACACGCTGGCCGAGGTCGACGGGGCGATCGCACGGCTGGTGTCCGGCGGCGAGCTGATCGAGGCGGAACGCCGGGGCATGGACCGGGCCTTCGTCACCGACCGGGCGGTGAAGGCCGAACGCCAGGTGCTGGCGTCGATGCAGGCGGGACGGGACAAGGGAACGGCGCTGGCCGGTACAGATGCCGTCGAGGCGCGGCTCGGGGCGTCGCGTCTCACGCAGGGCCAGAGGGAGGCGGTCCGCACGGTGCTGCTGTCGAGCGATCTCACGGTCGGCGTGCAGGGCCATGCGGGCAGCGGCAAGACCACCATGCTGAGGGAGGTGAAGGCGCTTCTCGGAGGCAGGACGATACAGGGCCTCGCGCCCTCGGCCGCCGCCGCCCGGGTTCTCGCCAGGGAGGCAGACATCCCCTCGCGGACGCTGCAGCACTTCCTGACCCGCTTCAACGATCTTTCCGACCCGGAGCGACTGGCGCGGGGCCGGGAGGAGTACGGGGGCGCGGTGCTGGCGGTGGACGAGGCCTCGATGATCGACACCGTGCGCATGGAGGCGCTGCTGCGCATCGCGCGCGATCTGAATGTGGCACGCGTGGCGCTGGTGGGCGGCACCGCGCAGCTGAAGGCGGTGGATGCGGGCCAGCCCTTCCGCCTGCTGCAGAAGGCGGGCATGGCGACGGCGACCATGGACGAGGTGCTGCGCCAGCGCGACCCGGCGCTGCGCGCGACGGTAGGCCGCGTCAGGGAGGGGGAGCCGGACGCGGCGATCGCGGCGCTGGGCAACCGGGTGCGCGAGGCGCCCCGCGAGGAGCTCGGCATCGAGGCGGGCCGGCGCTGGCTCGCGCTGGCGCCGGAGCAGCGGGCGGACACCCTGATCCTGGCCCCCACGCACGCGATCCGCCGGCAGGCAAACGAGGCGGTGCGCGAGGGGCTCGCGGAGGAAGGCGTCTTGAAGGGCCGCACGCTCGCCGTCGACCGCCTGGTAAACCGGCGGCTCACCCGCGCGCTGGCTTCCGACATCCGGAGCTACGAGCCCGGCGACACTATAGTGTTCCACCGCGACGTCTTCGGCTGCCGCGCGAACGACGTCTGCACCGTCACGGGCCACGACGGCGGCAGGGTCGTGCTGGCCCATGCCGACGGCGAGCGCCGGTTCCGGCCCTCGGGCAATGCGGCGCGCTATCTGGGCCTCTACGACACCGAGCGGATCGAGCTGCGCGCCGGCGACCTGATCCGCTGGACGCGCAACCGCAAGGCCCCGCCCGGCCGCGGCAGGCATCCCCGGGGGCCGGACCTGGTCAACGGCGGCGAGGCGGAGATCGTGGAGATCGGCTACAGGCGGGTGCGCTTCCGCGAGGGCGGCCGGGAGTTCGGTCTTGCGCTTACCGACCCGCAGCTGCGCCATCTGGATCATGCCTACTGTTCCACCGTGCATTCTGCGCAGGGCCGGACGGCGCGGGCGGCGATCGCGGTGCTGGACGCGGGCGCCGGGGCCGACCGCGAGCTGTTCCATGTCGAGCTCAGCCGGGTCTCGGAAGAGTTCCTGCTGCTGACCGACGACCGCGACGCGCTGATCGAGAGCATGGCATACGACCGGAGCGAGGACGGGGCGCTGGAGGCCTTGGGGATCGACCTTTCCGAGACCCCCGCGGTGGACCCCGAGGAGTTCGCGGCGCTGGCGGCGGACTGGCGGGCGCTTCTGCGGGAGGGCGAGGCGGCGAACACCGTTCCGTTCCTCCTCCCGGGCTACCGGGATGTGATGGCGCAGGCTGCTGCGCTCGCGCAGATCGAGGACCTGCCGCAGGACATGCGCCGCCTCACCGATACCATGCTGGCGAAACACGAGGAGCATCTGGCCCACGACCGCGAGGTGCAGGGCCTCGTCGAGGGCATCCGGGACCACTGGCGGCGCTGGCCGGAGCTCGGCTGGGCGGCCTCCGCGCAGGGAGTGCCGGTGGAGCAACTCCCCGCATACGCTGCCTGGCGCGAGGAAGGGGCGGCGCTTCTGCAGGCGGGCCGGAGCCTGGTGGAGGCGGAGGGCGAGGCGGCACACCGCGAGGTGGCCCGCCACCTCCATGCCATGCCGGGAGGGCGCGCCGGTCTGGAAGACGCCGTCGAAATGCTCGAACGCACGCGGCTGCTCGACGATGCCGGACGCTTCGAGAGGGCGTGGCACGATCTCCGCCATCGAGCGGCTGAGAGCGTCGTCCCAGAGCTGTATGCGCCGGGCTACCGGCAGGTAGCGG
Source organism: Alphaproteobacteria bacterium (assembly GCA_965214705.1). Classification (GTDB taxonomy): domain Bacteria; phylum Pseudomonadota; class Alphaproteobacteria; order UBA828; family UBA828; genus WTGU01. Next base: position 560,452 of record CBDCCI010000001.1, read on the forward strand.
CGCTTGGCGAAAGGCTCGCGGCCGCCGAGGGGCTCGATGCGCAGGCGCAGCGCGTGGTGGCGGATTGGCGGGAGGTCGATACGGCGCAGACGGCACTGGCCGAAGAGGTGCGTGCCCTGCCCGGTCGCATCGCGGCGTGGCAGGCGGTGGACCTGCCGCAGGACGAGCCCGGCGGGCTCGATCCGCACCATCCCGCACGCCGCGCCTGGCGCGACGAAGGCGCCAAGCTGGAGGCCATGGCCGGGGACATGCTGCGCCCGGAAGACGCCCACGCGCCCTACCTGGACGCCGAGCCGGGTGCGCGCGACGCTGTCCGGCAGGTGGCGGAGGAGATCAGCGACGCGCTGCGGCACGACCGCTACCGGGCATTCGGGTGGCTGACGAAGGAGGTGAACCGGCAGGCGCGCGAGACCCGGACCGAGGCGTTCCATGTGCCGCGCTACAGCGAGCTGGTGGCACAGGCCGAGGCGCTCTCCGCGCAGGCGGCGCTGCCGGCGCGCACGCAGGAGGTGATCGCTTCATGGCTCGACTATCACGCCCGGTGCGAACCGGTCTGCCGGCAGATCCGGGAATGGCCCGCACGGCTGGACGCGCTGACGGCGGACTGCCCCGAACGTCCCGCGACGCTCGACGCCCTGACCAAGTGGCGGCAACGGGCGGAGCCCCTGCTCGCAGAGGCCCGCGCGATGCTGGCGGAGGACGGCCCTCATGCGTCCCATCTGGCCGCCATGGTGGACGAGCGCAAGGCGCTGGCCGAGGGAACGGGCCGCCTCGACCGCGCGCTGGTCGAGGTCGAGGCGCGGGAGACGGACGTGGTGTCTTCGGTCGTACAAGAGTGGGCGGGGGAGACCTATGGGATCGGCTTCGACAGCGGCGCCTATGCCGCGCTGATGGAGCGCGCACGCTCCCTCGATGCCAGGCCGCATCTGCCGGAGAGGCTGCGCGACACGGTCGACGTCCTTCTCGCCAGGGACGAATGCTGGGCGCATAACCGGGATCGGGTCGAAGCGTTTCTCAAACGGGCTGCGGAGCTTGAGCGCGCGCGGAACGCTCTGACGCAGATGGACGTCACGGCCTCGTCGTTCGAGGAGCGTCCGCAGGCCCGGCGAGACTGCCGGCAGAAGGAGAAGGAGGTTCTCGACGAAGCGGCAGCGCTCAGGAAGGACATGCCGAAACACGAGCTCGCCGCCCATCTGGCCGCCTGCGGCGCAGGCCCGGATGCGGTCCGTGAGCGCGAAGAGGAGATCCGCAACAGGATCGCCCGGGAGCAGGAAAAGCAGGCCGCCCTGCGAATGAGCCGGGACCGGGGAATCTCGATGTAGATGTGGAACGCCGTAGGCGTGGACCGCCGCGTCCGTGCACTCCGCAGGGCGATGCTGTCGAGGCGGGGCACCGTTCCCTCCCATGGCGGCCTTCGGCCTGCCGCTAGCAAGTGGGTTTGGCCGGTTCTGTTAGCGCATTGATTATTCTGTTAGCGCATCGATTATCCGCTGGGTCTGCGTCTGGCATGGCGGACGCATCGAGAATGTATGTGGTTGATTCTCCGCGATTTTGCATTCGCACCGGATGGCCGCAAACGGGCCCTCGTGACAATCGGTGCTTCTGAGCCTGACTTCGGTCACGACAACGGGCTGGAGTGGGAGCGGTAGAAACGCTCGGGGCTTATGATCCTTACTTAACGGGCGAGGGGCGATCAGGATGATGGCGGGATGCGGAAGGTGGTCTACACCGTCGGTGGAACGGGCGCTCTTGGCGTCGGAGAAAGAGTGATGTCCGTCATCTTTCCCGAATGGTCGCTGTACACCTGGGGTGTGGTCGGTGCGGCCTTTATCGCCCTGATAGTGCTGACGTGGCTGACAGAGCCGAACCGCATTTTCGGGAGGAAGTGGCGCGCTCTGAGAATCGCGCGCGATGAGAAGATCGCACGGCTCGCCGCCAACATGATCGAGGAAAAGCGGATACGGCGGATCGCCGAGGCCACGATGATGCACTACACGGAAGACCCGGAGATGAAACTGCGGATGGGGCAAAAGCTCCTGGAAAAGTGGGAGAAGGAAGATGAGGCCGCCCGCCGTTCAGACGACGAGCGGCCCCAATGAGCGGATTCGCCCTACCGGCTTGTGCCGAACGCGGCCGTGAGGTCGGCGCGCCCGAGCGTTCCGGCGGCGCCCTCGTGGGCGGCGCCCGTGAAGATGCCCGTGAGTGTACCATCATCACCGCCAGTTTCTCGGAAGGTGTTGCCGTCCACGGCGATCAGGTAGCCGAGATCGCCGTCGCCCCAGGTGCTGCCGCCTTCGCGGTACTCAAGGGCGGTGAAGTCGGCGGTTCCGGTCAATGTGCCGAGTTGAACGCCGATCTCCGCGTCGCCGACGACGGGGCGCCGCCCGGAGAAGCCGAGCAAGGCACCCTGCCATGTCACGGTGCCGGACAGCGCGCGGTTGCCCGCGAGCGTGGTGCTCGGCGTGCGCCCATGCGCCCAAGGCTCGCTGTAACCGTTCCTGAGCGCGACGCCGAAGTTGGCATGTGGCCCGTTGCCGGCAAGGTGGACCGCTATGCTGTCCCACGGGCCGAAGTCATTGGGACCGTCGCCGGGATTGAGGCGCCCGTACATGGCTTGGAGCGCCTCGCGGTCGAGCGGATGAAGGATCGAGGACAGTCCAGACGGGATGTAGTTCGGGTGCATGATCGAATCGATCGTCGAGACATGCGCATCCATCCCGAGCGAGTGCAGGATTTCGTGCGCCACAAGCGACTGCGCCAGCACCTCGATGTTGTAGGCGGTGGTCCCGCGGGCGATCTGCACGTAGGCGTGATCGTTCCTGTGCCCGGCCTTCTCGATGGTCCATGTGGTGCCCGAGGCCCCACCGCAGTTCACGTAGGCCGCGCAGTCCAGAAACTCGATGTGGATGGTGTTGGACCGCTCTCTTCCCGACTTGGTGTAGAACCCTCGGGAGTTCACCGCGTCGCGCAAGCTGAGTCCCGACAAGGGAGCCTCGACCTGGATGCGGTAGGCCAGAGGCAGCGAGAGATTGACCGCCTCCACCACCTCCGCGACGAGCTCCCGCTCACGCGCGGTCGACGGTCCGATCACCCTGAGTGCTGGCGCCGAGGCGAAGCGCGTGATGGTTCCCCTGGAGGTCACGGCGAGATGGTTGGCGACGGCGCTGCGGCCGACACCATCGTTGAGGACGCCGTAGCGGATCGTCGCACCGGCGCGCGTGCCGACAGTCGGCAAAGTGCCGAGGGGCGAATCCCTCAGATCGACGCCGGCATTCTGCCGGTCGCCGCTGGTCAGCGGGAATGGCAGCGCTGCAGCCCGTTCAGCCGCCTCGCGTTCGGCCTCTTCTCTGGCGAGCCGCTCCCGCTCCAGGCGTTCCGCTTCCTCACGCTCCACGCGCTCTTGTTCCGCCGCCTCGCGCTCGGCCTGTGTAGGTTCAACGGTCGACGTGACGGGGGTGCTCCCGCCTCCACCGCCACACGCGGCAAGCGCCACCAAGGCCGCAACGCACGCTACGGCGGTCAACGATGTTCTGATCATGTGTGCATCTCCCGTGGACCCGACCGCGCCCCGTGGCGCCTGGCGCCGGGCCGTTGCAAACCTCACGGGTATGTGATGTCCCCACCTATTCGCCCTGGCGCGGGAGCTACCCGAGCCGTTTGCGAGGCTGTTCTATTCAGCGGGCGGCCCGACAGGGCGGGCACCCGGAGGTTTGCAGGGGATAGCGTGACGGGCGCTCGCGGCGCCGTCAAGCAAGGAGACTAGCTATGACCCGAGGTGTTCCGGTGCTCGATCCGAAGCGCGACTTGAAGGGCGCGACGCCCGAGAAGCTGGCGAAGGCGCTGTTTCGCCGGACGGGGCCGCTACCGGCCCGCGTTCGACAGCCCGTTGCGGGCGATCAGGTCGCGGTAGAGGAGGTTCCGGCCGACGAGGCGGGCGACGGTATCACGCATCTGGACGAGGGTTCCTGACTCGCGATGATTGTGCTTGCCGGCGAACTCCCGGACGTAGCGGTCAAGATGCTTCGGGCTGATCTTGTGGAAGGTGCCAGCGTGCGCCCGCTTCAGCATCGACCAGAAGCTCTCGATCCCGTTCGTGTGAGCCTGCCCGCGCACGTATTGGGAGACCGAGTGCCTGACCGCTTCGTGGTCCCTCTCGACGCCCTTGTAGGCCGCAGCATCGTCCGTGTAGACCTTCGCGTCCGCCTCGGTGTTTTCCTCGACAAAATCCTGCAACGTCTCGGCATCGGTCTCGGCGACAACCTCCGCGCGGACCTGATTCGTGTCCCGATCCTTCATGCCGACCACGGCAGTCTTTCCGACCGCGCCCCGGCCCGTTCCCGCCAGTTCCTTCCGCTTCGCGTTGCTCATGTTCTTCCGCTTGCCGCCCATGTAGGTCTCGTCCACTTCTACAGGGCCGTCGAACGGCTCTTCGTCGCCATCTTCGCCCCACGCTTCGCGGATGCGATGCAGCATGAACCACGCCGCACGCTGCGAAACGCCGATGTCCCGATGCAGCTTCATGCTGGAAACGGACTTGAGGGACGTGATGCACAGGTAGATCGCGATGGCCCACTTGCGCAGCGGGATGTTCGACCGCGCCATCGGCGTGCCGGTGCGGACGGAGAAGTAGGAGCGGCAGCCCTTGCACCAGTAGGGCATCGGCTTCGCGTTCGGAGCTTCCTTCGTCTCGGTCGAGCCGCACTTCGGGCAGTAGCGGCCATCCTCCCAAACGACCGACTCAAACCACTTCGTAGCGGCTTCCTCGGTCGGGAACATGTCCATCAACTCGACGACGGTCAGTCCCTCGCGGTGGGCTTTTCCAGGTGCTTTGCGGCTCATTTCTCGTCTCCCCTTACACCTTGGAATATAGGGAGTTAGCCCGCAGATGTCAAGTAATGATCATAAGCCCCTTTGCAAGAAATGGCTCACTAGACAAGAACTGCTACCATCCAAGTAGAATAGCACAAAAAGCTGCTATTGTGGCCGTCTCTTGTGTATCCAATCTCGGATCTTCGGCTACCTCGTTTATACAATTCAGCATAGCGGGCGTCCGACGGAGTGCTTCGTCGAATGTCGAGGTATCCTTAAGTACAGCAGCGGTAAAGTCGGCAGCAGTGGCCAATCTGTCTTGTGACGAAGCACTGCGCCATTCGCCGAGAGTGGAGTCATGCAGAGTTCCGCCTTCGTACCATTCGGCACTCATTGCCGGAGAGGTCGAGACTAGTACTAGAATTGCAAGCACTGCATATCTCATTCGTTCCTCCCGTCGAATATCGATCATGTGGAAGCCATGCAAGATTTGTGGCACGCTAGATCAGACTTGCTAACGGCCACTGGTCGCACGTTCTCCAGCGGCGTTGAGATCGACGAAACCGGCCAGCCGCTTCCCTCTACGGATGTCGCCCCCGACCCGCAGGGGGCGTGGCCGTAAGCGGGTCTGCGTCTGGCATGGCGGACGCATCGAGAATGTATGTGGTTGATTCTCCGCGATTTTGCATTCGCACCGGATGGCCGCAAACGGGCCCTCGTGACAATCGGTGCTTCTGAGCCTGACTTCGGTCACGACAACGGGCTGGAGTGGGAGCGGTAGAAACGCTCCACACCGCAGGAGATCAATGGATGAAGCCAAATCAATCACCGCCATATCAGAACCACGCCCCCGTAAGCTGCCCCGGCGCTGCATGGGTATCCGCCGCCGTTGCGTCACAGCATTCCGGGAAACCTGTGTCGTGGCAGAGCCGACCCGATAACTGCGATCTCGCTGCAGTGGACCGGATAGAGTTCCGGGACAAAATCGATTCGCGGTTTCTTGCCAGCCGGTCCGTAGCCGATGTCAGCGGGCTTGATATCCTCGATTGCGACAAGCTCAACGACAACGCCCAAGCGTTCTTCGACATCCTGTGCGAGCTTGGCAAACTCCGGTTCCCAGATCCCTGCTTTGTTGCGCGTGGTACCTGTAACCTGCCAGCCCAGCCACCATGCTCTGGGCGCCAGAATTTGCACAATCGGTACTTTTTCACAGACTTCCGCATCAAAGCAGGATCTTGCTTCCGAAGCGATATCCTTCCGGTTGGCATCGACAATCGAGGCGTACCGCAAGCTCTGCATCAATGCGGCGGGAGGACTGTCCCCTCGCCCGGACACTGGCTTGATTTTCAATTCGATGACGGTGAGCCGCCCGCAGTCCGTGACTCCAAGCAAATCAACTTCACCGATTCCCTTGTCACAGCCACTAGCTGCCAAGGGAACCTGATAGTCGAGCAGACGCAACCATCCCGTTTCTGGGCGCGGCCAAAAGCAGGCCATACGCCATAACGCAATAGCCAAGTGCTCTTCCTTGAGAGAGTGGTCTTCCTTGATGCGATTGCTGCTGCCTTTTTCCGACAAGAAGCCCTTGTGATCCGACATGAAGTACTTCTTGCCTTTGGTCCAGCGCTTTGGTGCAGAACACCTTAGCTGTTCGTACTCCAAACAAAGTGCGTCGCGATTAATCCTCGACATAGTTTCCGAAAGTCCTGTTGTTTGCCAATTTCGTCCAAAGAGAATTGGGAAACTTCCCGTTGAAATGTCAGACATTTGATGTCCTCCGTATCCACTAACTGTGACTTATGTTGTGATCCACCACGAGAGCCTCTTGCAGACGAGGCCATCATTGCCATTGGCGTGCGAGAGCACCCGTAGAGGAGCTTGGCCCGAACCGTGATCGGCTTCTGTCACTGATGGCGCGGGTTCGCCCGCGACCTCGTTCAAGAGGTTGAGACTTCGCCGCGATTCCTCCCCACCCGCAACGGCAACGGAGTTTGGGAGGTCTCTCGATGGCGCGCAAGCGGGAGAAGGCGGCAGCGCCTCAAAGTGGTGCACCCGGATTGCGCGGGGATCGACATTGGCAAGGACCATCACTTCGTGGCGGTCGATCCGGAGCGGACTTCGGAACCGATCCGGGAGTTCGGCGCGTTCACGCGCGATCTGGATACGATGGCCGAGTGGCTCAAGTCGTGCAGTCAATCTCGACGCGGTCCGCAGCGACCCCGCCAACGACAACGAGGCCGAGCACGGGGTGATGCTGAGAAGCCTCATCCGCTGGTGAGGGGCGCGCCGGGTCCGCCGCCGTTTCCGGCCTCGCCGCCATCCAATGCCCTCGCGATGGCCGCGCCGATGCGTTCCGCCGCCGCCTCGGTCTCCCGGTCGCCGACATGGGCGTAGCGCAGTGTCATGCCCGGATTCTTGTGACCAAGCAGGTGGGAGACGACGGGCAACGGGACGCCTTGCAGCACGGCGTGGCTGGCGAACGTGTGCCTGAGGTCATGAAGGCGCACGTCCTCGATCCCGGTCTCCCTGCGCACCGAGTACCAGAGCGGCAAGCCGGAGCACAGCGGCCGGTCCGGGTCGAGCGGCGAGGGGAAGACGTAGGGGCCGTTCGACCGCGGCTGCCGCTCCAGGATGGCGCGTGCCGGCGCATTCAGCGGCACCTGTCTCGGTCCGGTCTTGGCGTCGGCGAGATTGAGCGTGTCTGCGTCCACGTCCTGCCAGCGCATGGTCACGATCTCGCTCTTGCGGCAGCCTGTCAGCAGCAGCAGGCGGATGATGTCGGCCTGTTGCGCGCGCGCCGGCCGCGCGCCGGCGTAGCGGTCCAGCACGCCGTGAAGGCGATGGATTTCATCGCGCGAGAGGAAGCGGGTGAGCCTGGGGCGGGGGTTGCGCTTGATGCCGCGCGCCGGGTTCGTCTGGAGATGGCCGCAGACGACCGCGTGGTTCAGCAACGTGCCGAGCAGGCTCAATGCGTGATTGGCGCCTCCCGGCGCGGTCCGGCTGTACTCGTCGAACCAGCGAGTCACGCCGGCGCGGTCGATCCGGTCGAGCGGCAGCGATCCGAAGGCCGGAAGCAGACGTGCGTTGATGATCCGCTTCGCCTCCTTTCGCGTCGACGGCTTGCCCCGGTCGAAGAAGGCTCGCTCCGGCCCGGCGACGAACTCCGCGAAGGTCGGGACCGCCCCCCGTTCCGGCCCGCCGGCGGGCGGCACGGTTTCGAGTTCGAGGCATTTGGCGCGCGCCTCCCCGACGCTCATCAACGCCGCAGACCCGAGGGTAATCCTGCGCGCGCCGTCTTCGCCCTTCCGCCAGTAGACGAAGCTGCGGTGGCCCGACGCACGGATGCGCACACCGAGACCCGCTAGGCGCGTGTCCCAGACCGTGTACTCGCGGGGCGCCGGCGCCAGCTTCGCAATGTTGGCGTCGGTCAGACGCCGCCTCTTCACGGCCATGGGTCAACCCTCCGCCAGGACGGCGCCGACGGCATCGGCCGCCTCGCGCACCATGGCGTCGGACAGATGGATGTATTTCAGCGTCGTCGCCGGATTGCGGTGCCCGAGCAGGCGGCCGATGGTGAGCACCGTCTCGCCCTGCGCGAGCGCGATGCTGGCGTAGCTGTGTCGCAAATCGTGAAGGCGGACGTCGCACATGCCGGCTTCCGCCCTCACGTGATGCCAGGCTCTGTCGACCGTCGCCGCGTTGAGACAGCCGTGCGTCAGCGGCGAGGGAAAGATCCAGGCCGTCTCGCGGGGCAGGCCGTCGAGGATCGCGCGCGCGGCGGACGAGAGCCAGACCGTGCGGGGTCCGGTCTTGGAGTCGCGCAGGAACAGCTTGCCCTCGCGGTAGTCGCGCCATTTGAGGGTGACGATCTCGCCCTTGCGGCAGCCGGTGAGCAGGAGGAGCCGTATGATCGCGACGGTCTGAGGGTGATCCGCCTCGTGGCGTGCCAGCACCGCGCCCAGCCGGCGGAACTCGGCCGCCGACAGGAAGCGCTCCCGTCCCTGGCGGCGGTAGCGCTTGATGCCGGCGCACGGGTTGGTGCCTTCCGGCCTGTAGCCGTAGACCTCGGCCTGGCGCATGATGACCGAGAGCACGGGGGCGGAGCGGTCGGCGGCCACCGGGGTCTCGTGGAGGGAGGCGAACCAGAGCTGGACGTCGTGGGCGGCGATCTCCGAGATCGGGCGTCCTGCGAACCAGGGCAGGACATGGTTCCGGTAGTAGCCCCGGTTGACCTTGAGCGTGGAGGGTTTCCAGTTCGGGGCATGGCGCCGGAACACTTCGTCTGCGACGATCTCGAACGGAGTGTCCGGCGGCGCTGCGGCCGAATCGTCGTCTCCCTTGCGGATCGCGGCCAGCAGGGTCCTGGCCCGGCCGCGGGCTTCGTCCGTGCCGATGTCTCCTGCCTGGCCGACGATCTTCCAGACCCGCCGCCCTTCGTGCTGACTGTGGATGAAATAGCGCCTGGCGCCCGAGGGCAGGACCCTGACACCGAAGCCCTTTAGTTCGCGGTCGCGAACGTCGTAGGCGGACTTGCGGGGCTTGAGCGCGTCGACGCGGCGTTGGTTGAGGCGAAGCGTCGCCATCGATATTCCTCCTGCGTTGCGTTGCAGCCGGGGCGAAATCGGGGGCCGATTCCGTGTCCCCCGGCCGAATCAGGAGGAAGAAAGCAACGCTGTGTCAGCATGTTAGCACCGTAGGTGCGCCGCCAGGTGTCGCCGGTCTCGACGCGGTAGGCATCGGCGGCGAGGTCGCGGAGCTTCTCGAAGGCGTCACGCCTGTCGCCGAGGCTCTGCGCGCGGTCGGTCATGGTCTGCAGCTCCCACGCCTTGACCTCGGAGCCGTCCTGCGCCTTCTCGAGGTCTTTCATCTCAGGCGCGATGCGGTCGACGGCGCGGTCGAGGCGGGTAACCTGCGAGTGCAGCATGTTGGTCAGGCCCCACATCAGTGCCTCGCGCTCGTCGGCCATCTGTGTGCCGTCTACGGTGATGCCGTCGACGATGACGCGGATGGCTTCGTTCAGCGCATCGATGGCATCGTCCTCGTCCCAGACGACCCTGCTGTCGAGCTCGCCGCGCTCGGGCGCTGCGCCGTAGAGGGCCATGCCCTCGCAGACCGTGGCAGTGGAAGAAGCCGATGCGGTAGTGCTGGTAGTGTCTATCATGACGATCTCCCTTGTCATCCTCCGGGGCCCTGTGCCCCGTCGTGATGTCCTTTGTGATTCACGCGCGCGCAGAGGCAGCACCTGGCCCTAGGAAGTCTTAGGCGGGATTAGGTGCGGAAGTTCGGCGAGTTGGTGCGGAAGATGGCGCCGCCGTGCCGGTGGGAACGGTGCTCCGCAGCAAATCCATTCCAGTGGTCATTACGGCGCCGTGCCGGGCGGGCCCGCTTGGGCCTGGCCGGCGTCTAGGCGCCGCCACGAATGGTTCCGCGAATGGATTTGATGCGGTGCAGCGTGACGCGGCGGCCCCGCGTCAGGGGCCGGCGCGCTGCAAGACGAGGCGGTTGGCGATTACACGCAAGCCATCTTCACGGTCGCCGAACTTCACGGCCCGCCTTAGACTTCCTTGGGTCAGGGCGGAGGGAGCGCAGCGACCGAAGCACCCGGAGGGTGGAACACCCGCAGGGTTGCTGTCGCGAGCACGTGTGAAATCCTCGGACATCACGACGGAGTGCGCTGTGAATACCAAGTAGGAGGAAAGCATGAAGTAAACCAAACACTTGGTAGTGCTGATGATCGACCGGTGGCTGAAACGCCACCCTGCCTGACGAGGGGTGTTGGGCGGAAGGGGATCGCTAAGCTCCGCCGGTTTCCGACGGTGGGGCGAAAGAGCTGCGATCTGAACTGTACCGGGTGCGGGCCGTCGCTCGCGGGCCGGGCTACCACAGGACCTATGGCGAGGTTGAACGAAGCACGTGACGGAAGCCTCTTTATTTAGATGTCCAACCCTCAATGGCCCGACGGGGCGGAGGGAGCGCGGTGAGAGCCGGTTGGTCTTCCGTCTGCCGACTGGCGGGTGTGTTGAACGCACCCGGGTACGGGTCAACCCTTCTATCCCGAACCCCAGAGCTGCAAGGGGTATAGCGTGCCGCCTAAGGGTCTCAGGTTTGTCATCGGAACACAGGAACCCATGCTGTTCGCCCGGCACGGAACCGGGCTAGCCGCGGAGAACGGAGACGGGCCGCATGGGGGCGGAGCCCTCGTAGTAGTCGGAGTGCGGGAAAGCCGCATACATGGCGAAGGGGGGCAGAAGGTGGATCGGCTATCGACTGACGGAGGAACTATCCGTGGACTCGGATAATCAGGCCGACATGGCCTGGCTCCTCAACGTGCAGCGGAAGTTGTATCGGTGGAGTAAGGAGACGCCTGAAGGCGCTTACGGCGATGTGTGGAACTGGGTAACCGATCCGCGCAATCTTCGCTGTGCATGGCACTCGATTGCCCAGAACAAGGGCAGACGAACGCCGGGCGTCGACGGGCTGACGGTGGCGAGCATTGCCGCTGGCGATGGAGGTGTACCGTAAGCGGTATCGGGCCCCCATACTTCCAGCGGATCTGATTTCGGGGCTGACTCTCCGCCTTGACCACGAGCCACACAGGAGAGATCGCGATGACAGATTCGATTTTGGCATCTGGCGACGGTGTCGCTGTTGCTTCGGTTGAGATCCCAGCTTCTGAGGGAGCCGCCCCGGCTCCGTCTGAGCCGGCCCCCATGCGACGCTGGCCGGACGATGAGAAGGCGCGGATTGTCTCGGAGAGCTTTGAGCCGGGCTCTTCGGTTGCGGCGGTCGCGCGCCGCCATGGCGTCAGCGATACGACCCTGACCAAGTGGCGGCGGCGCGCGCGGGAGGGAACTCTTCCGGGCGCTCGGATTGGTGGCTCTGCACCGCCATTTGTTCCCGTGGTGGTTGATAGCGTGACGTCCGAGCGGACGGTGGCGATCGAGGCGCTAGGCGTGGTCGTTCGCCTTCCGGTGGAGAGCGCGGTCGATCGGATTGTTGCGGTGGCCTCGGGCCTGGGCCGGGCGTCGTCATGATCGCGGCCCCCTCGCTTCGCATCGTGTTGGCGACGCGGCCGGTTGATTTTCGTCGCGGCCACGACGCGCTTGCGGCGACGGCGGCGGGGGAGCTGGACCTCGATATCTATTCCGGGGTGATCGTGATCTTCCGCTCGCGCCGCGGCGACAGGCTCAAGCTCCTTGCGTGGGACGGCAGCGGTCTGGTGATGACCTACAAGCGTCTGGAGCAGGGCCGCTTCGCCTGGCCTCGGATCGAGGATGGTGTGATGCGCCTTACGAAGGGCCAGTTCGAGGCCCTCTTCGAGGGTCTGGACTGGCGCCGGGTGAAGGCCCGCCCGGTTCGCCGCCCGCTGGCGGCGGAGTGAGGCGGCACGCAGGCGGGGCCGCAGATTTCGGTCGCGGTCCCGCCTGCACTTTTCCCTGGTCATGCATTGGCGAATCGGATTAAGGGGTGGCCCATGCCGAAGGTCACGCCCTCACCCCTCAGCAGCGCCGGTTCGCCGTCGCCTGCGGTGGTTTCGGCGGCGCTGGCGGCCCTGCATGCGGAGCTTGACGACGAGCGCGCGGCGCGCCGGGCGACGGAAGCAGCCCTATGCGAAGCGGAGCAGGCACGCGGCGCGGCGGAGGCGGCGAGGCAGACGGCGGAAGCGCGGGCGGCACGGCTGGAGGCCGAGAACGCGCAGAGCGCGGAGCAGATCAGCCGGCTTGAGCATCTCAACAAGGAGCTCAGGAAGGCGCTGTTCGGTCCGCGCTCCGAGAAGCTCGGCGAGGACGAGCGCCAGCTTACGTTCGAGGAGTTTTGGGCGGCGATCGCTGAAGCCGGCGGTCGGCCCGAGGCAGATGACCAGGAGCAGGACGAGGGGGCTGGCGGCAAGCGCCGGCGGCGCTCTTCCCGGGGGTCGCGCAGCGGGGTGCGCTTCGGGCCCCAGGTCGACCGGCGCGAGGAGGTGATCGAGCCGGACACGATCATGTGCCCCTGCGGCTGCGGCGAGATGACGAAGATCGGCGAGGACCGCAGCGAGCGGCTGGACTATGAGCCGGCGAAGTTCACCGTCATCGAGACCGTGCGCCCCCGCTACGCCTGCAACAAGTGCAAGGGGGGCGGGGTGGTGCAGTCGCCGGCGCCGGCCGCTCTGGTCGAGGGCGGCCTTCCCACCGAGGCTCTTCTGGCGCAGGTGCTGATCGCGAAGTACGGCGATCATTGCCCGCTCTATCGCCAGTCGCAGATCTACGAGCGCTCGGGGATCGAGGTTCACCGTGCGACGCTGGCGACGTGGGTGGGCCAGGCGTCGTTTCACCTGCGCCCCGTGGTCGCTTGCCTGGAGGATGAGCTGAAGAAGTCGGATCACCTGGGTCTGGACGAGACCACGATCCGCGTTCTCGACCCGGGCCGGGGCAAGACGAAGACGGGCTACATGTGGACCCTTGTGCGTGACGAGCGCCACTGGAGCGGCACGGACCCGCCGGGCGTCGTCTATCGCTATGCGCCCGGCCGCGGCGGCAAGTATGGCGCCGAGCTTATGGAGGGCTTTTCGGGGACGGTGCAGCTCGACGGCTACTCGGGCCACAACATCCTGGCGCGGCCGGACCGGGCGGAAGGCCCTGTGACGCGGGCCCTCTGTTGGGCGCATGTAAGACGGAAGCTGAAAGAGGTATACGACTCGAGCGCATCGCCGATCGCGCTGGCCGGTCTGAATCGGATCGCGAAGCTCTATGCGATCGAGAAGAAGATCCGGGGCAAGCCGCCGGCGGAGCGCCGCGCGATCCGTTGGGAGGAGTCGGCGCCGATCGTGAACACCTTCGGTGTCTGGCTCGACGAGCAGCGCTCGCGCGTCTCACCGCGCTCGCGTCTCGGCGAGAAGCTGACCTATATCGCCAACCAGTGGGACGGGCTGCTGGAGTTCCTGCACGACGGTCGTGTCGAGATCGACTCGAACCTGGTGGAAAACCGAATCCGGCCGCTGAAGCTCACCGCCAAGAACGCGCTCTTCGCCGGCAACGACGAGGGTGCGCAAGCCTGGGCCCGCATCGCCTCGCTGATCGAGACCTGCAAGATGAACGGCGTCGAGCCCTACGCCTGGATGCGGAGCACGCTCGAGAAGATCGCCAAGGGCCACCCGCAGTCGGGCATCCAGGAGCTTCTGCCGTGGAACTTCCAGCCCGAGGCAAAATGACTCGCGCGCTCACGGCGCTCCTCAAGAAATCCCCGTCGTAGTCAAGCCAGATTCCGGTATGGGGTCTGCGTACCGCTTACGGTGTACCGCTCTTTCTGGACGAGCTTCGGGAGGCGCTGCGCGATGGCAGCTACCGACCGTCGCCCGCCCGGCGGAAGTGGATTCCGAAGCCGGGCAAGCCGGGGAAGTTCCGACCCCTTGGTATCCCCACCGTTGCTGACCGCGTGGTGCAATGCGCGGTCAAGAACATCCTGGAGCCAATTTTCGAGGCGCGTTTCTGGCAGGTCTCCTACGGGTTCAGGCCCGGACGGGGCTGCCATGGCGCACTCGAACATATCCGGCTGACCACTCGGACTCACAAGTCGAGAACCGATGGGAAGCTTCGCGACCCTCCCTATCAATGGGTGATTGAAGGCGACATCGAGGGCTGCTTCGACAACATCGGCCATCACTACCTGATGGAGCGCGTACGGAAATCCGTTGCGGACCGGAAGGTCAACAGGCTGATCGTGCGGTTCCTCAAAGCCGGGGTATTGGAGGACGTCAACTACAATCCGACAACCACCGGCACGCCTCAAGGGGGTGTCCTGTCTCCCCTGCTGGCCAACATCGCGCTGAGCGCGATCGAGGAGCGGTACTGGTGGTGGGTGAGGCACCCGCATGATCCCAATATCCGGACTGACGGAAGGCGGATGGCCGCGACACGGCGATTTCGGGACAGGGAGGCCGGGCGAACGGTCTTCTACCCGGTCCGATATGCCGACGACTTCCTGATCTTCGTGGCGGGCGGTTACGACGATGCGGCTGCTGAGAAGCAGGCGCTCGCGGACTGGCTGCGCGAGGAGATGGGGCTGACGCTATCGGAGGAGAAGACGCGGATCACCAGACTGACGGAAGGATTCCGGTTCCTCGGATGCCGGGTTCGTCTCAAAGGGGACGACCATGACGGCTACATGTGCCGGGTCGAAATCCCGAAGGAGGCGATCAGTGACTTCTGCCGGCGGATCAAGCAAGTGCTGAATCAGCGGACGCGGACGCGCTCGCTGAGAAGCGTGCTCCAGGAAATCAATCCAATCCTCCGGGGGTGGGGCCACTACTACCGCCACTGCATCGGGGCCAAGCGCATCCTGTCCAGTCTGGACTGGTATGTGTGGCGACGGCTCTGGCTGTGGATGCGGGGTAAGCACGACGGCGCCTCCCCGCGACGGGTGTACGCTTCTTGGTCGAGGCCGAGCCGGCAGTATCCCGGCGCTCGGGTCTGGGCCGATGGCGACACTGAGCTGTACCAAATGGGCCGGATTCCGGTCATGCAGTTCAAGCTCAATTGGATGAAAACTCCTGCCTTCACGAAAGCCTTTGGCGAGCCGGGTGCATAACGAAAGGTGCACGCCCGGTTCTGAGAGAGGGCGCGAGAAACCTGTGGTGCGTGAGGATCACCAGGCGCTCGCGTCCTACTCTACCGGACCCTTTGTTTCTTTTCCTGCAAGCGCCGTGACACCGTCGAGGCGAGTGGAGGCGCGGTGCCGGTCGCGGGTGAGAGCGAGCCGTTGGCGGTGCTGCCGATGGCACCGCCGGTGGCGCTCGTCACCGCTCACAGCATCGGGTGGGTGTCGAGGAGGTGGCGGGCGACCTCGCGGACGCGATGGCGCTCGTGCACCCTGACGGGACCGCGGGGGTCTTCGGACAGGTGCACCACGTAGAACACCGCGCCGCGGTTGAGGATGTCGTCCTGGCGATAGACATCCCCGACGTAGTCGCCGTCCTGATATTACGTTGAGCTCAACGTAATAAATTGGCCTGTATCGGTCGTGCGCAGCAGGACCGATACAGGCATTGAGCTGAGCCGCGCTGCACGGCCGTAGTGCCGGGCTATGGGGAAAGTAACCGCTGGGTGGGAGCCGATTAGGCCGAAGCGGTGCAACCTGTTGGTGTCGCTGGCGGCGCCGGCACTCTGAATCTCCACTTATCAGGTTGCGACGCGGCTGTGCAGGGGCTCGCGACGATGTTTCGCCGCCGGGCAGCACGAAGCGGGCGCAGGAGCGGTCGCGGCGCGGCGGCCGGGGGGACTGTTGTCGGACCTTGTCGGTTCTGACGCATCGTCACGGCGGTCGGGTATTCGTCGCCCGCATGGCTGCTTGGGGCTGCGGCTCAAGAATGACGGTTTGCCGCAGCGTTGCCTCGCCGCACTGGCGGCACACGGTGATGTCGATCCCCGTCAGTCGCAGCATCATCTGCTGCGTCGTTTCCGGCTCCCGCGGTTCAGGGGCAGGCTGGCCGAGCAGGTCTCGGCAGCGGGCGAGCTTGCGAGCCCGGCAGCGATTGGCGAGCAAGCCGTAGTGGCGCAGGCGGGTGAAGCCGCGCGGGAGGACGTGCAGGAGGAAGCGGCGGATGAACTCGTCGACGTCGAGACGCATCACCTTGACCTTGTTGCCGTCAGCGTAGTCGCGCCAACGGAAGCGAACGTGCTCGCCGTCGAAGTCGACGAGGCGATGATTGGCGATGGCAGCCTTGTGGGTGTAGCGCCCGAGATAGGCCAGAACGTGCCCGGCGCCGGCGAACGGGGCCTTGGTGTAGACCACCCAGTCGTTCGACCGCAGCGCGGTCTTCAGACACTCGAACTCGCGGCTGTCGTCACCACCGCCGACGACCTTGAGCCGGAGTTCGCCGTCGCGGTGCGCGGCGCCGAGGAAGTCGAGATACTTGCCGCGGAAGACCTTCGAGAGCGCGACCGTGGGGAACAGGAAGCCCTTGCGCGCGGGAGTGAGCCAGCGCTCTCTGTCCGGGCTCAGACCGCCGTCGGTGACGATACAGTGGACATGGATGTGCTGTCCCAGATTCTGCCCCCAAGTGTGCAGCACCATGGTGATGCCGAGCTCGCCGCCGAGCCAGCGGGGATTGCGGCCGAACTCGAGCAGGGTCTGGGAGGCGGCCTTGAAGAGCAGCCTGTAGATGAGCGCGGTATTGCCCTGGGCCACGGGGTTGAGCTCGTGGGGCAGGGTGAACACGACATGCCAGTAGTCGATGTCGAGCAGATCGGCGCACTGACGCTCAACCCACCTGGTCTGCGAGAGGGTCTGGCACTTGGGGCAATGACGGTTCCGGCACGAGGCGTACTGGATCGTCACCGCCCCGCAGTGATCGCATTCTGCCTTGAACCCGCCGAGCACAGCGGTGCGGCAGTTCACCAGCGCGTCGACGACCCTCTGCTGCTGGGCCGAGAGCAGATGTGTCTCGCCATAGGCGTCGCCGCGCTCGCGCAGGATGTCCGCGACCTCCAGCGCCGGCCGTGTGGCTGGCGCCGCGTGGCCGACATGAGCCACCGGTCAGGCCTGGGCAGGACGCGGAAACTCCAGCAGGTCCAGGGGCGACGGCGTGGCGGACGTCTTGTCGTGAGCAAGGTGAAGGTAGCGCATGGTCGAGCGGATTGAGGTGTGCCCGAGGCGGCGTTGGATGACATGCAGCTCGACGCCGGCCTCGAGGAGCCCGGTGGCGTAGCAATGGCGCAGCGTGTGGATCCCGCCGGGCTTGGCGATCCCGGCTTTGTCCTTGGCTCGATCGTAAACGTGTGCTGGCCCATGGCGCGTCATCGGCCGGCCGGGAATCCGACCGGGGAACAGCCAGTGCTCGGGCCGTACCCGCTGCCAGTACTCGCGCAGCTCGTCGAGCAGCCGGGGCGAGAGCGGGACGTAGCGGTCCTTGTTGCCCTTGCCCTGATCGACGCGCAGGCACATCCGCTGTGAGTCGATATCGCTGATCTGCAACCGGCCGAGCTCGCTCGCCCGAAGCCCCGCTGCATAGGCCGTCATCAGCAAGGCGCGGTGCTTGCGGTTGATGGTGACGCTGAACAGCCGCACCAGTTCGTCTTGGTTGAGCAGTACGGGCAGGGTGGAAGGCGTCTTGGCGAAGGGCAGATAGAAGTGCGGCTCGGGCAAGCCCAGCGTGATGCGATAGAGGAAGCGGATCCCTTGGCGAGCGCTGTTGCAGCTCTGCCAAGCCAGCCCCCGCTCTTCGTGAAGAAAGATGAGGTACTCCTGGACTTCCTCCGCTGAGATGTGCTCGGGGCTGCGACCGTAGTGAACCGCGAGCCCGGAGACCGAGTTGAGGTAGGACTTCCTGGTGTTCTCGGCGAAGCCGCGAACCGTCATGTCGTTGATCATGCGCTGGCGAAGTGCCGTCATGGGGCGTCTCCCTCTGGGTTTGGTCTGTCACGAAGACACGCCCATGCTCTTGCTCGCCGGCTTGGCGGTCGACGACCATCGATCAACGAGGGAGAAACAGGATTCGACCCTGCGCCCAGACGCTGGAGCGAACGGCCACACTCAACTTACGCGCGGCAAGGAGATCACTCTGGGCACCCGGCGGCCGAGGCGCCCCGCCGCGGAACGCGGCTCAGTTCAGTACCAGTTATGTCGAGAGAGTTTTTATGGGCAGCTGAGCCGCTCCGGTCCTGCAGGAACAAGCCGCAGGACCGGATTCGCTCAACATTTCTACGCGGCGCGTGCGTCGTGCAGAATGGCCATCAGACGATCAGGCGCGTCCGTAAAGGCGCCCTTTCTGATCGAGGGAGGAACTCCTCGAGCAAGGATCTCAAGCTTCCCGATGGGATCGCTACGCAGGTATATCTCCGTACTGCGGATGCTGGCGTGCCCCAGCCAGAGAGACACCTTTCGAATGTCCCTTGTGACCTCGTAGGTATGGAGGCCACACGCGTGCCTCAACACGTGCGGCGTGATCCGCTTGCTCGCCAATGACGGCATCGTCTTGCGAGCGGTCGCGGCGTGCAGCGCCAAGCGATGGGCGAACCCATGGCGGCTTATCGGGGCGCACCTGGCATTGAGGAAGACGTGGTCGTCCTCCACGGCTGGCCGGATGGCAAGCCAGTCGCGGAGAACCGCACTGGTTTCCTTCCACAGCGGGAGCGTGCGCTTCCTTCGACCCTTCCCCGTCACCCGCACCGTATCGGCGTGCGGATGCCCGAGGTCGCCGACCATGACCCCGACCAGTTCCGAGACCCGAAGCCCGGCGCAGTAGGCCAGGTGCAGCATTGCCCGATCGCGCAAACCAGCTGCGGTTTTGGGGTCCGGTGCGTCAAGCAATGCCTGCACTTCATCGTGGTCGAGGCAGTCGATGACCGTTTGGTCATGACGCTTCATCGGGATGGCGCTGATCTGTTGAGCCACATCGAGACAGGCCGGTAAACGGTACTCGAGGTATCGGAAGAACGACTTGATCGCGGCAAGGCGCACGTTCCGCGTGGGGACCGTGTTCCCCCGGTCTCTCTCCAGATGATCGAGGAAGTCGAGAACCAGCTCGCTCGAGAGGTGCTCGATCGTGATCGCGCTGGGGCGGATGCCGAGCCGATCTGCCGCGAAGCGGCTCAACAGCACGAAGCTGTCGGTGTAGCTGCCGACAGTATGCCGGCTGGCGTTGCGCTCCTGGGGCATATGGTGCCGTAGGAACATGCTGATATGGGGAGCTAATTCGGTCATGGCCTCATCCTCTGCGTCCGTGCGTTTTCCGTCTCCCAGGCAATCTGCTTCAGCAAGGTCGGCGTCGCCTCGAGGTACCAATAGGTCGAGGTAACGGAGGAGTGGCCGAGGTAGGTCGAGAGCGCGAGCATGTGCCGGCTGACCTGGTCTCGATCGGTTGCGATTGCCTGCTCAAGCGACGTGACGGAGAAGCGATGCCTCAAGTCGTGAAGCCTGACACCCGGCTCACCGGGACCGCCGCGTAGTCCTGTGGCACGGGCCAGCTTCACGAACATCGTGGTCAAAGTGGCCTTGTTGAGGGGTTTGCCGTTCGACAGAACGAACAACGCGTCGCTCGTGCCGCCGAGCTGCTTGCGGATCTCCAGATAGGCCGCGAGTGCATCACACGAGTTCGGATGCAGCGGAACGAGTCGAGACTTCCTGAACTTGGTTTCTCGAATGACGAGCCCGTCGGAGGTGATGTCCGAGAAGCGCAGTCCACAGACTTCGGAGCGCCGCAAACCGGTTACAGCCACCAAGCCGATCACACAGTACAAGGTGTGCGGCGTGATCGAACCGGCCGGCGGAAGGCGCAGGGCGGCTTCCATCAGCCGTTTCACCTCAGCCTCACCCAACAGGCGCGGTGTACGCCTCTGCACCTTCGCGCGGCCAAGCGCGTCTATGTGTGGAATCTCGTGACGGTCATCTTCACTGTGCAGCCATAGGGCGAACTGCCGGAGTTGCCTCAGACGTTTCCGAGCTCTCCCGGGGGATGGCGTGTCGGAGGCAAAACGAATCATCGTTTCGGCCCGGACAAGGTTAAGGGTTGGGCAGGCTCTCTCTCGAGAGCCTGCCCAACCCTTTTGAACGAAGCCGCGGGCCACGAGAGGCGAAGTTGAGCTATGTGGAAAGTGCGCTGATGTCAGCGTCAGGCGGCATCCACCGGCAGCAGAGTTGCGCATAAAATCGACGCTCGCGCCGGTCTTTCGGCAGGCATGCGGGCGCACGCTGCGAGGACTGAGCGGGGTGTGAGCCGAGGGCTGTCAGCCCGGCTCAAGCGGAGACAGGTTCGGTCGTGCGTCGGCGCTTTGGCGCCGTTGCGCGGGGCCGAAGCGAGCGGGCGTCTCACGGTTTCCCCCTGTGGGTCGGCGGCAGCGCCGGCGGGCCGCGCGTCGAGCGGGGCTCATGGCGGCGGCGGATTTCGCGGACGAGGCGCATGACGCCGCCGCAGTGGGGGCAGGCCACGGGCGCGGTGCCGATCTCGGGCTCTTCGTCGGGCTCGGCCTGAGCGCCGTCCACGCTTCCCTCGGGGGCGGCGCAGCCGAGGGCGCCGAGAGCCTGGCGTGCTCTCTCCAGCGTGCTGGCGCGGCAGCCGTTGGCGAGGATGCCGAAGTAGCGAATGCGGTGCATGCCGTCCGGCAGGACGTGCCTCAGGAAGCGGCGGATGAACTCGTCGGCGCTCACGGTGGCGATGCCGTAGCGCGGCTTTCTCTGCCCCGGCGCCTTGGGCTTTCGGTGGCGGAAGGAGACCGTCTCGCCGTCGAAGGAGACGATGCGGCTGTCGGAGATGGCGATCCTGTGCGTGTAGTGCGAGAGGTACCGGAAGACCTGCTCAGGCCCGCGGAAGGGCCGCTTGGCGTAGACCACCCAGTCCCTGGCCCGGGCGGCGGCAAGCGTGGCGTGGAACTCGCCGGGATTGGCGAGGTGGGCGAGGGTGCCGTGGAACTCCAGGTCCCCCCGGCCGTGGGCGCGGGCGAGCTCCTTGAGGAAGAGGCGGCGGAACAGGCTGCCGAGGACCTTGACGGGGGCGAGGAAGGTGGTGCTCCCCGTCTTCCACTCGCCACTGTCTACGTCGAAGCCCGCGTTGGGCACGACCACGTGCAGGTGCGGGTGGAAGCGGAGCTTCTGATCCCAGGTATGGAGGACCGCGGTGCCGCCGATGCGCATGCCGCCGTGGCGGGGATCGGCGGCGATGGTGCGCAGGGTCTCGGCGACGGCCCGGAAGAGGATGTCGAACACCACCCTGCGGTTGCAGAAGGCAATGGCGGCAACCTCCTTGGGCAGGGTGAAGACCACATGGAAGTAGGGCACCGGCAGGATGTCCCCGGCGCGCTCCTCGCTCCAGAGGTTGGCGGCGAGACCCTGGCAGGTGGGGCAGTGGCGGTTGCGGCAGGAGTTCTTATGAGCTCTCTCCGCAAGGCCCGGCTTCATCTACGTCAATGGCATTCGCAATCTCTCCACTCGAATCCGCGGCCGATGTCCAGGCAGAACGTCGTTTCCACGCAGCGATCCGCCACGCTGCTCAGCTCTTATCCGGTTCGGAACTCCGGCGCTTGCCGGCTCCGTGACCCCAATACCGCATCCAAGCGGTGGTGACGTTCCGGGAGGCGGGACCCATCTGTAGAACGGTGCCAAGCGGCGACCCAACTCTTGCCCGGTCACACGCCTTGCCCGGCATCCTCCGCGGCCGCGTCCGACCACGTCGGAACCTCCTGTATTTTCCCGTTCGTTCGGCCGGTGCCCTCAGGAGACGATGGCGCCCTCAGGCACCAGTCCTTGGGTGGCATAGCGCCACAGCGCGATCAGCAGCTTGCGCGCGACCCCCACGATCGCCCGCTTCCTCGCTCGCCGGTCCCTCCCGCCACCGGCATCCCTGGCGACGTAGGCGTGGAACCACTTCGTGATCGCGCTTTCCGGTTGCAGCTTCAGCCAGCGCCAAGCCATCTGGATCATGTGCTTCCTGACATGCGAGGGGCCGGCCTTGCTGATGCCAAGATCGTGGTCGACATCTCCGCTCGCCCACGGCACCGACGTCAACCCGGCCCAGCTGCCCAACTCCCGGCGATTGCGGAAGTCCCGATAGAACACCTCGCCAGCCAGCAGTGTGGCGTCATTGAGGCCGATGCCATGGATGCGCGTAAGCGCCGCGATCATCGCCGTCCCGTCACGATTGGTCGCGTCCTGGGCTTTCCGGCCAGCCTTCAGCAGGGCCCTCTTCTCGGCCTCGATCATCTCGATATGCTCCTCAACCAGGCGAAGCATCCCCACCGCCCTCTCAATCTCTGCCCGCGCACGCGGCGGCAACGGCGCCCCATAGCCCGTCCGCGCGGTCGCGAGGCGTTCGAGGAAGTCCGGCTTGCGCGGCGCCAGATCGAAGATGCCGTGCAACTGCAAGAGCCCTTTGATCCGGTTGTTGACGCGGGTACGCTCGCTGATCAGCGTGTCCCTCTCGCGCAGCAGGCGCTTGGCATCCTCCTGGTCCACATCGGGCACGCGCACCCAGGACATGGCCTCCGAATCGCCTTGGTCCCATGCCTTCAGAGCCCGAACCATCCTCCTCGCGTCGATACGGTCGGTCTTTTTCTTCTTGGCGCGCCGGTTCACCCGCAGGCTCGCCGGATCGTTCATGAAGATATCGATCTCCGCGTCACGGCGCTCGATATCGCGGGCAAGCCAGAACCCCTCGTAGCCCGCCTCGTAGGTCAGCATCACCCGAGGACGGGCGCCGAGCTCCCTCGCCACCCGTTCCCGCACCGACCCGACGAGATCCAACAGTCCCGCCGTGTCGGCAGCAGCCAGTGTGTGGATGCTGATGCTGCCACCCGAGGCATCCGGGCAATGCACGCCAACGATCCACGATTTGAGGCTGATCTCCACCGCGACATAAATCGTGCTACTACTTGCGCCTGTCAGCGCGGTCGTGTCTGGACCATCCGACATCCGTCCACTCCGTTGTTGACGATTCCGCTCGGAGAGAAGGTGCTGGCCTTCTCTCCGAGCTTGTCTAACCGCCAGAATCGATTCGGTGCCACCGTGCTCATGGTATCTGAAGAGCGGATGCTCGCGCCCGCAGCCCTCGCAGGCGTACATGTGGCCGCCGAGCACGGCGGTGCGGCACGCCTCGATGGCGCCCATGACCTTGAGCCGGGCGGCGTCGATGCGCCCTTTGTGGCGCTCACGGAAAGCGGCGCCGGCGCGGCGGAAGATCTCCGCCACGCCCGCGCGTTCGGCCTCCACGCGCCGTCAGTTGCGCAACGCTGCGAAGCCTGAGATCGGGTGGTCGAGGCCCTCGAACATCTTGCCGGTGACGCGGGCGTAGTGACGGGTCGTGTTCGCGCTTCGATGGCCGAGCATGTCCCGGATCACCTCGATATCGCCGCCGCGCTCGAGGAGATGGGTCGCCGCCGAATGGCGCAGGCAATGGAAGGTGTAGCTGCGGTCGAGCTCGGCAATGTCGCGCGCCCTCCTGAAGGCGGCCTGCAAGGTCTCCGTTGCGATGGGCCTGTCGAGCGAGACGCCGTAGAAGAGCCAGTTCGTCGGACGCGGCCAGATGTTCCTGTAGTAGACGCGCAAGTAGTGGATGACGATGTCCGGCAACGGTGCCATTCTCTCGGTGCCGCCTTTGCCGGAGGGGATGTGCAGCAGCTTCTTCTCCGACAGGATGTCGCCGACCTTGATGGCCAAGGTCTCGGAGATGCGGAGCCCGCCGCCATAGCCGGTGACAATGGCAGCACGGTGGCGGAGGTCGGGTGTCGCAAGGATGAGGTGCTCGACCTCCTGCTCCGACATGTAGCGCGGCAGCTTGCCGGGCTTCTTGCGGGAGCGCAGGCCGGCGACATGGTCAGGCCAGCCGAGTGTGTCGATGTAGAGGAAGTTCAGCGCGGCGAAGGAGACGTTGGTCGTGCCCGGACTGAGCCCCTTGTCGATCCGCCCCAGGTACCACTGGCGCACCTGCTCGGCGTCGAGCTCGTCCGGCGAGGCGTCGTAGTACCTGGCCAGGTTCTTGATCTCGCAGATGTAGGCCTTGGACGTGCTCGCGGCCAGATTGGCGATGCGGAGCTGCTCCTCCATGCGCTGGCGAAGAGGGGTGACGGTGTTCGTGTCGCACGCGGTCCCGGTCATTATCGATCTCCCTGGATCGCGACGGCGCGCCGCCGGACCGATCCGGCGACGGTCCGTCGCAGGGGTCGATGCTAACCACTGGTGATCGGGAGGCTGCTGGGGATCCGCCACCCGACGGGCGGAGCGCCACTGACGCAACCGGGAAGCGAACGCACAGAACAAACGGCACCCGCGACGCCTCGGAAATGAATGAACTCTACGCCGCTAACTCCGCGTAGCGGCTTCGTTCAAAGTCCTCTCCGAGCGCCATCGCGTTATCTGCCCACGCGAGCAGCAGGCGTTCTTCGTTCTCGTACCGGCAGCCAAGATGTCGTTTGAGGGCGACGAAACGGCCAACATGCTTCTTCATGTGCATGGCAGATCCCCGATCCAGGGCTGCGCCACCTCGAGAAGCATCGGGCGGTCGGTCTTGGCATAGATCGCGGTGGTATCCAGCGAGCGATGCCGCAGAAGCGCGCCGATAACGTCGAGCGACACTCCGGAGCGAACCAAGTTGGTCGCTGTGGAGTGACGGAAGAGGTGCGAGCCCCGCGGTCGGACTTCGCTCATGCCGGCCCGCTTCAGAGCGGATTTGACGCGTGCCGAGACCGTTCCACTACAAGCAAAGGGCCGATGCGGTGCTTTTGCCCGAAGGAAGACCTGGTCCTCGGCGACGCGCGGACGCGCCTGCTCGATGTAGGCGAGAACGGCGTCGCCTGCATCCTGGGGAAGCGGCAATCCCACCTGCCGCCGGGACTTCCCGCACACGCGGATTATCGCGTTGTGCCAGTCGATGTCATCGAGACGTAGCCGGACGATATCTCCTGCGCGTAGGCCGAGGCGGGCGAGGAGAAGGAGGATCGCCCGATCACGCAGACCTACGGGCGTCGTGACATCGCAGCATCGGATGACCTGCTCGATGGCCTCGGCAGGAAGATATCGAGGCAGGCTGGCCAACTTCCAGACGCGGCCCCTTGGGACTGCATCGACGAGAGTCGGCGAACAGATTCCGCGAGCAGCAAGATACCGCAGATACATTTGCATGGAGGTCGCCAGCGTCTGGGCATGACCCCATGACACCCCCTCGAACCGTGCAAGCAGCGCGGCTCGGATGCGCGCAGCGTTGTAACCTTCAGGATCTTGCCCAAGTCTCGCGAGCAACGTGCTGACGTTGCGTTTGTGATCGCGGATTCTCTCAGCCCCAATGCCGCGATGTCGTCGAAGCCACTCGCCGAATCCGTCCAGCGAGGTGTCCCTCGCCGTTTCGGGCACCACCGTCCGATGGTGGAGCACGCCTCTGTCAGTGAGGTACTGCGCAAACTCGACGAAGGGACGAACGTACTGCGGGTCGTAGCGGAGACTGCCGAAGTTCCTGGAGCAGCCTGGGCAGACGCAGTCGTGGCCGAGGAACTGCTCCACCACATCGGAATCGACTTCCCGCATGGGAATGCGGGACCGATGCATCCAGAAGAGAAGGTGCCGGCACACGCCCCGCCAATAGGCGAGCGTGGCGGCAGCGTAACCGTCGATTGCGCGCCGGGCGATGAAGTCTTCCAGAAGGGTCAATCCTTCATGAAGGTCGCCGGGATGTGGGATGTGGCCCGTGTCCTCCAAGTACTGCACGAGCTTCAACGCGCCCGTCATCAAGGGGCGTGGGTACACGGTAGTCTCTTTGCGGCGCGACGGCAGCGTCCCTGCACATCCGCATTCGTGATGACGGAAACGGCGCAACACGGCATCGTCAACCGAGACAATGGCCACGCCCTCTTGGTGCAGCCAAACGAGAAGGTGCCGCGCCGAACGCCACAGGCTGCTGATGGTGTTCTCGGTAAAGTCGCAGCGGCGCAAATAGTCCACAAATGCTTGAAGGTGATGTTGGAACTGGTGCGGCGTCGGCCCCGGCCGAAAGACCCGCGTTGCTGTCGATGACATCGTCACTCTCCTCCTATCCTCAGTGGGGGAGGAGAGGCTTACATAATGTTGAGCGAATCCGGTCCTGCGGCTTGTTCCTGCAGGACCGGAGCGGCTCAGCTGCCCATAAAAACTCTCTCGACATAACTGATAGACGCGGGCTTCGTTCTCGCCCACCCGCCGGAACCCGATGTCGCTGCTCATTGTGCTCTCCCCGTAGCGTGATGCCGGCGCGGAGAGGACTCTCTCTGCTCTCCATGCGGCTCGCCGCTCGCCCGCTTCACTCGGACTCCCGGTCTGCGAGCGCGGCCGCCGTCCAGGCGGCAAGCGCGGCGGAGCCGAATGCAAGGAGATCCTCGTTGAAGTCGGCACCGCGAGGCACGATGACGGTGGCGGCGACGCGCGCGTATTCGCAGCGCCGGACGAGGCGCGCGGCAGCGCGCTCGCCTTCTTCATCGTTGTCCCTGGCGATGACGATGCGGGCGACGCCGGGCGGAGGCGCGAATGCGCCGAGGCTGCCGGCGGAGAGCGCTGCGGCGGCGACGGTGTCGGGGATGGCCGTGACGATGGACAGCACGGTCTCGATCCCCTCGCCGACGAGGAGCGAAGCTCCATCGTCGGGGTCGCCGAAACGGACGGCATGGCCGTGCACGTGCCCGAGCGCCTTGCGCGGGCGACTCACATTTGCCTTGGCGGGCCTGGTCGGGTGCAACCACGTTCGCAGCACGCCGCAGATGGCTTCGTCGGTGCCGGTGACGGCCGCGACCAGGGCCGGCAGGCGGCGCATGCCGCTATCGCCGCGGTAGAAGAGGCTGGGATGGAAGCGCAGGGCCGCGAAGTGGCAGCGCTCAATACCGCGCGTCTTGAGGTAGGCCTCGGCATGGGTGCCGTCGATGGCGCGGCAACGGCGCCACAGGCGCCGCGCCGCCTCGGTGGCGTCGTAGGCGTCGCCCGAGCCCGCGGCCGGCGCAGCCGGCCGCGCGAGGAAGGCGCGGGCCTCGTCGAGCGCCGCGCGCAGCGTCGGCGCGTTGATGCGGTGGCGGATGATGTCGAGCAGATCGCCATGCGCGCCCGTGGCTGCATCGGTGAACTTCCCGGGCGCCCCCGGCGGCGCGAGACGGACGTAGAGAGATCGGCCGCGCCCGCCGTCGAGATCGCCCGCGACCCAGTACCGGCCCCGGCGGCGCCCGTAGGGCAGGTATCGGCGGCAGGCTTCTTCGGCGCGCTCGGCGAGTGCTGCGGCGACGGCAGCCGCGTTCATGGCGCACACTTCGGGCGGGGGCGGGAGCCGGCGAAGCCGGGACCGTCGGCGGTCATGGGGAGCATGAGAGACCTCGCTGGACGCAGCATGGGACACGGCCCGGTCCCGGCCTCGACCGGCCTCTCGCCGGCGCCGGGACGGCGGGCGGCGCGCGAAGCGCAGGCCCCGCCGTCCGGCCAGTGGCGGACTCGGATCGGGCTGCACAAAGAAACCCGCCCCGCGCGGGAGGAACGCGGGGCGGGCTCTGGGGCGAGCGGGTATGGCGCGACAATCTGCATGAGATCCGCGCGGCTATCAGGATGAGATTCCTGGCGGCGACGGCGCGTTGAGGATTCCGCTGTGAGGCGGGGATTGCAAGCTCTTTTTGGATTTTGATTGTCGCGGCGCGACAGTTTCTTCGAGCAGCCAGATTGACGCGGAGAGGAGGCGGCCCGCGGGGGTCGATCTCTCGCGGGCCGCGAGTGGGGCAGTGGTGGCCGGCTCAGTCCTTGGTGGTGTTGTTCTCGGTCGCGACGTTTGTCGGACGCCCCGGCTTCTTCTTGCTCTTTTCGAGGGCGGCGCGGCGCCTGTAGCTCTCGACGTTCATCTCGAGGATGGTGGCATGGTGGACCAGGCGATCGACGGCGGCCACGGCTGTGGTTTCGTCCGGGAACACCTTGCCCCACTCCCCGAAGGGCTGGTTTGCGGTGATCAGCAGCGATCGCCGCTCGTAGCGAGCGGAGATGAGCTCGAAGAGCACGCCGGTCTCGGCCTGATCCTTCCGCACATAGGCGAGGTCGTCGAGGATCA
This sequence comes from Alphaproteobacteria bacterium, assembly GCA_965214705.1. Taxonomy (GTDB): domain Bacteria; phylum Pseudomonadota; class Alphaproteobacteria; order UBA828; family UBA828; genus WTGU01. Next base: position 588,761 of record CBDCCI010000001.1, read on the forward strand.
GGAGGTTGAAGCGGTCGAGCCGGGCCAGCATGGCCTCCAGGGCGAGCTCGCGCCTGGCCACCTGCATGCGCTGCACCAGATCGGTGGTTCTGGTGAACAGGACGCGATACCCGTTCTCGACCAGGGCAAGGCCGATAGCGGACGCGAGATGGCTCTTGCCCGCGCCTGGCGGGCCGAAGATCAGGCAGTTGGCGCCCTGGGTAAGCCAGGCGTCGCCGACGGCCAGCGCGTTGACCTGGGCCTTCGAGATCATCGGCACGACGTTGAAGTCGAAGGAGGCGAGGGTTTTGCCCGGCAGCAGCTTGGCCTCCCTGAGGTGGCGTTCGATCCGCCGCCGGTCGCGTTCGGCGAGCTCGTGCTCTGTGAGCGCTGCCAGGAAGCGGGCTGCGGTCCATCCCTCCTTGTCGGCCCGCTTGGCGAAGCTCTGCCAGAGTTGGCTGATCGTCGGCAGGCGCAACTCGGTGAGCATCAAGGAGAGCTTCATGGCGTCGACCTTGTTGGGGTCGGGCGCGGTGATGTCGTCTTTGTCGCTCATGCCACGCCTCCCACGCTCAGCAACGCGCCGTAGCCGACGAGGGGCGGCCTGGTGACGTTGACACCGGGCATCTTGCCGCGCTGCGGCGCGAAGTGCGCCTTGAGCTCGCCGGGGTCGGGCAGTTGGCCGGCCTTGAGCGCACGGTCGATCTCCGTGGCCAGCTCGACCTCGCAGTTCTCCTCATGCGCACAGGCCAGCAGAGCCACGGCGAGGCGGCAGGCCTGGCGCTCCGAGAGCTGCTCAAGAGCTCTCTCGAAGCAGCGCCGGTAGGCCTCGCGCGGGAACAGCTCGTCCCGATACACCAAGTTCAGGAGCGCCATCGGCTTCTTCTTCAGGGAGTGGATGACGTGGCGGTAGTTGACTACATGGACGTTGGGGCCGGTGGCGCCGGCGCGCCCGCGCGGCAGGGTCAGCAGATGGGTGCCGCTGAGGAAGAGCTCGATCCGATCGTCGTAGATGCGCCCGCCGAGCCGGTGTCCGATGAGCCGCGAGGGCACGGTGTAGAACACGCGGCGCAGCACGAAGCCCGAGGACGAGGTGATGTTGACGCTGATCGGCTCGTAATCGGCGGTCCGGCTCTGAGGCAGGTCGCCCAGCGTCGCGCGCTCGGCCTCGATCGCCTTGGAGCGATGCGCGTTGGCGCGGCCGACGACCTCGGCGATGAAGCTGCGGTAGCTGTCCAGGTCGTCGAAGTCCGAGGACCCGCGTAGCGCCAGAGCGTCGGCGACGCTGCGCTTGAGATGGCCGTGCGGCCCCTCGATCGAGCCGTTCTCGTGGGCCAGACCTCGATTGTTGCGCGAGGGCTCCATGCCGTAATGGTCGCAGAGCGCCTGGTAGCGCTCGGTCATATCCTCCGCCTCGTCCTTGCGCAGGTTGCAAAACGCCGCCGACAGGCTATCGGTGCGGTGCTCGCGCGGCACACCGCCGAGATGCCACAGCGCGTCCTGCAGGCCCTCCGCCAGCGCCGTGAAGCTCTCGCCGCCCAGCACCACCTGGGCATGGGTGAAGCCCGACCAGGCGAGACGGAAGTGGTAGAGCATGTGGGGCAGAGGCTCACCGGCTACGCTCACGCCAAGCGCCTCCATGCGGGTGAAGTCGGACAGACCCTGCCGGCCCGGCTCGTGCTTCTGGCGGAAGATCACATCCTGATCGTCACCGTGCTCGGCACGCCAGAGGCGGATCCGCCGCTCCAGGGTCCGCCGCACGCCCGGGTCCAGCTCGGGATGGCGGCGCATCAACTCCTGGAACACGCCGACCGGGCGGATGCTCGGGCTGTTCTCCAGGATCGGTACGACGACGGTGTCGAAGACATCGGCCAGCGGGTCCGGCCGCCGCCGGCCCCGTGGCTTGGCCTCCTGGTCCGGAAGCGGTGGATCGGCCGCCACGCGGTAGCCGGTGGCTCGGCTGAACCCCGCCTTCGCGGACGCGACTTCGATCGTGTGGGTCTTTCTCAGCTTCATGAATAGCCTCTTCTGGCAATCGGTGACGTGGCGGCCGGGCACCCCTGCGCTCTCCTTCGACTCGGGAAAGCACAAGCGTTGCCCGACCGGCCGCCATGCCAGGAGGCCTCGGAAGATTTTTTTCGGCGGCCAGGAACTCCGGTCGGGCTACGCCCTCCCTACATTCCTGGCCGCCGATCTCCCCCGTCTCATCCTGATTGACGCTGCTGTTTTGCGGTAGGAACGCCGGTTACCCAGCGCCCCCCGCACAGATCCCCGCAGGCCCGTTAGGGCACGAGGCTCCTACCTTGAGTGGTTGACGGCAAATCGCTGGTTTGGCCAAGGGTGGCGGATGCTCAGTGGCGGCCAAAAGGCCCGCGCCAGGGCGCCGACCTTGGCCAGCGTGAAGCGGTCCTTTTGGGATCGGCGCCGCAGCACGCGACGCCATAGCCGCACGAGCCGGAACGTGAACTGCTTGAGGTACGGGAAGCTGGTTGGGACGGCATAGTATCGAAGCCATCCGTCCACGACCCTCCCAAGCCATTTTGCAACCTCGTACCGGTCATGGTGCATCCTTCGGCGCAGTTCGGCCTTGATGCGCTTGAGGGTTCGGTTGACCCGGCTTCGCATCGGTTTCCGGCCCAGACCGGGACGTCCGGTCCTCGTGGTCCGGCAGTAATGCGTGAACCCGAGGAAGTCGAACGTTTCGGGACGCCGCTCGCCTCGCGCCCGCCGGCGTGCGATCGCCCGCTGGCCAAACTCGATGAGCCGCGTCTTGTCCGGGTGGAGGTCGAGCGAGAACAAAGCCAGCCTCGCCTTCAAGTCGCGCAGGAACCGTTCCGCGTCGCTCTTGTGCTCGAAACCGACCACAAAATCATCGGCGTAACGCACGATGATCGTGTCGCCGCAGGCCGTCCGCGAACGCCATTTCTGGAACCACAGGTCGAGCACATAGTGGAGGTAGACGTTCGCGAGAATCGGCGAAGCCACCGCCCCTTGCGGGGTGCCCACCAGCGTGTCTGACCATGCGCCCTCTTCGATGACGCCCGCGTTGAGCCACTTGGCGATCAGCCGGAGTGCCCGCCGATCCCCGATGCGATGGCCCAAGAACCGGAGCGTCCAGTTCCTGTCCAGGTTATCGAAGAACCCACGGATGTCGGCGTCAACGATCCAGTTGACCCGGCGTCGGTCGATCCCGTACGCCAGAGCATCGAGCGCGTCGTGCGCCCCACGCCCCGGACGGAACCCATAGCTGAACCCGAGGAAGGCCGGCTCGTAAATTGGCGTCAGGATAATCTCCGTCACCGCCTTCTGGACGATCTTGTCCTCTAGCGCGGCGACGCCGAGCGGTCGTGTCCCGCCGTCTGGCTTGGGTATCTCTACCCACCGGACCGGCGGCGCCCGATACGCTCCGGTCTGTACGCGACGGTGAAGGTCGAGCAGCCGCTCTTCCAGCCCCTCCGCGTACTGAGCCCATGTCATGCCGTCTACCCCCGCTGCGGCGTCCCGCTTCAGCGCGTGGAAGGCCCAGCGCAGCGCGTCCGGCGTGACATGATGCAAGAGCGCCGTCAGCTTCTCCCGCGGCTTCCTCGTTGCAGTTTGCCGTATCCGCTCGGCGGCCTGGGACACGCTTTCCCGGCTCTGCGTCCGGCGCGTGCTTTCGCGTCGCGGATTCCTCTCGGTTCCGGCCCTTCGCTTCATCGGCTCCGCCGGACCTCGCGGCCCCTTGTTCGCCGACTTCATCGCTACTATGGCCGAATCAGATTGCTTCGACTCGTACATCTTCGATTCGGATATCCTCCTTTCTTCCGCGGCCCCGGTACGACCACCGGGGCAAGTCGAAGCCCTCCCGAGTCCCGGCACAGGGGTGTACGTGCGTCCATGGATTCCTCAGACAACGCGGAGCCCCGCAGTGCCTCACCAGAGCGGTCCTGCGGGTGTCGCCTTCGGCCGATGAGAAAACCTCGGCACTCCGGACCATAACATTTTCGATGCTCAATCATCCCGGCCACACGCGCCGCTACCGACGCTTCGACCGCACCCTCACGGATGCCGCCGCACGGCTCGCGGTGGAAGTAGTGGTTAGCCTTTCCTTCCCGTCGGACTCTCACCGACTCCCCTGCGCCAGTTAGCTCGGCGCTCCTCATCTTGTTTGTCGCGCCGCAAGCGGGCGGGGAAGGCCCGCTGCGGGGAGGTCAGCCCTAGAACGGCACGCTGTCTGCCCCTGCTGTAGCCGGATCGCCGGCCGGCGCAGCCTCTCCATCGGACGCCGCAGCGCCGCTGCCATTGGCGCCGGCGGGGCGATCCAAGAACTGGATCCGCGAGCCAGGGACGAGCAGGATCTCGGTGGAGAACCGATCCGAGTCCTCGCCGTCCTTGCGCCAGCGCCGGGTCTGCATCTTGCCCGCGACGTACACCAGGCGACCCTTCTTCGCGTGCTTGTCGAGCATGTCGATCAAGCCGTTCTGGAAGGTCACGACCCGATGCCACTCGGTCTTGTCGATCCGCTCGCCGGTACCGGCCTTGTCGATGAACGACTCGTCGGTGGCGATACTCAGGTTGGCCACGCGCCCGCCGCTCTGCAGGTGGTTGACGGTAACATCGGCGCCCAGGCGGCCAATGACTTCTGCCCTGTTCAATCCGAAAGCCATGGTCTTGTCTCCTGTCGATTCGAGTTGATGACGAAGGTTGAGGAGCGGGCTGGAGTCTCTTCTCGACCCCGCCCTGCTCACCTTCTCCAAGCTCCACACCTCCTCTCGTCTGCTGCCTGCTCCGAGGCCCGCCGGGTTCACGAGGCCTCGCGGACCGCACGGCCGGTGACTGCCGTGGCGCTGGTTCGGGATAGGGGACGTCAAGAGCGGGCTCACCTTCGGAACGCCCACGGCGGGTCCGCACTCATGAGGGAGACAGCACCATGAGCGGCACGTTGGAGAGGACTTCGACCTGGTCGGGGCGCAGGCGGGCGAAGGCGATGCAGGCGGCGGCCTCGGATTCGGTCTCGAAGACGCCCAGCTCCCCGCCCGTCTCCAGTTCGACCACGGTGATCTGCGGTGGCCAGAGCACCGCCAGGTGTCGCTCGGGCGCGCGGGAGTTGGAACGATATGCGCAGCGCTCACAGCGGGCCGTGCCACCGGTGCGGAGGCCACAATCCACACACGCGCTCTGCGCGCGCCTCGCGGCGTAGCGTTTCTTGGCGGCGGCGCTGGCTCGCTCGGGACAGACGCGCTCCTTCTCCAGCGCGAGGCACCGGCCGCAGCGCGACAGGCCTCCGACCGTGGGCTGCCTGCAGCGTACGCATCGGCCAGCAGCCTGCCGTGCGGCATAACGCCGGCGGTCGAGAGCACGTCTGGCCTCGCGGCACGGCTCGCAGACGGTGCGATCCTCCTCCGGCCGGCGGCGGCCGCACGATGTGCAAAGTCCCGCCGCCTGACGCGCCTGGCGGCGGCGCCTGTCGCCGGCGCGGTCGGCACGGCGGCACTGCTCCGGATCGCGGCCGCCATATTGGTTGCCCTCGGCGCGGGCCTTCGCCCGGCGGGCGCGCTCGGCGGCGCGGCGCTTCTCGGCACAGCCGAGGCAGAGCTTGAGGCCGGGCTCCGGCGGGGCCTTGCCGCAACGCGGGCAGCGGCCGCGCGCGAGTCGCTCGGCACGGAGCTGCTGCTGGCGGCTCTGGCAGTGGGCTCGATGTGCGACAGATTCCTCCACCGGCATGACCGGCGCTCTCGGTCAGCGCGCGTAGCGGGCTGCGACCAAGCCCGTCGCCTGCCATCCATAGAGTTGCATCCCGGAGCCTTCGAGCTTCACCCCCGTGCAGACGATGATCTCATTGGGCGCGGGCCGCATCTTCCTGACGGCGGCCAGGCTCGCGATCGTGCGCCGTTGCTTGCGTCTGCCCTTCGTCCCGGGCTGCTCCGCCTGGACGGGTTCGATCTGCCCGTTCGGATGGGAGCGGTACTTCTCGACCACGTAGCGCTCGTCGTCGAGACCTCTGCCGAACAGGTGCACCAGAAAGGTCTGCGCGTCGCGATGGAATATCCGGCCGGTCCGCATGATGCCGTCTCCCCCGGTGGTAGTTGCCGACGGCGGGGGCACGCTCCGCAGCGCCGCCCCCGCCGCCCGCGTCACGGCCGACCTCTCGCTCATGGCGGCGCACGGCGCGGGCGCGATGAGGGACGGCTGCTGGTGACCGTCTGGACCCGCGTGTCGGTGATCGTCAGGAGAACACGCTTAGTCGATCAATAAGCCCAGCAGGGCGATGAGTCGCCCGCCGCCGGTTGGGCGATTGGAGACATTCCTCGGCTGTGGGTGAACGGCTCGGCGCAGCGACCGCCTCCGAGCCTTGGGGGCGGCAGAACGACGGACGGCGAGCCGGTCGCGGCGCTGGCGCAGGCGACGCTGTCGGATGTGGGAGGCTTTTTCTGCGCGGTGGCCGTGTGCCGGCCGCCGGAGGCATCCAGAGGGCCGCTGGAGCGCCTGGCGCCGCCTTTCGCCGATTTCGGCACGACGTGGCCCCGAAGGAGCGCGCGCCGTCCTGGGCTCGCTGGCAGCGTCGCGGGTCCTGAATGCACGAGGGCTCGCGTGCGCGGTGAACGATGACGCACTGGCTTTCGCCGGAGATTCGAGGAGGGGGCGTACCTGGCCTTCACACGCTACGCTGGAAAAAACCGAGCCTCTAATGCTCCTTCGCCCGTCGTTCCAGGTAGCTGAGGGCGGCGCGGGCGATCAGTCCTGAGCGTGTCTCGCCCTCCCGTGAGGCGGCTTCGTCAATGATCGCAAGTACACGCGAGGGCACAGTAATGTTGATTCGCTTGGCCTTGCTGTCCATCTTGGAGAGATCGACCGCGACAATCGCAAAAATGCCGTCGGCGAAATGCTCGTCGGCTTGATGCACTTCAAGCGGCGCCCTCTCCGGAATCGCCGCGCTCTGCATGAGCAGGCCCTCAATGTGGAACACGATCGCCTCGTGAGCACGGTCGATCGCCCCTTCAAGTGTCTCGCCGGCGGAGAAGCAGCCAGGAAGATCCGGTACCGTCACGCCATAGCTGCTGTCCTCATCCTTGTGGATGACAATCGGAAATCTCATTTCCGTTCCCTCCAGTTCCAGCCGGCCTGCCGGTAGATGCTTCGTGCCGTCCCGATCGGTAGGTCTTTTCTCGGATGAGGCACGGTAACTAGACCGGCTCGTTCGGGGTGGATGAACTGGTGGTGGCTGCCGCGAATTCGATGGGCCACCCAGCCGTCCCGCTTCAGCCTCCTGACGATGTCGGCGCTATCCATCGATGAGTACTATACACACGAGAATGCCGGTAATCACGGAAGTCTGGGACTGAGGACTGGGATCCTCCGTCCGGAATCCTGTCGTGGCGGTGTTCGACGCTGGCGTCGGCGCTTTCCGTTCTTCGCGGTGCCGGTCACCGGGAGTTGCGCCGCGTGTTCCATACGTGGTTCAGTCTGCTGGCCGGGCCTGGCGCCGGCGGCGCCGCAATCGAGGGGGTCGAGGAGATGGAGCGACTTGAGGAGGCGGGCGAGCTGAGAACGGCGGTTCAGGACCGTGTGCGCGCATGGCGTGAGGCAGACCGCGAGCAGGGCCGCGCGGAAGGCGTCGAGCAGGAGCGGTCGCTGCTGCGTCGCCTGACCGAGCGGAAGTTCGGTGCCGACACCGCCGGGGCCTTCGCGGCCCTGCTGGCCGGGATCGAGGATCCGGAACGTCTGGCGGATTTCGGCGAGTTGATCATCGACTGCGCTTCGGGCGACGAGCTCATCGCGCGGCTGGAGAGTTCGGCTTAGGCCGGATCGTCCGCCCCCGCGGGACGGTGCCGGGAGCTGCGCCGCTTCGACGGAAATTGGCGCGCCTGACCCGAGCCGTCCGGCCCGCACCAAGGCGCCGTTCTCCCTCCGCGTCCATTCCCTGTGGGCGATCACAATTGACCATGACGAGTGTCGGACGTCCGCCGGCTTGCGATCGAAGGCACTGAAGGGCGGCCCCGCCAGGGACCGCCACCGCCGACGTGATTCGGCCCGACGGCCGTGTCGAGCATCGCCGCCCGGCGGGCTGGTTTGATTCCGGAATCGGGGGTGCCGTCGGCGAGCTCGCGCGGCGTTTCGGCCCGAGTCGCTACGGGTCGCTTCGCGGAGCTACGCTGGAGTTGGAATTCACTCGCTTCCGCAGTGATTACGGCGGGGGATTCCTGGGGCTGTCAGAGAGGGCTGAATCGAGAGATAAGAGACTGTATCGATTGAGAGAACCGAGGGTGTAGCTTCTGTCCTACGCCCAGGCTCTCCTCTGCTTGAAGAGGCCTCAGCCCGAGGCCTCGCTCGTTTCAACTTGTCCGACCGCCAACGTACCTGACGACTCGGGTCGTGTCCATGGCCGATGAATCCCACCACACTAGCGCCTGCTTGTCCACATCAGAGTTGCGGCCAGACAGGCCATCGCGGCGACGAACCAAGGAACGATCCCTGACCATCCTGGGACTTCCGCCCCCTCTGCGCTGCAGCCTCCCCGCACATCCTTGCGGCATCCTCCGTGCCGCACAACGTGCCAAGGCCGAATTCTCGCCACATTTCTGCGACCATTGCAAGCCCGAAATTCGACCGGCCCAGGGCAAATTTGTCCAAGCGGCTGGTAGGCAGTTGAGTTCTGGCCACGGGTTGTGCGGATCGGCTTTGTTGCGGGGTTTGCGGCGGGGTCTGGCCGAGCATCCGGTTCGGTCAGACGGTTCTGGCATTACCGTGTGGGCGGTGCGGGCGGTGCCGTCGCGATTTGGCGGTGCCCCGACATGATGGATCGCGCCACCGGCGTGGTCGGGAGCGAGGGCAGGTACGATCTTTGCGCCCGGCTTGCCGGGCGCCGGGGTTCAGGCCGGCGCGGCGCGCTTTGCGGTCCTCGGCTGGGTGTTCCCGGTCATTTTCAGGAAGTCGAGGACGGCGCGGACGTTGCGGGCGAGCCTGCGCACGGTCGAGGCGACCTCGAGCCCCCGGCCCTTGATCAGGCCGATGGCGAAGCGCCGCAGGCGGGTCATGTTCTCGGGGCCGAAGCCTGTGCGTATGCGGCTGCGGTCCTCGTCCCAGGTCCAGTCGAGGCAGTGGTGCGAGCTGTTCTCGATGCACCAGTGGCCGCGGTTGAGGGCGAGCAGGCTCTGCGCGTTGGCCGTGCCGGGCGTGTGGCTGGAGATCCCGTAGGCGGTCTCGGTGCCGGTCTCGCCGGTCTTCTTGTCCTGGCGGGAGCGCTCGATCATGAAGACCTGGCCGACGCCCGGGAAGTCGAGAAAGCCGTTCAACTCCGTGCTCGTCCAGATTGCCCGCTGCTCGATGCGTCCGTGCGACAGCGCGGCCTCCTCCTCGAAGTCGGGCTCACGCTCCGGCGCCTCTTCGAAGAGCAGCGTCACATCGTCCCGCATGGTCTTCTGGTTCCCTTTCACGATGAACATGAAGTGCGCGCCCCGGTCGAGCAGGTAGCGGGCGAACTTGCGCTGGGTTAGCAGCGCGTCCGTCGTGACCGTCTTGCCCGCGATGTTCGGGATCAGGTCCACCAGCGCCGTCACGGTGCCGATCTCGTTGGTGCGCTTTGTCTCCTCGTCGGCCCCGACTTTCAGGAGAAGTTTTTTTGGGCGAGCGTGGCCTTGGTCTCGTGCCCGACCGCGCTCATGACATGAGCCTGGGTCCCGTCCTCGTCGATGGCCCCCCTCAGGGTCTTGCCGTCGATGGCAAGCGCCGCGTCGCCTGAGCCGTGGGCCTCCTGCCACTTGCGCAACGCCTCGTCCAACTGGTCCGGGTCCACCCGGATCACCACATTGCGGATGGTCGACATCGAAGGCGGCCGGCGCACCCCGTCGCGCAGCCGCACGCCGAAGCGGGCCAGCGCCTTCTCGCCGAGATCGTCGACCCACTCGGACATGGCCTTCCAGCCTCGCATGCCGCAGAGCGTCGCGCCACTCGCAAGCGCGAGCACGCTGGGCAGCGAATGCCGCCGTCCCTTGCGCGTGCGGGGGTCGTCGATGTCCTTGAAGTAGGCGTAGAGCGACTCTTGCTGAGCGGCGCTGATCATGGTTCTCGGAACTCCTTTCTTCCACAACTCCCGATCCAGCCCGGCAGCGGACAGCCGGCGGCAGGCGTCGGGAACCAGGGGGCGCAGCAGCACAAGCTTCGGCGTCGAGCCGGCGACATAGCCCGAGCGGTGGCGCCGGAAGCCGCGGGTCTGGCCGACCGCCAGCCATCCAGCCGCCCGGTAGACCGTGCCCCGGAACCTCGCCGCGTCCACGAATGTTTCCAGCATCAGCACGGGGTGGCCGAAGCGGGCCGGCCAGTCGCGCGCCAAGCGCCGCGCGCAAAGCCCCAGCACCCGCGAGCCGAGGTTCGGAACACCCCGTCCCGGCAGGATCAGGAAGCGCGCGTTGTTCGCGATCAGATGCAGCCGCCCGTGCTGCGTGCGGAAGTCCCAGCCGATCCACTCGTCCCGCGCCCGGCACTTGCGCGCCGCAGCCGAAAACACGGCCAGCGCCAGCCACTCGCCGCGCCGATGGGCGACGTACCACGCCGTCGCCCCCACCTTCGCAGACGCACCCAGGTAGTGATGCCCCTCCATCAGCGCGCGGAACCGGGCCTCGTCCTGCGGCCGGACAGCAGCGACATCGACCTCGGAAAGATCCACCGTAGAAACCGTCCCCCTGCTCGAAGCCGATCCGCAGCAGAACACCGCGAATCCAGTCGCCTCAATCCATAGCAGGGTTGGCGCGCGCTGACCAGACCCAAGGTCAACTCGTAGCGCAGAACTCAAAAATCAGGCTTGGACAAATTCGCCCTGTCGACCGGCCGGACAACGGTTTCGAGATTCCACCGTCCACGTCCTCCGCTGCGGCCGGCCCCCTGTCCGAGACTCCCTGCCGCCGGCAGACCCCCTGCCGCCGGCGCACCGGGTCCTTGGCGGCCGTGCCTGCAGCCGGAGCCGTTGCCGCTCATCGTCATCGCACGCTGCGGGGCACCGACTCATGGATGGAGCGCAAGAATATGAAGGTGTCGGGGGATCGCCCGCGAGCGGCGAAGTGCCGCTCATCTCTTGGTGGCCAGAGGCGTGCGCCGCGTCCCGGTCAACTCCTTGATTCCGGATTGAGCGGGTCCGGCGGGAACCGGTTCGATCACGGGGAATTGTCGGCCAGCGGGCCACATTTCCGTCCTCCTGCTTCCGCCTTGATGTCGGTAATTCCGGCGATTCCGGGGCCGCGACGGAGAAAACCGCTATGAGCCCGCACCACGGCGCGGCGCAATTGAAAAGGCCGAAGTACGCCAACAGCGTGCCCTGAGGTTCGTCGTGGCTGCGCACCGGCCACCGCGCTGACACGGGATCGCTGCGGGTGGCAATGCGCGCTCTCACCCCTCACCACGCCTCTCCGCAAGACGGCCTTCTGGCATGTCATCGGACCTTCCACTACCATCGGTGCCGACGGTTGCAGCACGACTGCGCGGCCGCGCCGGAGAGGATGCGGCCATGCGCCACGACGAGATCTATAAGTCCATCTTCTCCCGAAGGATCTCCGTCGAGCATCTGCTCCGCTTCATCGCCGGCACGATCGACGACGGCCCCGAGTGGCTCGCGGCCTTCGACCCGCAGACCCTGGAGCCGGTGCCGACCGAGCGCATCGCATCGACGACACCCTGCACCGCCACCTGAGCGATCTGGTCTGGCGCGTGCGCCTGCGGGACGGCGGCGAAGAGGACTGGGCCTATCTGTTCGTGCTGATCGAGTTCCAGTCTGCGGTGGACCACCTGATGGCGCTGCGGGTCAACACCTACGTCAATCTTCTGTACCGGGGCCTCTGGGCGGGTCGCCGCTTCGGCGCCTCGGACCGTCTGCCGCCTGTGCTGCCGGTGGTTCTGTACAACGGCGCCTCACCGTGGACGGCGGCGGCGAGTGTCGAGGCGCTGGTTGCGCCGGAGGGCCGGCCCCCCGGCGCCATTGCCCCCGTGCCTGTCTATGCCGGCTCGGGCTACGTGACGCTTGACGTGGGCCGGGTCGGGGGCGGAGACTTTCCGCCGGACGATGTCGTTTCCCTGGTGATCGGCATCGAGCGGATGTCGTCGCTTGAGGAGGGTTACGCGACGCTGCTTGAGGCGTTTTCGGCACTTCGGAGTTCCGAGCACCGGGACTTGCGGCGTATATTCCACGAGTGGTTCAGTCTGCTTGTCGGGCAGGGCGCCGGAGGCGCCGTGATCGAGGGGTTTGAGGAGATGGAGCGACTGGAGGAAGCGGGCGAGCTGCGGACGCCGGTCCAGGACCGGGTCCGCGCATGGCGGGAGGCCGAACGCGAGCAGGGCCGCGCCGAAGGCGTCGAGCAGGGCCGCGCCGAAGGCGTCGAGCAGGAGCGGGCGCTTCTTCGGCGCCAGACCGAACGCAAATTCGGTGCGGACGCCGCCGGCCGTGCGGTACCCCTGCTGGCCGGGATCGGGGAGCCCGAGCGGCTGGCGGACGTCGGCGACTGGATCATCGACTGCGCGACGGGCGACGAGCTGATCGCGCGGCTGGCGGACGCGGCTTAGCGCGCGCCGCCGCTGCCTCGCGTCAAGAGAGAGCCAGCGGAGCCCGCCACGATCGGCAGTCTGCGCGGCCACGGGCGAAGCCGCCGCATATGCGGTTTGATCGTCGGTCACGAGTTCAGGGACGGGCAGTCGGAGCGCCTGTCGGCGCAGAACGACGGCACTGGCCGCCGTTCAGTTCGTGCCCATGCCGAAGCCGAGGTCGCGAACGGCCTTGCGGAACGCCGCCTCTGCCCTCGTCTGCACCACCAGATGCTTCTTCCCCGCGCGCAGGCAGAGCTTCGCCGCGCGCTCGTCGCCGGCAATCCTGGCGGCGACGTCCTCGTCGGCGCATTCGATCAACAGCGCCGTACCGCGCGCCTTGAGCGCGCCGGCGGCGCGCTCGACGTTGCGCAGGAAGCCCTCGACCCTCTCGGGCAGAGGCTGATCGTCCCGTGCCGCAAGGAATGCGCGCAAGCCGTCGGCATCGTGTCCGCCCTCGAAGGCCGCCAGGGTCCGCTCGCGCGCCAGGCGCCACACGCCCTCCGCCTCGACCTCCGCAAACGTCTCCAGCATGAGCCTCTCGTCCGCCGACAACGCCTCGCCGGCGCACACCCGAAGGTCGGGGAAGACGGTCAGCGAGGTGCGCGCCGCCGCCGTGCCCGGCTCGTACGTATCGGCGAGCCCCAGGCAGTAGGCGCCGAGCGCATTCAGCCTGAAGTATTGCAGCCCGTCGTAGCGGCTGAGCCAGGCCAGCTCGCCGCTCCCCGACAGGTGCGTGAAATCCAGCCGTGCCTCCTCGGGGTGGATGTAGGCGACATCGATCAGACCCAGCGTCGCGGCATACTCGAACAGCACGCACAGAAGGTAGCGGCCCTGCAGGATGTTCCAGCCGTGAAAGCCGGCATAGCCCAGGCTGTCGTGGTGCAGATCGAACAGGTAGAGCTTCCACGGATCGCGCGTGATGCCGAACTCGAACGACGACGCCTGCATGAAGCGCGAGAACTCGTCGAAGCGCACCCAGCGGTCCAATGGACAGTGCTTCAGCGCCTCGGCGATCACCGGGCGGCGCGTCGACGCCGCGATCATCGCGCGCCGGCCCTTGCCGCGGTTCTGGCCCTTGATGGCCTCGATGCGGCTGAACTCGTCGAGCAGGTCGTTCTTGATCCAGCGTTGCCAAAGATTGCGCAGCGTCTCCGCTGCGGGCGCCCCCTGGGCGGCGTGGCCCTTCTTCGTCAGCGCCAGCTTCGAGCCCCTGAGCTCGGCCAGCTTGCCCGCCTGCACCAGCAACGGCCAGGCAAACCCCCTGACGGGGCCGACCGCTTGTTCCCCGCGTCCCCGCTTCTCCGCGAGGTCGAAGAAGTCGCCCCCGTCCAGTTCCCCGGCAATGGCCGCCGCCGAAGCCGCCGAGGCCCGCCGCGTCTTCGCGCTCACCGCGACCCGCCCGAGATCGATCTGGCGCAGCACCGAGACCAGGTCTCTCTGTGCCGCACGCTCCATGTCGCGCCGAACCAGCTCGACCCGCTCCAACCCCGGCGCCTCCCCCTCGGGCACGTGGCCGCGCCGCCGCCGGTCGGCCGCCTCCGGCAGCGCCTCCTCGGCGGCGAGCGCCGCCTCGGGCGGCGCGGGCACGAACGCGCGCAGACGCTCCGCCAGATCCGGCGGGACGAACGGCGTAGCGTCCGCGTAGCTGCCGCGGGAATGGAGGAAGAGGCGCAGGGGCAATGCGTCGGGAGAACCGCGCCGGCCGAAGCCCAGGGGCAGCGCGCCGTACTTGGCCTCGAACCGCGCGGCCTTGAAGCCCTCCGCGTCGTGCAGCGCCTCTGCCACCGCCAGTCGTTGAAGCTCGTCGAGATCGTCCCACAGACGGCGGAGCGAGGCCCCGCTGAGACGGCTCTCGATGGCCGCCACCATGTCGGCCTTGCGCGTGGGCTGCGGCTTCGCCGCCGAGAGCCAGTTCACCATGGTCGTGAGGTCGCTGTTGCTCAGCGCGGCAAGCGCCTTCGCCAGGGTAGGGAGCCAGTCATCGGCGATACGCACCATCGGTCGCTCCTCTCGTCGATAACGATGCCGTCCCGATGCCCGGCGCGCACCCCTCACGGCGAGATGTCCTTTCCGATGCTGGCCGCCACCAGGGCCGCCGCTTCCTTCACCGAGTCCCGCGCCAAGTGCGCGTAGCGGGCGGTGGTCTGGATCTTCTTGTGGCCGAGAAGCTTGCCGATCATCGTGAGGTCTTCGCCCAGCGCCAGCGCCCGCGAGGCAAAGCTGTGACGCAGGTCGTGAAGCCGGACGTCGTCGAGCCCGGCGCGCTCCCTCACCGGGTACCAGTAGTAGGCGAGGTGCGTCAGCCGCTCGCCCGGCTCGCGGCCCGCGATCACCCAGGGGTTGCCGGCAAGCCGGGGAATGGCGGCAAGAACCCGCGCCGCAGCAGGCGACAGCGGAACCACACGGGGGCCGGTCTTGCTCTCGCGAAGCCGGACCTCGTTCCTCTCCAGCGCAACGTCCTCCCACCGAAGCCCAAGTACCTCGCCCGAGCGGCACCCGGTCAGCATCAGAAGCCGGATCGCCGCTGCCACGTGAACCGGAAGCCAGCCCTCGGCCTCAAGCTCGTCCAGAGCCTGACCCAGGCGCCCGAACTCCTCCTCGGTCAGGAAGCGTTCCGGGCGCCGCGTCCGGTAGCGCGTCACGAAGCGGCAGGGGTTGCTTCCCGCCGGAACCAGTCCCCACGCTTCCGCGCGGTTCAGCATCCGCGACAGTGCGCCCACCGCCTCGTTCGCGGCCACCGGCGTCTTGCGCAACCTGTAGTGAAGCTCGGCCACGTGCTCGCGGCCCAGCGCCGACAGCGGCACCTTGCCTAGCGGCGGCAGGACGTGCCTGCCGATCACCAGGCGGTAACCCGCGATCGTGCTCGCCCTGCAGCGAACCTCCACGTGCTCGCGCATGTATCTTTCGGCAAGATCGGCCACCGTCGGGCCGGCATCGCCGCCGCTCGAGGCCCTGGGCTCCTCGCCCGCCTTGATCCGGGCCAGCAGCCCGGTCCCCCGGCGCCGCGCCTCGTCCGCCGAGATCGTGCCGTGCCGGCCAACCGTGATCCGCTTCGACCCTCTGGGGCCGCGGCCCTGCACCAGATACGTCTTCGCCCCGTTGGGATAGACCCGTACACCGAAGCCCCGCAGGTCCCGGTCCCAATAGATGACGTCCTTGTCCCCGGCGCGCAGGCCGTCGACCACCCGGTTCGACAGGGACTTCCGTTCAAGTTTCGCCATATCGCGGTTCCCCCCGACCCTTACGCCATCTGTGCTGGCGGCAATCCAGGCGCTCCGTTGAGGACAGCGGCCCCGGTGCGGACGACGTCGTCCTCGATGCTGCCCCCCACCCGCGCCGCCGCGATCTTCTCCGCGTCCCGCGAGAGGTGCGCGTAGCGCGCCGTGCTGCCGATGTCCGTGTGGCCGAGAAGGCGCCCGATCATCGGTAGAGCCAGACCGAGGGCCAAGGCTCGCGACGCAAAGCTGTGACGCAGGTCGTGGATCCGCACGTCCTCTACTTCGGCACGCTCCCGCGCCCGGTGCCAGGGGTTGGTCAGCTCCGACAAGTGGCGATCCGGCCTGCGTGCCGGAAATACCCATGGGCTCCGACGGACCCGCTTGATCCCCGCCAGCACCTGTGACGCCTCCGGCGTCAGAGGCACCATGCGCGCCCCCGTCTTCGCATCGCGCAGGCGAAGCTCCCCGGACTTGCGGTCGACGTCGCTCCAGCGAAGCGTCAGCACCTCCCCGAGACGGCATCCGGTCAGCATGATCAGCCGCAGCGCCGCCGCAGCCCGCGCCTGCACCGGGCCCTCGGCCTCCAGCTCGCGCAGCGCGAGGCCCAGCCGGCGATACTCGTCCTCGGTTAGGAAGCGCTCTCTCCGCCCCTCCTTGTAGCGCAGAACGAACCGGCACGGGTTGCCGCCGGGCGGCGCCATTCCCCACGCCTCCGACAACGAGAACATCTTGGACAAAACCATCAGCGCCCGGTTCGCGGCACGGGGCGTCTCACGCATCCCGTAGTGCAGAGCCGCCACCTCCGCCCGGCCCACGGAGGCCACGGGCTTCGCACCCAATGCCGGCAGGATGTGGTTCCTCAGCGAGCCGGCGTAGATCCTCTGCGTGTGCGCGTTGCAGTGCACCTTGACATGGCCCTCCATGTAGCGCTCGGCCAGGTCGGCGACGGTGAGCGTGCGCTCGAGCGGCCTCGCCACGGGATCCTCGCCCTGCTTGATGCGGGCGATGGCGGCTGCGGCCTTCTTGCGCGCTTCCTCTGCGGTGGTCTTGCCGTGCCGGCCGAGGGAGACCCGCCTGATGCCGGCAGGCCCCCGGCTCTGGGCCACGTATATCTTGGTGCCCGAGGGGTAGACGCGCACCCCGAAGCCGGGGAGTTCCCGGTCCCAGAAGACGGCCTCCTTGCCCTCGACGGAGAGCCCGTCGACGGTGCGCTTGGAGAGCGTGAGTTCGCCCCTCTTCGGCATCGAGAATCCCTCGAGTCGCGGCGTGTCTGAGCCGCCGAAATTGCCGTAATCACTTCGTAAAACACCGACATCCAACTCCGGCGTATTAGAGCGTAGGTTTGTCATGACGTCAAGGGGCATCCGTGTCACGTCAACCTGTTGTTATCATGTGTATATACGCACTCCTGCGTATTACAGCGTACCCCAGCGTAGGCCTGTCGTTGATTTGACAAATGCGAGATATTAAAAAGGAGAGCCTCAAGTCATGAAGCAGGGGAAGCTGACTCGCAGTTTGCTGGCGGCGTGCTCGACCGTCGCGCTCGCGGCCGTCCTGTACGGCTGCGTACACAGTGACGATGACCCGACTACCACCCCGCCAGATCCAGCAACCGTGGATCTTTCGGCAGTGCCCGATCACAACCTCATGGCAGGCGAGCACGTGATCGAACCGGGCGAAAGCTTGGTCGAGGGGAATGTCGAATTCTCTTGCCCGGCGGACGGTGAGGCCTGCGTAGTCACGGTGGCGGTGGACGCCGACGGCAAGATCTCGGCCAACTCTACCGGCGGCGCGGCGTCCGTGCTGTACAGCATGGCGTACCTCGATGATAGAATGGCCGGTATAAAGATGGCCAGTGACAGAGCGCTCGGCATCGCGTCCGCGATCACTTCTGCGACCTCTACTCCACCGGCGATCGACGTCGAAGTCACCGCGACCCGCGCGACGGGCGAGGAGGCGAGCGTCGAGGTTGCGGTGACGGGCGACGACGCCGGCACCGGCGACTTCGAGGCGGCGGATGCCCCTGCCGCCATCGCAGGGTGGCACGGCTCCAGTTGGATGCGCGGCGAGGCTACCGAGCATGTGACCGTTTACACTGATATCGACGAGCCTACACCCACGGCGTTTACCATGATCCATCTCCTGGACCGCAGCACTGACGACGATGCGAGTGACAACGAGGCCTTGAGCATCACCAATGCTAACGTGAACATGGTTAGCGGTGTGGCTGAGTTCCCCTCCGCAGCGCTTCAGACGGGCGCACCCTTCGACGAAGACGACGAGTTCACGGGCATGTTCGATGGCGCGCCGGGCACTTTTACCTGTGCTGCCGCTGATTGCACCCTCTCTACAGATGGCGATGGCAAGCTGGCCAGCGTGGCCGGCATTTGGTACTTCACGCCTGACGAGGGGGCTAAGGTTCCCGTGGCCGACGACGACTACCTGCATTTCGGCTGGTGGCTGAACTCGCCAGACGAGGCCAACGACGATGGTGAATACGAGTATATGCTCGACACCTTCTACGGCGGCTCGACGGCTCCCTTCACGGGGGATGAGGTTGCCGTAGTTGAGGGCAAGGCCAAGTACTCGGGCGCCGCGGCCGGGTTGTACGCGACGCGGACCTTCGAGGACGGCGATGCCACCGGCGCCAACGATGGTACGTTCACCGCAGATGTCGCACTGACCGCGGCTTTTGGCGGCGACGATGTCGCCATCAACGACCAATTCAAGATCAGCGGGTCCGTGACGAACTTCATGGAGGGCGGCGAGAGTCTCGGCTGGTCGGTGGCGCTGCAGGAGGTCGACATCAGTGGAACGGGCGGCGGTGACGCCTACCTAATTGAAGGCGACGCGTCGGCGTTTTCCGGCACGGGCGCTCCGGGGACGGGTTCGTGGGAAGCGATGTTCTACGGTCCCGTTGACGGGGTCGCGGCTCCCACCGGCGTCGCCGGTCAGTTCGGCGCCAATCTCGGCGACACGGACCTCGCCGGTGCATTCGGTGCTACCAAGGACTAACCCGATTGACGGGATCGGGGTCGCCTCGTAAGACCCCGATCCTTTAGGTCCGGACTTCCGGAAGAGGGTGGCGGGATGTGCCACCCTCTTCTTCTTTCTCATTCTCTCTCTGTTGAGTTCCGTCCGAGGTCTGCGATGACGTTTGCCCCGCTTTGCCGTGCCCTCGCGTTTGCCGCTTGCCTGTTGCTCGCCCTCCCGGCCTGGGGCGCCACGGAGGAGGCCGCAGGTGAACTCTCTGCACAGTCCGCCCCCGCGCTGCCGGGCTTGGCGTCGGCGCAAGCGCTGGTCGATGAAGGCCGCTTCGGGGAGGCGTTGGCCATCCTGAATGCGCTGGCACAGGACTATCCCGACCATCCCCGGCGCACCGATGTCCTCTTCCTGCTGGGCCTGGCGGCGACCCAGGCGTCGCTGAACCCCGATCTCCCGGAGGGGCGGCGGGAGCTTCTGCTGAGCCTCGCCATCGCGTCCTTCCGCGTCATCCTGATCGATCGGCCCGCGCTCGTGCGGGTGCGTCTGGAGCTGGCCCGCGCCTTCTTCCTCAAGGGCGAGGACAGCCTGTCGCAGCGCCACTTCGAGCGGGTGCTGGCCGGCGACCCGCCTGAGGCGGTGGTCGCCAACGTCCGACATTTCCTGAACCGGATCAGGGCACGGCGGCGCTGGAGCTTCAGCCTTGGCGCCGCCATCGCGCCCGACACCAATATCGGCGGCAGCTCGGAGGAGCGCACCATCTATATCTTCGGTTTGCCGTTCGAGCGCGACATCGAGGAGCTGACCACGTCGGGCATAGGTCTCTCGGTGTGGGGCGGCGCCGAGCACCAGTATCCGCTGAGCGAGCGGGTGCGGCTGCGCAGCGGCGCCAATCTCTCGCGGCGGGAGCACGAGGGATCGCGGTTCGACGAGGTTTTCGCGTCGGTCCATCTCGGGCCTCGCCTGCTGCTGGGCGAGCGCACGGAGGCGAGCGTGCTGGCCACCGCGAGCCAGCGCTGGGCCGGCACGGTGAAGGATCGACACGCCCTCGGCGGGCGCGTCGAGGTGGGGCACCGGGTCAACCGTGCGGTGACGGTGAACGGGCGGGTCGCCTGGGAGGACCGGCACCATCGAACGGGGACGAGCCGGGACGGGCCGGCTCTGGATGTGTCGCTGGGCGGCGCCTGGGTGATCGCGCCCACGGTTCGGGCGGATGTGTCTGCGGGGTATGGGCGTGAGCGCCCGGAGGTGATGCGCGATCGCCATGAGAGGTATCGCGTTGGCGCGGGCGTTTCGGTGCTCCTGCCGCTGGGCTTCACGGTGAGCGGCGGCGGGGACTATCGCTGGACGGACTTCGAGGCGGGGTGGCACCCGTACGTGCCGGACAACGGGGCGCGCGAGGACCGGACGTGGAGCGCGCGGGCGTCGGTGTACAACCGTGGGATCACCCTCTACGGCTTCAGCCCGGCGGTGGGGGTGGTTCACGAGGTCCGCAAGACCAACGCACAGCTCTACGACTACGAGCGCACGCGGGGCGAGCTTCGCTTCGTGCGCCAGTTCTAGTCACCGGGCGGCCCGAAGCGGCGGCGTTGGCGGGGCGGCGGCGCCATGAACGCACTGCATCGATGGGCCTGACGGGTCTCCGGGCACGCCTTGGGTTGCCGGGCACCCAGGTCCCACACGTGGTCGGCGCCGAGCAGCGGCCGAAGCCCCGGACCTCCATCGGCCAGATGCACCACCGCGCTGATGGCGGCCACGCGAGCCAAGTCGCTGGCCCGCGTGACCGCGTCGGCGTGGAACGCCTGCACGTCCTCCACGTGATGACACCGACGGAGCCGGAGCAGATCGTCCCGGTGCACGATGCGGTGCGCCTCGGTGCCGCAAGGCTCGCAGGCTTCCATCCAACAAAACGACAGCCCCTGCCGAGAACCCAACTGCTCTGGAAAAGATATGTCCACCTGCGACACGCCACCCTCAGATACCGGGCCCTGAATGAGTTGGACATGATCAAACACTGAACTGATTCAACAGTGGGGGGTTGAGAGGGCCGGGACAACGGCGGCTCCGACCCGTCGTCGATGATCAGCACCTCGAACAGATTCCGCGGATAGGTCTGGCCTTCCAGCGCCGCCAGCGTCCTCGCCAGCGTTTCGTCTAGTGTCATGTCACTCATCAAATGTCGGATAGAGGCGCTTCAGTCTGACACGGGCGTCGTCCGTGGTGAACTGCCAGTCGACCTTGGCCTGAACCCGATCCCGGGCCGCCTGCCAGGCGGCGACCTCGGTGCGCAGCGCTTCGAAGGAGGCGATTCGGCGATTGAGGCACTGCCGGATCATGACATTGAGCTCGATCTCGGCGATGTTCAGCCAGCTGCCGTGTTTGGGAGTGAAGACGAACTCGAAGCGGTCCCACAGGGCCTTGGCCTGTGCCGCAGGGTAGGTCTCGTACAGTGCGCCGGGGCGGTGCGTGCTCAAGTTGTCCATCACCAGAGTGATCCGGATGGCGCTCGGGTATCGATCGGCGATGTCGGCGAGGAAGCGCGCCCAGTCGGCCTTGGTTCTGCGCTGCGTCACCTTGGTCATGCGCTTGCCGGCCAGAGGCTCCGCGGCCATGAACACGTTGCAGGTTCCGCAGCGCCGGTATTCGTAGTCGTGCCGGGCCGGCCGGCCCGGTTCGGCGGGGATCGGCTCGCGCGTCTCGCCGATCAGCTGGCGGGGCGTCTCGTCCATGCACACCATCGGGCGCACCTGCGGTGCTAACATACTGACATAGCGTTGCTTATTTCCTCCTGCTTTGGCCGGAAGGCGCGGAATCGCCCTGCGTCTTGCCCCGGCTGCAACGGAGCGAAGGAGGAAAATCGATGGCGACGCTTCGCCTCAACGAACGCCGTGTCAACACGCTCAAGCCCCGAAAGGCCGCCTACGACGTTCGCGACCGAGAGCTCAAGGGATTCGGCGTCAGGGTCCTGCCCTCGGGCGCCAAGCGGTACTTCATTCACAGCCAACACCAGGGCCGGCGGGTCTGGAAGATCGTGGGCCAGGCCGGCGCCATCGGCACGGACGAGGCCCGCGACCGGGCCAGGGCCCTCTTGGCCGCGATCCGCAGGGGAGACGACGACCAAGCCGCCGCGCCGCCGGACACACTGTTCGAGACGGTCGCCGACGAAGTGTTCCGGCGCTACGCCCGAAACTGGAAGCCGTCTACGCTCAACGTCAACCGGCGCTATTACCGCAACCAGATCCTGCCCTGGTTCGAAGGCCGACCGATCGCCGGTATCGCCGTGAGCGACGTCCGGCAGTGGTTCGCATCCCTTCACGAGACCCCGGTGACTGCCGACCGCTCGGCTCCCGTCCTGTCGGTCATCATGCGCCAGGCCGAGGTCTACGGCTACCGGCCAGAGGGCACCAATCCGTGCGCGGGCATCAGACGATACCGGCGCCAGGGGCGGGAGCGCTTCCTGTCGGCGGCGGAGATGCGCCGGCTGGGCAAGGTTCTGGCACGCCATAAGGCCGGCCGGCCGCAGGCCGCGGCGATCATACGGCTGCTGCTGCTCACCGGATGCCGCAAGGGCGAGATCGTCACCCTCGAATGGCGCGACTACCGAGAGGGCAAGCTGTTCCTGCGCGACAGCAAGTCCGGGCCGCGCACGGTCTGGCTCTCGTCCGCCGCGCGCGAGGTTCTCGACAGCCTGCCCCGCAGCGCGGTCTGGGTCTTTCCCTCGCCGCAAACCGACAGTTGCCTGACCACGAAGGCACTCGACCAGGCCTGGCAACGCATCAGAGCCGAGGCAGACTTGTGCGACGTCCGACTTCACGATTTGCGCCATACCTATGCCAGCATGGCGCTGGCGCAGGGCGAGACGGTGCTGACCATCGGCCGCCTGCTCGGACACCGCGATCCGGCAACGACCCTGAAGTACACCCATCTCGCCGACGCCATGGTGCGCGAGGCGGCCGATACCGTCGGCGCCGTCCTTGAGGGCTGACGCATGGCCGCGAAGAGGCGGCGTCTGACCGACGCCAACGTGGCCCGGCTGACGCCGGCGGCCCGCGAATACACCGTCTGGGACACGCGCCGGACGGGTCTCGGCGTGCGGGTGCGGCCGTCGGGGCACCGCAGCTTCGTCTATTGCCGGAGGGGCGAGGATGGCGCGCGCAGGATCACGCTGGGACCTGCGGCGCTGACGGGCGTCGAGGAGGCGCGCGCCAAGTGCCTCGCCATCGAGACCGGAGCGCGGTCCGGCAGGCCGGAACGCGGAGCGGTGCCGACCTTCGGCGACTTCGCTGCGGGTCCGGGGCGGGCGTGTTTCGACAGAGGCAAACCGTCCACACGGAAGAAAGCGAGCCGGATCGTCGACGCGCGCTTGCTCCCGGCCTTCGGAGCGCTGCCTCTGGATCGGATCACCCGTGCCGGCGTGAGCCGCTGGTTCGACGAATACAGCCGGACCGCGCCGGGCGCGGCCAACAAGGCGTTGAGCCTTCTCCGCCGGATCCTGAACCATGCGATCGTTTGCGGCCATCTCCAGACGAACCCTGCGCGTGGCATCAAGCGGAACCCCCGCCCGAAGCTCACTCGCTTCTTGTCCCGCGATGAAGTGCGCCGTCTCCACCGTGCGCTGGACTGCTATGCCGGCGCACGGCCTTCGTGGGCGCGGCAAGCGGATGTCATCCGCCTTCTGCTGCTGACCGGCTGCCGGAAGAGCGAAATCCTGACGCTGCGCTGGCAGGACGTGGACGCAGACACGCTCAATCTCGCCGACGCCAAGACCGGACCGAGACGGGTCTTTCTGAGTGCGCCGGCGCGCGCCATCCTGGAGCGGCAGACGCGAACCGGGTGCGCGTATGTCTTCCCCTCGCCGACGGATTCCAGGCGGCCGCTTTCGCATCACCTGCCGCTCTGGTACTTGGTGCGTAGAGAAGCCGGGATCGAGGATGTACGCCTTCATGACCTTCGACACACGTTCGCTAGTCACGCTGTGCTGAAAGGCATCCCGCTGCCAGTTGTTTCCCGCCTGCTTGGCCACAAGCGACCAAGCATGACGCTGCGCTATGCTCATGTCGGCGACCGGGAGACCGAAGTGGCTGCGGAACGCATCGGCGTGGCAATCGCGCGAGCGTTGGATTGCAGCAGCGCCTCCACAAACAAGGATATCGATGGCGCCCGACCGACGAGCTGACCGGATCCAAGACCCGACTCTCGACCGTCAGGTGTGGTCGGAATTTGGAAACAATCACTTTGTCGCGGTCAGCAATGGGCAATCTGGTTGGTCTGTTACAAATGGACCGCACGACGCATGGCTCTCGAAGCATCCCGATGTCCGCATCTCGGTAAAGAGATTCGGCCCTATCGAGAGAGGAACCGTAGACCTTCGACCGTTGACGATATTCGTCGGCCCAAGCAATACCGGGAAGGCATATTTTGCCACTCTGATCTACGCATTGCATAGAGTCCTGCACGGATTCCGGCGCGTACCTGTCTTCGGGTATCATCTCGACGCTCGAAATGATCGTCCCTATGCAGCGCATCTCACGCTTCCGCCGAGCAAGGCCGCTACGGGAAGCGCCAAGCGGCAACGAGCGCACATCCCTCGGCAGGGCCGAGAAGGGTGAGGAGTCGCCTGCATTCTTGGCCACAACTTCATCTTCGCGCGAGGTGGCGCGCCCTGCGCATGCTGACAATGCGTGGAACGGACCGCCCCCGTAGAAGCCGCGAACCGGCGCTACGCCTCGTGCGATCCAGCACCCGGACCTGGGTCGTTGCCGGCGCTGTCAGTCTGGTGCTGTTCGGTCTCGTCGTGGCGCATTTGGACCGGGATTCGCTGGCCCGACTATCCGATGGAATCTCACCGAGCCTTGCCGGAGCGGGCGTGGTGCTGTTCGTGGTCGAGAGCCTTTTCAGCGCCCTTCGCATGTACTTGATCGCCGGCAAGCGCGGAGGATTTTCCGTGGCCACGCGCGTCACCGCTTGGCACGCGATCTGGTTGATCGTGCTCCCTTTGCGCCTGGGCGAAGTAGCCTGGGTCGTCGTCATGCAGCGCGCTTATGGATGGAACACCGCCACCGCGGTGGCCTGCGCGGCGGTACAGCGCTTGCTCGATCTTGCGGTCGTCGCAGCCTTTCTGCTTCTGACGATACCGGCGACCTTCGGTCTTCACGAGGACCGACTACCCGCGTTCTCAGCCTTGGCCGTCGCGGTCTGCCTGCTCGCAATCATCGTTTCCGCGACGCTGCACGTCCAACTACGTCTCCTCGCCAGACTCCTCGTCGTCGGCGCCCGGCGACCGCGGGGCCGGCGGCGCCGTTTTTTGCGACATCTGAACCAAGCGCGGCGTTGGCTCGAAGACGTCCGCCATCGCCGCGCTATGCGGCGTTGCATCGTGCCGACCGTGATCATCTGGACGGCTGTCATCGCTGGGTACTGGATTCTCGGCCAGGCGGTCGGCCTGGATCTCGCCTTGGCCGAGTTCTGCTTTGCGGCAGCGGGCAGCAACATTGTGGCGGCGTTTCCGGTACCGTCTGTTGGTGGTTTCGGCCTGTTGGAAGCGGGCTTCACCGGCATTGTGGCCTGGTTCGGTGCGCCGGTCGGAACGGCGGTCCTGGCCGCCTTGGCGATCCGACTTGCTTCCATGGCCGCGGCCGTCCTATTCTGGTTAATCGCCACGGCGTGGGCTGGAGCGGCAAGGGCTTGAAGAGGCGCGGAACAGTCTGTCATGAATACGTCGTCTGTTCTCATTGTTTTTCCGGTGCACAATGAAGCGGGGAATCTCAAATATATGCTGCCCCCATTGATGGAGGTCGTCCGACATGAAGGGTACGATCTTCTTGCCATTGACGATGCCTCGACCGATGAATCGGTCGAAGTCTTGAAACAGCATAACGTTCCGACAATCACCCTGTCTGAAAACCTCGGTTACGGTGCTGCGCTGCAAACAGGCTACAAGTATGCGGTCGCCAAAGAGTACGAGTACTTGATCCAGTTGGACGGGGACGGACAACACGACTCTCGGTTTCTGCCGATGATTCGGCAGAAACTGACGTGTTATGATTTCGTCATCGGTTCGAGGTTCTTGGAAAGCGGCCCTGCGCCTTTTCCGCCAGCGGGTAAGCTATACAAGGGAACCCCACTCCGAAAAGTCGGGATTCGTCTGTTTCGCGCGCTGCTATACGTCATGACCCGCGTATGGATATCGGATCCGACGTCGGGAAACGTCGGAATGAATCAGAAATGCATGCGATTCCTGAGTAAGGATATCTATCCTCATGACTTTCCCGACGCGGACGTACTCTTGGCCCTGATCCGTAATCGTTTCAAGCTGTGCGAAGTGCCAGTGTACATGTACCACAATAGCGCCGGTGGACACCTGCACACGGGAGGCACGCCGATCTGGTATGTGTTTAAGGTCATGCTTTCAATGTTTGTTGTAACTACCCAGGTACCCCGCCGCCAGATCTGAGTGCGTGCTGATGTTGGTCGCCGCCGGTGCCGTTTGTCCGTCGGCGCGTCGATGATCTGCCCTTGACTGTATAGGCACGCTCGCCTATGGGTTGCTCTCTCGCATGAGAGGAGCAGCCGGTGGGGTATTTCGGATCGAAGGCGACGACCGGTCTGAGCCAGGCGCTGATTGCGCTGATGCCCCCGCACTCTGTCTATATCGAGAGCCACTTGGGGGGGCGGGGCGCTGATGAAGCGCAAGCCTGCGGCCGTGCGCTCGATCGGGATTGACCGCGACGAGCGGGCGCTTGAGTCCTTCGACTGTGGCTACCCGGTGGAGTTGGTGCACGGCTGCGCCCACTCCTTCCTGGCCTCGTTCCCGTTCCTGGGCCCGGAGCTGGTCTACAGCGATCCGCCCTATCTGCACGCGACCCGGCGTTCGTCGCAGCGCTACCGCTTCGAGTACGAGGAGGCCGACCACGTCGCGCTCCTCGAACTGCTCAAGGGTCTGCCCTGCCAGGTGATGGTCTCGGGCCACCCGTCTGCGCTCTATGACGAGTTGCTGGCGGGCTGGCGCCGGCTGGCGCTGCAGGTGACGACCCAGGCCCAGGTGCGGACCGAGGCGGTGTGGTTCAACTTCGCGCCCGACCGGGTGCACTGGGCGAGCTACGCGGGCCGCAACTTCACCGACCGCCAGCGCATCAAGCGCAAGGCGGCCAACTGGGGCCGGCGCTACGAGGCCATGCCGGCGGGCGAACGCCTGGCGGTGCTGGCCGCGATCATGGCCGTCGAGGCTGACGAGGGTTTGTGACAGTGTCGCGCTGGCACGCGGACCTCGCCGCTCACGACGAGGCTTTCGCGTGCCTGCAGGACCTTTTCACCCCACAATCCTTCGCGATGACCGCCGTCAAAGCCATCCGGGAATGGGGCCAGGGGCTGCTTCGCCTGAGCGCGGCGCTGGTCAAGGAGAACGACGCGCTGGAGCGGGAGAACGCCCGCTTGCGCGAGCGGATCGCCGAACTTGAGCGCAGCGCCGCGCTCGACAGCACCACCAGCTCCAGGCCGCCGGCCAGCGACGGCCTGAAGAAGAAGAGCGCAGACCAGGAGAAGCGCACCCGGAGCCGGCGCGGCAAATCCGACAGGCCCAGCGGCGGTCAGCCGGGCCACAAGGGAACCACCCTGGAGCGGACCGAGAACCCGGACCACGTCGTGGATCATGATCCGTCCGCCTGTGAGGGCTGCGGCGCGCCGCTGTCGGACGCCGACCGTCACGGAGCCCCCGTCTGCCGGCAGGTCTTCGATGTGCCCGAGCCGCAGCCCCTCGAGGCCACCGAGCATCGCGGCCATCGCTGCCTCTGCGCCGCCTGCGGCACCATGACAACAGCCGCCTTCCCGAACGGCGTGAGCGCCCCGGTCCAGTACGGGCCGCGCATCACCGCGTGGGTGACCTACCTGCTGCACGCTCAGTTCATTCCGGAGAAGCGCGTCGCCGAGGTCATGAGCGATCTCTTCGCGGTCAAGATCTCAACGGCCACCATCGCCGCCATGGGCCGGCGCACCGCCCGGCGCTTCGAGGGCTTCCTCGATCGTGTCGCAGAGATCATCCGCACCGAAGCCCCGGTCAAACACCTCGACGAGACCGGCATCCGCATCGCCGCCCGGACCCATTGGCTCCACGTGCTGTGCACCCCGTTGCTGACCATCCTGCGCGTCGCCAGCGGGCGCGGCCATTTCGACGAGAAGCTCAACGGCATCGTCATCCATGACGACTATGCCACCTACTTCGCTCTCGAGGGCGTGCGCCACGGGGCCTGCAACGCCCATCACCTGCGTGAGCTCCAGGCCCTGATCGAGATCGAGAAGGAAGACTGGGCAACGAGCATGCACCAGCTGCTCTCCCGTGCCAACAGAGCCGCCCGCTTCGCCCGCAAGAATGATCGCGACGTGCCCGCATCGCTGGTCGCCCGCATCTCGCGAGCCTGGGACCGCATCCTCGAACGTGCCATCGCCGCTCACGAAGAGATGCCGCCGCTCCAGACCGGAAAGCGCGGACGACAAAAGCGCCGCATCGGTCACAACCTCGCGCTCCGGCTCCAGAAGTACAAGGAGGGCTGCCTGCGCTTCCTCACCGACCCGCGAACCCCGTTCTCGAACAATGAGGCGGAGCGCGATCTGCGAATGGGCAAGCTGCGTCAGAAAATCTCAGGCGGCTTCCGCTCGATGCAAGGTGCCTGCGACTTCGCCAACCTGCGGTCCGTCATCGCCACCGCTCGAAAACAGCGCTGGAATGTCCTCGAAACCCTGGCGCACCCCGATCCCATGCAGCTAATCCCGGTACTGCGCTTCTGAAATCCCCCGCCGCTCCGCTCCACGTCAGCGGCACCAGGCCAGAGGCATCAGTCCATCACGCGTGAGTGCTCGGCGGAATCAGACCTGGGCAGTTACTGTTTGTTTCCAATATACGCAGCGGGGGGGGCATAAGCGCTAACTTGTTTATCACTCTTCGACGAAGCATTCGGCGATTTGGGGCAGGCGCTGTCGGGGCGGTTCGGAGAGGGATTTGGAGATCTGGTTCCATTCGTCGATCACCTCGGCGAGGGACAAATGGGGTTCGATGGCTCGCACGACCTGGTTGAGCATGAACCTGAAGTCACGCCAGGCGCTGTGCGGCCGGCAGCGCCTCCAGGCTGTATCCCCAGGGGGAAACCGTGCTGGCATGACGGATCAGCTTTTCCACCAGCAGCGCCACCAGGAGTTTGCCGTAGAGCCACGCCTTGGCGCTCTCGTTGTCGTATTTGGGCAGATGCCCCAACTGCGCCAGAGACTTGAAGCGCTTGAAGACCAGTTCGACCTGCCAGCGGGTGCGATACCACTCCAGGACCTGCGCCGCGCTGAAGGCCGCTTCGTGAAAGGTCGTGAACACAATGACGTAGCGCGCGAACTCCAGGGTTCGCGGCCGAACCTGTTTGCCCTTGCGCCCGGCCTCCTTGCGCAGCTTGCGCTGCGCCAGCCTGATGGCTTCCTGCGTCTTTCTGATCGCGCACACGCGACCCGGCACCGCGATGCCGTCCCCGACCGCCAGCACGGGCCAGGATCGCACGCTGCCGACCCGCTTCAGCGTCGTGACGTGTGCAAGCAGGTCGAACGGCGCGCCGGCGCGCGTTCGAAGCGACAGCGCCCCGGTGTTCACGCGCACGGTGACATGACCCCCCGCGGACACCACGTGGTGGAGGCCCGCAGCAGTCGAGTAAGCCCGGTCGGCGAGCACAAAGTCGCCCTCGCCGACCGGGAACTGCGCAAACGTCTCGCCCGTGCCCCGTCCCTCGCTCGCCGTGAGCTTGAAGAAGTCGCACGCCAGCGACGGAAGGCGCACGCTGTAGTGCAGGCGCCACAGCGCCCCGGTCCGGCCCGGCTCCTTCACCGTCGTCGCGTCGAAGGCCCTGACCTGGAACCCGCCATCGGCCGACATCGCCATCCCCTGTTCGCGAAACAGCGCGACGCACAACGCGTGAAGCCAGTCCCCCGACTTCCTCAGCCGCTTCAACAAGGCCACGTCGGACAGATCGGCCAGGTTCGCCTTCCTGGCACGGACCACGGTCTCGCGCAGCGAGTGTCCGCAGGCCAGATGCAGCAACAGCGTGCGCAGCAGGGCGTCGACCGACTTGTCCTTGCGCAGACCCTTCAAGGCCCCGGTCTCCCGTGCCAGTTCCCGCCAGCCCTCGGGCAGAAACAACGACACCACTTCCCACTCCTCGTCCATCCGCCAAGCCTCCCCGCAGCGCGTACCGACCCACAATACGGATTGCCGGCGTGAGAAACAAGTTAGCGCTTATGGGGGGGGGGGGGGGGGGGGGGTAAATGGCTGTGAACATTCCGGTTCACCACATTTATTTCTCGCTCGTCTGTGGGTTATTAATCCTGGGGCTCGTTGTAGAGCTGATTCGCAGGTCGCGGTTGCAGGAGCGCTACGCCGCATTGTGGATCGTGGTAGCGCTGGTGTTCATGACATATGGGTGGTGGCTTGATGCCGCGGCTGCCGTTGCGAGCTGGCTCCAAATAGCGGATGTCGTACCAGTCATACTGTTCTTGGGGATTTTCCTGTGCGCGTTGTTGATCCTGCAACTATCTATGAAAATCAGCGAATTCTCCAACAAGATCAAGAACCTGATTCAGGAAGTCTCCATACTCAAGTATGAGCTGAGGCTTCACAAGTCTTCAGACTCGAAAACCGATGGAGCTGGCGGTGAAGATATTTGATGCGTCGGCGCACAAGGTCGTGAGCCGGCGGTCGCCGAGAAAGATCGCGGTTCTGTCCATCGATGTGGAGCATGACTACAACGGGGCTCGAACCGACGCCTTGGATCGGCTTCCCGATCTGCTTGACGCCGTCCGGCGCGCCTGCCTGCCGTTGACAGCCTTCGTGGAAGGGCGTCTGTTCAACGCACGTCCAGATCTGTGCACCCACCTTGAGGAGGCTGGAGCCGACCTGCAACTCCATTGCTACGACCATAGAGAGCCCAACGACACCGCCGAGAGCCTCACCCGGGGCATCGCCGCCTTCGAGATGTTCGCGGGCGAGCGGCCGCGCGGTTACCGGGCGCACACCTATCGTCTGACGGAAGAGCATTATCGGACGCTGGTCGCTGAAGGTTTCGCGTGGGATTCGTCCATCCTGCCGGGCGTCGGCCTCGGCAATCATCCCGGCAAGGTGTTTCGCCGCGGCGACTGGTTCGTGATCGACGAGGCGCTCGCGGAGTTTCCAGTGGCAAGCTGGCGCGCGCTGGGCATTCCTTTCACCCAGTCCTACCGGCAACTGATGGGACCGTTCGCGGAGTCGCTGCTCGATCGCGCGGCTTCGCTACCGGACCTTCTGGTTTACGACATGCACATGGTGGACCTAGTCCGCGACGGCCGGATCGGTCAGTCTCCCCTACCGTTGTGGCTGAAGGGCGCTCACGCGCTGGCACGCCGCAGACAGCGCGGATTCGAGGACTTGGCGGCACTGGGCGAACGCCTGCGGGCGCGAGGCTATGAATGGTCCACCTTGTCGCGCTGCCATGAAAGGCTGACAGGAGGAGGCTTATGCGGGCCGACGGCCGCCTGATTGCGGGCCACAGTCCTGGTTTCGTCTCGGCTTGGCGGTCGGTGTATCGCGACGTCTATCGTTGGCGGCAGGAAGGCCGGTTCGCCCTCGTGCCCTCGCTCCTCGGCGCGCCGGTGTTCGCCTATCTGCCAGGCCTCAACTATGCCGACCTTAGCGCAGCCGAAGCGCGAGGGCTTGCACGAGAGATGGCGGGCCATTCGTTCAACATCCGCACGTTGACGGCGCCGCAAGGTGAGCTGCCCTACGGCGCGCCCGCTGTTCTCAGGCTTGACCTCGCGGCGTTCGGCCATGATCGGGAGTCTGTTTGGGAACTGGCGCTGAGCCGGGCGGCTCGCAAAGCAGTCAGGCGCGCGCGCAAAGCTGGCCTCGGAGTCTCCGAAGAGACCAAACCGGCCGCGAGGGCGGCGTTCCTCCACCTGCTGTCGGTCACCCTCTCCCGGCACGGTGCACCGATGATGCCGGCGGCGCTGTTCGAAACCCTGATTGACGCGCTCGACGCCCGGATACTGGTAGTTCGCCGTGTCGGCGGCGAAGCGCTGGCAAGTCTGCTCTGGCTTCGCGACGGTCCCTCCGCCTGGGTCCCCTGGTCCGGGTCGCTACCGAGCGCCGACTGTCCAGGCAACCTGCTCTTTTGGGGGCTGATAGAACAGGCCTTGGCTGAAGGCTCGGACATCGTCGATTTCGGCCGATCCCCGACCGGCGACGGCTCCTACCGGTTCAAACGCGGCTTTGGCGCCGTCCCCATCCCCGCCTTGTGGCTCTCCGACAAGCCACCCGACCTTTACCGCCGCTATGCGCTGGCGCAAAAGCTGTGGCGCACGCTTCCGAACTTCGCAACCGATAATCTCGGACCACGATTGTGCCGATATCTGGCGGATTACTGATGCGCACTCCACTACGAGCGGCCATGGCGCCCGGCAACTTGGGAAGATGAATTACTTGGCGTGCGCGAACCGGATTTCTGCAGTATTTCCGGTCAAAGTGCGACTGACATGGAGGGCCTTCTTCCACATACTTGTGTTAGTATTCCTGCTGAGTGTGCATGTCTATACCACTGTTACCATTCATGCGTCCCGTTTACCCAAAATAGGCTATGATGAGTATTATTATCTCGATGCCGCTCTATCCATTTTTGATGGATCCTTTTTTTCCTCATCACGGTCGGTGGAGATCGTTCCTCTCTATCCTTTGTGGCTGAGCCTGATAATGCATTTAGACCCAGCCTTCACAGTTTTCTCGGAATGCATGGCCGAACAGT
Source organism: Alphaproteobacteria bacterium (assembly GCA_965214705.1). Lineage (GTDB taxonomy): Bacteria > Pseudomonadota > Alphaproteobacteria > UBA828 > UBA828 > WTGU01. The sequence goes on from CBDCCI010000001.1 coordinate 621,279, forward strand.
GGCATATTTCTCCCCATGAGAGAAGATTCGATTGTCCACCTTCATACAATCTCTGGCTTTATGCACAAGCCTTTCTGGGAGTCATCGGCATAACACTTTCTTGGTTTGCCGGCTGGCTTGCGTCCAAGCGTCTCATGGTCGCGCATTTTAGCGCCGTTGTTGCACTGTTGGCGGATTATTACTCATGTTACAATGCGTACTTTTATACCGAGAATTTGGTTATCCCGCTCTTCGCTGGTGTCAATCTCTGTCTTGCCTGGTTGACGTTGAGGAAGAGGGGGAGGAGGTGGAAGACTGCAGCGGTAGCAACCGGGTGCGGTATTATGCTGGGCGCGCTGATCCTCACGCGGCCGCCTCACGAGTATTTGCTGATGGCCTTGCTGTTTGGGGCAGCTGCCTGGATGATTTGGGATCGCTCGCGTCGCCTCGAAACTGCCGTTGCGACAACGTGTGTTCTGTTCGGCGCCTTGCTGGTGGTAACGCCCTGGATTGCCCGCAACTACGCGGATAGAGGATTTGTGGGTTTTACCGAGACATACGCTCCGGTTATTCTCGCTGAAAGAGTCAATTTCAACGATATGACTTTGCGTCAATGGACTGCCGCCTTTCTCTACTGGAGTTCGAAGGGTTACGGCCGTGATCTCGCGACGGACGTTTTTGGAGCCGAGACGGTCGCCCCTCTAGAATGGCGGCATCCTGAGTACTTTCAAAATCAGAAGAACCGCGGACGGGAGTTATTAGTGGGCGTGGAGCCGCAAGATCGTCTAGGAGTCTTGATTGCGCACATATGGGCGGACCTTCCGAAACACCTGGCTGTAAGCGTACCCTTGGCATGGAGAGGTATGAACAGGCACAAATTCGGCATATACGGCAGTCCGAGTTGGGGTGCAATATTCTTGTTAGCAATCTCCGTGAGTCTCGTGCGAGGCACGCGGCAAAACCGGACCGTTTTGCTGGCGTTGACGTTCTGTCCGATCATCATCTTGGCGCTCAACGCTCTCGTATCGTCCAACGTTCCTCGATATAATATCGGACTGGTAACACCCTTGTCGGTCGCGGCCGCACTGCCCATTGTCTGGGTCATCGACGGCACGTGGAACAGACTACGCCGGTGGACTCCATGGACGGATCCGCGCACTCCGAACAGCGCAACGCATCCCCATGATGAGCCGCCATGATGCGCTCGGACATCAAAGCGGACCAGATCTACGACCGGTTGCGGGCCGATTTCGGCGGGGCTAGCCCCAAGGCATCGGGATACCTCTCAGAATACGCCTTTCTGCGGGAACGGGCGCTGGTACTTGAGGCCATCGGCACCGAGCCGGGCGTGACGGTCGACTTGGCGTGTGGCGCTGGGCTGGTCACGCTGCCCTTATTGGCCAAGGCCGGCCGCCGCGTCGTAGGCGTGGACTTCAACGCCGCGGCGTGCAGGCAGGCCGGGCGGAACGGCATCCAGGCGATCCGCGGCGACGCATTCAACCTGCCGCTGGCGGACGCCGTGGCGGACGTCGTGGTGAACGTGGAGTTCGCTCAGCAGTATGATTTGCAGGCCATCGAACGCATGCTGCATGAGGTAGAGCGTGTGCTTCGCCCGTCTGGCCGGCTGGTGATCGTCTGGTCCAACCGTGCGGCGCTGGCCCATCGGATCGCCAGCGCGGTCTTGCGCGTTTTGGATCGCCTGCGTGGCCGGGCTTCGTTCGCGTTGATTGGTCATGCCCCGTCGGAGATACAAGCTGCAGGCGAAAGGTCGGGGCTCATCCCCGATCAGGTGTTTGCGATTTGTCCGCCGCTGCGCCTGCGTCTTCGCCGCGTCGACGGGCCATTGGTTGGCCTGATCGGATCGAGTTTTGTCGCGATCTTTCGGAAGCAGGCCTCAGGAGAGTAACCAATCAGTTCGGTGATGCCGCGCCATCTCAAGATGCACTTCTGACGGCAGCTCATCTTCCGCCAATAGCAATCCGCGAGATGATAGACGACGATGACGACCTGTCCCGATACAAGCTGGAATCTCCCGCAAAGGCGGAAGAGTTCTTATGGGCTCTCTCCGCAAGGCCCGACTTCATCTACTGAATGGCATTCGTGATCTCCCCATTCGCATCGGCGGCCGATGTCCAGGCAGAACGTCTTTTCCACGCAGCGGCTCGTCACGCTGCTCAACTCTTATCCGGTTCGGAGCTCCGGCTCTCGCCGGCTCCGCGACCCCAATACCGCATCCAGGCGGTCGCGACGTTCCGGGAGGCGGGACCCATCTGTATGACGGTGCTATTCGGCGACCCAACTCATGCTCGGCCACACGCCTTGCCCGGCATTGTTGTTCGGCGCGGGGGTTCGACGCCGATCAGCACGGGAACCTATTGATTTGGCATGATTCTCAGGGGTCAGAGTTGCGCTCCGAATAGCAGTCAAGAGCCTGATCGGCGAGAAGATCGGCCTGCACTCGCTGGGGCCGGCGGACAAGGAAGGGCTCAGGGAGCTGATCGAGAAGCAGCGGGCCAAGGCTGAACGGACCCTGGGCCGAGAGGTGCGCGTTCTGTGCTGCTACGAGGCGGGCTACGAGGGCTTCTGGCTGGAGCGCTGGCTGGACCGGGAGATGTCCATCGAGACGGTGGTGCTCGATCCGGCGAACCTGCTGGTGAACCGGAAGGCGAAGCAGCGCAAGACGGATCGGATCGACGCGAAGAAGATGGTGCGTGCGCTGCTCGCGCACGACCGGGGCGATGCTGCGGTGCTGAGCCGGGTGCGGGTTCCGAGCGTCGAGGAGGAGGATCGCAAGCGGCTGCTTCGCGAGCGCCAGCGCTTGGTGAAGGAGCGGACCTCGCTGACCAACTCGATCAAGGGGCTGCTGAAGCTGCACGGCATCTTCGACATGGACCCCCGCGCCAAAGGGTTCGAGGAGACGTTCGCGGACACGGTGACCGCGTATGGATCGCCGTTCCCGCCGCGGGCTCGGCAAGAGATCCCTCGGCTTGTGGAGCGGTTGTCGCTCGTGCAGCGGCAGATCGCGGAAGTCGAGGCCAAGCGAGATGCGGTGGTCCGCCAGAGCGAGGCTATCCCGGCGCCGGCCGCGCCGGAGGGAAGCCAGGAGAAGGCATGACCCAGATGCGAGCGCTGACCCGGATCGCCGCCGAGGCCGGCGTCGAGCGCCTCGCGCTCATCGGCGACCGCCGGCAGCTGCGGGCCGTGGAGGCCGGCCAGCCCTTCGGCCTGCTGCAGGACGCGGGCATGCCCACGGCCAGGATGGACGAGGTGGTGCGCCAGCGCGACGCGGACTCGCGGCAGGCGGTGCTGCACATGGTGGCGGACGAGCCGCGCCTCGCGGTCGAGGGGCTCGGCAACGGCGTCCTCGAGATGGACGGCGACGAGCTTGGCAGGAATGCGGCGCAACTCTGGTTGAACCTCGACCCGGACCTGCGTGCCGGAGCGGCGATCCTGGCGCCCACGCACGAGTTGCGCGCCGAAATCAACACCGCCGTTCGCCGCGGCCTGGCAGACGAAGGGGTGCTGCGCGGCCCAGAGCTGGAGATCGAGCGCTACGTCAACCTCCACCTGACCCGCCCGCAGAAGGGCGACATCGCCGTCTTCCATCACGACGTGTACGGCGTACGGCGTCAAGGCAAGGCCGGCGATGCCTGCCGCGTGGCGGAGGTCGATGCCGGAGAGGGGCGCGTGGCGCTCTCCCACCCCGACGGAAGGGAGCGGCGGATCGACCTCTCCGGCTACATCCGCTACCGCCTCGACTGCCGGACCGCCCCTACATCACCCGTGGCCCGAACTCCGGGCACGGCAGCGGACTCCCGCAATCGGCGACGGGCCGCCTCTCGATCATCGCGAGTCCGAACTCTCCACGCTCGCGCGCGCACGGAGCCGGTCGACGGTTGCCGCCGCTGCCTGCTCGCCCACGAGGTCCGTCAGCATTTCCCGCAGCTCCTCCTCGCGGCCCTCGCACATCATGGTTCGCATCGTTTCGTCGACCAGCAAGGCGAGTGAATTGCGGGTGCGCGTCAGCAACGCCTCGTCCGTCTCTGCCTCTGTCGTGCGCTCCGCAATGGCGATCACATGGTCATGAAGGGTGCGCTGCTCCGCCTCGTCCAGCACGAGGCGGGGCGGCATCTCGGGTTCCGTCCCCGGGTCCACGGTGAGCCCGCACTCGACCATGTAGCGCGAGATGGACAAGCCCTTCCGCTCGGCCAGCACCCGCACGCGTCTCCAATCGGTGTCGGTGCAGGAAAGCGAGTACGCCCTTGGCCGGGTCCGGCGGCTGCGCCTCATGAATCTTCCCCGTGCTCGTCGCCGGACCTGGCGCGAGCCTCCCGGACCAGGAAGGTGAGTGCGCCGAGCGCCGATATCTCCGTCCCCGGTGATGCCGACGGCGTCCGCCGTCCTACCGGCCCCGGGGCACGGCCCTGGCGCTCGAGTTCCTGGTGCTGACGGGCTGCCGGTCGGGGGAGGTCCGGCTGGCCACATGGGACGAGGTGGATCTGGACTCGGAAACGTGGACGGTCCCGGCGAGCCGCATGAAGGCGAAGCGCGACCATCGGGTGCCGCTCTCAAGACGCGCGCTGGAAATCCTGCACGAAGCGCGGGAGCTCTCCGGCGGGACAGGGCTGGTCTTCCCGTCGGCCCACGGCCGGGCGCTCAGCGACAACACGATCTCCAAGCTGCTGCGGGACCTCGGGATCGAGGCCGTGCCGCACGGGTTCCGGTCCTCGTTCCGGGACTGGGCGGCGGAGTGCTCCGATGCGCCTCGAGAGGTCTGCGAGCTCGCCCTGGCCCATGTGAATTCCGATCGGGTGGAGGCCGCCTATCGCCGGACGGACCTGTTCGAGAGGCGCCGGGTGCTGATGGAGGAATGGTCGGCCTTCGTCGGACGATCCCCAGAGAGCGGCGAGCATTGAGCTCGGAGGCAATTCACTCGTCGGACCAAGTTCGCGAAGGTGGCCTCCGTCCGTCTCTTGCTGCTGACCGGTTGCCGCAACCAAATGGGGCCAGCCCTACACCGCCACCGCTTCGTCTGGCGCTGGCAACTACGCTATACTTGACCGGAGTAGACACAGCGTTGAATGACGGTTATAGGGATTCGTTACCCGTCAAAAAACGGGTATCTAGAACGCACTGTCGCAAAACGAACGGACGGCGTAAACCGCCCCGAAGCGAGATGAGAAACCTCACCGATCGACAGCGTCAGACGCTTGATCTCATCAGGGCCCACGTTCGGCGACACGGATTCCCGCCGTCGCGAAAGGAACTGGCCGCAGACCTCGGGCTCAGGCATCCGTCGTCGGTGGACGGGCACCTGAGCGCGCTGCAGGCGAAGGGATGGATCGAGCTCAAGCGCGACACCAAGCGCGGGATCCGGCTGGTCGGCGACACCGACCCCGGCGTACCGCTCGTCGACCTCGCCATGCCGATTGGAGAGATCGCGGCGGGTGATCCCATCGTCGCCGAGGATCGTATCGTGGATCAGATCCCATCGGCGGTCGCAGAGCGGTTCTCCCCGCCACCGGATTACTTCCTGACCGTTCGCGGTGACAGTATGAACCGCACGGGGCTTCGCGACGGCGACGTGGTCGCGATCCGCGCGACACCCGAGGCGAGGCACCGCGACGTGGTCGTCGCACGGTTCGGCGACGAAGTGACGCTGAAGCGCTTTTTTCGGCGCGACGATCGGCACGTGGAATTGCGCCCCGACAGCCGCAACCCCGAGCACAAGACGATCAAGATTGACCTCGCCAAGCACATTCTGCACATCGACGGCGTTGCGGTCGGTGCACTCATCGGGCGGTTCGACGACACGACCGAATGAACCAACGAAGAGGTTGAGCATGTTCAACAAGGCGGGAACCGACGAACTGTGGCAAGCCACAAAGGGGCTACACGGAGACAACGTCACATGGTGAAGCAAAGCGGGAGGAGGAAACCCGAGTGACGGATGCCTTAGGGAACGAAGCCAATGACTGACATTCGCGCTTTGCTCACTCTGTTCGGGGCTGATCCGTCAACCTTGCGCCTGCTTGACGACGAGTGCCCGGAGCTCTTGCCCTACGCGACATTGATGACAGCACGCCGTAACGGCCAGAGCGATCTGGATGCGGTGGAGGCGGTGTACGAGTGGCAGGACGCGCCACTAGTCTTCTTGATCGACGCGGATTCTTTGGAAGGCGATAACCAGTTGCAACGTATCCGGCGACTGCTCGCGATGCGCGGGGACGCGCCCTATCTTGGCGTGATCGCGCCGGGCAGCCTTCGTGTGTATCGAATCGCCCTCGACAGGAAGTCCCCGCGGCAGGCTCGGGTAGGTTGGGAGGACGGAGAAGGCGCGAGGAGTACACTGTTTGCGCGGCTGGCCAACGAGCGTCCGAATGCCGCGATCACCCACTCGGGTTGGATTTCCAATGTCGTGCTGAGGCTGTTAAGCGGCTCGATGACGACGCTCATCCATCTCGACGTCTCGCACGAGGATGCGATTTCGCTTGTCGGCCGCGCGTTGTTCACCCGGTTCCTGGGGGATCGAAATCTACTGCCTGAAAGCATGTCACAGCCTGGGACGGCGGAAAGTCTCTTCGACGACCGCTACATGGCGGAGCAGACATCGAAATGGCTCGACGACACTTTCAACGGCGACCTGCTGCCGTTATCGGCGGACATATTTGGAAGGCTCCCGGAGCGGGGCTACCGTGTGTTGGGTGACATCCTCCGACGCGCCCCAGAAGGGCAATTGTTCCTCCGATGGGAAGAAAAATGGAGCAACCTGGACTTCGCTCACATCCCGGTCGGAGTTCTGAGTCAAGCGTACGAACTCTACTTGAGGGAACATGCGCCATCCAAGCAGAAGCGTGAAGGTGGCTACTTTACGCCCAGACCGATCGCCGAGTTGATGGTTCGAGCGTCCTTCCGCGCGCTGCAACGACGAAACGCAGGCAAGGCGGCCAAAGTCCTCGATCCGGCGGTCGGCGGAGGCATTTTTCTGCTGACGGCATTTCGCGAGCTCGTCGGGGAGCACTGGAGGGTCGATGGCAAGCGCCCGGGTACCGAAACGCTCAGGCGGATCCTCTACGAGCAAATCGTCGGTTTTGACATTAACGAGGCCGCATTGCGGTTCTCTGCGCTGGGATTGTATCTGCTTTCCATCGAGCTAGACCCCAACCCACGGCCGGTCGACAAGCTGCGATTCGGCGATCTCCGCAAGACGGTTCTGCATCAAGTCAAGAGAGTGGAAGAAGTGGAGCGGAAGGCGCTCGGCAGCCTAGGACCCCATGTAGGAGACGAGCATAAGGCCCGATACGACCTCGTAATCGGAAACCCCCCTTGGGCAAGCGGGACCATGCTGCCCGAATGGAATCGCGTCCTCCGATTGATCGCACATATTGCGGCGGACAGGGGAATCGCAAACAAAGCACCGCCTCTACCGAACGAAGTGCTCGATTTGCCTTTCGTGTGGCGGGCAATGCAGTGGGCGAAGCCAGACGGCCAGATTGCCTTCGCACTGCACGCCCGTCTGCTTTTTGCGCAAGGCGACGGGATGCCGGCCGCGCGCCAGGCATTGTTCGAAGCACTGGACGTCACGTCGGTGGTGAACGGTGCCGACTTGAGGCAAACGAAGGTATGGCCGCATGTCTTGGCACCTTTCTGCATTCTGTTCGCCACAAACAGAATACCCGGTGCCGAAGCAGGCTTTAGGGTCATCAGTCCGCGGATCGAGGACTCGCTAAACAAGGCCGGCGGCATGCGCATCGATACGATCAACGCGGAAGTCGTGGCTTCTCGGCAACTTGTCGAGACCCCTGAGATACTGAAGGTACTGTTCCGAGGATCGAAGGCCGATCTAGGAGTCCTGGAACGGATTCGCGCTGTGGGGCACCCGACACTGTACGACTACTGGAAGGAGAGTTTCGGGCTTGGAGCAAACGGCCGTTTACGAGGGAGCGGGAACGGTTATCAGACGCTTAGACCAACTAGTCGCGTCCGTCGGCACGGAGATGGCCTGCCCGGCGTAGATGCGAGTTATCTGCACGGGCGACCCCAGATCACGAAGGGACCATTCACCAGACTCTTGATTGACAGCTCGTTGCTTGACCTCTTTTCGCATGAGCGAATTCACGATCCACGGTCCATCGACCTGTTTGCCGGACCGCAAGCCATTCTCCATGAGTCCCCACCCAAGTCGACGGCGCGAATTAGCGTAGCGGTGTCCGACGAAGGGGTCGTCTACAACACCAGCTTCCACGGATATTGTCCCGGAGCGCATCCCGATGCGGCGCTGATCGTTCGTTATCTCGCATTGGTTCTAGGTAGCAAGTTGGCGATCTGGTTCGCGCTTGTTACCAGCGGACGGTTCGGCGTCGAAAGAGACGTCGTCGAAAAGATTGCACTCGATCGTCTTCCGTTGCCCCACTTCGACCAACTCACGCCCCTACAGCGAGAAGAAATCGGACGTCTTACCGAGGGCTTGGACTCGGGAAAGATGTCGTGGGAAGACGTGGACGAGTGGGTGATGCGCTTGTACGGCCTCGGTAAACGAGATTTGCAAGTCGTTTTCGATACGTTGGAGTTCAACCTGCCGTACCCCAAGAACAAGCGGAACGCGCAAGCGCCGCCGAGTGCCGAGGAGAGGGCACGGTTTTGCGATGTCCTTCGAGACGAGCTGAAGCCTTGGTGCAACAGGTTTGGTTCGCGGCTGGCCGTGTATCAAATTCCGCCGCCGACCATGGCGCCGTGGCAAGCCATCGCAGTTAGGACAGGGCCCGGTCACATAACGGAGACGGTTTCCGAGGATGATTGGGCAGGCCTGCTGAGAGCCGCCGACGAGGCGGCCGCTTCCGAAATCCTTGTCGATAACGGACCGGACGGACTTCTGATAGGACGGCTTGCCCAAAGACGCTATTGGAGCATGACCCAAGCGTGGCAGCTTGCACAGCGGATTGCATGGTCCCACGTTGAGTTGTTCAAGCGGCACGCCAACGCATGAGAGGTCAAACGGTTCGGCCTCGACAGGACCAAGTCGCGGCGCTGACCCGCGGCGTTCGGCTGCCGCTGGCGCCTATCGAGGACGAACATCTCAAAATACTGGCAGAAGGCTTGCAGCGTGCGTTCCATGACGTTCGCGAGCACGAGCCGGACACAGTCTCCTCTGGCGGAGAGGCGGAAGTGACTGCGTTGATGCAGGCGCGCCTGAACGGGCTGATCCAAGAGGACTCTCTTTGGCGTCAGCTCGTCCTTTGCGTCGTACGTGGAGCGGAGAGTATCAGTTTCGACGGCGCTCACCTTGAGAAACGCCCAGACCTCTCGATCGTCCTTTCAAGCGCAGACCGGCGCTTTCCCCTAATTGCCGAGGCGAAAATTCTCGACGCCGGGGCGTCGAAGACAACAAAACTGTATTGTGAGAATGGGCTTCGGCGATTCGTGCTGGGCGACTATGCGTGGGCCAACCGCGAAGCATTCATGATCGGCTACGTTCGGGATGGGTCGATGATCGATCCGGCACTCACGGCCTTTTTGTCGAAAGCAGCAGTTTCGGATCCTGACCGCTACTTGCTCGAATCGCTTCCCGTCCCTGTTCCGACAAGCCCTTTCGACTTGGCGTACACACGCCATGACCGAAGTTTTGTCTACGGCAACCAAGAACCGCCGAATAACCCCGGGCCCATTTCCCTCTGGCATTTGTGGCTAGCGTAGGCAGACTGGAGGGCTACCTCAGTCAATCCGACGGTTGGCCGAACGCGAAAGGATTACCTAGACTCGTGCCGCTTCATCGTCCACCTCCTCCGACCAGCTACTGTCGTCTTGCTCATCCACCTCGTACGGATCAATGTCTGCCGCCACCTCTTCGTGTACAGCATTCCCGCTGTTAACGGGCCTTGTGCCGTACGCTTGGGTGTAGGTCTGGCATGGCGATCGTAAGTCATTGATTTAGCGCGATTGGCGGGTGGCCGTAGGCAGCCAGAATCGGGTTTTCGTGACAATCGGCCGGTGCAGGGCCGGATTTTGTCACAACGGCGGCATCCAGCAGTGGTGGGTGGGAACGCTCCGCACCGCGAGATGCGGTAGGATGCCGCGCCGACAACCCAACATCAGACCCAACATCAGGAGCGTTCCCATGCCAGTGTCGCAGTCTCTCATCGCCTCGTCCATCGACCTTTTGGGCCTGCCTGCCGAAGTCGCCGAAGCGGTCGCCCAGGTGGTGGAGTTCTGTCGCGAACAGGCTGGGTCTGACCCGTCTGCCGAGACGTTCGAAACGGTTGAGACGGGGCTGCGGGACGCCATGAACGGCTTGGGTTGCAAGCTCCTTGGGGCCTTCGCCGAGAGCCGCGACGACGGTGCGAGCCGGATCGAGCGCGACGGACAGAGCTGGGTCCGGGTGGCGGCGACGCCGAAGACGATCATGACGACGCTCGGTCCCGTGACCTATCGGCGTGCGCGCTATCGCAGCGGCGCGAGCAGCACGTCGCTGGTGCCGGTGGACGAGAGCCTGGGCCTCATCGACGACTACCTGACGCGGCCGGCGGCGCAGCTCGGGCTGATGATGATGGGCCACTGTACGCCGCGTGAAGCGGAGGAGTTCTTCGCGAAAATGGGCGGAATGACGCCGTCGGTGAGCACGCTGCAGCGCCTGGCCCTGAGCATGCATGAGCACTGGGAGAGCGTCGCCCCGGAGACGCTGGCCAGCATCCGTGAAACCCAGGGCATACCGCCCGATGCGGTCACCGCGTCCGTCTCCCTTGACGGCGTCATGGTGGCGCTGCGGGCCGGCGAGGACGGCCGTGCCGAGGCGTGCTGGCGCGAGGCCTCTTGCGGCACGGTCTCCTTCCACGACGCCGAGGGCCAACGGCTGAAGACCCTCTATCTCGGCCGTATGCCCGAGAGCGGCAAGGCCGCGCTGAAAGCGCAACTTGCAAGCGAGGTCGCCCATATCCGCCGTGTGAGCCCGAAGATCAGGATCGGCGCCGTCGCCGACGGGGCCGCCGACAACTGGACCTTCCTCGAAAGCCTCTCGCCCGAGACCGAGGTCATCGACTTCTGGCACGCTTGCGAGCATCTCCGCGTGGCCTCTGACCATGCGGTGGCGCGCCACTGGTTCGAGAAGCACCGCGAAATCCTGCGCCACGACCCCCGCGGCGTCGACAAGGTGATCCGGGCACTGCGCTACCTCCTGGACAGGGCAAAGGGGGACCCGGCCGAGATCGAGCGCGAGCTGGCCTTCTTCCGAAAGCACCGCCATCGGATGCGCTACCACGCCCTGAAGGAAGAGGGCATCGCCATCGGCTCGGGTGTGGTCGAGGCGGCCTGCAAGACCCTCGTCGCGCAGCGCTTGAAACGCTCGGGCATGCGCTGGCGGATCGACGGCGGGCAGGCGGTTCTGACCTTCCGCGCCCTGATCAAATCCGGCCTCTTCGACCGGGCATGGGATGCGCTCATGGACGCCCGATCCGGACCAGCTAACGACAACATCAGCCCAACCGAAGTCCTGGCACTCGCTGCTTGACCAAAATGAACCAGCCCATATCCTTTAGCGCCATCACGACTGGCATATCGCCATACGAGAATCACACCCGTACGCTTGCCGATATGTTCGTACCCAGACAATCATTTCCTCGTCCATGCGCTTCAGCTCGTCGCGCCAACGACTTACAAGCTCCGGTTCCGCACCCCGAACGTCCGCAATTGGCCTATCATCGTCTCCACGGGTAGCCAACAAGGCATCAAATGCCTCGCTGAGGTTTTCTATCGCGCCGTCAAGATCATTCTGTGCACTAACGTACCGATCTAGTGGCGTGTTACCAGGGTCTTGGGCTTTCCGTGCCTTTCCAGGAGGCGGAAACGTGTTCCGGAGATAAATGTCGCTGATAGTCTGATCACCAGACCCATCAGACAGAGACTTAACATTTCCATTCTCATCCACTGCACGAATTGGCTGCTCGTTGGCATAGTCCTGAACTGCCTGGCCGAACTGATAGATCCCCTGCGGATTGCGTCGCATGGCATCCAGCACTTCCCCGGGAGTACGCCGATCCGGCTGCTCGTTACCCGCGGATCCCCTATCGGCATTCAACCTGCCAGAAACAACCAGCGGATAGGACGCCCGGACCGCGAGTTCCACGGTCGATGGTCCTGGGTCTTCGGTTGCATGGGTGCCAATCCATGCTTGCAACTCGGTCAGAGCGGCCTTTTGGAGTTCTGCGTTCGACCGCCCGGTAGGTTCCCAGTCATGAACACGAACAAACTTGCCGAACGAATGACGGAGATATCGCCGAACCTGATCCACCTTGCTCGGCTCATCAGCAACCGCACGGAGTATCAGCACAGTAGCAAGGTCATGCATTAGTTTGGAAGTGATACGTTTGCGGGTGGATTGGCTGGTCACCGCCACGCGAATGGCGTAGTCCACCCGCTCGTCATGGTTAGTGAAGAGATGGACAATTCGTGCCGCCCGCAACACGGGATCGTCCGGAAGGTGTGCAGCCTTTGCCTCGGCCTGAGTACACGATCCAGCAAGATATGCATACTCAGTCGAAGAGATAAGATCACGCCGATACAACTCGGCAAGCACCTCGTCTGCAAGCGATTCGTATTCAGGCCCGTCACCCCAAGGCTTCGGAGGATCAACGTGGCGCAATGCTACGAGCGACTTCACTGCCGTCGGAAATTGGGCCGAGGATTGTGGATGAGGCAAGAACCCAACAATAATCAGCGCCGGTATGCGCTCACAACGAAGAGCGATGCTTTCACTCTCATCCGGTCCACGCTCGTGAGTCTTATTCAGCTTTCGGATGTGAGCACGCAGTTTCGACTCATTGTCGTCGTAAGGAACATCACTCGATCGGATTTGCAGCAGGTCGTGAACACACGTAGTCCGCGAAGAGCCCTCCGCTGTAGTCAATGCCGTCACCGCCGCAGATCCGTCCTCGTGCTGATATGTCGTAGCAACCACCCAGACGGCCTCCATTACCCCCTGGGACGCGATCGACCTGCGCCAGTCATTCTCAGCGAGTACGTATCCGGCTGCATGTTGCGCAGCCCATGTCAGATGGTGCCGGCTCTCGATATCCACCACGAGCTCGCCCTTGTTCGGCTCCTCGGAGTCAAACGGACGAGCTTCCGGGACTGGCCTAAACTTGGAATCTTCACCACCGGTCCCGGGTTCAATCGCGAACGGGTGACGGCGTGAAGGAAGCGTTCTCGGGTTGCGGGGGTCGGGCATGATGCGGCGCGCCCAGACACTGGTCCGAACCCCCAGTAACGTACCGCCGGGAACCGGAATCTTCTCCGCTTCTGGATCCGCGGGGTCACCTATTGATTTCCGTACGTCAGTCGGGTCAACGACAGCGTTGGCTATCGCCGAAGCGGAAACATCGGACAAGCCGAAGGCGTCAACCAGCCGTGCCGCCAAGCTATGGCGTGACCTCGCGTTTGCGTATTCTGGTAGGCTCTCTACTGGACGCGGGATGACGTGCGGTTCATTCGTGTACTTATTCATGACTCCTCCAGATTTCGCGTCCCACACAGTCTCGTTCGTAGGACGATGAAACAACGGTGCGAAGCAGGGGACCGCCTACGGCAGCCCCCTGCTCGCTAGTCGAACGAGGAACTACGACCTCATCTTGCGCCGCAGTTGGGCATGAAAGTTCTTGAACGAAGCCGCTACGCGGAGTTAGCGGCGTAGAGTTCATTCATTTCCGAGGCGTCGCGGGTGCCGTTTGTTCTGTGCGTTCGCTTCCCGGTTGCGTCAGTGGCGCTCCGCCCGTCGGGTGGCGGATCCCCAGCAGCCTCCCGATCACCAGTGGTTAGCATCGACCCCTGCGACGGACCGTCGCCGGATCGGTCCGGCGGCGCGCCGTCGCGATCCAGGGAGATCGATAATGACCGGGACCGCGTGCGACACGAACACCGTCACCCCTCTTCGCCAGCGCATGGAGGAGCAGCTCCGCATCGCCAATCTGGCCGCGAGCACGTCCAAGGCCTACATCTGCGAGATCAAGAACCTGGCCAGGTACTACGACGCCTCGCCGGACGAGCTCGACGCCGAGCAGGTGCGCCAGTGGTACCTGGGGCGGATCGACAAGGGGCTCAGTCCGGGCACGACCAACGTCTCCTTCGCCGCGCTGAACTTCCTCTACATCGACACACTCGGCTGGCCTGACCATGTCGCCGGCCTGCGCTCCCGCAAGAAGCCCGGCAAGCTGCCGCGCTACATGTCGGAGCAGGAGGTCGAGCACCTCATCCTTGCGACACCCGACCTCCGCCACCGTGCTGCCATTGTCACCGGCTATGGCGGCGGGCTCCGCATCTCCGAGACCTTGGCCATCAAGGTCGGCGACATCCTGTCGGAGAAGAAGCTGCTGCACATCCCCTCCGGCAAAGGCGGCACCGAGAGAATGGCACCGTTGCCGGACATCGTCATCCACTACTTGCGCGTCTACTACAGGAACATCTGGCCGCGTCCGACGAGCTGGCTCTTCTACGGCGTCTCGCTCGACAGGCCCATCGCAACGGAGACCTTGCAGGCCGCCTTCAGGAGGGCGCGCGACATTGCCGAGCTCGACCGCAGCTACACCTTCCATTGCCTGCGCCATTCGGCGGCGACCCATCTCCTCGAGCGCGGCGGCGATATCGAGGTGATCCGGGACATGCTCGGCCATCGAAGCGCGAACACGACCCGTCACTACGCCCGCGTCACCGGCAAGATGTTCGAGGGCCTCGACCACCCGATCTCAGGCTTCGCAGCGTTGCGCAACTGACGGCGCGTGGAGGCCGAACGCGCGGGCGTGGCGGAGATCTTCCGCCGCGCCGGCGCCGCTTTCCGTGAGCGCCACAAAGGGCGCATCGACGCCGCCCGGCTCAAGGTCATGGGCGCCATCGAGGCGTGCCGCACCGCCGTGCTCGGCGGCCACATGTACGCCTGCGAGGGCTGCGGGCGCGAGCATCCGCTCTTCAACTCCTGCCGCAACCGCCACTGCCCCACCTGCCAGGGTCTCGCCGCCAACCTCTGGAGCGAGGAGCGCGCCGGGGACATCCTGCCGGTGCCCTACTTCCATGTGGTCTTCACCCTGCCCAAGGAGGTTGCCGCCATTGCCTTCTGCAACCGCAGGGTGGTGTTCGACATCCTCTTCCGGGCCGTCGCCGAGACCCTGCGCACCATCGCCGCCGATCCCCGCCACGGCGGCATGCGCATCGGCGGCACCGCGGTCCTCCATACCTGGGATCAGAAGCTCCGCTTCCACCCGCACCTGCACGTGGTCGTGCCCAACGCGGGCTTCGACGTAGACAGTGGCGAGTGGAAGACGGGGAGCACCACCTTCCTCGCCCCCGTCAAGGTCCTCGGCAGCCTGTTCCGCCGCCTCTTCCTCAAGGAGCTCGCCCGCGCCCACGGCCGGGGGGACCTGGAGTTCCACGGCACCCTCGCCCACCTCGCCAATCCCGGCGAGTTCCACGCCACGCTTGCCGCCGCCCGGGCCAGGGACTGGGTGGTCTACGCCAAGCGGCCCTTCCGCGGGCCTGAGCAGGTCTTCCGGTACCTCTCGCACTACACGCACAGGATCGCCATCTCCGACAGCCGCATCGTCTCCTTCGACGGCGAGACGGTCTCCTTCCGCCACCGAAAGCCCAAGGCGCCGGGGCAGAGAAAGCCGCGCTACGGCATCGCCACCGTGAGCGCCGACGAGTTCATCCGCCGCTTCCTGAGGCACGTCCTGCCGGACGGCATGCACCGCATTCGCTACTTCGGCATCCTCGCCAACGGCTGCCGCGCCAGCACGCTGGAGAGAGCACGCCAGGCTCTCGGCGCCCTCGGCTGCGCCGCCCCCGAGGGAAGCGTGGACGGCGCTCAGGCCGAGCCCGACGAAGAGCCCGAGATCGGCACCGCGCCCGTGGCCTGCCCCCACTGCGGCGGCGTCATGCGCCTCGTCCGCGAAATCCGCCGCCGCCATGAGCCCCGCTCGACGCGCGGCCCGCCGGCGCTGCCGCCGACCCACAGGGGGAAACCGTGAGACGCCCGCTCGCTTCGGCCCCGCGCAACGGCGCCAAAGCGCCGACGCACGACCGAACCTGTCTCCGCTTGAGCCGGGCTGACAGCCCTCGGCTCACACCCCGCTCAGTCCTCGCAGCGTGCGCCCGCATGCCTGCCGAAAGACCGGCGCGAGCGTCGATTTTATGCGCAACTCTGCTGCCGGTGGATGCCGCCTGACGCTGACATCAGCGCACTTTCCACATAGCTCAACTTCGCCTCTCGTGGCCCGCGGCTTCGTTCAAAAGGGTTGGGCAGGCTCTCGAGAGAGAGCCTGCCCAACCCTTAACCTTGATCGCGCGGGAGTCGGAAGGCGTGTCAGGCGCAAACACAACGCCTTCCATGTTTGGGTGTTCGAACCGCCAATGACCGCCACGGGTCTTGGTCGCGATGAACCCCTGCCGCTCAAGCTGGCGGCGGACTTCTTTCATTTCGGAACTGGCTGACATTCCTGTCTCCTTGGCTGGCGGCCAAATCGCCAATCGACCTCGGCCGCAACGTGAGTTGACCAACCGAGGTGCCAAGGAGACGGGGTCTCCGTGCGCATCCTCCTTCCGCTTGCTAGGTAAGACCCAGCGTCACCGAAGGCGGCAACAGCTGCGATGTGACCCTCCCAAGACGTACACGAGCGCTGGGTTCATCCAGCAAATCGCGCGTAGCCGCCCCTCATCGCCAATGATGGGGTGGAAGACCGCGAACAGCTGCGTCGCGGTTAGGAGGAGTATCGAGGAATGCGGCGGCAACGTCAACCCTGATTCGTGGGAGGCTGGTGGCCGCGCATCTCAAGTGTCGTCGATGTCGAGCGTTACCCCGCTTGGCGGGGCCAGATCGCATCGGCAGAGATTCTCGACCCGGGTGCCGAGCTTGATCGCGACGGCGTCGGCCGTCACGAAGCCGATGCTGCCGATGTCCCGCGCGAGCCGTTAGGGGTTCTCCGTCATCACCTGCACGGTGTCCGCGCCGTAGTTCCGGAATGTCCGCACCGCCCGCGCCGTGCCCACGGCGTGGTTGTGCAGGAACACCCTGATCTCGCGCACGACCTTCTGCTCGGCCCGGCAGACGCGAAAGCAGCGCCTCGTTGCACCGGTTCAGAAGCGCCACGCGCTCGTACAGCTGCCGCTGCTCATCCTCGGACAGGACCAGGCGAGGATCCTCCTCACCGTCATCGGCGTCCGCGCCATGAAGTGCGCAGGCGACCATGAAGCGCGAGAAACTCATCCCGGCTTCCCTGGCCCGCCGTCCGATCGATGCGCGGTTCTCCGGCGAGCAATACATGCTGCGCGCACGCGCAATCTCCCGCTGCCCGCCTCCCTCGATGGCCGTCATCCCAGCGCCTCCTCGGCATCGACCCGTGAACCGGCACGGCGCACCAGCACCTGCCAGGTGTCCGCCCCGGCGGAACCCTCGACGCGCTCTTTCTCGACCTCGTAGAGCACCCGCACGGCCCGCTCGATGTGCGCCACCGCGCCCGCAAGCTCGCGCGTCAAGACTCACTCTCTTGTGGACGACCGCGTGCACCTCGCCGAGGCCGACGGCGCACATGGTACCCGCATCACATCAACCGGTGCTGGCGGGAATCCGTCTTTCCGTCGCGGACCTGTGGCGCGACTGCTTTCTTCTGCCGGCGCGTTCCGGCTTCACGTCATCATTCTCCTCGTGTGGACGGCCTCGTTCACCTCTTCCATGCCGGTGGCGTACATGGCGCCCGCCTCACAACAGCCGATCCTGGCGGGGATCCGTTTCCCCGTCACGGGCCTGTGGCGCGATTATTTGCTTCGCGGCAGGCGGCACGACCGAGGCGGTAACGATACCGGCCCGCTCCTCACCCAGCACCGTGGCGAGCGCAGCATGCAATTCTGCCGAGCGGCCTGGCCCGGCCATCGCGGACGCCCAGGCTGCGAACATCACCGCGATCCGTTCCTGAATGTCGCGCACCAGGGGAACCGCATCCTCCCCCTCCAGCACCAGCGCGCGAACCTCCCGAAGCGCCTCCAGCTGCTCCCGCTGCTCTTCCTGCGCGAGCGCCAGCGCGAGACCCGCGTCCTCTTCCCAACTGTCCCGTTCCACCAGCTCCAACAGGTGGCGCGCAATCGACAGGCCGCGCCGCTCCGCGTTGCTGCGAACGATCTCCCAATCCGCGTCCGTCGCCGAGATCGAGATGTGCCTGCTCGGCCTGCGCGCCTTCCGCCGCCGCCGCACCCGTCTCACGGCGCCCGCTCCCGCGCAAGGACGGAGATCGCGCTCACCAGGCTGAGCCCGCTGCCCCCCGGAAGCTCGCGCCGCAAAGCCCGCACGAATGCCTGCAACTCTCGCACCCCGTCCCGCTGCTCCACCTGTTCTGCTTCCGTCAGCACCAGGGATGGCGGTCCGGATCGTCGGCGAGTGCAAGCTCCAGTACATAGCGCGACACGGTCTTCTCCGCCGCCGCCGCGCGCTCCCGGATCATCGCCTGCTCCGCCGGCTTGCAGTGCAGGCTCCGCTGACGCCTGACGGGCCGCACCGCCTCCTCCGTCACGACCCGTCCTCCCCGGCCGGCCCCGCCGCCTTCCAGCGGTTCGCCGCGCCGGGATCGGTCAGCCGGTCGAGCATGCCCTCCCGCTCGATCCATTCGTCCACCGCGTCGCAGGCGTCCTCCCAGGCCTCGCCGGCGCCCGCCCCGCCCAGCCGCCTCTCCTCCAGCCTCGACATTACCAGCATCTCGCGCACCGCCCGGCGCAGGACCTCCGGCGGCAGAGGATCACGATCCAAGGCGCGATGGATCACAAAGCGCGACAGGTCCATGCCGCTCGCCGCCGCCGCCCGGCCGACCCGCTCCCACTCCGCATCGGTCGCCATCACCGCGCGCTGGCGGCGTCCGCCGGCGTCCTCCCTCATCGCGGCCATCCGTCCGGCAAGGCCTGTGGAGACTGCGACACGCAGCCGCATGACGACGTAGAATGTCTCACGATATTCCTATGGTATTCATCGCAGCCACGATCTTATGTCCCTATTGTGTCCTTACATAGCGAGCCACATTGGATGCCAGAACCATACCAGCGCTCCACGGAAAACTCCCCAACCTGTTTCCCTGAATGCAACTACCCAGTGACACAAGATCAGCCAATGTGTTCTCCAGGCCCGGCCCAACCGTTCTTGACATCAACCATAACCCACTGTATCATAACCAACATACAGGAGGAAACTGCAACCCTACGTCACGGTGCGCTCGCCAGATATTCGCTAGTGTAAGTGCACACCACCGGAAAGGCCGGGTCGAAGGGACGGCGATAAACATCGAGCACCTTCTCCATCGCGGCCGCGAAATCCGCGTTGCGTTGCGGTGGGATCACCCACCCGACCCGCTTCCACGGCTTGATCTCGTTTTTTTTAGAACACGGCGCACGGTCTCGTGCGACACGCTGTCGATGTGGCCGAGCTCCACCGCCCGGTCGGCCAGCAGCCGCAACGACCACTGCGCGTGGCCCTCCGGCGGCTCGGCGCAACTCAAGGCCACCAGGCGCGCCTCGAACTCGCCGTCCGCCTTGCGGACATACGATGGCCGGCGTCCTTGTCGGCCGCCGAGGGCCGCCTCCAGCCCTTCCTCCACGAAGCGCTTCTTGACCCGGTCCACCTTGCGCACGCTGATGCGTAAGATCTCGGCTATGGCCTCCCCGTGCGCTCGGCGCTCGTTGAACTCGCCCTCGTCGCAGTTGAGCAGGATCAAGGCGTTGAGCACCTTCTGCGACCGGTGGGACCCCTTGCGCGTGATTCCCGCAAGCTCTTCCCGCTCCCGCTGCTGCAACGTCACCACGTATCGCTTCATGCCGGCGCCCTCGTCGTTCTCGCACGACGAGAAAGCTACCACATTCTATGCGACATACCATGTGTGACATGACACTAGTTGTCTGGGAGTACGGGATGATCACGCTGACCGGCAATGTGGGCGTAAACATCTCGGGCGGCGGCACGTCCACCTGCCGCCAGCCGTTGTAGCGGCCGGACGCCGGTCTAGGGATCATCTCCTGTCTTGAACACCGAGGTCGTGGCGAGAAGTCCCGCGTGCGCAGGCCTCCGGCCCGCACGCCGGCGGGAGGCCCGCGCTCCGGCATCACCGCGCCTGCGAACCGGCGTTGACGGTTCGTCGCATGGCGACCGGCTCGTCCGCCGCCTGGAGTGTAGCCGTACCGTCTTCCAGCCGATAGACGAACTCCGCCGCGCGCTGCATTGCCGGCTGGTGAGAGGTCGACAATACCGTGACCTCGCCGGCCAACTGCCGGACGGTCGCCACGATTCCCGCCTCCGTCTCCGGATCAAGCGCGGCCGTGGCCTCGTCCAGGATCAAAAGTGCCGGATTGCGGACCAGCGCCCGGGCGATGGCGATGCGCTGTTTCTGGCCGCCGGAAAGCCGCGCGCCCCGCTCGCCGACCACCGTGTCCATGCCCTCCGGCAATGCGGCGACAAACGCCCATGCCTCGGCGCGACGCAGCGCCGTTTCCACCTCGGCGCGGGAAGTGCCGGGATCGCCGAGCGCGACGTTGGCCATGACCGTGTCGTGGATGAGGAACGCATCCTGCAACACGTATCCGATCATGCCGCGCCACGCAGTTGCGTCGATGTCGCGCATCGGCAGGTCGTCGATCCACACCTCGCCGCGCTGGGGCCGCAGCAACCCGATGATCAAGTCGGCGACTGTCGTCTTGCCGGCGCCCGAGGGCCCGACCACGGCGACGAACGACCCGGCGGGCAGCATCATCGAGACGCCGTCGAGAACGTTCCCGCGACCGTAGGAAAAGCATACCTTCCGGAGCGAGATAGCCGAGACGAGCCGGGGCACCTCGCCGCCCGGATCGGGCTCTCGCGCCCCTTCGGCGGCGGTGAGCACGGACCGCACGAAGGCGAACGCGGGTTGGTTGGCCGCGACGATCTGATATTGGCTCTGCATCTGGCCCACTTTCTGGAAGGTGCGCACGAAGAGCAGCGCGAGGACCAGCAGGTCGTCGATCGGCTGGCCCCCTATCGTCACAAAAACATACAACCCACCCACCACCGCGAAGGCCCGAATGATTTCGTACGACTCGGCGAGCGCTTCCCGACTGACGATTATCGTCCGCAGGGCGCGGTTGAGCGCTCGGATATCCCCGTCGATCAAGGGCTTCATGCTGCCCTCCAGGGCCATGGCCTTCAAAGGCTTGATGCCGTCCAGCATCTGCAGCAGCCGCGTCATGAAGGACTTCTGAAGCTTGGTCTGGTTCTGCCCAGCGCGGCGACTGATGGCAACGAGCCGGCTCGACACGACCATGCCGCATGCGCCGACGACGAGCGCGGCCACCAGGATTTCCCAGGATATGGCGACGGACAGCCCGAGATAGATCAGAAGTTGAATACCCCCGGACAGAACCTGGCAGGAAGCCACATAGGCGTTGGAGGCGCGTATCGGCTCGACGGCGACGGCGCTCGCCAGATCGCCGGCCCGCTGATCTGCGAAATGCGTCGAGCGCGCCCACAGAAGCGCGCGAACGACCGCGAGCCGCAGATTCGTCGCGGTATGGGCCGCAGAGTATCCGACCTGCGTCATGGCCGCCAGCACCAGCAGCGATTTCAGGGTGACCGCCCCGACGATCAGCACCAACAGCCCGCCGAGGGAAAGCTCCAGCCCGAGCAGGGTAAAGACCCGCTCGACGTAGAGCGCCGCTGCGCCTCCGCCATCGATCACCAGGCCGAGGAACGGCAGCAATGCCGCGATGCCTACCCCCTCCGCCAAGGCGGCCGCCGTGAGCGACGACAGCATCAGCGCGCTGCGCCCCGGATAGGCCGCAAGGAAGTATTTGAACAGTCCGATGGCCTGTCTCACATTGTCCCCAGAACCGAGTTCACGAAAATTGCTCCTGCTTATACACGCAATTCCTGTTGTGAAGCCGCTCCGCAGAGTAAGCGGCGTAGAACTCGTTCATTTCAGAGACGTCGCGGGTGCTGATGTCCTGTGCGTTCGTTCCAGATTGCGTCGGATGGCGCACCGCCCGCCAGGTAGCAGATCCGGCCTGGTGATGACCGCTCGAGGAACGTGGTCCCGACCGCCCGTTACCGGCCGCCCACATTCGCGGCCCCCGTTCTCTGAAGCGTCTCGACCGCGCCGCGCAGATATCCGGGCAGGAAAAACGCATGGGCGTCGCAACGCACGATCACACACCCCGTCGCGACCCGCAGCGCTGTGAGGATGCCGGAGAGGTGAAGATGGTCGGGGTTGGGAATCAATCGCACCGACGGGTACAGCCTCGAACTATCTCGGCGGTTGCAGGAGTGGCGGAACCGTCGGCGACAATCACCTCTACCGGGCCCGCGTAATCCTGGGAAAGGCTTATCCCCTTACATCCGGCTTCTCCATATGTGGGGTGCCGGATCGCTGGGCACTTTACGGGCAACCCATTGAGACACGGAAGGAACTGCGACCGTGTCGGATACCGCCGCCGAGGTGGCCGGTACAACATGTTGGGGAACCGGAGCCAGAGGGATAAGCCTTTCCTGGGATATCACCGAATCGAGACACTCCGCGATGGTCGCTTCAGCGTTGCGGGCCGGTATGATAACCGACACTGTGGGAAGGCGATTGGCGACGGCTGCGACTGGCTGCTTCATGGGATGATTTTGCACATGCCCTCTCGACTTGTCGCGCCTCCCCGCTTCATGTAGGGCGCGTACCAAAATGTCTTGAACGAAGCCGCTACGCGGAGTTAGCGGCGTAGAGTTCATTCATTTCCGAGGCGTCGCGGGTGCCGTTTGTTCTGTGCGTTCGCTTCCCGGTTGCGTCAGTGGCGCTCCGCCCGTCGGGTGGCGGATCCCCAGCAGCCTCCCGATCACCAGTGGTTAGTATCGACCCCTGCGACGGACCGTCGCCGGATCGGTCCGGCGGCGCGCCGTCGCGATCCAGGGAGATCGATAATGACCGGGACCGCGTGCGACACGAACACCGTCACCCCTCTTCGCCAGCGCATGGAGGAGCAGCTCCGCATCGCCAATCTGGCCGCGAGCACGTCCAAGGCCTACATCTGCGAGATCAAGAACCTGGCCAGGTACTACGACGCCTCGCCGGACGAGCTCGACGCCGAGCAGGTGCGCCAGTGGTACCTGGGGCGGATCGACAAGGGGCTCAGTCCGGGCACGACCAACGTCTCCTTCGCCGCGCTGAACTTCCTCTACATCGACACACTCGGCTGGCCTGACCATGTCGCCGGCCTGCGCTCCCGCAAGAAGCCCGGCAAGCTGCCGCGCTACATGTCGGAGCAGGAGGTCGAGCACCTCATCCTTGCGACACCCGACCTCCGCCACCGTGCTGCCATTGTCACCGGCTATGGCGGCGGGCTCCGCATCTCCGAGACCTTGGCCATCAAGGTCGGCGACATCCTGTCGGAGAAGAAGCTGCTGCACATCCCCTCCGGCAAAGGCGGCACCGAGAGAATGGCACCGTTGCCGGACATCGTCATCCACTACTTGCGCGTCTACTACAGGAACATCTGGCCGCGTCCGACGAACTGGCTCTTCTACGGCGTCTCGCTCGACAGGCCCATCGCAACGGAGACCTTGCAGGCCGCCTTCAGGAGGGCGCGCGACATTGCCGAGCTCGACCGCAGCTACACCTTCCATTGCCTGCGCCATTCGGCGGCGACCCATCTCCTCGAGCGCGGCGGCGATATCGAGGTGATCCGGGACATGCTCGGCCATCGAAGCGCGAACACGACCCGTCACTACGCCCGCGTCACCGGCAAGATGTTCGAGGGCCTCGACCACCCGATCTCAGGCTTCGCAGCGTTGCGCAACTGACGGCGCGTGGAGGCCGAACGCGCGGGCGTGGCGGAGATCTTCCGCCGCGCCGGCGCCGCTTTCCGTGAGCGCCACAAAGGGCGCATCGACGCCGCCCGGCTCAAGGTCATGGGCGCCATCGAGGCGTGCCGCACCGCCGTGCTCGGCGGCCACATGTACGCCTGCGAGGGCTGCGGGCGCGAGCATCCGCTCTTCAACTCCTGCCGCAACCGCCACTGCCCCACCT
Organism: Alphaproteobacteria bacterium; assembly: GCA_965214705.1. GTDB lineage: Bacteria > Pseudomonadota > Alphaproteobacteria > UBA828 > UBA828 > WTGU01. The sequence goes on from CBDCCI010000001.1 coordinate 645,296, forward strand.
GCCAGGGTCTCGCCGCCAACCTCTGGAGCGAGGAGCGCGCCGGGGACATCCTGCCGGTGCCCTACTTCCATGTGGTCTTCACCCTGCCCAAGGAGGTTGCCGCCATTGCCTTCTGCAACCGCAGGGTGGTGTTCGACATCCTCTTCCGGGCCGTCGCCGAGACCCTGCGCACCATCGCCGCCGATCCCCGCCACGGCGGCATGCGCATCGGCGGCACCGCGGTCCTCCATACCTGGGATCAGAAGCTCCGCTTCCACCCGCACCTGCACGTGGTCGTGCCCAACGCGGGCTTCGACGTAGACAGTGGCGAGTGGAAGACGGGGAGCACCACCTTCCTCGCCCCCGTCAAGGTCCTCGGCAGCCTGTTCCGCCGCCTCTTCCTCGAGGAGCTCGCCCGCGCCCACGGCCGGGGGGACCTGGAGTTCCACGGCACCCTCGCCCACCTCGCCAATCCCGGCGAGTTCCACGCCACGCTTGCCGCCGCCCGGGCCAGGGACTGGGTGGTCTACGCCAAGCGGCCCTTCCGCGGGCCTGAGCAGGTCTTCCGGTACCTCTCGCACTACACGCACAGGATCGCCATCTCCGACAGCCGCATCGTCTCCTTCGACGGCGAGACGGTCTCCTTCCGCCACCGAAAGCCCAAGGCGCCGGGGCAGAGAAAGCCGCGCTACGGCATCGCCACCGTGAGCGCCGACGAGTTCATCCGCCGCTTCCTGAGGCACGTCCTGCCGGACGGCATGCACCGCATTCGCTACTTCGGCATCCTCGCCAACGGCTGCCGCGCCAGCACGCTGGAGAGAGCACGCCAGGCTCTCGGCGCCCTCGGCTGCGCCGCCCCCGAGGGAAGCGTGGACGGCGCTCGGGCCGAGCCCGACGAAGAGCCCGAGATCGGCACCGCGCCCGTGGCCTGCCCCCACTGCGGCGGCGTCATGCGCCTCGTCCGCGAAATCCGCCGCCGCCATGAGCCCCGCTCGACGCGCGGCCCGCCGGCGCTGCCGCCGACCCACAGGGGGAAACCGTGAGACGCCCGCTCGCTTCGGCCCCGCGCAACGGCGCCAAAGCGCCGACGCACGACCGAACCTGTCTCCGCTTGAGCCGGGCTGACAGCCCTCGGCTCACACCCCGCTCAGTCCTCGCAGCGTGCGCCCGCATGCCTGCCGAAAGACCGGCGCGAGCGTCGATTTTATGCGCAACTCTGCTGCCGGTGGATGCCGCCTGACGCTGACATCAGCGCACTTTCCACATAGCTCAACTTCGCCTCTCGTGGCCCGCGGCTTCGTTCAAGGTTAAGGGTTGGGCAGGCTCTCTCTCGAGAGCCTGCCCAACCCTTAACCTTGAACGAAGCCGCTACGCGGAGTTAGCGGCGTAGAGTTCATTCATTTCCGAGGCGTCGCGGGTGCCGTTTGTTCTGTGCGTTCGCTTCCCGGTTGCGTCAGTGGCGCTCCGCCCGTCGGGTGGCGGATCCCCAGCAGCCTCCCGATCACCAGTGGTTAGCATCGACCCCTGCGACGGACCGTCGCCGGATCGGTCCGGCGGCGCGCCGTCGCGATCCAGGGAGATCGATAATGACCGGGACCGCGTGCGACACGAACACCGTCACCCCTCTTCGCCAGCGCATGGAGGAGCAGCTCCGCATCGCCAATCTGGCCGCGAGCACGTCCAAGGCCTACATCTGCGAGATCAAGAACCTGGCCAGGTACTACGACGCCTCGCCGGACGAGCTCGACGCCGAGCAGGTGCGCCAGTGGTACCTGGGGCGGATCGACAAGGGGCTCAGTCCGGGCACGACCAACGTCTCCTTCGCCGCGCTGAACTTCCTCTACATCGACACACTCGGCTGGCCTGACCATGTCGCCGGCCTGCGCTCCCGCAAGAAGCCCGGCAAGCTGCCGCGCTACATGTCGGAGCAGGAGGTCGAGCACCTCATCCTTGCGACACCCGACCTCCGCCACCGTGCTGCCATTGTCACCGGCTATGGCGGCGGGCTCCGCATCTCCGAGACCTTGGCCATCAAGGTCGGCGACATCCTGTCGGAGAAGAAGCTGCTGCACATCCCCTCCGGCAAAGGCGGCACCGAGAGAATGGCACCGTTGCCGGACATCGTCATCCACTACTTGCGCGTCTACTACAGGAACATCTGGCCGCGTCCGACGAACTGGCTCTTCTACGGCGTCTCGCTCGACAGGCCCATCGCAACGGAGACCTTGCAGGCCGCCTTCAGGAGGGCGCGCGACATTGCCGAGCTCGACCGCAGCTACACCTTCCATTGCCTGCGCCATTCGGCGGCGACCCATCTCCTCGAGCGCGGCGGCGATATCGAGGTGATCCGGGACATGCTCGGCCATCGAAGCGCGAACACGACCCGTCACTACGCCCGCGTCACCGGCAAGATGTTCGAGGGCCTCGACCACCCGATCTCAGGCTTCGCAGCGTTGCGCAACTGACGGCGCGTGGAGGCCGAACGCGCGGGCGTGGCGGAGATCTTCCGCCGCGCCGGCGCCGCTTTCCGTGAGCGCCACAAAGGGCGCATCGACGCCGCCCGGCTCAAGGTCATGGGCGCCATCGAGGCGTGCCGCACCGCCGTGCTCGGCGGCCACATGTACGCCTGCGAGGGCTGCGGGCGCGAGCATCCGCTCTTCAACTCCTGCCGCAACCGCCACTGCCCCACCTGCCAGGGTCTCGCCGCCAACCTCTGGAGCGAGGAGCGCGCCGGGGACATCCTGCCGGTGCCCTACTTCCATGTGGTCTTCACCCTGCCCAAGGAGGTTGCCGCCATTGCCTTCTGCAACCGCAGGGTGGTGTTCGACATCCTCTTCCGGGCCGTCGCCGAGACCCTGCGCACCATCGCCGCCGATCCCCGCCACGGCGGCATGCGCATCGGCGGCACCGCGGTCCTCCATACCTGGGATCAGAAGCTCCGCTTCCACCCGCACCTGCACGTGGTCGTGCCCAACGCGGGCTTCGACGTAGACAGTGGCGAGTGGAAGACGGGGAGCACCACCTTCCTCGCCCCCGTCAAGGTCCTCGGCAGCCTGTTCCGCCGCCTCTTCCTCAAGGAGCTCGCCCGCGCCCACGGCCGGGGGGACCTGGAGTTCCACGGCACCCTCGCCCACCTCGCCAATCCCGGCGAGTTCCACGCCACGCTTGCCGCCGCCCGGGCCAGGGACTGGGTGGTCTACGCCAAGCGGCCCTTCCGCGGGCCTGAGCAGGTCTTCCGGTACCTCTCGCACTACACGCACAGGATCGCCATCTCCGACAGCCGCATCGTCTCCTTCGACGGCGAGACGGTCTCCTTCCGCCACCGAAAGCCCAAGGCGCCGGGGCAGAGAAAGCCGCGCTACGGCATCGCCACCGTGAGCGCCGACGAGTTCATCCGCCGCTTCCTGAGGCACGTCCTGCCGGACGGCATGCACCGCATTCGCTACTTCGGCATCCTCGCCAACGGCTGCCGCGCCAGCACGCTGGAGAGAGCACGCCAGGCTCTCGGCGCCCTCGGCTGCGCCGCCCCCGAGGGAAGCGTGGACGGCGCTCAGGCCGAGCCCGACGAAGAGCCCGAGATCGGCACCGCGCCCGTGGCCTGCCCCCACTGCGGCGGCGTCATGCGCCTCGTCCGCGAAATCCGCCGCCGCCATGAGCCCCGCTCGACGCGCGGCCCGCCGGCGCTGCCGCCGACCCACAGGGGGAAACCGTGAGACGCCCGCTCGCTTCGGCCCCGCGCAACGGCGCCAAAGCGCCGACGCACGACCGAACCTGTCTCCGCTTGAGCCGGGCTGACAGCCCTCGGCTCACACCCCGCTCAGTCCTCGCAGCGTGCGCCCGCATGCCTGCCGAAAGACCGGCGCGAGCGTCGATTTTATGCGCAACTCTGCTGCCGGTGGATGCCGCCTGACGCTGACATCAGCGCACTTTCCACATAGCTCAACTTCGCCTCTCGTGGCCCGCGGCTTCGTTCAAAAGGGTTGGGCAGGCTCTCGAGAGAGAGCCTGCCCAACCCTTAACCATTTCGCCGGAGTGCCCCGCGCCGTTCGCGTCACGTTCTAGACCGGCGCGCTCCTTCGCCCCTTCCGGGGGGGGGGGGATATTCACCGCAGCCGTCACGACCGTCGAGTGAGACGTGCCGGACCGGCGTCGAGAGGCCCGGACGCCGCTTTGCGAAGGCGGCGCCGTGTGGACGCAACCGGGCCACTGTTCGGTATACCAAGGTGTAGAGTGCAAACAGCAATGCCAAGGCGACAAGCAACCACTCTCGATCATGCGGAACGAGCACGACCGCAGCCAAGCTCGCCAACGACCCTCCCCACATCAGCGCGCCGGTCACGGGATTGGCAAGCCGCTCATTCCCGGCCGCCCGGGCGAGCCTCCTTCCGAGGCGCCGGTAAACCAACATATGCAGATGCAGTCGGTCCGGTCGGAAAGGGCTGCCGCCTCTGCGGATCTTTCGGGTAACCGAGAACGCGGTCTCCAGCAGGGGATAGGCCAGTATGACCACGCTAACCCACGGGGAGACATCGGGATTTCGCATGGGAACCATGACGGCCACGGAAGCGATCATGAAGCCGAGCAAATAGGCTCCTCCATCTCCCAGGAAAATATAGCCAAACGGAAAATTCACCAACAAGAACCCCAACAGAACACCAACAATAACGAAACAGAACGACGCCATGTCGTGATCGCCCACCCCGAGGGAAACGACGGCGAATGCGACCAGCATGATGATCGTGGTTCCCGTCGCCAGACCGTTGAAACCGTCAATGATGTTCACCGCGTGCGTCAAACCGGCCATCGCGAAGGCGGTGAAGGCTATTGCAATGAAAGGAAGTGCCATCGCATGATCGACGAAAGGTATGTCCACGCGCGTCACGGCGTAGCCGGTCAAAAGGCAAAAGACGAGGCCCGAAAGCATCGGTGCAACGAGCCGCAATGTGATCCCACCGGTCTTGGTGAAATCTTCGACCATACCCGCCAGAAAGGCGAAGGCGGCGCTGGCGCCGACGGCAAACAGGAGATCACGCACCGGCGGCGGCGATGCGCTCGCCGCCGCCCAATATCCTGCGTACACGGCAAGACCGCCGATCCTAGGGGTGGGCGTCGCATGAAACTTATGCGGCCCCACCGCATGATCGTGACTGAGAGCGCCGTGCCAGCGCCTGGTCATTACCAACACGGCGCCAATAACAACGGTGACCGCGAGGCCGAGGAGGGATGAGTAGATGAAGTTTGGGGGCATTGGGGGTCGGATACTCTCGTTGAGGGCGCTAACCGTCACCCGGTGCGATGCCGCGCTCGTCCCGCTGTTCGATCATGATCTCCGCGCTCCCGAGAACCCCGCAGCGCTGCTCCCTCGTCCCGATCGCAACACGCCGGGAAGGGGTACGCGTAGGTCACTGCGGCAACCTACCCCGGGAAGTCCGTTGCTTCAATCCATGGCCTCTCGGGCGACCCCCGCGCAGCGCTGGGATTGTCACCCGCAGGGCGATCCTCTCTCTCAATTCGCTCATCCTCGCGGTCTACAAGGGTTTTGCGCAATCCAGCCCACGTCCAACTGCCGCTTTGGGATCATACTCGCCGAGGATCGCCGGATCGAGCGCGCGCGCCCTGCTCATCGCGGGCCCGCAGGGGCCGTATCCTCGCCCGGCCCCGTCGCCGGCCGGCCGACACTCACGGAGCGAAAGCCGACGGCGGCCAGCTCGGCCGGATCGTAGATGTTGCGGAGATCGACGATCAGCGGCGTCCTCAGCAAGCCCCTGACGCGCTCCAGGTCGAGCGCCCTGAACTCGTTCCACTCGGTGAGGACGAGCAGCGCATCCGCGCCCGCCATCGCATCGTAGGAATCGCGGCACCAGACCACGCCATCGAGAACGCGCCGCGCCTCGTCCATGCCGGCGGGGTCGAAGGCGCGGACCGTCGCTCCCCTCTCCATGAGGCCGCGCAGGATGACGAGGCTCGGGCTTTCCCGCACGTCGTCGGTGTTGGGCTTGAAGGTGACGCCGAGCGCCGCGACGGTCTTGCCCGAGACTGTGCCGCCGCAGGCCTGCACGATCTTTTCGATCATCCTGGCCTTGCGCTCGCCGTTGCTGCGCAGCACCGTCTCGACGATGCCGCATGGCGCACCGGCTTCCTCGGCGATGCGGGCGAAGGCCGCCGTGTCCTTGGGGAAGCAGGAGCCACCGAAGCCAGGCCCTGCGTGCAGGAAATACCGCCCAATGCGATTGTCGAGCCCGATTCCCTTGGCAACGTCCTGGACATCGGCGCCCACGCGTTCACAGAGATCGGCGATCTCGTTGATGAAGGCGATCTTGGTCGCGAGGAAGCAATTGGCGGCATACTTGATGAGTTCCGCCGCCTCGAGCGTGGTGAACAGCACCGGTGTCTCAATGAGAAACAGCGGCCGATACAGCGCCCGCATGACCTCCCGCGCCCGCGCGGACTCGACCCCGACAACGACCCGGTCGGGCCGCATGAAGTCGCCGACCGCGGAACCTTCACGCAGGAACTCGGGATTGGAGACGATATCGAACGCGGCGTCCGGCCGCCGGTGCCGGATGATGTCGGCGATTTCGCGGCCGGTGCCGACGGGCACTGTCGATTTGGTCGCGACGACGGTATAGACGTCGAGCGCATCGGCAACCTGGCAGGCGGCCTTGCGGATAAAGGAAAGGTCCGCATGGCCGTCGCCGCGGCGGCTCGGCGTGCCGACCGCCAGCATCACCAAGTCGGCTCCCGGCACGGCGTCGGCGACATCGCCGGTGAAGGAGAGGCGCCTGGCCTCGATATTGGACGCGAACAGCCCGTCGAGCCCCGGCTCGTAGAACGGCACCCGTCCCGCCCGCAGCGTCTCGATCCTCTCCGGTTCGGCATCGACGCAGGTGACAGCGAATCCGAATTCGGAAAAGCAGGCGGCCGATACGAGGCCAACATAGCCGGCGCCTATCATTGCGATGCGCATTGCAGTGCTCACCCGATCAACGACTCTGTACGCTGAACCGTTCTACGGCGACGGCGCGATCCGACGCAGGAAGGATAGCAGTTCCTTCCTCAGCGCCGGATTCTCCAGGGCGCAGGCGACGGTTGCCTGAATGAATCCGGCCGGGCTCCCGCAATCGAAGCGCTGGCCGGCAAAACGCACGCCCGTAAGGTAAGGGGCGCATCCTGCTCCATCGCCGCCATGACATCGGTGAGCTGAATCTCGCCGCTGGCGTGGCGCCGGGCGACTGCGCCGCAAGCCGCGCGAAGACACCGGGCAGCAGGACGTAGCGGCTCGTGAGCGCAAGCCGCTACGACGTCGCGACCGGACCGGGCTTCTCCACCATGCCGGAGAGCGCGACGGTTCGCGCCTCCTCGGGCGTGACCTCGACAATCCCATAGCAGCCGGTCTCGCCCTCCGGCACCTCGGCGAGCGCCAGCGCCGCTTCGTCCCCGAGCGCCGCAAATACCCAACGAGTTCCTCGTCGCGATCGAAATGTTCTTCGATCGCCGCCTTACCCGGCCGGTAACGAAGATGAGCCGGTGGCGAAGATGAACTGCTTGATTTCGGCAGCTCGCGCCTCCTCCACCACATACTGGGTGAGCGGCTTGTCGACCAGAGGCAGCATCTCCTTGGGCACCAGCCTTCCTCGCGGGTCGAAAGCGCGAGCCCAGGCCAGCGACCGGGAGCACCGCCTTCCTCACGGGTTTCGCCATTCCATAAGCCTCGCTTCGCTGATCGGCGTCGATCACGGCGGACATATGCCACGCCGGACGCAGCCCAGCAAGCGGGGCGGCCGGCGTGATGGTGTGAGCGTGCGAGCGTGCGCAACGATAGAAGCGGCCCTTTCCACCTGCTAATCTCCCGAACCGCTTATGCACAATGCTCCGGTGAAACGCACATGTAGCGTCTGGCGAGCCTGGAACAGTCGACATTGGTGGCAGCATCGTGTGCCACCGGAGCCAAGTGCATAAGCGGTTCTCCCGAATCTGAAGCTCGCCACACAAGGAAGCTTTGTCGGCCACCTCATGGCGGGTCGCCCGGTCGCGGCTGACGAGAGTCCCGACAGCAGGCGGGTGGAGGATGAACGAGACATCACGACGGACACGAGAAGGCCGATGAAACGTCGCAACCGGATATTGGTGACCGGCGGTGCCGGATTTCTCGGCTCTCACTTGTGTGAACGGTTGCTCGCGGAAGACAACGAAGTCATTTGCGTCGACAACTACTACACCGGATCCCGACCGGAGACGGAACCGCCGCTGCCGCCTCGCTTGGTGCTTGACAAGGCGGAGAAGCGCGCTCTTCACGATCATGTGATCGCCATTGCGGAGCGCACGGTGCCGGCCGGAACGGATGAGGCGGTGATGGCAAGATGCCGTAATGGGGCCCGGCACCGATCGGCACCGTTGGAGCCTGTCGCGATGGCCGCAAATCGGGTGTCGTTGCCCTTACACGCTGAGCATGTCCACGGGGTCTTCCGACGTCTCAACGGTGCGCTCCGAAGGCGCCGGCGATACCGCTGTCGCCATCCGTTGCACCGAAGGTGCCGGCAACACCCGTCGGATGCTCGCTCGGGTTGGCTCCGTTACCGAAGAACGCCGCGCCCCACTCTCCTTGCCACCGGGCATCCGACCCGCCTCCGGAGACCTCCCCCCTCCACACTGACCAGTCCGATATGAACGCTGTCTCGAAACGCAGCTCCGTCGGAATGGACGCCGCACCATTTGCGGGGACGAAGTCAAAAATCACACCGTCCAATCTGCCATCGTCCATACTCGTCCCGAAGTCGGCCGTCAGTTCCACGTCAGCCTCGAAAGAGCCCACATCCGAGTCGTTCGACGATCCGCCCGTATAGTACATCCCGATTGCATCGCCGACGTATATGGCGGTGCCGGTTAGCCTCTGCATGTGAGCCGGTTCGAACGGATCTCCGCCACCGGCAAGGACGCCGAAGTCGACCGGATCGAAGCTCGTAGCATCGTCCGGCAAATAGAGCCAGTATCCGAGGCTCAGATAATCGGCGGTCGGTACTTCGGCAGAAAAGGTCGGACGAAGTACTACTTCGTCACTGCCTGAGGCGGCAGGCGTGAACACGACATTGCCACCGTATGGATAATAGTACCCTTTCGGCTGGGCGAGTTCGAGCCAGCACGGTGATCCGCTGTCGCATGTGAACGTCCCCGATATGCCGTCCAACGTCCCGTCCAAGCCGTCGTCCGGTATCCGAACGCCTTGCCAGTCGTGACCCGGAAGAAGGTCTGGAATGTCGGCCAGAACGATGGTTCGGTCCGTCTCGCCGTAGCCAACCCAGGGTGCGCCCAATGTGTCGGAGTCGTCCGCATCGGTCGCGAGAGTGACTTCAAGCGTGCCGCCACTGATGTACTCTTTCCTTCCCTGGAATACCTGCCAGCCATCCCCCAGACCGTGAACTCCGGCTATTTCAGACGTCGTGATGCTCCGTCCTTGCCAATCCACGAGCGGATCAGACGGCAGAGCCGCGCTTGTGTGCGAAGTCAGGAATTCCAGGGCATTTGCGTCGTTGCGGTAAGGAATGGCATTAGCGTACCGCAACGGCGAGGTCTGCACGACAATCGAGTGCCCGGAGCCGGAGATAGGGCTCTCAATACGCCAAATGTTGGTGTGGCCATCCGCCACACTGACGACCTCGGCTATGGCGTCCGCGGCGGAGGGCTCCTGCCGATCATCGCTTGCTCCGAACGCACCCGTGATGCCGTCGCGGTCGAAGACGCCGCCGACCTCCTGGTGCAACGGACCGTAGAACATGCCGCTGATCGTGGGATCCACTCCGTCGTTGAAGGCCCCGTTCGTAAGGGAAAGATCGTTCCAGAGCATGTCGGGGCGTGCGGTCCCCGCCGCCACATCATGGATGCCGGTGAACGAGACATCGATGTCGGGCTCGGAAAGATCGTCTACGTCGACCGTGGCGTCGCCGAGGATCAGGCGGGTGGTTCCGGGCTCGTAGCGCGTCACATCCAAGCCGACCATGACGCCTGTCCATGTGGCGGAGCCCAGGCCAGTCGGGTTCGTGCCCGTGTATCGGCCAAACGATACGCCGTCGGTGCTAAGTGTCCGGCCCGAAATGAATTGAGTGATTTCAGTGTGTTATGCTTCACTGGTTGTGTCCAAACAATCAGCGAGGCACAAGATGTGGACTGAAATCACTCGACCGAAGTATGACCGCACGGGGCTGCGTTACGCAAGCGATGGAGTGGACGCCCCTCCCGGCGGCATCGCGATGTGCCATGTTGGCGGTGGTGTTAACGCCAAGAGAGGAAAGGGGCGTCCATGGACCAAGCTACCATGATCGGGATCGATCTTGCGAAGAACAGCTTTCAACTGCACGGCGCGGGCAGCGACGGGTCGGTCGTATTCCGCAAGAAGCTGAGCCGAGGGAAAGTGCTGGAGTTTCTGGCTTCCCAGCCGAGTTGCCAGGTGGCGATGGAGGCCTGCGCCGGCGCTCATTACTGGGGCCGGGAGATCGGCGATCTGGGTCACACGGTGAGGTTGATCCCACCCCAATATGTCAAGCCTTACGTCAAGCGTGGGAAGAACGACGCCGCGGATGCAGAGGCGATCTGCGAGGCGTCGTCGCGTCCGACGATGAGTTTCGTGGCGGTCAAGACGGCGGAACAGCAGGGTCGGGTGATGCTGTTCCGGACCCGCGATCTGCTGGTGCGCCAGCGCACCCAGACCATCAACGCGCTACGCGGCCATCTGGCGGAGTTCGGCGTTGTTGCGGCCCAGGGCCCCGCTCATGTCGCCCGCTTGGCGTCGGCGCTCGAGGATCCGGACTCGGGCCTGCCGGATGCGGTCCGCGAGTTGGGCAGCCTCCTGTTCGAACAGGTCGCCGGCCTCACCGAGAAGATCGACGGCCTGGAGAAGGACATCCATGCGAGCGCGCGGCAGGATGCGGAAGCGCAGCGCCTGATGAGCGTGCCGGGGATCGGCCCGATCACGGCGATGGCGATCCAGGCTTTCGCGCCGCCGATGGAGGGCTTCCGGCGCGGCCGGGACTTCGCCGCCTGGCTCGGCCTGGTGCCGCGCCAGCACTCGACCGGCGGCAAGCCGCGGCTAGGCAAGATATCGAAGATGGGCCAGCGCGATCTCAGGCGACTGCTGATCACGGGCGCAATGGCGGTCGTCCGCTGGGCTGTTCGGCGGGGCCGGACGAGCGACCCGTGGCTCGCCAGGATGCTGATGCGCAAGCCGCGCATGCTGGTCGCCGTGGCGCTGGCCAACCGGATGGCGCGCATCGTGTGGGCGCTGATGACGAAGAAGGAGCGTTATCGGGCTCCCGCAGCCGCCTGAGAGGCGTCAAAGCGGGTAGTTGTCGGGGACGCGGGCAGGTCTGAGGAAAGGCAAGGGCAAACGGTCAATCGAGACGGGGTCGGGAAAACCAGCTTTCGGATGCAGAGCCTTCGAGCTCGCGTCGACCGTGGCGTCGCCGATCAGGCGGGTGGTTCCGCTCGAAGCGGTCACATCCAAGCCGAAGCGATATGGACCCGATCCGCGCATCTCCATGAGGGCCCGCGGCGTGTGACGTGCCGCATTGAGAGGCCGGACACACGACAGCACCTGACCGCATGCGCTGAGCCGACCGAAGAAAATGCTTGCGTCAAACGGGGCGTCCACACACGATCTGAGCGATGCCGAATGGCGCGTGATCGAACCCCATATGCCGGCGCCGAATGCCCTGGGCCGGCCGAGGACGACGGACCTGCGGGAGGTGGCGAACGCCATCCTGTATGTCTTGCGCTCGGGCTGCCCCTGGCGGTTGCTGCCGAAGGACTTTCCGCCGCGTTCGACGGTGCAGCGCTATTTCGCCGCGTGGCGGGACGACGAGCTGTGGGCGCGCATCAATCACCATCTCCTGATGGCGGCCCGCGAGGCCGAGGGGCGCGAGGCCAGCCCATCGGCCGGCGTCATCGACAGCCAGTCGGTCAAGACCACGGAAAGCGGCGGCCCACGGGGCTTTGACGCGGGCAAGAAGATCAAGGGCCGCAAACGCCACATCCTCACCGACACCGGCGGCCTGCTGGTTGCCGCTCAGGTCCACGCCGCCAACATCCAGGATCGCGACGGCGCCCCCTCGGTGCTCGCGTCCATCCGCCACGCCTTCCCCTGGCTCCGTCATGTCTTCGCCGACGGCGCCTATGCCGGCCCCAAGCTCGAGGCAGCTTTGCAGCGGATCGGTCAGTGGACCCTGGAGATTGTCAAACGCCCGCACGGCGCACGAGGTTTCGACGTCCTGCCGCGTCGATGGGTGGTCGAACGCACACTGGCGTGGTTGAACCGCAATCGACGGCTCGCCAAGGACTTCGAGGCCACCGTCGCCACCGCCCAAGCGTGGCTCTTCATCGCCAGCGTTCAGCTCCTCACCAGAAGACTGGCAAGACATTGAAAATCAACACCTTATTATGGGCCGGACACTAAGGCTGGACGACGCCGGCAACATGCTTTCATCGCAGGAAGTAACACTTGGTCCCCTACATTGGAGGTGCTCTTGTACAATAAAGCTACTGTACTCAGAATGCCCAACGTATACCTCGAAGCTGTCCCAGTTATCATCGTCAATACTATAGATAGAATCACCTTTGAATTGGGACATATTTACGCCGTTGTGTTCCAATATGGGCTTGACGGTGTAACCCTCCGGCAAGGAGTCAAGCGTCAGCCAATTCGTAGACCTAGGTTCCTGATCTATGGGCTGGCCTAATGGCTTCCATTCTCCGGTGTCCACCTGGTAATGACGGCCTTCAACCTCATGGGTGGTTTGCCGTGCCGTTCTGTTATAGAGGTTAAGGACTTGACCCTCCGACAGATCGAGCGTCGGGTTGCCGTCAGCGAAGCTCTGCCACTTCTCCAATAGCGGTGTCTCGGTGCCGCTGCCGTCGTCCGGCATTGGAAGGCGGGCTCCGAAGCTGCCTGTGATTTCCGCCGCGTTGTGGTGGAACGTGCCCGCGGCTTCCTCGTGGCCGGAGCCGAGAAAGGCTCCGTTTAGAATTCCAGCGGCGCCGTCCTCGAAGGTCCCGTCGGCCTGTGTCCGAAGATCCTCGAAGCCGAAGTCGGGTAGGGCACGCCGGCCGTCACGGCTCGCGACTTCCGAAAACGCCACGTCCACGAGACTGGTGGGGAGGTGGAAGTCGACAGTGGTGCGCCCCTCGACGAATGGATTATCGAGGGGATCGTGGCTGTACTGGTATCCCAGCATCGGGCCGGACCACTGCGCGCTTTCGTCCGGAAGGCGGCCCGCCACCGTCCCCTGGACGCCGGTCCACACCTCGAAGAGACCTGCAGGTGTGCCGAGCGTGTCGGTCCACGCATCGCTGTACTTCTGAAAACCCGTCCCGAACGCGCCGTGCTCCATCGTCCCCATGTAACCATCGACGACATGGCGTCCCTGGCGGCCGTCGGTGGACGCAGCCGACTGCCGTTCGATCCGCACTAAGCCGATATCCTCGACGAGTCTCGCCGTATCTCTCCCGTCCCATCCGGCCGTTGACGCGAGCACGTCATCGCGCGTCGTCGCGGTCCAGTCGTTCCATTGACCCGCAGAAGCATTTCGCATCTCGCACGAGGATCCGGTGTCGCACCGATACCGGTGCCAGCCGTTGTCGACAGGATCCGCCGCTCCAATCCGATGGGACAAGCCCGCCAGGTGGTCGGCGGTGGCGATCGCCTCCTCGCGGCGGGGCCGGTCGTCGTGCGTAGCGCCAAAGCTCGCGAGCAGTCCGGCGCGAGGGTCGTGAAGCGTTCCCGCGACCTCCTCATGCTCCGGTCCGTAGAAATTCGCCGAGAGCGTCGAATTCTCGTCCGTTCCGACAATGGCGTTCTCCGTGAGCGCGAACGGGTAGTATAGAGCGCCGTCGGCAAATGCCTCGGGGTCTCCATCGGAATAGACCGCGAGCGAGGTGAAACTCGCGGTGCCGTCCAGGGTGCCGAGATCGACCGCCAGGTTGGCGTCTCCGGTGACCGGCGGCATCCAGTCGTAATCGATTGCCGCCCCGATCAAGCCACCCGCATAGCAGACCTTCCCGAACGAGTCCTCCAGCGGGTAGGACATGCCGAAGTCCCCGGTGCTTCGGTAGCCGAATGCGTCGGCGCCCACCTGCAGAAGATCGGTTACCTCGAGGGCATGCCAGCGATTGGCTGCGCCATCGTAGTGCGGTTGCGGGTCGGCCAGGTCAATCTGAAGATCGCGGGATACGCTGAGCGTGAAACCGGCATGGTCTGTCCAGCCCGCGAGCCCGTAGGTCTCGGGCCGCCCGCTCTCCTCCGTCACGGTCATGCCGAGATCCGCGAGGAACGCGAAGTCGACGGCATGCGGCAGAAATGGCCGCAACGCCGCGTCCTGACTGCAGTACGCCATGACGGAGGCGCAGACGCCGCTGTGGCCGAAATCATATACGGTCGCCTCGGGGTCCCGCTCGCCCTCGACCCAGGCATGTGTGTCGGAGGCGTCCTGGAAAGGCGCGGGGCCGCCATGGAGGGCAACGACGTTGGGTCCCGTCCGGGTGCCGGATTCCGTGTCGGTGTAGGGTGTGTGGGGCACCGGCTCCGTGTGACCCCACCATGCGCCCAGCACATGCCCGATCTCGTGGGTGAGCGTTGCGAACAATCCGGCCTCGCCGGCCTCGTGCAGATATCCTCTGTCGATCGCCACCGATCCGAAATGGGGTTCCCAATCGCCGGGCGGCTGAATCCCCGGAATCGCCGAGCCGGCCACACGCAGGTCATTGTCCCGGACAGCGATCTCAAGCCCGGTGCTGACCTCGCCTCCGGCCCCGACGTAAACCTGAACAGGGGGACCGGGATAGTTGTTCAACCAGCCCTTGAGTTCGCCTTGTTCCCGCTCCCACGTGGACCATGTGTCGGCAATCCGGCGGCTCCAGGCCTTGCCGGCGCGTTCGAGCATGGCACGGAACGCCGGATCGTCTTTCATCGACGGCCCGGCGCTCGAGAGGTCGAATGCGATCGAGAGCGTGTCGGCCGGTCCGCCTGTCCAGCGTCCATAGGTCACACCATGGCGGGTCCCAAGTACCCGAACCTCGTCGCCATCCTGAAGATCCGGGGCCGCCGGTGCGTCGTCGGAACTCCGAGCCGCCGCTTTGAGCGCCGTAAGGTCGGCCGCATCGGCGTCCGATGCTGACGTGCTCAGCGAAAGACCATCCGCGATGCTCCGAGTGCGCCGGTGCCCCCAATGATCGAGCAGGTCAGCCGCGGTCAGGTTGTTGCGGGGACGCTCGGCCAGACGCACACTGCCCGGGCGGGTCAGTTCGGGTGCGGGGGGGGGACGAGAAAAGAGTGTCTACCCCGGAGCGACCGCTTGAATCGGCTGGCTCGAAAGCCATGCCCACGTCGCTCGCTACGCCGTTCGTATCCGCCGTCGTTGCCGTTCCAGACGGAGCACCGCTTGTCACAACTGTGGAATCGCCGGACGACTGTGCGCCGCTCTCCGTCTCCGTTGAAGGGAGCCCCCGCATGTCGGCGCTGGGTTGTTCGCCCGCGATGATGGTTTCACTGCCAACAGATTCCGGGCGCTCCCAGCTCGTCACGGGTCGATCCGTGCCGGATCCCTGGCAGGCCGCGAGCGAGAGTGAGGCAACTGCCATGACAGGAAGGGGAGAGAGTCGCAAGGCGGGATTCGCGCGCACCATGTCATTTCCTCATCCGACAGATGTTAATCTGAACTTCCGGGGCGGGTATTGGACGGAGCTAAGTGCTTGCCAAAGCTGCCTGAGCCGACGTTTCGGGCGGTTGCGTACCGGGAATGCTACAGGCTCACGCCGAGCAGGTCGAGGACGTTGTTGGCGCTGTTATCTGTGTCGGTTCGGTCAATTTCCGGTTCAGAACACACTGATCAACAGTCTTAGCGGGCCACACTACAATCCAATGTCCGCCCGACAGCCGTGCCGATGCGTTCCGCCGCCGCCTCGGTCTCCCGGTCGCCGACATGTGCGTAGTGCAGCGTCATGCTCGGCCGCCTGTGACCAAGCAGGCGGGAGACGACCGGCAACGGGATGCCCCGCAGCACGGCGTGGCTGGCAAACGTGTGACGAAGGTCATGCAGGCGCACGTCTTCGATCCCGGCCTCCTTGCGCACCGAAGGCCAAAGCGGAAGATCGCGCGAGAACGGCCGCCCGGGGTTCGACGGCGAGGGGAAGACGTAAGGGCACCCGGATCGCGGCTGCCGCTCCAGAATGGCGCGGGCCGTGTTAGCCCGACTTCCGCAACTCGGGGGTTATGAGGGTGCTAACCCATTGATTCTCCGTGATCGGACCCCCAAAGGTCGGCACTACAGAGCGCCGAACGGAGGGGCGGTCCGTGCGCAGTCAGGCGGAGAACCGCGGCCCGGGCTGTTGCGGCAGGGTCATGCCGATACCCGGAACAAGTCCGGGCAGGTGTAGCAGTAGCTCGTGCTCCTTGTTCGGCCGGGTGTGGCGCGGCAGGACCAAGTGCCGGCCGTCGGTGGTCGGCAGGTGGACGTCCACCATCTGGATGGTGGCGAACGCCTTGATGATGGCGCGGGGCGTCAGCCCGTTGGCGCGCGGGCGGGCGAGGTTCTTCAGCGTGACCAGCAGGCAGTAGGCAATGAAGGAGACGAAGATGTGCGCCTCGATCCGCTTCTCGCGCTGATGGAAGATGGGACGGATGGCGAGGTCGTGCTTGAGCTCCTTGAACGCCTGCTCGATCTCGATCAACTGCATGGACAGGTGCCAGAGCGTGGCGGGGTCTTCGGCGGTCATGTTGGATCGCAAGAGGTAGCGGCCCTCTCGGCGGCGCACGCGGCGTAGCCGGTCGCGCCGCAGGCGGAATGAGAAGCCGTCGGCGGCGAGTTCCTTGTCGGTCTCGGGCACGCGGATGCCGACCAGGTTCCAGGCCCGGCCCGCCTCCTTCCTGGCGGCGCCGAGCTTGAGCATCAGTTGATCTCGGCTGTTGGACTGCCCTTGCAGCTCGTGCAACCGGTGCCACAGCTTCTTGAGCCGGCGCCGGCGCATGCCGCGTTCCTTCAGCTGCCGCCCCTCGCTGCGCACCAGGACGTAGAGTTCGCCGTCTTCGACCAGCAGCTTGACGTTCACGGACTGGCGCACCTCCTGCCAGGGCAGATCCAGGAATGCCTTCTCCAGCCGCGTCAGCCGCCCCTTCGGCGTGCCCACCAGATAGCGCACCGGCGCCTCACCCGCGCGCATTGCCGCCAGCGTCTCCTCGGTAGGGATGCCACGGTCCATGATCCAGATCCGGTCGGAGCGGCCGTATTGCCGTTCGATCTTCTCGAGGAACCCCGCCAGCGTGGTCTGGTCGGCGGTATTCCCCGGCATCACTTCGTAGGCCAGCGGGAAGCCCTCGGGCGTCACGATCAGCGCGATCACCACCTGCACGCAGTCAGGCCGCTTGTCCCGGCTGTAGCCGAAGCGGCGCTTGTCCTCGAACGGCGGGTCGCTCTCGAAGTACGTGCTGGTCAGATCGTACAGCAGGACATCGAAGCGCGCGTCGAACAGCGCCGCCCAGCGGCCGCGCAGGAACGAGAAGAAGTCCTGCTTGTGCTCCAGCAGCTTGTCGAGGCAGCGATACAGTGTGTCGTCGGCGACCGCCCGGTCGCTGCCCAGCAGATCGCGCAACGCGCTGTGCTCGTACCAGTGACGGTGAAGACGCCACTCGCTGCCCGGATCGATCAGCCGGTAGCAGGCCAGGATCTTCAGGATGTCCAGCCATCGTGTGCCTTGCCGGCTCGGCGGCAGGCGCGGACCCCAGAAGCGGTCCAGATCAAGACGGTCCCACAACGCCAAGGCCAGCCAGCACGCCCCCCACTGGCGCGGGTCGTGAAGCGCCACCTCCGAGACGTTGATCTTGACCACTTCGCAGTTCAGCGCCGGCGCCTCCCGATCCTCGGGAAAGAGCGCCATCTGACGCGACCCCGACTTGCCCAGCTCCACCCGGGCCTCTACCGCATCCACTACGTCTCGCTGACCACCGGCAACGTGCTCGACATGTACAAAGTAAGCGGTATCGGGCCCCCATACTTCCAGCGGATCTGATTTCGGGGCTGACTCTCCGCCTTGACCACGAGCCACACAGGAGAGATCGCGATGACAGATTCGATTTTGGCATCTGGCGACGGTGTCGCTGTTGCTTCGGTTGAGATCCCAGCTTCTGAGGGAGCCGCCCCGGCTCCGTCTGAGCCGGCCCCCATGCGACGCTGGCCGGACGATGAGAAGGCGCGGATTGTCTCGGAGAGCTTTGAGCCGGGCTCTTCGGTTGCGGCGGTCGCGCGCCGCCATGGCGTCAGCGATACGACCCTGACCAAGTGGCGGCGGCGCGCGCGGGAGGGAACTCTTCCGGGCGCTCGGATTGGTGGCTCTGCACCGCCATTTGTTCCCGTGGTGGTTGATAGCGTGACGTCCGAGCGGACGGTGGCGATCGAGGCGCTAGGCGTGGTCGTTCGCCTTCCGGTGGAGAGCGCGGTCGATCGGATTGTTGCGGTGGCCTCGGGCCTGGGCCGGGCGTCGTCATGATCGCGGCCCCCTCGCTTCGCATCGTGTTGGCGACGCGGCCGGTTGATTTTCGTCGCGGCCACGACGCGCTTGCGGCGACGGCGGCGGGGGAGCTGGACCTCGATATCTATTCCGGGGTGATCGTGATCTTCCGCTCGCGCCGCGGCGACAGGCTCAAGCTCCTTGCGTGGGACGGCAGCGGTCTGGTGATGACCTACAAGCGTCTGGAGCAGGGCCGCTTCGCCTGGCCTCGGATCGAGGATGGTGTGATGCGCCTTACGAAGGGCCAGTTCGAGGCCCTCTTCGAGGGTCTGGACTGGCGCCGGGTGAAGGCCCGCCCGGTTCGCCGCCCGCTGGCGGCGGAGTGAGGCGGCACGCAGGCGGGGCCGCAGATTTCGGTCGCGGTCCCGCCTGCACTTTTCCCTGGTCATGCATTGGCGAATCGGATTAAGGGGTGGCCCATGCCGAAGGTCACGCCCTCACCCCTCAGCAGCGCCGGTTCGCCGTCGCCTGCGGTGGTTTCGGCGGCGCTGGCGGCCCTGCATGCGGAGCTTGACGACGAGCGCGCGGCGCGCCGGGCGACGGAAGCAGCCCTATGCGAAGCGGAGCAGGCACGCGGCGCGGCGGAGGCGGCGAGGCAGACGGCGGAAGCGCGGGCGGCACGGCTGGAGGCCGAGAACGCGCAGAGCGCGGAGCAGATCAGCCGGCTTGAGCATCTCAACAAGGAGCTCAGGAAGGCGCTGTTCGGTCCGCGCTCCGAGAAGCTCGGCGAGGACGAGCGCCAGCTTACGTTCGAGGAGTTTTGGGCGGCGATCGCTGAAGCCGGCGGTCGGCCCGAGGCAGATGACCAGGAGCAGGACGAGGGGGCTGGCGGCAAGCGCCGGCGGCGCTCTTCCCGGGGGTCGCGCAGCGGGGTGCGCTTCGGGCCCCAGGTCGACCGGCGCGAGGAGGTGATCGAGCCGGACACGATCATGTGCCCCTGCGGCTGCGGCGAGATGACGAAGATCGGCGAGGACCGCAGCGAGCGGCTGGACTATGAGCCGGCGAAGTTCACCGTCATCGAGACCGTGCGCCCCCGCTACGCCTGCAACAAGTGCAAGGGGGGCGGGGTGGTGCAGTCGCCGGCGCCGGCCGCTCTGGTCGAGGGCGGCCTTCCCACCGAGGCTCTTCTGGCGCAGGTGCTGATCGCGAAGTACGGCGATCATTGCCCGCTCTATCGCCAGTCGCAGATCTACGAGCGCTCGGGGATCGAGGTTCACCGTGCGACGCTGGCGACGTGGGTGGGCCAGGCGTCGTTTCACCTGCGCCCCGTGGTCGCTTGCCTGGAGGATGAGCTGAAGAAGTCGGATCACCTGGGTCTGGACGAGACCACGATCCGCGTTCTCGACCCGGGCCGGGGCAAGACGAAGACGGGCTACATGTGGACCCTTGTGCGTGACGAGCGCCACTGGAGCGGCACGGACCCGCCGGGCGTCGTCTATCGCTATGCGCCCGGCCGCGGCGGCAAGTATGGCGCCGAGCTTATGGAGGGCTTTTCGGGGACGGTGCAGCTCGACGGCTACTCGGGCCACAACATCCTGGCGCGGCCGGACCGGGCGGAAGGCCCTGTGACGCGGGCCCTCTGTTGGGCGCATGTAAGACGGAAGCTGAAAGAGGTATACGACTCGAGCGCATCGCCGATCGCGCTGGCCGGTCTGAATCGGATCGCGAAGCTCTATGCGATCGAGAAGAAGATCCGGGGCAAGCCGCCGGCGGAGCGCCGCGCGATCCGTTGGGAGGAGTCGGCGCCGATCGTGAACACCTTCGGTGTCTGGCTCGACGAGCAGCGCTCGCGCGTCTCACCGCGCTCGCGTCTCGGCGAGAAGCTGACCTATATCGCCAACCAGTGGGACGGGCTGCTGGAGTTCCTGCACGACGGTCGTGTCGAGATCGACTCGAACCTGGTGGAAAACCGAATCCGGCCGCTGAAGCTCACCGCCAAGAACGCGCTCTTCGCCGGCAACGACGAGGGTGCGCAAGCCTGGGCCCGCATCGCCTCGCTGATCGAGACCTGCAAGATGAACGGCGTCGAGCCCTACGCCTGGATGCGGAGCACGCTCGAGAAGATCGCCAAGGGCCACCCGCAGTCGGGCATCCAGGAGCTTCTGCCGTGGAACTTCCAGCCCGAGGCAAAATGACTCGCGCGCTCACGGCGCTCCTCAAGAAATCCCCGTCGTAGTCAAGCCAGATTCCGGTATGGGGTCTGCGTACCGCTTACTGTACAAATCCATCGCATGGGAGATCGGCATCGCCGTCGAGCGCTCGCGATCCTCGGCCCACCATGCGATCAGGACCGAGATCACCCGGCTTGCGAACGAGGCCAAGCAGCTGCCCGTCCTCGTCGTCGACGAGGCCCACCACCTGCGCAACGACGTGCTTGAGGACCTCCGCCTGCTCACCAACTTCGCCATGGACGCGGAGCAGCGCATGTGCCTCATCCTCGTCGGCCTGACCGAGCTCAGGCGCAGGCTGTCCATGGCGGTGCACGAATCCCTCAGCCAGCGCCTCGTCGTCCGTCACCACCTCACCGGCCTCGATCGAGAGGAGGTCGACGCCTATCTCACGCACCGCCTCCGTCTTGCAGGGTGCGAGTTGCCGCTCTTCGAGGCGCCGGCCGTCGAGGCCCTGTTCCAGAGTGCGCGCGGACTGCCGCGCCAGATCAACCGCATCGCGCACTACGCGCTGGCCGCCGCCGCCCTCGACAAGGCAAGAACCGTCAACGCCGACCACCTCCAGCACGCCCTCGACGAGCTCAGGCCATGAGCATCGTCATCGACCTGCCCGACGAGATCAGCGACGAGACCGCCGCCAGGATCCGCGACGTCCTCCATGAACTCGGCGACGCCTTCTACCAACTCGGCGGGGCAGTCGAAACCAGGTACGCCGGCCAGATCAGGCGATGTCGGGTCGGAGGAGGCGCCCCGCGAGGCTAGCCTCCGTCCGCCGCTCAAACGGCCCGTACGGTTTTGAACGAAGCCGCTACGCGGAGTTAGCGGCGTAGAGTTCATTCATTTCCGAGGCGTCGCGGGTGCCGTTTGTTCTGTGCGTTCGCTTCCCGGTTGCGTCAGTGGCGCTCCGCCCGTCGGGTGGCGGATCCCCAGCAGCCTCCCGATCACCAGTGGTTAGCATCGACCCCTGCGACGGACCGTCGCCGGATCGGTCCGGCGGCGCGCCGTCGCGATCCAGGGAGATCGATAATGACCGGGACCGCGTGCGACACGAACACCGTCACCCCTCTTCGCCAGCGCATGGAGGAGCAGCTCCGCATCGCCAATCTGGCCGCGAGCACGTCCAAGGCCTACATCTGCGAGATCAAGAACCTGGCCAGGTACTACGACGCCTCGCCGGACGAGCTCGACGCCGAGCAGGTGCGCCAGTGGTACCTGGGGCGGATCGACAAGGGGCTCAGTCCGGGCACGACCAACGTCTCCTTCGCCGCGCTGAACTTCCTCTACATCGACACACTCGGCTGGCCTGACCATGTCGCCGGCCTGCGCTCCCGCAAGAAGCCCGGCAAGCTGCCGCGCTACATGTCGGAGCAGGAGGTCGAGCACCTCATCCTTGCGACACCCGACCTCCGCCACCGTGCTGCCATTGTCACCGGCTATGGCGGCGGGCTCCGCATCTCCGAGACCTTGGCCATCAAGGTCGGCGACATCCTGTCGGAGAAGAAGCTGCTGCACATCCCCTCCGGCAAAGGCGGCACCGAGAGAATGGCACCGTTGCCGGACATCGTCATCCACTACTTGCGCGTCTACTACAGGAACATCTGGCCGCGTCCGACGAGCTGGCTCTTCTACGGCGTCTCGCTCGACAGGCCCATCGCAACGGAGACCTTGCAGGCCGCCTTCAGGAGGGCGCGCGACATTGCCGAGCTCGACCGCAGCTACACCTTCCATTGCCTGCGCCATTCGGCGGCGACCCATCTCCTCGAGCGCGGCGGCGATATCGAGGTGATCCGGGACATGCTCGGCCATCGAAGCGCGAACACGACCCGTCACTACGCCCGCGTCACCGGCAAGATGTTCGAGGGCCTCGACCACCCGATCTCAGGCTTCGCAGCGTTGCGCAACTGACGGCGCGTGGAGGCCGAACGCGCGGGCGTGGCGGAGATCTTCCGCCGCGCCGGCGCCGCTTTCCGTGAGCGCCACAAAGGGCGCATCGACGCCGCCCGGCTCAAGGTCATGGGCGCCATCGAGGCGTGCCGCACCGCCGTGCTCGGCGGCCACATGTACGCCTGCGAGGGCTGCGGGCGCGAGCATCCGCTCTTCAACTCCTGCCGCAACCGCCACTGCCCCACCTGCCAGGGTCTCGCCGCCAACCTCTGGAGCGAGGAGCGCGCCGGGGACATCCTGCCGGTGCCCTACTTCCATGTGGTCTTCACCCTGCCCAAGGAGGTTGCCGCCATTGCCTTCTGCAACCGCAGGGTGGTGTTCGACATCCTCTTCCGGGCCGTCGCCGAGACCCTGCGCACCATCGCCGCCGATCCCCGCCACGGCGGCATGCGCATCGGCGGCACCGCGGTCCTCCATACCTGGGATCAGAAGCTCCGCTTCCACCCGCACCTGCACGTGGTCGTGCCCAACGCGGGCTTCGACGTAGACAGTGGCGAGTGGAAGACGGGGAGCACCACCTTCCTCGCCCCCGTCAAGGTCCTCGGCAGCCTGTTCCGCCGCCTCTTCCTCAAGGAGCTCGCCCGCGCCCACGGCCGGGGGGACCTGGAGTTCCACGGCACCCTCGCCCACCTCGCCAATCCCGGCGAGTTCCACGCCACGCTTGCCGCCGCCCGGGCCAGGGACTGGGTGGTCTACGCCAAGCGGCCCTTCCGCGGGCCTGAGCAGGTCTTCCGGTACCTCTCGCACTACACGCACAGGATCGCCATCTCCGACAGCCGCATCGTCTCCTTCGACGGCGAGACGGTCTCCTTCCGCCACCGAAAGCCCAAGGCGCCGGGGCAGAGAAAGCCGCGCTACGGCATCGCCACCGTGAGCGCCGACGAGTTCATCCGCCGCTTCCTGAGGCACGTCCTGCCGGACGGCATGCACCGCATTCGCTACTTTGGCATCCTCGCCAACGGCTGCCGCGCCAGCACGCTGGAGAGAGCACGCCAGGCTCTCGGCGCCCTCGGCTGCGCCGCCCCCGAGGGAAGCGTGGACGGCGCTCAGGCCGAGCCCGACGAAGAGCCCGAGATCGGCACCGCGCCCGTGGCCTGCCCCCACTGCGGCGGCGTCATGCGCCTCGTCCGCGAAATCCGCCGCCGCCATGAGCCCCGCTCGACGCGCGGCCCGCCGGCGCTGCCGCCGACCCACAGGGGGAAACCGTGAGACGCCCGCTCGCTTCGGCCCCGCGCAACGGCGCCAAAGCGCCGACGCACGACCGAACCTGTCTCCGCTTGAGCCGGGCTGACAGCCCTCGGCTCACACCCCGCTCAGTCCTCGCAGCGTGCGCCCGCATGCCTGCCGAAAGACCGGCGCGAGCGTCGATTTTATGCGCAACTCTGCTGCCGGTGGATGCCGCCTGACGCTGACATCAGCGCACTTTCCACATAGCTCAACTTCGCCTCTCGTGGCCCGCGGCTTCGTTCAAAAGGGTTGGGCAGGCTCTCGAGAGAGAGCCTGCCCAACCCTTAACCTTCCCGTAAGCCGCTTTCACAAAGGTGTCTCAACGAAGGTTCAAGGACGGAACCAGTGAGATCAGGCGAACAAGCCCGTATTCGTCGATCAGCTTGCGCTCCGGCAACTGTTTCCAGCCAGCGTTGCGCCAGCGCTTGCGACGATGCGACCAGAGCCGCCGCACGATCCAGCCGTCAAGCTGGTGGAAGAGCCCGCGGACGTGGGCCTTGCAATAGTATTGGCCCCATCCCCGAATGATCGGGTTGATCTCGTCAATCAGCTCCTGCGTGCTGACAGGAGCCTTGCGCCGGGTACGCTGGCGAATCTGGTCCTTGAAGTGCCGGATGGATTTCTCACGCGGAACCGCGTAGCGCGCTCCCCCGCGAACCCCGCTCTTGATCTTGGAGGACGACAGCCGGAGAGGCCGCTCGCCCTGCTTGATCTTGTAGCCGAGGAACTCAAACCCGTGCCTGACATGGACAATGCGGGTCTTCCCGGCGTTGAGGGACACACCCAGCTTTGCCAGAATCCGCCTGGCCGTCTCCAGTGCTGCGCGGGCTTCCCCGCGTGTGCGGCACGTGATCAGCCAATCATCGGCGTATCGCGTTAGTCGATAGCCGCGACGACGCATTTCCCAATCGAACGGGGTCAGCAAGATATTGCTGAGCAGCGGTGAAACGATGCCGCCCTGCGGAGTGCCCTGTTCGGTCGGCAGCCTCTTACCGTCGGCCACCACCCCGGCCGTGAGCATCTGCCTGAGCAGACCTAATACCCGGCCATCCGAGACTCGCTGGTTGACGAGTTCGAGGAGCTTTTCGTGGTCCACGGACCCGAAAAAGTCTTTCAAATCCGCATCGAGAACCCACTCGTTGCCCTCGTCCAGTTCCCTCCATATCTTGCGTAACGCTCCATGGGCAGACCTTCCTTGCCGGTACCCGTAGTTGGCATCGTCGAACACCGGCTCGAAGATCGGTTCCAGCCGGTTCAGCAGCGCCTGCTGGCACACCCGGTCGTAGATTGTCGGGATGCCGAGCGGGCGGAACTTCCCCGGCTGGCCCGCCTTGGGGATCAGGCATTGGAGAACCGGCTGCGGGTGATACTCACCGTCCCGCAACTCCCGGTGCAGGCGATCGAGATTTGCATCCAGCGATGCCTCGAACGCCGCTAAATCCTCTCCGTCCACGCCACCGGCACCCCGGTTGCGCTTCACCTTTTCCCAGGCCACCTCAAGGTTCTTCCGCTTGTACACCTTGTCCACCAGTGAGTGGACCTTCCTGTCACCCGCCGGGTTGATCCAGTCGATGAGTCTCCTCGGGCCATGATGTCCGGGTCTTTCGCTCAAGGAACTTGTCCGCGTCATGGTCCTTACTCACTCATCGCTGTCTCTCGCCGACCACCTCTGCCAACCGCCTTCCCCGGCCCACACGGCCGCCGCTCGCGCGGTCACCCGGCTTTCGCCGGGCTTCAGGTACTATTCGGTTGTCCGATTGCTCGCCGCGCATCCTTTCCCATTTCGCCTTTCGGCTTATAGGGTCCGTTATCCCGGTGCCACCCGGGAACGCGGCGAGCCCTCCTGGGGTCACGTCCAGATCTTCCGTACCGTGCCGCTCGCAAACACCTTGGTGCGACGGGTGGGTAAGAACGCCTTCGCCGCCATAGTGCCGGCTCGACCTTGCCCCGTCTTTGGCCGACCGATTCATCATGGGGTGGCCCCCTCGATTACGGCCCGGTACTTCTCCGCAAGCCCTTCAGATTCCACCTCGCGGTGGACACCCTGCCTTCCGGTTGTCTTTCGACAGTGGACCAACTTAGCTCCTCCCTTGGCTGTCTCCGCCGTTTCCGGCTTCGTGCCCGTTTAGAGTTTCGCTTATCGGCTCACTCCGGCCAGTGAGGAATTACCCCCACTTTTGGATATGGCGCCCCTTACCCGAGCGCCAGTGGGACTTGAACCCACCTGATCTGGGCGCTGCCCAGCACACACTACGAGCCCGACTGCCCGCCGCCCCTCGACGACGGGGAACAACTGCCGCTGTTCCCGGAGTTGGATACCCCGTTCTGAGACGCCCGCGCGGCCGAGTGCGCAGCAGTGGCCGGCACCGACCATGGTGCCGCCACCGCTCGTTCCCGTTCCCTGAAGCCCCTGAGCGTCGCGGGCAGCCTCGTCCCAACCAGCAGGACCAAACCATCCGTTCAACCCTCAAGGGGCGAACGGATATGCGTCGTCGCAGCTTGCTCATCGATCCGGAAAAGCCGGATCTATCCGAGAAATCCGCGCCTCCGGCGCTCAAATCAATCCGGCAAAGCCGTCGTCATATTGCGTGCGAAACAACACCTCGGCTCGCGGGTTCTGGGGCTTTGCGCGCGGCGGCTTGCACGCGACTGGCCGGCCCGCTTCGGCCATCCTCTCCTGATGCTGGAGACCTTCGTAGATTCGACGAGGTTCCGGGGCACGGTCTACCGCTCGGCAGGCTGGCTCGCGGTGGGCCAGACCCGCGGCTTCCGGCGCTACCGCAGTGGCTATGTCGCCGGCTCGACGCCGAAGCTTGTGTTCCTGCGCCCGCTTGTTGCCGACGCCTGCCGCCGGCTGTCCGCCGCCAGGCTGGATCCGGAACTGTGGAAGAAAGGAGTTCCGAGAACCATGATCAGTGCCGCTCAGCAAGAGTCTCTCTATGCCTTCTTCAAGGACATCGACGACCCGCGCACGCGCAAGGGGCGGCGGCATTCGTTGCCCAGCGTACTGGCACTTGCGAGTGGCGCGACGCTCTGCGGGATGCGTGGCTGGAAGGCGATCTCCGAGTGGGTCGACGATCTCGGTGAGAAGGCGCTGGCGCGCTTCGGCGTGCGGCTGCGCGACGGGGTGCGCCTGCCGCCTTCCATGTCGACGATCCGCAACGTGGTGATCCGGGTGGACCCGGGCCAGCTGGATGAGGCATTGCGCAAGTGGCACGAGGCCCACGGCGGCGACGACGGGGCACTGGCCATCGACGGCAAGACGCTGAAGGGTGCCATCGACGAGGACGGTGTGATGGCGCACATCATGAGCGCGGTCGGGCACGACACGACGGCCACGGTCGCGCAAAAAAAGTCGGCTTGAAGGCGGGGGCCGACGACGAGACGAAGCGCACCAACGAGATCGGCACCGTGGAGGCGCTGATGGATTTGATCCCGGACATCTGCTCCAAGACGGTCACGGCGGACGCACTGTTGACCCAACGCAAGTTCGCCCGCTACCTCCTCGGGCGCGGAGCGCACTACGTGTTCATCGTCAAGGGCAACCAGAAGACCCTGCTCGACGACGTGACGCTGGCCTTCGAAACGGCGCCGGCACGTGAGCCCGACTTCGAGGAGGAGGCCTCGCTGGCGCACGGACGCATCGAGCAGCGGGCGATCTGGACGACGACGGCGTTGAACGACTATCTGAACTTCCCGGGGGTCGGCCAAACCTTCATGATCGAGCGCTCCCGGCAGGACAAGAAGAGCGGCGAGATCGGCACCGAAATCGCCTACGGGCTGACCAGCCACACGCCCGACAGCGCCAAGCGCGCAGAGCCTGCTCGCCCTCAACCGAGGCCACTGGTGCATCGAGAACTCCTCGCACCACTGCCTGGACTGGACCTGGGATGAGGACCGAAGCCGCATCCGCTCAGGCTTCGGCCCCGAGAACATGACCCGCCTGCGCCGCTTCGCCATCGGCCTGATCAAGGGACGCGGGCTCGAGGTCGCCCCGACCGTGCGCAGGCTCGCCCGCAATGTTCGCGCCGTCCTCGACCTCCTCAAGATGACCGGAAACACCCGGCCGAGGACCTCAAAGCCCGCAGCGCCAGCCTGAGCCGTAGCGCCCGGCGAGCCGGGCCGCCACGATCATGGCCGTCCCCGCTTCCGACCCCGCCGGCGGCGCGATCCGTCATGAAGGGGGGCCGGAACATCACGCCGGCGACGCCCACAGGATGCTGCGAGAAACCGCCGCCCCGAGCCGGATCTGCGCCGAAGCGCCTGCAAATGCCGCACGAAACGAGACCCGCACGCCCCTTACCGAAAACTCAGCAGCCTACCAACCCCATGGACGAATTTGCCCTGATGCACTCGCTGATAACACGCACAAAAGCCGCGCAAGCTCGGGGGTCTGCGGCGCGGCGAAGGGCTCGCATCCGAGTGTGCGGGCCGTCCATGCAGTCGCCGGGTCAGATCCAAACGAGACCGTCCTTGCCTTTCCGATCTCGCCTCGTGGTCTCCGGCCGCGACGGCGCGGGCGACGCCGCGCCGTGCTTTGCGCCCGACCCCAACCAATTGCCGCTCGGCGTGTGCCTCGCGCGGCACGTCCCATGGATCGAGAACGGCGCGCCCATGTCGTCACCTCCATGAACCGCCCTGGCTGCTACCAACCGGAGCGACAGTTGTTGGGCGGGATTCGCACCCGCTGAAAGAGAGCGCCTTTCCACGGCGCACTGCCAACTTGGGTTGAGTTCGGTGTCGAGTTCGTTGGGGTATCCGTCGCTCTCAGCCTGCGGCTCGATGGCGGCCGGCGGGAACGAAGTCAGGGTCATTCGGTGTCGTTGGGAGGGTGCGTCCATTCCATCGGATCTGGGATGACCATTCCTGCCAGGCGCTGCAGTCCCCCGAGTGGCGGCAGGCCCTGATGCGGTATCGGAAGGGTCCGGCGGGGACGATCAAGGTGCTCTGGCCGGTGTCATAGGCGTAGAGGATGGTGCGCCAAGCGTTCGGCGTGGCTAACTGCGCAATTTGGTGGTAGCCGGCGCCGGGCGAGGTGCGCCAGCGGAGCTCCAGGCGGCCGTCGGCAAGCCGCTGAGCAGCAAGGGCGTCCGGCGGCGCGAGCGGTTCGGCAAACACCGGCCGGCCGGGGGCAAGCGCGCGAGCCCGCGTGAAATGGCGGCTGGCACGCTCTTCGTAGTTCGGATCGGTCGCCGCGGTGGCGCGGTAGAGCCGCGCGAGTTCGCGTGCGATGACCCAATTCGAAGGCTCGGTGCGCACGGCCTCTTCGGCCATGTGTTCCACCCGTTTGTGCAGGGCCGCCGCGAGCGCGGGATTGCGGGCGTGCAACTCCGGCCAGATTCGGGCGAGTTCCGCGATGAGGTGCTGGCGGTAGGTGTTGGCAAGGGGGGGGAAGCCCCTGATGCCGGCCAATGTGGCCACTAAAGGGGCATGCGGGGCGATGCGGTAGGCATCGGCCGCGCCAAGGATGGACTGGTTAACCCATATCCCTGAGAACGCGAGGGCGACGGCGGTGGCGGCGAAGACGCCGCGCGCCTTGCGGCAGGCGAGCAGTGCTGCGCTACGCGCAATCTGCACCGACAGTCCGTGCGGCAGACGGGGACGCCAGCCATGCGGCAGGGCCGCCTCCTCGAGCCGGACCGCAAAGGCGAGGAGGACAGTGCTGAGCAGCGAGCCGGCGGCGGTGTCGAACAGGGTCTGAATCTGCACGAGGTATCCAAAGAGCGCAGCGGCGGCAAACACTGTTTGCCTGCAATCCGGCGGCTCCATGGCAAAGGCGGCGCGCAGCAGCACCACCAGCGCAAGGCCCCAGAGCGCGAGCCACACCACCAGCCCGGCGGCGCCTGTGGTCGCTGCCGCTTCGAACACCTTGCCGTGAGCATAGTCGTGGGGCTGGCCGGTTGCCGCGAAGCCGGAAGCGAATCGGCCGAACACGGCCAGGAAATTCTCCGGGCCCCAACCGAGCAGCGGGCGCTCCGCGAAGCCCTCGATCGCCGCTTCCCAGGCACCGAGCCGGCTCTGCACGTTCGGTTGCTGGAGGTGAACCCCGACCACGTGGCTCAAGGCTCCGGCGGCGTTCGAATGCTCGGCCGCGGCGGGGTTCCACGAGACCACTTCAGTGCGTTCGGCATCGAAGAAGCGCTGACCGAGCACCATGACGGCGACCACCATCACCGCGATCACTGCGATGGCGGCAAGGCGGCGCCACCCGCGGGCTATCCAGGCGAAGGCCAGCGCCGCGAAACCGGCGGCGGAGCCCAGGCCGGAGAAGGCGCCGGCCGAGCCCGCGAGGACGAGCGCCGCGAGATGCGCTGCCGCGGCGGCCGCCCATGCGGCCGCCGCCCAACAGCGCCACTGCACGGGAGCGGCGTCGATTGCCGGGGTCAGGGCACGGGCGGCCAAGCCCACCGCGAGCATCAGGTTAGCGAGCAGGTGCACGCCGAGAATAAGCGGGTTGCCGAGCGGGCCGCCCAGGCGCGGCGAGTGCGACTCGGGCAACCGCCCGAAGAACGGAACCTCGAGATCGAGAGCGCGGGCGATGACCAAGCACGCCATCGCCGCTCCCGAAACGACGCTCGCCGCCAGCAGCGTCCGCCACTCGTGGGGCGAGCGCAGCAGCGACGTAAGCACCACCGCGAGCGCCGCCCAGTGGGCTTGGTCGAGGACGCCCTGCATGCGCTCGTAGGTAGACCAGAGGCTGCGCTGCGGGCTGACCCCGCACGAAGCAGAGAGAAGTAGGACGCCGATCCAAACACCCAGCAGCAGCAGCAGCCACGACTGCGGAGGGCGATAGCCGCGGCGCGTGAGAGCCAACACCGCCCACAGGGCGAATGCGATCTCGATCAGCGAGCGCGACCACAGCGCCTTGCCGACGACGAACGGGTACACCGTGCCGGGGGTGACCACGAAGGGGGTGAGGAGCAGTAGTCCGAGCGCGCAGAAGAGCGCACCACGCAGTCCCCGCTCCCAGCCGGTAGCGGACGAGTCGGCGGACCTCTTCACGGAAGCGGGCGTGGCCCGGCCGGCGGCGGAGAAGCCGGTGCGGGATCCCCGCTCAGTCTAGAAAAGTAACTGCCCAGGTTGTCTGGTTTTCCACTTGTGGTCAGTGGGTTGATGCGCGCCTCGTTGTGAACTGGCGCGAGGGGGTTGACGGGCATTTCGGGACATGACTCGTAACTACCCAGGTACCCCGATCCTGAGTTGACGCCGGTGATTATAGCGGTGGCGGTGGTCTGGTTCTGGCACCGTGATTGGCTCTTGACCTTATAGAGTTGCGGGACTATGGACTGCCTCTCGCGTGACGGGAGCAGTCGATGGGGTGTTTCGGTTCGAAGGCGACGGCTGGTCTGTGCCAGGCGCTGATTGCGCTGATGCCGCCGCACTCCGTCTACATCGAAAGCCACTTGGGGGCGGGGCGCTGATGAAGCGCAAGCCGGCGGCCGTGCGCTCGATCGGCATCGACCGCGATGCGCAGGCGCTTGAGGCCTTCGTCTGCGATTACCCGGTCGATCTGGTGCACGGCTGTGCCCATGAGTTCCTGGCCTCGTTCCCGTTCCTGGGCCCGGAGCTGGTTTACAGCGATCCACCCTATCTGCACGCGACCCGCCGCTCCTCGCAGCGCTACCGCTTCGAGTACGAGGAGGCCGACCACGTCGCGCTTCTCAAACTGCTCAAGGCTCTGCCCTGCCAGGTCATGATCTCGGGCCATCCGTCGGCGCTCTATGACGAGGTGCTGGCGGGATGGCGCCGGCTGGCGCTGCAGGTCACGACCCAGGGTCTGGTGCGGACCGAGGTCGTCTGGTTCAACTTCGCCCCCGACCGGGTGCATTGGGCCAGCCACGCAGGCCGGAACTTCACCGACCGCCAGCGCATCAAGCGCAAGGCAGCCAACTGGGGCCGACGCTACCGGGCCTTGCCGCCGGGCGAACGCCTCGCCGTGCTCGCCGCCATGATGGCCGTCGAGGCCGAAAACACGTGACGGTGTCGCACTGGCACGAGGACCTCGCCGCCCGTGACGAGGCCTTCTCTGCTTGAAGAGGCCTCGCCTGAGGCCTCGCCTGAGGCCTCGCCTGAGGCCTCGCCTGAGGCCTCGCCTGAGGCCTCGCTTGGTTCAACTTTTCCGGCCATCAACGTACTCGACGACTCGGGTCATGTCCATAGTCCATAAACTTCACCACACTGGCACCCGCTTGTCCACATCGGAGTTGCGACAAAGCAGGCCTCCGCCGCGACGAACCATGGAACGATCCCTAGGCATCCCGGGGTCTCCGCCCCCTCTGCGCTGCAGCCTCCCTGCACACCCGAGCGGCGTCCTCCGTGCCGACCAGCGTGCCATGCCGAATTCTCGCCACATTTCCGCGGCCTTTGCAAGCCTTAAATCGGCCCGACCATACAAGGGGTTAGACATCCTCCCGTCCGCGCATTCTACCGCTGGCGGCCCGCCACCCACGACACTCTGCAGTTGGCACACGGGTTCCTCGCCGGCCGCACCCCCACCGGGAGCCGAGGCCGCCCATCGTCATCGCACGCTCCGGGGCGCCGCCAAATCGGAGGAGCGCAGACACATACAGGCGTCGCAGGATCGGCCGCGTGCGCCGGATCCGACGCTCGTCCTTCTTGGCCGGAGGCGTGTGTTGCGGCCACGTCGATTGATTTGGGCGCGATTAAGCGGGTCCGGCGAGAGCCCGTTCAATCGCGGGACATTGTCGGCCAAAGGACCACTTTTCTGTCCTCCGGCTTCCGCTTTGATGTCGGTGATTCCGGCGATTCCGAGGCCGCGACGGCAATGACCGCCATGAGCGCGCGCCACGGCGCGGCGCACGGCACAATTGGATAGGGCCGGCATTCGTCGTGCACCATGCCGATGGCTCCGCCGGGCGCGTCTGCCACCGCCATGACCCGCCTGCGTTGGTGTGGGCTGCGCGGTGCGGGCTGCGCGGTGCGTGCCGCGCTCTGCCGACCCCGCCGTCCCGGTCTGTCGCACGGCACGGCTTTCTGGCATGCCGCTCAGCCCTCCGCTACCATCCCGGCGACGGCGGCACCGCCGGTGCGGCCGCCCGCAGTGGAGGCGGCCATGCGTCACGACGAAGTCTACAAATCCATCTTCTGCCACAGGATCTCCGTCGAGCATCTGCTCCGCTTCATCGCCGGCATGATCGACGACGGCCCGGACTGGCTTTCGGCCTTCGACCCGGAGACCCTGGAGCCGGTGCCGACCGAGCGCATCGACGAGACCCTGCACCGCCACCTGAGCGACCTGGTCTGGCGCGTGCGCCTGCGCGACGGCGGCGAGGAGGACTGGGTCTACCTGTTCGTGCTGATCGAGTTCCAGTCTTCCGTGGACCATCTGATGGCGCTGCGGGTCAGCACCTACGTCAATCTGCTGTACCGGGGACTTTGGGCCGGACGGCACTTCGGGGCCTCGGACCGTTTGCCGCCGGTGCTGCCTGTGGTGCTCTACAACGGCGCCTCGCCGTGGACGGCGGCGGCGAGCGTCGAGGAGCTGGTTGCGCCGCAGGCCCGCCCCTCCGGCGCCATGGCCCCCGTGCCGGTCTATGCTGGCTCGGGCTACGTGACGCTTGACGTCGGCCGGGTTCGAGGCGGAGACTCCCCGCCGGACGATGTCGTTTCTCTCGTGATCGGCATCGAGCGGATGTCGTCGCTTGAGGAGGGTTACGCGACGCTGCTTGAGGCATTCTCCGTTCTTCGGGGTTCCGAGCACCGTGGGTTGCGTCGGGTATTCCATGAACCTAAATCCCGCAGTTGGTTTCGGGGCCGATCACGAAAAAGCCTTGTAGGCTAGGGGCATGAGCGAATCGAAACAGGCCCTTGAGGCTCACCCTGCGGGTGATGGTCCCAGCACTGCGCGGGAGCTCGCCCGAGAGGCCGTGAAGGTGGACACCTTCGGCGGCACCGTCCACGTCGAATGGGACCCGGATGCGGCGGCCACACCGCTGGGTCATCTGGTGTTCTTCGCCGAATACCTGAAAGTCAGCGGCCGCTTCGACGCGCTGGTGGCGGACTGCCCGCTGCACTACACGAGCCCGAACGCGCCCTCGAAGCGGGACGTGCTGGGGACGGTGATGCTGTCGGCCCTCGCAGGACACTGGCGCTACGCGCACATCACGGCGCTGCGCGGCGACGGCGTCAATCCGTCGCTGTTGGGCATGACCAAGGTGGCGAGCGAGGACTCGGTTCGGCGCGGCCTGGGACGGATCGACGCGGAGGACGGCGCTTCCTGGCTGCACGGCCATCTCGACGACACGGCGCGGCCCTTGCTGAGCGAGCCGTGGGTTCTGGATTGCGACACAACGATCAAGCCGCTCTACGGCCACCAGGAGGGGGCTGTGGTGAGCTACAACCCGAAGAAGCCGGGCCGTCCGTCGCATGCCTACCATGCGTTCCTGATGGCGGGCACGCGCCTTGTTCTGGACGTCGATGTCGCGCCCGGGAACCGTCACCACTCGAAGAACGCGGCGCCTTCGCTGTGGGCCTTGCTCGACCGCCTCGGCCGTGAGAACTGGCCGCGGCTCGTACGGGGCGACAAGGACTGGGGCAACGAGGGCAACATGGCGTCGTGCGAGGGGGCGGGTCTCGACTATCTGTTCAAGCTGCGCCTGACCAAGGGCGCGCGCCGGCTTGCCGAGTGCCTGATGACGCGGGACGAGTGGACGGACGCGGGCCCGGGCTGGTCGGGGATCGAGGCCGAGCTTCGCTTGCATGGCTGGAGCCGGACGCGTCGCGTGGTGGTGCTGCGCCGTCGGCTTCCCGGGACGGTGGCGCTGACGCGCGCAGACGACGGTCAGGGCGATCTCTTCTGGGCCGACGCGCAGCCTGGCACCAAGGTGTGGGAGTTTGCGGTTCTGGCGACGTCTCTGGATCTGGAGGTTCTCTCGATCGCCCAGCTCTACCGGGATCGGGCGGACGCGGAGAACGGCTTCGACGAGTTGAAGAACCAGTGGGGCTGGGGCGGCTTCACCACGCGAGACCTGAAGCGCTGCCAGCACATGGCCCGGCTGATCGCGCTCATTTACAATTGGTGGAGCCTGTTCGTGCGCTTGGCGGACCCCGATCACCACCGCGAGGCGATCACCAGCCGACCGCTCCTGCTGCATGGGGTTGCCCGCCAGACCCATCACGCCGGTCAAACCCGGCTGACGGTGACGTCGAGCCACGGGCGGCGGGGGGCCGTGGTCGCGGCGTTGCGGCGGATCACCGGCTTCTTCCAGACTCTGCTGACAAGTGCGGAGCAGTTGAGCGCTGAGGATCGCTGGCGCCGGATCCTGGCGGAAGCGCTGAAGAAGTACCTCCGGGGCCGCCAGCCGGGTCGCCAGCCCTGGATTCCACCGCCTCGGCCTGCGCTGGCAGGCTGAAATTGAGCCCGGAAATCGACCGATCATCGCCCCCAACTGCGGGATTTAGGATGAATGGTTCACGTTGCTTGCCGGGCAGGGCGCCGGAGGCGCCGCGATCGAGGGGTTCGAGGAGATGGAGCGACTGGAGGAAGCGGGCGAGTTGCGGACGCCGGTCCAGGATCGGGTCCGCGCATGGCAGGAGGCGGAACGCGAGCAGGGCCGCGCCGAGGGCGTCGAGCAGGGCCGTGCGGAGGGCGTCGAGCAGGAGCGGGCGCTGCTGCTGCGCCTCGCCGAGCGGAAGTTCGGCGCGGACACCGCCGGGCGCCTTGCGCCCCTGCTGGGCGGGATCGGGGAGCCGAAGCGGCTGGCCGATGTCGGCGACTGGATCATCGACTGCGCTACGGGCGACGAACTCATCGCGCGGCTGGAGGGCGCCGCCTAGCGCATGCCGCCTTGCCCTCGCGGGACACCGCGAGGAGCTGGCACCGTGCCGTGATCGGCAGCGTCCGCGACAACGGGGAGATCGGCCGCCCACGCGGCGCAATCATCGCCCATCGCACTTTGGCTCCTCGCCCTTGGACACGAAGCCGCGCCACCGCCGGTCGACCGCGTCCGGCAGATCGTCCTCCACGGCGAGCGTCGCCTCGGGCGGCGGGGGCACGAACGCATACAGGCGCTTCGCCAGATCCCGAGGGATGAACGGCTTCGCGCCCACGTGACTGCCGCTGAAGTGGAGGAAGAATCGAAGGGGCAATGCGTCGGGAGCGCCGGGCCGATCGAAGCCTGCGGGCAGAGCGTCGTACTTGGCCTCGAACCGGTCCGGCTCGAAGCCCTCCGCATCGTGCGGCGCCTCGCCCACCGCCAGTCGCCGAACCTCATCGAGACCGTCCCACAGGCGGCGGAGGGAGGCGTCGGCGAGACGACTCTCGATGGCCGCGATCATGTCGGCCTTGCGCATGGGTCGCGGCTTCGCCACCGAAAGCCAGTTCACCATGACCCGCAGGTCGTCATTGTTCAGCCAAGCCAGAACCCTCGGCAGGGTGGGGGGCCAGTCATCGGCGATACGCGCCATCGGTCAATCCCCTCGTTGGTGCCGATGCGGCCGTGACGGTCGGCACGGCCACGCTTACGGCATGATGTCCGCGGCGATGCTGCCGGCCACCAGCGCCGCAGACTCCTTCACCGAATCCCGCGCCAGGTGCGCATACCGCGCGGTGGTCTGAATCTTCTTATGACCGAGAAGCCGGCCGATCATCGTGAGGTCCTGGCCCAGGGCCAGGGCGCGCGAGGCGAAGCTGTGACGCAGGTCATGCAGCCGCACATCGTCGAGACCGGCGCGCTCCCTCACCTGGTACCAGTAGTAGGCCAGTTGCATCTGCCGCCCACCCGGCTGCCGGCCCGCGATCACCCAGGGATTGCCGGCAAGACGCGGCACCCCGGCAAGAACCCGCGCCGCCGCAGGCGACAGCGGAACCATCCGGGGGCCGGTCTTGCTGTCGCGCAGCCTGACCTCGTTCCGCTCCAGCGCCACGTCCTCCCAGCGCAGCGTCAGCACCTCGGCGGAGCGGCACCCGGTCAGCGTCAGGAGCCTGATCGCCGCCGCAGCGTGAACCGGGACACGGCCCCCGGCCTCGAGATCGTCGAGAGCCTCCCCGAGACGCCGGAACTCGTCTTCCGTCAGGAAGCGCTCCAGGCGCCGCGTCCGGTAGCGCGTCACGAAGCGGCAGGGGTTGCTGCCGGCCGGCACCAAGCCCCAGGCCTCGGCGCGGTTCAGCATCCGCGACAACGCGCCCACCGTGTCGTTGGCGGCAACCGGCGTCCTGCGCAGACGGTAGTGAAGCTCGGCAACGTGCGTGCGATCGAGCGCCCCGACGGGCATCTTCCCCAGCTTCGGCAGGATGTGCTTGCGAATCGCCTAGCGGTAGCCCTTCACCGTGTTCGGCTTGCAGCGTACCGCAACGTGCTCGCGCAGATACCGCTCCGCCAGCTCCGCCACCGTCAGGCCGCCCTCCGGGTCCGGCGCCGCCTCCGGCTCCTCGCCGGCCTCCATGCGGGTGAGCAGCGCAGCCCCTTGGCGCCGCGCCTCGTCCGCCGAGATCGCGCCATGCCGGCCCACCGCCACCCGCTTCGTGCCGCGCAGAACCCGGCGCTGCACCAGGTAGGTCTTGGCACCGCTGGGATAGACCCTCACCCCGAAGCCCGGCAGGTCCCGATCCCAGTAGATCGCCTCCCTCTCTCCGACGGGCAGCTCGTCGACCACGCGGTTCGACAGCGACCTCCGTTCCACTCCCGACATTGTCCCGGCTCCCCCGTCCCCTACGCCTGCGCCGGCCCGCCCACGGGCGAGACCGCCTCCAGGCGCAGGATGTCGTCCTCGATGCTGTCCCCCACGCGCGCCGCCGCGACCTTCTCCGCGTCCTGCGACAGGTGGGCATAACGCGCGGTACTGCTCACGTCCGTGTGGCCGAGCAACCGGCCGATCATCGGAAGCGGCAGGCCCAGGGCCAGGGCACGCGAGGCGAAGCTGTGACGCAGGTCGTGGATGCGCACGTCCTCGACCTCTGCCCGCTCGCGCACCCGGTGCCAGTACTTCGTCAGCGTCGCCAGGTGGCGATCCGGCCTGCCCCCCGTGATTACCCACGGGCTGCGCCTGACCCGCTTGATCCCCGCTAGAACCTGCAACGCCGCAGGCGTCAGGGGCACCATGCGCGCCCCCATCTTCGCGTCGCGCAAGCGCAACTCTCCGGCCTTGCGGTCGATGTCGCTCCACCTGAGGGTCAGTATCTCCCCGCTCCGGCACCCGGTCAGCATCAGCAGGCGCAGCGCCGCCGCAGCCCGCGCCCGCACCGGGCCCTCGGCCTCGAGCGCGCACAGCGCGCGACCCACCCGCCGGTACTCGTCCTCCGTCAGGAAGCGCTCGCGCCGGCCCTCCTTGTAGCGCAGCACGAAGCGGCACGGGTTGCCACCTCCCGGCGCCAGGCCCCAGGCCTCCGCCAGCGAGAAGATCTTCGACAGCACCATCAGCGCCCGATTGGCGGCACGCGGGGTCTCGCGCAGGCGGTAGTGCAGTGCCGCCACCTCGGCGCGCCCCACCGAGGCCACAGGCATTTCACCGAGCGCGGGCAGGATGTGGTTCCTCAGAGAGTCCTTGTAGATCCTCTGCGTGTGCGCGTTGCAGCGCACCTTGACGTGGGCCTGGAGGTAGCGTTCGGCCAGCTCGGCGACGGTGAGCGGACGCGCGGCCGGCCGCAGCACCGGGTCCTCGCCCTTTCTGATGCGGGCGATGGCGGCGCTGGCCTTCTTGCGCGCCTGCTCGGGTGTGATCGCGCCGTGGCGACCGAGGGAGGTGCGCCTGAGGCCGGCCGGCCCGCGGCACTGCACGAGGTAGAACTTGGAGCCCGAGGGATAGACCCTGACGCCGAAGCCGGGGAGGTCGCGGTCCCAGAAGGTGGAGTCCCTGCCCCCGGTTCATTGCCACCTGATGTTCGGCATCCTGGTGCTGACGGTCGACCAGCTGATGCGCCTCCTGGCCTGAGCGGCGCCTCCGTCCCTGTCACGCCGGCACGCCTCCCTCGGCGGAGGCGCAAAAAGCCACGTCCGCATCGCGACGGCGGGTCCAAAATGCGCCCGCATGGGCATCGGTTTGCGGCGAATCGGCGACCCGGCGGCAGCCAGCGACGTCCGCTCGTCCCGATGTTCATGTTACGTTCCGGCCGTCAATGTCTTCACGACGGGCTCTCGGGAAAAGCAGACCGCGCCTGGGAGTTTTGCAAGTGGCTCCCCTTTACGCCAATTCCGACCGAGACACGCCTCAACTCACTGGCCCAAAATGACAAATCAGACGACCTGGGCAGTTACCATCCTTCATGGTCTCGGCGTCTTCGGAAAGGTCCGGCACGAGATAGCGGAAGGCGTTTCAATGCACGCGCGGGTTGGTGGGGCGGTCATGAAGATCGAAGCGTCGGCCTTCGGGGTCTCGACGTCAGACACAGGCGAGGGCCTGGCCTACGGGGCAGGCGGAGAGGTCCGTCTGAGCGAGTGGGCGAGCCTGCGGGTGGACTGGACTCAATACCGCGAGGACGGCGAGACGGCCGATGCAGTGTCGCTCGCCGCCGTCACCCGCTTCTGACAACTGATCCACCCTGCCCCTGTCAACGGGCCGTGGCACATTTGCGCGAAATACGCGCGGCCCAGTAGCGACAACACTACGCGTCGCATTTTGGTGGCATGGACGATTCGATTTTCGATATCAAGCGGTTATTCCGTCACCCGAAACAGGGACGTGTTCCCAGGGTGTCGAGGGCACTATTAAACGTAGGTTTGGCGCAAATTAACACGTCAAATCTACGCGCAACTACGCGGTGCTACGCAGGCGTATGACGGATTACAGCCCTGCACCATCGGTGAGTCGGGTGTGACGGGTACAAGCGCCCTCAGGGCGTAGGACAGGTCCAATGATCCGGAGAAAAGCGTTTCCGCCCAGCCACTTAGGTGGCGCAGGATGCTTGGTGAGGCCAGGAATCCGGGAATTCGGGCGTGTTTGCCGGAGAACACGGGAATTTCCTATGGCACGCTTGCATAGAAACACAAGCTGCGACTTGTGTTGTCCGTGTGTGGCGATGCCGGAGCGCTCGGCACGGCTCAGGATGCACTCGGGGATCGATCTGCCGAGCTCGTGCAGGGGCATGTTCTCGCAGACGTGGCGGCGTTCGGAGATGCGGCGGAAATGAGGCAAGCGACGATGGTCGGCACCGGTGACCGAACAGGATTGTTTTCGCGAGTGACGGGCGGGGAGAGCACATGGCGGACCAGTGTTGCCGGCATGACTGACCGGCAAGCGGTCGGGGCGATCATCGGAGCTGCCGACGGCAGGCGCGAGGCACGCGATCATGGTCGGCGCAGTTGACGGATCACTTCTGTCGATGGTCGTGCTGAGGGGAGCGACGGATGAAGGATCGAAACCGCGGCATCGGCGATCGGGCTGGTGACGCGCGAGGCATCGGCACTGACGACGGCACGGGCACGGGCACCGGACAGAGGTGGTCGCACTCGTGCTCGCGCTGGTGCGGCGCCTGGTGATGCCCATGCCGCAGGTGCGGGATTTCCGGACGACGCTCATCGTCGGCACGGTCTGCTCGCGGCGATGACGATCATCACGATGGCGGAGTCGCGCGCGCTCGCGACGAAGGCCGTTCGGGTTTCGCAGCGACAGCGGCCGGCGATGGCGCGCACGCGCCGAGTCGGATGCACGGCGGCGGAGAGAAGGCGGGGAAGCACGGTCGCTGTAGCGGCCGCGAGCGGCGCCGGCGCGAAGCGCGGCGTCGCCGGCCATCGCGCGCGCACTCGAGTTGGCGGTGCGCGGTCCGACGAGCGGGCGCACCGGACTGCGCACATGCCGCCCGTCGTGAAACATGACGAAGCGGCCGATCCCGCATCGGGGATCGGCCGTTGT
Organism: Alphaproteobacteria bacterium; assembly: GCA_965214705.1. GTDB lineage: Bacteria > Pseudomonadota > Alphaproteobacteria > UBA828 > UBA828 > WTGU01. Next base: position 685,963 of record CBDCCI010000001.1, read on the forward strand.
CGAGGAAGCGCGCGCCGTTTACGGGGCCTTGACCTCGAGGACGGGTATGCCGAGCTGCTTCGACTTGTCGACGAGGTTGCCGGTGATGCCGCTGCCGGGGAATGCGATGACGCCCTTGGGCAGCAGGTTGAGCAGGTCGTCGTTGCGGCGGAAGGGCGCGGCCTTGCCGTGCGCGTTCCAGTCGGGGCGGCAGACGACCTGGTTGACGCCTCTGGCCTCGGCCCAGCTTGCCGCGATCTTCTCGACGCCGGGGCCGCCGCCGTGCACCAGCACCATGTCGCCGTGCTTCGCGCGCGCCATGTCGAGCGTGCTCCAGACCGCGTCGGCATCGGCGACGGTCTTGCCGCCGGTGATCGCGACCAGGGTGCCCTCGGGCAGGTGCGCGCGGGTCTCGCGGTCCTTGCGCGCTCTGCGGAAGTCGCGGGCATCGATGGCGGCAGAGGTGAGCGTTCCGGTGCGGCTCGTGTGCGAGCCGTGGCGCGGGCGCCATGTGTCGCCGGTCTCAGCACGGTAGGCATCGGCTGCGATGTCGCGCATCTTCTCGAAGGCGTCGCGGCGGTCGCCGAGGCTCTGCGCCCGGTCGGTCATGGTCTGCAGCTCCCACGCCTTCACCTCCGATCCATCCTGCGCCTTCTCGAGGTCGCGCATCTCGGGAGTGATGCGGTCGACGGCACGGTCGAGCCTCTGCACCTGGCTGTGCAGCATGTTGGTGAAGCCCCACATGAGGGGCTCGCGCTCGTCGGCCATCTGTGTGCCGTCGACGGTGATGCCGTCCACGATGACGCGGATGGCCTCGCTCAGCGCATCGATGGCGTCGTCCTCGTCCCAGACGACCCTGCTGTCGAGCTCGCCGCGCTCAGGTGCGGCACCGTAGAGGGCCATGCTCTCGCAAACGGTTGCAGTTGCAGAAGCGGTAGCGCTTGTGGTGTCGATCATGACGATCTCCCTTGTTCATACACCGGGACCCTGTGCCCCGTCGTGGTGTCCTCCTTCTTCACGCGCGCGCAGTGGCAGCACCTGGCCTTAGGAACTCTTGGGCGGGAGTCGGTGCGGAAGTTCGGCGATGTTGGTGCGGAAGATGGCGCCGCCGTGCCGGTGGGAACGGTGCTCCGCAGCAAATCCATTCCAGTGGTCATTACGGCGCCGGGCCGGGCGGGTCCGCTTGGGCCTGCCCGGCGTCTAGGCGCCGCGACGAATGGTTCCGCGAATGGATTTGATGCGGTGCAGCGTGACGCGGCGGCCCCGCGTCAGGGGCCGGCGCGCTGTGAGACGAGGCGGTTGGTGATTACACGTGAGCCATCTTCACGGTCGCCGAACTTCACGGCCCGCCCTAGAGTTCCTTAGGCCAGGCCGTAGGGAGCGGAGCGACCGGAGGACCCGCAGGGTTGCTGCTGCGAGCACGCGTGACAGGATGGGAGGACACGACGGAAGAGGATTCCATTTCAGCACGCACGGCCTCCTCTTTTTCTCTGGTTGACTTCAGGCGCCGCCGGGTTGGTGCCGATCAGGGGCGCGATGCGTGCGGCCAGGGCCTGCGGACCGAGGATCACCAGATCCTCGTTCAAATCGGCGGTCGCGGCGACGACGAGGGCGCACTCGATACCCAGCGTGGTGCAACGCCGGCGCAGGCGAAGCGCGGCGCGCTCTCCCGCCTCGTCGTTATCGCAGGCCACGACGATGCGGGCGATGCCCGGCGGCGGCGTGAACGAGCCCAGGCCACCGGCCGAGAGCGCGGCAGCGGCGACGGCCTCCGGCAATGCGGTGACGACGGAGAGCATCGTCTCGATGCCCTCCCCCACCAGCAGCGTACCGGCGTCGGGGTGGCCGAAGCGGACGGCATGGCCGCGGACACGGCCGAGCGTCTTGCGCGGGAAGGACACGGCCGCCTTCGCGGGATGCCGGGGATCGAGCCAGGTCCGGTGGACGCCGACGATGGCGCCGTGAGTAGACTGCTCGCCTGGACCGGAGCGGTCCTCCAGTCCGGGGTGTTTCCCCGGACCGGAGCGTTCCTCCGGACCGGGGTGTTCCCCTGCGTCGGCGGTGACCGCGGCGACCAATGCCGGCAGGCGGCGCACGCCGCCGCCGTCGCGGTAGAAGAGTTCCGGGTGGAGAGCGCTGTGAAGACCAAGAGGAGGAAAACATGCAGTAATCCAGTCACTTGGTCATGCTGATGATCGACCGGTGGCTGAGACGCCACCTCTCCCAGCGAAGGGTGTTGGGGGAAAGGGGGTCGCTAAGTTCCGCCGTTTTCCGGCGGTGGGGCGAAAACGCTGCGACCTGAACTGGACCGGACGCGGGCCGTCGCCTGCGGGCCGGGCTACCACAGGATCTATGGCGAGCTAGAGCGAAGCATGCGACGGAAGCCTCCTTATTTAGGACTGGACCCTCAATGGCCCGACGGGGCGGAGGGACTGCGGACCGAGCCGGATGGTCTTTCATCTGCCTTCTGGCGGGTGCGCCACGCGCACCCGGGCACGGGTCAACCCTTCTATCCCGGGTCCCTGAACCGCAAGGGGTATAGCGTGCCGCCTAAGGGTCTCAGGTTGGTTATCGGAACACAGGAACCTGTGCTGTCCGCCCGGTACGGAGCCGGGCTAGCTGCGGAGAACGGAGATGGGCCGCATAGGGGCGGAGCCCTCGTAGTAGTCCGAGTGTGGGAAAGCCGCATACATGGCGAAGGGGGGCAGAAGGCGGATCAACGTACGCATGACGGAGGGACTATCCGTGGACTCGGATAATCAGGCCGATAAGGCTTGGCTCCTCAACGTGCAGCGGAAGTTGTATCGGTGGAGTAAGGAGACGCCCGAGGGCGCCTACGGCGATGTGTGGAACTGGGTAACCGATCCGCGCAATCTTCGCTGTGCTTGGCATTCGATTGCCCAGAACAAGGGCAGGCGGACGCCGGGTGTCGACGGGTTGACGGTGGCGAGCATTGCCGCTGGTGACGGAGGCGTACCGCTCTTTCTGGCCGAGCTTCGGGAGACGCTGCGGAATGGCAGCTACCGACCGTCGCCCGCCAGACGCAAGTGGATTCCGAAGCCGGGCAGACCGGGGAAGTTCCGACCCCTTGGTATCCCCACCGTTGCTGATCGCGTAGTGCAAGGCGCGGTCAAGAATATCTTGGAGCCGATCTTCGAGGCGCGATTCTGGCAAGTGTCCTACGGGTTCCGGCCCGGTCGGGGCTGCCATGGCGCACTCGAACATATCCGGCAGACCATTCGGCCCCGACGCGACGGGCCGGATGGAATGCGCCGTGACACTCCCTATCAATGGGTGATCGAAGGCGACATTGAGGGCTGCTTCGATAACATCGGCCACCATCACTTGATGGAGCGCGTGCGGAAATCCTGCGCGGACCGGAAGGTGAACCGGCTGATCGTGCGGTTCCTCAAGGCCGGGGTGCTGGAGGACTTCATTTACAGTCCGACGGCTACCGGCACGCCTCAAGGGGGCGTCCTGTCACCGCTGCTGGCCAACATCGCGCTGGGCGCGATCGAGGAGCGGTACTGGTGGTGGGTCAAGCACCCGCATGATCCCAAGCTCCGCAGAGACGGGGTGAGAAGGGCCTCGGACCGGCGACACCGGGACAGGGAGGCCGGGCGACCGGTCTTGAACGAAGCCGCTACGCGGAGTTAGCGGCGTAGAGTTCATTCATTTCCGAGGCGTCGCGGGTGCCGTTTGTTCTGTGCGTTCGCTTCCCGGTTGCGTCAGTGGCGCTCCGCCCGTCGGGTGGCGGATCCCCAGCAGCCTCCCGATCACCAGTGGTTAGTATCGACCCCTGCGACGGACCGTCGCCGGATCGGTCCGGCGGCGCGCCGTCGCGATCCAGGGAGATCGATAATGACCGGGACCGCGTGCGACACGAACACCGTCACCCCTCTTCGCCAGCGCATGGAGGAGCAGCTCCGCATCGCCAATCTGGCCGCGAGCACGTCCAAGGCCTACATCTGCGAGATCAAGAACCTGGCCAGGTACTACGACGCCTCGCCGGACGAGCTCGACGCCGAGCAGGTGCGCCAGTGGTACCTGGGGCGGATCGACAAGGGGCTCAGTCCGGGCACGACCAACGTCTCCTTCGCCGCGCTGAACTTCCTCTACATCGACACACTCGGCTGGCCTGACCATGTCGCCGGCCTGCGCTCCCGCAAGAAGCCCGGCAAGCTGCCGCGCTACATGTCGGAGCAGGAGGTCGAGCACCTCATCCTTGCGACACCCGACCTCCGCCACCGTGCTGCCATTGTCACCGGCTATGGCGGCGGGCTCCGCATCTCCGAGACCTTGGCCATCAAGGTCGGCGACATCCTGTCGGAGAAGAAGCTGCTGCACATCCCCTCCGGCAAAGGCGGCACCGAGAGAATGGCACCGTTGCCGGACATCGTCATCCACTACTTGCGCGTCTACTACAGGAACATCTGGCCGCGTCCGACGAGCTGGCTCTTCTACGGCGTCTCGCTCGACAGGCCCATCGCAACGGAGACCTTGCAGGCCGCCTTCAGGAGGGCGCGCGACATTGCCGAGCTCGACCGCAGCTACACCTTCCATTGCCTGCGCCATTCGGCGGCGACCCATCTCCTCGAGCGCGGCGGCGATATCGAGGTGATCCGGGACATGCTCGGCCATCGAAGCGCGAACACGACCCGTCACTACGCCCGCGTCACCGGCAAGATGTTCGAGGGCCTCGACCACCCGATCTCAGGCTTCGCAGCGTTGCGCAACTGACGGCGCGTGGAGGCCGAACGCGCGGGCGTGGCGGAGATCTTCCGCCGCGCCGGCGCCGCTTTCCGTGAGCGCCACAAAGGGCGCATCGACGCCGCCCGGCTCAAGGTCATGGGCGCCATCGAGGCGTGCCGCACCGCCGTGCTCGGCGGCCACATGTACGCCTGCGAGGGCTGCGGGCGCGAGCATCCGCTCTTCAACTCCTGCCGCAACCGCCACTGCCCCACCTGCCAGGGTCTCGCCGCCAACCTCTGGAGCGAGGAGCGCGCCGGGGACATCCTGCCGGTGCCCTACTTCCATGTGGTCTTCACCCTGCCCAAGGAGGTTGCCGCCATTGCCTTCTGCAACCGCAGGGTGGTGTTCGACATCCTCTTCCGGGCCGTCGCCGAGACCCTGCGCACCATCGCCGCCGATCCCCGCCACGGCGGCATGCGCATCGGCGGCACCGCGGTCCTCCATACCTGGGATCAGAAGCTCCGCTTCCACCCGCACCTGCACGTGGTCGTGCCCAACGCGGGCTTCGACGTAGACAGTGGCGAGTGGAAGACGGGGAGCACCACCTTCCTCGCCCCCGTCAAGGTCCTCGGCAGCCTGTTCCGCCGCCTCTTCCTCGAGGAGCTCGCCCGCGCCCACGGCCGGGGGGACCTGGAGTTCCACGGCACCCTCGCCCACCTCGCCAATCCCGGCGAGTTCCACGCCACGCTTGCCGCCGCCCGGGCCAGGGACTGGGTGGTCTACGCCAAGCGGCCCTTCCGCGGGCCTGAGCAGGTCTTCCGGTACCTCTCGCACTACACGCACAGGATCGCCATCTCCGACAGCCGCATCGTCTCCTTCGACGGCGAGACGGTCTCCTTCCGCCACCGAAAGCCCAAGGCGCCGGGGCAGAGAAAGCCGCGCTACGGCATCGCCACCGTGAGCGCCGACGAGTTCATCCGCCGCTTCCTGAGGCACGTCCTGCCGGACGGCATGCACCGCATTCGCTACTTCGGCATCCTCGCCAACGGCTGCCGCGCCAGCACGCTGGAGAGAGCACGCCAGGCTCTCGGCGCCCTCGGCTGCGCCGCCCCCGAGGGAAGCGTGGACGGCGCTCAGGCCGAGCCCGACGAAGAGCCCGAGATCGGCACCGCGCCCGTGGCCTGCCCCCACTGCGGCGGCGTCATGCGCCTCGTCCGCGAAATCCGCCGCCGCCATGAGCCCCGCTCGACGCGCGGCCCGCCGGCGCTGCCGCCGACCCACAGGGGGAAACCGTGAGACGCCCGCTCGCTTCGGCCCCGCGCAACGGCGCCAAAGCGCCGACGCACGACCGAACCTGTCTCCGCTTGAGCCGGGCTGACAGCCCTCGGCTCACACCCCGCTCAGTCCTCGCAGCGTGCGCCCGCATGCCTGCCGAAAGACCGGCGCGAGCGTCGATTTTATGCGCAACTCTGCTGCCGGTGGATGCCGCCTGACGCTGACATCAGCGCACTTTCCACATAGCTCAACTTCGCCTCTCGTGGCCCGCGGCTTCGTTCAAAAGGGTTGGGCAGGCTCTCGAGAGAGAGCCTGCCCAACCCTTAACCCGAACTTCCGTTAGCATCTGATTGCCGATCTGGCCGGATTTTGCCTGTTTCCGCCCTTTCTGCGCAGTTTAGCGCCCGGTTTGGCGCGAAATTCCCGAAATGATCGCCGAAACCGCCGCGATTCGGCGCTCCAGCGCTGGATCACGCCGTCCCGGCGCATCCACCAAAACCTGAATACTAGTCAGTAGATAGTTTTCTCGTTACGATAATTGCTCCGCATTCCCAAGCCTTTCCGATATGATTGCCGCGATTCGCTAGGCAGATCGATATGCACATCGAAACCACCCGGTCCGGAAACTCCCGCTGCCACCTCCTCAGACAGTCCTACTGGCAGGACGGAAAACCCAAGAAGCGCACCCTGTGCAACCTCTCCGCCCTCCCGGAACACGCCATCGAAGCCCTCAAACGCGCCCTCAAGCGCGGACCCGCCCTCAATCCCGACAGCGCCGACGTCGAACTGCGCGCCAGCCGGGCGCACGGCGCCGTCAGCGCCGTTCTCGGCACCCTTCGCGACATCGGCCTCGACCGCGTCATCTTCCACCGGCCCGATCGCCGCAGGGCCCTCGTCATCGCCATGATCGTCGCCCGCCTGATCCGGCCCGGCGCCAAGCTGCGCGTCGAGCGCGAACTGGGAGCGGCCGGCACAACCACCCTCGCCGCCCTGCTCGGCGTCGAAGGCGTCAGCGTCGACGAACTCTACGCCGCCATGGACTGGCTGGGCGCGCGACAGGGCGCGATCGAGCGCAAGCTCGCCCGGCGCCATCTCGGAGAGGACGATCTCGTCCTCTACGACGTGTCCTCGAGCTACATGGAGGGCAACGCCTGCCCCATGGCGAAGCGCGGCTATTCGAGGGATCGCCGGGGCGACCGCCCGCAGATCGTCTACGGCCTCCTCTGCACCCGCGATGGCTGTCCGGTCTCGATCGAGGCCTTCGCCGGCAACACCGGCGACCCGATGACTCTGGCCAGCCAGGTGCGCAAGGTCCGCGACAGCTTCGGCATCCGGCGGGTGGTGTTGGTGGGGGACCGCGGCATGATCGCGCAGACCCGCATCGACCGCGACCTCGCGCCCAACGGCATCGACTGGATCACGGCGCTGCGCGCATCCTCGATCCGCAAGCTCGTCGACCGGGGGCATGTCACGCCCGGCCTGTTCGACACCTGGGGCCTCGCGCGGGTGACCACGCCGGACTATCCCGGCGAGAGGCTGATCGTCTGCTACAACCCGGTTCTGGCGGCCGAGCGCAAGCGCAACCGCGACGGGCTGCTCAATGCGACCGAGACGGACGCGCGCGATTTCGCCGCGCGCCACGCCGCCGGCGACATCGACCGCGACGAGTTGAACCGTCGGCTGGGAACCTTGCGCCGCCGCAAGATGGCCAAGCACTTCCGCTTCGAATTCGACGAGGGCAGCGGCACCTTCAGTTGCGAACGCGACCGGGCGTCGATCGACGCCGAGGCCGCCCTCGACGGTCTCTACGTCATACGCACCAACGTGGACGAGGACGAGATCGAGGACGTCGAGGCGGTCCGCGTCTACAAGAGCCTGTCACGCGTCGAGCGCGCCTTCCGCTCGCTCAAGACGGTGTCGTTGCGGATCCGCCCGATCTTCCACTGGCGCGACGACCGAGTACGGGCGCATCTTCTGATCTGCATGCTGGCTTGGTATGTCGAGTGGCACATGCGCCGCAGGCTGGCGCCGCTGCTGTTCGCCGAGGAGGACGGAGCGCCGCTGTCCGCGAACCCGGTGGCGCCGCCGGAACGCTCGGAAAAGGCCCGGCGCAAGGACAAGCGCCGAAAGACGGATGATGGACTTGCGGTGTGCGACTTCCGCGATCTCCTCGGCCATCTCGGCACGCTTGCTGCCACTGAGATCGCCACCGGAACCGACTTCGCCGTGCCCGCCCTGACCAAGCCGACCGAACTGCAGGAAAGGGCGTTCGCATTGCTCGGGCTGCGGCCCCATCCTGCGCCCGCGCTCACCGAAAAGGGGATGACCACCGCCAAACCTGTCCAGTAATCGTCGCTTCGAAACTCGCCGAAACCCCTGCCGCACAACGGTTCTTTGACTATCCCACACTGGAAGTTCGGCTTAACCTTCTACCCGGTCCGGTATGCCGACGACTTCCTGATCTTTGTGGCGGGCGGGTACGACGATGCGGCTGCCGAGAGGCGGGCGCTCGCGGACTGGCTGCGCGAGGAGATGGGGCTGACGCTATCGGAAGAGAAGACGCGGATCACCGAACTGACGGAAGGGTTCCGGTTCCTAGGCTGCCGGGTTCGCCTCAAATGGGACGACCGGTATGGCTACGGGTGTCGGATCGAAATCCCGAAGGAGGTGGTCAACGACTTCCGCTGGCGGATCAAGAAGGTGCTGAGGCGGCAAACGCAAGTTCGGTCGTTGGAAAGCATGCTCCGGGAAATCAATCCGATCCTCCGGGGATGGTCCGGCTACTACCGCTACTGCATAGGGGCCAAGCGCATCCTGTCCACCTTGGATTGGTATGCGAGTTATAGGCTCTGGCTGTGGCTGCGGGGCAAGCATAACCCAAGTTGGCACTTTTCCGCTGCCTGTGTTCCCTATTGGTTTGATTCAACGCGATATTTTTCTCGGTCGATTCCAACATGGCCCCACATTTTGTGAGATTCTGTCAGCTCATCAGACGGGTCCTCGTGCGGTGGATGGCGGGGTCCACGCCCGCCGCCGAGGAGATTGCGGCAACCTCGGCGGCCGGGCGCGTGTCCTGGCGGTTGACGATCAAGGTGCCGTCGGTCTGGCGCAGGCGCGTGGTGATCCGCACCCAGGTCCGCATGCTCTCGCGGATCGACGCCCAGCACTTGTGGATGCCGCGCGCGGCCAGCCGGGTACGGATCAGATGCACGGCGTGGTAGGCCAGCACGGCGATCAGCAGGTGGGCCGCGATGCGCCGGTCGAGCTGGTGCCAGATCGGGCGAAGGCCGAGCTCGGATTTCAGGCTCCGGAATGTCGCCTCGATATCCGTGATCCGCCAGTACGTCCGCAGGACCGTCTCGATGTCCCAGTCGACGTGGCTGGTGCGCAGCACATAGGCACCGGCGCCCTCATCGGCCTCGTCGTATCGCGGCCTGCGCTTGAAGCGCACGGCGGTGGCATTGGGGCCGGTTTTCGCCCTCTCGACCGTGATCTCGTAGTGCCTGGCGACGGCGGAGAAGCGCTGCTTGAGGCGGCCTATGCTCTCCAGCACCTTGTCGTAGCGCTTGAGGCGGCCCTTGACCGCAAGGCCGCCGTGGAGCCTTTCCAGCGCCGCCTCGAAGCGGTTCCGCCTCAGGCCGATGATCGCGTTCTCGGCCTTCTTCTTGCCCTCGCTGACGACGTAGAGCCGCGCCTCGCCGTCCTCGCTGGCAAGCCGCCAGGCCCGCACCTCGTGGCGCGCGCTGGTGATCAGCAGGGCCTCGGGTCCGCCCTCGGGCGGCGCAGGCCTGGCACCGCGGCTGACCGCGATCCAGTCGTAGCCCTGCTCGCCCAGCCACGCGATGTTTTTCTCGGTGGCGATGCCCGCGTCCATGACCACCGTGGGCTTCGGCGCCGTGCCGCCGCACACCGCCTCGAGCCGCGCCAGCGCCTCGTGCAGCGTGCCCGGCTCGCTCACGTTGCCCGGCAGGATCTCGCAACTGCGCGGGAAGCCCGCGCCGTCGAGCGCCAGCGCCAGCGTGATGAGGGGACAGTCGTCGCGCTTCTGCTTGGAGCGCCCGAACCTGGGAAGCTCGCCGCCCGTGTGGCCGTGGTAGTGGACGTTGGTGAGATCGTAGAAGGCGATCGTCTCGGGCAGGTCGAGCAGTGCGCGCTCACGGTTGAACAGCTCCCGCTGGATGGCGGCGCGGTGGCGCCAGAGCAGGTCGCCGATGCGGTAGAGCGTCTTGCGCCGCAGCGCCTTGCGGTCGCCCTCCAGGCCCAGGAGCTCGGCGGCCGCGCTGTCGTGGCGGAGCCAGCGGCTGGTATCACGCTCGCTGGCGGGATGGACCATCCTGGCGACGATCAGCGCGCTGGCGATGCGCCCGTCGCGGCCCTTGATGTCGAGGCCGTGGAGGATTTCGGCGAAGCCGAGGGCGTCGAGGGCCTTGAGGCACAGGCGCTCGCAGCCGACCGTGCGCGGGTTCTCGTGCTCCAGGGTATCGAGGTCGACGGTGGCGATGTCGGGCTTGCGCGCCTCTTCCTGCATCGCCTCGACGCGGAACCCCCTGGCCCTGAGCTTGGCGACGATGTCCTCGGCTGCGGCCCGCACATCCGCCTCGCCCTCGAACAGCGGCGGCTTGCCGTGAAGCAGCGCCTCGGCGAGTTCGGTGACGGCCTTCCACTTCTCGCGCGGCACCGGATAGTCGGTGCCGAGATTGAGCAGCGTCCTGTGGCGCACCTTGTCGCCGACGCGCTGGGCGAGCACGAGGCGATGGCTTCGGACCGGCTGGCCGGCCTTGTCGGTGTGTGTCCTGGTTGCCTTGATGTACATGGCGGCGCCGTTTCTGCGATGCCTGTTTCGCATACACGGCGTTCGCGGCATCTGGCAAGAGGGATATCGACTCAACTCCAAAGTCCTGGCCCCACAATTGGCTTCCAGGACCACGAATGGCAAATGTGGGTCTCAGGTGTCCTCCAACCCCAACATCTAGTGGTTCAGCGCCGCAAAACTGGCTCGAACAGGCTCGGCTGGTCGGAAAAAGTGCCAACTTGGGATAAGGGCGTCCCCGGCAGGAAGCTGTCCGCGGACTGGCGCAGGGCTAGCCGGGAACATCCTGGCTACCAGGTCTGGGCCGAGGGTGGCACCGAGCAATACCTCATGGGCTACCGACAGGTTCGGAGGTTCGAGCTCAAATGGATGAGGTCTCCTGACTTTGCGAAAGCCTTTGGAGAGCCGGATGCATTACGAAAGGTGCTTGAACGAAGCCGCTACGCGGAGTTAGCGGCGTAGAGTTCATTCATTTCCGAGGCGTCGCGGGTGCCGTTTGTTCTGTGCGTTCGCTTCCCGGTTGCGTCAGTGGCGCTCCGCCCGTCGGGTGGCGGATCCCCAGCAGCCTCCCGATCACCAGTGGTTAGCATCGACCCCTGCGACGGACCGTCGCCGGATCGGTCCGGCGGCGCGCCGTCGCGATCCAGGGAGATCGATAATGACCGGGACCGCGTGCGACACGAACACCGTCACCCCTCTTCGCCAGCGCATGGAGGAGCAGCTCCGCATCGCCAATCTGGCCGCGAGCACGTCCAAGGCCTACATCTGCGAGATCAAGAACCTGGCCAGGTACTACGACGCCTCGCCGGACGAGCTCGACGCCGAGCAGGTGCGCCAGTGGTACCTGGGGCGGATCGACAAGGGGCTCAGTCCGGGCACGACCAACGTCTCCTTCGCCGCGCTGAACTTCCTCTACATCGACACACTCGGCTGGCCTGACCATGTCGCCGGCCTGCGCTCCCGCAAGAAGCCCGGCAAGCTGCCGCGCTACATGTCGGAGCAGGAGGTCGAGCACCTCATCCTTGCGACACCCGACCTCCGCCACCGTGCTGCCATTGTCACCGGCTATGGCGGCGGGCTCCGCATCTCCGAGACCTTGGCCATCAAGGTCGGCGACATCCTGTCGGAGAAGAAGCTGCTGCACATCCCCTCCGGCAAAGGCGGCACCGAGAGAATGGCACCGTTGCCGGACATCGTCATCCACTACTTGCGCGTCTACTACAGGAACATCTGGCCGCGTCCGACGAACTGGCTCTTCTACGGCGTCTCGCTCGACAGGCCCATCGCAACGGAGACCTTGCAGGCCGCCTTCAGGAGGGCGCGCGACATTGCCGAGCTCGACCGCAGCTACACCTTCCATTGCCTGCGCCATTCGGCGGCGACCCATCTCCTCGAGCGCGGCGGCGATATCGAGGTGATCCGGGACATGCTCGGCCATCGAAGCGCGAACACGACCCGTCACTACGCCCGCGTCACCGGCAAGATGTTCGAGGGCCTCGACCACCCGATCTCAGGCTTCGCAGCGTTGCGCAACTGACGGCGCGTGGAGGCCGAACGCGCGGGCGTGGCGGAGATCTTCCGCCGCGCCGGCGCCGCTTTCCGTGAGCGCCACAAAGGGCGCATCGACGCCGCCCGGCTCAAGGTCATGGGCGCCATCGAGGCGTGCCGCACCGCCGTGCTCGGCGGCCACATGTACGCCTGCGAGGGCTGCGGGCGCGAGCATCCGCTCTTCAACTCCTGCCGCAACCGCCACTGCCCCACCTGCCAGGGTCTCGCCGCCAACCTCTGGAGCGAGGAGCGCGCCGGGGACATCCTGCCGGTGCCCTACTTCCATGTGGTCTTCACCCTGCCCAAGGAGGTTGCCGCCATTGCCTTCTGCAACCGCAGGGTGGTGTTCGACATCCTCTTCCGGGCCGTCGCCGAGACCCTGCGCACCATCGCCGCCGATCCCCGCCACGGCGGCATGCGCATCGGCGGCACCGCGGTCCTCCATACCTGGGATCAGAAGCTCCGCTTCCACCCGCACCTGCACGTGGTCGTGCCCAACGCGGGCTTCGACGTAGACAGTGGCGAGTGGAAGACGGGGAGCACCACCTTCCTCGCCCCCGTCAAGGTCCTCGGCAGCCTGTTCCGCCGCCTCTTCCTCAAGGAGCTCGCCCGCGCCCACGGCCGGGGGGACCTGGAGTTCCACGGCACCCTCGCCCACCTCGCCAATCCCGGCGAGTTCCACGCCACGCTTGCCGCCGCCCGGGCCAGGGACTGGGTGGTCTACGCCAAGCGGCCCTTCCGCGGGCCTGAGCAGGTCTTCCGGTACCTCTCGCACTACACGCACAGGATCGCCATCTCCGACAGCCGCATCGTCTCCTTCGACGGCGAGACGGTCTCCTTCCGCCACCGAAAGCCCAAGGCGCCGGGGCAGAGAAAGCCGCGCTACGGCATCGCCACCGTGAGCGCCGACGAGTTCATCCGCCGCTTCCTGAGGCACGTCCTGCCGGACGGCATGCACCGCATTCGCTACTTCGGCATCCTCGCCAACGGCTGCCGCGCCAGCACGCTGGAGAGAGCACGCCAGGCTCTCGGCGCCCTCGGCTGCGCCGCCCCCGAGGGAAGCGTGGACGGCGCTCAGGCCGAGCCCGACGAAGAGCCCGAGATCGGCACCGCGCCCGTGGCCTGCCCCCACTGCGGCGGCGTCATGCGCCTCGTCCGCGAAATCCGCCGCCGCCATGAGCCCCGCTCGACGCGCGGCCCGCCGGCGCTGCCGCCGACCCACAGGGGGAAACCGTGAGACGCCCGCTCGCTTCGGCCCCGCGCAACGGCGCCAAAGCGCCGACGCACGACCGAACCTGTCTCCGCTTGAGCCGGGCTGACAGCCCTCGGCTCACACCCCGCTCAGTCCTCGCAGCGTGCGCCCGCATGCCTGCCGAAAGACCGGCGCGAGCGTCGATTTTATGCGCAACTCTGCTGCCGGTGGATGCCGCCTGACGCTGACATCAGCGCACTTTCCACATAGCTCAACTTCGCCTCTCGTGGCCCGCGGCTTCGTTCAAAAGGGTTGGGCAGGCTCTCGAGAGAGAGCCTGCCCAACCCTTAACCCGAACTTCCAGTGTGGGATAGTCAAAGAACCGTTGTGCGGCAGGGGTTTCGGCGAGTTTCGAAGCGACGATTACTGGACAGGTTTGGCGGTGGTCATCCCCTTTTCGGTGAGCGCGGGCGCAGGATGGGGCCGCAGCCCGAGCAATGCGAACGCCCTTTCCTGCAGTTCGGTCGGCTTGGTCAGGGCGGGCACGGCGAAGTCGGTTCCGGTGGCGATCTCAGTGGCAGCAAGCGTGCCGAGATGGCCGAGGAGATCGCGGAAGTCGCACACCGCAAGTCCATCATCCGTCTTTCGGCGCTTGTCCTTGCGCCGGGCCTTTTCCGAGCGTTCCGGCGGCGCCACCGGGTTCGCGGACAGCGGCGCTCCGTCCTCCTCGGCGAACAGCAGCGGCGCCAGCCTGCGGCGCATGTGCCACTCGACATACCAAGCCAGCATGCAGATCAGAAGATGCGCCCGTACTCGGTCGTCGCGCCAGTGGAAGATCGGGCGGATCCGCAACGACACCGTCTTGAGCGAGCGGAAGGCGCGCTCGACGCGTGACAGGCTCTTGTAGACGCGGACCGCCTCGACGTCCTCGATCTCGTCCTCGTCCACGTTGGTGCGTATGACGTAGAGACCGTCGAGGGCGGCCTCGGCGTCGATCGACGCCCGGTCGCGTTCGCAACTGAAGGTGCCGCTGCCCTCGTCGAATTCGAAGCGGAAGTGCTTGGCCATCTTGCGGCGGCGCAAGGTTCCCAGCCGACGGTTCAACTCGTCGCGGTCGATGTCGCCGGCGGCGTGGCGCGCGGCGAAATCGCGCGCGTCCGTCTCGGTCGCATTGAGCAGCCCGTCGCGGTTGCGCTTGCGCTCGGCCGCCAGAACCGGGTTGTAGCAGACGATCAGCCTCTCGCCGGGATAGTCCGGCGTGGTCACCCGCGCGAGGCCCCAGGTGTCGAACAGGCCGGGCGTGACATGCCCCCGGTCGACGAGCTTGCGGATCGAGGATGCGCGCAGCGCCGTGATCCAGTCGATGCCGTTGGGCGCGAGGTCGCGGTCGATGCGGGTCTGCGCGATCATGCCGCGGTCCCCCACCAACACCACCCGCCGGATGCCGAAGCTGTCGCGGACCTTGCGCACCTGGCTGGCCAGAGTCATCGGGTCGCCGGTGTTGCCGGCGAAGGCCTCGATCGAGACCGGACAGCCATCGCGGGTGCAGAGGAGGCCGTAGACGATCTGCGGGCGGTCGCCCCGGCGATCCCTCGAATAGCCGCGCTTCGCCATGGGGCAGGCGTTGCCCTCCATGTAGCTCGAGGACACGTCGTAGAGGACGAGATCGTCCTCTCCGAGATGGCGCCGGGCGAGCTTGCGCTCGATCGCGCCCTGTCGCGCGCCCAGCCAGTCCATGGCGGCGTAGAGTTCGTCGACGCTGACGCCTTCGACGCCGAGCAGGGCGGCGAGGGTGGTTGTGCCGGCCGCTCCCAGTTCGCGCTCGACGCGCAGCTTGGCGCCGGGCCGGATCAGGCGGGCGACGATCATGGCGATGACGAGGGCCCTGCGGCGATCGGGCCGGTGGAAGATGACGCGGTCGAGGCCGATGTCGCGAAGGGTGCCGAGAACGGCGCTGACGGCGCCGTGCGCCCGGCTGGCGCGCAGTTCGACGTCGGCGCTGTCGGGATTGAGGGCGGGTCCGCGCTTGAGGGCGCGTTTGAGGGCTTCGATGGCGTGTTCCGGGAGGGCGGAGAGGTTGCACAGGGTGCGCTTCTTGGGTTTTCCGTCCTGCCAGTAGGACTGTCTGAGGAGGTGGCAGCGGGAGTTTCCGGACCGGGTGGTTTCGATGTGCATATCGATCTGCCTAGCGAATCGCGGCAATCATATCGGAAAGGCTTGGGAATGCGGAGCAATTATCGTAACGAGAAAACTATCTACTGACTAGTATTCAGGTTTTGGTGGATGCGCCGGGACGGCGTGATCCAGCGCTGGAGCGCCGAATCGCGGCGGTTTCGGCGATCATTTCGGGAATTTCGCGCCAAACCGGGCGCTAAACTGCGCAGAAAGGGCGGAAACAGGCAAAATCCGGCCAGATCGGCAATCAGATGCTAACGGAAGTTCGGCTTAACCATCCGGTTCGGAGAGAGGGCGCGAGAAACCTGCGACCCGTAAGGGCCGCAAGGCGCTTGCGTCCTACTCTACAGCGCAGCGCGGAGAAGCGGCAACGATGGATGGCGCGGGCCTTGAGGTACGCTTCGGCGTGGGTGCCGTCGATGACGCGGCAACGCCGCCAGAGGCGGTGTGCCGCCTCGCTGGGATCGTAGGCCCCGCCCGACGCCGCTGCCGGCGTAGCCGGCAAGGCGAGGAAGGCACGGGCCTCGGCCATGGCGTCGCGCAGCGGGACGCCGCCCATGCGGTGGCGGATGAGGTCGAGAAGATCGCCATGCGTGCCCTCGGCGGCATCGGTCTTATGTGCAGTTGAACAGTAAGCGGTACGCAGACCCCATACCGGAATCTGGCTTGACTACGACGGGGATTTCTTGAGGAGCGCCGTGAGCGCGCGAGTCATTTTGCCTCGGGCTGGAAGTTCCACGGCAGAAGCTCCTGGATGCCCGACTGCGGGTGGCCCTTGGCGATCTTCTCGAGCGTGCTCCGCATCCAGGCGTAGGGCTCGACGCCGTTCATCTTGCAGGTCTCGATCAGCGAGGCGATGCGGGCCCAGGCTTGCGCACCCTCGTCGTTGCCGGCGAAGAGCGCGTTCTTGGCGGTGAGCTTCAGCGGCCGGATTCGGTTTTCCACCAGGTTCGAGTCGATCTCGACACGACCGTCGTGCAGGAACTCCAGCAGCCCGTCCCACTGGTTGGCGATATAGGTCAGCTTCTCGCCGAGACGCGAGCGCGGTGAGACGCGCGAGCGCTGCTCGTCGAGCCAGACACCGAAGGTGTTCACGATCGGCGCCGACTCCTCCCAACGGATCGCGCGGCGCTCCGCCGGCGGCTTGCCCCGGATCTTCTTCTCGATCGCATAGAGCTTCGCGATCCGATTCAGACCGGCCAGCGCGATCGGCGATGCGCTCGAGTCGTATACCTCTTTCAGCTTCCGTCTTACATGCGCCCAACAGAGGGCCCGCGTCACAGGGCCTTCCGCCCGGTCCGGCCGCGCCAGGATGTTGTGGCCCGAGTAGCCGTCGAGCTGCACCGTCCCCGAAAAGCCCTCCATAAGCTCGGCGCCATACTTGCCGCCGCGGCCGGGCGCATAGCGATAGACGACGCCCGGCGGGTCCGTGCCGCTCCAGTGGCGCTCGTCACGCACAAGGGTCCACATGTAGCCCGTCTTCGTCTTGCCCCGGCCCGGGTCGAGAACGCGGATCGTGGTCTCGTCCAGACCCAGGTGATCCGACTTCTTCAGCTCATCCTCCAGGCAAGCGACCACGGGGCGCAGGTGAAACGACGCCTGGCCCACCCACGTCGCCAGCGTCGCACGGTGAACCTCGATCCCCGAGCGCTCGTAGATCTGCGACTGGCGATAGAGCGGGCAATGATCGCCGTACTTCGCGATCAGCACCTGCGCCAGAAGAGCCTCGGTGGGAAGGCCGCCCTCGACCAGAGCGGCCGGCGCCGGCGACTGCACCACCCCGCCCCCCTTGCACTTGTTGCAGGCGTAGCGGGGGCGCACGGTCTCGATGACGGTGAACTTCGCCGGCTCATAGTCCAGCCGCTCGCTGCGGTCCTCGCCGATCTTCGTCATCTCGCCGCAGCCGCAGGGGCACATGATCGTGTCCGGCTCGATCACCTCCTCGCGCCGGTCGACCTGGGGCCCGAAGCGCACCCCGCTGCGCGACCCCCGGGAAGAGCGCCGCCGGCGCTTGCCGCCAGCCCCCTCGTCCTGCTCCTGGTCATCTGCCTCGGGCCGACCGCCGGCTTCAGCGATCGCCGCCCAAAACTCCTCGAACGTAAGCTGGCGCTCGTCCTCGCCGAGCTTCTCGGAGCGCGGACCGAACAGCGCCTTCCTGAGCTCCTTGTTGAGATGCTCAAGCCGGCTGATCTGCTCCGCGCTCTGCGCGTTCTCGGCCTCCAGCCGTGCCGCCCGCGCTTCCGCCGTCTGCCTCGCCGCCTCCGCCGCGCCGCGTGCCTGCTCCGCTTCGCATAGGGCTGCTTCCGTCGCCCGGCGCGCCGCGCGCTCGTCGTCAAGCTCCGCATGCAGGGCCGCCAGCGCCGCCGAAACCACCGCAGGCGACGGCGAACCGGCGCTGCTGAGGGGTGAGGGCGTGACCTTCGGCATGGGCCACCCCTTAATCCGATTCGCCAATGCATGACCAGGGAAAAGTGCAGGCGGGACCGCGACCGAAATCTGCGGCCCCGCCTGCGTGCCGCCTCACTCCGCCGCCAGCGGGCGGCGAACCGGGCGGGCCTTCACCCGGCGCCAGTCCAGACCCTCGAAGAGGGCCTCGAACTGGCCCTTCGTAAGGCGCATCACACCATCCTCGATCCGAGGCCAGGCGAAGCGGCCCTGCTCCAGACGCTTGTAGGTCATCACCAGACCGCTGCCGTCCCACGCAAGGAGCTTGAGCCTGTCGCCGCGGCGCGAGCGGAAGATCACGATCACCCCGGAATAGATATCGAGGTCCAGCTCCCCCGCCGCCGTCGCCGCAAGCGCGTCGTGGCCGCGACGAAAATCAACCGGCCGCGTCGCCAACACGATGCGAAGCGAGGGGGCCGCGATCATGACGACGCCCGGCCCAGGCCCGAGGCCACCGCAACAATCCGATCGACCGCGCTCTCCACCGGAAGGCGAACGACCACGCCTAGCGCCTCGATCGCCACCGTCCGCTCGGACGTCACGCTATCAACCACCACGGGAACAAATGGCGGTGCAGAGCCACCAATCCGAGCGCCCGGAAGAGTTCCCTCCCGCGCGCGCCGCCGCCACTTGGTCAGGGTCGTATCGCTGACGCCATGGCGGCGCGCGACCGCCGCAACCGAAGAGCCCGGCTCAAAGCTCTCCGAGACAATCCGCGCCTTCTCATCGTCCGGCCAGCGTCGCATGGGGGCCGGCTCAGACGGAGCCGGGGCGGCTCCCTCAGAAGCTGGGATCTCAACCGAAGCAACAGCGACACCGTCGCCAGATGCCAAAATCGAATCTGTCATCGCGATCTCTCCTGTGTGGCTCGTGGTCAAGGCGGAGAGTCAGCCCCGAAATCAGATCCGCTGGAAGTATGGGGGCCCGATACCGCTTACTCTGGAGTCTGCCATCGGCCAACTGTCACACCTTCGCAGGACATCGGTCACCGGCGCTGCGCACCGCCCCTATCGCGACACTCAACCCGGCGAGAAACATGAACGCTTCCAATTTGAGTAGATGCTGGAAGGCCGTGCAGTACAAGGCGATGACGATGACCCAGGCTACGATCACATCCCGGGCAAGCGACTTCGGCGCGCCCCATTGCGCGCGCAGCAGCAGGACGATGGCGGACAGAAACAGCAGCAGAGGGACGATGCCCGCTTCGCCCAGCAACGTCAGGTAGAGATTGTGGGGGCCCAACGGCTTGCCGTGATGTCCGATGGGGGCGCCTTCCATATATGCCAACGTTCTCAGGCCGTGACCGAAGACGGGCGCCTCCATGGCCTTCTCGAATCCCAGTCTCCAAAGCAACGGTCTGCCCTTCGCCAGGGCAGTGCAGATGAAGCCGTCATCGATATCGTGGCTGCGCAGATCGCGCAGTTGCCACGGCATGCAGCCCTGGAAGTCGTTATCCGCGACGGCCAGGGAGAGACGCTTGATTCCGGCCAATTCGGGCGGGAGGGAACCGGTGAGACGGTTGTGGGCCAGCCACAATTGCCTGAGATTCGACAGATTGGCGATCTCCTGCGGGATGGGACCCATCAGGCGATTGCCGTCCAGCGACAGCATGGTCAGACGAGTCAGGTTTTCCAGTTCCGGTGGAATGGGGCCGGTGAGTCGGTTGCCGTCGAGCCGCAGCAGATGGAGATGGGCCAGCTCGCCCAGCTCCGGGGGGATCCGCCCGGTCAGGTTCATGTCCCGCAAGTCCAGTGCGATGATGCGACCCCCTCGACCGATGGTGACGCCCTGCCAGGACGCGACGGGGCGAGCGTAGCTCCAGTTCAGCGGCGCGTCGCCGGCCAGGGTGTCGCGCATGCGCATCAGACGCGCGCCGTCTTCGAACAGGCCCGGTTTGGTCCAGGGCGAAGGATCGCAGAGCAGATCGGCGGAATCCAGATCGTTGTGCCGTACCTGCGCTGCTCGCGCCGTAGCCGGAAGGCAGTCGGCAAACGCGTTGCCGCCCAGACGGAGGACCGCAAGATGAGCCCACCGGTCGAGAGCCTCGGGGAGTGCTCCGTGCAAACGATTGTTCTCGAGCCGCAGCTCCTCCAGACGCGACAGGTTGCCAAACTGCGGATGGACGTTGCCCGTCAAGATGTTGTTCTCCAGCGCGAGCACCCGCAGACCGGTCAGTGTGGTCAGTCCCTGCGGGATGCCGCCAGTGAGTTCGTTGCCGCCAAGACGCAACCAAACGAGTGCCTGCAACGCGCTCAGTTCCGGCGGGATCTCGCCGGTCAGCGCGTTGTTCTCCAGTACCAGCGTCCGCAGCCCGGTCAGGGCGCCCAGTTCCGGCGGGATCGGTCCCGCAAGCCGGTTGTTGCCAAGACGCAGAACGGCAAGGGCGTCCAGAGCCGACAGCTCTGCGGGAATCCGCCCGTTCAGTCCCACGTGCGACAGATCCAGGGCGATGACCCGCGGCCCTTCCGCGGCCTCGCCGGCGATGTTGGGCATCCCGACGGTGACACCCCGCCAATAGCCGATGGGGACCGCGTCGCTCCAGTTTAGTTGGACGTCGCCGGCCAGCACGTCCCGAGCGGCCAACAACGTGGCGCAGTCGTCATACAGGCGGGGCAGTGCTTCGTAAGCGGTATCGGGCCCCCATACTTCCAGCGGATCTGATTTCGGGGCTGACTCTCCGCCTTGACCACGAGCCACACAGGAGAGATCGCGATGACAGATTCGATTTTGGCATCTGGCGACGGTGTCGCTGTTGCTTCGGTTGAGATCCCAGCTTCTGAGGGAGCCGCCCCGGCTCCGTCTGAGCCGGCCCCCATGCGACGCTGGCCGGACGATGAGAAGGCGCGGATTGTCTCGGAGAGCTTTGAGCCGGGCTCTTCGGTTGCGGCGGTCGCGCGCCGCCATGGCGTCAGCGATACGACCCTGACCAAGTGGCGGCGGCGCGCGCGGGAGGGAACTCTTCCGGGCGCTCGGATTGGTGGCTCTGCACCGCCATTTGTTCCCGTGGTGGTTGATAGCGTGACGT
>CBDCCI010000002.1:0-660000 GCA_965214705.1 Alphaproteobacteria bacterium
GCGCGCTCCGAACAGAGCCGCACGCCCGTGCCGTTCCCCGAGTACACCGTGGTCCGGCTCGACACCGGCGACGTGATCGACAGCTTCGAGACCGAAGCGGAGGCGGCCGCCTGCCTCGTCTTCGCCAGGCTCCGCCCCGACCAAGTGGAGATACGCGCCAATGTCCCATTGATGGGTAAGCGGTACGCAGACCCCATACCGGAATCTGGCTTGACTACGACGGGGATTTCTTGAGGAGCGCCGTGAGCGCGCGAGTCATTTTGCCTCGGGCTGGAAGTTCCACGGCAGAAGCTCCTGGATGCCCGACTGCGGGTGGCCCTTGGCGATCTTCTCGAGCGTGCTCCGCATCCAGGCGTAGGGCTCGACGCCGTTCATCTTGCAGGTCTCGATCAGCGAGGCGATGCGGGCCCAGGCTTGCGCACCCTCGTCGTTGCCGGCGAAGAGCGCGTTCTTGGCGGTGAGCTTCAGCGGCCGGATTCGGTTTTCCACCAGGTTCGAGTCGATCTCGACACGACCGTCGTGCAGGAACTCCAGCAGCCCGTCCCACTGGTTGGCGATATAGGTCAGCTTCTCGCCGAGACGCGAGCGCGGTGAGACGCGCGAGCGCTGCTCGTCGAGCCAGACACCGAAGGTGTTCACGATCGGCGCCGACTCCTCCCAACGGATCGCGCGGCGCTCCGCCGGCGGCTTGCCCCGGATCTTCTTCTCGATCGCATAGAGCTTCGCGATCCGATTCAGACCGGCCAGCGCGATCGGCGATGCGCTCGAGTCGTATACCTCTTTCAGCTTCCGTCTTACATGCGCCCAACAGAGGGCCCGCGTCACAGGGCCTTCCGCCCGGTCCGGCCGCGCCAGGATGTTGTGGCCCGAGTAGCCGTCGAGCTGCACCGTCCCCGAAAAGCCCTCCATAAGCTCGGCGCCATACTTGCCGCCGCGGCCGGGCGCATAGCGATAGACGACGCCCGGCGGGTCCGTGCCGCTCCAGTGGCGCTCGTCACGCACAAGGGTCCACATGTAGCCCGTCTTCGTCTTGCCCCGGCCCGGGTCGAGAACGCGGATCGTGGTCTCGTCCAGACCCAGGTGATCCGACTTCTTCAGCTCATCCTCCAGGCAAGCGACCACGGGGCGCAGGTGAAACGACGCCTGGCCCACCCACGTCGCCAGCGTCGCACGGTGAACCTCGATCCCCGAGCGCTCGTAGATCTGCGACTGGCGATAGAGCGGGCAATGATCGCCGTACTTCGCGATCAGCACCTGCGCCAGAAGAGCCTCGGTGGGAAGGCCGCCCTCGACCAGAGCGGCCGGCGCCGGCGACTGCACCACCCCGCCCCCCTTGCACTTGTTGCAGGCGTAGCGGGGGCGCACGGTCTCGATGACGGTGAACTTCGCCGGCTCATAGTCCAGCCGCTCGCTGCGGTCCTCGCCGATCTTCGTCATCTCGCCGCAGCCGCAGGGGCACATGATCGTGTCCGGCTCGATCACCTCCTCGCGCCGGTCGACCTGGGGCCCGAAGCGCACCCCGCTGCGCGACCCCCGGGAAGAGCGCCGCCGGCGCTTGCCGCCAGCCCCCTCGTCCTGCTCCTGGTCATCTGCCTCGGGCCGACCGCCGGCTTCAGCGATCGCCGCCCAAAACTCCTCGAACGTAAGCTGGCGCTCGTCCTCGCCGAGCTTCTCGGAGCGCGGACCGAACAGCGCCTTCCTGAGCTCCTTGTTGAGATGCTCAAGCCGGCTGATCTGCTCCGCGCTCTGCGCGTTCTCGGCCTCCAGCCGTGCCGCCCGCGCTTCCGCCGTCTGCCTCGCCGCCTCCGCCGCGCCGCGTGCCTGCTCCGCTTCGCATAGGGCTGCTTCCGTCGCCCGGCGCGCCGCGCGCTCGTCGTCAAGCTCCGCATGCAGGGCCGCCAGCGCCGCCGAAACCACCGCAGGCGACGGCGAACCGGCGCTGCTGAGGGGTGAGGGCGTGACCTTCGGCATGGGCCACCCCTTAATCCGATTCGCCAATGCATGACCAGGGAAAAGTGCAGGCGGGACCGCGACCGAAATCTGCGGCCCCGCCTGCGTGCCGCCTCACTCCGCCGCCAGCGGGCGGCGAACCGGGCGGGCCTTCACCCGGCGCCAGTCCAGACCCTCGAAGAGGGCCTCGAACTGGCCCTTCGTAAGGCGCATCACACCATCCTCGATCCGAGGCCAGGCGAAGCGGCCCTGCTCCAGACGCTTGTAGGTCATCACCAGACCGCTGCCGTCCCACGCAAGGAGCTTGAGCCTGTCGCCGCGGCGCGAGCGGAAGATCACGATCACCCCGGAATAGATATCGAGGTCCAGCTCCCCCGCCGCCGTCGCCGCAAGCGCGTCGTGGCCGCGACGAAAATCAACCGGCCGCGTCGCCAACACGATGCGAAGCGAGGGGGCCGCGATCATGACGACGCCCGGCCCAGGCCCGAGGCCACCGCAACAATCCGATCGACCGCGCTCTCCACCGGAAGGCGAACGACCACGCCTAGCGCCTCGATCGCCACCGTCCGCTCGGACGTCACGCTATCAACCACCACGGGAACAAATGGCGGTGCAGAGCCACCAATCCGAGCGCCCGGAAGAGTTCCCTCCCGCGCGCGCCGCCGCCACTTGGTCAGGGTCGTATCGCTGACGCCATGGCGGCGCGCGACCGCCGCAACCGAAGAGCCCGGCTCAAAGCTCTCCGAGACAATCCGCGCCTTCTCATCGTCCGGCCAGCGTCGCATGGGGGCCGGCTCAGACGGAGCCGGGGCGGCTCCCTCAGAAGCTGGGATCTCAACCGAAGCAACAGCGACACCGTCGCCAGATGCCAAAATCGAATCTGTCATCGCGATCTCTCCTGTGTGGCTCGTGGTCAAGGCGGAGAGTCAGCCCCGAAATCAGATCCGCTGGAAGTATGGGGGCCCGATACCGCTTACATTGATGGCGCTCTCTCCGCCATGAACGCAGCATCGCCGCGTGCAGGCATCCCGCAGGCGATGCCAACCTTTGGCCTTCGTGACCCTGTGCCGCCGTGATCCGACTCTCGGCAATCCGATCGGACGCGCGGTCCGCACGGTCGTCGACCCCTCGGCGGGCGTCGGGGCAGACGGCGGCCGGGAGGAGGAGAGCGGCTTTCGAGGAGTGAACGGGAGGTGGGTCGAGAGAGATCGCCCCGTTCGGCAACCTTCGTCAGCAACTCGGAAGAACAGGAGACAAGACCATGTCGTTCGGATTGAACAGGGCAGAAGTCATTGGCCGGCTCGGTGCCGATGTCACCATCAGCAACCTCGCCTCCGGCGGGCGCGTCGCCAATATGAGCGTGGCGACCGACGAGGGGTATCTGGAGAAAAATTCGGGGACCCGGATCGACAAGACAGAGTGGCATCGGGTGGTCAGCTTCCAGAGCGGGCTGATCGACATGCTGGAAAAGCACGCGAAGAAGGGCCGGATCGTCTACGTCGCGGGCAAGCTGCAGACCAGGAAGTGGCGCAAGGACGGCGAGGACTCGGACCGGTTCTCCACCGAGATCCTGCTGGTGCCTGGTTCGCGCGTCCAGTTTCTGGACAAGCCTGCCGGCGCCACCGGCACCGCGCCGGCCAACGGTGAGGCGGCGGAGGCCGCAAGCGGCACCGGCGAGCCTCACGACGGCAGGGCCTTGCCGTTCTAGCCAAGACCCCGCGGCGGGCTTCCTCGGCCCGCCCGCCCCATGGCCGGACCCGCGTCCCACCCACGCGGGTTCGGCCATTTTCGTGCAGCCTGATCCGATTCCCTCACGGGTCGGACGGCGGGGCGCGCGCTTCGCGCGCCGCCCGCCGTCCCGGCGCTCCCATAAGAGTAAGGAGAGGCCGGGACCGGGGCGCGTCCCATGCCGCGTCCAGCGAGGTCTCTCATGCTCCCCATGACCGCCGACGGTCCCGGCTTCGCCGGTTCCCGCTTGATCCAGAAGTGTGCACCATGAACGCGGCTTCCGTCGCCGCCGCACTTGCCGAGCGCGCCGAGGAGGTGTGCCGCCGATACCTGCCCTACGGACGTCGCCGGGGCAGGTACTGGGTCGCGGGCGACCTCGACGGCGGGCGCGGGCGATCCCTCTTCGTCCGTCTCGCGCCTCCGGGCACGCCGGGGAAGTTCACTGATGCGGCCACGGGCCAGCATGGCGATCTGCTCGACATCGTCCGCCACCGCATCGGCGCGCCGACGCTTCGCGCGGCGCTCGACGAGGCCCGCGCCTTCCTCGCCCGGCCGGCTGCGCCGGCTGCGGGCTCGGGCGACGCCTACGACGCCATCGAGGCGGCACGCCGCCTCTGGCACCGCTGCCGCGCCATCGACGGCACCCATGCCGAGGCCTACCTGCACGCCAGGGGTCTCGCGCGCTGCCGCTTCCCGGCACTCCGCTTCCATCCCGCGTTGCTCTACCGTGA
Organism: Alphaproteobacteria bacterium; assembly: GCA_965214705.1. GTDB lineage: Bacteria > Pseudomonadota > Alphaproteobacteria > UBA828 > UBA828 > WTGU01. Next base: position 4,410 of record CBDCCI010000002.1, read on the forward strand.
CGGCGGCGGTGTGCGCCGCCTGCCCGCCTTGGTCGCGGCCGTCACCGGCTCCGACGAAGCCGTCTGCGGCGTGCTGCGCACGTGGTTGGATCATCGGCGTCCCACCAAGGCCAGCGTCTCGCGCGCGCGAAAGGCGCTCGGGCGCGTGCACGGCCATGCCGTGCGCTTCGGCCGCCCCGCCGACGGAGCTTCGCTCCTCGTCGGCGAGGGGATCGAGACCGTGCTGTCCATCGTCACGGCCATCCCCGACACCGTCGCCGCAGCAGCACTCTCGGCCGGCAGCCTCGGCGCATTCGCGCCGCCTGCCGGCGTCACGCGGCTGGTGATCGCACGCGACAACGACCCCGAGGGAGAGCGTGCCGCCGAGCGCCTCGCCCGGCGCTGCACGCGGGCGGGCGTCGCCGCCACCGTCATCGTGCCTCGCGGCACCGACTTCAACGAGGACTTGCTCACATTCGGTCCCGCCGCGCTCGCCGCCTGGACGGCGGCCGCGCTCGGAGACCGGGAGCCCGAGTGAAGCGGGCGAGGGGCGAGCCGCATGGAGAGGAGAGAGAGTCCTCTCCGCGCCGGCATCACGCTACGGGGAGAGCACAATGAGCAGCGACATCAGGTTCCGGCGGGTGGGCGAGAACGAAGCCCGCGTCTATCAGGACGGCGACTACGTCGGGGACGTCTTTCGCCACGACGACATCCTCAACCGCGGCGCCGTGTTCTATGTCGTGCATCTCAGCGAAGACCCTCGCGGCCCCGTCAGGGTGCACGAGCGCAATCGCGTCCGCGAGGTCGCCCGTCATTTGCTCGACACCCATCCGATGCTGTGAGCGGTGACGAGCGCTACCGGCGGTGCCATCGGCGGCACCGGGAGCGGCTCGCTCTCGATCCCGTTGCCCGGCCCGCGGCCTGCACCGAGCCTTTCATCGCTGCGGCGGTGCCACGCCGTTTGCAGGAAACAAAAACTGGGGTCCGTTCGTCGTGATGTCCGAGGATCTCACACGTGCTCGCGGCAGCAACCCTGCGGGTCCTTCGGTCGCTCCGCTCCCTACGGCCTGACCCAAGGAAGTCTAAGGCGGGCCGTGAAGTTCGGCGACCGTGAAGATGGCTTGCGTGTAATCGCCAACCGCCTCGTCTCGCAGCGCGCCGGCCCCTTGCGCGGGGCCGGCGCGTCACGCTGCACCGCATCAAATCCATTCGCGGAACCATTCATCGCGGCGCCTAGACGCCGGGCAGGCCCAAGCGGGCCCGCCCGGCCCGGCGCCGTAATGACCACTGGAATGGATTTGCTGCGGAGCACCGTTCCCACCGGCACGGCGGCGCCATCTTCCGCACCAACATCGCCGAACTTCCGCACCTAATCCCGCCCAAGACTTCCTAGGGCCAGGTGCTGCCTCTGCGCGCGCGTGAATCACAAAGGACATCACGACGGGGCACAGGGTCCCGGAGGACGACAAGGGAGATCGTCATGATCGACACTACCAGCACTACCGCTTCTTCCACTGCCACCGTTTGCGAGAGCATGGCCCTCTACGGCGCAGCGCCCGAGCGCGGCGAGCTCGACAGCAGGGTCGTCTGGGACGAGGACGACGCCATCGATGCGCTCAACGAGGCCATCCGCGTCATCGTCGACGGCATCACCGTAGACGGCACACAGATGGCCGACGAGCGCGAGCCCCTCATGTGGGGCCTGACCAACATGCTGCACAGCCAGGTCACACGCCTCGACCGCGCCGTCGACCGCATCGCGCCCGAGATGCGCGACCTCGAGAAGGCGCAGGACGGGTCGGAGGTGAAGGCATGGGAGCTGCAGACCATGACCGACCGTGCCCAGAACCTCGGCGACAGGCGCGACGCCTTCGAGAAGCTCCGCGACCTCGCCGCCGACGCCTACCGCGTCGAGACCGGCGACACCTGGCGCCCGCGCCACGGCTCGCACACGAGCCGGACCGGACAGCTCACCTCCGCCGCCATTGACGCGCGCGACTTCCGCCGCGCACGCAAGGACCGCGAGACCCGCGCCCACCTGCCCGAGGGCACGCTCGTCGCCGTCACCGGCGGCAAGACCGTCAGCGATGCCGACGCGGTCTGGAGCACGCTCGACATGGCACGCGCTAAGTACGGCGACATGGTCCTGCTGCACGGTGGCGGTCCCGGCGTCGAGAAGATCGCTGCGAGCTGGGCGGACGCGCGCGGCGTCGACCAGGTCGTGTGCCGCCCCGACTGGAAGGCTCACGGCAACGCCGCGCCCTTCCGCCGCAACGACGAGCTGCTCGACCTGCTGCCCAAGGGCGTCATCGCCTTCCCCGGCAGCGGCATCACCGGCAACCTCGTCGACAAAGCCCGCCAGCTCGGCATACCGGTGATGCAGATGAAGGCCGCGTAAGCGGCGCGCGCCTCGACCAAGCGGCCGATCCCCGATGCGGGATCGGCCGCTTTCGTCGTGTTTCACGACAGGCATCACGAACGTCGGCCTGTGCGCCCGCCCGTCGGATCGCGCACCGCCAACCCGAGTGCGCGCTCGAACGTCCGCGTCGCCGCGCTTCGCGTCGGCGCCGTCCGCGGTCGCTGCAGCGACCGGGCTAGCCGACTGCGCCGGCATCGCATGCCGCCCAACTTCCTCGCCATGCACCCGAGCCACGCCGGTCGCGGCTTCGCCGCGCACCGGCATCCGCAGCATTGCCCGCGGTCCCGCTGACAGCGGTGTCGGCTCCGGTGCTGATGCAGTTGACGGCGCGTCCGGCAGCGCGCTTCGCACAACTGCCCGCGGCTCCGCTCGCACCGCCGATCGTCGCGGTGACATCCGTTCAGCGCAGCCGCAACGATGACACCGCGGTAACGAGTGCGTCGCAGCTTCTGCGCTCGCGGTAACGAGTGAAACGAACTGCCAACGCCTTGACCATCAGCGCGTTCACCGCCCGCATCTGCGCTGCGGGAACATGTGATAGTCACGCCGCTGTTCTTTGGAACATGTGCGACCGCCATCGTGCGCTGAGGTAACGAACCGGACCGCGAGCGAACCTGCGCACCGGCTTTGGTGCGCGATGTGTGAAGACTGCTGCCGCGAGCTTGCACCCTGCGCCCCACTTTGTTACCTCGGTTGTCGGGACGACAACGTGCAACGCGCTTGGAGATCATAGCCCGGACCTCTCGCTCAATCGCCGCAAACGCCGAAAGCAGCCGTCACCGCAGGCTTGGGGCCTGACCGCTTCTACTGCCCTCCATAGTCACCGCTCTACGGCAGAGCCGCTTCTATCTCACACCCGACGCACCCTTAGGTGCAGAGCTATTTTGGGGGTCAGGAGTGCGCAGGGCTACGCCAGAGCCCTCAATGCTACGCAGGAGTTCGATGGGAACATGTCCCTGTTTCGGGTGACGGCGCAAGTGTCTGTAAGAGCGCGCATTTCTGTCGACGCGCCCGATCTGCGTCGCATAGCTCTTTCGCTACCGGGCCGTGCGAATGTCAAACGAGTTTCGGTGAATTCGCTGGAATTTTGCCTCGGCCGGCGTGTGACGAGAGACGGCCAGGGCCATAATGGCCCCGCCAGGATATCCCGGCGGGCGACGAAGCCGGGCAGTTGATTCGATGCCGAGGCGGCTCGAGCCGCGCAGCCAGGCCGGCAGGGACACGATTTTCGACCAACGACGGAGGCTGTCGATGGCGAAGCCACGCTTCCAGCACTCGATCAGGTTCTCCAAATCCGAGTGGAACGCGGTATGCGAGGCGGCCGAACTCCGGAACATGAAGCCTGCGGAGTTCGTCCGCGAAGCCGCCGCCGGCGTCGCGGCTCGCGAGATCGACCTCGACGACGGCAAGCTGACACCCGCACTGGTGGAGATGATCGAGCGAACGTTTCGGGGCGTGCACCTGCTCGCCTACCTCAAGCACGAGGAACTTGCTGCGCTGGGCAGACAAGAAGACTTTCGGCGGGCCACCGAGGCCGGCCAGATCGCCCAAGCGGAGACGCTCAACCGGGAAGACGCGGACGAGGAGACGTGAATCCAAGCCTCCTCGTTACGGCAATCCCACTCGGTCTCGCCGTTCCCGGCCGGGTTTCGGACGTCCATGAAGCCTGCATAGTTCGGCGCAGGCGATGCCTGCAGGGTGCCGAAGCCGGCAGGGTGAAGCGAGTTCCATGTTCGGTCGAGGCCGATAACGGACGACCGAAGCCAACTCCGAACGCGAACTATGGAGCCGACGAAGCGACGGATCTGCGCTTCCCAAAGCGCCGCCGGGGGCTATTCCAGCGCCTCGATCCCGAGCTCGCGCCGTATCCAGCCGGTGTCATAGGGCTTGTGGCGCTGCTGCGCGGCGCGGCGATACTCGGTGTTTTCCAGCTGCTTTAGCCAGTCGATCACTTTCTCTCGCCCCTTTCTCGTCCCGGCCGCCTGCCGCAGCGTCTTGCCGTCCACCGAGGGGTGCGGGTCGTCAAGGATGCGACGGTAGTAGTCGTCGAGGCAGGAGTGGATCACCTGCACCGCTTCACCGGGCGGAAACTCGGGTTCGACGTCCGATTGCCCCGCTTGTTCGTCCATCGCCCTTTCCGGATCCTCATGCGAGATCAGCGCGGGCCCGACAAGATCGCCCAGGCAAGACGCCAGCAGGTCCCGTCCCCTCTCGGCTCGCTCGCGAGAGTTGACGAACAGCGTCACTGCCCCCGCATTCAACTCCGCGTGGCCAAGCGACGTGTTGCCGATGACGCTCTCCGATTCAGAAGCATCGTCCCCTCTGCGGCGGAGTGCCATCCGGTGCAGGGGCGAGCCGGGAACGGACCATGTCCAGCTCGGCTCATCCTCCTCGTCCCTCTCGAAGCACTCGATCCTGTCGAGCATCGTGGCAACTTCCGCCTCGTCGCCCACGACAGGGAAGCGCACCCTGCAGAACATTATCGGCTCGTCGTCGGTGTTGTGCAGCGCGGGCAGCGGAGCCTGGGCCTGCAGGATGGCGTCGAGCAGCCAGGTGTGAGTGAACATCTGGGCGCCGGCTCCGCCGCCGAGGATGATCTCGCGCACCATGGACCGGATATCCGCCGACTCTTCAATTTCTCTGCGGGCCTCCTCGGGAATGTCCTCCTCCATCTCCGTCGCCGTCTCGTCGAACATCGACAGGAATAGAAGCGACAACTCGTGGCGAAATCGGAGAACAGCGCCCGTGAAGTACATCTTGCCGTTCACCTCAACGATGCGCGCGGCCAGACGGTCCCAGGGAGCCGCCGACTTCGAACCCAGCTTCTCGTGCACGGTGACCTCATTGCCGCCCCGGATGAGGTCATGGACCGTCATGCTGCGCCCCGGATCGATGCCGACGACCTCGTAGAGAGACACCATGGAATCCCTGAGCGATTCCAAGTAGCGCCTGCCCGGCGCGGTTTCCCGCCAGCCGCGCCGCTTCAGATAGTCGTCGACGACGTTCACCTCGCCGTCCTCGCCGAAGCGGGCGGTGAGGAAATCCTCCACGATGAAGACACCCAGCATGTCGGCGGCGTCGGCGAGAAGCTCTTCGAACTCGTCCTCGGATACATCGAGAATGTCGGCAACGGGTGCGACATGAGCATCGTAGATGTCGAGTTGCCACTCCACCCACTCGTCCCTCGCCGACCACCTGAGCAGGTTCTCGGTCGCCTTGTCGAAACGGGAAGCACTCATAGGTGGTTCTGACGGTCTCGTCGGTGCATCGCCGCCTACGGTAGTCGCGAACGCCGGGGGCGACAACGCGGGCTTCGACACGTGGGCCATGACGAGCGTTACCTCGGCGGTGCGGTTGCAAGCCGCCATGCACATCACGCGCGGCTGGGTGACCCTACAGTTCGAGTTCCAGCTCGTACTCGATCTGCTTGGGGGCGCGCTCCTTCACCCGTTCCGGCGCCTTCGCGGGCTCCGGCGCCCGAGCGGGCCGGGGTGCCGGGGTGGGCGGCTGCTCCGTCTCCGGTTCCGGTGTTCTTGCGGGCGTTGGCTGCCGCGTCCTTTCCGGTTTGCGGGCCGGCGCCTCGGGCTCGATCCCGGGCTCCCTGCTTCTCGCCGGCGCAGGCGCCCGCATTCCTGCAGGATTGCGGGCCGGCGCGTCCCGCTCGATCTCCGTTTCCCTGCTCCTGGCGTCTTCGCGTGCTTGCGCCTGCCTGGCCCGCTCCGCACTCTTCGCTCTTTCCACCGCCGCAGCGGCAGCGACGCCTTCCAGCGCCGACACGCGCTCCCCGGTCGCGGCCTCCAGGCGGTCGCACAAGGCCTTCGCGTCGTCCGTGACCAGCTCCGCCCGGTGCCGCGCGCGGCTGATCTCCACGTAGAAGCTCTTCTGCGTGGTCAGGTGGGGATGATTGGCCTCCATCACCGCGATCACATTGTCGACCGTGCGCCCCTGGAAGGCGTGCACCGTGGACGCCCACGCGTGATCCACATGCCGCAGCTGCGGATGATCGCGGCGCAGGTCCAGCCTGCGGCCGTCCTCCAGCAGGAACGACACCCGGTCTTCCCGCACCGCCGTCACTTCCGCCGCATGGCTGTTCATCAGCCCGAGCTTGGCGTCGTTGCGGGTCCAGCGGATGCGGTCGCCGGCACGAAGCTCCGTCGGCTCCACACGGTACACCTCGACGGCGCCGCGCAGAGCGCCCACCTGGCGCGGGCGCCAGGGTATCGCCTCGCCCTTGGGGCCTTCCAGCGTCACCACGCCGGGAGTGCCAGTACCAAGTACCCGGCGCTCGTCGCCCTTCTCCACGCCGAGGCTCTTGTAGGCTCGGTGGAAGGCGACCACATCGCCCGGTGCGTAGTTGGCCGCCTGCATCTTCTCAGCGGTGGTATACCCGCGCGAGACCAGCCGCTCGCCCTCAAGCGCCGCTCCATGAATGACGCCCTCGCGGGCGAGGCGCTCGCGGATGTGTCCGTTGACGCTCTCGCGCATCGCATGGCTTGGCGCCATCAAGCCGGTGTTCTCACGCTCTTCGGCAGAGAGCCTCAGCCAGCGGGCCGCCGCAGCGCCGGCGAGATTGTCCGCCTTCACCTCTGCGACGCTCTCGCCCAGCTTGCCGAAGGCCGCGCGCACGTCGCCCGCGAGGCTCGCGCGCACCGCCTCCTTCAGCACGGGGGCCTTCTGCCGAAGTATCTCGTCCATGACCACCGTCTTCATGCCCGCCCCCTGCAACTGCGCGAAGGGTTTTCCCGCATCCACGGCATCCAACTGCTTCTCGTCTCCCATCAGGACAATGCGAGGTATCCTGAGCCTGTCGGCGATCCGCAGTAGGTCGCGGGCCTGCACAGTGGACGCCAATGAGCCCTCGTCCACCACCAGCACCGTCTTGCGGAAGGAAGCGCGCATCCTGCGCTCGGCCGCGGGCGTGAGCCGCCCCTCCGCCACCCCCGCGTTGCGGGCGAGGAAGCGCTGCAGCGTCTCGCTTCGAATTCCGGCCTCGGTCCCGAGCGTGGCCACCGCCGATGCCGAGGGTGCCAGGCCGACCATGCGCCAGCCGCTCTTGTCCGCGAGAGCGCGCGCCCTATCAAGCATCGCGGTCTTGCCCGTGCCGGCATAGCCCTGCACGCCCACAACCCGGTCCTTCGAGGAGAGGATCGTGGTCACCGCCTCCTTCTGGCCCTGGGTCAGGCGGCCGTTGTGGAGCAGAGGCGCCGCGGTCCACTTGCGCATCACCGGCCTCGACCGGCCCTGGCCGCGCTCCATGAGCGCGATGGTTTCGGTCTCGTCGATGAGGGCCTTGTCGGTGGTGAGCGCGTCGCCGAGCACGGGTGTCCTCGCGGCATGGAGGGTGCCTGCTTTCTCCAACCTCCCCACGGCGGCCTCGGCCTCTTCGATATTCACCTTGCCGGGGTTCCAGGCGAGGGTGGCGGTGAGCAGGTCGGTGCGGGCGAATACCGCCTCCCGTTCGGAGAGGTGGGCCACCGCCCAGGCGGAGGCGCGCTCAGCGTCAGCCGTCACGCCGGCCACGGCCTCACGGTCGTGGCCGGCGGAAGGCAGGGAGCGCTCCGGATATGCCGCCTGCCAGTGCCGGGCCTCGGCAACTATGCCGCGTGCGTCGAGGCCCAATTCCGAGGCCTGTTTCTGCCAGGTCTCGCGCAGCGCCTCCTTGTCGACGTCGCGCTTGTGCGAGCGCGTGACCAGCGCTGCGCGCTCCGCCACGCGCGGGTTCGCCGCCGGATCGCCGAGACCCCGTGAAGCCATCGCCGTTTCGATCTCGGCCCGGCGCGTGGAAAAGACATCGATGATGGGCCTCGGGACACCTGCGATCTCGAACCGTCCGTCAGCATGCGTCTTCTCGATGGCATACCCCAGCTCCTCCAGGCCCCTCGCCAACTCGGCCCGGTAGAGCGCGCCGATCAGCATCTTCGACGCATAGAGCTTCTCGTTCGCCATGGTGCGCCATTTGCCGGACCGGGGCGTTCCCCCGTCCTCGCCCTGCACCATGTTGGCGATCACCGCATGCGTATGGAGCTGGGGGTCCAGGTTGCGAGACGTGTCGTGCCGGAACGTGGCTGCCACGATCGATTGATCGCCGGTGCGCACCATGCGTCCAAGCTCGGGGTCCATCATCCTGGTCTCGGCCGCGTTGGCCTCGATCCAGGCCAGCGCCTTGCGCACGGCGGCATCGTGGACGCCCACGATACGCTCGTCGCCGCCGATCAACGCGGCGATCGAGACGGACTTAGATGCCGAAAAGGTGAGGTCGCGGCCGGGGCGGTGCTCGATCTTGCCCTCCTTGTTCCTGCGGCCCAGCCGGAGCCCGGAGCCGTCGGGTACCTCGCCCGCGAGGATGTCGGTGATGATGTCGGGGTCGACTGTGCCCTCCAGGCCCAGCGCCGCCGCACCCTTGCCGAACCAGGCGCTGGCCTCACGGTGGGCGGCGTCGTCCTTCGCGTAGTACCCGTCTCGTTCATAGTAGGAGACGCCCTGCGCGGGCGAGGCGACCGCGCCGATGGAGACCACCATCAGTAGAAATCCTGACTGGCACGGCGGCGCCTTCTCCTTGCGCCATGCCTCGTGCCGAAGAGTCGCTCGTTCGATCCTGGCATCCTGTTATCGGAAGCGGCGCGCTCACCATGGGGCGCGGGCGACGGGCTCTTGTCCGCGCTATCGTCGCGAGCAGCGTCCTGTGGTTCTTGCGAAGAGCCGGGCTTTGACGAGGCGACGCCTCCGGCTTCGGATTTGCTGACATCGTGGGAGACTTGCCCCGGGGCGTGCGGCATGCGGCTCTTCGGCTCGGAACGCCTCGGGTTAGCAGAATCGTCGAGCAGGGCGGGCGCCGATGTTGTCGGCGCTGCTGGCGATGATGTCGCCGGCAAGTGCGGGCTTGATGGGTCGTCGTGCGCCTCGTTATCGGTGAGTTGGTCCAATCGATGATGCGCTTGGCCCTGAGGCACCTCCGCAGAATCCGCCCGGTCCAGCCTCCCTGATCGCGCCAGTTCGAACAGCCTGGCCGTCAGCTTACCGAATGCAGCAGGCACCGCGGCGCTTCCTTGCCGCCGCGCAGAGCCGCTGGCCGCGCTGTCCGCGGCGTGATGTTTGCTGCCCCTCGAACTGACGCCCTGATGCTCCGTGCTGCCGCTGTGCGCGCATCCCTTCGCAGTCTTCCAGACGAACCGCACGGGCGCCCGGAGCAAACGCAGTATTCGGTCGAACCAGTGGCCGGTCCGCCGTCGCGGCACCGAGGCCACATGCTTCTCTCCGGCGCCCCGGCGGCGCCTGGAATTTCGCCGGTGGACGATGCGCATGACGACGACGGCTCCGATCAGCAGACCGGCTCCGATGCCGCCGCCCCACAGGGCAGCACCGCGGGCATCGCCCAGCATGCGGTCGCGCAGGCCGAGGATATAGCCATGCCTCGTGATGGCGTCGATGGTCCAGACCAGGACTTCCCCGTCCAGGTCACGGATCTTCTTGGTCTTGTCCGGTGCGAACGGAAGAAACAGCAGGAACTCACTGAGCACGTAGACGCCGAAGACGTGCCAGTCATGCGCGGTGTACCTCGCGACGGTGGTCCAGATCGCCGCTCCCAGCCCGAACACGGCGGCGACGAAGGCGACAAACCAGGAGAACGCGTACCAGTCCAGCCAGTCCCGCCAGACGATATACAGGTCGAACGCTTGGACCGGACTCTTCATGTTGACGCCGCTCCTGCGCGGGCGGCTTCGCCCCCGCCGTCGCGGAGGGGGTCGGCCAGTTCCCCGAGCAGGGCGCACCGGCCCCCGGCGACGGTCACCGAGGCCCGAACCGTGGCGCGTGGCGGCGGAAGAGACGCGCTCCTGCCGTCCACACCGAAATCGCGGCCTGCCAGGCAGTCGCACCGTTCTGCAGTGTGCGGTGTCGACGGTGCGAGCGACGAAGCGCAGATGCACTATGGGGAGAACTCTCCCCATAGAGCACTCGCCGGATCGACGTCCGCTGCTGCCGACACCTGCCCAGGTTCCGGACCTGCCTCCGTGTCCTCCACGTTCAAGGCGAGACCGACTTTCACCCTGCCCTCCGCACGAACCACCGTCCGGGCTCGAGCGCCTCCACCGCGCAGATGCCCAGGCAGGAATGCCGGAAGGCCGATAGCGGGTCCGATTGCCGAAGCGACGGAACGACCAGAAGCAAATCGGCGCCGATCGTCATCGCCGTGTCCTCCCAGGCCCGTCAGCGCCCCCATCCTCTTCTTCCTCGTCACTCTCCTCGTCCCCGTCTTCCGGGACCGGGTTCGTGAGGCCGTCGTCGGAGGTCGAATGCCCGCGCCTCGCCGTCGCCCACTTCAGGACTTCGGACAGCAGATAGCGCACGAGTACGCTGCCGACGACATAGAAAGGCGGACCCCCACCGCGTGATCGGTAGCTCTCCAGCGTGCGCTGGCTCAGGCCCACGTACGCCGCCACCTCCCGCGTGGTCATGAGGCGAGTGTTCTCGTCCATCTTCTCTCTCCCTTGAGTCTTGTCGCATCGACCTGAAGCCCCGTCCCAGCCTGAGCACGAAGCCGGGACCGCTCATTGCCCTCTAGCCGAACCCGTGTGGCTTGATGCCGGTCACCTCAAGGAAGGTCTCGACCTCCTGCAGGAAGTGGGAGCCGATGGGTTCCAGGTGCGTGGAGGCCGGCACCGTGTCGGCAGTACCGAGGCGCACGTCCAAGACTCGGCCGAGGCGGCCAGGGCACGACGCGTCCCCCGGCGCAGCACTGCCGAGGGCGCAATGCGAGAGATGCTCGCGAGCGATGTGCGCCTCGATGCTGTCGAGCAGCGCCTGACGGCTGCCTGGGGCAATGCGGTCGATGTGGAGTGGTGTGCTCATGGAGAGAACATATAGTGATCAAATGGGCACAGGCAACTGTAGGGAAAAGGAGATTTGCTACAGAAATTGGCTATATGCGACGACATGAGATGTCAGGAGTACCCAGGAGTACGATCCAGTACGGCGATCAAATATTCGTGATGCCGGCATGGCCCTTCCGGGCGGTAACGGTTCGCTCAGGCCGTGGAGATGTGGACTTGGGGAGGCCGGAAAAGGGGAAGACAGCACGCCTGCCTCGCTCGCGGGTCGGCCCCTCCACGGTATTACCGAACCGTTACTCCGGGCGCAAGATCGCGCTTACCATCGGCCGCAACCGCTGCAGGGTCAGCGGTTAGTGGGAATTCAGAAGGTGGAGGGAGACTGCCGCCGGTGCCCCGATTTCGAAGTTCGCACAGTCATGATTGAGCCGGTCCGAGTTCGAGGGATTTCTGGCAGAACCGCCCAATGCAGGCGAGCATCGAACGGAAGGGAATGGAGGGCACCGCCCACGGGTATGCTGGATTCTGTACAAGGCGGGCTACGCTGCGGGCTGTGGTCGCGACCCTCTGCGCGGAGATGCTCAACCTGAAAGAGCACCGGAGCGACCGGGGCTTGCCGTGTGTGCCCGGCGGCAGAAGAGAGCCCCTGCCGGTCGAGACGCTCTGCCGGTTCTTCGCGCTGGCGTGGCGCTTCGGCCTGGCGGAGGAGACCGATGCGGCCAAGTTCCTGCTGGAACGGAACGGTTCTGCGCCGAAGCTGCCGGCGGACTGGAGACTGCCGACGGACCGCCTGACCTGCGGCTGCGCTCATTGCGCGGAGTTGCGCAAGTTCTATGCCGACCCGGCCGCCGCAGTTCACCGCTTCGCGGTCCGCGCTGAACTGAGCTCGCATCTCGGCACCGAGATGGCACGGGCGAAGGTCGACATGAGCGGCGAGACCGGGCAGCAGCGCTGTCCCTGTACGCTGGTCTGCATCAAGACCCGCGCGACCTGAGAGCGCCGGCTTGAGCAATACAGGGAGGATATCGCAGGGATGGGTCGCCCGGCCGCGGCCGCCGGCGCGGTTCCGGGCTCGGACGCCGCCTTGGCGCTCCCGATCGCGATCGAGGAGTCTCAAGGCCGGTCGCAATAGGCCCGCGCATCCCGGCAGGGCTCGTTTTTTGTCGACCCGGCGGGCGGCGTACCGTGCTCAGCGGTCCATTTGGGGGCGCGTTTCGTTGTCGTTGTGCCGAATTGCGCCTCATAGAGCTGCCGTCGACCCCGCCGCAGGCAACTTCGCACTGGTCGCCGACACTCGATCACGACAAAAAATTGTTCCTGCGCATCCCGGTCGACCGGGACTGCCGGTTCGGCGTAGGCTGGCACCATGTCGGAACTGGTCGCCGTCGCACACACGTTGGCAGTCCCCCGTCCGTTGCCAGCTGCCACTGCCGGGAAATCTGCCAGGTGAGCCTTCCGACGACGCCGCACGACGCGCTGTTCCGGGCGCTGGTCGCCAACCCGGCCCGCGCCGGCGCGCTACTCGCGGAATACCTTCCCCAGGAGACCGCCGATCTGCTCGATCCCGGCGCTCCGCCCGAGGCGGTCGAGGGAAGCTTCGTCGACGCAGACGCCGCGAGGACGCAGTGCGACGCCCTGTTCAAGGTGAGGCTCAAGACCGGACACCAGGCCCGGATCTACGTCCTCCTCGAGCACAAGAGCAGCGTCGACGCCGGCACGCCCCTTCAGATTCTGAAGTACATGGCCAACATCTGGCTCCGTGAGATCGAGGGCCGCACCGCCAGGGATGGGCTTCCGCCGATCATCCCGCTCGTCTTCTACCACGGCCAGGGTCGATGGACGGCGGCCCGCTCGGTGGCGGAGATGATCGAGGCACCAGACGAGTTGGCACCCTTCCTGCGGGAGTTCGCCTACGTGCTGCACGACCTCGGGGAGATCGCGCCGCTCCGACTGTCCCGAACGCCCGAGGTGCGGGCCGGGCTGCTGGCGCTCAAGGTGGTCCATGCCGACGCCATCCCGGCCGACATTCTCGATCAGATGACCGGCGGACCGGTTGCGGGAAGCGAGTTCGAGCGCCATATTATTCGTTACATCGCCGAACGCATGAACCTGACGCCGCCCTTGCTGGAGGCGTCGTTGCGCCGGACGAAGCCGGACCGCTGGGAGGCGCTGATGGGCACTGTGGCGGAAGCCTGGATCGAACAGGGAAGAGCAGAGGGGATCGAGCGTGGCCGGACCGAGGGCATGGCCCAGGGAGTGGAGCAGGGCTTGGCCCAGGGTATCGCCACAGGCCAGGCCGGGCTGCTTCTCCGCCAACTTGAATTGCGCTTCGGCGAATTGCCGGAGGCTGTCGGCGAGCGAGTTCGCGGTGCGTCGGCCTCTGAGCTCGAAGCCTGGGCGGTGGCCGTGCTGGTAGCGGCCAGCTTGGACGAGGTGCTGGCGGCCAGACCCGGCCCCTGACTTCCGGGCGGCTGCCGCTCCACCGGTAACTGCGAGTTCCGCTCTGACTTGTCGATCTCCTCGGGAAACGTCGTGATGGCAACGGCGGTCCCAGAATCGCTGACGGTGTGGCGTTGCGTCGCGGAGTCCGGCATCTTCAACATGACAAAACCGACCCGCCAGCTTGGTGTCGTCGAGCGGTTGGATGATTGAAGAGCAAATTGGCTCGCCAGAACTCCGATAGCGACGAGGCCGCCCTCATTCGCGACCGCCTCGCACGGCTAGAGGCCGAACGCGATACCCTCAAGTCGCGGCTTGCCGAGCTCGAAGACCAGGGCCAAATCGCGCCCAACGACGATTTGCGGGATGGGCAGGTAACCGAGCGCTCGCCGGCGCGCGAGAAGGTTACGCTGTTCCGCTCGCTCTTTCGTGGCCGCGACGACGTCTATCCCAAGCGCTGGGAGAACACCCGGACCGGAAAGTCAGGTTACGCGCCCGCCTGCGGTAATGAGTGGAAACCGCAGGTATGCGGCAAGCCCAGGATCAAGTGCGGCTCATGCACCAACCAGGCCTTCCGTCCCGTCACCGACGAGGCGATCATGGACCACCTGCGCGGTCGCCACACGCTCGGTGTCTACCCCATGATGGCGGACAGCACGTGCCACTTCCTGGCCGCCGACTTCGACAAAGAGACGTGGCGGAAAGATGCTGAAGCCTTTCTCGCCGTGTGCCGCTCGAAGGGCGTTCCGGCGGCCCTGGAGCGCTCGCGCTCGGGCAATGGCGGGCATGTCTGGATATTCTTCGCCGAGGCCGTGCCCGCGATACTCGCCCGCCGCCTCGGCGCCCATCTTCTCACCGAGGCCATGGAGAACAACCCGGACATCGGCTTCAAGTCCTACGACCGGTTCTTTCCGAGCCAGGACACTCTTCCGGACGGAGGATTCGGCAATCTGATCGCGCTGCCCCTGCAGGGCGGCCCGCGCGAGAGCGGCAACAGCCTGTTTCTCGACGACGAGTTCGAGCCCTGTGCCGACCAGTGGGCCTTTCTGGGCTCGGTTGGCCGCCTGAGCATGGCGGAGGCCACGGCCATCGTCGACGAAGCCAGCAGGCAGGGCCGCGTCGTCGGCCTCCGCCTTCCGATTGAAGAGGAAGACGAAGAGCCCTGGACGGCGCCGCCATCGCGGTGGCGGCCGCCGCCCGCGATCCCCGGCTCGCTGCCGGAGCGGATCGATGCGGTTCTGGGCGATCAGCTCTACGTTCCGCGCGAAGGCCTGCCGCCGGGTCTGGTCAACCAGCTCGTCCGCCTCGCGGCATTCCAGAACCCGGAGTTCTATCGCGCACAGGCGATGAAGCGCTCCACCTTCGGCATCTCCCGTATCGTCGCCAGCGCCGAACTCCTGTCCCACCACATCGCCTTGCCGCGCGGCTGCCTCGTGGAGATGGAGCAGTTGCTTGACGAGCTCGGCATCGCCTGCCACGTGCGCGACGAACGTAGTGCCGGCCGGCTTCTCGATATCGCCTTTCTCGGCGAGTTGATCCCGGAGCAGAAGGCGGCGGTCGAGGCCCTGCTGGCACACGAGACCGGCGTGCTGGCGGCGGCGACAGGGTTCGGCAAGACAGTCGTCGCCGCCTCCGTGATCGCCACTCGCGGGGTGAACACTCTCGTCCTCGTTCACCGCAACCAGCTGATGGATCAGTGGGTCGCGCGGCTGGGGGCGTTCCTGAGTCTTCCGGACGGCGCGATCGGGCGTATCGGCGGAGGCAAGCGCAAGCCGGCCGGCATCGTCGATGTCGGCATGCTGCAGAGCCTTGAACGCGACAACGTGGTGG
This sequence comes from Alphaproteobacteria bacterium, assembly GCA_965214705.1. Lineage (GTDB taxonomy): Bacteria > Pseudomonadota > Alphaproteobacteria > UBA828 > UBA828 > WTGU01. The sequence continues at coordinate 19,902 of CBDCCI010000002.1, forward strand.
ACGACATCGTCGCCGACTACGGGCATCTCGTGGTCGACGAGTGCCACCATCTCTCGGCAACCAAGTTCGAGATGGTGGCGCGCCGTGCCAAGGCCCGCTACGTCCTCGGTTTGTCGGCGACGGTCACCCGCCGGGACGGCCATCATCCCATCGTCTTCATGCAGTGCGGCCCGGTGCGGTTCCGGGCGAGCGCCAAGGCGGAGGCGCGCCGCCACCCGTTCGGGCATCGGGCGATCCTGCGTCCGACAGGATTCAAGCTGCCCGGCAACGACCACGAAGATCGCCCGCCGATCCAGCAGATTTACGCCGCACTGGCCGACGATGAAGATCGCAACGCGCTGATTTTCGACGACGTGCTGACGGCGCTGGAGGCGGGCCGCTCGCCGATCCTTTTGACCGAGCGCAAGGACCACGCCGATCGTTTCGCCGAGAGGCTCGGCCGCTTCGCGCGCAACGTGATCCTTCTGCGCGGGGGCATGGGCGCGAGGCAGCGCCGCGAGGTCATGCAGCGCCTCGAAGAGATACTCGATCAGGAGGAGCGAGTTCTGGTTGCGACCGGCCGCTACATCGGAGAGGGGTTCGACGACGCCCGCCTCGACACGCTATTCCTGACGATGCCGATATCGTGGCGGGGGACACTTGCTCAATATGTCGGCCGCCTGCACCGCATTCATCCGGAGAAGCGAGAGGTGCTGGTCTACGACTATCTCGACGACGCCGTGCCGGCGCTTCGGCGCATGGCGGCAAAGCGCATTCGCGGATACGAGAACCTCGGCTACACGGTCAAGACGCCCGGCATCCTAAGCACCAAGTGAGATTCTCCGGGCAATGCACGGCGAGGGGAACATTATCTCCGCGATCAACCGCCGATAAATGTCGCGCCTTCCATCTGGCCCATCGCCCGCGGGCGCGTTCTCCGGCATGCGCCACCGTGGTGAAAGCTGAGTTGATCGTCTGTTCAGGTCCGCCCGGATCGATCCAAACGCCTCTCCACGTTCGCCATCGGCTTCAGGGGCTCCGCCATACCGCCGAATTCGGCGCTTGGCCACCATCATCGTCTTCACGACTATGTCATCCCACGCGCCATCGCCCATGTTGTGGCCATCGTGGCCGGTGTTGCCGCAGGACAGTCCGTGCGGGCCGTGCCTGACGCGTCCGCGGGCGCACGCTATGCTTGGCGCCGTCGCACCGGGGCCGAGAGCAACTGTAATTCGAGGTAAGAGCGGCATGCCTGCGAAACGTGCAGACCAACGAACGCGGCGTCGAAAGCGGGCGACCGCCCCCACCTTTCAGGGCTGGCATTCGACGGACGAAGAAGAGATCAAGCGGCGACAGTGGCGCGGTCGAACCGAGATCGCCGAAGTCCGGCCCGTGGATGCGGAGAACGGCCCCTTCTGCGACTACACGGTGACGTCTTCCAGCGGCAACTCCTACACGGTGGAGATCCGCAGCATCCGGGAGCGCATCAACTCCTGCGGGTGCCCGGATCACAGGACCAACCGGCTCGGTACCTGCAAGCACATCGAAGGCGCGCTGCGGCGTCTGACGAGGCGCGTCCGTTCCCTCGAGGTCAGCGGTCGCATCGAGGTCTTTCTCGACGAGCGCGACAGCCGGAGTCTGCGCCTGTCGGTGCCCGAGAGCCTCGCGCGCGACAAGCCCGTTCTCGTTGCTGAGGTGGAACGCCACTTCGATGAGTTGCATCATGGATCGAGCAAGGCCTTTGCGGCCTTGCGCGGCATCGCAAGGGAAAACGCCCACTCCTTTCGCGTCTCGCACAGGCTGGAGAGCTGGGTCACCGCCCTGCAATCTGAGAGCGAGCGCCAGCTTGAGCGCGCCCGCTTCGAGGAAGACCTCGAGGCGGGGCGGCGCTCGATGGACATGCTCAAGCTCCCGCTTCTGCCCTACCAGATCGAAGGGGCGCTGCACCTGGCCTTCGGCGAGCGCGCGCTGTTGGCCGACGACATGGGCCTCGGAAAGACCGTGCAGGCCATCGCGGCCTGCGCCCTTCTGCGCGAGTTGCGCGGGATCGAACGCGTGCTCGTGGTCTCGCCCGCCTCGCTCAAGGCCGAGTGGAAGGAGCAGATCGCCCGCTTCTGCGACCTGTCGGCCACTCCGGTCTACGGTAACTTCCTGACTCGGAGCGCCGCCTATGCGAAGGGATCGTTCTTCACGCTCTGCAACTACGAGCAGGTGGTCGCGGACGGGCGCAAGATGCTCGACGCCGTGGCCCCCGATGTGGTGATCCTCGACGAGGCGCAGCGCATCAAGAACTGGCAGACCAAGACGGCGACTGCGATCAAGAAGATGGAGAGCAGGTACGCGTTCGTGCTGACGGGCACGCCGATCGAGAACCGCATAGACGAAATCTACTCGATCGTTCAGTTCCTCGACCCGGAATTGCTGGGTCCGCTGTTCCGGTTCAACCGTGAGTACTACGAACTCGACGAGAGGGGGCGCCCAAAAGGGTTCCAGAATCTCGAGGGTCTCGCAGACCGGATATCCACGGTCATGCTTCGCCGCCGCAAGGATGACGTGGAGACCGAGCTTCCCGCTCTGTCATCCAAGACCTTCTTCGTTCCCATGACCGATGCGCAGACCAAGGTCTACGAGGACTACGAGTACCTGGCCAGGAGACTCGCGTCGCTCGCCGAGAGGCGGCCTCTGACGGCCGAGGAGTTCGAGATGCTGCAAAAGTATCTCGCCTGCATGCGCATGGTCTGCGACACGCTCTACATCCTCGGCGGGGACGACGACGCCTGCCCCAAGATGGACGAGATCGAGAAGCTGGTCCCGGACCTGCTGGACGATCCGGGATGCAAGATCATCGTCTTCTCCGAATGGGTGCGGATGCTGGAGTTGGTCCGCGCCTTCGCGACCGAGGCCGGCATCGAGTTTGCCTGGCACACGGGCTCCGTGCCCCAGCCCAGGCGGCGCGAAGAGCTGAAGAGATTCCGCGAGGATCCGGACTGCCGCCTGTTCCTCTCCTCCGAGGCCGGCGGTGTCGGCCTCAACCTCCAGGTCGCGGACACGGTGATCAACATGGACCAGCCCTGGAACCCTGCGAGGCTCGATCAGCGGATCGCGCGGGCATGGCGCAAGCATCAGCATCGCACGGTCAGGGTCTTCAATCTGGTGAGCGAGGACACCATCGAGCACCGGATGCTTGGGCTCTTGGACGCCAAGCGAACCTTGGCCGAGGGTGTGCTGGACCGGCGCGGCGACCTCGCCAGTATTCCGCTGCCGACCAGCAGGACGGCCTTTATGGAGCGCTTGAAGGCCGTGCTCGGTACCGAATCGACTGCGGAACCCGACGAAGCCGCCGCACCGACGATCTCCCCGACAGAGGCTCTGCGGGACAGGCTGATCGCCGATCATGGTAATGCGCTGAGCCGCATCTTCGGTCATGAGAACGGAACGGCGATCCTGGCTGTGATTGATCTTCCCGCGGACCGGATCGGCGAGGAAGAGAAGCGGCTTACCGAGCTCACGGATCTGACGGTCACGGTGATCGATCCCGCGACTCATGAGTCGATGATGCGGCTGGCTCAATCGGGGCTGATTCCCTCACCGACAGAGACGATGGAACAGATTTTCCCCATGCCGGGAGAGCGCGAAGACGCGGAAGAGCGGGCGAACCTGCTACGTGCTCGGGCGCTCGCGGACCGCGCCGACCACAAACTCAAGGCAGCTCAGCTTCTTGCGGGCGGAGGCTTCGCCGAGGAGGCGCGCGTGCCGGCCGTCGACGCCATCCGCCTTACCGCTGGCTCATTGGCGGCGATAACATCGGGGAAGGAGCCCGAGGACGTGGAGGAAGCGGCGGCGTTTCTTGCCAGCCTGGAGCCCGGCGGCGAAGATGACGGAGTGCCGTTTGACGCCGTGCGGGTGCTTTCCGGGGATACAATGAAGCGGGACACTGTCGAGACTGCTGCTGCATTCCTTGATCACGTGTCGCAACGAATCTCAACAATGCTGGCGACTTCGCAGCAGGCCTAGGCTCAGACTTCCTGACCTCATGGCCTTGGCGATGCGGATCGGTGCGTCGGGAACTCGTTGAAATTCCCCGCTTTCTTCCCGTTTCAGGCCAGGTTTTCGTTGATCGGCACGGCGGAATCTGCTATTTTATGGTGACGCAGATTCGGCGGCCTGAGCCATGCCCATCACCCTCCCGATTTGCCCCCCAGAAGCGGTTCCGATCGGCAACAGCTGCTTCGCCGTCCTGATCTCCGACGACACCTTCACCTACTTCTCCAATCTCGTTCCGTTCGACAGCCACCCCGCCGATGACCGTGCCGCCATGCTCATGCGGATTGGCCGGCTCGCGGTGGTCAGCGACATCGCGCAACGGGATCTGGTCGACGCGTTCGGTGTCTCGCGCGCGACCGTGCTGCGCGCGCGGCGGCGCTACCTGGCCGAGGGTGAAGCGGCGTTTCTGAAACCCCGGCGCGGTCGCGGGCCGTCGGTGTTCACACCGGAACTGGCCGAGAAGGCGACAGCGTTGCTGGAAGCGGGCCTGAGCGGCTCTGCGGTGGCCCGGGTTCTGGGCGTGTCGGTGGCGTCGGTCAACAAGTGGCGCCGGCAGGGGCTGATCGGCAAGGCGGCGCAGGAGCCCGGGGGTTCGGCGCAGGGTCCACCGCCCGATGCGGTTGAGCGGCGCGTCGACGATGACGGTGCCGGCGCCCCCGGGTCCGAGACGGTACGACCGGAAGCGCCGCCCCTGACGGAACCGGCGCAGAGCCGCTCACCAGGCCCCATCGACGCCGGGCCGCAGACCGATCGCACCGCACGCGACCGGCGCGACCGGCAGGCGCCGATGGGGCGCGCGACCTGCGATGTTTCGGGCCGGGTGCTGGCCAGCTGCGGGCAGGCGGGGCCGGTCGATCCGCAGTTCGGCAGCGCCGCCCGCGGGGTGCGCTCAGGTGGCGTTCTCACCGCCCTGCCGGCTCTGCTCAAGGAAGGCCTGCTGGCCGCGACCGAGGTCCTGCCACCGCTGCCGAAGGGCTATTACGGCCTGAACACGATCCTGCTCTTCCTGGCCTTCATGAGCTTGGCGCGGGTGCGCAATCCCGAGAGCCTGCGCTACCGGCCGCCGGGCGAATGGGGCGCCATTCTCGGCCTCGACCGCTGCCCCGAGGTCAAGACGCTGCGGCGCAAGATCGCGCTGATCGCCAACGACGAGGCCGGCGTGCGGGCCTGGCAGCTCGCCCTTGCCAGGCGCTGGCAGGCCGACGAGCCGGAGCTCTGGGCGACGCTGGCCGTCGACGGGCACGTCAAGGTCTACGCCGGCCGCAAGGGACGCCTGCCGAAACACTTCGTCTCGCGCCAGAAGCTGTGCCTGCCGGCCAGCGCCAGCTACTGGATCAATGCCCTGGGCGGCAAACCCCTGCTCTGTCTGCACAAGACGCTGGATCCGAAGATGGTCGCCGCCATCGAAGCCGACGTGGTGGCGGCGCTGCAGGAGCTCGGGATCGTCGATGCTCAGGCGCCGGACCTGACCGCACAGGCGCCCGGCCACCCCGCGCTCACCCTGGTCTTCGACCGCGAGGGCTGGAGCCCGGAGCTGTTCCGCCGGCTGGCGAGGCGCGGCATCGCTTGCCTGACCTGGCACAAGAACTTCAGCGGCGAGGATTGGCCGGTCGAGGACTTCAGCGCGACGACCGTTCCCATTCACGGACCGGCGACGAGCGGCACCGCCGCCTTGCGGCTGGCCGAAAAGCCGGTGACGTTGCCGAACGGCTTCAGGGTGCGCCAGATCCGCCGCCTGCTGGACAACGGCCGCCAGATCCCCTTCATCGTCACCGATCCGCACAAACCGATGGGCGAGGCCGCAGGCGCCATGGTCTCGCGCTGGTCGCAGGAAAACTTCTTCAAGTACATGCGCGACGAGTTCAACCTCGACGCCCTGCCGACCCACCAACTCGAGCCGCTCGCTCCCGACACCATGGTCGTCAACCCGCTCCGGCGGGCCTACGACAAGGCAATCCGCAGCGCCGAACGCCGGCTCGCCCGCCTGCGCAACCGGATCGCCGGCGCGGCCAGGAAAAAGAGGCCGACGGCGCAGCTCAGGAGCGAGGTCAGGGACCTCGAGGGCGCCCTCGAGATCGCCAAGGCCAGCCGCAGGAACGTGCCGAAGCACTGTCGGGCCGGCGACCTCGACGAAGACCGACAGCTCGATGCCCTGCCCTCACGCGACCGTCTCCTCCTCGACGTCATCCGCATGATCGCCTACCGCGCCGAAACCCGCATGATGCTCCCCGTCATGCAGGGACAAGGCAAGAAGCCTCATCCCCGGAAACTGCTTCAGGCTCTCTTGGCCGCCGATGCCGACATCCTGCCGGACCCCGCCAACGGCGTTCTCCGGGTCCATATTCTCGGCCTCGCAAATGACGCCTGCGACCGCCAGATCGATGCCCTCCTGAGCGAGCTCAACGCCACCGAAACCGTCTTCCCCGGGACCGAACTGCGCATGGTCTACGAGGTCGCCGCAGCCCCGGAATCCACGCAAACCGCATCACCCCAAATCAGCAGAGGTCAGGAAGTCTGGTGCGCCAGGCAAACTGGTGGAATGTCGCCGGGTGGAAGTCCCGGCAGAAAGAGAGGTGAACCGACCACTTTCTCCGCGACCCATGCGCCGGTCGTCGCGAGGCGGCAGGCGAAGCGTTGGGAAGCGGCAGGCACGGGCCGGGCTATTGAGCCACGAAACCTGATTCAACCGGGGTGCCGAGGCTGTCAGATTAGCCGAAGGCAACACCCTGTGAGCCGTTTTGGTGAGGCGAGCAGGGGCTCTGCGGGGTCTAAGAACCATGGCACGTGCCGAAGCAGTCCACCGGGACCTGGGAGGTCTTCGAACTGCCCCGCGGTCGTGCGGGGCCGCTAAGGAAAGGAGCTATACCGCAACCCAATGATGTACGGTTCGAAGAAATCAGATTCGCCCATAGTGTGTGCTGGGCAGCGCCCAGATCAGGTGGGTTCAAGTCCCACTGGCGCTCGGGTAAGGGGCGCCATATCCAAAAGTGGGGGTAATTCGTCACTGGCCGGAGTGAGCCGATAAGCGAAACTCTAAACGGGCACGAAGCCGGAAACGGCGGAGACAGCCAAGGGAGGAGCTAAGTTGGTCCACTGTCGAAAGACAACCGGAAGGCAGGGTGTCCACCGCGAGGTGGAATCTGAAGGGCTTGCGGAGAAGTACCGGGCCGTAATCGAGGGGGCCACCCCATGATGAATCGGTCGGCCAAAGACGGGGCAAGGTCGAGCCGGCACTATGGCGGCGAAGGCGTTCTTACCCACCCGTCGCACCAAGGTGTTTGCGAGCGGCACGGTACGGAAGATCTGGACGTGACCCCAGGAGGGCTCGCCGCGTTCCCGGGTGGCACCGGGATAACGGACCCTATAAGCCGAAAGGCGAAATGGGAAAGGATGCGCGGCGAGCAATCGGACAACCGAATAGTACCTGAAGCCCGGCGAAAGCCGGGTGACCGCGCGAGCGGCGGCCGTGTGGGCCGGGGAAGTCGGTTGGCAGAGGTGGTCGGCGAGAGACAGCGATGAGTGAGTAAGGACCATGACGCGGACAAGTTCCTTGAGCGAAAGACCCGGACATCATGGCCCGAGGAGACTCATCGACTGGATCAACCCGGCGGGTGACAGGAAGGTCCACTCACTGGTGGACAAGGTGTACAAGCGGAAGAACCTTGAGGTGGCCTGGGAAAAGGTGAAGCGCAACCGGGGTGCCGGTGGCGTGGACGGAGAGGATTTAGCGGCGTTCGAGGCATCGCTGGATGCAAATCTCGATCGCCTGCACCGGGAGTTGCGGGACGGTGAGTATCACCCGCAGCCGGTTCTCCAATGCCTGATCCCCAAGGCGGGCCAGCCGGGGAAGTTCCGCCCGCTCGGCATCCCGACAATCTACGACCGGGTGTGCCAGCAGGCGCTGCTGAACCGGCTGGAACCGATCTTCGAGCCGGTGTTCGACGATGCCAACTACGGGTACCGGCAAGGAAGGTCTGCCCATGGAGCGTTACGCAAGATATGGAGGGAACTGGACGAGGGCAACGAGTGGGTTCTCGATGCGGATTTGAAAGACTTTTTCGGGTCCGTGGACCACGAAAAGCTCCTCGAACTCGTCAACCAGCGAGTCTCGGATGGCCGGGTATTAGGTCTGCTCAGGCAGATGCTCACGGCCGGGGTGGTGGCCGACGGTAAGAGGCTGCCGACCGAACAGGGCACTCCGCAGGGCGGCATCGTTTCACCGCTGCTCAGCAATATCTTGCTGACCCCGTTCGATTGGGAAATGCGTCGTCGCGGCTATCGACTAACGCGATACGCCGATGATTGGCTGATCACGTGCCGCACACGCGGGGAAGCCCGCGCAGCACTGGAGACGGCCAGGCGGATTCTGGCAAAGCTGGGTGTGTCCCTCAACGCCGGGAAGACCCGCATTGTCCATGTCAGGCACGGGTTTGAGTTCCTCGGCTACAAGATCAAGCAGGGCGAGCGGCCTCTCCGGCTGTCGTCCTCCAAGATCAAGAGCGGGGTTCGCGGGGGAGCGCGCTACGCGGTTCCGCGTGAGAAATCCATCCGGCACTTCAAGGACCAGATTCGCCAGCGTACCCGGCGCAAGGCTCCTGTCAGCACGCAGGAGCTGATTGACGAGATCAACCCGATCATTCGGGGATGGGGCCAATACTATTGCAAGGCCCACGTCCGCGGGCTCTTCCACCAGCTTGACGGCTGGATCGTGCGGCGGCTCTGGTCGCATCGTCGCAAGCGCTGGCGCAACGCTGGCTGGAAACAGTTGCCGGAGCGCAAGCTGATCGACGAATACGGGCTTGTTCGCCTGATCTCACTGGTTCCGTCCTTGAACCTTCGTTGAGACACCTTTGTGAAAGCGGCTTACGGGAAAACCGTACGGGCCGTTTGAGCGGCGGACGGAGGCTAGCCTCGCGGGGCGCCTCCTCCGACCCGACAGCAATGAAGCCGGCGAACAACGGCCCCTCGGGGCCGGCGGAGCCGGGGGAGCGAAGGGGCGGACCCAAGGGCAATCCGAAAGGCCAAAGCTCGCGCCGCGCGCAGAAGCGGGGAAGCGAGTCACAGGCGGCCGACCGGATACGACAGGCTGCAAAGAGGAACCCGGATGAGTGTCTCGTGGCGCTCCTCCACCATGTGACGGTTGACTGCCTGCGCGACGCGTACCATTCGCTGAGAAAGGACGCGGCAGCGGGGGTGGACGGCGTCACGTGGGAGGCATACGCCGACGGGCTGGAAGATCGCTTGGTCGACCTGCACGGGCGTGTGCACAGGGGGGCGTATCGGGCGCCGCCGTCGCGGCGGGTCTACATACCCAAAGAGGACGGGGGACAACGACCGCTCGGCATCGCCTCGCTGGAGGACAAGATACTCCAGCGGGCGGTGACGGATACGATTCTGGTGCCGATCTACGAGACGGAGTTCCTCGGCTTCAGCTACGGCTTCCGGCCGGGGCGGGGGACGCATAACGCGCTCGACGCCGTGGCGGTTGGAATGGAACGGCGGAAGGTCAACTGGGTCGTTGACGCCGACATCCGCGGGTTCTTCGACAATCTCGGGCGGGACCACCTGGTCGGGATGCTCGAAAGGCGCATCGGAGACACGCGGGTCATGCGGCTGATCGTCAAGTGGCTGAACGCCGGCGTCATGGAAGGGACCGACTGGACGGACACCGGCAGGGGCGTTCCGCAGGGTGGGATAATCTCACCCTGCCTCGCCAACGTTTACCTGCATTACGTGCTCGACGACTGGTTCCACAACACATGGCGCAAACGGACGGCAGGAGGCGACACAATCATCGTGCGATACGCCGATGATTTTGTGTGCGGCTTCCAGCACGAGGGCGACGCGAAGCGTTTCCTCCGGGACCTCGGCGAGAGGCTGGCCCAGTACGGACTGGAACTGCATCCGGGCAAGACCCGGCTCATCGAATTCGGCCGCTACGCGAAAGCGAACCGCCGGACACGGGGGCAGGGCAAGCCGGAGACGTTCGACTTCCTTGGCATGACGCACTTCTGCGACCAGTCGAGGAAGGGACGGTTCAGGGTCGGCCGCAGGCCATCCCGGAAACGGGTCAACCGCACTCTGCGGGGGATCGCGGAAAGGCTGCGCAAGCGCTGGCACGACAACCGGCACGAGACAGCGAAGTGGCTGGGAAGGGTCATCGACGGCTGGCTCAACTACTACGGCGTACCCGGGAGCGGCCGCTATCTGGTGCGGTTCGTGCACCAATGCAAACGGCTGCTCATGCGTGCCCTGCGGCGAAGGTCCCAACGGGACCGCACCGCGTGGGAGGATATCAATCCCCTCACTGCTGCCCACTGGCCCAAGGCCAGCATCCGTCATCCGTGGCCGAACCAGCGGCTTGTCGTCAGGACCTGAGGGAGGAGCCGGATGCGAACAGCGCCCGTCCGGATCTGTGCGGGGGGACCGGGGCAACCCGGTTCCCTACCGCGATAGGCTGTGACAGTGTCAAAGGATGGCGCCTTGGTCATCGCGTCAATTCTCTTCAACGAGAGCTGCCTTCTCAGTTCGATCGGCCAATCGATTGAGGAGACCCCGCAGAGGATTGGCGCGGCACAGGTTCAATCAATACTGGGTGTCCATGGATCCTCTTAGGTGGTCCAAGACGCCCACCTGAACCAAGGTGAGAAAGTGACACACACTGCGTCGACGATATGGGTATTTTGGGGACATGAAAACAACGTTAGACATCCACGACGAACTTCTGGCACGTGCGAAGCGGCATGCCAAGGCAACGGGGCGTCCGCTGCGCGCCGTCGTAGAAGACGGACTTCGCCATGTGCTCCAGCCAAGCAGCCGTCGCCGTACGTACACGCTTCCTGATCTAAGGGCAGGCGATCCCGACGCGCCTGATCCAACGGATCGGTATTCCTGGCCGGTGTTGCGCGAGCTAATCTACGGCGACCCTGGCAGCATCCGTTGATCGCGGTCGACACCAACATTCTGGTTTACGCGCACCGACGAGAGTCGCGCCTGGGCGAGGCGGCATATTCTGTCATGGTTGGACTCGCTGAAGGTGACGAGGCTTGGGCGATACCGTGGCCGTGCTGCTACGAGTTCTTGAGCGTCGTGACCAACCGCCGCATCTGGAAGGATGAGGCGACCAAGCCCGATCATGCTTGGCGCCAATTCATGGCTTGGGCAGGGTCGCCCTCGCACCACATGATCGGCGAAACCGACGACTTCATTGAGATTCTGGCGCGGATTGCGGATCGTGAGCCGTCCACATGTGGTGGGCGGAGTCGTCCACGACGCCCGCATCGCGGCGGTGTGTATCGCGCACGGCGTCGACGCGCTGCTCACGCGCGACCGGAATTTCTCCCTCTTCCCCGAGCTGGTGATACGCGACCCGTTCGAGTGAGCCCCAGTGGGAATTCGGCGCTTGTCCGTTGCGAAACTGCGCTTCAGAAGGCACCGCACTAAGCCGAACAGCGATATCAACCTGCCTTTCTTACTCATCGGCCGGCATCGCGCTCGCGCGTGTCTTCGTAGCCGGAGGGCAAGTAGCCGAAGCGCTCCATTTGGGCGCGGTGACGCTCCACCACGCGGCGGACCTGTGCGTCGTCCAGCACCTCCCGCCAGCCGCCCATCTTGCCGGTTCGGAAGAAGCGCTCCTGCGACGGGGTGCGCTCGATAAAGCCGACGCGGTCCTCCTGCGCGCGCAGTGAGCGGAAGGACGAGTGCCGCATCGCCCGCTCCAGACGCTCGCGCGGCGGCTTGAGGCCGAGGAAGGCCGTAATGGCGCGGAAGGTCGGGCCGGGCCGGCGACTCATGTCTTCGTAGCGCACGACGTGGAGCTGCGGATGCGAGCTGGCGGTCCAACTCTCGACATGGGTGGACCAGTCGCTGTGGTGCTCGGGCACCTGGTCCGCCGACGCGGGCGAATGAAATCCTTTAGTTTCCATGAGCGTGATGACGTCGTCCGTCGGCTGGCCCAGGTGGTGGGCGTAGGAGACGACCACGTCGAGCGGGTTGCGCACGACGTAGATCGCTCCTGCCGTGAGCGACTGGGTGACCATAGGCACGCCGTCGACCTCGACGAGGGCGTTGTGGGTCTTGACCATGACGGTATCGCGCGCGCTCTCGGCGATGAGTGCGTGCACCCTGGGGCGGAGGCGCGCGAGGTCTTCCCCGCCCAGCGCCAATGGCGGTCGGGGATCGAGGCGCCCGTACCAGTGGGCTTGGCTGTCGCCCGCCGTGAGCTCGGACATCCGGTTGATGTCGAAGGGCGTGCGCGCGTTCCGCAGCAGGTTGTGCAAGAAGGCGCGCAGCCACGTGTTGCCCGACTTGGGGTAGGAGGCCAGCCACAGGATACCGCTCATGAATTATCGCAGAGAGACCGAACGCTTATTGCGCCGGCAATGCCTTTCCAGGTGGCCACGCAGCGCAAGTCCAGCAATAGCTGAACGCATCCAAGTCGTCTCCGCTTTCCCGTCCTATCGCCTCAGCCGCGCGTGCGGCCCGCTGGAATCCGGTCAAAGAAAAGGGAGCGGCCGAAGCCGCTCCCCACGCTTTTGACAACAATGCTCCAGACTAGAAGTTGAGCATCGTCCCCAGGAGGATCTGAGTGAAGTCGTTCGCGCCCTTCTCGCCCGCGCCGACCTGCAGCCCGAGATCGATTCCCGGTCCGAGATTGTAGTTGGCGTTGAAGGCCACGATGCTGCTGTCGGTAGTCTCATTGTCGCCGTACTGAACACCCAGCATCATGGGGCCGTCGGTCCAGGACATGCCGATATCGGAATGCGAGGTCGTGACACCACCGATTTCCTTGTCGTACACGGCACCGCCTAGCGCGATCTGGTCGATGCTGATCGAGGCCCCGTAGCGCAGGCCCGAGGGATCCTCACCGTCGCCCTCGTTCGTATAGCCCTCGTAGCCAACATTGGCGCTGAAGCTGCCGCCCATGACGTCGACCGAATAGCTAAGGGCGGCAGAGACCCCCTCCGAGTTCTGCCCCTCTTCGTCATTGGCCATTCCGGCATAGGAGTCTGTCGAATCCTCGGGCGCGTAGCTCGCGGCAAGAGAGATGCCGTTGAAGACCGGCGAGAAGTAGAGGACCTTGAGAGCATCCTCGTTCATGATGTAACCAGGCCCACCGGGGCCCGAATTCCACATGCCGCCGATGCCGTTGAACCAAGGCGACTTGATGCCGCCGATCGGCACGCTCGAGCCTGGCGCCCAGATGACCGTCTGCTGCGCGGCGCCTTCGATTGCGCCGACGTGCAGGGAACCGAAGCTACCCTTGAAATAGACTTCCTGCTCGTCGCTGTGTTCGTAGTCATTGGCGGTGAAACGTACTCTGACACCAGAGGTAATGCCGTTGTCCAGCGTGGCCTCTGCCCTGAGTTGCATCTCCATGTTCTGGTTGATGCCATGCCCGCGATTATTGACACCATCCTCGTCATAGCCGATGGCGGCGATTGTGTAGTAGCCTCCAACCCCGACTTCCATCGGCACCATCATGTCCTGAGCATGTGCGGCGGTGCCGGCCAATCCGCCTGCAGCCACGAGCGCCGTTGTCGCCAGAAGAACTCGCTTCATGCTTCTGTCTCCCCTTTTTCAGTGGTCCAAAGCTCAGGGGTCTCACACCGCCCCTTAACCCGGACCGGTCCCAACCCACCGATAGCGAAGAATGAGGCACCCCGACCCCGTCGCGCAACCGAATTCATGACAGAATGTTAACGGTCGGTCGTTTTCCCCTCGCACTGTGACCAAAATGCCACGACCCTGCCTCGCCACGGTATCTTGGCCCTCGGACCCGGCCCGAAGGCCCTGACCCAATCTCGCCCTCACGCCGCGTCCACGGACCGGCTCGATCCAGTGCCGTTTGCAGGGAGTGGCCCCCGTCAGCAGCCGCTTCCGACTACCGAAATGTAGCGATTCGCCTACTCGTACCGTCAGGAGTACGCTTACGTTGTAATCAATCCGCTTCCCCTGCGCTTACGGAAATTTGCGCGTATCCGGCGAGAGGGCGTCGAGATCAGATATTATAACGCTATAACAACGCCGTATAGAATTGCTCCCAAAATGCCGCTCGCGAAGCATGAAGCGAGTTCTTTTGGGAACTACGGCACTCGTGGCCGCCAGCCTTCTGGTCACCAGCGTTGCCTACGCTGACGAGGAGGAGATGGCCGAAGAAGAGATGATGATGGAAGAGGAGATGATGGAGCCGGCCGGGCCGATCAGCGTAGGCGTGGGCGGCTACTACACCATCGCCGCCATCGGCTACGACCAGGACGGTGTCAATGATCGCGGCCACGGCATCAACCAGAACATGGAGATGCAGATCGCGGGCTCGACTACCCTCGACAATGGCATCACTGTTGGCGTCAGGGTCCGCTTCACCGCCAACGACTACGAACACAGCGACGAGCAGGAAGTCACCTTTAGCGGCGGCTTCGGCTCCCTGCACGTCGGCGCAATCGAAGGCGCCGCGCAGCAGACGGTCGTCTGGGCGCCGGGCGGGACCGTGCCGATCGGTGGCATCAAGTCGCCGTGGTTCCAAGGAATTGGCGGCATGTGGACGACGAACGACATCATGAACGAGGATGCGCTCAAGGTTGTCTACTTCTCGCCGAGCTTCAACGGCATCTCCCTTGCCGCGAGCTACGCGCCTGAAAATTCAACGGACTCCTATGCCGGAAGGAGCGATACCGACGCGGGGCAGAACTCGGAGGGGGTCGCTGCCGCCCTTAGCTACACGGTTGACGTCATGGGCGGCAGCTTCAGCGCCAATGTCGGCTATGAGGGCTATACGAACGAGGGCGGCGGTGAGGATCCCGAGGGCTTGCGCTACGGGGCCTCGGTTAGCATCGACCAGATCGCGCTCGGCGGTGCCGTGTACGATCAGGAAATCGGCGGAGTCACGACCTCGAAGTCCGATATCGGCGTGTCCTGGACCGACGGTCCCATGATGCTGGGCGTTCAGTACGGCGACAACGAGATGACTAACAGCAACATCGTGGCCTTCAATGCCAACTACAATCTCGGACCGGGAATCGATCTCGGGCTGCAGGTCGGCGCGGGCGAGAAGGGCATGGACGATTTCACTCAGCCCAAGTTGGCACTTTTCCGCTGCCTGTGTTCCCTATTGGTTTGATTCAACGCGATATTTTTCTCGGTCGATTCCAACATGGCCCCACATTTTGTGAGATTCTGTCAGCTCATCAGACGGGTCCTCGTGCGGTGGATGGCGGGGTCCACGCCCGCCGCCGAGGAGATTGCGGCAACCTCGGCGGCCGGGCGCGTGTCCTGGCGGTTGACGATCAAGGTGCCGTCGGTCTGGCGCAGGCGCGTGGTGATCCGCACCCAGGTCCGCATGCTCTCGCGGATCGACGCCCAGCACTTGTGGATGCCGCGCGCGGCCAGCCGGGTACGGATCAGATGCACGGCGTGGTAGGCCAGCACGGCGATCAGCAGGTGGGCCGCGATGCGCCGGTCGAGCTGGTGCCAGATCGGGCGAAGGCCGAGCTCGGATTTCAGGCTCCGGAATGTCGCCTCGATATCCGTGATCCGCCAGTACGTCCGCAGGACCGTCTCGATGTCCCAGTCGACGTGGCTGGTGCGCAGCACATAGGCACCGGCGCCCTCATCGGCCTCGTCGTATCGCGGCCTGCGCTTGAAGCGCACGGCGGTGGCATTGGGGCCGGTTTTCGCCCTCTCGACCGTGATCTCGTAGTGCCTGGCGACGGCGGAGAAGCGCTGCTTGAGGCGGCCTATGCTCTCCAGCACCTTGTCGTAGCGCTTGAGGCGGCCCTTGACCGCAAGGCCGCCGTGGAGCCTTTCCAGCGCCGCCTCGAAGCGGTTCCGCCTCAGGCCGATGATCGCGTTCTCGGCCTTCTTCTTGCCCTCGCTGACGACGTAGAGCCGCGCCTCGCCGTCCTCGCTGGCAAGCCGCCAGGCCCGCACCTCGTGGCGCGCGCTGGTGATCAGCAGGGCCTCGGGTCCGCCCTCGGGCGGCGCAGGCCTGGCACCGCGGCTGACCGCGATCCAGTCGTAGCCCTGCTCGCCCAGCCACGCGATGTTTTTCTCGGTGGCGATGCCCGCGTCCATGACCACCGTGGGCTTCGGCGCCGTGCCGCCGCACACCGCCTCGAGCCGCGCCAGCGCCTCGTGCAGCGTGCCCGGCTCGCTCACGTTGCCCGGCAGGATCTCGCAACTGCGCGGGAAGCCCGCGCCGTCGAGCGCCAGCGCCAGCGTGATGAGGGGACAGTCGTCGCGCTTCTGCTTGGAGCGCCCGAACCTGGGAAGCTCGCCGCCCGTGTGGCCGTGGTAGTGGACGTTGGTGAGATCGTAGAAGGCGATCGTCTCGGGCAGGTCGAGCAGTGCGCGCTCACGGTTGAACAGCTCCCGCTGGATGGCGGCGCGGTGGCGCCAGAGCAGGTCGCCGATGCGGTAGAGCGTCTTGCGCCGCAGCGCCTTGCGGTCGCCCTCCAGGCCCAGGAGCTCGGCGGCCGCGCTGTCGTGGCGGAGCCAGCGGCTGGTATCACGCTCGCTGGCGGGATGGACCATCCTGGCGACGATCAGCGCGCTGGCGATGCGCCCGTCGCGGCCCTTGATGTCGAGGCCGTGGAGGATTTCGGCGAAGCCGAGGGCGTCGAGGGCCTTGAGGCACAGGCGCTCGCAGCCGACCGTGCGCGGGTTCTCGTGCTCCAGGGTATCGAGGTCGACGGTGGCGATGTCGGGCTTGCGCGCCTCTTCCTGCATCGCCTCGACGCGGAACCCCCTGGCCCTGAGCTTGGCGACGATGTCCTCGGCTGCGGCCCGCACATCCGCCTCGCCCTCGAACAGCGGCGGCTTGCCGTGAAGCAGCGCCTCGGCGAGTTCGGTGACGGCCTTCCACTTCTCGCGCGGCACCGGATAGTCGGTGCCGAGATTGAGCAGCGTCCTGTGGCGCACCTTGTCGCCGACGCGCTGGGCGAGCACGAGGCGATGGCTTCGGACCGGCTGGCCGGCCTTGTCGGTGTGTGTCCTGGTTGCCTTGATGTACATGGCGGCGCCGTTTCTGCGATGCCTGTTTCGCATACACGGCGTTCGCGGCATCTGGCAAGAGGGATATCGACTCAACTCCAAAGTCCTGGCCCCACAATTGGCTTCCAGGACCACGAATGGCAAATGTGGGTCTCAGGTGTCCTCCAACCCCAACATCTAGTGGTTCAGCGCCGCAAAACTGGCTCGAACAGGCTCGGCTGGTCGGAAAAAGTGCCAACTTGGGTCAGGTCCTTCTGGGGACGATGCTCAACTTCTAGTCTGGAGCATTGTCGTCAAAAGCGTGGGGAGCGGCTTCGGCCGCTCCCTTCTCTTTGGCCCATGAGCGGGATCCTGTGGCTCGCCTCCTACCCCAAGTCGGGCAACACTTGGTTGCGTGCCTTCTTGCACAACCTGCTGCGGAACGCGCGCACGCCCTTCGACATCAACCGTATGTCCGAGCTCACGGCGGGCGACAGCCAAGCGCGCTGGTACAAGCGCCTCGATCCCCGACCGCCAGTGGCGCTGAATACGGAGGACCTCGCACGTCTCAGGCCCAGGGTGCACGCACTCATCGCGGAGAGAGCGCGCGATACCGTCATGGTCAAGACCCACAACGCCCTCGTCGAGGCCGATGGCGTGCCCATGATTACCCAGTCGCTCACGGCAGGGGCGATCTATGTCGTGCGCAACCCGCTCGACGTGGTCGTCTCCTACGCCCACCACCTGGGCCAGCCGACGGACGACGTCATCACGCTCATGGAGACTAGGGGATTCCATTCGCCCGCGACCGCGGACCAAGTGCCTGAGCACCACAGCGACTGGTCCACCCATGTCGAGAGTTGGACCGCCAGCTCGCATCCGCAGCTCCACGTTGTGCGCTACGAAGACATGAGTCGCCGGCCCGGCCCGACTTTTCGGACCATCGCGGCCTTCCTCGGCCTCAAGCCGCCGCGCGAGCGCCTGGAGCGGGCGATGCGGCACTCGTCCTTCCGCTCACTGCGCGCGCAGGAAGACCGCGTCGGCTTTATCGAGCGCACCCCGTCGCAGGACCGGTTCTT
The DNA here is from genome assembly GCA_965214705.1 of Alphaproteobacteria bacterium. Taxonomy (GTDB): domain Bacteria; phylum Pseudomonadota; class Alphaproteobacteria; order UBA828; family UBA828; genus WTGU01. Next base: position 37,973 of record CBDCCI010000002.1, read on the forward strand.
CCGGACCGGCAAGATGGGCGGCTGGCGGGAGGTGCTGGACGACGCACAGGTCCGCCGCGTGGTAGAGCGTCACCGCACCCAAATGGAGCGCTTCGGCTACTTGCCCTCCGGCTACGAGGGTACGGGTGAACGCAATACCGGCCGATGAGCAAAGACGCTGGCTGAGCGCCGCTTAAGGCGGACACGCGTCTCGACGCGCCGCAGCGTGACGTCCGCTTCACGCGAGAGGCTCATGTAACTTTCGGCTTACTTCCGTTGTTCAAGCAGCTCGGTAAGGAGTCGAACGTGATGATATGGGTCTGCCGCAAGACGTTCTACGATCATTGCCTCAACAAATGATCCTCCGCTGTCGCCATCGCGTTCTCCCAACTAGCCCGAATTTCTCACGAGCGGGAGGTGCATCGGGGCTCTGAACGTGAGAAAGAGCTTCTGCGACAAAGACCTAATCAGTTGCAGAGGAGCTCCCCGATGCCCGCAGAGTGTACCCCGCCTACGATGCAGTTTGAACGCCTCGATGGCCGCGCCGTGGTGGCCGACTTCGGCGGCGGCGTGATGACCTCGGACGCGGGCGCCTTGCTGCTGGGCGCCACGGACCGGGCGATCGGACTGGTGGATCGCTTCGCTGCCTGCTTCTCGGACGGGCGCGCGGGCGCTCGTGTGGTGCACGACGTCACCACCCTGGTGGGCCAGCGGGTGTTCGGCATCGCGTTGGGCTACGAGGACTTGATCGACCACGACGCACTGCGCCACGACCCTGTGCTGGGTGTGGTGCTGGGGCGTCTGGAGGCCAAGCGGGCGGGCTGTGCGCCGCTTGCCGGCAAGTCGACGCTGAACCGTCTGGAGCACGCGCCCGCAGGTGCCCATCGCTATCGCCGGATCGGTCATGAGCCGGACGCCATCGAGACGCTCTTCGTCGATCTCTTCCTCGACGCCCACGGGCAAGCCCCTGAGCGGTTGATCCTCGATCTGGACGCCACCGACGACCCGCTTCACGGTCATCAGGAAGGCCGCTTCTTCCACGGCTATTACGACTGCTACTGCTATCTGCCGCTCTACGTCTTCTGCGGCGATCACCTGCTGGCGGCGAAGCTGAGGCGCTCCGACATCGACGCCAGCGCCGGCGCGACAGAGGAGGTGGCGCGTATCGTCGCGCGCATCCGGAAGCGCTGGCCAGAGGTGGCGATCGTGCTGCGCGCAGACTCTGGCTTCGCCCGCGAGGGGCTGATGGCCTGGTGCGAGGCGAACGGCGTGGACTATGTCTTCGGGCTCGCACGGAACCCGCGCCTGGTCGAGCGTATCGATGCCGACCTCGCCGGGGCCGAGCGCGAGGCCTGCCTTAGCGGCCAGACGACACGGCGCTTCGCCGACTTCCCCTGGACCACGCGCAAGAGCTGGAGCCGCGAACGCCGCGTCGTCGCCAAAGCCGAGTGGATGCCGGGCCGGGGCACCAACCCTCGCTTCGTCGTCACCTCGCTGAGCACGGCTGCCTTCGACCGGCGGGAGCTCTACGAGACCCTCTACTGCGCACGCGGCGACATGGAGAACCGCATCAAGGAGTGTCAGCTCGACCTCTTCGCAGACCGCACCTCGGCTCAGACCATGCGCGCCAACCAGCTCCGCCTCTGGTTCGCCGCCATGGCCTACGTGCTGCTCGCAGCGCTCAGGCGCATCGCGCTCCCCCACACCCGCCTCGCCAGAGCCACCTGCGGCTCGATCCGCCTCAAGCTGCTGAAGATCGGCGCCCAGGTCCGCCTCAGTACCCGCCGCATCCGCATCGCCATGGCCTCAGGCGCACCCCACGCGCCCGAGTTCACACGCGCCCACGCCCGATTATGCAACTGACCTGAGACCCAGGACCCCACAACCCTCCCGCCAACAACGATGAACCCGCTCCAGACTCAACCGCGCCCCCGGCGCCACCGCCACTCCTGCGCCATGGCCCAGAAGGCGCCGCCAGGCCAACCAGAAAACCCCCGAAGCCAACCAAACACCCATCGCAGCCCACTCGTGAGAAATGCGGGCTAGGGATGGTGGATAGAACGAGGCCTGCAGGCCCGATGGCGACACTTTCTATCTGATTCAGCCAGGACGGCGCGACGCGAGTGCCGACGAACTTCGCAGCCAGGCCGTCGTGCCGTCGGGTGTGGGTTGGAAATCCCTGAATCGCCCTCTTGGTCAACCCCAGGCACGCAGAAATGCGCCAATCCGATGGTGTAAGAAAAATCTCAGATCTTCCGAAGCCCTTGCTCGCCAAGGGCTTCGCGACAGCGCACATGACTCACCGCGGACGCCGGCGAGTCGTTAGACTAAGGGACGGATCACGAGCGGGGACGTCTTGGGTGTTCCCCGCCGGCGCTAGGCGCTTAGTTGAGGTTCCTCACGTTCCCCTTGCCGACCAGTCTTTGCAGAAATTTACTGCCCTTCCGATCCCCACTAACCATTCTTGAGCGGACCAACTTGCCTTTGTCGGAATATTCCCAGCAGCCCTTGCCCCATTCTGGATTCGTCCATTTGCTGCAAATCGCGTCGCCCTTTATTTTCCATATTCCAGTGACCCGATAACTCCAGCCTTCTCCCCATCCTTTGCCGACCGCCGATCCATCAGGATTAAGGTAGTACAAAACGTGCCATGGTTAAGGGTTGGGCAGGCTCTCTCTCGAGAGCCTGCCCAACCCTTTTGAACGAAGCCGCGGGCCACGAGAGGCGAAGTTGAGCTATGTGGAAAGTGCGCTGATGTCAGCGTCAGGCGGCATCCACCGGCAGCAGAGTTGCGCATAAAATCGACGCTCGCGCCGGTCTTTCGGCAGGCATGCGGGCGCACGCTGCGAGGACTGAGCGGGGTGTGAGCCGAGGGCTGTCAGCCCGGCTCAAGCGGAGACAGGTTCGGTCGTGCGTCGGCGCTTTGGCGCCGTTGCGCGGGGCCGAAGCGAGCGGGCGTCTCACGGTTTCCCCCTGTGGGTCGGCGGCAGCGCCGGCGGGCCGCGCGTCGAGCGGGGCTCATGGCGGCGGCGGATTTCGCGGACGAGGCGCATGACGCCGCCGCAGTGGGGGCAGGCCACGGGCGCGGTGCCGATCTCGGGCTCTTCGTCGGGCTCGGCCCGAGCGCCGTCCACGCTTCCCTCGGGGGCGGCGCAGCCGAGGGCGCCGAGAGCCTGGCGTGCTCTCTCCAGCGTGCTGGCGCGGCAGCCGTTGGCGAGGATGCCGAAGTAGCGAATGCGGTGCATGCCGTCCGGCAGGACGTGCCTCAGGAAGCGGCGGATGAACTCGTCGGCGCTCACGGTGGCGATGCCGTAGCGCGGCTTTCTCTGCCCCGGCGCCTTGGGCTTTCGGTGGCGGAAGGAGACCGTCTCGCCGTCGAAGGAGACGATGCGGCTGTCGGAGATGGCGATCCTGTGCGTGTAGTGCGAGAGGTACCGGAAGACCTGCTCAGGCCCGCGGAAGGGCCGCTTGGCGTAGACCACCCAGTCCCTGGCCCGGGCGGCGGCAAGCGTGGCGTGGAACTCGCCGGGATTGGCGAGGTGGGCGAGGGTGCCGTGGAACTCCAGGTCCCCCCCGGCCGTGGGCGCGGGCGAGCTCCTCGAGGAAGAGGCGGCGGAACAGGCTGCCGAGGACCTTGACGGGGGCGAGGAAGGTGGTGCTCCCCGTCTTCCACTCGCCACTGTCTACGTCGAAGCCCGCGTTGGGCACGACCACGTGCAGGTGCGGGTGGAAGCGGAGCTTCTGATCCCAGGTATGGAGGACCGCGGTGCCGCCGATGCGCATGCCGCCGTGGCGGGGATCGGCGGCGATGGTGCGCAGGGTCTCGGCGACGGCCCGGAAGAGGATGTCGAACACCACCCTGCGGTTGCAGAAGGCAATGGCGGCAACCTCCTTGGGCAGGGTGAAGACCACATGGAAGTAGGGCACCGGCAGGATGTCCCCGGCGCGCTCCTCGCTCCAGAGGTTGGCGGCGAGACCCTGGCAGGTGGGGCAGTGGCGGTTGCGGCAGGAGTTGAAGAGCGGATGCTCGCGCCCGCAGCCCTCGCAGGCGTACATGTGGCCGCCGAGCACGGCGGTGCGGCACGCCTCGATGGCGCCCATGACCTTGAGCCGGGCGGCGTCGATGCGCCCTTTGTGGCGCTCACGGAAAGCGGCGCCGGCGCGGCGGAAGATCTCCGCCACGCCCGCGCGTTCGGCCTCCACGCGCCGTCAGTTGCGCAACGCTGCGAAGCCTGAGATCGGGTGGTCGAGGCCCTCGAACATCTTGCCGGTGACGCGGGCGTAGTGACGGGTCGTGTTCGCGCTTCGATGGCCGAGCATGTCCCGGATCACCTCGATATCGCCGCCGCGCTCGAGGAGATGGGTCGCCGCCGAATGGCGCAGGCAATGGAAGGTGTAGCTGCGGTCGAGCTCGGCAATGTCGCGCGCCCTCCTGAAGGCGGCCTGCAAGGTCTCCGTTGCGATGGGCCTGTCGAGCGAGACGCCGTAGAAGAGCCAGTTCGTCGGACGCGGCCAGATGTTCCTGTAGTAGACGCGCAAGTAGTGGATGACGATGTCCGGCAACGGTGCCATTCTCTCGGTGCCGCCTTTGCCGGAGGGGATGTGCAGCAGCTTCTTCTCCGACAGGATGTCGCCGACCTTGATGGCCAAGGTCTCGGAGATGCGGAGCCCGCCGCCATAGCCGGTGACAATGGCAGCACGGTGGCGGAGGTCGGGTGTCGCAAGGATGAGGTGCTCGACCTCCTGCTCCGACATGTAGCGCGGCAGCTTGCCGGGCTTCTTGCGGGAGCGCAGGCCGGCGACATGGTCAGGCCAGCCGAGTGTGTCGATGTAGAGGAAGTTCAGCGCGGCGAAGGAGACGTTGGTCGTGCCCGGACTGAGCCCCTTGTCGATCCGCCCCAGGTACCACTGGCGCACCTGCTCGGCGTCGAGCTCGTCCGGCGAGGCGTCGTAGTACCTGGCCAGGTTCTTGATCTCGCAGATGTAGGCCTTGGACGTGCTCGCGGCCAGATTGGCGATGCGGAGCTGCTCCTCCATGCGCTGGCGAAGAGGGGTGACGGTGTTCGTGTCGCACGCGGTCCCGGTCATTATCGATCTCCCTGGATCGCGACGGCGCGCCGCCGGACCGATCCGGCGACGGTCCGTCGCAGGGGTCGATGCTAACCACTGGTGATCGGGAGGCTGCTGGGGATCCGCCACCCGACGGGCGGAGCGCCACTGACGCAACCGGGAAGCGAACGCACAGAACAAACGGCACCCGCGACGCCTCGGAAATGAATGAACTCTACGCCGCTAACTCCGCGTAGCGGCTTCGTTCAATTGTTCTTGCCCTTGCCCCCAGTGGAGTAGAAGGTGTGATCCACCACTCTCGCCTGCAGTTCCTCGGCGGTCCACGCCCTTCCCTCTTCGGCCATCACCGGGTCTCCGGCGAGATCAAGGCCTGCCGTCAGTAAGGCTAGAAAACAAGCCAACGACAGGATTCTCGTTCCATGTCTCATTGCTATTCCTCCTTGACCACATTACAAAAATCTTTGCATAGCTTACGGATTACAGAGGCATTCGTCTACGAGAGGAACGTGCGCTGTTGCATTTTTGGAGCGCGCGTTGCGGGGTGGATGCAACCGGGCTATCGTCCGCTCTCTCAATGGGGTCGAGCAGGATACGGGAGTTTTCGGCGGGATTCGAACGTCATATGAAAGTGAGCGGGGGTTAGCCGCGGCTTGTTCTCTGCCCGCAGGCGGCTTGGTTGAACTGCGATGTCGGAGGTCAGACAAACGGTCAGCCGGTGCCGAGGTCCGTCACGGCGGCGACCAAGGAGCGCATCTGTTCGACGTGGCCGGCCCGCCACAAGTGCCCGGATTCATAAGTTTCTATCCAACTTTGGCATGGACGCTGAGCGTGCGTTGGCAGAAGCGTTCGATGGACGCGAGAATGTCGTCGGCCGACTTGGTCCAGCGGAACGGTCGGGGATCGCGGTTATGGCTTTCGATGTAGCGCTCAATGGCGGCCTTGAGGTCGGCGGTGGAGCGATGTGCGCCGCGCTTGATCTGGCGCTCGGTAAGCAGCGCGAAGAAGCGCTCGACCTGATTGAGCCATGACGAGGATGTTGGTGTGAAGTGGCTGTGCCAGCGCGGCCGCTTGGCGAACCAGTCGCAGATCAGCTTGGTCTTGTGGCTGGATGCGTTGTCCATAACGACATGGATGTCGAGGTCGGCCGGCACGTTGCGCTCCACCTCGTCGAGGAAGGTGCGCAACTCGCGCGCCCGATGCCGCTTCATGCAGTTGCGGATGACCGCACCCGTCGCCACGTCCAGCGCCGCGAACAGTGTGATCGTGCCGTGGTGCGGTCGTGCCGTGGTGCTTGTAATCGTGGGTGCGCCGCTCCACTTGGCTAGGGCACATGGGCAGCATCGGCTGGCTGCGGTCGAGCGCCTGGATCTGGCTCTTCTCGTCGACGCACAGCACCAGCGCGCGGTCCGGAGGGTCGAGATAGAGGCCTATGATGTCGCGCACCTTGGCGACGAACAGCGGATCGCTCGACAGTTTGAAGCCTCCGAGCGTCTCCGGGGCGATGCTCTCCCAGCGCTCATACATGCTCTGGGTCAGCCGCTGTAGCGTGCTCACCGACGGCACCATTCCGCCTATCTTAGCGAAGAACTCCTCGGCTTCGCGCGGCGTACAGTGGCCCATCATCATCAGCCCGAGCTGTTCCGCCGGCCGCGTAGGGTAGTCTTCAATGAGGCCCAGGCTCTCGTCCGTCGGCACCAGCGACGTGCTACTCGCGCCGCTGCGGTAGCGTGCATGCCGATAGGTCACAGGACCGAGCGTCGTCAGGATCGTCTTCGGCGTCGCAGCCACTCGAAACCAGCTCTGTCCGTCGTGCTCGATCCGGCTCGCACCGTCGTCGCGGCTCTCGGCGTACGCCCCAAGAAGCTTGCAACCCAGACCGTTCATGGCGTCGCGCAGCCCCGTCTCAACTGTCTCGAACGCCTCCGCAGACGGGTTCGAGACAGCCTGTTCTCGACAGAACTCCACCACTTGGGCGCCCGCGTGCAAAATCTGGCCGCATTTGACCGCAGTCTGGCGACATCTGACCGCGATTCCGGCGGGACTTGACCGCCGGAGGCCGGGTCTGAGGCCCGGCCCGATCGCCCTGCGGGTGCCACCGACATCCATGTTTCCAGACGCGCCGATCCTCTCCCGGCTCAGCCTCATCGATCCACTGATCGACTCGAGGAGGCAGGGCCCCAATGAAGAGGATCGACACCATGAGCATCAGGGACATCCTTCGGCACCATCACGACCTGGGCTTGCCCCGGGCGGAGACCGCGGTGGCCGTGAACGTGAGCGCGGGGACGGTATCGAACGTCCTGCAGCGCGCGCAGGCGGTGGGCCTGTCATGGCCTTTGCCGTCCGATCTCGACGATGAAGGGCTGTGCGCGGGCCTGTATCCGCCGGCGCGGCGACGGCGATTATCTGGAGACGCTTTTCACTCGCACCCGCGCGATCCGGCGCGCCGTCATCGAGGCCAAGCAGGTTTAGCCTTTTCGTCGCTCACGGCAGCCGGCCTGCGGCCGGCGCCTGCGCGAGCGCGCCGCAGGAGCGGCGGGCCGCGGTCGCGACCTGTCGCGAGCCCCGCATGGGGCGTGCTCGCTCAAGCCCCGCGCCAACAGCCAGTTTTGCGCGCGCCTGAAGGCGCACCAGGGCAGCTGCGCCGGCTCGGCGCAGATGCACTTCGACTACGAGCCCGGGCTGTACGGGATGGCGGACTTCTCCGGCAAGACGCTGGCCCTGCGCACCGGGCGCGGCGAGACCGACGTGGAGATCTTCGTCGCGGTCCTGGCCCATTCGAACCTGATCTACGCCGGGGCGGTCCCCGACCAGACGGTGCGCCACTGGACCATGGCGCACCGGCGCGCGCTCGAGTACTTCGGCGGCACCCCCCGCCGGTGGATCATCGACAACCTCAAGTCGGGCGTGGACGATCCCGACCGCGATGATATCAGGCTCAACCCCTCCTACCGGGAGTTCGCGCGCGACTACAAGATCGCGGTGCTGCCCGCGCGCCGGTACCGGGCCACCGACAAGGGGCTGGTCGAGAGCTGCGTCAAGGCCGTCCAGACCCGTATCCTGCTGGCGCTGCGCCACCACACCTTCTTCTCCCTCGAGACCATGAACGCGGCCATCCGCCGCGAGCTCGACCGCCTCAACGATGCCCCATGGCCAAGTGCGGCGAGAGCCGCCGCGCGCTCTTCGAGGCGAACGAGCGGGTGGCCCTGACCGCCCTGCCTGTCAACGGCGGCGGGATTATGCGCCAGAGCGGCAGAGTAAAATTGTACCACGGTCTCGGCGGTAGCTTGTCCCCGTAGTCCACGGGAGGGCCCCGCGCGCGGGGCGACGCGCCCTCCGCGTGGACCATTATTCCGCCGCCGTTAACACTTCAGGCGGGTGACGGTCGCGACCATGGTTGCCTACTGCTCCGCCTTGGGGTCGAACTGCCCTTCGGACGGCACCTTGGTCAGAGTTCCCGGATAGAAGGGGACCGTCACATCCAGCGCGGGGTCGATATCCAGCCCGCACCGAATGGTTCTCTCGTCCAGACGGGCCTTCGACGCGCAGATTGCGAGCGACGGCGCGTAGTGCTCGGCGACGAATTCGTTCCAAGCGTGCCGGGGGTCGCCGAAGGAGACCAAGTCAGTCTCGCGTTGCAGCACCGTGCCCAGCGCGAAGAAGACGAACGACGCGGCCGCCACGGCGAGACCGAACACCCAGTACCGCCACTGCAGTCTCTCGGCGATGCGGGACAAGTCGTTGCGGAGGGAGCACAGCTGGTCGCCGAGGGCCGTCGCCGACTGGTTCATGTCCTCGAGGCTGTGGGCGGCCACCGCTGACTGCCGATCCGTAGCGTGGATACGCTGGTCGAGGGCCTCGCCCTGCGTCTTCAGCGCGGCGGCGACCCCGGCCAGGGCACGCGCTGCCTCCGCCACCCCGTCCCGGTGCGAGGCTAATTCTGCCGCCTCGGCGAGCGTACTGCGCGCGTCGGCGACCGCCAGCGTCAGTGAGACCGTCTCGCGGGCAAGCGCCTCGGCCGTGTCCTGGCCCGGTCCCGGCTCGTCCTGGAGCACGTCCATGCGTGCGGCGGTGGCCCGCACCGTCGCGAGGATATCCGCGATGGCCGCGTCGTGCGCGCCGGGCTGCGGGGATGGCGCCGCCGGAGGCGCCCTTTTTGCCCCGGCAGCGGGCCTGCCTGCCGCCCCTTCCGGCCGGCCGACCAACAAGGTCGCGGCCCGCGAAATCGTCGTCTCCAGACTTCGGACCGCCGCGCCTCTCCTACTTCGGCGCCATGGTCGCCTCCCGACAACACGAATGGTTCGTCGTTTGTACCAAAGAGGAGGACCGACAGGCGGCACTTTCTTCATGAAGATGGCGTCGTCCTCGTACTCGGCGATCTCAGGGGCTGTGTGGAGGAATCCCGGCAGATGGCGCGCGGTTCCGAGGCCCCGACCTCCCCTTAAGCCCGGCTCTTCACTCCCCTGCGGTCGGAGTGCTCGGACGGCGCCGCGCGGTCTACAGGTAGAACGCGCGACCCTGGACGATGTCGGACTCCCCGCTGTCGAGGTGGTGGGGTCCGCTCACGCGAAACCAATACTCTATGGGGCCCCCGAAGTGGACTTGGTAGCAGTTGGTCTGGTGAAGCGTGTCCCAGACTCCCGAATAGCGCGGGCCGTCCCATGCGTCGTGCCCTCTGCGCCTGCGCAGCTCATCGACGGTGACACAGCGCGTGCCGTCCTCGTTGACTGACCACGTGCCGTCCGAGCGGTAATCTCCCTGAAGGGTCGTGAGCTGGACCTTGATTGTTCCGTCGGGGAGGTAATGGGTCACGAACGTGCCGCCCCCTCCCGACATGGAGGTGGTATTGCCAGTCAGCGTAGCCACGACCTCCTCGGCCGTTGCTTGGCGGATGCCGCGCTCCTCCAGCGATTCCCGCAACTGCTGGGTCACGCGCTTTTCCATCTCGACTAGGTTCTCTTGCACGATCCGGGCCTCTTCCGGGGTTAGCGGCTCACCTCGCGGCATGCACGAGGCTAGCAGTCCAGCCACGGCCACCGCGATGCATGCGGCTCCGAGCATTCGTCTCATGTGTTGCTCCTTTCTCCGTTGCAGATCGATGGCCCGCGAATGCCTTCCCGCGAACTGGCTTTCCGCACCAGCGGCATCCGCCGCCCGAGCCGCCGCACCAAAAGCCGGGCAAAGGGTGCCACATCGAGAATGGAATGGTCAGCCCCGACTTCAGCTCAACCCGCTCGACGAGCGGGCAATAAATTCGCCCTGCGCGCGGTTTGACCGATACAGGGGGCGATGTCAGTATCGGACATGATCGGACATGGCGAGATTCCACGATGCCGAATGTTCACTTGACCGACCAGATGCACCGCTACGCCCAAGGGCAGATCGACGCTGGCGCCTACGCCAACCTGAGCGAGGTCGTGCGCGCCGGGCTGCGGCTGCTCATGGAACGCGACGGCGCACGGCAGTTTTACGCGCTGAAGGGAGAGCTGGAAGCGGCCGTGCGGGAAGCGGAAGCCGGCGAGTTCGAGGAATTCGATCCCGTGGTCTACGAATCGGACGTGGGATCGAGATAGCCGCCGCGCCATGACGATTCGTCTGTCGCGCCGGGCGCGCCGCGATCTGGACGAGATTCGGCGCTATACGATCAAGAGCTGGGGTCGCGAACAATGGCTTACCTACTACGGTGGGCTGGTGCACACCTTCGAACGGATCGCTGCCGACCCCGACGGCGGGCGCGACCGGAGTCTGTTCGCGCCCGGACTGCGTTCCCTGACCTACCGGCGGCACCTGATATTCTTCGCCCGGATTGCCGCCGCCGACGATGCGCCGGTGGTCCTTCGTATCGTACATCAGCGCCGCAACCTGCCCGCGCTCGCCTATTTCGAGGATATCGGCGGCTGAGTTCGCGTCCCGATCCGTCACTCCGTGGCCTCGTCGAGGTTCTCCGCCTTTCGATAGGGGCACGTCGTTGACGATGCTGTCGAGCAGCTACTTGCGCTTGGCGCGGAGTAATTCCTCGCAGCGGAGCGTGGTCAGCAGGTAGGCACCGCGGTTGATGTCCTTGATCAGCGCGAGGTGACCGGGAGTGAGCGCAGCCTCTGCGGGCCGGGTGGAGACGCTCCTTGGCCGCGGCGAGCGTCACGGAGCGGACGAGTTGGTGAGCGGACGCGCAATTGCGCCCTGGTGCAACCGTGACGCACGAGCCCGGCATGCGCGAGACTGCAGACGCGGCCAGGCCTGGTCTCGGGGTCGCAGCAGCAGTTCCGACGCTGAAGACTTCCGTTTGGCGGCGATGCTCTGCGGCGCGATCATGACCACGACGAGGAGCCTGATCGGCGTATCCACCGCTGACTCCGTCGCCATGTTCATTTCCTGCTCATCGATGGCCGCGCATGCTCTCGGCTTGCGCGAGCCTGCCTTGTTTGATCGTGGCGTCTATTTCGTCGCCCCTTCCGTCGCGGAGCATTTCGTCACGCTTGACGGTCGAGATAAAGTAGGCGGGCTCGATCAGCATGGCGAGCCCTGCGGGGACCGCGCCAGCCGCACCGGCATGGAGGTTCAGGGCCCCGTGGCGGACGTACTCGCCGGGCATCATGTCCTGCTCCTCGACCTGCGTCTGGATCACCTCCCATTCGGCGTCGGAGAATCTGATGGCGTGGGACTTTCTTCGGCGTGCACTCTCCCCAAACCGTGATGCCGAAAACGGAGTCCTCCGTGAACGGTTTGGGGGCCTGTGACGGAAATACCGGTGACGATTCTGACTTGATAGTGCGCTCCTGAACGCAATATGCGGTAGTTGACCCTGTCCCCATCGCGGGTGCAGAACGCAATGCAGGTGCAGGACAAGGACTATGGCTATCGGAGCTCCATGCCCCAAGCTCTATCGAACGTGATGCACAAGCCGTTGCTTCGTAAGGGACAATTATTATGTAGCCCGAAGCGACGCAAAACGCGACGCACTCATTCCGGCGCCTCTCTGCTACGCTCTTCTACGAGATGTCGTAGCAGACTGTATCCTCCACGTGCCTGAGCGTAGGGTTGTCGTAGGCCTGCAGCGGGCTGCGTCAGGTGTGAGATAACAAGCGCGCAAGCGTCGAGCGGGACACAAGTTCGACATAAGAAGGTTCAGGCCCCAACCCGATGAGGTGCCGCGGGAATAAGGCGCAGGAAAACGGCCTGGCGGCTCGTTGTTCAGGGTACACGGCGGTGGCCGGTGCAACCGGAACGGGCACCGGAAGTGTCACGCGATCAGGGGCGGCGCAGCAAGCGCATCGTCATGATCGTCGTGCGTGTCGGGCGGGGTGACGGTGGGCCATGCAGGCACGGCTGCGCCGTTGTCGGGCAAGGCGTCGTGGCGTTCGTCGCCATCGGCGACGGCGCTGACGCCGAGCGTGCACATGACGCGTGCAGCTCATCTCGCGCAGGCGAGTTGCTGCACGGCGGCGGCGTTCGCACTCGCCGATGCGCCGTCGCCATCATCATGGTCATCATTGTCTTCGGCAGCGGGAGCGGTCGATGCGCGCGCAGGTGCGATGCTCGGCGAGCACGGCGTGCGGCTCCATCGCGGGCAGACGGTCGTGCGAGCACGGCGGTCGGGGCGACGGTCGATTGGAAGGCAACAGGGAGGATGTGCAGAGGCTCGCGATCACGATCGGCGCAGCGTGTCGATCGCCATGATCGTCACCGGTGTCGGGCTTGGTGACGCCGGGCCGTTCAGGCGCGGCGACACCGATGTCCGGCGAGGTGTCGTGGCGCTCGTCGCCATCGGCGACGGCACGGAGGCCGAGCGCTCGCATGGTGGACGTCCAGATCATCCGGGGGAGGTGCCGCACGCGGCGGCGTTCGCACTCATCGATGCGCCGTCGCCATGGACATCATCACCGGCATAAGTGGGAGCGCGCGCGGTCGATGCGCTGGCCGATGCAGCGCTCGGCGGGGGCGGGCGGCTCGGCCGCAGGTAGAGCTTCGCGGACCAAACCGCAGTCGCATCGGCTGCTGCGAGGCGAGCGTCCGTCGACGGTGCGCAGCACCGAGGCAGACGCGATGCCAAAGCCGCGGCGGGAACGACACACTCGCCGGTTCGAGCGCGAGCGGCGCCTGCGCGAAGCGCGGCGGCGAGGGACATCGCTCGTGACGCCCGTCGTGAAACACGAAGAAAGCGGCCGATGCCTTGAGGCACCGGCCGCTTGGTCGAGGCGCGCGCTGCTTACGCGGCCTTTATCTGCATAACCGGTATGCCGAGCTGCCGAGCTTTGTCGACGAGGTTGCCGGTGATGCCGCTGCCGGGGAAGGCGATGACGCCCTTGGGCAGGAAGTTCAGCAGCTCGTCGTTGCGGCGGAAGGGCGCGGCCTTGCCGTGCGCATTCCAGTCCGGGCGGCAGATGACCTGGTTGACGCCTCTCGCTTCTGCCCAGCTCGCGGCGATCTTCTCGACGCCGGGACCGCCACCATGTAGCAGCACCATGTCGCCGTACTTTGCGCGCGCCATGTCGAGCGTGCTCCAGACCGCGTCGGCATCGGCGACGGTCTTGCCGCCGGTGATCGCGACCAGGGTGCCCTCGGGCAGGTGCGCCCTCGTCTCGCGGTCCTTGCGAGCTCTGCGGAAGTCGCGCGCGTCGATGGCGGCGGAGGTGAGCTGTCCGGTCTGGCTCGTGTGCGAGCCGTGCCTCGGGCGCCATGTGTCGCCGGTCTCGACGCGGTAGGCGTCGGCGGCGAGGTCGCGGAGCTTCTCGAAGGCGTCGCGCCTGTCGCCGAGGTTCTGCGCCCTGTCAGTCATGGTCTGCAGCTCCCATGCCTTCACCTCCGATCCGTCCTGCGCCTTCTCGAGGTCGCGCATCTCGGGCGTGATGCGGTCGACGGCGCGGTCGAGGCGTGTGACCTGGCTGTGCAGCATGTTGGTCAGGCCCCACATCAGGGGCTCGCGCTCGTCGGCCATCTGCGTGCCGTCTACGGTGATGCCGTCGACGATGACGCGGATGGCTTCGTTCAGCGCATCGATGGCGTCGTCTTCGTCCCAGACGACGCGGCTGTCGAGCTCGCCGCGCTCGGGCGCTGCGCCGTAGAGGGCCATGCCCTCGCAGACCGTGGCAGTGGAAGAAGCTGATGCGGTAGCGCTGGTCGTGTCGATCATGACGATCTCCTGTTGGTTCAACCTCCGGGACCCTGTGCCCCGTGGTGATGTCCTTTGTGATTCACGCGCGCGCAGCGGCAGCACCTGGCCCTGGGAAGTCTTGGGCGGGTTTGGGTGCGGAAGTTCGGCGATGTCGGTGCGGAAGATGGCGCCGCCGTGCCGGTGGGAACGGTGCTCCGCAGCAAATCCATTCCAGTGGTCATTACGGCGCCGTGCCGGGCGGGCCCGCTTGGGCCTGCCCGGCGTCTAGGCGCCGCGACGAATGGTTCCGCGAATGGATTTGAGGCGGTGCAGCGTGACGCGTCGGCCCCGCGTCAGGGGCCGGCGCGCTGCAAGACGAGGCGGTTGGCAATTACACGCAAGCCATCTTCACGGTCGCCGAACTTCACGGCCCGCCTTAGACTTCCTTGGGTCAGGCCGTAGGGAGCGGAGCGACCGGAGGACCCGCAGGGTTGCTGTCGCGAGCACGTGTGAAATCCTCGGACATCACGACGGAGTGCGCTGTGAATACCAAGTAGGAGGAAAGCATGAAGTAAACCAAACACTTGGTAGTGCTGATGATCGACCGGTGGCTGAAACGCCACCCTGCCTGACGAGGGGTGTTGGGCGGAAGGGGATCGCTAAGCTCCGCCGGTTTCCGACGGTGGGGCGAAAGAGCTGCGATCTGAACTGTACCGGGTGCGGGCCGTCGCTCGCGGGCCGGGCTACCACAGGACCTATGGCGAGGTTGAACGAAGCACGTGACGGAAGCCTCTTTATTTAGATGTCCAACCCTCAATGGCCCGACGGGGCGGAGGGAGCGCGGTGAGAGCCGGTTGGTCTTCCGTCTGCCGACTGGCGGGTGTGTTGAACGCACCCGGGTACGGGTCAACCCTTCTATCCCGAACCCCAGAGCTGCAAGGGGTATAG
The DNA here is from genome assembly GCA_965214705.1 of Alphaproteobacteria bacterium. GTDB lineage: Bacteria > Pseudomonadota > Alphaproteobacteria > UBA828 > UBA828 > WTGU01. The sequence goes on from CBDCCI010000002.1 coordinate 53,061, forward strand.
CGTGCCGCCTAAGGGTCTCAGGTTTGTCATCGGAACACAGGAACCCATGCTGTTCGCCCGGCACGGAACCGGGCTAGCCGCGGAGAACGGAGACGGGCCGCATGGGGGCGGAGCCCTCGTAGTGTGTGCTGGGCAGCGCCCAGATCAGGTGGGTTCAAGTCCCACTGGCGCTCGGGTAAGGGGCGCCATATCCAAAAGTGGGGGTAATTCCTCACTGGCCGGAGTGAGCCGATAAGCGAAACTCTAAACGGGCACGAAGCCGGAAACGGCGGAGACAGCCAAGGGAGGAGCTAAGTTGGTCCACTGTCGAAAGACAACCGGAAGGCAGGGTGTCCACCGCGAGGTGGAATCTGAAGGGCTTGCGGAGAAGTACCGGGCCGTAATCGAGGGGGCCACCCCATGATGAATCGGTCGGCCAAAGACGGGGCAAGGTCGAGCCGGCACTATGGCGGCGAAGGCGTTCTTACCCACCCGTCGCACCAAGGTGTTTGCGAGCGGCACGGTACGGAAGATCTGGACGTGACCCCAGGAGGGCTCGCCGCGTTCCCGGGTGGCACCGGGATAACGGACCCTATAAGCCGAAAGGCGAAATGGGAAAGGATGCGCGGCGAGCAATCGGACAACCGAATAGTACCTGAAGCCCGGCGAAAGCCGGGTGACCGCGCGAGCGGCGGCCGTGTGGGCCGGGGAAGTCGGTTGGCAGAGGTGGTCGGCGAGAGACAGCGATGAGTGAGTAAGGACCATGACGCGGACAAGTTCCTTGAGCGAAAGACCCGGACATCATGGCCCGAGGAGACTCATCGACTGGATCAACCCGGCGGGTGACAGGAAGGTCCACTCACTGGTGGACAAGGTGTACAAGCGGAAGAACCTTGAGGTGGCCTGGGAAAAGGTGAAGCGCAACCGGGGTGCCGGTGGCGTGGACGGAGAGGATTTAGCGGCGTTCGAGGCATCGCTGGATGCAAATCTCGATCGCCTGCACCGGGAGTTGCGGGACGGTGAGTATCACCCGCAGCCGGTTCTCCAATGCCTGATCCCCAAGGCGGGCCAGCCGGGGAAGTTCCGCCCGCTCGGCATCCCGACAATCTACGACCGGGTGTGCCAGCAGGCGCTGCTGAACCGGCTGGAACCGATCTTCGAGCCGGTGTTCGACGATGCCAACTACGGGTACCGGCAAGGAAGGTCTGCCCATGGAGCGTTACGCAAGATATGGAGGGAACTGGACGAGGGCAACGAGTGGGTTCTCGATGCGGATTTGAAAGACTTTTTCGGGTCCGTGGACCACGAAAAGCTCCTCGAACTCGTCAACCAGCGAGTCTCGGATGGCCGGGTATTAGGTCTGCTCAGGCAGATGCTCACGGCCGGGGTGGTGGGTGTGATTCTCGTATGGCGATATGCCAGTCGTGATGGCGCTAAAGGATATGGGCTGGTTCATTTTGGTCAAGCAGCGAGTGCCAGGACTTCGGTTGGGCTGATGTTGTCGTTAGCTGGTCCGGATCGGGCGTCCATGAGCGCATCCCATGCCCGGTCGAAGAGGCCGGATTTGATCAGGGCGCGGAAGGTCAGAACCGCCTGCCCGCCGTCGATCCGCCAGCGCATGCCCGAGCGTTTCAAGCGCTGCGCGACGAGGGTCTTGCAGGCCGCCTCGACCACACCCGAGCCGATGGCGATGCCCTCTTCCTTCAGGGCGTGGTAGCGCATCCGATGGCGGTGCTTTCGGAAGAAGGCCAGTTCGCGCTCGATCTCGGCCGGGTCCCCCTTTGCCCTGTCCAGGAGGTAGCGCAGTGCCCGGATCACCTTGTCGACGCCGCGGGGGTCGTGGCGCAGGATTTCGCGGTGCTTCTCGAACCAGTGGCGCGCCACCGCATGGTCAGAGGCCACGCGGAGATGCTCGCAAGCGTGCCAGAAGTCGATGACCTCGGTCTCGGGCGAGAGGCTTTCGAGGAAGGTCCAGTTGTCGGCGGCCCCGTCGGCGACGGCGCCGATCCTGATCTTCGGGCTCACACGGCGGATATGGGCGACCTCGCTTGCAAGTTGCGCTTTCAGCGCGGCCTTGCCGCTCTCGGGCATACGGCCGAGATAGAGGGTCTTCAGCCGTTGGCCCTCGGCGTCGTGGAAGGAGACCGTGCCGCAAGAGGCCTCGCGCCAGCACGCCTCGGCACGGCCGTCCTCGCCGGCCCGCAGCGCCACCATGACGCCGTCAAGGGAGACGGACGCGGTGACCGCATCGGGCGGTATGCCCTGGGTTTCACGGATGCTGGCCAGCGTCTCCGGGGCGACGCTCTCCCAGTGCTCATGCATGCTCAGGGCCAGGCGCTGCAGCGTGCTCACCGACGGCGTCATTCCGCCCATTTTCGCGAAGAACTCCTCCGCTTCACGCGGCGTACAGTGGCCCATCATCATCAGCCCGAGCTGCGCCGCCGGCCGCGTCAGGTAGTCGTCGATGAGGCCCAGGCTCTCGTCCACCGGCACCAGCGACGTGCTGCTCGCGCCGCTGCGATAGCGCGCACGCCGATAGGTCACGGGACCGAGCGTCGTCATGATCGTCTTCGGCGTCGCCGCCACCCGGACCCAGCTCTGTCCGTCGCGCTCGATCCGGCTCGCACCGTCGTCGCGGCTCTCGGCGAAGGCCCCAAGGAGCTTGCAACCCAAGCCGTTCATGGCGTCCCGCAGCCCCGTCTCAACCGTTTCGAACGTCTCGGCAGACGGGTCAGACCCAGCCTGTTCGCGACAGAACTCCACCACCTGGGCGACCGCTTCGGCGACTTCGGCAGGCAGGCCCAAAAGGTCGATGGACGAGGCGATGAGAGACTGCGACACTGGCATGGGAACGCTCCTGATGTTGGGTCTGATGTTGGGTTGTCGGCGCGGCATCCTACCGCATCTCGCGGTGCGGAGCGTTCCCACCCACCACTGCTGGATGCCGCCGTTGTGACAAAATCCGGCCCTGCACCGGCCGATTGTCACGAAAACCCGATTCTGGCTGCCTACGGCCACCCGCCAATCGCGCTAAATCAATGACTTACGATCGCCATGCCAGACCTACACCCGGGGTGGTGGCCGACGGTAAGAGGCTGCCGACCGAACAGGGCACTCCGCAGGGCGGCATCGTTTCACCGCTGCTCAGCAATATCTTGCTGACCCCGTTCGATTGGGAAATGCGTCGTCGCGGCTATCGACTAACGCGATACGCCGATGATTGGCTGATCACGTGCCGCACACGCGGGGAAGCCCGCGCAGCACTGGAGACGGCCAGGCGGATTCTGGCAAAGCTGGGTGTGTCCCTCAACGCCGGGAAGACCCGCATTGTCCATGTCAGGCACGGGTTTGAGTTCCTCGGCTACAAGATCAAGCAGGGCGAGCGGCCTCTCCGGCTGTCGTCCTCCAAGATCAAGAGCGGGGTTCGCGGGGGAGCGCGCTACGCGGTTCCGCGTGAGAAATCCATCCGGCACTTCAAGGACCAGATTCGCCAGCGTACCCGGCGCAAGGCTCCTGTCAGCACGCAGGAGCTGATTGACGAGATCAACCCGATCATTCGGGGATGGGGCCAATACTATTGCAAGGCCCACGTCCGCGGGCTCTTCCACCAGCTTGACGGCTGGATCGTGCGGCGGCTCTGGTCGCATCGTCGCAAGCGCTGGCGCAACGCTGGCTGGAAACAGTTGCCGGAGCGCAAGCTGATCGACGAATACGGGCTTGTTCGCCTGATCTCACTGGTTCCGTCCTTGAACCTTCGTTGAGACACCTTTGTGAAAGCGGCTTACGGGAAAACCGTACGGGCCGTTTGAGCGGCGGACGGAGGCTAGCCTCGCGGGGCGCCTCCTCCGACCCGACAGTCGGAGTGCGGGAAAGCCGCATACATGGCGAAGGGGGGCAGAAGGTGGATCGGCTATCGACTGACGGAGGAACTATCCGTGGACTCGGATAATCAGGCCGACATGGCCTGGCTCCTCAACGTGCAGCGGAAGTTGTATCGGTGGAGTAAGGAGACGCCTGAAGGCGCTTACGGCGATGTGTGGAACTGGGTAACCGATCCGCGCAATCTTCGCTGTGCATGGCACTCGATTGCCCAGAACAAGGGCAGACGAACGCCGGGCGTCGACGGGCTGACGGTGGCGAGCATTGCCGCTGGCGATGGAGGTGTACCGCTCTTTCTGGACGAGCTTCGGGAGGCGCTGCGCGATGGCAGCTACCGACCGTCGCCCGCCCGGCGGAAGTGGATTCCGAAGCCGGGCAAGCCGGGGAAGTTCCGACCCCTTGGTATCCCCACCGTTGCTGACCGCGTGGTGCAATGCGCGGTCAAGAACATCCTGGAGCCAATTTTCGAGGCGCGTTTCTGGCAGGTCTCCTACGGGTTCAGGCCCGGACGGGGCTGCCATGGCGCACTCGAACATATCCGGCTGACCACTCGGACTCACAAGTCGAGAACCGATGGGAAGCTTCGCGACCCTCCCTATCAATGGGTGATTGAAGGGTAAGCGGTATCGGGCCCCCATACTTCCAGCGGATCTGATTTCGGGGCTGACTCTCCGCCTTGACCACGAGCCACACAGGAGAGATCGCGATGACAGATTCGATTTTGGCATCTGGCGACGGTGTCGCTGTTGCTTCGGTTGAGATCCCAGCTTCTGAGGGAGCCGCCCCGGCTCCGTCTGAGCCGGCCCCCATGCGACGCTGGCCGGACGATGAGAAGGCGCGGATTGTCTCGGAGAGCTTTGAGCCGGGCTCTTCGGTTGCGGCGGTCGCGCGCCGCCATGGCGTCAGCGATACGACCCTGACCAAGTGGCGGCGGCGCGCGCGGGAGGGAACTCTTCCGGGCGCTCGGATTGGTGGCTCTGCACCGCCATTTGTTCCCGTGGTGGTTGATAGCGTGACGTCCGAGCGGACGGTGGCGATCGAGGCGCTAGGCGTGGTCGTTCGCCTTCCGGTGGAGAGCGCGGTCGATCGGATTGTTGCGGTGGCCTCGGGCCTGGGCCGGGCGTCGTCATGATCGCGGCCCCCTCGCTTCGCATCGTGTTGGCGACGCGGCCGGTTGATTTTCGTCGCGGCCACGACGCGCTTGCGGCGACGGCGGCGGGGGAGCTGGACCTCGATATCTATTCCGGGGTGATCGTGATCTTCCGCTCGCGCCGCGGCGACAGGCTCAAGCTCCTTGCGTGGGACGGCAGCGGTCTGGTGATGACCTACAAGCGTCTGGAGCAGGGCCGCTTCGCCTGGCCTCGGATCGAGGATGGTGTGATGCGCCTTACGAAGGGCCAGTTCGAGGCCCTCTTCGAGGGTCTGGACTGGCGCCGGGTGAAGGCCCGCCCGGTTCGCCGCCCGCTGGCGGCGGAGTGAGGCGGCACGCAGGCGGGGCCGCAGATTTCGGTCGCGGTCCCGCCTGCACTTTTCCCTGGTCATGCATTGGCGAATCGGATTAAGGGGTGGCCCATGCCGAAGGTCACGCCCTCACCCCTCAGCAGCGCCGGTTCGCCGTCGCCTGCGGTGGTTTCGGCGGCGCTGGCGGCCCTGCATGCGGAGCTTGACGACGAGCGCGCGGCGCGCCGGGCGACGGAAGCAGCCCTATGCGAAGCGGAGCAGGCACGCGGCGCGGCGGAGGCGGCGAGGCAGACGGCGGAAGCGCGGGCGGCACGGCTGGAGGCCGAGAACGCGCAGAGCGCGGAGCAGATCAGCCGGCTTGAGCATCTCAACAAGGAGCTCAGGAAGGCGCTGTTCGGTCCGCGCTCCGAGAAGCTCGGCGAGGACGAGCGCCAGCTTACGTTCGAGGAGTTTTGGGCGGCGATCGCTGAAGCCGGCGGTCGGCCCGAGGCAGATGACCAGGAGCAGGACGAGGGGGCTGGCGGCAAGCGCCGGCGGCGCTCTTCCCGGGGGTCGCGCAGCGGGGTGCGCTTCGGGCCCCAGGTCGACCGGCGCGAGGAGGTGATCGAGCCGGACACGATCATGTGCCCCTGCGGCTGCGGCGAGATGACGAAGATCGGCGAGGACCGCAGCGAGCGGCTGGACTATGAGCCGGCGAAGTTCACCGTCATCGAGACCGTGCGCCCCCGCTACGCCTGCAACAAGTGCAAGGGGGGCGGGGTGGTGCAGTCGCCGGCGCCGGCCGCTCTGGTCGAGGGCGGCCTTCCCACCGAGGCTCTTCTGGCGCAGGTGCTGATCGCGAAGTACGGCGATCATTGCCCGCTCTATCGCCAGTCGCAGATCTACGAGCGCTCGGGGATCGAGGTTCACCGTGCGACGCTGGCGACGTGGGTGGGCCAGGCGTCGTTTCACCTGCGCCCCGTGGTCGCTTGCCTGGAGGATGAGCTGAAGAAGTCGGATCACCTGGGTCTGGACGAGACCACGATCCGCGTTCTCGACCCGGGCCGGGGCAAGACGAAGACGGGCTACATGTGGACCCTTGTGCGTGACGAGCGCCACTGGAGCGGCACGGACCCGCCGGGCGTCGTCTATCGCTATGCGCCCGGCCGCGGCGGCAAGTATGGCGCCGAGCTTATGGAGGGCTTTTCGGGGACGGTGCAGCTCGACGGCTACTCGGGCCACAACATCCTGGCGCGGCCGGACCGGGCGGAAGGCCCTGTGACGCGGGCCCTCTGTTGGGCGCATGTAAGACGGAAGCTGAAAGAGGTATACGACTCGAGCGCATCGCCGATCGCGCTGGCCGGTCTGAATCGGATCGCGAAGCTCTATGCGATCGAGAAGAAGATCCGGGGCAAGCCGCCGGCGGAGCGCCGCGCGATCCGTTGGGAGGAGTCGGCGCCGATCGTGAACACCTTCGGTGTCTGGCTCGACGAGCAGCGCTCGCGCGTCTCACCGCGCTCGCGTCTCGGCGAGAAGCTGACCTATATCGCCAACCAGTGGGACGGGCTGCTGGAGTTCCTGCACGACGGTCGTGTCGAGATCGACTCGAACCTGGTGGAAAACCGAATCCGGCCGCTGAAGCTCACCGCCAAGAACGCGCTCTTCGCCGGCAACGACGAGGGTGCGCAAGCCTGGGCCCGCATCGCCTCGCTGATCGAGACCTGCAAGATGAACGGCGTCGAGCCCTACGCCTGGATGCGGAGCACGCTCGAGAAGATCGCCAAGGGCCACCCGCAGTCGGGCATCCAGGAGCTTCTGCCGTGGAACTTCCAGCCCGAGGCAAAATGACTCGCGCGCTCACGGCGCTCCTCAAGAAATCCCCGTCGTAGTCAAGCCAGATTCCGGTATGGGGTCTGCGTACCGCTTACATTGAAGGCGACATCGAGGGCTGCTTCGACAACATCGGCCATCACTACCTGATGGAGCGCGTACGGAAATCCGTCGCGGACCGGAAGGTCAACAGGCTGATCGTGCGGTTCCTCAAAGCCGGGGTATTGGAGGACGTCAACTACAATCCGACAACCACCGGCACGCCTCAAGGGGGTGTCCTGTCTCCCCTGCTGGCCAACATCGCGCTGAGCGCGATCGAGGAGCGGTACTGGTGGTGGGTGAGGCACCCGCATGATCCCAATATCCGGACTGACGGAAGGCGGATGGCCGCGACACGGCGATTTCGGGACAGGGAGGCCGGGCGAACGGTCTTCTACCCGGTCCGATATGCCGACGACTTCCTGATCTTCGTGGCGGGCGGTTACGACGATGCGGCTGCTGAGAAGCAGGCGCTCGCGGACTGGCTGCGCGAGGAGATGGGGCTGACGCTATCGGAGGAGAAGACGCGGATCACCAGACTGACGGAAGGATTCCGGTTCCTCGGATGCCGGGTTCGTCTCAAAGGGGACGACCATGACGGCTACATGTGCCGGGTCGAAATCCCGAAGGAGGCGATCAGTGACTTCTGCCGGCGGATCAAGCAAGTGCTGAATCAGCGGACGCGGACGCGCTCGCTGAGAAGCGTGCTCCAGGAAATCAATCCAATCCTCCGGGGGTGGGGCCACTACTACCGCCACTGCATCGGGGCCAAGCGCATCCTGTCCAGTCTGGACTGGTATGTGTGGCGACGGCTCTGGCTGTGGATGCGGGGTAAGCACGACGGCGCCTCCCCGCGACGGGTGTACGCTTCTTGGTCGAGGCCGAGCCGGCAGTATCCCGGCGCTCGGGTCTGGGCCGATGGCGACACTGAGCTGTACCAAATGGGCCGGATTCCGGTCATGCAGTTCAAGCTCAATTGGATGAAAACTCCTGCCTTCACGAAAGCCTTTGGCGAGCCGGGTGCATAACGAAAGGTGCACGCCCGGTTCTGAGAGAGGGCGCGAGAAACCTGTGGTGCGTGAGGATCACCAGGCGCTCGCGTCCTACTCTACCGGACCCCTTGTTTTTGTTTCCCGCAAGCGGCGCGGCACCTCCCGCAGCGATGAAATGCGCGGTGCCGGCCGCGGGCCCGGCAACGGGATCGAGGGCGAGCCGCTCCCGGTGGCGCTCGTCACCGCTCACAGCATCGGGTGGGTGTCGAGGAGGTGTCGGGCGACCTCGCGGACGCGATGGCGCTCGTGCACCCTGACGGGCCCGCGGGGGTCTTCGCTGAGATGCACCACATGGAACACCGCGCCGCGGTTGAGGATGTCGTCCTGGCGGAAGACGTCGCCGACGTAGTCGCCGTCCTGATAGACGCGGGCCTCGTTCTCGCTCACCCGCCGGAACTTGATATCGCTGCTCATGGTCTTCCCCCCGTAGCGTGATGCCGGCGCGGAGAGGACTTTCTCTGCTCTCCATGCGGCTCGCCCGTTGGCTGCCCTCACCCGGGCTCCCGTTCTGCGAGCGCGGCCGCCGTCCAGGCGGCAAGCGCGGCGGGGCCGAACGCGAGGAGGTCGTCATTGAAATCTTCACCCCTGGGCGAGATGACCGTGGTGGCGATGCCCGCCCGCGCGCAGCGCTGGGCGAGGCGGAGAGCCGCGCGCTCTCCCTCGGCGTCGTTGTCGCGCGCGATCACGAGCCGCGTGACGCCGGCAGGCGGCGCGAATGCGCCGAGGCTGCCGGCGGACAGCGCTGCTGCTGCGACGGTGTCGGGGATGGCGGTGACGACGGACAGCACGGTCTCGATTCCCTCGCCGACCAGCAGCGTGCCGGCGCCGGGGTCGCCGAAGCGCACGGCATGACCGTGCACGCGCCCGAGCGCCTTGCGCGGCGATGAGAGGATTGCCTTCGCGGGACGCTGAGGGTCCAACCACGTGCGATGGACACCGGTGACGATGTCGCCGTCGTGAGCGGTGACGGCGGCGACCAGCGCGGGCAGGCGGCGCACGCCGCCGCCGTCCCTGTAGAGCAACGCGGGGTGGTAGCGAAGTGCCGGGAAGCGGCAGCGCGCGAGCCCGCGGGCGTGCAGATACGCTTCCGCGTGGGTGCCGTCGATGGCGCGGCAGCGTCGCCAGAGGCGGCGTGCCGCCTCGGTGGCGTCGTAGGTGTCGCCCGAGCCCGCAGCCGGCGCAGCCGACCGGGCGAGGAAGGCGCGGGCCTCGTCGAGCGCCGCGCGAAGCGTCGGCGCGCAGATGCGGTGGCGGATGATGTCGAGCAGGTCGCCGTGCTCATCGCTGCTTGCGTCGGTCCACTTCCCCGGGACGCCGGGGGGTGCCAGGCGGACGAAGAGTGACCGCCCCCGCGCGCCGTAGACGTCGCCGGCGGTCCAGTATCGGCCCTGCTTGCGGCCTTGGGGGAGGTAGCGGCGGCACACCTCCTCGGCGCGTGCGCCGAGCGCGGCCGCGACGCGAGCGGCGGCGCTCACGATGCACACCTCGGGCACCTGGGAGAACCGGCGGAGCCGGGCCTGTGAGCGGGGATGGGGCGCATGAGAGACCTCTCCGGAGGCTACGTGGGGCGCGCCCCGGTCCCGGCCTCGACCGGCCTCTCGCCGGCGCCGCGACGGCAGGCGCCGCGCGAAGCGCATGGCGCGCCGTCCGGCCAATGGCGGACTCGGATCAGGCTGCACGAAAAAGCCCGCCCCGCGCGGGAGGAACGCGGGGCGGGCTCTGGGGCGAGCGGGCGGGGAGGGCCCGCTGCGGGGACTGACTCAGAATGGGATATGGGTCCCCTGAGCGTCGGCCGATGCGGGCGCCGCATCGCCATCATCGGACGCCGCGGCGCCGTTGCCGTTGGCCCCGGCAGGCCGATCAAGAAACTGCACCCGGCCGCCCGGGACCAGCAGGATCTCGGTCGAGAAACGCCAGGAGTCGTCGCCGTCCTTCTTCCAGCGGCGGGTCTGGAGCTTGCCCTCGATGTAGACCAGGCGGCCCTTGGTGGCGTGCTTCTCGAGCATGTCGATCAGCCCCTCCTGGAAGGTGACGCCCCGGTGCCACTCGGTCCGGTCCTTCCGCTCGCCGCTCTGGCGGACGACCGTTTCCAAATGCAGGCAGTTACGCCGCAGCGGGTGATCATCAGGATGCTTTGATTACCCACCCGTTTCATCCGCTCAGCGGCCGAACGATTCGGGTTTACGACCGCGTGAGCGGGAGCAGAAGAGCGATCGTTCGCTACTTCGTGGACCGCCCGCCGGGCGCGGTCCTTGCCAGTATCCCGATTTCCTGGACGTCGCTGCGGCGCGTCGACGACTTCGAGCGCGTTGCGTCGGGCCGCAGTCTGTTCCGCGCGGACGACCTGGTTGAGCTTGGCGAGGTCGTGGACTCGATGCTTTCGCCGGCCACGAAGCGTGATCAGAAATAATGGCGCTATGTGATCAGAAACTAGGGCGCTCAGGCGCGGCGGTGTCCGGCATGGAATGCCGGATAATAGCTGGAATACTGCCATATAGAGCGAGATTGTCGCGGTTGGGTGTTGACGTGGTGGCGAATGATGGCGTATTATTTATTGAAACAGTTTCGGAGGGCCGCACCGCCATGGCAGACCGTCGCGACGACACCGAAAAACAGGACCGGCTCAGGGAGGCCGGAACCCTCAACCGGACGCCGGAAAAGATCAGCGATCCGATGTTCGTCGCCGGCGACTTCTTCGATGCCCGCGACCTGCTCCAGGTCCGCTACGAGATGGTCCGGGTGGTCCGGCTGGGCGAGGCCACGCTTGCGCAGGCGGCGGCGCGGTTCGGAGTCTCGCGGCCGACCTGCTTCCGCATGGTCAAGGCGTTCGACGGGGGCGGGCTGCAGGAGCTCGTCCCGGCGCGGCGCGGGCCGCGGGGGCCGCACAAGATCAGCCCGGAGATACTGCGCTTCGTCGAGAACTACAGGGCCCGGCACGGCCGGGTAGGCGCGCGCCGGCTGGCGCCGCTGATCGAGGCCGAGTTCGGCGTGAGGGTCCATCCGCGCGGCCTCGAGAAGGCGCTCGAGAGGGTTCAAAAAAAACTGCTGGAAGCTGGGCCGTGATGCGCGACGACGCCTGGAAGACCTACGAGAGTTGGCGGCGGCACTGGCTGTCGGGCGGGGACAGCAACGCGATCGCCGCGCTGCGCTTCCACGGTCTGCGCGGCGCCCTGGCCGTGACCGGGGCGGCGTGCGGGCGCAGCCGCCCGCACCTGCCGTCGCCTTCGGCCGTCAACGTGGAGTTGCCCATCGCCAATGCGGCGATCGCCGAGGTCGCCAGCCAGGTCCGGCGCCTGCTGCGCGTGCCGTCGCCTCCGGGGCTCGCCAGGACCGCGTGGGAACAGGAGGAGAATCGTCATGTCTGAGGCGCAAACCCGCAAGATCGCGCCGCATCATCTGGAGCGCGAGGCCTGCCTCTACGTGCGGCAGTCCTCGCTTCGCCAGGTCATGCGAAACACCGAGAGCACGCGGCGCCAGTACGGGCTGAGGCAGAGGGCGACGGCGCTCGGCTGGCCGATGGAACGGATCCGGGTGATCGACGAGGACCAGGGCAAGTCGGGAGCCTACAGCGAAAACCGCAGCGGCTTCCGCGACCTGATGGGAAGCATCGCCGCCGGCGAGGTGGGCATCGTTCTCGGCCTGGAGGTCTCGCGCCTGGCGCGGGACAACGCCGACTGGCACCAGCTGCTGCGGATCGCCGGCATCACCAACACCCTGATCCTCGACGAGACCGGCATCTACGATCCCAACGACAGCAACGATAGGCTCCTTCTCGGCATGAAAGGAACGATGTCCGAGTTCGAGCTTCAGGGGATCAAGGCGCGGCTGCTCGGCGGCCAGCGCAACGCCGCCGCGCGCGGCGCGCTGAAGATCCGGCTGCCGACCGGCCTGGCCTACAACGGCAAGGACGAGGTTGTGTTCGACCCCGACCAGTCCGTCGTCGATGCGATCAGCCTCGTGTTCGACAGCTTCCGCCGGATGGGGTCGGCGAAGGCGGTGGCGACATGGATGCAGCGCGAGAATATCGCGCTGCCGTCACGGCCGCGAAGCGGGCCGGTCTACGGCGAGCTGCGCTGGGCGCCACCGCGTGTGCCCCAAATCGCCCGCATCCTGAGAAATCCGCGCTACGCCGGCGCCTACGTGTATGGTCAGACGCATGTCGAGCGGCAGGCGGACGGGACCGGAAGATTGCGTGTCGTGCCGATGGAGAACTGGCTCGTCTGCATCCAGGACGCCCATGTGGGCTTCATCGATTGGGACGAGTATCTTCGCAATCGAGCCACGCTGAGAGGCAATGCAGCCTCCTTCCTGGAATCGCCCGCGCGCACGGCGGGACCCCGCGAGGGGGCGGCGCTGTTGCAGTCGCGGGTGATCTGCGGCCACTGCGGCCGGCGCATGACCATGCAGTACAACAACGCTCTTCCGCACCGCAACCGGCCGGCGCGCTACATCTACATCTGCAACACAGAGGCTAACCATTACGGACGGAAGACCTGCCAGAGCATGCGCGGCGATCTCGTCGACGCCGAGATATCGCGCTTCGTGATCGACGCGTTGAACCGCGAAAACATCGATGTTGCCCTGGCGGTACAACAGCAGGTCGATGTGGAGTTCGCCGAGGCCGATGCGCAGCGCGCCAGGCGCATCGAGGGTATCCGCTACGAGGCCGACCTGGCGCGGCGCAGGTTCTTCGAGGTCGACCCCGCCAACCGGCTGGTGGCGGCGTCGCTCGAAGCCGATTGGAACGAGCGCCTGCGCGAGCTGGACGAGGCCTGCGCGGAACGCGAGGCCCGCGCCGCGGCGCGGGATACCGAGCTCTCCGAGCGGCAGGTCGAGCGCATCCGGGAACTGGCGCGCGACTTCGAGCAGGTATGGAACGTAAGCGGTATCGGGCCCCCATACTTCCAGCGGATCTGATTTCGGGGCTGACTCTCCGCCTTGACCACGAGCCACACAGGAGAGATCGCGATGACAGATTCGATTTTGGCATCTGGCGACGGTGTCGCTGTTGCTTCGGTTGAGATCCCAGCTTCTGAGGGAGCCGCCCCGGCTCCGTCTGAGCCGGCCCCCATGCGACGCTGGCCGGACGATGAGAAGGCGCGGATTGTCTCGGAGAGCTTTGAGCCGGGCTCTTCGGTTGCGGCGGTCGCGCGCCGCCATGGCGTCAGCGATACGACCCTGACCAAGTGGCGGCGGCGCGCGCGGGAGGGAACTCTTCCGGGCGCTCGGATTGGTGGCTCTGCACCGCCATTTGTTCCCGTGGTGGTTGATAGCGTGACGTCCGAGCGGACGGTGGCGATCGAGGCGCTAGGCGTGGTCGTTCGCCTTCCGGTGGAGAGCGCGGTCGATCGGATTGTTGCGGTGGCCTCGGGCCTGGGCCGGGCGTCGTCATGATCGCGGCCCCCTCGCTTCGCATCGTGTTGGCGACGCGGCCGGTTGATTTTCGTCGCGGCCACGACGCGCTTGCGGCGACGGCGGCGGGGGAGCTGGACCTCGATATCTATTCCGGGGTGATCGTGATCTTCCGCTCGCGCCGCGGCGACAGGCTCAAGCTCCTTGCGTGGGACGGCAGCGGTCTGGTGATGACCTACAAGCGTCTGGAGCAGGGCCGCTTCGCCTGGCCTCGGATCGAGGATGGTGTGATGCGCCTTACGAAGGGCCAGTTCGAGGCCCTCTTCGAGGGTCTGGACTGGCGCCGGGTGAAGGCCCGCCCGGTTCGCCGCCCGCTGGCGGCGGAGTGAGGCGGCACGCAGGCGGGGCCGCAGATTTCGGTCGCGGTCCCGCCTGCACTTTTCCCTGGTCATGCATTGGCGAATCGGATTAAGGGGTGGCCCATGCCGAAGGTCACGCCCTCACCCCTCAGCAGCGCCGGTTCGCCGTCGCCTGCGGTGGTTTCGGCGGCGCTGGCGGCCCTGCATGCGGAGCTTGACGACGAGCGCGCGGCGCGCCGGGCGACGGAAGCAGCCCTATGCGAAGCGGAGCAGGCACGCGGCGCGGCGGAGGCGGCGAGGCAGACGGCGGAAGCGCGGGCGGCACGGCTGGAGGCCGAGAACGCGCAGAGCGCGGAGCAGATCAGCCGGCTTGAGCATCTCAACAAGGAGCTCAGGAAGGCGCTGTTCGGTCCGCGCTCCGAGAAGCTCGGCGAGGACGAGCGCCAGCTTACGTTCGAGGAGTTTTGGGCGGCGATCGCTGAAGCCGGCGGTCGGCCCGAGGCAGATGACCAGGAGCAGGACGAGGGGGCTGGCGGCAAGCGCCGGCGGCGCTCTTCCCGGGGGTCGCGCAGCGGGGTGCGCTTCGGGCCCCAGGTCGACCGGCGCGAGGAGGTGATCGAGCCGGACACGATCATGTGCCCCTGCGGCTGCGGCGAGATGACGAAGATCGGCGAGGACCGCAGCGAGCGGCTGGACTATGAGCCGGCGAAGTTCACCGTCATCGAGACCGTGCGCCCCCGCTACGCCTGCAACAAGTGCAAGGGGGGCGGGGTGGTGCAGTCGCCGGCGCCGGCCGCTCTGGTCGAGGGCGGCCTTCCCACCGAGGCTCTTCTGGCGCAGGTGCTGATCGCGAAGTACGGCGATCATTGCCCGCTCTATCGCCAGTCGCAGATCTACGAGCGCTCGGGGATCGAGGTTCACCGTGCGACGCTGGCGACGTGGGTGGGCCAGGCGTCGTTTCACCTGCGCCCCGTGGTCGCTTGCCTGGAGGATGAGCTGAAGAAGTCGGATCACCTGGGTCTGGACGAGACCACGATCCGCGTTCTCGACCCGGGCCGGGGCAAGACGAAGACGGGCTACATGTGGACCCTTGTGCGTGACGAGCGCCACTGGAGCGGCACGGACCCGCCGGGCGTCGTCTATCGCTATGCGCCCGGCCGCGGCGGCAAGTATGGCGCCGAGCTTATGGAGGGCTTTTCGGGGACGGTGCAGCTCGACGGCTACTCGGGCCACAACATCCTGGCGCGGCCGGACCGGGCGGAAGGCCCTGTGACGCGGGCCCTCTGTTGGGCGCATGTAAGACGGAAGCTGAAAGAGGTATACGACTCGAGCGCATCGCCGATCGCGCTGGCCGGTCTGAATCGGATCGCGAAGCTCTATGCGATCGAGAAGAAGATCCGGGGCAAGCCGCCGGCGGAGCGCCGCGCGATCCGTTGGGAGGAGTCGGCGCCGATCGTGAACACCTTCGGTGTCTGGCTCGACGAGCAGCGCTCGCGCGTCTCACCGCGCTCGCGTCTCGGCGAGAAGCTGACCTATATCGCCAACCAGTGGGACGGGCTGCTGGAGTTCCTGCACGACGGTCGTGTCGAGATCGACTCGAACCTGGTGGAAAACCGAATCCGGCCGCTGAAGCTCACCGCCAAGAACGCGCTCTTCGCCGGCAACGACGAGGGTGCGCAAGCCTGGGCCCGCATCGCCTCGCTGATCGAGACCTGCAAGATGAACGGCGTCGAGCCCTACGCCTGGATGCGGAGCACGCTCGAGAAGATCGCCAAGGGCCACCCGCAGTCGGGCATCCAGGAGCTTCTGCCGTGGAACTTCCAGCCCGAGGCAAAATGACTCGCGCGCTCACGGCGCTCCTCAAGAAATCCCCGTCGTAGTCAAGCCAGATTCCGGTATGGGGTCTGCGTACCGCTTACTATGGAACGCCGCCGAGACCGGAAACGCGGACCGCAAGCGGCTGCTCGGGCTTCTGATCGAGGATGCGACGCTGACCCGGGACGGCTCCGAGGTGACGATCGGCCTGCGCATGCGCGGAGGACGCTCCCTGACGCTGGAGCCGCTTCAACTGCCAAGACCGATGGCGGAGATCCGCAAGACACCTCCGGAGACCGTCGCCGCGGTCGACCGGCTCCTGGAAGATCATGGCGACCACGGCACCGCACGGGAGCTGAACACGATGGGGCGCCGAAACTGGAAGGGCGAGCTCTACTCGGCCTCGCACGTGGGCAGGATACGGCGGGCTTACGGCTTGCCCAATTACCTCGAGCGCAAGAAGAAACGGCTTCGCGACCAGGGCTTCTCGACCGCAGCGGAAGTAGCCGCTCAAATCGGCTTCAACGAGAGGGTCGTCCGGTTGATGGGAAGAACGGCAGCGGACACGAGGGTGGAGCGGGTCATCGTTCCGACCGAAGGCCGGCGGCGGTTCTGCATGTACAGAGCCAACTGCGCCGGCGAAACGGCGCCGTTGCCGGAACCCGCGTCGTGAGAGTGACAATGCCCCCAGGGAACGAAACCGTCGCGGCGGCCAGTCGGCCCGGGCGGCGGTGGAGACTCGAAGCCCTCACCAAAAAAGGGGCCAGCGCCGAAGCGCCGGCCCCCGAGTTGGGAGGGAGGAACGAAGGGAAGCGGTCGCTAGAAGGGGATCGGATCCGCCGTATCCGCGGACGTGGCCGAACCGTTGGGGGCCTCGGCGGTGGCGGTCGCGCCGTTGCCGTTGGCCCCGTTCGGCTTGTCGAGGAACTGGACGCGGCCACCGGGCACGAGCAGGATCTCGGTGGAGAACCGGTCCGAGTCCTCGCCGTCCTTGCGGAAGCGGCGGGTCTGCATCTTGCCCGCGACGTAGACCAGCCGGCCCTTCTTCGCGTGCTTCTCCAGCATGTCGATCAGGCCGTCCTGGAACGTCACGCAGCGGTGCCACTCGGTCTTGTCGACCCGGTCGCCGCTGCCGTTCCGGTCGATGTAGCTCTCGTCGGTCGCCACGCTCATGTTGGCCACGCGGCCCCCGGAGGCGAGATGGTTGACGGTGACGTCGGCGCCGAGGCGGCCAATGACTTCCGCGCGGTTGAGTCCGAAGCTCATGGTCTTCTCCTTGAGTTCTGGTTGATGACGATGGAATGCGAACGGCCGGGACGACTCTCTTCGCCCCCTTCTCCGTTCACCCTTCCCGCGCTTCACTCCAACTCCGGTCTGACGCCAGACCCGGTATCGGAGGAAATGGAACAATGTGGTGTGAGTTCGGCTGCACCATATGAAGTGCAACGGGACGGAAGGATCACCAGATCTGGCGGATCAACCTCACAGTCCCAACAAGGTGCATCATGAAACACGAGACCGGTCGATATAGGATTCGTCGGTCGCCACCGACATATTGGCGACGCGCCCGCCGGAGGCGAGGTTGCTGATGGTCGCATCGGCGCCCAGCCGGCCGATGATCTGAGCGGAGTTGAGTCCGAACGCCATGATCGTGTCTCCTTGGGATTCGAGTTGATGACGAAGGTTGACGAGCGGGCTGGAGCCTCTCCTCGGCCCCGCCCTGCTCACCTTCTCCAAGCTCCCCTTCACTCTCGTCTGCCGCCGCTCCGAGGCCCGCCGGGTTCACGAGGCCTCGCGGACCGCACGGCCGGTGACTGCCGTGGCGCTGGTTCGGGATAGGGGACGTCAAGAGCGGTGTCACCTTCGGAAGGCCAGCGGCGGGTCCGCACTCATGAGGGAGAAAGCGCCAGCAAGGGAACGTTGGAGAGGATCTCCACTTGCTCAGGGCGCAGGCGGGCGAAGGCGATGCAGGCGGCCGCTTCGGATTCGGTCTCGAAGACGCCCAGTTCCTCGCCCGTCTCCGAGTCGACCACGGTGATCTGCGGCGGCCAGAGCGCCGCCAGATGCCGCTCGGGCGCGCGGGAGTTGGAGCGATATGCGCAGCGCGGACAGCGCGCGGCGCCACCGGCACGGGCCGTGCAATCCACGCATTCGCCTCTTGCACGCCTCGCAACGTAGCGTTTCTTGGCGGTGGCACTCTCGCGCTCGGGACAGACGCGCTCCTTCTCCAGCGCGAGGCACCGGCCGCAGCGCGACAGGCCCCCGACCGTGGGCTGCGTGCAGCGCACGCAGCGGCCGGCGGCGCGGCGCGCGTCATAGCGGCGGCGGTCGAGTGCGCGGCGTGCCTCGCGGCATGGCTCGCAGACAGAGCGGCTCTCCTCCGGCCGGCGGCGGCCGCAGGATGTACACAGCCCTGCCTCCTTCCACGCCCTCCGCCGCCGCCTGTCGCCGGCGCGGTCGGCGCGGCGGCACTGCTCCGGATTGCGGCCGCCGTACGGCATCCCCTGCTGCCGGGCTCTGGCACGGCGGGCGCGGTCGGCGGCGCGGCGCTTCTCGGCACAGCCGGTGCACACTTTGCGACCGGGCTCGGGAGGACGCTTGCCACATCTTGGGCAGAGCCCCTGCTCGGTGCGCTCGGCACGGAGCTGCTGCTGGCGGCTGAGATTGCAGGCCCCCTCGTGGACTGGCTTCTCCAGCGGCATGACAGGCCAGTCAGCGCGTAGTGCGCACGAGACCCAGGCCCGCCGCAGCACAGCCCCAGATCTGCACTCCGGAGCGGGCCAGCTTGACCCCGGTGCAGATGATGATCTCGTCGCGTTCGGGTCGCATCTTCCTGACGGCAGCCAAGCTCGCGATCGTGCGCCGTTGCTTGCGTCGGCCCTTCGTTCCGGGCTGCTCCGGCTGGACGGGTTCGATCTGGCCGTCGGGACGGGAGCGGTATTTCTCGACCACATAACGATTGTCCTCGAGTCCTTGCCCGAACAGGTGGATCAGAAAGGTCTGCGCGTCGCGATGGAACATCCGGCCGGTCCGCATGGCGCTGTCTCCCCCGGTGGTGGCTGCCGACGGCGGGGACACGCTCCGCAGCGCCGCCCCCGCCGCCCGCGTCACGGCCGACCTCTCGCTCCTGGCGGCGCTCGGCGCGGGCGCGATGAGGGACGGCTGTCGTTGATTGTCCAGACCCGCTCACCCGCGCGCACTTGCTCTGATTCAGGCGCTTGATCCCGGTTGCGGTGCAGCTGTTGATCGGCGCGTAAATTGGACGCTGATCGGCGCGCTAACTCATTGATTTTGCGTGACCCGGTGGGGTCAAAATTCGGCGCCGAACAACAACCGAGGGACATACCGATTTTGCCCGTCTCCAAGAGGGAATGCCCCTCCTCAGGGAGGGTTTCACGGTGCGATGGGGCGCGTAGTATTGGTGACGCCGCCGATGGCGGGGCTTCGTTTTCTTGTGCCAGCGCTGGAGGATCAGTTGTCGTGCAGGGCGGACGGACGAAGGCATCGCGGTGGCAACGCCGGCGCCTGAAACCGGCGACGGAACCGCGACCAACATGAGGCGGCAAGATCTGTTCGAACGTCTCCTCGAATCGTTGCACGCGGCGGCGCTCGACGATGCGCGGTGGGGTGCGACGTCGGCGCTTCTCGACGAGATGTGCGAGGCAAAGGGCAACACTCTGGTGGTCGGAGATGGCGTCTCGCGCGAGGACGTCGACATTTTCTTCGTCCGAGTCCTCTATCGCGGGGAGCCGCGTCCCGAGCTCGAACGGGAGTATTTCGAGGTCTACCACCCCGTGGACGAGCGGCTGCCGCGCCTGAGGCGGTTGCCCGACAGCCGGATCGTCCACGTAGGGGAGCTATTCACCGAAGAGGAGAAGAAGGCATCGGCGACGTATCGCTGGCTCCCGCGCTCCGACAACGGCAACTGCCTGCACACGCGTCTCGACGGGCCGGACGGCTCGCGCATCGTGTGGACGGTCGCCGATCCGGTGGATACGGAGGGGTGGACCTCGGAGCGGGTCGAGACGGTCGGGCGGCTCCTTCCCCATCTTCGCCAGTTCGTGCGGTTGCGGCACGCGCTGGTGGATGCGCGGGCCTTGAAGGCGACCTTCGCCGGGCTGCTTGAGAACACGGGCTTGGGCGTGGTCCACCTCGACCGGCGCGGACGGATGGCGGGGGCGAACGACCGCGCCCTGGCGGTTCTGCGCAAGCGCGACGGACTGTGCGACGAGGACGGGCACTTGCGCGCGGTGCTCCCCGACGAGGACAAGACGCTCCAGGAGCTGGTGGCCCACGCGGTGCCGTATCCGGGCGGAGGGGGCGTGGGCGGCTCGATGATGGTGAGCCGCGAGTATGCGGTGTCGCGGCTTCAGGTGCATGTGAGCCCGGTCGTCTCGGATGGATCGAACGAGTCGAGGTCGGGCCGGATCGGCGCGCTTGTGCTGGTCATCGACCCGGCGGAGCGCCTCAAGCTGGACCCTGAGGCTCTGGGAGCGCTGCTCGGGCTCACGCGCGCGGAGAGCCACGTGGCGGCATCGCTGGTCGAGGGCAAGCCGGCCCACGACATCGCGGCGGAGACAGGGCGGAGCGTGACGACGGTGAAATGGCACATGCGGCATATCTTCGCCAAGCACGAGCTCTCCGGTCAGACGGATTTGGTGCGGCTCGCGCTGTCGCTGGCCGACAGTCCCGGCGTGCGGCGCTGACGCGGACGGCAGCGATCGGCCGCCTGGCACGGATTGAACCGAAGCCGGTGGCGAGGGCGCTTTGCCGCCGCCGGCCTGGAATTACCGTAAAGCCTGTCGGCATCGTCGCCGCGATGGATCGTGTCGTTGCCCCCGCCGGCACTGACGTCGTCTTCACCCTTCCCGCAATGGATCGTGACGGTGCCTCCGTAGCCCGTGATCACGTCGCGGCCGTCGCTGCCGGTCTTGGAACGAGGAGAATCAGGGATGGCAATGAGGCGTTACGAGACCGAGGAGGCTGTGAGCCTGCTGCGATGGGCAGACGTTCTGCACGGCCACGGAATGTCGACGGCCGATGCGATCCGTCGATGTTGTTTCCCGGATTATCTGGCAAGGGTGCTGCCCTTCATGGGCAGGCCCGGTGCAAAGGATTCGATGCGGCCGATCCGCGCCGATTCCGTGCCGGGACTCTTTCTGCATGTGAACTCCCTGCACGGCGAAAAGCCGGCGCTCGGTCCGGGCCGCGTGGCTGGCCTCATTCCGGTGGTGGACCCGACGTAGCGAACGGACGTCGGCTCGGACCGCGTGGACGAAGTCCCGGGCCTCACGCCGGCAGAGAGATCGCCGGTCATCGACATCTGCTCGCGAAGGGCAGGACCAACGACGAAACCGCCGCCACTGGAGCACCGGACCGCGGTCAA
This sequence comes from Alphaproteobacteria bacterium, assembly GCA_965214705.1. Lineage (GTDB taxonomy): Bacteria > Pseudomonadota > Alphaproteobacteria > UBA828 > UBA828 > WTGU01. The sequence continues at coordinate 74,192 of CBDCCI010000002.1, forward strand.
GTAGCACGCTCGGCACATCTCCTGCGAGCACGGGCTTTCCCATCGGTTGGGACTGGTCATGTTGAAGATGTCGGTAGTCCAGATTCCAGGCGGCGGCGCTTGAGACAGCGACCCTCGGGCGCCGCCGGCTATTCGCACCTTCTTCTCTGTTGGTTGAATTAATTCTTGGACCCCCTCCCGCAGGAGGGCGCCAAGACGCGGACCAACGAGTAACCTTCACTACGGTTTTTTCGATTGGGACCAGTCCAATGGACGCAAACTCGAAAGACTTGAGTCCACATCGGCTCAACGCAGGCAGAACTTGGTCGAGCGACCGGAATGGGGTGCCAGTGCGCAAGAAGCGCACGCTGAGCGCGTGGGGCGCCGTCGCCTGCACAGCGACACTCCTGGCGCTTGCCGCCTGCGGCGGCGGAGGCGGTGGCCCGGAGACGGGCGGTTCCATGCCGCCGGACACCGGTTCCATGCCGCCGGACGGCGGCCAGGACCCCATCGTCTCCGAGCCCGTCCCCGAACTGGTTCTGCCGCCGGCTCAAGCCGCAGGGGCCCAGCAGGCCCCCGTCATCCAGTTCGATGACGAACTTCGCGTCGGCGCCATGCCGCCGCCCGAGCAAAGTGGCCTGACGCCCGCTACAACCCATGATGGCGCGTCCGTGCGCCACGGACGCCTCGGCGACGGTCTCGGCGCAACCGCTCTAACCAGCTATCTCAACGAGGACGCCAGACTTACCCGCAACATCCTGCTCCGCTTCGCCGATGCGCCGGTCGTGCGCTTTGTCGAAGGCACCAGTGCCGCGCAGATCGACGAGATCGTCCGCGCCGTGCGGCTCCTCAACGCGAACCTGCCGCGCGACTTCCAGCTCACGGTCGATTCCACGCCCGTCTCTGCGGCGGACGATGCCGCCGGCGACAACCACGACACCCTCGCGCCGGACCAGATCCTTGTCGAGTTCGACCGCCGCGAGGACTGGGAGCTGCCTTACGGAGGCGCTCCCGTCGGCAACACGAGGACCTGGTCCATTGATGGAGCGATCCTCACGGCCAGAGTCTGGGTCGACCACACTCGTCACGCCAACGCCTCCGACCGCATGGTCACGCTCGTGCACGAGCTCATCCATGCCCTCGGCCGCCAGCACGCGGACTCCGCGCGCTTCCCCTCCACCATCATGCACGTGATCGGGGTGGGGACGGAAGGTTACGTGATGCACCAACTCGACCGCGAGGCCCTGCTCGCCGTCTACGGCGTGCTCGAGCCGGGTGCCGCGCTGGCCGACATCGCCGCCGACCTCGGCCCCTGGGAGAGCCAATCGCTCCACGTGCGCGGCGACCTCGGCGATCTCGCCTTCGGCGCCTCGCTGCGCAACGGCCTGGCGCGGCCCTGGGCGCTGGGCCCCCGTCCCGGCATCGACCTTGCCGACAATACAGATCTCATGGGAAGCGCCAGTTGGTCCGGCCGCCTCCTCGGTCTTACGCCTTCGGGCGAGACCGTCGCCGGTGCCGCCGGCCTCGCCATCGATCTCGCGTCCCTCGACGGCGACCTCAACTTTACGTCTCTCGAGTCCTGGACCGGCGCTCCCGGCGAACTTGGCACCGGCACCATGTGGGGCGACGGCGACCTGAGCTACGACATCACCGTCGAAGGCAACGTCTTCGCGCGCACCGGCGGCGACGAGGGGCACGTCACCGGCACGTTCTTCGGCGCTTCCCACGAGGGCATGGGCGGCACCCTCGTCCGCGACGACCTCGGCGCCGGCTTCGCCGGAGTCCGCTGAACCGAGCTTGTGGATGCCCACCTCTTAGCCGTCGTGCGAGCCGCTGAGCCCCTTCTCTTGGAATCTCCAGCCCCCGCACTTGATTGCCGACCGGGCGTTCGGCGGCTGCGATTGGTGCCGGAGCATGCTCGCCGCCTCGGCGTTTTCGTCGACGGCGCCAGCCACGTACTTCGACACAATCGGCATGTAGAATGCCATTGTAAGAGTTATCCGTCTGTCCCACTAACTTTAGTGTCCGTTATCAGTAGTTCTTACATTGTTGCCGTAAAGCCTGTCGGCATCGTCGCCTCCACCCTTCCCGCATGAATAGTGTCGGCGCCTGCGTAGCCCATGATCGCGTCGTGGCCGTCGCTGCCGGTCTTGGAACGAGGAGAATCAGGGATGGCAATGAGGCGTTACGAGACCGAGGAAGTTGTGAGCCTGCTGCGATGGGCAGACGTTCTGCACGGCCACGGAATGTCGACGGTCGATGCGATCCGTCGGCCGGAGGCTCAGCGAGGTGACATTCAATCTCTGTTGACGGCCCTACCGGCGCAGCCGATGTCGGGGAGAGCCTCCGGATAAGTTGCAAACATCCAACCGGCATCGATCGTGTCTGTGTGCCCGAATGGAAATGCCGCGCGCACGCACCTTTACTGGGAAGCCGCGCGGACTTGCAACTCCTGCGGCGGCGCTCCGGGTGGCGACGACCGCGGCAACGGCGAGCGAGGGCTCAGGATCGCCAGGGTGGAAGCCCGGCGGACGGCCTACATGAACCCGTCGAACAGGGAGAGACATCTGTGCGCTACAGCCCGGTACCGTCCCCTCTCCGTGAGGGCGGCATAGAGGCAACGGCCCGTTTCGAAGAAGTCGTCAGCAAGCGCAACCCGTGCTTCCCTCCCGACTTGGCCCTCGACGATTTCAAGCCGCCACAATGCAATGCCGCGCCCTGCAACAGCCGCCTCCAGCAAAGACACTGATGGGCCGCCGCCCCGAATCCCGCCTCGCCTTCATCCAGACCCACGCCGACCGGGTGGGCGCGCTCGACCTGCGATACGGCCGGCGAACCACGGCCTCGTAGTGCGTTACGCCGCGCGGCGCAGCTGAGATTTGACCGTCCTCCCGCCTATCGTATCGTGATCCGGTAGGCGGAGGAGTTATCGACGATGGGGACCTTGACGCGTGCGGATCTAGCGGCAGCGGTGAGCCAGGAGACGGGATGGACGCATCGGGACGCGAGGAAGTTTGTCGACGCGGCATTCGAGGCGATCATGTCCCGCCTTGAGGCGGGGTAGACGGTGAAGCTCACCGGCTTCGGCAGCTTCAACCTGCGCGACAAGAGCGAGCGGCTGGGCCGCAATCCCCATACCCTGGAGGCGGCGCCGATAGCGCCACGCCGTGTGGTGGTCTTCCGGGCTTGCCAGGTGCTGAAGAAACGAATCGCCAAGGGACTGCCGGGCGGCCGGGACGGCAGTTAGGAATTTGCAGGCCGCGCTGCTACAAGTGCGCGGCACGTTCACCAATTGCCAGGAAAACACCGGATCATGGACCAGGAAACATCGAGTGGAATTGACGAGAGTTCTCTCTCCAAGGGTGAGATTCGCAAGTTGAACGCGTTGCGCAAGTCCGTGGGCGATGAGATCGGCGACAAGGCGTTCGCCGAATGGCTGTCGTCACGCTCGGCCGGGTCGAACGAGAAAGACCCGAACGCAGAGACGATCGTCGATACGCTATGGCCGCTCGTCGAAGAGGGCCGGCTGATGATCCCGCGTGGTGGCTATTTGCTCAAGCGTGGCCGCGGCAGGATCATCGTGAAACCGGCGCGGCCGTAGACCGTTCTGCCCCCGCTTCGGCCAGTTCCCGGTGGTCATGGAGGTACGGAGTATTCTCCGCTGTTCGGGCCGCGCCCGCGACGGACGGTACCTCTGGACCATCTACATTAGGGCTTGCTCTCTCGCCGGCAACCCGCTCCGTCTGACGCGGCAGCCATGGAAAAGGCGCGGTCTCGCCGCTGCAGCCATCGCGGTTGCAACGACGACGACATCCGGCGCCGGGACGGCGGAAGACTTCCATTTGCGCGCCGGGATAGGCATCGACCGGTTCGAGGACGCGGCGTTCACGGACGACGACTGCTCAAGCGAGTCTCCGGTCGCGGTCTACGGCTGCGGCCGGGGCGGCGACGGCGCCAACCGGCTTGCGGGCTGCCGGCGGACGAGCTGAGACCGCTGGCATCGCGGCTTCTGGAAGTGTCCGACGACCTGATCCGCTCCGCGCTCGAATTGGAGTTGGCCGAAGGCATCGTGGTCGCGGACACGGTGGAGGACACCCCCTGCATCTTCCTCGGCGGTCGCCCCGTGCCGCTGCGCGCACGCGGAGCTTACCGCCAGGAACATGCGTGCGGGGCCGGCGGCGCCGGTCCCTGGCCTCGCCCCGAGCCCTCGGCTACGATCCCGCCCGACGGTTGCATCATGAGCGCGGCCGACCTGAGAGGATGCGGCCATGCGCTACGACCAAGTCTACAAGTCGATTTTCTCGCACAGCATCGCGGTGGAGCACCTGCTCCGCTTCGTCGCCGGCATGATCGATGACGGCCCGGCGTGGCTCGCCGCTATCGACCCCGAGATCCTGGAGCAGGTGCCCACCGAGCGCATCGACGAGACCCTGCACCGGCACCTGAGCGACCTGGTCTGGCGCGTGCGCCTGCGCGAGGGCGGCGACGAGGACTGGGCCTACCTCTTCGTGCTGATCGAGTTCCAGTCTGCGGTGGACCATCTGATGGCGCTGCGGGTGCGCACCTACGTGGACCTGCTATATCGAGGTCTGTGGCGGGAGCGGCGCTTCGGCGCCTCGGACCGTCTGCCGCCGGTGCTGCCCGTGGTGCTCTACAACGGGGCGTCTCCGTGGACTGCGGCGGCGAGCGTGGAGGACCTTGTCGCACCTGAGGGCCGACCTGCCAGTCCGGCAGGTCCGGTGGCGTTTTTCGCGGGCTCGCGTTATCTGGCGCTTGACGTGGGGCGTGCCGAGGTTGGAGAGTCGGATCCGGAGGATGTTGTTTCTCTCGTGATCGGCATTGAGCGGATGTCGTCGCACGAAGAGGGCTACACGACTCTGGCGTCGGCGTTTTCCGTACTTCGCGGTGCCGGGCACCGGGAGTTGCGCCGAGTGTTCCATACGTGGTTCAGTCTGCTGGTCGGGTCTGGCGCCGGTGGCGCCGCAATCGAGGGGTTCGAGGAGATGGAGCGACTGGAAGAGGCGGGCGAGCTGCGGACAGCGGTCCAGGACCGTGTCCGCGCATGGCGCGAGGCGGACCGCGAACAGGGCCGCGCGGAAGGCGTCGAGCAAGGCCGAGCGGAAGGCGTCGAGCAAGGCCGAGCGGAAGGCGTCGAGCAGGAGCGGTCGCTGCTGCTGCGCCAGGCCGAGCGGAAGTTCGGCGCCGAAGCGACCGGGCGCCTAGCGGACCTGCTGACCGGGATCGAGGATCCGGAGCGCTTGGCGGACGTCGGCGAGTTGATCATCGACTGCGCTTCGGGCGACGAGCTGATCGCGCGGCTGGAGAGTTCGGCTTAGGTCCGATCGTCCGCCCCTGCGGGACGGTGCCGGGGGTAGCGCTGCTTCGATGAGAAGCGGCATGCGCGGCCCCGCAGTCCGGCCCGCACCAGGTCGCCGTTTGTCGCCCCACGCCCATTCCCTGTGGGTGATCACAAACGACCATGGCGAGTGTCGGACGGCCGCCGGCTGGCGGTCGCAGGCACAAAGGTCGGCCCCGGCAGAGACCGCCACCGCCGACCAGATTCGGCCCGACGGCCGTGTCGAAAATCGCCTTTCGGCGGGCCGTTTTGATTCCGGTTTCGGGGGCACCGTCGACGGGCTCGCGCAGAGTTTCGGCCGAGTCGCTACGGGTCGCGTAATGGTTCGGTAATGCCGTGGAGGGGCCGGGTTCAGCGATTGAGGGCCCGTTTCCAGTCTTTTCGCAGCGGCCTGAGCCAGATGTCCTTCCTGGGCTTGTCGTAGAGCTTGTGCCGGTCGTAGCGCCCACGCCCCTGGGTGTTTCCGACGCGGATCCAGCCGGATGCCTTGTAGACGGCGCCGGTGTAGCGCGGGGTCTGGACGAAGGTCTCGATGAGTACGGGCGCGGTGTTGTAGCGCTCGGCCCAGTCGATGGGCAGACGGCGGCGGACGATGGCGAGGATGTGCGAGCCCAGGTTGGGGATCTTGATCCAGGGCAGGATCAGGAACCTGGGATTGTCGACCACCAGCGGCAGGTTCTTCTCGCGCATCTCAGGGGTCCAGCCGACGAAGGCATCGCGCGGCGCCAGCTTCCAGGCGGCGGTTGAGAAGCCGAGCATGGCGAGCGGCCAGCCGTTCCGGTCGTGGACGGCGTAGCGCATCTGGGCGCCGACCAGGGTCTTGTAACCGAGGTAGTGGTAGCGGGCGACGAACTCGTTCCAGAGCTTGCCCTCTCGGGTTCCGCGCACGACGGTGCGCATGTTGAGCGGGCGGACCTCGTCCAGCGCCGTCGGGGCGGGGAAGAGCGGCGGCTCGGTGTCGGGCCCGAAGACGATCGGCTTTGGCGGACCCGGTTGCCACCTCGGCGGCGGCAGGGTGATCAGACCATCCTTGTGCATGGCCAGCATGGTGACGCGGGCCATCATGTCCTTCAGGCCTCCGTCGGGCTTGAGCCAGCCGATGCGCCGGCAGAACTCCCTGGACAACGCATGGCGGCTGAGCGGCGGGGGTCCGGCGATCAGCGCGCGCAGCAGCGCCATCTCTTCAGCGCTGAAGTCTCGCCCGTAATAGCGGCACTCCACGGTGCCGCTCACCCCGGCACCAGGAACTCGCGCCTGCGCTTCTCGCTCATCGACCACGGCAGCCACGGCTTGAGGTCTTCCGGCGGTTGGCCGCCATTCTCCGCGCACGCCTCCAGCCATGCCCGAAGCCAGCGCAGGATGTCGATGTCGTTCATCTTGAGGGTGCACACGACCGTGTACATCATCGCCGTGAACTCGGCACCGCGCTCGCTGTCGGAGCCGAAGCTGAGGCGTCTTCCGATCACCGGCGCCCTCAGCACGCGCTCGGCAAAATTGTTGTCCATCGGGACCGGTGGGTGGTCGACGAAGACGCGCAATCCCTTGCGGTGGTTCAGCAGCGAGCGCAGCGCCTTGCCCTCGCGTGCCCCGGCCGGCAGGTCGGACAGCTGCCGTTCAGCCTCGGAGAACAAGGCGTCGAGCCCCTCCTTCAGCGCGCCCTGTGCGGCGTCGAACTCCGGCGTCCGGCGCGCGCAGCCGGGGTCGTAGTGCTTCAGCCGCTCATCGTTCAAGCGGTAGATCTCCGCGATCCGCTCGATCCATCCCTGGCACCACTCCGTCAGCCGCACCTGGCCGGCCGCGCAGTCGATGAATGTCCGGCGTTGATGCGCCCAACACCACTGCAGGATCATCTTGCCGGCGAGATCGCGTGCCAGCTTCTTGTAGGCGGACAGGCGGTCGCACACCAGGATCGTGCTGCCGGCGGTGTCGCCGAACAACTTCATCGCGACCTCTGCGGAACGCGAGGGATCGCTATGGAAGAAGGCCGCGTCTTCGGTCACCGAGGTCCACAGCCAGGAGCGGGCGGAGCCGCCCGTCTCGCGTAGCGAACGGATGCGCCAGCCGGTCTCGTCGCCGTGGCGCACCGCCGCCTTGTTCTGGTGATCGAGGATCGCTTCCGCCACCGGCTTGAACAGCGGCACGAAGGGCTTGACGCTGCTGCCCAGCGTCCCCGGCGAGATCGAAAGGCCCATATCGGACATCCATGCCGCGACCCGCTTGAGCGGGCGGAAGCAGGCGTAGCGCTCGTATAGATACTGCGACCAGACGCTGATCCCGTAGGGCGTCCTGTCGAACAGGCGCGGCACCGGAGGCGCGATCACCTCCTGGGGCGAGGACGCGCACTCGCAGGCCCGGCGCCAGCGGGGACGGACGATCCTGCGCTTGTGGGCCTTGACCTCGATCTCGAAGATGGCGCTCTCTTCCGTGCCGTTCGGCGCGTAGGGCTTGCCGCAACAGGAACAGATGAGCGCGTCCTCCGGCGGGGTCTTCTCTTCTTTCCGCTCCTCGAGCCCGGGCCGCTGGGTGCGGCCATGGCCGGGTGCGCCGCGCTGCTGGCCGCGCGTGCGCCCAGTGGACGGCTTCTTCTGCTTCTCGCTCTTCCTGCCAAACAGCGTCCTGGATAGCGCCGCTCCGGTCGCGCGAAGCTTGGAAACCCGCGCCTCCAGCGCCGCGATCCGGGCCTGCGACGTCTTCGCGGCCTTGCGCAGCCGGACGTTCTTCCGGGTCAACGACTTGATCGTGGCCTTCTGGCGCCTCGATCTCCGCAGGGCCTTGCGCAGATCGGCGTCGGCGCCGGACAAAGCTTCCCTGTGGGCTTTCGATATCCGCAAGACCCTGGCCACCCGGGCCTTCAACGTCTCTTCCCTCGCGTCGGCACCCTTCACCGAATGGCGCAACCAGAAGACCTCGTCGGTCAGCGAGATAACTCTGTCCGCCTGATCGCGCCGGTGCCTCAGCTCCGCGTGAAGCTCAATGACCTCGCCGGACAGCTTTCTACCGGTCGCCTTGAGGTCCTCCGTGCGCTGCCTCTCCTGGTCCAGCTTCCGGGTCAGACGGCTGACCTCTCTGCGCAGCCCAGTAACCTCTTTGCGCAGCTCACCACGCTCCGCGCGCAGAGACTCGATCGCCTGCTGGCTCTTCGCTGAGGCCGGAGCGTGGTGACGCCTGCCGCGAGCCGGTGACGCGGACTTTGGCCCGCCAGCGCCAGCCTGGCCAGCCGGCGGAGGCGACTTGGGCCTGCCAGTGCCAGCCTCCGGTCTCCCCAGCGCACGACGCAGCCGACGAACATCGTCGAGCAGCTCCTGCACTCGTGCCTCGGCCGCCTTCGCGCGCTTCAGCTCCCGCTCGTACAGAGATTTCCAGTTGCGCGGCGCGCTCGACGGGGTTGCGGCGGGCGGCGACCAGTTTCCATCGTCGCCCTCGACCAGCGCCAGGTCCGCGCTGAAATCCTCGTCGCGAATCGCCATGCGCTCGACGATATCGCATCCGAAAAACCGTTACCAGCCCCCGCGCGGGGGCGCTCAGCGCGGCGTCGGCGAGCCCGACGCCGCCTCATCGAGACCTTCGTCCAGACCCCGCGCTACACCGGCGCCGTCTACAAGGCATCCGGCTGGATCCGCGTCGGAAACACCCAGGGGCGTGGGCGCTACGACCGGCACAAGCTCTACGACAAGCCCAGGAAGGACATCTGGCTCAGGCCGCTGCGAAAAGACTGGAAACGGGCCCTCAATCGCTGAACCCGCCCCCTCCACGGCATTACCGAACCGTTACGACAGGAGTACGCAGGCCTACGCTTACGTTGTAATCAATCCGCTTCCAGTGCGCTTACGGAGATCCTCAGACGAACGGCCTCAGCGCGTCAGGACCTCATATTAGAACATTGTAACAACGCTGTACAGAATCACCCCCAAAATCGCGCTCGCGAAGCATGAAGCGAGTTCTCTTGGGAACTACGGCACTCGTAGCTGCCGGTGCCTTCGCGGTCGGCGCAGCGGAAGCGGACGAGATGATGGCCGAGCCGATCAGCGTCGGCGTGGGCGGCTACTACACCACCGCTCTCGTCGCCCGGGACATGGACGGTGCCATGGATGATCGCGGCCACGTCATCCAGCAGAACATGGAGATGCAGATCGCCGGCTCGTCTACCCTCGACAACGGCATCACTGTCGGCGTCAGGGTCCGCTTCACCGCCAACGACTACGAGCACAGCGACGAGCAGGAAGTCACCTTTAGCGGCGGCTTCGGCTCCCTGCACGTCGGCGCAATCGAGGGCGCCGCGCAGCAGACGGTCGTCTGGGCGCCAGGCGGGACCGTGCCGATCGGCGGCATCAAGTCGCCCTGGTTCGGCGGCATCGGCGGCATGTGGACGACGAACGTCATCATGAACGAGGATGCGATCAAGGTTGTCTACTTCTCGCCGAGCTTTAACGGCATCTCTCTTGCCGCGAGCTACGCGCCTGAGAATACGACAGATTCCTATGGCGGAACGGGCACTGCCGACCCGGGGCAGAACTCGGAGGGGGTCTCCGCCGCCCTTAGCTATTCGGTCGACGTCATGGGCGGCAGCTTCAGCGCCAATGTCGGCTACGAGGGCTACACGAACGAGGACGGCGGTGAGGATCCCTCGGGCTTGCGCTACGGGGCCTCGATCAGCATCGACCAGATCGCGCTCGGCGGCGCCGTGTACGATCAGGAAATCGGTGGTGTCACGACCTCGAAGTCCGATATCGGCGTGTCCTGGACCGACGGCCCCATGATGCTGGGTGTTCAGTACGGCGACAACGAGTCCAACAACAGCAACATCGTGGCCTTCAATGCCAACTACAATCTCGGACCGGGAATCGATCTCGGGCTGCAGATCGGCGCGGGCGAGAGTGGCGCGAACGACTTCACTCAGCTCCTTCTGGGGACGATGCTCAACTTCTAATCTCGAGCATTGTCGTCAAGAGTGTGGGGAGCGGCTTCGGCCGCTCCCTTTTCTTTGGGCGGATTCCAGCCGACCGCACGCGCGGCTGAGGCGATAGGACGGGAAAGCGGAGACGACTTGGATGCGTTCAATTCACACTGTATCTGTGCCGCTCCGGTCGCCTAGTAGGGCCTTGCCGGCGTAATAGGCGTCGGTCACCCTGCGCTGACCCATGAGCGGTATCCTGTGGCTGGCCTCCTACCCCAAGTCGGGCAATACTTGGCTGCGTGCCTTCTTGCACAACCTGCTGCGGAATTCGCGCACGTCCTTCGACATCAACCGAATGTCCGAGTTGACGGCGGGCGACAGCCAAGCCCACTGGTACGGGCGTCTCGATCCCCGACCGCCGGCGGCGCTGGATGCGGAGGACCTCGCACGCCTCAGGCCCAGGGTGCACTCACTCATCGCGGAGAGAGCGCGCGATACCGTCATGGTCAAGACCCACAACGCCCTCGTCGAGGCCGATGGCGTGCCCATGATTACCCAGTCGCTCACGGCAGGGGCGATCTACGTCGTACGCAACCCGCTCGACGTGGTCGTCTCCTACGCCCACCACCTGGGCCAGCCGACGGACGACGTCATCACGCTCATGGAGACAAGGGGATTCCATTCTCCCGCGACCGCGGACCAAGTGCCTGAGCACCACAGCGACTGGTCCACCCATGTCGAGAGTTGGACCGCCAGCTCGCATCCGCAGCTCCACGTCGTGCGCTACGAAGACATGAGCCGCCGGCCCGGCCCGACTTTTCGCGCCATTTCGGCCTTCCTCGGCCTCAAGCCGCCGCGCGAGCGCCTGGAGCGGGCGATGCGGCACTCGTCCTTCCGCTCACTGCGCGCGCAGGAAGACCGCACCGGCTTTATCGAGCGCACCCCGTCGCAGGACCGCTTCTTCCGGACCGGCAAGATGGGCGGCTGGCGGGAGGTGCTGGACGACGCGCAGGTCCGCCGCGTGGTAGAGCGTCACCGCACCCAAATGGAACGCTTCGGCTACTTGCCCTCCGGCTACGAGGGTACGCGCGAGCGCGATGCCGGCGGATGAGAAAAGAGGCGGGCTGAGCGCTGCAAATGATTGTCCAAGGAGCATAGAATTTTGTCCACCGACACCAGATGACGTGCTGTTCGCGTTGATACGATATCACGCATGTCGGTCATGCAAACTGAACGAGATCATTATCTTTTCGGGCATCGCCGCCACGGGCACACCGAACCCCTATATTGAGCTTTCCGAATACAGCGCTCTTGCCATCGAAATTACTACGACACGTGGTTCGCATTCGTCGTCCCGGCAATCCTAGTCGATACGTGGTTTAGGAAACGGCCGCGGTCTCGGCAGAGTCCTGTTCCTCGGTGTTTCCGGAAAGCATATGCACGGCGTTAAGCGCGACGCCATCAGGTTCGATCTCGGGCTCCACGCTGGCGAGAAAGGCTATCGCTTCCTCTATGATCTCGGGCTCCATCCCCCGATGTCATGGCCGCCGGGGAGCCAGCAGTAAGGCGGATGGCGTGGACAACCGGCGCGCACGCTTCCTCGGCGAAGCCTCCGTCTGCGAGAAGCTGTGCGGCCCTGAGCTTGTGATCGGCCACGGCCCGCGAGCGCCTGAGCCTGGAGCTGGCCTTCCTGCTCGTCCTTACCCTCTTGTTCTCCGGGCAGGGGGAAAATCGCTCTCTTTTTCCGTTGTCTCTGTCAGTAAAGGGATCAGCACGGACTGAGCCAGCTGCAGCATCGCCTCTTGAGTCGTGAGATCGATCGCCATGACCGCGCGCTCCGCAAGTCCTGGCAGACGTTTCTTTCTTCGCTAATCCCGATGGCCGGGAGGTCAATTGCAGCCAGATTCGCTCATTCCCTTGGTCTACAAGCACTTTTTCCCCGCACCCCTTCACCCAACTGCAAGATTTAGAGCGAACTCTTGCTCCGACGGTTCGTATCAACCGGCAATTGCTGTCTTGAGTGCCCCCCGGTTCCGCTATAGCGTGTGCCTCGAGAATGTAGTCATATACCTACATTCATCGTGAAAGGTGGGCATGAGCATCACAACCATCACCAGTCGAAAACTCAATCACAACATTGCACGCGCGAAGAAAGCCGCGAAGTCGGGGCCCGTTTTCATAACCGACCGGGGCAAGCTGGCGCATGTGCTGCTCAGCATTGAGGACTACCGACGCCTTACAGGAAAGCGTCGCAGCATAGTGGAATCATTGTCCATGCCGGGATTGTCTGACATCGACCTGAAACCGCCGCGTCTGAACATCAATACTCCCGCCGCTAATCTTCCTTGATGTTCCTACTGGACACGAACGTGTTGTCTGAACTTCGCAAGGTTGGAGATGGCAGGGCTGACACGCGTGTGACCGCATGGGTCTCCAGACAGGACGCCGCGAACTTCTACATCTTTGCACTAACTCTTATGGAAATTGAGATCGGCATCCTGCGTGTTGAACGGCGTGACGCTGAACAGGAAGAACGGCTGCGGTCATGGATGGAGCGGCATGTCCTACCGGAGTTCCTGGAGCGCACGTTGCCGGTTGATTCTAATGTCGCCCTTACGTGTGCCCGGTTGCATGTGCCCGACCCACGGGGCGAACGAGACGCACTTATCGCCGCGACGGCCATCGTGCATGGGATGACAGTGGTTACCGGCAACTTGGTTGACTTCGAAGCAACCAGTGTGCCGCTGATTGATCCGTGGACCGAGCCATGACTAGGCGCATAGTGAGGCACGAAAGAAACAACGACTCTCCGCATAGGGCGGCGTGCCAGCGAAAGAACCGTTCCGGGCCGCGCTTGATCTCAACGGATTAATTCCTCGCTCAGCGCGCCAGAAGCAGGCGCTGGCCCGAGACGCGAGTCGTCATGGCTAGAGGCTCCCTCCACCCGATCGCGATTATCCCATCGTGGCTCAAGGCGCATAGAAATTCTGACAGAGTTTGGACGTCCTCTACCTTTGGAAGCAAGAGAAAACGGCGGGTTTTCGCTTGGACCGCATCCGTTTTAGACGGAACCATATCCGACGTTTCGGATGTAGTTTTGGCATTCGCTGGGCTCGATGGTGGCGATGAGGTGTCCGAGATGGCGCCAAGTGTCCTCAAAGTCGCGCTTCTGCGCGCTTCGCATCCAGTGCTTGATCTTGGCGAAGGCCTGCTCGATGGGATTGAGGTCGGGTGAGTAGGGCGGCAGGAACCAGAGGCGGGCACCGGTACTGCGGATGGCCTGGCGGACCGCCTTGCCTTTGTGGCTTGTGAGATTGTCGAGGATGACGATGTCGCCGGGCTTGAGGGTGGGGACGAGCTCTTGGTTGCCCCAGGCCTGGAAGCAGCGTGTGTTGATGGGGCCGTCGAAGACGCGAGGGGCACTGATCCCGTCTGCGCGCAGGGCGGCGAGGAAGGTCATGGTGCGCCAGTGGCCGTGAGGCGCATATCCCTTCAGGCGCTGCCCTCGCTGCGCCCAGCCCCTGAGCGGTGCCATGTTGGTCTTGATCCAGGTCTTGTCCACGAAGACCAGGCGGTCCGGGTCGAGGTGGCGCTTGAGCCCCTGCCAGCGCGCCGCCACTTGGCGGATCGGCTCGCCCGCCAGATGAGCCCGCACCACGCGCTCGCGAAGATCACTCGAATAGGGTTGTGTCATCCATGCTGGCCTCCTTCACCAGTAGCCAGCTTGAATCACATTCCCTAACCAATGGGAATTCCTAACGATGCTCTCAATAACCGATAGGCTCTAGAGTACCCTGATCCAGGTACGCGCGGGTCTCGCGGTCCCTGCAGGCGCGGCGGAATTCCCGGGCGTCGATGGCAACGGCGGTTAGCACTCCCATCTGAATCGTGTGATCGGATCGCCGCGCGCTGCTCGCAACTGAGGGGGACGCAGAGTTGTCGAGCGAGCCTCACAAACGTTGGCGGAACGTGAAGTAGATCGCGCGAAATCGATCGCGAGGATGATCGTGCAATTCAACCTTTATCCTGGAGTTCGGGGTGTCGCGAAGGTCAGCACCCAAGGTTCGCCGAACCGAGCTCTCGCCCTGATAGCGAACTAAGCCAACGTAGGGCCGCATCGCTCCGAAAAGAGGCCCACCCCACAGGCTGTAACCAGCCTCGCCCCGCAAACCGGCGTCGGACGGCACTCCATCGCCGACAGACACGAGATGTGTGTCAAGCTCCAGCTCCAGACCGCGACGCGTCCCTTCGGGAGCAAAACGCACGCCGATGCCAAGGCCCCAGGCAGTCTGTTCGTAGCCACCGAGGCTAAACGAGCCCTCGGCACTTCCGATCAGGGTAAGGCGGGGATCGAATATGCCTTCCACGGACACGGAACCTTCTGCCTCCAGCTGACTGCCTTGGGGTCCATCTCCGGTCAAGCGCTTGTAGGCCACGGCTAGTGAAGGTGTGCCGGGGACCGGCGCACTCCACGCAAGGCCGGCGCGATAGTCGAGGCCGCGCATGGTGGGCAGTGACGACGAAATGCTGCCGCCACCCTCGATCTTCAAAGCAAATGACTCGATGCCGGCTTCGGCTTGAAGCTCTCCGGACAAGACATCGGCGACCGGAACGGAGGCGCCCACGTCATACGCGAGAAGGCTCACGTCGGAGCGCGACCAGGAGGGGAAGCCTAGGTCGTCGCGGTGGCGCAGGTGACCCAATCCGGCGCCTACCGACGCCCAGAGGTGCCCGCCCCAAGGAATGTGCCACGCAGCGAAGGGATGCACGGAGAGGATTTCGGTATTGTGCTCTCCGGCGAGATAGCCGCGTTCAAAGAGGTTCGCCCCTGCGCGGTAATCAAGATCGGAGTGGGTGAACGAGGCAACCAGTCCCGCCTGCCAAGAGCCGGCCCCCAGTTCCGCTCCAGTGCTCAGCGACCCGCTGGATCCGGTGTAGTTGAAGCTTTCGCTCTGCCCGGACAGCGAACCCATGGCAACAGCGGGTGAAATCGCGGAGAGTACGCGCGGGACGCCGGGCGACCAGCTGCGAACGCGATTCCGAACGGCAGTGTGGGCGACATCGACGGCGCGTCGCGCATGAATGGGCGCGAGCGCGGTGTGGACGGGGTTGGAGACGATTTCGCTTTGAGCGGCGGAGCGCGGTGCCGGTGCGGTGGTGTCAGGACACCGATACTCTCGCACGCTTTCGTCCCAGTACGCGTCGTCGCGCACTTGAAGCTGGATGTGAACAAGGTGATCGGGCTCGAGGTCGCCAGAGGGGTCGGGACAGAAGCCACCGCCGGGATTGAACTGGACGTCCAGGCAGAGAGCGTCATCGGCATTCTCCGCGCTCACTCCCGCGGTGCCGACCAGATAGCGATATGTGTTGGGAGTGCCGAGGATTGGAACCGTAGACGGATGAATATACGTAAGTCGACGCGTGATCCGGTTGAATTCCAGGAAGGGAATGTGGGGGCGATCAAGCAGTTCGTAAACGTCTTGGCCGACTTCTCCACCATGCGCATGGGGCAATATAGCGACGTCTGTGGGAGTTCCGGGGTTGGGAAGTACGCAAGGCCCACCGGGCTCGACCGTACGCGTCCTGAAGCGCCACGCCTCCCCCAGATCGAGAGGGTCGACGATCAACGCGAAATCGCGCGAGACGCTGGCAGGAGTAAGAGCGCTGTCGGTCACCCGGTAGGTGCAATCCGGACCTCTATAGGCCTCCAGCGGTGAGCCGGACAGAGTGCGGGCGTCCTGGCTGAAGCGTAATCCGGAAGGGAGCTCGCATCCGAGAATTTCGTAGGTGTAAGGCGCCACACCCCCCGTTGCGGGTGCGAAGGTCACCCTGGCGCGCCGCTCCATGGGGAGAGAGACGACGGCGCCTGGGGGGGAGGTGAGCACGAAATCCTGGGGAAGCGAGAGGGGGGTGACAGCGCGGCCTGACACCTCGACCTCGACGGCCCTTGAGGCCGTCACTGCGGGCTGCGAACTGTCCGTTGCGGTATAGGTGCACGAATCGCGGAAGCGAGCGTCCGGAGTTCCGGCGAACACACGGGTCTCCGGCGCGAAGCCCAACCCCGACGGCAGCTGCCCCCCGGCGCAGGTGAAGGAATAAGTATATGGCTCGACGCCGCCGGCAGCAGCCGGCAGCGCCGCGCCGTGATAGTTCCCGACGGTCAGGCTCAGCTTTTCCGGGGAGGGAAGCGAGAGGGTGGCGGCGCGGCTTGACACCTCGACCTCTACCGCCCTCGAGACCATCACTGCGGGCTGCGAACTGTCCGTAGCGGTATAGGTGCACGAATCGCGGAAGCGGGCGTCCGGAGTGCCAGCGAACACGCGAGTCTCGGGCCCGAAGCCCATCCCGGATGGCAGCACACCTCCGATGCACGTGAAAGAATACGTATACGGTGGACCGCCGCCAGCAGCAGCTGGGAGCTCTTCGCTGTGGAAAGTTCCGACAGCAAGATTTACCTTGCTGAGTTGCGGAAGTGAGAGGCTGTCAGCAGCTTTCGAGGAACCAACTACAAGGCGAAGCCCATGCGATAAAGCGCGCCTCCCAAAAATAGCAGAATCGGTAATGAGGTAAGTGCAGAAGAAAGTCCTACCATGATCTTCGACGGGAGCGGAGCCTGCAAGGATCCCCTGGTCGGAGAAGAGGGTCACCCAGTCAGGGCAGTCGTTGATACTTGACTTGAACGGGGGGACACCGCCGGGAATACGAAATGGCAACTGATGCTCCACAGCGCCCCCTGGGGGAAACTCGAGCTGAAGCGTTCTGCTTTTCTCCTCCAGAGCCGAGACGGAAGGTTTGCCTGAGCCGCCGCAGGCAGCAAGCGCGAACGAGAGAGCGATGCAGGCAAAGGCGGCAATTCCGTGGTGTATCATCCGATCAAACCGACCGTTGGGGCACGCGGAATGCGGTTCCACGCTCATTCAGTGCCTCGGTGGTATCCTCGCTTGTCATCTTCAGCCCGCCAATCCTGCCGGTTTGACCGGTCAGAAAAGCTCTCCTCTCAACAAGACGCCCGTCAACTCTCGAGGATTGGCGAGATAATTCGAGACCGCTAATTGTCAAACTATTAGCGAATGCAGAACATCATGATGGTGAAGGTGGAACAAGCTAAATTTTGTAATAGTGACTTTTAGAAAACTCCACAATTGAGAATTCAGAAACACAAATTTCTGAAAGGGTACGTCTCGGCGTCGTTTCTTGCAAACACCGGGGCCAACATTCTTTCTGTCGTACTTTCGGCGCTCGCTCTTCCCAGCACAACCCGACTGGCAAGCCCGCTGCGATGTACCTCCTGCTGCGTCCTAGACCGCATCCGTTTTAGACGGAACCATATCCGGCGTTTCGGATGTAG
Organism: Alphaproteobacteria bacterium; assembly: GCA_965214705.1. Taxonomy (GTDB): domain Bacteria; phylum Pseudomonadota; class Alphaproteobacteria; order UBA828; family UBA828; genus WTGU01. The sequence goes on from CBDCCI010000002.1 coordinate 91,769, forward strand.
TTCTGACATTCGCTTGGCTCGATGGTGGCGATGAGGTGGCCGAGATGGCGCCAAGTGTCCTCGAAGTTGCGCTTCTGCGCGTTGCGCATCCAGTGCTTGATCTTGGCGAAGGTCTGCTCGGTGGGGTTTGAGGTCGGGTGAGTAGGGCGGCAGGAACCAGAGGCGGGCGCCGGTGCTGCGGATGGCCTGGCGGACCGCCTTGCCTTTGTGGCTTGTGAGATTGTCGAGGATGACGATGTCGCCGGGCTTGAGGGTGGGGACGAGCTCTTGGTTGCCCCAGGCCTGGAAGCAGCGTGTGTTGATAGGGCCGTCGAAGACGCAAGGGGCGCTGATCCCGTCTGTGCGCAGGGCGGCAAGGAAGGTCATAGTGCGCCAGTGGCCGTGAGGCGCATATCCCTTCAGGCGCTGGCCTCGCTGTGCCCAGCCCCTGAGCGGTGCCATGTTGGTCTTGATCCAGGTCTCGTCCACGAAGACCGGGTGGTCCGGGTCGAGGTGGCGCTTGAGCGCCTGCCAGCGTGCTCTCTTGCGGGCAACGGCGGCGCGCGCCTGCTCAGTCACGAACTGCGGCGCGACAAACAAGATGAGGAGCGCCGAGCTAACTGGCGCAGGGGAGTCGGTGAGAGTCCGACGGGAAGGAAAGGCTAACCACTACTTCCACCGCGAGCCGTGCGGCGGCATCCGTGAGGGTGCGGTCGAAGCGTCGGTAGCGGCGCGTGTGGCCGGGATGATTGAGCATCGAAAATGTTATGGTCCGGAGTGCCGAGGTTTTCTCATCGGCCGAAGGCGACACCCGCAGGACCGCTCTGGTGAGGCACTGCGGGGCTCCGCGTTGTCTGAGGAATCCATGGACGCACGTACACCCCTGTGCCGGGACTCGGGAGGGCTTCGACTTGCCCCGGTGGTCGTACCGGGGCCGCGGAAGAAAGGAGGATATCCGAATCGAAGATGTACGAGTCGAAGCAATCTGATTCGGCCATAGTGTGTGCTGGGCAGCGCCCAGATCAGGTGGGTTCAAGTCCCACTGGCGCTCGGGTAAGGGGCGCCATATCCAAAAGTGGGGGTAATTCCTCACTGGCCGGAGTGAGCCGATAAGCGAAACTCTAAACGGGCACGAAGCCGGAAACGGCGGAGACAGCCAAGGGAGGAGCTAAGTTGGTCCACTGTCGAAAGACAACCGGAAGGCAGGGTGTCCACCGCGAGGTGGAATCTGAAGGGCTTGCGGAGAAGTACCGGGCCGTAATCGAGGGGGCCACCCCATGATGAATCGGTCGGCCAAAGACGGGGCAAGGTCGAGCCGGCACTATGGCGGCGAAGGCGTTCTTACCCACCCGTCGCACCAAGGTGTTTGCGAGCGGCACGGTACGGAAGATCTGGACGTGACCCCAGGAGGGCTCGCCGCGTTCCCGGGTGGCACCGGGATAACGGACCCTATAAGCCGAAAGGCGAAATGGGAAAGGATGCGCGGCGAGCAATCGGACAACCGAATAGTACCTGAAGCCCGGCGAAAGCCGGGTGACCGCGCGAGCGGCGGCCGTGTGGGCCGGGGAAGTCGGTTGGCAGAGGTGGTCGGCGAGAGACAGCGATGAGTGAGTAAGGACCATGACGCGGACAAGTTCCTTGAGCGAAAGACCCGGACATCATGGCCCGAGGAGACTCATCGACTGGATCAACCCGGCGGGTGACAGGAAGGTCCACTCACTGGTGGACAAGGTGTACAAGCGGAAGAACCTTGAGGTGGCCTGGGAAAAGGTGAAGCGCAACCGGGGTGCCGGTGGCGTGGACGGAGAGGATTTAGCGGCGTTCGAGGCATCGCTGGATGCAAATCTCGATCGCCTGCACCGGGAGTTGCGGGACGGTGAGTATCACCCGCAGCCGGTTCTCCAATGCCTGATCCCCAAGGCGGGCCAGCCGGGGAAGTTCCGCCCGCTCGGCATCCCGACAATCTACGACCGGGTGTGCCAGCAGGCGCTGCTGAACCGGCTGGAACCGATCTTCGAGCCGGTGTTCGACGATGCCAACTACGGGTACCGGCAAGGAAGGTCTGCCCATGGAGCGTTACGCAAGATATGGAGGGAACTGGACGAGGGCAACGAGTGGGTTCTCGATGCGGATTTGAAAGACTTTTTCGGGTCCGTGGACCACGAAAAGCTCCTCGAACTCGTCAACCAGCGAGTCTCGGATGGCCGGGTATTAGGTCTGCTCAGGCAGATGCTCACGGCCGGGGTGGTGGCCGACGGTAAGAGGCTGCCGACCGAACAGGGCACTCCGCAGGGCGGCATCGTTTCACCGCTGCTCAGCAATATCTTGCTGACCCCGTTCGATTGGGAAATGCGTCGTCGCGGCTATCGACTAACGCGATACGCCGATGATTGGCTGATCACGTGCCGCACACGCGGGGAAGCCCGCGCAGCACTGGAGACGGCCAGGCGGATTCTGGCAAAGCTGGGTGTGTCCCTCAACGCCGGGAAGACCCGCATTGTCCATGTCAGGCACGGGTTTGAGTTCCTCGGCTACAAGATCAAGCAGGGCGAGCGGCCTCTCCGGCTGTCGTCCTCCAAGATCAAGAGCGGGGTTCGCGGGGGAGCGCGCTACGCGGTTCCGCGTGAGAAATCCATCCGGCACTTCAAGGACCAGATTCGCCAGCGTACCCGGCGCAAGGCTCCTGTCAGCACGCAGGAGCTGATTGACGAGATCAACCCGATCATTCGGGGATGGGGCCAATACTATTGCAAGGCCCACGTCCGCGGGCTCTTCCACCAGCTTGACGGCTGGATCGTGCGGCGGCTCTGGTCGCATCGTCGCAAGCGCTGGCGCAACGCTGGCTGGAAACAGTTGCCGGAGCGCAAGCTGATCGACGAATACGGGCTTGTTCGCCTGATCTCACTGGTTCCGTCCTTGAACCTTCGTTGAGACACCTTTGTGAAAGCGGCTTACGGGAAAACCGTACGGGCCGTTTGAGCGGCGGACGGAGGCTAGCCTCGCGGGGCGCCTCCTCCGACCCGACAGCGATGAAGTCGGCGAACAAGGGGCCGCGAGGTCCGGCGGAGCCGATGAAGCGAAGGGCCGGAACCGAGAGGAATCCGCGACGCGAAAGCACGCGCCGGACGCAGAGCCGGGAAAGCGTGTCCCAGGCCGCCGAGCGGATACGGCAAACTGCAACGAGGAAGCCGCGGGAGAAGCTGACGGCGCTCTTGCATCATGTCACGCCGGACGCGCTGCGCTGGGCCTTCCACGCGCTGAAGCGGGACGCCGCAGCGGGGGTAGACGGCATGACATGGGCTCAGTACGCGGAGGGGCTGGAAGAGCGGCTGCTCGACCTTCACCGTCGCGTACAGACCGGAGCGTATCGGGCGCCGCCGGTCCGGCGGGTAGAGATACCCAAGCCAGACGGCGGGACACGACCGCTCGGCGTCGCCGCGCTAGAGGACAAGATCGTCCAGAAGGCGGTGACGGAGATTATCCTGACGCCAATTTACGAGCCGGCCTTCCTCGGGTTCAGCTATGGGTTCCGTCCGGGGCGTGGGGCGCACGACGCGCTCGATGCTCTGGCGTACGGGATCGACCGACGCCGGGTCAACTGGATCGTTGACGCCGACATCCGTGGGTTCTTCGATAACCTGGACAGGAACTGGACGCTCCGGTTCTTGGGCCATCGCATCGGGGATCGGCGGGCACTCCGGCTGATCGCCAAGTGGCTCAACGCGGGCGTCATCGAAGAGGGCGCATGGTCAGACACGCTGGTGGGCACCCCGCAAGGGGCGGTGGCTTCGCCGATTCTCGCGAACGTCTACCTCCACTATGTGCTCGACCTGTGGTTCCAGAAATGGCGTTCGCGGACGGCCTGCGGCGACACGATCATCGTGCGTTACGCCGATGATTTTGTGGTCGGTTTCGAGCACAAGAGCGACGCGGAACGGTTCCTGCGCGACTTGAAGGCGAGGCTGGCTTTGTTCTCGCTCGACCTCCACCCGGACAAGACGCGGCTCATCGAGTTTGGCCAGCGGGCGATCGCACGCCGGCGGGCGCGAGGCGAGCGGCGTCCCGAAACGTTCGACTTCCTCGGGTTCACGCATTACTGCCGGACCACGAGGACCGGACGTCCCGGTCTGGGCCGGAAACCGATGCGAAGCCGGGTCAACCGAACCCTCAAGCGCATCAAGGCCGAACTGCGCCGAAGGATGCACCATGACCGGTACGAGGTTGCAAAATGGCTTGGGAGGGTCGTGGACGGATGGCTTCGATACTATGCCGTCCCAACCAGCTTCCCGTACCTCAAGCAGTTCACGTTCCGGCTCGTGCGGCTATGGCGTCGCGTGCTGCGGCGCCGATCCCAAAAGGACCGCTTCACGCTGGCCAAGGTCGGCGCCCTGGCGCGGGCCTTTTGGCCGCCACTGAGCATCCGCCACCCTTGGCCAAACCAGCGATTTGCCGTCAACCACTCAAGGTAGGAGCCTCGTGCCCTAACGGGCCTGCGGGGATCTGTGCGGGGGGCGCTGGGTAACCGGCGTTCCTACCGCAAAACAGCAGCGTCAATCAGGATGAGACGGGGGAGATCGGCGGCCAGGAATGTAGGGAGGGCGTAGCCCGACCGGAGTTCCTGGCCGCCGAAAAAAATCTTCCGAGGCCTCCTGGCATGGCGGCCGGTCGGGCAACGCTTGTGCTTTCCCGAGTCGAAGGAGAGCGCAGGGGTGCCCGGCCGCCACGTCACCGATTGCCAGAAGAGGCTATTCATGAAGCTGAGAAAGACCCACACGATCGAAGTCGCGTCCGCGAAGGCGGGGTTCAGCCGAGCCACCGGCTACCGCGTGGCGGCCGATCCACCGCTTCCGGACCAGGAGGCCAAGCCACGGGGCCGGCGGCGGCCGGACCCGCTGGCCGATGTCTTCGACACCGTCGTCGTACCGATCCTGGAGAACAGCCCGAGCATCCGCCCGGTCGGCGTGTTCCAGGAGTTGATGCGCCGCCATCCCGAGCTGGACCCGGGCGTGCGGCGGACCCTGGAGCGGCGGATCCGCCTCTGGCGTGCCGAGCACGGTGACGATCAGGATGTGATCTTCCGCCAGAAGCACGAGCCGGGCCGGCAGGGTCTGTCCGACTTCACCCGCATGGAGGCGCTTGGCGTGAGCGTAGCCGGTGAGCCTCTGCCCCACATGCTCTACCACTTCCGTCTCGCCTGGTCGGGCTTCACCCATGCCCAGGTGGTGCTGGGCGGCGAGAGCTTCACGGCGCTGGCGGAGGGCCTGCAGGACGCGCTGTGGCATCTCGGCGGTGTGCCGCGCGAGCACCGCACCGATAGCCTGTCGGCGGCGTTTTGCAACCTGCGCAAGGACGAGGCGGAGGATATGACCGAGCGCTACCAGGCGCTCTGCGACCATTACGGCATGGAGCCCTCGCGCAACAATCGAGGTCTGGCCCACGAGAACGGCTCGATCGAGGGGCCGCACGGCCATCTCAAGCGCAGCGTCGCCGACGCTCTGGCGCTACGCGGGTCCTCGGACTTCGACGACCTGGACAGCTACCGCAGCTTCATCGCCGAGGTCGTCGGCCGCGCCAACGCGCATCGCTCCAAGGCGATCGAGGCCGAGCGCGCGACGCTGGGCGACCTGCCTCAGAGCCGGACCGCCGATTACGAGCCGATCAGCGTCAACATCACCTCGTCCTCGGGCTTCGTGCTGCGCCGCGTGTTCTACACCGTGCCCTCGCGGCTCATCGGACACCGGCTCGGCGGGCGCATCTACGACGATCGGATCGAGCTCTTCCTCAGCGGCACCCATCTGCTGACCCTGCCGCGCGGGCGCGCCGGCGCCACCGGCCCCAACGTCCATGTAGTCAACTACCGCCACGTCATCCACTCCCTGAAGAAGAAGCCGATGGCGCTCCTGAACTTGGTGTATCGGGACGAGCTGTTCCCGCGCGAGGCCTACCGGCGCTGCTTCGAGAGAGCTCTTGAGCAGCTCTCGGAGCGCCAGGCCTGCCGCCTCGCCGTGGCTCTGCTGGCCTGTGCGCATGAGGAGAACTGCGAGGTCGAGCTGGCCACGGAGATCGACCGTGCGCTCAAGGCCGGCCAACTGCCCGACCCCGGCGAGCTCAAGGCGCACTTCGCGCCGCAGCGCGGCAAGATGCCCGGTGTCAACGTCACCAGGCCGCCCCTCGTCGGCTACGGCGCGTTGCTGAGCGTGGGAGGCGTGGCATGAGCGACAAAGACGACATCACCGCGCCCGACCCCAACAAGGTCGACGCCATGAAGCTCTCCTTGATGCTCACCGAGTTGCGCCTGCCGACGATCAGCCAACTCTGGCAGAGCTTCGCCAAGCGGGCCGACAAGGAGGGATGGACCGCAGCCCGCTTCCTGGCAGCGCTCACAGAGCACGAGCTCGCCGAACGCGACCGGCGGCGGATCGAACGCCACCTCAGGGAGGCCAAGCTGCTGCCGGGCAAAACCCTCGCCTCCTTCGACTTCAACGTCGTGCCGATGATCTCGAAGGCCCAGGTCAACGCGCTGGCCGTCGGCGACGCCTGGCTTACCCAGGGCGCCAACTGCCTGATCTTCGGCCCGCCAGGCGCGGGCAAGAGCCATCTCGCGTCCGCTATCGGCCTTGCCCTGGTCGAGAACGGGTATCGCGTCCTGTTCACCAGAACCACCGATCTGGTGCAGCGCATGCAGGTGGCCAGGCGCGAGCTCGCCCTGGAGGCCATGCTGGCCCGGCTCGACCGCTTCAACCTCCTGATCCTCGACGACCTCGCCTATGTGCGGAAGGATCAGGCCGAGACCGGCGTGCTCTTCGAGCTCATCTCCGCTCGCTACGAGCGGCGATCGCTGCTGATCACCGCAAACCAGCCCTTCGGGGAGTGGGGCAAGGTGTTCCCGGACGAAACCACAGCCGTGGCCGCCGTCGATCGCCTGGTCCACCATGCCACCATCCTCGAGATGAACGTCGAGAGCTACAGGCGCCGCGCCGCCCTCGAAAAGAGCAAGAAGAAGCCGGGGCGTCCGACAAACGTCGCGACCGAGAACAACACCACCAAGGACTGAGCCGGCCACCACTGCCCCACTCGCGGCCCGCGAGAGATCGACCCCCGCGGGCCGCCTCCTCTCCGCGTCAATCTGGCTGCTCGAAGAAACTGTCGCGCCGCGACAATCAAAATCCAAAAAGAGCTTGCAATCCCCGCCTCACAGCGGAATCCTCAACGCGCCGTCGCCGCCAGGAATCTCATCCTGATAGCCGCGCGGATCTCATGCAGATTGTCGCGCCATACACGAACAGAGTTCTTTTTTTGGTAACTGCCCAGGTTGTCTGATTTGTCATTTTGGACCAGTGAGTTGAGGTGCGGTTCGCTCGGAATTGACGCGAAGGGCTTGACGGGAGTTTCGGAAAATGAATCAACAACGACATGACCAATCCCGAGTCGCCGCGCGGCCCTTCGACGGGGGCACAGCCCGAAAGTTCCGAGCAGAAGATCGCTCGCCTGGAGGAGGAGAACGCCTGGCTTCGGCAGCAGATTGCGCGGCTGGAGGAACAAGACACGCGTCTTGTCGAGCGTATCGAGGAGTTGGAACGCCGTCTCGGACTGAGCAGTCGCAACAGCGCCAGGCCGCCGTCGAGCGATGGGTTGAAGAAGCCGAGGGCCAAGCGGCGAACCCAAAGCCAGCGGGGCAAATCGGGGCGCAAGCCGGGCGGTCAGCCCGGCCACAAGGGCGAGACGTTGCGCCGCACGGATCACCCGGACCGGGTGGAGAACCACGTTCCGGCTGCCTGCGAGGGATGCGGTTCGTCCCTGTCGGCGGCGGCCACGGCAGGGGTGTCGCACGCCCGCCAGGTCTTCGACCTGCCCGAGGCGCATGCGCTGGAGGTGACCGAGCACCGGGCGCATGCCAAGTGCTGCGGGCATTGCGGCACGCTGACCCGTGCAGCGTTCCCCGAGGGGGTGTCGGCGCCGGTGCAGTACGGGTCGCGCATTGCCGGCGTGGCGGTCTACCTTCAGCACGCCCACTTCCTGCCGGAGGACCGGCTGTCGCAGGTGATGGCCGAGCTGTTCGGCGCGCCGGTGACGGCTGCGACACTGGCGGCGATGAGCGACAGGGCGGCCGATCGGCTGCGGGGAGTTGCCACCCACATACAGGAGCTTGCGGCGGGCACGGCGCGGGTGAAGCACCTCGACGAGACCGGGTTCCGGATTGGCGGGCAGACGCAGTGGCTCCATGTGATCTGCACGCCGCATCTGGCGGCATTCCGGGTCAGCGCCAGGCGCGGCGACCTGCTCTCGGGTGTTTCCGGCATCGTCGTTCACGATCACTGGAAGCCGTACTTCACGTTGGAGGGGGTGGAGCACGGCTTGTGCAACGCCCACCACCTGCGGGAGTTGCAGGCGCTGGTGGACATCGAAGGGGAAGGCTGGGCCGGACGCATGCAGCAGCTCCTGCGCCGGGCCAATCGCGCCGCCCGGATCGCGCAGGACAAGGATATCGCCGTTCCGGCGAGGCTTGTGGCGCTGATCGAGCGCCGCTACGACGAGATCATTGCCGAGGCGCTGGCCTTCCACGAGAGCCAGCCGCCGCTCTCGCCTCCCAAGCCCGGAAAGCGAGGACGCAGGAAGCGGCGGATCGGCCACAACCTCGCCCTGCGCCTGCGCGATCGAAAATGCGCGGTTCTCCGCTTCCTGACCGACCCCGAAGTGGCGTTCACCAACAACGAGGCCGAGCGCGACCTGCGGATGATGAAGCTGCGCCAGAAGATCTCCGGCGGCTTCCGATCCGCAAAGGGGGCCGAGAACTTCGCCATCCTGCGCAGCGTGATCACCACCGCCAGAAAGCAGGGCTGGAACATCATCGAAGCCCTGATGAGCCCATCGGATCGGCTCATCGCCACCGTCAAGTGCGCGTGAGCCTACCGGGCAAGAACTCCCCAACACCGGAATCACCTCAGTAAGCGACCTGGGCAGTTACTTTTTTTGAAGCTCAGACCCTCGCGCCTCAGGAAGCGCCAGATCGTGTCCCGGCTCACCGCGATCCCGGCAGCGGCCAGCAGCTCCCGAAGCCGGTCGATGGTCAGATGCGGCGTCTCAGCGACCAGCCTGTGAGCTAGTTCCCGATGCGGCTCCAGGAGCCAGGGGCGGTGACCGCCGATCCTGCCCGGCGCCACACTCCCCGTCGCCCGGTAGCGCGCGACCCACTTCGGCACCGATGGGACGCTGACGCCGAAGCGCGCCGCCACCTGGCGGATCGGCTCGCCCGCCAGATGGGCCCGCACCACGCGCTCGCGAAGATCACTCGAATAGGGTTGTGTCATCCATGCTGGCCTCCTTCACCAGTAGCCAGCTTGAATCACATTCCCTAACTAATCGGAATTCCTAACGATTCTCTCGATGACGGATAGGCTCTAAGTCTTACTATCGCCGCGGTTGCCATGAGATAACGCATGCTGGATCGATTCCTTCTCGTGTGGAAGTTTTCCGAACATCGCGCTCACCAGTGTTCTCAGATTGGAATCATGCCGCTTACTAACTGCTTACGAAATTCTTCAGGAAATTTATACCTGATTATCCGTGACACGCTGCCCGAAAAGCCGCGTTTTTTTCCATATATTTATATATTGATATATTCAATATATAAATATATGGACGTAGCGGTCAAAATGCGAATTCCGGCCGCATTTGACGGCGATTCTGGCGTGATTTGACGGTCCGGGTTCGGTTTGCCGCCAGTCCGTAGGACCGTCGACCTGGCGGGCATTCTCGGCCACGCCAGCGCGCCGATTCTCTCTCGGCACTGCCTCATCGGTCGATCGACCGAGGCGAGGAGGCGGGGGCTCGATGAAGAGGATCGGCATGAACGACATCAGACATTCTTCGGCAGCATCACGGGCTCGGCCTGACGCGCGACGGGATCGCGGCGGCGACCGGGGTGAGCGCGGGGACGGTGTCGCATGTTCTGGAGCGCGCGTCCGCGGTGGGTCTGTCTTGGCCGTTGCCGGCCAATCTCGACGACGATGCGCTTCGGGCGCGGCTCTACCCGCCTAGCGAGCGCGACAGCCCAAGCCCGCGCCGCCTGTGTCTCGACTCCGCGTCTCGTCGAGCCGGACGAAGGGCTCGAACACCCGCTCCATATCGGCGTCGGGAATACCCGGTCCGTCGTCCTCGATGACGACGTGCAAACGTCCGTCATCGGCAGCGATCTGCGCCGTTGCACGGACGCCATGGGTGCCCGCGTTCTCCAGAGGGTTGCGGAATGCACGGCGCAATGCCACAGGCCGGCAGGAGACCAGCACCCGGCCGAAGTCCAGCACTGTGAGTTCATGGCCCAGATCCGAGAGGTCGGCGGTCAAGCTGTCGATCAACGCATGGAGGTCGACTGTCCGAGTCTCTTCCCGCTGCGCGTCCTCCCTGATGAACGCGAGGGTGTCCTCCGTCATCCGCTGCATCTCGGCCAGCGCGGCCAGGAGCTTCGTCCTGGAATTCTCGTCCTCGACCAACTCGGCCTGAAGGCGAAGGCTCGTGATCGGGGTCCGCGGATCGTGCGATACCGCCGCCAGCATGGCCGTACGGTCGCGCACGTAGCGTTCGAGCCGCCCGTGCATGAGGTTGAAGGCACGTGCAGAACTCTGGAGTTCCAGGGGGCCGGTCTCCGGCAGGTCGTCCACCTCCTCGCCCCGGCCGAGCCGATCCTCGGCCGCTGCAAGGCTCTTCAGGGGTTTGGGAGATCCACAGTCCCATCAGAACGGCCACACCGGCCACAGCGAGCGCGGACAGCAGGAACAAGAGCACGAACGTCAAGCCCCAGGGCGGCACGACCGGCGGCCTCTCCGTGACGTTCAGCCAGTGACCGCCTCCTATGGACATGGATGCCGCGAACCAGTGGACCCCACCGTCATCGTGGTCGTCTTCGTGCAGTTGGGTGTGCTGCAGCGGGGCCACATTGACCCGACCCGGCCCGACTCCGAGCGCAACGGACAGATCACGTGCGAAGGCATCGGCCCCGTCTCCGCCTTCCGTCCGGCCAACGAGAGGCTCCCGGCTCAGCGTGAACCGCGCCTCATCGGTGCTCGCCGTCGCGACGATAGCGCTGTGAAGCGCGGGCGGTGTGTCCCGGAGCAGCCGCACGACGGTGCCGGCCCGCAAAGCGACATTGTCCAGATGAGCGTCATGCACCGCCTCACTGCGCTCGGCCGCGAAGAGAGCGATGGCGATGCCCTGAGCGATGACGAGGGCCAGCAGCAACAGCAGCGCGAACTGGCCCGCGAGGCTCCTGGGCACGAGCCTCATTGGCGCTCAACGTTGCCCGCGAACCGGTAGCCGCCGCCCCAAACGGTGGCAATGAGTTTCGGATTCGCCGGATCCCGCTCCAGCTTTCGGCGCAGACGGCAAACCTGGTTGTCGATGGCGCGGTCGAACCGCCCCGCGTGCCGACCCCGCGTCAGATCGAGAAGCTGATCCCGCGAGAGCACTATCCCGGGTCGCTCAAGCAAAGCTTCGAGAAGCAGAAACTCGCCCGTCGACAACGGCGTCACCACGCCGGCCTCGTCCACCAGCTCGCGCCCGCCCGTGTCCAGCTACCAGCGATCGAACCGGTATGACCCCACCGCACGTGACTCCCCGCCGGGCAGCAGGCTTTGGGAGCGCCGGATCACCGCCTTGATGCGCGCCAGCAGTTCGCGGGGATTGAACGGCTTGCTCACATAGTCGTCGGCCCCAACTTCCAGGCCCACAATCTTGTCCGTGACCTCCGTCATTTCGGTCAGCAGGATGACCGAGAGCCGGGTCGTTGCCCGCAAGTGCCGGCAAACTCAAGGCCGTCCTCGCCCGGCATCATGATAGCGAGCACGACCAAGTCGACCGCGGCCACCTCGAGTGCCCGTCGCGCGGCGGCACTGCTGTCGGCGACGGTGACACGTACCTCGTGCGTTTCGAGATACCGCGCCAGCGGTTTGCGGATATCCCGTTCATCGTTAGCCGCAAGGACGTGCGGCGACTCCTGCATGCGCTACAGCTTACGATGCAGTTCACCGGAGGCAGAAGTTGTACAAGGTGTGTCACATCGCCTCCTTGCGACGGACCGCGACACACCGGGATTGTCGGCGGCAAGGTTTTGCGACATTCCTGTTCTATCGACTGCTCCTCCGACCACATCCAACGAAGGAGTGGGCCGATGAGAGCGACAATGGCGACATTGATCGGCATCGCCATCGCTATGACGATCGGCGTCAACGCACTCGTAATGACGAGCTACTCCGGCCAGCGCAATGGCGACAACGACGATCATGCTGCGCTGGCCATGGGTGCGGCAGACGCCGTGGCCGAGCCCGCCCAAGCGGGGAGTAGCCAAGACAATACCGCGCGTATCGGGCTCCCCTCTACCGGCTTCGGGCGCTGACTGGTCGTGTAGACCTCGCCGTTTCGGTACGCGAACGCCAATCCGTACCGGAACGGCGAGAATCACCCATAGTTCCAGGCATCGCACTCGAGCGCCGCTTTGTCTCTGCATCCGCTAGTGGCATCGCCAGGCCGTTCGATCGCCACGTCCGAGCAAGGCAGGTCTCTCGGTCGGGAAAGCCAGTGGCAAGTATTCGAGGAAGGGGGGGAGTACACCGACTACACTGACGGCGGCACGCTCACGGTCGCGGATGCGATCGAGGCCGCCGACCTCGAGACCGGACGCGAGAGTGATTGATGCTGTCCGACGAGCTGCGCAACGCCTTCCAACAGGTCCGCTACGAGATCGCCGGCGGGACTTGCACGCCGGACATAATGGTTGATCTTCTGCGACTGAATTGAGGATATCGCCAAGCGCATCGAAGACTACGAGCGCTCGGCCGGCCCCGGCTCTCGCCTCGACCCGGACCGGCTGCCCGAAGGCGTGGTCGCCCTCCATCCGGAGCCGCCGGCATAACGCTCCCGCCCGGCAAGCACCCACCCACGTTGACGCCGGACCTCCTCTACAAGCACGACGTCCGACGTCGATGAGTGCCGGCGGACGGACTATGAGGGCGACACCTTGACGATCCGCGCGGCACACTCGCATTCATTGTCCGCGATGGCCCTGTTGGTAATCTCCGCTGCACTCGGCCTGAGCGCCTGCGGCGACGGCGGTCAGTCCGGACCGGCGCCACAGACAGGGGGATCGGCAGCGTTCAACTGGACGCACGAGGCGGTGCCGGGTGCACATCACTAACGTATTTTATACATCCGATTCTTGCGATTCCATCAGGATATGGATTGCGAAAACTATGCGGTATAAATTTTCCCGTTCCCGTCATTTATCTTTCCCGCTGTGCTTTGCCAGACACTACGCTTAGCATACAACTTCCCACATACAGAAAGCCAGCCTTTCAACCCCGTGACAGTCAGCATCAATTTCAAGAACTTTCGCAAAGCCTGTGATGTGTTTACGGATTGCTCGCAATCGCCCTCAACCCATGTACGGCCGCTGACTGGCGCATCCGTATAGTTGTCATTCCAGCAGTCTTCCACCAACTCCCCTACATTACCCAGTATATCAAATAGACCGAATCTGTTCGGCAAATGGGTTCCTACAGGGGATGTGAATATATAGCCGTCGTCACATTTGTGGGATGGGTCCGTCCATTCTGGGTATTCCTTCCCAAAGGAAACGCTTGCAACATTCGCGTAACGACAGGCCTCTGACGCGTTGTCGCCCCAGTAGCGCGAAGTGTTCGCACCCGGGGCTCGGTGAGCCGCATCGAGAAGACGTACTTCACGCGCTTGCGAAAGGTGTCGTACGAGATGCGGCCGAAGCCGCGCTCGCCCCACCGTCGGCCCCACGAATTCATGACGGCGAAGTACTGGCCGCGCTCCGAGTAGCCGACGACGGTGACCGCATGACCTCCTTCGTCGTCCGCTTTCGGCCAACCCGCCCGCCAGACCTTGCTTCCTCTCAATCGATGGAAGTCCCGGTTGGGCAACGTGCTTATCACCGCCGGATGGCCGTCCGCCAACTCACCCTTAACTTGATCCAGACGATCGGTGTCGACGAACAGCCACTCTGCGATTCTGAACTTCGAGGCGCGCGCAGCCATTCCGGCGCTCGGCCGCCGGGGGAAATCGGCCGCTGAGATCGACGGAGGGTGGCAGATAGGCGCGAAACAGCGGCGTGCGCGGTATGTCTGTTGGCGATCACGCAAAAGCGCGCGTATTCGCTCATTTTGACAGCCTGATGTGGTGGAGCGTTGATCGGCGTGGCGCCGATCTGCAGTGCTGAGCGCGGTCCGGCTTGTGGTGTTGGTCGTCGTGATCGCGGTGGTGCGAGAGCGGCCCTGCAGGTTTGGCTGAGGGACCCTGTTGTTTTTCAGTCGATGAGCCGATCGTCGGTCTCGAGCATATTGCCTTCGAGGTCACGCCTGCGCATGTCGTTCCAGTCGTCACCGTCGAGGGCGGGCCGCACGCGGACGACCCTGCTGTCGCTTCGGAACAGCCGCTCGGCGGCGTCATCGCCGCCAGGGGTAGCGTCGTAGGCACAGAAGATGCGGCGGGGGTTCCAGTCCTCGATCCACGCGGGGAGGCTTGGAGTGACGGCGGCGATGGAGACCACGGCACATTCCCTGAGTTCGGCGGGCATGAGCTGGAGGGAGAGGGCGGACAGGGCGTCGATGGCGCTCTTTGCGATGAGCACGGAGTGCGGCCAGTCGAGCTCCCACGATATCCAGAAGCCCCCGCGGGCGAGCGGGGATGGGGCAGCTTCGCCGGCGCCGGCAGCCGCTCCGCACCGGCCGCCGGTGGGGACGATCTCGGCGCCGGTCGCGACCCCTGCGGCGTCTCGACAGACGAACACGGCATTGGCGTTGCGGTCGGCGTGGACCAGGCGGAGGTCGCGGCACAGGGTGAGGAGCACGGGCGAGAGACCGCGCTCGTCGACGAGGTGGCGTTCCACTGCGGGCCAGTGCCGCTCCTGCGGATGCGGCAGCCGTGGGCAGGGGCACTGCGGGGGGCGCCGGGAAAGGCCCGGCAGTTTCGCGAGGAAGGCCAGGGCGTCGGGCACGGTGCAGCGTTGGGCATGGACCACCAGGTCGACGGCCCCGGCGCCGCCCTCGCCGCGCAGATGGTCGTAGAACATGAAGCGGTTGATGGTGACGACCGATCCAAGACGCCTCCAGCGATCGGCGTCGTCGGGATCGCGGCGGTAGCCGAGGGCGCGGGCGACGTCTTCGAGGGGACAGCCGCGCAGCCCCTCTGCCCGCAGCCGCCGCTCCCATGGGCGTAGCTGGCGCACGGCTGCGCCGCCTCAGTCGTCCCCGGTGTCCTGCGGGTCGCCGGATCGCCGGCGCCCTTTCTCCTGGCGCCGGCGGCGGCGCTCTGTGCTGCGCTGCTTCTGGCGCTCCTCGGCCTCCTTGCGGCGGTATGAATCGCCGTCGATGGCGATGATCTCGGCGTTGTGGACGAGGCGGTCGACCAGGGCCACGACGCAGGCGGCGTTGGGGAAGGCCTCGCCCCACTCGGCGAACGGCCGGTTGGTCGTGATAATCGTGGAGTTCTGCTGGGTGCGGCTTGAGACGATGCTGAACAGCAGGTCGGCGTGGCGGTTGCTGTAGGAGAGGTATCCCACCTCGTCGATCACCAGCAGTTGCTGGCGGGCGTAGAAGCGCAGCTTTCGCTGGAGCAGGGTGTCGGAGTCGATGGCGGCGAGCTCGCCGAGCATGCTGGCAGCGGTGGCGAAGCGCACGGTATGGCCCTCGAGGACGGCGCGGTGGGCGATATTGGCGGCGATCGTCGATTTGCCGACGCCGTTGGGGCCGACCAGGACGACGTTGGCGGCCTCCTTGAGGAAGTCGAGGCCCATGAGGTCCTCGACGGCCATGCGGTCGCAGCGGCGGGGCCAGTCCCAGTTGAAGTCGGCGAGCGGCTTGAAGTCACCGAGCCGGGCATCGGCGAGGCGGCGCTTGAGGCTTCGGGCGCGTCTCTCGTCTTCTTCCCAGGCGATGAGCGTGGTCAGCCAGTCGCACTCGCCGACCTCGTCCCAGTGTGCGATGAGGCCGTGCAGGCCGAGGGCACGGGCCCGGTCCTTGAGGGTGTCGGTCATTCTTCGCTGTCCTCCTCCTCGCCCTCGCCCGCCAGCCCGTCGTAATCCGTCAGGTCGTGGTCGCGGACGGCGATGTCGCGGACCTTCGGATCGTCGGGCAGATCGACCGGGATGGGCGGCGGCTTGTCCTGCTGTTCGCGGCGCCTCGTCAGGCTCAGGCGCACGGCGTTGGGATGGGGGACGCCGCGCTTGAGCGCCTCGTCGATGCCGGCCTCGAGCTCGGCGGCGCCATACTCGTCGAGGAGGCGCAAGAGGGCGGCGACGATGGAGCCGAGATGGCCGCCGCGTTTGGCGGCCTCGTCGAGCAGGCGCTCGCTGTTCGGCGCAGCCTTGATCAGACGATCCTGCCCGCGAAGGCGCCGGGCGTGACGCTTTTTCTTGGCCAACTCGGCGATGTGCTCGGGGATCTCGATGCAGGCGCCCTTGTCGAAGCTGCGCGGATGGGTGGCAATGACGTCCGTGCCGTCGAGGATGCGGACCTCGTCCAGCGTCGCGATCACGACAAGGGTGTGCCGCGCATGGGTGTGGGGGACGCTGTAGTCGTTGAGATCGAACCGGGCGTAAGGCGTCTTGCCGATGACGACCTCGACCCGTTCGTCGACGGGGAAGCGGTCGCCGGGCAAGGCCATGAGAGAGCTGCGTTCCTTCTCGAAGGCCTCGCGCACGGTGATGGAGCGATCCTCGGGCCAGGGGCGGTCGGCGGCGATGCCCTCGCACCAGGCCTCGGCCTGGGCGTTGAGGTCGTCGATGTCGCGCCACTCCCGGGCGGCGAAGAAGCTGGCGCGTACATAGCGTATGGCCCGCTCGACGCGCCCTTTTTCGTTGCCGCGCGCGATCGCGACAGGCCGTGCCAGCACGCGGTAGTGGGCGGCGAAGTCGAGGTACCGGGGATTGAAGTGGACAGCGCTCCCGCGGCGCTCGAGCACGACGCTCTTCAGGTTGTCGCACCAGATCTCGCGCGGCACCCCCTGCCAGGCCTCGAAGGCGTCGATATGGCCGCGCAGGAAGTTGTTCATCCCTGCGCCCAGGTAGAAGCGCAGGAAGATGCGGCGCGAGTAGCTGAGCACCATCACGAAGCCCATCAACGGGCGCTCCGCGCGCCCGATCCTGACCTTGCCGAAGTGGGCCCAATCGACCTGGGCCTGCTCGCCGGGAAGGGTCTTCAGCCGCAGATAGGCCTCGGCTTCAGGCTTCGGCCGCAGGGAGGCGATCACACGACGGAAGTGGCTCTGGCTCCCCCGGTAGCCGCGCCCGCACACCATCTCGTAGAGCCGGCTGGCCGGCAGCGTCGGGTATTTCTTCAGTGTCTGGCGGATGAAGGGGATGAAGGGATCGAGCTTCGAGGGCCGCGGCTTGTGCTGCCGAGGCTCCTCGGCGTCCCTGATCGCGCGCCGCACGGTGCCGTGATGGACGCCGAGCTGACGCGCGATCGTGCCGATCTTCCACTTCTCGGCGTGATACAGCCGCAGGATCTCCGCTCTCGTCTCCTTGTCTGTGGTCATCTCACCCCTCTCGTGCCGGGTGGCGCACCGTGCGCAGGCCCGGATGAACGAACACCGCGCAGAAGCGGCCGCAGATGCTGCAGCGGAAGCCCCCGGCGGGCTCCTCGTCCCCGAAGGGGCGTGTTCCGCGGCGCGTCCCTGGCGTCCGTGGCACGACAACACGGCGGTGCGCGCGCGTCGAAGGGTGATGCGTCACTTTCCGCCCGCAGCCCTCATCCTGAAGCGCCCTGCAGCGCTGCCGGTCCCGATAGCGTCTCTGGCGCTCCGCGTGCTTGCGGCGCCCCGGGCGCCCGTCCTGGTAGCGCCGCCCGGCGAGACGCTGCGACTCTCGGCGCGCGCTCTCGCTGCACTCCCTGGAGCAGTAGTGATTGCCGCGGTCGCAGCGGGGGCAGAGAACAACCTGCCGATGACACTGCGGGCAGTTGAAGATGCGGCCGAAGTTCCTCATCGCGGCGGTCGATGAGAACGGGCTCGACCCCCGCAGAATCCAGCACAATACTGTGCATCTGGGCCGTGTCTGGCATGGCTCGGGGGTGCGGCGTCGGCTGTTGCGATCAGGCAAACGGGGCCGGCGCCGCATCGTTCTCAGCGGCCCGAGTCTACCCCCGGCGATCTCGATGTCAGGTGCGCAACGCTGCCGACGGCAAGCCCGCCGGACCTCAAAATCGGCAGGTCGCCTGGCCCAGCTTCCACACGACCGGCCGAAGGCCTGTGGACAAGTGGACAGCCGCTCCGCGCCTGACCACTTCCCCACAGGCCCAACAGCAACAAGCGCTCAAATCAGTGCGGACAAAAAACCCGTCAACTACATCGCCACCAAAATCACGCGCCCTAAATGAGCGAATACGCGCGGGTCTAGACGGTCACCAACATATGTCTGCGAGCTCCTCTTCCGTCGCGAGGATCGCCCGGTCGCGTAAACGGAATCTTCCGGGTCTTACGCCTCCTCCGCTGGTGCGTTCCGAGTCAGACCTGACATGGCGAGCGCCGCCGAGAGGGCCACGACCAGTCCCGGTGCTGTCATTCTCCACATCGCCACCCTGCCTCCCGGCGTGTGGCTCCGCCCGCCGGCCGCTTGACGCTGCAACGCGAGCAGTTGCCCGATGGCTGGCTTGCTTTCGAGGCCGTCCATCAGCCGCACGACTTGTTCGGCACTACGCCGCGAGAAGCCGTCGTCCACGGCGACCAGTCAAGTGTGGAACGAATATATATTCAATTGTAATATAAATAAATTATAGTTATGATACAGAAGTTGGGATCGCCAACGTGTCGCGGTGCGGGCGAATCGACCCCTTGACGCTCAATTTTGGAGGCGATGCCGGGCAGGCTCGGCCATGAAGCCGCCGCAGCACAGAGGGAGGCGGCAGATGTCACTCAGAAGCCTCGTGTTGTTGGCGGGCGCGGCAGTGCTCGGGCTGCACATGCTCGCGGCGCAGGCCTCGGCTAGTCAGCGCGTGGCGCTGGTGATCGACAATGCGTCCTATGCCCACGCGCTGAGCCTGGCGAACCCACTCAACGACGCGAACGACATGGATGCAGCCCTGGAGAGCCTCGGCTTCGCCGTCACGCGCATGGATAACACTGACCAGATGGAACTGCGCCGAGGCTTGCAGCAGTTCTCGCTCGCGGCGTCGGCGTCAGAGATGGCGGTGGTGTTCTACGCCGGCCACGGCATCGAGGTGGACAAGCGAAACTTTTTGATTCCCGTGGACGCGGGTCTGCTCAGCGATGCCGACGTGGAGTTCGAGGCTGTGCCACTCGATCTGCTCTCGCGGGCGGTGGAGCTGGCCAAGGGGCTTCGCTTGATCGTCCTCGATGCGTGCCGCGACAACCCCTTCGTGGTGGCGATGCAGCGTTCGGGCGCGACGCGCTTGATCGGCCGAGGTCTTGCGAGCGTCGAGCCCTCCGGTGAGACGCTGGTGGCCTATGCGGCGAAGGAGGAGACGGTCGCGGCCGACGGCGAAGGCCGCAGCCCCTACACCTCCGCTTTGCTCGCCCACTTAGAGGAGCCGGGGCTCGAGGTGGGCCTGATGTTCCGCAAGGTGCGGGACGTCGTGCTGGCGGCGACCGGCGGGCGTCAGGAGCCCTTCGTCTACGGCTCGCTCTCGAGTGAGGGGGCGTATCTCGCCGCGCTGCCGGATCCCGAGCCTGAACCGACACCAGCGCCCGAGACGGTGACGGTGACGGTGAAGGGCGGAGAGGATACGAAGACCCCGGACCCGGATCAGGTCGTGGAGCGGCGCATCGCGGCGGAGAAGGAACTGCTGTTCTGGGAATCGAAAAAGGACAGCCAGAACCCGCAAGAGCTTCAGGCCTATCTCGACCGCTACCCGGAGAGTACGTACGCCGTCCTGGCGCGCAGTCGACTGAACAAATTAGACGAGCCGGAGGTGACACCGGACGTTCAAGTGGTAGCGGTCACCCCCGACGAGCCGGAACGCGCGGTATCGCCCGAGCCCCCGGCGCTCTCGCCAAAGGAGGTAGAGGCGTCGTTTGGCCTGGAGCGTTCGGAGCGGCGACAGATCCAGATGGGCTTGGCCTCGCTCGGCTTCGATCCCGGCCCACCGGATGGCCTGTTCGGCCGGCGCACACGCAACGCGTTGTCTAGCTGGCAGTCCTCTCACAATTTGGCGACAACGGGCTATCTGGGGGCCGAAACGGCCAAGGTGCTGATGGAGGCGGCGCCCACGACCAGCCTGACCGTTCGGACGGTCCCGCCGAATGCCAAGGTTCGTGTGTTTACGCGGTCGGGCTCCACATACCAAGATGCGATGGCCATTCAACCCGGAAAATACGAAATCGAGGTGAACGCGCAAGGTTACGATTCTTTTCGGAGGCTGCTGCCGATTGACGGCATCACGATCTACGAGGTTTCACTATGTGAACTAGAGAAAAAGTTTGAACGAATTTGCAAAGACAGACCCACAACCCGGACAAAATCTATCCTGCTTATCCCTGATTCTCATCCTGCGACGAGGATGCGATAAGGCATCGGGTTGGTTCGTGCGGCGCTGTGGACGAAGCGCGGGATCATGGTCTTGAGGTGGTAGCGCCGGTTGTAGCGCCAGGCGAAGCTGGCGAGGTAGCGCTCGGCATGGTCGGGGCCGAGCTTGCGGTAGGTTCCGGTGACCGCGCTCTTGATGTTGCCGAGCGTCGTGTTGACCCATTTGAACGAGGCCACGCGGGCCGCCTTGGGGCCTGCGCCGGTGCGGATCGCCCGATGGCTGCAAGCACCCTCGTCGAGCGCGCTCCAGCAGCCGAGGCCGTCCGTCACGACCTCCGATCCGGGAGCCAGCCAGCGCGGGGCGCCGCGCGCGATCTCTCGCTTGCGGAAGCCTTTGACCGGGACCAGCTTCAGCTTGCGCGGGCGCCCCTCGGGGCCGGTCGAGACTGCGGCGACGAAGGGCGTCTTGCCGGCCGCACCCCGGCCCCGCTTGCCGCCGGAACGCCTGCCGCCGAGATAGGCGTCGTCCATCTCCACCCGGCCCGAGAGCCGCGTCTCCCCCTCGCGCCGCGCCATCACTGCCATGATCTTGTGCTTCATGGCCCAGGCCGTCGGCTGCTTGACCCCGAGCCGGCGGCCGAGTTCCACCGACGAGACGCCGTTCTTCGCCGTCACGATCAGGTGGATGGCCGCGAACCACAGTGTCAGCGGCAGCTTGGTCGAATGGAAGATGGTGCCCGCCGTGGGCGAGGTCTGCCTCTTGCAGCGGTTGCACTGGTAGAGCCCCCGGCCCGCCAGCAGGCAATGCCCGCGATGGCCGCAGGAGGGACAGACGAAGCCGTCGGGCCAGCGCAGCCGGACCAGCGCCGCGAGGCACTGCTCCTCTCTGCCGAAGGCCTTGCGAAAGGCCTCGTCGCTCATCCCGCGCACCCGCGATGCCACTTTGAACGCCATATCCGTGACCTCCGCATCAGGAACATATTGAGAACATACACGCTGTCCGGCGGAGTGTCACGGATAAGCAGGAAATCTATTGATAAAACAGTCTCTGGTCGGGGCGAAGATCGGTATTCTGATTTGTTAGACTACTTTAAAAAATTATAATTTTAAAGATAGTGTTACGAAACGATCTAAGGGATGGATTGTTCAGCAGTTATGAACAGGATTTATGGGATGAACTTTGCGAAAGTTCTCACTTCGATTCCGATTTTATCGGTTCTCTTAACTGTAATAATTATTATATCCGAACTTTTGATCCGCGAAATTTAACCTCATATATATGAGAACTCAAACTTATGCAGAGAAAGTGTCAATCACTGGACTTTAATGGGCTTGGATCTCCCTATTCGAACAAACCTTTTGTTGCCGTTGTATCTGGAACATGTAGAGTGAAAGAGAATATCACTGAAATGGTGAAGGGATGCAATAGCGAGACTCGAACGGTACCTTCCTGCCCCAAAGAGACTGTGAAGAGACTCTAGTAATATACCAATCGGCCGCCGAGTTGTCGCCGAGCATTAGAGGACGTAAGAAATGTCAATTCCTAGATTTACGCTCATCATGGCAGCAGGACTTATATTGCTGACTGTGTCGGTGGTACCGGCGGTTGCTGCCGGTCATCGTGTGGCGCTGGTGATCGGCAATGCGTCCTATGCGTATGCGTCGACACTGGCGAACCCGGTGAACGATGCGAGTGATGTCGGCGCAGCGCTGGAGCGCCTCGGCTTCGACGTCACCCGCATCGAGAATACCGACGGCGGCGCGTTACGGCGGGGGCTGCACGAGTTCAAGCGGGCGTCGTCGGTGTCCGATGTGGCGGTGGTGTTCTACGCCGGCCAGGGCATTGAGGTGGACAAGCGCAACTTCCTGATCCCCGTCGATGCGCGCCTTCTGAGCGATGCTGACGTGGAGTTCGAGGCGGTGCCGCTCGACCTGCTCTCCCGCGCCGTGGAGCGGGCCAAGGGGCTTCGCCTGATCGTCCTGGATGCCTGCCGCGACAACCCGTTCGCGGTGGCGATGCAGCGTTCGGGCGCGACGCGCTCGATCGGGCGAGGCTTGGCGAGCGTCGAGCCGTCGGGCGAGACATTGGTAGCCTACGCGGTGAAGGAGGGCACGGTTGCGGCGGACGGCGAGGGCCGCAACAGCCCTTACACCTGCGCTTTGCTCGCCCACCTGGAGGAGCTGGGTCTTGAGGTGGGCCTGATGTTCCGCAAGGTGCGGGACGCTGTATTGGCGTCCACCGGCGGGCGTCAGGAGCCCTTCGTCTACGGTTCGCTATCGAGCGAGGGGGCGTACCTCGCGACACGGCCGGAGCCTGAGCCTGAACCGATACCGGCGCCCGAGACGGTGACGGGTGGAGAGGACCCGAAGACGCCAGACCCAAACCAAGTCGTGGAACGGCGCATCGCGGCGGAGAAGGAACTGCTCTTCTGGGAGTCCGTCAAGGACAGCACCCATGCGTCCGACTTCGAGGCCTACCTGGAACAGTTCCCCGGCGGCACGTACGAGGCCCTCGCGCGGATCCGAATTGCGCGGCTCACCGACAATCCGCAAGACGAGAAACCTTCAGTCCAGGTGTCGGTCACTCCTGACGAGCCTGAGCAGGAAGTATCACCGGAGCCCTTGGCGCCTACGCCAGATTCCATCGAAGCCGAGCCGAGTCTGAGTCGAGAGAAACGTCGACGCGTTCAGCAGGGTCTCGCCATTCTAGGCTTCGATCCGGGCCCGGCCGATGGGCTGTTCGGCCAAGGCACGCGGGGCGCAATCTCTCGATGGCAGGCGTCACGGGGGGCGGCGGCAACGGGCTACCGTGACGCCGACGCTGCCAGGACGCTGCTGGCAGAGGGGGAGACGGTACTCAAGCCGTTCGGCCCCGACTGGATTATCGCGGAGCACCAGCCATGCCAGCTATGGGACTCCAGCGGCGTGTCAGTCGATGAAGTCGTGACGTGGTCCGGTGCCTGCCTCAATGGAAAGGCATCCGGTCAGGGACGCGCGGTTTGGCGGACGCCTGGTGGGGTATATGTGTCCGAAGGCAGTTTTCTCGAAGGTTAAGAGTACGAGAACGGCGCCTACATTTGGCCCGACGGTAACCGCTACGAAGGCGCGTATCGCAACGGTAAGCTGCACGGCTGAGGGGTCTTCACGACAGCGTCTAGAAATCGCTATCAGGGAAATTGGAATAGCAAGTATTTTTCGGAGCCAGACGGCAGACGAGCATGGATCGCAACGACGAAAAAGGCCTGCGGTTTCGAATGATTCAGAACGGAAGTGACGAAGGTCGTCAGCAAGTTCAGTCGCGATCCCGCTGGGCCGCCATCCACGACACGAAGTGCTCAATTCTCGCCCGGAGTGCAGATTACTCTAGTAATGATTCCCGGAAGACACTGGATCTCACGCCACCGGAACCACCGACTACGCGCCAGCCTTGTCGAAAACGTTTCCGATCCAATTTCGGCACTTACCGTCCACTATCCCGTCTTAGCACAACGATCATCAATCCTCATCCATCGCCCTTAGACCGGTTGCGCCGACAAGCTACGCTTCAATTGTATTCAAGCTGCACCCCTGCTATTGCGGGAAGCTGTATCCCTATGGAATACCGATCCTAACGCTAATGTACTTACCCGCCGTACGGAAGCAGAAATAAATGAGAGAGCAATGACGGAAATATGCAAAATTGAGACCGGGCATGCGGACAAGCGGTATTCCATCCTGATTTCAGTCAGAAAACAAGAAAATAACGTAGTATCAATCCATGTGAATATTTGTGACAAAAAATTTACCGCATTTCGCGTTCCGATGACCGAAAGCAGCATTAGTGTTCCTCTGTCTATCCGATTGACCTCCTTTGAATCGTGCATATTAGGATGTGTAACTGGGGCCGTAATAGGAGATGTTTGTGAGTGTCGAAGAGGGTCAAAAAACGCAGATGATGTTATCGACTGCTTGGAACGCAAGGGGTACAAGTTAATGGATAGTGTAACGACGTGTCTTGATGGTTGTCTTGCGGCGACTTAGGCTGTTGATAGGCACATGCGTTTGGTGCCGATCGGCGCGGTAACCCTTTGATCTCGCCGGATTGCGAGGGGTCAGAAATGCGCGCTCTCTTGAGTAACAGCTGCCTAAGAGACTGTCGGCATTGGGTTTTGTTTTCCCTCTCCTTGCGTTTTCGGGATGAGTTGGAATCCTAGTTTTTGGGCTTGGCGGTCGAGATGAGCAAATCTCCTGTCGAGGCGTCGCTTCTCGTAGGCGTCGATGCCCTGCTCGACGTATTCCTGGCCTTCGGTCGCCATGAGGTAGATCAGGCAGGCGAGTTCGCGGGCGGTCGCCTTGATCGCAACGGGGGTGTCCATTCGGGCGAGCCTTGCGCAGGGCCTGCCCGAAGGGGTTGACTGCTTTCGGGGACTTGCCGGGGAGGTTCTTGTCGCCGCTGAGCCCGGCGGGTTCGGTCCGCCCCACGGCTGGTCATTGCGCACAAGAGCGCACATGTAGCCCGTCTGGGTCTTGCCTCGGCCAGGGTCGAGAACGCGAACCGGGGTCTCGTCCAGCCGCGAGGTCTGGGACGAGGACGGCGCTATCGACCCACCGGGCGAGGCCATCCGCATCATTGTGAAGGGCGCCAACGTTGACGGAACCCCGCTCGCCGACGAGCGGGAAGCGCTGATGTGGAGCCCCGTCAACTGCTTCCATCCGCAGATGACCCGCCTCGACCGCGCTGTCGATCGCATCACCCCGGAGATGCGCGACCTGGAGAAGGCCCAGGACGACACCGAGGTGAAGGCGTGGGAGTTGGAGACCATGACGGACACGGCGCGGAACCTCGGCGACCGCGCGACGCCTTCGAGACCATGCACGATACTGCTGCCGAGGCCTACCGCGTGCATACCGGCGACGTCTGGCCCGGGACCATGACGCTAGGCGCCTGGCGGGGGAGGATCAGGCCCCGTCGAGTGTTGGGGGCCCGGCTTGCAACTCCTCGCGCCGGTTCCGTGGGGTTGGAAGCCCAAAGCCCAAAGGCGCGGGCAGCGTCTGCAGTTGCCCAGCCACCAGGCCGCGCAGCGCCATCAACGCGCTGTCGCTCTTCAGCCGCTCGCGCACCGCGCTCATGGTGGCCGCGCAGCCGGCGAGCCGCTCGGGGATCAGGCCGATGACGCGGGCAAGAGCATTGTGGACGAGACCACCCGCCGGCGCAGCCAACGCAGGGCGCCGGGAAGCTCGATGGCGTCATCGTCCGAGGGACAGCGCACCTCGTTCGCCGCATCCTCCTGGCTCTTCGCGCTCTCGGCCGCGACGACAACCGCCTCCAGATCGTCGAGCGTGCCCGGCAGCCGCGCCGCCAGGCAGTCGGCCAGAAGGCTGATCGTCGTATGGCTCTCGCGGCAATACCAGCGAGGAACCCTCGCGCCGGGCAGGGTCTTCCGCGCGTAGGTGCCGTGGCTTGCCACGGAACATCCGCCGTGCGGGTGATTCGGGCAGCGCTCAAGCCTTGCGTCGCGCCACGCCTCGGCCCTAAGGAAGGTCTGATCAAGTCGGGTGTGCCATGATTTTCGTAGGAGTCGCAGATTGGATGATCGGGCCATGGCACAGGCAAGCTTTGCGGAACTGGAGCACGACTTGAAGAAGCGCCGGACGCGGCGCGAGTTGTTCCTTGAGAAGATGGACAAGCTGGTTCCCTGGGAGCGGCTGGAGCGACGGATCGAGCCGTTCTATCCGAAGGCGGGGCGCGGTCGGCGCCCTTACCCGCTTGGGGTGATGCTGCGGGTTCACTGCGTGCAGTTGTTCTACAACCTGAGCGACCCTGGGATGGAGGACCTGCTCTACGAGGTGGAGTCGGTGAGGCGTTTCGTGGGGCTGCGCCTGACGGAGGCGCTGCCCGACGAGACCACCATCCTGAACTTCCGGCATCTGCTGGAGAGGCACGATCTGGGCGCGGGTCTGTTCGAGGAGGTCAATGCGCACCTGGCGTCGCGCGGCCATTGGCTGCGCACGGGGACGATCGTTGACGCGAGCATCATCGAGGCGCCGTCGTCGACGAAGAACCGGCGCCGCGCACGGGACCCTGAGATGCGTCAGACGAGGAAGGGCAAGCAGTGGTATTTCGGGATGAAGGCGCACATCGGGGTGGACGCCGGGTCGGGTCTAGCACACAGCGTGGTGACGACGGCGGCCAACGCAAGCGACGTGACGCAGGCGGGAGCGCTGCTGCATGGCGCCGAGGTGACGGCGTGGGGCGACGCAGGCTACCAGGGGGTGGAGAAGCGTCCTGAGCACCGGGATGGCAGTGTCGAGTGGCGTGTGGCGATGAAGCCGGGGCGGCGCCGGCTGCTGGCCGGGGGTGGCGCCGAAGCGGCGGCGGAGACGCGCAAGGCGTCGGTGCGGGCGAAGGTGGAGCATCCGTTCCTGTACGTGAAGCGGCACTTCGGCTACGCCAAGGTGCGCTACCGGGGCGTGGCGAAGAACAGGCAGCGCATCGCGTTGCTACTGGGGTTCTCGAACCTGCTGATCGCCGGCCGCTACGCGACGCAATGACAGGGGAGCAGGTTGCCCGCCGCCGGCGGGACGACGGGGAATGCGGCGGATCGACGCGGATATCGCCCGTTCGCTCCGTATCCCGCGACAAAAGCAGCCCCCGGCCTGCCGGCAATATCGTCGAGCTTCAAATCCAAGCCCCCTCTCCCCCTCGAAGCCGCCAAGATGGGGTTGTTCAGACTTTCCCTAACGTATTTCTTGCCGGTAAGCCCCGTTTCGTAGCGAAGCTGCACCGGCCATGGCCCGCGCGGGTCCAGCGAGCCCGCGCGGGCCTCTTTCTTGTTCCTCATCAGACCGAGACTACGGTCCCGCACCGCCAACCGCCGAAGCCACGATGCTCGCCGATCTCCCGCATTCCCCCACCATCCGGGGAAATCCCTGAACCGATCAATGTGAGAAAAATCGCCGGCCCGCTATCCGCCTAAAGCGGGAAACAACAGCGAGGACGACCGGCACGTCATGGAGGCCGTAGTAGGGCGGCGCAAGCCCGCAATGCCTCCATGTCTGCATCGCCGAGTGAGCGGTTGATCGCGTGAAACTCGTAGTACTGTTACTCGCTCACGTCTGGTCTTTCTGCTCCGGATCTACAGGGTCAGCGCGCCCACATCGAAGGGTTCGGCGGGCGCGTGTGTGGAACCGCGGGGATTCCGCAAGGCGGCGCGGTCATCAACAATCTCTTCCACATGGGAGAGACTCGGTTCGAGCGCAATAAGCCGAGGCTGCGGCGCGCGTCTAGTCCGTGGAGCCGGGGCCGCCATCCTTGTTCCAGAGCCGCATCGGCACGGACTTGTAAGCCAGATTGATGAGCAGTGCCGCCACAGTCGCCTCGAACTAGTAGTCGTCATATGCCCGTCCCAACCGATCGCGTCGTTCTTCGTCGGCCGCTCTCCTCCTCAGCCTATTAAGCAAGAGAACGACAATCATGGCGACGACCGAGAGCAGCTCGGACGCATCGTCGTCTCGCATGACCTCTATGGCATGGGTGTCCCGAAGGCTGATTAGCCGCTTGTTCGCTTGAGCCACCAGCGTCTCGTCCAGCGCAATCATGAATTTGACGTCCCACAGGTTGCCTCTCACCTGCGCACCGTGGAAGGGGCCGCCCTTCACGTCGTAGACGCGCCGCAGGGAAAACAATGGGACTTATACGCCTAACTAGCCAATTTGTCATTGACCAGCCCGCCTATTTGTGACACTATGCTAGCCAAGATTGGAGGCTGGCATGACACAGAAGGCACCCGGACGCTCCCACCGCACTGGCATGACGGTCATGGAGCTGCTGCGGAAGTTCCCCGATGATGAGGCCGCCGAGAAGTGGTTTGAAGCCCAGCGCTGGCCCGAGGGCCGCTTCTGCCCCGATTGCGGGTCCACCAACACCGTGGCCGTCGCAAGCCGGAAGCCCATGCCCTACCGCTGCCGGGACTGCCGACATCACTTCTCAGTCCGCAAGGGCACGGTCATGCAATCCTCGAAGCTCGGGCTCCAGAAGTGGGCCATCGCGCTCTACATGATGACCACGGGCATTAAGGGCACGTCGAGCATGAAGCTCTATCGCGAGGTTGGCATCCGCCAGGCCACCGCGTGGTTCCTGATGCAGCGCATCCGCGAGGGTTTCATCGAAGGCGAGAACAAGCCCTTCCCCGGCCCCGTCGAGGTGGATGAGACCTTCATCGGAGGCAAGGAGAAGAACAAGCACGCGCGCAAGAAGCTGCGCGCCGGCCGGGGCGGGGTCGGCAAGACAGTGGTCGCAGGCGCCAAGGATCGCGCCAGCAAGCGCGTTTCAGCCGAGATCGTTCCCGATACCACCCGCCTGACACTGAGCGGCTTTGTGAGCGCCCATGCGGCGCCTGACGCCACGGTCTACACCGACGAGTCCAAGAGCTACTCAGGCCTGCCTCACCATGAGAGTGTCGTGCATTCACGCGGTGAGTACGTTCGCGGCGACGCGCACACGAACGGCATTGAGTCGTTCTGGAGCCTCTTCAAGCGCGGCTACCACGGCACCTTCCACAAGATCAGCCCGAAGCATCTTGATCGGTACGTCCGGGAATTCACGGGCCGCAACAATATCCGCGACCTCGACACCATCGACCAGATGGCAGCACTGGTGAGGGGCATGACGGGGAAGCGGCTGCGCTACCGTGAACTGATCGCGGACAACGGCCTGTCCAGCGGCGCGCGGTCGTGCTAGGCGCCACTTACTTGATCAATTTCAAACGCTGCAGGTCGCCTTAGACCCGTTCTTTGCAACCGGCCTGCGCGAGAACGCTATTCGCCGTCTTCTTGCTGAGAATCTTGCTCGGAACCGTGATGCGCTTCCCCGTCTTTCCATGCTCCCACCGCTCGTGACTGGATTTGCGGTGTCGAATCTTGGACCATCCGGCCTTCTTGATGAGGCTCTTGACCCCTCGCGCGTAGTCGGCCATGTCGGTGATCTAACCGCTGACCGCGTGAGCGTCCTCGACCATATAGCGATGTGGGCGCTGAATAGCTCGAGATAGCTGCGGCGCACCCCTCTTGGCGATGGCGGGCTGAGGCTCGGGAAACTGAACCTTCACGAGTGCCGCTTCACCCTCTGGCAGACCGATATTGTGGTCGATCAGGTGGGGTGCCTCTTGCATGAGGGCGTCAAGGAATTCCCCCTTGGTGGCAGCTTCCAAGGTCAGCCCGGGGATATCCTCACTCGTTCCGACATACACGCCCCCTTCCGGGCACCAGACCACGTCGACCACATACATCCGAGCATCACCGATGATGCTCGGATCATCGGTGGGCGTGGATCGGCGTTTGTCTTGCATGATGTCATGATCCTCTCATTCTAGTGCCGTCGAAGCTGGATGATCGGCTCGACGACGGCGGCTGCGGACGATGATGAATCTTCATCGTTCGCAAATAGACCCCACTAGGTGGGGTCTATCATCATCATGTCGACATGACGTCAGATCGTCAATCGGACGAAGCCGTGTCTTCGGTCGCGTCTTCGTCCGATGTAGCATTCTCGTCATCGGACGGATACTTCGGCGCCCGCCTGTCCGCCGCATCAGCGTGCGCCCGGCGCATCGCCAGGGTAAGCAAATCTGCCTCGCCGGTGGTCTTCGCCATGTCTTGAGTCCCGATGGTTAGCGTGACGCGCCGAACGCGGCGGTGAGATCGCTGCGCTCGAGCGTGCCCGCTGCGCCTTCGTGCGCAGCTCCGGTGAAGATGCCTGTGAGTGTACCATCATCGCCGCCAGTCTCGCGGAACGTGTTGCCGGTCACGGCGATGGTGTAGCCGAGATCGCCGTCAAGCCACGTCGTGCCGGTGCCTGCCGCGCCGGGGGCCATGCCGACATCCCACGATTCGAGCGCAGTGAAGTCCGCGCGACCCGTGAGCGTTGCGAGCTGCACGTCGATTTCTGCGTCACCGGCGACGGGACTTCGCCCGGAGAATCCGAGCAAGGTACCAGTCCACGTCGCCGATCCGCTCAGTGCCTGGTTGTTGGTGAGATCGCCGGCGCCCGGCCATGGACCATAGGCGTAGGGCTCGGCGTAGCCGTTCCGCAGCGCCACCCCGAAGCCCGCATAGGGCCCGTTGCCGTGGAGGTGTGTCGACGTGGCGCCCCAGGGGCCGAAGTCGGTGGGCGAGCCGCCGTACAGCACCCGCAGTGCCTCCCGGTCTGCCGGATAGAGGAGCGAAGAGGGCTGCTGCGCACCCTGCCTCAGACGGTACATGTCGCTGTTGTCGGCCATGAGGGTGTCGAAGTCGGGCGAGACGTGGCCCAGCCCGAGCGCGTGCATGAGCTCATGCGCTATCAGGATGACGGCTCGGCGATAGCCGCCGAAGAATGCCTCGTTATCGCTGAAGACGTTGGCCCCTCTGTCCAAGCGGATCGAGTGGGATGCTCTGGTGATTTCCCCTGCAGAGTTCCTTCTGATGTTGCCGAATGTTCTGCCGGCGGCGTTGCCCCCGAGTGTTCCCGCGCGGACGAACGAGACCGTGATGTCGGCGCGCCCGTCCGATCCTAGCAGCGGATCGAAGATGCTCATCCGAGCCTCGGGCGGGAGCGCCGCGTTGACCATCCGGATGGCGGCTTTGATCCAGCCGCGTTCCTGGTGTGTTGCCCCGTCAGCCATCATGACGGCGGGAGGTCGGTTGACGTAATTCCCTTCTGCCCGAGCTTGGTCGAGGTAGCGGCGCAAGGCGGTCTGCCCTACGCCATCGGCGACGGTGCCATGCCTCACCTCGATATCATCGCGAGTGGCGACAATCGGGAGCCCGCCGATGGCGCTGCCCTGATCCACACCGACGCGGAAGTAATCGGCGCCGAAGTAGACCGGGATGCGCCCGACATCTGCGGAGGCATTCGCCCTGTCGAAGAGGCTGTAGTGGAGGCTGGCGATGAACTCACCGTCGGAACTCTGACAGAAGGAATCGCACTCCACCTCGGGCAGCGGGAATGGGGGCCGCGCTGCGGCTCGTTCGGCTGCCTCGCGTTCGGCTTGTTCGCGGGCTTCGCGTTCCTGACGTTCCTGTTCCGCCGCTTCACGTTCGGCCTCTTCTCTAGCGAGACGCTCCCGCTCCAGGCGCTCCGCTTCCTCCTGGGCAAGCCGTTCGGCTTCCTCCCGCTCCAGGCGTTCCTGTTCTGCGGCGTCGAGTTCGGCCTGCGTGGGTTGATCTGTCGGCGTGACGGGAATGCTCCCGCCTCCACCGCCACACGCGGCGAGCGCGACCAAGGCCGCAGCGCACGCTACGGCGGTCAACGATGTTCTGATCATGGGTCCATCTCCCGTGGACCCGGCCAGCGCCGCGGTTGCGGCCCCTGGTGCCGGGCCGTTGCACCTATCCACGGAACATGGAGAGTCCCGCCTATTCGCCAAGCTCAGGGAGCTACCCCGAGCCGGGTTGAGGCTATGGTATTCAGCGGGCGGCCCGACAGAGCGGGCTCCGCAGATAGGTGCAGAGAGAACAGTGAACCATCCGTGTGGATGGCACAAGGAATATCACCAGTTGCCTAGCCAAATCTCGCGGCGTAGACTGCCCTGCGACATGATGGCTGGAGAGGGGCGATGACGAAGAAGCCCACCAACCCGCGCCCACGGGGTCGCCCGCCGAAGCCCATCCCGAAGATCGAGGCCAGCCCTGAGCGCGTGGCGCGCGCGATCTTCTCTGCGGTGAAGCCGCCGGACCCGTCAATCAGGGGGACAAAGACCAGTCCTCGCAAGCCGAAGTCCGGTGCATGAGGTGAGCGCACCGAACCGCATCCGCGAAGTCCGCGAGGCGAAGGGGCTGACGCAAACGCAACTGGGGAAGCGATGCGGTAAGAACCAGCAGTGGATTCAGCGGTTGGAGTGTGGCGTCCGCACGCTGACGGTGCCGAAGCTACAGAAGATCGCGGAACAACTGAAGTGCAGCCCGCTTGAGCTTCTCCCGGAGGACATGGTGCCGGCAGAAATGGTGGACACCGCCGCGCTGTACGCTCGCCTGTCGCCCGAAGATCGTGCGGTGGCCAAGCGGATAATCAAGAGCTTGGCTAGTTAGGCGTATAAGTCCCAAAACAATCTACTTCTGATCGCGAAGTCGCCGGCCTTACCTTCGACGAGCCAAGTGGGAGCCCACGAGAACAGCTTGCGCTTGATGCGCGCGACTTCAGTCTCGCCGGCATTGACGAAGAATGATCTGGAAGAAAAGAAGGGCCCTCGCGAGCAGCTATAAATCACCGTTCCGGCGTCGTCGAAAATCTCGATCCGGTCCCTGAGAGACAGCAGCTTGTTGCTGATGTGCAGCACCCTCGTCATGAGCTAGCTTGCATATCCGGCGCCTCTACAGGGGATGAGGCTGCGTGTCGCATCGAGCAAACCCGCCGGCCAATTCTGCAGACAGGTGGCCGTAGAAAGGAGTGATGTCCAGGTTGCGCGCACGGCCTCTTGAAGCAGAAGTCGGTTGGGTGAACCGCCGATGACGCGGGCCAAATCGGCGAATTCGGCACCGGAGGCGGAGGGTTGTACAGCGGCATGACTGTATCGCCCGATGCGCGCTTCGCCGAGGCGGCACCAGTATAAAATCAGCATGCATGATGCCCCCGTTACTGTTCTAGCCGCCGCCGGTGGCGAC
This sequence comes from Alphaproteobacteria bacterium, assembly GCA_965214705.1. Classification (GTDB taxonomy): domain Bacteria; phylum Pseudomonadota; class Alphaproteobacteria; order UBA828; family UBA828; genus WTGU01. The sequence goes on from CBDCCI010000002.1 coordinate 124,860, forward strand.
CAAAGGATCAATGCGCGAGACGTCAATTGTCGCGCGTGCGCGGTCGGGATCGTAAAGCCGCTGCCACGCCAACCGCGACTCTGCGGTCATGCCCAACGCCCGGCCGATCCGGAGCGCCATGTCCGCCGTGACGGCATGCCGGCAACTGACGATTTCGCTGATGCTTTGTGGCGACACGTCGATCACATTCGCCAGTCGGTGCTGGCTGATCCCCAGTTCGCCGAGAGTCTCCGCCGGATGCCCACCGGGGGGATCGCTGCAATGTCGGTCATGATCAACGTCCTGGCGGTAGTCGGTAATCTCGATCTCGGTCGAACCCTCGTGCGTCCAGCGGACGCACACCCGCCATCGATCACAGTTACGAATGCTGTACTGGCCACGACGATTGCCACTCAGTGTCTGGAGCCGATGTGAGGGCGGAAGCCGCAGGTCGGACGGCGCCCTGGTCGTGACCATCCGCTGAAGGCGCAGACGCGCCCGGCGCTGAATGTCCGGAGGCTGGCGCGAACATGCCGCTCACGAAAGAGCCGCTCGGCATCCCTGTTCCTGAACCGCCTCCCCATTCGAGATCGCGAGCTGCCCGCGCGAGTGTGGCTCCACGCCAGTCAGGAACTTGCCTGGTGCCGGGTGATCTCAACCGGCTCACGGTGCTTGTACATGTCCGCGCCGATGCTGGCCGCGACCTTGGCCGCCGACTCCTTGACGGAATCCCGCGCGAGATGCGCGTACCGCGCGGTGGTCTCGACTTGCGTGTGACCGAGAAGCCGGCCGATCATCGGAAGGGATTCTCCCAATGCCAGCGCCCTGCTGGCCCAGCTGTGCCGCAGGTCATGAAGCCGCACGTCATCGAGTTTCGCGCGGCGCCGGATGACCTCCCACGGCTGGTTGATATTGCGCAGGTGCTCGCCACGCTTCCTGCTCACGATCACCCACGGATTGTCCAGCACGCGCGGAAGCTCAGAAAGCACCCGCGCCGCCGCCGGCGATAGCGGAATCGCCCGAGGACCCGTCTTGGAATCGGCGAGGTGCAGCACATTCGCTTCCAGATCCACATCGGTCCAGCGCAGGCCAAGGACCTCGCTGCGCCGGCACCCCGTCAACATCAACAGGCGCAGCGCCGCCACCGCGTGCACCGATATGCCGCCCTCATGAGCCGCCTCGCTCAGCACGCGGCCCAGCCGGCGGAACTCCTCTTCCGTCAGAAAGCGCTCATGCTTGTGGGTTTTGTACTTGGGAAACGCCCGGCACGGATTGGGTGTGATTCTCGTATGGCGATATGCCAGTCGTGATGGCACTAAAGGATATGGGCTGGTTCATTTTGGTCAAGCAGCGAGTGCCAGGACTTCGGTTGGGCTGATGTTGTCGTTAGCTGGTCCGGATCGGGCGTCCATGAGCGCATCCCATGCCCGGTCGAAGAGGCCGGATTTGATCAGGGCGCGGAAGGTCAGAACCGCCTGCCCGCCGTCGATCCGCCAGCGCATGCCCGAGCGTTTCAAGCGCTGCGCGACGAGGGTCTTGCAGGCCGCCTCGACCACACCCGAGCCGATGGCGATGCCCTCTTCCTTCAGGGCGTGGTAGCGCATCCGATGGCGGTGCTTTCGGAAGAAGGCCAGCTCGCGCTCGATCTCGGCCGGGTCCCCCTTTGCCCTGTCCAGGAGGTAGCGCAGTGCCCGGATCACCTTGTCGACGCCGCGGGGGTCGTGGCGCAGGATTTCGCGGTGCTTCTCGAACCAGTGGCGCGCCACCGCATGGTCAGAGGCCACGCGGAGATGCTCGCAAGCGTGCCAGAAGTCGATGACCTCGGTCTCGGGCGAGAGGCTTTCGAGGAAGGTCCAGTTGTCGGCGGCCCCGTCGGCGACGGCGCCGATCCTGATCTTCGGGCTCACACGGCGGATATGGGCGACCTCGCTTGCAAGTTGCGCTTTCAGCGCGGCCTTGCCGCTCTCGGGCATACGGCCGAGATAGAGGGTCTTCAGCCGTTGGCCCTCGGCGTCGTGGAAGGAGACCGTGCCGCAAGAGGCCTCGCGCCAGCACGCCTCGGCACGGCCGTCCTCGCCGGCCCGCAGCGCCACCATGACGCCGTCAAGGGAGACGGACGCGGTGACCGCATCGGGCGGTATGCCCTGGGTTTCACGGATGCTGGCCAGCGTCTCCGGGGCGACGCTCTCCCAGTGCTCATGCATGCTCAGGGCCAGGCGCTGCAGCGTGCTCACCGACGGCGTCATTCCGCCCATTTTCGCGAAGAACTCCTCCGCTTCACGCGGCGTACAGTGGCCCATCATCATCAGCCCGAGCTGCGCCGCCGGCCGCGTCAGGTAGTCGTCGATGAGGCCCAGGCTCTCGTCCACCGGCACCAGCGACGTGCTGCTCGCGCCGCTGCGATAGCGCGCACGCCGATAGGTCACGGGACCGAGCGTCGTCATGATCGTCTTCGGCGTCGCCGCCACCCGGACCCAGCTCTGTCCGTCGCGCTCGATCCGGCTCGCACCGTCGTCGCGGCTCTCGGCGAAGGCCCCAAGGAGCTTGCAACCCAAGCCGTTCATGGCGTCCCGCAGCCCCGTCTCAACCGTTTCGAACGTCTCGGCAGACGGGTCAGACCCAGCCTGTTCGCGACAGAACTCCACCACCTGGGCGACCGCTTCGGCGACTTCGGCAGGCAGGCCCAAAAGGTCGATGGACGAGGCGATGAGAGACTGCGACACTGGCATGGGAACGCTCCTGATGTTGGGTCTGATGTTGGGTTGTCGGCGCGGCATCCTACCGCATCTCGCGGTGCGGAGCGTTCCCACCCACCACTGCTGGATGCCGCCGTTGTGACAAAATCTTTAGGGTTGAGCAGGTTCGCGAGAGCGATCCTGCTCAACCTGTTTGAACGAAGCCGCGGGCCCCGAGACTGGACGTTGGATATGTGGAAAGTGCGCCGGTGGCGCGCTTAGGAAGGGATGACTGGCGGGATGCCTGTTGTCGCGGCTGCTGTTTCAGTCCGGGCTGGGCCGGCCTTCGGCACGTGAATCGGGGAGATCGATCGGGTCGAGCGGCGCGCCTGCGTGCATGATCGGGATCGAGCACGAGTTGCCCGGCTTGCCGGCGAGACGGCGCCGACGCACGAAGCTGAAGCGAAGGGATTACTCACGGTTGCAACCCGTGGTTCGGCCATTCGTTGGGCGGCGCCCGGCTCGCGTGGGCGGGGCGCCGGCGCGGGATTTCGCGGACCAGGCGCAGCGCTGCGCCGCAATGGGGGCAGGCCACGGGAGCGGTTCCGGGGTCCGCTATTTCGTCGCGCTCGCGCTCGCCTTCGGGCGCATCGTCATCGACACACTCGTCGTCGGGACAGCCGATAGGGCCGAGGGCTTCGCGCGCGCGCTCCAGCGTCCTGGCGCGGCATCCGTTGGCGAGGATGCCGAAGTGACGGATGCGGTGCATCCCGTCGGGCAGGACATGGAGCAGGAAGCGGCGGATGAACTCGTCGACGCTGACGGTCATGGTGCCGTAGCGGGGCTTGCTCTGCCCTGGCCCCTTGGGCTTTCGGTGCCGGAAGGAGACGGTCTCGCCGTCGAAGGCCGTGATGCGGCTGTCGGAGATTGCGATCCGGTGGGTGTAGCGGGCGAGGTATCGGAACACCTGCCCAGGCCCGCGGAAGGGCCGCTTGGCGTAGACCACCCAGTCCCTGCTGCGTGCGGCGGCGAGTGTGGCGTGGAACTCGCCGGGGTTGGCGAGATGGGCGACGGTGCCGTGGAACTCCAGCTCGCCGCGGCCATGGGCGAGAGCCAACTCTTCGAGGAAGCGGCGGCGAAAGAAGCTGGCCAGGACCTTGACGGGGGCGAAGAAGGTGCCGCTCCCGGTCTTCCACTCGCCGCTCTCGACATCGAAGCCCGCGTTGGGCACCACCACGTGCAGATGGGGATGGAAGCGGAGCTTCTGGTCCCACGTATGAAGGACGGCGGTGCCGCCGATGCGCATGCCCCCATGCCGGGGATCGGCGGCGATGGTGCGCAGGGTCTCGGCGACCGTCTTGAACAGGATGCCGAAGACGACCCTGCGGTTGCCGAAGCCGATGGCGGCGATCTGGGCTGGCAGGGTGAAGACCGCGTGGAAGTAGGGCACCGGCAGGAGCTCGGCGGCGCGTGCCTCGCTCCATCGGTTGGCTGCCAACCCCTGGCAGCTCGGGCAGTGGCGGTTGCGACAGGAATTGTAAAGCGGATGCTCGCGCCCGCAGCCCTCACAGGCGTAGATGTGCCCGCCGAGCACGGCGGTGCGGCACGCCTCGATCGCAGCCATGACCTTGAGCCGGGCGGCGTCGATGCGCCCCTTGCAGCGCTCACGGAAAGCGAGGCCGGCGCGGCGGAAGATGTCCGCCACGCCGACGTTCTGGCGATCCACGCCGGATCAGCGGCGAAGCAGCGGAAAGTCCGAGATGGGGTGATCGAGGCCCTCGAACATCCTGGCGGTGGAGCGCGCGTACTCGCGGGTCGTGTCCGCACGACGATGGCCGAGCATGTCGCGGATCACCTCCATGTTGCCGCCCCGCTCATGAAGATGGGTGGCGGCCGAATGACGCAGGCAGTGGAAGGTGTGGCGGCTGTCGACGCCGGCCCGCTCGCGCGCCTTCTTGAAGGCCACGTGCAGGTCCCCTGTCCGGATGGGCACGTCGGGCGAGGCGCCATAGAAGAGCCAGGTCACCGGCTGCGGCCAGATGTTCTTGTAGAAGCCGCGCAGGTAATGGATGACGGCTTCCGGAATCGGTGCCATCCTCTCGGTGCCGCCCTTGCCGGAAGGGATGTGTAGCAGCTTCTGGTCCGACTTGATGTCGCCGATCTTGATGGCCACGGTCTCGGAGATGCGAAGCCCGACACCGTAGGCGGTGACGATGGCGGCGCGGTACCGGAGGTCGGGCGTTGCGAGGATGATGCGCTCGACCTCCTCCTCCTCCATGTGTCGCGGCAGCTTGCGGGGCTTCTTGCGGGCGCGCAGCCCGGCCACGCGCTCAGGGCATCCCAGGGTCTCGGCATAGAAGAACTTCAGGGCGGCGACGGTGACGTTGGTCGTCGCCGGCTTCAGGCCGCGATCGATGCCGGACAGGACCCAGGCGCGCACCTGGTCGGCGTCGAGGTCGGCCGGCGAGGCCTTGTAGTGCTTGGCAAGCTGCGCGATCTCGCCGATGTAGATGGTCTGCGTGCTCTCGGCGAAGTTGGCGATGCGCATCTGGTCGATCATGCGCTGGCGAAGAGGGCTGCCCGTTGTCCCCTCGGCTGTGGTCTCGGTCATCGTCGATCTCCCGTGATCGCGACGGCGAGCCGCCGGACCGTTCCGACGACGGACCGTCTCGGGGATCGATGCTAACCACTGGTGATCGGGAACATGCCGGCCACTCGCCCGACCGGCGCTGCGCCAATGGACGCAATCTGAAGCGCGCGCGACACCTGCCAGCAGCGCACCCCGCACATCGAGGAAATGAACGAACGCTAGGCCGCCAACTCCGCGTAGCGGCTTCGTTCAATCCGGCCCTGCACCGGCCGATTGTCACGAAAACCCGATTCTGGCTGCCTACGGCCACCCGCCAATCGCGCTAAATCAATGACTTACGATCGCCATGCCAGACCTACACCCCACGGATTGGTGCTTTCTGGGATAAGGCCCCACCCCTCGGCCCGATTGAACATCCGCGACAGGGTGGCGACGACGTGGTTAGCCGTCGCAGGCCTGTCCCGCAGTATGTAGTGAAGCTCGGCCACTTGTTTCCGTTCCAGGGCCTCGACGGGGACATGGCCCAGAGTGGGAATGATGTGGTTCGAGAGCAATAAGCGACACAACGTCACCGTCTTTGGCTTGCACCGAACCTCCACGTGGTCCTTCAGGTAGCGCTCGGCCAACTCTGCGATCGTCAGGCCATCCTGTTCACCCGATGCCGGATGCGCAGCGCTCGCCTCCTTCCCCGCTTTGAGGCGGGCGATCATCAAAGTCGCCCGCCGGCGCGCCTGATCGGCCGTCAGCACCCCATGCCGGCCCACCGTTGCCCGCTTCGACTTGCCCCTCGCGCGGGTCTGCACGATGTACACCTTCTTCCCCGACTCATATGCGCGTAACCCGAACCCCGGGAGGTCCCGGTCCCAGAACACCGTGTCCTTCTCAACCTTTAGCTCCTCGACCATGCGTCGAGAGATGGACCTGTGGAGCAGCTTGGCCATCGTTCTCGGTGTCCTCCTATGCGGCCTGTCTGGCGGAGATCACGCCACCTTGGTGCGTGGCACCATGATGTCGGCCTCGATGCTGCCCGCCACCTTGGCCGCAGACGCCATCTCCGTGTCATGCGCAAGGTGCGCGTAGCGCGCCGTCGTCTGCACCTGGGTGTGACCCAGAAGCCGGCCGATCATCGGAAGGCTCTCGCCAAGCGCTAGCGCTCTACTCGCCCAGCTATGTCGCAGGTCATGCAGGCGCACGTCCTTCAGGTCGGCCTCCATGCGCAGCCGGTACCACAGGTCGTTCACGTTCCTCAGGTGCCTCCCCGGCTTCTTGCCCGAAATCACCCACGGATTGCCAGGCACCCGGGGGATTGCGTCCAGCACCGCCTCTACTTCGGGGGTCAGTGGAACCATCCGCCCGCCCGTCTTGGCCTCCCTCAGACGCAACTCTCCCGAGGTGCGGTCCACGTCGTCCCATCGGAGCGACAGTATCTCGTTGCGCCGACATCCGGTCAGGATCAAGAGCCGGATCGCGGCGACGGCAGGGGGCCAGACCGTGCCACGGGCTTCGGTCGCGTCGAGGACCCGACCCAGGCGCTGAAACTCTTCGGCGTTCAGGAAGCGCTGCCGCTTTATCTCTTTGTACTTGCGCACAGACCGGCAAGGGCTCCTCCCCGCCGGATGCAGTCCCCAGAACTCGGCCAGGTTGAACATCTTGGTCAGGATGTCGATCGCCCTGTTGGCCGTGCTCGGCTGATGCCGAAGTGCGTGATGCAATTCTGCAACATCTTTGCGCTCAAGCGAGCTCAGCGGCTTCGACCCCAGCGCCGGGAGAATGCTGTTCATCAGGACCCCCCCGTAGCGCACCGCCGTCGACGGCTTGCAGTTGACCGCGACATGCGCGCTCATGAAGCGATCGGCCAGATCGGCTACAGTCGGCCCCGTGTCACGCTCAGGGGTGGCCGGTACAGGCTCCAGCCCCGATTTGATCCTGTCGATGATCGCGGCAGCGTCCTTGCGGGCCTGATCGGCTGTAATGTCACCGTGCCGGCCCAAGGTGGCTCGTTTCGAGCCCCTCGGCCCCCTGCTTTGCACGACGTACACCTTGCGGCCGGACGGGTAAACGCGAACGCCGAAGCCCTGCAATTTCCGATCCCAGAAAATGGCGTCCTTGTGCTCGACGTACAGGCCATCGACGGTTCGCTTCGAGATTGTTCGTTCCTGGCGCGTGTGCATGCGATCCTCGCGAGGCCAGAATTCGTATCCCGCCCAGTATGCATTTCCGTAAGCATCACGCAAGCAGGCGGAGTAGAGCTACAGCGTACTGCCGCGTACGCTAGTGGCGGAATCGATACAGGGGCTAAGGTCTAAGCGGCTTGAATGGTTTAGGAAATTAGCAAAACAGCGTAGACAAACGTGGTCAGGAGTACGAATGACGCATGGGGCCGATAAAGCACAGGCCCTTCTTCATTCTCCCATCCTCCTGATTCGCGCGATTAGAGAGTTCCATGCATGGATCCGCGACGGGGCGCCTCTTAACTAGCGCAGCCCGCCGCACCGTGAGGATGGTACACGCGGGGTCTGCAGCGCAACCCTGCTCAGCGCAAATTATGAAGGAATTCAGTCATCAAAATATTTTCTTATAGGACTGTGACACAAATGTCACAGCTGGCGACATCGCCACCCATCCACGGCTTCTTGGGCTCACCCCGCGCTTGAATCGAGGGCGTAACCGGCCGAGCGGACGGTCCTGATCAGGTCCGGGCGGCGCTCGGCGTTGAGCGCCTGGCGCAGGCGGCGCACGTGCACATCGACCGTCCGGCTCTCGATGAAGATATCACGGCCCCAGACAGAATCGAGCAGTTGCTCGCGCGAGAACACGCGGCCCGGATGCTCCATCAGATGGCGCAGCAGGCGGAACTCGGTCGGCCCGAGGTGGATCGACTCGTCCCCCCGCGTCACCCTGTGCCCGGCAAGGTCCATCTTGAGGTCGGCATAGTGGAGTACCTCGTCGCCGAGTGCCGGCCGCATGCGCCTCAGGATCGCACGGATGCGGGCGAGAAGCTCCGCCGGCGAGAAGGGCTTGACCACGTAGTCGTCGGCGCCGCCGTCGAGCCCGCGCACCCGGTCCGACTCTTCGCCGCGCGCCGTCAGCATGACGATGGGGAGCGGCTGCGGGTCCGGCCTCCGCCTGATGCGGCGGCAGACCTCGATGCCGGAGAGGGTGGGCAGCATCCAGTCGAGTACCATCAGGTCGGGGCGCCGCTCGTCCACCATGAGCAGCGCCTCCTCGCCGTCCACGGCCTCGCCCACCTCGAAGCCGCCCTTCTCCAGGTTGTAGCGGAGCAGCGTGAGCAGCGCCGCCTCGTCCTCGACGACCAGAATGTATGGCTTCATGGTGCCGTCGCCTCCGTCTCGTCGCTCGCCTGGTGGAAGGACGTCACGTCGCCCTTGGGCCGCTCCTCCTCCACCGGGGTGCCCGTCACCACGTAATTCACGGTCTCGGCGATGTTGGTCGCGTGGTCGCCGATCCGCTCGATGTTCTTGGCGATGAAAAGCAGGTGCGTGCAGGCGGTGATGCGGCGCGGGTCCTCCATCATGTAGGTGAGCAGCTCGCGGAAGAGGCTGTTATAGGATTCGTCCACATCCTCGTCGCGCCGCCAGACCGCCATGGCGCGCTCGACATCGCGGTCCCTGAATGAATCGAGCACGTCCTTGATCATCCCCTGGGCGATGCCCGCCATCCGCGAGATCGCATGGGTCAGCCGGATGGGGTCGATGTCCTGAATGGCGATGGAGCGCTTGGCCACGTTGGCGGCATAGTCACCCATGCGCTCGAGATCGCTCGCCACCTTGAGCGAGGCGGTGATGACGCGAAGATCCACCGCGACCGGCTGGCGCAGTGCCAGGATGCGCACCGCGAGCTGGTCGATCTCGGACTCCAGCGCGTCCACCCGCTTGTCCTCGGTGATCACGCTGGACGCGAGCTCGTCGTCGCGGCGGACCAGCGAGGCGATGGAGGCCGCGAGCTGCTGCTCGACGATGCCGCCCATCTCCAGGATCGCGTTGTTCATGCGATCCAGCTCCTCGTCATAGGCCTTGACCGTGTGCTCGGCAGCCATCGGTCGTTCTCCTTGCCTTCAGCCCCGTCCACGCCTAGCCGAAGCGCCCGGTAATATAGTCCTGCGTCCGCTGATCGTGCGGATTCGTGAAGATCTGCTCGGTCGCCTCGAACTCCACGAGCTCGCCCAGGTGGAAGAACGCCGTGAACTGGGAGACCCGGGCGGCCTGCTGCATGTTGTGGGTGACGATCGCGATCGTGTAGTGCTCGCGGAGCTCGTCGATCAGCTCCTCCACCTTGGCCGTCGCGATGGGGTCCAACGCCGAGCAAGGCTCATCCATCAGGATGACCTCGGGGCTGATGGCGATGGCGCGGGCGATGCAGAGTCGCTGCTGCTGCCCGCCGGAAAGACTGGTACCAGGCTGCTGCAGCCGGTCGGAGACCTCGTCGAAGAGGCCGGCGCGGCGCAGGCTGTGCTCCACGACGTCGTCGAGCTCCCGCCCCTTTCTGGCGAGCCCGTGGATGCGCGGGCCGTAAGCCACGTTCTCGTAGATCGATTTCGGGAACGGATTGGGCTTCTGGAACACCATGCCGACGCGCGCCCGGAGCTGCACCACGTCGATGTCACGGCCGTAGATGTCGCGGTCGTCCAGCGTGATGGAGCCGGTCACCCGGCAAATGTCGATGATGTCGTTCATCCGGTTGAGGCAGCGGATGAACGTGGACTTGCCGCAGCCCGAGGGGCCGATCAGGGCCGTCACCTTGTTTTGCGCCAGATCGATATCGACATCGAAGAGCGCCTGCTTGTCCGCGTAGAAGACGTTGACGTCACGCGCACGCATCCTGATCGGCGCCGGCGCTTCGGTCCCAGCGTCGTCGGTGGCGGCGGGCACAGCAGCCGGTGCACCGGCCTCTTCCATCATCAGTGAGACCATCCCGTCGGTGTCGTCCGTCACGATACCACTCCCGCCCGCCTACCAGCGGATCTCGAACTTGCGCCTGAGATAGATCGCCACGGCGTTCATCAGGATCAGGAACGCCAGCAGGACCAGAATGGCTGCCGAGACCTTCTCGACGAAGCCGCGTTCCGGGCTATCGGCCCAGAGGAAGATTTGCACCGGCAGCGCCGTCGCCGGATCGAAGGGCCCGCCGGGGATATCGACGATGAAGGCCACCATCCCGATCATGAGCAGCGGCGCGGTCTCGCCCAGCGCTCTCGCCATGCCGATGATCGTGCCAGTGAGGATTCCTGGCGTCGCCAGCGGCAGCACGTGGTGGAAGACCACTTGGATCGGCGAGGCACCGACCCCATACGCGCCCTCCCGGATAGATGGCGGCACCGCCTTGAGTGCGGAGCGGGCCGCGATGATGATCGTCGGCAGCGTCATCAGCGTGAGCGTGAGCCCGCCCACAATGGGCGCGGAGCGCGGCAGGTGGAACAGGTTGATGAAAACCGCAAGCCCCAGCAGGCCGAACACGATAGAGGGCACCGCCGCGAGGTTGTTGATGTTGACCTCGATCATGTCGGTGATGCGGTTCTTGGGCGCAAACTCCTCCAGATAGATCGCCGCGGTCACGCCGATGGGGAAGGTTAGCACCAGCGTGACCAGCAGCATGTAGAACGAGCCCGCGATGGCGCCGCCGATGCCGGCGATCTCCGGCTCCCGCGAATCCGCGTTGACGAAGAACTCGCCATTGAACCCAGTCTCCACGAAGCCGGCAGCGTCAAACGTATCGATCCAGGCAATCTGCTGATCGTCGAGGCGGCGTTCGTCCTCCGGCACGTCGCGGGGCGCGCTCCCCTTGATCAGCATGTCCACGTCGCTGGACGCGGTGAGCCAGACACGTTGTGTGGTACCGACGATCGAAGGATCATCGACCAGCAGCTCCCGCAGCTCGAAGCGCGCGGCCGTGCTCACGAGCTTCAAGAGCTTGCGCCGCTCCTTCCGCGCCGTCACCTCGGGGAAGGCGGCGAAGACGGATTCGCGCAAGAGCTTGCCGTAGTTCGCTTTTTGTAGCTCATCTCTGCTCGGGGCCTCGCTCACACCGAGAATCTTCGGGTCGAAATCGACCTCCAGCGCGACCGAGGTGCGCACGAAGGCGGGGTAGCCTTCGGCGATCACGCTCCCGATCAGGAGCGCGAGAAAGCCCAGCGCGACGGCCACGGCGATGATGCCGTAGGCCTTGAAGCGCCGCTCGGCACGGTAGCGCCGCCGCAGCCTGCGCTTCGTCCAGTCCGCGTCCTGCCAGGCGCCGGCGAGCCGCGGTTCAGCCAGGTCAGTCATACTGCTCCCAGTATTTCCGTGAGATGTGGAGCGCGAAGATATTGAGCGCGAGCGTCACGACGAAGAGCATCAGCCCGAGCGCGAAGGCGGCCAGCGTCTTGGCGCTGTCGAATTCCTGATCGCCCACCAGCAGCGTGACGATCTGCACCGTGACCGTGGTCACCGCGTCGAGCGGATTGGCCGTGAGGTTGGCCGCGAGGCCTGCCGCCATCACCACGATCATGGTCTCCCCGATGGCGCGGCTCACCGCGAGCAGGCAAGCGGCGACGATCCCCGGCAACGCTGCCGGCAGGATCACCTTGACCACGGTCTCCGACTTGGTCGCTCCCATGGCGAGCGAGCCTTCGCGCAACGAGTTGGGCACCGCGACGATGGCGTCGTCGCTCAGCGACGAGATGAAGGGGATGATCATGATGCCCATGACCACGCCGGCGGCGAGCGCGCTCTCCGACGCCACGTCGAGGCCGATGGATTCGCCGATTCCCCTGACCGCCGGCGCCACCACCAGCGCCGCGAAGAAGCCGTAGACCACCGTCGGCACGCCGGCCAGGATCTCCAGGATTGGCTTGGTCACGTTGCGGAACCGGGGGCTCGCGAACTCCGCCATGTAGATCGCGGCGAAGAGGCCGACCGGGAGTGCCACCAGCATGGCGATCAGCGTGATCATCAGCGTGCCGGTGAAGAGCGGGATGGCGCCGAAGGCACCGGTGCTGCCCACCTGATCGGCGCGGATGGCGGTCTGCGGGCTCCACTTCAGGCCGAACAGGAAATCCCAGAAGGGGATGATCGAGAAGAAGCGGATCGATTCGAACAGCACCGAGAGAACGATGCCGATGGTGGTGACGATGGCGACGCAGGAGGAGAGGATGAGCACGACGTTCACCACCCGCTCGACCTTGTTGCGGGCGCGCAGGCCCGGCGATATGCGCCGCCAGGCCCAGCCGAAGCCGGCGCCGCCCAAGGCCACGCCGATCGCGAGCACCGCGGCCTGCGCCGTGGACTTCATGCTGGCGTAGCGGTCCGCCGCCGCTCGCAGCGCGGGGTCGACCTCGCGGCTCACCACGTCGCCCGAGGCCAGATTGCGCACGTCGTTGAGCAGGAGGCCGATCATCGCTTCCGACTGCTCCGCTACCGTAGGCCCGAGGTAGGAGAGCAGCAGCGCCTCCAGAATCGGCGCTTCGATGACAAGCCAGACGATGAGGACGATGCCCGACGGGATGCCGCACCAGAGCGCCACGTACCAGCCGTGGTAGCTCGGCATCGAGTGGAGCTTGCTGAGATTGGTGCCGGCGGCCCTTAGCGCGCGGCGGCGGCCGAAATAGAGGCCGATAACCGCGAGCGCCAAGACTGCAATGAGGAGGATGGTGAGCTGCACGCCGTCGGCCGCCCCTGCCCCGTGCGCCCGGTCAGGCGAGCGCTAGCTTCACATTACGAACGGGCCGATTCAGGGATAAGTCAGTTTCGTTACGATTTTGTGACGGCGACTTCGGAAAGGTCGTTCGCCGGCTCCGGTACTCGTTCGCTGGTCGGCTGTGCGGGCGCTGCAAGCGCCGCGTCCTCGGCCACTGCGAGCGGCTGCAGGTAAACGGTGAACGTGCTGCCTTCGCCGGGAGTGCTGTCGATGGTGAGCGCGCCGCGGTGCCTGTTCACGATGTGCTTGACAATGGCAAGCCCCAGACCAGTGCCGCCGAGCTCGCGCGAGCGCGCCTTGTCCACGCGGTAGAAGCGCTCCGTGAGCCGCGGCAGATGCTCACGCGGAATGCCCGCTCCCCGGTCGGCGACGGAGACCACAACCGCGCCGTCCTTGCCGGCCCGCCAGCCGGCCGCCTCGGCTTCTGCAACCCGCCGCACCGCTACGCTGACGGTCCCCTCGGCGTCTCCATACTTGATCGCGTTGTCCACCAAGTTGAGAAACACTTGGGTCAGTTCGTCGCCGTCGCCGATTACCGGGGGCAACTCCTCTTCGGCATCGATGGCCACGGTTACCCTGCGTTGCTCTGCGCGCCACGCGAGCGTGTTGCGCACATGGGAGAGCAGCGAGGGGAGCGGCACTGTATCCGTCGGCGGCGTGTGCTCGTTCATCTCGATGCGCGAGAGCGAGAGCAGGTCTTCGACGAGGCGGGCCATGCGCTTGCCGTGCTGGTCCATGATGGCGAGGAAGCGCTCGCGCGCCGCCGCATCGTCGCGAGCAGTTCCCTGCAGCGTCTCGATGAAACCCATGAGCGTGGCGAGGGGTGTGCGAATCTCGTGGCTCGCGTTGGCGACGAAGTCGGCCCGCATCTGATCGGTGCGGCGCACGGCCGTGAAGTCGACGAGCGCGAGCAGCACAGCGGCGCCGCCCTCTCTCGGCTCGGGCAGCGGTTCGACCCGCGCCGCGAAGGTGCGTTCCACCGGCGCCTGCAGCGTGAACTCGATGTCGCACCCGTCGCCGCCGTCCAGGGTTCGCTCGACGGCCTCAATCAGCGCCGGATTGCGCAGGGAGGCCGCGATGTGGCGCCCGGCGACCTCGCCATCGAGGAGCTCCGTTGCCGCCCGATTCGCGCGCACGATCTTGCGGTCGGCATCCAGCAGTAGGAGCGGTTCGGGCAAGGCATCGAGCGCGCGTTCGAGCTCGGCTCTCTCACTCGCCAGTTGCGCCCGGCTCTCGGCACCGATCCGGGCCAAGCGATCGATCGTTGCCGCCAGCTCGCGGGTAAGCACCCCTGCCGGCGCCGGGCCTTGGCGTGCCTCGCCCTCGTTCTCGGTTGAGGCCTCCACGTGGCGCGCGAGGGCGCCGACGTCCGCGAGCATCAGGCCGGCCACGGCTGCCGCGAGCAGGCTGAGGCTGGCCCAGGCCAGCACCGCCGCAATGGGCGGCGTGAGGCCAAGTGCGCCGAGCACCAGGAATGCGAGCGCGAGCGGCAGCGACGCCGCAAGGCTCAGGCGCGCCCACCGGCGCAGCGGAACAACGCGCGCCGCCATCGATCGGCTCTCCTCCGCAGCGGGGTTCCGGGCTTTCGAGTCTACCAGAGCCACTCGACCGTGAGCGTGACGAATATAAGACAATCAGGGGTCGGCGGCGCCGGCATCAGGCGCACGGAACCCCGGCAATCGCTTGTGCTAGTGTCGCGCCATGCCCGATGACGCCGAGGCGCAAGCGACCGCCGCGCCGGCCGCCGCCCGTGGCGCCCGCCGGGGCCGGCCACGCGCGCGGCGCGTCGAGCCGGTGACGCCGATGATGGCGCAGTACCTCGAAATCAAGGGCGCCCACCCGGATCACCTCCTGTTCTACCGGATGGGAGACTTCTACGAGCTCTTTTTCGACGACGCGCGCCAAGCTTCGGAGGCACTTGACATCGCGCTGACCAAGCGAGGCCTCCACCAGGGGCAGGAGATCCCGATGTGTGGTGTGCCCGTGGTGAGTGCCGAGGGCTACCTCCAGCGGCTGATCCGCAAGGGCTTCAGGGTCGCCGTCTGCGAGCAGGTCGAGGACCCGGCAGAAGCCCGCAAGCGGGGCGCGAAGGCCGTCGTGCGCCGCGAGGTCATCCGCTTGGTGACACCAGGAACGCTGAGCGAGGACGCGCTTCTGGATGCGCGCGCGGCCAACTATCTCGCGGCGCTCGCCCAGGCCGAAGGTGCCCTGGCGCTCGCGTGGGCTGAGATGTCCACCGGCGAGTTCGCGGTGATGGGGGTCTCAGAGGCCTCGCTGCCCGCGGCGCTCGCGCGCCTTGAGCCCGGCGAACTCCTGGTGCCCGAGCCGCTGCTCGAGGCGCCGGCGCTCTTCGAGCTCTTCGCCGAGTGGAGGGAGGCCCTGACGCCCCAGCCGCGCTCGCTCTTTGATAGCGTCGGCGCCGGGCGGTCGCTTGCCGCGTTCTATGGCATCGCCTCCCTCGATGGTCTTGGCTCCTTCGGACGCGCGGAGCTTGCCGCCGCCGGCGCCGTGCTCGGCTATCTGCGGCTCACCCAAAGGAGCCAGATGCCACGGCTCGCGCGGCTTCGCTCGACCGAAACCGGTGCGGCGATGGCGATCGACGCCGCGACCCGGCGCAACCTGGAGCTCACGGTGACCCTGGATGGGGGTGCCGCCGGCAGCCTGCTCTCGGTGATCGACCGCACTGTCACCGGGGCGGGCGCCCGGCTGCTCAGGGCGCGGCTTACCGCGCCGCTCACAGAGCCCGCCGCCATCGGCGAGAGGCTCGAATCTGTCGGATTCCTGGTCGAGGCGGAAGGCGCCCAGAGCGGGCTCAGGGAGCGGCTCCGTCGTTGCCCGGACGTGGAGCGCGCTCTCTCGCGCCTCAGCCTGGGGCGGGGCGGGCCCCGCGACCTCGCTGCGGTGCGCGATGCGCTCGGCCAGATACCGGCAATTCGGGATGCCCTCGGCACTGAGGCCACCGGTGCTCTGCAGGCGGCACCGCCAGGACTCGCGGCCGATCTCAAGGCGCTCGGCCATCACCAGAGCCTTGTCGACCGCCTGACCAGTGCCCTGATAGAGAACCCGCCGCCCAGCATCCGGGACGGCGGCGTCATCGCACGTGGCTACGACGCGGCGCTCGACGAGGTGGTGGAGCTGCGCGACCACAGCCGGCGCCTGATCGGCGGGTTGGAGGCCCGCTACCGCAGCGAGACCGGCGTCAACGCCCTCAAGGTGCGCCATAACAACGTGCTCGGCTATTACGTCGAGGTGCCGCAACAGCGGGCCGACGCGCTGCCCGAGGCTTTCATCCACCGCCAGACCCTTGCGAGCGCCATGCGCTATACGACCGTGGAGCTCGGCGAGCTGGAGGCAAAGATCAACGGCGCGGCCGACAAGGCGCTCGCCTTGGAGCAAGCCCACTTTGAGGATCTCCGCGCCGACGTGGTCCGCCGAGCGGAAGACATCGCAAGGGCCGCAGGTGCCTTGGCTGCGCTCGACGTGGCCCAGGGGCTGGCGCAGCTTGCCGTCGAGCGCCGCTACACCCGGCCCACTGTCGACGACACGACCGCCTTCGAGATCAAGGGCGGGCGGCACCCGGTGGTGGAAGCCATGGGCGCGGGCGGGGACACGCCCTTCGTCCCCAACGATTGCGACCTGGGCGAGGAAGCCCGGATTTGGCTGGTGACTGGTCCCAACATGGCCGGCAAGAGCACCTTCCTGCGCCAGAACGCGCTGATCGCGGTGCTGGCCCAGATGGGATCGTTTGTGCCCGCCGAGGAGGCCCGCATCGGCGTGGTGGACCGGCTCTTCTCCCGCGTGGGCGCGGCGGACGATCTCGCGCGCGGGCGCTCCACCTTCATGGTGGAGATGGTGGAGACCGCCGCCATCCTCAACCAAGCCGGCGAGCGGGCGCTGGTGATCCTCGACGAGATCGGGCGCGGCACCGCCACCTACGACGGGCTCTCCATCGCCTGGGCCGCGGTCGAACATCTGCACGACACCAACCGCTGCCGCGCGCTCTTCGCGACCCACTACCACGAACTCACCGCGCTCGCCCAGAAGCTCGACCGGCTTGCCTGCCACACCATGCGGATCAAGGAGTGGCAGGGGAGCGTCGTGTTCCTGCATGAGGTGGCACCGGGTGCCGCGGATCGCTCCTACGGCATCCATGTGGCGCGCCTGGCGGGGCTGCCCGAGGCGGTGCTGGCCCGCGCGGAGGCGGTGCTGGCAGTGCTGGAGCAGGGCGAGAAGGCCACCGCTGCAGCCAGGCTCGCGAACGACCTGCCGCTCTTCCAGGCGCGGCTGGCGCCGGCACCGGCCGAACCCGCGCCCGATCCGCTGCGCACGCGCCTCGCCGCCATCAACCCCGACGACCTCACGCCGCGGGATGCGCTGGAGCTCATCTACGCGCTCCATGTCGAGCTCGACGGCGATGAGAGCCCGGACTGACCTGCGGACGCACGCCGGTATAGGATTGGGCTGGATGCTTGGCTATCAGGTTTAGGGAGCGATGAAGCCGCCGCCGTTTGCCTACGAATGCCCGACCGCGGTGGCAGACGCCGTCGCCCTGCTGGCCCAGCACGGGGCGGACGCGCGGCCGCTCGCCGGCGGGCAAAGCCTGGTGCCGCTGCTCAACTTCCGCTTAGCGCGGCCCGCCGTTCTGGTCGACCTCAACCGCATCGCGGCGCTCGGCGGTATCGCGGTCGAGGATGGAACGCTCCGCATCGGGGCTATGGCGCGGCAGGCGGCGGTCGAGGCCGATGACCGCGTGGCGCGCGGCTGGCCGCTGCTGACCGAGGCCATCGGCCACATCGCCCATCCTCAGATCCGCAACCGCGGCACCATCGGCGGCAGCCTCGCCCACAACGATCCAGCGGCGGAGCTGCCGGCGGTGACGCTTGCGCTCGACGCCGAAATGAGTGCTGAGGGCCCGAAGGGGAAACGCACCTTGCAGGCCGCAGATTTCTTCGCGGGTACGATGGAGACGGCGCTCGCGCCGGACGAGCTGCTGACCGAGATCAGGGTTCCGGCGCTCCCCGAGGGCACCGGCTGGAGCTTCCAGGAAGTCGCGCGCCGCCAGGGCGACTTCGCGCTCGTGGCGGTCGCGGTGCTGCTGCGGCCCTCCGGCAGCGCCGGCGGCATCGATGCCCGCGTCGTGGTCACAGGGACCGGCGAGGGGCCGATGCGTATGCGCGAAGCGGAGGCGATCCTGGCCGAGCGGGGCTCGGACTGCGATGCCTGCGAGGCGGCGGGCAACGCGGTGGCCCAAGCCTCCGAACCGGCGGACGACCCCCATGCGCCAGCCTGGTATCGCCAGAAGCTCGTCGCGGCGCTCACCCGCCGCTCCTGCCGCGAGGCGGCCACGAGGATGGGGCGCTGAATGGCGGACCACGGCCACACAGTACGCGTCACCATCAACGGCGAGGCCCACGAGGGCCACGTCGAGCCGAGACTCCTGCTCTCGGACTTCATCCGGCACGAGGCGGGGCTTACCGGCACCCACGTGGGCTGCGAGCACGGCGTCTGCGGCGCCTGCACCGTACTGTTCGACGGCGCGCCGGTGCGTTCCTGCCTGATGTTTGCGGTGCAGGCGGACGGCGCCTCGGTCGAGACGGTCGAATCGCTCGCGGACGGCGAGACACTGCATCCTCTGCAGGAGGCCTTCCGCCGCGAGCACGGATTGCAATGCGGCTATTGCACCCCCGGCATCCTGATGACCCTGAAGCCCTTCCTCGCGGTCAATCCTGTGCCGAGCGATACCGAGATCAGGCGAGCGCTCTCGGGCAACCTCTGCCGCTGCACCGGCTACCAGCAGATCGTGGCGGCGGTGCGCCGGGCCGCAGCGACGCTGCGGGGCGAGGAGCCATGACCACGCGATTGATCGGCGAGCGGGTCGAGCGGCGCGAGGATGCGCGGCTCCTTACCGGGCGCGCGCGCTTCATCGACGACATTCACCTGCCGGAGATGCTGCACGCCGCGGTGCTGCGCAGCCCCCACGCCAAGGCGCGGTTCACGCGCATCGATGCCAGCGCGGCGCTCGCGCTCCCCGGCGTCCACGCGGTCATCACCCATGAGGACCTGGGCGCCGCCAACACGCCGATGCCGCTGCTCAACGAGGACCCCGGCTTCATCTATCCGCGCACCCATCGAGCGCTCGCGCCGGGCCAGGTCCGCTTCGTCGGCGAGGCGGTGGCGCTTGTGGTGGCGGACAGCCGCTACCTCGCTGAAGACGCGCTCGACCTGATCGAGGTCGACTATGTGCCCGAGCAAGCAGCGGTGGACCTCGTGGCGGCGGCGGAGCCGGGTGCGCCGCTGGTCCACGATGACACCGATTCCAACGTCGCCTGCCGCACCGCCGACAACACCGGTGATATCGAGAGCGCCTTCGCCGCCGCCGACTTCGTGCTGCGGGAGGAGCTGCGACCCGAGCGGGGCGCCGCCCAGCCGATGGAGACCCGGGGCGTCGTCGCCCGCTACGACGCGAGCCTCGAGCAGATCACGATCTGGGACACGACCCAGGCGCCGGTCAGCGCGCGCGGCATCATTGCCGACAAGCTCGGCATGGCGGAAGCCGCGATCACCGTGATCGCGCCCGACGTGGGCGGCGGCTTCGGCGTCAAAATTTATCTGGTTTACCCGGAAGAGGTGCTGGTCCCCTTCGCCGCGCGCCTGCTCGGCCGGCCGGTCAAGTGGATCGAGGACCGCCGCGAGCACTTCATCGGCTCCAACCACGAGCGGCTGATGGTGCACCGGATCGAGGTGGCGGCGACCAAGGACGGGCGCATCCTCGGAATCAAGGACCGCTTCCTCTACGACAGTGGTGCCTACTGCCCCTACGGCCCCATCAACGCTCAGTGCGCCCAGGCCATCCTGCCGGGGCCTTACAAAGTCCCGGCGGTGCACTCGACCTACGAGGCCGTCTACACCAACACGCCGACCGTGAGCCCCTATCGCGGCGCCGGCCAGCCCCACGGCAACTTCGTCACGGAAGCGGCCATGAACCACGTGGCCCGTGCGCTGGGGCTCGATGCGGCCGAGATCAGGCGGCGCAATCTGGTGCGGCCCGAGGACTGTCCCTGGGATTCAGGCCGCATCTTCCAGGGCAACACCCCGTTCATCCACCGGGACAGCGACTATCCCGCACAACTCACGAAGGCGCTCGACGCGCTCGACTACGCGGGCATCAAGCGCACTCAGCCGGCGGAGCGCGAGCAAGGGATCTTCCGGGGCGCCGGCATCGCCTTCTTCGTCGAAGGCACCGGCATCTCGCCCTATGAGGGGGTCGAGGTGCGCGTGGAGCCCACCGGCCACGTGCACGTGACGACCGGCTATCCCTCGCAAGGGCAGGGCCATCACACCACGCTTTCGCAGATCGTGGCGGAGACCCTCGCCGTCCCGCCCGAGCAAGTGGTGGTGGAGAGCGGGCGCAGCGACCGCTTCGCCTGGGGCGTTGGCACCTTTGCCAGCCGCGCGGCCGTGGTGGGCGGCAGCGCAGCGCTCGGCGCGGCAAAGACGGTGCGCGCCAAGGCGCTCGACCTTGCCTCCGACGAGCTGGAGGTGGCGCCCGAGGACCTGGTGCTGGCGGACGGCGCCGTACACGTCAAAGGCGCGCCGCAGATGGCGATCACCCTTGGCGCTCTCGCGCACGCGGCCAATCCCATCAATACGCTCGCATCGGGCGCCGAGCCGGGCCTCCGAGCCGCCGACTACTACCGCTCCCCCGATGGTGCGATTGCGAGCGGTGTCCACGGCGTGGTCGTGATCGTGGACATCGCCACCGGCATGGTCGAGATCGAGACATACGTCGTGGTCCACGACTGCGGCGTGATGATCAACCCCACCATCGTCGAGGGACAGATACTGGGCGGCACGGCCCAGGGGATCGGCGGCGCCTTCTACGAGAAGCTCAGGTTCGACGAGGACGGCCAGCCGCTGGTAACGACCTTCATGGACTACCTGATCCCGACGGCCATGGAGATTCCGTCGATCGAGATCCATCACATGGAGAGCCGCTGCAGCCTCAATCCTCTCGGCGTCAAAGGGGTGGGAGAGGGCGGCGCGATCCCTGCGGCCGCGGCCTTCGCCGGCGCTGTGGAAGATGCACTGGAGCCCTTCGGCGCCACCGTCCGCGCCGTCCCCCTCGATCCGCCCGCCATCCTCGCCCTGATCCAGGGGCGTGCAGAGGCCTGACACATCAGGCACCAGGCGGCAGACCGACTATGCAACTTGAGAGGAACCGGGCCGCGAAGCGGGCCGGAGCGAGCGCCCGGCGACTGAGGGATATGAAAGGGTCCACCCGCTTGGCGCAGGCGTGGCGGGCGACTATCGTGCGCGGCTTGTCGCGACAGCGCGGGGCAACGCCGTGACCGAACAACATGAGGCCGCATGACTAGCGCCAGCGAGAGCGCGCGCTACGTGCTCGCCGTCGATGTCGGCGGCACATTCACCGACGTGATCCGCCACGACACGGAGACAGGCGCGGTCGAGGTCGCGAAGACCGCCTCCACGCCGCCCGACTTCATCGACGGCATGCTCGCCGGCATCGACGCGGTGGACGCGAAGCCCGCCGACATCAAGCTCATCAAGATCGGCACCACCATCGCCACCAACACGGTGATCATGCGCACCGGCGCCCGTACCGCGCTGGTGACCACGGCGGGCTTCACCGACGTGCTGCACGCCGCCCGCGCGGCCCGGCCCACGCTCTACGATTCCGACTGGGACCCGGCGCCCGCGTTGGTCGACCGCCGCGACACCATGACCGTCGCCCAGCGCACCACTTACGAGGGCGAGGTGCTGGAGCCGCTCGACGAGGCCGGCCTGCGCGAGACCGCCGCGCGCCTCCGCGAACGCGGGATCGAGGCGGTGGCGGTGAGCTTCCTGCACAGCTACATCAATGACGCGCACGAGCGCCGCGCGCAGGAGATTCTGGCCGACGAGATGCCCGGCAGCTACGTCTGCCGCTCCTCCGACATCCTGCCTGAGATCCGCGAGTTCGAGCGCACCAGTACAACCGTCGCCAACGCCTATCTCGGCCCGGTGCTGGAGCGTTATCTCGCGTCGCTGCTCGCCCGGCTCGAAGGCATCGGCTACGCGGGGTCGGTGCTCATCACCCATTCCGGCGGCGGCGTCATGTCCATCGAGGCGGCGCGGCGTATCCCCGCACGCATCTGCCAGTCGGGGCCGGCGGCGGGTGTGATGGCGGGCGCCGCCATCGGGCGGCTCGCCGAGAGGCCCGACGTGGTCGTCCTCGACGTGGGCGGGACCAGCGCCGACGTCTCGCTCTCGCGCCGGGGCCGCCCGCTGATCCGGCCCGAGTGGAACATCGAGTTCAACATCGTGATCAGCTTTCCCTCGGTGGATGTCACGGCCATCGGCGCCGGCGGGGGCTCCATCGCCCGTATCGACGAGGGCGGGGTGCTGAAGGTCGGGCCTGACAGCGCCGGCGCAAGACCCGGCCCGGCCTGCTATGGCCAGGGCGGCACTCAGCCCACCGCGACCGACGCGAACCTCGTGCTCGGCCGGCTCGGCGCGGAGACCAAACTCGCAGGCCGGGTCGCGCTGCATCCGGCGCTTGCCGAGCAGGCCATCGACCGGATCGCGGAGCCCCTGGGCTATTCGCGCGCGGAAGCGGCCGCCGGCATTCTCCGTGTCATGCGCGCCAACATGGCGGGGGCGATCCGCCTCATCTCGGTGAAGCGCGGCCACGACCCGCGCGATTTCGCGCTCGTCGCCTTCGGCGGCGCCGGGCCGCTCTATGCCGTGGAGCTCGCACGCGATCTCGGCATCCCCGAAGTGATCGTGCCGTTCCGCCCCGGTCTCGGCTCGGCCATGGGCGTGCTCCACGTGGAGGTCAGGCACGACTTCGTGCAGTCGATCTTCGCCACCGACGAGCGCTTCGACACGGGCGAGATCAACGACGCCTTCGCCGGGCTGGAAGAGCGCGCAATGGCGCGGCTCACGCGGGACGGGGTGGCGGCCGGGGACGTGGTGCTCCGCCGCGAGATCGATGTGCGCTATTATGGCCAGGTCTCGGGCGGCCTCACGCTCGCGGTCAAGGCGGGTGCGCTCGACGACGACGACATCCGCGGGCTCTTCCGCGCGTTTCACGAGCGCCACACCGAGGACTATGGCTACACCTTGCCGGAAGACCTTGCCGAGCTCGAAATCGTCAACGCCCGGGTCGCGGCCGAGGCCCGCGCCACGACCGGCGCGGAGCCGACGTTCGGCGCGAACAGCGCCGGCACCCCCGCCCCACGCGGGCGACGGCAACTGTTCGACGAGGCAGAGGGCTGGGTGGAGGCGCCGGTCTACGAGCGTACCGAGCTCCCGGCCGGGTTCGAGATTCCGGGCCCCGCCATCGTCGAGCAACTGGACAGCACTACGGTGCTCATCCCCGGCTCGCAGGCGCGGGTGGACGAGCGCTTCAACCTGATCTGCACGAGCGGGTAGGACCATGCAGCTAGACCCAATCACCTTCGAGGTGCTGCGCAACGCCTTGGGCAGCATGTGCGACGAGGGCAGCGAGATGATCGCCCGCCTCGCCTATGCGCCGACCATCAGCGAGGGGCACGACCACTCCTGCGCGCTGCTGACGGCGGAGGGCCGCCTCGTCGCCCACGGCAACCGCGATCAGGCGCCGCACATCGGCTCCTTCGAGCCATCCGTCAGGGTGGTGAAGGAGTGGGTGGGCGAGTTCGAGCCCGGCGACATCTACATCTTCAACGACCCCTACACCGGGGGCATCCACTGCAACGACGTGAAGCTGATCCGCCCGATCCACCACGAGGGCCGCCTTGTCGCCTTCAATTCTAGCACCGGCCACTGGCCCGACGTGGGCGGCGCGCTGCCCGGCAGCTTCAACCCGCGCGCGGTGGACTGCTACTCCGAGGGCCTGCGGATGCCGCCAATGCGGCTCTTCCATGACGGCGAGCTCGACCGCACGGTGATGACGCTGATCGAGTACAACATGCGTACCGGGCGCGAGCGCATCGCCGACATCCATGCCCAGCGGCAGGCCGGATCGCTGATCGAGGACCGCCTGCTGGAGCTCTACGCCCGCCATGGAGCGGAGACCATCGAGGCGCTGTTCGAGGACATCTTCGACTACACCGAGGAGCGCTTCCGCGCCCAGGTCGCGCAGTTGCCGGACGGCGTGTACGAGTTCGAGGATTTCTCGGACAAGGACATCATGCACCCCGAGCACCCGCGCATCCGGGTACACTGCCGGCTTACCATCGAGGGCGATCGCGCGAGCTTCGACTTTCGGGAGAGCGACGCCGCGCCGGTCGGCCCCTTCGGCTTCCCCCGCGCCTCGCTCGAGACAGCGGTCTTCGACGGCACGCTCCACTGCTTCCCCCAGCTCGCGCCGCTCAATCATGGCCTGAGCCGGGCGGTCGAGGTGCTGTCCGTGCCGGGGAGCTGCGTCCACATCGAGGAGCCGACGCCGGCCTCGGGCTACGCCAGCGGCGCTTACGAGAAGGTCGCCGCCGTCACCATGGCGTGCTGGGCCGCGGCGTTTCAGGACACCGACCCCAAACGCATGTACGCCGCCGGCATCAACCTCGCGAACCTCTGCATCGGCGGCGTCCACCCCAAGACCGGCAAGCACTACGTCAACTACCTGTGGAACGAAGGCGGCCAAGGCGCGCGCAGCTACAAGGACGGCAACCCCTTCCAGATGATGATCTTCATCGGGGGCGCCACCAACCAGCCGGTGGAGATTCTGGAGCGCTGGTATCCGCTGCTCTACACCAACTGCGAGGGCGTCACCGATTCCTGCGGCGACGGCACCTATCGGGGCGGCGTGGGCATCGACCGCAGCTTCAAGACGCTGGGTGCCATGACCATGACCATGCACGGCGACCGCGCCGAGGTGACGCCCTTCGGACTCGCCGGCGGCACCAACGGCGGCCCCAACACGCTGAGGCTCCGCCGCGCGGCTTCGCCGGATAAGGAAGAAGAGCTTGGCATGCACGCCATGGGCATCCGCCTCGCCCCCGACGACCAGTTGATCTACCGCTCCAACGGCGGCGGCGGCTTCGGCGACCCCCGCACCAGGTCGCCCGAGACGGTGCTGGCCGATGTCGAGCAGGGCTGGATCACGCGCGAGCGGGCCGAGCAGGTCTATGGCGTGGTGCTCGCGGGCGGCAATGGCGCGGGCGATCCCTTGCGCATCGACGAGGCGGCGACGGCGGAGCGCCGCGCCGGCACTCAGCCTGCAGCGGAGGGCTACGGGCCGGGCGAGGTGCATCCACTGGGGCGGCTGCTGAAGGCGCCGGGCAACGGCGCCGACGCGGGCCAGAGCCCAACGTGAGCTGATCGGAGGAGAAGCGGCATGGAGTTCGGGATTGCCTTCAAGGGCGACATAGGGGTCGAGCGCACCATCGCCATCGCGCGCCAGTGCGAGGCGGCGGGCTTCGACTACGTCTGGTTCTTCGATTCCCACATCCTCTGGTCGGACTGCTACTCCAAGATGGCGGTCTGTATGGCGCACACCGAGCGCGTGCGCTTCGGCCCGCTGGTGACCAACCCCAAGGTGCGCGACTGGTCGGTGGCGGCGAGCCTCTTCGCCACGCTGAGCGACATCGGGCGCGGCCGCTTCGACATCGCGGTCGGGCGGGGCGACAGCTCCATGCGGGTCATGGGCAAGTCGCCGGCGACGCTGGCCTACACGGCCGAGTTCTGCGATGCGATGCGCAAGATGGTGGCGGGCGATACCGTGCAGTACGCGGATTGCCCGGAGCCGGTCTACATGGAATGGGTCGCGGGCCACGCCATGCCGGTCTGGTTCGCGGCCTACGGGCCGAAGGCGCTCAAGACCGCAGGCGAGGTCGGCGACGGGCTCATCATCCAGCTTGCCGACGTCGGGCTCTGCGAGTGGTTCGGCGGCCAGGCCAAGGCGGCGGGCGAGGCCGCGGGCCGCGACATGGGGGGCTACAGGGTGCTCTCGGCCGCCCCCGTCTGGGTCGGCGACAGGGAGACCGGCGTCGCGCAGACCAAGTGGTTCCCGGCGCTGGTCGGCAACCACGTGGCCGATATCGTGGAGAAGTACGGCGCCGGCACCGACCTCGTGCCGGACAGCCTCACCGCCTACATCGAGGCGCGGCGCGGCTCGGGCGCGGGCGGCGAGGGCTACAACTACCGCCAGCACGCCGACAAGGTCTCCGACAACACCTATTACATTACGCCGGAGATCACGGACTCCTTCTGCATCCTGGGCGAGCCCGACGAGCACGTGGCCAAGCTCAAGGCGCTGGAGGCGGCGGGCGTGACCCAGTTCACGATCTACCTCACCAACGGTTCGGAGGAGCGCATCGTCGCCGACTACGGCGACCACGTGATCCCGCACTTCCGGTAGGAGTTCGCGCCCGACGTTGCGCGCGCTGCGGGCGGGCGCCTTAGCCGCCGCGGTCGAACATCTTCTCGATTTCGGCGGCGCCGATGCGGTCGAAGTCCTCGGGTATCGAGAATTCGCCTTCCATGAATCCGAGCCGGCGGGCGGTCTCGGCTGGCCGTGCATCCGCGGCTACCACCTTGACCAGCGGCTTGCCATTGCGTGCGATCACGAACGGCTCGCCCTCGACGGCCTCCGCCACGAGCTGCGACAGCTTCGTCTTGGCGTCTTCGATGTCGACAACACGCATCGCACCTAATCCAACCTAACCACCTCGCCGGTGGCCGCCGAGCGTTCGACCGCGAGCGTGGTCCGCACCGCCTCCATCGACTCCCTGGGCGTGATGATGGTGGGCGGCGTGCCCTCGCGCACGCAGCGGGTGAAGTAGAGGAACTCCTCGCGGAGCGCGCCCGAGAGCCTGCCGTGCAGCTCCGGCCAGTAGGTGGTGTCGGGGCTGCGGAAGCCGTCCTTCGTGCAAATGCCGATGTTGGGGAAGGTGTCCTGGATGTGGATGAAGCCCTCCGTGCCGATGATCGACATGCGCTCGTCGATGTCGAAGGGGGTCTTCTCCGGCATGCACCAGACCGTCTCCAGCGTCGCCGTGGCGCCTGAATCGAAGCGGTACATGGTCTGGCCGATGTCGGGGTATTTCAGGCCGCGCACATCCACGGTCTGGGCGTAGGCGCTCACCACGTGTGAGCCGGTGAACCAGAGCATCAGGTCGGTGTCGTGGATGGCATCGCCGATGATCGGCCCGATCTTGTTGAGGATCTCGGGCGTCCACGCCGCCGGGATGTTGCGCCGCGAGCTGAGCGCCACGATGCGGCCGATGTTGCCGGCCTCGATCTCCCGCTTGGCCGCCGCGTAGCGCGGGTTGAAGCGGCAGATGTGCCCCACCATGAGGAAGCCCGGCGCCGCCTCCGCCGCCGCCACGATGCGCGCGCAGTCCTCCACCGTGGACGCCATGGGCTTCTCGAGGAAGACGTGCTTGCCCGCTTCCAGCGCCGCCAGCGTGGGCCCGGTGTGCTGGTCCCACATGGTGACGACGCTGATCGCATCGAGATCGTCCCGCGCCAGCAGTGCACGGTAATCGGTCTCCAGCACGCCCACGCCGTACTTGCGGCCGAGGTCGTGGAGCCGCGCTTCGGTCCGGGTGCAGAGGCCCGCGAGCTCCAGGCCCGGCGTGGCCTGGATCGCGTCGCAGTGGACCTCGCCGAACCAGCCGAGGCCGATCACGCCGATGCGCACGCTCACCATGGCGGCGCCCTCCCGTCCCGCCGCGCCGCTCAGGCGGCCTCGTCCTTCCGCGCGGTGAAGGTGAGGCCCTTGGCCGCGAACTTCTCCTTCACCCCCGGCTTGATCGCGTCGAGCTTGACCGCGGTGGACGGCGCCATGTCGATGTCGGTCATGTCGTGCACGCCGCCTGAGATCAGCACCTGCAGGATGGCGTCGTCGTCGCTGATGTTGCGAAAGGCGCGGTTGACCTTGGGCGGTACCGAGATGGTGTCGAACTGGTCGAGCTCCACCCGCCCGCTGCCGTCGTCGTTCCAGGTCACCTCGAAGCGGCCCTTGAGCACGGTGAAGGTCTCGTAGGTCTGGTGGTGGGCGTGGAGCGAGGGGCCCTGGCCCGGTGGGCAGACCGCGAGCGTCATGGTCATACCGGCGGCGTCCACGATGGGCGCGCCGGTGTTGATCGGCGTGTCCACGTCGCCGCCGAGCCCGATGACCGAGAGCAGCTTGCGCGCGTAGATGACGTCGTTGGCCTCCAGCGGAATCTCCGGGTCTTGCTGGATCGGCAGCGGCTTCAGCGCGCCGTAGCGTGAAATCCGGCTCTGCATCTCGTCCTGCGTGATCTCGATCGTCTTCATCGCATCCTCCCTGGCGCGCCCCGCGGCGCCGCGCCCGGAATGGTAGAGCGATCGGCGCCGGAATGGAATCGCCCGTGCATCCGCCTACGTCCGGCGGGACGCGGGCGGGACATGAACAAGAATTTTGTCCGGGATACGCCGGGATTCGATGGGATAATTGGGACAAAGGGGATTCCACGGGGCAGGTAGCCCTCGGGGCCGTATCGCCCCGCCGCCGCGGCCCATCCTTTCTCCATCCCGCAGCGGCCCGGCCGCTCGTGCGCTGTCGGTTCCCGTCTTGCATAACGCTAGGATGGCACCCGCGCCGCGCGCCGTGCACCGCACCATGGTGGGGGGTTGGCGGTCGACGCCGGCGAAGGGAATGACGATTCAGGGTGACGAAACGTTCCTCGTGGTGTAAAGTGCCCCGTGACAGGTGACATCAGCGCATGGTTCTTCATTTCCGTCATGCGGGTCTCAGGCGCCTGTTCGAGAGGGGTGATGTTCGACGTGTCTCCCCCCAATTGGTGCCCAAGATCGAACGAGTCCTGGCCCGTCTCGACGAAGCGTCGGAACCTGGCGACATGAACCTGCCGGGTTTTCGGCTGCATCTCTTGAGGGGCGATCTGGCCGATCATTGGGCCGTCAGCGTGTCGGGCAACTGGCGCATCGTCTTCCGCTTTGAAGGCCGCCACGTCACCGATGTCGATCTGGTCGACTACCACTAGCAACAGGAGGACTGCGGCATGCCAATGAAGAACCCGCCCCATCCGGGTCTCTCGGTTCGCCATGACTGCCTCGAGCCGCTGGGTCTCAGCGTGACGGAGGCAGCGCGCAAGCTGGGTGTCAGCCGCAAGCAACTCTCGGACATCGTGAACTGCCGCGCCGGCATTTCGCCCGAGATGGCAATTCGCCTCGACAAGGCGTTCGGTGGCGGCGCCGACACGTGGTACCGGCTCCAGTCGACCTGGGAGTTGGCCCAGGCATTGAAGAAGGCGGATCAGATCAAGGTCGAGCGTCTCTCGCCCGCCGCGTGAGGCTACACGCCTTTCGACGCATCGTGCGCAGCGGCACTTGCGATATGATCGGGCGCCGACGGCACGACTTCCTCGGAGAACTCCGGCCTTGACCAGCACCCCGTCCACGACCGGCGAAACAGGCACGCCCGCGCCGGTCGATCTTCCCTTCTCGCGTGACGAGTACGCGGCGCGGATCGCGAAGACCCGCCGCGCGATAGACGAGAGGGGTCTCGACCTGCTCGTCGTCTCCGACCCCTCGAACATGGCGTGGCTCACCGGCTACGACGGCTGGTCCTTCTACGTGCACCAGTGCGTGCTGCTCGCGCTCGAAGGCGATCCGGTGTGGTTCGGGCGCGGCATGGATGCCAACGGGGCGAAGCGCACTGTGTTCATGGGGCACGACGATATCGTCGCCTACGGGGACCACTACGTGATGTCCACCGAGCGCCACCCGATGGACTACCTGAGCGAGGTCATCGTGGGGCGCGGCTGGGGCGAAGCGCGGATCGGCGTCGAGATGGACAATTACTACTTCAGCGCGGCCGCCTACCGATCGCTGGAATCCCACCTCCGCGATGCGACGCTGCTCGACGCGACGGGCCTCGTGAACTGGCAGCGGATCGTGAAGTCCGACGCCGAGATCGCCTTCATGCGGAGCGCGGCGCGGATCGTGGAGAAGATGCACGCGCGCATCCTGGAGGTGATCAAGCCCGGCATGCGCAAGAACGACCTGGTGGCGGAGATCTACCACGCGGCCATCACCGGGGTGGAGGGCGCGGGCGGCGACTACCCCGCGATCGTGCCGATGCTGCCCACCGGCATCGACGCGTCCGCGGCGCACCTCACCTGGGACGACAAGCCGATGCGGGTAGGCGAGGCGACGTTCTTCGAGATCGCCGGCGTCTACAGGCGCTACCACTGCCCGCTCTGCCGCACGGTGTTCCTGGGCAAGCCGTCGGCGCGCGAGCGCAACGCGGAAGGTGCGCTGCTGGAGGCCATCGAGGCGGGGCTCGAAGCTGCGAAGCCGGGGAACCTGTGCGAGGACATCCACCGCGCCTTCACGGCCTCGCTCGCACGCCACGGCCTGACCAAGGAGAGCCGCTGCGGCTACTCCATCGGGCTGAGCTATCCGCCCGACTGGGGCGAGCGCACCATCAGCCTGCGCCCCGGCGACCGCACTGAGCTTAAGCCCAACATGACCATCCACTTCATGCCGGCACTCTGGTTCGAGGACTGGGGCCTCGAGATCACCGAGAGCATCCGCATCACCGAGACCGGCTGCGAGACTCTTGCCAGCTGGCCCCGCGAATTACAGGTGAAGGCCTGAACCGCGCCGCACCCGCATCACGGTCCGAGGCGTCTAGCGGACCGCTACCTTGCGGCTTCGCCCACGAAGGGGCTTCGGACCGTCACCGTGCCGTACATGCGGCCATGCTGAAAATCCTCGGAGATCAACTCCTCGATCCCGTGAACTTCTGCATAGGCCCAGAGATGCGCATCGTACCACGAGAGGCCATATGCCGCCGCGCCGCGAAGTGCGGTTCGTAGCACTGCGTCGTCGGGATAGATGATCGGGAACTGCGCCATGATCTCCTCTGCCTCGCGGCGCGCGTCGGCGGGATCGAGCAGGCGGGCTTCTGGACCGCCTCGGGTGGTTGCCGCGACGAATTCGACGATTACCTGATGGGGGATGCGCACGTTCCCACTGACGATGCCCTCGCGGAGAACGTCGGACGCAATCGACTGCTTCTCTGGGAACCGCTCGTCATAGCGGTAGATCACGATGTTTGTGTCAATCAGGGCGCGTGCGGCCACGCTCGTAGAGCTCCTCTCTGGTCCAGCCGCGCGAGCTTGCCGTGCGCAATGAGCGGCCCGCTTCGCGTGTCCGCTGCCGGGCGGTGGCCGCGTCAAAGAGCCGAAGGCGCGCCTCGGTATTGAGCACCTCGGCAGGTTTGGCGGCAGCGTCGGGGACCACGCGCATGACCTCGCCGGCCTCCTCGAAACGGATGTCGTCGCCGGGGCGAATTCCGTAACGCTCTGCGAGCGCCTTGGGAACCGTAACCTGGAGCTTGCTTGTGACCTTGCTCATGTCCTTACTCTAGTAAGGATAGTGTCCTTGTCAAGGCCGCTTCAGAGGCGCTGAACGCCGCCCGCCCCTCAAATCTTCCTCTCGTGCCCCGCCCAGAAGCGCTCGCGGACCTTGCGTTTCAATACTTTACCCACGCTGCTG
Source organism: Alphaproteobacteria bacterium (assembly GCA_965214705.1). Taxonomy (GTDB): domain Bacteria; phylum Pseudomonadota; class Alphaproteobacteria; order UBA828; family UBA828; genus WTGU01. The sequence goes on from CBDCCI010000002.1 coordinate 156,270, forward strand.
CGGGGCAGCTCGTCCCAGAACTCCACCGTCTTCGGCGCCTTGTAGGCCGAGAGCTCCCGCTTGCAGAGCGCGATCAGGTCGTCGCCGCTCACCCGCTCGCCCTGCTTCAGCTCGACGACCGCCTTCACCGCCTCGCCCCACTTCTCGTCGGGCACGCCGATCACGGCGCAGTCCTGCACCGCTGGGTGGCTCCAGATCACGCGCTCGATCTCGATCGGGAAGACGTTGAGCCCGCCCGAGATGATCATGTCCTTCTTGCGGTCGACGATGTAGACGAAGCCGTCCTCGTCCTTGTAGCCAATGTCGCCGGTGTGGTGCCAACCGTGTGCCTGGATTTCCGCCGTGGCCTCCGGGTCGGCGAAGTAGCCGAGGGAGACGAAGGTGCCGCGCACCACGATCTCGCCCCATTCGCCGGTCGGCATCAGGTTGCCCGCGTCGTCCATCATCTCGACCTCGACGAAGACCGGCGGCCGGCCGCAGCTCACGAGGCGGTGCTGCTTGGCGGGGTCGGCGAGCGCCTCCAGGTGGTCGGCCGGCGTCAGGATGCCGATGGTGCAGGGGCACTCGGCTTGGCCGTAGATCTGGGTCATGCAGGGGCCGAAGAGGTCGATGGCTTCCGCCACCTTGTCCGCCGACATCGGCGCGCCGCCATAGACGAAGTAGTCGAGCGTCGAATAGTCGAACTCCCGCGCCCTGGGGTGCGCCAGCATCATGTAGATCATCGTCGGCGGCATGAAGGTGTGGGTCACGCCGTGGCGGTCGATCGCCTCCAGCACCGTGAGCGGATCGGGCTTCTGGATGCAGACCGTGGTGCCGCCGAAGGCCATGGCCGGCCAGGCGAAGACGCCTGCGCCATGCGCCATTGAGGTCGCCACCAGGTGCACCGGCGGCTTCTTGATGGGCAGGTGCGCGTAGACGTTGGCGCACCAGGCCTCCCAGATCAGGTTCGACCACATCGCCCCCTTGGGGAGGCCCGTGGTGCCGCCCGAGGTGAAGTGGCTGATCACCGCGTCCCGCTCGTCCGGCAGCTCCGGCGCCACGTCGCCGTGGCCTGCGATGAACTGGTCGAAGGAGGGCGCGTCCACCCCTGCGCGGTCGAGGCAGACGAGGTGCCGGAGCTTCGGGCACTGGGCGCGGATCTGCGCGATCACCGGCTCGAAGCTCGAGTGGTAGAAGAGCCGCGCGGCCTCGCGCTGGTCGATGACGTAGGCGTTCTCGTCGGCAGACGCGAGCGCCGCGAGCCCGACCCAGACGCCGCCGGCCCGCGCGGCGCCGATCCAGGCCTCGAAGGCGCGGCTTGCGTTGGGGCTCAGGATCGCCACACGGTCGCCCCGCTCCAGCCCGCCCGCGAGCAGCGCGTTCGCCGTGCGGTGGCTGCGCTCGGCCACCTCGCGGTAGCTGAGCTCGCCGGTCCCGTCGATGAGGCAGGCGCGGTCCGGATAGTAGCGATGCCCACGCTCGAAGTAGTCGATCAGCCTCATGCGGCTCCTCCCGGCTCGCCCCTCGAATGCCCAATTTCACGCGGCGCGCGCCGCCACGCTCTACGCGGAATTGACTCGGATTTCAAACAAGTGTTTGCTCGGTAGCACTCGGCCCGCGCCGGCCGCCGCAATCGGAGAGACCCATGCTTTCGCTGCCCAAGCAGGAGCTCAAGGGGCACTTCACCATGCTGCCGATGGATGAGGTCCACTTCGGCCCCGGCAGCCTCGAGAACCTTTCCGCCGAGCTCGAGAAGCAGGGTGTGAACCGGGCCGTCATCGTCACCGGCAACACCCTAGCCAAGAACACGAATCTGGTGGATAAGGTGGCCGCCGCCGCCGGTAACAAGTGCGCCGGCGTCTTTCACGAGACCTCGCAGCACGTGCCGCGCCGCACCGTCATCGCCGCCGCCGAGTATGCGCGCGAGCACGACGCGGACGCGCTGATCAGCTTCGGCGGCGGCACGCCCAACGATACCGCCAAGGCGACCCTGATCTGCCTCGCCGAGGGGATCACCGAGCCCGCAGGGCTCGATGCCTACATGATCAAGTTCACCTACCCGGACAAGGTGGAGATCCCCTCGCTCACCAACGACCCGATCCCCATGTTCGCCATCCCGACCACGCTGTCCGCCGGCGAGTTCACCTATTTCGTGGGCGTCACCGACGAGGAGCGCAAGGTCAAGGACCTCTACGTCGACCGGCGGATCACGGCGAAGGCGGTCATCCTCGACCCCGAACTCACCATGGAGACACCGGAGCGGCTCTGGCTCGGCACCGGCATGCGCGCGGTCGATCACTGCATCGAGGCGATGTGCTCCAGCACCAGCCAGCCCTTCATCGACGCGCTGGCCTACCGCGCGCTCAACATGCTGGTGCGCTACCTGCGCGAGACCAGGGCAGACCCCGGCGATGCAGCGGCGCGCGGGCAATGCATGGTGGCGGCCTGGATGTCGGTCTGCGGCCTCGCCAACGTGACGCTGGGCCTGAGCCACGGCATCGGCCATCAGCTGGGCGCCCGCTGCAACGTGCCTCACGGCGAGACCTCGGCGGTGATGATGCCGCACGTCATGGCCTTCAACCGTGCAGTCACCACGACCCGCCAAGCCTGGGCGGCGGAGGCGATGGGCGTGGACATCGCCGGCATGAGCGAGGAGGACGCCGCCACCGCCGCGGCCGACGAGGTGGCGAAGCTGGTGCGGGAGGACATGGGCCTGCCCTGGCGGCTCAGGGACGTGGGCGTCACTCACGAGGACTTCCCCGGCATCGCGACGGACGCGCTGGAGGACATCATCGTCGCCGGCAATCCGCGCCAGGTGACGTCCGAGGACGAGGTCATCGACCTCTTGCACAAGGCCTGGTAGCGCAGGCTTACGGGAGACAGCCATGGGCTATCGCATTGCCGTCGATACCGGCGGCACGTTCACCGATGTCGTGGTCGCCGACGAGGCGGGCCGGCTCACCGTCGGCAAGGCGCTGACCACGGTGGAGCGCACCTTCGAGGGCTTCAGCGGCGCGCTCGCCAACGCCGGCGACATCGCCGGCGTTCCCTACGAGCGCCTGCTGGCCGAGACAGAGATGCTGATCTACGGCACCACGCGCTCCACCAACTCGATCATCGAGAGCAAGGTCGCGAAGACGGCGCTGCTCACCACAGAGGGCTTTCCGGACACGCTGCTCTACCGCCACGGCGGCAAGCGCGAGCCGCTCAACCTCGCGATGGAGTTCCCGCCGCCCTACATCCCGCGCCGGCTCACCTTCGAGATCCCGGAGCGGATCAACGCCGAGGGCGGCGTCGAGCGCGCGTTGGACGAAGCCGCAGCGCGGGCGATTATCGAGAGCTTGCCGCGCAAGCGGATCGATGCGGTCGCGGTCGCGCTGCTCTGGTCGATCGTCAATCCCGACCACGAGCTGCGCATCGGCGCGCTGATCGCCGAGATCATGCCGGGCGTGCCCTACACCCTCTCGCACCAGCTCAACCCGATCATCCGCGAGTTCCCGCGCACGTCTTCCACCGCCATCGACGCCTCGCTCAAGCCCCTGATGCAGAGCCATCTGGCCGAGTTCGAGAGCGACCTGCGCGCCGCCGGCTGCGAGGGCGAGGTGCTGATCAGCACGTCCTCCGGCGGCGTCATGCACGTGGATGACGTGGTGGCGAAGCCGATCTACACCGTGAAGTCGGGCCCAGCGATGGGCCCGCTCGCGGGCATCGCCTACGCCGGCGCCGAGGACCAGGGCGACGACGTCATCATCGTCGATACCGGCGGCACCACCTTCGACGTGAGCCTGGTGCGCAGCGGCCAGGTCAAGTACACCCGCGACACGTGGCTGCTGGGCGAGTGGATCGGCCACAACCTTGGCCTCTCCTCGGTGGACGTGCGCAGCGTGGGCGCCGGCGGCGGCTCGATCGCCTGGATCGACGCGGGCGGGCTGCTCCGCGTCGGCCCGCAGAGCGCGGGCGCGCGCCCCGGCCCGGCCTGCTACGGCCAGGGCGGCGAGGAGCCCACCGTCACCGATGCCGCCGTGGTGCTCGGCTACATCGACCCCGACTACTTCCTCGGCGGGCGCATGAGCCTCGATGTCGCCGCCGCAGCCACGGCGATCGAGCAGGTCGCAGCCCCCCTCAAGCTCTCCGCCGACGAGGCCGCGTCTGCGGTGCTCACGCTTGCCGGCGAGCAGATGATCAAGGCGATCCAGGAGATCACGGTGCAGGACGGCGTGAACCCCGGCGAGAGCATCATCGTCGCAGGCGGCGGCGCGGCCGGGCTCAACATCATCCCCATCGCCCAGGCTCTCGGCTGCCGCCGGGTGCTGCTGCCGCGCACGGCCGGCGCGCTCAGCGCCTGCGGCGGGCAGTTCTCCAACATCGTCACCGAGTTCAGCGCGAGCCGGTACGCGCATTCCAACACCTTCGACTTCGAGGGCGTCAGCGCGACCCTCTCCGGCATCGCGGCGCGCATGGACGAGTTCGAGGAGAAGCTGCGCGGCCGCAGCATCGAGCGCTTCGGCCGCGAGTACTTTGTCGAGGCCCGCTACATCAACCAGCAGTGGGAGATGGAAATCCCCATGCCCATGGACCGCTTCGAGACGGACGCGGACGTGGAGCGGCTGGTGGAGACCTTCCACGATGTCCACTTCCGCCGCTATGCGGTGAAGGAAGAAGGCGGCGCCATCGAGTGCATCAACTGGAAGGGGCGGATCACAGCGTTCCTCGACAAGCCGTCGTTCCCGGCCGAGCCGATGACGGAGGCTGCGCTGCCCAAGCCGCGCCGCAACACGCGCGCCTACTTCGGCGAGGCCGGGACCTTGGACACGCCCTTCCATCTCGGCGATGATCTGATGCCCGGCATGGTGCTGAAGGGGCCGGCCATCGTCGAAGAGCCCACCACGACGATCGTCGTCTATCCGGGCTCGACGGCGACCGTGACCGCTGGACGGAACTACCTGCTGGAGACCGGCGCCGCCGGCGCCTGAGGGAGGAAGCGATGGCACAAGCACTCGCCGACGCTGGGCGGGAGAACCGCATCAACCCGGTTCTGCTGCCGGTTATGGCGAACCGCATGGACGCGGTCTGCCGAGAGATGACCAACACCATGCTGCTGGCGGCGCGCTCGTCCGTCATCGGCATGGCGCGCGACTTCTCGTGCGCGGTCATCACGTCGGACAACCAGGTGCTGGCCGTGGCCGAGGGCTTCCCCATCCACGTCTGGGGCACCAACATCCAGACCAGGTCGATGCAGGACCTGCATCCCGACTATGCCGAGGGCGATGCCTTCCTCCACAACGACCCCTACCTCGGCAACACGCACCCGGCGGACCACACCATCCTTGTGCCGGTGTTCCACGAGGGGGAGCACTTCTTTACCGTCGCGGTGAAGGCGCATCAGGCCGATGTCGGGAACAGCCTGCCCACCACCTACATGGCGCAGGCCGCGGACGTCTATCAGGAAGGCGCGCTGATCTTCCCCTGCGTCCAGGTGCAGCGGGATTTTCGGGACATCGACGACATCATCCGCATGTGCGAGCGCCGCATCCGCGTGCCCGAGCAGTGGTACGGCGACTATCTCGCCGCCGTGGGCGCGGCCCGCATCGGCGAGCGCTCGCTCAAGGCCTTCATCGCCAAATACGGCGCCCACACGGTGCGCCACTTCACCGAGGAGTGGTTCGATTATTCCGAGCGCCGCTGCATCGAGGCGATTCGCGCGCTGCCCAAGGGCAAGCTCAAGGGCGCGCAGGCGCACGATCCGGTCGAGCCCTGGGTGCCGGACGGCATCCCCATCAACGTCACCATCGACATCGACCCCGACGCGGCCAAGGTGACGGTGGACCTGCGCGACAACATCGATTGCATCGACGCGGGCCTCAACCTCACCGAGACCACGTCGACCATGGCGGCGGTGCAGGGCGTGCTCACCTGCCTCGGCGAGGACCTGCCGCCCAACTCCGGCACCATGCGGCGCATCGAGGTGCTGCTGCGCGAGAACTGCGCGGTGGGCATTCCGCGCTTCCCGCACAGCTGCTCGGTGGCGACCACCAACCTCACCGACGTGATCGTCAACGTGACTCAGTCGGCCTTCGCCGAGCTTGGCGACGGCCAGGGTTTTGCGCACGGCAACTACTGTAACTCGGCCGCAGCCGGCGTCGCCTCCGGCACCGACTGGCGGCGCGACGGCGAGCGCTACATCAACCAGATGTTCATGATGGGCGGCGGCGGCGGCGCATCGGCCGAGAACGACGGCATGCACTACCTCTTCGTGCCGGTGGCGGCTGGCCTGCTCTACCGCGACAGCATCGAGATCAACGAGCAGCGCTTCCCCGTACTCATCGACAAGATGCACGTGGTCACCGATTCCATGGGCCACGGGCGCAGGCGCGGCGGGCCCGCGACCGAGGTGATCATGGGGCCGCGCAACGATCCCATGCGCATTCTTCACGTCTGCAACGGGCTCGAGAGCGCGCCCAAGGGCGTGCGCGGCGGCACCGGCTCCCAGCTCGGCGGCAATGCCAAGATCGAGCGGGACGGCTCGGAGCACCCCTATCCGGCGGTCATGGTGTGCGACCTGGAAGGCGGCGAGCGGCTGCGCGCGCGGGATCAGGGCGGCGGCGGCTACGGCAGCCCGCTGGAGCGCGAGACCCATCGCGTGCTCAACGACGTGGCCGAGCGCTATATCACCGTGGAAACGGCACGCGAGACCTATGGCGTCGCCGTCACCGGCAACGTGGAGGATGACTCCCTCGCCGTGGACGAGGCCACGACCGCCCAGCTCCGGGCCTCCATGAACGGCGGCGGCGCTACGGCCTAGGGGCTCAAGCGGCACCGGAAGCTGCGTCGCGGGGGCACCCGTGCCGATCACCCTCCCCGGCAAGACGGCGATCGTCACCGGCGCCGGCCGCGGCATCGGCAAGGCGGTGGCCGAGGTCTTCGCCCGCGAGGGCGCACGCGTGCTCGTGGTGAACCGCAGCCCCGAGGCCGGCCAGAGCGCCACCGATGCCATCGTGGCCGAAGGGCTGGAGGCCTCGTTCCTCCAGGCCGACGTGCGCAGCAAGGCGGACATGGAGCGCATGGCCCAAGTCTGTATCGAGCGCTACGGCCGCATCGACATCCTTTGCCTCAACGCTGGCATCTATCCCAACGCCCTCATCGCCGACATGACCGAGGCGATGTGGGACGATGTGATGGACACCAACCTCAAGGGCGTGTTCTTCGCGGTCCAGGCGTGCCTGCCGCAGATGAAGAGCCAGCGTACCGGGCGCCTCCTCGTCGTCTCGTCGATCACCGGCCCCCGCGTGGGCCTGCCGGACGTGAGCTGCTACATGGCATCCAAGGGCGGGGTGAACGCTTTCGTGCGGGGCGCTGCGCTGGAGCTTGCGCCTTTCGGCATCACCGCCAACACGGTCTCACCCGGCTCGATCCTGACCGAGGGCATCGCCCAGGCCCGCGGCGACGCGGCGGTGGCGGAGTTCAGCCGGGTGATTCCCGCCGGCCACCTGGGCGATCCGGAGGACGTGGCCTACGCGCTCCTCTACCTCGCGTCGGACCAGGCCCGCTTCCTCACCGGCCACGACATCGTGCTCGACGGCGGGCAGATCCTGCCGGAGCGCCCGCTCGGCGCCTGAGCGCACCGGCGGCGGTGCGGCGCCGGCGGCAATGCCGCCGTCCACGTACCAACTGTCATGGTGGTGATCTCTTTGTGTCGTTGCTTGTCAGACAAGAGATAGTAATCAAGCCGATTGTCGACAAGATATTGATTATGAATTTTAGAGACCGTCCTGGATGAGTTTTCCGAATAAAGAGTCTATTGTGAAGGACACTGTATTCCCGTCATAGAGATCGGCGGCATTTGCCACTGCCAAGTACGCGACACTGCGTTGGGGCGCGATCCAAAGATTGGCATACCACCACGTATTGCTCCCGGCATGATATAGCTTATCTCCAGCTGCCCAATCTTCTTCTTGTACGCCCCAACCCGCCGCATAATTTTCTGGAGAGCGGCCAGGACGAACTAGTTCATTTAGCATATCGCGATTAAGAATTTCCGGCTGGCGATTGGGAAACCAAAGCTGAATGAACTTCGCATAATCCGCAACCGAAAGATGTACCGTTCCCGCAGGCCCTAGCGATGGGTCGTTATCGAATTGGTTGGGTTTCCAGGCGCCTCCCTTAAGGAACCTCTGATTTATCAGGGGTTCCCGTGGCACAGGGATGTGCCACCATTTTCGGTAGCTGTAAGTCACTGAAAATGTGAGCAAAGCGGAAAGCGCGCTTCCGCCTTGCGCGTCTGAGAAATGCAGGAGGCACTTATTCAGACCTTCCTTAAGACTATGCCCCCACGGCTGATCGACCTTGCGCGGCGTGCCCGGGGGGCCGAATCCTGCGCTGGTCATACCGAGCGGGTTGAAGAGACGCTCCTGCATCAACGTTTCCCAGCTCTTCTTGGTACGCCCTTCCGCTAGGAGCGCTGCAACCACGTACGAAAGATTCGAATAGAGAAACTTGCCTTTCGGGCCGGCAGGCGCCTGCTTCAGGCTGCCCCTGACAATTGCGTAGCGTCGTTTCCTTATATTGGATTGTTTACTGTATGCTCCCCAATTCTTGGCATTGGGCGGCATACCCCCTTCCATTCGAACCATTTGGGAAAGAGTAACCGAACGGTACTTCGCATGAATTTTCTTCGCGAGTTTGGGATAGACATCCCCGATGGTCGTGTCCCAGCCCTTTGGGAACGTGCCATCCGCAACCAGCGTCGCCAGCATCGTGGCCGTCATGGCTTTCGTGTTGGAGCCGATGTGCACCAGGTCATTCGCCTTCATCGACGAACGAGAGCCCTGTCTGCGAAGACCGGCCGCCCCGATGGCCTTCACACCGTTCTCGTCGATCACCGCAGCAATCAGTCCAGGCGACTCTCCGCGCTCGACCGGCCCGGTCAGATAGTCGGAAAGGTCGATGGGCGGCGCTGATGGTGGCTTATCCGTTTCCTGACTGTAACCAACGCCATAGGCACACAGCACCGCCGCGAATAAGGCGAGAAACACTACAGAATCGGGGACGATGTTGCCTCTCTTGAGCTTCATCTCCCCACCCCGATCATCGTAATTCACAATATTGCGTATAATACTAGCAGATGAGCCACTTGCAAAACTCCCAGGCGCGGTCTGCTTTTCCCGAGAGCCCGGCGTGAGGACATTGACGGTCGGAACGTAACATGAACTTCGGGACGAGCGGACGTCGCTGGCTGCCGCCGGGGCGCCGATTCGCCGCAAACCGATGCCCATGCGGGCGCATTTTGGACCCGCCGTCGCGATGCGGACATGGCTTTTTGCGCCTCCGCGGAGGGAGGCGTGCCGGCGTGACAGCGACGGAGGCGCCGCTCAGGCCAGGAGGCGCATCAGCTGGTCGACCGTCAGCACCAGGATGCCGAACATCAGGTGGCAATGAACCTTGGCATGGCCGCGCACGCGGACATGGCGGCCCCCGCAGTTGTCCTTCAGCCCACCGTTGATGCGCTCGATGTTCGAGCGCTCGTTGTAGCGCTCGTCCGCCGGGTGGCGGTGACCGACGCCTCTCTGCGCCCTGGCCTCGCGCGCCAGCTCCTCCTTGTACTCCTTGTCGCGAGGGTTGACGTCGATGATCGGGACGTGGCCCAGCAGGTAGCTGTGCCAGCCGATCTCGGGCGCGTCATAGGCTGAGTCCATGAGGTCGTACAGATTGGTGACGCGGTCGGCGGTCATACTCGCCAGCGGGATCGCGGCCTGGCTGTCGTGCAGCGAGGCGGACGTCAGGATGCAACTGATCGGAATGCCGCCATCGGCGGCGTCGATGTGCAGCTTGTAACCGATCCACGATGTGGTATGGCCCCTGGCGTTGCGCTTGGTGCCGACGTCGCAGGCTTTCGGCAGGTCGTCGAGCATCTGGGGCAAGCTCATCGTGAGCTGGCGTTTCACGCGGCGCTCCTCCTTGGGCCGCTCCTCGCCCTTGCGCGGGCGGCCGCGCTTGCGCTTCGGCTTCTCCGCCTTGGGCTTGGGCTGAGGCTTCTCGCGCGCCTCGATCGCCGTCGAGTCGCGCGAGACGTGCCCGACCAGATGGTCTCCGAGGGTCTGCTTGATCAGCGCCTCATGCACGCGAGCGGGCAACGCACTCTCGGAGAACTCCGCAAACGCCCGCGAAAACGTCGCCTCGCTCGGGATCTCTGCGGCATAGGTCCAGCCGCAGAGACGGCGTAGCGTCTTGTCGTTCTCAAGGCGCTCGATCAGGGCGCGCGTCGTGGGTACGTCGAACACCGCCTTGGCGATGAAGGCGCGGGCCAAGGCCGCCCGATCCTCGACCGGCCGACCGGGCAGGCCATGGAAATGGGGAAGGAAGCTCTCGACCCGCGCAAGCTCAAGCACGGTGACGAAGCGCCGGTACCTCTCGCCGAGCGGCCCGAGCTCCTCCTCAAGCCACGGGAAAAGATCCGCTTGAATGTGATGCCAGAATCCGGATAGTGTCTGTCCCAGCGACATGGGGCCGCCCTCTCCGTCGACGTTGTCCGAAACCCGACAGGAACAGAGAGCGGTCCCGATTTCCAGGACAATCTGACCGCCACGGCGGCAAAATCCCGCTCAAATGCGGAATTTTGCAAGTGGCTCAGATCATATCGAGTTCTTCAGCACCTTGTCGTTTCCAATTTAAGGACGTGTGCCTAAAGGCTGTCAGCATCGCTCAATGCTCGCATCGTGAACGACGGATCGGTCCTCTCGGCCAGACGTCCGCTCACAAGGTTGGTTGGACGGAGACGGGAGAACCTTGGTCAAGGCGATGGTCGGAACGATCTCAGGCGACAGCGAGGTTCACCACGACATCGTGCTCGACGGCGGGCAAATATTGCCGGAGAGGCCGCTCGGCGCCTGAGCGCGGATCAGCGGGCGCTGCCCGGACCGCGCGGATCAAAGCGCGGCGAGAGCGTCCTCCCTGGAAGGGTGGACCGGGATCAGCTGATCCATGCCGCTGAGCTTAATCACCTTCGCGATGGGTTTCGGCGGCGAGCACACCGCGAACCCCGCATCGCGCTTCTCGAGCTCGGACGCGGTCATGAAGACGACGCGAAGCCCCGCACTGCCGAGGTACTCGAGTTTTTCGAAGTCCATGACGACCGCCCGATCATCGTCCCCGGTCTCGGCTCTGACATCGCTCAGGAAGCCCGCGGCGCTAGCCGCTTCCAGCCGCCCGCTCGCGGAGACGAACAGCACACCGTCACGACGCTCGAATGTCACTTCCACCACAGCTGCCCCCCTGTCCGGTCAGCGTTGAGCGCTATCCGTCCTCATAGCGCGAGACGCGCGGTCCGTCCAATTGTGTGCACCGATCTTCCTCTTGACGTTATTCGATCTTCATCAGCGCACGTCCTCGGGCGCTTCTTCCGTTGCCGCGAGACGGCGCCCGCTGGCGCTCGTGCGCCGAGAGGAGCCGGGCGCCCCCCATTGACAGTCGCCGCCGATGGCCCGAGTCTCCGTCCGTTCGCAGCGGGCGGTGCGGGAGAACCATGAGCAGGCCAGGTGGCATCGACTTTGCCTTCGTTGCGGCGCCTGTGGGCGAGGACGGGCTCTCCGACGCCGCGCTCTACAAGGAGATCCTGGCGGACTGCGACTTCGCCCACCGGGCCGGCTACCGGGCGGCCTGGATGATCGAGCATCATTTCTCGGACTACTTCCCGACCCCCAACCCGCTGGCCTTCCTCTCCCACATCGCCGCGCGCTTTCCGGATTTCGCGCTCGGCACCTGCGTGCTGGTGACGCCCTGGTACGAGCCGCTGCGCCTGGCCGAGGAGATCGCGCAGCTCAACCTGCTCACCGACCGGCCGCTCCACATGGGGCTGGGCCGGGGCACGGCGAAGTACGAGTACGACGCCTTCGGCGTGCCGATGGAGGAGAGCCGGCAGCGCTTCCGCGAGGTCTGGGAGATCGTGAGCACCGCGCTCGCCGGCGGGCGCTTCCGCTACGAAGGCAAGTATCTGACCGTGCCGACCCGCGTCGAGCTGCGCCCGCGCTCGGACACGAGCAAGATCAACTTCTACGGCGCCGTCGGCGGCAGCCCCGATTCTGGGGCGGTGATGGCAGCGCTCGGTTTGCCGCCCATCATGACCGCCTTCAGCAACCTGCCGCTGCAGCGCGAGGCGCTCTCCGGCTGGAAGGAGGCGGCGCAGGCGCGCGGCATGGACGTGGACGCCTGCCGCTACCCGATGATGATCAACTGCATCATCGCCGACACCGACGACGAGGCCTACGACCTCGCCAAGCGCTACATCCCGCGCTTCCAACAAGCGCAGATCGACCACTACGAGGCCGATGACGGCCACTTCGAGACGCTGTCGACCTACACCGCCTGGGCCAAGATATTCGCCAAGATGAAGGCGCGCACCGATCCCGCCAACATCCCGCCTTGGGCCGACGGGCAGTTCGTGGGCTCGCCTGAGACGGTGCGCCAGCGCGTCGCGGATTACGTGGACGCGGGCTTCAACAGCTTTCTCATCCACACGGCGACGCCGGGTGTGCCGCGCCGTCACCGCCAGACCTGGCTCGGCCGCTTCGCCGACGAGGTGGCGCCCTACTTCGAGGGCGGCGAGGCCTTGCGCGCCGCCGCCGGCGCCTGACACCGGCATCGATGCAACTCGATCCCGCGCTGGCGGAGATCCTCGCCTCGCTCGACCCGAGCGCCGAGACGCCGGTCGAGGAGATGGCGCCGGAAGACGCGCGCGCGACGTGGAAGGAGGAGTTGGCCGCCGTTGCCGGCAAGCCGCTGCCGGTCAAGTCCGTGAGCACGCACGAGGCGCTGGGGCCCGCCGGCCCGCTCGCGGTCAGGCTTTACGAGCCGGAGGGGGCGGGCGCCAGCACGGGCCCGCTGCCGATCCTCGTCTACTACCACGGCGGCGGCTGGATCCGCGGCGACCTCGACACCCACGACGACGTTTGCCGCTATCTCTGCCATCACGGGGGCTGCCTGGTGGCGTCCGTCGACTATCGCTTGGCGCCCGAGCATCGCTTCCCGGCAGCGCTCGAAGACTGCGACGCCGCGACCCAGTGGGTAGCAGAGCACGCTACGGAGTTCGGTGCCGACCCTGCGCGCCTCGCCATCGGCGGGGATAGCGCCGGCGGCAACATCGCCTGCGGGGTGACGCTCAAGGCGCGCGAACGCGGCGGGCCCGCGATCTGCTTCCAGCTCCTGATCTACCCCGCGACCGACCTCGCCGGGGAGACCGAGTCCAAACGGCTTTATTCCTCCGGCTACCTGCTCAACTCGATGCCTTTCTACGTAGGCAGCTACCTGGGGCCAGAGGGCGACGCGGCCGACCCGTTGGCCTCGCCGCTGCTGGCGCCGGACCTCTCCAACCTGCCGCCCGCCTTCGTGCTCACCGCGGGTTTCGATCCACTACGGGACGAGGGCGAGGCCTACGCCAGGCGGCTTGAGGCGGCAGGGGTGCCCACCGAATACCGCTGCCACGAGAGCATGATCCACGGCTTCGTCTCGATCACGGGCCTGATCGAGACTGCCGAGGCGGGGCTCGCGGACTCGGCGGCGGCGCTCAGGGCCGCCTTCGACCGCTGAGAGAGGGAGCAGCGCCATGAGCGACGGCTTCGCTGGCAAGGCCTGTGTGATGACCGGCGCAGGTGGGGGCATGGGGCTTGCCATCGCCCGCGCTCTCCGCGCCGAGGGCTGCGCGGTCACCGCCATCGATCCCAAGCCTGAGCCGCCGGAGTTCGCGTCCGCCGAGGGCGCCGCCGGGCGCTACGTCCAGGGCGATGCCACCGACGGGGCGCTGGTCGCGCGCACCGTCGCCGGGGCTTTCGAGGCATCCGCGCGCCTCGACTATCTGGTCAATGCCGCAGGCGTCGGCTGGTACGACCGGGACGGCTCCATCGCCGAGATGGAGATGGCGGTCTGGCACCGGGTGATGGAGATCAACCTCACCGCGTCCGCGCTGATGGCGCGCCATTCCGTGCCGCTGCTCCGGCGCACCGGCGCCGGCGGGTCGATGGTTCACATCGCGAGCGTGGTCGGCCTGCGCAACATGGAGAACATCCTGGAGGGCGGGCCCATCGACGCCTACCAGGCGTCCAAAGCGGGCCTCACCGCCCTCTCGCGCTCGCTTTCCATGCAGCTCGGGCCCGACGGCATCCGTTCCAACACCATCTGCCCCGGCGCGGTGCTGACGCCGATGACCGCACCCACCTACGAGGCCGATCCCAGCCGCGCCGACGCCATGATCGCGCGCACGCCGCTCGGCCGCCTGGGGATGCCGGAGGACATCGCCCACGCCTGTCTCTTCCTGCTGTCGGACAAGGCGTCCTTCATCACCGGCATCGACCTCGTGGTCGACGGCGGCATCATGGCCAAGCTCTAGCCCAGCCTTCTCGACAGGGTCAGGGGACGAGGGCTGCGAACAACACGCCGCTCAGGATTGCGCCGACGATGCCAAAGCCGACGTAGGCCACGAACACCTGCCGGCGCACCAGCGACCAGACCGCGACCATCGCCGGGATGCAGGTCACTGCGCCCGCGACCATGAACGCCATCGCGGCACCCGGGCCCATGCCCTGCTCCATCAAGCCAGCGACCAGCGCAGGCGCGGCATAGCCGTTGATGTAGGCCGGCGCGCCCACCAGCGCACCCAGAGCAATCGGCGCCATCCAGTCCCCGCCGACGACGGCCGCGATCATGTCTGCCGGCACGTAAGTGATCAGCAGGGCTTCGATCAGGTAGGCCAGGGCGAGCCACTTGACGAGGAATCGCGCGTTCGAGATGGCTTCGGCGCGGAATGCGGCCACGCGCGCCGGCTCGCGCCAGAAGCGCCACACCGTTTCGCCCTCCTCGGACCCGCTGGCACAGCAACCGCCGCCTGCGCCCCGGTGCATCGGTTCGGCGAAGGCGCCCCGCCATACGAGGAAGCGCACTCCGAAGCCGCCGAACAGGCCCAGCGCAACGGCGGCAACCGCCTTGCCCACCGCGAAATCCCAGCCAAGCGCGGCGGCGGTGATGAGCATGGTGGACGGGTCGATGAGGGGCGAGGAGAGCCAGAACGCCATGATGGCCGAGAGCGGTACGCCGACCGCGAGCAGACCCGCGACGAGCGGAATGACCTCGCATGAACAGAACGGCGCGAGGCCGCCCAGCAGTGCGGCGAGCACGATCATGCGCGTCTCGCGGCCCTCGAAGGCACGGGAGACCAGTGTTGTGGCACCGGTCGCCTTGAGCAGCGCGATCAGCACGACCGCGCCGGCGATGTAGGGCAGGGTTCCGGCGAACGCCTCGGCGGCGGTGCGAAGGATGTGCGTGACGTTCGGCGCATCCAGCAGCGCCACCGCGAGCGGGATGGCGAGGACGAGGGTCCAGACGGAGAGCACGTCCCGCGCTCGCGCGCGCAGGCCGTCGACGCCGCGAAGAACGAGGGCGGTCACGGCGACGGACTCCTGAGCGCCGCCCGCGCGGCACGGGCCTGGGGCGAGGGCTTGGCATCCGCGCAGCACGCCTCCAGCAAGAAGGCGGCGAGGGCTTCGAGGCGCCGATAGGCGGCCCGGTTGATCACGGTGCGCCCGCGGCGTTCCTGTTCGACCAGCCCGCCGGCGGCGAGAAACCCGAGGTGATGGGCCAGGGTGGACGCCGGGATGGCGGTGCGCTCCTGGATCTCGCCGACGGCGAGCCCCTCGTCGCCTGCGCGCACCAGCAGGCGCAGCACCATGAGCCTGGGCTCGGAGCCGCAGGCGGCGAAGCCCTGCGCCGCCTCTTCGAGCGCGACGGCGGCTTGCGGCGGCCCGTGGGAGTGCTGCTTGGATTCCATATAACTAGTTTTATAGTTATTTCGTCGTATGTCAAGGATCGTCCTTGGTGCGGGACCTGTGAAACGGAAACGCTCTAAGCGGCGAAGGTGCCGAAGGCGCCGCGGGAATAGAGCAGGGGTTCCTGGGCCGTATCGGTGCGCACCGCCTGCACGCGGCCAGTAAGCACAGTGTGGGTTTCGGCCCGGAGCGTCTGGCCAAGCAGGCAGTCGAAACTCGCGAGCGCGTCCATCAGCACCGGTGCGCCAGTCGCAAGCGTGCCCCAGTCCCCGGTGGTGAAGCGCTCGGGCACCCGCGCGGAGGACGAAAACTGCGCGGCCAGGTCGAGGTGCTGCGCGCCCAGCACGTTCACGCAGAAGACCCGGCTCTGCAGCGTCGGATCATGCGCGCCCGCCTCACGGTTGACGCAGGCGAGAAGCAACGGGGGGTCGGCGCTCAGCGAGCAGACTGCGGTGGCGGTGAGCCCGGTGCGCTGCTCGCCGATGGATGTGGTCACGATGGTGACTCCCGCCGCGAGCTGGCGCATGCCCTCCCTGAAGTCGTCGGAATCGACCGCCACGACCGGCGCGGCCAAGGTATCGAAATCGAAATCGTCAAGCAGCGACATAAAGCCCTCTCCCGGCGCGGCGCCAACTGTACCCAAGCGCCGCCCGCACATTATGAAGACCGCCGCTGCAGCGGTCCACGGCACGGCGAAATGGTCGTTTGGCCGGCCGATGTCAGTGGAAGTAGGCGCCGCCATCGACGACCAGCGTTTGCCCCGTGACGAAGGCGGAGTCCTGCGACGCGAAGAAGATCACCGCGCCGACGATGTCGTCCGGATGCTGGTCGCGTTGGATGACCCGTGCCTGCCGCGAGATGTCCTGGAGCTTTTCCAGCTGGTGGGGATTTGCCAGCACGCCGTCGGACAGGGTGAATCCGGGCGCCACCGCGTTTACCCGGATGTCGGCGGCGCCGAGCTCCTTGGCCAGGGCCCTGGTCATCGCGTTGACGGCGCCCTTGCTCGCCACGTAGTGCAGCATGAAGGGAACGCCCTTGAACGGCGTCCCCGACGAGACGTTGATGATCGAGCCACCGCCCTGCCGACGCATGGCGGGGACGACCGCGCGGGTCGCCAGCGCCTGCCCGATGACGTTCACCTCGAGCACGCGCCGCCATTCGCCGATGTCCAGGTCCTCGAAGGCCTTCAACTCCAGGTCGGCGTAGACCCCGGCGTTGTTGACCAGCACGTCGATGCGGCCGAATGCCTCCAGCGCAGTGTTCGCCATCGCCTCGGTGTCGCTCTGGCTCGACACGTCGCAGGAAACGCCGATGACGCTGTCCCCGGCGTTATCGAGTGCCTTCGCGGCCTCCGCAGCGCCGTCGCGGTCGGCGATAACCACGCTTGCCCCTTCCGCGAGGAGGCCCTGCACGAACGCGTGCCCGATCCCCATCGCCCCACCGGTGACAATCGCGACCTTCCCGCTGCAACGCATCGCTGTGCTCCTTCCGCTTACTCGCAACTTCCGCCGACTATGCCGAATCGAGTTCGATGGGTCTCTCCGCAAACACCCGATAGCGTTGCGACTTCGGCTTGTCCCTGTCCTCGTCGTTGACGTAGCGGATGGACGACGCGCCGAGCAACGATCGCGGCAGGACCATCGTTCGAATGAAGCGGCTGGGCACGTTCACCGACGCCTGCGCGAAGACGGGCTCCGGTCCGCTCTCGAACCAGGCGCCGCCGGGACCGTATGACGAGGACCGGCCTTCGGTATCGATCCGTATTTCCCCCTCTCGCAGGCATCGAATGCCGGGGCCTTGGTGCGTGTGCAGAAGAGCCGTCCCTCCGGGCGGGAACGCCACGCTATCGAGCCGGATCAGAAGCTCCTCAGCGATCGCCGCCGGATCGATCCGGCCGGCAAGACGAAGACTGGTCCGACGGCCGCAGGTGTCACTCTCCGCATCGGACGACCTGACCTCCCAACGCCAGACCGTGGCGCCGTCGCCGCCGGCGCGCATCGACGCCGCCTCCGTCAGGACGACTCCGTCATCCAGCGGCACGTCCTCTCCGTTCACGGCGATGCTACCGGCCGCAACGTAGAGAGTCTTCGGCGTGGGATCGTCGAATCGGACTACTTCGCCGCCGAACAAGGTGTCTTCAAACAGGCGAATCTCATACGGCATTATTTGTGGCTCCATGGACTTGTTCGAGACACTCAGGCGGCGCGTCCAGCCGAGGCCTGCACCGCATCAGTAGGCGACCGGGAGCGGATCCAGGCTCCGCCACAGGTGCCAGACCGCCACCGAGCGCCAGGGCCGCCAGCACGCCGCATGGGCCTCGATCGCGTCGGGGTCCATCGAGCCGCCGTTGCCGTAGTGCTTGCCCATGGCCCGGCGCACCCCGATGTCGGCGAGCGGCAGCACGTCCGGCCGCTGCAGGTAGAAGATCAGCACCATCTCGGCGGTCCATCGGCCCACGCCCCTGAGCGCGAGCAGGTCGTCGATCACCGCCTCGTCGTCGGCGCCCTGCCAGCGCTTCGGGTCGATGGCGCCGGAGACGAAACCGATGGCGATGTCGCGCAGGTAGCCCGACTTCTGGCGGGTGAGGCCGGCGCCGCGCAGCTCGTCTTGCGTGCGGGCCGCGACCTCGGGCGGCGCGACCGTGCCGACGCAGGCCTCGAGTCGCGCCCAGATGCTGTCGGCTGCGCGCACCGAAATCTGCTGGGCCACGATGGCGCGCGCGAGGGTGAGGAAGAGGTCGCCCTGGCCCACCAGGCCTTCGCCTTCGTAACGCGCGGCGAGCGAAGCCATCACCGGGTCGGCGGCGGCGAGCGCGGCCCGCGCCTCCTGCCAATACGCCGGCTGCCCCACCGGCCCGCTCGCCCATCGCGGCATTGCGCTCGTTCTCCTTGTTCGAACAGTCTGGCTCAGCGCCGGGCGAAGCTCGGCATCGGCTCCTCGATGCCCTCGGGGTCGGCGTGGATGAAGACCTCCGCGTGGGGGAAGGCCTCGCGGATCCGGGCTTCCACGGAATCGGAAATCTCGTGCGCGCGGAGCAGCGTGAGCGAGCGGTCCATCTCGACGTGGACCTGGATGAAGGAATTGATGCCGGAGCGGCGGGTCCTGAGGTCGTGGCAATCCAGCACCTCCGGGTGCTCCAGCACGATCTGCCGGATGCGTTCCCGGTCCGCCTCCGGGAGCTCGTGGTCCATCAGCTGCTCGATCGCGCTCCGCGCGACCTGGTACGCGGCATGGATGATGACGCCCGCGATCACGATCGCGATGATCGGGTCGGCGAGCCCCCAGCCCACGGTCATCGCCAGGGCCAGCGCCGCGATCACACCAACGTTGGTCAGGATGTCGGAGGCATAGTGCAGGGAATCGGCCTTGATCGCGGTCGAGCCGGTGAGCCGCACGACCCGGCGCTGATAGGCCACCAGCGCCGTGGTGACGAGGATGGCGAAGACCATCACCCCGATCCCCACCGGCGCCCGCTCGATCGGCTCCGGCTCGATGATGCGGCCGACCGCCTCGACGATAAGGAAGATCGCGGACGCCGTGATGAAGACCGCCTGGCCGAGCCCCGCCAACGGCTCCGCCTTGCCGTGGCCGAAGCGGTGCTCGCGGTCCGCCGGCTGGAGCGCGTGGCGCACGGCGAACAGGTTGATGAGCGAGGCGAGCACGTCCATCACCGAATCGGCGAGCGACGAGAGCAGGCCGACCGAATCGGTGGCGAGCCAGGCGCCGAGCTTGGCGGCGATCATCAGGGCTGCGGCGGCGACCGCGAAATTGGTCGCCCGGCGCATCAGCCGGCGCGCGCGCTCGGGCTCGACCTGGGGGCCGCTCGGGATTTCGGGTTTCACGCCGGCTGCTTATAGCACGGCCGCCGGCGATATCCGTATGGCGGCACCCGTCGGGGTGTGGAACCGTATGTGCCGGGCCGTCAGGCCCGGACGGCGCGACCGCGCCGCGCGCCGAAGGCGCGAAAGCCACGCTCGCGGAGCGAGCGCCCGGCGCTTGAGGGATATGCAAAGTTGCGAGACCACGGGTTTCGTGTAGGATGCGGCAACACGCGGGAAATCAAGGAAAAACGAGGCTTCGATGGCGGATGCTTCGCCGCTGATGGCGGGCAAGCGGGGCATCGTGATGGGTGTCGCGAACGCGCGTTCGCTGGCCTGGGGCGTGGCCCATTCCCTCGCCGATCACGGCGCGGAGCTGGCGTTTACCTTTCAGGGCGATGCCATCGAGAAGCGGCTCAGGCCGCTCGCCGAGTCCGTTGGCTCCGATTTCGTCCTTCCCTGCGACGTGACCGACGAGGCCAGCGTCGATGCCACCTTCGAGGCCATCGCCCGACGCTGGGGTAGCCTCGACTTCCTCGTCCACGCCATCGCGTATTCCGACAAGGAGGAGCTGAAGGGGCGCTATCTCGACACCACGCTCGAGAACTTCCAGACCACGCTTCAGGTCTCCTGCTACTCCTTCACCGCGCTGAGCCGCCGCGCCGTGCCGCTGATGGGCGAGGAGGGCGGCAGCCTGCTCACGCTCACCTACATGGGTGCCGAGCGCTGGGTGCCGCACTACAACGTGATGGGCGTCGCCAAGGCCGCGCTGGAGGCGAGCGTGCGCTACCTCGCGGCCGACCTGGGCGACCAGAACATTCGGGTCAACGCGATTTCCGCCGGCCCGATCAAGACCTTGGCCGCGTCGGGAATCGGCGACTTCCGCTACATCATGAAGTGGAACGAGCTGAATGCCCCGCTCAAGCGCAACGTCACGATCGACGAGGTGGGCGGCGCCGCGACCTATCTGTTGAGCGAGCTGGGGCGCGGCGTCACCGGCGAGGTCCATCACGTCGACTGCGGCTATCACATCGTCGGCATGAAGCGGCCGGACGCACCCGACATCTCGGTGGTCTAGGGCCGCTACCTTCTGCCATGGCCAGCAACAGCTTCGGCCTGCTCTTCCGGGTCACGACCTGGGGCGAGAGCCACGGGCCAGCCATCGGCTGCGTTGTCGATGGCGTGCCGCCGCGCCTGGCGCTGGCCGAGTCCGACATCCAGCCCGCGCTCGACCGGCGCCGGCCCGGCACCTCCCGCTTCGTCACCCAGCGGCGCGAGTCCGACACCGTGCGCATCCTCTCCGGCGTCTTCGAGGGCCAGACCACCGGCACGCCCATCGCGCTGGTGATCGAGAACGAGGACGCGCGCAGCCGCGACTACGGCCCGATCAAGGAGACCTACCGCCCCGGCCACGCCGACTTCACCTACGACGCGAAGTACGGCATCCGCGACTATCGGGGCGGCGGACGGGCCAGCGCACGCGAGACCGCCATGCGCGTCGCCGCCGGCGCCATCGCGCAGAAGATTCTGGGCGACGGGGTTACGATCCGGGGCGCGGTCATCCAGGTGGGCGAGCACGCCGCGGATCGCACACGCTGGGACTGGGCGGAGACGGCGGAGAACCCCTTCTTCTGCCCCGACGCCGCCATCGTGCCGGTCTGGGAAGACGCGCTCGATACCGCCCGCAAGGCCGGCACGTCCCTCGGTGCCATCATCGAGGTGGAGGCGGACGGTGTGCCGGCGGGCCTGGGCGCGCCGGTCTACGGCAAGGTCGACGCCGACCTCGCCGCCGCCATGGTCGGCATCAACGCGGTCAAGGGCGTCGAGATCGGCGCAGGCTTCGCCGCCGCCGCCATGAGCGGCGACGTAAGCGGCGACGAGATCCGCATGGAAGAGGGCGCGCCGCGCTTTCTCACCAACAATGCCGGCGGCGTGCTCGGCGGCATCACCACCGGCCAGCCGGTCGTGGTCCGCTTCGTGGTCAAGCCCACGAGCTCGATCCGCACGCCCCGCCGCACCATCACAGTCAAGGGCGAGGAGACCGAGGTTTCGACCGAGGGCCGGCACGATCCCTGCGTTGGCCTCCGCGCGGTGCCCGTGGGCGAGGCGATGATGTCCTGCGTGCTCGCCGATCACCTGCTGCGCCACCGCGCCCAGTGCGGTTGAGAGTCTTGTCGCTCACGGCAGCCGGCCTACGGCCGGCGCCTCCGCGAGGGCGCCGCTTTCGCGGCGGGCCGCGGTCGCGGCCTGTCGCGAGTCCGTCAAAGATAGACTCGCTCTGAGGCGCCATCCGACCACCAACTCCAGGAGAGAGAGCCATGCCGGCCAAGCGAGCGGCCCGCAAGGCGGAGCGCGTCCATGCGCTCAGCCTTCCCGATCAGCGCAGGAACCCGCCCGAGATCCGCGCCGTCTTCACGCGCTGCATGGAAAAGATCGGCTTCGTGCCCAACGTGCTCCGCTCCTACACGCTGCGGCCCCGCAAGTTCGAGTTGTTCCGCCGCTACAACAACGAGTTGATGCTGGGCGAGTCCGGCCTGTCTGCGCTGGAGCGGGAGATGATCGCGGTCGTCGTTTCCTGCGTGAACCATTGCCACTACTGCCTGGTGGCGCACGGCGCGCAGGTCCGCCTGCTCTCGGGCGATCCGGTCCTGGGCGACCAGCTCGTCGCCAACTACCGGGCGGCGCCGCTCTCCCGCCGCCAGCGCGCGATGCTGGACTTCACCTGGAAGCTTAGCGAGAGCCCGGATTCTGTCGCCGCCGCCGACCGCGCGGCGCTCAGGAAGGCGGGCTTCAGCGACGAGGACATATTCGATATCGCCGAGGTCGCGGGCTTCTACAACATGACCAACCGGCTGGCCGCCGCCATCGATATGCGCCCCAACCGGGAGTATTACGAGATGGGGCGCTAGCCCCTATTCCTCACCATGGTCATGGCCTGTCCAGCCGGCAGGCTAGAAACGGTGCGTATTACGGACTTGACGATATCTGACTGGTCGATGATTCTTGGGTTTGGAGGCTTTGGGGCGCTTCGGCGTCTCATTGCCTTTTTTGTGCCATATCGTCCTCCCGCTCTAGCCTCGTGCGCAGATCGGTGATGTGGGCGAAACTCCAGATTTCGAAGTTCGGGTTGCCCATGCGGTTGCGTGTCGTCCGGTAGCGCAGTCTGGCAACCTGTCGCGCGTATCCGGCGAGCTCCTCCCTTGCTGGTTTCGTCATCTGCGCGGTTCGGAATCCCCAGGAGATGACATAGGCGATGAGGTCGGCGATCTGCACACCCGTGGTTAGGTCGCTGTGAACGAAGAACGGCTCCGGAACGATGGTTCGGGACCGATGGCGCCCGACTGCGGTCTGCGAAAAATACCGATGAGTTTGATCGATCAGCAGATGGCTCTTTGACTTTTCCAGCTCGTCGAAGACGACGACACCCTGTTCGCCGGCGGACTGGTCCTCGAGGAAGTAGAAGAACCGTTCGAACACGTAGGCGTAATCCTTTCTTAGCCCCCCACTGGCCGTTGGCTGGGCATCGGTTTCGATCATGCTGGCAAAGGCATGGCAGTCGAGTTCGGCGCAGGTGTCGAAGACCGATTCAACGTAACGCAGCTTTGCCAGTGCCAGGGCCTTCAGCATGCGAACGTCGGCGCCGGAACCATCGTCGAGCGCCGCACGGGCGAGCCTCGGCATATCGGCCTCAGCCACCTCCGCGTTCAGAGCCTCGTGATGGAATACTTTTCTCTTCAGCAAGAGCGATCCCTTGAGCTCCCGGCGCCCATCGCTGTAGCGGCGACCGAAGAAGCGCAGTTCAGAATCGTGCAGGCTGCGAATGAGGTCCCAGAGGACGCTGTCCCGGATCGCGACCCCGGCCAGCACCTCGTACGGAGATGCCACCCTATCGTGGCCGCTTTCGTCCATGAACAGGAACCATGCCATGGGGCGAGATCGTTACTGCGGCACGCAATGGCTGGCAAGCAGACAGCTGTTCAGCCAAACCTTCAATGGTCCGAATCGCCGAAGGATTTGAAGGCCTGCGCTGGCATCAAATGGCGCGACCGCGCGGCGCTCAGGAAGGCGGGCTTCAGCGACGAGGACATCTTCGACATCGCCGAGGTCGCGGGCTTCTACAACATGACCAACAGGCTGGCCGCCGCCATCGATATGCGCCCCAACCGGGAGTACTACGGCATCGGGCGCTGAAGACGGGTGAACGCCCGACTGTGCGCTTGCGTTGCGCCCTTACCACGTCATGGCCGCATTTGTTGCGGCCATCCACGTGTTTGCCCAGCGTCCGGTGATTTGGCCGAGGGAGATGCGCGGAACAAGTCCGCGCATGACGACGTGAGGGGCTAGGCGTGCGCGGCTGACGCGGCCTCTTCCCGCTGCTTGCGGTGTGCGGCGCGCATGGCCTTCTGCAGCTTCTTGAAGGCCCGCTCCTCGATCTGGCGGATGCGCTCGCGAGAGACGCCGTATTCCTTGCTGAGCTCTTCCAGCGTCAAAGGCTCTTCTCTCAGGCGCCTCTCGGCCAGGATATGCTGCTCGCGGTCGGTGAGCACCTCCAGCGAATCGCGGAAGAGCTGCCTGCGGTGGTCGAGCTCGTTCGCTTCGAGCACCGTGGTCTCCTGGCTCTCGGTGGAGTCTTCGAGCCAGTCCTGCCACTCGCCGCCGCCTTCCTCGCGGATCGGCGCGTTGAGCGACTGATCGGGGCCGGTCATCCGCCGGTTCATGGAGATCACGTCGTTTTCAGAGACGTTGAGCGCGGTCGCGATATGCTCGACCTGTTCCGGCGTCAGGTCGCCGTCGTCGATCGCCTCGATCTCGCCTTTCAGCTTGCGCAGGTTGAAGAAGAGCTTCTTCTGCGCGGCCGTGGTGCCCATCTTCACCAGCGACCAGGAGTGCAGGATGTATTCCTGCATCGAGGCGCGAATCCACCACATGGCGTAAGTGGCGAGGCGGAAGCCGCGGTCCGGATCGAAGCGCTTGACCGCCTGCATGAGGCCGATGTTGCCCTCGGAAATCAGCTCGCCCACCGGGAGGCCGTAGCCGCGATAGCCCATCGCGATCTTGGCCACCAGGCGCAGGTGGCTGGTTACGAGCCGGTGCGCCGCCTCAGCGTCATCGTGCTCGCGCCAGCGCTTGGCCAGCATGAACTCCTCCTCGGGCGTGAGGAGCGGAAATTGGCGGATCTCGCGGAGATAGCGGGAGACGCTGCTCCCCTCCGGTGTCGCCGGTATCGGAACGGCACGCGCTGCCATTGTTCCATCCCTCCTCTAAACCGAGACGCCCCGGCGTCCCGCCGGCCCCGCGCCGCGTTATGCTGCGTCTGCGAAGCCGTATATGGAATTTGCGCTCAAATCGGGCGTTTTCAAGGCAATTCGTCTTATATCAAGCCTTTGTGATGCTTATGTCATCGCCCGCATTTGCCGCCGCGATCAGAGCGTTCATGTCAGCAGGGAGCGGGCTCTCGAAGGCAAGCGCCGCACCGCTCACGGGGTGGACGAAGCTCAAAGCGGCGGCATGTAGCGCTTGGCGGGGGCAAAGCGCAAGCGTTTTGTGCCAACGCTCGTCGAGGCCCCGACGCCTCGCGCCGCCATAGAGCGCATCGCCCACCAGCGGATGACCCCGGTGCGCCATGTGGACCCTGATCTGGTGGGTGCGCCCGGTCTCCAGCCGGCATTCGACGAGGCTCCAGAGCGGCTCCAGCGGCTTCAGCACGCGATAGTGCGTAACCGCAGCCTTGCCGCCATGCTCGCGCACCGCCATCCGCTTGCGATTGCGCGGATCACGGCCGATGGCGCCCTCGATCCGCCCCTCGGCAGGCCGCGGTACCCCCCAGACCACCGCCCGATAGGTCCGGCTCAGCCGTCGCGTCGCAAACTGCTCGGACAATCCCCGGTGGGCGGCGTCGTGCTTGGCCGCGACCATGAGGCCGCTGGTGTCCTTGTCGAGGCGGTGAACGATGCCGGGCCGCCGCACGCCGCCGATGCCGGAGAGGCTCGCGCCGCAATGGGCGAGCAGCGCGTTGACCAGCGTGCGGTCAGGGTTGCCCGGCGCCGGGTGAACCACCAGCCCGGCGGGCTTGTCCACCACGATCAGATGCTCGTCCTCGTAGGCCACCTGGAGCGGAATCGCCTGCGCCTGCGGCGTCTCGTCCACCGGCGGCGGGATGACCAGCGTCACCGCCTGGCCCGGTTTGACCCGATATCCGGGCTCCGTTATCGTCGCGCCCGCGATCGAGACCCGGCCGGTCTCGATCAAGTTCTTGAGTCGCGAGCGTGACAGCGCCGGCACGTGATCCGCCAACAGCCGGTCGAGCCGCGCGCGAGCGTCCGCCCGAGCGACGGTGAACCGGCGGCGCGTTTCGGCGGCGGTGCTCATATCCGGTACGGGCCATGATCACCTATCTCAAGATCATCGTCATCGTTCTCGGGGTGATGATTGCGGCGGGGCTCGTCGTGATCGGCATCAAGCTCGTCGAGAAGGGCGGCGAGCTGGCCGAGCTCAGCGAGGATGACGGCGAGACGGCGACGGATGATTGGGGCGCCAGCGCTCTGTCGGAGGCTACGGCCCCCTTGCCCACGCCGGGCGACCTGGGGCTGCCGGCAGGCTCGCAGGTGCGGCGGATGACCGCCGCGGGCCATCGGCTCATCCTCGTGGTGGCGGTGCCGGATGCGGGCGAGCGCATCGTGATCGTCGACCTGCGTAACGGCGGCATGGTCGCGAACATAGAAGTCGAGGGCGCGCCGTGAGCGTCGCGCCGGAGGGCGCGCGGTGAGTATCGCGCGGGAACGCGCGCGGTGAGTATCGCGCGGGTCCGGCTCTCGCCGGCGCAGTTGCAGGCCATCGAGCGGGCGGCGGAGGCGGCTTATCCCGAGGAGGCCTGCGGCCTGCTGGTCGGGCGCGCCGGGCCGGGCGGCGCCTGGCAGGTGAGCACGGTGGAGGTGAGCGCCAACGTGGCGGAGCCGCCGCGCACACGGCGCTTCGAGGTCGATCCCAAGCTCCGGCTCAGGCTGGAGCGCGAGCTTCGGGAGAGCCCTGATTCAATCGTCGGCGTCTACCACTCTCACCCCAACGGCAGCGCCGAACCCTCCGAGACCGACATCTCGATGATCTTCGAGCCCGACATGGTCTGGCTGATCACCGCGGTCACAGACGGCAGGGCGGGGGCGACCAAGGCTTACAAGCCGACCCAGGACGGCGCGGCCTTCCGGCCGCTCGGGCTCGACCTCGGCGACGAAATCGCGTGAGCCGTTAGGAGGCACGGAGCAAATGGACTTTCGCAGCGACAACGTGGCCTCCGCCGCGCCGGAGATCGTGGACGCCGTGGCCGAGGCCGCGCGCGGCAGCGCCACACCCTATGGCGGCGATCCCTGGACCGAAGGCCTGGAGCCTGCCTTCTCCGAGCTTTTCGAGAGCCCGGTGAAGGTTTTCCCGGTGGTGACCGGGACTGCCGCGAACTCCGTGGCGGTCGCGACGCTGACGCCGCCCTGGGGCGTGATCTATGCCGGCCGCGCTGCCCATGTCGAGAACGACGAGTGCGGCGCGCCCGAGTTCATGACCGGCGGCGCCAAGGTCACCGGCATCGACGAGCGCTTCGGCAAGATCCAGCCCCAGGCGCTGGCGGCCGCGCTCGATGCCGCCGGCACGGGCGAGGTGCACTGGTCGCAGCCGGCCTGCCTCAGCCTCACCCAGCCGACCGAGATGGGCCAGATTTATACGCCGGACGAGCTTGCGGCGCTGACCGCCATCGCGCGCCATCACGACCTTGCGGTGCACATGGACGGTGCCCGCTTCGCCAATGCCGTCGCTGCCAGCGGGGAGAGCCCGGCCGACCTCACCTGGCGGGCCGGCGTCGACGCGCTCTCCTTCGGCGCGACCAAGAACGGCGCGCTCGCGGCCGAGGCGATCGTGCTCTTCGACGACGCGCGTGCGGGCGAGCTCGCCTTCCGCCACAAGCGGGCAGGGCAGCTCCTCTCCAAGATGCGCTTCGTCTCGGCCCAGCTCGCGGCCTACGTCGCGGACGGCCTCTGGCTCAGGCTGGCGGAGCAGGCCAATCATCAGGCGCAACGGCTTGCCACCGGCCTGGAGGCTGTGCCCGGTGCATCGCTCGCGGCCCCGGCAGAGGCCAACGAGCTCTTCGTCACCCTGCCGCGTGCGGTGATCGACGGGCTCGCCGAGGCCGGAATCCTCTTCTACCCGTGGCCGGAGACCGATCCCGCGACCACGACGATCCGTCTCGTCACCCGGCACGACACCGACCCGGCCGAGGTCGATCGGCTGGTCGAGACCGCGCACACGCTCGCCGCCGCGGCCGCGTAGCTCGCCCGCAGGCCGTGACCCTGGCGCGACCTCCGGGCTAGAGTGCGCGGATCACGGACACGGACCGAATTGGGAGGACTCACCATGCTGAAGCGGCACAACCCCGCCACCGTCGTCGAGGCCTATGGCGGCGGCTACAGCCAGGCGCTGGAGATCCCGGCGGGCGCCCGGCTCATGTTCACTGCAGGCCAGGTGGGCGTGGCGCCTGACGGCACGACCGCGGACGGCTTCGCCGCACAGGCCGACCAGACCTGGGCCAACGTGCTCGCGCTGCTCGCCGAGGGCGGCATGGGCGTCGAGGATATCGTGAAGATCACCGGCTACATCGTGGGCGCGGAGAACTTCCCGGCCTACGCGGCGGCGCGGAAGAAGGCGCTCGGCGGCATCCGTCCGGCATCCACCGGGATCATCGTTCCGGCGCTGGCGCTCCCCGAATGGCTGGTCGAGATCGAGGCGGTGGCCGCGAAGGTGGACTGAGCGGGCACGCCGCTCGGGGTAGGCTGCGGGAGGAGAGGGACCATGGTGACGCCATCCATGCAATTGATCGGCGAGGCGCTGGCCGAGGTCGCCAGCATCTCGGTGGACGAGGCGCTGGCGCTGGTTGACGGCGGCGATGCGGTCTTCGTCGACGTGCGCGAGCGGGCCGAGCACGATGCCGGCGCCATCGCCGGCGCCATGGCCGCGCCACGCGGCTTCCTGGAGTTCATCGCCGACCCCACCTCGCCGATGCACAACGCGGCGCTCTCCTCCGGCAAGCGGCTGGTGATCTATTGCGCCTCCGGCGGGCGCTCGGCGCTCGCGGCCAAGACCTTGCAGGACATGGGCTATTCGGGGGTCGCAAACCTCACCGGCGGCTTCCAGGCCTGGACCGAGGTCGGCGGCCCCACCGAATGACGGAAGGAGCGGCTGGCGGCATGTCGCCGCCGCTCGATACCGCCTTCGCCCGCGCGCACTTCCCGGCGCTCGCGGGCCCTTGGGCACTGTTCGAGAATGCGGGCGGCACCCTCGCCGCTGAGCAGGTGCTCGACCGCATCCGCACCTACATGGCCGAGTACCAGGTGCAGCCGGGCGCAGCCTACCCCGCGTCCGCCCGCGCTGCGGAGATGATCGCGGAAAGCCATCGGGCGATGGCCGCGATGATCAACGCCCAGCCCGAAGAGGTGATGATCGGGCCCTCCACCTCGATGAACGTCTTCCTCCTCGCCCAAGCGCTCAAGCCCGGTCTCAGCGAAGGCGACGAGATCGTCGTCACCAATCTCGACCACGAGGCGAACGTCGGCGCCTGGCGCAAGCTCTCAGGCGAAGGCATCACGGTGCGCGAGTGGCGCTTCGATCAGGAGAGCTTCGCGCTGGAGCCGGAAGGACTGGCGGCGCTGCTGAACGCGCGCACGCGCCTTGTTTGCTTCGGCCACTGCTCCAACATCACCGGCGGCTTCACCGACGTGCCGGCACTGGTGCGCACGATCCACGACGCCGGCGCGCTGGCTTGCGTGGACGGCGTCGCCTATGCGCCGCACCGCGCCATCGACGTGAAGGCGTGGCATGTCGATTTCTACCTGTGCTCCACCTACAAGCTCTACGGACCGCACCTCGCGCTGCTCTACGGCAAGCGCGCGCACTTCGAACGCGTGGCGCCGCTCAACCACTTCTTCCTCGACGACGAGCTGCCGCTGAAGTTGAATCCTGGCGGCCCCAACCACGAGCTGAGCGCGGGCCTCGCCGGCGTCACCGCCTATCTCGACGCGCTCCACGCGCATCACGAGGGGGAGAGCAACCTGCCGCTCCACGGCCGCCTTGCCGCCATCTTCGAGCGTGTCGCGGCGCACGAGGAGGCGCTGGTTGCGCCGCTGCTGGACTTCCTCGCAGCGAAGCCCGGCGTTCGCCTGATCGGCAACCCGACCGCCGACCGCCACGTGCGCGCGCCCACGGTCGCCTTCGCGGTGGAGGGCCAGGACGCCGGCACTATCGCGCGCGCGGTCGCCTCGCACCAGGTGGCCATCGGCGCAGGCGACTTCTATGCCGCCCGCTGCATCGAGGCTTTGGGCTTGGCAACCCAAGGCGGCGTGGTCCGCGCCAGCATGGTCCACTACAACACGGCGGACGAAGTCCAACGCCTGATCCGCGCCCTCGACGAAGTGATTTAGGCGGCGGCCGCCCTTTTAGAGCCTGCGCGCCTGGGCGATGGGGAGCGCGGAGATCCGGGCGTACTCGCCGGCCGCGAAAAACGCCGGATCGTTCAGGTAATCCAGCACCAGATCGGTGGTATCGAGACCCCAGAATATCTCGTCGCCGATGGCGAACGTGGGGATGCCGAAGACCCCCCGTTCTGCGGCTTCCTCGGTGCCCCGTCTCAGCGCCTCCTTGACTTGCGGTGCCGCGATCATCTCGTCAGCGTCCGCGATGCCGAGACGCCCGGTCAGCGCCCGCCACTCCTCGTCGTCAGAGGGATCGCGCCCCTCGGCCCATATGGCGTCGAAGACCGCGCGTATCAGCTGAGGCTCGGCGCCCTGGGCGACGGCAAGGCGGAGCGGGCGCAGCGGGTTGAAGGGGTGCGCCGGTGGCATGCGGAAGGGGATGCCATGCCGCGCCGCGTACCAGTGGCACCAGCGGTAGGTCTGCACCCGCTTGGCCGGGATCTCCGCGGGCCCCTTGTGCTGCCAATGGCCTAGCAGACCTGCGAACAGGACCGGCCGGTAGGCCACCTCCAGATCCGGCGGCAGCCGGTTGAACTGGGCGAGTTGCAGATAGGAAAAGGGAGAGAGAAAATCGAAGTACCAGTCAGCGGCCGGCATCGGCCCGTCCTTTGCGCTCAGGGTCAGTGGTTGCCGGCCGATTGTGCCCGGTTTGGCCCGGCCGAGCGAGGGAGAGCGGGAGCCTGGCGAGTGGAAATGGCGGAGGGACCATGAGCGAGACGGAGCGCGAGGCGCGGATCGACCTGGCGGCGGCCTACCGGATCGCCTGCCACCACGGGCTCAACGAGGGCGTCTGCAACCACTTCTCCCTGATGCTGCCGGGGAGCGACGACCGCTTTCTGCTGATCTCCTACGGCACTCATTGGAGCGAGGTGCGCGCCAGCACGCTGCTGGTCGTCGACATGGACGGCAACGTGCTCGAGGGCGAGGGCGACGTGGAGGAGACCGCCGTCTGCCTTCACGCCCCCCTCCACAAGGCGCGGCCGGACCTGCGCTGCCTGATGCACACCCATCAACCCCAGGTGCTGGCGCTGGCCATGATCGAGGACGGCAAGCTGGAGTCCGCGAGCCAGAACGCGCTCCGCTTCAGCCGCCGCGTCGCCTACGACCGGGATTACGGTGGCGTCGCCCTGGCCGAGAGCGAAGGCGAGCGCGTGGCGCGCGCGATGGACGGCGCCGACATCCTCTTCATGGGTAATCACGGCGTGATGGTGGGGGGCGGCGACGTCGCCAAGACCTACGACGACCTCTATTACCTGGAGCGTGCGGCGATGGTGCAGATCCTCGCCATGAGCACCGGCCGCCCGCTCAAGCCGATCCCGCCCGAGATGGAGGAGGAAGCCGTGCGCCAGTTGTCGCGGGACAACCGGCACCGCTACGCGGTCGAGCACTTCACGGCGATCAAGCGGATTCTCGACCGCACCGAGCCCGACTACAGGGAGTAGGCGCGGGCGGCACACCCCCACCTCACCCCGGCCCTCTCCTCCCCAGCGGGGAGGAGAGGGAGAGTAGGCGGCGCAACCTACGTTCCCCCTCCGCCTTCGGGGGAGGGGGACAGGGGGAGGTGGGCTACTCTACCGCCCGTATCAGAGCGGCGGGCGGCGGTGTGCCCAGGGCCGCGCGCGCTCGTAGTCCGCGGCGGCGCAGAACACCGAGACGTCGTCGTAGGTGCGGCCAACGAGCTGAATTCCGGTTGGCACCCCGTTTGACGCGAAGCCGCTCGGCACGCTCGCCACCGGGCACTCCGACATCAGGTTGAACGGGTAGTTGAGCTGCCACTGCACGTAGAGGTCGCCGGGGTGGTTGGAGGTGGTGACCGGCTTGCCGTTGATGCGGAGCGAGGTGTCGCTCAGGTCCTGATCCGCCCGAAGCGCCGGGATCGCGTTGGTCGGGCAGACCAGGATGTCGTGGGTCTCGAAGATCGCCGCGAGCGAGCGGTACATGTCGCCGCGCACCTTGTTGGTGCGGTAGAAGTGCGCGAGGCTGTGCTGCGAGCCCCGCTCCAGGATGTCGCGCACGAAGCTCTCGACTTCGTACTTCCAGCGCGGAAAGTCGGGCTCCACCGTGGCCCAGAACAGCCCCTCCCAGATCACGGTCCAGGCGTCGAGCGTGCTCAGGTTCCAGCCGACGTCCACCTCTTCGACAGTGCAGCCGAGGTCGCGGAAGGTGTGGAGCGCGTCGCCCGTGTTCTTCCGCACCTCCTCGTCCACCTCGATGAAGCCGAGGTCCATGGAGTACGCGATCTTCCACCCCTTGATCGGCTCCAGCGTTTCCGGGATCTCCAGCTTGGGGCGAAGCGAGCAGATGTCGTCCGGGTGAGGGCCAGCCGTCACGTTTTGCATCAGCGCGCCGTCTGCAACGCTGCGGGTCAGCGGGCCGTAGTGCAGCAGGGATTCGCGCGGGTGGTCTCGGTCGGTCGGGTTGCGGCCGAACGGCGGCTTGAAGCCGAAGATTCCGCACGCGCCGGCGGGGATGCGGATCGAGCCGCCGCCGTCGGTGCCGTCAGCCAGCGTGGTCATGCCGGTCGCGATGGCGGCGCCGGCGCCGCCCGAGGAGCCGCCGGGCGCGAAATCCAGGTTCCATGGGTTGCGCGTGATGCCCCAGAGCTCGCTGTGCGTGTGCGGCGCGTGGGCCATCTCGGGCGTGGTGGTCCGCGCGTGCATGATCGCGCCCGCATCGAGCAGGCGCTCCACCGTCGGCGCCGAGAACTCGGGCACATGGTCGGCGAAGATGCGCGAGCCGAAGGTGGTGATCTCGCCCTTGAGCGCGTGGAAGTCCTTGATGACCACCGGTACCCCTTCCAGCGGCCGGGTCTCGGCGCCGGCGGCATAGGCTTGCTCGGCCGCCCGCGCCTGCTCCAGCGCGCGCTCGTAGAAGGTGTAAGTGTAGGCGTTGACCTTGGGGTTCACCGCCTCGGAACGCGCGATGACGGTGGACATCAGCTCGACCGGCGAGAGCGTCTTCGCCCGGAACCGCTCGATCGCCTCGGTTGCGGTCAAGTAGCAGAGATCGTCGGTCGCCATCGCAGCCTCCCGCTGTCGGTTGTTCGTGTCGACGCGTCGAGCATAGCCGCAAGAGCACCCAGTCGAAGACCCATTTGTGAACCACTCGACCCGGCGGTTGCGCCGGCGGCCGATCCGCGCGAGCCTGCGGTGAGCTACGGTCCTCGGGAGGCAATGTCATGGCGGCGAAACGTGTGGTGTTGACCGGCTACGAGCCCTGGTCTCACGCGAGCGAGAACCCCACCCTCGACCTGCTCGACAAGGCGCGCGAGCGCAACTTCGCCGACATCGAGCTGATCACGCTCCGCGTGCCGGTGGAGAGCGAACGCATCGCGCCCTTGGTGGACGAGGCCCTGGAGACCCATAAGCCCGACATATGGATCAGCCTCGGGCTCTTCCCCGGCAGCCCGGTCGTCGCGGTCGAGCGCACCGCCGCCAACGTCATGGACTTCCCGGTGCCCGACAATCTCGACGTCCAGCCGGTGGATGAGCCCGTGTACGCGGACGGCCCCTTCGCCTATCGGTCCACGCTGCCGATCAAGGCCATGGTGGCGGCGATGAACGAGCGCGGGGTCCCGGCCAAGGTCTCGAACACCGCGTCCACCTATCTCTGCAACCAGATCATGTATACCGCGCTCCACCTCGTGCAGGAGAAGAGGCTGGAGACACGCGCGGGCTTCGTGCACGTGCCGTGCTCGCCGGGCTACGTCGCGCAGGCCGCCTACCCCGAGCACGAGTGGCCGTCGATGAGCCTCGATCTCATGGACGAGGCGGTCGATGCGGCCATCACCACGGCCGCGAGCCTGGACGCCGATATCGCTGCACCGCCCAAGGGGTATTAGGGCGAGCCCGTCTCCCTGCCTCGGTAGCCGGTGGCGAGCACGTAGCTCTCAGCGGAATCGGTACGGCTCGCGGGCGGCTTGGCGTTGCGCACCCGCGCGAAGACCTGACGCAGCCGGATCTGCAGCGCGCCGTCGCCGCCCTGGCGCAGCTTGGCGAGGAAGCATCCGCCCGGCGCGAGCAGCGGCTCCGCGATATCCAGCGCGGTCTCGCAGAGTGCCGAAACCCGCAGCCGGTCGGTCGAAGCGTGGCCGGTGGTCGGCGCCGCCATGTCGCTCATCACCAGATCCGCCGGGCCGCCGAGCGCGGCGCGGATCGCCTCGGGCGCGTCCGCGCCACAGGCATCGATCGTGAGCACGGCGACGCCGTCGATCGGCTCGATCTCGGTGGTATCGACCGCGACCACGCGGCCGCGCTTGCCGACCCGCTCGGCCGCCACTTGGCTCCAGCCGCCGGGTGCGGCGCCGAGATCGACCACCCGCTGCCCCGGCTTCAGGATGTCCGCGCTCTCGGCAAGGCCGATCAACTTGTAAGCGGCGCGGGAGCGGTAGCCGGCCTCCCGCGCAGCGCGGACGTAGGGGTCGTTGAGCTGGCGTTCGAGCCAGCGGGTCGACGATGCCTTGCGCCGCCGAGCGCGCTTGAGCTTGACCGGCGCACGGCGCTTCCGGGGGCCGCTCTCGCCGCGCGCGGTCACGAGTGCGCGCGCTCCCGGTGCTCGGCGCGGGCCGCCCGCATCATGCGCAGCAGCATCCCCTCGCGCAGCCCCCGGTCGGCGACATCCAATTGCCCCGCCGGGCAGGCGGCCATCACCGCATCCAGGATGGCGCAGCCTGCGATCATCACGTCGCCCCGTCCGGGGCCGATGCAGGGCTGCGCCGCGCGGGCCTCGTAGTCCTGTTCGATGACCGTGTCGATCACCGCCCGCACGTCGTCGAATTGCAGCCTGAGTCCGTCCACCCGGTCCCGGTCGTAGCGCGGGAGCCCGAGGTGAATGCCGGCGATGGTGGTGACAGTGCCCGACGTACCGAGGAGCTGGACCGTGCCGTCGGCGGCACCCGCAGGGATACAGTGAGTCTCAGCGAAGGGGCCGATCGCGGTCTCGATCTCGCCGACCATGGCGGCGTAGGACGCGCGGGCGACCCGGTCGCCGCCGTAACGTTCGGCAAGCGTCACCACCCCGTGGCCGATCGAGGTCCACGCCGCCAGCACCGGCGGCTCGCCGTCATCCAGGCGCACCCAGATGAGCTCGGTGCTGCCGCCGCCGATGTCGAGCAGCAGCACGTGCCGCATCGTCCGGTCGAACAGAGGCGTGCAGCCGTCGAGGGCTAGTTGGACTTCCTCGGCCGGCGAGATGATCTCCATGGAGAGCCCGGTCTCGTCGCTGACGCGGTCGATGAACGCCTGGCGATTCTCGGCGCGCCGGCAGGCCTCGGTCGCCACCGCCCAGTAGCGCTCGACACCGCCCCGCCGGAGCTTGCCGGCGCAGACCCGGAGCGCGCCGATGGTCCGCCCGATCGCCTGCTCCGAGAGCCGGCCCGATTGCGCCACGCCTTCGCCGAGCCGCACGATCCGGGAGAAGGCGTCGACGACGCGGAAGCCCGCGCCTCTCGGCCGCGCGACGAGGAGCCGGCAGTTGTTCGTGCCGAGGTCGAGCGCGCCGAATGAAGGGCCGGGCCGATCGCTCACTGTGCTTGCTCCGATTGCCGGGGCGCCCGCTGCCCGACGCCGGCTTGGACGCCATTACAGCGCGTGCGCCCGCGACTGGCAACGCGCGGAGGCCGTCGTGATTCACGCCTCATGGTAGAGGCCGCGCGACGATCGGTTGACACGGCCGCCCCATGCAATAATTGTCAGGCCGAACCCTGCTGGGGGATCGTCTAACGGTAGGACAGCGGACTCTGACTCCGTAGGTCCAGGTTCGAATCCTGGTCCCCCAGCCAACCCTCCCGCCCGGCGCGGCCACTGGCCCGGCCGGGCGTCTCGATTCCGCCGCGTTTCGCACTCAGGCGTGAGTGCGGGTCTTGTCCGGGTCGTAGAAGGGGATGCGCGAAACCGTCGCGGAGCAGCGCCCGCTCTCGCCCTCGACATCGAGCCGCGTGCCCTCGGCCGCCGCGTGGGGTGCCACGTGGCAAAGCGCGAGGGATTTCTGCATCCGGTGCGACCAGCCTGGGCTGTTGACGACGCCCACCTTCTCGCCGTCGAGGGTGAGTGTGGCGTCGGCGTCGACGGCATCATCGTGGTCGGCCACGATGCCCACCATGAGGATCTTCTCCTGCCCCTCGCGGGCGAACACCGCGTCCTTGCCGCGAAAATCGCCCTTCTTGCGCGAGACCGACCAGCCCATGGTGACCTCCCAGGGCGTGTTGGCCTCGGTCATGTCGTAGGGATAGAAGAGCAGCGCCGCCTCCACCCTGATCTTGTCGAGGCAGGTGAAGGAGCAGGGCACGATGCCGGCGCTCTCGCCTGCGCTGAGGATCTCCTCCCAGAGCGGCACCACGTGCTCGGCGGTGGCGAAGATCTCGTAGCCGCGTTCGCCTGAATAGCCGGTCCGCGAAATCAGTACCGGGCGGCCGAAGAGCGTGGTCTCGGCTTGGTGAAAGTAGCCGAGCGCGGGCAGGTCGATCGGCGTGTGCTGGTCGAGGAAGCCCACCGCCGCCGGGCCCTGCAGCGAGATGTCGTGCAGATCGTCGTCGAAGGCGATGCTCACCTCTTTGCCCTCGGCGCTCTCGTGCAGGCGCTCCAGGCAGGCGCCGGCGCCGTGAACCACCAAATAGTGATCATCGGCGAGGGTGAAGATGATGGCGTCGTCGCAGATGCCGCCATCGTCCTGCAACACCGGCCCGTAGGCTGACCGCCCGATCGGGATCCGCGACATGTTGCGGGTGATCACGTGATCGCAGACCGCCGCGGCGTCGCGCCCGCGCACGTGAACCTTCTTCAGGCCCGAAACATCGAAGAGGCCGGCCTTCTCTCGCACCGCATCGTGCTCATCGCAGGGGTCCGAGTTATAGGTCCACGGCGCTCCCATGCCGTTCCAGTCCTCGAGGTTGGAGCCGAGCGCCCGATGGTGCGCGGCCAGCGCCGATTCGCGTTCACTCATAGAGAACTCTCCCTGACTCTTTACTTTCCCCTCAGTCGCCGGGCGCTTGCTCCGGTCGCTCGGCTACGCGCTTCGCGCGCGGCGCTGTCGCGCCGTCCGGGCCTGCGGCCCGGCCCACCTTATGATTTACGTGGTACCGGTCTCGACGGTTCCTCCCGCCTACGCGCCGCCGTTGGCCGGCAGGGACGGATAGGTCTGGTCACCCCAGATCTGCCGCTCCCTGATCCACGGCAGGGGATACTGCGGGTTCTCGGACTCGAACTCGCGGGCGAGCCGGTGGCCGTCGAACACCGCATCCGCGATCATCCGGGGCGCGTAGCAATCGCCGATGTGGAAGATGTTGTCGATCTCCTCGGCGGCCCATTCGTCCTTGCGCGCCTTCAGCTCGGTGAAGAGCCCGCTGTTGGAGACCCGCGCCGTGGCGACCACCAGCGTGTCGCAGGTGAGCTCGTCGATATGGGTGTTGGCCTTGCGCGGCAGCTCTCCGGTGCGCGGATCGGCGCTCCGCCGGTAGCCGTCGCCGAAGATCGGGTAGGCGCGCACCGTCACCTCGTTGCCGGTATCGATGGAATGCACCCAGGTGGAGCTCAGCTCCGTGATCCCCTTCTCGTGCATCATCCGGTGCAGGTTGGGGGCTTCCAGGGTGAAGTGGGTGTAGTGCACCGATGAGCCGAGCTGGGTGATGATGGTCACCTGCTTGCCCTGGTCGACGAGGTACTCGGCAAGACTCGCGCCGGTGTAGTAGCCCTCGGCCTCCAGCACGATCACCCGGTCGCCCACGTCCTTGCCGGCCATGACCTGCTCCGGCGTGCACACCTGGGCGAGGTTCGCATCGACGCCGGGGATCGGCGCGTGGGTGGTGCTGCTGAGCCCATCCGTCGCCCAGTGCGAGCCGACCGCGACCACCACCCGGTCGGCGCCGTAGGTGAGCACATCGTCGGCGCTCATCTCACCGACGCCGGTGTGCACCTCCACCGATTTCAGCTTGTCGAGCTGAATCTGGCGGTAGCTGGTCACCCGGCCCCATTCGGCGAGGCCGGGGAAGCGCTGGATGTAGCGCACACAGCCGCCGATCTCGCTGTCGGCCTCGCGCAGATGCACGTCGTAGCCGCGCTCGCCGAGCACACGCGCGCACTCCATGCCCGCAGGCCCAGCGCCGACCACGAGCACCGAGCTCGGATCCGGCGCCTTCTCAAACTTTTCCGGGTGCCAGCCGCGCCGGTACTCCTCCATGGAGGTCGCGTTCTGGGTGCAAATCAGCGGCGGCCCGCCGATCTCCCAGCGCGAGATGCACATGTTGCAGCCGATGCACTCGCGGATGTCGTCGAGGCGGCCCTCGTCGATCTTGTTGGGCAGGAAGGGGTC
The DNA here is from genome assembly GCA_965214705.1 of Alphaproteobacteria bacterium. Lineage (GTDB taxonomy): Bacteria > Pseudomonadota > Alphaproteobacteria > UBA828 > UBA828 > WTGU01. The sequence continues at coordinate 194,682 of CBDCCI010000002.1, forward strand.
CGCGATCGAAGGCCGGGCGGCACCGATGATGTCCGCCTGGCCGGAGGTCACGATCTGCGCCATGTCGTCGGGGCTGGTGACCCGGCCGACACCGAGCACCGGCACGTTGGCGATGCTCTTCACGTCCTTGACCCAGGGCTTCTGGTGGTTGGCCTTATAGAAGCGGGACGGGCCCGCGTCCTCACCCCACTCGGCGATGTCGCCGATGTTCACGTCCCAGAGGTCGACCACGCCTTCCTTGGTCGCGAGCTCGACGAACTTGAATCCGTCATCGCCGACCTCGACGCCTTCTGCGCCATAAAGCGTATCGATGGCGAAGCGGGTCGCGACCGCGCAGTTGTCGCCTACGGCCTGCTTCACCCCGGCCAGCCCTTCGATCCAGAAGCGCGCGCGGTTCTCGAAGCTGCCGCCGTAGCGGTCGGTGCGCTTGTTGTAGAATTTGGAGAGGAACTGGAGCGGCAGGTAACTATGCGCGCCGTAGACGTAGATGATGTCGAAGCCCGCGCGCTCGGCTCGGATCGCGGCGTCGACGTACATCTGGATCAGGTCCTTGATGTCATCTTCGTCGGCCTCGCGCGGGTAGGTGCGTGACTCAAACTCCGATGCGATCTGGCTCGGGCCGCGCGGCACGGCGCGGCTCTCCATGCAGGGCGCGTGGGGGCCGCCGTACCACATCTCGATCCCGGCCAGCGCGCCATGCTTGTGGATCTCGTCGCACATGTGGCCGAGGTTGATGACATCACCGTCATCCCAAATTCGGGCCGAGACCCGGTGCACGTCGTCGGATTCGGGATGGATCGAGGCGTACTCTGTGCAGATGCCGCCCCAGCCGCCCTCGGCCTTCATGCCGCGGAAGGCGGCCTGCGCGCCCGGCCGCTCGGAGCCCGCGCCGTTGCAGTGGGGAACCTGATAGAAGCGGTTCTTCATGGTCTTCGGACCGATCCGAATCGGCTCGAACAAGCAGTCATACTTCGGATCACGCGCCATCTGGCTTCCCCCTCGTTTTCGTCGCGCCTTCGCTCTCCATGCTGGCCCGCTACCGTTCGCCGGCCGACAGGACGCGGCACATGGCCAATTAATCCATGCCAACTGCGGCGCAGAATAGCATAGTGAATACGGCGCCGGTAGACGCTCGACTGCCACTTGCACATTCACTACAACAAACATTTGATTGGTAGTACCAAATACTTGCATCGCGATTGGTCCAACCAACTATTCGCACTATGATTGGTCCAACCAACTATTCAATTTCATGTATCCATTGTCGGCCGGTCTTGACTCCGATCAATGATACCGAATACGGTTTTAGCAGATGATTGCGCAGGAAGAGCGCAATCCACCGTGCTGCCCCGCTGGCGATGCCCGATCCGGGCCTCCGCGCGGCCGCACCCAACAGGGAGACTAGCCATGGGCAAGAAGGGACTTACACGCAGGCAGTTCACGGGCACGGCCGCGGCTGCAGCCGGCGCTGTCGCTGCGTCGTCGTTCGGCGCCCCCTATGTTGCACAGGGCGCCGAGAAGGTCGTCAAGCTCGGCTTTCTGGGGCCGCTCACCGGCGAAGTGGCGGGCTGGGCCCTGCCGGGCCGCAATGCTTGCCTGATCTGGGCCGACCAGGTCAACGCGGGCGGCGGCATCAAGATCGGCGACGACAACTACATGGTCGAGATCGTCTCCTACGACAACGAGTACCTGGCGGACAAGTCGTTGATCGGTGCGAAGAAGCTGGTGCTCGAGGACGACGTCAAGTTGGTCTTGATGCTGGGCGGCACCGACGCGCCGGCGGCCGTGCAGTTCTTTACCAAGCAGAAGATGCTGTCGACCACCCTGCTGCCGAGCGATCTCACCCCCGACACGCTCTATCACCTGGCGCCCGCCGAGGTGCATCCGCTCTACAACGTGACCGGCGTCGAGTGGCTCGCCGAAAACCGGCCGGAGCTCAAGACCGCTGCGATCTGCGCCCAGGACGACGAGCTCGGGTGGCCCTCGGTCGCGACCTATCTCGCTGCGTTCGAGGCGGCAGGCATCGACGTCGTCTACAACAAGTACTTCGACATCGCGACCACCGACTTCGCGCCTGTGGTGACCGCGATGCTGGCCGAGAATCCTGACATCGTCTGCCTCGACACGGCCTATCCGGACTTCGTCAACCTGCTCTGCGAGCAACTGTTCCTGCAGGACTACAAGGGGCAAATCATCTCCTGCACCCTCGATTTCTACGGGCGGATTATCGAGAAAACGAGCACGGAGTTCCTCGAGGGTCTGATCTTCCAGTTCCCGGATTTCGACGACCCGGCGATGAACGAGCCGCACATCAACTTCGAAAACCCCAACGAGTTCTTCGTCAACTACAACGAGCGCTTCCCCGACGCCTGGAGCGCGGTGACCTGGGAATATCCCGCCATCGCCGAGATGTGGAGACTGGCGGCCGAGAAGGCCGGCAGCGTCGAGCCGATGGCCGTGTTCGCGTCGCTGAAGGAAGGCGGGCGCGGCCCCCATGTCTTCGGCGACGCCGACTGGTGGGGCGAAGAGCTGTGGGGCATCGACAACGCCCTGGTCGGCAACTGGCCGGTGGTGCAGATCCAGAACGGCAAGGCCACGATCGTCGAGTACCGCAACATCATCGACTGGTGGAACAAGCACGGCGAGCTGTTGAAGAAGCATACCGCGGAGCAAGGCTGACCCTGCAGCCTGCGGTAACCACCACGTTATGACGCGGCGGGTCCGTCGTCAGCACGGACCGCCGCACAGGCGAGCCGGGGCGGTGCAGCCCCGGCTCTTCCGTTGTAGGATTCGTCTCCGGACAAGCGGACGCCCCGTCGGGCCCGGCGCACCGGCCGCGCCGTCGGGATGGTGGGGCATGCGCCGCGCCTGAGACGCACCTGACCCGCACGAGGGACCGTGGATACTGTCGTTCAGACGCTGGTGAACGCTCTGATGCAGAGCAGCTTCGTCGCGCTGATGGCGGTGGGTCTGGTTCTCATCTTCGGCGTCATGCGGGTCATCAACTTCGCCCACGGCGAGTTCTACATGGCCGGCGCCTACGTCGTGTTCTGGCTCTACGCCCAGCACGAGCTGCCCTTCTTCGCTGCCGTGGTCGCGGCCATGATCATCGTCGGCATCATCGGACTGATCATCGAGCAGCTTCTGTTCAAGCCGATGCGGGAAAACCCGCTCGGCGGGCTGATCATGTCCATCGGCGTGCTCTTCATCCTCCAGGTGCTCGCCGCGGTCATTTTCGGCGTCGGCCTGATGAAGCACATCCCGCCGCTCTATCCCGGGGCAACGCCGCTCTTCGGCATGGACGGCGTCTCGGTGCCGTGGCAGCGGCTCGTCGCCTTCGGCATTGCGGTCGTGCTGCTGATCGGGTTCTGGCTCTTTCTCAAGCGCACACGGCTCGGCTGGGCGCTCCGCGCCTGTGCGCAGGACCGCGAGGCGGCGGCGCTCCAGGGCATGTCGATCAACAAACTGGCGCTGCTCGCGATGGGGCTCGGCGCCGGCATGGCGGGCGCCGCCGGTGCGATCATGGCGCCGCTGGTCCGGGTCTACCCCTATATCGGCGGCCCGGTGATCGTGACCGCCTTCATCGTCATCATCGTGGGCGGTATCGGCAGCCTCGAAGGCGCGGTGCTGGCCGCCGTGCTCTACACCTTCTTCCACACATTCGTGGCCACCTACCTCGACGGGACCATCGCGAGCATCCTCGGCCTCCTCCTGATGCTGCTCGTCCTGACCGTGCGGCCCGCCGGCCTGCTGGGTAAAGGTGAGAAGGTCTAACCGGCTCCTGGTGACGGGCGGCGGGCTGACGGCGCTGCTGGCGGTCTTTTGCGCGCTGCCCTTCCTGGTCGCGCTCTATCGCCTCGACATCCTGATCTTCATGCTCATCAACGTGATCCTCGCGGTGAGCTATCGCTTCCTCACGCTGGCCGGCGAGTTCTCCCTCGGTCATGTGGTGATGATGGGCGTCGGCGCCTACGGCAGCGCGCTCGCCACCAAGGAGGCGGGGCTATCGGTCTGGCTCGCGGCGCCGCTGGCGGCTGCGTTCACGGGCCTCCTGGCGCTGCTGCTGGCCTTCCCGCTGTTCCGCATGAAGGGCTTCTACTTCCTGATCGGCTCGTTTGCGGCGGGCGAGGCGATTCGCCTCTCCTGGAACCGCTTCCGCGACCCCTTCGGTGGGCCGGGTGGCATCGTGTTCATTCCCTCGCCGGAGATTCCCCTCCCCGTCCTCGGCATGGTCGATATCGCGGCGGACCCGATCGCCTACTACTTCTTCACGCTCGCGATCGTCGTCATCACCATCGTCGTCTTCTACCGGCTGGAGCGTTCTCGCTTCGGGCTCACGCTGCACGCGATCCACTGGCAGGACGTGCTGGCCGAATCGGTCGGCGTGCACATCTGGTGGTACAAGACCTTTGCTCTGGTGCTGGCGTCGGCCTTCGCCGGGCTCGCCGGCGGGCTCCTCGGCCACTACCTCGGCACAGTCAACCCGACCCAGTTCAACCTGCACATCATGCTCTTCGTGCTGGTGTGGGTGATCGTCGGCGGCACGCGGACCATCGCCGGTCCCATCGTGGGCGTCATCGTGTTGACGGTTGTCGACCAGGGGCTGCGCAGCCTCGACGAATGGCGGCCGCTGTTCTACGGCGCGATCCTGATTCTGACCGTGATGTTCCTTCCCCATGGGCTGGAGAGCCTGCCGCGACGCGCCAAGGAGTGGTGGGAATGGGCGCGGCACAGGCGCCAACCGCCGGTCAGCGATGACGAAGAACCACCGGAGTCAGATAGACCGCCGCCTCAAGACGCCTGAGATCACTGGACGCCTCGCCTTCCGCAAGCGGGCCCAGGCGCTCGGGGCCGAAGCGCACCGGATCGCGCTCGACCGCCTCGGCCCGGTGCCGGGCGTCAAGTGCCGCCGCACCGTCCCCCGCCTCCTCCCTGAGCACCGCAAGCGCGCGCCAGATCGTCACTTGGTCCGCTTCGCGCCAGCTGAGGCCCGCCGCCCGCTTCGCCTGGGCAGCCTCGAGCGCGGCCGCCGGGCTGCGTGCGAGGTGGGCGCCACCGGTGAGCGCTGCCGCCCGCCCGGCGCCCAGCAGCTTGGTGAACTCGGCGCGGGCGACGGCGTCGTACCCGCCGGGGTGTTTGGCCTGCAGGCGCAGGTGGAAGCCCGAGCTGCGTGCGCGCTGGGGGACTGCCATGTGCGCGATCCAAGCGTCCGACGCCTCCCAGGCCCGCAGCGCCCGGCGGAAGGCTCGTCGCGCCGCCGCGGCATTGCCAGAAGCAGAATGGCAAAGGGCGAGATGCGTCCGGCTCGCCGCCCGGCGCGGGTCGTCTGCGGCGAACGCCCTGGCGATCGCGGCGGCGGAGCGCCATGCGGCATAGGCCTCGTCCACGTGGCCCGCATGAAACGCATCGAGGCCGTCGCGGACCCGGGCTTCCCAGCGCTGCTCGGCGTTGGGCGCTTTACCACCGTCTCTCGCGGGTTCAGCCCCCATCGCTCACACCAGGCCGGCGGCGCGGACGGCGGCCATGTAGGTCCGGCTCACCGGCACCTCGTGGCCGCCGGTGAGGCGCAGCGTAGTGCGGCCGTCCCGGCGGGCGGCGCCCGTCACATGGTGGCGTGCGACCCAGTAGGAGCGGTGTACCCGGAGCCCGCCTGCGCCGTCGAGCTCGGCGACGGCGTCGACGAAGCGCATCAGCACCAAAGTCGAGCCCGCTGTGGTGAAGGCCTCGACGTAGTGATCGGCGGTCTTGAGGTAGACGAGATCGCGGCCGAGTTTTTCAGGCAGGCGGTCGAGGAAGCGCGCGCCAGGAGCGGGGCCGGCGTGGGTGCCTGACTCGCCTGCCTCTTCTGAAGCGGTTATCGCGACGCTCCGCTCCGCCAGCCCGCGACGGACTTCCATGACGGCGACCACCGCGAGCCCGATCACCAGCATCAGCACGGCGACCGAGAGATAGATCATCGGCACGCCGACTGGCTCGGCATAGCCGGGCCGGAACAGCGCTTCGGCGGCCAACACCACCCCCGTACCGGGCGCGGCGGCGACCGGGGCCGCAGCCGCCGCCACCAGCACGCGCCGCCGCACCGAGTGGCCGCCTGCGGTGACCAGGGCCAGCATCATGATGCTGCCGCAGACGAGCCAATTGCCGCCCATCGCCACCGCCCAATAGCCGATGCGGCCGGAGACCCCGAGCGAGTCGTAGGTGCCGAACGGGCCGATGAAGGCGAACAGCGCCACCAGAGCGACGAGCGCCACCGCCTGACCGGCCAGCGAGTGGCGCATTTCGCGAAGCGTGAACGGCGAATCCTGCAATCCGCGAATAATCCCGTGGTGTTTGCGTATCGAACGGTGACGCACGGCGCGGGCCTGCTCACCCTGCCCCGGTCAGCCAACCCAACGCTTTGGAGGATATGTGATGACCATTCGAACTGCATCCATCAAGGGCGCCACGCTGGCGGCCACGCTCGCCTGTGTAGCCTCGCTCGCATTCGGGGCCGCCGCGGCGGATCTCGAGGTCCGTATCGAGGGTCTGCGCTCGGCCGATGGTGACGTGCGCGTCGCGCTGCACCGGCACATGGAGGACGCGAAGTTCCCCGGCGACGCCGGCGTGGTCGGCGCGATCATGCGTTCCGCCGCCTCCGGCACCGTGCGCGTGATTTTCGCGGACGTGGCGCCCGGTGCCTACGCAGTCGCGGCCTTCCACGACGCCGACGGCGACGGCGAACTCGCCCAGAACTTCTTAGGGATGCCGACCGAAGGCTACGGCTTCTCCAACGGCGCCGTGGGCTTCATGGGCCCGCCCAGCTTCTCGGACGCCGCTGTGACCGTGGGCGAGGGGGAGGCCATGCCTTCCGTCTCGGTGCCGATCGCCTATTCCGATGCCGGTGGGCAGGGGTCCGGGCAATGAGGGCCACACCATCCCGCCGCGCGGTGCTGCGTGCGCTGGGCTCCCTGCCGGTCGTGTTGGCGGCCGGCAGGGCAGGGGCAGCGGCGGATGATGCCACCGATCCTGCGCCCGCGCTCTCGGTCGATCAGCGCCGGCTCGCGTTCGCCACGGCTGCGGCCGAAGAACTCGCCGCGCCGCTCACCACGCTTGCCGGCGGCCTGCCGCCCGACCTCACCGGCGTGCTCTGGCGCAACGGCCCGGCGGAGCACGACCGCTTCGGCCATCGCTACTGCCACTGGTTCGACGGCGACGGCATGGTGCAGGCCTTCACCTTCACGGGGGCCGGCGTGAGCCACCGCGCCCGCATCCTGGACACGCCGAAACGAGGACGGGAGACGGCGGCAGGCAAGCGCCTCCTGCCCGCCTTCGGCACCCTGCCGCCCGAGGTCGCGCCGATCATGGCGCCCGACGACATGAACGCCGCCAACGCCTCCGTGCTCGCCCACGGCGGGCGGCTCATGGCACTCTGGGAGGGGGGCTCGGCACTGGAACTCGATTCCGAGACCCTGGAAGCCGGCGATTTCGTCTCCTGGCGACCCGACCTCGCCGGTGCGCCCTTCTCGGCCCATCCCAAGGTCGAGGCCGACGGCACCTGCTGGAACATCGGCTGCGTCACCTTCCCCCGGCTGATGCTGCTGTTCTACCGCATCGACCCGCAAGGCCGGCTCGCCGCGTTCAACGCGCTGCCGGTCGAGCCGCTCGGCATGGTCCACGACTATGTCGTGACCCGGCGCCATCTGGTGCTTGTCGTGCCGCCCTTCGTGATCGAGCCAGAGCGCTTCGCCGCCGGCCCGATCAGCTTTCTCGATGCCCATGTCTGGCGGCCCGAGCTTGGCACCCGCGTGATCGTGGTGGACAAGGAGACGCTCGCCCCGGTCCGCCACCACGACCTGCCGCCGGGCTTCCACTTCCACCACGGCAACGGCTGGGAGGAGGCGGACGGCACCATCCACCTCGACCTCTGCCGAGCGGCGGACCCGATGTTCGCCATCCACGACCTGCGCGCGGTCATGGAGGGCGACTGGGGCTTTCCCTCCGCCCACCCGCACTACCGCCGCATGGTGCTGCGGCCCGGCGGGGCCGCCACGATCGAGCAGGTGGCCACGGCCGTCGCGGATTTCCCCCGCATCGACCCGCGCCGCACCGGGCTCCGGCACCGCGCGCTCTTCGCGCTCACCGGCGCGCGGGGCGGCGGCTGGCCGCTCTCAAGGGTCGACCGGATCGATCCTGATCATGGCGTGGTCGACGGCTGGTCCTATCCGCGACACCTGATCCCGGAGGAGCACGTGTTCGTGCCGCGTGGGACGACGGAGGGTGACGGCTGGCTGGTAGGCCCCTTCCTCGATCTGGAACGCCGTGCCGCCGGTCTCAGCGTCTTCGACGCCCAACACCTTGCCGACGGGCCGCTCTGGCAGGGCATCCTGCCCTACCCGCTCCCCCTCGCCCTGCACGGCACGTTCGTAGGGGCGTAGTCGGGGATGTGGAGCGCGTCCGTTCTTGACGGACGCGCGACAGGCCGCGACCGCGGCCCGCCGCGAAAGCGGCGCCCTCGCGGAGGCGCTGGCCTTGGGCCGGCTGCCGTGAGCGACAAGGCTCTAAAGCCCCGGATCGGCGGAGGGGAGGCCGAGCAGGACGCCGCCGTGGTTCGACGCGTTCACGTCCCAATTCTGGGTGATGTGCCCGCGGATGCAGTTGACATCGCGCATGGCGCGCGAGAGCGGGTTGCTGTCGTAGAGCCCGGCGCCGCCCGAGAGGTGGAAGAGCAGGTCCACCGCCTCAGCCGCGAGCTTGCCCGCCATGGTCGCCTGGGCGCGCAGCTCGGATTTCTTCGGCATCGGCGCGGTCCCGCCGCTCTCAGCGATCGCCATGCCCTTGTCGCAGCAATGGTGCAGCAGCAGGCGTGCGGTCTCGATCTTGGTGTGGGCCTCGGCCACCTTGACCTGCGCAGTGGAGTAGTCGGCCATGCTCTTGCCGGACATCCGCGCGACGCGGTCGCGGGTGCGGGCGACGAAGTCGTCGTAGACCGCCTGGGCCACGCCGAGCGCGGGGACGCTCTGGTTGATGGAAAACATGGCGTAGGCCGGCAGCTTGTAGAGCGCCGCGTCGTTCACGGCGCATCCTGGCGCGGTGCCGCCGCCCTTGGTGGCGTCGATGGTGAGCGCGCGGCGGTCCGGCACGAAGACGTCATCCACGGCGACGTCGGCGCTGCCGGTGCCGCGCAGGCCCGCGGTGTGCCAAGTGTCGATGATCTCGTACTCGCCTCGCGGGATCGCGTGCATCTGGGCGAGCCTGGGCTTGTCGCCGTCTTCGGTGAAGGCGGCAGCGATAAACCAGTCGGCGCCGTAGACTCCGCTCGCGAACGGCCAGCGTCCGCTGATGCGCCAGCCGCCGTCCACGCGCACGGCACGGCCGCATGCCGGGATCAGCACGCCCGCCACCATGGCGTCCGGCGTCGCCCCCCAGATCTCGTCCTGCCCCTCCGGCGGCCAGTAGCCGAGCAGGCAGTTGTGGGAGGAATACTGGACCAGGCACCAGCCGGCGGCGCTGCAGGCGATGGAGATGGCCTCCACGATATCGACCATGCCGGAATAATGTGCCTCGGCCCCGCCGTGCCGCGCAGGCTGCAGGATGCGGTGGATGCCGGCCTCGCGCATCGCCTGCATGGTCTCGGGGGCGAGCCGGCGGGTCTCCTCGGTCTCGTCCGAGCGCTCGCGGATCGTCTCCGCGAGCCCCTTGGCACGCGCAAGCAGGTTTTCGCGAGTCCTGACCGCCGCCGCGTCTGACGCCGCCGCCTCGTTCATGGCGTTTCAACCCTCCATCAGCACGTCGTGGGCAAGGTGGTCGGCGACCCGATCGAGACCCTCGCCGGTGCGGCAATTGGTGAGCAGCACGGGCCGGCCGCTCCGCACCTCTTCCGCCTCCTTGCGCATCAGCGCGAGATCGACGCCCACGTGCGGCGCGAGGTCGGACTTGTTGATGATCAGCAGGTCGGCTCGGATGATCCCCGGCCCCCGCTTGCGCGGGATGTCGCCCCCGCCCGAGACGTCGATCACGAAGAGCCAGTAATCCACCAGGTCGAGGGAGAAGGTGGAGGCGAGATTGTCGCCGCCGCTCTCGATCAGGATCAGGTCGAGGGGGCGGAGCTGGTCTTCCAGCAGGTCGGCGGCCTCGATGTTGAGCGTCGGGTCCTCGCGGATCACGGTGTGCGGGCAGGCGCCGGCCTCGACGCCCACCACCCGCTCCGGCGAGATCAGGCCGCTGCGCTGCAACCGCTCGGCATCCTCCTGCGTCACCAGGTCGTTGGTGACGATGGCCATGGAGGTGCCGCGCGCCGCGAAGAGCGGCAGCAGCCCCTCGATCAGCGCGGTCTTGCCCGAGCCCACCGGCCCACCGATGCCGACCCGCGCCGCGCTCGCCGCCGCCGCTGCCCCGGCCAGGCCTTGCGCTGTCTCCATCGCCACTACGCGTCCTGCTCCTCGATGATGCGGGCCCGGCCGTCGGCGAGATGCTGGGCGAGCCGCGCGATATAGGTCTCGCGCGGTCCGTCCAGCGCCACCTTGAGGACTTCGCCCTCGAACCGCACCCGCCAGTGCAGATTGCCGCAGAAATAGCCGAGGTCCAGCGCCGCCGCCAGGTCGCGGGGGCCGAGCGCGAGCCACACGGTCTCGCGCATGCGGACCACGACGGCGCGGTCGTCCTCCAGCAGGAGCACCGCACCGTTGGCGAGGCGGTCGGAGCGCGCGATGGCCACCGCGCAATCGGTGCCCTTGTCGGTCGCGACCCGGAGCCGCTTGCGCGCCGTATCGGCCGCATCCAGCGTGATGGTCTCGACCCGGCCGTCGTGCTCAAGCACATGCAGCCGCTCGGCGATCGCCGGGTCGGTCGCGTTGCCGAGAATCTGGGTGAGCCGCAGCATGGCGGGCAGCTTACGGCGATCGGAAGCGCTGGCAAGGGAGGGCGCGGCCAGCACGCCGCGTGTCGATTGAAGGGCGGCCGGGCCTTCGGCATCATGCGCCACGGGCGCCACGCGGAGGAGACTGATGCGCGCGACGATGATGGACTACCCGCTCACCCTCACGCAGTACCTGGAGCGGGCCGGCACGCTGCTCAAGGACAGCGAGATCGTCACCCGCCTGCCGGACAAGTCGCTGCACCGCTACCGTTACGGCGACTTCCACCGGCGCGCGCGCCAACTCGCCTCCGCGCTCAAGAGAGCGGGGCTGGAGCGGGGCGACCCGGTGGGCACCATGATGTGGAACAACTACCCGCACGAGGAGTGCTACTTCGGCGTCCCCGCCGCAGGCTGCGTGCTGCACACGCTCAACTTCCGGCTGCACCCGAACGACATCGCCTACATCGCGAACCACGCCGGCGACCGCTTCGTGATCGTGGACGACGTGCTCCTGCCGCTGTTCGAGAAGGTCCGGCCCGAAATCGCGCCGGAGCGTGTGTTCGTGGTGGCGCTCTCGGGCCAGCCGGTGCCGGAGGGCTACGAGAACTACGAGGACCTGCTGGCGTCGGGTGATCCCGACGACGACCTGCCTGCCCTCGACGAGCGCGACGCCTGCGGCGTCTGCTACACCTCCGGCACCACGGGGCGGCCCAAGGGCGTCGTCTACTCGCACCGGGCCATGGTGCTCCACACCATGGCGATGTGCATGACCGAGCCTTTCGGCGTCAGCCAGCACGACACCATCATGCCGGTGGTGCCGATGTTCCACGCCAACGGCTGGGGCCTGCCCTACGGCGCCGTCGCAACCGGCGCCCGCGTGGTGCTGCCGGGACCCCATCTCGATCCGGTGAGTCTGCTCGATCTCTGCGAGGCCGAGCGGGTCACATTCGCCGCCGGCGTGCCGACGATCTGGAACGGAATCCTACAGGCGCTCGATGCCGAGCCCGAGCGCTGGTCCCTCGACCCGCGGCTCCGCACTGCAGTCGGCGGCTCGGCGGCGAGCGAGGCGATGATCCGCGGCTTCGACCGTCACGGCGTCCGCACCATCCACGCCTGGGGCATGACCGAGATGACACCGCTCGGCAGCGCCGGGGTCATCAAGGCGACCATGGGAGAGCTCGGCGAGGACGCCCAGTACGACTACCGGGCGAAGCAGGGGATCGCCATGCCCTTCGTCGACATGCGGTTGATCAACGATGCCGGCACCGCGCCCTGGGACGGCGAGACCATGGGCGAGGTGCAGGTGCGCGGGCCCTGGATCGCCGCCGCCTACCACGAGCCCGGCGAGCTCGGCGACAAGTGGACCGACGACGGCTGGCTGCGCACCGGCGACGTCGCCACCATCGACTCCGAGGGCTACATGAAGATCACCGACCGCACCAAGGACCTGATCAAGTCCGGCGGCGAGTGGATCAGCTCGGTCGATCTGGAGAACGCGCTCATGGGCCATCCGGCCGTGAGCGAGGCCGCGGTGATCGCGGCGCGGCACGAGAAGTGGGACGAGCGCCCGCTCGCCGTCATCGTCCTGAAGGAGGGGGCCGAGGCGGACGCGGACGCGCTCCAGAGCCACCTCGCTGCTGACTTTGCCAAGTGGTGGCTGCCGGACGACTACGTGTTCGTGGACGAGATTCCGCGCACGTCCACCGGCAAGTTCCTCAAGTCGGCCCTGCGCGAGCGCTACGAGGGGCTGTTGGTCAGCGGGGGCGGTAGCGGGAGTTAGCCGCTCTTGCCGCAGGGGCCGGCGGTGCGGCGGGCTGCGGTCGCGGCCTCGTCCACCTGAAGCGGGTCGCCGCTGAGAACCACGCCGAAGCGCTGCTCCGCCTCGTCCGCCGTGTAGTAGCCCCGCAGCACGTCCTGCAGCACCAGCGCCGGCTCGCGCTCGAACGCCGCGCCGTAGCCGCCGCCGCCCGGCGTCGAGACCCGCACGGTATCGCCGGGACGAAGCGGGATCTCCTGGTCCTTGGAGAGATGCGGCGGCTTGTAACTTGAGCCGTCAGCGCGGATCACGTCCACGGTGTTGACGCCGCCGGGCGCCCCGCCGAGTGCGCCGTTGGGCCCGGTGCGGCCGTGGTCCATCACCATCGAGGCCGAGGCCGCGCCTCGCCGGAGGGTGCAGGCGTAGGTGACGCCGAAGCCGCCGCGCCAGCGGCCGGCGCCGCCCGAGCCCTCGTGCAGCGAATACTCCTGGAACAGCACCGGGTACTTCTGCTCCATCACCTCGATCGGCTGCATCTTGGAGATGCCGATGGTGGAGCAGCCGTTGGTGAGCCCGTCGCCCTCGGGCGAGCCGCCGTAGCCGCCGCCGGTGAAGAGGTACATTACGTAATCCCGGCCACGCGCGGGGTCGCCGCCGCCCACGGCGAAGTTGCCCGAGGTGCCGGCGGGCGCGGCGAAGAGGCGATCCGGAATCGCCTGGGCCAGCGCATCGAACACGGCCTCGGCGATACGCTGGCTCACCTCCGCCGCGCAGCCCGAGACCGGGCGTGGGTATTCGGCGTGGAGGAAGGTGCCCCTGGGCTCGGTGATGTGTAGCGGCTCGAACATGCCGGCGTTGATCGGCACGTCGGGGAAGATGTGGCGGATCGCGAGGTAGATCGCGGACTTGGTGGTGGCCGCCACGCTGTTCATCGGTCCGGCGCAGGGCGGGCTGGAGTTCGCCATGTCGAAGTGAAGCTCGGTGCCGTCCACGCGAATGCGCATGTCGATGGTGAGCGGCTCGTTCACCACGCCGTCGGAATCGACCGTGGCTAGGCCGCGATAGTGGCCGTCCGGGATGGTCTCGATCTTGGCCCGCATCTGCCGCGCGGCGCGCTGGCGCATCTCGCGGATCACGTCCTCGATCAGGGGCTGGCCGTACTTGTCGAGCAACGCGGTCATCCGCCGGGCGCCCACCAGCAGCGCCGCCGACTGCGCCTCGATGTCGCCGATGCGCTGCTCGGGCACGCGGATGTTGGAGAGGATGATGGAGAGGATCTCCTCGTCGATCGTCCCCTCCTTGTAGAGCTTGACCGGCGGGAAGCGCAGGCCCTCCTGCACCACCTCGGTGGCGCGCGCCGAGAAGCCGCCCGGCACCATGCCGCCGGTGTCCGGCCAGTGGCCCGTGTTCGAGAGCCAGGCGAAGTGCGCGCCCTTGTAGAAGAAGGGGAGCGCGAAGCGCACGTCCATCAGGTGGGTGCCGCCGAGGTAGGGGTCGTTGATAGCGAAGATGTCGCCCTCGCGCACCGTGGGCCTGGTGGCGATCAGGTGCTCGGTGGAGAACTGCATGGTGCCGACGAAGACCGGCAAGCCGAGCTCGCCTTGCGCGATCAGCTTGCCGTCCTCCTTGGCGTAGATGCCGTCCGAACGGTCCATCCCTTCGGAGATGACCGGGCTGAAGGCAGAGCGGACGAAGGCGAGGTCCATCTCGTTGCAGACCTGCTGCAGGCCGCTCTGCACCACGCCGAGGGTGATGGGGTCGAGCGCGCTCATTCGCCCACGTCCAGGATCAGGTTGCCGATGGCATCGAGGGAGGCCCGGTTGCCGGGCTCGACCACGCTGGTGCAGTCGGTCTGTTGCACGATCGCAGGGCCGGGGAAGGACGCGCCCGCCGGCAGCCGGTCACGGTCGTAGACCGGAGTCGCCTGCCAGCCGTCGGGGAACCAGACGCGGCGCGTGGCGATCAGGGCGCCGTCGAGAGACGAGGCCCGCGACTGGCCGCCGAGTGCGGCGAGCGGTACCGCCGGTCTGGCACCGATCGCGGCAGTGTGGAGATTGACCAGAACTGCCGGGATCGTGTCGAGGGCGACCGCGAAGCGCTCCCAGTACGCCTTCTCGAACGCCTGCTGGAGTTCGTCCCGCGTCACGCCGGGGCTCTCGATGGGCACGGTGAGCAGGTGGGTCTGGCCCTCGAACTGCATGTCGGCGGCGTGGAGGCAGGCGATCTCGCCGACTGCGACGCCCTCCTGCTCGGTGGTAGAGCGCCCCTGCACCGCCTGGCGTTCGAGGATCGCGCGTACCGCGTCCATGTCCGCCTCGGCCAGCGGCGCGTTCACCGTGTTCACGTAGTCGTGGCGCAGATCGGCGGTGATGCAGCCGACGGCGCTGGTGATCCCCGGCCGCGCCGGGATCATCACGCGCGGGATGCCGAGCTCGGCGGCGAGCGCCGCGGCGTGCATGGGGCCGGCGCCGCCGAAGGCGAGGAGCACGAAGTCGCGCGGGTCGTGGCCGCGCGCAAGCGTCGCCATGCGGATCGCGCCAGCCATGCGGTCGTTGGCGATGCGGATCACCGCCGCCGCCGCCGCGTCCGCATCGAGGCCGAGAGGCACGCCGACGGCCTGCGCGAACGCCGTCCGCACGTCGCCCGGCGCGACCGGGTTCTCGACCGCGAGCAGAGCGTCAGGATCGAGCCGGCCGAGAATCAGGTTGGCGTCGGTGAGCGTCGGCCGCTCTCCGCCCCGGCCATAGCAGATCGGGCCCGGCTGGGCGCCCGCGCTCTCCGGCCCCACCTGGAGCAGCCCGGCCTCGTCGATCCGCGCGAGCGAGCCGCCGCCCGCGCCCACGGTGTGCACGTCCACCATGGGGACGTGGATCGGCATGCCGTGCTCAAGCTCCATCTCGGCGCTGACCGCCGGCACGCCCTCCAGCACCAGGCCCACGTCGGCGCTGGTGCCGCCGGTGTCGAAGGTAATCAGGCGCTCCGCGCCGGAGGCGCGGCCGATGGCGGCGGCGGCCATGACGCCGGACGCCGGGCCCGAAAGCACGGTGTTGACCGCCTTCGCCGCCGCCGAGCGGGCCGAGACGCTGCCGCCGTTGCCCTGGATCACCAGTAGCTCGCGCTTGTAGCCGCGACCTGCGAGCTGCTCTCTCAAGCGGTCGAGATAGCGGTGCAGCAGCGGCTGGACGGAGGCGTTCACCGCCGCCGCAACGCCCCGCTCGAACTCGCGGAACTCGGCGAGGATCGCGTGCCCTGCCGTGACATGGCCCTCCGGCCAGCACTCGCGGGCGATAGCCAATGCGCGCTCCTCGTGCGCGGGGTTCTTGTAGCTGTGCAGGAAGTGGATCACGAGCGCATCGCAGCCGGCAGCGCGCAGGCGCTCCAGCGCGGCGCGCACAGCCTCTTCGTCCAGCGGCACCAGCACCTCGCCGGCGGCGTCCATGCGCTCCGGCACCTCGATGCGGAGCTCGCGCGGGATCAGCGGCGTGAAGCTGCCGGTGAGGCCGTAGGGCCGGGGCCGCGTGCGCCGGCCGAGCTCCAGGATGTCGCGGAAGCCCCTGGTGGTGATCAGCCCCGTGCGGCTGAGCTTGCGTTCCAGCAGCGCGTTGGTGGTGACCGTGGTGCCGTGGATGATGGCCCCGACATCGGCGAGGGACGCGGCCGCGCCGTCCAGCGCCGCGAGCACGCCTGCCGCCTGGTTCGCGGGCGTGGACGGCACCTTGGCGAGCCTGACAGCGCCGGACTCAGGCTCCATCAGGATCAGGTCAGTGAAGGTTCCGCCGACATCGACGCCGACGACCGCGCCGCTCATGGTGTGCTCATGCGGCAGCGGCGCCGGCGGCTTCCACCGGCGCGAGGGCGCGGGTCTCGCCCTGCAGCGCGAGGCGGGTGGAGTCGATCAGGCCTGCCCGCTGCATCGCCCGTGCCTCCGCGAGCCCGGCGTCGAGAGCCGCGGCCTTCGCGTGTGCGGGCAGCGGACCCACCGCGACGGTGACAAGCCGTTCGCCCAGGTCGCTTTCCTCGCAGAGCGCCGCCGCCGGCGCGCGCTCGATGGCGGGATGGTCCACGGTGACGGCGTTGGCGATCAGCGTCGCGGCGGCGTCCGCCATGGCAGCGCTCCCGGCCAGCACCGTGACCGCATCGGCGATGCCGAACGAGAGCGAGCGCCCGCGCCAGCCCGAGGTCGCCATGCCCCGCGCGGGCCGGTCGGCGCTGAGGACAATGCGGTCGTCGAGACCCGGTCGGTCGGGATCGTTCACCACCCCGGCCGCGACCGATGTGCCGGGGCTGAGATAAACCGCGATGTCGCCGCCGTTGTTGACGTAGGCGCGCGTGAGCCCGCGCCCCGCCGTCATGGCCGCCAGCACCTCGTCGGCGACGGAGCCTGCCACCGCCGCCATCGGCGTGATGAAGCGCGCCCGGTGCGGCCAGCAGGCAGCGAGCATGCGCCGCGCCACAGGGCCTTCCAACGCTGGCCGGATTTGGCCAAGGGGACGCCGCAGCAGTGCAAGCTCGGCCACAAGGTCGTCGAGAACGGTCGCGAAGCAGGCGCCGGTCTGGCGGTAGGCGGTATCCACCTCCGTCCTCTCGCCGAAGGCCTCGGCCACGATGTCGATGGGGCCGTGCTGCAGATGCAGCCGGCGGCCGTCGGGCAGCATCGCCATGCGAGCTTCGCCGGCCATCAGCGTTTCCCTTCCCGCAGCGGCCAGGGATTGGCGGGGGGCCACGGCTCCGCCCTGTGCTCGGCGTCGTCCAGCGCCTGCTCCAGGGGCACGACGCGATCCACGTGGCCGCCGAGGGCCGCGAACTCCGCGCGGCTCAGCGTGAATTCGATGGGCGCCACCAGGGCCGGAGTCGGCACGTAGCCGAAGGCGTCCGCCGGCATGCTGGTCACGTCCACCATGAAGGTGATGCCGCCGCCGGGCCAGACATGCACCGGCGCCCCGCCGGCGGTAACGCGGGTGAGCGCGTCCTTGATCGAGCGGGTGAGGCGCACCGGGTTCTCGGTCACGCCTGCGCGCAAGCTGCCGCCCGCGCCTGCCATGAAGAGCACGGTGCAGAGCGCGGGCTCGCAGTTCTCCGAGATCCGGTCCACCATGGTCTCGATCTCGGCAGGCATGGGGGCGGGGCGGGGCGTCAGCGTCTCATCCAGCTCGAACCAGGCGGCGTCCTCGCCGGTGGTCGAGACCATGTGGAGCCGGAGTCCGGGCCAGGCCTTCTTCGGGTCGATCCGCTCGATGATCTCCAGCGGGTCGGCGATGTCGGTAGCGGCCCAGCCGCGCCCCTTGCGCGCCACCTGGAAGTAGCGCCCCGGCGTCGAGCGCCGGCCCCGGATGCGGATGCCGGCGGGCGGCATGTCGAGGAAGCGCCCGGCTTGGTGCTCGGTGAGCACGCCGGTGATCTGGTCGTCCACCACGATCACTTCGTCGGCGTGGCCGTGCCACTGGCGCGCGAACATGCCCATGGCGGCCGAGCCGCAGCCGGCCCGCATGCGCTCCTCGTGCTGGCCGTCCACCACCGGCGCGGCACCCGCCTGCACCACCAGCTCCGCGCCGCCGTCCACGGTGAGGGTGGCGGGCTTGCCGTTGCAGAGGTCGAGCAGGGTGCTGCAGGTGACCGTGCCCTCGCGCTTGGAGCCGCCGGTGAAGTGCCGCACGCCGCCGAGGGAGAGCATCTGCGAGCCGTATTCGGCCGTGGTGACGTGGCCGATGGGCTCGCCGTCGGCCCGCACCGAGGCCTGCTCGGGGCCCACGTGGCGGTCGGTGTCGATCTTCACCTTGACGCCGCAGTAGCTGAAGATCCCTTCCGAGACGACGGTCACCATGTCCACGCCCGCCGCCTCGCTCGCGATGATGAAGGGCGCGGGCTTGTAGTCGGGATAGGTGGTGCCGGAGCCGACGCCGGTGACGAAGCGCTCCGGCTGCGCGACCATGCCACCGTCCCAGTCCTCGGCGCCGTCGAGGAAGGGCACCAGGGTCTCGGCGCGCTCGGTCACCAGCAGCGGGTCGACGCGGGTGAGGGTGCCGCCCTCGTTGGCGTAGCGATCGCAGGCGCCGACCTTGCCCTCGCGGATCCGGCACAGCACCGGGCAGGCGTCGCAGCGGATGATCGAGCCTTCGTCCTTTGACCGGCGCTTGGCTTTCGGCTCGCTCACGGGCGGGCCTCCCGCTCCCGGAGCGCCGCGCGCAGCCGGTGGGGGAGCGCCGGAACCCTGGTGACGCGCACGCCCGTCGCGTGGCGGATGGCGCCGAGGATTGCCGGTGCCGTGGGGACCAGGCCGGGCTCGCCCACGCCCTTGGCGCCGAAGGGGCCCAGGGGCTCCGGGTCCTCCACGATGATCACCTCGATCTCCGGCACGTCGCCGATGGTGGGGATCAGGTAGTCGTGCAGGTTCTCGGTCTTGCCCGGCAGGTATTCCTCCATCAGCGCGAGCCCGATGCCCTGGGCGATGCCGCCCTCGATCTGGCCTTCCACCTGGGTCGGGTTGATGGCGCGGCCGACGTCGTGGGCAGCGTGGATGCGGACGGGCGTCACGGTCCCGAGTTCGGTGTCCACGTCCACCACTGCGACCTGGGCGCCGAAGGCGTAGGCCGCGTAGGGCGAACCCTGACCCCTGGCGTCGAGCGTCGTGGTCGGCGGGTCGAAGCGGCCGGTGCCTTCGAGCACGACACCCGCCGCGTCGGCCTTGAGCCGGGTGAGGTCGATCTCCACCCGGCGGCCGCCGTCGCGGACCACGACCTGCGCGCCAGCGAATTCGAGCGTGGCGTCGTCGGCGGCATTGGCCTCGCGCAGGATCGCGGCGCGGAGCGCGGCGCCCGCCAGCTCGGCCGCCTTGCCCGAGACGAAGGTCTGGCGTGAGGCGGAGGTCTTGCCCGCGTCCTCGGTCCAGTCGGTGTCGCCGATGACCTGGGCGATCCGGTCCGCCGCGACGCCCAGTGCATCGGCGCAGATCTGGGCGAGGATCGTGGTCGAGCCCTGGCCGATATCGACGGCGCCGTTGTAGAGCACGAGGCGGCCGTCGCGGTCCAGCGTGATCCGCATCGCGGACGGGTTGCTGAGCGCGGTGTTGCCGATGCCGTACCACATGCAGCCGATGCCGACGCCGCGCCGCGCCCGGCCGTCGCCGGCGTTGACGCGGGCGACGTCTTCCAGCGCGCGCTGCCAGCGGGGTTCGAGCGCCTCCAGGCAAGGGGCGAGGCCGACACTGGCTTCCAGCACCTGGCCAGTCGCCGTGGCATCGCCGGTGCAGAGCGCGTTCTTCAGGCGGAACGCCAGCCGGTCCATGCCGAGCCCGTCCGCGAGGTCGTCCATCAGCGCCTCGTGGGCGATGGCGGCCTGCGGCACGCCGAAGCCGCGAAAGGCGCCGGCGGGTGGTCCGTTGGTGTAGAAGGCCCGGCCGCGCGCGGAGACGTGAGGCACGGCGTAGGGGCCCGAGGCGTGGACCGGCACGCGGCCCGCCACGGTCGGCCCCCAGGAGGCGTAGGCGCCGGTGTCGAAGGTGGCGTCGAAGGCGACCGCCTGCAGCGTGCCGTCGGCATCGCAACCCATGCGCGCCTCGATCGCCGCGGGATGGCGCTTCGGGCTCGCCATCATGCTCTCGGGCCGCTCGTAGACGCAGGCGACCGGCGCGTGCGCGAGCCAGGCGGCGAGCGCCGCGAGCGGCTGGATCGAGACGTCGAGCTTGCCGCCGAAGCCGCCACCGCAGGCGCTCGGCACGACACGCACCTGCGCCGGCGCGAGGCCCAGCACTTCCGCCGTCATGTCGCGGTCCATGACCGGGGTCTGGGTCGAGACGAAGAGCTCGACCCGCTCGCCGATCCGCCGCGCCCAGCCGGCCTCGGGCTCGATGTAGGCGTGCTCGACGAAGGCGGTCTCGAAGCTTCCCTCGGCGGTCACTGCACAATCGGCGAGCGCCGCCCGGGCGTCGCCGCGCTCGACCCCGCCCTCGACGAGCATGTTGCCCTCGGTCTCCTCGTGGACCGGGCGGACGCCCGGCGCGCGGGCGTCCGCCAGTCCGCGCACCGGCGGCAGCGGCTCGTAGCGGATCGGCAGGTCCTCGTCGCGCACCGCCGTCACGGCTTCGCGTGTGCCCACGAGCGCCACCACCGGATCGCCCCGGTAGCGCACCACCCCCTCGGCCAGCACCGGCTGGTCCCGGAGGTCAGGGTAGATGCCGATACGGTTGTAGGGCACGTCGGCGGCGGTGAGCACCCGCTCCACGCCGGGCCGGGCGGCGGCCACCGCTCCCAGGTCGCCGAACGCGACCTTGGCGGAATCATGGGGCGAGCGGACGATGCGGAGCCAGAGCGCGTCCGCTGGCACGGCGTCGGCGCCGTAGCGCTCGGCACCGGTGAGCTTGGGCACGCCGTCGAGCTTGGCGAGCCGGGCGCCGACGGCGGCACCGGCCGGGGGCGTCGACAGGGGCTGCGGCGCATCGCCCGCGGCGTCGAGCACCGCAGCCACGATCTTGCGATAGCCGGTGCAGCGACAGAGCACGCCGCCGAGGCCGTCCAGCACCTCCGCCGGGCGGGGGTGGGGGGAGGCGCGCAGCAGCTCGGTCGCGGCGATCAGCATGCCCGGCGTGCAGGCGCCGCACTGGGCCGCGCCGTGGCGCAGGAAGGCCCGCTGCAGGCGGTTCAGCCGTCCTTTGGCCGCAAGGCCCTCCACGGTTTCCACGTGGCGCCCCGCGGCCTGCGCCAGCGACACCATGCAGCTACAGACCTGGGCACCGTCGAGCAGCACCGTGCAGGCGCCGCAGTCGCCGGCGTTGCAGCCGACCTTGGTCCCGGTCAGGCCGAGATCGTCGCGAAGCGCATCGGCGAGGCGCCGGAGCGGCGGCGCGTTCACCGTCACCGGCCGGCCGTTGACCAGGAACGCGGTGGTGCCGTCCGGGCCGCCCGCGTTCACATCATGCTCCCGAGTTCGGCGAGTGTGCGTGCCGTCAGCGTCCGCGCGGCATCGAGACGGTAGTCGGCCGAGCCCCGCGCATCGTCCACCGGTGCGAGCGGCGCCATGTGCGCGTCCGTCACGGCCTCGCCCAGCGCCGCGTCGCAGGGGCGGCCGGCGAGCGCCTGCTCAAGCGCCGGCAGCCGACGCGCCACCGGCGAGCAGGCGCCGACCGAGACCGCGGCGCGGACGACCCGTCCCGCCGCGTCGGCCTCCAGCGCCGCGGCCACCATGACGATGGAGATCACCAGGTAGCGCCGCGCGCCCAGCTTGAGGAAGTGCCCGCGCGCCCGCTCTGCGCGCGGCTTGGGCACGCGCACCGCGACCATGAGTTGGTCGGGCGCGAGCGCAGTCGCGCGATTGCCGTGCACGAAGTCGGCGAGCGGCATGGTCTCCCGCCGCTCCGCTGAGGCGAGCTCCACCTCGGCATCGAGGCTGAGCAGCACCGGGACCCCGTCGGCGGCGGGCGAGGCGTTGCACAGGTTGCCGCAGAGGGTGCCGGCGTTCTGCACCTGCCGGCCGCCGATCTCGCGGGCGGCGAGCTTGAGGCCGTCGAACCAGGGCGGCAGGTCGGCCCGGAGGATATCGGTCCAGGTCGCGAGCGCCGGGACGCGCCAATGGTCGTCCCGCTCCTCGATCGCGCGCATCGATGGCAGCGCGGTGATGTCGAGCACGTCGTCGTCGAGCGGCGCCCCCACCCTGGCCGGGTAGAAGTCCGTGCCTCCGGCCAGCACCGTGAGCGGGCGGCGGCGCAGCGCCGCGAGCGCGTCGTCGAGGGCGGTAGGTCGCAGATATTCCGGCATCACGGCAGTCTCGATTCTTTACCCATGATACCGGAGAGGAGCGAGCGCCCCCACCACGGCGGCCGACGCTCCCCGTCGTCAGGCGAGACCCATCTGACGGTAGGAGCGCACGACCTTCTCCAGCCCGACGGCGAAGGCGGCCGTGCGCAGATCTTCGATCGTCTCCGACGACCGCATCGCTTCGCGCATCGCGCCGTAGGCCTCGCGCATGGTGTCCTCAAGGCCGGATTGCACCAGGTCGAGCTCATCCACGCCGCGCAGCAGCGGCGCCTTGAGCTCGTCGGGCACCTGTCGGCCGGACGCGGTCTCGATCATGTCGATGATGCGCCGGCCGCGTTGGATGTCGAGCTGGCGAGACAGCCGGCCGAAGCGCATGTGCGAGACGTTGGAGACCCACTCGAAGTAGCTGACGGTCACGCCACCGGCGTTGACCAGAAGGTCCGGGAGGATGACCGTGCCGCGCGCGAGCAGCTCCCGCTCGGCGGCCAGCGTCACGGGGCCGTTGGCGGCCTCGACGATGAGCGGTGCGCGGATGCGCGAGGCATTGGCCTCGGTGATCTGGCTCTCGATGGCGGCGGGAATCAGGATGTCGCACTCCGCCTCGAGGACGGATGCGCCGTCGGCGACGAAGCGCGCGCCGGGGAATCCCTCGACCCCGCCGGTGCGGGCGCGGTGCTCGGCAAGCGCGTCGGGCGCGAGGCCGGCATCGGAGAAAACGGCGCCGTCGTGCTCGATGACGCCGACAAGGCGCACGCCGTCTTCCTCGGTGAGGCATTTGGCGGCGTGATAACCCACGTTGCCGAGCCCCTGGACGATAACCCGCTTGCCTTCGAGGCCGCCGTCCAAACCGCTCCGGGCTACGTCGTCCCGGTGGCGGAATAACTCGCGCAGCACGTAGTGGACGCCGCGGCCGGTCGCCTCCACGCGGCCCGGAATACCGCCCTGGGTCACCGGCTTCCCCGTGACGCAGGCCAGCGCATCGATATCAGACGGGTAGAGCTGTCGGTACTCGTCCGCCATCCAGGCCATCTCGCGCGCGCCGGTGCCGATGTCGGGCGCGGGCACGTCCCGGCTCGGGCTGATGTAGCCGCGATCGGCAAGCTCCTGCGTGAAGCGCCGCGTGATCTGCTCCAGCTCCTCCTCCGTGTAGTCTTCGGGCCGGATGACGAGCCCGCCCTTGGCGCCGCCGAAGGGCACATCGACCAGCGCGCATTTGAAGGTCATCAGCGCCGCCAGCGCCTCGACCTCCTGCTGGTCGACGAAGGGTGCGTAGCGGATGCCGCCCTTCACGGGGAGCCGGTGCTCGCTGTGCACCGCGCGCCAGCCGCAGAAGGTCTGGTAGCGCCCCCTGAGCCGCACCGGGAACTGCAGCTGGATGACGGACTTGCACTCGCGGATGGTCTCCACGAGGTCGTCCGGGACGCCGAGCGCAGCTGCGGCCCGGTCGAACATCCCGCGCACGCTGGCCTGGAAATTGCTTTCGGTCGATGACTCCACGCGGTCCTCCGCAGCGGATGAGGCGGGGCTCGCCTCCGACTCCTTATGTATGTTCGCACCGCGCGTTTCGCATCGTCACGCTTTGGCTGGTGCGAATTCCGGTCTAACGCCTGCGGTCGAGGAAGGCTCGCATGCGCTGGCCCGGCTCGCCGCTCGCGAAGCCCTCGGCAAAATAGTCCATGCTCCGCTGGACCCCTTCAGGCGCCGGCAGCTCCTCCCATTCGCGCAGAAATGCCTTCTGCAGGCGGATCGCCGTGGGGCCGGCCGCACAGATCATGTCCACCGTGTGCGCGAGTTCGTCGTCGATTTCGCCTTCGGGGACGAGGGATTCGACGAGGCCCCAGTCGTAGGCCTGTTCCGCCCCGATCGTCTCGCCGGTGTAGACGATGCGGGCCGCGCGCCCCCAACCCACCAGACGTGGCAGCAGCGTCGACGCGATGACGGAGGGGATGCCGACCACCACCTCGGGCACGGCGAACCTGGCGGTCGTGTCGGCCACGCGGAGATCGCACGACGCCGCGATTCCTACCCCCGCCCCGAGACAGTATCCGGAAACACGCGCCACCACCGGGACCGGCGCGTCGCGAAGCGCGGTGCGCACACCGTGCAACGCGGTGACGAAGGGGCGCGCCGTCTCGCGCGTCAAGTCGACCATGACGCGGATGTCCGCCCCACCGATGAAGGCGCGCTCACCCGCGCCGCGCAGGACGATGGCCCGGACTTCCGGGCTCTCGCCCGCTTGCCGGATGGCGGCGCTCAGCGCGTCGGCGCCGGCGCCGTCGATGGCGTTGAGCTTCTCCGCATTGTCGTAGCACACGGTCGCGACATGGCCGCCGCGGGGGCTGTCCTCGATCTCGACATGAACCTCGGTCAACACTCTCGCTCCCTCGGCGGATCGAACGTCCGGACGCGCCGCCGACTGTGACATCGGTGAGGGCCACGGGCCAGTGCGACAGTCCTCGCGCGATCGAGACGAGCTTGTATCCCGAGCCGGCATGACGCACCCTTCAGGTGCCCCGGTTCAGTTCCATCAGCGAGGGGGACGCGGGCATGGGGATCGTCACGGACATCGTGCTGCCGATCGTGCTTGCGTTCATCATGCTCGCGCTCGGCCTCGGGCTCACCGTCGGCGACTTCGTCCGGGTCGCGAAGCAGCCGCGCGATTTCCTCGTGGGCGCCGTGGCTCAGGTGGTGCTCTTGCCTGCGGTGGCTTTCGGCCTGGTCAGCATCTGGCCGCTCGCGCCGGAACTCGCGCTCGGGGTGATGATCATCGCTGCGGCGCCTGGCGGGGTGACCTCCAATCTGCTCACCGCCTTCGGACGCGGCGACGTGGCGCTCTCCATCTCCCTTACCGCCATCATCAGCCTGCTCGGCGTGGTCACGATTCCGTTCATCGTCGTCTTTGCCCACGGCCACTTCGTGGGCGGCGGTGTCGGCGACGTCTCCGTTGCCGAAACCGCGCTCGGGGTCTTCCTGATCGTCGCCTTGCCCGTGCTGATCGGAGTCGCGGTCCGGCGCTGGGCCGAGGGCTTCGCCACGCGGGTCCAGCCCACCGCGCGCCGGATCTCGGCGCTGCTCTTCGTGCTGGTGTTGGCCGCTGCCATCTATCAGGAGCACGAGAACGCGCTCGAGTACATGGGCCAGGCCGGGCCGGTGACCGCGGTGCTGAACGTGGTGATGATGGCCTTGGCCTACCTGCTCGCGCACTTCCTCGCGACCGGCCCGCGCCAGCGCATTTCCATCTCCATGGAATGCGGGGTGCAGAACGGCACGCTTGCCATCGCCGTGGCGACGCTTCTGTTCGGCGGCGGGCTTACCGTCGTGCCAGCGGCGACTTACAGCCTGATCATGTTCGGGAGCGCGCTGATCTTCATCGCCTTCCTCAGAAGCCGCGACCAGCCGACTTGAGGGGCCTGGGTGCGGCCACCCTATTCCCGGCTTGTCTTCACCTCTGGGCCGCGTTGAAACCGTCGGAAAAGGTGATAGCGGCACGCAAGTGGCAGGAGGTTGTCGTCAGAAGCGATCACCGAGCGAGCTTCCGCGCGTTCTCTTCCGCTTCCATCTCATCGACGAGCTGATTGAGCCCGTCGGCGTCCACCCCCGGCTTGAAGCCGAAGGCATGGGGCTCCACCTTGAAGCGACGCGCACGCGCGGGCTTGCCCTGCGTCCCGAGACCGGCGCGGAGCGCATCGTTCACGACGGCCTCCATGCTCCTGTTGGTCCGTTGCATCTCTCGCCGCAGGAGCTGCTCGACATCGACGTCGATGGTCAATGTGGTTCGCATGGATGACATCTTGATGCCGATAGAGTTGATGTCTAGAGGCGCGATATCGGCAAGGCCTGATGGCGGGCCGAAGCCGCCGCGTCAACCCGCATTGTCGGGCGCATCCGTTGGACCGGGAACGGCGCTTCGGCTATGAGGGGCGCAGCGAAGCAAACGCACCCGCTCCGGGCGCGGGCGTGCCCGCGGTCCGGCTCAGCAAGGGAGACATCGATGGAAATTATCGCCGATCCGATCACCGTGAACTGCCGCAAGGTCCTCGCCGGCCTCAAGCTGATCGGTGCCGACTACACGCTGACCAAGGTCGACTACTTCAAGGGCGAGCAGAAGAGCCCCGAGGTCGTGGCGATCAATCCGAACGCCACGATCCCGGTCATGCGCGATGGCGACCTGGTCCTCTGGGAATCGAACTCGATCCTGCAGTACGCCGCCGACAAGGTGGGCAATGCTAGTGCCTATCCCACCGACCTCGAGACCAGAGCCGACGTGAACCGCTGGCTGCTCTGGGAATGCGGGGCCTGGTTCCCGACCTGCTACGTCCACTTGGTCGAGAACTGCGTCAAGCCGCTTCTCGGCGATCAGGCGGACCCCGTGGTGCTCGATGGCGAGGCGCCGAACTTCCACAAGCTCGCCGGCATCATGGACGCGCGGCTCGCCGGGAGCGCCTACCTCTGCAGCGATCAGCCGACCATCGCTGACGTGGCGGTGGCGTCGCCGATGCACCTGCACGGCTGGGCCAAGCTGCCGCTCGACGATCACCCCAATGTCGTGCGCTGGATGACGAAGGGGATCGAGCCGCAGCTCTGGTGGAAGGCCACCCACGTGGGCGAGGGGTTTGTAGCGTCCGAGGCAGCCTGAGCCCGGCGGCCGACCCACCGCCTCCTCTCGCCTAAAGCTGGAGCGAAGGCAGGGGTGAGCGAGAGAGACCTCTCAGGGCGCATTGCGCTGGTGACCGGCGGCTCGCGGGGCATCGGCCGCGCGATCTGCCTGCGGCTCGCAAAGGCCGGCGCGTGGGTGGCGATCAACCACTCGGCGAGCGATGAGGCCGCGGCGGAAACCCTGGCCGGGATCGAGGCCGGCGGCGGCGCGGGCGGCGTCTACAAGGCCGACGTCTCGTCGTTCGAGGCGACCGATGCGATGTTCGGGCGCATCGAGGCAGACCGTGGCCCGGTCGACCTCCTGGTCACCAACGCCGGCATCGCCTCATTCCAGGACGATGTCGACATGCCGGTCGATCTCTGGCGCCGCATCCTCACGGTGAACCTGGACGGCACCTTTCACTGCGTGTGGCGTGCCAAGGCTGGCATGATGGCGCGGGGCGACGGGCGCATCGTCTGCATCTCCTCGATCAACGGGCTGGCGCCGACCACGATGCGCTCGGACAGGCTGATCGCCTACGGCACGTCGAAGTCCGCCATCATCGGGTTCTCGCGCAACTGCGCGGTCGCGTTCGGGCCCGCGATCCGCGTCAACTGCGTGGCACCCGGCCTGGTCGACACGGACATGACCAGCGGCATGAGCGACGAGATGCGCCAGCGCATCGTCGCCAGCACACCCGCCGGCCGGACCGGCACGCCGGACGACATCGCCGAGCTCACCTACTTTCTGCTGAGCGATGCCGCGAGCTTCATCACGGGCCAGACCTGCGTCGCCTCCGGCGGCCTCGTCACGCTGCCCTGACGGGGTGGAGCAGAAAAACGATTGAGCGCCGCGTGCCCGGCTGCCGTTATCCGTGCGTGTCTCCGAAGGTGGCCAAAAAGAGAGCGGAACGATCGTTCAGGTTTTCGAACTCACGCCCTTCATTTGTGCCGTGGCGTTACGGATCATATTCTCCGAAAATGTGACCATTACGCGTCAACATAGCATAGAATTGGGAAGGGTTAAGAAGCCGTACCTAGCAAAGACAATATGCGTGATTTTCTGTTGACTTAATCGAAAATTTCACTTAATATTTTCTACAGTCTCGACATATAAATGTCGAGACTGTTCGTCAATTGTCGGTATTAGGGTAGTCGTACTCGTTGTTGCTGTGTGGTTGATTGGTTTTCTGGAAGGGTCGCCCAGGCGAGCGCGCGCTCGCCTGGGTAGTTCCGGCAGGCACGGTCGCGCTCAACATTGCGTCCACTGGCACGAATCAGGGATGACAGGCCGGGCGCGGCTCGGTGCGCGACGCGCTTACGGCACTTCTCGAGATGTGATCGTTACAGGCTGGGAATCAGAGGATGTCCGCGCGTTCTGGCGCGCGGCGGTGCTACTCAATCCGCCGTTATCGACGCCTCTCATGCATGGTAATGAAGAGGCCCCGTCGGGAGGCCTCAAGGAGGCACTGTCCCGCGTTACAACGCGGAGGCAACCGGACGAACAGCCACGCGATACGGCGATAACGCCTGTCATTTCCTTCAGTTTTGGAGCGGCCCTTCATCTGCCCTGTTTCGCGAACCGACGGGCGGGTGCTCACGCGCGCTACTCTGTGATTCCGGCGCGTTACGCGGTGAAGCCGCCACGGTGCGCGGTGATGACGGCATTCGTGTGCCTCTTCGGCCCCGCGCGCTTGGGATGTGACGGCCGTGCCGCGACGTAGCACGCTGACGCTGTCGGGCCGGTCGGTGGACCGGCTCTCGGTCGAGGGCAGGGACCGGATCTTCTGGGACCGCGAGCTGGCGGGCTTCGGGGTCCGCGTCTACCCCTCGGGGCGGAAGGTCTACGTCGTCCAGAGCCGGGCCCAAGGCGGGCCCAGGCGGGTGACGCTGGGTACCCACGGCGAGCTCACCACGACCCAAGCCAGGCTGCGCGCCGCCCAGGCCATCGACCGCATCAAGCGGGGCGAGGAGCCCGCAGCACCGCCTGCCCAGGCCGGCGCCACCATCGCCGACCTCGCCGCCCGCTACCTGAGCGCCCATGTCGCGCAGAACTGCAACGCCCATACCGCCGGCATCTACCGGGGATCGCTGGAGAACCACATCCTGCCTGCCCTCGGCATGATGCCGCTCGCCATGGTCGAGACCGCCCACGTCGCGGCCTTGCACTACCGGCTGCGCTCTACGCCAAGGGCCGCCAACCGCGCGCTCTCGGTCCTCTCCAAGATGTTCTCCCTCGCGGCTGCCTGGGGCCTGGTGGCCGACGGCACCAACCCCTGCCGGGGCGTGCGCAAATACAAGGAGAAGAAGCGCGAGCGCTTCCTCACCCGCGACGAGTACCGCAGGTTGGGTCAGGCGCTGGTGAAGGCCGAGCTTGAGGCCGAGGCCGGCGTAGAAGGCGCGGTCTCGCCCTACGCCATCGCAGCGTTGCGCCTGCTCATGCTCACCGGCTGCCGCCTCAACGAGATCCTCACGCTCCGCTGGGACGATATCGACCGTACCGCCGGCGAGTTCCGGCTCCGCGACGGCAAGACAGGGGCCCGCATGGTCCCGCTCACGCCCACGGCAGAGACGGTGCTGGCCGGGATTCAACGTGTGCCGAACAACCCCTGGGTCATCGCCGGCAAGAAGCCCGGCACCCACCTCGCCACCATCACCGCAGACTGGTATCGCCTGCGTGCCCATGCGGGATTGGACGACGTGCGCATCCACGACCTCCGCCACTCCTACGCTAGCCGCGCGCTGGCGGCGGGCGAGAGCCTGAGCATGATCGGCAAGCTGCTGGGCCATGCCGACATCCAGACCACCGCCCGCTACGCCCATCTGGCACGCGAGACCAAGCGCCTGTCTGCCGCCCGCGTCGGCGGCAGCATCGGTGCCGAGGGCACTGGCGATAAGGACAGCCCCTCAACATGAACGTGGCAGTGCCCTCGGCACTTCCCGCGCAGGGAACGATCACGGAGCACACCGTGGCGGCGCTCTCTGCGGGCAGGGACACGGTGGTCTGGGACCGGGCGCTGACCGGCTTCGGCGTCCGGGTCTATCCCTCCGGCGCCAAGGTCTACGTGGTGCAGGCGCGGGGGCCCCAAGGCACGAAGCGCATCACCGTGGGCCGCCACGGGGTGATCGGGGCTCAGGAAGCCCGCCGGCGCGCGGCGCTCATCATCGCCCGCATCCGCGCGGGTGAGGCGCCCGTTCCCGAGGCACAGAAGACCGAGACCATCACCGTTGCCACCCTCGCCCAGCGCTACCTGCGCGAGCACGTGGCAGTGCATTGCAAGCCGACGACGGCGGCCCAGTACCGGCTTGCCATCGAGCGCTACATCGTGCCCGCCCTCGGCACCTGCCCGGTCTCATCCCTCGGGCGCGCGCAGGTGGCCGAGCTGCAGCATTCGCTTAGCGACCGCCCGGCCATGGCCAACCTGGTGATCGCGACCCTCTCGCGCATGATCGACCAGGCCATGGCCTGGGGCGTGGCGGGGGAGATGAGCAACCCCTGTCGCTCCGCCCCCAAGTACCGGACGCGCCGGCGCGAGCGCTTCCTGACGGACGCGGAGTTCCAGCGGCTCGGCCGGGTGCTGGACGAGATGGAGGCGGAGGGGCGCCTCTCTCCCTACGCAGGGGCGGCGCTCCGCCTGCTCATGCTCACCGGCTGCTGGCGCAACGAGATCCTGACGCTGCGCTGGGAGGACGTGCATCTGCAAACGCAGGAGCTGCATCTCAGCGACAGAAAGACAGGGACATTTGTCGACGGCTACGCTAATCATGCGTTCAGCTACGCTGGCGCGCGATAGAGCATTATATTTACTACTGTTTTCTTGATACCTCACCGTATTGGGCCCCTTGCAACGCCGCAGAGAATGCGCTTGAATACGTCCCGGCTCGATGTCGCACATGTGCGATTTGATCACGGAGATGGCGCCATGCCCAAGCGAAGCACTCTGAAGATCGCCAAGCGCACCGTCGATGCGCTCCGCGTCGAGCGCGGCGACGCAACCTTCTGGGACCGCGACCTCGCCGGCTTCGGCGTCCGCGTGCACGCGACCGGGCGCAAGGTCTACGTGGTGCAGTCCAGGGGGCCGGGGGGGCTGAAGCGCGCTCGGGTCGGCAGGCACGGCGACATCACCGTCGAAGAGGCGAGAACGCGCGCGGCGGCGGCGATCGACCGGATCAAGCGGGGCGAGGATCCCTTCCCGGCGCCTGCGGCGCCGGCACTTACCGTGGCCGGACTGGCGGAGCGCTATCTGGAGAAGCATGTGGCGATGCACTGCAAGCCGAAGACGGCGGCACTCTACCGGACGGTGCTGGACCTGCACATCCTGCCGGTGCTGGGCGGCAAGGCGCTCGGCGAGGTGGGGCGGGAGGACGCGGCGGAGCTGCATCACCGGCTGCGCGACACCCCCTACATGGCCAACACCGCCGCAGGGATCCTGTCGAAGATGTATCGGCTGGCGGAGAGCTGGGAGCTGGTGCCGCGCGGCTCCAACCCGTGCCGGTCGCTGCGCTACTACCGCGAGCATGCGCGCGAGCGGTTCCTGACGCCGGAGGAGTACCGCCGGCTGGGCGCGGCGCTGCGCGAGGCGGAATCGAAGGCAACGCCGTGGCCGCAGGCGGTGGCGGCAATCCGGCTGCTGATGCTGAGCGGCTGCCGCAAGAGCGAGATCCTGACGCTGAGGTGGGACGACGTGGACCGGGTGGCGAACGAGCTGCGGTTGAGGGACGCGAAGTCGGGGCCGCGCATGGTGCCGCTGACCCCGCCGCTGGTGAAGGTGCTCGACGGCATTCCCCGGATAGAGGGCAATCCGTGGGTCGTGCCGGGCCGCAAGCCGGAAACCCATCTGATCAACCTCGACTACTACTGGAAGCGCATCGCGGTGGAGGCCGGCATCGAGAACGTCCGCCTTCACGATGCCCGTCATTCCTATGCGAGCCGGGCGCTGGCGCTGGGGGAGAGCCTGAGCATGATCGGGCGGCTGCTAGGCCATTCCCGGGTGGCGACGACGGCGCGCTATGCGCATCTGGTGCGCGACGCGGAGAAGGCGGCGGCGGGCCGGGTGGGCGACAGCATCGGCGTTCACGTGGCGCCGGAGCGGAGCGCGGCATGAAGGGGACGCGGCGGCGGACGATTTCCAACCGCATGGTGGCGGCGCTGGAGGTCGAGCGGGACACGGTGTTCTGGGACCGGGAGCTGAAGGGCTTCGGGGTGCGGGCCTATCCCGGCGGCGGCAAGGTCTACGTCGCTCAGGCGCGCGGTCCGAAGGGCCCGAGACGCGTCACGGTGGGGCGCCATGGTGTGGTCAACGCCGAGGAAGCGAAGCAACGCGCGGCGCTGATCATCGCGCGGGTCAAGGCGGGCGAGGACCCGGTGCCGGAGCCGCTGGCGGGGAAGCAGGCACAGGGGCCGACGGTTGGCGATCTCGCGGTGCGCTATCTCGAGGAGCACGTGGCGGTGCGCTGCAAGCCGAAGACCGCGCGCACGACGCGTAGCGTGGTGGAACGGCACATAGTGCCGAAGCTCGGCGGGCTGGCGCTGGGGGCGGTCGAGCCCCGTCACGTGATCGAGTTTCATCACGGTCTCAGCGACCGGCCCGCGATGGCGAACATGGCGGTGGCCACGCTGTCTCACATGTACCGGCTGGCCGAGGGCTGGGGCATGGTGGCGGATGGCATTAACCCGTGCGGGTCGGTGACGAGGTATCCGGCGAAGCGCCGGGAACGGTTCCTGACCGACGTGGAGTTCGAGAAACTGGGCCGGGTGCTGGACGAGGCGGAGGAGACAGGCGGCGCGTCGGCGGGTGCGGTAACCGCAATCCGGCTGCTGATGCTGACGGGGTGCCGGAAGAACGAGATCCTGAGCCTGCGCTGGCGGGACGTGGACCTCGATGCGGGCGAGCTGGCGTTGGCCGACGCGAAGACGGGCTCGCGCGCGGTGCCTCTGCCGTCCTCGGCGGCGCGGCTGCTGGCTGCGCTGCCCCGCAAGCCCGGCAATCCCTGGGTCATTCCGGGACACAAGCCGGGCACGCACATTACCGACATCGACGATGCCTGGCAGACGCTGCGGGCGCGCGCCGGGCTCAAAGACGTGCGCCTTCATGACCTTCGCCACAGCTACGCTTCCAGGGCTCTCGCGCTCGGAGAGAGCCTGCCGATGATCGGCAAGCTGCTGGGCCACAGCCAGGTGGAGACCACGGCGCGCTATGCGCACCTGGCGCGCGAGTCGGTGCACGAGGCGGCGGCCCGGCTCGCAGACAGTCTCGCCGCTGACGTATTGTAGGCTCGCACTTCGGGAATATCGGCGCCCATGCCGTCATGGATGGAAAAGCGGGCCGGGCACTTGGCGGTCTGTTCGGGTTGATGGCCGTGACTGTCAATTGTTGAGAACACCGCACGCGCTGGAAATAGATCGCACCGGGCTCTGCATTCGATCACATGGCGGCATTCCCTGCACTCACCGGCGGTCAAGAATCGGGGACAAGTGCATCGCCGGTCTGCAAGTACAGAATATCACATCGAACCTCCAACCGTTTGCGCTCATCAGCCCTAGGCAGAAATTCTTTCGCGATCTCTTCCGGAATAGGAATGAAAGTGCGATTTTTGGTAAGAATAGTTGCGGTAATCCTTGGCCCACCTCCGGATCCAGAACCTACCAGTCCTGGACACAGAATGTCGTAGTACAGTCCAAAATGTTTTGAATGGTGATGAAATACGAAAATAACCTTACGACCACCCCACACGATGTCTGTCGAATGAGGCTGAAGAAAGAAGTGTCCCTTGTCGCGCTGAACACGATCACTTATTGAAAGAAAGCAGCGATATCCGTTAACCGGCGTTTCGCTCGTCAATATAAGAGCCCTTGTCTCCTCTTCCCGACGATCAATACCAGGTATTGCGCCGAGGGAGTCGGAAAGGTCTTCTTGTGACACTTCACTTCCGGGTTCACGAATAACGGACGAAAGTGGCGCCGTTCCGTCACGGCTTACCTCGACGAAAGATCGGTCTGTGTTGGCCAGCCGTTTCTTTGCATCCGCGACCGTCATCCTTCCTGCGTGCAACTCCTCGAAGATATCCTCAAGGTTCGCCTTATCGTCTAGTTCATACTCAAACCATTCCCGATTTGACCGCAGGTGACGCAAGAAGGCTTCCGAACCCTCCCGAGTACTGCTTGGCACCAGATTCGCGATTCTCGAGAAGAGCGTTGACCGGACGAAATCCTTTACGAAGGGACCGAACGCGTTGAAATCGTCGCGATAGAGAGAAAGCAGGGGAGCAACACTAGTTGAATCCGGGTCCAGATAAATCACAACGGGCAAGCTGGAATCTTTAACGAGCACTGGCAACCCGCCTGAGATTGCGCCAAAACGCACGTCCACTTCAAGAAAGTAGTCGTCTTCCAGGATCCTTGCCATGCGAGTCGCCAAAGCCGAATGAGCGAAACTGAGTCCCCCAATTTCGAACTCCTTAGTCACGCGAGGTCTTGTATCGACCTCCTGGATACCCTGACTCGTGAGGTAGCCCAACTCACAGTCCCGACGTGGCGATCTTCGGGAAACCACGACGAGTGGTTCGTCCTCGCTTGCATACGTCTGAATGACCGATTCATCGCGGCCACTGTAGTATCGTAGTCCACCACGCTCCACCACCGTCGCCAACGGTTCGGACTTACTGTTTGGCCGAGGTATGACCTCAAGTGGACCGCAGAGGGCGAACTGTCCTGTCGCAAGGATCCAACGCAGGAATCCGTCGTTGGCGAAGGACACCGAATGCTCGGCGGCGATTGGAGAAACTACCTGGTCGAGCGCTGAAACAACTTGTTGAAGCAGTTGATTTGAGGGGGCATCCAATGCTTCACGACCTGCGGTAGGTTTCAGAAACGGCAGGTCGACTACTCCACCCCAATGGTATCCTGATTGCATCGCAACGGTCGCAAGACCGAATCCAGACCGTAACGTTCGGATAACGTTACGGTCCTGAAGCAGGATAATCGAACCTGGCCTTCCCAGTCCTGTTTGCGATAGGACGTGTTCCATCACAACGCGAAGTTCGCCAGACGCCATGCCCAGCACCTCAAGATCGCCAGAGACGATTCCGGCAAGGGATGCACCTGGGAGACGTTTTGACCAGGAGTGTCGTTCGGAAGGGAGCACGGTTCTGGGACCGGCGCCGCTCAGCATTTCGCCGTTAAACCAGACTGGTACGTCTACGAACTCGACGAACCCATGGAGGAAAGCGCGAGCGTCGTGCACAGGCATTCTGCTCTCGGGAGCCAAGCGAGCCTGAACAGTGGTACCTGGCTGTCCCACTGGCTCCATCGAAACAAGGGAGATGCTCTTGTTGTCCGTGGACAACTCCGCCTTCCGCACGGACGAAAACGTGCGTTCTTGGGCAAGCGCCGATTCACTTTCCACGGACAGTTCGTGGGCGACGCCAAAATTCGCCATGGCCCCGATGCCGAATGTTCCCACCACGCCAGCCGCTCGCGCAGTTTCGGTGTTCTTTCCACTCCTTCCTGCATACCAGAAGTTCGTTTCGATCTCTTCGGCAGTCATGCCGATCCCGTTATCGGCTACGATGACGCTTTCGTCGTCTACAGTTACCCGAATTGCCGGCTTGAAGTTTTGATTCGGAATCGCCTGTCTCATTCGAACGGCGTCAAATGCGTTCTGCGTGTTCTCGCGAAGAAGCGCCAAAGGTGACTGGTAGATTTGGTCGGCAAGGAGTTCTAGCATCCGGGAGAGCTCGAGTTTGAAGGCGATTTTCTTCTCAGTTGAGCTCATTGCGTCATCCCTCTAGCGGCGATTGTTGCTTTCAGTTCTTCGAAGAGACCGAAAGGTACCAGAGGTTTCGAAGCCCGAAGGCAGATCATGGCCTCGTCAAATCGACGAGCGTCAAGGAGCAGGGAGACGATCTCTACAACCTCACCCACATTCTCGGGTGGGTCGAGTAGCGCGATCAGCCTATTCGTCTGACCAAGCCCTCTTAGGGCCTCTATTTCGACCTGTCTCTTCTCCATCGTTCGACAGGATGGCACATCTGCAATGAGCGCGAGAGCTTTCTCATACTGCTTGTTGCCGATGGCTGTCATTGCGTCGTCGAGCCGTTGGTTGGCCGTAGGGCCGGCTGCCTGACGCCGTGCTGGCGGCAAACTCAGGCTAATGGACGTTCTACCACCGAAATCGTCTCGATGAGCGCCGGTAAATACTCCCGCTGGCGACATGCCCCTCACATGAATCGTAATCGATCCTCTGTCTGGATCTACCACTACAACATTGAATTGGCGACGTTCTCCCATCGGCAACTCGCCATCGCCGAC
Source organism: Alphaproteobacteria bacterium (assembly GCA_965214705.1). Lineage (GTDB taxonomy): Bacteria > Pseudomonadota > Alphaproteobacteria > UBA828 > UBA828 > WTGU01. The sequence continues at coordinate 230,963 of CBDCCI010000002.1, forward strand.
CGCAAGGGATCCAGCGCCCACCACGACCATTGAGGTCAGATTCGGTAGACGTAGCTCAAACGGAGCCGCTCCGGGATAATGCTGATGCCCATGCAGACCGAGACCGAAGCCAAAATCGACCAGCCTGTGCACTATGCGCTGATCCATGTAATCGTGCGCGCGCGGTCCGCCCGTTATGTTGTGGTGCCACACCGCGAGGCCTAGCCCGGTTTTCGATCCCGCAAGGAGTTTTTGCGACAGAGCCAGAGACGTTGGATCGATATCTCCGACATGGCAAAAGCAGTCATTACCGTACCACGAGGAAAATCCGGCCACGGAAAAGTCTAAGTCTGGATATTCGATAAAGAAGAGATCCTCAGTTCCATGTTCTAGTGGGTTTGGCGCCATTCCTTCGTAGAAATTCTTCCGAAATTTTCGGAAATGCTCAAACCGGGACGCATACAAGTGCTGGTCGAAGATCTCGTAGGCTTTCCGGTCTCTCCAATTCCAGCGAAAACCTGAAGCGGCCTCAATGGCCTTTGTCGCAATGCCGTCCGGGCAAGTTCCAATCGATTTCATCGCCGCAAGCGAGCGACACCAGTGAACGTCGTGGTTTCCAGGGACGATGACTATTCGCGATCGGTCGGAATCAACAAACTCCTTTCCCAGATTATCGAGAAATTCAGCAGCTTCACGGTACTGGGCCTCAACCAAGACATCCGGATTGAGTGAGTCCAATCCTGCACCCTGAATCAAGTCACCGCTTACCACGATTAGCTCGGGTCTCGGTATTCCTTCCGAGGTCCATCGGGCGGCATCGCTGATGATCGCTGAGAGAAGCTCGGTATTACTTAGATGGGGTCCTGATGTTCGATGCAAGTCGGAGATATGGAGCAACGTGGGCACGAATTCATCCTCGACCGCAGAGTTATCGTTCAGCCTGAGCTGGATGGACAGCACGACTGGTGGGTTCGGAAAACGATCCCGAGCGTTCGGATACCTCGCTTCCGTCGATAGCGGCCAGCGCAATCTCCTGCATGTCGGGCGAGTACCATGCGATGCCGGTCGACTGCCTGTCGCAACCAATAAAGGGTCGCGAAACCCTCATTTCTCCGTTCTGGGACCGAGGAAGCGCTCGCCATCGTAGTGAATCATGTGGTCGGGCGAATCGCATAGCCACACTTCAGTTTCCCAAGCGATGTTCTTGATGTGCTTGCGAAACTCCCTCAAATCCGGAAACGCGCTGACATAGACGGTACCCGCCGCGCAGTCGGCGAGCATGGCTTCCAGGTCGACCACGCGTGTTGGCGAGACCGGGCCGTGAGACGTCACCGCCTCGACCAGAAACAGCCACTCGCGTTCGCCGTCGTAGAGCACGACGTCGGGCAGCTTGTCGTGGTCGGTGATCGCGATGCCGAGCTCGTTCAGTCGATCCCTGTCGACGAACAGGTTCTTCCTGGCTGTATCACCGAGATACAGCAGGTGAGCACCGGGAGCGAACCGCGGCGCGAACTGCTCGACGATGGCTTTTTGAACCTCATTGTGCCGGCCCGGTGAGAGCCGAAGCTCCCGCCCGTCGGGCAACTTGACCGGTATGAGGGTGCGGTCCCGATCACGTGCGTAGCGTTCTACGAGCGTGCCCTGCTCCAGGCGGAACCGTTCCACGGCGGCGTCCCATTCATCGCGGCCATAGCACTGAACGACGTCTAGGACCGCTTCGCTGACAGCGTAATGGGCCTTCGGGCTGTTTGTCGCGAGGCTGGGTTCGAATGGATTGTAGTCGGCAATGCCGCCTTGGACGAACTGGTGGAGCACCTGTCGGCGAAAGGTCTCGCGCGTGTTCGGCGCATAATCTGTGCCGTAGTGCTGCTCGAGGTAGTCCATGATGCCCTTGGTCACCGTGCATCGGCGTCGCTCGGCGGCGGACCAGGGGGTATCGGGCGTCAGTCCGCAGAGCGCGAGCAGCGTCATCCCGGCCATTGGATTGTGCTGCGCGGGCGGCATGCCCAAGGCTTCGAGAATGCGCTGTGCCTCCTGGACGTCAGCCAACAGCCGCCTCCTTCAATGCGGGCGGAGCGGCTATTCTCGCGACAGGTTCGTCCAATCCCGCGGCGGGATCGTCAAGACGCTTCACCACCCGCCCGAGTGCGATGATCGTCTCGCGGGCGGGAAGCGGCATGGCACGCAACTCGGTCGCGCTCACCTGAGTGTTGCCGTTGACCGACCGGAACCAGGTGTCGAGGAGGCGGCTGTTGTACAGCCCCGCCAAGCCCCAGGCCTCGTCTTCGGAGAGCGTACCGCCTGGACGGTGAACGTAGTTGAGGTGGTTTTCCAGCCCGATCTCCGGAAGCGCGAGGCCTGCGGCAATATAGGGAGCTGCAGTCAGTCGGCGCGGCTCCTCCTTGGCGCTAAAGCGGCGGATGAGAACGTAGTTCCTGTTCGGCACGAGAAGGGCCCCGGCACCGGCGCGCGCGATGTACTCGGGCTTGTGTCGGTCCAGGGGCCAAGCGACCCGCATCGCGCGGACGTGGTTCATCCAAAGGAGCGGCACATGGGTTGCCGGAACCTCACCTTGCATGGCGATGAATTCCGTTGCCCGGAACGGCACCACCGGTCCGGTCGAGATGTTCAGCCCTAGGGCGGCGAGGCTGCTGGGCCACGAATCCACCAGTGCCAGCGCCTCATGGTCCTCGTCGCAAACCGGCATCCGGAGCACCTTGTCGGCGGTGGCGAGATTGAGCACCGCGTCAACCATGGTCTCGCGAGTGCTCGGCCTGCCGATGTCGTCGATCCCGAGGCTTGACGAAATGGACAAGGGTGTAGCGGCCCCGTTCTCGTGCCAGCGATTCTGGCGGACCCCTGAGACGATGACGTTCTCCTGCAGTACCGCGTCTCGACGGAACGCGTCGCGCCGGGACTCGAACACATGCACTCTCGTCGGCCGGATCATGTCGAAGAACGCGCCCCGGAACCGGCGGAAGTACGAACCGGAGGCGAAGCTGCGCGGCGTGATGAACACGAAACTTCCCCGTCGCCGCAGCAGCGCGGCGCCTACCGCCATGAACAGGGCGTATATGTTGGGCTGGCCGTGAACCACATCGGCTGCGGCGACGGCGCGAGGATCGCCCTTGCCGATCTTGAAGTAAGGCGGGTTGGCGATGACCGCATCGAATCCCCCCGCCGCGGTCTCGGAGGCGAAGAGTCCGCACGGGCGCATCGCATCGGCGTTTGCCATGATGAAGTCGGTGGCTTCGATTCGAACCACAACCCGCACCCGAAAGCTTGCTTGGCACCAATTCGCGAGATAGTCGAGTGCCGCCCGCAGCGCGGGGATCAGACCACTGTCGACCTCATAGGCGATCAATTCAACCGTATCGGGTTTCGGCTTGCGCGATGCAATCGCCTCGACTGCCGCGCAGCCGAGGATGCCGGCACCCGCCGCGGGATCGAGGATCCGAACCTTCCGCCGTTTTGCCGTGATCCGCCCGGCCATCGTGATCCGCCCGGCCATGAAGTCTGCGACGGGGATCGGCGTAAGAAAGAAACCGTACTCCTTGCGTTGCCGCACGGATATCCGCGCGGCGCACCATTCGCCAACACGGTCGGCGTAGGCGGTGGGCCGCTCTCCCTCATGGGGGAGCGGCAAGCGAGAGCACCCAAGTGCGGGCTTAGTCGCAGGTCGTTTTTCCGAATGTTCTATGAGATCCGGCATTCTCAGCCCGAGTCCTCCTTTCTGCTTGCTTGGTCTGCAAGTCTCAGAGGCAACTCTTTCTGCGCACGATGCTCCTGCACGAAGCGTTGGATTGCCTGGCGAACGACCCACGACAGGGACACATCGCTCTTTAGTGCCATGGCGTTGAGCGCGGCGTAGTCTGCTTCGTCGAGGCTTACCGTCAGCCTTGTGGTCTTCTTCCGACGTTCAGCCATCGGTCTCGCATGCGTAGGGTCGAACGAGGCACATAGGCTACATCGGTATGCACCAGTCAGCAACAAAGTGATGCATCTATGGAACCAAAACTAAGCTGGATCGCGAACTCTTGAGGGAGATCGAAGTGTGCCGGGGCTCCGGCGGCGGGTGATGCCGGCACCAGCGCACATCCTGCGGTATGCCGAGCGGCACGATCGCCGAACGAGGATGGATCGACGGGCTCTGGACGCCGTGCGCACGAATTTCGGCGACGACGCCATCGTGCGGGGCCGGGGCTTCGGAACGAAGCTCGTTCTGCGGAGGCCTTCCAGGATCGACCGAGGGGAACGCCGCTCCAATGGGAGCCGGCATCCTGTCCAGCGTGTGCCGGGGCATTCTCTTCGCGCCCGTTTGTCGGACGCTCACTCCCTGGTCATCGTCCAGATGACCTCGCCGACGATCTGGACATTCCCGGCGAGGCGGGTACGGGCTTCGTAGTCGGGGTTGGCGCAGTTCAGCCGGAGCCTCGGCGGATCCGTCCCGCCGACCGGCTCGACGCGCCAGACCGCGAAACCGCCGGGTTCCCGGAGCACGAAGAGCCCGCCGGCGCTGGGATCCCGCTTCGCCGTGTCCACGACCAGGCGGTCGCCCTCGCGCAGTAGGGGTTCCATCGCGTTGCCGCGCACCCCGACGATGCGCAGGCTCGCGGGGTCGGCGCCGACGGCTCTACGGATCATGGCTTCGGGCAGCCGCCAGCGCGCCTTCTCCCGCTCAAGCTCCTCGCCGCGCGCGTCCGGCGCGGCGGAAGGCTCGATCTCGATCTCGGGCACGGCGGCGAGGCCGGAAGTGGCGGAAGGCCGTTTGCGCTGCGCGCGTTTCCGAGGCTTGCGCGGCGGGATCTCGGCGTGGCGCAGCAGGCTGGGGTCGCAGTCGAGCAGCGCGGCGAGAGCGGCGCTGTCCCGGTATGAGAGCGCGCGGGGGATGCCGCGGGAGAGGTACTGCTGGAGCCAGGCCCTGTTCCTGCCGATGGCGAGGGAGGCCGCGGCGAGCGAGACGCCGCGCTCACGGAGCCGTTGCCGAAGATTCTCCGGCGCCGGATCGCGCTCCGTCGTGTGCTTCTTCGGCCGTGCCGCGGCCACATCCGCCGGGTCCCGGCCGAACCCGCTGCCGGCGCCGGTCGCTGCGCCTGTCAGCATTTCCTCACGGTCCAGACGACCTTGCCGACGATGTGGGCTTCCTCGGCGAGGCAGCTGTAGGGCTCGTAGTCGGGGTTGGCGGAGTGGAGGCGGAGCCGCGGCGGCTCGGCATGGGGCAGCACCTCGACGCGCTTGACCACCAGCCCCGAGCCGTCCCAGAGCACCGCCATCTCCCCGGTATCGGGGCTGCGCCGGGCGATGTCGACCAGCAGCCGGTCGCCGTCGGAGATCAGCGGCTCCATGGAATCGCCGCGCGCGCGCAGCACGCGCAGGCTGCCGGGATCGGCGTCGCCCTCGTGGCGGATCATGCCCTCGGGCAGGTACCAGCGCGCCTTCTCGGCGGCGAACTCCTCGTTGAGCGCGCCCGGACCGGCGGCGGCCTCGACCGCCACCTCGGGGATGGCGACGAGCGGCGCGCCGGGAAGGGGCGCGGTGCGCCGGCGGCGCTTCTGCGGCCTGCGCCGGGGCGGCTCGGAAAGGCGCAGCTCAGACGCCTTGCAGCCGAGCAGCTTCGCGAGGCTCTCGGCGTCGGCATAGCCGAGCGCCTTGGGCGTGCCGCGCTCGAGGAACTGGTGCAGGTAGCTGGGGCTGCGGCCGATGGCGGCGGAGGCCTCCTTCATGGTGAGGCCGCGCTGCCATAGGAGATCCCTGATTTTTTGTCGTAGCGGGTCGCGTTCCATGGTCGGTGTTCGTATCTGTTGCGTAGAACAATAGTGTATTCAAGATCGAAATATATTGTCAAGCCGGAATGTTCCACCTACGTTCCGGCCCATGACCCGATACCGCACCCACTTCCTCGGCGCCATCGACGCCCATATGGAGCGTCACGACATGTCTCCCAGCCGCTTCGGCCGGGAGACGATGCGCGATCCCACCTTCGTCTTCCGCGTGAAGAAGAAGGGGCGCAATCCGCGCCTGGATACGGTGGACAAGCTGCTGGTCGGGATGGGCCGCGAACCGGTCGGGGACCGCTTCGTGGCCGAGGTCAGGGCGTTCCTGGCGGTCACCGGCATAAAGCGCTCGGAGTTCAGCCGCGACGTCAACAGGAACCGGTCCTTTGCGACCTGGCTGCTCGATGGCGGCCTGCCCCGGCTCGCCACCATGGACAAGGCGGACGCCGTCATGGCCGAGCATACGAACCCGGCCCAGCGCGAGGCGATCAGGGCGGCGGTCGAGGACGGGGCGCCGGCGGTTCCGGTGGGGAAGGAAGGCAATGAGGAGATGGAGATGACCGAGGACGGCTACATGAGCACCGAGGAGGCGGCGGAGTTCCTGAAACTGTCGCCCCGCACGCTTCAGGCTTACCGGGGCAGCGGCAAGGGACCGCCGTTCAGCCGTATGGGCAACCGGGCGCGCTATCTGCGCTCGAAGGTGGCGGAGTGGGCGGCCGCGCGCGAGGCGCGCTCGACCACCGAGGCCGACGAGAAGGAGCGCGAGGAGAGAGCGGCGACCTCGCCGCCGGACAGGGACGACACCGGGAAGGAGGACAGGTGATGACTGCAATCTCGAACGACCGCAGGAAGCGCGCACTCCGCATCGCCGTGGGCGCGATCGTCGCGCTGGCGCTGGCGCTGCTCGGCATCGATGCGGCGCTGGCGACGACGGACACCACCTTCACGGATCCGCTGGACACGGTGACGGGCATGGTGTCCGGCACCGGCGGTCAGCTCGCGGCGGCGCTCGCGGTGGGCGCGGCCCTGGTGGGCTCGGTTCTGCGCTTCAACGCGATGCAGCTTCTCGGCGCGGTCGGCGTCGGCGTGGCGGCGGGCGCGGGCACCGGCATCGTGACCGGCCTGGTCGGCACGGCGATCGTCTGAGAGGCCACAGTGAACGACACCGCGCGCCATGCGATCCCGCGCCGTCTCGACGACCCGGAGCGCTGGCTGTTCTGGACCTTCGACGAGGCGGCGGCACTGCTGGGACCGGCGGTGCTCGGGCTCGCGGCGAACCAGTTCGTCGCGGGACTGGTGGCCGGCATCGCCGGCTGGCTGCTGCTGCGCCGCGTCAAGCGCGGCGGCGGGGCCAACATCGCGCTCTACGCGCTCTACTGGTTCCTGCCCGAGTTCGTGCTGCGGCTCCGTGGCACCCCGCCAAGCCATGTCAGGCGGTACTTCGGATGAGGCGCGAGGCGATGGACGCGGAGCGCCGCCGGGCGCGGGACACGCGGGCGGTTCTCGCCGGGCTGCTGGCGCTCGCGGTTCTCTCCAACCTGGTGCTGGCGCACGGGCTGACCAGCCGCGAACGGGTGACCGTGCTGGTTCCCGCCGTCTCGGGCCCCGCCTGGGAGGTGGGGGAGAGCTGGGCGGGGCGGCGCTACCTGGAGGATGCGGCGCGCACCGCAGCGGTGACGCTGCTCACGCTCACGCCCGAAAACGCGGCCCATGTGCGCGAGGCGGTCGCGCGCCTCGCCCATGCCGAGGCCCGGGGCGCTATCGGCGCCTGGGTGGCGTCGGAAGCCGAGCGGATGGCCCGGCGCGACCTCTCGACCGCGTTCTACCCGAGGAGCATCGAGAGCGACGGGCGCGAACTCAGCGCCGAGATCGCGGGCGAGCTGGTGACCTGGATCGGGCGCGAGGAGGCTTCGCGGCAGAAGCGGCGCTACCGCCTCGCCTTCCGCATCGACGCGGGCCGGCTCGCGCTGCTGCGTTTCGAGCAGATGGAGGACTGAGCATGACTTTGCACCTTCGTGTAGGCGCGGCTGCCGCGCTGTTTTGCGCACTCATTATATATGCCGCGCTGCCGACCGCCGCGTCCGCGACGCAGGTCACCAGCACAAGTGTCTCCGGCACAAGTGTCCTGGAGGCGGCGGACCACGCCGAGCTCCCGGCGCAGGTCTCGGCGTCCGGGGTGGTCCGGATTGCACTCCTGGGCGACCGCATCGCGCGGGCGGTGAAGAGCGCGGGCCGCTTCGAGATCGAGCACGACACCGCGACCGGCGACCTCTACCTTCGGCCGCCGGACGCTGCCGGCGGCGGAGCGGACCGCGCCGCGAAAGCCGAGGCGGGACCTGAGGCGGCACCTGCGGCGGGATCTGCGGTCCTGTTCGTGGGCACCGAGAAGGGCTTTACCTACCGGCTGATCCTGACGCCTGTGGCGGGCGGCCCGGCGCAGGTGCTGATCCGCAACCCGGCGGCGGGGGCGGCCGCAGTCCGCGAACCCGCCGCCGGCAATCGGCGCATCGGCGCGCTGGTGCGCCTGATCCGCGCGGTGGCGCGGCGCGAGCCTCTTGCCGGCTATGCGATCCATGCCGGGGGCGCGTTCCCCGGCACGCGTGTCTCCGGATTGACGGTCATCGGGACCTGGCGGGGCACCGAGGCGTTCCCCCGTCCGCGCTTCTCGGCGCTCGTGTTTGAGGCCGGCCCTTCGGCGTCCGAAGGCGCGGAGAGTGCCGCGGGCCTCGTCGGGACCATTGGTGGATTGCCGGGGATCGGCCGCGTCGCCGCTCTCTGGCTGGCGGCGCCCGGCACCGGCCCCTCGGGCGGCAGGCTCGCGGTGGCGGTGCACGAGGACACTCGTGCCGGAGACACGCGTGCCGGAGACTCCCGATGAGCGCCCGCACCGCGCCCGCGGGCGACGGCGAGTCGCGCCGCGCCCGGCGCAACCAGCTGGTGCTGTTCTCCGCGATCGCGGCGGCGGTGCTGATGGTGTTCGCGTTCTGGCTCGCGGCGGGCGGCAGCGGTCCGCCCAGGCCGGAGGCTCGGATCGATGCCGAGCTCGCGACCCCGGGGACCGCCGAGGAGAGCTGGACCCGGCGCTCGGAAGCCAGGCTCGGCGCCATGGACGCGCGGCTGCGCGACATGGAGGCCGGGGCGAATCGCGTGAGGCAGGAGAACGAGCGCCTCAGGCAGAAACTTGCCGCCGACGCCGAGGACGCGAAGCGCACGATCGACAGCCTCGCGGCGAAGATCGGCGAGTTGGAGCGCGCGCGGGCGGGTGAAGAGACCGCCGCAGCGAACGGCATGCCGGTCGGCGAGCTGTTCCGGCAGGGCGCCGGGCAGCGGAGCGCCCCGGCGACCGGCGCTGCCGCATCCGGGGCTGCGCCCGAGACCGAGTTGGTGGCTGAGCCTCTGATCGAGACCTTCCGGCTGGACGGTTCGGGGGAGCGGTTCGACGCGCCCGCTGCCAGGGATATCGGCGCCTGGCTCCCGGCCGGGAGCCATGCGGAGGCCGTGGTGCTCGCCGGCGTCGACGCCTCCGCCGGGGTCTCGTCCCAGGGCGACCCGCGCCCGGTGCTGCTGAGGATCGTGGGTCCCGCCTGGACCGCGGCCTCGGACGGTACGGCGCTCGCCGTCGATCTCGACGGCTGTACCGTGACCGGCGCCGCCCATGGCGATCTCTCGTCCGAGAAGGTCTACGCGAGGCTCAGAACGCTCACCTGTGCCGCAGAAGAGCCCGACACAGTGGTCGAGACGCAGGTCGCGGGGTTCGTCGCGGGCGCCGGCAAGACCGGGGTGCGCGGCCCCGTGGTGAGCCGCGAGGGCGCTCTGGTCGAGAAGGCCTTCCTCGCCGGCATGGTCTCCGGTCTCGGCGAGGGCGCCGCGAGCGCGTTCGCGCCGCAGGCCGTCGCGACCGGCGCGGGCGCCGCTGTCGCCAATACCGGCCTCGTCGATATCGGCAGGGCCGGGCTCGGCTCAGGCGCGTCGTCCGCGGGCCGCAAGGTCGCGGACTACCTGATCCGCCGCGCCGAACAGTACCAGCCGGTGATCCAGCTCCAGGCCGGGACCCGGGTGACGGTGGTGTTCATCGAGGGCGCCTGGCTCGACGGCAGGACGGAGAAGAAGGGGAGGACCCAATGAACGAACGTAACGGATGGGCCGTGAGAGCGGCCGCCACGGCAATGGCCGCGCTGGCGCTGGCGGGCTGCTCGGCGACCCATGTGGGCGACGACTGGCAGTGCCCGCTCGCGCAGGGAGAAGTGTGCTCGTCCGTCGCAGCCGCCGATCCGGCAGTGCCGAAGACACGGGTGCCGGGGACACGCGTGCCGGAGACGCTCGTGCCGGGGACGCTCGTGCCAAAGGCTGGGGCTGGGGGCACCCAAACCCCCGCGGCCAAGGCCGCGCTCTACCGGCCTCGTGGAGAGCCCGCCGCGGCTTCGGGACGGGCGGCGCAGCGGGATTGCGAATCGGACTGTGGCCCGCTCGCCTGGCTGGCAGGGCTGCTCGAAGGTTTCGCCGGCGAAGATACGGAAGGCGAAGAGACAGCCGTGACGGGCGAAGGTGCGGCCGGCGAGGAACACTCCGGTCCCACCGATGCGGGCCGCGAACCGGTCGCTCCCGCCGCCGCTCTGCAGGCTGCGCCCGGCGACGCCTCGATCTCGTCCCCTCCGGCCGATGAAGCCGCCGCCGGAGAGAATTTCCGCGAGCCCGAGGAGATCGCCCGCATCTGGATCGCGCCCTTCGTGGATGCCGAGGGCATCTACCACGAGGGGGTCTGGGTGCGGGCGGTGATCGCGCCGGCCGAATGGAGGCTTCCGTGACCGGCCTCGCGCGCCGCCTGCTGGATCTCTTCGAGGGACCGGCCGGGCTGGAGCCCTGGTCGCAGCCCGAGACCGGGGCGGCGCTGGTGGAGCTCCTGCCCTGGCGCGCCTTCGACGAGCGCGGCGAGCTCTATGTCAACGCGGGCTCGGTCGGGTTCGTCATCGAGATCCCGCCCTTTGCAGGCATCGACGCCGAGACGCTGGGCGCGCTGGCCGGCACGCTCGCCGATGCCGTGCCCGAGCGCTGCACGGTGCAGGTCATTCACTGGGCGAGCCCCCGCTTCGGCGCGGCGCTCGACGCCTGGGCCGGGCCGAGGCGGGACGCAGGCAGCGTGCAGGCCGGCATGGCGCGGCGGAGGCTTCGCCTCCTCGGAGGCGCGGGCTGGCGGGCGTTGCATCCGGGCGGGCCGCCGTTCACGCTGTCGGACTACCGGGCCTTCGTCTGCGCCTCGCTCGCGGGTCCGCCCGGTCCCGCTCCCGAGACCGCGCTCTCGGCGTTCCGCCGGGCGCTCGAAGGTACCCTGGCGTCCGCCGGTGCAACGACGCGCAGGCTCGCGCCGGACGCGCTGCTGTCGCTCGCCTCCGAGTTGACGGCGCCCACCCTCGCGCCGCTTCCGGAGCCGGGACACTCGTGCCAAAGCACGGCGACGCCGCTCCACCGCCCGCACAGGCGCTGGTCGCCGAGGGACGCGCTCCACCTGCAATGCTCCGCGCCCGGCCGCGCGCTCACTGTCGCGCCCACCGGGCTGGTGTTCCACGACGGGGAAACAGGGGACACTCGTGCGGGAGAACGCCCTGGTGCGCCCCGGTCCGCGAACCGCGGGGACACGCGTGCCGGCGACACGCGTGCCGGCGACGTCGCCGTGCGGGTGCTCAGTGCGGTGGCCTTCCCCGAGGTGTGGCCGGGCTGGCGCGGCAATGCGCTGATCGGCGACTTCCACCGCGACTTCCTCCAGCCCGGCTGCCCGGTGCTCACCTGCCTCACGGTCATGACCGGCGAGGCGGCCGACGGCGAGAGGGCTTTCCTCAAATCGGCGCGCGCCACCCAGCAGGCGGGCACCGGCATCGCGAGATACCTGCCGGGGCTGCCCGAGAAGGCAAGGGACTGGCAGCTCGTCACCGAGCGTCTCAAGGACGGAGAGCGCCTGGTCAGGGCTACGTACATGGCGGCGGTCTACGCGCCCCTCGACGCCATCGACGAGGCCGAGCAGGCGGTGCGCGCGATCTATCACGGCCAGGGCTGGCGCGTGAGCGCCGAGCGCTACGTCCAGCTTCCCTCATGGCTTTCGTGCCTGCCGATGGTGCCGGCCGGGGGGCTCGACGCCGACCTCGCGCGCATGGGCCGGCTGAAGACCCTGCTCACCTCGTCCGCCGTCAACCTCGCGCCGGTGCACGGCGAGTGGCGCGGCCAGGGGTTCGCGCCGGACAGTCCTCCCGCGCTGTTCCTGATCGGCCGCCGCGGCCAGCCCGCCGGCTGGTCGCCCTTCGCCAACGACGCCGGCAACTACAACGTCGCCGTCACCGGCAAGTCCGGCTCCGGCAAGTCGGTGCTGATGCAGGAGCTGGTCACCGGCATCGTCGGCGCCGGCGGCGAGGCCGTGGTGATCGACGACGGCCGGTCGTTCCAGCATGCGGCGGAAGCGCTTGGCGGCGCCTTCATCGCCTTCGGCAAGGACCCGGCCTGCCTCAACCCCTTCGCCATGATCGACGCCGGGACCGCCGCCCATGACGGCGACTACCGCGAGGAATGCTTCGCCATGCTGGCCGGCGTCATCGGGCGCATGTGCCGCAGGCGCGGCTCCATCGACGACGTCGAGGCGGCGCTGATCGCGGACGCCATCGCCGCAGCCTGGGACGAGGCCGGCATCGAGGCCGATCTCGGCGCCGTGCGCCGTCACCTGCAGGCCCGCGACGACCGGCGCGCGGCCGACATGGCGACGGCCTTGGGTCCCTGGTGCCCGGGCGGCGCCATGGGACGGCTGTTCGCGGGCGCGCACACGCCGGCCCTCGATGCCGCGCTCACCGTGTTCGAGCTCGCCGAGCTCAAGGGCCGGGGCGACGTCCAGGCCGTGGTGCTGATGCTGGTGGTCTTCCTCGCCACCCAGCGCATGTATCACGGCGAGCGCACGCGGGCGAAGGCGATCGTCATCGACGAGGCCTGGGACCTGCTCTCGGGCGAGGACAGCCGCGCCTTCCTCGAAGGCGCCGGGAGGCGGGCGCGCAAGTATCGCGGCTCGCTCGTCACGGGAACCCAGTCGGTCAACGACTACTACGCCAACCCGGCGGCGCAGGCGGCCTGGGAGAACTCGGACTGGACGATCTTCCTCGCCCAGAAGGACGAGTCGGTCGAGCTGCTCAAGCAGGAGAAGCGCATCCACTGCGACCCCGGCATGGAGCGGGCGCTGAAGAGCCTGACCACCGCGGAGGGCCGCTACGCGGAGCTGCTGCTGCACGGCCCCGACGGCTGGCGCGTCGCGCGCCTGGTGCTCGATCCCTGGTCGGTGGCGCTGTTCTCCTCGCGGGGACCCGCGTTCGCCGCCGTCGAGCGGCTCAAGGCCGAGGGGCTCTCCACCGTCGAGGCCATCGACCGGCTCGCAGGGGACACTCGTGCCGGGGACGCTCCCCTCGCGGGCGAAGACGGCATCGGCATTCCGGAGCCGCCGCCGGGCGGTGCGCCCGCCGGGGGCGAGCTTGGTCACACCGGCGACGAAACCGGCATCCCCGACGCGCCCGGCGCAGACGGCGGTGCCGATCGCGGCATTGAACATGAGGACGACAAGGGAGCAAGCGAATGAACGCACGAACCGGGGAAGACCGGCGGGAGACCGCCGCTGCGGCCGGAGTTGCCGGCGGGCGCCTCGCCTGGCCGGGCGATCCGGAAGGGATCGCGGCCGCCGACATCGACTTCGAGGCGCTGGCGCACGTGCTGGCCAACACCTGCCGCTTCGGCGGGCGCACCCGGCAGTACCACTCGCTGGCGGCGCATGCGGTCATCGCGAGCGAGGAGGTCGAGGCGCTCGACGGCCTCGGCGAGGAAGACCGGCGAAATCTCGCGATCCACGCGCTGATCGCGGACGCGCCGTCGGCCTGGCTGCGGGGCGATCCTTCTTCCTCTCAGCGGGCGGCGAAGCTCGCCGCCGGCATCGAGCGCGCGGTGCGCGAGGCGGCGGGGCTCGATGCCGTGCTCGGCGACGAGCAGGCGGAACTGCTTCGGTTCGTGTTCCGCATGACCGCCGCGGCCGAACGCCGCGACCTCGCGGACGCCGATGCCGGCGCCGGCGCCGCGTTCCCGCCGCTGAGAAGGCGCATCCGCGCCGTGGGTCCCGGCCGGGCCGCGAGGCTCTGGCTCGCCCGCTTCCGGGCGCTGACGGGGCCCCGGCACGAGTGTCCGTCTGGAGACGCGGGCGCCGCTACCGCAGACACGACCAGCGAGGAGACTCGAGATGGCGCGCACATGCAGGCGAAGGAGGGGGAGACGAACCGTGGCGAGATCAGGCAAGCGGCGTGAACGGCGCCGCGGCGGCATTCCGCCCGGAATCAGGGTCGTGCGCGATGCCGAGGAGATGTTCCGCGCGGCGATCCTGGCTGGCGTGCTATCCGCCGAGCGTTCCAACCGGAGCTGGGCCGGGCACTACCTCTACATGTTCCATGACGAGGACGGAACCGCCTGGTTCAAGCACCGCGACACCCGCGCCTACGTGTCGATGACGGCGCGGCAGCGCGCGGCGGGACACGGGTGGTGAGCGAGGTCCGGGTGGTCCTCTCCGCCATGCTGCTCGCCGCCGGCGTTGCCGCGGCGGTCGCGGCCGGCGCGGTGCGCCTGTCCGTGGACGAAGGACCGCGTATCGCGAGCGTGCGGCTCGGTGAACTCGCTGCGGAGCACGCTGCCGATGCAGCACGCGCGGATTCGACTGCGGAAGAGACCGCCGCAACCGCCCGCGCATGGGCGCTCGCGCTTGAGGATGCGCTCGGCGCGGTGGCCGCACGAAACGGAGCGGTGCTGCTGCCGGTCCGCGCCGTCGCCGCCGGGGCCCCCGATCTAACGGAGGAGATCCGGCTTGCGCTTGAGGACAGACTGGGGCGCCCCGGTTCGGAGCCGCGGCCATGACGGCACCGGCGACGTTCCCCGGCGCGCGGCGCCGCGGCGGCAAGCGGGCCTGGGCCGGGCTCGCGTTCATGGCGGCGCTGGCCGCGCTGTGGCTCGCGGCGGCCTCGCGGGTGCACGTCAACACGAGCTGGTCGGACGACGCCTGGGGCTACCTGGTGCTGCCTGTCGGCGAGCCCGCCATCGGCGACACGGTGCTGTTCGAGCCGCGCCCGGATCGGGGTCCGGGCCAGGCGGCGGCGCTGGGCGTGAAGACGCCCTACCTCAAGACCGTTCGCGGATTGCCGGGCGATGTCGTGACCGTGGACGACGATCGCACCGTGCGCCTCGACGGTGCGCCTGTCGCGCGCGCGAAGAGCCACGCTCTCGACGGGCGGCCGCTCGAGGCGATCCGGCCGAGCCTCATTCCCGAGGGACACTATTACGTCCACGGCGATCACGCCGACAGCCACGACAGCCGCTACGCGGAGATCGGGCTGGTGCCGCGCGAGCGTATCCTCGGCCGGGCGATCGCCATGCCGGATCTGCCCTGGCTCGGCCTCGAAGGCCCCCTGGTGGGGCCGGACGATATCGGGCGCACGGCAGAGACGCGGCGATGATGCGCGTCCCGCCGCTGCCCTTCCGGTCCGTCGCGGCCGTCTTGATGCCGGCATCTCTCGTGCTGGCGCTGCTGGCGGCCCAGGCGTCCGCGAAGGACCTCGGCGTGCGCGGCGCCAACTGGGCGGTTGCCGAACCGGACCTGCTGGCGCAGATCGAGGCGCGGCTGACGGAATTGCAGCGCTCGGGCACGCTGGCGCGGCGCTCGTGGACCTTCGACCCCTCGATCACGGTGGCGCGCGACATCCAGGCGCATGACGGCACGTTGATCGCCGCCGCCGGGAGCCGCATCGACCCCTTCCGCCACGCGCCGCTGACGCGCGGTCTTCTCTTCATCGACGGCCGGCGCGACGCCGAAATCGCCTGGGCGCTCGCGCACGGCAGGCCTTCCAAGATCGTCCTGCTGGCGGGCCGTCCCCTGGAGCTGGCACGGCGTCATGGTCGGCCGTTCTTCTTCGATCAGGGCGGGCGGCTTGCCGCCCGGCTGGGGCTTCGCTTCACGCCTTCGCTGGTAAGGCGCGACGGTGCGCATCTGCGCATCACGGAAATCCCGCTCGACGAATTCGGGCGCGACTCCTCGAACGGCGATCAAGGGGTTCCGGCGCGATGAAGTCCCTCCGTCTCCTCCTGCTGGCACTCGGACTTCTGATCCTCCTGCCGGCCGGGCATGTGATGGCACAGACCTGCACCGGGCGGTTCGTGAACCCGATCACGGACGTCTGCTGGGAGTGCCTGTTCCCGATCTCGATCGGCCCGGTCCGGATCGGCAGCGCCTCCGGCGCGCCGGACACGCCCAACCCGTCCTCGCCGATCTGCCTCTGCGGCTCGCCCATCCCCCGCATCGGGCTCTCGCTCGGGGTGTAGGAGCCGGCGCGGCTGGTGGACGTGACCCGGGTTCCCTGGTGCTTTCCCAACCTGGGCGGCCTCACCATCGATCCGGGGCTCCCCGCCGCGCGCGGGCGCACCGGGTCGTCGGGCGGCGACGGCGCCGCGGGCTCGGTTTGGCACGCACATTATTATGTGTATCCGCTGCTCTCCTGGATCGGGGCGCTGCTCGACCTCGGCTGCCTCGAAGGCGGCGGCCTGGATATCGCGTGGACCTCGGAGCTCGACCCCTCCTGGCTCGACGACGAGCTCTCGTTCCTGCTCAACCCGGAGGCGGCGCTGTTCGCCAACCTGCCGGCGCAGGCGGCGTGCGCCGCCGATTGCGCCGCGGCCTCCGCCGGCCTGCCGCAGGACGCACTGTTCTGGTGCGCCGGCTGCCAGGGCGGCATGTATCCGCTCACCGGCAACGTCGCCGCCCATGTCGGCGGGGTGCAGGCGTCGCTGCTGGCGGCCCAGCGGCTGGTCTACCGCCTGCACCGCGCCGGGCTCGCCTGGGGCACCTCCGGGTCCGCCGCGCTCTGCGGGCGCTACCCCATGCCGATCATGAAGAAGAGCCAGTACCGCTGGCAGATGACCCAGCCGGTGCCGGCGACGACGCCCGCGACTGGCTGCAACCCGACGGGGCGCTCCTCGGTGCTCTGGGAATCGCTCCGCGAACTGCCCGTCTCGGGCGAGAGCTTCGGCTACCTGCTGTGGAGGAAACGCACATGCTGCATCTTGTAGGAAGCCTCGGACAGCGTACTGGAGTTCTCGCCCGAGACGGTCTCGCCGGACTGCTGGTGCTGGCGTTGTGTGCCGGGCCGGCGTTCGGCGAACAACCCTCGCCGGAATCGCAGGCCCGGGCACTGGCCGACGAGGTTCTGCACAAGGCGGGCGAGGCCGGTCCGCAGGGCCTGGGCGAGTGGACGCGCTCGGTGATCGGCCGCGCCCTGGAGCGGGCCGGCGATGCCGCCACGGGCACCGCCGGGCGTGCCGGTCCGGCAACCCCCGCGGAAACCCGCCCCGCTCCGCTTCCGGCCGAGAGACACGCGGCGTCCGTGAAGGCGGGACTCTCCGATCGCGGCGGAAGCACCGCCGAAATTGTCGTCTTCATGAGTCTTTCGGTGCCGGCGCCGAGCTGGCGCGAATGGGCGCGCGAGGCGGCGGCGATCGGTGCGCCGCTGGTGCTGCGCGGGGTCGGCGAAGGCGGATTGCGGCAGACCGTGAAGGCGGTCGGCGAACGGCTTGGCGGGGCGGAGGCGGGCGTCGCCGTCGACCCGCGCCTGTTCCGCCTGTTCGGGATCGACCGTGTGCCGGCGGTGGTCGTCGCGCCCGGCGGGATTGCCGGCTGCGCGAGCCGGGGCGGCGCGGACGACCCCGCGCCGCCGCACGACATGGTGACCGGAAACATCGGCCTCGCCGCCGCGCTGGAGGCGATCGCGGCGGAGGGCGAAGCGGCACGCGAAGTCGCTCGCGCCCGGCTCGAACGCCTCGGAGGGGGGCAACGACCATGACCGTGCAACCCGAAACGCCCATGGGCCGGATCGATGTTCTCATCGACCGCGCCGCGCGGGTCGCGCGGCTGCTGGCCTGGCTCGCCATGTTCGCGCTCGTCTGCCTGATGCTGTGGGTAGTGTCGGGCATGGCCGCGCGCGCGGAGGACCCTAAGGCGGCCGCGAGGGAAATCGGCCGGACGGGAGCCGCAACGGCGGGGGCGATCGCGCGGGATGCGGCGAGCACCGCGAAGGTGCCGGGCTATGCGGGCACCAACGTGCCGGAACGCGGCCTCACCGCGGGGATGATGGAGGACGCGGCGCGGGCGCGCCTCGCCGATCCCGACGATCCCGGCGGCGATGCGGGGCGCACGGTGATCCAGGGGACGGCGTCGCGCCCGGCGGCGAGCGTGCCGGCGGGCGATCCCGTCGTCGAGCGCTCGGAAGGTATAGCGGCTTCGCCGCAATCGCCCGCTCACCGCGCGGACGGCCTCGCTTCGGGTGGCGTGGCGGACTGCAATGCCGGTGTCGGAGACGCCAATACGGGCGGCTCCTGCGGTCGGGCGACGTATTGCGTCGGCGCCGGCTGCGAGACCGTGCAACCGCAATCCAACACCGGCTTCGTGAACGCGGCGACGCGGCTGAACATGGCGGTCGAGCTCGGCGGCGACGAGTTCGACCGCGGCGACATGCGCTTCTTCACCGGCAAGCGGCGGGCCTGCACCATCCGCCTGTTCGGCCTCGCCAACTGCTGCACCAACTCGGGCGCGCTGATCGGCATTGCGGGGTGCTCGCGCGAGGAATACGAGCTGGCGAAGGAGCGCCACGGCGGCAACACCCACTATCTCGGAAGGTACTGCGCGAAGAGGACCCTGTTCGGCATCTGCATCCGCCGGGCGCGGGCGTGGTGCGTGTTCGGCTCGAAGCTCGGGCGCATCCTGCAGCAGCAGGGCCGCGCCCAGCTCGGCATCGGCTGGGGGAGCTGCCGGGGCCTCACGGTGGCGGAGGTCGAGCGCATCGACTTCGACCGCCTCGATCTCTCGGAGTTCACCGAGAACCTGATGGACGGGTCGATGGATCCCTCGGTCTCTCTGCCGGACGGCGGCGACACGAAGGCGACGATGCGCACGCGCATCCGCGATTTCTACACGCGGGGCCAGTGATGGCGCCCTTCCTGAAATACGCCATTGCAGCCATGGGCGTGGCGCTGCCGCTCTTCGCCCCGGTGTCGATTGCGGCGGAATGGCGATCCTGGTGCGGCGAGCGGGGCGAGACCCCGTCGCTCGGCTGGCACTTCTACTGCGACCGCGAGGAAGACGCGCAGGAGGCGCAACCCGCCCCATTGCCCCCTTCCGGCAGTGCGGATCGGTCCGCGACCGGGCGCATCGAAGAGATGCGCAAGGCGCTGGAAGAGGCCAGGGCCGCCGCGATCCTCGATCCCACGACGGAGAACGTGACGGCCTATCTGCGCCTCCAGCAGGAAACATTGCAGCGGGCCGCCGCCTTCTCGGACGCCTTCCGGCGCACGGTCTGGGCGACGCCGGAGCTCGACTACACGCTGACGCGGCCCGTGGGCGCGCTCGCGAAGCGGCTCTGGTCCGACGGGCGCCGCGACGAGGTCGCGGACGCCCTGGCAACTCTCGGGGAGCGCTACGGGCTGATCTATCTGGGCCATCCGGACTGCGGCGGGTGCCGGGTGTTCGGACCGCTGCTGCGCGCCTTCGCCGTGCGCCACGGGCTCGACGTGCTGGCCGTGTCGATGACCGGCGGGCCGCTCGAAGGCTGGCCCGAGGCGGTGCCGGATGGCGGACGGGCCGCCAGGCTAGGACTGGCCGGCTCACCGCTCCCCGCCGTCGCGTTGTTCGACACGGAAACGAAGAAGGTGCTGCCGGTCGGCTTCGGCGTGCTCGCCGAGGATCAGCTCGCGGAGCGCATCTTCGTGCTGACGCAACTGGAGCCCGGTCATGATTACTGAGTGCAAGAAGGCCGCTGCCGGGGCCGCGCTCGCCGTCCTGCTCGCGGCCGCGCCGGTCGCCGGCACGAGTGTCTCCGGCACGAGTGTCCGCGCCGACGTGCTCACGGAGATGCAGTCCTTCTGGCAGGGCACGGTCTCGAACGTGACCGGCCCGACTGCCTTCGAGGGCCAGGCTTCGGGGCACTGGACGCTCGGCAACCTCTACATGCGCGCCCCGGTGCGCTCGGAGCAGATCGCGACGGTGAACCTGCCGTCGTTCCGCGCCGGCTGCGGCGGCATCGACGCCTTCGCCGGCGCCTTCTCCTTCATCGATAGCGACCAGCTCGTGGCCTTCGCCCGCGCGGTTGCGCAGAACGCCGCCGGCTTCGCCTTCGAGCTGGCGCTGGAGACCATCTCGCCGGTGATCGCCGAGACCATGTCGAAGCTCCGGGCGCTGGCGCAGTGGGTCAACAGCCAGAACCTCAACAGCTGCGAGACCGCCCAGGCGCTGGTCGGCGCGGTATGGTCGAAGAACGACCGCGCGAGCGCCGCGATCTGCGCCGCCATCGGCACCTCGCAGGGGATATTCTCCGACTACGCCGCCGCGAAGCACGGCTGCGGCGCGGACGGCAAGCGCAACTCCACTCTGGCGTCGGCCTCCGGCGCGATGGCCGAGCAGGTTCCGGTCAACGTCAACTACGCCTGGAAGGCGGTGCGGGCCTCGTCCTTCCTCTCCGGCGACACGGCGCTTGCCGAGTTCGCCATGTCGGTCACGGGCACGGTGATCGTCACCGCGCCCACGTCCGATTCCGATACCTCCGGACCCCGGGTGCGCATCCTGGAGCCGCTGGCGCTCGACCGGCGGGTGACCGAGGTGCTGATGGAGGGGGGCGGCGAGCTTCCCGTCTACCGCTGCGATACCGCGGACCGGTGCCTCAACCCGTCGCTCGGGCGGGCGACCGTCCCCGCGGGCCGGGGCTTCCGCAACCGCGTGGCGATGCTGCTGCGCGACCTGGTGGACGCGGTGAGAGCGGACACCGCGCCGACTCCCGCCGCGCTCGGACTGGTCAACCTCACGGTGCTGCCGGTCTACCGGGTCGCCAACGTCGCGGCCGCCTACCGGGGCGCGGTGGTCGACCGGGAGATGGACGCGCTCGCCGAGGCCGTGGCTCTCGACGTGCTGCACGTCTGGCTGTCCGATTTGCACCGGACGGTGGAGGAGCGCGCGGGCGCGCTCGACATCGCCGACGGCGAGCAGCTCGACCGCTGGCGCGAGGGCCTGCGTTCCAACCGCACAGCGCTCGCCCGGCACCGCTCGGCGGGCCTGCGGCGGTTCAACACCGCGCTCGGAGTGATCGAGAAGCTCCGCCTCATCGAGACCGAGCTCGCGGGCGCGCTGAGCGCCGATCTCCGGGCCGCATTGGCGTTCTCGCGCGGCGGCGCGGCGGCCGGGTCCCGGTAGCGGACGGAGTGAGCGGCATGTTCGAGCTCTTCACCCTCGGCGGCGGGACCTACCTGGTCGACCTGCTGAACGCGGTCGCCGCCATCACCGGCGGCGGCGCCTATGTAATGCTGGCCCAGATCGCGGGCGTCGGCGGCCTCGCCTGGGTGCTGTTCCGCACCGCCTTCGGCGGCTCCTGGAAGGACAACGCCAAGTGGGTGCTGCTGTTCGTCGCCGTCTGGGGCGCGATGATCGTGCCCAAGACGACGGTCAGGGTGGTGGACCGGCTGGACCCCGCATTGGCGCCCGCCGTGGTGGCGAACGTGCCGATCGGGCTCGCGCTCTTTGCCTCGCTCACCAGCCAGGTGGGCGACGGGCTCACGCGGCTTACGGAGCAGGCGTTCACCCTGCCGAACGACCTCGCCTACCAGCGCCACGGGCTGATCTTCGGCGCAAGGCTCGCGGCCAAGGCGACCAGGCTCGAAGTCACCGACGCGGTGTTCGCACGGAACCTCAGGAACTACGCGAGGCAGTGCGTCTTCCACGCGCTCCTGCTCGGCCACGTCTCGGCCGACAATCTGCGGGAGTCGACCGACCTCTGGACGCTGGTGACGGCCGCGGGCACCCCGTCGGCGGGCGCCTCGCCCGCGCGCATGGTGGAGTTCGCGACGCGGACCGCGGGCGGCACGGTGGACCGCGAGATCGTCACCTGCCTGGATGCGGCCGGCAGGCTGAACGCGCAGTGGACCGCCGAGCTCGCCCGCGCCGGCACCGTGTTCGGGCGAAGGCTCTTCCCCGGCGCAGCTACCGACGCGCTCGCCCGCGCGGAGCTGCTGGCGGCGCTTCCCGCCGCCCACGGCTTCCTCATCGGCGCCTCGCGCTCGGCCGCCGAGATCATGCGCCAGCAGATGACGCTGAACGCGGTCCACGCGGCGGGCGAGCAGTGGGCGGCCGAGGCCGGCAACGCGGCGGCGCTCCGCGCCTACACCGAAGCGAGGGCCGAGGCGCAGACCGTCTCGGCCTACCGTGCCATCGGACGCCAGGCCGAGACCTGGGTGCCGCTGCTGAAGATCGTCTTCGAGTGCCTCTACATCGGCGCCTTCCCGATGGCGGTGCTGCTGATGCTGACGCCTGCGGGGGCGGCGATATTCCGGTCCTACGTCACCGGGCTCGTCTGGCTCCAGTCCTGGGGGCCGCTCTACGCGATCCTGCACCGCATTTCCATGGGAGAGGCGGCCGAGCGCATGAGCGCGGCGGCGATGATGCCGGGGGGCGACGTCGGCATCTCGCTGGTGGCCCAGGCCGGCATAAGGGCGGTCGCCTCGGACGTGGCGGTGATGTCGGGCTACCTCTCGATGTCGGTGCCGTTCCTCGCCGCGGCCCTGGCCTACGGGCTGTCGAAGGCGACCGTGCTCGCGACCTCGGTGCTGGCCGTCGGCCAGGACGCGGCGTCGTCGGCCGCCCACGAGGGCACCACCGGCAACATCGCGCTTGCCAGCACTGCCTACGACACCCACCGGTTCGCGACACTGGAGGGCCGGCAGATCCGCACCTCGGCCCATGTCGATGCGGACCGCCATGCCGGCTACACCCCGGGCGGGGCGCTCTTCACCGTGACCGGCGACGGCACCGCGGTGGCGGATGCCTCGGCGGCCACCAGCCGCATCCCCGCCGCGGGCATCAGGCTGTCGGAGTCGCTGGCCGCATCCCACGAGGCCCGCGCCACGGAGGCCCGCAGCCTCTCGCATCACTTCTCGGCCGAGGCCGGTCAGGCGCGCAACGCCGCCGTGACCGACGCCACCGCACTGGTCGAGCGCTACGCCCGCGACGTCTCCACGGGCGAGGCGTATGCCCGGGGCGTGACCGAGAGCGAGAGCGCGCAGGCCCAGGCGCTCGAATCGCACATGCAAAAGCTCGCGGAGACGGCGGGGATCTCGAAGAGCCAGGCGCTGATGCTGACCGGCGAGGCGAAGATCGGCGGGGGATGGAGCAAGATCGTGGAGCTCGGCGCGGGCGGCTCCGCCACCTGGCGCGGCCAGACCATCGAGTCGGACGACTGGTCCAGGGTGAAGGACTACGCGGAGCAGCACCAGGTGCTCGACCTCTGGTCGCGGGTCTCGGACGCCTCGCGGCGCTGGTCCACCACGACAGGCGAGAGCGAGGCGGCGAGCCTGTCCGACAGCCTTGCCGCCAACCTCACCCGGATGCGGAGCTTCCAGGAACGCGCATCGGTCGCGCTCCAGGAATCCGAGAGCTGGTCGGAGCAGGCGGCGCGGACCGCAACGCAGGCGCAGGCGATCGACCGGGAGCTGGGCCAGCCCTTCTTCGCCTGGCTCGCCGAGCGGCCGGGCGCCGACGGCAGGCCCCTCGGGACCGCCGCCGCAACCGCCATCGCCCTGCCGCAGACGCCGGAGGACCTGGAGGTGCTGCGCGAGCATGCCGCCGCGTTCGTGGCCGAGAAGTTCCCCGCGCCCGCCGGCCCCGACCCGGCGGAGATCGGCGGGCGCACCGAGTACGGTGCGGACCGCGACGAGTTCGCGGACGCGCAGGTCGGCAAGACCCACGAGGCGCATGACGGCTGGGGGAAGGATGTGAAGGAGCGGGCGCGCGCCGCCGGCGCGCCGGCGCCGGGGGATGTGGACGCGGCTGCGATCCGCGAGCGCGCAGAGACGAAGGCCGACATGACGGTGAGCGAGGCCGGGCGCGAGGCCCGGGCCGGACAGACCGAAGAGAAAGCCCGCGCAGGCCGCGCCGGCGTGGCGGTCCAGGCCGACAAGCCGCTGGAGCGTCACGCCACCGAGAGCGTGCCGCTGATCGGCGGCTGGCTCGCCGACAAGCTGTTCGGCACCGCCGAAAACGCCGCGCCGGACGGGGCGGAACAGACGCCCGAGCGGCCCGCGCCCGACCGGCGGGAGCGGTCGCCGTGAGCGCGTCAGATGCCGCGGTCGTGGTTGCGGAGCCCGTGGTCCTCCAGCAGGCGCTCGCGGTCCTCGGCGATGCGCATGTACGCGAACGCGCCGGTGCGGGTGCTCCAGTCGAAGCCTTCCGCATCGGTGTCGGGAAGACACCCGCGCCCGCGGCCGCCGAAGGCCGGCCGGTCGCCATGCGCGAGGCCGCATCCGAGCGCGGCGGCGAGGCTGGCGATCGCCGTCCAGGCGACAGCAATCACCCACACGAATCCGACGATCTCGCCGTCCGCGCCGAGGAGGAGCGAGACGGCGGTAACGGGCACGGCCAGCGCCAATCCGCCGAGCACGAAGGCGCGCTCCCGCCGGGTGGAGCGGCGCGGCATGCGAGGCCGCCCCGTGCCGTCGGGCGGCGGTGTCGACGTGCGTGCCATGGCGGAGACCTCCGTTGCAGGGCGCGGGGGGAGCCGGAGGCTGGGAGCGCGGAGCTTCGCTCCCCCTCCGGCCCCGGCTCCTTCGCCCCGCTTCCGGCCCGGCTCCGCCTCCCGGCGGCGATCGTCGAGTCGATTGAGATTGCCGCGCCGGCTCCCTTCGAGCCGGCACGTCCCACCCCCTGCATGAAAGGAGATACGACATGCTGCACATCAACCGGGTGACTCTGCTCGGGTACGCCGGCCGCGATCCCGATCTGCGAGCGCTGCCGGACGGGGGCGGTGGCGATGTGGAATGACCCCAGGCGCCCGGGCGGCAGGGGCATGACTCGAACACGGGAGCCCGGACCATGAGGACGGTCGGCAGCAACACCCTTCGCGGCGGGCAGACGGTCTTCCACGGGCTCCGCATGTGGGGCCAGCTCCTGCAGGCCGCGATGTTCCTCGCCGCGATCGCCGTCGTGGCCTTCCCCGTCTGGCACGTGGCCCGCCAGACCGACGGCTACGACTGGTACGCCGCGGGCATGGTGACCCTCGCCGAGGCCAAGCTCGCGGTGGGCTACCAGGAAACCTCCGGCCAGGAGGTGAGGATGCGGAACGGGCGATACGAGGTGATCAGTATCCGCGACCTCGCCGCCTCGACCGAAGCGCTGCGGGTCCGGGAGAGGCTGCGGGACCGGGTGTTCGCAAGCGCGCTCGTCGGCGCGAAGGCATCGGTGGCGGCGATCGTCGCGTTCCTCGCGCTGTTCTGGGTCCGGGGCCGCCAGCTCAACCGGGCCAAATGGCTGCGCGGCGCCGAGCTTGCGAGCGTTGGCGAACTCGCCCGCCGGGTCCGGCCGCTGCATGTGCGCGCGCGCGACGCCGCGTTGAAAAGGCCCGCGCCCTACCGCATCGCTGGCGTGCACTTCCCGGATAGGGCCGAGACCCGGCATACCATCGTCTCGGGCACCACCGGATCGGGCAAGACCGTGCTGATCTCCGATCTCGTCGCCCAGATCCGCGAGCGTGGCGAGCGCTGCGTCCTCTACGACAAGATGGGGAGCTACACGCGGTCGTTCTTCGATCCGGACCGCGACGTGCTGCTCAATCCGCTCGATGCCAGGTCGCCCCGCTGGTCGCCGTTCTACGAGGCGGCAACCCCACGCGACTTCGACACGATGGCGGCGGCGCTCATCCCCCAGCAGAAGGACACCGTCGACCCCTTCTGGGTCACCGCCGCACGCCAGCTCTTCGCCAACGGCGCGGGCGTGCTGAGCGACCGCGGCGTCACGGAGAACAGTGTGCTGGTCGAGCACCTGCTCAAGACCGAGCTCACGGCCCTGGCGCAAGCGATGGAAGGCACCGTCGCGCAGTCGATCGTCGATCCCGAGAACCCGAAGACCGCGCTCAGCGTCCGCGCCATGCTCACCGCCCATCTCGGCGCGCTCGAGGTGCTGCCCGACGACGGAACCCCGTTCTCGATCCGCGACTGGATCGCCGGCGACGAGCGCGGCGGCCACCGAGGTGGCTTCCTGTTCCTCACCTCGCGCGGCGACCAGCACGCCAGCCTGCGCGGCCTCATCTCCACCTGGCTCGAGATCGCGGTCAACGCGCTGCTCTCCCTCGACCAGGACGACGGCCGCCGGGTCTGGATCGTGCTCGACGAGCTCCCCACCCTGCACCAGGTGCCCTCGCTCCAGCCGGGGCTCGCCGAATCGCGCCAGTTCGGCGGCTGCTTCGTGCTCGGCATCCAGGTGGTCTCCGCGCTCCGCGACCTCTACGGCCGGAACGGCGCCGAGACCATATCCGGACTGTGCGGCACCCGCGTGGTGCTGTCGGCGCCGGACGAAGACACCGCCAGATGGTCAGCGGCGTCGCTGGGGCGCGCCGAGGTCGAGGAAGCGGTGGAGGGCTTCTCCTATGGCGCCAACACCATCCGCGACGGGGTCTCGCTCACGCCGAAGCGCGAGCTGCGGCCTCTGGCGCTCGCCTCCGAGATCATGCAGCTGCCGGCGTTGCACGGCTATCTCCGCTTCCCCGGCCCTCTCCCGGCCGCGCGCATCGCGCTCGATTACGTCGCGCGGACGAAGGCAGCCGAGCGGTTTGTGGCGCGCCGCGAAGCTTCCGGGGCCGGGCCGGAGAAGGACCCCGCCATCCGCGACCCGGACGGGAGCCGTCGGGACGACGGACCGGCGGAAAACGGCGCGCCCGGCGAGCCCGAATGGTACGAGGCGGCGGACGAAGCCGCGGCCGGCCCGTCGAAGGCGTCGCCCGGTCATGCCACGGCGTCGGACGAGGATTCCGCCGCCTCGCGCGAAGGGGCGGACACGGACGGGCCGGCGTCTCCCGACACGGGGGCGGCTTCGGATGGGGAGCAGGCCGAGCCGTCCGAGGGCGAAGAGACGGGGCAGCCCGGCTCCGGCGGCATCACGATCTGACATGGTGGCCTCCATCGGGGCCGTCGCCGCGCCGGCGCAGGGGGCCTCCTACTACGAACGCGACGGCTACTACGCGAAGGACTCTGTCGAGCACCGCCAAGCCAGCGCCTGGGCCGGAAAGGGCGCAGTCGAACTCGGCCTTGAAGGTCCCGTGGACCCGGAAACGTTCCGCGCGGTGCTCGAAGGCCATGTGCCGGACGGCAGCGGAAAGCGGCTGGGGCGCCGGGGCAAGGACGGGGATATCCACCACCGTCCCGGCCGCGACCTGACCTTCAGCGCGCCCAAGTCCGTATCCCTGGCGGCGCTGGTCGGCGGCGATGCGCGGGTCATCGACGCGCACGATCGGGCCGTCGGCTGCGCGCTCGACTGGTTCGAGCGGAACGTCGCCGAGACCCGGATGAAGGACCCCGAGACCGGGCGCATGGTCCGCACGGGGAACCAGAAGACCGTGATCGCCACCTTCCGCCATGACTCGTCCAGGAATCTCGATCCCGCCCTGCACACCCATTCGGTCATCGCCAACATGGTGCAGGGCGAAGACGGCAAGTGGCGCTCGATGGCGAACGAGCGGCTCTACGCATCGAAGATGCTGCTCGGCGCGCTCTACCGCAACGAGCTCGCCGGCGAACTCGCGAAGCTCGGATACGGCATCGAGAAGACCCACGCCGACGGAAGGTTCGAGGTCGCCGGGGTCTCGCGCGACGTCATCGAGGCCTTCTCCACGCGCCGCGCCGAGATCGAGGCGGCGGTCGCTGAGCGCGGAGGCGGCGGGACCGCGGACAACCAGCGGCTTGCGCAGCGCGCGGCGCTGATGACGCGCGCAGCCAAGCGCGACGTCGACCGCGAGGCGCTCAGGGTGATGTGGGAGAAGCAAGCCGGGGCGCTCGGGCTGGACGTGAAGGCGCTGGCGGCGGACGCCCTCTCCAGGGAGGCCGGCAGGGGCGCCGGGAAAGAGGCCGAAGGGGCGATGGCGGCCGGTCCGGCCGCGGGGAACGGCGCCATGCCCGGCACCGGCGGCGCCGTGGAAGCGGACTCCGCGGCTCGGGCGGGCGCGCCGGCATCGCCGGCGGCCGCGGCGATGGAATGGGCGGTGGCGCATCTCTCCGAGCGCGAGGCCGTGTTCGCGCGCACCGACTTGCTCGCCGCCGCGCTCGGCTTCAGCCCGGGCGCGGCGGCGATCGGCGACATCGAGCGCGAGGTCGCGGCGTTGGAGAAGGCCGGGTCGCTGCACGCCGCCCGCCTGCCGGGTCTGGAAGACGCACTCACCACCGACCGCGCGGTGGCCGATGAGAAGGAGACGATCTCTCTGGTGGAGCGCGGACAGGGACGCGGCGCCGTCCCGATGCGCGCCCGCGCCGTCGACAAGGCGCTGCGCAACGGACCGCTCACCCACGGCCAGAAGGAGGCGGTCAGGCTCATACTCGCCGCGAAGGACCGCACCGTCGGCGTCCAGGGCTATGCCGGCACGGGCAAGACCACCATGCTGAAGCGCGCCCGCGCGCTCATGGAGAAGAAGGGTTACGAGGTGAAGGGCCTCGCGCCCTCGGCCTCCGCTGCACGCACGCTCGAAGCCGAGGCCGGCATCGCGAGCGAGACCCTCCAGCGCTTTCTCGCCCGCAACGCCGGTGTCGCCGAAGGGCGCATGTCGAGAAAGGGCGCGCGCGAGATGCGCGCCGCATACCGAAAGACGGCGCTGGTGGTCGACGAGGGCTCCCTCGCCTCCACCGTCCAGGCCCGGGACCTGCTCAGGATCGCCGATACGCTCCGCATCCCCCGCGTGGTGCTGGTGGGCGATGCGAAGCAGCTCGACGCCGTCGATGCCGGCAAACCCTTCGCCCAGCTCCAGCAGGCGGGCATGAAGACCGCCGTGATGGACGAGATCATGCGCCAGCGCGACCCCGCCCTGAAGGAAGCGGTCGAGGCGAGCCTCGCGGGCGACGTCGGACGCGCTTTCGAGAAGCTCGGCGGCAACGTGGCGGAGGTCAAAGCCGACAACCTCGCCGGTGCCGCCGCAGCGCGCTGGCTCGCGCTGTCTGCCGACGAGCGCGCGGGGACCGGGCTGATGGCCCCGAGCCACGGCCTGCGCGAGCGCATCAACGAGATCGTCCGCGAGCGCCTGGTGCGCGACGGTACCGTGCACGGCCCCGCCATGAACGCCGAGCGGCTGGTCAGCCACGGCTACACCAACGCCGAGAAGACCCTCGCCGCCAACTACGCGCCCGGCGATGTCGTGGCCTTCCACCGCCCCTACAAACGGCTCGGCGTGGACAAGGGCGACGAGCTGCGCGTCCTCGGCGTCGACCGCAAGGCGCACACCGTGGCTCTGGAAGGAAAGGACGGCCGGGCGGTGGATTGGAACCCCAACCGCCTCGCCGCCCGCACCGACGGCGTCGAGGTCTACCGGGCCGAGGAGATCGAGCTCCGGGCCGGAGACCGCATCCGGTGGACCCGCAACGATATGGGCCTCGGCCTCGTCAACTCCGGAATCGCCGAGGTCGCGAAGGTCGCCGGCGGCAGGGTCGCCTTCCGCCTGGAGGACGGGCGCATGCTCGATCTCGCGACGGGCGATCCGCAGCTCCGCCACATCGACCGCGCCTGGGCGTCCACCGTGCACGCGTTCCAGGGCAGGACGGTCGATAACGTCATCGCCGCGATGGAGGCGAACCATCCCCACCTGACCACGCTCAAGAGCTTCTACGTCGAGGTTTCCCGCGCACGCGACCGCGCCGAGCTCGTCACCGACGACAGGGAAGCGCTGAAGGAACGGCTCGAAGTCGTAACCGGCGAGCGCATCGCCGCGCTCGAAGCGGTCGAGCCGGAGCGGGAGAAGGGTCGGAAGGCGGAATTGGAGGCGGGCGCGGGCCGCGAGAGGGATACATCGGCATCGCAGGAGCGGCATAAGTCGCTGGAGACGGCATTGGAGCAGACCCGAGCGGCGAAGAGCGTCGACCGCCATCTCGGGCTGTAGAGTTGAGCCGCGCAGCAGCAAGGGCGCATGTCCACCGCAGGACGACCGGATTGACATTCGTCGCACGCGTTCGCAGAAGCAACCGATGCGCACGGTCAACGAAGTCGCCGCAGTGGCGCTCGGCGCACCGGGCTACAGTCAGCTGAGTACGATGCGTGCGCGTGCCAGCGCCCTCGACGGACATCCATTGCAAGGGCAAGCGATGGGAAACACCAGTGATCGGGATACCTGCGATCGGGATACCTTGACACTGCCGGGCCAGGGCAAATTTGTCCAAGCGGCTGGTAGGCAGTTGAGTTCTGGCCACGGGTTGTGCGGATCGGCTTTGTTGCGGGGTTTGCGGCGGGGTCTGGCCGAGCATCCGGTTCGGTCAGAGGGTTCTGGCATTACCGTGTGGGCGGTGCCGTCGCGATTTGGCGGTGCCCCGACATGATGGATCGCGCCACCGGCGTGGTCGGGAGCGAGGGCAGGTACGATCTTTGCGCCCGGCTTGCCGGGCGCCGGGGTTCAGGCCGGCGCGGCGCGCTTTGCGGTCCTCGGCTGGGTGTTCCCGGTCATTTTCAGGAAGTCGAGGACGGCGCGGACGTTGCGGGCGAGCCTGCGCACGGTCGAGGCGACCTCGAGCCCCCGGCCCTTGATCAGGCCGATGGCGAAGCGCCGCAGGCGGGTCATGTTCTCGGGGCCGAAGCCTGTGCGTATGCGGCTGCGGTCCTCGTCCCAGGTCCAGTCGAGGCAGTGGTGCGAGCTGTTCTCGATGCACCAGTGGCCGCGGTTGAGGGCGAGCAGGCTCTGCGCGTTGGCCGTGCCGGGCGTGTGGCTGGAGATCCCGTAGGCGGTCTCGGTGCCGGTCTCGCCGGTCTTCTTGTCCTGGCGGGAGCGCTCGATCATGAAGACCTGGCCGACGCCCGGGAAGTCGAGAAAGCCGTTCAACTCCGTGCTCGTCCAGATTGCCCGCTGCTCGATGCGTCCGTGCGACAGCGCGGCCTCCTCCTCGAAGTCGGGCTCACGCTCCGGCGCCTCTTCGAAGAGCAGCGTCACATCGTCCCGCATGGTCTTCTGGTTCCCTTTCACGATGAACATGAAGTGCGCGCCCCGGTCGAGCAGATAGCGGGCGAACTTGCGCTGGGTTAGCAGCGCGTCCGTCGTGACCGTCTTGCCCGCGATGTTCGGGATCAGGTCCACCAGCGCCGTCACGGTGCCGATCTCGTTGGTGCGCTTTGTCTCCTCGTCGGCCCCGACTTTCAGGAGAAGTTTTTTTGGGCGAGCGTGGCCTTGGTCTCGTGCCCGACCGCGCTCATGACATGAGCCTGGGTCCCGTCCTCGTCGATGGCCCCCCTCAGGGTCTTGCCGTCGATGGCAAGCGCCGCGTCGCCTGAGCCGTGGGCCTCCTGCCACTTGCGCAACGCCTCGTCCAACTGGTCCGGGTCCACCCGGATCACCACATTGCGGATGGTCGACATCGAAGGCGGCCGGCGCACCCCGTCGCGCAGCCGCACGCCGAAGCGGGCCAGCGCCTTCTCGCCGAGATCGTCGACCCACTCGGAGATGGCCTTCCAGCCTCGCATGCCGCAGAGCGTCGCGCCACTCGCAAGCGCGAGCACGCTGGGCAGCGAATGCCGCCGTCCCTTGCGCGTGCGGGGGTCGTCGATGTCCTTGAAGTAGGCGTAGAGCGACTCTTGCTGAGCGGCGCTGATCATGGTTCTCGGAACTCCTTTCTTCCACAACTCCCGATCCAGCCCGGCAGCGGACAGCCGGCGGCAGGCGTCGGGAACCAGGGGGCGCAGCAGCACAAGCTTCGGCGTCGAGCCGGCGACATAGCCCGAGCGGTGGCGCCGGAAGCCGCGGGTCTGGCCGACCGCCAGCCATCCAGCCGCCCGGTAGACCGTGCCCCGGAACCTCGCCGCGTCCACGAATGTTTCCAGCATCAGCACGGGGTGGCCGAAGCGGGCCGGCCAGTCGCGCGCCAAGCGCCGCGCGCAAAGCCCCAGCACCCGCGAGCCGAGGTTCGGAACACCCCGTCCCGGCAGGATCAGGAAGCGCGCGTTGTTCGCGATCAGATGCAGCCGCCCGTGCTGCGTGCGGAAGTCCCAGCCGATCCACTCGTCCCGCGCCCGGCACTTGCGCGCCGCAGCCGAAAACACGGCCAGCGCCAGCCACTCGCCGCGCCGATGGGCGACGTACCACGCCGTCGCCCCCACCTTCGCAGACGCACCCAGGTAGTGATGCCCCTCCATCAGCGCGCGGAACCGGGCCTCGTCCTGCGGCCGGACAGCAGCGACATCGACCTCGGAAAGATCCACCGTAGAAACCGTCCCCCTGCTCGAAGCCGATCCGCAGCAGAACACCGCGAATCCAGTCGCCTCAATCCATAGCAGGGTTGGCGCGCGCTGACCAGACCCAAGGTCAACTCGTAGCGCAGAACTCAAAAATCAGGCTTGGACAAATTCGCCCTGCTGCCGGGGCAAAGACATATCTTCCCTCGCGAGGCGCAGGCATGTCTTGCCCTCTTTCCGAGGCCCGCGTTCCGGCGCGGGCTTTCGTGTTTCTGGAGGCCGGACGGTGACGTTGTTCGCCTATCTCGACGAGTTCGGACACGTCGGCCCTTACGTTGCTCGCCAGGACCCCAGATACAAGGAGAGCCCGTTGTTCGGACTGGCGGGCTTCGTCCTTCCGGCGGAAGCGGTACGGGGTTTCGGGACTTGGTTCTTTCGTAAGCGGTATCGAGGCCCCATACTTCCAACGCATCTGATTTCGCGGCTGACTCTTGGCCTTGGCAAGGAGCCTTGGAGGAGGCATCGCGATGAAGGATTTGGATTTTCTGCGTGGCCACGAGTTCGGCGGTCACTCGGTCGAGGCGCGAGCGCCTGAAGAGGCCGCCCCATCTGCCGCAGCCCCATCTACGGCAACTGTTCCGGCTGATCACACTCGGCGGTCATGGTCCGCCGAGGAGAAGGCACGGATCGTCGCGGAGAGCGACGGGCCGGGAGTTGTGCAGAAGGAGGTCGCGGCTCGCCACGGCATCAGCGCACAAACTCTTCGTCAGTGGCGCAGTCGGTCAGCGGCTTCCGGGAAGCGGCGTGGCCGGCCTTGGCCGGCTGATGTGAGGGCGCGGATTGTTGCGGAGAGCGAGCGCCCGGATGCATCGATATCGGCAGTTGCCCGCCGTCACGGCATCAGCGAGAAGACGCTGCGCACCTGGCGTCGCCAGGCGGCGAGTGACGCTGGTGGCGATCGGCAGGGAGCCGGGTCTTCGCCCCCCTATATTCCGGTTGTAGTTGACGGGTCTGCGTCCGAGCGGACGGTCGCGATTGAGGCGCTGGGCGTCGTCGTTCGCCTTCCGGTGGAGAGCGCGGTCGATCGGATCGTGGCTGTGGCCTCGGGCCTGGGTCGTGCGTCGTCATGATCGCGGTGCCCTCGCTTCGCATCGTGTTGGCGGCGCGGCCGGTTGATTTTCGTCGCGGCCACGACGCGCTTGCGGCGACGGCGGCGAGGGAGCTGGACCTCGATATCTATTCCGGGGTGATCGTGATCTTCCGCTCGCGCCGCGGCGACAGGCTCAAGCTTCTCACCTGGGACGGGACCGGTCTGGTGATGACCTACAAGCGTCTGGAGCAAGGCCGCTTCGCCTGGCCCCGGATCGAGGACGGTGTGATTCGCCTTACGAAGGGCCAGTTCGAGGCTCTCTTCGAGGGCCTCGACTGGCGCCGGGTGAAGGCCCGCCCGGTTCGCCGCCCGCTGGCGGCGGAGTGAGGCGAGACGCAGGCGGGGCCGCAGATTTTTGTCGAGGTCCCGCCTGCACTTTTCCCTGGTCACGCATTGGCGAATCGGATTAAGGGAGCGGCCATGCCGAAGGTCACGCCCTCACCCCTCAGCAGCGCCGGTTAGCCGTCGCCTGCGGTGGTTTCGGCGGCGCTGGCGACCCTGCAGGCGGAGCTTGCCGAGGAGCGCGTGGCGCGCCGTGCGACCGAAGCAGCCCTATGCGAAGCGGAGCAGGCACGCGGCGCGGCGGAGGCGGCGAGGCAGACGGCGGAAGCGCGGGCGGCACGGCTGGAGGCCGAGAACGCGCACAGCGCGGAGCAGATCAGCCGGCTTGAGCATCTCAACAAGGAGCTCAGGAAGGCGCTGTTCGGTCCGCGCTCCGAGAAGCTCAACGAGGACGAGCGCCAGCTTACGTTCGAGGAGTTTTGGGCGGCGATCGCTGAAGCCGGCGGTCGGCCCGAGGCAGATGACCAGGAGCAGGACGAGGGGGCTGGCGGCAAGCGCCGGCGGCGCTCTTCCCGGGGGTCGCGCAGCGGGGTGCGCTTCGGGCCCCAGGTCGACCGGCGCGAGGAGGTGATCGAGCCGGACACGATCATGTGCCCCTGCGGCTGCGGCGAGATGACGAAGATCGGCGAGGACCGCAGCGAGCGGCTGGACTATGAGCCGGCGAAGTTCACCGTCATCGAGACCGTGCGCCCCCGCTACGCCTGCAACAAGTGCAAGGGCGGCGGGGTGGTGCAGGCGTCGGCGCCCGCCGCTCTGGTCGAGGGCGGCCTTCCCACCGAGGCTCTTCTGGCGCAGGTGCTGATCGCGAAGTACGGCGATCATTGCCCGCTCTACCGTCAGTCGCAGATTTACGAGCGCTCGGGGATCGAGGTTCACCGTGCGACGCTGGCGACCTGGGTGGGGCAGGCGTCGTTTCACCTGCGCCCCGTGGTCGCTTGCCTGAAGGATGAGCTGAAGAAGTCGGATCACCTGGGTCTGGACGAGACCACGATCCGCGTTCTCGACCCGGGCCGGGGCAAGACGAAGACGGGCTACATGTGGACCCTTGTGCGCGACGAGCGCCACTGGAGCGGCGCCGACCCGCCGGGCGTTGTCTATCGCTATGAGCCCGGTCGCGGCGGCAAGTATGGCGCCAGGCTCTTGAAGGGCTTTTCGGGGACGGTGCAGCTCGACGCCTACTCGGGCCACAACATCCTGGCGCGGCCGGACCGGCCCGGCGGCCCCGTGACGCGGGCTCTGTGCTGGGCGCACGTCAGGCGCAAGCTGAAAGAGGTGTGAACCTTATAGTCGCTATTTGCGGTACCATTGCGCTGACGTAGGGTTGCAGTCTTCTCCTGTATCGTTGCTATAATACAACGACTTAGGGTCCTTGTCAAGGGCGGATTGGGCCGGATCGAATAACACAGATGTGGATCGTGTGTCGTTGAGGAGTTGCATTTGGGGATGTCAATATGGAATCAGGCTTGTGACATCGGTGTGGTCCAGTTGGCGCGGAAGCTCGAATCGGTGAGCAACATAGAAACGATATGACATATCCCGGTCATGAGAACTATCGTAGGCATATTCGTGAATCAACTTCCGGATGCAGGATCCACTGTGTCGCAACCGCTGCAAGCCCTTTCGTGCGGATGGCGGCGATGAGGGAGGATGCCAGCGGACGCCGCCAGCGCGCGGTGATGAGACCGATGCGGAGTGGCAACGGATCGGCCGGGCAGCTGCGGCGAGCGGCATGGATCGCGCTTCGTGATCCATCGCGCGCTGGACCGGGACTCTCTGGGGCCGGAGGTTCTGCGCCGGGCGGTGCGCGAGATGCTGGTGCTGTCCAGGCTGGAGAGGGCGGCTGCGCGAGACCGGCGCCGGAGAAGACTGGGCAGACGCCTGTGACGCGGTGGACGAATGGATCGACCGGGAGGGCATGCTGGACCGGCTGACCAATCCCGGCGCGGCGAACCGCTGGAAGGCGGTGGGTCCGGCTGAGGAGGACGGGTAGTGACGGAGGAGGCGGGGCGGCCCACCGCCTCCGCCATGCCGACGGATATCGTGCCGGGAGCGCAGCCGAGGTCGAGAAGGCGTATGTCGCGCTTGAGGTGCGGCAGCAGATGAGCGGCGTTCACAGCCGCGTTCCTGCGTTCGAGCACTTTCTGGAATTCGGGGCCGTGACCTCCATTGTGCAGGTGAGCCTCGACGCGTCCGGAGTCTCGTTGGGGCCCATCGACAGCTCCCTGTCTGAGTTGCCTCGGCATTGCTGCGCGCCACCGAATGCACCGAACCGCATCCCGCGGTTGCATGCACCGGCGCGCAGCCGGCGTCGCCAAGCGCTCCCATGTACCCGGCTGCCTATAGATGCCGACAGATTCTGCGATCGCAGACGCCTTGGATGGACGAACAAGAAAATGAATTCCGCCTGCATCATGCGACCGGATTTGACGCATCTCTCTGCCAGACTGCCTCCGCATCACATATGGAGACAGTCATGCCGACCGCCTATGAACGCCATCTCATAGCATCTTATCTCTCCAACGCTGCGGGGCGGCTTCACCACCGCGACCGGGAAGCGTCCGCCCTGGCGGAATGGATCGCCGACCGCGACAACCGTTCTGCGTACGACCGAAGGAAGGACTTGTACTCTCGCCTTGTTCGTCTGGACCTCGAACTTGAGGAGCCCGTATCCGCACGACAGTTGCGCTGCTTGAAACAGGTCCTGCGCGATGAGTGCGCGGCCACGAAGGGAACGAAGCTCGACCGGACCGGGCAACGCCTCCGCCGCCTTGGGGAGGCCACGGGCCTCGAGGCCATCGACGTCGACATCCTGGAGCTGCTGCTGCGCTACCGGACGCAGCCGGTGATCGAGTCACTGGTCGACGACATCTTCCTCCACGCCAACAGGCGGGGGATACGTCTCAACGTCAGGGGCACGGCCGTTTCCACCCTTCTCGGCGTATCCGCCAGCGCCGTTCAGCGCCGTCTCACGACCGGGGCGCCGCTGGTGAGCTCGGGGCTTGTCGCCATCGACAGCGACGGCGACGTGACGGCCGTCGACCGGCTGCGGCGGCTGGCCACGGTTCCCGACAGCGCCGGCCTCGACGTGAACCGCCTGCTGCTCGATGCCGCGCCCCCGAGCGAGCTTGAGTGGTCCGACTTCGATCACATCGCCGAGGGGCGCGATCATATCGAGCGGCTGATCCGGGGCGCACTGCACGCCGGAGCGGCGGGCGTGAACGTGCTCCTCTACGGCCCGCCGGGAACCGGCAAGACGGAGTTTTGCAAGGTGCTGTCCGGGCGGCTCGGCGTAACCCTCCACAGCGTCGGAGAAGCCGACGACGACGGCGACGAGCCCAGCCGCCGCGAGCGGCTGCAGGAGCTTCGGCTCGCCCAGCGACTTCTCAGGCGCAACCGCGGCTCGCTGCTGCTGTTCGACGAGATGGAGGACCTGCTGTCCGACCACGCCGCCCGCGGACTCTTCCTTTTCGGGCAGCCGCTCTTCGCCGGCGCCCGCGACGGAAGCTCCAAGGTGTACATGCACAGGCTGCTCGAACGGGCGCCCGCGCCGACGCTCTGGACAATGAACGATGCCCGTTCGATCAGCCAGGCGCTCCTGCGGCGCATGATGTTCGCGCTGGAGCTGCGCCCGCCGACGGCGGCGGTGAGGGCGCGCATCTGGACCCGGCAGCTTGAGCATCACGGCATTGAGGCCGGGCCGGACGAGGCCCATGCCCTTGCGCAGGAGTTCGCCGCGACCCCCGGCGTTGCGGCCGGCGCCACCGCCGCGGCGCAGATCTCCGGCGGCGGCATCGACACGGTCCGGCGCGGGGTACTCGGCCTGTCCCGGGTGCTCTCCTGCGAGATGCCGTCCCAGGGAACGCCGCCGCTCTTCGACCCCGCGCTGATCCGGGCCGATATCGACCCGGTCGCGCTCGCCGACAGCCTCGCCGCCGCCGGGAGCCTGCGCTTCTCCCTCTGCCTTCAGGGGCCGCCCGGCACCGGCAAGAGCGCCTTCGTCCGCTATCTCGCCGAGCGCATGGGGCTGGAGGTGATGCAGAAGAGGGCCTCGGACCTGACGTCCATGTGGGTCGGGGAGACCGAGAAGGAGATCGCTGGCGCTTTTGCCGAGGCCCGCGACACCGGCGCCTTCCTGGTCTTTGACGAGGCGGATTCGCTGCTCGCCGACCGCCGCTTCGCCCGGCAGGGCTGGGAAGTCAGCCGGGTGAACGAGATGCTGACCTGGATGGAGAGCCATCCTCTGCCCTTCGCCTGCACCACCAACTTCGCCGAGCACCTGGACGCGGCAACGCTGAGGCGCTTCGTGTTCAAGGTTGCGCTCGACTACCTCTCGCCGGAGCAGGTCGAGACGGCGTTCCGGGCATACTTCGGTGTCACGCCGCCGGCGCGGGCCGCGGCGCTCACCGCGCTGACCCCCGGCGATTTCGCGGTGGTGCGGAAGAAGGCCGAATTCCTCGGCCGGCTGGAGGATCCTGACGCGCTGGCCGCGATGTTGAGCGCCGAGTGCGGCGCCAAGCCGGACCGGCCCCGACCGGTCGGCTTCAACTCTTCGCTGTAGCGGCGCAAGCCGTCCCGGGTTCCGTGTCCCGCCATCCCCCGCTAGGGTGACGGGCGCGGAACCCGCAGGCTCGGGAGAGGAGGCCCGGTGCGCTACGAGGGGCTGACGAACATCGTGAAGCTGGCCATTCGCATGCAGGGTCTGCGCGGCGGCATGACGCTCGACGGCATCCGGTCGGAGTTCGGCGTCAGCCGGCGCACGGCCGAGCGCATGCGCGACGCGGTCGAGCAGGCCTTCGGACCGCTGGAGATTGCCGAGAGCGACGACAACAGGCGCCATTGGCGGCTGCGCTCGGACGCGCTCCGCCGTCTCGCCCGGGTCTCGGCCGCCGAGCTGGCGGACCTCGCCGCCGCGGCCGACACCCTGGACGGCACCGGATTCGGCGAGCGCGCATCGGCGCTGCGGGAGTTGGACACCAGGCTGCGGGCCACCCTGCACGCGGACTCGCTCGCTCGCATCGAGGCCGATATCGAGGCGCTGACGCAAGCCGAGGGCCTCGCCATGCGTCCGGGTCCCAGGCCGCAGGTGGACAAGGGTCTGCTCGCCATTCTCCGCGAGGCGATCGTCGGCTGCCGCTTGGTCGAGTTCCGCTACCTGTCTCAGTCCACGGGACGGCGCAGCCGCCAACTGATCGAGCCTTACGGGCTGCTCTACGGCAACCGCCCCTTCCTGGTGGGGCGGACCGGCTGGACTCATGGCATGCGGCTGTGGCGTCTCGCGAACATGAGGAAGGCGCGCGTGACGGGCGAGAGCTTCGCCCGCGACCCGGACTTCGATCTGGAGGCCTATGCCCGGCGTTCCTTCGGCACCTTCCAGGAGGAACCGGTGGACGTGGTGCTGCGCTTCGCCGCCGGGGCGAAGCGGGACGCGTCCGCATTCCTCTTCCACCCCGGTCAGTCCGCCGAAGAGAACGCCGACGGCACGCTCACGGTCCGCTTCGCCGCCGGCGGCATCGACGAGATGTGCTGGCACCTCGTCACCTGGGGCGAGAGCGTCACCGTGGAAGAACCCGACCGCCTCCGCCACCGCCTCGCCGCCATGTGCTCGGCGCTGGCCGCGCATCATGGCCTCGATCAAACAGCGCCGGGAGATCGCAGATGAAATACCGCGTGACACTGGCGGACGCACCGCCCGACACGGCAAATTCGTTCTGATTTTCGCCGCTGGCTGACGGCACTCAATCATGCTCCACCCGCTTTCGTTGAGGACCTTGCAGGGCTGGCCACCGGATTTGGCCGCCATCGCGCCGCCGCATAGCGCTGCCCTTGGCCGCGAGGGTCGAGCACGGCTTCATCTGAACATGACCGCTCGCCCCCGGCGTTCCGAGGGTTGGCGTCGCGGCGATGGACGCGGCCCGGAGGGGGCGGTCAGCTGGGCGCTGTCCGCGGAGCGACGTTGTCGGTCATTTTCAGGAAGTCGAGAAGCCGCCTCGGTTTCCTGGCCAGATTGCGCATGGTCTCGGCGACAGCGAGCCCGCGCCCCTTGATAACGCCGATGGCGAAGCGCCGCAGCAGGGTCATGTTCTCCGGACCGTAGCCTGAACGGATACGGCATCGGTCCTCGTCGAAGCTCCAGTCGAGGATGTGATGGGCCGCCTCGATGGTCCAGTGCCCGCGATTGAGGGTGAGCAGGCGTTCCGGCGATGCGGCCTGCGCACTCAGGCTGGTGACGCCGTAAGCCGTCTCGCAGCTTCTCTTCCCGGATTTGACGTGCCGGGTTTCGCGCCGCACGGCGAAGACCTGTCCGACGCCGGGGAAGTTGAGGTAGTCGTTGAGCTCGCTGGAGACCCAGATGGAGCGCCGCTCGCGGCGGCCGTGCTCGGGCTTGGGGCTCTCGTCCGCGAAGTCCGGCGCGCGGCCTGCGATGGCCTCATCGAGAGTGAGCCGGATGTCGTCGAGCAAGGTGGGCTGGTTGCCCTTGACGGTGAACAGATAGTCGGCGCCGCGGTCGCGCAGATAGGAGGCCAGCGCGCGCTGGGTGAGCAGAGCATCGGCGGTGACGGTGCGGCCCGCGATGTCGGGCACCGTCTCGAGCAGGGGGATGATGGTGCCGATCTCGTTGGTGCGCTTCTCCCCGTCGTCGGCGTCGGGCCTCATGCCGACTTTTTTTGACCCCAGGGCGCCTTGGTGTCGTGGCCTATGATGCCGAGCACATGAGCCTGCGTGCCATCGTCATCGATGGCGCCGCGGATGGTCTTGCCGTCGATGGCCAGCGCGCTGTCGCCCGAGCCGTGGGCCTCGTGCCAGGCCCTGAGCGCGGCGTCGAGCTGGACCGGATCGACGCGGATCAGCAGGCTGCGCATCGCCGACAGGCTGGGCGGGCGGTACCGGCCGTCGCGGCGGCGCACGCGGAAGCGCTGCAGCACCCTGGGACTGAGGTCGTCGACCCATTCGCTGATCGCCTTGTAGCCGCGCATGCCACAGAACGTCGCGGCGGCGGCGAGCGCCAGTACCGTCGGCAGCGCATGGCGCCGGCCCTGGCGGCGGCGGGGATCGTCGATGCCCTGGAAGAACTCGGGGAGGGATCGCATCTGTGCGGCGGTGAGCGTCATCTTCGGCACTCCATGTCGCAGGCGGGGGTCGAGATCGTCGGCCCGCAGCCGGGCCCGCGCGGTGCGGGACAGGGGAAGAAGGAACACGCGCTTGGGCCGTGCGTGCTCGCTGTAGCCGGCCCCACCGCGAGCGAAGCCGCGGGTGCGCCCGACCTCGATCCAGTTGGCCGCGCGGTAGACCGTGCCCCGGAAGAGCGCCGGGTCCACGAACGTCTCCGCCAGCAGCACGTCGTGACCGAAGCGGATCGGCCAATCCCTCACCAGACGGCGCGTGCACAAAGACAGCACCCGCGAGCCGAGATTGCGTGGACCGCCGGGGAGGATCAGGAAGCGCGAGTTGTTGGTGACCAGGTGAAGACGACCGAACTGAAGGCCGCGGTCCCAGCCAATCCAGCGATCGCGCGCACCGCACTTCAGCGCCGCTGCCGAGAAGACCGCCAACGCCAGCCATCGCCCTCGATGGTGCGCGACATAGCGCACGGTCTCGCCCATCCCCGGCACCGCGCCGAGGTAGTGGTGTGTCTGCATCACGTCGCGGAAGCGGGCCTCGTCCTCCGCCGCCACGATGTCGACCACCACCTCCGATAGAGCTGCCACAGCTTGCCAGTCCCCACGGCTGCCTCGCGGCACTCATATCAGGACACGGGGAGCAAGTCCACTATTTCAGGCAACTCGCTGGCCGGCCTAGCCAAAGGCTGAAGTACAAATCCGCCCTGCACCGCCCGATTCTCCCTTCCGGGACCCCGAGGAGTTCGAGACATGGGAAGAAACCCCGGACCGCATTTTTTTCTCGCCACGAGGGCCGAGCGCAGATGGTCGGCGATAGCACTCGAGTCCCGGCGCATGATCCCTGTTAGCGGCCCGATGTGGCGCGACGCAGGATGGCCGCTCCCGGGGATATGCCAGCCGCGAAGCGATCGACAGCGAAACCGCCAGGTTGGCCGCCACGGAGAAAACCGGGAAGCAGACCCGCTCACCCATATGGCGCCTCCTGCGGCGCGGACGCGCGAAGGCCGCAAAGGACTGGAACTGGAAGAAGGAAACTATCATGGCCTGGCAGGGATCGTTGGACGGCCTTTGCGGCCCCTACGCGATCGTCAACGCCTATCATCAGTGCGATATCGAGGAGGACTGGCTGGGCCAGGACATCTTCGAAATCGCGTGTTCGGCCATCGGCGACTGGCCGGACGAGCTGTGGGAAGGAACAACGTTCCGGCAGATGAGAACGATGCTCAAAGCCTGCCAGGAGGCGCTCAGGAATGCCTACGAGGAAGCGGACTGCGAGTATCCGATCGAGATCGAGTATCCCTTCCGCAGGAAGGCGCCGCGCTCCAGGAAGAAATTCCGGAAGCGGCTTCACAGGATATTTTCCCGCGATGAAGTCATCTGCGGAATCGTCGGCATGGAGAATCCCGCCGCCCACTGGTTCTGCTTCGTCAAGCTGAAGAAGGCTCTGATCGTCTTCGACACGGCGCCCCCGAGCTTCGGCGGAAAGAGCCGCGTCAGGCTGGAAGATCTCCATGTCGGCGCAGACGGGAAGAAGAAACTTGTCGTTCAACCCCAGAGAGCTGATCGTATTCTGTGAGGCATGACCCTGTCGGCGCAGACTTGTGCGTCGAGTGATTGCCTGTCGGTTGGGGCCGCCGCCGCGTGAACCAGCTGCACCCGGGACATGTTGCGTGAGGATTGAAGAGATGCCGCGCCGGACAGTCATCGCCCACAGCCGGCTCAGAATGCGGGAGCTGCGGCTGGACGCGGCCCGGAAGCGGCGGCACGGGCTTCAGATCATGGCCTTCGAGCAGCTCGCGGCGCGGCTCGCGGGCGGTCTTGCGCAGCCCGTCGATGACGATGCGCTGCAGGAAGCGATCACGGCCGTCCTGCCGGAAACGGGTCTGGGCGAGCTCGACGGTATCAAGGCGCTGCCCGGCATGACGGGTGCCGCAGCCGACACCCTGCGCAAGGCGTGGCGGGCCGGCCTCGACCTTCAGGCCCGGGCCGGCGAGCATCCGCGCCTCCGGTCCATCGCCAGCCTCGAGGCGGCGGTCGTGGAGATGTTGCCGACAGCGATGATGCGGCCCGCCGACCTAGTCGCAGCCGGGCGCGCGCGGCTGGAGTACGCGGCGGCGCTGTTCGGGCCTATCGAGATCGTCGGCATCACCGAGCTATCGCCCGTCTGGCGGCCCCTGCTGCACGCCATCGCCCACCGCGTGCCCGTGCGCTGGAACGCCGGCCCCCGGCCGGTGCCCGATTGGCTCGACGGGGAGGCTATCGAGATTGTGCGGGACGAGCCGGAGTCGCCGCACATTTCTGCCGTGAGCGCGGCCACTGCCTACCACGAAGCGGTCGAGGCCATGCGCTGGGCGCGCCAGCTTCTGGCGTCCCGCAGGGCTGAGCCCGCCGACATCGCCATCGCCTCAGCCGCGCCCGCCGACTACGACGACCATCTGTTTGCCCTGCGCGCCGACGCCAATCTCGACCTGCACTTCGTGCACGGCGTCACGGTCACGGCCAGCCGTGAAGGGCAGGCGGCCGCGGCGCTCGCGGACATCCTGCTGCGCGGCCTCTCCCAGACGCGGATGCGCCGGCTCAACACGCTGCTGAGGGCTTGGCGCGGCCCCTTCGCGGACCTGCCCGATGGCTGGACGCGCATCCTTCCGACCGGCGCGCCGCTCTCGTCGGCCGAGGCCTGGACGCGCCTGATCGACGGGCTGAGCGCCCCGGACTGGGCGAATGGAAACGACCACGGCCCGGCGCTCGCCGCCATCGTGGACCTGCTGTCCCGGGGCATCGAGGCCGCCGGTGACGCGGGCGAGACGCTGCTGCGCGGCCATGCGCGCGAGATCTGGCGGCGCGCGCTCGCCGCGGGCGCTGCCGCATCCCTCGACCTCACCCTGGAGACAGTCAAGCAGGACGACGGCATCGATCCCTGCGTCTCGGCCTGCTGGATGCCGGCGAGCGCGCTTGCGGCATCGCCCCGGCGCTTCGTCCGGCTGCTCGGCCTCAACTCCGCGCGCTGGCCGCGCGCCATGGCGGAGGACCGCCTTCTCTCCGATCACATCGTGGCCACTGCCGAACTCGATCCGCTGCCAGTCGCCGCCGCCGACAGGCGCGACTTCGCGACCATTCTGGCGACGACGGAGAGGGAGATCGTGCTGTCTCGCGCCCGCCGCGACGAGGAGGGCAGGCTGCTCGGCCGCAGCACCGTTCTTCTCCAGGTCGGCGCTGGCGACACCTACGTGCCGCGCAACCGCGTGCCCGCGC
Organism: Alphaproteobacteria bacterium; assembly: GCA_965214705.1. Taxonomy (GTDB): domain Bacteria; phylum Pseudomonadota; class Alphaproteobacteria; order UBA828; family UBA828; genus WTGU01. The sequence goes on from CBDCCI010000002.1 coordinate 274,832, forward strand.
ACGCCTTCAGCGAGACCGACCGGCTCATGGCCCGGCCGGAAGAGTTCCGCGCCCTGCCGCAGGCCGTCGCCGCCTCGGACTGCTGGTTCGACTGGCTGCGCGCGGAGGTCACGCCGCATGACGGCGCCGTCCGGCCCGATCATCCGGTGATCGAAGCCATCCTCGAGCGCACCCAGTCCGCGAGCTCGCTGCGTCAACTTCTGCGCAATCCCCTGGGGTTCGTCTGGCGCTACGGGCTGCGCTGGCGCGCGCCCGAGAGCGGAGAGGAACCCCTGGTGCTCGATGCGGTCGCCAAGGGCGATCTCGTTCATCGCACTCTCGAGCGGGCGCTTCAGGTGCTGGAGGCGGACGGCGGCCTTGCCTGCGCTTCGGAGAAGCGGATCGCCGACGCCGTGGACGCCGTCGCCGCCGAGATCGCGGCATCCTGGGAAGCCGAACAGGCCGTTCCCCCGCCCGTCATCTGGCGCCACACGATCGAAGAAGTGCGCGCGCTCGGCAGCCGGGCGCTCGCCTTTCAAGACGAGAACCTTGCGGATGCGGCCGCCCATGGCGAGGTGCCCTTCGGCGGGGCGGAGCGCAAATCGGACGCCGCGGTCCCCTGGGACGCCGAGGCGCCGGTGGAGATTCCCGGCACGGGGTTTCGTATCGCCGGATACATCGACCGCCTGGATATCTCCGCCGATGGCCGCCACGCACTGGTGCGCGACTACAAGACCGGCCATGTGCCCAACGACGACATCGTGCTTGATCGCGGCAGGGAGCTGCAGCGCTGCCTCTACGCCTTCGCCGTGAGGGCGCTGCTGGGCAACGAGGTGTCCATCGCGGCATCGCTCCTCTATCCGCACGAGGATCGGGACCTGCGGCTGGACGACCCCGACGACGCGCTCCGCACGCTCACCGGACATCTGCAGGCCGCCCGCGCCAATCTCGCTTCCGGCGGCGCGGTGATGGGCGCGGACACTGGAGATACGTACGACGATCTCGCCTTCGCACTCCCGGCCAACGCCGGCGCCATCTACCGCCCGAGGAAGGAGGCTTCGGCCACCGCGCTCCTGGGAGATGCCGCGCGGGTGTGGGAGGCCGCGTGATGGCCGGCGGGCGACTGGATCTCTCCGACGACGCCGCCCGGCACGCCGCCATTGCGGTCCACGACCGCTCCTTCCTTGTCGAGGCCGGCGCAGGCTCGGGCAAGACCGCGGTCATGGCGGGCCGTATCACCATGCTGCTGGCAGGCGGCGCCGAGCCGAGGTCGATCGCCGCCGTAACGTTCACCGAGTTCGCCGCGAGCGAGTTGCTGATCCGGGTACGCGCCTTCGTGAGCAGACTTGCTGTCGGCGACATCCCGGTCGAGCTTCGGGTGGCCCTGCCGGACGGCCTGTCGGAAGAGCAGCGCGGCAACCTCGCCGAGGCGGACGCGGCGCTCGACGAGATGACCTGCTCGACCATTCACGGTTTCTGCCAGCGCCTCATCGCGCCCTATCCGGTCGAGGCCGACATCGACCCCGGCGCCGCCGTCATGGACCGCGACCAGGCGGAACTCTCCTTCGCCGAGATCGTCGACGCCTGGCTGCGGGAGGAATTGGACGGCGGGGCGAGCGGCCTGCTCCCCGAGTTGGTCCTGCGCAATCCAGGCGCAACCGTCGGGCTGATCCGCACCGTCCTCGACCATCTCCGCCGCCATCGGGAATTCTCCCCCTACGAACTACAGGACATGGATCAGCTCGCGACGGGGTTTCGGGCAGCGGTAGGCGACTTCGGTACGTTCCTCGACGAGGCGGAGGCCGAGGAGCCGGAGACCGCCACCATCGCCGGCCACTTTCAGTCGCTGGCCGGGGAGGTCGCCGCCGCGCTCCCGGTCGAAACGCCGGCCGCGCTCGTCGCGCTGTTGCTCATGGCGCCCCACGACGATCTCTGCACCGGATCGGGCTCCCTTCGTGCGTATCGCAAGAAGGGAAAGTGGGGAGCGGCTGCGAGGCGCGCTGGCCTGGCCAAGGCCGATGCCGATCGGCTGAACGACGCCGCCAGTGCTCGCTACGCCCGTTGCTGCGCGACGTGGACGGCCTTCCAGCAGGCCATCGCCACGCATGTGCTCGCCGATCTCGTGCCCCTGGTCCAACCCATCGTGGGCCTCTTCCGCGAGCACAAGCGCGCCGCCGCGCTGCTCGACTTCGACGACCTGATATTCTCGGCGCGCGATCTTCTGCACGGCCACGACGACGTGCGCCGAGCGCTGGCCGCGCGCTATCGCCACGTCCTCGTCGACGAGTTCCAGGACACCGACCCGCTCCAAACCGAGATACTCTGGCGGCTCTGCGGCGAGCCGCCTCCCGGTGGCGACTCCGACGACTGGGCGGCATTTGTACTGCGTCCGGGCGCGCTCTTCCTCGTCGGCGATCCAAAGCAGGCCATCTACCGCTTCCGCGGCGCCGACATCGCGGCCTATGTCGGGGCGCGGGAGGCGTTTCGGGTGCAGACGGCGGACGCCGTGCTCTCCATCGCCACCAACTTCCGCTCCTGCGCGCCGATTACCGAATACGTGAACGAGCGCTTCGAGACCGCGCTCTCCGGGGAGAACGGCCAGCCCGGCTTCCAGGCCCTCGATCCCTTCAGGCCCGCGCGGGAGGAAGGACCGTCGGTCGCCGCGCTGGACGTCGAGGTGGCTGACGAGAACGGCAAGGCATCGGCTGCCGGACAGCGGGACGGCGAGGCCGAGGCCGTCGCCGACATGTGCGCGCGCCTGATCGGCAGCGAGACCATTCTTGACCCCGAGAGCGATGTGCAACGCTCGTGCCGTGCCGGCGACATCGCCTTGCTGGCGCCGACCGGAACCGACCTCTGGCGTTACGAGGAGGCGTTGGAGCAGCGCGGCATCCCGGTCGCCACCCAGGCCGGCAAGGGTCTCTACCGGCGCCAGGAGATCCAGGACCTTATCGCCGTGACCCGCGTGTTCGCCGACCGCCGCGACACGCTCGCGCTCGGCGCGCTGCTGCGCGGGCCGCTGGTGGGGCTCACCGAGGAAGAGCTGCTCGACATCGTCTGGGCCTTGCCGCGTGCCGACGATGCCCCCGGCGATCTGCCGCGCCTCGACCTGCGTGTCGCCCCGAAAGCCATCGAGAACCCTCTCGCGCGGGACATCATAGAGAAGCTTCAGGCCCTGCAACGCCGGGTGAACGCGACCACGCCGCATGCGCTTCTCTCGCAGGCCGTCGACGTGCTGCGCGTCCGGCCCATCCTGCTGCGGCGTCATCGGGGCCAGGCCGAGCGCGCATTGGCCAATGTCGATCTCTATCTCAGTTTCAGCCGGGCCTATGCGGTGCGGGGCTTGCGCGCCTTCGCGGAGGCAATGACGGCCGCGTGGAGCGACGAGGCCCGCGCTGTGGAAGGCCGCCCCGACGCCCAGGAGGACGCGGTGGCGCTCTACACCATGCACGCCGCCAAGGGACTGGAGTGGCCCATCGTCGTGCCCATCAACACGATGACGCGGGTGAGGACGCCCGGGAGCGCCGTCACCGACCGCGCCAGCGGGCGATTCTATTGCCCCGTGCTCGGCGTGGCCCCGACGGGCCACGAGGCGGCCCGCAAAGACGAGGGGGAAGAACTCGGTTGCGAACGGGTGCGCCTTTGGTACGTCGCAGCCACGCGGGCGAGAGAACTCCTCGTTCTGCCCAGGCTCGATGTCGCTGCCGCCGATTCGGCCTGGCTCTCTGTCGTCGAATTGGGATTAGAGGCGCTACCCGCTCTCGACCTGGAGCGTCTCCCGCCCGAGATGGATGCTGGCGAGCCTGAGGCGGAAAACGCGCAGACGCGCGAGTCCTTCGCCGCCGAGGCTGCCGCGATCGCCGCGCGCACGCACCGCATCGTCTGGCGCGCGCCGAGCCGGGACGAGGACACCGCCCGGCCGGTGCTGTTGGAGGAACAGCCCGCCATCCTCGCGACCGACGGCGATGGCGCGCCGGCGGATGGCAATGCCGCGGCCGCGATCCAGGGCGGGCGCGAGCGCGGCACCATCCTACACAAGCTGATCGAGGAGGTGCTTACCGGCGAAACCGCTGAAGAGGAGACGGCCGTTCCCGCCCGCGCCGAGATTCTGATCCGGGCCCTGGGCCGACCCGTGACCGACGATCCCGCGCAGGGCCTTGCGCCGGCGGAGCTGGCGGGCTGTGTGCTCCGCGCCCTTGCGCTGCCCGAGGTCGCCGCTCTCAGGCCGGGGCTCGTGCCGGAGCTCCCGGTCTACGGCTCCACTGAGACCGGCAGCCAGGAGGAAGCTACGCACGGCATCGTCGACGCCATCGCCTTCGATAAGGACGGCGCGCCGAAGGTCGTCATCGACTGGAAGAGCGACGTCGACCCCACACCCGACACCCTCGACCACTACCGAGCCCAGATCCGCGCCTACCTCGACATGACCGGCGCGGCGCGTGGCTTGGTTGTGTTCGTAACGTCCGGAGTCGTAGACTCGATTATGCGGGAGGACGGGGACTCTGGACATTGAATACAAACGTGCCGAGCCAGCGTGTAGTCTCTCGCCTGGTCGGAACGACCGCAGGGTGTAGGTCTGGCATGGTGATCGTAAGTCATTGATTTAGCGCGATTGGCGGGTGGCCGTAGGCAGCCAGAATCGGGTTTTCGTGACAATCGGCCGGTGCAGGGCCGGATTTTGTCACAACGGCGGCATCCAGCAGTGGTGGGTGGGAACGCTCCGCACCGCGAGATGCGGTAGGATGCCGCGCCGACAACCCAACATCAGACCCAACATCAGGAGCGTTCCCATGCCAGTGTCGCAGTCTCTCATCGCCTCGTCCATCGACCTTTTGGGCCTGCCTGCCGAAGTCGCCGAAGCGGTCGCCCAGGTGGTGGAGTTCTGTCGCGAACAGGCTGGGTCTGACCCGTCTGCCGAGACGTTCGAAACGGTTGAGACGGGGCTGCGGGACGCCATGAACGGCTTGGGTTGCAAGCTCCTTGGGGCCTTCGCCGAGAGCCGCGACGACGGTGCGAGCCGGATCGAGCGCGACGGACAGAGCTGGGTCCGGGTGGCGGCGACGCCGAAGACGATCATGACGACGCTCGGTCCCGTGACCTATCGGCGTGCGCGCTATCGCAGCGGCGCGAGCAGCACGTCGCTGGTGCCGGTGGACGAGAGCCTGGGCCTCATCGACGACTACCTGACGCGGCCGGCGGCGCAGCTCGGGCTGATGATGATGGGCCACTGTACGCCGCGTGAAGCGGAGGAGTTCTTCGCGAAAATGGGCGGAATGACGCCGTCGGTGAGCACGCTGCAGCGCCTGGCCCTGAGCATGCATGAGCACTGGGAGAGCGTCGCCCCGGAGACGCTGGCCAGCATCCGTGAAACCCAGGGCATACCGCCCGATGCGGTCACCGCGTCCGTCTCCCTTGACGGCGTCATGGTGGCGCTGCGGGCCGGCGAGGACGGCCGTGCCGAGGCGTGCTGGCGCGAGGCCTCTTGCGGCACGGTCTCCTTCCACGACGCCGAGGGCCAACGGCTGAAGACCCTCTATCTCGGCCGTATGCCCGAGAGCGGCAAGGCCGCGCTGAAAGCGCAACTTGCAAGCGAGGTCGCCCATATCCGCCGTGTGAGCCCGAAGATCAGGATCGGCGCCGTCGCCGACGGGGCCGCCGACAACTGGACCTTCCTCGAAAGCCTCTCGCCCGAGACCGAGGTCATCGACTTCTGGCACGCTTGCGAGCATCTCCGCGTGGCCTCTGACCATGCGGTGGCGCGCCACTGGTTCGAGAAGCACCGCGAAATCCTGCGCCACGACCCCCGCGGCGTCGACAAGGTGATCCGGGCACTGCGCTACCTCCTGGACAGGGCAAAGGGGGACCCGGCCGAGATCGAGCGCGAGCTGGCCTTCTTCCGAAAGCACCGCCATCGGATGCGCTACCACGCCCTGAAGGAAGAGGGCATCGCCATCGGCTCGGGTGTGGTCGAGGCGGCCTGCAAGACCCTCGTCGCGCAGCGCTTGAAACGCTCGGGCATGCGCTGGCGGATCGACGGCGGGCAGGCGGTTCTGACCTTCCGCGCCCTGATCAAATCCGGCCTCTTCGACCGGGCATGGGATGCGCTCATGGACGCCCGATCCGGACCAGCTAACGACAACATCAGCCCAACCGAAGTCCTGGCACTCGCTGCTTGACCAAAATGAACCAGCCCATATCCTTTAGCGCCATCACGACTGGCATATCGCCATACGAGAATCACACCCCGACCGCATGACTTCAGACAAAGAGGGCCCGATCATGCCGACTGCGCAACCGCCGTCGTCGGACGTCCCGGAGTGGCTGGCTCGAGCTTCATCCGATACGATGAACACCGAGCCATTTCCGCTCCACGATATTCTCCGTGGCTCGCTGTATTACCCCGCGTCCTCCTTCGACGGTGATCCCGTCGCATATCTCGCGGGATGCATTGCGAGTTTCATTTACGTCGATTTCGGGCACGGATTAGATGAAGTCAAAGCCGAGCTGCAAGAACCGGGGTTTCTCGGTTACGAACGCGTTGGCAGCCGATCGGTGACCGAATGCGAATTGACCCCAGAGGGCTGGAGCCCCGAGCATCCGGCAGAAGGTGACCGAGGAAGGCGCTTCCTGCAGAACCGCATAAAGCCGCCGTTTTGTATCTGGTCCGTGTTCGCGCGCAAATCAGATTATTCGCCCTCTCACGGCCCGTCCCGGTTCAGCTTTCTTTATCTTTGCGCAGATGGTAGGGCGGCGTTTCAGGCACTCTATCTGTCGAACGAGCATAGACCGAAAGCCGTCGCACTGATTCAACCTGGTGACAACGTATTCGAAATCCCCGAGGGGTTGTTCGCGAGAAATGTTCTCCAAAATTCCGCCGGCGCGCCCGAGTTCCTGCTGTACGGTGGAGCGGGAGGACGCGACTTCTATCTTCAGCCGCCGTGGCCCGGTTATCGAGCTCCGTTCTGTTGTCAGCGTGAAGACAGTGACAAGTCTTGCACTCTCCGCGAACATAGCGTCGGTCAATTCGCCGAGTGTCGTACGGTCGCCTACCGCGAGGCCTGCTTCCTCGGCAACACCAGCATTGGCGTTTGGGTCAGAGATTCATGACACTACATCGCCTCTCGTCACCTGAGGCTCGCGTGACTTCAGCGGGTTGTGCTTCACTTTCTTGTTGTCAACGAGCACGGAGGCACAACATGTGGACTGAAAACACTCTGCCGAAGTATGACCAGGAGAAGTTGCGTTACGCAATCGATGTTACCGACGATGAATGACGTTGTTCCCACACGTCTTCCCCGCAGAGAGTAAATCTCATATCGGGGTGTCCATTCCAAAATCTGCGACTCACCCTGCATCGCAGCCCTATTTCTAACCGATCCTCTTGTTGTATTTGGGCAACCGATTATGACGAATCAGGAAATCGGCTTGAAGAGTCATCTCAACATCCGTTGGTTGATGCTCTTCCGGCAAACGTGTGAACTTTCCCCTGTCACGATCAGAAGGAGTCCAAACCGCTACCGAAAGACGATTCCTCTGTCGCTCCCAACGCTCCTTAAATTCTTGACACCGTTTTATGTACTCTTTGTACGCCGCTTTTGCTTTTTTCTTCCCATATATCTCACGCAATTCAGCGATTTTCTCCCGAAAGTTGGGGTTTATTTTCGACTCGTGAAATGAATTTCCTCCCGCATGAGAGTCGAAATAATATTCGCAAGCGTTTTCAAAAGCATTCAGCCTTTCCCACAAATTGGTTGCGCGACCAATATATATGATGTTCCTGCATAGGATGTCTGGCTGCCTGTTGCGTCGTACACCTCTGGCAATAAGATAAACGCCCCGGCTGTTGAGTTGTTTCTTCAGTTCATTCCGTGCCCTAAAGGCGCACCAATCAGACATATCGAGCTTCATGTTTGGTAAACCTCCTTCAATGCTGAGACCATCCCGATCCGATGAAACTGGTCCCGCAACTGCGCACCTGAAAATCCGCAGGCGCCAAGCCGGATTACCACAATCCCTCACGTCCCAATACTCGACGAAATCAGACCTGGGCAGTTACCAATTCATAATGCTTCCGTCAACCGCAAACGGCGGAACGGCAGCGAGTTCCGCCGGAGTTCGATGTGCGCGGGCACGGGCACGGTGCCAGCGTCCAAAGCCTTGCCGGCCCCAGAGGCGATGTCAAGATTGCCGGCGATCACGACAAGGTTCGCGTGGCAGGGCAGCGCTCGATGGCTTCTACGTCGTCCGCACCAGCCTGGCCGCGTGCGCGCCTGCGTCCTGCTGTACATGCTCGCCTGCCACGTCGAATGGCACATGCGCCGAAAGCGCGCTCCCATCCTGTTCGACGAGGACAACCCGGCCGGCGCCGAAGCCGCGCACGCCTCCATCGTCGCTCCGGCAAAGCCCTCGCCTTCGGCCCGTCGCAAGGCCGCCGGCAAGCGCACGCCGGACGGCGCGCCGGTGCATGCCTTTGGCAATGAACCGTCGCGTGATTCGTCACCGCGGCGGACAAGCGTCCTGTACCATGATGTCTGCGATGGCCTGCCCGACCCTCTCGGCCGCTTCCTCGATGTCGCGGTCTCCGAGATGAGCATAGCGCAGCGTCATGCTTACGTCGGAATGCCCAAGCATGCGCGAGACGACCGGGATCGGTACGCCGTTCATCACCGCGTGGCTGGCGTGCGTGTGGCGGAGATCGTGAAGGCGAACGTCCTCGATGCCCGCCTCGCGCCGGGCGCGATTCCAGAACGCAAGGTTGTGGCTGCGGGGGCGGGCGGGATCTCGTGGGGACGGAAAGACGAAGGGGCTTGCGCCGCGCGGCCGGCGTTCGAGAATACGACGGGCATGGGTATTGAGGGGAACGATCCTGGGCCCGGTCTTGCCGTCGGCGAGGACCAGCCTGTCGCGATCGACTTCCGACCAGCGCAGCCCGACGATCTCGCTCCTGCGGCATCCGGTGAGCAGCAGGAGCCGGATGATGTCCGCCTGCTCGCGGCTGCTGTTGCGGGTCTGCCTGTCCAGGATCCGATGGAGCCTGGCGATCTCGTCGCGGGACAGAAAGCGCGTGAGCACCCGTCTCGGGTTCCTTTTCACGGCCCGCGCGGGGTTCGTTTCAAGGTGGCCGCGGGCGATTGCGAAGTTGACGATCTGCGAGAGAAGATCGAGCGCGCGATTGGCATTGCCGGGCGCGATCCGGCTGAACCGGTCGAACCACCGCGTGATGTGCGCCGGGGTGATGCGGTCGAGCGGCTTCGAGCCGAAGGCGGGCAGGAGCTGGCGGTCGAGCAGGGACTGGACGCCCTTTCTCGTGGACGGCTTGTATCCGTCGAAGTGGGCCTCCTTCCACGCGCCCTCGACGAAGTCGCGGAACAGCGGCGCAGCAGGCTTGGGCGCTCCGGTCGCTTCCAAGTCTGCCTTGCGCGCGTGACATTCCCGGCGGACCTCCGCCACGGACTTCAGCGACACCGGGCCGAGAGTGACCCGCCTCGACCGGCCGCCGGTGTTCCCCAGCAGGACATAGCTCTTCCCGCCGGTGGGCCGGACCCGGACCCCGAGGCCGACAAGATGATTATCCCAGACCGCGTACTCCCGCTCGCGGGGGCGGAGGCTGGCGATGGCGCGGTCGGTGAGCCGCATCCGTTCCCTGCCGGCCATGGATCAACTCTCCACCAGCGCGTCGCCGACGGTCTCGGCCGCCTCGCGCACCATGGCGTCGGCAAGGTGGGTATATTTGAGCGTGGTTTCCGCGTTGCGGTGTCCGAGCAGCCGGCCGATGGCGAGGACGGAGACGTTTTCCTTCAAGGCGAGGGTCGCGTTGGTATGGCGGAGATCGTGGAGCCGGACGTCGCGAAGACCGGCCTCGGCGCGAACCTCGTACCAGAACCGGTTCAGCCAGCCCGTGCTGCGCGGCCCTGCGGCCTGCGGCGCCGGGAAGACCCAGCGGCCCTTTCGTTCGAGCGTATTGAGCACCTTGCGGGCCGGCGCGGACAGCCAGACGGTTCTGGGTCCGGTCTTGGAATCGCGCAGGAACAGATGCCCCTCGCGGTAGTCGGCCCAGCGGAGCGTCAGGATCTCGCTCTTGCGGCATCCGGTCAGCAGAAGAAGGCGGACGATCGCAGCCCGCTCCGGGCAGCGCTCCTCGTGGGCCGAGAGCACCGCCGAGAGGCGTCGGATTTCCTCGTCGGACAGGAAGCGTTCCCGCCCCTTGCGGCGATATCTGCGGATGCCCCGGCATGGGTTGGAGCCTTCGGGCCTGAGCCCCATCGCCTCGGCCTCGCGCATGATGACGGAGAGCACCGGCATCGAGCGGTCGGCGGCGACCGGGGTGGCGCGGAGCGCGGCGAACCAGCGCCGGACGTCCTTGCCGTCGATGCCGGCGATCTGCCGTCCCGAGAAATGGGGCAGGATCTGGTTCTTGAGGTAGCAGCGGTTGACCTCGAGGGTTCCGGTCTTCCAGAGGCGCCGGTGACGCTCGAACACGGTTTCGGCGACGGCCTCGAAGAGGGTCTCGGCGGGATCGCGGGGGGCGTCCCCGCCCCGCCGGATGGCGGCGAGCGTCTCGCGTGCGCGCGAGCGCGCATTCTCCACGCTCATGGTGCCGGCGTCGCCTATGATCTTCCAGACCCGCTCGCCGCAGTGCTGGCAGTGGACGAAGAAGCGCTTGCGGCCCGAGGGCAGGACACGGACGCCGAAGCCCCTGAGCTTGCCGTCGCGGACGTCGCGTGCGGCGTTGCGGGGCTTCAGCGCGCTCACGCGGGCGTCGGTGAGGGCGGGTCTGGTCATTCGCGGTCTCCCGGTTGCGGTTGCAGCCGGGGAACAGGGGGTTGCCCCATGCGTCCGGATGCAACAAGATGAGGGAGAGAAAACAACCCTGCGTCAGTCAGTTAGCACCGAAGGTGCGCAAAGAGGTGTACGACTCGAGCGCCTCGCCGATCGCGCTGGCTGGCCTGAAGCGGATCGCGACGCTCTATGCGATCGAGGAGAAGATCCGGGGCGAGCCGCCGGCGACGCGTCAGGCGATTCGCTGGGAGGAGTCGGCGCCGATCGTGAACGCCTTCGGTGTCTGGCTCGACGAACAGCGCTCGCGGGTGTCGGCGCGCTCGCGTCTCGGCGAGAAGCTCACCTATATCGCCAACCAGTGGGACGGGCTGCTGGAGTTCCTGCACGACGGCCGCGTCGAGATCGACTCGAACCTGGTGGAAAACCGAATCCGCCCGCTGAAGCTCACCGCCAAGAACGCGCTCTTCGCCGGCAACGACGAGGGTGCGCAAGCCTGGGCCCGCATCGCATCGCTGATCGAGACCTGCAAGATGAACGGCGTCGAGCCTTACGCCTGGATGCGGAGCACGCTCGAGAAGATCGCCAAGGGTCACCCGCAGTCCAAAATCCAGGAACTGCTGCCGTGGAACTTCGAGCCCGAGACAAATTGACTCGCGCGCTCACGGCGCTCCTCAACAAGTCCCCCTCGTAGTCAACCCAGATTCCGGCATGGGGTCTGCGTAACGCTTACGTTCTTTCAGCGAAAGTGCGAACTCCTCGCCTTCGAGATCGGGCGGTCGGGGGAGCACCCCGCCCTTTGGGAGAAGAAGGGCGCGAGCCTCTACACGGTCACGAACGTGAACCGGTATCCGGAGCTTCGGAGGTTCACGAACCGCCTGTTCAACAAGATCGAGCGGCTCGGAGGCTTCGTGTTGTACGTCGGGGTGAGAAAGACCGCGGCGCCGGCTGCACACAATGCGAACCGGCTCTATGCCCGGGTGTTCGTGGAGGCGATCAAGCGCATTGACGGCCATTGCGTCGAGGACCTCGACGCGCCCGAGGAATTCGTCCTGATTCTCGACGAGCATGAGCAACGCTCGGCGCTCCTGACCGAGGCGGCCAAGAGCATGTACGGGCGGACAGAGCGTCGCCGGCGTCTCATCGAACCGCCGTTCCATCTGGAAAGTCATCGCTATCAGACAATTCAGGCAGCGGACTGGATCGCCGGTCTGGTGGGACGGCTGGGAGCGGTCTGGGCCGATCCGGCGGCATGGCCCGAGAACGAGGCGTTCCGCCGGTATTTCGAGGGTCGCCTCAATCGCGTCAGCCGCAGGAGCGGTATCCGCAATTAGGGTTTCTTGCGGGTATATGACACTCGCATTCCGCCGCCCTGCAAACGGAAACGGTCTCTGAACGAAGCCGCTACGCGGAGTTAGCGGCGTAGAGTTCATTCATTTCCGAGGCGTCGCGGGTGCCGTTTGTTCTGTGCGTTCGCTTCCCGGTTGCGTCAGTGGCGCTCCGCCCGTCGGGTGGCGGATCCCCAGCAGCCTCCCGATCACCAGTGGTTAGTATCGACCCCTGCGACGGACCGTCGCCGGATCGGTCCGGCGGCGCGCCGTCGCGATCCAGGGAGATCGATAATGACCGGGACCGCGTGCGACACGAACACCGTCACCCCTCTTCGCCAGCGCATGGAGGAGCAGCTCCGCATCGCCAATCTGGCCGCGAGCACGTCCAAGGCCTACATCTGCGAGATCAAGAACCTGGCCAGGTACTACGACGCCTCGCCGGACGAGCTCGACGCCGAGCAGGTGCGCCAGTGGTACCTGGGGCGGATCGACAAGGGGCTCAGTCCGGGCACGACCAACGTCTCCTTCGCCGCGCTGAACTTCCTCTACATCGACACACTCGGCTGGCCTGACCATGTCGCCGGCCTGCGCTCCCGCAAGAAGCCCGGCAAGCTGCCGCGCTACATGTCGGAGCAGGAGGTCGAGCACCTCATCCTTGCGACACCCGACCTCCGCCACCGTGCTGCCATTGTCACCGGCTATGGCGGCGGGCTCCGCATCTCCGAGACCTTGGCCATCAAGGTCGGCGACATCCTGTCGGAGAAGAAGCTGCTGCACATCCCCTCCGGCAAAGGCGGCACCGAGAGAATGGCACCGTTGCCGGACATCGTCATCCACTACTTGCGCGTCTACTACAGGAACATCTGGCCGCGTCCGACGAGCTGGCTCTTCTACGGCGTCTCGCTCGACAGGCCCATCGCAACGGAGACCTTGCAGGCCGCCTTCAGGAGGGCGCGCGACATTGCCGAGCTCGACCGCAGCTACACCTTCCATTGCCTGCGCCATTCGGCGGCGACCCATCTCCTCGAGCGCGGCGGCGATATCGAGGTGATCCGGGACATGCTCGGCCATCGAAGCGCGAACACGACCCGTCACTACGCCCGCGTCACCGGCAAGATGTTCGAGGGCCTCGACCACCCGATCTCAGGCTTCGCAGCGTTGCGCAACTGACGGCGCGTGGAGGCCGAACGCGCGGGCGTGGCGGAGATCTTCCGCCGCGCCGGCGCCGCTTTCCGTGAGCGCCACAAAGGGCGCATCGACGCCGCCCGGCTCAAGGTCATGGGCGCCATCGAGGCGTGCCGCACCGCCGTGCTCGGCGGCCACATGTACGCCTGCGAGGGCTGCGGGCGCGAGCATCCGCTCTTCAACTCCTGCCGCAACCGCCACTGCCCCACCTGCCAGGGTCTCGCCGCCAACCTCTGGAGCGAGGAGCGCGCCGGGGACATCCTGCCGGTGCCCTACTTCCATGTGGTCTTCACCCTGCCCAAGGAGGTTGCCGCCATTGCCTTCTGCAACCGCAGGGTGGTGTTCGACATCCTCTTCCGGGCCGTCGCCGAGACCCTGCGCACCATCGCCGCCGATCCCCGCCACGGCGGCATGCGCATCGGCGGCACCGCGGTCCTCCATACCTGGGATCAGAAGCTCCGCTTCCACCCGCACCTGCACGTGGTCGTGCCCAACGCGGGCTTCGACGTAGACAGTGGCGAGTGGAAGACGGGGAGCACCACCTTCCTCGCCCCCGTCAAGGTCCTCGGCAGCCTGTTCCGCCGCCTCTTCCTCGAGGAGCTCGCCCGCGCCCACGGCCGGGGGGACCTGGAGTTCCACGGCACCCTCGCCCACCTCGCCAATCCCGGCGAGTTCCACGCCACGCTTGCCGCCGCCCGGGCCAGGGACTGGGTGGTCTACGCCAAGCGGCCCTTCCGCGGGCCTGAGCAGGTCTTCCGGTACCTCTCGCACTACACGCACAGGATCGCCATCTCCGACAGCCGCATCGTCTCCTTCGACGGCGAGACGGTCTCCTTCCGCCACCGAAAGCCCAAGGCGCCGGGGCAGAGAAAGCCGCGCTACGGCATCGCCACCGTGAGCGCCGACGAGTTCATCCGCCGCTTCCTGAGGCACGTCCTGCCGGACGGCATGCACCGCATTCGCTACTTCGGCATCCTCGCCAACGGCTGCCGCGCCAGCACGCTGGAGAGAGCACGCCAGGCTCTCGGCGCCCTCGGCTGCGCCGCCCCCGAGGGAAGCGTGGACGGCGCTCGGGCCGAGCCCGACGAAGAGCCCGAGATCGGCACCGCGCCCGTGGCCTGCCCCCACTGCGGCGGCGTCATGCGCCTCGTCCGCGAAATCCGCCGCCGCCATGAGCCCCGCTCGACGCGCGGCCCGCCGGCGCTGCCGCCGACCCACAGGGGGAAACCGTGAGACGCCCGCTCGCTTCGGCCCCGCGCAACGGCGCCAAAGCGCCGACGCACGACCGAACCTGTCTCCGCTTGAGCCGGGCTGACAGCCCTCGGCTCACACCCCGCTCAGTCCTCGCAGCGTGCGCCCGCATGCCTGCCGAAAGACCGGCGCGAGCGTCGATTTTATGCGCAACTCTGCTGCCGGTGGATGCCGCCTGACGCTGACATCAGCGCACTTTCCACATAGCTCAACTTCGCCTCTCGTGGCCCGCGGCTTCGTTCAAAAGGGTTGGGCAGGCTCTCGAGAGAGAGCCTGCCCAACCCTTAACCTTGAATCCATCCTGGAACGGATTGGGAAGCCAATCGAATTCCGGCTGAGCCGATAGCGCGTTCCGAACTCGGAGAATTCGCCATCTGCCGCCGTGTCCGCGGGCCATTCGGGTGGCCGCATGGATTTCGCTCATCCCGAGTTCGAACTGCGGCTCGTCCCCCGCGGTCGCCTTGACTTCGACGTGCCAGCGTCTCCGCCGATAACTGAAACGAAAGTCGAATCCATGGCTATCGCTCGCATCGTCCCGTTCTCCAGGTACGGGCGGCAATACACGCTGGCGGATTTCCGAAACCCATGCGTCGGGAGTGATCGTGTCGGTGCCGAACTCCTGACGTAAGAATCGGTACGCGTGAATTTCACCGACGATTCCAACGAGCTCCCGCAATTCGGGTGTTGGGCGCAAGTGCGACGTCTTGCCCTTGGTGCCGCTGCCACCGGCCGGCCGGCCGCCGGGCGGAGGTGCTGCCAACTCCGTGAAAGAGTCGCGGCTTGCGCGTGGCCCGACGGGAGCGGCCAGGCCGCTGAGATGGTCGAAGAGATCTCTGACGTTCGTCGTTCCGACTTCGAAGGGAACGCCAGCGACGTCGAATGTCCGCCTTTGGCGTTGTTTCTCCCGCTCCCGCTGTTGTCTCTCGCGGCGCCGAGCCGCGATTGCCTCAGGATTGAGCCTTAGCCGGACCCGGATGTTTTCGAGGCTCGCGCAGCCGGCACAAGCTTGGCTGAACGCGGTCTTGCCCATGCAATGGAAAGCTTGGAGCAGCAGATCGGTCTCGGACCAGAGGTTCAGATAGGCCTCAGGCTCGATGTCTTCCGGCGGGTGAGGACGTTCGGGCGCGGCTGATTCGCATGTCGTCAATTCAAGCCACGTTCGATGAAGATCGTGAAGCTCGTTGAGCAGATTTTCGAGCCGGCTCCTGTTGCGACGAGCGATTTCGTATGGATTGCAGTCGGTGGAGATTGAGAAATCGTCAAGCGCCGTTCGGAGATCGTCGACATCTTGCGCGTTATCGAGGATTCCGAGGTGGTGCGTCACGCCTGGTACTTTCGAGTAGGCAGCGGTGAGTTCTGCGATGATGGCCGTGAACGGTACTTCCCACCAGCGCGTTGACCAATCGTCGCGAGGGTGGAAGTCTCCAGTCACGGCTTCCAGTTCATGGAACAGACCGGGATCGTTCTCCTCGATGGCGATATGGCGCGCAAAGCAGCGAAGCAGCGGCGCGGCTGATTCGATGAGCGTGGTGGTTTGGTCGTGTACGGCGTTGTTCTTGACCGTTTCGTGTCGTTCGCCGAGGGCGGCAAGAGTTGCGTTCCACGCTGGCAGTTGGGCGACATCGCCAAGAGCGCGCCATGCGCTCAGCCCCATCTCATGATCGTCTCGGCTCTTGCGAGCGGAAGATAGGAGGTCTTGGGTCGGCCACTGCGGTGCGTTGGCGGACAACCACTCGGTGAGCGATTCGATGTCCGAAGCCGCCTGGTCGAAACCGTCGAGGCGAATGCCAAGAAGTGCGAGCACCGGCCTGATTCGGTCAACCAGCAGGCTGAGTGTTCCGGCCCACCGGTTGTGGATGTCGGCAAGTGCCTGGGCGTCGATTTCGGCGCGTTCCAAAGCCGCCTCAATCTGATCGATGGTCGGCATTTCCTTGTAGGAGAGCGTTCCAAGGACGAGACGCAGGTCCTTGAGGAGGTCTTGGCGGTCAAGAATTCGCTGAGCGGCGACGGCGAGACTTTCGTGGGCCAGTTGCGAGTCGCGACAAATGGCGAGGACATTGCCAGGTAGCCACTCCGCCGGCGGCTCGCTTCTCGCCACGATCTTGTCTGCGTCGACCAACTGGACTGAAATGGTTTCGCAAACCGCCACTTGGGCGCGGCTCAGTCGGTGGGCCGCTTCGCGCCAACGTTGCGTCGAAGCACCAGTCGGTTCGGCGCCGCCGTATGCAGCGATGGCGAGGAGCGTGACCGGGAGCCATGCATATTCGCTGGATTCCAGCGATGGCAATTCGTCAGCGGTGCCGGTCCATAGTGTGCCGTCGACGAACACCTTCTCCACCAGAGCAGACGAACGTCTGACGTCCGTCGCGGCTTCCAACCCGTCGGCGACGCGGCTGGCTTCTCTCGCGTTCATCTCAAGGATGTGTTGGCCATGTGCAAGTAGCGATCGTGTTCGATCGCGACTATCGGGCAGGTATACGTCGGCGAGGTCATCCTGCCCGCAGGTCGAGAACGTTCGATGTCCCGTCCTGACAAGGAGGGTTTCAGGGAGTCCCTTCTGCGCGTCGAGATGACGCCACCCGTCGCGCACTTGGCCGAGGAAGACATCGAATCGCCCGACGGGAACCCGGTCAGAGGCCCAAGCGGCAGCCAGAGCTTCGAGCAGTTCCGGGCCGATCCGGTCGTCTTCGACCGGATACACGTTCAGGCCAAGCATCGTAAGCGCGGCTTTCAGTTCCGGCTCTGCTTCGAGCTTGCGAGAGAGCTCCAGAGACAGTGAATTGAGATGCCGGTAGCGGTCGCGTTGGCCCCGAAGGAGCGACGTCGGGACGAGCCAACGGTCTGGAAGAGCTGTCGTGGCCGCCGTCCCGTCGAGCAGCCACGGCTCTGTAGTCAGCCAGTGCCGGAGCGGTGACGTGACCGTTGTCGACCAATCAAGACCGCCCTGCTTCTTGATAGAGGTCGTGTGCCAGTTGCGCGGCCAGTGCGGAATCGAAGCGAGTAGGAGGCGCGAGAAGGCGTTTCGGCCCTGTCGGCTCAACGTGGCGAGGTGATGGATTTCCGGCAGTAGTTTGATGCGGGAGAGTGAATAGGTGAAATCGCCTATGTAGTAGGGCCGTGCCTCCTCGCGCACGGTGCGACGCCAACCGTCCCATGCTTCCTGGGGAACTTCCGGAGGAGGGGTGGATGGCAACTCGTAGTCCGAGCCCTGCATGTCGAAACTTGTATCGGGAGCGGATTGGAGGCGGAGACCATCGACAACGCCGACGCGAGCGAAGAACTGATCCAGATGCCCGACAGCGCTTCCCCAGCGGGGGTCGTCCGGCGGGAGCAATGTCGAACCGCGCAGGCGTGCCGCCGGGTATTCGGGCAACCCCTCTGCGAGGAGCCAGACCTCATCGCCACGGCGGTTCGGCCAACCGGGACCGAATACGGCGTCGTCCATGGTGAGCCAGCCTGCATGGCAGGCCGCGGGTAGCCGTTTGAGCAGGGGCAGCAATTGACCCGACGGGTCTTCGCCCAATAGCTGAGCGGTCCACGCGAAGAGGTCGGCGCACAGTGTGGCGCGTTTTCCTCCGTGCGAAGCGGGCAACGTTGGAACCGTCGGCAGAACGACCTCTCGAAGCAGGTCTTCGCGCCGAAACGCGCGGGCAAACCTCCCGTCCAGAAACTTCTGTACCGGGGTGTTGCGGCGAGGTGGCGGTCCCAGTTGCGTCTGGATGTCGGGATGGAGGAAGGCAACGCGGTGTTTGAGGGAATCCGGAACATGACCGACGAAATCGGCTGCGTCGTCGACACCACGAACGGGTTGGAAGAACAGCTTGGCCGAGTCGGAAACGCTTAGCAGACGGTCGTCTTGATCGGGGAGGAATCTTCCTGTGGCAAGCGGATCGGGATTGCCGGCTTTCGGTTCGGACCGCATGTCGGACGGCAGTACGGCGACTACGCTGTTCAAGAAGGCATCCCAGCTCACGTCGATCTCGTGATCGCGAACGCCGATTGCCGCTCGGTCGAGTGTTTGCAGCCATTCCGAATTGGTTGGAATGAGTGAGCCGCCGAGCTTCCTTACCAGTTCGCGGACAGCGGGTCGCCTGCCATCGAGGGCAGTCGAAACGACTTGGAATGCGGCGAAGGAGCGCCAATGCCCAGTGCCAATGGGGAGGTCGGCCGCGACTTCGGGCGCTTCTCGCGCAGCGCCGGGAGCGCACCAGCCACCGTCGCACAGGAGTAGATTGCAATCGTCGAGTGCCAGGCCAGTTTTCGATGCACGGTCGAACAGGGCATCCATTACGCGCCACTCGTCGCCATCAACCGATGCAGGCGAGGACAGAAGATCGACTACCGCGCGTGCTCGCCATGCTTCCGGCTCTTCAGATACGAGTGCGGCAACTGCGTCCAGAGACAGATCCAGCACGCATTCCAGGAGCAGGTCGTTGTAGGGGATGCCGAAGTCGATGTGGCGGCGGTCGAGAGAGCTATAGAATGGCGCGTTGATATGCGCCCCGGTCCCCGTCGCCATCTCGGTCGGCAGAAAGATGACGAACTGACCCTTGGCAGGCGAAGGCGCTTCTTCGACCGCGATTCCCACTACGATGCTGTGGACTTCCGGCCATCGGTTGGGCAGGTTACTGACCACGGTGCGGATGCGGTCCGCTTGTTCGGGATCGTCGTCTCCGCCGATTGCACGGGTCCAAAGCTGAAATTCGTGAGTCGTGTGGCTATTGGGCGCCGGTCCAGACTGTCCGACAAGAAGACGTTGCTGGCGAGATCGCGAGCGTGTGGAGAAACCGATTTCAGACTCCACGACGCGTTCAAGAACGCGGTGCTCGTCATCCATACCTATGGTGAGTCTTTCTGCCTGGAAGAGAAAAACGGCTGCTTGGGCATCGAGCGCGTCAAGCTGTTCCCTGACGGACTGAACCGCCTCATCCGACGAACCTGCGCCTCCTCCATCCAACGGGAGACGGACGACTGTGACATGCCCTTGTCGCAACAGGCGCTCAACCTCTGGAGGTGTTCCCTGAATGGGAAGTGGAAGCAGGTAGGGGGACAGGAACTCGCTGGCCTCGCGAGCGCAATCAAGTCGTGCGTCGGTTATGCGATTGCGATACTGGGCCAACTGTTCCTCGGACCAGTCCAGGAGCGGGCGAGCGGAATCGAACGGTGAGCGCGCATCGAGGCCTTTTTCTTCGAGTTCTCGCGCCGCGGCTGCAACGCATTCGGAAACTGCGGGGTCGAATCGAAATGCGAACGACGTCTGGCTCCCGATTGGAGCCGTGGACCAGATCTCCGGGCAAGTTGAAACCTCGAGAACGCTCCTGAATCCGAGCCCCTTGTTGCCGACGCTCTGGTTTGGATCCTTCGGGCTTTGAACGAAGCCGCTACGCGGAGTTAGCGGCGTAGAGTTCATTCATTTCCGAGGCGTCGCGGGTGCCGTTTGTTCTGTGCGTTCGCTTCCCGGTTGCGTCAGTGGCGCTCCGCCCGTCGGGTGGCGGATCCCCAGCAGCCTCCCGATCACCAGTGGTTAGTATCGACCCCTGCGACGGACCGTCGCCGGATCGGTCCGGCGGCGCGCCGTCGCGATCCAGGGAGATCGATAATGACCGGGACCGCGTGCGACACGAACACCGTCACCCCTCTTCGCCAGCGCATGGAGGAGCAGCTCCGCATCGCCAATCTGGCCGCGAGCACGTCCAAGGCCTACATCTGCGAGATCAAGAACCTGGCCAGGTACTACGACGCCTCGCCGGACGAGCTCGACGCCGAGCAGGTGCGCCAGTGGTACCTGGGGCGGATCGACAAGGGGCTCAGTCCGGGCACGACCAACGTCTCCTTCGCCGCGCTGAACTTCCTCTACATCGACACACTCGGCTGGCCTGACCATGTCGCCGGCCTGCGCTCCCGCAAGAAGCCCGGCAAGCTGCCGCGCTACATGTCGGAGCAGGAGGTCGAGCACCTCATCCTTGCGACACCCGACCTCCGCCACCGTGCTGCCATTGTCACCGGCTATGGCGGCGGGCTCCGCATCTCCGAGACCTTGGCCATCAAGGTCGGCGACATCCTGTCGGAGAAGAAGCTGCTGCACATCCCCTCCGGCAAAGGCGGCACCGAGAGAATGGCACCGTTGCCGGACATCGTCATCCACTACTTGCGCGTCTACTACAGGAACATCTGGCCGCGTCCGACGAGCTGGCTCTTCTACGGCGTCTCGCTCGACAGGCCCATCGCAACGGAGACCTTGCAGGCCGCCTTCAGGAGGGCGCGCGACATTGCCGAGCTCGACCGCAGCTACACCTTCCATTGCCTGCGCCATTCGGCGGCGACCCATCTCCTCGAGCGCGGCGGCGATATCGAGGTGATCCGGGACATGCTCGGCCATCGAAGCGCGAACACGACCCGTCACTACGCCCGCGTCACCGGCAAGATGTTCGAGGGCCTCGACCACCCGATCTCAGGCTTCGCAGCGTTGCGCAACTGACGGCGCGTGGAGGCCGAACGCGCGGGCGTGGCGGAGATCTTCCGCCGCGCCGGCGCCGCTTTCCGTGAGCGCCACAAAGGGCGCATCGACGCCGCCCGGCTCAAGGTCATGGGCGCCATCGAGGCGTGCCGCACCGCCGTGCTCGGCGGCCACATGTACGCCTGCGAGGGCTGCGGGCGCGAGCATCCGCTCTTCAACTCCTACCGCAACCGCCACTGCCCCACCTGCCAGGGTCTCGCCGCCAACCTCTGGAGCGAGGAGCGCGCCGGGGACATCCTGCCGGTGCCCTACTTCCATGTGGTCTTCACCCTGCCCAAGGAGGTTGCCGCCATTGCCTTCTGCAACCGCAGGGTGGTGTTCGACATCCTCTTCCGGGCCGTCGCCGAGACCCTGCGCACCATCGCCGCCGATCCCCGCCACGGCGGCATGCGCATCGGCGGCACCGCGGTCCTCCATACCTGGGATCAGAAGCTCCGCTTCCACCCGCACCTGCACGTGGTCGTGCCCAACGCGGGCTTCGACGTAGACAGTGGCGAGTGGAAGACGGGGAGCACCACCTTCCTCGCCCCCGTCAAGGTCCTCGGCAGCCTGTTCCGCCGCCTCTTCCTCGAGGAGCTCGCCCGCGCCCACGGCCGGGGGGACCTGGAGTTCCACGGCACCGTCGCCCACCTCGCCAATCCCGGCGAGTTCCACGCCACGCTTGCCGCCGCCCGGGCCAGGGACTGGGTGGTCTACGCCAAGCGGCCCTTCCGCGGGCCTGAGCAGGTCTTCCGGTACCTCTCGCACTACACGCACAGGATCGCCATCTCCGACAGCCGCATCGTCTCCTTCGACGGCGAGACGGTCTCCTTCCGCCACCGAAAGCCCAAGGCGCCGGGGCAGAGAAAGCCGCGCTACGGCATCGCCACCGTGAGCGCCGACGAGTTCATCCGCCGCTTCCTGAGGCACGTCCTGCCGGACGGCCTGCACCGCATTCGCTACTTCGGCATCCTCGCCAACGGCTGCCGCGCCAGCACGCTGGAGAGAGCACGCCAGGCTCTCGGCGCCCTCGGCTGCGCCGCCCCCGAGGGAAGCGTGGACGGCGCTCGGGCCGAGCCCGACGAAGAGCCCGAGATCGGCACCGCGCCCGTGGCCTGCCCCCACTGCGGCGGCGTCATGCGCCTCGTCCGCGAAATCCGCCGCCGCCATGAGCCCCGCTCGACGCGCGGCCCGCCGGCGCTGCCGCCGACCCACAGGGGGAAACCGTGACCCAAGTTGGCACTTTTCCGCTGCCTGTGTTCCCTATTGGTTTGATTCAACGCGATATTTTTCTCGGTCGATTCCAACATGGCCCCACATTTTGTGAGATTCTGTCAGCTCATCAGACGGGTCCTCGTGCGGTGGATGGCGGGGTCCACGCCCGCCGCCGAGGAGATTGCGGCAACCTCGGCGGCCGGGCGCGTGTCCTGGCGGTTGACGATCAAGGTGCCGTCGGTCTGGCGCAGGCGCGTGGTGATCCGCACCCAGGTCCGCATGCTCTCGCGGATCGACGCCCAGCACTTGTGGATGCCGCGCGCGGCCAGCCGGGTACGGATCAGATGCACGGCGTGGTAGGCCAGCACGGCGATCAGCAGGTGGGCCGCGATGCGCCGGTCGAGCTGGTGCCAGATCGGGCGAAGGCCGAGCTCGGATTTCAGGCTCCGGAATGTCGCCTCGATATCCGTGATCCGCCAGTACGTCCGCAGGACCGTCTCGATGTCCCAGTCGACGTGGCTGGTGCGCAGCACATAGGCACCGGCGCCCTCATCGGCCTCGTCGTATCGCGGCCTGCGCTTGAAGCGCACGGCGGTGGCATTGGGGCCGGTTTTCGCCCTCTCGACCGTGATCTCGTAGTGCCTGGCGACGGCGGAGAAGCGCTGCTTGAGGCGGCCTATGCTCTCCAGCACCTTGTCGTAGCGCTTGAGGCGGCCCTTGACCGGGAGGCCGCCGTGGAGCCTTTCCAGCGCCGCCTCGAAGCGGTTCCGCCTCAGGCCGATGATCGCGTTCTCGGCCTTCTTCTTGCCCTCGCTGACGACGTAGAGCCGCGCCTCGCCGTCCTCGCTGGCAAGCCGCCAGGCCCGCACCTCGTGGCGCGCGCTGGTGATCAGCAGGGCCTCGGGTCCGCCCTCGGGCGGCGCAGGCCTGGCACCGCGGCTGACCGCGATCCAGTCGTAGCCCTGCTCGCCCAGCCACGCGATGTTTTTCTCGGTGGCGATGCCCGCGTCCATGACCACCGTGGGCTTCGGCGCCGTGCCGCCGCACACCGCCTCGAGCCGCGCCAGCGCCTCGTGCAGCGTGCCCGGCTCGCTCACGTTGCCCGGCAGGATCTCGCAACTGCGCGGGAAGCCCGCGCCGTCGAGCGCCAGCGCCAGCGTGATGAGGGGACAGTCGTCGCGCTTCTGCTTGGAGCGCCCGAACCTGGGAAGCTCGCCGCCCGTGTGGCCGTGGTAGTGGACGTTGGTGAGATCGTAGAAGGCGATCGTCTCGGGCAGGTCGAGCAGTGCGCGCTCACGGTTGAACAGCTCCCGCTGGATGGCGGCGCGGTGGCGCCAGAGCAGGTCGCCGATGCGGTAGAGCGTCTTGCGCCGCAGCGCCTTGCGGTCGCCCTCCAGGCCCAGGAGCTCGGCGGCCGCGCTGTCGTGGCGGAGCCAGCGGCTGGTATCACGCTCGCTGGCGGGATGGACCATCCTGGCGACGATCAGCGCGCTGGCGATGCGCCCGTCGCGGCCCTTGATGTCGAGGCCGTGGAGGATTTCGGCGAAGCCGAGGGCGTCGAGGGCCTTGAGGCACAGGCGCTCGCAGCCGACCGTGCGCGGGTTCTCGTGCTCCAGGGTATCGAGGTCGACGGTGGCGATGTCGGGCTTGCGCGCCTCTTCCTGCATCGCCTCGACGCGGAACCCCCTGGCCCTGAGCTTGGCGACGATGTCCTCGGCTGCGGCCCGCACATCCGCCTCGCCCTCGAACAGCGGCGGCTTGCCGTGAAGCAGCGCCTCGGCGAGTTCGGTGACGGCCTTCCACTTCTCGCGCGGCACCGGATAGTCGGTGCCGAGATTGAGCAGCGTCCTGTGGCGCACCTTGTCGCCGACGCGCTGGGCGAGCACGAGGCGATGGCTTCGGACCGGCTGGCCGGCCTTGTCGGTGTGTGTCCTGGTTGCCTTGATGTACATGGCGGCGCCGTTTCTGCGATGCCTGTTTCGCATACACGGCGTTCGCGGCATCTGGCAAGAGGGATATCGACTCAACTCCAAAGTCCTGGCCCCACAATTGGCTTCCAGGACCACGAATGGCAAATGTGGGTCTCAGGTGTCCTCCAACCCCAACATCTAGTGGTTCAGCGCCGCAAAACTGGCTCGAACAGGCTCGGCTGGTCGGAAAAAGTGCCAACTTGGGGTGAGACGCCCGCTCGCTTCGGCCCCGCGCAACGGCGCCAAAGCGCCGACGCACGACCGAACCTGTCTCCGCTTGAGCCGGGCTGACAGCCCTCGGCTCACACCCCGCTCAGTCCTCGCAGCGTGCGCCCGCATGCCTGCCGAAAGACCGGCGCGAGCGTCGATTTTATGCGCAACTCTGCTGCCGGTGGATGCCGCCTGACGCTGACATCAGCGCACTTTCCACATAGCTCAACTTCGCCTCTCGTGGCCCGCGGCTTCGTTCAAAAGGGTTGGGCAGGCTCTCGAGAGAGAGCCTGCCCAACCCTTAACCTTGTCCGAGCTGGCAGAGTCCGGTGAAATTGTGGAGGTGGAAGGGAGCACCGGTGTTCCCGATCAAGAGTTCGGGACGTGACGAGGAGTTCAACACGAAAGATACTTGCCGAGGATCCCCGCTCGGGGCCGTCGTCAGTGCATCGTGAGCGTTCTGAAGCAGCTCGAGAATACATCGCCCCCTGTATGCTTGGGCGATCTGTGCGTCGAGGCTGGCTATCGTTCGGTAGTTTTGCGTGCCATTCTTGGTCTCGTCGAAAAAGGTCTGCACCTGACGCTGTGCTTGGTCGACGATGAGTTCATCGCCAGCCCGTCTGGAGACTGAGCACTCGACTGCCATCCGTCTCAGTCAATCATCGGGACATGGCTGGAGACGGCGGCCTGCCAAGAGTTGCTAATCGCATCCGGGATGTCACTTGAAGGCTCGTGGTAAGGGCAGAATGTGAGTTTCCTGTCCGAGACTCATGCTGAAACAGTCATGTTGACTGGCTGCGCCTTGTCGTTGCGTTTGGCGCCGAGTTGGCGGGGTTGGACGAGTCCGTATCAGGGTCGGGCACGATGGTCGAGATGAAGTCGCGAATTTCCTCGATTTCGTGTTCGCGTCCCTCGGCAATAAGGCCGCGCGCGAGGACCTGAGCGGCGAACAGCGAGGCGCGCGCGATACGCACCCTCGCCTCCTTTCCGAACAGTTCTCTCTGGTCGAGGGCCTCTATGGCGAGTTCGACCAAGAGCTCGTTCGGATTCTGCATGGTGCCCAAAGCCGCCTTCTCGACCCGCGCCCATTGCCCGGGGAGGATGCGAATGCGCCTGCTCTGGGTCTTGTCGGTCGTTTCAGTCATCACGTTCCGTCGAAAATCTGTCAGTTTCCGGTCACGAACGAAGCTGCAAGTCGTCGGACTCTACACAAGAATGGGCTGGTCCGGGCACGAAACGCGCCCGGTTTCGGGCGACTGGGCGGCGGGGTGGCGCAAGGCGCGAGAGAAGGCGGTCATCATACGCCGCACCCCGCCCTGGCACAAATCGCGACCACGCAGGCGATTGCCTATACCCCGCGGAAACACGCTTCGTGTTTCGTTTCACGGCACCGCCTCTAACCCATTGATAATGAGACGTAACCAGCGTGTTACGATGTGCTGCTCCCTGGTCGCGTTTCGTGCCAACTTTTCCCGGCACGCGAGGGGCGCGCTCGGGTACGAACGATCGTACCCGGTCGCAGCGCATCGCACGCAAACGCAGCCACCGCGACCCCTGCATCAGCGATGCGTCGGGTGTATGACCCAGACCGCTCCAGCGGTGGGAGCGGCCAATTCGTGCGGCATGAGCGATGGGGGAATCTTCGCCGGCGAGCGCAGCGGTTCGGAGCCGCCGCGGCGATTGATGCGGGCGGTCCGGCCGTCGCGAGCGAGGGCACCGGTGCGAAGCACCGTGCCGAACGGTGCGGCAGCGCATGACATGGACGCGAAACGCAGCGCCGACAGCGAGCGAAGCGAGACCCCGGATCGCAGTCCGGGGCAGGCTGCGCATTGAGCGCCGCGCGAAGCGCGCGCGGTGGTCGGTACAGCCGCGAGACGGTCGGTGCGAAGAGAACGAGCCGCGCCGCCGTCCCGATGCCGGGATGACGACGCGGCCCGCGATGCGTTGCGGTCTAGGCCGCCTTCAGGACCGGAATGCCGAGCTGCCGCGCGCGGTCCACAAGGTTCTCGGTGATGCCGGAGCCGGGGAACGCGATCACGCCCTTGGGCAGGAGGTTGAGCAGTTCCTCGTTGCGGCGGAACGGTGCGGCGCGTCCGTGGCGGTCCCAGTCCGGCTTGCAGACGATCTGGTGGACGCCGTTGCGGTCTGCCCACTGCGCCGCGATCTTCTCGACGCCGGGGCCGCCGCCGTGCACGAGCACGATGTCTGCGTATTTGGCGCGGGCCTGTTCGAGCTTCGCGATCACCGTCGCCGGGTCGTCGACGTTCTTGCCGCCCGCGATGGCTACCAGCGTGCCCTGCGGCAGGTGCGCCGTGGTCGCGCGGTCCTTCCTCGCGCGCATGTAGTCTCGGGCGTCGATAGCCGCGCTGGTCAGCCTGCCGGTCTGCGAGGTGTGCGATCCCCGGCGCGGCCGCCACACGCTGCCGGTGTCCGCGCGGTAGGCGTCGGCGGCTTCGTCGCGCATCCGCTCGAACGCGTCGCGGCGCGCGGTCAGGTTGTGCGCCCTGTCCGTCACCAGCTCCAGCTCGCGCGACTTGATCTCGGTGCCGTCCTGCCCGCGCTGGAGGTCGCGCAGTTGCGGCGTCAGCTTGTCGGCGGCGCGGTCGAGGCGGTTGGTCTGGCTGTCGAGCATGTTTACGAAGCCCCACAGCAGGCTCTCGCGCTCGTCGGCGATTTGGAACCCGTCCGGCGCGACGCCCTGGGCCATGATGCGGAACGCCTCCGCGACGGCGGTCAGCGCGTCGTCCTCGTCCCAGACCTCGCGGGTGTCGAACTCGTCGCGCTCGGGGGCGGCGCCGAAGAGGGCGGCGTTGTCGCTGATGGTCGCTGTCATGGACTGGTCCTGCGCTTCGATGTTCTCGATGGTGGTCATGACGATCTCCTCGATCTGAAGTTGCACGGATCGGAGCGTTGGCCCCGACGTGATGTCCTGTTGGGAACCGCGCGCGCAGCGGAAGCACCTGGGCTTAGAAGGTCTTGGGGCGGAGTGGTGCGGAAAGTCGCCGATCTTGGTGCGGAAGATCGCTCCGCGATCTTCACGGTCGGCGACTTTCACGGTCCGCCCCTAGAGCTTCTTGCCCAGGCCGCAGGGAGCGGAGCGACCGGAGGACCCGGAGGGTTGCTGTAGCGAGCACGTGGGTCACAATGGGAGATCACGTCGCCCCGCCCATTCTCTCCACCCGCACCGCCCCACGGCCTCGCGGCGGGCACGGCGTCGGCAAGCGAGGCGAGGACCGTGCTGCTGGCTGCCCGTGCTTGCCATCGCGGTCATGGCCACAGAGGGTGCGTCAGGACGCGCCGGGCGACGGTCTCGCGTATTTGCGAGCGCTCATGGATGCGCACCGGGCCGCGAGGGTCTTCGTCGAGCCAGCAGACGTAGTAGTGCGCCCCCGGCTTGAGGATGTCGTCCTGGCGATGGACCTCGCCGACGAAGTCGCCGTCGAAATAGACGCGGGACTCTTCCGGCGTGATGCGCTTGAAGGCGATGTCGGTCATGTGGTGCTCCCTGTCCGATGCCGCGCGAGGCAGGGACCGCTCCCTCCCTCCTCGCGGCGTTCGCCCCCTCCGAGCTTCACTCCACTCCACGTCAGGGCTGCCCGGCGCGGCATGCGCGATCGGGGGTTCGGTCTCCGGACCCACTGCAAAAGGAAAGGGACGGCGCCGAAGCACCGCCCCGAGTCGAGGAGAGACAGTTGACGATCGCCGGAACCCTCGTCGGGAGGCTGAAAATGCCCCCACGGAACGATACCGTCGCGTCAGCCGGCCGGCCCGGGCTCCGGTGGAGGCTCGAAGCCCTCACCAAAAAAGGGGCCAGCGCCGAAGCGCCGGCCCCCGAGTTGGGAGGGAGGAACGAAGGGAAGCGGTCCCTAAAAGGGGATCGATCCGGCCGGATCCGCGGACGTGTCCGAACCGTTCGCGGGCTCGTCCGCGGGCTGCGCCGAGGCCGTCGCGCCGTTGCCGTTGGACCCGTTCGCCTTGTCGAGGAACTGGATCCGCGAGCCGGGGACGAGCAGGATCTCGGTCGAGAACCGATCCGAGTCCTCACCGTCCTTCCGCCACTTCCTGGTCTGCAGCTTGCCCGCGACGTAGACGAGCCGGCCCTTCTTCGCGTGCTTCGCGAGCATGTCGATCAGCCCGTCCTGGAAGGTCACGCAGCGGTGCCTTTCAGTAAGTTGGGGATTATCGGCTACGCCACACGTACGCATGAGTGCCTAGATGTGCGATAAATCGCTCTATGAATACAGGTTTCTCCCGCTTCCTCGCGTACAGCCCGTATCTTTCTCGCGACAGACGCGCGCTCCGATACGCGTTTGTTCCACATCGGTCGCTTGCAGGGTGCTTACGATTCACCTACCATGCAAAACCGTCAAGAATTCGCTACCCCCGACCCATGCCCAGACGCGCCGAACGCAAACTCTCCAAACGCACCGTCGACGCCCTCGCCGCCGAGCGGCGCGACGCCGTCTTCTGGGATCGCGACCTGCCCGGCTTCGGGGTCAGGGTTTATCCCTCCGGCCGCAAGGTCTACCTCGTTCAGACCAGGGGACCGAACGGCTCGAAGCGGGCAACGCTCGGCAGCCACGGAGACCTCACCCCGGAGCAGGCCCGCAAGAAGGCCGCGGTCGCCATCGACCGCATCAAGCGCGGCGAACACCCGCTCCCGGCAGAGCCGCAGCCCGAGCCCACCGTGGCCGACCTGGCCGCGCACTACATGCGTGCCCATGTGGAGGTGAACTGCCAGCCGGCGACCGTGAAGGACTACCGGCGCACCCTCGACCTGCACATCCTGCCCGCCCTCGGGGAGATGACGCTCGCCTCGGTCGAGCGCGAGCATGCCGCCGACCTCCACTACCGGCTGCGCGAGACGCCGACGCGGGCGAACGCGGCGCTGAAGATCCTGTCGCACATATTCGCCCTGGCTCCGGGCTGGGGTTTCGAGACAGGCGGCAGGAACCCCTGCCGCTTCGTGCGCGGCTATCGTGAGCGCAAACGCGATCGCTTCCTGACCCGCGACGAGTACCGCCGGCTGGGCGACGTCCTGGACGAGGCGGAGAGGGGCCGGATGTCGGTGCACACGGTGGCCGCGATCCGCGTGCTGATGCTGACCGGGTGCCGGCGCAACGAGGTCCTGGAGCTGAAGTGGGACGACGTGGACCGGACGGCGGGGGAGCTGCGGATTCGTCATGCCAAGACCGGCCCGCGCCGGGTGCCGCTGACGCCGGCCGTGGCGGAGATTCTGGACGCGCTCCCTCGCGTGGAGGGCAAGCCCTGGGTGTTTCCGGGCCGGGGCGCCGACGGCCGTCTGGTCAACATCAACGCGCAGTGGCAGGCCCTGTGCGCCCGCGCCGGGCTTGAGGACGTGCGCATCCATGACCTTCGTCATTCGTACGCCTCGCGCGCGCTGGCGCTGGGCGAGAGCCTGACCACCATCGGCGGCCTTCTCGGTCACACGAAGGTGCGGACCACCGCGCGCTATGCGCATCTTGCCCGAGACACGGAGATCGAGGCTTCGGCGAAGATTGGGGCCAGCATCGGCGCCCATGTCCTGCAGGACGGGACCGGGCCAGCCTGAGGCGACGTTCGGGGAAGAGGTTCGGCGATGGCGAAGCTTAAGCGACAGTCGATCTCGCGGCGCACGGTCGAGGCGCTGTCGGTCGACAAGGACACCGTGTTCTGGGACCGGGAGCTGACGGGCTTCGGGGTCCGCGTCTATCCGTCGGGGTCGAAGTACTACATCGTGCAGGTGCGCGGCCCGGAGGGCTCGAAGCGTCTCACGGTGGGCCGGCACGGCGTCATCACGGCGGACCGGGCGCGGCAGCGGGCGGCGCTGATCATTGCCCGGATCAAGGCGGGGGAGGACCCGATCCCGGCACCCCTGCCGCCGCCCCCGGACGGGCCGACGGTCGGCGAGATCGCGGCGCGCTACCTTGAACAGCATGTGGCGGTGCGCTGCAGGGCGAGCACGGCGGACATGTACCGGCGCAAGATCGAGCGCTACATCCTGCCGGCCTTCGGCACGTTGCCGCTTTCGGCGGTCAGCCGCGAGGACGTAGCCGGATTGCACTACGAACTCCGCGACAGGCCGGTGCTGGCGAACCATGTTGTCGAGGTCCTGTCGCGCCTGTTCACCATGGCGGAGTACTGGGGCCTTGCGCCCGAGGGCGGCAACCCGTGCCGGTTCGTGAAGCCCCACCGGGTGCGCCGGCGCGAGCGCTTCCTGACGGAGGAGGAGTTCACCCGCCTGGGCCGGGTTCTCGCCGAGGCGGAGACGGACGGCCCGGCGATGCCGAGCACGGTGGCGGCGATCCGGCTTCTGATGCTGACCGGGTGCCGGCGCAGCGAGATCCTGGAGCTGAAGTGGGATGACGTGGACCTGGAGCGCCGCGAGCTGAGGTTGCGCCAGACCAAGACGGGACCGCGCACGGTGCCGCTGAACCCTGCTGCGGTGCAGGTGCTGTCGGGGCTGCGGCGGGCGCCGGACAATCCCTGGGTGCTGCCGGGCAGGCAGCCGGGCCGGCGTATCTCGAGCCTCAACGAGCCCTGGCTGCGGCTTCGCAAGCGCGCCGGGCTGGAGGACGTGCGGCTTCATGACCTGCGTCACAGCTTCGCTTCGCGCGCGCTGGCGCTTGGGGAATCGCTTCC
This sequence comes from Alphaproteobacteria bacterium, assembly GCA_965214705.1. Lineage (GTDB taxonomy): Bacteria > Pseudomonadota > Alphaproteobacteria > UBA828 > UBA828 > WTGU01. The sequence continues at coordinate 305,887 of CBDCCI010000002.1, forward strand.
GATGATCGCGCGGCTCCTGGGCCACGCCGAGGTGCAGACGACGGCGCACTACGCCCACCTGAGCCGCGAAGCCCTTAATGCGGCGGCGGCCAGGATCGCGGACAGCATCGGTGAGGACATTCTTCGCGGCGCCCGGACTTCGAGCCCCTGAGAGGCGGGGCCGGGACGGGCGGGGAGCGGCAAAGCCAAGCCGGGGGGTCGCAGCCGCCCCGTCAGTTCGACCCGCAGCAGCGCTAGCAATGTTGTTAAGCTCGCTTTGTTGCCCCCCCCCAATCCAGCAAGATCAATGAGTTACCGCGCCGATCGGCATCCAACCCGTGCGCCGATCAACACTTCGGGCACGTCAAGGCAATCCTCAACATCGGATTGTCGACGAAGCCGCGGCCGGTTTATGACTCCTCAATCGGCAACCGCGGACACAGACGCGTTCGACGATCTGCCCCGGCGATGGTTGCGACATCGTCGGCACCGCCCGCTCACCGCCAAACCGCAGGGTCCCACCATGTCGAAAGTCATCGAAAGCCTTCGTTCCCTGGACCGAAAAGAACGCTTTGCGGTCGTACGGGAAGCGCTGTGCATCGACGAACAAACGCCCAAACTCGACAAGGGTTTTCGCGAGAAGCTGAGCGGCTGCGTCGGCGTGCCGGTACCCGAACACGCGTTCGTCGCCATGGACTACCATCTCGACTGGATCCGGATGTCCCTTCACCTTGCAGAAAATCCGGCCCCCAGGCCCGGGGAACCGTTCCCCAACCTCGGCTTCGACGACATCAACAACGACCAGGAAGACATCGACCTGCTGGTCGCTTTCGACTCGGGGGACGAAACCGCGCCGGCAACGCATCTGGCGATGATCGAAGCGAAGGCCTACCTGCCCTGGACCAACGAGCAACTGAAGTCCAAGACCTGTCGGCTGGGTGTGGTTCTGGTATGGCGGTAATGAACCCGGTCTGATCCATGAGTCCTTGCGGTGCGGAGCGTCCTCACCTCCCAGTCAAGCCGGCTGTCGAGACAAAATCCTGCCCTGGAACGGTCGATTGTCACGAAACCCCGATTTCGGCTGTCTGCCTCGACCCATGAAACGTTCTACGTCAATGACTTACGATTGCCATACCAGACCCACACCCACTTCAAGCGGTGAACCTACTATTTACTTGCCTTCCGGCGCAATTGCATCCTCTAGGTTCAGACTCTTGAGGTGAGGCTCAAGTGCGTTGATCAGCCGATTCATTGAGTCGGTCATCAGGTCGTGCGTCTTTTTCCAACTCTGCTCGGGATCGCTGTATCCTCCCTGCACGGTTGCTCGTATGCGACAGGCCCGTTTTCCCTCCAATTTCTCCCATCTAAGCGGTCCTCCAAATGCACCTTCAATCTCCTCCTTCCGTGCACAAAGTTGATTGAAAATGTGCAGATTCAGATGATCCATGTTCTTGCCGCGGTCGACATAAAGCTCTGCAGCAGCCTCGTTCTGCCAAACCACGTAATTGAAGCTCGCACCGCGCACCCCAAGAGCTAAGCCCCATCCACGAGTGATGCCTTGGACTGATGTGCCGGTGAAGCGTCGCGTCCGGGTGCTGAACCAACTGTGACCACCATTTGTAGCGCGTATGATGCCGCTCGCTCATTTCTTGCTTGCTGCGCCCGATCGATTTCCCCTCTTCGGATGGACCAACGATCACGGTGAGCAAAGGGGCAGGTAATGAGTTGTCGATGCGGATGGCCTCGATTTTCACGAGATAGAAGTCGGCACTCGACGACTCATTGAGCCAAGTCATGGCGGCGACGTGCTCAGGGCGTGGATCGGCCACAATCCAGACAGCAACCTTGGCCTGCATGGCAGTCAGGTAGGTAATCAGCTTGCCCAAATGGTCGTGATTGCTCTTCTCCAATTGGTTCTCGATTATGATTGAAGACCCATCGTTTCCTTCCGCAACCAGATCAGCACTGAAGGTGCTCTCTGTCTTCCTCTCCCTTTCGACATTTTCGATATCGCGACTTATTGCGGCGCTTAAGACATCAATGTTTTCCTCAAGCCACTTTGTGAAGTCGTACGCTTCGTGCTTCCAGAGATCGCGAAGCGAGACACGTTCAATCTTTGCTATCGACATCCTCATCCTTCTTCGGGCGGGTGGTCGTCTTCCGCGTCAGTCTGCAGGCGGCCGTCGGCGCGAAGCCGGGCTTCGACCGGGAGCGGTTCTTGTATGGCGGGAATGGGCGTTTCCGCTTGATACACCTTCCGCTCAGCACCATACATGCCCATCCCGCTTGATGCACGCGGCGCCGTCATCCTGCCCCCGATGGCGTGCGGCCCCATCCTGACAGGATTCCGCCCGGGTCGGGCACTTTGTCACGAAAATCCGGAGTCAGACGAACAGGGAGCGCCTAAGCCATTGAATCTCAACACTCTCAATCCGCCATCCCAGAACCCCACCCTGTCGGCTCCGAGAGATGTTCGGCGAAGACGGAATGCAGGCCGGCGTGGTGAAGCCGCATTTCCTACTGATGACGGCCCGCAGGTCGGACAAAATCTTGACCGCCACGTGGCCCGGCTGGACAAAAGACAGGCAGGGAAACCCGCTCTGGCTCGATTACGACTTGCCTTCCCGCCGCAAGGTCACGCGCTGCGATGCCGGCGGCAAGCCCGACAAGCGCGGCGGTCACCTGCGGCTCGACCCCGTGCCGCGTTCGATCAAATAACGGCCCACATCATTCAACTGGTGCGCCGTCCGGTCGTGCGCTGGATTCCTGCCCCGACACAATCTGCCCGCGACCCGATTTCGCGGGCTCGCGCCTGTCCCCGGATACCTCGGACCAATCCGCCGGAGGTCCTTCCCGCAGCAGCTTGAACAACGACTGCCGCGCGAGTTCGAACAGGCAGCCCCAGCGCCTCCGCTCTTCCGCCGTGCCAGCGGTTGGCCGTACGGTGCGCCTTGTCGTTCCGCACCAGGTACTCGTGCAGCATGTAATCCGCCGCTTTCGACGCTGACGCCAGCGCGCACGGACCCGAGAGCATCCTAGCGTCCGGAGCGCGGGCGGGCTGACGGGGTGCGGTGTTGTTCGGCGTGCAACTTGGACCCCCCAGTATCGAGCCGCTTCAATGGCTTATCGCGCTGATCGGCGCACAATCCACGCGCCGAACAACACTCGGGGTGGCGCGGAACCCGCATATCCGCACAACCTCCGCAAGCGCGATACATTAGCACAGTTGCGGACAATTGCCGCGCAAGGCACCGCGCGGCGCGCCGGCTGCTCCGCGATCGTGAACGGGGACATGCAGCACGGTCCACGCTTGCGCGTTGTGGAGATGGTCGATCCCTTCGCCGCAATCGCCGGCGATACGGTGGCGTCGCCGATCGGGCGGCGACGCCCGCAGACGCATACCCAGAGCGGTGAAGGCAGCGCTTGGTGTAGGCCAGTTCGATGGAGGAGGATCAGCGCAAGTGGGGCCTCTAACGATTCAAGAAAGCCATTTCTGGCTAGGACGCAAAGGAACTACGGGGCAGCAGGGGCTTCCATTCCCGCCCGTTCGCATTTCCGGAAGACCAGAAAACGGGAAGGGTGTTGTTGGGGATTGTGTTGTGAAAGGAAACGAGAGCAGCCACGTCTCCGAAGCCCAGCGGATGTTGGGGTGTCAGTTGCTGCCCAATTTGAAACATTATCTCTTCTGCATATGCTCTTTCGCTGTCGTCGTCGAATATGCCGGCGTCAGGTGAAAACGCCTTCACCTGGTCATCGAATGTGGTCATGGTTAGGACGCTTACTTCCGGAAATTCGTGTTGCAGTCGCATAATCGCTTCCGGAAAGGCCGTTTGGAGACAGCACACGACGCGACCTTCGCCGGCGAGTTCGGAGAACAGCTGCTCATCCAGCGACCAAAGTCGTTTGAGGCCCTGCACAAGAGTGTTTCCGGTGCCTGCAAAGTCATCGACGACGACGAGTACGGGGTCGTTGTCGAGACGTGCCTGGACCCAGGTGTACATGCCTTTGACGTGACTGCATTTTCCCGGACTCATGCGTTTGGCGAGCTCTCGAGCGGTAGCGGCTCCGCTTTTCGTATCCGAGTCGACGTGACCCAAGTAAAGGTTATCTTTTCTTCGCCTGAATATACGCCACGCACCGTCGCCGATGTCTTGCCTGCGCGCATTCAGTGAATTGTCCATCTTTGCGAGGCCATTGACGCTCGCGCCATCATTAACAAATCCGTTCTCTGCAAGCCGCTTGAGCAACATAAAGGCTACCTCGACACGGCTGTCATCGTCGAACTGGCGTAACCATCGACGGACCTCTGCGACGTCTATTTGGCGTCCCAGATAAACGAGACGCTCGGACACGGAGAGAAGCTCGTCCTCTGTGATCGGGAAAGCGGCGGACTCGATGATCGTCAATGGAGTCGTCTCATCTACCGGCTCTGTCGCGGCCAGTTCTTCCTGGAAAGATCGCCAAACCGGTATGAGTTCAACCTCACCGCTCTCGAGCAACCAGTCTCGGAATGCAGGGAGCGCGACCTCATAACCTCGTGAACCGGCCTTTTGGCGGGAGATAACGCGTCTTCGCATCAGCCCGTCCTGGATTTCGCGAAGATCCTGTGGTGACAACCGCTCGTGGGGTTCCAAATCGAGTTGCTTTTGCGCTTCTATCAGATCATCTACCGATTCATATTCACCCGAACCGAGCCTTGCCACGATCGCGAGGAAGAGGCAGTTGCGGGCAACAGACCCCTGCTTGTGGTTGGGATCGAGAACGGGAACGTCTTCCCAAAAATGCGCGAAGTTCGTCGGCCCAAGCTCTCGCACCAGACTACGCCGCACGTAATCGAAATCGCTGGTCCCCACGTAAGTGCGCTGCTCCTGAGCGCAGCGGCGGAATACTTTGCCAGCGACAAGATGCATGTAGAACGGATTGCCCCGACAATAGTCCACGATGCGCTTTACGGTGTCAGGATCGTACTCGATCTTGCCGGCGAGTGGTTGGATTAGAAGGGCTTCGCAATCGGCGTCTACTTCGATTCGGTCAAGAGAACTATTGATCCATTTATTTAGGTCGGCCGAATGACTATGGTAGATGCTGTTCATTCGTTCGCTGCCGACGAACATGAAGGTCAATCCAACCTCCGAGAGCGAGCGCAGAGCCTTGACGAACTGCTTACCGCGTTCTCCCAAGTAGAAGGCGGGATTGAGATCGTCAAACTCATCGATGATGACCAACATCTTGCGGCCGATTTCGCGCGCTAACCCGTCGACGTAGGGAACAAGGCGGCCGAGACCCGCTCGGAAGTCATCTTCGGCGGGTGGTTGGCGCTGGATGCCCAGCGCACTTGTCAGGCGGGTGGCCAAAGTGTGTCCAAGCTGTCCTTCGTGCAGGGACGCCAATTCGCCCATTCGCAGCACAACGCACACGATGTCGTCACGGGCATCAAGGTTAGCGGCTAGGACCTGGAGCACCGAGGTCTTGCCGACTCGCTTCTGGCCCCACAAGAACGTGGATGTCTCGTTCGAGACGTGAAGTTCGAGCTCAGCGAGGACGGAGTCCCTACCGTAAAGATCTTTCTTTTCTCGGATCGGATTGATTGCGTAGGGAGGGTTCTTGAGTAGCTCGTCCCAGTCTGGCTGGGTGCGTTGCTGTTGGAACTCGAGATACTGCTCAAATTTCAAGGTTCGCCCGTTTGCCGTCTGGCATGCCAGCGCAGCCTGGAGGTTGAATGTTCTATCGCCTGGGGCGTTGCTCAACTTGAGCTGGATCAAGCGTTCGGTGTGGGGTGGGAGGTCGAAGGGAGTGGAAGGTTCGAAAGCGGAGAGTGTTGCGATTCCAACTGGATCGGCCAATAGGATGCTGACCGAGTAGGCTGTTCCATCCCCGTCGTTGACCACGCGCGCCGGAAATACGATACCGTCGTTGCGGCCGCCGAGATCAAGCTTGAACGTGCCGCCCACGATTTCGAGCGCAGGCTTCATCATCTCGTCACTCGCCTGGGTTCCTTCTTCGATGAGGCGGGACATGTGCTTGGCCACTGGCTCCAGCACCATCCTCTGGAGTCTGTGGTTCACATTGTCGCCCAGTCCATCGAGCGTCCGTTGCAATTGACGAGTTAAGTCACGCGCGCGCCTGGGAATTCGTTCGGCCTCGTATCTCTCGCAGCTTTCGCAGAACTTGCGGAACAAGGTTCCCAGCAGCGTTTCAACATCCCGAAGAGTCTGCCGTTCCCCCAGGAGCGCGTAAGGCGTGTATGCATGAGCGTGCTTGATGATGTCGGTGGATGGCAACTTGGCAGCGACGACCGTCGACTGGCAGAAGCTTTGTACTGCCCTGTCCAACGCCGAACTCAGTTCCCTTGTTTTGACCGTGGCTGCGGTCATCGTTGCGGACGGGTTGGTCCTTGCGGGAAGGCGGAGCAGTGAGCGGAGCGGCGGTGCAATCCGATAGCTGAGATCGCCAACTCGCGCTGGAAGCTCCCGGCCTGCGTCTTCCATTCTCAATGTTGCATGAAGTGTCGCCAGGGCAAGCGATTCGACAACGAATTTGTCGATGTGCTCCAGCAGATCCGCGATGGTGTTAATCTCGGCATCCACTGGGTTGGTCGACGCCCACCACGTGACGGTGTTTACGAATGTCTTCTCAAGATCGGCGTTGTCTACCAAATGCAGTTGCGATGCAAATGCTTCTCCCACACCGAGGCTGTCGCCATTCGTTCGGTAACGGTCAAGGATGGCCTGGAACTCTTCGGCTTTGCCCTCCGGTTCGCCAGGGTCTCTTGCGGTGTCAGCCTGTGCTTTGTCCTGTGCCCCAACAGGAACGTCAACTAGAAGGGATACCGAAGGCGGGCGTTCTGTCCCGATCGCTAGAAGGTCCTCGACCGGACCGGCCGACTCGCCGCGGCCCCGCTTCCGCTCACGCCAGCCAAGGTCCGGCTCGCCGCGGCCCACAGGTTCGGCCAAGACGGTCGAGGCATCCACGGCCACGATGGACGAAACCATCGGACCCTGACGGCCTTCCGTCACCTCGCAGGTCACGGTCGCGCCCTGCGGCAGCGTGTCGTACCCGGCGTCCCTGACGACCGAGGCATGGCAGAACACGTCGGGCGAGCTGTCGTCGGGCACCAGAAACCCGAAGCCTTTCGCCGGATTGAACCATTTCACGGCAGCCACGACGCGGCGGCCCCGAGCCGGACCAGGCTCGCCGTGACCATGTCCGTACGCCCTGCGCGGCGACATGCCGCCCCTCGCCGGGATCGCGGTCGAGGTATCGACGGCATGAATCTGCGTGACTTGGGGACCCTGGCAGCCCTGCTCGACCTCACACGTTACAGTCGCACCCTCGGGCAGAGTTTCGAAGCCCGCCCACTTCACTACCGATGCATGGCAGAAGATGTCGCGCGAGCCTTCGGCGGGGGTCAGGAAACCAAAACCCTTCACCGGATTGAACCATTTGACCGCCGCAACGACCGTTGCGCCGGGCGCCGACCCTGAACCGCCTTCCCGCATTCCTGACGACCTGCCTTTCCTTGATTGCCGGAGCCAGGCCGCCGCCGGGCCACCGGTCGAATGATCGCGGCGGAGCGGTCTCCGCCACCGGGCTGGCATCATAGTTACGGCCGGGGCGCGGCAACAGATCCGTGACGCCTTGTGTGTCCGCCTCCAGCATCGCGTCATAACGAAGTCGCCCTCCGCCACCGCCGCGCGCCGCCTCCCCGTCGTCATTCTGCCGCCACACGTCTGTGCGCCACCGCGAGCGAGAGGCCGGCCGTGACGCGGGCGGCGGGGGCGGCGCTGCGGAGCGTGTCCCCGCCGTCGGCAACCACCACCGGGGGAGACGGCAAGATGCGGACCGGCCGAATGTTCCATCGCGACGCGCAGACCTTTCTGGTGCACCTGTTCGGCAGAGGTCTCGACGACGAGCGCTACGTGGTCGAGAAGTACCGTTCCCATCCCAACGGCGAGATCGAGCCCATCCAGGCGGAGGAGCCCAGGACGAAGGGCCGGCGCAGGCCGCGCAGGAAGATCGTCTCGCGCAAAGCGGTCCGGGAGATGCGGCCCGAACGCGACGAGATCATCGTCTGCACAGGGGTCAAGCTGGCCCGCTCCGGAGTCCAGATCTGGGGTGTTGCCGCGGCAGGCCTCGGCCTCGTGCGCACCGCGCGCTGACCGGGGTGGCCGGTCATGCCGCTCAGGGACCCGGTGAAGAAGAAGGCGCGGGACCTTCGCCACCGTCAGCGCCACGCCGCGCGCTCCGCCAGCGGCCGTTGCACCCGCTGCGGGCGACTTCCTCCCGAGCCCGGTCGCAAAGTGTGTACAGGCTGTGCCGAGAAGCGCCGCGCCGCCGACCGCGCCCGCCGTGCCAGAGCCCGGCAGCAGGGGATGCCGTACGGCGGCCGCGATCCGGAGCAGTGCCGACGCGCCGACCGCGCCGGCGACAGGCGCCGCCGCCGGGCGCGTCTCGAGGCGGGCCTCTGCACGTCCTGCGGCCTCCGCCGGCCGGAGGACAACCGCTCCGTCTGCGAGCCGTGCCGCGAGGCAAGGCGCGCACGCGACCGCCGGCGCTATGAGACGCGAAGGGTGGCCGGCCGCTGCGTGCGCTGCACGCAGCCCACGGTCGGCGGCCTGTCGCGCTGCGGCCGGTGCCTCGCGCTGGAAAAGGAACGCGTCTGTCCCGAGCAAGAGAGCGCCGCCGGGAAGAGACGCTATGTCGCGAGGCGAGCGCAGGGCGCGTGTGTGGATTGTGGAGTCCCCACCGGCGGCTCGGCCCGCTGTCCGCGCTGCGCATATCGATCCAACTCCCGCGCGCCCGAGCGCCACCTGGCGGCGCTCTGGCCGCCGCAGATCACCGTGGTCGAATTGGAGACGGGCGAGGAGCTGGGCGTCTTCGAGACCGAATCCGAGGCCGCCGCCTGCATCGCCTTCGCCCGCCTGCGCCCCGACCAGGTGGAGATCCTCTCCAACGTTCCCTTGATGGCTTTGTCGCCCTCATGAGCGCTGACCCGCCGCGGGCGTTCCGAACGTGAACCTGCTCCCGTCAACCGCGATACCTAATGGGCGCCACGGCAGTCACCGGCCGTGCGGTCCGCGAGGCCTCGTGAACCCGGCGGGCCTCAGAGCAGGCGGCAGACGAGAGGAGGTGTGGAGCTTGGAGAAGGTGAGCAGGGCGGGGCCGAGGAGAGGCTCCAGCCCGCTCGCCAACCTTCGTCATCAACTCGAATCGACAGGAGACAAGACCATGGCTTTCGGATTGAACAGGGCCGAAGTGATCGGCCGGCTGGGTGCCGATGCGACCATCAGCAACCTCGCCTCCGGCGGGCGCGTCGCCAACATGAGCATCGCGACCGACGAGAGCTACATCGACAGGCAGAGCGGCGAGAGGGTGGATCGGACGGAGTGGCATCGCGCGGTCAGCTTCCAGAGCGGGCTGATCGACATGCTGGAGAAGCACGCGAAGAAGGGCCGGTTGGTCTACGTCGCGGGCAAGCTGCAGACCCGCCGGTGGCGCAAGGACGGCGAGGACAGCGACCGGTTCTCGACCGAGATCCTGCTCGTCCCCGGTGGCCGCATGCAGTTTCTCGATCGCCCCGCCGGCAGCAACGGCAACGGCGCCCAGGCGTCCGACGGTGAGGCTGCGCCGGCTGCCGATGCCGATCCCGCGGATAGCACCATACCGTTCTAGTTAAACCCCGCGGCGGGCTTCCTCGGCCCGCCCGCCCCATGGCCGGACTCGCGTCCCTCCCGCGCGGGTTCGGCCATTTTTGTGCAGCGTGTTCCGAGTCCCTCACGGGCCGGACGGCGGGGCTCGCGCTTCGCGCGCCGCCCGCCGTCCCGGCTCCTCCAGGAGAAAGAGTGAGGCCGGGACCGGGCACGTCCCATCCAGCGGCCAGCGAGGTCCCCATGCTCTCCATCTCCGCTCACGGTCCCGGCTTCGCCGGCTCCCGCCCCCGCCCGAGGTGTGCGCCATGAACGCGGCCTCCGTCGCCGCAGCACTCGCCGAGCGCGCCGAAGAGGTCTGCCGCCGATACCTGCCCTACGGGCGGCGCCGGGGCCGGTATTGGGTCGCGGGCGACCTCGACGGTGGGCGCGGCCGATCCCTTTACGTCCGCCTCGCGCCGCCGGGTGCGTCCGGGAAGTTCACCGATGCAGCCACGGGGGAGCATGGCGATCTGCTCGACATCATCCGCCACCGCACCTGCGCGCCGACGCTGCGCGCGGCGCTCGACGAGGCCCGCGCCTTCCTCGCCCGGCCGGCTTCGCCGGCCGCGGGCTCGGGCGACTCCTACGACGCCACCGAAGCGGCGCGGCGTCTCTGGCGCCGCTGCCGCGCCATCGACGGCACGCATGCGGAAGCCTACCTGCGCGCCCGGGGACTCGCGCGCTGCCGCTTCGCGGCCCTGCGCTTCCATCCCGCGTTGCTCTACAGGGATGGCGGCGGCATTCGCCGCCTGCCGGCCCTCGTCGCCGCTGTAACCGCTCGCGACGGCGACATCGTCAGCGGTGTCCATCGCACATGGTTGGACCCTCAGCGCCCCGCGAAGGCAAACCTCTCATCGCCGCGCAAGGCGCTGGGCCGCGTGCACGGCCATGCCGTCCGTTTCGGCGCTCCCGGCGCCGGCACGCTGCTGGTCGGCGAGGGCATCGAGACCGTGCTGTCCGTCGTCACCGCCATCCCCGACACCGTCGCCGCAGCAGCACTGTCCGCCGGCAGCCTCGGCGCATTCGCACCGCCTACCGGCCTCACGCGGCTGGTCATCGCGCGCGACAACGACCCCGAGGGAGAGCGTGCCGCCGAGCGCCTCGCCCGCCGCTGCGCGCGGGCGGGCGTCGCCGCCACCGTCATCGTGCCTCGCGGCACCGACTTCAACGAGGACTTGCTCACCTTCGGTCCCGCCGCGCTCGCCGCCTGGACGGCGGCCGCGCTCGCAGACCGGGAGCTCGAGTGAAGCAGGCGAGCGGCGATCCTCATGGAGAGGAGAGAGAGTCCTTTCCGCACCGGCATCACGCTACGGGGAGAAGGCCATGAGCAGCGACATCAGGTTCCGGCGGGTGGGCGAGAACGAAGCCCGCGTCTATCAGGACGGCGACTACGTCGGGGACGTCTTCCGTCACGACGACATCCTCAACCGCGGCGCCGTGTTCTACGTGGTGCACCTCCTATGTTGAGCTCAACATAGTGAATTGGCCTGTATCGGTCGTGCGCAGCAGGACCGATACAGGCATTGAGCTGAGCCGCGCTGCACGGCCGTAGTGCCGGGCTATGGGGAAAGTAACCGCTGGGTGGGAGCCGATTAGGCCGAAGCGGTGCAACCTGTTGGTGTCGCTGGCGGCGCCGGCACTCTGAATCTCCACTTATCAGGTTGCGACGCGGCTGTGCAGGGGCTCGCGACGATGTTTCGCCGCCGGGCAGCACGAAGCGGGCGCAGGAGCGGTCGCGGCGCGGCGGCCGGGGGGACTGTTGTCGGACCTTGTCGGTTCTGACGCATCGTCACGGCGGTCGGGTATTCGTCGCCCGCATGGCTGCTTGGGGCTGCGGCTCAAGAATGACGGTTTGCCGCAGCGTTGCCTCGCCGCACTGGCGGCACACGGTGATGTCGATCCCCGTCAGTCGCAGCATCATCTGCTGCGTCGTTTCCGGCTCCCGCGGTTCAGGGGCAGGCTGGCCGAGCAGGTCTCGGCAGCGGGCGAGCTTGCGAGCCCGGCAGCGATTGGCGAGCAAGCCGTAGTGGCGCAGGCGGGTGAAGCCGCGCGGGAGGACGTGCAGGAGGAAGCGGCGGATGAACTCGTCGACGTCGAGACGCATCACCTTGACCTTGTTGCCGTCAGCGTAGTCGCGCCAACGGAAGCGAACGTGCTCGCCGTCGAAGTCGACGAGGCGATGATTGGCGATGGCAGCCTTGTGGGTGTAGCGCCCGAGATAGGCCAGAACGTGCCCGGCGCCGGCGAACGGGGCCTTGGTGTAGACCACCCAGTCGTTCGACCGCAGCGCGGTCTTCAGACACTCGAACTCGCGGCTGTCGTCACCACCGCCGACGACCTTGAGCCGGAGTTCGCCGTCGCGGTGCGCGGCGCCGAGGAAGTCGAGATACTTGCCGCGGAAGACCTTCGAGAGCGCGACCGTGGGGAACAGGAAGCCCTTGCGCGCGGGAGTGAGCCAGCGCTCTCTGTCCGGGCTCAGACCGCCGTCGGTGACGATACAGTGGACATGGATGTGCTGTCCCAGATTCTGCCCCCAAGTGTGCAGCACCATGGTGATGCCGAGCTCGCCGCCGAGCCAGCGGGGATTGCGGCCGAACTCGAGCAGGGTCTGGGAGGCGGCCTTGAAGAGCAGCCTGTAGATGAGCGCGGCATTGCCCTGGGCCACGGGGTTGAGCTCGTGGGGCAGGGTGAACACGACATGCCAGTAGTCGATGTCGAGCAGATCGGCGCACTGACGCTCAACCCACCTGGTCTGCGAGAGGGTCTGGCACTTGGGGCAATGACGGTTCCGGCACGAGGCGTACTGGATCGTCACCGCCCCGCAGTGATCGCATTCTGCCTTGAACCCGCCGAGCACAGCGGTGCGGCAGTTCACCAGCGCGTCGACGACCCTCTGCTGCTGGGCCGAGAGCAGATGTGTCTCGCCATAGGCGTCGCCGCGCTCGCGCAGGATGTCCGCGACCTCCAGCGCCGGCCGTGTGGCTGGCGCCGCGTGGCCGACATGAGCCACCGGTCAGGCCTGGGCAGGACGCGGAAACTCCAGCAGGTCCAGGGGCGACGGCGTGGCGGACGTCTTGTCGTGAGCAAGGTGAAGGTAGCGCATGGTCGAGCGGATTGAGGTGTGCCCGAGGCGGCGTTGGATGACATGCAGCTCGACGCCGGCCTCGAGGAGCCCGGTGGCGTAGCAATGGCGCAGCGTGTGGATCCCGCCGGGCTTGGCGATCCCGGCTTTGTCCTTGGCTCGATCGTAAACGTGTGCTGGCCCATGGCGCGTCATCGGCCGGCCGGGAATCCGACCGGGGAACAGCCAGTGCTCGGGCCGTACCCGCTGCCAGTACTCGCGCAGCTCGTCGAGCAGCCGGGGCGAGAGCGGGACGTAGCGGTCCTTGTTGCCCTTGCCCTGATCGACGCGCAGGCACATCCGCTGTGAGTCGATATCGCTGATCTGCAACCGGCCGAGCTCGCTCGCCCGAAGCCCCGCTGCATAGGCCGTCATCAGCAAGGCGCGGTGCTTGCGGTTGATGGTGACGCTGAACAGCCGCACCAGTTCGTCTTGGTTGAGCAGTACGGGCAGGGTGGAAGGCGTCTTGGCGAAGGGCAGATAGAAGTGCGGCTCGGGCAAGCCCAGCGTGATGCGATAGAGGAAGCGGATCCCTTGGCGAGCGCTGTTGCAGCTCTGCCAAGCCAGCCCCCGCTCTTCGTGAAGAAAGATGAGGTACTCCTGGACTTCCTCCGCTGAGATGTGCTCGGGGCTGCGACCGTAGTGAACCGCGAGCCCGGAGACCGAGTTGAGGTAGGACTTCCTGGTGTTCTCGGCGAAGCCGCGAACCGTCATGTCGTTGATCATGCGCTGGCGAAGTGCCGTCATGGGGCGTCTCCCTCTGGGTTTGGTCTGTCACGAAGACACGCCCATGCTCTTGCTCGCCGGCTTGGCGGTCGACGACCATCGATCAACGAGGGAGAAACAGGATTCGACCCTGCGCCCAGACGCTGGAGCGAACGGCCACACTCAACTTACGCGCGGCAAGGAGATCACTCTGGGCACCCGGCGGCCGAGGCGCCCCGCCGCGGAACGCGGCTCAGTTCAAGAGATGGCATTTCGCGTCGAACAATATGTTGAGCAGCGACGCGAAGGCCCCGGCAGCTCTGGCTGCAGGGGCCTAAACGCTCAACATAGAGTTCACGACCTCGGGGCGCTCAGAACCCTGAGTAGCTTGTCCTGTGCGCCGCTGAAGGCCCCTTTTCGGATCCTAGGGGGCACATTCGCGTTGAGTATCTTGAGCTTCTCCGCTGTGTTGCCCCGCAGGTAAAGCTCCGTGCTCGATATGTTTGTGTGCCCCAGCCACATCGAGACGTAAAGAACGTTCCAGTGCGTCGCTTCCAACGTGTGCATGGCGCAGGAGCGCCTCAAGACGTGGGGCGTGATGCGCTTGCTGTCGATGGACGGCATAACTGATTTCGCGGCGGCAGCATGCACATTAAGACGCTGGGCGAAGCCGTGGCGGCTTATCGGTTGCCCACGGGCGCTGAGAAAGAGGTGATTAACGTGAACCTCGGGACGGATTACGAGCCAGTTCTGAAGAACGGACTGGGTTTCCTTCCAGAGAGGTAGGATCCGCTCGCGTCGCCCCTTGCCCATCACATGCACCGTATCCAAGTGCGGGTGCGAGAGGCTATCAATCGTAAGCGACGTCAGTTCAGAGACGCGAAGCGCTGCGGTATAGGCGAGATGAAGCATCGCCCGGTCCCGCACACCGGAAGGTGTGCTGATGTCCGGTGCGTCGACAATCGCCTGGATTTCGTCGCGGTCGAGCCAGTGGGGTAGCGCTTTTTCGCTACGCTTCTCCGGAATGGCGTGCAACCGCCGAGAGAGTTCGAGACATGCGGGCTCTCTGTATTCGAGGTAACGAAAGAACGATTTGATTGCTGTTAGCCGGGCGTTCCTCGTGCGAGCCGTGTTTCCACGCTCTTTTTCCAGGTAGTCCAAGAAGTCGAGGATGAGCTCAATTGAGAGTTGCTCGAGTACGATGGAGCTCGGTTGAATGCCGAACCGACCGGCAGCGAACACAGTAAACAGCAGCAGACTGTCGGAGTAGCTGTCTATGGTATTCTGGCTGAGGTGCCGATCGCGTGGCAGGTGCTCGAGAACGAACGCCGTTACATGGGGAGCAATGTAAATCATTGTTGCGTCCTCCCCGTCTGTACCCGCTCTGCCTTCTCGGCGATTCGCCGAAGCAGTGGCGGAGTTGCCTTGAGATACCAGTACGTATTGGCCAGGTTGGAGTGGCCGAGGTAGGTAGAGAGAGCCAGCATGTGCGTGCTTGAGTCTTCGTCACTGTCCAGGCTCTCCAGTACCCATACACAGTAGCTGTGCCGCAAATCGTGCAGCCGCGGTCCCGGCTCGCCCGGCTGTCCGCGCAGGCCCAACTGACGAAGAAGCCGCAAAAATGCACGTGTGGCGGTAGGACCAGCCGGCGGCTTGCCTGTTGCCAGAACAAACAGGTGCTCACCAGGCCCGCCAAGGCGTTTTCTGATCGCGACATACTCGTCTAGGGCGCGCCATGTGTCTTCGTGAAGCGGCAGGAGTCGGCTCTTGCGGAACTTCGATTCGCGGACGAGTAAGCCGTCTGAGGTGATGTCTGACAGCTGCAGAGCCAGTGCCTCCGACCTTCGTATGCCCGTCACCGCCATCAGCCCGAACAGGTAATGCCATGTATACGGCGCAATCGGGTCACGAGTGGGCAGGGACAGAGCAGCGTCCATCACCTGACGAACCTGGGCTCGCGTGAGCAAGTACGGTGACGGCCTGCTTGGGTTTCGCCGGCCCACGACGTCGCGAGGCGGCACCTCGTGGCGTGCATCCTCCGCGTGTAGCGAGAGTGCGAAGTTTCGAGCGATCTGCAGCTTGAGCGAAGCCCTGTTCGGGGACGTTCCCTTGGAAGCCACCACCACTGCGGCGCAGCGGCTCAGTCGCTGAAGTAACTGGGGGTAGAGTCTTCGACTGGGGTTGAGTCTTCGACGGTTGAAGCGTGAAGTGGTAGCGGGTAGGGCAGACGAGGCCGTCCCTTCAGTGGCGTGCGAGGGCACCCGTTTGGAAGCTTGGCCCGAACCGTGATCGGCTTCTGTCACTGATGGCGCGGGTTCGCCCGTGACCTCGTTCAAGAGATTGAGACTTCGCCGCGGTTCCTCCCCACCCGCAACGTCAACGGAGTTTGGGAGGGCTCTCGATGGCGCGCAAGCGGAGAAGGAGGCAGCGCCTCAAGGTAGTGCACCCGAATTGCGCCGGGATCGACATCGGCAAGGACCGGCACTTCGTGGCGGTGGATCCGGAGCGAGCCGAGGAACCGGTGAGGGAGTTCGGCGCGTTCACGCGCGACCTGGATGCGATGGCCGAGTGGCTGAAGTCGTGCGGTGTGACGAAGGTGGCGATGGAGTCGACCTCGGTCTACTGGATCCCGGTTTACGAGGTCCTGGATCGAGCCGGCTTCGAGGTGATGCTTGTGCCGCCCCGGATGACGAAGCAGATCGGCGGGCGCAAGAGCGATGTGCTGGACTGCCAGTGGATCTGGCAGCTGATGTCCTACGGCCTTCTGCGCGGCGCCTTCCGGCCGGGCGACGCGATCTGCCCGTTGCGCTCCTTCATGCGCCAGGCGAAGCAGTTGATCGAGGACCGCTCTCGCTGCGTGCTGCATATGCAGAAGGCGCTGACCCAGATGAACGTGCGTCTGGACTCGGTGATCAGCGATATCATGGGGAAGACGGGTGAGCGCATCCTGCGGGCGATCATCGCCGGCGAGCGCGACCCCGGGCGGCTGGCGTCGCTTCGCGACAGGCGGATCAAGGCCAGCGCCGACACGATTGCCGCGAGCCTGGAGGGCACTTGGCGCGAGGAGCACCTGTTCGCGCTTGAGCAGGCGATGCAGCGCTACGACTTTCTGGAGCAGCAGATCGCGGACTGCGAGGCGCGGATCATGGCGGAGGTTGAGCACCTGACCCCGCCGGACGATCCGACGGATGAGGGTACGCCCGAGGACACTCCCAGTGTCGGATCATCGGGCACGGCGTCGAACGAGACCCCAAGCAGCAGCGGCAGGGCGCTCCGCGGGCAGGATAAGGCCATGGCTATGGCGCTGCATAAGATGATGGGGGTCGATCTCACCGCAATCCCCACCGTCGGCGTCAACACTGCCCTGGTGATCGCCGCCGAGATCGGTCCTGACTTCTCCGCCTTT
Source organism: Alphaproteobacteria bacterium (assembly GCA_965214705.1). Taxonomy (GTDB): domain Bacteria; phylum Pseudomonadota; class Alphaproteobacteria; order UBA828; family UBA828; genus WTGU01. The sequence continues at coordinate 322,787 of CBDCCI010000002.1, forward strand.
CCCTCCGCACAGCACTTCAGTTCCTGGCTGGGGCTGGCGCCTGGGACCAGGATCAGCGGCGGCAAACCGTTGCCGGGCCGGGGGCCCAAGGTGGTCAACCGCGTTGGCCAGGCACTGCGCATGGCGGCCATGACCGCTCGCACCAGCCAAACCTTCATCGGCGCCAAGCACCGCAGCCGCCTCGCCCGGATGGACACCAGCGTAGCCGTTGTCGCCACCGCCCGAGAACTCGCCTGCCTGATCTACCTGATGGTGACCCGCGGCCAGCAATATGCCGAGAAGGGGATGGAGGTCTACGAGAGCCGACGCCTGGACCGAAAGTTCTCTTCGCTCCGTCGACAGGCCAAGAAGCTCGGCTTCCAACTGGTCGAGATCGACGACGACAACAAAAACACAAATGCCTCTATGTCAACGGCTTAGAGAGAAGTTACTCAAGAGCCCAGTCGATGATTCGGTCGCAGCGTGTCCATTCGTCCCCGAATGCCGTGGCGAACTCGGCGTACTCCCGCAGCACCCGCTCGTTGTCCGCAAACTTGTAGCCAAGCTTCCTGTTCAGCTCGACGTAGCGTTCGACGTGGAGGATTAACGACATGCCTCATCTCCTCCAATCCAGGGTTGTGCAACGTGGAGAAGCATTTCGGTGTCCACCTTGGCGTAGATCGCCGTGGTCTCTCGGAACCGATGGCGAAGCACCGCCCCAACAACGTCCAGCGTGGCGCCAGAGCGCAGCAGGCTGGTCGCGGCGGAATGGCGAAAGACACGAACGCCCCCCGCGCCGGGGGGTTTGACCTCGGCGCGGTCGAGCGCATCGCGCGCGATTAGCGATACCATCTGGCCGTCCCGGAACGGTCGATGTGGCGCTCGCGTCCGGAGGAACACTTTCTCTTCGTCGACCCGGGGACGCGCGGTGAGGATGTAGTCCAGCAACGCGTCACCGACATCCTGCGGAAGGGGCAGAGCGGCCTCGATTGCCGACTTGCTACGGACACGAAGAGAGGCGTTCTTCCAATCGATGTCTGACAGTTTCAGATTCGAGACGTCCCGTGCCCGGAGGCCGAGCCTGCCAAGAAGGAGGACAATCGTACGATCACGTCTCCCTTTGCCTGTCGTTGTGTCGAACGATCCAATCACCCGTTCCATATCGTCGGGCGAGATGTATTTCGGCAATGTCGAGAGCCGCCAATGAGGAACTGTCGGGATTGCTTCGACCAGTTCTGCGGGGCATTCGCCCTTCGAGGCCAAGTAGCGGATGTACATGCGCACCGCTCCGACCAGATTCTTAGCGTAGGATGGCGAGACGTCCTTTAGGTGATGTAGGAGAGCACTTCTGATTACTTCAACATCGTATCCGCGCGGATTATCGCCGAGATTCGGCAGCACTCTGGAAAGGTTGTAAATGTGATTCTGAATCGCCTCGTCTCCGGTGCCGCGGTGTTGACGCAACCACTCTCGGTAGTCATCCAGCCCGTCGTTGGGCTCCTTCCTCGATGGCAACATCTTCGGAGCTAGACCCCGTTCAGCGAGGAACGTGATGAACGCCCGGGTCTGGTAAGGGACGCGAACAGCGGCACGATGTCCTCTGAATCCAAAGAAGACACCGGGCCGGGCACAATTGCAGTCGTGGCTGGAGAACCGGTCGAGCACGGACTTGTCGATGTCGGCCAGGGAGATGCGACAATGATGGAGCCAGAAGAGGAAGTGACGGCTCCCGCCGCGGCAATGTCTGATTGAGCTCGCCGAATGACCCTCCGCCTGCCGCTGCTCCAGGAAGGTGTTCAGCAGGCGGAGGTTGTCATCAATCTCTCCTGGAGTAGTTATCCGCCCGGTCTCCTCAAGAAACTGAACAAACGTGCGAAGACCGGATACAAAGTGAGGTACCTCCCGGTTGTGAAGCCGATTGAACTTGAACGGCGGCACCGGACAGGTGCACTCATGCTCAAGAAAGCGGTGCAGGATATCGTCGTCCACCGTGTCCAGAGAGGTACGGCTAAGCTTCAACCAAGCCAGAAAGTGTTCCGCGGGACCCAGATACCTGAGGATCTTGGCGTGGCCACGTCCCGCCTCAGACAGGTAGGCCGAAAACTGCGGGATGATGCCTGTGAACAGGGCCTGATCCGTTCCAGAGCTGACGGTGCATCGGGTGTCTTGTGACATCGTGATGTCCTCCTTTCGTGACAACGCGAAAGAAGCACATCACAAGACTATGTTGAGCGTTTAGGCCCCTGCAGCCAGAGCTGCCGGGGCCTTCGCGTCGCTGCTCAACATATTGTTCGACGCGAAATGCCACCTGTCGGAAGATCCCCGTGGCCCCGTTCGCGTGCACGAGCGCCATCGCGTCCGCGAGGTCGCCCGTCACCTGCTCGACACCCACCCGATGCTGTGAGCGGTGACGAACGACATCGGCGGTGTCTTCGGCGGCACCGGGAGCGGCTCGCTCTCAATCCCGTTGCCCGGCCCGCGGCCGGCACCGCGCCTCCCATCGCCTCGACGGTGGCGCACCGCTGGCAGGCAACAGAAACAAAATGGTCCGTTCGTCGTGATGTCCGAGGGTTCCACGCGTGCTCGCGCCAGCAACCCTGCGGGTCCTCCGGTCGCTCCGCTCCCTGCGGCCTGACCCAAGGAAGTCTAAGGCGGGCCGTGAAGTTCGGCGACCGTGAAGATGGCTCACGTGTAATCGCCAACCGCCTCGTCTCGCAGCGCGCCGGCCCCTGACGCGGGGCCGCCGCGTCACGCTGCACCGCATCAAATCCATTCGCGGAACCATTCGTGGCGGCGCCTAGACGCCGGGCAGGCCCAAGCGGGCCCGCCCGGCCCGGCGCCGTAATGACCACTGGAATGGATTTGCTGCGGCGCACCGTTCCCACCGGCACCACGGCGCCATCTTCCGCACCATCGCCGAACTTCCGCACCACCCCGCCTAAGACTTCCCAGGGCCAGGTGCTGCCTCTGCGCGCGCGTGAATCACAAAGGACATCACGACGGGGCACAGGGTCCCGGAGGTTGAACCAACAGGAGATCGTCATGATCGACACCATCGACACCACCGCATCAGCTTCTTCCACTGCCACCGTCTGCGAGAGCATGGCCCTCTACGGCGCAGCGCCCGAGCGCGGCGAGCTCGACAGCAGGGTCGTCTGGGACGAGGACGATGCCATCGACGCGCTGAACGAAGCCATCCGCGTCATCGTCGACGGTATCACCGTAGACGGCACACAGATGGCCGACGAGCGCGAGCCCCTGATGTGGGGTCTGACCAACATGCTGCACTCGCAGGTCACACGCCTCGACCGCGCCGTCGATCGCATCACGCCCGAGATGCGCGACCTTGAGAAGGCACAGGACGGTTCCGAGGTGAAGGCCTGGGAGTTGCAGACCATGACCGACCGTGCGCAGAGCCTCGGCGACCGGCGCGACGCCTTCGAGAAGCTCCGCGACCTCGCCGCCGACGCCTACCGCGTCGAGACCGGCGACACCTGGCGCCCGCGCCATGGCTCGCACACGAGCCAGACCGGACAGCTCACCTCCGCCGCCATCGACGCCCGTGATTTTCGGCGCGCATGCAAGGACCGCGAGACCCGCGCGCACCTGCCCGAGGGAACGCTGGTCGCCGTCACCGGCGGCAAGACCGTCAGTGATGCCGACGCGGTCTGGAGCACGCTCGACATGGCGCGCGCGAAGTACGGCGACATGGTGCTGCTACATGGTGGCGGTCCCGGTGTCGAGAAGATCGCCGCGAGCTGGGCCGAGGCCAGAGGCGTCAACCAGGTCGTGTGCCGCCCCGACTGGAGCGCGCACGGCAAGGCCGCGCCCTTCCGCCGCAACGACGAGCTGCTCAACTTCCTGCCCAAGGGCGTCATCGCGTTTCCCGGCAGCGGCATCACCGGCAACCTCGTCGACAAAGCTCGCACGCTGGGCATACCGGTGATGACCGTGGCCGCGTGACGGCGACGCTTGCCTGTTCCGTTGGAGGCGGTTCTCGCTTCGGCGAGGATCGCCTCCACATTTTTTTCGCCGTCCCCCCTCGCGCATCGCGGCGCGGCACTCCGTGCCGCCGCCGCGCGCGTTTCCTTCGTCAGCGCCTGCGGCAACTGCGCTCGCGCCTGGCTTGGCGCTACGCGCCGGCGCCGCGCTCGCCGAACGCGAAGTGCTCTCCGGCCTGCCATCCGCAGCCGTCGCGTCTGGCTCGGCGCGTGCGCGCCATCGCCGGACGCTCGCCGCACCCTGGCGCCCACGACCGCCGCGCGCTGACCGACAGTGCCGACGACGACGAGCGCCTGCCTGCAAATCCCACACGTACCATGTGGATATCCTTGCCGCCGCACGACCGGAAGCGCGACTGCGCCGTGCCCCGGTCCGCTCCGTCGCCGCTGGCGACGTTCGCCGCGACACCTTGCCCGCACGATATGCCGCCTCGGCTGAAGCGCCGAGCGTCACCCCGCCCGACACTCGCCATGACGATGGTGATCGTTCAACCGTGCTGACCATGATCGTGTGCCCCCTCCAGTGCCCAATCCGGTCGCACCGCACACCGTCGTGTGCCCTGCGCGACCGCCCGGCCAACTGCCGCAGAAACTCCGGCATGCCTCGCTCAACAGGTTGGGCCCTGACCCCTTTTCTCACCCCCCCCTCAAGTCCCGGCTCTACGGCGGAGCCGCTTTAACTTTCACACCTGACGCAGCAGGCTGCCGGACGGGAAAAACGAGTAGAAGTGGTGAAAAGCGAATAGAAATAAGACCGGGGAATCGCGCAGAAGCTACAGAAAACATGCTCCCGACGTGCCGGAAAAGTGATACCAAGTTGGTATCCGCTCGTCCTCGTGGCAGATTCGCACGATATACCAATGCGTTGGAAGTCAGCTCCTCCTCTCGTTTCGGCTCTTCGCAGCCGTATCGAATTCGCTCTTTTCCGTTCAGCCACCACTTTGGTATCGGAGCCTGTTGCGTACTTCGGCAAGAACCGCAACATTCGTAGCGTCGAGAACGGGTATTGGTCGGCGCACCGATGGGACAGCGCGCATGGAAAGAGATCCCGAAAGCCGGCGCCGTTAAGCTCGCAACGACGGCGAATACGACGATGAAGGGCAACAGGAAACATGACAAGGACGCTGCAAAAGAACATTCGAGTCCGTCCCGAGCAGTGGGAACGCCTCGAAGACGCCGCTCGAGAGCGCGACACGACCGCGAACCAGCTGCTCCTCGAACTTGCGATGGAAGCCCTGGACCGTCGCGAATGGCCGAAGACCGATCTCGAAATCCTCATGCTGCGCTCGTGCGTGTTCGCCGCCCAGGCCGCAGTGCGCGACATGATCGCGGCCGGCCGCAGCGATGAGATCGAGGAAATCGAGCGGGCCATCTCCGCAGTCGCCCCGGCCATGCCCGAGAACCTGTGACCGCGGCTCCTGCGAGAGGGCGGCAGCTGCACGGCAACGAGGAGCATCAGGCCAATTCGAACTCCCGCCATACGAGAATCGCCCCCGGGCGATCACCTCCGTCACGGGCACGCGACCTCAGTTCCTGACATCGTGGAGCACGTCAAGCTGGGAGAAAACCACCCCAAGTTCCTTGCGGACCTTCCGCATCTCGACAAGCAGACCCCGGAACGTCTCACGCGTCTTCTCGTCGAATTCGGAATCCGCTTCGACATCCCGCTCAAGACCTTCAAGGTCCTGATCGATCATCCTCAACAAGCCCGCCCCCAGGTCCGGGTTCCCCGACGCCACCAGTACGGAAAGGAAGCTGATCAACCGCCGATTGCACAGCACCTGCGCTCGCAATTCTTCCGTCATCATCACGAACCCCATCCTCCTTCTCACGCTCCCGACATGGGTACCGCGTCACCTTGTCCTCTGAAGCCAACGAGCGCCAGGGTCCGTGCGCCGGGTTTCCGTCCCTCAGCCGGCCGGCTCGCTACTCTGCCGAGGCCCGCGCCGGTATTCGACGCCCGGCACGAGACACCGTCGCGGGCATGAGCACCGCCGGGGCAACTCCTCCGCAGCCAGCATCCGACCGCATCACAGGCGATCATATTTCGGTTGCGCGCCGACCTGCGGCGATGTAGCGTTACATGTAACTGCTGACGCGGGAACACCATGCCGAGATCGGTAAACGAACGGGTCCGAAAGCGGCGAGAGGCGATGCGCCAGGCCGGGCTTCGACCCGTGCAGATGTGGGTACCGGACACCCGCAAGCCGGGTTTCGCGGAGGAATGCCGGCGCCAGGGCCAGGTCGCAGCCGACGCCGACCTCGCCGATCCGGATCTGCTTGAGGTCATGGACGCCGCCCTGGCGAGTGCCCACGAGTGGACGTCGTAAGGCGCGGCGATCTCGTGACCGTCGCGGTCGCCGGCGACTTCGGCAAGCCGCGCCCAGCCCTGGTCATCCAGTCCGATCAATTCGACACCACCGCGACGGTCACGGTGCTACTGGTGTCGAGCACGATCGTTGAGGCGCCGCTGATCCGCCTGACCGTTGAGCCTTCCGCGGGCAACGGTCTCCGGCAGCGCTCTCAGGTCATGGCCGACAAGGCGATGACGGTGAAGCGGGACAAACTTGGATCGCGTCTCGGCCGTCTCGATGACGACACCCTGGGCTCCGTCAACCGGGCCTTGGCATTGTTCCTCGGCTTCGCCTAGGGAACAGGAACGGCCCATTGTCGCCGTCAAGACGGACAATGGCCCGGATCGGCAGAAATCAGCCTTGCCCATGCGGCAGCGGCAGGAAGTACGAGCGCTGCTGCTGGGAGCGCGACCGCGCCGCTCGCGTTCGCACCGCCCCGGCAGTATCGACTCAGCGACACCGCGTCCCGGCAGAATCCCTTCTCCGATGCCGCTTTGCGGAGACCGGGCTCGACCTCCTGCTTCTCCTCGATCTTCTGGATTGTGATAGGCCCCAATCTCCCCCGGAGGGAGGGATGGTTGCGAAGTTCGCATTCCGTGATCATTTCCATGAGAACTCTCCCTCTCGTGGAGTAAATCGCCCCACCCGTGGCAGCGGGCGGGGCGCCCTTTTTCGCCAGCAAACGCCGTAGCGTTGACGCCCCTGCGTCAACCTGCGACGCTTCTCCTGTCGCCATTTCAACCATGGGGAGCCTGTGCGCCGGGCTGCCCGCTGAATAGAACACCGTTCGCGCGGAAACAGGCGGGAACCGTGACCCCATGGTTGTTTGGCGACCGGCCCGGCACCACGCCGGCGCCGACCCTGACACATGGGAGGACGGCTTGAGAGCGGCACTCATCATCGGTGCGACCGCGCTGGCGCTCGCGGCATGCGTCAACACGGGGGAGATCGAGGGGCACAAGGTTCGCGGCACGGCGGAACCGCCCGCCGAAACAGTTTCGGAAAACTACCTGCACCGCGCAGCCCCGCAGTGGTTCAAGGACTATTGGGCTAAATATCTTCGTCATGCGCACGGCTACAGTGTCATGGCGGTGGACCGAAACGCGCGCGGCGCGTTCTACGTCTATTGCAGCAGCGCATGCCAGAATCTTACTGGTTCCACCTTCCAGTCATGGAAGGACGTGAACTACAAACACGAGGCGCTGGAGAAGTGTCGTGAGTGGGTGCGGAAAGAATTCCCCGCCGCGAAGCCCAACTGCGCGATCTACGCGATCAAGGACAAGATCGTGTGGTGAAGGCCGGATGCCATGGTAGTAAGTACCATGAAACGGCTTCTGTTCGCAGCTCTTGCTTTCGCGGCCCTGGCGGGTTGCACGGGTTCCGTCACAACAGGACAGGTGCAGACGCCTGTCCTGACTGATTTCCACGCACAGACGGGCGCAGCCCCAAAGATCGCCTATGCAAGTTCTCCCGTCGGCAAGTCCCGTTCCTACGTCAACATCTATGCCGACGAGCCGGGTGAAACGTGGTACGGGCTCGGCGACATCCCGGAAAGCTCGCGCGGTGGCTATACCTTCAAGGCGCGCGAGTATCAGCGCATCATTCCGAATCTCGTTTTCGACTACGCCCCAGGCCGCGCTGCCGATCCTGAGCTGGAAGCCCAGGTTCGCCGCGCCTTCAAACTCTGGACGCGCTACTTGACCGGCGTCCGCGGCTATGATTTCCGGCGCTGGACAACCGTCGTGGAAGTGGGCTACGCCAGCGCCTGTGGAGGACAGGCCAGCGTGCTTGCGTGCGTGGTCCCGGCCGGACATTCCTCTAATCCCTACGACTTGCCGGTCATGCAGATTCCGGCCAGCCAGGCCGCCCTGGTCGCCAACGCGAACAGCCCGATTTCCCTGCTCAACACCCTCGCTCACGAAGCGGGCCACGCCCTCGACTACAGGCATCCCGGCCTCGGCTACTACAACCCCGAGACCGGCCGGTACGACAGAGCGCATGCGCCGCCCCACGCTAGGCAGCTCATGTCTCCCCACAGCGGAGATTCTGCCACCATCGGGCCGCAGGTTGCGGACCTTCGTGGCGTGGGGCACATCTTCACCTACGGAGAGGCTTACTCCCCCGAGTATTTCGGCTGGTGGATAGACGCGCCCGCGGGCTCAAACCTGAGGGCGTTCGGAGCCGGTGTCGCACGCTCGTTTGACGTCGCCGACCTCGCCGGCGCGACCGGCGATGTCGACGCTAACAGCAGCTCGGTGACGGCGGATACCGTCACCTCGGACTTCGTGAAAGTGTCATCCTTCGTCGACGGTATCCCGACCCACCCAAGTTGGCTTGATGACGCCGATCTCCCGGCGTACCAGGACTTGGGCAGCGCCTCGTGGGCTGGTGTGCTTCTGGCGGTCGACACCGTCGACCTTCGCCCGGTGACTGGGGCGGCTCACCTTTCGATGAATTTCACGAGTTCGAGACTGTCTGCCCGGTTCGACAGCTTCATCGAAGGGCCGGATTGGGATACTTGGGCGGGCCCAAACTCTCTCAGCTACGTCATGTACGAGAACGATGACGGCGTTTGGCACGACACCGCAGGACGCGTGGATGCGAGGTTCTTTGCCTCGCAAGTAAACGGAGAGATCGATCCTGCGCACACGGTCGCGGGCCATCTCGACGACGATCGGGCTGGTATCTTGGGAGCGTATGGAGCTACTCGCGACTGATCGCACGAAGTGGAGGAAGACATGACCGATGAGTTCGCGCGCTCTGACGCGCGGGCAAAACCCCACACCTAATCAGCCGAGTAAGGCAGACTTGGAGGAGCCGATTGTCATCCGCAAGGCGGACGGCTCGATGCCGTCGACAGAGGAGTTCGCGCGCGTGGCGCTACACCCCGTGAACGTTGCGGCTGACCCGGAGGTCTGATCGCCTGGCCAGCACGTCATTGTGACGAGGCGCCGCGCGCCTGTGCGCCTTCACCAGATCGGTCTTCGGTCGATAGCCGGGCATCAGCTCGTTCGGGCGTCGCCACGTCGTGGGCAACGACCAAACGTGACTGCCAAGAAGTCCCGTCATGGCCGTCTTCTCCTCTTTCGAGGAGGACCCACTCGACCGGCTCGTGGGAAACGCTAGGATTATCCCACTCGTTGTAGGGCCAATTCGGTGCGCCTCCTACAGCTCGAGTTCGAGTTCCGGCCCTTCCCGAACGATCTCCCGCTCCCGTTTCCGTTCGGCGGGCGCCTGGGTCCGTTCCGGCCGCCGCGGTGCTCTCTCCTCATCCGGCGACTGGAATTCGGGTTCGAGCGGTCCCGGCGGGCGCTCCCGCGCCACGTTCAAGCCTTCCTTCGGCACCTTGACGCGTTCCGGCTCGACCGCCTCCAGCGCGGCAATACGCTCGCCGGTGGCAACCTCCAGCCGCTCGCGCAACGCGCTGCGGTCGTCGGTCACCAGCTCGGCATGGTAGCGGGCGCGGCTGATCTCGACGTAGAGCGTCTTCTGCGTGGTCAGATGGGGGTGGCCGGCTTCCATCGCGGCGATCACACGGTCGACGGTGCGGCCCTGGAAGGCATGCACGGTCGAGGCCCAGGCCCTGTCCACATGGCGCAACTGCGGATCGTCCCTTCGCAATTCCAGCGTCCGGCCGTCTTCGAGACGGAAGGACACCCCCCGCTCTCCGATGGCCGCCACCTCGGCGGTGCCGCTGTTGACCAGCCCGTGCGTCCTGTCGTTCCGGGTCCAGCACAGCCTGTCGCCGCTTTGCAGCTCGACGGCATCGACGGCGTAGACCTCCACGCCGCCGGTTCGGGCCGCCAGCCTGCCCGGCTCCCAGGCCACGGTCCTGCCGTCCTTGCCGGAGAGCGTCACCACGCCCGCGCTGCGGTCGACGCCGGCGACGCGCAGCTCGTCGCCCTTCTCCACTCCGAAGCGCTTGTACCGGCGGTGGAAGGCCACCACGTCGCCGCGCGCATAGTTGGCCGCGAGCGACTTCTCCGCATTGGTATAGCCCCTCGAGAGCAGCCGCTCGGCGTTCATGGCCGGACCGCCGATGGCTCCGTCGCGGACCAGGCGCTCCCGGACGATGGCGTTGATCCTCTCCCTGAGAGCGTGGCTGGGCGCCATGAGCCCCGTGCTCTCCCGCTCTTCGGCCGACAGCGCCAGCCAGCGCGCGGCCGCCGCGCCCGCGAGGTTGTCCGCCTTCACCTCCGCAACGTTTGGACCGAGCTTTTCGAACGCCTTGCGGACGTCGCCCGCGAGGCTCGCTTCGACCGCTTCCTTCAGTGCCGGATCGCGCTGGCGCACGATGTCGTCCATCACCGCGCACTTCATGCCCGCGCCCTGCAACTGCGCGAAGGGCTTGCCGGCGTCGACGGCGTCCAGCTGCTTCTCGTCGCCCACCAGGACGACGCGGGGGATGCGCAGGGTCTCCGCAATCTTCAGGAGATCGCGCGCCTGCGCGGTCGAGGCGAGGGAGCCCTCGTCCACGACCAGAACCGTCTTCCCGAACCCGGTGCGCATGCGCCGCTCCGCCCTGTCCGTGAGCCGGCCCCCGGCAACGCCTGCGTTGCGGACGAGGAAGCCCTGCAGCGTCTCGCTCGCGATACCGGCCTCGGTGCCGAGCGTGCGCGCGGCCGACGCGGACGGCGCCAGGCCCCTGACCTCGAAGCCCCGCTTCTCCAGCAGCGCGCGGGCACGGTTGAGCATGGTGGTCTTGCCGGTGCCGGCATAGCCCTGGACGCCCACCACGCGGTCCCTGTCCGACAGGATCAACTTCACCGCGTCCTTCTGTCCCGGGGTGAGGGGACCGTTGCGCAGCGCCTTGTCGACCGCGCGCCCGCGCATCGCCACCGCGCCCCGCCCCCGGCCGCGCTCCATCAGCGCGATTGTCTCGCGCTCGTCGGCGACGGCCCTGTCGGTGGTGAGCGAGTCTCCCGGCACCGGGTGGTTTGCGGCATGCAGGGTGCCGGCCTTCACCAGGCGCGCCACGGCGGCCTCGGCCTCTCCGATGCTCAGGGCGCCCGGCCTCCAGGCGAGGGCGGCGGTGAGCAGGTTCGTGCGCGAGAACACCGCTTCGCGCTCCGAGAGATGCGCGACGGCCCAGTTCACGGCCCGGTCCGGGTCGTTCTCCTTCGCCTGCGCCGGACCCCGCCCGTCCCCGCCGCGCCCGAGCCCCTCCCGATGCGCCGCCCTTGCCGCCTTCCGCCGTGCCGCCCCGGCCGCGAGTTCATAAGCGTCGAAGCCCAGATCGGCCGCCTGCCTCTGCCAGCTTTCGCGCAGCGCGTCTTTGTCGACGTCGCGCTTGTGGGCGCGGGTCACCAGGGCGGCGCGCTGCGCGAGACGCTGGTCCTGCGCCGGATCGCCCAGCCCCCGCGCCGCCATCGCCGCCTCGATCTCGGCGCGCCGCGTGGAAAAGGCCTCGACGACCGTCCGCGTCACGCCCGCGATCTCGAAGCGCCCGTCCGCGTGGGTCTTCTCGATGGCGTAGCCCAGCTCCTCCAGGCCCCGCGCCAGCTCCGCGCGATAGAGGGCGCCGATCAGCATCTTCGACGCGTAGAGCTTCTCGTTCGCCATGGTGCGCCACTTGCCGTCCCCGCCCTGCACCATGTTGGCGATCACCGCGTGCGTGTGAAGCTGGGGGTCCAGATTGCGCGAGGTATCGTGGCGGAAGGTGGCGATCACGGCCTTCTGGTTTCCGGCACGGATCATGCGCCCGCTGTCTGCGTCCATCGTCCGGGTCTCGGCGGCGTTGCCCTCGATCCACGCAAGGGTCTGCCGCACCGCGGCGTCATGGGCGGCCACGATCCGCCCGTCGCCGCCGATCAGGGCGGCGATGGAGACCGACTTCGGCGCCGAGAGGGTGACGTCCCGGCCGGGACGGTGGCTGATCGTGCCGTCCCCCAGGCGGCGGCCGAGCCGCCGGCCCAAGCCGTCGGGGACGGTGCCGTCGAGGATGTCCGCGAAGAGATCGGGATCGACGGGGCCGGAGAGCCCCAGCGCGTCCGCGCCCTTGCCGGCCCAGGCGCTGGCCTCGAGGTGCTCGGCATCGTGTCTGGCGTAGTACCCGTCCCTTTCGTAGTAGCTGACGCCCTGCGCGGGCGAGGAGACGGCGCCGATCGAGGCGACCATGTCACGTCCGACACAGACCCGAAGGCATCGTTCTGTTCTCCGGCGGACCGGCCGGCGCGTCCTTACGGGACGGCGCCTGCGGGCGCGAGGATGCGGCCGGCGCATCGACGGCGCCTTCGTCCGCTTGCGGCCCTGCATCCGCCGCGCCTTCCGCGACGTCGACGGCGCAGTCCAGCGTGCGCTCGCCACCCGCCTCTTCGGATGGACACCCGACCGGGCAATCCGGCCCGTCGTCCGCCGGCATCCACCCCTCGAAGAGCCACTCCGCCTCTTCGCCCGCCTCTTCGCCCGCGTCCGTGAGGCGCCATCGATCCGGCTCGTCCCGCTCGGGACGGCCACCGCCTTCGCTGCTTCCCGTCTCCTCGACGGGCGCAGCTTCGGCCGCTGCCACGGCTGCGGATACGCCGCTGCCGCCGCTCCGCCTCTCTTCCTCATCCTCCTTCGGCACGAAGCGCGGGGCCACGATCTTTCGCTCCCTGTACCTGAGCCCGATCCGCGCCACGGGCAACTTGCCGGGGAACTTCAGGTAGCCCGAGAGGTTCTCCAGGCGCGCCACCTCCGACGGAAGAATCAGGGGACGCTCCTCGCGCCGCGTGCTCAGCGTCACGCCGCCGTGCGGGGTGTCGTAGCTCACGCCCTCCGAAAGCGACTCGACCTCCACGTTCCCCAGGCTCTTTGCGGCCCACTCCGAGGTGTCCTTGTCGGGTGCCGCCAGGACGACCCGCGTGCCGCAGAGGCCCGAGATCGTCGTCGCGCCGTCGCCGCCGTAGATCTCCCGCAAGGCCGAGAACACCTGGACGCCCAGCACGAAGCAGCCCCCGTACTGGCGGCTCTGCGAAAGGCCGGGCCGGAGGCTCGGGAGCTGGTGCAGGGTCGGAAGCTCGTCGAGGATGACCCAGACACGCCTTCTGCCGCCGCGCGGCAGCGAGAGCAGCGCGTTCACCGCGATCTCCAGCCAGGTGGAGATCAGGCCCCGCAGGCTCGCGTGCTGGTCGGCCCTCGACGTGAGGAAGAGGAAGCCGCCGCCTCCCTCGTGCCCGACCCACTCGCGGATGGAGAAGGGAGATCCCTCGTCGGGAAACAGGTCCAGGGCAGCGATGCTGGCGGTGAGCATCGCGCGCACGGACAGCGCAGTCTTCGGGTTGTCGGGATCGACGATGGACTGCACCACGGTGTCCTCCATGGCCTCCGCGAGCTCGCTCAGCTCGGTCTTGAGCAGGTGCTCCACCAGCACCCGGTTGCGGGTCTCGCCGCGCTTCCACAGCACGGCGGCTCCGTTGGAAAACAGTTGGCGTGCTGCGGTGATCCAGAAGGGGTCTGCGGCGTCCTTCTGGCGGGGGATCAGGGCCGCTGCCATCGTGTCGAAGTCGCGTGCCGTGCGGGCTTCGAGGAAGGGCGACCAGCGCGGCGCGCGCCGGTCGAGCGGGTTGAGCAGCACGTCGCGCTCCCTGTCGAAGAAGGTCTCGGTATAGGAGCCCATCTTGTCGTAGACGACGCAGCGCTCGCCCCTGGCGCGTATCTGCTCGACCAGATCGGAAATGAGCACGGTCTTGCCCGACCCGGTGGTGCCGGAGACGATCGTGTGGAGTGTCTCGGCCCTTCTGGGCCAGGGGATGCTGGCGACGGTGTACGGAGCGGCCTCGGGCCCCCGCATCAGCAGCAGCATCTCCCGCCACCAGGGCATGGTGCGCCGCGCCAGCTCCGTTGCCGTCGTCAGCTCGCCGCCGCGCAGGCGCCGGCCGCGCCGGACCCTGCGGCCGACCGTGCGCAGCCCGAACGCGGCAACGAAGACGAGGCCCACGCCGATACCGCCGCCCAGCATCGCCGCGCCGAGGATGTCGTCCAGGATGCGCTCGCGCAGCGCGATGAGCCCGTCGAACGACGCGATGTCGCGGAGCGTCTCGTGGTAGACCGTCCCGTCCTCGGCGCGGATCGACTTCTTCTTGTCCGGGCTGAACTGGAAGGTCAGCATGAGTTCCGAGAGCATGTGAACGCCCAGGACGTGCCACTCCCAGGCGGTGACGCCCACGAAGCTCTTCACGGCCGCGCCGAGCGCGCCCGAGCCGAGGGCCCAGGTCGCAACGGACCAGCCGAACCTCCACCACGTGCGCCAGCCCCGCACGGCGACCCGGACGCCCCGCCCGGTGTCTCCGCCCACACCCATCATGGCGCGTGCTCCGCCTCGGCGGGCCCGGCGGCTCCGCTGCCGCCATTGCGATGCCCGCCGAGTGCGAGGAAGCGTTCCAGCCAGCGCTCGGCTGCCGCCTCGGGCGCCATGGGCCGGATCGTGCGGCGCAGCGGCGGGAAGGGGAAGCCGCCCGCGCCTGCGCCGAGGTCGCGCCGCTCGGCGGCATCGGTCATGCGGGCGACGAAGCGCAGCACTTCGGCCCACTCCTCCGGCGGCTCGGGATCGAGGCCCGCCGCTTCCCGCACCGCCCGGTCTATCTGCGTGCCGTGCGTCCTCGCGCGCGCCGCAGCCCGGGCCGAGGCAGGGTGTTCGCCCTCCCCGTCGCCGAGCCAGGCGGCGCTCGCATTCGCCAGAAGCGCGTGAAGCGCGAGCGCACGGCGGTCGCCGTCGGCGATGCCGTCGAGCGCCTCGATCTCCTCGGACGCCGTGAGCCCATGCTGGGCGAGCGAGAGGAAGCGCCTGACGCGACCGTTCCAGCGGCAGGTGTTGGCCAGCACATGGGCGACGGCCTCGAAGTCCACTGCGCCGGCCTCCACCTGCTCGTGGTCGCTCGGCCACCTGGGCTGCGGGCCGGAGGCTGCGGCCGCCTGCCTGGGGCTGCGCTCCCTGCGGCGACGCTTGACCGGTGTTTCCTGTTCTGTGACCATCCCGCTCGTCCTTTCACTTCAGTAATGCGGTGTTGTTCGCCGGGGGCCGCTTCAGCAACGGCTCCCGGCATTTGTGTGCGGTCCGCGCTCCTCGATCTCCGCCGCTGTGCGTGGAGGCAGAGCCGACGGCGCAGCGCCTGCCCGCGGCGCTTGACGGGCGCCTCCCGTTCGGTAACGGCGGCCTGCCTCGCGAAAGCCGAGGCTTGCTGCAGTGTGCCGGGGGGTGCCTGAGGGCACTGGCCGAAGCCGGCAGCCCAAAGGCGGCCCCCGGCATCTTTTCCAGGCGCCCGGCCACAACCGGGCACGGTCCGCGCCGGGAGCCGCGCCGCGCTCCATCGCCCTAGCCTCCCGATCCCGAACCGCCGCGCAGGCGCCCGGTCAGGCGGCCGCTACCCGCTCTCGCGATGCCGCCGGTAACGGCACCCGCGAGGCGGCCTGCGCCGTCGTCCCCGCCGCCGGCCCGCCCGCCGATCCACTCCAGGACGGCGGAAGGCAGCAGGTCGATCAGCTTGAAGGCACCGTTCATCAGCGCGTAGCAGAGCATCACGTAGAGGGTGAGCATCGCGAGAAAGCCGATGGGACCCAGTCCGTCCGAAGCACCCGCGTCCCTCAGCTGCGGCAGCCAGATGGCGTTGAGCAGGCCGATCGCCGCGAGGAACACGAAGTAGCCGAGGATGAGGCCGAACAGCATCAGCGGCGGGCGCAGGATCAGGCCCGGCAGGAACAGCCAGCCCTGGCGTGTCGCGGGCACCATGAGGCCCCGGTCCTGGCCGCGCGTGACGTGGGCTGCGGCGAACACGGTGACGGCGAGCACCGCCTCGACCACGTTTACCAGCCAGCCGAAGACGCCGAAGAGGAAGCGGATGAAGGGGAGCGCAGGCAGCACGAACGCGAGCACGGCGCCTGCGATCAGCATGAGGCCCAGGATGGTGGAAACGAAGCCGTCGGTGACGTGCCAGACGGACTCGAAGGCATCGAGGCCCTTGCCGAAGAAGGGGATCGATTCCAGCAGACCGGAGCCCACGGCGACGCCGGAGATCGCGCCGATGGCCCCCAGGGCTGAGGCGATCAGGTCGTAGCCGAAGCCCGCGAGGTCGGCGATCGGGTTGCCGCTGTCGGCGATGACGACCGCATCGAGGTCGATGAACTCGAAGAGCCCGGCCACCAGCCCGCCGTCGCCTCCCCCTGCCGAAGAAAGCGTCCCCGCAACCCCGCCGCCTGCGGCAAAGAACACGGGTTGCCAGGTGCGCGAAGATGCCAGAGCGGCGAGCAGGCCCTTCACCGCCGCGGCCGCGGGCGGCGACCACTCTTCGAGGCTCGGCAGGGGGAGCGCCGCGTCGGGGACGTTGTGGGCGGCGGCCTGGAAGAGGCCGGTGCGGGACGCGATGGTGTTGAAGAAACCGGCGGCGGCGAGCCACGACGAGCCTGCGGCGTCCTCGGCGACGGCACGCTCCAGGGCGACCCGCTCCTCGGAAGCGGCCCGGCTCAACGCATCGTCAAGGACGGACTCATAGGACAGCGCGAGGCCGCGGGCGTTCATGGCAGCCTCGACGTCCGGCAGCGGCCGGCCGTGCACGGGCGAGCCCGGCAGGTAGCGGTCTCCCAGATCGGCGGCGAGGCCGCGCAAGGCCGGGAGCAGCCCCTCCATGGCGCGCCGATGTCCGTGCGCGGCGATCCCTCTGGACCCTTCGCCGTCGAGGCCGTCGAAGCGCACCGCCCCGCACAGGTCGCGGGGCATGCCGCGCCCGTCGCCGTCGTAGTGCAGCAGCAACGCGCCGCCTGCGCGCTCGTCGTTCACCTCGATGTAGGGGTCGTCGCCGATACGGCGCGCATTGGCGTTGGCGACATGCGTGCAGGTCTCGGCCAGCAGCACGCGGGATATGGCCGAGCGCCAGGCGGCGGCCTTGGGACGTGGCGCGATGGGATCGCCGCGGCCCAGCGCCTGTTCGGAAAAGGGCGTCCACACCGCGCCGGCGAAATCGCCGCCGAGAGTGGCCAGTCCCACCACGGCGTGCTGCGCACCGTTCATGCCGCCCGGCAGCGGGGCCATGAGGGCCACCGCCACCACGATCCGCACGATCTCCCAGGCCCCGAACCCCCAGCGGCCGGTGCGGGCCGTGTCGACGGTTCCAGCCACGGTGTGCCAGAGCAGCAAGAAACCCGCGAGCACCAGCACGCCGCCGTTGAAGACGAAAAGCATGTCGCCCAGCACCGCATGGCGCGCGACATCCATGTCGCTCAGGAACCCCAGCAGGTCCCGCGTCGCGTTGTCGGCGGTGGCGAAGATATCGGGATCGATGGTCTGCGCGCCCGCGGAGCGGGTGGCCAGCCCCGCGGCACCGACGGCCGCCAGGCCCGCGCCCAGGGCCGAGAGCGCGGCACCGAGCAGGACGCGGGGACGCCGATCCCGCTCCAGCAGGCGCCGCCAGCGCCGCTCCCCGCCGATCACGGGGGAACCCCCTGGTACAGGGGAACTCCCTGGTACAGGGGAACTCCCCGATATCCCGTCCGAAAGCGCCCGGACGCTTCGGCCGAGACGCCGGGCGGCCTGCCGGACCTCGCCCAGGCTGCGGCCCACCTCGGGCGCGAACAGGAAGCGCAGGATCCGCACGGTCATCGCGGCGCCGCGCCCGGATCGGTGAGGCCGGGCAGCCGGCGCATCTCCTCGGTGGCGAGCGCCAGACGCGCCGCCTCCATGGCCCCCCGGCGCTCGTCGAGCCGATAACGCTCCCAGCCGAGCATGAGGTCGATGGATTGCAGCATGACAAGCTCGCGCAGCAGGTTGGCCTCGGACATCTCCTGCAGCGCGACGAACCTGTTGGGGTCCTCGAAGCGGCGGCTCGCCAGCAGCTCCATCAACTCGTAGCGGCTCACGGGCGCTTCCGGGTCGCGGCCGCTTTCCGGCGCAACCGCGCGCGCCCATGCGCCGAGACCGGCGCCGGGGGCGCGCCGGCTCCTGGCCTGAGCGAACCAGTCGGCGGCCAGCGCCGTGCGCGCGTCGGCCGCACGGGCCAGCAGCACCAGCCGTCGCTCCCGGTCGGTCTCGGCGGACGCCAGCGGCAGCGGGTCGTGCACCACCGGCGCAGCCAGATTGCGGGAGAGCTCGATGGCGGCGTGCAGTTCTTCCTCGCTGCCGAAGGTGCGGCGATCGAGGAGCGTCCCCGGCCTGAGGTCGGCGCCGTGCCATGCGTCCTCACCACTGCACGCGTCCTCGCCGGCCCGGCCGGGGCTGCAATACGTCCCGGTGACGACATCGAAGCGGGCAGCGCCGTCGGCGGCGCTGCCGGCTTCCGCCACCACCGCCCGGTCGCTGACGATACGGCCGGTCTCGATCTCCTGCGCCGCCGCGCCGGCATACTCCGCCGCGTCTCGCGCCGCCCCCAGACCGGCCAGCCCCGTGACCGCGGCGCAGGCGCTCCGGCTGGGGCGGTGCGCGTTCATGGAGCGGGTCTCTTCCACCTCGCGGGAAGTCTGGGCCTGCAGGCGGGTCTGGGCGTCCAGCGCCTGGGTCAGCGCCTTCGTGCCCTGCGCGGTGTAGCCCGAGAGCTGCCCGGTCTGGAGCCTGAGCGCCTCGATGATTGCGCGCTCCATGGCGTCGATCTCGCCCGTCAAGACCCGGATCGCCCGGCTGGCCTCGGCGCGGTCGTTGTCGGTGCGGTCGCAGGCGTGGCCCAGCGCCGGCGCCGACGGCAACAGCGCCGACGCCACCGCGACAAATATCGCGCACGCCATGCCTGCGAACCTGGCCGCCCGCGGAAGCGAAGCCGAAACGCTCATCCTCCGCGCCCTTGCCGCACCGGCAGTCATTGCCCGCCTCCCACGATGCTGCGAAACAGCGGAACTCGCTGGTACAGGGGAACGCCCTGGTCCAGCGGAACTCGCCGGTCCAGGGGAACGCCCCGGTCGCGCCCGGCGCTCCTCGTGCGGGCCGCCGATTCGGCCGCCCGCACCGGCTCAAGGCCGGGCAGACGGGGGATGCGGGAGGTGTAGAGGGCGGCGTCGAGCGGACGGCCGAGGTAGCCCCGGTAGGCTTCCCTGGCCGCAGCGCAGATGCGCCGCTGCACCAGCCCCAGCAGGTCCGTCATGCCGCGTCCCGGATCGAAGAGGATGTCGAAGCGCCGGAAGTCGAAGAGGTCGTCCGTGCAGGAGAAGTCGAGGATCGAGTCCGGGTCGCGGATGCCCTGGTCGGGATGGCGCAGGACGGCCACGTCTCGCTGTACGCCGATGCGCGCCCCTTCCGCCAGCGCCCGTTCCACCTCCGGTGCGCAGTCCGCCCCGGCGTGCGTCTCTCCATCCGCAGACACCGGCGTCGACCAGAGGGACAGCGCCAGCACCGACGCCAGGAGAGCCGACCGGCTACTCATGGCCGTCCCCGCCGCCGTCGGACGGGCGGACGATACCGGCATCCGCGCCCTCGCCCTCTCCGCCGATCTCCGTGCGGGCCTCGCCGCCCTGTTCGGCGCCGGGGGCGGCTTCTTCGTCCGCGGTCCCCGCTTGCCCGGCTGCGCCGGGTTCCGGTCCGGGCTCGACGCTCCCTTCGCCTGCGGCGTCGCCGGCAGGGACAAGAGCAAGAGCTGCCTGTTCGCCGGCGCCGGCCGCATCGCCTGTCTCGCCGGCCGGCTCTTTGGCAGCGACGGCGGCGACGGTGGATGCGGTGTCGTCCCGCCGGTCCGCATCGCCGCCGGACGTGCCGCTCCCTGCGCGGATCGAAGAATTCGTGTCGGCCGTGCCGCCGGCTCCGGCGTCCGCGGCCGGGTCGTCGCCCTCATCGGCTTTGCCGCCGCCGGTCTCCCCTTGCCCCGCGGAAGCGTTGCCGGCTGCGCCGTTCCCGGCATCGGCCCGGCCGGCCGGCATGGCGGCTTCGCCCGCGCCGCCTTGAGCATTGGCGTCCGAAGCGGCGGTCGCCGCCGTGCCGGCAGGTTCCGCCTCCGCCGGCTTCGCCGCCCCTGCGGGCGCGGCTCCGCCGGGCGGCTCGTCGTCTCCGCCGCTATCGTCCGGCCCCCGCCGGCGCTGCTCCAGCACGTTCACCTGCGCCTGCGGCCCGGACACCACGATCTCCGTGATCCGCCGCTCGGCGCCCCTCCTGTCCCGCCAGGACCGCGTGGCGATGCGGCCCTCGACCAGCACCCGGTCGCCCTTGCGCACCAGCTTCCTCGCCGCCTCGGCCGCTTCGCCGTACGCCACCACGGCGTGCCACTGGGTGTCCTCGCCGTCCGTGCCGTCCCTGCGCCGGAAGCGCTCGGTCGTGGCCAGGCTGAACAGCGCCACGTCGCCGCCGGAGGTCAGCTTTCGCATCTCGGGGTTGCGTCCGGCGTAGCCCAGCAGGGTCGCCCTGTTCATTGTCAGCATCGTTCCGGTCTCCTTTCTCCGGTGGTTGGATCGGTCAATACGTTCCGTTGCACCGCGGCGGCAGGGCCGGCCCCGGCGGTCCGCGGCCTTCCCCCGGACCGGGGCGTTTCCCGGTCATCCGCCAGCTCGTCCACGAGCCTCTCCAGCAGATCGCTCTCGGACGCCGCGACCCTGGCGCCGCGCAGCTCCAGCCGGCGCAGCTCGGCCTCGATCCAGGTCCGGGCGCTACCCGTGGGGAAGCGCCTGGCCAGTGCCGCGCGCGCTTCCGCCGGAGCGAGACGGGCGTGCAGCCGCTCGCGGAGAGCAGCGTCGCGCGGCGAGGTGGTGAGCGCCCAGAGCTCCACCGGCCCCGGCGCGTTCACCGCCACCTGCTCGAAGCGGCCCCGGGCATCGGTGGCGATCAGCAGGGCGGGCGCCCCGTCGGCCCCCGGTCCGGTGAGGCGGAAGCGCACCGCCTCCGTGACCGTCTCGCTCAGCTCGAACACCCGCGCGAGCGACTCCATCTCCCCCGCCTTGCCGCCCGCGCCCAGCACCCAGATGCGGTTGGCGAGCTCCACCAGGGCGTCGCCGAAGTCGTCGAGACGCTGGGAAGCGAGGCAAAGCCTGACATGGTGCTTGCGCGCCTCGCGGGCGTCGCGCTCCACCTGCGCGCGTACAGCCAGCGCGGAGCCGGTGCGGTGGAACTCGTCGAAGGCGAGGCGCTTCGGGGTCTCGCGGATCTGACGCAGGCGGCTGCGGTGCCACTCGCGGAAGCGCTCGGGCATAAGGTCGATATCCTCCCCGGCGATCCACCAATGGCGGGTGAGCGCGTGGCGGGCGAGCATGTAGAAGGCGGCGGTCTGGCGGTCGGCCTCGGCCGAGCCCCTCGGCGCCACCTCGCGCAGGTCGATGGCCGCCACCCTGGCGGCGCCGGTATCGAAGGCGGTGGGGGCGAACATCGCGGGCCACGAGCCCGCGAGCGCGGTGAGGATGCGGATGAACGCCTGCGTCACGGTCTCGCCGCCCGTTCCGTGCCGGGCATCGCCCACGAGGCCCTGAACCGCGGGCTCGCGCACCGCCGAGAGGAAATCTCCCAGCACCGGCACCGCGTAACGCTGGGCGCGGGAGGCTGAGACCGGATCGCCCGCGTCGAACAGCGCGTCCACCACGTCCCACCAGGGAAGCTCCGAAGGAGCCAGGCCCGCACGCTCCAGAGCCCCGTCCACGTCCCGGTCCCGGCCGGGCGCGTAGACGTTGGGCTCCGCGCCCGCGATCCGGTCGGAGCGGAGCGCATAGGCGCCCGCGATCGTGGGACCGATCAGCTCGCGCATGCCGTCCGGCACCCCTGCGGCGCCGGCTGGGGTCAGGATCAGCCCCAGCAGGTTCTCCAGAAAGGCGCGCTCGGCCGGAAGGGGCGCGCGGCAGCCGAGCTGCGTGTCGCAGGGGTTGATGGCGCATCCGGCGCTCATGCGGAGCGGGAACCAGCCGGCCTCCGCCCGGCGCTCCGGCGGCAGGGCCTCGCGGATCAGCGAGATCAGGCCGGAGGACGAGGGGCCGATGTCGATGGTGGCGGCCAGCGGCAGCCGCGCCGGGCCGGTCTGAAGCACGTGGGCGAGGGTGAGGCTGTTCATCAGCACCGACTTGCCGCGCCCCGGGATGCCGTGGATCAGCTCGAAGCCGTGGTCCTCGCCGTCTTCGCAGGACCAGGGCAGCATCTTGCCGTCGGGCGCCCGGAACAGGTGGTTGACGGCCGACCAGGGCGTTCCCCTGCGGCGCGCGAGCGGCGCGGGGCGGCAGACGGGCAGCAGGCGTAGCGCCTCCGAAAGCGGCGCGAGCGCAGGTTCTGCGGTGCCGCCGCAGCAGAAGCCCGGGACCGAGGATGCGAAGGCCTCCAGGGGATCGCCCACCAGGGCCGAGAACACGCACTCGCCCCAGCCCTCGGCGATCTGCTGCAGGCGCCCCAGGCGGCGCGCCAGCTCCTCTTCTCCCTCTTCGGGACTCACCCACGTCAGCATGCCGAGGCGCAGGCGAACCACGGCCTGCGCGGCCGCGTCCTGCTCGGCGAGGGCGCGCATGGCGTCGCGCACGGCGCGGCTGTCGGGATGGGAGAAGGCGAGGAAGGCGGATGCGACGTGCGCCACGGCAGCGCCCAGGCGGCGCAGTCCGCCGCCCTCGATCAGGATGGAGAAGCGGCAGGGGATGCCGGCCTCCGCCAGCCCTTCCATGAGCTCCGCGAAGGGCGGCGCGCGCCTTGGTCCCAACACCATGTCCAGTGCGCCGTAGAGGCGGCCGCCCATGCGGATGCCGCTGTCTGCGCGCACCGGATCGCGGACCAGGATCTGCGGCGCCAGCGGCGGCGGGAAGGCCCCCGCCTCCGGCGGCTCGGTCACCCGTGCCGGGGCATCGTTGGCGACGGTCACCGGACGCCAGTCCGGCGCGGTCGTATCCGAACCGTTGAGCAGCACCCGCATGGTGCGCAGCGCTGCATCGTCGCCGAGGCGTTCCGCGACCATGCCCGTCTCGCCGAAGAGCGCCGCCAGGGTGTCCGTGAGCGCCCGGTGGCGCGCCTCCAGCCCGTCGAGCACGGCATGGGGGCACTGGGACTCGCCCGGCTCGGGCAGCCAGCCCTTCGTGCGTGCCCGCAGCCGTTTGCGGCCGCGCCTGGCCTCCGCTGCGGTCAGGCACGCGGGCCGGGTCCAGCAGGCGAGCGTCATGGTCTCCGCGGCGAGGAGGGGCGCGAGACAACGTGCCCGCTCGTCGAGAACGTCGCGCAACTCGAGACCCAGCCGCACCGCCTGCCTCCCGGCCCGCGCGCAGACGTCCTCGACTTGCGACTCCGCTTCGTCCGGGGCCCGCTCCAGCATCAGGTGGAGCGCATGGCCGGGTTCGGCGAGCCGGCTGTTGAGGCGGCGGCAGGCCACCTCGACGAAGCGCTCCAGCTCGGCCGGCCCGGTCATGGAGCGTGCCCCGTCGATGAGGAACAGCGACACCAGCGAGCCGTCGGAGCAGGCCAGAAGCCCACCGCCCACGGCCGCCCGCGGCAGCAGAAAACTCTCCAGCGGCTTGCGCCGGAGCGTCCAGCCCGCCGCCAGCGCGTCCTCGAGAGCGCGGTGCATCGCCGTTCTCAGAGCTTGGGCCGGGCCACGGTCTGGACCGCACCGCCCAGGCCGAAGGTGTCGCCGAGGCCGTTGATCACCGCAGGTGCCGCGATCAGCGCTACGCCGATAAGGATGGCGATGAGCCCGGAGCCCAGGGTGGTCTGCTGCGGGTGGTCGACGTGGCGCTTGAGCTTCAAGAGCCCGAAGCCGGCGACGGCGGCACCCACGATGTAGAAGCCGATGGCGAGCAGCGCGGGCACCGCGTCGAGGTCCGCCGCCGCCTTGTCGGCCATGTCGCCGAGCGATACCGCCAGCGCGGGCTGCGCGGCGAGAAACCATACGGTCCCGAGGACCGCCAGTGCAGCGGCCCGCAGGGGTGCGGCCGCCCGCAGGGGCGCGGCCATCCGCAGGGATGTAGCCGTCCGCAGGGGTGTGCCCACCCGCAGGGGTGCGATCGCGATGGTCATGGTCGTCTCCTTCATGTGATCCGCAGAACCTGGATGCCGAGGCTGGTCTGCACCGCCCCGATCAGGCTCTCGATGTGCCAGGCGCAGACCCCGCCCAGCATGTGCATGGCGGCCCGCCCGGCGCTCGCGCCGGGTACCCCGTCCGCTGCCGCGCTCAGCACGAATGCGCCGCGCAGGAAGGCCAGCAGCCCGACCCAGCCCACGACGGTGAGCACCGCGCCGATGAGCGCGTCGTAGTCGGCGCCCCGCCGGGAGTGGTGCCCGAGGCTGGCGGAGGCTGCGGTTCCCTGCCCGAACAGGCTCTCGCCGCCGGCGGCGAGCCACGAGGGGAAGCTCGCCATCACCAGGCAGACCAGGAAGCAGAGCGCCGTGCCAGCGCCGGACGGTCCGTTGAAGCGGTCCTCCGAGAGCCGCAGCAGGCGCGCGCATCCCTGGACGAACGCCAGCAGCGCAAGCAGGTAGCAGGCCGCTGCGATCAGCCCCATCAGCGCGGGATCGAGGTCCCGCACGAGGGAGATCATCGCGCCTCCGAGGTCATTCCCCTGCATCGGCCCTCTCCCGCCGGCCAAGGTCCGGCGCCTTTCCCGGCGCTCTCGCGAAGTCGCGAGCCACCATGACCACCAGGGGCGTGTCGCGGGGGATGCGGACCGTGGTCTCCTTCGGCGCGTCCGCCATAAGTATGTCGCCCAGGGTGCGCGCAGCGGCGCCGGCACCCGCATGGAGCGCCTCGCGCTCGCCGGCGGCACCGCGCTCGTGGAAGATCGTCCCGTCCTGCATGGTGAGGGTTCTGGCCGGCGCGGCGACGGCGGTGAGAAAACCCTCCGCGAATCGCGCCGCCGCGGGAAGCAGGACGCGGGACACGAAGTGCCGGTCGACCTCGCCCTCGATCCCGTAGCAGGCGCAGTTCGGGTCCACCGCCCAGGCGTCGAGCGGGAAGGTCCGGCCCCGCCAGGTCAGACTGGCGAGGCGCAGCACCAGCCTCTGGCGCACGCGCTCGAAGCCGCCGTGCGCGACCGCGCCGGCGAGTGGCGGCTGCAGGATCTCCAGCACCACCGGGCCGGGATAGTCCGAGTCCACGGCGTAAAGGGTGCGCGCGTAGAGCCCGGTCCCGGCTGCGACATGCGGCAGCCTCGGGCCGTCCGGAGCCGCCCTTTCCGCGCTGCGGCCGGCAGCCGCGCCGCCGCGGTCCCGGGGAGCCGCGTAGCGCAGGCTCACGATCTGCGGCGGCCGGGACCACTCCTCCAGGAGCACGGCGACCAGCGCAGCCAGACCGTCGCCAGCGTCCGTGCTGCGCCTGTCCGGCCGCGACGTGCTCTCGTACACGGCGCGGGGCCGCACATCCACCCCTTCGGGCTCGCCCGCAGTCCCGGTGCGCCCCGTCCAGCGGTCTCCCGGGTTCGGCTCACCCATCTCCCCGATGTCCTGGCCCTCTCCCGGCGCCTGCCCGGTGCCGTGGAACGTCGACATGAAGGAGTCGCCGCGCGCCCGGGCTTGCTCCCGACGCTGCCCGTCGCGCCGGTCGAGCGTGTCCTCGTAGGCCGGCGACAGCGGATCTTCGGGGTTCAGGCTCACTCCGCGGTTGTCAGGCATCTGCGGCCAGGCAGGCGCGGCACAGGCCAGCATCAGGAACAATGCAGCCAGGGCCGCTCCCAACAGCCGGCCCCTGTGGGCGGCCGATGCTGCAACAGGTGCTCTGGCGTTCATTTGCGTTCTCCTTCGCTCTCGAATGCAGGGAACCCCGGAACCTCGTTCCGCTCCCGGAACGCAAGCCGCGTCTCGCGGCCGTCGCGGCTGACCAGCGCGTAGGGCACGTCGGGGAACCGGTAGGCCCAGCGCCCGCCAGCGCCGCGCTCCGCCGCCCATGGCCCCGGCGAGAGCAGATCGGCCCGCGACACGAGCAGCAGGTCGGTGCCGAGCAGCCACGCCCGGTCGCCGGGATCCCCGCCGTCGACCTCCAGGCGCTCCGCGCCCGGTGGGGCGATCCCGCCCAGAAGGTCCAGCAGCACCCCGTCCCCGGCGTGGAAACCGGCCTGCGCCGCGACTTCCGGCATGGCGTTGGGTCCGCGCAGGCTCAGCCTGATCTCGACCCGGAAGTCCGCTTCCGCGCCGCCGCCCCGAACGATCGCCGCCAGCGGCTCGGCCAGGCCGTGCAGCTTCACGACCGCGTTGCCGTGCAGGGAGCGCGCCTGCGGGGCCAAATAGAGGAGGTGACTCGCCGCCGGTCCGCTTCCGCCGCCGGCCACCCCGGTCGTCTCCGGCACGACGGTCCCGGACAGAACTGTCTCGGACAGGACTGTCTCGGACAGAAACCGGCCATCCACCAGCACCCGTTCGATCGGCCAGGGTGCGCCGGTGGCGTCGGTGAACGAGACCGCCGTCACGTAGCCCTTGCGTACCGCGATCGAGGGGATCGCACCCTCGCCGGGAGCGCCGATGAGCACCCGCCTGATTCGGCCTTCCGGCGGCGAACCGCCGCCGAGCGCCACCGCCGCCTGCGTCTCCCGCAGCAGGTGTCCCAGCGCCTCGATCTGGTCCGCCGTGAACGGCATCGCCGCCCGGCCCTCGCGCGCGACGTCCTCGTCCGGCGCCGCGTGCTCCATCCACAGGGATTCGCCCTGGTACAGGGGATCGCCCTGATGAACCTCGCCGCCGCCGTCCCGGCCGCTATCGGCGGAGACCGATGTCACCGGTGCGGCGGCCAGCAACAGGGATATGGCAAGAGCGGCTCTCAAGGTTCGTCTCCTCATTGCGCCGGCCTCCGCTTGTCCGCGATCAGCTGTGCGATGCCGATGCCGGCGGGCCGCTCGGAGAGCGGCACCCGCATCACCAGGACACGCGCAAGCAGGTCCTGGCTCACGCTGCGCGCGCCCGCCGCGAAGGTCACCAGAAGCGGGAACTCGATGGCCCAGCCGAGACGCCCCTCGAAGTAGCGCGTCTCCGTCACCACCGGCGCGCCTTGCGCCACCGCAGAGGCCACCTGCAGGTTGTCCCTTAGCCGGTCCAGGAACAGGCTCTCCTCCAGCCCCTTCAGGAAGGACTCGTAGCCCTCGTCGGTGAAGCTCTCGCGCACCGAGGCGAGCCTGAGCCGCCAGTCGTGGTGGCCGAGGGTGAAGGCCTCGGTGACCGCCGAGACGGTCCAGTTCCTGAGCGCCGCGTCGGACATGATCGGATCGTCGAGCGGGGTCAGCGGCACCAGCTTGCCGTCCGGCGTGGCGGCGACGGTGATGTAGACGGTGGAGTGGAGCGCCACGTATGCGCCGAATATGGCCAGCGTGAGCGCGTTGCAGAGCAGCAGCCAGACTGCGGCCCTGCGCCAGCCGCGGTGCTGGTCGCGGTGGAAGGCGAAGCGGTTGACCGCATGCCTGACGGCGCGCGACCGTTCACTCATCGGCCGAGCCCTCCAGCCAGGAATCGACGTCTTCAACGTCTCCGACCCGCTGCGCGACGCGGCCGTCCCCCGCCCGCCAGGCGATCAGCGGAACCGCGCCGGCGCCCCACGCATCGAACAGGGCGTTGTTGCGGGCGATCCGGCGCCCGCCCTCCGGGCTCGCCCGCTCGTCCGGTCCTTCGAACCAGGCCAGCGCCGGATCGGAGCCGGACGCGATGGCGGCGGCCTCGCGGGCCGAGGCGGCGCCGAGCACGCCCACCGGGATCACCCGCAGCCGCAGGCGTCCGTCGAGTGCGGCACGCACCAGCCGTGTGACCGCCGCGCGCGACCAGCGGCAGGCGGGATCGGCGAACACCACCGCCGCCGGGCCGCTCCGCCCGACCGAAAAGCCGAAGGCGGAATGGGATCGCGCGAGCAGCGCCTCCGCGTACCAAGGAGTTCCCTTGTCGGGTACCTGCGGCTCGCCGCCCTCGGCGTGAGCCAGGCGGAACGCTGCGGCATCGGAGATATCGCCCCTGTCTGCCTTGCCGGTTCCGCGTCCCTCGAACCCGGCGACGTAAACTGGAAGGACATCGGTCTCGCCGTCGCGAGCCGCCTCATGGCCGGACCGTCCGCCGGAGACGGAGCTCTCCCCGTTCGGCGTGGCGCGAGACACGCGCCGCGCCACATACGTCTCGACGGCGCTTCCGCTTGAGATACCCTCGGAAGCGAGTTGGCGGCCGGTGAGCAGGGCTCCGTCGGGACCGTAGAGCAGACCCGCGACCGCATGGCCGTCCGGCGTCAGGTAGAGGCTGTAGGCGTCGCCGTCCGCCGGCTCCACCAGGCGCCCGTCGAGACCGCCCCGCTTGCCCAGCGGCAGGACGCGCGCGCCGTTCGCGCGCAGGGCCGCGACCACGGCCGGTTCCGGCCTCTCCACGGCCGACAGGTCAATCGGCGGCCGCGGCCACCGGTCCGGCAACGACAGCACCGCGATGCACGCCGCCAGGCCCCCGAGGCATCCCGCCAGGAGAGGCCCGAGAGACCGCATCGGCGCTCCCGCGCGCCTCATCGTCCCTCTCCTGCGAAGGGCGCCCGATGAAGGACCGCGAGCGTTCGCCCGTCGGGCCTGAGCTCGCCCGCCGGCGGATGCGGCATATGGGAGAGCGAAGAGAACAACGCCCGCGTCGCCTCCTCGAAGGAACCGCGGAAAGCCCTCCCCTCGTGCAGCCGGTAGCGGCGGTCGGTGAGGAACAGCACCTCCATGCCGGCGCGCCCTGCCCAGCGGTCCAGAACCTCCCGCAGCATCTCGTTGGGATGAACGCGCCATCGGCCGGAGCCCGGCTTTGCCGCTGTGGTCTCGTCTGCAGCAATCCGGGCGTCGCCGCTTGCATCGGAGTCCAGCGCCCGCTCCGGTTCCGTACCGCCGCCGGCGTCGACCGCGTTCGGCGACGTCCCGTCCTGCGGCACATAGAGGAAGCCGGCATGTCCGGCCGTGGACAGGCACGCCGTTGCCAACGCCACTGCCGCCATCAGCCGAAGTCCACGAAACGCCGCGCGCGCCTGGCGTGGAGGGCCGTGCGCCGTCCGGCCAGCCTTGCGCGCACCGCCCTCAGCGCCGCGTGAAGCCGGTAGCCTCTGGCTTCCGCCACCCTCAGGGCGGTCCCTGCGATCAGCACCGCCGCCGTCGTCCACCACGCCGGCACGAACAGCCAGACCGTCAGCAGCACAAGCAGCCGCGCGTCGATGACGTAGAAGCGCACCGGCCGCATCGTGTCCCGCCACGGGACAACACCCCGGTCCAGGGGAACTCCCTGGCGCGGCGTCTCCATCGAGACGGCGTCCATCGAGATGGCCATCATTCATCTCCCCGGTCAAAGCCACATCCTCCCTGTCGTGCCGGGACTACAGGCGGTTGGCGGACCCTCCGCGGTAGCCGTCACGCGCCGCCAATCCGCCTCCCCGATCCGCCCCTCCTGAAAGGCTCTGTCGGCGCTCGCCGCGAGATCGTTGCCGGTGCGCCGCAGCGCATCCGCGATCAGCGCCGGCCAGCGCTCTTGCGGCGCCTCCATCAGCGTCCCCTTGAGGGCGCCGTCGAAGCGCAGCCACTCCCTGATGGCGGTGCGTCCACGCGAAGAGGTGCGACCACCCGAAGGGGTGCGGCCACCCGAAGGGGTGCTGCCACCCGAAGGGGTGTGTCCGCCTTGCGGGTTCGGCAGCAGCATCTGGGTCACGACGAGGGTCATCACGTCGATCAGCGCCGCGCCCCGCTCGTGGCGCTCGCTCGCCGGGAACTCCGCCAGAAGACGCCGGATCGCGGCGGCCACGCCCACCGTGTGCGCGGTGGCGAACACGGCGATCCCGAAGTCCGCCGCCCGGATCACGGCCTCGGCCGTCTCCCGGTCCCGCGCCTCGCCGACCACGACCGCCGCGGGGCGGCGCCTGAGGCTTGCCCTCAGTCCCTCGGCGAAGCTCGGGAAGTGGCGCGGCACCTCCGAGGACGACATCAGCGCCCCGTCGCCGCCGATGCCGTCGAACACGAACTCGATCGGCGCCTCATAGGACTGCACCCGGCCCGCGCCGCTCTCCAGCAGCCTCCGCGTGCCCGCCGCCAGCAGCGTGGATTTGCCCGACCCCGGCACACCGGTGACCAGCGTCAGGCCCTTGCAGAGGTCCCAGGCCTCGGCGATCTCGGGTTCGATGCCGAGTGCCTCCAGGGTGGGCGGGCTGCCGGGCAGCACGCGCATGGTGATGTTGATGCCGAAGCGCTGGCCGGCGAGCACCGGCGAGAGGTTGCAGCGGAAGCGGCGGAAGCACCGGGGGCCGGAGGCGACCGCATAGGAGCAATCGATGGCCCTGCCGGAGCGCAGGATGCCGTCTGCGGTGCCGCCACCCGGAGGGGTGCTTCCGCCCGGAGGGTTGCCTTCACCCGCAGGGATGCGGTCGAAGACGCGGGAGCAGATGCGCTCCATGACGAGGCCGTCGAGGACGGCGCCGGTGGCCCGGCGGAGCCTCCCGTCGATCTCGACGAAGGCCGGTGCGCCGGTCTGGAAGGAAACGTCGGAGGCGCCAAGGTCGGCCGCCCAGAGCAGGAAGCCGTCGAGGCCCGCGGCCGGGAAGGCGTGGTCGGCGTCCGCCCAGCGGGGGCTCATGGGGTGTCTCCACCCGCAGGGGTGCGCCCACCCGCAGGGGTGTGCCCGCCCGCAGGGGCGTCTCCTTCGGGGAGGGGCTTCCACTCTTCGGGGCGGAGCTCGAAGCGGGCCGGCTCGCCGAGGGCAGCGCGGGTCTCGTCGATCCGCACGAGCCGTCCGTGGCCGCTTGCGGCGATATGCTCCGTCTCCAGCGCCGGCGCCGAGACCATCCCCGCCAGGTTGGACCGGCGCCACTGCACCAGCCCCTCGAACACCCGGTTGAGGCGCTCCAGGTCGGAGGCGAAGATATCGTCGGCGAGCGCGGTTCCGTGCTCCCAGCCCTCGCGCATCCACTGCCGCCAGAGCGCGCCTTCCGCATCGTCGCGGGGAAACAGAATCGCCGCCGGGATCTGCGCATGTGCCCAGTCGCGCACCAGGTAATCCCGCCAGTGGGGCACGGCGCTCACGATCCTCTCCGGCTCCACGATCCTCAGGATGCGCCTTGCCCCCGCCGCCTGCCTGCCGGACCGTTCCAGCCGGAAGGCGCGGTCGGTGCCGGCGAGCACCGGCGGCATCACGGTGAAGCCGTCCTTCTCCAGCATCAGCTCGCGGAAGCGGTAGATCGCGGAGAGTTTCCCGGCGTGCCGCTCAAGCATCGCGGCGATCTCCCAGCTCCGGCGGGCGAGTCCGGCACGTGCGCCGAAGCCGAGCGCGGCCGATCGCATCGCAGGCCGGCGTGCTTCTCCGGAGAGCGCGCCGCCGTCCGACGCCGCCTCGGGCGCCTCGGACATCAGCAGCGTCTCCAGCGTCGGCGGCAGCTCCGTGCCGCCAAAGGCGATATCGGCGCCGAGGCAGAGGAGGGCCAGCATCAGCAAGCAGAAGCGGGTCATGAGCCCTCCTTCCCCGGCGCCGAACCGGTGCGTTCTCCCGTACCCGGGACTTGCCCTCTCCAGTCGAGGCGAACCGCGCGGTTGCCCGCGTCCAGCACGAGCGTCGCAGCAGCCCCGGCCTGGAGGCCGGCGTCGCGCAGAACCTCGATGAGGGGGGTGCCGGCGGCCCTTACGCTGACCATCACCGGCCGTACCGGCATCGGGCCTGCCGCCAAGAAGCGGTAGCCCGCGCGTTGCGCGAGAATCTCGGCAAGGGCCTCGACAGGGCCGATCCAGTCGAGCGTGACCGCACGCCTCAGGGCGGCCGGCACGTCCTCCAGCGCGGGGGAACTCCCCGGTACAGGGGAACTCCCTGGCACAGGGGAACTCCCTGATACAGGGGAACGCACCGACGCCCCGGCAACGGCCGGCGGAGTCCGCGCGGCGTCGATCCTGGCCAGCGCGGTCAGCGCCGCCTCCGCCCGAGCCGCCGCCTCTGCAAGCCGCATCTCCGCAGGGTCCGGCCGCACGGCCGCAGGAGGCGCCGGTTCCGCCTCCGGCGTCCCGGTCCAGAAGGGCGCGCAGCCGGCTGCAATCGGAGCGATGCAGCAGACCGCGAGGAGGCGACGGGCGCGTGAACGGATCATCGCACAGCCCCCGCGTCCTCGATGACGAGGTGCCGGTTGGGCTCGTGCGCGAACGCCACCAGGGACCGTCGCGTCGCGGGGCCCCCCATGAGCAGATCGGCGGCGTCCAGGAACCCGCCCCGGAGCGTGGCGCGGGCGCCCACGGCATAGTGCCGCGCAGCCTTCCACACCACCGACCAGCCCGCCTGTGCGCCCCAGTCCTCGAGCACGTCCAGCAGGGTCCCGTGGCGTGCCGGGTCCACGACCCACAGCCGATCGCCCCGGTCCGGACCCGGCGTATCGGGGACTTGCCCGGTCCCGGGGAGTTCCCCTGCACCAGGGAGTTCCCCGGAGCCCGTATTCCGATCGGCAGCCGCTGCCGTCCCCTGCGGCGTGCGCTGCTCGATATCGCGATACCGGTAGAAGACCACGGCGCCGCCTGCCCAGGTCCAGCTGTAGCCGGTGCGCGCCGTCACGAGGTTCAGCAGCCCTGGCAGGCGCCCCTCGAACTTGAGCGTCGTATCGGGCGGATCGGGCAGCCGTACGGCGCCGCCGGCGACACGCGCGGGCCGCTCCTCGATCTCGACGGCAACGCCCGCGGCGATGGCGATGCGCTCCGCCACTGCGGCGAAGGGGAGCGGCACTGCCTCGTCCACGGCGACATCGCGCATCGCCAGCGACGGGGGCAAGGCCGTCCGCACCGGCGCCAGCTCCGTCGCCGCGAGCATGGCGGACCGGTCCGCCGCTGACGTCGAGCCCGGACGGGGCGGCGGGGGCGCAGGCATGACGATCCGGGAAGCCGCTGCGTCCTGCATGCCCGGATGAACCGGCGGCAGCGGTATCTCCGGCGTGTCCGCCGCGAGCGCGCTGCCGGCGTTGACGAACACGAACACCGCCATGGCGCTGGCAACCATGCCGGGCCCGAGCGGGCAGTAGCCTTTCAGGAAGGAGCGGCCGCGGCGGCGCTGGAGCCAGACGCGGTACAGCAGGGAACAGAGCGAGCCCGCCAGCAGTGCCCAGCCCAGCCCGAGGGGACCGAGCACGAAGCCGAGGCCGCCAAGGAGCATCGCGTCGCCGGGAAAGAGCGGCCAGCGCCGGCGGCACAGCTGCGCCACCGCGATCGGCACGGCGACGACCGCCACACCGAGTGCTGCACCGAGTCCCGCACTCCACAGCGGCCCCGTCTCGACTGGTCCAAACAACCGCCAGAGCAGGCCGGACCCCACCAGCGCCAGTACCAGGCGCGCGTCCACGATCGCGCGACGGGCGTCCACCGCGGCGACTGCCGCCATGGCCGTCAGCACGAGGGCGATCAGAACGAGGTCAGTCGCGGTCATGGCCGTCCTCCCTGGTTGAGGTGCCGAAGGTGGCGGGGAGCAGGGGGCACCACGCGCCGAGCGCCGGATCGGCGCAGAGCGCGGCGGCGAGGGTTGCGGGCGCCTCGCCCGCCTCCGAACCCGCCCGGTTCAGGGCAAGCAGCGCCGCCTGCGCGTTCTTCAGCGCGGAAAGCGTCGCGATCTCCTCGCGCAGCATTTCCATCGCCGCCAGCGCCCGCTGCCTGAGCGCCGCAGCGGAACCGGACGCGGTGTTGTCCGCGGACTGCGCCGCAGCACGGCGATCCCCTTCACCGGAGCGTTCCCCTGTGCCGGGAAGCTCCCCCGTGCCGTGGGCGCCGATGGCGTCCGGCATTACTCGGGGACTTTCCTGGCTGGCGCCCGCAGGCATCGTCCCGGCCTGCGCCATGGCGCTCGACGTCCAGAGACAGGCAGCCAGAGCAGCAGCGATCGGCAGCAGGGTGAGGCTCGTCTTCATCTCTCCGTCTCCTCAGCACCCCGTGCAGCGTCCGACGGTGAGGCGGCTGAAACCGGCCTCCGCCGCGTCGACGCGCCCCGTGGCCCGCACCGCCCGTGCCGTCGCGCCAGCAGCGGAGACCTCCGTTGCCGTCACGGTCCGGGCCGTCACGCTGCCGCTCTGCAGGCTCGCGAGCGAAGCGCTGCCGGCCGCCACCGTGCCGCGCACGCCGGCCGAGCCCGCCCTCACGGCGCCCTGCGCCGTCAGGCTCGCCGCCCTCAGATCGTGTGTGACCGCAAGCGAGCCCGCCGATGCCGCGCCTGCCACCCGCGCGGTCTGCGCCGTGACCCTGGCCGCCACCTCAGCCGAACCCGAGACGTTCAGCGCGCGGCCCACCATCAGGTCCGCCGTCACCGTGAGCCCGCCGCCCACCGTGAGATCGCTCTCCAGTGCAAGCGTGTCCGCCTCCATGGCGTTCGCGCCCGTCAGGTCGTTGCCGCCGAGGTCGAGATCGGTCTCCATGCGGTTGGCGTCGGCAAAGCCCGGCACCGGGACGCGGTAGAGCTGGTCGCCGTAGACGGCCCGGTGGTCGAGACGCCTGAGCGTCGCCAGCGCGCCCGCTTCGGGCGCGCCGCCGAAGGCGGTCCGGAAGGCGCTCATGTCGGCGTCCACGGCCGGGCCCGTCAGGCGGTCGGGGATGTCCGGCAGCACCACCCCCATCCTGGCGTTGCCGCCGGCTCCGAACAGCGCCGATGCGGGAACCTCGGTGGATCCGGGCGTTCCCCCGCCCGCCGGCACTGTCTGGGTCACCAGCAGGTCGATGGTGTCCGCGCCTGCCGCGAGCATGAGCACCCGGTAGCCGCGGCCCATGGCGCCCACCTCGGCGAAGCCGGCAGGCAGCGCACCGGCGCCGCGAAGTGTTGCCAGCGTGAGTTCGAAGGAGCCGCCGCCGAGGGCGGCCAGCATCGCGGGGAAGCGGCCGCTGACGTGGCTTGCGGCGGCGTCGGAGAGCACGGTGAGCTGCCGTGCGGCGAGACGGGCGCGCTCGTCCATGGCCCTGTTCTCGAAGAAGAGCGCCACGGCCAGCACCATCGCGCCCAGCAGCCCCAGAGCCAGCAGCGACCCAAAGAGGCTCAGTCCCCGGCTCAGCCCCCGACTGAGCCGCAGGCTCCGTCCCAGGCAATGACGCCGATTCAGCGCAGGGCTCCGTCCCCGGCGGAGGCCTCGACCGGCACCGTGGTTCTGTCCGTGAGTACCGCCCAGACCCGGGCATCGGCCCGGTGCTCCATCCAACGCCGGGATCGCCCTCGCGCTCTCGAGACGCCGATGACTTGCGCACACGGTCAGCATCCGCCGCAGCTCCCGACGCTGAGAGAGCCGATGGAGGCATCGGGACCGTGCAGCCCGGTGGACGAGATTCGATCCGCTCGCACGGTCCCGCTTGCCGTCAGCATCTCGCCGGCCAGTACCTGCGCAGAGGAGGGGCCGGAAACGGAGGCTGTGCCTGCCACGGCGAGGGTACCTGCGGTGAGCGCGCCGCCGATGGCAACGGACGTCCCTTCGAGACGGCCGTTGACCTCCGCCGAGCCCGCCGACACCGGCCCCGCCACCGCGCGCCCCATCAGGAGATCGGCCGAGACGGTGAGCGAGGCCGCCCCCAGGGCGCCCGTCTCGAGCGATACCGCCTTGAGGCCCCCCGCGCCCGCATCGCCGGTCACGCTGCCGCTGCCGCCGGCTTCGGCATCACCCAAGACCGACGCCGTGAATCCCTCGGCATCCGCGATGCCGGTGACGTCGTGACCGCCGGCATCGAGGGCCGTCTCCATCCGGTTCAGGCCGGGGCGGCCCGGTTGTGCGCGACGGTAGAGAGTCCGGTCGTCGTAGCGCAGCCCTGCGTCCGCCGTGACGTAGAGGCCGTCCGCTGCAAGCGGCCGCCCCAGCGCGGCCTCGATGGCGGGTACGTGAGCCGCCATCGCCGTCTCCGCGCTGCCGGCCTCGGCGAGCGCCGCCAGACCGGCGGCGACGGCGCCGCTCCGCAAGGCCGGAGCCGCCTCCGGGCGTGCCGGCTCCAGCACACCGAAGGCCATCGCCACTGGTGGGTTGCCCGGAACACCCCGGCCGTCGTCCACGATGCCGACCGTGAAGGTGGCGTCGCGGCCCGCCCGCTCGGGCAACCCCGGCGGCACGGCGCCAAGCGCACGCAATGCCGCCGGCGTCAGAACGAAGGCCGGCTCGGTCTGCAGGCGCAGGGCGAAGCCGTGCTCCTGGCTCGCACGGTGCGCCGCCAGCACCCATTCGCCGAACACCCGTCCCGCCTCGAAGGACGACGCCACCTGCCGCGCCGCATGCTGCGCCGCGTAGTGGACCGCAAGCCCGACGCCCGCCAGCGCAGCCAGAAGCAGCACCGCCACAAGCGCGCCCGCACCGCAGCGGTATCGCCGGAGCGGTATCATGCTTCGCATGCTCATCCGAAGGTGAACCCGATATCGTTGGCGCCGGCGCCGTCGTCGCAGTTGGCCGTCACCTGCGCCACCGTCACCGGCGAGGCCAGGGTGGTGCCGTTCACGATCATCGAGACGATCCCCGCCCTGGCTCGGGTGCGCCCCGCATAGGCGTCGCCCATCGCCGCGCAGACCTCGTCGTCCACGTCGTTGAAGGCGATGCGGAACTGGTTGGTGGCCCCGCCCGGCCCGCCGGTCACCGTCACCAGGCCGCCGAAGGGGTGGCGGATCTGCACCGCGCTCCCGCTTACCGTGCGCGCGCTGTCGGGGATGCCGCCCCTGCGGTCGATGGTGGCGATCAGGTTCGTGTTGTTGCCGTAGGACGGCGCGCCTGCGAAGACGCTCTCCACGTTGGCGCGCAGCCGGTTGAGCAGGGTCAGTGCCTCGGAGCGGTTGGCGGACTCGCGCGCGGCGTTGTAGAGGCTCACGGCCCCCACGATGGCCACCGCCGCCAGCGTCAGCCCCAGCAGCACCCCGAAAAGGCTGAAGCCTCGGCGCCAGCGCTTCTGGCGCAGACGCCCCAGGCGCCGCGCGGCGAGCGCCCCCAGGCGTTCACGGCGCCCCCGGCACGTGCCGCTTCCAGTCTCGATCGTCCCGTCCATGTCTCTGTCCTCCGTCAGTACCGGGCGGCCTGTTCCAGGATCGAGAACATCGCGTCGATGCCCGAGCCCATGACCAGTGCCGCAACAATCAGAAGCGTGCCGTTGAGAAGAGCCGCGCGGGCGCGCAGCAGCTCGTCCGAGCGTCCCACCCAGCGCTCCACGAAGCGCGCGAGCTTCCTCTCCCACCCCGGCGCTCCGTCGAGCGCCGCCACCACCGGAACCAGGGAGGGGTCCGGGAAGCCGTGGCCTGCGAGCACCATGCTGCGCCCGAGGCCCACGCCCCGCGCCATGTGCCCCTGGATCGCCGCGATGCGGTGGCGGGCGTAAGGGGAGGCGGCGCGCTTCAGCGCCTCGAAGGTGCGGTCGTTGACGTCGATGCCCGCCGCGAGGAACTCCATGGTCACGAACAGGAAGGCGGAGCCGGTGAGCGTGCGGTAGAGCGAGAAGGGGGCGATCCTGTCGAGAACGGTGCGGCCCGGCCCGGTCCAGGCCACCATCGCGGCCGTGACGGCTGCGACGAGACCCAGGAGCGTGGCGCCGAACGCCAGGGTGTTGGCGTTGAGCCAGACGGAGACGCTGCGGAAGAGGCGTGCGCCGGAGCCCCACTGCTCGGGCGGGCTCACGCTCTCGATGACGGGGATGAAGTGGCCGCCGGCGGCCCAGAGCATCAGCACCAGGCCCAGTGCCAGCACCAGGGGCATGGCCAGCGCCTTCCACACCGCCGCGACCTGGCGCTCGCGCATCTCCGCGACGCGCGCGGCGGCAGCGAACAGCATCGCCGCATCGACGCGCCCGTAGGCGTGGAAGATCATCGCCTCGGAGGCCGGCAGGCTTCCTGCAACGGCATCCGCGAAGCGGTCCTCCAGCAGCGCCTTGCGCCAGGCCCCGAGGAGCTGCGCCCTGCCGCGCTGACCCTGATCCTTGGCCGCCTGAGCGGCGATCTCCAGCGCACGCTCCAGCGAGAACCCCGCGTCCAGCAGGTCGGCCACCATGCGGAAGACGTCCACACGGGCCTTGCGCCCGAGCAGGACCGTGCCCGCGAGTTTCTGTGCGAGCCGGCTCATGCGGCGTCTTCCCCCGGGGCCGGAAGCGGCGAGGCATCCACAGCCTCCGCCTGGTTCACCCGTGCGCGCTTGCGCAGCGCATCGAAGGGATCCGCACGGCCGGCCGCCACCAGCGCCCAGATGCGCTCGCCCATGGGCTTGCCGCCCATATGGGTCACCCAGTGCTCCCAGGCGCCCGCCGGGTCGCGCTGGCGCACGAAGGCCAAGTAAGCCGCATCGGGGCGGATCGCCTCGGCGATCGCGGTCTGGCGCGCATACGCGTTCCACGCCTGCCCCGCGACGGCGGATCGCTCCTCCCGGTTGCACGCGGTGCACCCCTGCGGGTTGCGGAAACGCAACCGGGGCCAGTTGCGGAGGTGCCGCCCCAGCCAGTCAGGGACTGCCTTGCCTCCCGCCGGCTCTTCGAGCGCGCACGCGTCGCAGAGCCTGGGAAGCAGGGTCTGCTTCATCAGCAGCTCGATGTTGCCGGGCTTGCACACCTCGGCGGTGCCCACGCCCATGTCGAGCAGGCGGAACAGGATGGCATTGGCGGAGTGCACGTGGATGGTGGTCCACACCTGATGGCCGGTGTCGATGAACTGCAGCACCTGCCTCGCCGCGTCGGCGTCCCTGATCTCGGAGACCATTCCCGACGCCGGATGAACCCGGCAGAAGTGCATCAGCGCGTCCCGGAAGTGTTTGCCGCGCTCCTCGCCGGAGCCGGTGGTGGGCACCGCGATCTGCACCGCGCCCGGAATCGGGTATTCCACCGGGTCCTCGATGGTGACCACGTTGAGCTGGCCTTGCGCCTCCTCCATCTGGAGCGCGAGGTTGGTAGCCAAAGTGGTGGACTTGCCGTCACCGGCCGTGCCGCCGAGGAAGATGCCGCCCCTGAGCGACATGCGGATCTCCGAGAACACGGCCGCCTCCTCGGCGGAGAAGCCGAGGCTCTCAAGCGTGGTGCCCTTGGCGATGCGGTCCCGGTAGAAGAGGCGGGCGAAGAGGTGATCGCCGTCGGGCTCGTGCGGGCCGCGCTGGCAACGCAGCGCCGAGACGGTAGCGGGCAAGGGCACCTGGCCCCCGGCGCGGACGGAAAAACCTTGGAAGGCGCTTCTCTGGTAGGAGGTCTGGGCCGAGCCCTCGTCCTTGCAGTGGAAGATGAAGCCCATGACCTCGCGGCCCTCGTCGGCGGGCATGGGGTCTGCGAGCCGGAGCTTGCGGTCGTTCACGATGCCGTGGACGCAGCAGAGCCCGCCGTCGTTCTCGAAGACGACGTCGCTGGCCTTGGCTGCTGCGGCCTCCTCGAAGAGGGTGCGCACCTTGTGCGCCGCAGGCGCCTCGCCGCCCGCCGCCTCATGCGCTGCCCGGCGCCAGCACGCGGCGATCTCGTCGAGACTGGCGGTGCGCTCGATCAGCCGGCTGGGGACACTGCCGTTGCGGCGGAGTTCCATGAGAGCTGCGCGCAGCCTGCGGTCGCTCTCGTAGCCTTCGGCGATCAGGCAGCGGCCGTCGGCGTACACGGCGCAGACGCGCCTGACCCACTCGTCCATGGCGGGGTGGCGGACGAGGCAGGCGGCTCCCGCCTGCGCCTGCCCGCGCGCCCTGCGGCCGCCGAGCCACTCTGCGGCGGTGCGCTTCACGAGCCGTCTCCCTTGCCATCCCGGCGCGGACCGGTAACGGCGAAAGGACGGGGCCTGTACGGAAGGGCGCCCTCGACGGCGCCCTCCACGTGCACGCCCGGCGGGCGGGCAACGATGCGCGCCACCGTCACGCCGCCGGGG
Organism: Alphaproteobacteria bacterium; assembly: GCA_965214705.1. Taxonomy (GTDB): domain Bacteria; phylum Pseudomonadota; class Alphaproteobacteria; order UBA828; family UBA828; genus WTGU01. Next base: position 362,674 of record CBDCCI010000002.1, read on the forward strand.
AGGCTGTCTCCCTCGCGCACGAACCAGACCCTCGCGCCACCGTGCCCGGTGCCGTCGCCGATGCCGGCGCGCAGGTCGCCGGCCGTGCCGATGATCGAGAACCAGGCATAGTCTGGCGGCGCGGGGTCTGCCGGCGCCTCATCCTTGTCCGGCGCCTCTTCGGCCGCCTCGTCCGCGGGCGGCAGCGAGATCACGCGGACCGGCACCGACTCCTTAACTGTAGGGGTGTCCGCAATCGTGGAGCCGACTTGGCCCCCGGTAGGCCTCGCAGCGCTGCCCCGCGCCTCTGCCAACAATTCCCCGAGCTCGCCTTCAAGGGCGACGATGCCGTTGACGATCTCCTGGCGCTCGCGGCAGAGCGCCAGGGTCTCGCGCTCGATCGCCAGCGCCGAGACCGCATCCGCCGTCTCGGTCGCCTCCGCCAGAAGCGCTGCCAACAGCGCGCGCGGACAGCCCTGCAAGACGGCCGCAGGTGCTGCTCCGCCGCTCGCCGGCAAGCCGGCCCCAACCGGATCGGGTTCGCCGACAAGTGCCTCCGGCGCCGCCGGCTCCGGAGCCGGCGGCGCCGCCCCCTCGCTCAGCATCCGCAGCAGGCGGCTGTCCGGCATGGCGCCCGCCCCGGCATCCGCCTCGGCAGCCGCGTGGGCAATCCCGATCGCCGTTGGCGGCAGCGCTGCGGGTTCGCTCGCCGCGGCAGCGCCCGCCGTCAGAGGCGCAGCCAGAAGGCCGGCGAAGAGAGCCGCACAGCGGACCGGAGCAGTCATCGTCCGGTCACTCCCCGCCGCCACCGGCGCCAGGGGCGACCGGATCGATGCCGGGAAGCGCCTGCTGCCCGGCGGCCAGGCCGCGCCAGGGCCAGGCATAGGTCTCGGCGACCCCGTCGAGCGAGACGTGGAGATGGCCGCGCGACCACCGCCAGCGCCCGCCGATCTTGCCTCCGTCTGCGGCCTCCACTGTCGCCGTGCCGCCGTCGCCGAAACGCACGGCCACGCCGCCACGATCTCCCAGAGGCAGCGTCACCGGCCGATCGGCGGCCAGGAGCCGGTCCGTCAGCACGAAAGCCCCGTAGCGCTCACCCGTCGGCTGCAGCGGGAAGGGGTCGCCCAGGCGGTACTCCAGACGGCGCGGCAGGCGCTCCCACTGCGCCACGATCCCGGCGCCATCGGCCGCAGGCAGCAGTACCGCCGTGTCGGCTACGTCCCCACGCTCATCCAGCCGCCAGAGCTCGTCACGCTCGGCTCCCAGCACCAGCACCACGCGCACAGGGGAACTCCTTGGTGCCCCCGCCGGGCTCTCCAGCACGTAGCCGTCGTTGGCGGCCAGGAAGCGGCCGAGCTCTGCCGCAGTCACCGTCGAACTGCCGCCCGACATCGCCAGCCCGGTCGAGCCGGGCGCGCGCAGCTCCGAGCCGGGGTGCGCACGCACGGCGGCGTCCGCATCCTGCGCAACCGCCTCCTCCATGAGCGCGGAGACCTGCTTGGCGTTGACCGGAAGGCCGGCGGGAAGATCGAGGTCCGGACAGGCCTGCTTCAGCGCCTGCGGCCAGCTCTCCTGCACCCAGCCGAGCGAGAGCACGAACCAGGCGCTCCCCCCGACGCTCTCGCTGTGGAGCCGGCCCGTCCCCGGGTCGTAGAAGATCGGCACGTGGCCCTTCACGTGGCCCGGATCGGGCTCGGTGCCGGCGTCGCGGTAGTTGTAGAGGGCCCGGAAGCGGGGCGAGGACACCACGCGCCAGCGGTCGACACGCGCCTGCCAGACGCCGTCGAGGTGGATGCACGCCCGCGCGGTGCCGTCGGCCGCGTGGTGGATGCCCCAGACCAGGCCCCGGTCGCCCGCATGCGCCGAGTTGGGACGCTCGAGAACCCAGACCCGGTCCGTCAGCAGCTCCGAGAACAACGCCGCATCGTGGGAGCTGTAGTTGGGAGGCCCGGACTGGGCACTTGCCTCTGCCGCGCCTGCCGCCATGAGAGCGGCCGCCGCCAGGCCCACCATGCTCCGACGCGCCTTCATGACCGAACCGCCCGGACCGGCGCGAGCCAGCGCGCCTCGAGGCGGCGCACCATGGCGACGTAGATGGCGAAGGCACGATCCTTCTCACCGGCGCGGATCGCCGCCACCGCCTCGTCGACCCGGTCGCCGATCCAGGTCCAATCCGCGTGAGCGCGGGGGATCGCCGCGACGATGCGGGGCGCGATCTCGTAATACCTGGCCACCAGGGCGCGCCGCTCCGGCGTCTGCTGCATGTAGCCGTCGCGGAAGGACCTGAGCGCCGTCAGCGTCGGGCCGTCGTCGGCCTCGATGCCCCGCGCGCCTGCCACCGCCTCGGTGAGGAAGCAGCCGCCATCGCCGCCGCCGCTGCCCGCGCCGGGACCCACGCCCGGCCCCGAGCAGGTGCCGTCGCCGGGGCCGTCCGAGCCGCCGCCATCTCCGGGTGCAGGCCCGCAACTGCCGTCGCCGGGACCGCCCGTTCCGGGACCGACCCCTCCGGGGCCGCTGCCTCCGGGGCCCGTCCCGCCCGGAGGGCTGACCGTCGGCGGCGCTACCGCCACGCAGCCCGTGTCGTCCGCGATCCAGTTGCCCGGGATATCCTGCACCGTCGGCGACGCGTCCCATGGCCACCGGGTCGAGCGCTCCGTCACCGTCCGGGTCAGCAACACCGTGCCCGTGTACCCCGCAGGGCAGGACTGTTGCGCCGTCTCTGTCCTCAGCGTCTCCGACACCGCGGCCTGCGGCAAAGCGGGCACATGCCCCTCCCAGCAGCTCGTGGACACGAACTCCGGCGTGCCCCAGGAAACGCCCTCCGCCGTCACCGTCTTCTCGCGCCGCCAGATCTCCTGTCCGGTCATCTCCCGGTTGTGCGGGGGGCCGGCGAACCAGGTGCACTCCAGCGTGTAGTGCTCCCACTCGCTGTAGTCGGCGCGGCAGTCGTCGATGAGCACCTGCCAGGAACCGGTGACGGGGGCGCCCGTGGGATCGCCCCGACCGTCGTGGGCCTGGCGGACCTCCCGGGTCATGGTGCGGCCGCCGCCGTGGCTGCCCGCAGGGCAGTCCTCGACGGTGCGCTCGTGGGAGATACGCTCGCGGCTCTCAAGGTGCGGATCGCGCACCGTGCCGGCGAGCGCCACGCGGCCGGAGGGCAAGGGGCCGCCGAACGAGGCGTCCGACAGGCATGCGGGCAACGCCACGTCGGCGCGGCCCGCCGTCCCGGTGGCTGAATCCCCTTCCAGCCAGTGCAGGGCCGGGAGGCCGCCCACCAGGGAGTTTCCCTCTTCGGCATAGAGGTGCGGCGCAACCTGCACCGAGCGGTGATCGCGCCCCACGCCCTTCAGGGACGCCGGCTCCAAGTAGACGAGAAGAGTGTTCCCGCAGTAGCGCGCACGCACCCCGCGCTCGGTCCAGGCATCGAGCCAGCCCATGGCGGCAGGGGGCACCGAGCCGGTCCAGCTCACCGCCGCCGCCGAGCGGCGGAGAATGTGGTCCTCCAGGCTCCGCCAGGCCTCGGCGATGGCCGTCGCATGGGCCAACGCCTCCTGGCGGTAGGCCCGCTCGGCCTCGTACCCCTGCGCCGCCGCAGGCGTCGTGAACGCCGCAACCCCGGCGAGCACCGCCGTGCCCGTCGCGATCGCGACCGCGAGCGTGCTGGCTCCGGCCAGAACGCGGGCGCGCAAACGTCGTCTCCTACTCATGATCCGGACTCCCCGTCGTTGGCTGTGCCGGCGCTTGCGTCGCCGGCCGCTCCGGTGGTTCACCCGCTGGCCGAGCCGCTCGCTGCGCCACTCGCTGCGCCACTCGCTGCGCCAGCCGCTCGAACTCCGAGCCGGGAATGGACGCCGGCGCCACGCGCCGTCCTTCCAGGGTCCATTCGCCGGCCGCGTCTTGCGCGAGGCGCACGAGCTCCAGCCCCGGCACGCTCGCGACGGCATCGGCGAGCCGCTCCGGTGGCCGCCGCGTCGCGATGCGAACCTCGATCCCGTCCGCGCCCTGCTGCGGGTATTCGATGCGGGTTCCGCGGGCGCCGAAGCGGCGGTCCACCGCGTCCCGGAACTCAAGAAGGGAAGGCGGCACGGCATTCGACAGACGCAGCACGGGTTCCAGAGGAACCACCGCCCAGGCCGCAGCGCCGCTGACCTGCGCCGCGTACCAGCCCGAGAGATGCGCCTCTGCGATGCGCCGGTGCAGAGGCTCCGGCCGGCCTGAATCGAGGCGCCAGCGCACCGCCAGCACCGCCCGGCCTTCGAACTCGGGACGGGCCGCGGTCAGCGCGGCGTACCAGGGCGTTCCCCTGTCGGCGAAGCGGCCCTCGCAGGAGACCCGCTCCGTCCGCCATGCCGGCAACCAGGGCGGATGCTCCATGAGCGCCCGGCGGCAGCCCGCGATCAACGCGCCCGAATCCAGCGCGGCCGTCACCGGCGGATCGGCCGGCGCCTGTTCGACCTCCGCCGCCCGCTCGGGGCCGGCAATCAGACGCCACAGGCTCTCGTGCTCGGACCAGAGAACGACGGAAGCGGCCATGAGAGCGGCCACGCTCAGAGCGCCCGCCGCCGTGCGCAGCCCAAGCCGTGCCAGAGGCGCAGCGGCAAGGCGCATGGCGGGATCGTCCGCCAGCGCCGCCGGATCGATCCCGGCTGCCTCGCCGTCCGCGAGCCCCGGCGTCGCATGCAATGCCCAGCCGACGTCGCGGGAGCGTTCGAAGGCTTCCAGGGCCGATGCCCGGTCGGAGAACACCTCGTCCCCGTCCGCGAGGATCGCCCCGTCCCGCGCCTTCACCAGCGCGAAGCGCCCGTCGTCCGCCTCCACCAGCGCCATCCAGAAGGGCGCTCCGATATGCGCCTGCAGCGATGCCGCGAGGCTGGGGCAGCCGGCGGGATCGTCCTCGTCGGCCGCATACCCGGTCTGCCCGCCCCAATGGACGTACCAGGGACGGCCGAAGGCGCGCGCATTCCGCGCCACCGAGGCCGCACCGCCGCGCTCCATCCAGTAGAGCCCCGCGGCGAAGCGCCGGCCGCTGACCGTGAGCACGCTCACGAGGGATCACCCCGGTACAGGGGAACTCCCTGGTACAGAGCAGCTCCCCGGTCCAGCTCGACTCCCTGCACCTCGGAAATGCCCAGAGGCGCGCCGATATCTGCCGCGATCAGAAGCACGCGCTCCTCCCGCACCAGCCGCGCGCTGCGGCCGCCGAGCGGCACCGGCAGGTCCGCGTCGATGCTGCCCTCACGGCTCGACACCGCGCCCCGGTCGCTGAACCCCGTCACCATCAGGGTCTCGCCGCGGCCGATCTTCCTGGTCACCTGCACCGCGCGCCCGCCGTAGGCCGGAAGCTGGATGGTGTGACCGTCCGTGGTGAAGGTGGTGAAGCGCGGCCGGTCCCTGAGACTCGCGCTCAGGCGCACCAGGACCTCGTCGGGGCCGGTGATGCGCGCTAGGTAGGAGAGCGCGAACCCCGAGGACACGGTGCCGGGCACCAGCTCTGTCTGCGCGACACCCTCGCCGGCCGTGGTCCTGAGCTCCTTGAGATAGGCCTCGTTGGTGAGCTCCAGGAACTGCGCGGGCTTGCCGTTGAGAGAGGGGATGTCCGCGCTCAGAACCCTGGACACCGTGCCCGCCCGGCTCAGCGCGCGCACAGCCGCCGCCAATGCGTCCTCGGCCCCGGTGGGCCGGATCAGCGACACCGTGTCGCCGGCCACCGCGACGCCCACCGACGAGTCCAGAAGCTCCGAGAGCGAGAGAGCCACGCCATGGTCGGTCTCGCGCTCGAAGCGCACCGCATAGAGGTGCACCGACAGCGTCACCGGGCGCAGCACCTCGCGGTTGAGCCAGCCGAGGTAGCCGCGCACCCTGCGCACGTCACGAGGCGCGCCGCTCACCGTCACCGACGCGCTCGCCGGCGAGACCGTGACCACGGTCTCCTCAGCCACGAGCCCCGCGAGCTGGTCTTCGATCTCGGGCCAGGGGTCGTAGACGGTCTCGCTCTCGATGGACTGCGCGGAAAGGCTGGCGGAGCCGTCCTCGCCCGTCTGGTCCTGCGTGGACGACGAGGCGCCGTGGCGCTCGCTGCCGGCGAGCGCGTTGACTTGGAACACCGCGGTGAGCGAGCGCACGATCTCGATGCGTTCCGTGCGCGAGTCATACCGCCACTCGTGGCCGGCGGCCTCCACCCAGGCGTCCAGCAGCCGGTCGATCGGTCCGGTCCAGACGGCGCCGTTCGGCACGAGCAGGTCGGTAGCGGCGAACGAGGCGCCGACATCGCCACGAGCGGCACCGACGAAGCGCACCGGCAATCCGGTAGCGGCCTCGATGCGCGCCGCCAGCACCGCATCTTCATCGGCGCCCGTCAGCGGCAAGGTCACCGCGTCATCGGCAAGCAAGCGCTGGGGCAGAGTGCCGCGCCGGTCCTCCTCGATCGGTTCAAGCCCCACGTAGGGCCGCGCGACAGGGCGCACCGTGACGTAGCCGGACCCGGCCGGGGCCGTGCGCGCCGCTGCGGCGTCCCGGGCCACCGCACGCGCCTCTTCGCGCGCATCTTCAATTGTGCTCAGGCCGCAGCCGGTCAAAGCGAGCAAGGTGGATAGTGCCAGCGCCGAAGGCCGCACGATCCGCAAGTGAGTCCGCGCGCCCATCACTCGCTCTTCGGAGAGCAGGGGGACTCATCGGTGTCGGGTTCGGGTGGCGGCTTGCCCGGGTCCGAGGTCGAGGAACGCTCCCGGGACGCCAGCCAGGCATTCACCTTCGCGCGGGCGTAGAGAACCCGGCCCTTCAGCTTCAGGTATGGGGGACCGCCGCCCTCCAGCCTCCAGCGGCAGAGGGTGCTTTGGCTCCGGCGCAAGATCGGCGCAAGCTCGCGCGTGCTCCAATAGAGAGGCTTGGCTCCCGCAGCCGGCGGCGGCTCCTCTGCCGCTGCGGACGAAGCCGCGTCCTCGCCGGAAAGCTCCTCCGCCCCCGGCCCTTCGCCGGCGGCGGCCTCGATCATGCGCCATTCCTCGGCGGTCGCATTCTTCCTCATCCAGGCGCGCATCCGGTCCACGGTCTTGAGGCGAGGAGAGGAGCCGTTCTGCAGGCGTTTCACGAAGGAGCGGTTCTGCACCGCCCCCTGGCCCACCGCGCTTGGCTTCGCGCCGGTCACGTTCAGATAGGCTTCCACCTCTTTCCTGAAGCGCGGCCCGATCAGCTCCATGCCCATGAAGTGGAGAATGCGGTCTGCGGTATCGAGGCGGGGCGTACATTTGCCCCCCAGCAGGACGCGGACAAAGGAGGGGTTGCCGAAGAGCATGCGTCCCATTCCGGACGGACTGAGCTTGCTCCGGCGTTCGATGAAGGCCTTGACGGCGTCCTTGAGGTATTGAGCACTATCGGTCATGGACCGGAACGTGGCAGGAACGCGTAGAGGAATCAATATGTTTCGGTAGCGGATTGCATACACTCTAACCATTCGTGCGCAATCGTGCGCAAATCCGTGAGAAATCGCGCCTTTCCTACAGCCCTTGCGCCCTCCCGAGCGCAAAATTCTGCGCCTCGACCGGCGTGTTCAGGCGGTTTTGTCGGAAGACAGCGTCAATTCTTGCCTCCCCGTCCGCTATCGGGCCGGCGCACGACGGCCGGCAAGTCGGCCGTCGTCTTGCGGCGCGTTCGCCGGAATCGGGCCCGCGCCCATCGAGGTCGCGGAGAACATATAAGGAATATCTACTTGACAGAATGTTATTTTCCCTTATGACATATACAGTCGCCCGTGCACTTGAGGACACACTATGACCGACGAACCTAAGGCCCCGGCGCAGTCCGATGCCAGCCGGCTTCTGCAGGACGACCCTGTCAGGAACAGGATCCGCCACCTGCTGCGTGAGCGCGACGCGACGATGCGCGAGGCATCCCTCGCCATCGGACGAGGCTCCTCCTACGTGCACCAGTTCCTCGAACGCGGCGTCCCCAAGGCGCTGAGGTCGCATGACCGCCGTGCGCTCGCCGAATGGCTGCGCTGCGATCCCGAAGAACTGCGCCACGACCATGTGCCCAGGCGCAGGCCCTCCAAGCCGCGCGCGCCCCGCTTCAAGCCGCCCCAACTTCCCAACGCGCCGGTCTCGGCCGTCCGCGAGATGGCCGTCGACGCCTCCGCCGGCGCCGGCGCGCTCAACGAGGACAATGCGGCGGAAGCCGCGCGCTGGTACATGCCCGACGCCATGATCCGCCACGAAGGCCGCGCCGCGCCCGAGAACCTGCGCATCCTCGGCGCACGCGGCGATTCCATGGAGCCCCTGTTCGGCGAAGGCGACAGGATCGTGGTCGACGTCTCCCGCCGCGCGCCCGTGACCGGCGAGATGCTCGTGCTCTGGGACGGCGGCGGCCTCGTGGTCAAGCGGGTCGAGACGCTGCTGCGCTCCCAGCCGCCGTCGCTCCGCCTGCACTCCGCCAATCCCGCCTACGAGCCCTACACCTGTCTCGCCGACGAAGCTCACATCGTAGGCAAGGTCCTCTGGGCGATCAGGAAGGTCTGAACGGAACGACGCGCCGGCACGCGCGATCCTGCGCGGCCCTCTTCAGGCAGCGCGGGATGCCGAGGCTCACGTCCCGGGTGAGGCGTCCGAGTAGGTCCGTAGTGTGTGCTGGGCAGCGCCCAGATCAGGTGGGTTCAAGTCCCACTGGCGCTCGGGTAAGGGGCGCCATATCCAAAAGTGGGGGTAATTCCTCACTGGCCGGAGTGAGCCGATAAGCGAAACTCTAAACGGGCACGAAGCCGGAAACGGCGGAGACAGCCAAGGGAGGAGCTAAGTTGGTCCACTGTCGAAAGACAACCGGAAGGCAGGGTGTCCACCGCGAGGTGGAATCTGAAGGGCTTGCGGAGAAGTACCGGGCCGTAATCGAGGGGGCCACCCCATGATGAATCGGTCGGCCAAAGACGGGGCAAGGTCGAGCCGGCACTATGGCGGCGAAGGCGTTCTTACCCACCCGTCGCACCAAGGTGTTTGCGAGCGGCACGGTACGGAAGATCTGGACGTGACCCCAGGAGGGCTCGCCGCGTTCCCGGGTGGCACCGGGATAACGGACCCTATAAGCCGAAAGGCGAAATGGGAAAGGATGCGCGGCGAGCAATCGGACAACCGAATAGTACCTGAAGCCCGGCGAAAGCCGGGTGACCGCGCGAGCGGCGGCCGTGTGGGCCGGGGAAGGCGGTTGGCAGAGGTGGTCGGCGAGAGACAGCGATGAGTGAGTAAGGACCATGACGCGGACAAGTTCCTTGAGCGAAAGACCCGGACATCATGGCCCGAGGAGACTCATCGACTGGATCAACCCGGCGGGTGACAGGAAGGTCCACTCACTGGTGGACAAGGTGTACAAGCGGAAGAACCTTGAGGTGGCCTGGGAAAAGGTGAAGCGCAACCGGGGTGCCGGTGGCGTGGACGGAGAGGATTTAGCGGCGTTCGAGGCATCGCTGGATGCAAATCTCGATCGCCTGCACCGGGAGTTGCGGGACGGTGAGTATCACCCGCAGCCGGTTCTCCAATGCCTGATCCCCAAGGCGGGCCAGCCGGGGAAGTTCCGCCCGCTCGGCATCCCGACAATCTACGACCGGGTGTGCCAGCAGGCGCTGCTGAACCGGCTGGAACCGATCTTCGAGCCGGTGTTCGACGATGCCAACTACGGGTACCGGCAAGGAAGGTCTGCCCATGGAGCGTTACGCAAGATATGGAGGGAACTGGACGAGGGCAACGAGTGGGTTCTCGATGCGGATTTGAAAGACTTTTTCGGGTCCGTGGACCACGAAAAGCTCCTCGAACTCGTCAACCAGCGAGTCTCGGATGGCCGGGTATTAGGTCTGCTCAGGCAGATGCTCACGGCCGGGGTGGTGGCCGACGGTAAGAGGCTGCCGACCGAACAGGGCACTCCGCAGGGCGGCATCGTTTCACCGCTGCTCAGCAATATCTTGCTGACCCCGTTCGATTGGGAAATGCGTCGTCGCGGCTATCGACTAACGCGATACGCCGATGATTGGCTGATCACGTGCCGCACACGCGGGGAAGCCCGCGCAGCACTGGAGACGGCCAGGCGGATTCTGGCAAAGCTGGGTGTGTCCCTCAACGCCGGGAAGACCCGCATTGTCCATGTCAGGCACGGGTTTGAGTTCCTCGGCTACAAGATCAAGCAGGGCGAGCGGCCTCTCCGGCTGTCGTCCTCCAAGATCAAGAGCGGGGTTCGCGGGGGAGCGCGCTACGCGGTTCCGCGTGAGAAATCCATCCGGCACTTCAAGGACCAGATTCGCCAGCGTACCCGGCGCAAGGCTCCTGTCAGCACGCAGGAGCTGATTGACGAGATCAACCCGATCATTCGGGGATGGGGCCAATACTATTGCAAGGCCCACGTCCGCGGGCTCTTCCACCAGCTTGACGGCTGGATCGTGCGGCGGCTCTGGTCGCATCGTCGCAAGCGCTGGCGCAACGCTGGCTGGAAACAGTTGCCGGAGCGCAAGCTGATCGACGAATACGGGCTTGTTCGCCTGATCTCACTGGTTCCGTCCTTGAACCTTCGTTGAGACACCTTTGTGAAAGCGGCTTACGGGAAAACCGTACGGGCCGTTTGAGCGGCGGACGGAGGCTAGCCTCGCGGGGCGCCTCCTCCGACCCGACACCCGCCACCTCGGCCTTTACCGCAAGATTGAGCGTGCGCCCGGTAATTGATGCCGCGGTTTGCGGATTATTCGATGCTCGAGATGCTGCGCTCGGTTAATGCACCGGAGCCGTGAGAGGCTGGGCTTTCATCGAGCACGCATCAGCATCTCATTCCAGTCCTTGGCGCCGCAGGGTCGCATCCTGATCACTCTCGGATCGTTGACGGCGAGCCGATGGGCGGCGCCGTCACCGGCCTTGTCGGCGTCGTAGGCACAGATGATGCGGCGGGGCTTCCACGCCTCGATCCAGGGCGGGACCGTTCTGGCGATACCGGCGGCTGAGGCGACGACGGCGCCGTGCTCGCCGGTCCCCTCGATGCGCAGGCTTCGAGCGGAGATGGCGTCGACGGCGCTCTCGGTGGGCATGACCAGTGCGGGCTAGTGTCATGTCACACATGGTATGTCGCATAGAATGTGGTAGCTTTCTCGTCGTGCGAGAACGACGAGGGCGCCGGCATGAAGCGATACGTGGTGACGTTGCAGCAGCGGGAGCGGGAAGAGCTTGCGGGAATCACGCGCAAGGGGTCCCACCGGTCGCAGAAGGTGCTCAACGCCTTGATCCTGCTCAACTGCGACGAGGGCGAGTTCAACGAGCGCCGAGCGCACGGGGAGGCCATAGCCGAGATCTTACGCATCAGCGTGCGCAAGGTGGACCGGGTCAAGAAGCGCTTCGTGGAGGAAGGGCTGGAGGCGGCCCTCGGCGGCCGACAAGGACGCCGGCCATCGTATGTCCGCAAGGCGGACGGCGAGTTCGAGGCGCGCCTGGTGGCCTTGAGTTGCGCCGAGCCGCCGGAGGGCCACGCGCAGTGGTCGTTGCGGCTGCTGGCCGACCGGGCGGTGGAGCTCGGCCACATCGACAGCGTGTCGCACGAGACCGTGCGCCGTGTTCTAAAAAAAACGAGATCAAGCTGTGGAAGCGGGTCGGGTGGGTGATCCCACCGCAACGCAACGCGGATTTCGCGGCCGCGATGGAGAAGGTGCTCGATGTTTATGCCGTCCCTTCAACCCGGCCTTTCCGGTGGTGTCTTGAAGCGCGCTCGGTCGGCAGGGTCTTTTCGATAGCCGAGGGAAGCGGCGACCCGGTCGAGGGGGGGTGTTGCGGCAGGTGGCGAGGGGATCGCCGCCGCTCATTGTCCCGGCGAAGGTCTACTTGGAAGGGAGGCTCGCGGCGTTCCCGTTCCCGTACCCATCAACGCTTAAGGGTGCCGGGGAACGGGAACGCTTCATCCTGCGCTTCCGTTGGTGGCGGCAGGGGACTGCGGCTCCCGGTTCGCCTCGGCGGCTGCGAGGCGGTAGCGGCCCTTGGCCGCCCGCTCGATGCGCCCCTCCTGGGCGAGCTTCTCGATGGCGGCAACGACGCTTGCGTTGCGGGCAGCGGCGCGTGAGCGGATCTGGGCTTTCGAGAGGGGCTTTTCGGCCTGTGCGATCGCCTTGACGATGCGCTGCTCGACGGAGACGCGTTCCGGCCTGTCTTCGTCAGCCGCTTTCCGGTGCAGCCGGAACGCCGGTCCATATCCATCATCGTCGAGCTCCAGCTCGATGTCGTTGAGGCCCCAGGCGTGGGATCGAGACGGGACTCGCGGCGACGCACTCCGAAGTCATCCGGCGGCCCCGCCATGCCGATCCGATTCTCGAGGACTTCCGCACGCAAACGGCCGGGCCGAGGTTCGGCTTGAAGACGGTTCTTGTGGGCCTGATCGTCCTGGTCTTCGGCATGCTGCTCGAGAGCCACATACATCTGCTCTACCGATGGCAGTGAGCCCGTCGAGCCTGCGGCGTTCAGCCTCCCTGCCCCTTGCGCGCACCGGCGCGGCCATAGTAATCGGGGTCTGAGCCGATGGTAGCCACGGTTGTAGAGCTTCGCTCGTCCGCCATGGCGGTGACCTACTACGAGCGAGACGGCTACTACGCAAAGAACGATCCCGAGCACCGCCAGGCGAGTTTTTGGTACGGGGACGCGGCGAAGGCGCTGGGGCTCAAGGCCCATGTGCGCCCCTCGCGCTTCGAATCGGTGCTGTCTCATCCTGTTTGTCGCGCCGCACCTGCGTCTCGGCCGGATGCGCGAGGGGGAGCACGATCACCGGCCCGGCTGGGACATAACCCTGTCCGCGCCGAAGTCGGTATCGTTGGAGGCGCTGGTGATGGGCGACCGCCGGGTGATCCGGGCTCACGACGAGGCAGTGCGGGCGACGCTGAAGTTCGTGGAGGCAGAGCTTCTGCAGACCCGGGGCTGGGACCCCACGACCAAGCGCCGTCCCCGGGTGAAGGCGGAGGGCGTGGTGGTGGCGGGTGGGGTTCCGGCATCTGGCGAGCCGCGACCAGGACCCGCAGCTGCACACCCACTGCGTGCTGGCCAACATGACGCGCAATGCGTCCGGGGAATGGCGGAGCGCGGAGCCGACGAAGATCCGGCGCAGCGAGAAGCTGATCGGGGCGTATTACCGGAACGAACTCGCGCTGCGTCTTCAGGCGCTCGGCATGGCCGTCTCGCCGACCTTGGTGGGACGGGTGCCGGGGTTCGAGCTTGCGGGCTACGACCGCGCCTTCCTGGACGCGTTCTCGGGCAGGCGCCGCGAGATTCTTGCGTACCTGGAGCAAAAGGACCTGTCATACACGGCGAAGCACACGCAGATGGCGGCGCTGCACACGCGCCGGCGCAGGGAAGACAAGGGCCTCGCGGACCTGGTGCCGAAATGGCGCGCGCGGGCGCGGGCACTGGGGTTGGTCCGGGAGAAGACGGCCCTCGCGCCGTCCCGGCCGCTCGATCCGGTGACCGGCGAGCGGGTGACAATGCCGCGCGTGCCCGCGCCGGACCTGCCGCCCCACGAAATCCGCAGCCTGAAGCGCGCGCCGGCGCTGCCGGCGCTGCCGAGGCGGTCCCGCGACGGCGTTGCCGCGTCGGCGGGGTGAATCCCACGCCCCCTCCCGCTATCCGGCGCCGACGGAGCTGTCGCAGGAGCCCGAGCGGGGCGTCCTGGAGGCGGTGCAGTGCACGCTGCAGGGCGATGCCGTCAAGGCGGGGCGCCGTTCCCAGGCAAGAACCTGCCCGTGGTGGGGAAGCTTCTCGGACAGCCCAGGTACGAGGCAGATGTAACATCACCAGGGGAAGGCAGCGTTCACGCGCCGATGCAGCACAGGGAAGACTTATTTCAGTTACTGTGCTGTATCAGAGCCTTCGGCGTCCTCATATCTCCTCCTTCAGTACAGTACGCTGGTACGCTATAGCAGTTCTGAATGTGGTCCGTTTGCCGCCCATTCGCTATGCTCTTTCAAATCAGCTTTGGAGAGAGATCGTGGGAAACACCGTTGAACCACTGCTCAATGGCGAATTGGCGACGATCCTTCGCGAACGGGGTTTCGACACGTCCGCGGCTGAACAGAGCTTGAGGGACGCCACAGGACGCCGACACCAAATCGACGTCCTAGTAGATCTTGACGACCGCATTGTCGCTATAGAAGCTGAGTTCTCTCCTGCCCACACTCTGCGAAAGGACTCCACAAAGCGACTCCCGTCAACACCACTTCGCTGGCGAGGCATCCCTATTGAGTCCGTGTTCGAAGTAATCTACCCAAACATATTGCAGCGAATGAGCGAGCCAGAGGCCCGCAAGGCACTACGAAAATGCAAGGTCACCTTTCAAGAAGTCGCAAGGAACGCCGACGGCAAGCTACTTTTGGGAATCAAACAAGAAGGAACTGTGGCCGCCCTTGCAGAAACACTTCACGCTTATTGGATCCAGCATGCGAGTGTATCATCTGTGGAAGACGCAGTAAATCAAGCTTCACTCGCTATTGAAGAAGCGGTTCAGTCCTTAGAGCGCGTTCCGACAATCCAGTCGCCGGAGGGAGAGCAAACGTTAGCAGCAATGGCTTTGGTCTGGCTCAACGCACTGCTGTTCCACGAACTACTTGCGGCGAATCTAAACCAAGACGCTCTCCCGGCCGTGCACCGACATCGCACAATCACATCGCCGGGTTATGACGATTCGCCTGACACGCTGCAACGACAATGGGGAGAAATACTCGAGATCAATTGGTGGAGCCGCTTGCAAAACTCTGATCGACTCGGAGCGGCGCAAGAACACCCAAGCTAGCAGCGACGTCGGCGCACGGCAATTGGCGCGATTTTGGTCGCGACCATGGTCGGATCAGCGTTGGCGCTGCCTCCGATTCGGTATTTTCGCCGAACTCCAGGCGCGTTTGGCCGCTCCGCCTCTCAGGAAGTGCGGCTGCGGTGATGGCGAAGGAGAGGAGCCGGACTAGATCGGCGGAACGATAAGGCGCATCAGCTGGCTGGCCGTCAGCACGGTCATGCCGAACATGAGGTGGGCGAGAACCTTGTCGTACCCGCGCACGCGGACATGGCGGCCGCCGAACTCATCCTTGAGCCGCCCATTGATCCGCTCGGACCCCGAGCGCACGACGTAACGACGCTCCTCGGGAAAGACGAGACCGAGCGTGCGCCGCGCCTTCTTCTCCTGCTTCAACGCCTCTTGCATTTCGACCGAGCGGCGGGGGTTCACGTCGATGATCGGCTTGTGGCCCAGCAAGATGCTGTGCGCCCAGATCTCGATGGAATCATAGGCCGCGTCCATAAGGTCGTAGAGGTTCTCGACCCGCCCGGCCGTCAGGGTTCCCAACGGAATCGCCACCTGGGAGTCATGCGTCGACGCAGACGTCATGATGCAGCTAATGGGGATCCCGCCATCGGCGGTATCGACGTGCAGCTTGTACCCGATCCAGGAGGTGGTATGGCCCTTGGCGTTGCGCTTGCTGCCGACATCGCAGGCCCTCGGCAGGTCTGCCAGCATCTGCGGAAGGCTCATCGTCAGTTGCCGTTCCAGCCGGCTCGGCTCCTTCGCTCGCGCCTCTCCCTTGCGTGGCCGCCCCCGCTTGCGCCGCTTCGGCTTCGCTGCCTTCGGCTTCGGCGCCGGCTTCTCCCGCGCCTCGATCGCCGTCGCATCCCGCGAGATGTGCTCGACAAGATGGCCATCCATCGTCCGCGCAATCAACGTCTCATGCAGACGGTTCGCAAGACGGCTCTCGGCAAACTCGGAAAAGGCCCGCGAAAACGTCGCCTCGCTCGGAAGCCGCCCGGCACCGCTCCAGCCGCACAGCCGCCATAGCCTGCCGTCAACCTCAAGACGCTCGATCAGGCCGCGCGTCGTCGGAACGTCGAACACGGCCTTGGCGATGAAGGCGCGCGCCAGCGCCGCGCGGTCCTCCTCCGGCCGCCCTACCTGGCCGCGGAAGTAGGGCAGAAGAGCCTCGACCCGCACCAGTTCCAGAACCGCGACGAACAGCTCGTAGCGCTCGCCCATCGGGCCAAGCTCGCTCTCGAGCCTCGGGAATAACTCTTGTTGAAAGGCGTACCAGTAATCCGATAGCATCTCGCGCAGGGACACGGCTCCACTCCTCCGTGGTCATCATGCGGTGTTTTGCGGCAGCACATGATACTCACGAGGGTGGGCCGGTCCCACCGCAAAGGCCTTCACTCAGGCAGAAAAGCAACTCGCTTCAGCTATTTTGCAAGAGGCTCGGTGGCCAATATTTTCAATCGCGCGCGATACACTGAGAGACATGCCTCCGCAATGGTCGTCTCTCGCACTCATCCCTTTAAGCCGAACTTCCGTTAGCATCTGATTGCCGATCTGGCCGGATTTTGCCTGTTTCCGCCCTTTCTGCGCAGTTTAGCGCCCGGTTTGGCGCGAAATTCCCGAAATGATCGCCGAAACCGCCGCGATTCGGCGCTCCAGCGCTGGATCACGCCGTCCCGGCGCATCCACCAAAACCTGAATACTAGTCAGTAGATAGTTTTCTCGTTACGATAATTGCTCCGCATTCCCAAGCCTTTCCGATATGATTGCCGCGATTCGCTAGGCAGATCGATATGCACATCGAAACCACCCGGTCCGGAAACTCCCGCTGCCACCTCCTCAGACAGTCCTACTGGCAGGACGGAAAACCCAAGAAGCGCACCCTGTGCAACCTCTCCGCCCTCCCGGAACACGCCATCGAAGCCCTCAAACGCGCCCTCAAGCGCGGACCCGCCCTCAATCCCGACAGCGCCGACGTCGAACTGCGCGCCAGCCGGGCGCACGGCGCCGTCAGCGCCGTTCTCGGCACCCTTCGCGACATCGGCCTCGACCGCGTCATCTTCCACCGGCCCGATCGCCGCAGGGCCCTCGTCATCGCCATGATCGTCGCCCGCCTGATCCGGCCCGGCGCCAAGCTGCGCGTCGAGCGCGAACTGGGAGCGGCCGGCACAACCACCCTCGCCGCCCTGCTCGGCGTCGAAGGCGTCAGCGTCGACGAACTCTACGCCGCCATGGACTGGCTGGGCGCGCGACAGGGCGCGATCGAGCGCAAGCTCGCCCGGCGCCATCTCGGAGAGGACGATCTCGTCCTCTACGACGTGTCCTCGAGCTACATGGAGGGCAACGCCTGCCCCATGGCGAAGCGCGGCTATTCGAGGGATCGCCGGGGCGACCGCCCGCAGATCGTCTACGGCCTCCTCTGCACCCGCGATGGCTGTCCGGTCTCGATCGAGGCCTTCGCCGGCAACACCGGCGACCCGATGACTCTGGCCAGCCAGGTGCGCAAGGTCCGCGACAGCTTCGGCATCCGGCGGGTGGTGTTGGTGGGGGACCGCGGCATGATCGCGCAGACCCGCATCGACCGCGACCTCGCGCCCAACGGCATCGACTGGATCACGGCGCTGCGCGCATCCTCGATCCGCAAGCTCGTCGACCGGGGGCATGTCACGCCCGGCCTGTTCGACACCTGGGGCCTCGCGCGGGTGACCACGCCGGACTATCCCGGCGAGAGGCTGATCGTCTGCTACAACCCGGTTCTGGCGGCCGAGCGCAAGCGCAACCGCGACGGGCTGCTCAATGCGACCGAGACGGACGCGCGCGATTTCGCCGCGCGCCACGCCGCCGGCGACATCGACCGCGACGAGTTGAACCGTCGGCTGGGAACCTTGCGCCGCCGCAAGATGGCCAAGCACTTCCGCTTCGAATTCGACGAGGGCAGCGGCACCTTCAGTTGCGAACGCGACCGGGCGTCGATCGACGCCGAGGCCGCCCTCGACGGTCTCTACGTCATACGCACCAACGTGGACGAGGACGAGATCGAGGACGTCGAGGCGGTCCGCGTCTACAAGAGCCTGTCACGCGTCGAGCGCGCCTTCCGCTCGCTCAAGACGGTGTCGTTGCGGATCCGCCCGATCTTCCACTGGCGCGACGACCGAGTACGGGCGCATCTTCTGATCTGCATGCTGGCTTGGTATGTCGAGTGGCACATGCGCCGCAGGCTGGCGCCGCTGCTGTTCGCCGAGGAGGACGGAGCGCCGCTGTCCGCGAACCCGGTGGCGCCGCCGGAACGCTCGGAAAAGGCCCGGCGCAAGGACAAGCGCCGAAAGACGGATGATGGACTTGCGGTGTGCGACTTCCGCGATCTCCTCGGCCATCTCGGCACGCTTGCTGCCACTGAGATCGCCACCGGAACCGACTTCGCCGTGCCCGCCCTGACCAAGCCGACCGAACTGCAGGAAAGGGCGTTCGCATTGCTCGGGCTGCGGCCCCATCCTGCGCCCGCGCTCACCGAAAAGGGGATGACCACCGCCAAACCTGTCCAGTAATCGTCGCTTCGAAACTCGCCGAAACCCCTGCCGCACAACGGTTCTTTGACTATCCCACACTGGAAGTTCGGTTTAAAAACCGACGCGCTCGTCCGAAAGCTGCTGTTGGATCAATGCAGTACCCGGATGCGGCTTCGATCTCAGCACTGAGAACGAATTTGCCGTGCCACATTTTACTTGCGCTATCCCACAACCATCTGTAGCATAATACATAACGGAGAGACAAAGCGACCCACCCAAACGACTGAATCACTCCAACAAAATCAGTTAAGGACTCACGCCTTAACTCAGCCGCTAGGCTGTCCGACGAACCGAGGCCACCTCACTTCACATGAATCGAGGCGCCGGGGATGCCGCGTTTCCTCACGTTCACCCTTTTCCTGTTCGCGGTTTTCCTGCAGGCTGGCGCCTACGGGCTGACATTCATGCTGCCTCGCCTGTTCGAGGCCTTCGGGGCCAACGAGAAGGCGGTTGGTGCGATGCTCGTGATTGCCGCACTGTCGACACTGGTTGCGGTCTACTACGCGGGGCATCTCTCGGACTGGTTCGGCCGGGTGAAGACGCTCGGCCTGGCCTGCCTTGCGATCGCGGCGGCTCTTGCTCTCTACGGCATGGCCGAGACGGTGGGAGCGACCCCCGTGCTCGCGAGCCTCCTCCTGGGGGCAGGCTGGGGGCTGACTTACGCCCTGGCGCCGGTGGTCCTGACCCGGCTGGTTACGGCCGATGAGAGGGTTCGCTACTTTGCCATGAATTCGGTCGTGGTGATGGCGGGCTTCGGTCTTGCGCCGGTCATGGCCTCCGAGATCGAGAAGGCGGGCGGCACGGTTGCGGATGCCTTTCTGATCACGGCCGGACTCTGCGCGCTGAGCGCGCTTGTATTCTTTGCTCTCATCGGCCCGGTGCGCGCACATACCATCAACCCGGGACCCGAAGCGAGTTCCCGCCTCGATCTGGCCGGTGTTCGTGCGATACTGCGCACCCGTGCCTTCCTCCCGGTGATCATGGTCTGCATCGGTGCGAGCGTCTTTGCCGGAATGAACAACTTCCAAACCGTGTTCGCCGACGCGAGAGGCTTGGACTACGCGAACTTCTTCCTGGCCTACACGATCACGGTGGTCGTCTGCCGGATCGCACTCGCCAAGTTCAAAGGCGGTCGCCGGCCCTATCTGATGATAGCGGGACTGCTGTATGTCATGGCCGGAAGCGTCTTTCTGTTCATGTTCACAGTGAGCAATGTGCCGGCCTATATCGCGGTCGCTGTCCTGTTCGGCATCGGCTATGGCGCCTCTTATCCGATCCTTGCGGCAATGGCTGCACACGATGCCGACGAGCATCTCGTGCCACAAACGCTGCAGCTCTTCGCGCTCACATATTTCATAGGCGTCTTCGGGTTCCCTCTGATCGCTGGCTGGATGATCGTGGAAGTCGGGATTCCATCACTTCTGCTCCTGTTGTTCGTCTTGGCGACGGTCGAGGCGACCATGGCCATTTGGCGTGTTCATCGGGACCGAATTGCCGGCACGGCGTAGACTTGAAGGGATCGCAGGTCATCATCGGCCTGTTTCCGGATCGCATCACACCCGGAAGCTCTCCTCCCACCCCCGAGCGATGGGCTCGCGAAGCTGCGCATCGCGACGGACACGTGCCGGCAACCGGCGCCGGTCCGCTTGCCGGGGCTTGGCCCTCGTAGTACGTCGATGGGGCGAGCGACCGCTCCCTGCAGAGCGGCCCGACCGGTTGTACCGGCCGCGTCGGCGAAATCATTCGTCATGGTCCCGGTTCTTTCCCTGTTTCAAGGACTTACCCGCCGAATGGCGGGCGACCCGGTGCCCCACATATTGAGAAGCCGTGCTCAACGGGATAAGCCTTCTCGGGGTTACAGGCTTAGCCACTCCCTGGCCCTTCTCCCTTCAAGGCACCCCTCCACACCTGAGGCCCCTTTCCTCGGCCGGCATTACCCGGCGTCCTCAGTCTTACGGGCCTCTCCGCCACCCTGACGGCCCGGCCTGTCCCTCGCGGGCTTCCGGTTGATGTGCGCGCACCACCGTCAGGGCTTCCCGTGTTGCTGCTCTCTTCCTCTTCCGTGCGTGCCGGCGCCACTACCCCGGCGAGCCGCGATCGGTGCGCATGTCGCTCTCTTCCCGATCGGCGACGGTCTTCCCCTTTTGGCAGGAGGGTCGACACTCGCATTACCCGTTTCGAGGCCTGCTCAGCGTTCACTCACGTTCCGGCCCGCACGGTCGCTGAGCCACCCAACGGTGGCCCTTTTCCACCAAGGTGCTTCAGCCCATGTCGTCACCTCCATGAACCGCCCTGGCTGCTACCAACCGGAGCGACAGTTGTTGGGCGGGATTCGCACCCGCTGAAAGAGAGCGCCTTTCCACGGCGCACTGCCAACTTGGGTAAAGGCGTTACGAGTGAATCCCGCGCAGCCGCTCGCTCCGCCGCCGCAGGAGCTCGACCATCGTCAACAGGATGATCGACACGACCACCAGGAGCGTGGCGACCGCCAGAATGGTCGGTCTGATCTCCTCGCGAATCCCTGAGAACATCTTCCAGGGGATCGTTCGCTGCTCGACCGAGCCCACGAACAGCACGACCACCACCTCGTCGAAAGAGGTGATGAACGCCAGCAGTGCGCCCGATATGACGCCCGGCAGAATGAGCGGCACGATCACCACGAAGAAGGTGCGGGTCGGGCTCGACCCCAGGCTCGCAGCCGCCCGGGTGAGCGAATGGTCGAAGCCCACCAGGGTCGCTGTCACCGTGATGATGACAAACGGGATTCCCAGCGCTGCGTGAGCGAGGATGACGCCGATGTGCGTCGACGCAAGTCCGATGCGCGCATAAAAGAAATACATGCCAGCGGCCGAGATAATGAGCGGCACGATCATCGGCGATATCAACAGCGCCATGATCGTCTTCCTGAAGGGCATTTCTGGCCTGCTTAGACCGAGCGCCGCCAAGGTCCCGAGAGATGTGGAAATTAGGGTAGCGAATACCGCAATCAAGAAGCTGTTCTGTACTGCCCTTTGCCACGAGTCCTCGGTAAAGAATTCTTGATACCACTTCGTACTGTAGCCTGCAGAGTCAAACGAAAGCATCTCGGGCGTGAAGGTAAAGTAGGGAAGCTCGTTGAAGCTCAGCGGGATAATAACGAAAATGGGACCGACCAAGAAAATGAAAATCAGCACGCACAGTGTCCGAAACGTGTAGTACCAGGCCCGTTCCGAGTGCGTTGCGTGCAGCGGCGGCGGCATGCGCGTTATCCGAGCTTCATGTTGGCGACGCCGACGATCCTGTCATAAAGGAAATAAAGCAACAGGACGAGCGCCAACAGAATCACACCCAAGGCCGCAGCCAGTCCCCAGTTCAACGTCTCGCTGATATGAAGGGCGATGATGTTCGAGATGAACGTGCCGGTTCGGCCTCCAACAAGCGCCGGCGTGATGTAGTAACCGATCGACGAAATAAAGACCAGAATGCAACCGGCACCGATCCCCGGCACGGTATTGGGCATATAGACCTTGATAAAGCCAGTGAAGGGCGATGCACCCAGCGAGCGTGCCGCGCGCATGTACGAAGAGGGAATAGTTTTCATCACGGAATAGAGGGGCAGAATCATGAAAGGCAAGAGAATGTGCGTCATCGCGACGAACGTACCGATCTGGTTGTGGATCATTTGCAATCGGCCGTCTTCGGAAATAATTCCTATGAATACCATCAGGTCGTTCAACACACCCTCGGACTGAAGCAACGCGATCCACGCGGTCGTCCTGACCAGCAGAGAGGTCCAGAACGGCAGCAGGACAAGAATGAGCAAGAGATTGCTTTGGCGTGGCGGTAATGTCCCGAGTAGGAAGGCAATCGGATAGCCAAGGAGTAAGCAAAATATTGTAATGAGTGCGCTCATCCATAACGTACGATAAAATAAGAACAAGTATATTCGTCGCTCTTCTGCCTTCCAGGATATCTCGCCCTTATAGTCAACCCGAAGGTCCACAGCAGACAAGAGGTAGCTTTCGGTTACCTTGCTCGATTCTTGATGAATTAGCTGCCAGGTTGCCAAGTCTGCCCATCGTTGATCAATCGCTAGGACTTGGTCTTTGAAGGGGGCCTCGGTGATGCGTTTTGCTCGCCGTCCCGATTTCCGGAACAAGCTCATCACTCCGGACTTTTCGTAATTCAAGCGACGCCCGGCACGGCCCAGCGTCTTTTCCTTAAATGACTCTTGAATATCCAGCACCAGGGCTTCGTACACGAATTCCGGCGGCAACTCCTCGCTCGCCGGATCCCAACTTTGAATAGCCAGCGTTGTACGGGGAAGAACGGACGAAACGATCTGGTTGTCGACGCTTCTGAACAGCATGTCGATGACGGGAAAAACAAATGTGATCAACAAGAACGCCAGAATAGGAACGACCAAAAGAAATGCGCGAACGCGCCTGCGGGAGGTTGCTCGCCGCAGGCTGCGCTTCAACGGCACGCCGTCGGCGGTTCGCAGGAGGTTATCGGCGGCCGTCGACATGCGCGCAGGCCTAGGTCTGGCTCAGGGGCCTCGAAGGAATGGAGGTGGGACGCATGTCTGCGCCCCGCCCCATTGAGGCTTTGCTATTTCGCGAGCCAGGTGTTGAACACCTCGTCGAGCTCCGCCCGGTGGTCGGCCCACCAGACGTAGTCGAAATCGAAAATAGTCGCGGCGTTGTTTGGATCCGTCGGCATGTGGGGCTTCATGTCGATGCCGAGATCGGCATGGTTGCCCACGAGCGGCGCCGACGAGTAGCGCGCCGGACCGTAGGAAATGAACTTCGCCTGGTCCGCCAGACGCTGCGTATCGGTGGCAAAGTGGAGATACGCCTTCACCGCATCGAGATCCTTGACGCCAACCGGCACGACCCAGCCGTCGAGATCGAAAATCTGCCGATCCCACATCATGGCGATGGGCTGGTTCTTCTCCGCGATGGCCGAGAAGAGGCGGCCGTTGTAGGCCGAGGCAATGACGACCTCGCCGTCCGCCAGAAGCTGCGGCGGCTGGGCTCCCTTGGTCCACCAGACCACCTGATCCTTGATGGTATCGAGCTTTGCCAAGGCACGGCTCACGCCCTCGGACGTGCTGAGCATGCCGTAGACATCTGCAGGTGCCACACCATCGGCGAGCAGCGCCCATTCGAGATTGTTGATGGGCCGCCTCTCCAGCGAGCGCTTGCCGGGGAACTTCTCCAGGTCGAACACGTCGGCAATGGTCGACGGCTGATCACCCTCGAAGACATCCGTGCGATAGCCGAAGGTCGTGGAATAGACGATCTGCGGGATGAAGCAGTTGGTCCCGCCCGGTGACAGCGTGCCGGCGAAGAAGTCTTCCGACGCAGGGGTCCCGTCCGGCGCGGGAGCCAGCCACGTGTCGGGATCGATTTCCATGATCAGGCCTTCGTCGCACGCGGTGATCGCGTCGGCTGCGACCATGTCGACGATGTCCCAGGTGACGTTACCGGACTCGACCTGGGCCCTTACTTTGGCCAGCCCTTCGGCGGCGTTGTCGTCGTTGACGATGTTGATGTCGGGGTTCGCGGCCATGTAGGGGTCGTGATAGGCCTTCTGCTGGCTCGCCGTATAGGCGCCGCCCCACGACACGATCGTGAGGTCAAGTGCCTGGGCACTGCCAGCCGCCAACGCGACGCCGGCGGCAACGACAGTCGTACTCAATAGCCATCTCATCTCGCTTACTCCCCTCTCGTTTGCCGGACACACCGGCGGGTTCTCAAGCCTCGCATCGGCAACACCGACACGTCTTGATCTGCTCTAACCGGGCTCGGCTGCGTCAACCGGAGCGTCCAGCGCCCGGCAATCTTCTGCAGCCCAGCCCAGGTTGACGTCCATTCCCTCCCGCAACGCTGCATGCCGATCTGTGTTGGGAATCTTCACAACGAACTCGTCAGTTCCCGCGACCGACAGGCGCGCACGGATATGATCTCCCAGATAGATCAACTCCTCGACGCGACCGACAATCGAGTTATCCGCCTCCCCGTCTTCACACGCGACGATAACGCGCTCGGGACGAAGAGACAGGGTCGTGCGTGCGCCTGCCCCCTCGACCTTTACATTGAGGGCTCGAATGGTGCCACCACCATCCAAATTCACTTGGCAATGGTTCCCTTCAACGGAATTAACCTTGCCGCACAAACGATTGTTCTCGCCGATAAACTGCGCAACGAAGGCGTTCTCCGGTTGCTCGTACAGCGCGCTAGGACTTGCCAATTGCTGAATTACACCATCATTAAAGACCGCAATACGATTGGACATGGTCAATGCTTCGGACTGATCGTGCGTGACGTAGACGATCGTGACGCCGAGCTCTTCGTGAAGATGCTTGATTTCGTACTGCATCTCCTCTCGCAGATTCTTGTCCAAGGCGCCGAGAGGCTCATCCATAAGCACCAAGTCAGGCTCGAATACCAATGCCCGTGCCACCGCCACGCGTTGCTGCTGGCCGCCCGAGAGTTGGCCGGGCCGGCGGCCACCGAAGTCCGGCAGGCGAACCATGTCCAGCGCGCGCTTGACTTTCGCCTCGACCTCCGATTTCGGAATCCTTCGGACTTTCAAAGGAAACGCCAGGTTCTCCGTGACTGTCATGTGCGGAAACAGCGCGTAATCCTGGAAGACCATACCGATATTTCGTCGATGAGGGGCAACCTTATTGATCGGCCGCTCGTTCAAGTATATTTCGCCATGGGTTGCCGGCTCAAATCCAGCCAGCATCATCAGGCACGTGGTCTTTCCGGACCCCGAGGGGCCCAGCATCGTCAAGAATTCGCCAGTCTTGATACTCAAATTGAGATCTTTGACGACCAGAGTCTCGCCATCGTAGCTCTTTTGCACGCGGTCAAAGACCACGATATCCCGGGCATCCTGGGTCATTCAAACACCAATCTTCACAAAGAAAGCTCCGCGTTCGACAGTCTGCATACACGATGCATTCCCCGCTCCTGTCGCAAACATTCGGTCTGCGACAATGGAGACTCCACACCTTCACCGGCTAGCGGTCTCAGAAAACATTCTCCTATCATTGTGACTGGAGAGTGCAGCTTAGAGGGGTCATGGTCGATTTACGTAATGCGTATTGCACGAATGTGTGGTCGCCAGTTGCAGGAAACCTGTCCATCGCCCAGCGCCGCATCGTCCCCGCCGAAACAGTTACTGTTCAGTTGTACAACAGCAAGATATGGCGTGGCTGCCATGCTTCACCGATCCACTCTTTGGCTACGACTGCAGCTGCTACCGCGGGCCGGATAAATTGGTTCGGAGGCGGCGCGGCGGCGCACACTTGCGATTGTTAACTGCTCGGTTAACTGGGACACGCTATCGGCAACCCGATGCCGCTTTAGCCTCACGAAACCTCCCACCTTCTTATCAAGCACCACGCTGATGTGCTTGCTGGCTCTTGAACCGGCCGAACCAAGGTCAATCCTGTGGTCACGGAATTGGCTTGTCAACGGCATTTTCGATGTTGGGCTCGTCCATGTTTGAGGCTGCGCCCAACAGCGAACAACTTCTCGACGAGGCCGCCAAAGGCGGCGGCCATCTCGGCTCCATCGTCGCCGCCCTCCTGCGCCTGCTCGACGAGTACGGCGCCGCCGAGCTCGAGGCCGGCATCGACGAGGCGCTCAAGCGCGGCGTCCCCCATCCCAACGCCGTGCGCCTCAGCCTTACCCGGCGCCGCGAACAGCAGGACAAGCCGCCGCCCATCCCGGTCGAGTTGCCCGACGACCCGAAGGTGCGCGACATCGCCGTCCGCGACCACGACCTGACGCAATACGACGGGCTGGCCGACGAAGACGAGGAGGAGGACAGCCAAGAATGAGCGATACCCTCAAGGACCGTGCCCGGTCGCTCGGCCTGCACGGCCTCATCGCCCACTGGGACGAGGTCGGCGAGTGTGACTGGCTGACCACGCTCATCGCCTGGGAAGAAGACGAGAGACGCGCCCGCAGCCTCAAGCGCCGCCTCGCCGATGCCCGGCTCGGTGACTTCAAGCCGCTCGCCGACTTCAACTGGGACTGGCCCCGCCGCTGCGACCGCATGGCCGTCGAGGACCTCATGGGCCTCGACTTCCTCAAGGAGGCCGCCAACGTCGTCCTGGTCGGACCCAACGGCGTCGGCAAATCGACGATCGCCGCCAATATCGCCCACCGCGCCGTCCTCGAGGGCCATACCGTGCGCTTCGCCACCGCTGCCAGCATGCTCGGCGAGCTCGCCGCCATCGACTCCGACACCATGCTCCAGCGAAAGCTGCGCTTCTACGCCCGCCAGCACCTGCTGGTGATCGACGAGGTGGGGTACCTGTCCTACAGCAACCGCCACGCCGACCTGCTGTTCAACATCGTCTCAAGCCGCACCCACCGGAACACCACGATCATCACCACCAACCGGCCGTTCGCCGAGTGGGACAAGGCCTTCCCCAACGCCACCTGCGTCGTGGCGCTGGTCGACCGCCTCGTCCACAACGCCGAGATCGTCGCCATCGACGGCGATTCCTACCGCCGCAAGGAGGCCGAGGAGCGCCAGAAGCAACGCAGCGCAGAGCGCCGCCGCCGGCGCGAGGCAAAAGCGCGCCGCAGATCCGCCAAGGGCGGCCCGCAGGACACCGGGGGCGCCTGAGGCGGCGCAGCCGTGGAGTACCTCCACCCATGGGATCGCCGCGTGCGGGCGGAGGTCCTGCGAAGCCGTCCCCTCGAAGACGTCCTCCGCGCCCTCGGCTACTGCCGCGATCCCGGCGACGACACACGGTGGAGGCGTCTCGGATCGGTCGTCACCATCAACGGCTTCATGTTCTACGACCATCTGTGCGGGGAGGGCGGCGCCGGAGCCATCGACCTGGTGCTCCATGCAAACCGATGCACCGTGCCCGACGCCCTGGCCTTCCTCTCGGAACTGCCGGACCGCCCCCGGCGTCCCTCCAAGTGCCTCCGCCCACGGCCGCCGCAGCGGCACTGGCCCGCAGTGGAACGCTACCTCGTCAACCAGCGCGGCCTCTCACCCTCACTCCTCGCCTTGTGCCGTGACCTCGGGCTGGTCCACGCCGACCGCAACGGCAATGCCGTGTTCGTCCGTCGAGACGCCGCCGGGAACGCGACCGGCACCGAGGTCGTCCCCACCGGCGCCCGGTGCAAAGCAGCGGCCGGCGCCAGCGAAGCCGCCACAGCCCCGATCATGCACGGCGGCTTCTGGGTGTCCTGGGAACTCGACTGGCCGCTCTCCGTGCTCATCGCAAAGAGCGCCATCGACGCCCTGTCAGCGCTCTCCCTCCGTCTCATGCCGGCCGAGCGCAGGGAATGCGCCGTGATCTCCACCGCCGCCGTCACTGCAAACTTCCCAGCGTGGATCGAGGACTGGAACCCCCGACGTATCTTCTGTGCCTACGACGCTACCCCCGGCGGCGATGACGCCGCCCAGCGCCTGTTCCGAAGCGACAACAGGGTCGTCCGCGTGCGCCCGGCCCTGGACGGTGACGACTGGAACGACATGCTCAGGCGCGACCTCGAAGGCAATGTGCTCGAGATCGACGATCGGCTCATCGGTTGAAAACAGCAGGGTCCCTCAGCCAAACCTGCAAGGCCGCTCTCGCACCACCGCGATCACCACCACCCACATCACCAGCCTGACCGCGCTCAGCACTGTGGATCGGCGCTACGCCGATCGACGCTCCAACACGCCAAGATGTCCAAATGAGCGAAACCGCTTATGCACAATGCTCCGGTGAAACGCACATGTAGCGTCTGACGGGCCTGGAATAGTCGACATTGGTGGCAATATCATGTGCCACCGGAGCCAAGTGCATAAGCGGTTGAGCGAATACCCGCGCTTTTGCGCGCTCGCCAACACATCGTCGCGCAGGCGCGTCCGCTCGAGCGCCTCGACCGCGCCGGCAAGCGCGGCCGATCCACCCGGCATGGCGTGGAGATGGCGCCCGGCGTCGCCGTCCGCTGCGAGCCTCGTCCGTGCCTCTTCCAGAAGTGCCGCTCCTTCCTCGCGCCAGGCGGCGTACCGGGGAAGCTCTTCCACCGGCAGTCCCCGCGCGGAGGCCGCCCAGCCGAGCTCCGGCCAGCGCCGCCAGTTCTCCTGGATCCGCCCGGTCAGGTTCCTCACCTCCCGGTCGCGCGCCAGATGCCCCTCGTGCTCCGCCAGCATGGTGTCGGTGAGGCGGCGCATGTCGGCCGGCAGGTCCTCGATCGTGGACAGCGCCGCCGCCCGCGCCATCACGCCCTCGTAGCCGGGAAGGAAGAAGGGTGCCGTCGCCGTCTCTTCGGCCTGTCGCCGAATAGCTTTCCAGTCTTCGGCCAGGGCTGCGAACACTTCCAGGTCCACGGCCGGTATCGCCGCGGGATCGACGCCCAGCGCCTCCAGCGCACCGTCCTCCATCACGGCTCGCGCCTCGAGAAGCTCGACCAGCGCCTCGCGGTCGTCGGTCAGCAGCAGGAAGTTGTCGCTCACCCGGCTGAGCTCGACGTGGAACAGCTGCCGATCCGCCGCGCCGCCGGCATCGAGAACCGCGATCGCCGCGCGCGCCGTCCGCCCCTGCGCCGCGTGCACGGTCGAGCACCAGGCATGATCGAGATGACGGAGCTGTGGGTGCGTCAGCCCGAGATTGAACTCGCGGCCTTCCCCGTCGCGGAAGCGCACCCGCCTGTAGTCGATCTCCACGATCTCCGCTTCGCCGCCGTTGACCAGGTCGGGCGCGCCGGTCTGGGCGAAGCTCCTGGGCGGCACCTTGTGGTTGCGGGTCCAGCGGATGCGGTCGCCGGCGCGCACCTCGATCCGCTCCGTGTCGCAGATGCGCAGATACCACGCCGCGTTGCCCGAGGGCCGGAAGCGGCGCTCCTCGCCGTCGGGGTGGGCAAGGATCACCATGCCCTCCTCGGTGCCGGCGACGGTGCAGATATCGTCCTTGCGGCATCCGTAGTGGTCGCGGTGGAACACGGCGATGTCGCCAGGCTCGTAGCTGCGGATGTCAGAGGCCTGCGCCCGGGTGAGGCGGCGATCGACCAGCCGGTCTATCTCCAGCGTCCGCCCATGCACAATGCCCTCCCGTTCCAGTCCCACGCGCACCGCCTCGTTGACCTGACGGCGGATCGTGTGGGTGGGCGCGAGCAGCAGGGTATCGTCCCGCTCCTCCGGCGGCAGCGCGAGCCAGTACATCGCCGCCTCGCGGCCGAGCTCTTCCCGAGGCGCTTCACGCACCCGATCCCCGAGGCCCTCGATCGCCGCACCCGGCTCGCCCTCCCGTGTCAGGAAGACGGCCCTGAGCAGATCGCGGTCGCGCTGCCGCACCACCTCGTCCATGGTGGCGGTCGCCATGCCCGCCTTCTGCAGCAGCCGGAAGGGCTGGCCCGCATCGACCGCCCACAGCTGCGCCGTGTCTCCCACCAGGGCCACGCGCGCCACACCAAGCTCGCGCGCGATGCGCAGCAGTTCTTCCATGCGCACGGTGTCGATCATCGAGGCCTCGTCGACGGCCAGCACCCCGCGCCCATACGCCGCCCGGCCCCGCGCCAGCCCCTCCGGATCAGAGAGGTCCCCGAAGCGGGCGAGGAAGTACTGCAGGGTGCGGGACGGAATCCCAGCTTCCCGTTCCAGCACCCGCGCAGCGGCGGCAGACGGCGCGAGGCCGTGGATCTTCCTCTCGCCGAGGAGCTCACTCACCTCGCGCAGCATCGTCGTCTTGCCGCTGCCGGCATGGCCCTGGACGCCGATGACGAGGTCGTCCGAGAGCAGCACCGCCCGGACCGCCTCCTTCTGGCCCCTGGTCAGGCGGCTCGCGTCGAGCCGCTTCTCCACCGTCTCCCCGTTCGCCAGCGCCATGCCCTTTCCGCGCCCCGCCCGCATCGCGGCCAGCACGCGGCGTTCGGCCTTCACCGCCCGGTCGGTGACGAAGGCCCGGTCCATGCCCCGGCGCTCGACCTCGATCAGATCGCCGTCCCTGACCAGGCGCCCGATCGCCGCGTCGATCCCCGACAGCGTGTAGCGCCCCGGCGCTTGCCCACCGCCTGACCACACTCGCCGATCTCGCGCCCACCGCTCCACAGCTTCAACAGCAATGAGGATATTGCTGAGGATCAAAAGAAGAGCCGCGGACAGCGCCCTTTCCGCATTCAGCCAACATCCCCGGAAATCCGTCGTCGGATCAGTGTGACCAAAAAGCCCGGCCTTCTATCGACTTAAACTGCGAAACAACACCGGCCTCGACCATGTGGTGTCCTCGGGCGGTCATGTCACGGTGCGGGTGAACACCGGATCCCTGCCGTTCCGAACGGCCGACGGCGCGCCGTTCGACCTGTTGGCGCAAGTCACGACGCTCAAGCGCGCCGGCGCCGTGCGAGCGTGGCCTGCGGTGGCAGTCGGGGACGGCATCGCGGTGCCGGGGCGCGTGTGCGCGATCAGAAAGACGCAGGAAGCCATCCGGATCGCGCACCGGAAAGTGCGCAAGGAGGCCACGCGCAGAGGCAAGCAGCCTCAACCGCAGACCCTCGAGTTCGCACGGTACGTCATCGTGTTCACCACCTTCCCCGAGGCGACCTTCACCGCCGCCCAGGCTCTCGAGTGGTATCGCATCCGCTGGCAGGTCGAACTGGTGTTCAAGCGCTTCAAGTCCCTGGCACAGCTGGGACATCTGCCCAAATACGACGACGAAAGCGCCAAGGCGTGGCTCTACGGCAAACTCCTGGTGGCGCTGCTGGTGGAAAAGCTGATCCACCACGCCACCGCGGTTTCCCCCTGGGGGTACCGCGTGGAGGCGATCCCGCCCGCACAGCCCATGGCGTGACTTCAAATTCATGCTCAACCAACTGGCGCGAGCCATCGAGCCCCAACTACCTCTTAATCAGGTGATCGCCGAATGGAACCAAATCTCCAGATCACTGGCCGAACCGCCCCGACGACGCCTGACCCAAATCGCGGAACATTTCATCGAAGCGCCCCAAACAAGTTAGCGCATATGCCCCCCCATAAGCGCTAACTTGTTCGCCCGCACCGTGTCCCCGCGCATTTCGACAACCGGAATTGGCAGCGATGAAGCGATTCGGCGGACGAATTCGGAGATTTCGGCCCTCTCGCCGGGCGCTCGGGGCGGCTCCAAGGGGGATTCGACGGTGCGCGACACCAGTCCACCAAACAAGTTAGCGCCTATGCCCCCCCCCCGCGCGGGGGGCGCGGATTGAAACCGACGCAGGCCGGTGAATTGCCGGGCTTGCCGGTCCTCCATTTCGTGATCGACCGGGACGGGCGCCTTCGCGATTATGGTATCCAGAAGAGCGGCGGCCACTATCTTCTGGATCGCGCCGTCATCGACATGATCGAGCGTTCTCGACCGCTTCCGCCGATCCCGGATCATCTGGGGCAGAGGCGACTCGCGCTGACCGTGCCGGTTCAGTTTGTACTGCGTTAGGGCATGTCTGCCATTGGGAGGGACGAAGCAATCATGAGCACAGACATATCCAACGAGACACGGCTCGAATGGCGCCGCCGCTATTCCGGTCCGCAGTTTCTGCGCGAAGGATTTCGGCCCCTGTTCTTCATGGCCGGGCTCTGGGCAGCGCTCGCCACACCGCTATGGATCGCGGTGTGGACGGGCGCGATTTCGTACCCTGGTCGGCTCGGTCCCGTAACATGGCACGCCCACGAAATGATGTTCGGCTATGTCGGTGCCGTGCTCGGCGGCTTCGTGCTGACCGCAGTGCCGAACTGGACCGGGCGCCTGCCCGTGCGCGGCTTGCCGCTTGCCGTGCTCGCGCTCGCCTGGCTCGCCGGCCGGGCCGCCATATGGTGGAGCAACGCAATCGGCCCGGTTCCGACGGCTCTCCTCGATCTCGTCTTTCTGGCCGGACTCGCGGTCTTCGTCGCCAACGAGATCGTCGCAGGCCGCAATTGGCGCAACCTGCCGGTCCTCGCCGGGCTCGGGCTGATGGTCGCCGCCAACGTGCTGTTCCACCTCTCCGCGATGGACGCGGCGAACCTCGAGGAGGTTGCCGTTCGGCTTTCAATCGCCGTGGTGTCGCTGCTGCTGGCGTTGGTCGGCGGGCGCATCGTGCCGAGCTTCACGCGCAACTGGTTCGCGAAGCGGGACGGCCCGAAGATCGCGACGCCCATGGGCAGGTTCGATAAAGTCACGCTCGCCGTGACGGGGGTGGGACTGGCGACCTGGGTGGCATCGGCGCCGGCGCCGGTTGCGGGCGGTCTCCTGACCGCAGCGGGTCTGCTCCACCTCGCGCGGCTCGCGCGCTGGCGCGGCTGGAGGACGCTGGCCGAGCCGCTTCTGACCATATTGCATGTCGGCTATCTGTGGCTCGCCATCGGCCTCGGCCTGCTTGGGGTCTCTCTGCTCGGGGAGTGGGTGTCCGAGGCAATGGCACTGCACGTGCTGACCATCGGCGCGATGGCAAGCATGACGCTCGCGGTCATGACGCGTGCGATCCGCGGCCACACCGGACGCGATCTCCACGCCGGGCCCTGGGTCGTGGCGATCTACGTTTTGGCCACGGTGCCGGTGTTCACGCGCGCAGCCTTCGAAATCGCTTACGAGGTCAGTCTCCTGTGGGCAACCGCCGGCGCCTGGTCTCTCGCTTTCGCGCTGTTTGCGGCTGTCCATGCGCCGATGGTGTTCGGGCCGCCCAAATCTTGAGCCCGGATGGGGTCGGTTTGCCGGGCTCAACCCAAGGGGGGCAGTTGTGCGTCCAGTCCCATTCTCCTGGCGATTGCCTGGCCGATCCTCTCGGCTGCTGCCTCAATGTCGCGATCTGCGAGGTGAGCGTAGCGCAAGGTCATTCGCACATTGGAGTGTCCGAGCAGCCGCGAAACCACCGGCACCGGAACGCCGTTCATCACCGCGTGGCTGGCCACGGTGTGCCGGAGGTCGTGGAGGCGCACATCCTCAATGCCGGCTTCCTTCCGGACCCGGTACCAAAGGTTGAGGTCGGGGTGGCGCGGCCGGGACGGATCGCGCGGCGACGGAAACACGAACGGACTCTCTCCCCGAGGCTGCCGTTCGAGAATGCGCCGGGCCTGCGAGTTGAGAGGGACCTTCCGGGGCCCGGTCTTGCTGTCGGCC
Organism: Alphaproteobacteria bacterium; assembly: GCA_965214705.1. GTDB lineage: Bacteria > Pseudomonadota > Alphaproteobacteria > UBA828 > UBA828 > WTGU01. The sequence continues at coordinate 396,070 of CBDCCI010000002.1, forward strand.
AACATGAGCGTGTCGCCCTGGACCTCGGACCAGCGCAGGCGCACGATCTCGCCCCTGCGGCACCCGGTCAGCAGCAGGAGCCGGATCACGTCGGCCTGCTGGCGGTTGCCCCGCCCGGCTTGCCCGTCGAGCGCCCTGTGGAGGCGGGCGATCTCCTCGCGGGAGAGGAAGCGAGTGAGTTCCGGCCGGCGGTTGGGCTGGATGCCTGCGGCCGGGTTGGCGTCGGCATGGCCGCGCGCGATGGCGAAGTTCATGATCTGGCGGAGGACGTCGAGGCTGTGATTGGCATTGCCGGGAGCGGTCCGGCTATACGCGTCGAACCACCGCCTGACCCGCGTGGAGGCAATGCGGTCGAGCGGGATCGACCCGAACTTCGGCAACAGCTGCCTCGCAAGGAGCGAGCGGTGCCCCTTTTTCGTGGAGGGCTTGTAGCGCTGGAAATGCGCGTCCTTCCACTCACCCTCGACGAACTGCCGGAACGAGGGGGCGCGGCGTCTGGGTACGCTCTCCTTCTCAGGCTCGTGGGCGAGCTGCCGCGCGAGGCAATCCCGGCGCGCCTCCGCGACGGTCCTGAGCGACACCGGACCCAGCGAGATGCGTTTCGAGCGCCCGCCGGATCGCTGCAACCACACGTAGCTCTTCCCACCGCCGGGCCTCTCAACTACCCACTGTTGAGTCAGTTCCATGTTTGATCATGTCCAGGTCCTTCAAGGCACGGTAGGTGAGGGTGGCGTGTCGCAGGTAGACGTAGCCCTTCCAGAGCAGTTGGGTTCCCGGCAGGGGCTGCCGTTTTCGTGGATCGAAGCCGGCGAACCTGGCGACATCGATGACGAAGGTGCGGATGTCCGGGGGCTTGTCGGGCGGCGGACGGGCGCGAACCATGCCGTAGGCCATCAGCCTGATGTAGAGGATGGCGATTTCGTCGTCCGAGACGACGTGGTTGGCCGGGGTGTCCGGCTTGTCGCGCGCGATGCGTTCGAGATCGAAGACGTGGCAGGCGGTGATGGCATCGAAGGCGACACACTTTCGCAGGTCGTCGGCGTGGTCGAGCTTTCGGTCCTCGACGCGGGTGCCGGTCTTCAGAACCTTGAAGTACTCCTCGATGGTCCATCGGCGCTCGTACCAGGTGACGACGGTCTGGGCGGTCTCGGCGTCGGCGCTGCCCTCGGTGCTCAGCAGCAGCCAGTTGAGCGGGTCCTTGCCGGCGGGCGGGTCGGGTTCGGTCGCGGACACGACGAGCATGTCGACCGGCTCCCGGCTCTCGGCGTCGCGCGGTGGCGCCAGACTGACCCTGGCGGCGCGCAGCTCCAGCGTTGCCGTGCGCCTGGACCGCGCCCGCTTGCCGCCGCAGGCGCCGATCTCCACGGTCTTGCCGGCAAGGCGCGGGAGAGCGGCGACATGCTCCCACACGCTCTCCTCCTCGCCGCTCTCAAGGATCACCCGCCGCTGTGCCGACCGGCGCGCGCGCACCAGCAGCGCCGCGCCTTGCGATGCGGCCCTGGTGAGCAACGCCCAGATGTCGCCCTCCCGGTCGCAGACCGTGACCACCCGCGTCGCAGGGCAGGCGCGGGCCAACTCCTGCGCCCGCTCGTGCCCGCGCAGCCAGCGTTCACTCTCGATTTCCCTGTCGTCGCCGTCGCGGAAGCTCGCATCAAGGGCGAACACGCCGAGCGGCCGCCCGGCCGCGTTGAGCGCCAGACCCACATGCGCCACCAGTCCGCACGTGCCCTTGCCGCCGCCGCCCACCCCGACGAGGCCTTCGGTCGCTTTGAGCCCGTCGTAGTTCAGCGTGGTGGTGTCCTGGATCGCGAGAACGATGTCCTCAAGCTGGCAGCGCTCCACCATCGTTGCCCGGTGCGGCTCCAGGATGTGCTCCATGCTCACCTTCCCGCTCGACAGCAGCCGGTAGGCCGCCTTGCGCTCCGGCCGGGCCGGAAAGATCGCCGGGATCGCGGCCCCCGGGCGCTCCAGCCACGCCCGTCCCATGCGCTCGATCCGATCGCGGACCCGGCCGTCAGGATGCGTGCTGCGCGCATATTCCCGCCCCGCCCAGTCCGTGTCCTCGTCCATGTGCAACGCCGGCGCCGCACGGATGTCCCGGGCCGGCTCGGCGCACAAGATGGCCTGCCAATCCGCCGCCAGCGGCTTCATCCACACCGTCCGCGCCGCCCCGGCGGCGGACCCCGGCGGCTGGCCCGAGGTGTGCTGGGAACAGCACCGCCAGCCCGCCGCCCGGTAGCAGGTGCCGGCATGCTCGGGGCCGACATAGCTGTAGGCCAGGACCGGCCGCGCCCTGTAGGCCGTCTCCCAGTCCGCCGCCACGCGCCCGGCCGCCAGCTCCAGCACCCGCGAGGCCAGACCGTGGACGCGCACGCCGGGCAGAAGCAGGAAGCGATGGTTGTTGATCAGGAGCGGCAGGTTCAAAGCCCGCGCGTCCGCCGACCAGCCGATAAAGTCGTCGCGCGCCTTCTGGTGCCAGCTCGCGGCGCAAAACCCGATGCCGCCGAGGCGGCCGTGAAGCGAGGAACGCACCCAGTAGCGCAGCTGCCCGCCCGGAGCCCGCGCCCAGCCTTGCGGGTGGTGCGTCGCAATCATCGCTTGCCACAGTTGCCGCTCGGCATCGCCGTCGACCGGCTCCAGTGTCACCGAGCCCAGATCCGCAAGCCGGCAGCGAAGCGAAAGGTCGGGGTAGGCTTCGATGGGCGCACTCTCGCGACGCCCCCGGCCGAACGCCGCCCGCGCCGCCGGCAGCGCGAGCCCGAGCTTGTCCGCCAGAACCGGCAGAGCCTTGCGCGCGGACGCAAGACAGTGCTCGCCCCGATCGCCGGTCCAGTCCTCAAGCGCGCAGAGATCGCGGGCAAGAGAACTGCGAGTGCGGCCCTCCTCCAGGACCGCCTTGCTCAACCACTCGATCGTGTCGGCGTGAAACTGGTGAAGGCCAACTTGCATGGCACGACATGTAGCCCACACCACTCATTGAGTCAACTGTGGACCGGTGTGAGCCGCCGGGCCGGACCCGGACCCCGAGGCCGCAGGTGCGGTCGTCCCAGACGGTGAACTCCCGTTCTCGCGGACGGAGACGTTCGACGGCGGCGTCGGTCAGCCGCATGCGTTCCCTGCCGGCCATCGATCAGTTTCCTTCCAGCACGGCGCCGACGATTTCGGCGGCTTCCATCGTCATGGCGTCGCTGAGGTGCGTGTACTTGAGGGTCGTCTCCGGGCTGGCATGGCCGAGCAGCCGACCGATGGCGAGCACGGTCTCTCCCTCGCGCAGGGCGATGCTGGCATGGGTATGGCGGAGGTCGTGGAGACGAACGTCGTCCAGTTCCGCCTCGGCGCGCAGCTTCCACCAGAACCGGTCCAGCCAGTTGTTGCCCTGCGGGCCTGCCGTCCGGCACGAGGGGAACACCCAGCGGCCCTTTCGCTCCAGGGCGTCGAGAATGTTTCTGGCGGGCTCGGAGAGCCAGACGGTTCGGGGACCCGTCTTCGAGTCGCGGAGGAACAGGCGCCCCTCGCGGTAGTCGGACCAGCGCAGCGTCAGGATCTCGCCCTTCCGGCATCCGGTCAGCAGGAGGAGGCGCACGACCGCCACCTGCTCCGGATGCCGCCCCTCATGGGCCGCGAGTGTCGCCGACAAGCGGCGGATCTCATCGTCCGACAGGAAGCGCTCGCGCCCCTCGCGGCGGTAGCGCCGGATGCCCTTGCACGGGTTCGAGCCCTCGGGACGGAAGCCCATCGCCTCGGCCTCGCGCATGATGACGGAGAGCACCGGCATCGACCGGTCGGCGGCGACCGGGGTGGCGCGCAGCGAAGCGAACCAGTTGGCGATGTCCCGGCTGTCGATGTCGTCGACCTGCCGTCCCGCGAAGTGCGGCAGGATCTGGTTTCGCAGGTAGCCCCGGTTCACTGCCAGCGTTCCCGCCTTCCAGATGCGGCTGCGGCGCTCGAACGCGGCCTCGGCAACGACCTCGAAGAGGGTCTCGGTGGGATCGCGTGGCGGGTTCTCCCCCAGACGGATCGCGGCGAGCATGGTCACGGCGCGCGATCGCGCCTCGCTGACATCCATGGTGGCGGTGTCACCTATGATTTTCCATACGCGCTCGCCGCGATGCTGGCAGTGGACGAAGAGGCGCTTGGCGCCCGAGGGCAGCACGCGGAGGCCGAACCCCCTTAGCTTGCCGTCGCGAATGTCGTATGCGGTCTTGCGGGGCTTGAGCGCGCGGATGCGGGCGTCGGTAAGGTCGGTTCTGGGCATTTCCCCTCTTCCGGTTTCGGTTGCAGCCAGGGAACCGGGAGTTGACGGATCCGTCCGGATGCAACAATGTGGAGGAGAGAAAACGACCCTTTGTCAGATATTTAGCACCGCAGGTGCGTGACGTGGTGTGGCCCTTGGCGTTTCGCTTGGTGCCGACATCGCAGGCTTTGGGCAGATCGTCGAGCATCTGCGGCAGGGTCATGTCGAGCTGGCGCTCCACGCGGCGCTGCTCCTTGGGCCGCTCCTCACCCTTGCGCGGGCGACCGCGCTTGCGCTTCGGCTTCTCCTTCTTGCGTTTGCGCTGAGGCTTCTCGCGCGCCTCGACCGCCGTCGAATCGCGCGAGACATGCCCCACCAAGTGGTCGCCGAGGGTCTGCTTGATCAGCGCCTCGTGCAGGCGTGCGGGCAGGGCACTCTCGGAGAACTCGGCGAAGGCCCGTGAAAAGGTCGCCTCGCTCGGCACTTCTCCGGCATAGTTCCAGCCGCACAATCGGCGCAACGTCTTGTCGACCTCAAGGCGCTCGATCAGCGCGCGTGTCGTGGGTACGTCGAACACCGCCTTGGCGATGAAGGCGCGCGCCAGCGCCGCACGGTCCTCGACCGGCCGACCGGGCAGGCCATGAAAATGGGGAAGGAAGCTCTCGACCCGCGCAAACTCAAGCACAGTGACGAAGCGCCGATACCTCTCGCCGAGTGGCCCGAGCTCCTCCTCAAGCCACGGGAAGAGATCGCCTTGAAGGGAGTTCAAGAATCTGGTTAGTGTCTGTCCCAGCGACATGGGACCGCTCTCCCTGTCGATGTCTTCGGAAGCCCGACAGGAACAGAGAGCGGTCCCGATTCCCAGAACAATCTGCATCACATGGCGGCAAAATCCCGCTCAACGGCGGAATTCTGCAAGTGGCTCCGGCGTGGCGGAAAAACCGGACAGGTCGATGTAGGCGGGCAAGGTTTCCGCGTCCAGGACGCGGATCGTCCAACCGGGATTGTGGTATTCCCAGGAGCGCAGGCAACGTTTCACCAGTTCCGGCGCGTTCTCCCGGCCCTGGAGCCAGAGTATCCAGATGGTCCGGGGGACAACCGGCAGTGGCGCGGCGCATGTCGGCGTATGGTCAGCCATGCGCCTGCACGACGGCCTCGACCGGCGCGCCGCTCACTGCCTGTCGCTCGGCCGCCGCCAGACCTCGGCCGCCGGCCGAGTCAGCGATGGGCCCTTGCCGCCGACGGATGCCGGTGACGCATTCGGGACGACCAAGGGCAAAATGCTTGTGGTCCTGCATGCGAGAAATCATGGATCAAAGCGTGACCGCTGGGCAGCCACCGCGGCTCTCGATGAAACGCCGCGTTCCGTGCCGTTGGGCGTGCATGAAGCTCAGCCACATTCGAGAACCGTCAGCCGCGCAACGCGGCAGAAACAGGAGGCTGTCTCGATGTTCCGGGAACAGACACCCCGGCCGGATCGTCAGGGCCGTCTTGAAGCCGGCTCTCCTGGCCAGAAAGGCTTCCCGCACTCCGCCGACGCCGTGGGGATAGGCGAAGTGGTCGACCGGACGCCCGCAGAGGTTCTCAAGGAAAGCTTTGTTAGAGTACATCTCTCGGTACGCTTCTTCTTCGCCGAGCCCCGTCAGTTCGGGGTGGCTGGTCGTGTGTCCGCCGATGGTCGCCAGGGGATGATCGGCGAGGGTGCACAATTGCTCCCGCGACAATCCGGTATCCTTCGAGCCACTTGCAAAACTCTCGGGCACGGTGCGTTCATCCCGGGAGTTCGATATGAGGGCAGCGGTTGGTCGAACGTAACGCGAACGATCGGTCGAATCGACGGTTCGACATGCCGCATGGCCACCGTCGGGGAGCCGATTTGTCGCGAGCGAGGGCCGTTGCGGTCACATTCGTGGCCCGGCGCCGGGATGCGGGCGCGGCTCTCCGTGCCCCCATCGAGGGAGGCGTATTCCGGCATGACAGGGACAGAACCGAAAGTGAGGTTCAAGTCAGAAGGCGCGCCAATTGGTCTACCGTCAGCGCCAGGATGCCGAACATCGCGTGGCAGTAGACTTTGGCATGGCCGCGCACGCGGACATGGCGTCCACCGCAGTTGTCCTTCAGCCCGCCATTGATGCGCTCGACGTTCGAGCGTTCGCTGTAACGGTCGTCCGCCGGGTGGCTGTGGCCGATACGGCGCCGCGCCTTGGCCTCCCGCGCCAAGTCCTCTTTGAAGCCCCTGTCCCGGGGATTGATGTCGATGATTGGAACGTGGCCCAACAGATAGCTGTGCCAGCCGATCTCAGGCGCGTCGTAGGCTGAGTCCATGAGATCGTACAGATTGGTCACGCGTTCGGCGCTCATGGTCGCCAGCGGGATCGCGACCTGACTGTCGTGCAGCGAGGCAGACGTCAGGATGCAACTGACCGGGATGCCGCCATCGGCGGCATCGATGTGCAGCTTGTAGCCGATCCACGACGTGGTGTGGCCCTTGGCGTTTCGCTTGGTGCCGACATCGCAGGCTTTGGGCAGATCGTCGAGCATCTGCGGCAGGGTCATGTCGAGCTGGCGCTCCACGCGGCGCTGCTCCTTGGGCCGCTCCTCACCCTTGCGCGGGCGACCGCGCTTGCGCTTCGGCTTCTCCTTCTTGCGTTTGCGCTGAGGCTTCTCGCGCGCCTCGACCGCCGTCGAATCGCGCGAGACATGCCCCACCAAGTGGTCGCCGAGGGTCTGCTTGATCAGCGCCTCGTGCAGGCGTGCGGGCAGGGCACTCTCGGAGAACTCGGCGAAGGCCCGTGAAAAGGTCGCCTCGCTCGGCACTTCTCCGGCATAGTTCCAGCCGCACAATCGGCGCAACGTCTTGTCGACCTCAAGGCGCTCGATCAGCGCGCGTGTCGTGGGTACGTCGAACACCGCCTTGGCGATGAAGGCGCGCGCCAGCGCCGCACGGTCCTCGACCGGCCGACCGGGCAGGCCATGAAAATGGGGAAGGAAGCTCTCGACCCGCGCAAACTCAAGCACAGTGACGAAGCGCCGATACCTCTCGCCGAGTGGCCCGAGCTCCCCCTCAAGCCACGGGAAGAGATCGCCTTGAAGGGAGTTCAAGAATCTGGTTAGTGTCTGTCCCAGCGACATGGGACCGCTCTCCCTGTCGATGTCTTCGGAAGCCCGACAGGAACAGAGAGCGGTCCCGATTCCCAGAACAATCTGCATCACATGGCGGCAAAATCCCGCTCAACGGCGGAATTCTGCAAGTGGCTCCTTCGTCACTGCGCCCAGCGATACGCCGTAACGCTCGAATACGTCGCGCAAGAGCGGAGCGTGTTGCCCGATGTCCGTTCCCACCCAAGCCGTCACGGCCGCGAGGGCAGCAGCCTTCTCTTTGGGCGATGCGGCGGTGAACCGTTTGTTCATGGGCGGCACATCCAACACGTCGTTCATCCGGAACAAATGCTCCAGGCCAAGCCACCACAGGTAGCCGCTGCCCTCGACCATATCCGTTGTGACGTACAACGAAAACGGTGCTTCGAACCGCTCCAGTACCGGCAAGCCATAGATGACGTTGTCGGCGTATCCGTCATCGAAGGTGATGACGACGAAGCGCCCCCGGGCGGAATCACGGCCCGCCTCCCCGATGCGCTCGACGGCGTCGTCCATGGAGACCACCGCGACGCCGGCCTTGCGCATCGACGTCAGCCAAGCCTGGAGAAATCCGGGTGTGACGCATAGCTCTCCATCCAGATGGGCCGAGACGCAGGGTACGACGCGGTGGAACATGAAGATCGAACCGATGCCGGCGTAACGGCAACCGATAGCGGCGGAGAGGCCGCTGCGATAGAGAATCTCCCAGGTAAGTCGAACGTTCAGGACGCCCATGCGGATCATGGCCATCAAGAGTAGTTGTGCGGCCTGGTCACCACGGCCGTCTCACCAGTCTGCAAACCGACATCTTGAGTCCCCGCCTGGTCGAGTAATCTGGCGAGATCTTCACCAGGCCGTCGACTCCTAGCGTCGTAACACCGTTTCACCAGTTCGGGTGCGTTCTCCCGGCCTTGGAGCCAGCGCATCCAGATCGTCCGGGGGACAACCGGCAGTGGCTCGGCACGCGTCGGCGTGCGGTCAGCCATGCGCCGGATGCGGCAGGTCGAGATCCCCGAGGTCGGCCAGCGCCGGGTTCCAACCCGGGCAGCTACCGTCAGCCTTCTTGATAAACCAGTCATCGGACGCGTCCCAGGTATGGCGGTCGCCGTGTCGGACCTGAATGAAGCCGGCGCCGTGGGTCCGATACACGCACCCGCGCGCCTGGACGACGGCCTTGATCAGCGCCTGATCGACGCCTTTCCGCGTCCGCGGCCACCCGCCCATGCGAGCAAGCTCGTCGCGCGCAATCAACAGAGCGCCCCCGGCCAGGGTCGACGTCTGATAGCTCTCGCCGCTCCCGCGGTGCAAGTGAACGGTCCGATCCGACGCGGCCAGATAGACGAACTCGATCCCCTTGCCCACGAGCTGCGCGCCCGAGTATTCCCGCGCCAGCACCAGGTCCCACACATGGTCGGCGCCATAGACGTCGTCGTCGTCCATCTTGGTCAGCAGCTCCCCGCTCGATGCCTCCGTGGCGGCGTTGAGCACGATGCCCAGCGGCTCGCTTGAGGATGCCCGCAACACTTTTGCCGGACTCGGCAATTCGGTGACGCGCCGATCGACCTCCGGAAAGGGTTCGCCGTGCAGCGCCAGCACCAGCTCGAGGCGGGGATAGGTCTGTCTCGCCACCGCGGCGAGCGCCTGCGGCAGCCGTTCGGGGCGCCGGGTCGCCAGCAGGATCGACACCAGGGGCGGCGGCGCGTCGCCGAGTTGCCGGGCGCGCGCCTGCAACGAATGGTTCCGCAGTGCCGCGCGGCGCATCCTGATGCTGAGCAACTCGCGCCCGCCGGCGTCGACGCCGCTCACGCCGGTGGCCATCAGGTCATGGAGGTCGGCGCCGAGCAGCGGCCGAAGCCCCGGACAGCCATCGGCCAGATGCACCACCGCGCCGGTGGCGGCCGCGCGAGCCAAGTCGCTGGCCCGCGTGACCGCGTCGGCGTGGAACGCCTGCACGTCCTCCACGTGATGACACCGGCGGAGCCGGAGCAGATCGTCCTGGCGTACAACGCGGTGCGCCTCGACGCCGGGCGGCAGCCGTGCGATCGGCCCCAGCGCCGCCACCTCGTCCCCGGCGGCGCGCGGCCAACCGAACGGGTTGTATCTCGACGGATCGAAGGCGGGCACGACAGTCCGGCACGGCGCCTCCGGCGGTTTCGATGCACCCGCCATCGGCGTGTTCCGAGCCGATCGGCCCCGTAGCGGTTTGCCCGGTTTCCAGACGAGCCGCCGCCACCGGTTCCGTATCCAATGCCGGAAATACGCCCGGGCCGCCTGCCGCTTTCTGGCTGTTCGCCACCGAACCGCATATTTCAGGAACGACGATCTCCTGTTCCCCGTATTCGGTGCCGGACGCACCAGGAAGCCGCGTGCCCGACTTCCCGCCGCACCGGCCAGCCACTTCAGGAACGACCATGCCTCCCGATAGCCGTGCACGTTCCTCGCCCGTCCCCGCAAGCGCTCCCACTCCGCGGGAAGTTCCACCGGCCTGGTCGATGCGGCGCGGTCCACGCTGCCCGGCGGCGCGCCGACCCGGATCTTCAAGGAGCGTGAGGATAGCGTTCGCGCGTCGCCGAAATCGCTCGGGTCGCCTCCCGCACGACGCGCCCGATGAAGCGCCCACGCCCGGGTGATCGACACCCGGGATCCGTCGGGGAGGACCGCAGCCGCGCTGACCGCGCCTCTCAGCCCGGCGCGCAGGCGACGCAGCAGGTTCGGGCCGAACGCGACGGCGGCGGGAAGCGCGACATGGAACGGCGATGCGGGAAACTCTTCCAGGGCTGCACGGGCGGGCGCGACGCGCACGCGCGGGTCGGGACCGAACACATCACGGAGCCAAGCCAGTCGCTCGTCATCGTCATCCGCTGGCGTTTCGATTCGCACCACCAAGTCATGCACGCGGCCCGCCAGGATGTTCGCGGCGGTCTCGATGATCCGCTCGGCCGGGTGATGTGCCGCAGCGATGGTCACCACGTACTGGGGCACCGCATAGATGCGGCCGGTTCTGGCGCGGCGGAGCCCGTGATGGGCGATCAGGTTGGCCGCTTTCCCGTGCTGGATCCGATAACTTCGCGCCTTGGCGTTCCGGTCCTCCGCCCAGCTCCCCTGGTGCCAGGCGAAGGCGTCCCGGACCGGCACCAGCAGCCCGCCGCGAGTGTAGGCCCGGTAGGCGAGCTCGGTGTCCTCCGCTCCCCAGCGTGCGAACGATTCGTCGCTCCCGCCCACCAGCCGGTAGAAGCTCTTGCCGATGCCGAAGTTGCCCCCCGCCATCGCGTGAAAAATGTCGTCCGCCCTCGTCGTCAGATCGTCGGTTCTGCGCATCAGGCCTTCAATCGGGTGGGGATCCGCCGGCCGGTCCGAAAACAGATCCTGTAGTGATCCCGCCCGGCACCGGATTGTCTCCGCGTCGAGATCGTCCACCGCCACATGGCTGAAGGATCCCAACGTCAGGACGTCGGAGACGACATGGTGCCAGCGGGCGTGCACCGCGATCCAGTCCGCCTCCACAAGCATGTCGCTGTCGAGAAAGAGCAGGATGTCGTGAGCGGCCGCCCGGGCGCCGGTGTTTCGCGCCCTGGCGATCCCGAAGCCGCGGCGCTCCTGTCGCATTACCCTGAGGTTCAACGGCGTCGCCCGGGGCCGTTCCAACGGCGGCTCGGACCCGTCGTCGACGATCACCACCTCGAACAGATTCCGCGGCCAGGTCTGGCCTTCCAGCGCCGCCAGCGTCCTCGCCAGCGTTTCGGCGGATGTTTGGTAGTACGGCATGATCACACTCACCGGCATGACAGGCATGAACGTCTCCAGCGGCTCCACCGCCACTTGGCGCCAGTCGTTGTACCGGACGGAATTAGGGTGCGGGTTCATTGTTCTTGATCAAGGTGCGGACTTGCTTCGGACGTTCGTCATTGTGCGCCCGAGATCCTGATCGACCGACTACCGCTTGATGCGCGCCCGCCACCGAAGCATTGTGGCCACCGCCCTCAATAAGGACCAAGCCTCTCCGGGGTTGCGGACGTCCTGGATCCAGCCTAACAGGAGAGCCCACCGCGCAGGGTAGACTGCCATATCTGTCGCACCGGTGTGGACCGCGTCTACCGCCGGAGCGGTGTTAGCGGTGTTCCTGAACTTGAGCGACGCGGCGGAAATCGTTCGCGCTTCTCCGAAGTCGGCGGGGCTGGCCGCTTGGCGGCGCGCCCGGTGGAGCGCCCACGTCCGTGTGATCGACACCCGGGATCCGTCGGGGAGGATGGCGGTCGCGGCGACCGCGCTTCCCAGCCTTGCCCGCAGACGATGCACCAGGTTGTTCGCGAACGTCGCGCCGGCGGGCAGCGTGACGTGGAACGACGACACGGGAAACTCGTCGAGGGCGGAGCGGGCCGGTGCAACGCGCACCCGCGGCTCTGGGCCGAAGAGATCCCGGAGCAGCGCCAGCCGCTCATCGCCGTCTCGCGACGGCGTTTCGATTCTCACCACCAAGTCGTACACGCGATCGGCCAAGAGGGTCGCAACCATCGCGATGACCTGTTCCGTGGGGCAATGTCCCGCCTCGACGGTCACGACGTACTGAGGCACAGCGAAAACTCGGTTAATCCCGCTTCTGCGAAAACCGCGATGGGCGATCAGGTGGGCCGCCTTCGACCGCATGATGCGCTGATCTCGATCCTTGGCGTCTCTACCGTCGCACCAGCGGCCCTGATGCCAGGCAAAGGCGTCCCAGACCGGGACCAGCAATCCGCCGCGAGTATAGGCCCGATATCCGAGCTCGGTGTCCTCCAGCCCGTACCGCATAAACGATTCGTCGAACCCGCCCACCGACTCGTAGAATTGTTTGCGGATCCCGAAATTGCCCGACGAGACCACTCTGAACAGGTCGTCGGCCCTCGACGTGAGATCGTCGGTCCGGAGCATGTGGCCCTCGAACCAGGGCGGGTCAGCCGGCCGGCCCGAAAACAACTCCTTCAGTGACCCCCGTCGGCGCCGGACCGTTTCCAGGTCGAGGCCATCTACCGCCACGAAGGCGTAGAATCCCAATGTCATGGCGTCGGAGACGGCGTAGTGCCACCGGGCGTGCGCCGCGATCCAGCCGGCCTCGGCCAGCATGTCGCTGTCGAGAAAAAGGAGGATGTCGTGGGCGGCCGCCCGCGCGCCGTTGTTTCGCGCCCGGGCGGCGCCGAACCCGCGGCGTTCCTGACGCACCACCTTGACGTCAAGCGGGGTCGAACGGGGCGCTTCCACAGGCGGTTCGGACCCATCGTCAACGATCACCACCTCGAAGAGATCACGCGGCCAAGTCTGGCCTTCGAGCGCCGCCAGGGTCCTCTCCAGCATACCGGCCGGAGGCTGCCAAGTCGGCAGGATCACGCTGACCGGCAGGGTGGGTGTGAACACCTCGGACGCCAGCATGTCCACCTGCCGCCAGTCGTTGTACCGGACGGACGCCGGTTTGGGGAGCATCCTTCGCTGGTCCCGACCCGTCACGTTCCTGGGGCAGGCGCAAACTTGTTGGCTCAATTCGTGATCCATAGGCATGGGTTGCCAGTGCTCGCGGCCACGCGCCTCTCGGGGTGCAAAATTCCTACGCACTTGACGGCGGATTCCTATTTTACTTGACCGCGAATCCTGGCCATTTGACCGCCAAGGCGATGCCGTTTGTCAGTCTCTCCCGGGTCTTGCGGTAGGCGTTCTCCGTTGTTGGTTTCAGGGGGCTGGCCGCAGGCCAGCCCGACGCGTGCGCAAGCGAGCCCTGGTCGCCATTCAAAGGCCTGTCGGGCGCGGCGGCAAGCCCCCACACCGGGCATGCCGCCGCGCGATGTTTGGGCCATGCCTATGGTTCACGAATATGAGCCATCTTGTTTAGGGGGTTCATTCGGTGTGTCCTGCAATCGGGAGGTCGTCGAGCGTCATCTGGTCCTGGAGGTGTCCCTCGCTGCCGCGGCCCCGGTCGCCGTCGTGCTGGCAAGCCGCTTCGCAACCTAGAATTTTCGCTCAGCGACGCGCGCGTCGGTCATCTTCGCTTGACGCAGATATTGCGAGAGCATGTGCATGATCGACTGGTGGGTGTCCTCAATCACGCCGTAGTTGTCGCCGTCGACGTGCAGGTTGACGGTGGCCAGCGGTGCCGAGCGGCCGCCGTCGAAGCCGCTCAGCGCGACGCCGTCCAGTCCGTTCGCGACCGCCCATTCGAGCGCGCGGACGATGTTTTCCGAATCGCCCGAGGCCGAAATGGTCATCAGCAGATCGCCGGGTCGTGCTGCGGTCCTGAGCTGATAGACGAAGCAATCTTCGAATGCGATGTCATTGGCGATCGCGGTAACGATCTCCATGTTCGCGCTCAGGCTCATCACCCGCGGCAGAACGCCGGTGTCGGTCTGCACCCCCTTGGCGACATCGCAGAGCAGGTGGTTGGCGATCGCCGCCGAGCCGCCATTGCCGCAGACGAAGAGCCACGCGCCGCGCGCGAATGCCGCATCAAGCAGGTTGGCGGCATGGGTAAGCCGTGCCCGGTCGATGGAGGCACCCGCCTGTGCAAGCTGGGTCAGGTAGTCGTCGCAGTAGCGGGCCACTGATCGGTAGCCCGTGTCCGGAAAGGTCATGAAGCGTCCTGCGCGGGTCGGGGATTGTCGGCGGAAAGCGCCGTACCGAGCGCGACGATCGGCCGCCCGATGGTGATGGGGAAGTCGCTGCGTGCCAAGCCCGCCGCGGCGGCACGGTCCCGGGCGCCGTAGCCGGTCTGCACCAGCCAGCCGCGCGCGAGCCCGGCGCGCCGCCCGGCCTCCAAATCGTCGACGCTGTCGCCAACGATCCAGCTTCGGGCGAGATCGATACCAATATCCGCAGCGGCGGCATGGAGCATACCGGGGCTGGGCTTGCGGCAAGGGGCGCTGCTCTCAGGCAGCGCCGGGCAGGCGTACACCGCGTCGACTAGGCCGCCGGCGGCGTCGGCGAGCGCGAGCACTCGCTTCTGCACGGCGGCGAACGCCTCCCACCCGTAGAAGCCGCGGCCGATCCCGGACTGATTGGTGACGATCACCACCCGGTACCCGCAACGACGGGCCGCGGCCAAGCTCTCGAAGGCGCCGGCGATGGGTACGACCCGTTCGGCAGTGCAGAGATAGTCCACCAGCTCAATAAGCGTCCCATCGCGGTCGAGGAAGAGCGCCGGGACAGGAGGTAGCGAGGGGTCGGCGCGCACTTCGCGCCACAGGCCGGACGGGTCGAGCGGAAACCCGCGCATCGCGGGTCTGTCGGTTGCGCGGCCCGGGCACGACGGAGCCGTTGTCGGGCCGGAGGCGCTCCCTGCAGCCTGTCGGCGGCCACTGCAAGGCGCATCCGGGACAAGTGACCGGCGGCGGCGTTGGCGTGGCTCAGCGCCGGGAGCGGAAGGGGGAGAGGGGAGGCCGAAATGGCGGCCGTGTGACGTCATTCCCGTGTCTCACTGCCCCTAGGCGGCCCGTTGTCGACATTGCCGCGCTCGCGCGCCAGTTTCCTCTCCCACGAAAGCGCGGTGCGGACGATGAAATCGAGATCGTCATGGCGCGGCGACCATTGCAACGCCGCGCGAATCCGCGACGCGTCGGCCACCAGCGCCGGCGGGTCGCCGACGCGCCGCGGGCCTTCGCGAACATCGAAGGGCACCCCGGCGACCACCCGCACCGTTTCGAGCACCTCGCGGACTGAATACCCGTGGCCGTAGCCGCAGTTGAGCACGCGGCTGCCGCCGCCGTCCTCCAGGTCGCGAAGGGCGGCGACATGGGCGTCGGCGAGGTCGGACACGTGGATATAGTCGCGCACGCAGGTGCCGTCCGCCGTATCGTAATCCGTGCCGAACACGGTGACGTGGTCGTGCGAGCCGACGGCAGCCGCGCAGGCGACCTTGATCAGGTGCGCGGCATTCCGGTCGGACTGACCCGCCCGCCCGTTCGGGTCGGCGCCCGCCACGTTGAAATAGCGGAGCGCGACGTAGCGGAAATCGTGGGCCGCCGCGGCGTCGCGAAGCGTCCATTCGGTGACCAGCTTGGAACTGCCGTAGGGGTTGATGGGAGCCGTCGGCGCGTCCTCGGATACCGGGATTTCCCTGGGAATGCCGTAGACCGCCGCCGTCGATGAAAAGATGAACCGCCTCACCCCACCGTCGACGCAGGCGCGGATCAGGGTCGTGCTCGCGCTACCATTGTTGCGGTAGTAGAGCAGCGGATCATGGACCGATTCGGGAACGCTGGCGCTGGCGGCCAGGTGCACGACGGCGGCGATTCGATGGTCGGCGATGACATTGCCGACCGCGCCGCTATCGCCAACGTCACCCTCGACGAACGGGATACCGCCGGGAACGGCCGCACGATGCCCCGTCGAAAGATCGTCGAGGACAACGACGGGATAGCCAGCCTTGCAAAACGCCGGCACGACATGGCTGCCGACGTAGCCGGCGGCGCCGGTGATCAACACGGGCTCCTTCGATCCCATGCTCTTCGCCCCTTCAATGTCTCCCGTGTGTGAAGCCCGGCCCCGTCGGACAGCTCATCCATGCCCGCCGGCCGTCCCGTCAACCTCACGGCTCTTGATGGATATTGAACACGACACGACTGCCCGTGCTGGATATTCGGACTGGCAATTCACGATAGATTCCCAACGCTTCCCGCACCGCCGGTTGGTTCTCCGGCCGGCAGACGACCAGGACGAAGCCGCCGCCGCCGGCGCCGCACACCTTGGCGCCGTCCGCGCCGGCTTCGAGCGCCGCCGTGATCATTGTCTCAATGCGTTCCGAACCGATCCCATCGGTCAGCATGCGCTTTGCCTCCCACCCATCGCGAACAAACCGCCCCAAACTGTCGACTTTGCCGGCATCGAGGTCGTTCGCAAGGGTCTCGGCAATCTTGCGTATTGTATCGAGTTCCGCTCGCCGGGCGCCTGTCTCCTCGCGTTGCTTCTTCAGGATGGTTTCCGCCCTGCGTGCGATGCCCGTATAGTATACCAACAGGCGTCCCTCCAGTTGGCGTCTTTGATCGGGCGACAGGCCGATTCTGCGGGTCGTCGCCGTATCGCCGCGCCCAAAACGGAACTCCCGTAGGCCGCCGTAGACTGCGATATAGGCGTCTTGCCTGCCCATTGCCTTACCCAGGCGCGTCAACTCGATCTCACAAGCTTGCTCGGCAAGTTCACTCGCTGAAAGCTGAACGCCCTGATAGCAATGAAGTGCGTTGAGCAGGCCGACAGTAACCGACGATGACGAGCCGAGACCCGATCCTTCCGATGGAATGTCGGCAAGCGTCGTGACCTCGACGGCTCGGTCGACGCCGGCAAGGCGCATGGTCTCCCGCATGAGTCCGTGCTCGACTGCATCAACTGAATCGACGGTCTCCTTTCTCGAGTAGTTGAGGCAGATAGCGTCGTCGTACCGTCGTTTCACGATGACATAGCACTAGTGTCCCAAGAAAATTGGCGCGACCCTTGTTAAGTCATTGGCAAGGCGCGATTAATTGGCATTTCGCGTTGTTACCGACTTGAAGTGGCCGGCGCGAGTGCCGAGGCTGGATGCTCCGATCCAGAGGGAGCCCGGTCATGTCCACGGGACAACTTGTTTTCTCGCAGCTGATGGACCATCTGCCCCTGCATTCGTTCCGCAAATGCGTCGAACAGTACGATGGCAATCGGTACGTAAAATCGTTCTCATGCCTGAGCCAGTTTTTCTGCATGGCCTTCGCACAGTTGTCCTATCGGGAAAGTCTGCGCGACATCGAGATTTGTCTGCGCGCCCAGAACAACAAGCTTTATCACATGGGCATTCGGGGCACGGTCTCGCGCAACACTTTGGCGAACGCCAACGCGCAACGCGACTGGCGCATCTATGCCGAGTACGCCCAGGAACTGATCGCCATCGCACGCCCGCTCCATGCCGGCGAGGACCTCGGTCTTCAACTCGACAATACTGTGTACGCTCTCGACGCGTCGACCATCGATCTGTGCCTGTCGGTCTTCCCCTGGGCTCTGTTCCGCTCGACCAAGTCGGCCGTCAAGCTTCACACTCTCCTTGATCTACAAGGCAGCATCCCGGCCTTCATTCACATCTCCGACGGCAAGCTCGGCGATGTGAATGTTCTGGACATGATCATTCCGGAGCCCGGCACCTTCTACATCATGGATCGCGCCTACCTCGACTTCAAGCGCCTCGACACCCTGGACATGGCGGGAAGCTTCTTCATCATCCGCGCAAAGGCCAACACGCAATACCGGCGCCAATACTCCCGTACCATCGACAAAGATGCCGGACTGCGTTGCGATCAGACCATCGTCTTGACCGGCAAAATGAGCAAAATACGCTACCCGAAGCCGCTCCGTAGAGTCGGCTACAAGGATCCGGAAACCAACAAGACCTTCAACTTCATGACCAACAACTTCGCTGTTCCGCCCCTCACCGTCGCAGAGTTGTACCGCTATCGCTGGCAGGTCGAACTCTTCTTCAAATGGATCAAGCAAAACCTTCGCATCAAGGCATTCTTCGGCACCTCCGAAAATGCCGTAAAGACACAAATCTGGATCGCTGTCTCCGTCTACGTCCTGGTCGCCATCATCAAGAAGAGGCTGAGACTCGACGCCAGCCTCTACACAATTCTCCAGACCCTGAGCCTCACCCTGTTCGAAAAAATCCCGCTAAATGCGCTACTTACGCATGAGGCACTCCCGGTGGGCCAGAGCCAAGAAGATAAGCAACTGATTCTATTGTAGTTTTAATGGGACACTAGTGATGACATAGACGTACTTGTCGATCGCGCAACTCACGATTCGGCTGCCATGGTCGTTGTAGTACTCCGGTAGATCGGTGCCGCCGCCGGCGAAGCTGATCCGAAGCGGCGTTTCGGTGACAATCATGCGCTCGCTCTCGCCGCCCATTCGCGCTCGGCGGCCAAATAGGCCTCGGGGCTGCTCCCGACGTCCCGCAAATACGCATCGATAACAAAGCCCTGCATCTTGCCGACAAGCCGAGGCAGAAGATCGTATCCGATATCCGCTGGCGGTTTCGCAATGAATTCAATAACCGAGGGCGCGAAGGCGTAGATACCGGCATTGGCAAGATCGCTTTTCGGTGCCTTGGGCTTCTCCTCGAAGGAGGCGACGATGCCGTCCGCGTCGAGTTCGACGATGCCTTTGGCGCGAGATTCGTCGGTATGTATCAAGGCGAGGGTTGCAAGTCCGCCCCAGGATCGATGGCGTTCGACAAGTACGGAGAGATCGAAGTCGGTCAGGTTGTCCACATAGCACGCAAGAAAGAATTCCTCGCTGGCGACGAAGTCCCGATTTGCAGCCAGTGTTCCAGCACTGCCGAGCAGAGCGGGCTCGTAGCTCAGCCGAACCGCCGGCGGCCGACGTCGGCGCGCCACATGCGCCTCGACCTGATCGGCGAGGTGGTGAAGGTTGACGAGAACATCGCTGACTCCGGCACGGAGCATTGCATCGAGCCAAATGTCGACCATCGCGATGCCGCCGATCGTCAGGAGACACTTGGGGGTTTGGTCGGTCAGCGGACGCATCCTGGTGCCGAGCCCCGCCGCCAGAAGAAATGCCTTCATGACCTAACCCTCTTGCGCAGGAAATATTGGTAGAGAATCTCACGCAACTTCTCGGCAGCGGAAAAGCCGAGCGGTGCACGGAATGCGAATGCGGTGATCGCCGGCACGCTGCCCACGTACGCCAGCCGCCGGGCATTGAGCCTCAATATCGCGACCTCGGCCAGGAACCAGTCTCTCCCCCCGCGGCGCGCGGCCAAGGACCGGGCATCGGCTCTCAGCAGAGGCGCCCGGGAACCGAAAATACGCTTGCCGTGGATCAGCATCTTGATCCACAAGCAATAATCCTCCATCTCCGCCATTCTCGTCGGATAGCCGCCGACAGCCAGAACGTCGTCAATTCGGAACGCGCAGCAATTGCCGTTTACAGGGTTGCGGAAAAAACTGTAGAGATTCCAGGGTCCAATAGTCCCGCTAGGCACGCGCTTGAGCAACTCCAATCCGTCCTCCTGACTTCGACGGTTGAGCCGAGTTTTCGCTGGAATCCCGGTTCGGGATTCCAGTAAAGACAATGGCTTAGAAGTTGCGGTGCGGTCAAGCCGCAGGGCGGATTTGTACTTCGGCTTTTGGCTAGGCCCTCCAGCGAGTTGCCTGACATAGTGGACTTGTTCCCTGTGTCCTGATATGAGTGCCGCGAGGCAGCCGTGGGGACGGGCAGGCGGTGGCGGTTCTATCGGAAGTGGCGGTCGACATCGTTGGGGCGGAGGACGAGGCCCGCTTCCGCGACGTGATGCAGACACACCACTACCTCGGCGCGGTGCCGGGGATGGGCGAGACCGTGCGCTATGTCGCGCACCATCGGGGGCGATGGCTGGCGTTGGCGGTCTTCTCGGCAGCGGCGCTGAAGTGCGGTGCGCGCGATCGCTGGATTGGCTGGGACCGCGGCCTTCAGTTCGGTCGTCTTCACCTGGTCACCAACAACTCGCGCTTCCTGATCCTGCCCGGCGGTCCGCGCAATCTCGGCTCGCGGGTGCTGTCTTTGTGCACGCGCCGTCTGGTGAGGGATTGGCCGATCCGCTTCGGTCACGACGTGCTGCTGGCGGAGACGTTCGTGGACCCGGCGCTCTTCCGGGGCACGGTCTACCGCGCGGCCAACTGGATCGAGGTCGGGCGCACCCGCGGCTTCGCTCGCGGTGGGGCCGGCTACAGCGAGCACGCACGGCCCAAGCGCGTGTTCCTTCTTCCCCTGTCCCGCACCGCGCGGGCCCGGCTGCGGGCCGACGATCTCGACCCCCGTCTGCGACATGGAGTGCCGAAGATGACGCTCACCGCCGCACAGATGCGATCCCTCCCCGAGTTCTTCCAGGGCATCGACGATCCCCGCCGCCGCCAGGGCCGGCGCCATGCGCTGCCCACGGTACTGGCGCTCGCCGCCGCCGCGACGTTCTGTGGCATGCGCGGCTACAAGGCGATCAGCGAATGGGTCGACGACCTCAGTCCCAGGGTGCTGCAGCGCTTCCGCGTGCGCCGCCGCGACGGCCGGTACCGCCCGCCCAGCCTGTCGGCGATGCGCAGCCTGCTGATCCGCGTCGATCCGGTCCAGCTCGACGCCGCGCTCAGGGCTTGGCACGAGGCCCACGGCTCGGGCGACAGCGCGCTGGCCATCGACGGCAAGACCATCCGCGGCGCCATCGATGACGATGGCACGCAGGCTCATGTGCTCGGCATCATAGGCCACGACACCAAGGCGCCCTGGGGTCAAAAAAAGTCGGCATGAGGCCCGACGCCGACGAAGGGGAGAAGCGCACCAACGAGATCGGCACCATCATCCCCCTGCTCGAGACGGTGCCCGACATCGCGGGCCGCACCGTCACCGCCGATGCTCTGCTCACCCAGCGCGCGCTGGCCTCCTATCTGCGCGACCGCGGCGCCGACTATCTGTTCACCGTCAAGGGCAACCAGCCCACCTTGCTCGACGACATCCGGCTCACTCTCGACGAGGCCATCGCAGGCCGCGCGCCGGACTTCGCGGACGAGAGCCCCAAGCCCGAGCACGGCCGCCGCGAGCGGCGCTCCATCTGGGTCTCCAGCGAGCTCAACGACTACCTCAACTTCCCCGGCGTCGGACAGGTCTTCGCCGTGCGGCGCGAAACCCGGCACGTCAAATCCGGCAAGGAGCTGCGAGACGGCTTACGGCGTCACCAGCCTGAGTGCGCAGGCCGCATCGCCGGAACGCCTGCTCACCCTCAATCGCGGGCACTGGACCATCGAGGCGGCCCATCACATCCTCGACTGGAGCTTCGACGAGGACCGATGCCGTATCCGCTCGGGCTACGGTCCGGAGAACATGACCCTGCTGCGGCGCTTCGCCATCGGCGTCATCAAGGGGCGCGGGCTCGCTGTCGCCGAGACCATGCGCAATCTGGCCAGGAAACCGAGGCGGGTTCTCGACTTCCTGAAAATGACCGACAACGTCGCTCCGCGGCCAGCGCCGGACTGACCCCCTCCCAGCCGTGCCCCTCGCCGCGACGCCAACCCTCGGAACGCCGGGGGCGAGCGGTCATGTTCAGATGAAGCCGTGCTCGACTCTCGCGGCCAAGGGCATCGCTATGCGGCGGCGCGATGGCAATGCGGCGGCGCGGCCAAATCCCGTGCCCAGCCCCCGCAAGGTCCCAAACGAAAGCGGATGGAGCATGATTCAGTGCCGTCAGCCAGCGGCGAAAATCAGAACGAATTTGCCGTGGTCAAGCCGCTTTGTTGTGCCTAGTAGGTATTTTGGGTTGTCCACGGCGCCGCCGCTCGCTATGCTTCCTCCATGTTCGTGCGCATCAAGACCACCCCCAACAGCCCGCGCCGCTCGGTGCAACTCGTCGAGGGCGTGCGCGACGGCGGCAAGGTCCGACAGCGCATCGTCCGCCACATCGGCGTGGCCATGGACGAGGACGAACTGGAGCGCCTGAGGCAGCTCGGCGAGTACGTCAAGGCGAAGCTGGAGGACGAGCGCCAGCCGGCGCTGTTCGCACCCGAGAAGATCGCCGAGCAGGTGATCCGCCTCGGCCGCCAGGGAGACGGCAAGCAGGAACTCCCGGTCGACCTCAAGCAGCTTGAAGAGGAGCAGCGTCTGGTCACAGGGGTTCACGAGGTCTACGGCGAGATGTACCGCCTGCTGGGCCTCGACGCGCTGCTGCCGCGCTCGCGCTACCGGGCCTCCCATGACGCGCTGTTCCATGTGGTGATGGCACGGATCGCCAACCCGGACAGCAAGCGGGGCAGCGTGCGTCGGCTCGAGGAGGATTTCGGCGTGAGCCTTTCGCTCGAGAAGGTCTACTGGATGATGGACCGGCTGGACGCGAAGGCGATCGGGCATCTGCGCACGCGCGTCGGCGAGGCGAGCCGGGCGCTGCTGCCGGAGCCGGTCGCGGTTCTGTTCTTCGATTGCACTACGCTCGCCTTCGAGACGGCGGTGGAGGACACGCTTCGCCAGCACGGCTTCAGCAAGGACGGCAAGCACAAGGACTCCCAGGTGCTGCTGGCGCTGATGGTCACGCGCGAGGGGCTGCCGGTGAGCTACGAGGTCTTTCCCGGCGCCACCTATGAGGGACACAGCCTGGTGCCGGCGCTGCGGGACATGCAACAGCGCCACCGGGTCGAGCGTCAGGTGTGCACTTACGAGCCACTTGCAAAATTCCGCATTTGAGCGGGATTTTGCCGCCGTGGCGGTCAGATTGTCCTGGAAATCGGGACCGCTCTCTGTTCCTGTCGGGTTTCGGACAACGTCGACGGAGAGGGCGGCCCCATGTCGCTGGGACAGACACTATCCGGATTCTGGCATCACATTCAAGCGGATCTTTTCCCGTGGCTTGAGGAGGAGCTCGGGCCGCTCGGCGAGAGGTACCGGCGCTTCGTCACCGTGCTTGAGCTTGCGCGGGTCGAGAGCTTCCTTCCCCATTTCCATGGCCTGCCCGGTCGGCCGGTCGAGGATCGGGCGGCCTTGGCCCGCGCCTTCATCGCCAAGGCGGTGTTCGACGTACCCACGACGCGCGCCCTGATCGAGCGCCTTGAGAACGACAAGACGCTACGCCGTCTCTGCGGCTGGACCTATGCCGCAGAGATCCCGAGCGAGGCGACGTTTTCGCGGGCGTTTGCGGAGTTCTCCGAGAGTGCGTTGCCCGCTCGCGTGCATGAGGCGCTGATCAAGCAGACCCTCGGAGACCATCTGGTCGGGCACGTCTCGCGCGACTCGACGGCGATCGAGGCGCGCGAGAAGCCTCAGCCCAAGCCCAAGGCGGAGAAGCCGAAGCGCAAGCGCGGCCGCCCGCGCAAGGGCGAGGAGCGGCCCAAGGAGGAGCGCCGCGTGAAACGCCAGCTCACGATGAGCTTGCCCCAGATGCTCGACGACCTGCCGAAAGCCTGCGACGTCGGCACCAAGCGCAACGCCAGGGGCCATACCACATCGTGGATCGGTTACAAGCTGCACATCGACGCCGCCGATGGCGGCATTCCGATCAGTTGCATCCTGACGTCCGCCTCGCTGCACGACAGCCAGGCCGCGATCCCGCTGGCGAGTATGACCGCCGACCGCGTCACCAATCTGTACGACCTCATGGACTCAGCCTATGACGCGCCCGAGATCGGCTGGCACAGCTACCTGCTGGGCCACGTCCCGATCATCGACGTCAACCCTCGCGACAAGGAGTACAAGGAGGAGCTGGCGCGCGAGGCCAGGGCGCAGAGAGGCGTCGGTCACCGCCACCCGGCGGACGAGCGCTACAACGAGCGCTCGAACATCGAGCGCATCAACGGTGGGCTGAAGGACAACTGCGGGGGCCGCCATGTCCGCGTGCGCGGCCATGCCAAGGTTCATTGCCACCTGATGTTCGGCATCCTGGTGCTGACGGTCGACCAGCTGATGCGCCTCCTGGCCTGAGCGGCGCCTCCGTCGCTGTCACGCCGGCACGCCTCCCTCCGCGGAGGCGCAAAAAGCCATGTCCGCATCGCGACGGCGGGTCCAAAATGCGCCCGCATGGGCATCGGTTTGCGGCGAATCGGCGCCCCGGCGGCAGCCAGCGACGTCCGCTCGTCCCGAAGTTCATGTTACGTTCCGACCGTCAATGTCCTCACGCCGGGCTCTCGGGAAAAGCAGACCGCGCCTGGGAGTTTTGCAAGTGGCTCTTACATTAGCGAATATCTGGCGGGCGCACCGTGACGTAGGGTTGCAGTTTCCTCCTGTATTAGATCGATGCTACAGAGGTTTACGGCTGACGTCAAGGGCGAATGGAGCGGGGCGGGAAGACACATTGGCTGATCGTATGTCTCTCGGGAGTTGCATTCGGGGAAGCCGGGATGTGGAATTTGCCGTAGAGCATTGCTATGGTGCCTTTGCCGGGAACGGATCATTCGGTCAGGACACACGAATGGTACATGTTCTCGTGCGCGAGGAATATCATAGGAGTTTCTTGATCTATTCTACATTGATGCGTAGCTGCGTGTCCCGGTTGCAACAGGTCCATACAGACGGATGGCCACGATGAGGGAGAATGCCGGCGGACGGCGCCAGCGCGCGGTCATGGCGACCGATGCGGAGTGGGAACGAATCGGCCGGGCGGCTGCGGCGAGCGGCATGGACCTGTCGCGCTTCGTGATCCATCGCGCGCTGGACCGGGACCCTCTGCCGCCGGAGGTCCTGCGCCGGGCGGTACGCGAGATGCTGGTGCTGTCCATGCTGGAGATCCTCTCGAGGGCGACTCGGAGACCGGCGCTACGGTGCCGTTCTCGCCAAACCTGAGTAGGAGACACGATATGCCCCCCAAGAACGAGACCGCGACGCCGGCCGAGGCGGAGGGGAGCGAAGAACAGGCGGCGGTGAAAATCGCAGCGCTCACCCGGCTGAAGTCGATCGGCGAGAACGAAGCGACGGTGCTCGTCCACGAAATCTTCTACCGCCGCTTCCGCAACCGCCGTGAGCTCGCGAGCTGGGTCGGCCTGACGCCGACCCCCTGGGCGAGCGGCGACACGCAGCGCGACCGGGGGATTGACCGCGACGGTCCGGCATGGATCCGGGCACAACTCATCCAAATGGCGTGGCGTTGGCTGCGCTATCAGCCCGAGAGCCCTCTCAGCGCGTGGTTCGAGGAGCGCACTGCGGGCTCTCGGGGACGGATGCGCAAGGTGATGGTGGCGCTCGCCCGCAAGCTGCTGATCGCGCTCTGGCGGTTCGCCGAGACCGGTCTCGTCCCGACGGGCGCCAAGCTCGTCTGATCGCGAGACCGCGCTGATCCAGACTGGCCGGACGCGGCCAGCGCTGGGCCGGGTGGCGAGTGGCCGAGCCTCTCACGGGCTGAAACACGCCGAGCAGGAGATGGGCCCCGCCTCCGGAACGCTGCGCCCGCAGCAAGCGGGATCGAGGGATGGTTCCGGCGCACCGCCGTTGAAAGAGAAACCTCCCGGATAAGAGTTGGGTACGGGTGCCGAGCGTGGAGGAGGAGGACCGCAAGCGGTTGCTCCGTGAGCGTCGGCGGCTGGTGAAGGAGCGGACGTCGCTGACGAACTCGATCAAGGGGCTACTCAAGCTGCAGGGGGTCTTCGACTTGGATCCTCGGGCCAAGGAGTTCGAGGAGAAGTTCGCGGACGCGGTGACCGCATACGGCTCACTGTTCCCGCCGCGGGCGCGTCAGGAGATTCTGCGGCTTGTGGAGCGGCTGTCGCTCGTGCAGCGGCAGATCACGGCAGTCGAGGCCGAGCGGGATGCGGTTGTCCGCCAGGGCGCCGCTATCCCGGCGCCGGTCGCGCCGCAGCGAAGCGAGGAGCGGGCGGCGGCCAGGATCGCGACGTTGGCCCAGCTGAAGGGGATCGGCGCGAACGACGCGATGCTGCTTGAGCACGAGATCTTCTACCGCGACTTCGGAAACCGCCGTGAGCTTGCGAGCTGGGTCGGGTTGACGCCGACCCCATGGTCGAGCGGGGACATGCAACGCGACCAGGGGATCGACCGCGACGGTCCGGCCTGGATCCGTGCCCTCCTCGTCCAAATGGCGTGGCGCTGGTTGCGCCATCAACCCGACAGCGCGCTTAGCAAGTGGTTCGATGAGCGCACCGCCTGTTGTTTCGCACGTTATTTGACGCCGAATCTCCCAGATTATTTGACGTGATCGCTGCCCTGATTTCCCAGATTGCTCGGTCTTTTCCGGATCGAAGCGTAGGAGCTCATGGTCTCTGCGGGCGGTCCGGGGTCGCTGTCTGATTGAGGTTTGGACTGGTGCTTGAGGAGGGCTGACGAGGTGTCGCGCGGCCGTCCACACGACGAAGTGCTGCCATGGCCTGAAGCAAGCTTCCGGCCACGGACTGGCCGCTCACTTGACGTAGTATCCCGGTGGAGGCGCAGCGCCTTCCGGACCGTTGGGGAGGGGTGGTTCCCGACGGCGGTTCCGGCTCGAACCCCTAGGCGTTGGCGGAACCGGGCTCCGGGAACCGCGGGGCCTGCGGCCGACTGCTGCCGTTGGCGGCGGCGGCCGCCGCCCGCTTGTCCGCTGCGCCTGCGACGACGCTGTAGCCGCCCTCGGCGTTGCGCGCGACGCGACCCTCCTGGACGAGCTTTTGCAAGATTACGCCGACGGTCTTGTGCCGGGTCGCGGCGCGTTCCCGGATCTGGCGTTGCGAGAGCGGCGCCCCGGCGTCGGCGAGCGCCTTGAGAACGCGGCATTCGGGAGTTTCGGGCTGAGGCGGCCCGCCGGCCGGGGGCGGCTGGCGCAGCTGGAAGGAGGGCTCCTCTCCGTCTTCCTTGAGCTCGATCTCGATGTCGTCGAGACCGCGAGCGGCGCGATGCTCGACGGTCATGAGCGTCTGCCGGTCCCGGCGGCGCAGGTATAGATTCGAATCTCCCCAGGCGTGCAGCTCACTGCTGCCCCGCAGGGCCTGCCCCGGCCTCGTGGCCCCGCTCTTGCGGGCGTGATGGACGAGCAGCACGGCGGTCTCGAAGCGGCGTTGCAGGTCGCGCAGGAAGCCGAGGATCGGGGCGACGTCTGCGACCGTGTTCTCGTCCACGCCGTGCAGGCGGACCAGGGGGTCGAGGACCACGAGGCGCGGTGCGATGCGCTCCACGGTCTGCTGCAGGCGGCGCCGGTCGTCGAGATGGTCGAGGCGCAGTGTGGGCACGTCGATAACGGCGATGTCGAGGGTCTCGAAGCGAGCGCCTGCGGCGCGGGCGATCCCCTGCAGGCGCTTGCGCACGAGGTGGCCGGCGTCTTCTGCGGCGAACATCAGGACCGGACCGGGCCGGGCCGGGGCGAAGTGCCGCAGGCATGGAACGCCGGCGGCGACTGCGACCGCGAGGTCCAGCGCCAGGATGGACTTGCCGCACTTGGGCTCGCCGCCGACGATGCCGACGGCTTGCTCGCCCCACAGCGTGTCCACCAGCCATTGCTGCTCGCGCGGCCGCTCCTCCAGCTCGATCGGGGTGCGGGTCGGGAAGCCGGTCATGGCCGCAACTCCTCTAGCGCGTGCTGCAGGTGCTCGGCGCTGACGGTCCTCGCCTCGTCGAGGGCGGCGGCGGAGAGCGCGTAGTGGGCGATGCGGTTGATCTGGCGCGGCAGGCCGCGCGCGCTCTGGAACAGGGCCTCGACGGCGGGCTCCTCGAAGAGCGGCAGCTCGCATCCCGCGAGCCTGAGGCGGTGCTTGATGTAGGCGTCGACCTCATCTCGGTCGAGGCCGGTGAGATGATGGCGGACGACGAGGCGCTGGCTGAGGGATTCGTGCATCGCCATGGCGAGACGCCGCCTGAGCTCGGTCAGGCCGACGAGGACGAGGCACAGGCGCTGCTCCGAATCCATGGCGAAGTTGGTGAGCAGGCGCAGGTCCTCGAGCACGTCGTTGCGCAGGTGATGGGCCTCGTCGATGACGAGGACCGGCAGCTGCTTGGCCTCGGTGACGAGGCGGGAGATCTCGTTGCGGATTGCCTGATGGGCCGAGGCGCGCGAGCGCTCGATGGGCAGGCCGAGCTCCCACGCGATCGATTTGTACATGTCGAGCACGTTGCCCGTGGTCAGCGAGACGTAGTGGACCCGGTAGAGGCCAGGGTGGAGCTGCGCCGTCAGGTGCCGGCAGGCGGTGGTCTTGCCGGAGCCCACCTCGCCGGTGAGCAGGCCGATACCGCGCAGCTCGATGAGGTGGCCGAGCCTGGCCTCGGCCTCGCGGCGCGCGTTGGACTCGAACAGCTCGTCGGTCTCTGTCGGGGTCTCGAAGGGCAGGCGGGTGAAAGCGAAGTGGCGCTGGTACATCACTCGTCCTCCTTCTTGTCCTTGAGCTTGTGCATGGCCAGCGGCGAGGGCGGGGGCTCGGGCGCCGGGTCCTCGGCCTCGATCTCCCTGGCCGGATAGGTGCGCCTGACGGCGGTGTTGGCGTAGGCGTCGAGAGGGGTAGCCTTGCCGGCCGGCTTGCCGTCATGGACCACGTCGAGAGGGCGCGAGGGCGGCGCGGCCGGGTCGTAGCGCAGGGTGATCTTCTCGCCGACCAGCACGGTATCGACCTCGTAGACGCAGCCGTCGAGACTGACGGTGCGATCCTTGTAGACACGGCGCTTGGCCTCGAAGAGGAACAGATCGTCGAGGTCCATGGTGGCGTCGGGATAGCGCACGCCGGCCGAGGCCAGCGCCCACTGCTCGAGCGGGGTGCGCCCCTCGTCGAGGCCACGATGCGGGCTGTTGTGATACTCCCCCTCGATCCAGGCCCAGAGGCTGCGGTTGAGCGCCTCCAGGCTGTCGACGTCATCGCCGAGGTGGCGAAGCCAGCCGGCCCGAAGGGTGCGGAAGAAGCGCTCGATCTTACCCTTTCCCGCTGGCTGGAACGCTCTTGCGTGAATCAACGCAACGCCGAGCCTGGCGCAGACCAGGGAGAGATGACGGGAGCGGTAGGCGCTTCCGTTGTCGACGTACAAGCGGGCCGGGAGGCCGCGCCGGATCAGCGCGTCCTTGAACACCGGCAGGAACGCCGCAGTGTTCTCCGCCATGGCGAAGGCGGCGAACGGGATGACGCGGGTGGCGTCGTCGATGAAGGCGATCAGGTAGGTCTTGCGCCGGCTGCGGCCGTGCCGGACCTTGGGTCCGTGCATGACGTCGCTCATCCACATCTCGCCGGCATGCCGGAAGGCGAAGCGGCGGCGATCCGCCCCGTCGGGCGGCTTCTTGTCGAACAGGCCCTCGCGGCTGAAGAGGCGGTGCACGGTGGACGAGGCGAGCGGGTGGTCGATACCCTCCTCGTGAGCCTTCTGGATGATGGCGCGGACCGACAATGCGTCGTTCTCGGTCTTCAGCGCGATGAGGCGCTCGGCGACCTCGGGCGGCAGCCGCCGGGGCTTCCCCCGGTCGGTACGGGGCTTGGGGTAGAGCGCGTCGAAGCCGCCGTAGCGGTAGTCCTTGATCCAGCGCCGCATGGTCTCGGCGGCGACCCGGGTCCTGGTGGTTCCGGGGATTGTGTAGGTCTTCTCGGCTTTGGCGCGCATCATCGCGCCGGCACCCGGTGCACCCACGGGCAGATGTACCAGATCGGCGATGACGTCGTATCGGAAGAGCGCGATCTGTTGGCGAAGGTCGTCGTCTGAGCTGTTCATGGTGCGATCCTCGTTCAGGGACTCCCTGGCCCCGGGATCGTCACGCTACGAACTCTCCGGCGGCGGGTCCGGCCCCGCCCGTTGTTGGAACTGCGGTTTGCGATTCCCCACGTCGATGCCGTGGGGTTGGAAGCCCAAAGGCGCGGGCAGCGTCTGGAGCTGCCCGGCGACCAGGCCGCGCAGTTCCATCAACGCGCTGTCGCTCTTCAGACGCTCGCGCACCGCGCTCATGGTGGGCGCGCAGCCCGCGAGCAGGTCGGGGATCAGGCCGATGACGCGCACAAGCGCGTTGTGCACGAGCTTCAGCCTGCGGCGGATCCAACGCACGGCGCCGGGAAGCTCGATGGCGTCCTCGTCCTCGGGGCAGCGCACCTCGTCCGCTGCCTCCTCCAGGCTGCCGGCCTCCTCCGCCACGACAACAACCGCTTCCAGCGCATCGAGCGTGCCCGGCAGCCGCGCCGCCAGACAGTCGGCCAGCAGGCCGATGGTCGTATGGCTCTCACGGCAATACCAGCGAGGAACCCTTGCGCCGGGCGGGGTCTTCCGCTCGTAGGTGCCGTGGCTTGCCACAGAACATCCGCCGTGCGGGTGATTCGGGCAGCGCTCAAGCCTTGCGTCGCGCCACGCCTCGGTCTTAACGTATTCCTCGCTGGTGAGCCCCGTTTCGTAGCGAAGCTGCACCGGCCCTGGCCCGGCGGGAGTTGAGTCCCCCGGGCCTCTCTTTGCGGTTCAGTGAGAGGCCGAGATTACGGACGCTCCCCGGCGCCGCCAAGCTGTGGAGCCGTGGACGCGTCCTGCGGACCGATCGGCGTCCTGCGGACCGTGTGGACAGCCCTTGGACAAGCTGGCGCTTGCCCACCGCCTGACCACACTCGCCGATCTCGCGCCCACCGCTCCACAGCTTCAACAGCAATGAGGATTCTGCTGACGATCAAAAAAATGCCGCAGGCAGCGTCCTTCCCGCACTCGGCCACCATCCCGGGAAATCCACCAACCAATCAAAGTGAGAAAAAAACCCGTGCTTCTATCCGGCTAGACCGGAAAACAACACCGCCGGAGCCCGGGGACGCATTCGTCGAGTGATGATCGTGGCAGTCGCCCGCAAGCTGCTCATCGCGCTGTGGCGGTTCTCCGAGACCGGTCTCGTGCCGACGGGCGCTAGGCTCGCCTGACGCCGGGACCGCAACTCTCTAGCCCGGCCGGACGCGGCCGACGCTGGGCCGGGTGGCGAGTGGCCGAACTTCACCAGGGCTGAAATACGCCGAGTCGTAGATGGGCCCCGCCTCCGGAACGCTGCAGCCCGCAGCAAACGGGATTGAGGGACGGGTCCGGTGCATCGCCACCGGTCACCGCCCGGATAAAAGGTGGGTGTGCGCTCAAGCGCGACCGATAGCGAGCGTTCCGACCTGGCAACGCGCTGATCCGGTCAACCACGAGGGAGGAATGGCATGCAGTGAAGCTCCGCTTCCATCCCCATCTGCACGTGGTCGTCCCCAACGCGGGCTTCGACGTCGCGAACGGCGAGTGGAAGACCGGGAGCGGCACCTTCCTTGCCCCCGTCAAGGTCCTCGCCAGCCTGTTCCGCCGCCGCTTCCTCGAAGACCTCGCCCGCGCCCATGGGCGGGGGGAGCTGGAGTTCCACGGCACCGTCGCCCATCTCGCCAACCCCGGCGAGTTCCACGCCGCCCTCGCCGCCGCCCGCGGCAGGGACTGGGTAGTCTACGCCAAGCGGCCCTTCCGCGGGCCGGCCCAGGTGTTCCGATACCTCGCCCGCTACACCCACCGGATCGCCATCGGTGACAGCCGCATCACAGGCTTCGATGGCGAGACCGTCTCCTTCCGGCACCGGAAGCCGAAGCAGGCGGGGCAGAAGAAGCCGCGCTACGGCACCATGACTGTCAGCGCCGACGAGTTCATCCGCCGCTTCCTGCTCCATGTCCTTCCCGACGGGATGCACCGCATCCGTCACTTCGGCATCCTCTCCAACGGATGCCGGACCACGACGTTGGCCAGCGCGCGCGAGGCTTTCGGCTCTATCGGCTGCCCCGACGATGAGTGTGTGGACGACGATGCGCCCGAAGGCCAACGTGAGCGTGACGAAGCAGCGGAGCCCGCGGCCGCTCCCGTCGCCTGTCCCGATTGCGGAGCGCCGCTGCGCCTCGCCCAGTCTCACCAATGTAGCCGGTGAATCTCACCCGAAGTAGCCGGCGAATCTCATCCAAAGTAGCCACCCGATCTCAGCAAAGTAGCCACCCCGGAGCGAAGCGACGCGGTTACGTTTTTGTGGGCGGTTCTCCCTCCGCGATTTCTCCGTGATCGGTACCACCGCCGAAGGCCCGGTGGCAAGGCGGTGGAGCATGGTGCGCGCGCGGCGCGTGAGACCCCTCACGCGTCTGGCGGCGCGCGCGCGCCATGCCTGGCACCATCCGTCCCGCCCCTCCGACGCCCCGGAGCGGAGCGACGATCACGCCGCGCGCAGCGCGGCGCTCTGTAGTCGCGTTCATGCCTTTTTCCCTGCGGCAGCGTCGTCGATACGCATGGACGTGCCGTGCAGCTCGATGCGGATGGCACCATGGACGAGGCGGTCGAGGATGGCGTCGGCGACCGTGGGATCGTTGAGCTGGCGGTGCCAATCGGCCACCGGCAACTGGCTGGTGACGATCACCGAGCGCCGGCCGAAGCGGTCGTCGAGGATTTCGAGGAGATCGCGCGCGCGAGCCGCATCGATGGGCGCGATGCCCCAGTCGTCGAGGATCAGCACCTCGATGCGGGCGAGGTCGCGGTAGAGCTTCGGGATCGTGCCCTCGCCATGGGCGATGCGCAGCTCGGTGAGCAGCCTGGGCACGCGGTGGTACTGGGCGATGTGGCCCTCGAGGCACGCCTTGTGGCCAAGGGCACAGGAGATCCAGATACCATGAGCACGGTGGCATCGAATCGCGTCTGGCAGTTAGAGAAGCTCGGAGAGAAGGCCAGCACCTTCTCTCCGAGCGGAATCGTCAACAACGGAGTGGACGGATGTCGGATGGTCCAGACACGACCGCGCTGACAGGCGCAAGTAGTAGCACGATTTATGTCGCGGTGGAGATCAGCCTCAAATCGTGGATTGTGGGCGTGCATTGCCCGGATGCCTCGGGTGGCAGCATCAGCATCCACACACTGGCTGCTGCCGACACGGCGGGACTGTTGGATCTCGTCGGGTCGGTGCGGGAACGGGTGGCGAGGGAGCTCGGCGCCCGTCCTCGGGTGATGCTGACCTACGAGGCGGGCTACGAGGGGTTCTGGCTGGCCCGCGATATCGAGCGCCGTGACGCGGAGATCGATATCTTCATGAACGATCCGGCGAGCCTGCGGGTGAACCGGCGCGCCAAGAAGAAAAAGACCGACCGCATCGACGCGAGGAGAATGGTTCGGGCTCTGAAGGCATGGGACCAAGGCGATTCGGAGGCCATGTCCTGGGTGCGCGTGCCCGACGTGGACCGGGAGGACGCCAAGCGCCTGCTGCGCGAGAGGGACACGCTGATCAGCGAGCGTACCCGCGTCAACAACCGGATCAAAGGGCTCTTGCAGTTGCACGGCATCTTCGATCTGGCGCCGCGCAAGCCGGACTTCCTCGAACGCCTCGCGGCCGCGCGGACGGGCTATGGGGCGCCGTTGCCGCCGCGGGCGCGTGCGGAGATCGAGAGGGCGGTGCGGATGCTTCGCCTGGTTGAGGACCATATCGAGATGATCGAGGCCGAGAAGAAGGCCCTGCTGAAGGCTGGCCGGAAAACCCAGGACGCGACCGACGGTGACGGGACGGCGATGATCGCGGCGCTTACGCGCATCCACGGCATCGGCCTCAATGACGCCACACTGCTGGCTGGCGAGGTGTTCTATCGGGACTTCCGCAATCGCCGGGAGTTGGGCAGCTGGGCCGGGTTGACGTCGGTGCCGTGGGCGAGCGGAGATGTCGACCACGATCTTGGCATCAGCAAGGCCGGCCCCTCGCATGTCAGGAAGCACATGATCCAGATGGCCTGGCGCTGGTTGAAACTGCAACCGGAAAGCGCGATCACGAAGTGGTTCCATGCCTACGTCGCCAGGGATGCCGGTGGCGGGAGGGACCGGCGAGCGAGGAAGCGGGCGATCGTGGGGGTCGCGCGCAAGCTGCTGATCGCGCTGTGGCGCTATGCCACCCAGGGACTGGTGCCCGAGGGCGCCATCGTCTCCTGAGGACAGCAGCCGAACGAACAGGAGAATACAGGAGGTTCCGACGTGGTCGGACGCGGCCGCGGAGGATGCCGGGCAAGGCGTGTGACCGGGCAAGAGTTGGGTCGCCGCTTGGCACCGTTCTACAGATGGGTCCCGCCTCCCGGAACGTCGTTACCGCTTGGATGCGGTATTGGGGTCACGGAGCCGGCAAGCGCCGGAGTTCCGAACCGGATAAGAGCTGAGCAGCGTGACGAATCGCTGCGTGGGAAGGACGTTCTGCCTGGCCATCAACCGCGGACTCGAAGGGGAGAACAGGAATGCCATTGACGTAGATGAAGCCGGGCCTTGCGGAGAGAGCTCATAAGAACTCTTGCCCGTGCCGCACGGTCCGGTGATCAGGATGTTGGCGCCGTTGCGGAC
Source organism: Alphaproteobacteria bacterium (assembly GCA_965214705.1). GTDB lineage: Bacteria > Pseudomonadota > Alphaproteobacteria > UBA828 > UBA828 > WTGU01. Next base: position 430,151 of record CBDCCI010000002.1, read on the forward strand.
CCAGGCGCAGTCTGCGAGGCCGAGCACGAGACTGCGGTCGAGGCCGCGCGGACGGCTCAGGTTGATATCCTCGAAGCAGGCGTCCTGATGGCGCAGCTGCGCCCTCTTGAGGCGCCGCTGCAGGGCCCTGGAGCGGCGCTCGGCGATCTCGCGATCGATCAGCAGCGCGAGCCGATCCTCGAAGGGCATGTCGTCGAGGTCGTTGCGCGCCACCTGCTCGAGGAAGGCGGCGTGCATGCCTGGCAGGCGCAGCGAGGCGATGCGCTCGGCCAGCGGGTGGGAGACGGGGTTTTCGGTCATCGGTAGGCCTCCGGTCCTCTGATGTTGGAATGATCGATGGGCATGGTCTCGGGTTCCTGCTCGGCGGCGGCGCGGTCGGCGCCGGTGCGCAGGATGTTCTCGAGCCCGCGGTAGCTCCGCGTGCCGAGCTCGAGCGCGTAGCGGCAGGCGCCGTCGAAGCGGTCCTGCTCGTAGCTCTTGGCCAGCCGGAGGACGCCGTAGCAGGCACGGAAGCCGAACTCCGGATTGTTCTGCCGCTTCATGAGCGCGACGATGTAGGCGTGGACATGGGGCCCGATATCGCGCGCGTTCTTCTCCAGCTGGGCGCGGGTGGCCTCGACGCCGGCGCGTTGGTGCGCCTTCGGTTTGTGCTCTTCGACGGTGGTGGCGCGGCCCCTGGCTGAGCTGCGGATATGGCTGGCGACGTGCCGGCCCCGGAGGAAGACGTCGATCAGGTTGTCGCGCAGGCGGACGTCGACCTCCTTGCCGATGAGCTCGTGGGGCACCGAGTAGAAGTGGTAATCGATGGCGATGTGATAATCGCGGTGGACCGTGTTCTTGCGCCACACGGTGTGCTGCCAGCGCCGTTCCGGCAGCGGCTTCATGTGGGGGCGGTCGACGCTCTCGAAGCGGCCGTAGCGGTTCTCGCCGGTGCCGTCGGCATAGGGCCGGCTGTTGATCTTCCTGACCTGGGCGGCGATCGCGCGGTTGGCCGATGGCAGATCATGGAAGACGCGCTTGCGCAGGGGCGCGAGAATCCAGCGCTCGCCCTGGAGCACGCCGTTCTCGACCAGGGCTTTGTCGCGCGGCTTCTTCACGCGCGCCGGGAAGCCCTGAACGTCATAGTGTTCGAGCAGATCGGCGTAGGTCTCGTTGAGGACCGGCTCGTAGCGCGAGGGCTTGATCACCGCCGGCTTGATGTTGTCGGGCACCACGACCTGCGGCACGCAGCCCATATCCTTGAAGCAGCGCACGTGCGAGGCGCACCAGTCCTCGATCTTCTGGCTGAGCGTCGCCTCGGCGTAGAGCCGCCCCGAGACGCCCATCGAGGCTACGAACACCTGCGCCTCGTGCTCGGCCCCGTCGATCATGATCGGGATCGTCATGCCGGCGTAATCGACGAACAGCCTCTCGCCGGGACGGCGGTTCTGGCGCATCGTCGCGTCCCGGCGCGGCCGCCACTCCCGGAAGCGGCGGCACCAGGTCGGATAGCTCATGCCGCCGGGATGGGTCTCGCGCCATTCCTCCCACAGCAGTTTCAGGGTCACGCCCTGCTCGGACAGGTCCGTCTCGACCTTCGCCCAGTCCACCTCCTGCTGCGGCGCGGCTTGCGTGGGCGCCGGAAACAGCGCCGCCTCCAGCGCCTCCTCGGCCATGTCGCCGGCTTCCGGCCAACTCAACCCGGACGCCGCGAACCGCTCCAGGACCGACGCCACCGAGCGTCGCGCCATACCGCAGTGGGTTGCGATCACGCGGGCGCTGCGTCCCTCCTCGAAATGGAAACCAAGAACCTTCTTCACCTTTCTCATCGGCAACCTTCCCCGTGCCATCCCAGCCCCCCTCGGATGAGTCGCGAAATCCGACGGGTAGGACGGCGCTCTGAGTCGCACCAAAAGCCGCCGCCCCGAGGGGGTGGCTACTTTCGGTGAGACCGGGTGGCTACTTTCGGTGAGATTCGGCGGCTACTTTGCCTGAGATTGGGTGGCTACTTTCGTGAAATTCGGCACGTCCGCCAGATCCCTCGCCAGCGTCCCGCCCACGCGAGCCGGGCGCCACCCGACGGGTGCCCGAACACGGGTCGCAGCCGTGGGTAATCCCTTCGCTTCAGCTTCGTGCGTCCGCGCCGTCCCGATGGCGAGCCAGATGACCCGTGCGCAATCTCACTCGCGGCCGAAGCCGTCCCGCCGGCTCAGGGCGATCTCCCCAATTCCTGTGACCATGGGCGTCGCGACGCTGGCGGAAACAGCAGCGTCGACCATAGGCATCCCGCCAATCGTCCCTTCGTAAGCGCGCCACCAGTGCACTTTCCACATACCGGCCACCCGAGCTCGGGGGCCCGCGGCTTCGTTCAACCAGGTTGAGCAGGCTCTGGCGAACCTGCTCAACCCTAAAGATTATGCCGACAACGCTTGAGAAAAAGCCCGGGGATTCAATGCCCCGGGCTGCAAACGCGGCATAACCCTATTGTCGGCATGGCGCGAGTTGTTGGCGATCAGATGCAGGCGCCGGAACTGCTGCTCCGCCGACCACCCGATCCAGCGATCCCGCGCGCCCAGCTTGAACGCGCCAGGCTGCCAGCCGATCAGTGCGAGCCAAGTCTCGCCGTGCACCGCGACATGGCGCAGGCCCTTGCCGATGACGCCGTGGAACGCCAGATAGTGGTGCTCCTCAACCAGCCGGTCCCAGCGCCGGTGCTCCTGCGCGCCCCAGGTCGGGCGCACCGTGACCGCGCGCAGATCAATGGACGAATCCAGAACCGGCAGCGTCGCCATGAGCGGCACACTGCCACATCGAGAACAGAATGGTCAGCCCCGACTTCAGCTCAACCTGCTCGACCGGCGGACAATAAATGCGCCCTGCGATCGACCGCGAGGTCCTGGCGTCAACACGAGCCTCGATACGACCTCAGCCAACTGTCCAGTCGCCGTTCAGCTTGCGATCTTCCCCTCGCCGCGGGGAGGGGGACCCGGTCTGGCCAAACGTCACGCAGCCGCCTGCCGCCAGGAACGCCACTACTTTGTCATCCACCGACGCGCCGCCATTGCAGCGCGCCAAGTCATCGTTCTTCATCGTCACCCCGTGGTGTTCTCACGTCGCGTCGAAGCGATAGCCAAAAGCATCAATCATCTTGTCGCAGAGCCTGGCGACATATTCTCTCGACCAGTTGGAGTAGTAGTCGCGATGGTCGTCACACTTCTTTCTGGACTCATTCTTCGTTCTCGGCAGGGATTCCAGTGGCAATTTCAACAGCCGGCATACATGGTTGAAGTCGTGCTGCAGGTTCTCGTAACGAATATAGTAGTCCGCGTACTCGAGCCCGTCGATAAAGTAGAAATCCGGGATTTCCGAGATATATGGAAACATCTCCGTCTTCAGAACAAGTTCGACACTCTTCCTGGGGTGGCCGCTTATGAAGCCGCGCCGCGCCTGGCGTCGCAGCAGGCTCCGGCGCACATCACGCAGACTGCGGACGCGGAGCAGATTCGAGCCGGGGATGTCCGGCCAATTGGGACCGAACTTCCAGTGGAGGAAAGACACGATCAGGTCCCACGGGTTTCTGATCGTGGTGAACTTGAAATATTCGTTCCAAATGTCCGTGCCTACCTTCTCCCGGATCGTGCCGGGCAGGTAGTGCCCGTGGAGCTGATCTACCGTGTCCGTAAAGGCCTCCGTATTTTTCTCCGACATGACGCCGAAGTTGTCGGTGTCCACGCCGGGACGGAATACCTCACCGCCGGAGATCACGTCCTCATGCCCACACGAGCGGGATAACGAGATTTGGACGCTGCCGCTAGCGACCTTCCGTGGACGCACGAATATGTATCTGTGCTTGTGAGATATGATCACAGCAGCCTCTCTGGCCGAACCGCCCGCAATCGGCTAACCACCGACCGCCAAACCGAACGGCGGAGCTGTTTCAGGAGCGACCATGCTTCCGCGGGGCTGTGGATGTCCTGTACTCTGTCAAGCAGGCGGCTCCATCTGGTGGCTTGTCCCGTGGCTGTCGCAGAGATGTGATCCACATCATCCAGCGGCTCCGCGAGCCTGATCTTCAGCTTGGCGGCGGATACCGTCACCAAATCGCCGAAATCCGAGGGCTTGCCGCCGATACGGCGCGCGCGGTGGAGTGCCCACGTCCGGGTAATCGACACCTCAGACCCATCCGGGAGTCTCGATACCCCGGCGACCGCGTCTGAAAGTGCTGCGCGCAAACGATGCACGAGCCCCTTGGCGAACACCGCGGCGGCGGGAATCCTGACGTGGAACGAAGTAGTGGGGAACTCGTCAAGCGCGTTGCCGGCGGTGGCGACGCGTACGCGCGGGTCCGAACCGAACTCGTACTCGATCCATGCCTGTCGATCATCATCATCGCACTCAAGCGTTTCGATTCTCACCACGAGGTCATGCACGCGATCGGCCAGGATGGTCCCGACGGACCTGATGACTTGACCGGCCGGATGATGTCCCGCTTCGATGGTCACCACGGTCTGTGGAACCGTGAAGATTCGCCTGAGCCTCTCCTTGCGATAGCTGTCGTGGGCAATGAGGTGAGCCGCCTTGCTGCGCAGTATTCCGCGAATCCTTCGCTTGAAGTCTCGGTTCTCCTCCCACGTGCCCTGATGCCAGGTCGAGGCATCACGAAGCGGCACCAGCAGTCCACCTTGGGTATAAGCGCGATAGCCGAGTTCGGTGTCATCCACTCCCACACCAAAGCGCATGAACGATTCGTCGCTCCCGCCCAGCAACCAGTAGAAATCCTTGCGGATACCGAGGTTTCCACCGATCGTCACCTTGAACAGATCGTCAGCTTTCGACGTCAGATCGTTGGTTTCGACCAAGTAGTCTTCGACCCAGGGCACGTGTACCGAGCGGTCCGAAAACAGTTCCTTCAAAGGCCCCGATCGGTACCGGATCGTCTCCACGTCGACGTCGTCCACCACCACATGGTTGTGGAATCCGAGCGTCAGAGCGTCGGAGAGGACGTGGTGCCACCTGGCGTGCGCCGAAATCCAGTCCGTCTCGACGAGCACATCGTTGTCGAGAAAGAGGAGGATGTCATAAGCGGCCGACCGGACGCCGGTGTTGCGCGCCCTGGCAAGCCCGAACCCGCGCCGAGCTTGGCGCACCACCTTGATGTTCAAGCAGGTTGAGTGAGGACTCGCGAGCGGAGGCTCCGACCCGTCGTCGACGATCACCACCTCAAAGAGACCCCGCGGGTACGTCTGACCTTCCAGCGACGCCAAGGTTTTCGCTATCTCGGCGGGAGCTTGGTAGTAGGGAATGATCACGCTGACAGGTCGAGTGGGTGTGAATGCCTCCAGCGCCGGCACGTCCACTTGGCGCCAGTCGTTGTAGCGTACGGATGCGGCTTCTGGCTTCATCCTTTGTTCCGCACCTATCCGGTTAGCCAAGGCAAATTTGTCAAAGCCTGATTTTTGAGTTCTGCGCTATCAGTTGACCTTGGGTCTGGTCAGAGCGCGCCAACCCTCAAGACTCGTTTTTCGTCCGCCCGCCATGTGGCGTGAGGTGATCACCAAGCTGACCATTTCATTCTCGATGTGGCAGTGTGCCGATCATGGCGACGCTGCCGGGCCTGGGTTCATCCATTGATCTGCGCGCGGTCACGGTGCGCCCGACTTGGCGCGCGCGGGAGCACCGGCGCTGGGACGAGCTGGTGGCCGAGCACCACTACCTGCGGTTCCACGGTGTCGTCGGCAAGGGGCTGCGCCATGTCGCGGTACATGGGTATCCCGTCCATCTAGCGGAGACCTTCGTGGATGTCTTGCGCTTTGCCGGCACATGCTATCGCGCGTCGAACCGGCGCTCGCTGGGGCTGACGCGCGGCTTCCGAGACGAAAACCGCTGCCGGGCCTACGTGCGCCACCTGCCGCGTGATCTCTGCTGCCGGACCAACGCGGCCATCGCCATCGTGCGCTGCGACGGGCGCTTCCGCTTCCTGCCCGAGGCCAACCGCCACTATGCCGCCCGCGCCCATGAGGCCCTCGACGCGATCCTGATCGCGCCCGCCGCACGATCCCGTCGGCGTAACCGCGCAGCACAGTGCACCAGGACGCGCCGTCGAGTGGCGCGGCGGGATAGCCATGCCCGACGAGCCCGAAACAGGCATCCTGCCGCTCAGGGCCGAACCCATGTAGCCGTCCAGCCAAACACCGGCAGGGCCCAGATTAGCCCGAGCCTGTCCGCTTCCGTCATCCCGATCCCTCAGCCGCGATTAAGAGATGTTCCTGTGCGGGTGGTGACGTGTCAACCGTTGCTTTGCGATTCCATCGATAAAGGTTGAACAGGCCTTGAATCAACGCTTTGGGGCGACCGGACAATCCGATGCCGGAACTGCCGGCTAACAAAATGCCATTGCTCAGGGGCCGGGCTCGCCCGCGAGCTTCATCAGGAAATCGCCGTAGATACTCTTGCCCCGGGCGGCGTCCCAATTCGGCCAGCGCCGCGCGGTCGATCCAGCCGTTCAGGAAGGCGATCTCTTCCGGTACGGCGATGCGCTGGTTCTGGCGCTTCTCGATGATCTGCACGAACGCGGCTGCCTCCACTAGGCTGTCGTGCGTCCCGATGTCGAACCAAGTGTATCCCCGGCCCAACTGCTCGACCTGGAGGTCGCCGCGATCGAGATAGCGCCGGTTGACGTCGCTGATCTCAAGCTCGCCGCGGGCGCTCGGCCTGACCTCTTCGGCGATGCGGACGACGTCATTGTCGTAGAAGTAGAGCCCCGTCACCGCCCAGCGAGAGCGCGGCCGCTCAGGCTTCTCCTCAATGGACTTGGCGCGGCCCGCCTCATCGAAGGCGACGACGCCGTAGCGCTCGGGATCGTGAACCCGGTAGCCGAATACAGTGGCGCCCTTCTCGCGGGCGGCGGCGCGGCGCAGCTTCTCGCTCAGCCCGTGCCCATAAAAGATGTTGTCGCCGAGCGCAAGGGCGCAGGCATCGTTCCCTATAAAATCCTTGCCGATGAGAAAGGCCTGGGCGATCCCGTCGGGGCTCGGCTGCACCGCATGGCGAAGCGCGAGGCCCCACTCGCTGCCGTCGCCCAGCAGCTGCCGGAAGCTGGGGCTGTCCTGGGGCGTGGCGATCACCAGGATGTCCCGGATCCCGGCCAGCATCAGCGTGCTGAGAGGATAATAGATCATGGGTTTGTCGTAGACGGGCAGGAGTTGCTTGCTGCTGACGCTCGTGACCGGGTGGAGCCGCGTGCCCGCTCCGCCTGCGAGAACGATGCCTTTCATCCTGTTCTCATCCGCCGTGATCCCGGGTTCGTCCATCCCACGAGGTTTCGCGCCGCGCTCTCAGGCTCCCGCCGGGCCGACGCCATCCCTGGCGCACATGTAGCGCTCCAGCGCGTCATGCCACGCCGGCAGGGGGCCGAACGCTGCCGCGACCCTGGAATTGTCAAGCACACTATAGCACGGGCGCGCCGCACGCACCGGGTATTCTCCGGTCGCGCACGGGATGACATCCGCCGGGATGGCCGCGCGGGACACGATCGCGCGCGCGAATTCGAACCAGGTCGCTGATCCGCCGTTGACCGCGTGGTAGATCCCGGGCGCGCAGCCGCCGGTCAGCATCCGCACGACGACGCGGGCCACGTCCACAGTCGCGGTCGGGGACATGGTCTGGTCATCGACGACCCGGAGGGCCCCTTTCTTCCGCCCGGCGCGAATCATCGTCTCCACGAAGTTTCCGCACTTGCCGCCGGCACCCGCCGCCCCGAACAGGGAGGCCGTACGCAGGATGAAGGCGTCGTCGCAGGCGAGGCGGGCGAGCGCCTCCCCCATCGCCTTGGAGGCGCCGTAGACGTTGACCGGTGCGATCGGGTCGTCCTCCCGGAGCGGCCGTTGCTGCGACGGGTTCCCGCCGAACACGTAGTCCGTGCTCACGTGAAGAAGGCGGGCCCGCTTGTCTGCGCAGATGCGTGCGATCGACTGCACGGCGTGCGCGTTGACCGCGAACGCAGCCGTTGCGTCGTCCTCGGCCCGGTCCACGTGCGTGTAGGCCGCGCAATTGACCAGTCCGTCGAACTGCAGGCCGCCAAGCACGCGCTCGACCGACCCGGCGTCCGCCACGTCCAGCGCCGCGCGTGGGAGCGGTACGAGGTCGAACGCGTCTTTCGCCGCCGCATGCGCGCGGCGGATGTCGTGCCCGAGCTGGCCGTCAGGGCCAAGCAGCAGCACCTTCAGGGGCATCGGGCCACCTAGCCTCGGTGCAGGCCCTGGCGCCGGCCGTCCTCGAAGCCGTCTTCTCGGATCGCCTGCCACCACCAGCGGTTCTCGAGATACCAGCGCACCGTGCGCCCCAGGCCCTCGTGCAGATCGACGGACGGTTGCCATCCGAGTTCCCAGCGCACGCGGCTGGAATTGATCGCGTAGCGGCGGTCGTGCCCCGGGCGATCGGTGACGAACTCGATGAGATCCGCGTGCGGGCGGTGGGGGCTGTCGGGGACCAGCTCGTCCATCCAGCCGCAGAGCGCCCGCACCATGTCGATGTTGGCGATCTCCGCATCAGCGCCAACGTTGTAGACCTCGCCCGGTGTTCCCGCGTCCGCGATGAGCTCCAGGGCGCGGGCATGGTCTTCTACGAAGAGCCAGTCACGCACGTTGCCGCCGTCGCCGTAGACGGGGATGGGCCGGCCCTCCAGAGCCGCCAGGATGACGACGGGAACCAGCTTCTCCGGCATCTGGTAGGGGCCATAGTTGTTGGAGCAGTGGCTGACGAGGACTGGCAGGCCGAAGGTGCGGTGCCACGCGCGCGCGAAATGGTCGGAGGCCGCCTTGCTCGCCGAGTAGGGCGAGTTGGGCCGGTACGGTGTGGTATCGGTGAAGACGCCCTCGGCGCCAAGCGAGCCGTAGACTTCATCGGTGGAGACGTGGAGAAAGCGAAAGCGCGCCTGCTTCGCGCCCTCCAGGCCTTTTCAGTACTCGGTTGCGGCCTGGAGCAGCGTGACCGTTCCCCGCACGTTGGTGGTGACGAAGTCCATGGGGCTGTTGATGGAGCGATCCACGTGGGATTCCGCGGCAAGGTGAAGCACCGCATCCGGCCGGGTCTCGGCGAAGATCCGCCGCACGGCGTCGCCGTCGCGGATGTCGGCCTGCTCGAAGCGGTGGTTTGGCGCATCGAGAGCCGGCCCGAGGGACTGAACGTGCCCAGCGTAGGTCAGCATGTCCAGGGTCGTGATGCTTTTGCCGAGCGTCACCAGCCGCCGCGCAACGCAGGAACCGATGAAGCCCGCCCCGCCGGTCAGCAGTATCCGTTCCACGAGTCCCTCATTCTCCGCGAGCCCGACATTGCGGGATGTCGATGCGGCGTACTCCTGAGGTGGCCCCGGTTTGCCGGACAGTCTGGCGGCTGGGTTAAGGTGTGGTCCTGAAATCGACATTACGGGAGTGCGTCAGGTAGTGGAGTGGGTCGCTTTCTCTCCTGCATATGTGTTACATTACAGGTGATTGGGCCGTTTCACAAGAGTATTGTGGCGGTTTTTGTCTGATATAAAATTTTGCGCCTCGAACCGATCAGTTGCAATCAGGGAAGTGATAGCGTATGTCTGGCGTGGCGAGGCTGTCATCCGGGAGAAACACGCGGTGGATATGCGTGTATGCAGAGAGGGTAAGGCGGTTGAATGACTGCGGCGTATCGAGATGGGAAAGTCGTAACCTCATTCTATGTATCATTGTAGGTGATAATGGCAAGAACGAGGGTGTGATTGGGGGCATCGGGCCGTGTTGCCGTGTCACCAGGGCGCCCTCATGAGCCGCTGGCCGGCGGAGCGCCGCACACAGCACGCGGTGATGGCGACGGCAAGCGAATGGGCGCGCATTCGCGAACTCGCTGCCGACGCGGGCATGGATATCTCGCGCTACCTCGTGCACAAGTATGAGGCAGAGGCGCCGCTGATCTGCGGCATTGACGTGGCGCTTCGCCGGGGCCTCTCCCTCGACACGGTCGAGCGGACGGCACTCGAAGCCGCCTGCATGGCCTGGCGGCGTGCGCCGGAGAGCGAGCCCGACGGACAGATCGACACGACATCGGCCCCGCCCTTGAAGCGGTGGTATTCAGGGGCGTCGAGGATGTGGAGCGGCACTTCCGCGCGACCATCGAGCCTCAGCTCGCATGCAACCGGGACCTTGTCGAGGATCTGGAATCCCTTGCCGCAGAATACGGGTTCGGCTCCAACGGACTGGTCGGCCGCCTCTCGATCGAGTGGCTGCGCTCCTACCCCGAGCTGAACGGTCACGCGCTGACGGAACTGATGACCTGCGCGCTCGAGAACGCCCCGCGCGACGCGGTGCGCGAGCTGATCGTCGATTGCCGCGACAGGGTGCATCCGGACGAGCGCGCGAAGCTCGTTTGGCTGTCGGTGGCCTGCGTCATGGACCCCGCAAGCTACAGGCAGGCGCTCCTCGAGGCGGCGGACAACAGTCCCGACTTCACCGAGTTCGTCCGGGAGCAGGTCGGGCGCATGTTCCGCTTCGCCGAAACGCCGCTCGATTCCCTCCTGTTCGTCGTGGAGGCATTCGGCGCGCGCTGGCCGAGGATGATGGAACGGCCCGGAAGCGGGCGTGGGGGCCGAGGCTGGAACGATCCCCGGGACGCGAGCGCGTTCATCGAAAGCACCATCCACGCCATCGCAAACCGGCCCGAGCCGGAGGCGGGCGAGGCGTTGCAGGTCGCGATCGCGAGCCATGCGCCGAGCTATGCCGATACGGCGAAACAGGCGCTTGCGTTCCAGCACTGGGCCAGGCGGGAATTCGAGTACGAGATCCCCACCGTCGACGGGTTCCGTGCATTCCTGGGGAAGGCGCCGGACGGGTCGCACTAACTGGCCGACCCCGAATTCGAGTCGGACGGTGACGCCATGTGAGCGCGTGACGAGCTTCGATGCCGTTGCACTTTTCGCGTATGCTTCCACGGATGCCGATGGGACCAGGGCGGTAGTGACCGCTGATGACGTCATGACGGTAAGCGAAGCGGTGGACTATCTGAAGGTCGTTGACCGCACGATCTACAGGCTGGTCGCCAACGGAGACATGCCGGGTTTCAACGTCGGCGGCTCGTGGCGGTTCAGAAAATTCGAGATCGACCGGTAGACAAACGCGAACGGGGTTGGCCCGAGTGAGGAAAGCAAGCGGATGACGGGCGAGCGATGACGGTCCCGACGATATTCGATTCCTGCCGCCCGCGCCCGGACGTTTTGGCAGGCGCGGTGGCGGAGGCCGATTTTGCGGCAGATCTGGCGCAGGTGATTGTTGGCAAAGGGAGGGACGACTATGTCGATCCGGCATGTTTCTTCGCCAACACCTATCCGACGAGGGGCCTCAGGAACCTGCTGGCGAATGTCTGTGGCCGGCTGAGCGGCGCGGGCGGTGAAGCCGCATCGATTTTCCGCCTCGACACGTCTTATGGCGGGGGCAAGTCGCACGGCTTGATCGCGTTGTGCCACGCCGCGCGCAGCGGCGTCGATGTGCCGGGGATCGCGGAGTTTGTGGATCCCGCGCTGCTGCCGAGGGGTCGCGTTCGCATCGCCGCTTTCGATGGCGAGAACGCGGATCCGGCAAACGGCCGCCGGATGGACGGAGGGCATCTCGCGTTCACTCCTTGGGGCGAAATTGCCTCCGCGCTGGGTGGCAAGGACGGCTACGAGCGAATACGCACGAGCGACGAGACCCGGGTCGCTCCAGGCGCCGAGACGATACGGGAGCTCTTCGGAGGGGAACCGACGCTCATCCTGCTCGACGAGCTATCCGTCTATCTGCGCAAGGTCAGCAGCCTCGGGAACGCCGGCGATCAGCTGACAGCGTTTCTGACATCGCTGTTCAAGGCCGTTGAGAACACGTCCAACGCGGTCCTCGTCTACACGCTGGCGATCGGCAAGGACGGGCGGGCGACCGACGCCTATCGGGACGAAAACCAGGTCATCGCAGACGGTATGGCGGAGGCGGAGAGCGTGTCGGCGCGCAAGGCGACGCTGCTCAACCCGACCGAAGAGGACGAGACGGTTCAGGTCCTTCGACGCCGCCTGTTCGAATCCATCGACGAAACGGCGGCGGGCGCCGCCGCGGAAGCCTACCGGGTGCAGTGGGACGCCCACAGGGCCGCGTTGCCGGAAACCGCGACGCGGCCTGAGACCGGCGAGGCGTTCCGTTCCGGTTATCCCCTGCACCCCGAAGTGCTGGAGACCCTGACGTCCAAGACGGCGACGCTGGGCAATTTCCAGCGAGTGCGGGGCATGCTGCGGCTCCTGGCGCGCACGGTGGCGCATCTGTGGGAGGAGCGGCCTGCCGACGCGACGGCAATTCACCTGCACCACATGGATCCGGGACACGAGCCCATCCGGCAGGAGATCGTGACGCGCCTGGAACAGTCCGCGTTTGCGCCGACGATTTCCAACGATGTGTCTGCCGGACCGGAAAGCAAGGCGGCGTTGGCTCAGGAGATTGATGCCGCGCATCACGGAGGCCTGCCGCCCTACGCCTCCTATGTCGCCCGCACCATCTTCATGCACACGCTCGCCTTCAACGACCCCTTGAAGGGAGTCTCGCCGGAGCGGCTTCGCTATTCGGTGCTGGGGCCGGAGACGGACATCAGCTTTGTGGAGGAGGCGCGCAGGAAGTTCCTCGCCGATTCCGCTTATCTCGACGACCGGCCCGGGACGCCGATGCGCTTTCTGGCGGAAGCCAACCTGACTCAGATCATCCGCCGCACGGAAGACCATGTCGACGCCGGTGACGCGCGCGCGGAGTTGAACGACCGCATCCGCGAGATATTCGACGGCAAGACGCTCGACGCGGTGCCGTTTCCCGGCGGCCCGTTCGATGTGGCCGACGAAGTTGCGGACGGCCGCCCGATGCTGGTTGTGCTCGGATTTGAGGCCGTGACCATCGGGACGTCCGTCGAAGCCGTGCCGGGATTGATCGAACGCATCTTCGAGAGGAAGGGATCGGAAGGATCGGCGCTGCGCGTGCTCCGCAATAATCTGGTTTTCGTGGCCGCCGACGAGGCACGCAAGGAAGACATGCGCCGCAAGGCGTATCGCCGGCTTGCGTTGCGGGAGATGAAGAAGCCGGAACGTCTTGTTGAGTTGGCGGAGCACCAACAGGCCAATGTGCGCGAGATGGAGCAGCGATCCGAGCAGGAACTCGCCCTCGCCATCCAACAGTGCTACCGGCACGTGTTCTATCCGTCCCGAAACCGTGTCGGCGGGAGCGATGCCGATCTGGCCCATACGGCGATCGACACCCACTCCGCATCCGATCGGCCGGGCGCCGGGCAACGACAGGTCGTGCGGACACTGCGCGACTTGAACAAGCTGCGCCTGTCCGAGGACGAGCCGGATTCGCCCGCCTATGTGCGTGACCGGACGCCGCTCAGGAAGGGGCAGATTTCGACCCTGTCGCTGCGGGACGAGTTCCGCCGCGATCCGGCGCTGCCGATCCTGGTTGGTGACGACATCTTCATTCGCGGCGTGAGGCGGGGCATTGAGCAGGGCGAGTACGTGTACCGGCGCGGAGACCTGCTGTTCGGACCGGACGATCCGGCGGCGGGGATCGAGATCGACGAGCAGTCGATGATTTTCACGATGGCCTACGCGAAGAATGTCGGCGTCTGGCCACGGAAGCCCGCCGAGCCTCCGGAACCGCAGCCGACCGTCCCTGTACAGGGCGGCACAACCGAACCGGCGGGCGGTGGATCGGTTCCACCTCCAGGTCCGCCGCACGGCGAGGGGGCCGAACCAGGTTCGTTCACTGCCGAGGGGGTTCTCAGGGAAGCGCTCGTGCGGCTCTGGGAACAGGCCCGCGCGAAGAAAGTGGAAGCCATCGGCTCGCTGACCATCCGGCTGTTCGAGGCCGGTGACGCATTCCGGCTTCTCGGTGCCATCGGCGCCGTGTCGGGCGCGGACAGGATCGTCACCTTCGAGGGCGGCTACGAGACGCGCGACGGCGGAACGTTCGAACTGGAGTTCCGGGGGCCGGTGCCCGATGCGCAACCGGTCCGGGAATTCCTCGAGCCGCAGCTTCGCGATGCCAGTTCAACAGACCTCAGGGCCGGGTTCGAGTTGACCTTCGAAGACGGCCTGCCGATGAATGGCGACGCTGCGGAGAGGCTGACCGAACGGCTGAGCCGGTTCTCGAGTGGGGCCGCGTATGTTTCGGCGACAGCGGAGGCCAAGGCGTAGGTGGCACGTCTGGAACGCATATTCGATGTCGAGACGCCGGAGTCCGCGCCGCGTTACGAGTTGCGGGTGCGGCGTCGCGGGCCGGCGGAGGCTGGGTACGAGATATGGCAACTGCCGGCGCCCGCCTCGCCGCATGTGACCTGTGCGACGCGCGTCGCCGGGCTGCGAGGGCGCAATCTCGAACTGGTGGAGCATCTGGTGCTGAGACGGTTGTCGGAGGCCGGCGTCAAGCTCGGTAGGCGCGCCGACGCGACGAAGCGCGGCTATGCGCTGACGGAAGACCTTGCGCTGATGCTGGGGCTCCTGTTCCGTACCCTGGCGCCGATGCGCAGCCGAGATAACATGAGAGCAGTGGCCGAAGGAATTGAGGTAATGGGCCGCGAGGAGGCCGCATACTGGTTGGGAATGGCCATGCATCGCAAGCATCCCCGCCGGGTACTGACCGCGCTGAGGTGCCTGTTGACGGCGCCGAAGCGGTAGCACGGAAGTCATGCACGAGATTCAGAAAGACCAAATCAAACGAGCAGAAGCTCTTGATCAACCCATTGAGGCGGAAGAGCTCGAAGGTCTGGATCTAGAGAGCGCGTCCTGGGGCGATTATCCTCTCGATGACCTGTTGATCCGGCGCGAAAACCGGACGATCCATGACGTCATCCGCCGTATCGACCAGTCCAACTACGTCATGGACCCGGACTTCCAGCGCGATTTCATCTGGCCTGAGGACAAACAAAGCAAGCTCATCGAGTCGGTCATCATGCGAATACCCCTGCCGGTCTTCTACATGGCAGAGGATGATCAAGGCCGCATGGTGGTCGTGGATGGCTTGCAGCGCCTCTCTACGTTCCGCCGTTTCATAACGGATGAGCTGAGGCTGAAGCTTCCTGACAGGCAGGAACTCCATGGCCTGCGATTCTCGGATTTATCCTCCAAGATTCAGAACCGCGTCGAAGACTGTAACCTCATTTTCTACATCATCGACTCGAAGGTACCGGAGCGCGCTCGCCTGGACATTTTCGAACGCGTGAACGGGGGAGTCCCGCTCACTAGGCAGCAAATGCGGAATTGTCTGTTCATGGGCGACGCGACGCGATTCCTCAAGAGCGAATCGCAGACTGACATTTTTCTCGAAGCAACGGGTCGAAGTCTGAACAGAAACACCATGAGGGACCGGGAGTTCGTCAACCGCTTTTGCGCCTTTCAGCTTCTGGGCGTCGATGAGTATCACGGCGACATGGATGACTTCCTTGCCCGGAGTCTTCGTCGAATGAACGCAATGGAGTCTGCTCTCCTATCGGAATTGTCGGAGGAGTTCCGCCGCGGTCTCGTCAACAATTTTACGTTGTTTGAACGACATGCATTCCGAAAACACAAGGCTGGCCAAGAAAACCGGACGGTGCTGAACGCTTCGTTCTGGGACGTCATGTCCACCGGGTTGTCACGGTACGAGGAACGGCGCGTCTCGGCATGTGCGGAGACCCTTCGGCAATGCGTCTATTGTCTTCTGGACGACGAGGAATTCAATACTGCCATCACCTACGGCCCAAACGACGCCAGGAAGGTTAAAACGCGGTTCAACATGGCGCGACAAGCACTGCGGGAGGCTCTTGGTGATCTCACGGATTGACCTGCGGCACTTCAAGTGCTTCGAGACGCTGAAATTGTCCCTGCGCCCGCTGACCTTGCTATCGGGTAGCAATGCGACCGGAAAGTCATCGGTGATGCAGGCGCTGGTTCTTCTGCATCAAACGATGCGCGAACACGAATGGTCGTCGCGACTGATGCTGAATGGCGCAACGATTCGTCTCGGGACCGGGGCCGATGTAATCGATCAAGTATATGGGCGCCGTAGCTGCCGAATTGCCCTATTCGACGGAGATGCAGACCGCTTCGAGTGGGAATTCGAAGGCGAGCGCGACGAAATGTCCATGGCGGTTCAAAGGACGCAGGGCGACACGGAGAGCCATGGCGGCTGGGATACGGACGAATCTCAGGCGCTTCGGCGCCTGCTTCCGCTGGACGCGAGCGACCATCCGCTGACGGATCGGCTGTGTAGACTTACGTACTTGACCGCGGAGCGGCTCGGACCGCGCGAATACTATTCATACGACGATCCGCAGCTCACGCCCGTGGTAGGTCCGCGGGGTGAAAACGCTGTCAGCGTTCTCCATTCAGGTCGTGATCGTCAGGTTTTGCCCGAGCTGGTGGAAGCCGGAGTGCCGCACACTCGATTTCGGCAGGTGGAGGCGCGTATGGCCGGATTTTTCCCGGGCTGTGTATTGGCAGTCGAGCAAGTACCGCGCGCCAATGCGGTTACGCTCGGGGTGCGTGTATCGAGCGATACGGATTTTCATCGACCTGTGCATACCGGATTCGGGCTTACACAGGTGCTTCCCATCGTCGTCGCAGCTTTGTCGGCAAGTGAGGAGGACATGTTACTGATCGAGAATCCGGAAGTCCATCTGCACCCCGCGGGCCAGGCGGCCATGGGCGAGTTTCTGGGAAAGGTCTCGTCGGCAGGCGTGCAGGTCATGATCGAGACACACAGCGATCACGTGCTGAACGGCATCCGGCGGGCCGTCAAGGGGGGCATGTTGTCGAGTGACAATGTCGCACTTCATTTCTTCAGGCCGCGGTCGGAAACGGATGCCACTGGACCGCAGGTCCAGAGTCCGGCGATTGATTCCGACGGCAACATCGACAGCTGGCCGGATGGCTTCTTCGATCAGTTCGATCGTGACATGAACTACCTGGCCGGCTGGAGTTGACGTGGACCTCTTGGCTAACGACTTGTCGGTCCATGAGCAATTCCACGATCTGGCGGGATTTCGCGGTGCATTGTCGCAACTCATGGCTGTGCGTGAAGTAGCCAAGCGTCTCGGCCGGGACATCCATTGTCACCGATCATTTCTCAACACTTCCCCCATACCGGGCATTCCGCTGCAACGGGCGATTGGAAGCCTCCGGGTTGAGAGCGAACGCCGGGCCGTCATGGTCTGGCTGACTCGATCCGGTCCATTCTGGGACGATGTACGGCAGCACGGCGGGGACGACTGGCTGGAGTGCGGCGGGGAGCCCGTTACGGATAGTGCCGTGGGAGAAGCCGCCTTCCGCACCCTGCACGGTGTTGAGTGCGGTATGGTCAGCGTCTCGCCGTCGGATTGGCTCGTCACGCCTCTTGCGATAACTTGGGTTCGAGACGACGAGGGGAACCGCAACGCTGAGGTCGAGAACTGGTGGAGCGTGGAGTCACTCGAGGCGGCGCTACGGCACCGCGCGCCGGCACTCGGCTCTTGGGACGACTTGCGAGAGACATCGGGAAATAGTTTCCCGAGCCTCGTGTTTGCCGAGAATTGTTTCACACCGCTGGCGGGGGTTCCATTTGCCAGAAGTGCGGCGGATCGTTTTCTCGTGCTGCTCGATGTTCTGGACAGGCTCGCGCGCGCACGCGACGCATCC
The DNA here is from genome assembly GCA_965214705.1 of Alphaproteobacteria bacterium. Taxonomy (GTDB): domain Bacteria; phylum Pseudomonadota; class Alphaproteobacteria; order UBA828; family UBA828; genus WTGU01. The sequence continues at coordinate 447,801 of CBDCCI010000002.1, forward strand.
GGCGCGCGCACCGAAGGAGGCCATCGGATCTACCGAGACTACTTCATGGGCGACCGGGCGCTGTTTTCGGATTCGTCGGACGCGGAGAAGCAGAAATTCCGGCGGGAGTTGACGTTTGCCCATCCGGAAAACCCGGCAAGTTCGATGTTCTGCACTTGGCACGGCAAGGTCTCGCACTTGACCCTCCGTCTCCATTTCTCATGGCCCATCGCAGCGGGGAAGCCAGTCTACGTCGTGTACGCCGGCCCGAAGATCACCAAGCAGTGATTTGGCGATGGCGGTGGAGAACGTATCGGATGTTCGCCTGATCGAGCGCTGGCTTCCGATCTCCAAACTCGGCATCGAGAGCACACGCGAGCGGACGCCGATGACACCATTCCCGGCTCCGAACCGTCTCCATGTCTGGTGGGCGCGGCGGCCGTTGGTGGCGTCGCGGGCCGCCGTTCTGGCTTCCCTGCTTCCGGCGGATGCGGACCGCGAGAAGTTCCTGCATGTGCTGGGTATCCACGGCGATCCGGTGTTGGCACGCAACGCAATTGACCGAGCCCGAAGAACAGGGATCCGAGTGGACAATCCTTACGATTACAACCGGGCCTTCAGTTACTCTCCAAGCCAGGATGATCTGGAGTGGCTCAAATCTAATCTCACCGACGCACCCCACGCTCTGACGGTTTTCGATCCGACTGCGGGCGGCGGAAGTATACCGTTTGAAACCGTCAGGATTGGTCTTACGGTAATGGCGAATGATCTCAATCCCGTAGCCGCCCTAATACTGAAGGGCACAGTGGAATGGCCCTCCAGATTTGCTCAAGAAGCAAAGAGAGAATACGATTCCTTGGCCGGCAACTGGCGTGAACAGCTCGAAAAGCGTCTGTCGGAATTTTTCCCACAGAAAGATTTGCCAGATCGACTAGACGTGACTTACCTCTGGGCGCGCACGATCGCCTGCCCCTACTGCGCGGGCCTTGTCCCGCTGTCTCCGAACTGGCGTCTGGCGCCGGGCGGAACGGGGGTGCGGCTGAATCCGGCCCTCGCTTCGGGACCGGGTTCAGAAGGTCGGACCTGTTCATTCGAGATCGTGGGGAACGCGCGGGAGCATTCGCAAGGCACGGTGTCGCGGGGGGACGGGGCGTGCCCATATACGGATTGCGGCCGCGTCATCGACGGCGACGAGATAAAAAGTCAGGCGCAGGCCGGCCAAATGGGCGAGCAACTCTACGCCGTCGTCTACAAGAAGAGCGTGCCTGGCAAGATCTTGAAATCCGGCAAGCGCGGCAAGGACCGATGGGTACGCGGTTACCGTGCGCCGGTGCCAGGGGACGACAACAGCGCCGAAATCGCAGCGCGGCTCGCCGAGAAGCTCCCCGAGTGGGAGGCGCTCGACATGGTGCCGAACGAGAAGTTCCCCGAAGTCAGCAACGACGATCGCCCCATCCAGTACGGCATGCCGCTCTGGCGCGACCTGTTCTCGCCGCGCCAGCTTCTGTGCCACGGCACGAGCGTCGAGGTCTTCCGAGAGATGCTCGAAACGGACCGGGCGAACGGCGAGTTGACCGGCGTTCGCGAGGCGGCGTATGGGTACCTCGCCCTCAGCCTCGATACGATTTTGGACTACAACAATCGCGCGAGCTACTGGGACTCCATCACGGGAAGAGGAATACGGCACATATTCGCTCGTCACGATTTCGCCATTGTGTGGTCATATGCGGAAATGGCACCACTTGTAACCGGCGTGGGGTATGACTGGGCCATCTACAAAACCGTTAAGTGCATCGACGAGCTGGTCGCAATGGTCCGTCCCGAGGCGAAGGGCGAGAACGAGGATCTCTTCGAGGGCGCGAAAACCGCGGATTACGCGCCTCCGCCTATTACCATTTCCTGCAAGTCCGGCGATAGCCTCGACCATATTGCCGACGCCAGCATCGACGCGGTCGTCATGGATCCGCCCTACTACGACAACGTCATGTACGCGGAGTTGTCGGACTTCTTCTATGTCTGGCTCAAGCGCACCGCCGGCCACGTTTTTCCCGAACTGTTCCGTCGCAACCTGACCGACAAGGAGAGCGAAGCTGTTGCGAACGTGGCGCGGTTCCGGGGCGAGAAGGGCGCGAAGGCGCTTGCGGGCCGCGACTATCAGGAACGCATGGCGTCGATCTTCGCCGAGTGCCGCCGGGTGCTGAAGCCCGAAGGCATCATGACGCTCATGTTCACGCACAAGGCGACCGGCGCGTGGGATGCGCTCACTAAGGGGTTGATCGAGGCAGAATTCGCCATCACCGCCTCATGGCCGGTCAACACCGAGTCGGAAGGCGGACTACACATAAAGAACAAGGCTGCAGCAAAAAGTACGGTCCTTCTGGCATGCCGCCCACGCGGCAGCCGGGACGACGCGGGTGAAGTTGTCTACTGGGAGGATGTTGAGCCCCGTGTGGCAAAGGCGGTTCGCAAGCGGATCGGAGAGTTTCAGGAAGCGGGGATCGCTGGCGTCGATCTCTATCTGGCCTCGTTCGGTCCGGCGCTCGAAGAGTTTTCGCGCCATTGGCCGCTCAAGCGCGGCACGCCGCGCGAGATGCCGGACGAACGCCGAAGGCGGCGGCAGCAGGTATTGTTCGAGGACGAATGGGATCCCTACGCGGCGACGCCGGAGGACGCGTTCGACGCCGCGCGCCGCGAGGTCAAGCGCTGGCGCCTGGAGAAGCTGACACATCTGAAGGCGGATGCCGATCTCGATCCTTCGACCGCCTTCTTCGTGCTCGCCTGGGACGCCTTCCGGGCGCCGGTGTTCTCCTACGACGAAGCGTTGCGCTTGGCTCGCGCCGTAGGCGCGAACCTCGACGGCGACATCGTGGGCCGGCTGGCGGGGAAGAAGGGCAGCGACATCGTCCTGTGGGACAGTGCGTGCCGGGCGGCCAAAGGGGCGCTCGGTCCCGCGGACGGCTCGCGCGGCATGATCGATGCGATCCACCACGGCGCGAACCTGGCACGCATTCGATCGCTCGCCGCCGCCCGGGAATCGCTCACCGGCACAATGGTGGACCGGGACCCCCATTTCTTCGCGGCCCTCGAGGCGGTGCTGGAGGTTCTGCCGGTTTCCCGAGCCTTCTCGGGCATCGACCTCGAAGGCGAGGCCGCAGCCTCGGGCGACGACTTCGAGGTTCTCTACAATCTGAGCCGCCTGGCCTACAGCGATCACGTCGATGAGCCCGAGCAGCTCAGGCTCTGGCGCGACGATGAACCCTGACCATGCTGCGGGATCGCGAATGGCGGCTCAAATACACTGCCGAGGACGGCGATCTCGTCCGGCTGTTCTACATCCCGGCGCTTGAGGACGCGGAGCGCTACGATCGGCTGACCGGGTATTTCAACGCGGGCGCCCTGGCACTCGCTGCGCGCGGCATCGAAGGTCTGGTGCGAAACGACGGTCGCATGAGGCTCGTCGTCGGCTGTACCCTGGACCCGCCGGAGATCGACGCGATCGAGCGGGGCGAGCAACTCCGCAGCCTCGTCGAAAGGCGCCTGACCGGCTTTCCGCTTGCCCCGCCCGATCCGGCGTCGGCCGGCGCGCTTGAACTGCTGGCGTGGATGGTCGCGCGCGGATTCCTTGAAGTGAAGGTCGCCGTCCCTTGCGACGCGGCCGGCACGCCGGTCGCGGAGGACGGCATCTTTCACGAGAAGACCGGGATCGTCGAGGATCGGGTCGGCGACCGGCTCGCATGGTCGGGGAGCCTGAACGAGACCGGCGCCGGCTGGCGGAGCAACTGGGAGAGCATCGGCGTCTATACCAGTTGGGGACCCGAGCCCGGACGTGTCGATGAGGAGGAAACGAACTTCGCGCGCATCTGGGCCGGAAAGGCGAAGCGCGTGATCGTGATGGACGTGCCGGAGGCGGCACGCCGGGATCTGATGCGCTTCATGCCGGCAACGGACATGCCGGCCCAACTTGAACCGAAGTCGGGCGACGAGCCGTCGGAGCGGTCCGTTGGCGATGCCGGGCCCCCGCCGCTTCCGGCCACGACTCCTGCTGCGCCGCCGAAGGGTGACTTGCGGGGCCGGGTCTGGAGATTCATTCGGGAGGCGCCGTCGCGTGCGCACGGCGGCGAGCGGGTCGGCGAGGCGACCGCGGCGGTCGATCCCTGGCCGCATCAGGCGAGGGCTTTCGAGCGCCTGTACGGCGACTGGCCGCCGAGGCTCCTGATTGCGGACGAGGTGGGGCTCGGCAAGACCGTCCAGGCGGGCATGCTGCTGCGCCAGGCTTGGCTCGCCGAACGCACCAGGCGCATCCTGGTGCTCACGCCCAAGGCCGTGCTCCGCCAATGGCAGATCGAACTGCGGGAGAAGTTCAACCTCAACTGGCCGATCTACGACGGCGGCAAGCTGACATGGTATCCGTCGCCGGCGATGAGGGGCCGTGACGAGCGCGAGGCCGGACGCGGGGACTGGCATCGCGAGCCCGCCGTGATCGCGTCGAGCCAGTTGATGCGCCGGAGCGATCGCGTAGCGGAGCTCCTCGAACGGGCGGAGCCGTGGGATCTGGTGGTGCTCGACGAGGCGCATCACGCGCGGCGGCGCGGCGCGGGCAGCCAGCGCGACGGCGGGCCCAACACGCTGCTCAGGCTGATGCGGGGCCTGAAGGACCGCACGGCGGGGCTGGTCCTGCTGACCGCGACGCCGATGCAGGTACACCCCATAGAGGTCTGGGACCTGCTCGACCTGCTGGGTTTGCCGCCCGAATGGACATCGAAGGCGTTTCTCGAGTTCTTCGACAATGTCGATCAGCCGAGCCCCTCGGCGGAGGCGTTGGAGCGGATGGCTTCGCTATTCAAGGCGGCGGAGCGTGCCTACGGCGAGTTCGAGATTTCCGATGCGCAGCGCATGACGGGGCTGTCCCGGCTGAAGGTCAAAAGGGTTCTCAGTGCGTTGCGCGACGCGGCGAGCATTCCACGCCGGCAACTGGAGACCGCTGAACGACGGGCGGCAGTCGACATCATGCGTGCGGGGGCGCCGATACGCAGGCTGGTCTCGAGGAACACCCGCGAACTGCTTCGGCGCTACTTCCAGAAAGGAATGATGACCACGCCGGTCGCGGAGCGTCAGGTAGAGGATTGCTTCCTGGAGGTGTCGGACGCGGAACGCGGCATCTACGACGCGGTCGAGGACTACATCGCCGGCGCGTACAGCCGCGCGAGCGGCAAGGAGCGCACGGCCGTAGGGTTCGTCATGACGGTCTACCGCCGACGGCTCGCCAGCAGCTTCGTGGCGCTGCGCGAGACGCTGCAGAAGCGCCGCGCCGCGATCGATGACGGGGGACGCTCGGAACTGTTCGGCCTCGACGAGGACCTCCCGGACGACGAAGCCGCGGATGAAGCGGCCGATCCCGACGAGGCGGCAAGACTCGAACGGAGCGCCCTCGCCCACGAACAGAAAGCCGAGATCGACGGTCTGCTCGGCGCGATCGGCCGCCTGCCGCCGGACAGCAAGCTCGGCAGCCTCAAGGACGTTCTGCGCGAACTGCGCCGGGCGGGCTACGGCCAGGCGATGGTGTTCACCCAGTACACCGATACCATGGACTTCCTGCGCGAGGCGCTGGTCGAAGACGGCGAATGGCGGCTGCTCTGCTTCTCCGGGCGCGGCGGCGAAGCGCCTGGAGCGGACGGCGCGTGGCGCACTATCGGCAGGGACGATGCGAAACGGCGGTTCCGGGACCGGGAAGCCGACGTGCTGCTGTGCACCGACGCGGCGGCCGAGGGCCTGAACTTCCAGTTCTGCGGCGCGCTGGTGAATTACGACATGCCGTGGAACCCCATGCGGGTGGAGCAGCGCATCGGACGCATCGACCGGTTGGGTCAGAAGCACGCGACCATCCGCATCATCAACCTGCACTACGAGGGGACGGTGGAAACCGATATCTACCGCGCTCTCCGGGATCGCATCGGCCTCTTCCAGTCCGTGGTGGGGCCGCTGCAGCCAATTCTTGCCCGTTTGCCCGGGAGAATTTCGCAGTGCGTGCTTGCCGGCAAAGGCCGTGACGCTCGCGAGCGCGCAAATCTCGTCGATACCATCGAACGCGAGGCGAACGAACGCCGCGACTCGGGGTTCAATATCGACGCGATAACGGAGAGCGATCTCGCCATGCCGGAGCGTCTGCCGTCGACCGTCACCATGGAGGACCTGGACCGAATAGTCGGATCCGGCGATCTCATGGCGCCGGGCGTCGAAATCCAGCGGATGGGGCATCGGGAGTACGGTCTGCTGGCGCCGGGCATGAGCGAGCCGCTTCGTGTGACGACGGATCCGGAGTATTTCGAGGAGCACGCCGAAAGCGTGGAACTCTGGTCGCCTGGCAATCCCCTCTTCATTGCGCCGGAGTTCGCGGACGGTGTGGATCTGGACCCGTCGCACGGGACGCTGAAGGACATCCTGGATGGGGGTTGATCGACCGTCGATGTGGGAACGGTTTCGGGCCTGATGTCGGCGGCGTGAACCGGGCGAGCGAAGACTTGGGCAATCGGAATCGAACAGGAGGCTACTGCGATCACACTGTCCTTCGTGTTGCTCGGCGCGTAGATTGCACGCCGATCGGCGCGATAAGCTATTGAAGTGGCTTGATACTAGGGGGTCACAATTGCACCCCGAGCAACACTCTCGACCGAGAGGTGCGCGTCCTGTGCTGCTACGAGGGCTTCTGGCTGGCTCGCTGGCTGGAACAGAAGATGTCCATCGAGACGGTGGTGCTCGATCCGGCGAGCCTGTTGGTGAACCGGAAGGCGAAGCAGCGCAAGACGGATCGGATCGATGCGAAGAAGATGGTGCGCGCCCTTCTCGCCCATGACCGGGGTGACGCCGCAGTGCTGAGCCGTGTGCGGGTTCCGAGCGTCGAGGAGGAGGATCGCAAGCGGCTGCTTCGCGAGCGTCGGCGCCTGGTGAAGGAGCGGACCTCGCTGACCAACTCGATCAAGGGGCTGCTGAAACTGCACGGCATCTTCCACTTGAACCCTCGTCTCAAAGCCTTTGAGGCGCAGTTCGCCGAGTTGATGACCGCGTGCGGCTCGCCGCTCCCGCCGCTAGCACGGCAGGAGATCGAGCGGCTCAAAGAGCGACTGTCCCTCGTGGAGCGGCAGATCGCAGAGGTCGAGGCCGAGCGAGATGGAGTCGCGAAGACGGGTGCGGAGTTCTCGATCGCGGACGCGCCGGAAGGCAGCAACGAACAGGCGGCGGCGAAGATTGCAACGCTGACCCGGCTGAAGGGGATCGGTGAGAACGACGCGACTGTGCTCACCCATGAGATCTTCTACCGCGGCTTCCGCAATCGCCGCGAGCTCGCGGCCTGGGTCGGCGTGACGCCCGCGCCTTGGGCGAGCGGGAACACTCAGCGGGACCAGGGGATCGGCCGAGATGGCCCCGGCTGGATCCGGCAGCAGCTCATCCAAATGGCCTGGCGATGGTTGCAACATCAGCCCGAGAGCGCGCTCTCGATATGGTTTGAAGATCGCACTGCAGGAGCGCGAGGGCGGATACGCCGGGTGATGATCGTCGCTCTCGCCCGGAAGCTGCTGATCGCTCTCTGGCGGTTCTCCGAAACCGGTCTCGTGCCGACAGGCGCCAAGCTTGTCTGACCGCGAGACCTCATCATTCCAGTGCAGTCGGACGCGGCTGGCACTGGGCCGGGTGGCGAGTGACCGGGTATTCGCTGGGCTGAAAGACGCCGTAAATCAGAGTGGTCCCGCCTCCGGAACGCTGCGCCCGCAGCAAGCGGGATTGGGGGACGGATCCGGCACACCCTTGCCGGCAACCGCCCGGATAAGAGCTTGGTATGCGCACTTGAGGCGCGACCGGTGCAAGAAGCGTTCGACCCGGTGGCGAAAGCGACTAGCGATCCTGCCAACTCAGAGGAGGCGAGGCATGTGATAGCCAGCGCTAGCCTTCTGACTTGACCCAGACAGCCCCATAAGAGCAAATAAGCGCACTATTCGACAGTCATCAACACCGAGTGCAAACTGAGTCCCCGAACCTGTTCTTCAATTCGCAACCAACTACCGCTCCAAGAGCGATATTGTAAGACGGCAATTGACCTATCTACACTCTTTCGCGCGTGGCGCTCATTTTCGCCTACATTCACTTGTCATCGACATATCTTCGAACCGTTTCCGATAACGTCGTCCACGACGCCGCTCTCCTGCCATCTGCGTTCCGGCCATTCCAAGCATGAGGACTTACATAAAGGTCGAATCCTTTGTACCCGATGTGGTTCGCCCAAAACCTGAGTTGCGAAACTACACAGTCCGGCACTTCATGCGCGTCAAACACGTCACTCATAAGTTTTCTCTTGAGTCCCGGTTCCTGCGTTGCATACTCCCACAAAAGCCAATCTAGGTCGTAGTTTCCAAACTCAGGCGGTCTTGTCCTGTACTTCGCTTCATCCTTGGCCACTTCATTGGTGTAGTTGTCGATCATTTCGCACACGATGAGGGCAATCTCATCCCGGGACAGAAGATAAGAATGCAGGCTGCCAAGGAACTCAGCCAGCCTTACAATCCACCTTCCTCTGTCGGACATGACGTCCAGTCTGACGGTTCGTTCGTCTCCTTCGGTTACGCCAATATGGATATACCGTTCATGGATGATCGCACCAAGCAAAACTATGATGCCGACGTCGTTCCTGTTGGAGTATCTGTTATTCGCCGCAAACGACCTGGAAGGTTCAAATTCCAGCAGCTCAATTGCTTGTTTTGTTTTTCGTGCTTTGTCTATTTCTTCGACGATCGGCCTCATTCTCACTGACAGATCTACTACGTGATAGGGATAACCGACAAACTCCTTACCCACCCTCATGACTGAACTCATGTGACGCTTCGCTTCCTGAACTCGATTGTACAAGCATGACGGATACAGGGCCATTTTCATCGCCTCCAAACTACTGGCCGCTCAACTCGAGACCATCCGACATCTCAGCCTCGCATTACGGGATGCCCGATTCTCACACGGGCGAAAGCGGGTGAACAGGCGCAACGCTCCTATATGTGCGTCTACATGCGTCGCCTTTCGATCCGGTCCTTGCCTCACCCTGCAGCGACCCTGCGCGCAACCGTACGTTCCGAGCTCCCGACCGTCGCGGACCCGGATCGCATCGGCGCCGCGGCTGACCGGGTCGCCACGCCTGCCGGCATCCAGCCGCGGTGTCACCTTCAGGTCATGAACCTAGCGGGCTTGCGGCTCGCGCCTGCCGCAGGCTGCCGCAAACGTACGGGGCCGGGTAGGAGGGGTCGTTGCCGAGCCCCTCCCCCGCAGTTGCGGTAGGAATGCGCATTGCTGCGCACCCCCCGCGCAGATCCGGACATGGTCGCTAAACCATCCGGCTCCTACCTCGGGTGATTGACGGCAAACCGCTGGTCCGGCCATGGGTGGCGGATTGAGGCGCGTGGCCACAGGATTTCGGTCATGCGCTCCAGCCGCTTCCAGTTGAAGTGGGCTCGCTGGGACCGCCGGCGCAGCGCCCGCATCCACAGGCGTTGCAGCCTGCGGTGGAACGAGCGGATGAACCGGCTCGACCCTGGGACGGCGAAGTAGTTGAGCCAGCCATGGTAGACCTGCCCGAGCCACATGCCGACTTCCCAGATGTCGTGGTGCCAGCGCTTGCAGAGCACCTCGTCGATGCGCGCCAGGGTCCTGACGACCCGTTTCGCGACCGGTTTGCGACCAAGCCGAAAGCGTCCTCGCCGGGTCGTCGTGCAGTAGTGCGTGAAGCCCAGCTCGCGCTCGCCTGGCTCGCCGGCCGGGCCGCCATATGGTGGAGCAACGCAATCGGCCCGGTTCCGACGGCTCTCCTCGATCTCGTCTTTCTGGCCGGACTCGCGGTCTTCGTCGCCAACGAGATCGTCGCAGGCCGCAATTGGCGCAACCTGCCGGTCCTCGCCGGGCTCGGGCTGATGGTCGCCGCCAACGTGCTGTTCCACCTCTCCGCGATGGACGCGGCGAACCTCGAGGAGGTTGCCGTTCGGCTTTCAATCGCCGTGGTGTCGCTGCTGCTGGCGTTGGTCGGCGGGCGCATCGTGCCGAGCTTCACGCGCAACTGGTTCGCGAAGCGGGACGGCCCGAAGATCGCGGCGCCCATGGGCAGGTTCGACAAAGTCACGCTCGCCGTGACGGGGGTGGGACTGGCGACCTGGGTGGCATCGGCGCCGGCGCCGGTTGCGGGCGGTCTCCTGACCGCAGCGGGTCTGCTCCACCTCGCGCGGCTCGCGCGCTGGCGCGGCTGGAGGACGCTGGCCGAGCCGCTTCTGACCATATTGCATGTCGGCTATCTGTGGCTCGCCATCGGCCTCGGCCTGCTTGGGGTCTCCCTGCTCGGGGAGTCGGTGTCCGAGGCAATGGCACTGCACGTGCTGACCATCGGCGCGATGGCAAGCATGACGCTCGCGGTCATGACGCGTGCGATCCGCGGCCACACCGGACGCGATCTCCACGCCGGGCCCTGGGTCGTGGCGATCTACGTTTTGGCCACGGTGCCGGTGTTCACGCGCGCAGCCTTCGAAATCGCTTACGAGGTCAGTCTCCTGTGGGCAACCGCCGGCGCCTGGTCTCTCGCTTTCGCGCTGTTTGCGGCTGTCCATGCGCCGATGGTGTTCGGGCCGCCCAAATCTTGAGCCCGGATGGGGTCGGTTTGCCGGGCTCAACCCAAGGGGGGCAGTTGTGCGTCCAGTCCCATTCTCCTGGCGATTGCCTGGCCGATCCTCTCGGCTGCTGCCTCAATGTCGCGATCTGCGAGGTGAGCGTAGCGCAAGGTCATTCGCACATTGGAGTGTCCGAGCAGCCGCGAAACCACTGGCACCGGCACACCGTTCATCACTGCGTGGCTAGCCAGAGTGTGACGGAGGTCGTGGAGGCGCACATCCTCGATGCCGGCTTCCTTGCGGACCCGGTGCCAGAGCTTGAAGTCCCGGTGGCGCGGCCGGGACGGATCGCGCGCCGACGGAAACACGAACGGACTCTCTCCCCGAGGTTGCCGTTCGAGAATACGCCGGGCCTGCGAGTTGAGGGGAACCTTCCGGGGCCCGGTCTTGCTGTCGGCCAGCATGAGCATGTCGCCCTGGACCTCGGACCAGCGCAGGCGCACGATCTCGCCCCTGCGGCACCCGGTCAGCAGCAGGAGCCGGATCAGGTCGGCCTGCTGGCGGTTGCCCCGCCCGGCTTGCCCGTCGAGCGCCCTGTGGAGGCGGGCGATCTCCTCGCGGGAGAGGAAGCGGGTGAGCTTCGGCCGGCGATTGGGTTCGATGCCTGCGGCCGGGTTGGCGTCAGCGTGACCGCGGTCGATGGCGAAGTTCATGATCTGGCGGAGGACGTCGAGGCCGCGGTTGGCGTTGACCGGGGCGGTCCGGCTGAACGCGTCGAACCACCGCCTGACCCGCGAGGGGGGAATGCGGTCGAGCGGGATCGAGCCGAACTCCGGCATCAGCTGGCTCGCGAGGAGCGAGCGGACACCCGTTTTCGTGGAGAGCTTGTAGCGCTGGAAATGCGCGTCCTTCCACTCGCCCTCGACGAACTCCCGGAACGAGAGGGCGCGGCCTTTGGGCACGCTCTCCCTGTCGGGCTCGTGGGCGAGCTGCCGCGCGAGGCAATCCCGGCGCGCCTCGGCGACGGTCCTGAGCGACACCGGACCCAGTGAGATGCGTTTCGAGCGCCCGCCGGATCGCTGCAACCAGACATAGCTCTTCCCGCCGCCAGGCCGGACCCGGACCCCGAGGCCGGGGATGCGGTCGTCCCAGACGGTGAATTCCCGTTCTCGCGGACGGAGGCGTTCGACGGAGGCGTCGGTCAGCCGCATGCGTTCCCTGCCGGCCATCGATCAGTTTCCTTCCAGCACGGCGCCGACGGTCTCGGCGGCTTCCATCGTCATGGCGTCGCTGAGGTGCGTGTACTTGAGGGTCGTCTCCGGGTTGGCATGGCCGAGCAGCCGACCGATGGCGAGCACGGTCTCTCCCTCGCGCAGGGCGATGCTGGCATGGGTATGGCGGAGGTCGTGGAGACGAACGTCGTCCAGTTCCGCCTCGGCCCGGAGCTTCCACCAGAACCGGTCCAGCCAGTTGTTGCCCTGCGGGCCTGCCGTCCGGTACGAGGGGAACACCCAGCGGCCCTTTCGCTCCAGGGCGTCGAGAATGTTCCTGGCCGGCTCGGACAGCCAGACGGTTCGGGGACCCGTCTTCGAATCGCGGAGGAACAGGCGCCCCTCTCGGTAGTCGGACCAGCGCAGCGTCAGGATTTCGCCCTTCCGGCATCCGGTCAGCAGGAGGAGGCGCACGAGCGCGACCTGCTCCGGATGCCGCCCCTCATGGGCCGTGAGTGCCGCCGACAAGCGGCCGATCTCATCGTCCGACAGGAAGCGCTCCCGCCCCTCACGGCGGCAGCGCCGGATGCCCTTGCACGGGTTCGAGCCTTCGGGACGGAAGCCCATTGCCTCGGCCTCGCGCATGATGACGGAGAGCACCGGCATCGACCGGTCTGCGGCGACCGGGGTGGCGCGCAGCGAAGCGAACCAGTTGGCGACGTCCCGGCTGTCGATGTCGGCGATCTGCCGTCCCGTGAAGTACGGCAGGATCTGGCTTCGCAGGTAGGCCCGGTTCACCGCCAGCGTTCCCGCCTTCCAGACCCGGCTGCGGCGCTCGAACACGGCTTCGGCGACGGCCTCGAAGAGGGTCTCGGCAGGATCGGGTGGCGGGTTCTCCCCCAGGCGGACCGCGGCGAGGACGGTCACGGCGCGCGATCGCGCCTCGCTGACATCCATGGTGGCGTCGTCGCCCATGATCTTCCAGACGCGCTCGCCGCGATGCTGGCAGTGGACGAAGAAGCGCTTGGCGCCCGAGGGCAATACCCGGAGGCCGAACCCCCTTAGCTTGCCGTCGCGAATGTCGTATGCGGTCTTGCGGGGCTTGAAGGCGCGGACGCGGGCGTCGGTAAGGTGGGTTCCAGGCATCTCCCCTCTTCCAGTTTCGGTTGCATCCTGGGAACCGGGAGTTGACGGATCCGTCCGGATGCAACAATGTGGGGGAGAAAAAACAACCCTTGTTCAGATAGTTAGAACCGCAGGTGCGAGTTGAGGTGTATTCCGGTTGGATCTCAGGCCGCCAGAATCCCCTTGGATCGATTTTCCTGTTGGTGCTGTTGGGCCTGTGGGCAAGGCGCGGAGCGGCTTGTCCATCATATCCACAGGCACCTCGCCCCGGTAGGCCTCGGCCGGGGTATGTCCGATGGTCTGTGTAAGCTGGCTTGGTGGGCATGTCGCTTTCCGGCCTCAGCGCGCTGAGGCCGGAAAGCGCTCCTCGAACAGGATCGCAAACTGCCCCATCGCGGCGGTCCACTCAATGGGCCGTCGCCAACAGACGCTGGCGTTGCGGATCGCCAGGAACAACAGCTTGGTTGCCGCCTCGTCGTTGGGAAAGCTGCCCCCCGGTCTTGATGATCTTGCGCAACGAACGGTGCAAACTCTCCAAGGCGTTGGTGGTGTAGATCATCTTCCGGATCGCCGGCGGGAAGGCGAACATCGGCACCACGTGCTCCCAAGCGCGCCGCCAGGCCGGGACGATCACCGGATAGCGCGACCCCAGTGGGCTTCGAACCGCGCTCGAGCCGGGCCGCTGCCGCCTCGGCCCGGTAGATCGCCTTGCGATTCCATCGATAAAGGTTGAACAGGCCTTGAATCAACGCTTTGGGGCGACCGGACAATCCGATGCCGGAACTGCCGGCTAACAAAATGCCATTGCTCAGGGGCCGGGCTCGCCCGCGAGCTTCATCAGGAAATCGCCGTAGATACTCTTGCCCCGGGCGGCGTCCCAATTCGGCCAGCGCCGCGCGGTCGATCCAGCCGTTCAGGAAGGCGATCTCTTCCGGTACGGCGATGCGCTGGTTCTGGCGCTTCTCGATGATCTGCACGAACGCGGCTGCCTCCACTAGGCTGTCGTGCGTCCCGATGTCGAACCAAGTGTATCCCCGGCCCAACTGCTCGACCTGGAGGTCGCCGCGATCGAGATAGCGCCGGTTGACGTCGCTGATCTCAAGCTCGCCGCGGGCGCTCGGCCTGACCTCTTCGGCGATGCGGACGACGTCATTGTCGTAGAAGTAGAGCCCCGTCACCGCCCAGCGAGAGCGCGGCCGCTCAGGCTTCTCCTCAATGGACTTGGCGCGGCCCGCCTCATCGAAGGCGACGACGCCGTAGCGCTCGGGATCGTGAACCCGGTAGCCGAATACAGTGGCGCCCTTCTCGCGGGCGGCGGCGCGGCGCAGCTTCTCGCTCAGCCCGTGCCCATAAAAGATGTTGTCGCCGAGCGCAAGGGCGCAGGCATCGTTCCCTATAAAATCCTTGCCGATGAGAAAGGCCTGGGCGATCCCGTCGGGGCTCGGCTGCACCGCATGGCGAAGCGCGAGGCCCCACTCGCTGCCGTCGCCCAGCAGCTGCCGGAAGCTGGGGCTGTCCTGGGGCGTGGCGATCACCAGGATGTCCCGGATCCCGGCCAGCATCAGCGTGCTGAGAGGATAATAGATCATGGGTTTGTCGTAGACGGGCAGGAGTTGCTTGCTGCTGACGCTCGTGACCGGGTGGAGCCGCGTGCCCGCTCCGCCTGCGAGAACGATGCCTTTCATCCTGTTCTCATCCGCCGTGATCCCGGGTTCGTCCATCCCACGAGGTTTCGCGCCGCGCTCTCAGGCTCCCGCCGGGCCGACGCCATCCCTGGCGCACATGTAGCGCTCCAGCGCGTCATGCCACGCCGGCAGGGGGCCGAACGCTGCCGCGACCCTGGAATTGTCAAGCACACTATAGCACGGGCGCGCCGCACGCACCGGGTATTCTCCGGTCGCGCACGGGATGACATCCGCCGGGATGGCCGCGCGGGACACGATCGCGCGCGCGAACCGGCCCATGGCCCGAGGCTCGGCGTTCGTTCCGCCCCGCGCGGCGCGCGCTCTCACGGGCTGAACGGGCTCGTGAGCTCCGAGAGCATCGGCTGTCCCAGGTCCTTGTCGGAAAGCACCACCTCGTCCGCCGGGAGCGGCCACTGGATGCCCAGGGCCGGATCGTTCCACAGGAGACCCCTGTCGTGTTCCGGCGAATAGAGGTCGCTGACCTTGTAGAGGACCTCGGTATCGGCCTCAAGGGTCATGAACCCGTGGGCGAAGCCGACCGGAACCAGGACCTGATTCCACGCCTCGGCGGACAGTACGACGCTTGCGTGCCGGCCGTAGGTGGCCGAACCCTGCCGCAAATCGACCGCGACATCGAACACCGAACCCCGCACCACACGCACCAGCTTGTCCTGCGCGAACGGCGGCGCCTGGAAGTGCAGCCCCCGGAGGGTTCCCTTCTGCGCCGAAAGCGAGTGGTTGTCCTGCACGAAATCGATCTCGATCCCTGCCTCCAGAAGCTCCTTCCTGCTGTACACCTCCGAGAAGAAGCCGCGGCTGTCTCCGTGCTTCTCGGGTCTCAGCACCTTCACCTCTGAGATGGACGACTCTCGGATATGCACGCCAGCCCGCTCCTCGCCGATCACGCTCGTCGGGGGAGAGCGTTCACCATGCCTGACCCGCTGCAGGCGACCGACCGGGCTGCAATGTTAGCGCACGGCCGGCTTTTGGGCCACGCGGAGCGCGCGGCCTCTCAATGCGGATGGCTGCGAGAAACCGCGCTTAGATGGTGCTCATGTAACTGCCCAGGTTATACCAATCCGACACGGATTTGGCTCATGTTGGTTGATGTAGGGTATTGCGGCTGTTCTTCCGCAACATATTGTGGTGCGGGCTGGCTTGGTTGTGGGGGGGTGCGATGGTGTTGGCGGTTACGATCACGCGGACGACGCATCCGTCGGACGAGCTTCGGAACCTTGCGCGTGCGAGTTCGGACATCAGGCAGCGCACCCGTCTTTTGATGGATGTCGTCGTCCAGCGACAGAATGACTTCGTTGGTTGCATCCTCGTAAGCCAGAAAACGCCGCGCCATGCCGTATCGACGGTCTATGTCGCCGTAGTCGCGCCGATGCACCATGCGGCACCGCTCGCTCTCGTAGTCGAACGCCGTGTCCAGTTTGCCGTACGAGATGATGATCTCGTCGATCTGCGGGCATTGTGCGAGGATCGGAAGAATGATGTGCTTCAGTTTGTACGGTCGTTCCCAGTTGAGGATAACCGCCGAAATCATGCTCGACTCCCGTATCGGTTCAGGCAGCCCTCAGTCCGGCGAATAGCCGAACATCCGACAATCCTCCGCGTACCGCGTTCGGAGCAACGCCTTGTTCTGCGGGGTCAGGTGCGCGTCTCTGGCGGCCGATCTGGCGGTGTTGAGCGCGCCCGGCGTCGTCTCCCATCCCGCCATCGTGTTCAACATTGGCAGCGCCGGCGCTGGCATACCGAGATGCTCGGCGATCCGCTTCATATCGGCGTCGAGGGTCTCGAAACGGCCGACGAAATCGGGCAAGCGGTTTATGCCCCCCTCCCCGAGGTCGATCTGCATGTACTGGGACAGAAAATGCTTTTCGCCGAAGGCGTCCGAGCCATAGGGCGTGTTCAGCCAACGGCAGACATCGTCGAAGTCGCCCGTTTCCGCCAGACCGTAGAACAGGTCGAAGAGGGTCTGACGTTTCCTACCTTTGTGGCGGCGTTGTTCTCCCGTGTAGATCGCATGGGCGACATGCAATTCATGCCAGAACGAGAGCGCCCGGTCGAACGGGTGCCTGACGAACGCGAAGCTGTAGTAGCTCCTCGCTTCGGGACGCATCGCGTACACGTCTCGGACATGTTTGCTGCGGAATATCTCGGCTTCGGGATCGGCGCATCGCAGCGCCCGCATGAGGCTGCGCGACGCCACTTTGGGGACGCATATCCAGAGCCACCGGTACCTGTGGGAGACGATCTTCTCCGCCCGCTGATCGGGCTTCAGATGCGCCGTATGCGCCATGCGCTTCGCGTCGCGGAACCTCCCGTGCGACAACGCGCCCGCGACGTCTCTGGCGATGGGCGGGTTCGATGCGACGGCGGCCAGCACTCTCAAGTAGCGTTTCGGCTTGTCAATCATGGCTGGTCTGAAAACGGCTCTTTCAACGTCCCTGAACGGCGCCGGATCGTCTCCGCGTCGAGATCGCTCGCCTCGCCCTCGGGAACCGTCGAGAATAGTTGGTCGAGGAAAGTCCCCGGACGGGCTTTCGCCATATCCAGCCGCCAATCCAGAAAATACAACGGCGTGAGCCCGTCGTCTATTGCCCGTCGCGCGTCTTCGGAAAGGGGCTGGCACAACTGCCCGAACTGACGCGGTCCGGTAAGGTCGGTCGGGGACCGCTTCGGCGTGGCGTCCCAGATTCGCCGCATCTCCGGGTGTTTCGCGTAGCAATACTTGAAGAGGTAAAACAGCCAGCCGTACGGAGCGGATTTGATGACGTTTCTGAACAGAGGCGAGACATAGACCAGGGGGTGCCGCCGGATCCACCTTCCGAGGGCGAGCAGCGGCCAAAAGGCATAGGCGGTGCGGAGGGGAACCATCCCATCCCCAACGTTTCGTGCGAGGTCGTTCGAGACTTCCACAACCCAACCGATGGGGGACCGTTTTCGCAGCGAATCGCGCAGTCGAGGCGGGCAGCCTATCCAGTAGGCGCGCATTTCACGGCGCCAGATATCCACCGCGCGGTTGCCGCGCGCCGCCGCCAGGAAGCCGCAGAGGGGCGCCTGGCTCCACCCAAAGCCGAAGAAGCCGCTGTGCAGATATCCGAAGAGCCATTCGTCCAGCGGGCGCCGACAGAACAAGGCAGCGTCGACCCATACGCCGCCATAGGTCGCCAGCAATTCGATACGGACGATGTCGGACAAGGCTTGGGGGGTGAAATCCTTCTCCGGCGCAGCGGAAAAACCGGACAGGTCGATGTAGGCGGGCAAGGTTTCCGCGTCCAGGACGCGGATCGTCCAATCTTTAGGGTTGAGCAGGTTCGCGAGAGCGATCCTGCTCAACCTGTTTGAACGAAGCCGCGGGCCCCGAGACTGGACGTTGGATATGTGGAAAGTGCGCCGGTGGCGCGCTTAGGAAGGGATGACTGGCGGGATGCCTGTTGTCGCGGCTGCTGTTTCAGTCCGGGCTGGGCCGGCCTTCGGCACGTGAATCGGGGAGATCGATCGGGTCGAGCGGCGCGCCTGCGTGCATGATCGGGATCGAGCACGAGTTGCCCGGCTTGCCGGCGAGACGGCGCCGACGCACGAAGCTGAAGCGAAGGGATTACTCACGGTTGCAACCCGTGGTTCGGCCATTCGTTGGGCGGCGCCCGGCTCGCGTGGGCGGGGCGCCGGCGCGGGATTTCGCGGACCAGGCGCAGCGCTGCGCCGCAATGGGGGCAGGCCACGGGAGCGGTTCCGGGGTCCGCTATTTCGTCGCGCTCGCGCTCGCCTTCGGGCGCATCGTCATCGACACACTCGTCGTCGGGACAGCCGATAGGGCCGAGGGCTTCGCGCGCGCGCTCCAGCGTCCTGGCGCGGCATCCGTTGGCGAGGATGCCGAAGTGACGGATGCGGTGCATCCCGTCGGGCAGGACATGGAGCAGGAAGCGGCGGATGAACTCGTCGACGCTGACGGTCATGGTGCCGTAGCGGGGCTTGCTCTGCCCTGGCCCCTTGGGCTTTCGGTGCCGGAAGGAGACGGTCTCGCCGTCGAAGGCCGTGATGCGGCTGTCGGAGATTGCGATCCGGTGGGTGTAGCGGGCGAGGTATCGGAACACCTGCCCAGGCCCGCGGAAGGGCCGCTTGGCGTAGACCACCCAGTCCCTGCTGCGTGCGGCGGCGAGTGTGGCGTGGAACTCGCCGGGGTTGGCGAGATGGGCGACGGTGCCGTGGAACTCCAGCTCGCCGCGGCCATGGGCGAGAGCCAACTCTTCGAGGAAGCGGCGGCGAAAGAAGCTGGCCAGGACCTTGACGGGGGCGAAGAAGGTGCCGCTCCCGGTCTTCCACTCGCCGCTCTCGACATCGAAGCCCGCGTTGGGCACCACCACGTGCAGATGGGGATGGAAGCGGAGCTTCTGGTCCCACGTATGAAGGACGGCGGTGCCGCCGATGCGCATGCCCCCATGCCGGGGATCGGCGGCGATGGTGCGCAGGGTCTCGGCGACCGTCTTGAACAGGATGCCGAAGACGACCCTGCGGTTGCCGAAGCCGATGGCGGCGATCTGGGCTGGCAGGGTGAAGACCGCGTGGAAGTAGGGCACCGGCAGGAGCTCGGCGGCGCGTGCCTCGCTCCATCGGTTGGCTGCCAACCCCTGGCAGCTCGGGCAGTGGCGGTTGCGACAGGAATTGTAAAGCGGATGCTCGCGCCCGCAGCCCTCACAGGCGTAGATGTGCCCGCCGAGCACGGCGGTGCGGCACGCCTCGATCGCAGCCATGACCTTGAGCCGGGCGGCGTCGATGCGCCCCTTGCAGCGCTCACGGAAAGCGAGGCCGGCGCGGCGGAAGATGTCCGCCACGCCGACGTTCTGGCGATCCACGCCGGATCAGCGGCGAAGCAGCGGAAAGTCCGAGATGGGGTGATCGAGGCCCTCGAACATCCTGGCGGTGGAGCGCGCGTACTCGCGGGTCGTGTCCGCACGACGATGGCCGAGCATGTCGCGGATCACCTCCATGTTGCCGCCCCGCTCATGAAGATGGGTGGCGGCCGAATGACGCAGGCAGTGGAAGGTGTGGCGGCTGTCGACGCCGGCCCGCTCGCGCGCCTTCTTGAAGGCCACGTGCAGGTCCCCTGTCCGGATGGGCACGTCGGGCGAGGCGCCATAGAAGAGCCAGGTCACCGGCTGCGGCCAGATGTTCTTGTAGAAGCCGCGCAGGTAATGGATGACGGCTTCCGGAATCGGTGCCATCCTCTCGGTGCCGCCCTTGCCGGAAGGGATGTGTAGCAGCTTCTGGTCCGACTTGATGTCGCCGATCTTGATGGCCACGGTCTCGGAGATGCGAAGCCCGACACCGTAGGCGGTGACGATGGCGGCGCGGTACCGGAGGTCGGGCGTTGCGAGGATGATGCGCTCGACCTCCTCCTCCTCCATGTGTCGCGGCAGCTTGCGGGGCTTCTTGCGGGCGCGCAGCCCGGCCACGCGCTCAGGGCATCCCAGGGTCTCGGCATAGAAGAACTTCAGGGCGGCGACGGTGACGTTGGTCGTCGCCGGCTTCAGGCCGCGATCGATGCCGGACAGGACCCAGGCGCGCACCTGGTCGGCGTCGAGGTCGGCCGGCGAGGCCTTGTAGTGCTTGGCAAGCTGCGCGATCTCGCCGATGTAGATGGTCTGCGTGCTCTCGGCGAAGTTGGCGATGCGCATCTGGTCGATCATGCGCTGGCGAAGAGGGCTGCCCGTTGTCCCCTCGGCTGTGGTCTCGGTCATCGTCGATCTCCCGTGATCGCGACGGCGAGCCGCCGGACCGTTCCGACGACGGACCGTCTCGGGGATCGATGCTAACCACTGGTGATCGGGAACATGCCGGCCACTCGCCCGACCGGCGCTGCGCCAATGGACGCAATCTGAAGCGCGCGCGACACCTGCCAGCAGCGCACCCCGCACATCGAGGAAATGAACGAACGCTAGGCCGCCAACTCCGCGTAGCGGCTTCGTTCAACCGGGATTGTGGTATTCCCAGGAGCGCAGGCAACGTTTCACCAGTTCCGGCGCGTTCTCCCGGCCCTGGAGCCAGAGCATCCAGATGGTCCGGGGGCAATCGGTCATGACGATCTCCCGGCGCCGCTGCGCGCGTCGGCCCATGGTTGGCCGTACGCCGGATGCGGCAGGTCAAGATCCCCGAGATCGGCCAGTGCCGGGTCCCAGCCTGGGCTGGCACTGTCGGCTCGTGCGAGAAACCAGTCATCGGACACGTCCCAGGTATGGCGATGGCCGTGTCGAACCAGCATGAAGCCGGCGCCGTGGGTGCGGTAAACGCTGCCACCCGCTCGATCGACATCTCCAATCAGCATCTGATCGACGCCTCGCGGCGCTGGCCGCCAGCCGCCCGCCCGGTCGAGAGCGTCGCGGGCAATCAGCAGGGCGCCTCCGGCCAGGGTGGTCGGCTCGCGGTAGCTCTCGCCGCCCCCGCGATGCCAGTGCACGGTCCGATCCGATGCGGCCAGATAGACGAACTCCACCCCCTTGCCCACCAGCGTCGCCCGCGAGTACTCGTGGGCCAGGACGAGGTCCCAGACATGGTCGGCGCCGTATAGATCGTCGTCATCCATCTTGGTCAGCAGCGCCCCGCTCGCGGCTGCCGTGGCGGCGGCGAGCACGGCGCCGAGCGGCTTACTTGCAGGCGCGCGCACCACCTTCACCGGGTATGACGATCCAGCGACAAGCCGTTCGACCTCCGGGGAGGGACTGCCGTGCAGCGCCAGCACCAACTCCAGCCGGGGATAGGTCTGCCTTGCCACCGCGGCAAGCGCCCGCGACAGAAGCCGGGGGCGTCTGGTCGCCAGAAGGACCGACACCAGGGGCGGCGCTTCGTGGCCGAGCTGCCGGGCGCGTGCCCGGCCCGAATGGTCCCGCAGAGCCGCACGGCGCATCCTGATGCTGAGCAGCTCCCGCGCGCCAGCATCGACGCCGCTCGCGTCGGTGGCCATCAGGCCATGGAGTTCGGCGCCGAGCAGTGCCCGAAGCGATGGATCGCCATCGGCGAGATGCACCACCACACCAGTGGAGGCCATGCGAGCGAGGGCGCCGGCGCGTGCCACGACGTCGGTGTGGAACTCCCTCACGTCCTCCACATGATGAAAGCGACGAAGCCGAAGCAAGTCATCCCGCTGAACGACGCGGTGCGCCTCGACACCGGGCGGCAGCCACTCGATCGGCCCCGTCGCCGCCACCTCGTTCTTGGCGGCGCGCGGCCATCGGAACGGATTGCAGATTCGGGGGTCAAGGGCGGGAACGGCTGACTGGCGCGGTGCCACCGGCAGCTTCGATTCATCCTCTTCGATTTGTCGGGTAGCAGCTGGCCGGTTCCACGCCGCTCGGCTCCGTATCGAAGCGCGCTGTTTCGGCAACTTCGATGTGGCCCACAGCCACCGGCTCCAGGACCAGTGACGGAGATGCCACCATGCCGCACGCCGCATGTCGGCGGCCCGCCACCGAACGACGTTCAACCCTCCCGCGAACGACGCTTCCATATTCTCCGTGTCCGGCGCCGGAAATGCCAGGGAATCACAGACAGACGCCTGACCGCCCGCCACCACGCCACGCCGGCTAGCCAATGCAGGAACGACCATGCCTCTCCGGCGCCGCGGATATCGCGCGCCCGGTCGCGCAAGCGTTCCCATTGCGTAGGATAGACTACCGCCTCCGGTGCCGCAGTGCCGCAGTGCCGCAGTGCCGCAGTCCGGCCCGCCACACCTGCCGGCCGACCGGCCGCGAACTTCAGGGACGCGGCGGAGAGCGCCAGCGCGTCTCCGAAATCGGCGGGGTCGGTCGCCGTTCGGCGCGCCCGGTGGAGCGCCCAGGCCCGGGTGATCGATACCCGGGAGCCGTCGGCGAGGACCGCGACCGCAGTGACCGCGTCTCCCAGCCCGGCGTGCAGACGATGCACCAGGTCCCTGGCAAACACGGCGCCGGCAGGCAGCGTGATGTGGATGGGGGTCGCGGGGAACTCGTCGAGGGCGGAGCGAGTGGGTGCGACCCGCACCCGCGGGTCCGGACCGAACTCTTCCCGGAGCTGCGCCAGTCGTCCATCATTGTCACCCGCGCGCGTGTCGAGTCTCACCACCAAGTCGTGCACGCGGTCGGCGAGAACCCGTGCGGCGGTCCTCTTGATCGTGTCGGCCCGGAGATATCCCGCCTCGATCGTCACCACGTACCGGCGCACCGCGAACGTTCGGCCGGGCCTGTTGTCGCGGAACCCCGGGTGGGCGATCAGGTTGGCCAGTTTCCCGCGCTGGAGCCGAAAACTCCGGTCCTTCGCGTCGCGGCCTTCCTCGGGGAGGCCCTGATGCCAAGAAATGGGGTCCAGGACCGGAACCAGTAGCCCGCCGCGGGTGTACGTCCGATAGGCGAGCTCGGTGTCCTCCCCACCCCATCGCAGGAACGATTCGTCGCTCCCGCCAACCAGATGGTAGAAATCCTTGCCGATCCCGAAGTTTCCCGCCATCACCCTGAACGGGTCGTCGGCCCTCGACGTCAGATCGTTGGTTCTGAGCATATGGGTTTTGATCCAGAACCGTTCCTCCGGCTGCTCCAGGCGGTCCGAGAACAACTCTTCCAACGTCCCCCGCCGCCGCCTGATCGTCTCCGCGTCGAGGCCGTCCACCGCCACATGAGTGCGGAACCCCATGGTCAGGGCATCGGAGACGACGTGGTGCCAGCGGGCGTGAGCCGCGATCCAGCTCGCTTCGGCCAGCATATCGCTGTCGAGAAAGAGGAGAATGTCGTGGGCAGCCGCCCGAGCGCCGGTGTTGCGCGCCCGGGCCAGCCCAAATCCGCGGCGCTCCTGACGCACCACCCTGACATCCAACGGGGTCGATCGGGGCGGCTCCAACGGCGGCTCGGATCCGTCGTCGACGATCACCACCTCGAAGAGGTCCCGCGGGCAAGTCTGCCCTTCCAGCGCGGCCAGGGTTCTCTCCAGCGTCTCGGCGGGCGTCTGGTAGTACGGCATGATCACACTGACCGGCATGACAGGCATGAACGTCTCCAGCGGCTCCACCGCCACTTGGCGCCAGTCGTTGTACCGGACGGAATTAGGGTGCGGGTTCATTGTTCTTGATCAAGGTGCGGACTTGCTTCGGACGTTCGTCATTGTGCGCCCGAGATCCTGATCGACCGACTGCCGCTTGATGCGCGCCCGCCACCGAAGCATTGTGGCCACCGCCCTCAATAAGGACCAAGCCTCTCCGGGGTTGCGGATGTCCTGGATCCAGCCTAACAGGAGAGCCCACCGCGCAGGGTAGACTGCCATATCCGTCGCAACGCTGTGGACCGCGTCTACCGTCGGCGCGGTGTTAGCGGTGTTCTTGAACTTGAGCGACGCTGCGGAAATCGTTCGCGCTTCTCCGAAGTCGGCGGGGCTGGCCGCTTGGCGGCGCGCCCGGTGGAGCGCCCACGTCCGTGTGATCGACACCCGGGATCCGTCGGGGAGGATGGCGGTCGCGGCGACCGCGCTTCCCAGCCTTGCCCGCAGACGATGCACCAGGTTGTTCGCGAACGTCGCGCCGGCGGGCAGCGTGACGTGGAACGACGACGCGGGAAACTCGTCGAGGGCGGAGCGGGCCGGTGCAACGCGCACCCGCGGCTCTGGGCCGAATTCGCCCCGGAGCAGCGCCAGCCGCTCATCGCCGTCTCGCGACGGCGTTTCGATTCTCACCACCAAGTCGTACACGCGATCGGCCAAGAGGGTCGTAACCATCGCGATGACCTGTTCCGTGGGGCAATGTCCCGCCTCGACGGTCACGACGTACTGAGGCACAGCGAAAACTCGGTTAATCCCGCTTCTGCGAAAACCGCGATGGGCGATCAGGTGGGCCGCCTTCGACCGCATGATGCGCTGATCTCGATCCTTGGCGTCTCTACCGTCGCACCAGCGGCCCTGATGCCAGGCAAAGGCGTCCCAGACCGGGACCAGCAATCCGCCGCGAGTATAGGCCCGATATCCGAGCTCGGTGTCCTCCAGCCCGTACCGCATAAACGATTCGTCGAACCCGCCCACCGACTCGTAGAATTGCTTGCGGATCCCGAAATTGCCCGACGAGACCACCCTGAACAGGTCGTCGGCCCTCGACGTGAGATCGTCGGTCCGGAGCATGTGGCCCTCGAACCAGGGCGGGTCAGCCGGCCGGCCCGAAAACAACTCCTTCAGTGACCCCCGTCGGCGCCGGACCGTTTCCGGGTCGAGGCCGTCTACCGCCACGAAGGCGTAGAATCCCAATGTCATGGCGTCGGATACGGCGTAGTGCCACCGAGCGTGCGCCGCGATCCAGCCGGCCTCGGCCAGCATGTCGCTGTCGAGAAAAAGGAGGATGTCGTGGGCGGCCGCCCGCGCGCCGTTGTTTCGCGCCCGGGCGGCGCCGAACCCGCGGCGTTCCTGACGCACCACCTTGACGTCAAGCGGGGTCGAACGGGGCGCCTCTACAGGCGGTTCGGACCCATCGTCAACGATCACCACCTCGAAGAGATCACGCGGCCAAGTCTGGCCTTCGAGCGCCGCCAGGGTCCTCTCCAGCATCCCGGCCGGAGGCTGCCAAGTCGGCAGGATCACGCTGACCGGCAGGGTGGGTGTGAACACCTCGGACGCCAGCATGTCCACCTGCCGCCAGTCGTTGTACCGGACGGACGCCGGTTTGGGGAGCATCGTTCGCTGGTCCCGACCCGTCACGTTTCTGGGGCAGGCGCAAACTTGTTGGCTCAATTCGTGATCCATAGGCATGGGTTGCCAGTGCTCGCGGCCACGCGCCTCTCGGGGTGCAAAATTCCTACGCACTTGACGGCGGATTCCTATTTTGCTTGATCGCGAATCCTGGCCATTTGACCGCCAAGGCGATGCCGTTTGTCAGTCTCTCCCGGGTCTTGCGGTAGGCGTTCTCCGTTGTTGGTTTCAGGGGGCTGGCCGCAGGCCAGCCCGACGCGAGCGCAAGCGAGCCCTGGTCGCCATTCAAAGGCCTGTCGGGCGCGGTGACAAGCCCCCACCAGGGCCATCCCACGCTAGGTTTCGTTGACGATTTGAGCTTCCAATCGAGGTAGTTGCATTTTCCGCTGGCTTTTCGCCGCCGGTTCGATTAGTCATGGCGGCATGGGCCACCGAGCGGATGGCAGACCCTTCTTCGAGAGCGCGCCGGACGGCTTCTCGCTTGCCGATGTCGTGGTCCGCCTCGCGGAGCCGAATGAACGCGTGCAGTGGGATGCGGCGGTCGAGCGGCACCATTACCTCGGCTTCAAGCGCTTCGCCGGACGCGGCCTGCGCTACATCGTCGAATGGTGCGGGTTGTGGATCGCGCTTGCCGGGTGGCAGGCCGGCGCCTTCAAGAGCAGGCACCGGGACCGCTGGATCGGGTGGTCGGCGGCGCAGCAGTTCCAGCGCCTGCATCTGATCGCGAACAACACCCGCTTCGTCATCCTCGGCGCGAAGCGCGTCTTTCCGTGTCTTGCCTCGTTCGCGATCGCCGCGATGCTGCGCCGCCTCGGCGACGACTGGCAGTCCTGTTATGGGCATCCGATTCTGATCGCGGAGACCTTCGTGAACCCGGCGCTCTTCGAGGGCACGATCTACGAGGCCGCCAACTGGCATTATCTCGGCGACACCAGGGGCTTTGCCCGCCACAACGGCCGCTACACCGACCCCCACGGCGAGCCCAAGCGGCTCTATGTCTATCCCCTGCGCCGCGATGCCCGCCGGCGGCTCAGCGCGCCCCGCCCGCTGCCCGCAAGCTGGGAGCCCAAGGGCCACGCCGGCAGGGCGCCGAGCGAACTGCGCTCGCTCTACCAGGAACTCGACGGGATCGAGGACTTCCGGCGCGGCCAGGGGCGCAAGCACAGCGTCGCAACCACGCTCGCGGTCTATATCCTCGCAAGGCTCGCCAACATGCGCGGTCCCGTCGCCGCCGCCGAGTATGCGAGCAAGCTGGCGCAGCGGGAACTGGAAGCGCTCGGCGCCTGGAAGAACCCGAAGACCGGCCTCTACGTGCCGGTCTCGAAGTCGACCCTGCACCGGGTCATCGCCTCCCTCGACCCCGAGCAGATCGAGGCGGCGCTGCAACGCTTCTCGATGCCGAGACTTAACCTTGGCCGTGCGATCGCGCTCGACGGCAAGCGCATTCGCGGCGCCAACCGCAACGGCGAGGGCCACCACGAGACCGCGACCCTGGTCGACCACGCAACCGGCGCGCCGCTCGCAAGCCTCGCCTTCAACGACTCAGGCGGCGAGATCGCGGCCGTGTGCGCGCTGCTCGACGAGGTTCCCGTCGAAGGCCGCGTGATCACCATCGACGCGCTTCACACCACCCGCGACACCGCGCGCACCATCAAGGAAACCCACGGCGCCGACTATCTCATGACGGTCAAGGAAAACGCGCCCGAGACCTGCGAGACCCTCGCCTCCATCGACTGGGAGCGCGACGCGAGCGGACACTTCGAGGAAGATGTCGCCAAGGCCCATGGCCGCATCGAGCAACGCCGCATCGAGACCCTGACCCCGCTTCCAGGCCTGATCAACTATCCTCATGTCGCGCAGATCTTCCGTGTCACCCGCAAGCGCACCGACGCACGGCGCAACGGCACAGGCGAGACCAGCATCGAGCACGCCTACGGCATCACCTCGGTGCCGGCAGAGCGCGCCTCGCCAAAGCACCTTCTCGCCTGGAACCGCGGCCACTGGTCGGTCGAGGTCAACCACCACGTCAGGGACAAGCTCTTCGACGAGGACGCCTGCCTCGCGCGCACCGGCTTCGCGCCCGAGAACAACGCGCTCTGCACCAACATCGCGATCGCGCTCATCATCCACAAGACCGACTTCGACAGCGTCGCCTCGGCAACCCGCCACTTCGCGCTCCAGCGCGAGGACGCCTTCGCCGCGATCCTTTCCCCCTGAGCGCCACCACGCCGTCCGATCCGGACGGCAGACAATGGCGGTGTGCAACCTCGTCACCGCTCAGCTGTCAGCACTGACGTTCATTGCGGCCAAGCCAACGTCTCGCCCGAACCGAGAGCCGTGAGCCTGCGAATCGGGCTATCGCGCGGGAGCCGCAACACCCGAAATCGCCCGAACGCGGCCCAGATCGTCCGCATTTGAGGAGCGTGGGATAGTCCTGCAAGCCCCCACACCGGGCATGCCGCCGCGCGATGTTTGGGCCATGCCTATGGTTCACGAAGTCCTTGAGCCATCTTGTCACGAATTAGGGGGGGCATGCGGTGTGTCTGCAATCGGGAGGTCGTCGAGCGTCATCTGGTCCTGGAGGTGTCCCTCGCTGTCGCGGCCCGGATCGCCGTCGTGCTGGCAAGCCGCTTCGCAACCTAGAATTTTCGCTCAGCGACGCGCGCGTCGGTCATCTTCGCTTGACGCAGATATTGCGAGAGTATGTGCATGATCGACTGGTGGGTGTCCTCGATCACGCCGTAGTTGTCGCCGTCGACGTGCAGGTTGACGGTGGCCAGCGGTGCCGAGCGGCCGCCGTCGAAGCCGGTCAGCGCGACGCCGTCCAGTCCGTTCGCGACCGCCCATTCGAGCGCGCGGACGATGTTTTCCGAATCGCCCGAGGCCGAAATGGTCATCAGCAGATCGCCGGGTCGTGCTGCGGTCCTGAGCTGATAGACGAAGCAATCTTCGAATGCGATGTCATTGGCGATCGCGGTAACGATCTCCATGTTCGCGCTCAGGCTCATCACCCGCGGCAGAACGCCGGTGTCGGTCTGCACCCCCTTGGCGACATCGCAGAGCAGGTGGTTGGCGATCGCCGCCGAGCCGCCATTGCCGCAGACGAAGAGCCACGCGCCGCGCGCGAATGCCGCATCAAGCAGGTTGGCGGCATGGGTAAGCCGCGCCCGGTCGATGGAGGCACCCGCCTGTGCAAGCTGGGTCAGGTAGTCGTCGCAGTAGCGGGCCACTGATCGGTAGCCCGTGTCCGGAAAGGTCATGAAGCGTCCTGCGCGGGTCGGGGATTGTCGGCGGAAAGCGCCGTACCGAGCGCGACGATCGGCCGCCCGATGGTGATGGGGAAGTCGCTGCGTGCCAAGCCCGCCGCGGCGGCACGGTCCCGGGCGCCGTAGCCGGTCTGCACCAGCCAGCCGCGCGCGAGCCCGGCGCGCCGCCCGGCCTCCAAATCGTCGACGCTGTCGCCAACGATCCAGCTTCGGGCGAGATCGATACCAATATCCGCAGCGGCGGCATGGAGCATACCGGGGCTGGGCTTGCGGCAAGGGGCGCTGCTCTCAGGCAGCGCCGGGCAGGCGTACACCGCGTCGACGAGGCCGCCGGCGGCGTCGGCGAGCGCGAGCACCCGCTTCTGCACGGCGGCGAACGCCTCCCACCCGTAGAAGCCGCGGCCGATCCCGGACTGATTGGTGACGATCACCACCCGGTACCCGCAACGACGGGCCGCGGCCAAGCTCTCGAAGGCGCCGGCGATGGGTACGACCCGTTCGGCAGTGCAGAGATAGTCCACCAGCTCAATAAGTGTCCCATCGCGGTCGAGGAAGAGCGCCGGGACAGGAGGTAGCGAGGGGTCGGCGCGCACTTCGCGCCACAGGCCGAACGGGTCGAGCGGAAACCCGCGCATCGCGGGTCTGTCGGTTGCGCGGCCTGGGCACGACGGAGCCATTGTCGGGCCGGAGTCGCTCCCTGCAGCCTGTCGGCGGCCACTACAAGGCGCATCCGGGACAAGTGACCGGCGGCGGCGTTGGCGTGGCTCAGCGCCGGGAGCGGAAGGGGGAGAGGGGAGGCCGAAATGGGGGCCGTGTGACGTCATTCCAGTGTCTCACTGCCCCGAGGCGGCCCGTTGGCTGAACGCGAACAGCGCGACCCTGGAGTTGCTCGATGTCGACAGCGGCAAGTCGCTCACGCTCAGCAAGCTCTACCGCATCGGCGACCTCTTGTGGCGTCACCGCGCGGCGCTTGAAGAGGCGCTGTGCGCCCGGGAGCGCGATCTCTTCGGCATCCCCGACACCATCGTCTTCTTCGACCTGACCAACACCCATATGACCGGACGGCCCAGCTCCGCGCTGGCCCGCTTCGGGCGCTCGAAGCAGAGGCGTGACGATTGTCCGATCGTGACCCTGGCCCTGTCGCTGAACCAGGCCGGCTTTCCGCAGCACAGCGAGATCCTGCCCGGCAACATCTCCGAGCCGGCCACTCTCGCCGACGCCATCGGGCGGCTGGAATGCCAAGCGCGCGGCAGCAACGCCCCCAGGCCCACGGTCATCATGGACGCCGGCATCTCCACCGAGGCCAACCTCGCCTGGCTGCGGGCACGCGGCTATCGCTGGATCACCGTTCGCCGCGGCGTCTCGGCGCCGCCCGGGCGCGAAGCCGATGCCGCCTTCGAAACCCGGGCCGGCCACGATGCCCGTGCCTGGCGTCTCGCGGCAGGGGACGACGAAGCGCACCTGTGCGTCTGGAGCCATGAGCGCCAGCAGAAGGACGAGGCCGTGCTCGCCCGTCAGCGTCACAACTTCGAGGACGCCCTGCGCGCCCTGCATGGCGGGCTGTCGAAGAAGAACCACATCAAGCAGTTCACCAAGGTGATGGAGAAGCTGGGCCGGCTGAAGGAAAGGTACAGGCGCGTCCACCGTCAGTACGACATCGAGGTCGAGCCCGGAGAGAAGGGGCGGGCCAGTGCGGTCCGCTGGAGGCGCAACGCTCTCCATGCCGAGCGCGACCGCCAGGCGGGCATCTATGTGCTGCGCACCAGCCACGTCGAGTGGGATCTTGAAACCGTGGTCCGAACCTACTGGAAGCTCACAGAGCTCGAGGCCACCTTCCGCAGCCTGAAATCCGAAATCGGCCTGCGCCCGGTCTGGCACTCCAAGACCTCGCGCATCGCCGCCCACCTGTTCATCGCCGTCCTCGCCTACCACGCGGTTCATCTGCTGCGAACCCGTCTGGCGGCGCACGGCTTGCATGACCGCTGGAGTACGATCCGCGACAAGCTCGCGGGCTGGGTGCGTCTCACCTCCACCATCCGGGAGGTGGACGGAAACCGCATCGTCATCCGCCAGGATGCTCAACCCGACGCCGAGGCGCGCGTCATCGCGCAGGCGGCGGGCCTCACGGTGGATCCCCACAGGCGCCGGGCGGTGCTCCCGGGAGTGTCGCGATGAGCGCACAAACGTAGTGCCATAATCCCAGATGGGCCAGAAAATCAGCCCATCATCGCAACTACTTAGGTCGCAGGCGCGCCAAAATGGCAAAGATGGGTTGAACTCGGGCTGCCCCTGGCGATTGATGCCGAAGGATTTTCCGCCGCGTTCGACAGTGCAGCGCTATTTTGCCGCGTGGCGGGATGCGGGGCTGTGGTCTGGGATCAATCACGCCTTGCTGACGGCGGCGCGCGAGGCGGAGGGACGTGAGGCCGCTCCGTCCGCCGGCGTCATCGACAGCAAGTCGGTGAAGAGCACGGAAAGCGGCAGCCCACGGGACTTTGACGCGGGCAAGAAGGTCAAGGGCCGCAAGCGTCATATCCTCACCGACACCGGCGGCCTGCTGCTCGCCGCCCAGGTCCACGCCGCCGACATTCAGGGCCGCGACGGCGCGCCAGGCGTGTTCGCGGCCATCCGTCATGCCTTTCCGTCTCTGCGCCATGTCTTCGCCGACGGCGCTTATGCCGCCCCAAACTGGAAGCGGAGCTGAAGCGGATCGGTCGATGGACCCTGGAAATTGTCAAGCGCTCGGGCGGCGCACAAGGGTTCGAGATTCTGCCCCGCCGCTGGGTTGTCGAACGCACCTTGGCTTGGTTAAACCGGAACCGGAGGCTGGCCAAAGACTTCGAGGCGACGATCGCTACTGCCCAGACTTGGCTCTTCATCGCCAGCGTTCAGCTCCTCGCCCGGCGGCTTGCAAGGCCTTGAAAAACACCAATTCATGTCGGGCCAGACTCTGAGGGGCCGACGCTCAAAATGAATGGCTCAAAAGGCTTATCCCTCTGAGCCACTTGCAGAATTCCGCCGTTGAGCGGGATTTTGCCGCCATGTGATGCAGATTGTTCTGGGAATCGGGACCGCTCTCTGTTCCTGTCGGGCTTCCGAAGACATCGACAGGGAGAGCGGTCCCATGTCGCTGGGACAGACACTAACCAGATTCTTGAACTCCCTTCAAGGCGATCTCTTCCCGTGGCTTGAGGAGGAGCTCGGGCCACTCGGCGAGAGGTATCGGCGCTTCGTCACTGTGCTTGAGTTTGCGCGGGTCGAGAGCTTCCTTCCCCATTTTCATGGCCTGCCCGGTCGGCCGGTCGAGGACCGTGCGGCGCTGGCGCGCGCCTTCATCGCCAAGGCGGTGTTCGACGTACCCACGACACGCGCGCTGATCGAGCGCCTTGAGGTCGACAAGACGTTGCGCCGATTGTGCGGCTGGAACTATGCCGGAGAAGTGCCGAGCGAGGCGACCTTTTCACGGGCCTTCGCCGAGTTCTCCGAGAGTGCCCTGCCCGCACGCCTGCACGAGGCGCTGATCAAGCAGACCCTCGGCGACCACTTGGTGGGGCATGTCTCGCGCGATTCGACGGCGGTCGAGGCGCGCGAGAAGCCTCAGCGCAAACGCAAGAAGGAGAAGCCGAAGCGCAAGCGCGGTCGCCCGCGCAAGGGTGAGGAGCGGCCCAAGGAGCAGCGCCGCGTGGAGCGCCAGCTCGACATGACCCTGCCGCAGATGCTCGACGATCTGCCCAGAGCCTGCGATGTCGGCACCAAGCGAAACGCCAAGGGCCACACCACGTCACGCACCTGCGGTGCTAACTATCTGACAAAGGGTCGTTTTCTCTCCTCCACATTGTTGCATCCGGACGGATCCGTCAACTCCCGGTTCCCTGGCTGCAACCGAAACCGGGAGAGGGGAGATGCCCAGAACCCACCTTACGGACGCCCGCGTCCGCGCGCTCAAGCCCCGCAAGACCGCATACGACATTCGCGACGGCAAGCTCAGGGGGGTCGGCCTCCGCGTGCTGCCCTCAGGCGCCAAGCGCTTCTTCGTCCACTGCCAGCATCGTGGCGAGCGCGTCTGGAAGATCATAGGCGATGCCGCCACCATGGATGTCCGCGAGGCGCGATCGCGCGCGGTGGCCATGCTCGCCGCGATCCGTCTGGGCGAGGACCCGCCACGCGATCCCGCCGAGACTCGCTTCGAGGCCATCGCCGAGGCCGCGTTCGAGCGCCGCAGCCGGCTTTGGAAGGCGGGAACGCTGGCGGTGAACCGGGGCTACCTGCGAAGACAGATACTCCCGCACTTCGCGGGACGGCAGATCGCCGACATCGACAGCCGGGACGTCGCCAACTGGTTCGCCTCGCTGCGCGCCACCCCGGTCGCCGCAGACCGGTCCATGCCGGTGCTCTCCGTCATCATGCGCGAGGCCGAGGCGATGAGGCTCAGGCCCGAGGGCTCGAACCCGTGCAAGGGCATCCGGCGCTACCGCCGCAAGGGGCGCGAGCGCTTCCTGTCGGACGATGAGATCCGCCGCTTGTCGGCGGCACTCACGGCCCTTGAGGGGCTGCATCCAGAGCAGGTCGCGGTCGTGCGCCTCCTCCTGCTGACCGGATGCCGGAAGGGCGAAATCCTGACGCTGCGCTGGTCCGACTACCGAGAGGGGCGCCTGTTCCTCCGTGACTCGAAGACGGGCCCCCGAACCGTCTGGCTGTCCGAGCCGGCCAGGAACATTCTCGACGCCCTGGAGCGAAAGGACCGCTGGGTGTTTCCCTCGTGCCGGACGGCAGGCCCGCAGGGCAACAACTGGCTGGACCGGTTCTGGTGGAAGCTCCGCGCCGAGGCGGAGCTGGAGGACGTTCGTCTCCACGACCTCCGCCACACCCATGCCAGCATCGCCCTGCGCGAGGGAGAGACCGTGCTCGCCATCGGCCGGCTGCTCGGCCATGCCAGCCCGGAGACGACCCTCAAGTACACGCACCTCAGCGACGCCATGACGATGGAAGCCGCCGAAATCGTCGGCGCCGTGCTGGAAGGAAACTGATCGATGGCCGGCAGGGAACGCATGCGGCTGACCGACGCCTCCGTCGAACGCCTCCGTCCGCGAGAACGGGAATTCACCGTCTGGGACGACCGCACCCCCGGTCTCGGGGTCCGGGTCCGGCCCGGCGGCGGGAAGAGCTATGTGTGGTTGCAGCGATCCGGCGGGCGCTCGAAACGCATCTCCCTGGGTCCGGTGTCGCTCAGGACCGTCGCAGAGGCTCGCCGGGATTGCCTCGCGCGGCAGCTCGCCCCGGAGCCCGACAGGGAGAGCGTGCCCAGGCGCCGCGCCCCCTCGTTCCGGGAGTTCGTCGAGGGCGAGTGGAAGGACGCGCATTTCCAGCGCTACAAGCCCTCCACGAAAAAGGGGCACCGCTCACTCCTTGCGAGGCAGCTGTTGCCGAAGTTCGGGTCGATCCCGCTCGACCGCATTGCCTCCACGCGGGTCAGGCGGTGGTTCGAGGCGTATAGCCGGACCGCTCCCGGCAATGCCAATCACAGCCTCGACGTCCTCCGCCAGATCATGAACTTCGCCATCGCGCGCGGCCATGCCGATGCCAACCCGACCGCAGGCATCCAGCCCAACCGCCGGCCGGAGCTCACACGCTTCCTCTCCCGCGAGGAGATCGCCCGTCTCCACAGGGCGCTCAACGGGCAAGCCGGACGGAGGAACCGCCAGCAGGCCGACGTGATCCGGCTCCTGCTGCTGACCGGCTGCCGCAGGGGCGAGATCGTGCGCCTGCGCTGGTCCGAGGTCCAGGGCGACACGCTCATGTTGGCCGACAGCAAGACCGGTCCCCGGAAGGTCCCTCTCAATTCGCAGGCCCGGCGCATTCTCGAACGGCAGCCTCGGGGAGAGAGTCCGTTCGTGTTTCCGTCGCCGCGCGATCCGTCCCGGCCGCGCCACCCCGACCTCAACCTTTGGTACCGGGTCCGGAAGGAAGCCGGCATCGACGATGTGCGCCTCCACGACCTCCGGCACACCGTGGCCAGCCAGGCGGTGATGAACGGCGTTCCGGTGCCGGTGGTGTCCCGGCTGCTCGGCCACTCCAATGTCCGAATGACCCTGCGCTACGCTCACCTCGGAGACCGCGATATCGAACGGGCCGCCGAGAGGGTGGGTCAGGCCATCGCCAGGAGAATGGAGCGGTAGCCTCAGACCTCACGCCCGGCAAGATCGCGATCGGGATCGGGCGCAGCGTAGATCCGTTCGCCGATCACGAACTCGTGCAAGTGGGGGAGCAACGGCAACGGTCGGACGTGGTGAAACATGTCCGAGGGAGGGAGTGCTCCGCGGCCGTTTTCTCCAGAGCCAGACGCCATCGGTGATGTCTGTGCGCGCACCGTGCATTGCCCGGCCTTCGCCACCGTGCAGGGCATGATCCGCCTCGCCGACGACCATGGTGGCGATCGCCTCGACGCACTCTGCGCCGAGGCCCTCGACCTCAACCGCCTCGCCTCGGGCTTCCTCAGGGAGCGCGTCAAGAACGGCGGCGAGCCCGATCCGCCGCGCCCCGAGCACGACGAGACCATCCCCAGCCACGGCAACATCCGCGGTGGCGACTACTACGGCAACAACGGAGGAGCGACACCATGACGCTGCGACAACCCAACATCGACCGCCTGCTGCAGCTCGGTCTCAGCGGCATGGCCGAGGCCCTGGAGGAACAGCGCGACATCGCCGACGTCGACCAGCTCGGCTTCAACGACCGCCTCGCCCTGATGATCGAGCGCGAGGCCGAACACCGCGATCACAAAAGCTATCTCGGCCACCTGCGCCAAGCCCAGTTGCGCATCCGCGCCGACATTCAGGACGTCGACTGCCGCGCGGGGCGCGGCATCGCCCGGACCACGCTCACCCAGCTCGCCGCCGGCGACTGGATCCGCCAGGGCCACAATCTGATTCTGGGTGGGCCAACCGGGTCGGGAAAGACGTTCGTCGCTTGCGCGCTCGCCCACCAGGCCTGCCGCCAGCACCAGTCCGTCCTCTATCGCCGCGTGCCTGAGCTGGTCGCCGCCCTCATCCGCGCCCGCGACAAGGGCACGCTCGAGCGCCTGATGGGCCGCCTGGGCAGGGTCTCCCTGCTGGTGCTCGACGACTGGGGCCTCCAGGGCTTCTCCGCCGAGGGCCGGCGCGACCTGCTGGAGATCGTCGAGCAGCGCCACGGACGCAAGTCCATCCTCATCGCCAGCCAGATCCCCGTAGACGGCTGGCCGAAGGTGATCGGCGAGCCGACGATCGCGGACGCGGTCCTCGACCGCATCGTCCACAGATACCATGAGCCGGTTGCTTCGACTCGACTTCGAGTGGTTCGAGGCACCCGGAGAGAAGGCCCCCACCTTCTCTCCGGGAGGAACCGTCAACAACGGAGTGGACGAATGTCAGACTATCCAAGCACGACCGCGCTGACAGGCGCGAGGCATAGCACGGTTTACGTTGCTGTGGAGATCAGTCTCAAATCGTGGATTGTGGGAATGCATTGCCCGGACGCTTCGGGCGGCTGCATCAGCATCCACAAGCTGGCCACTGCGGACACGGCCGGACTGGTTGAGCTTGCTGGGTCGGTGCGGGAGCGG
The DNA here is from genome assembly GCA_965214705.1 of Alphaproteobacteria bacterium. Lineage (GTDB taxonomy): Bacteria > Pseudomonadota > Alphaproteobacteria > UBA828 > UBA828 > WTGU01. The sequence continues at coordinate 483,990 of CBDCCI010000002.1, forward strand.
GTGGCGAGGGAGCTGGGTGCGCGTCCGCGAGTGATGCTGACCTACGAGGCGGGCTACGAGGGGTTCTGGCTGGCCCGGGACATCGAGCGCCGAGACGCGGAGATCGAAATCTTCATGAACGATCCGGCGAGCCTGCAGGTGAACCGCCGCGCCAAGAGGAAGAAGACCGATCGGATCGACACGAGGAAGATGCTTCGCGCCCTGAAGGCGTGGGACCAGGGCGATTCGGAGGCCATGTCCTGGGTACGAGTGCCGGCAGTGGACCGGGAGGACGACAAGCGCCTGCTGCGCGAGAGGGAGACGTTGATCGTTGAGCGCACGCGCCTCAACAATCGGATCAGGGGGCTGTTGATGCTGCACGGCATCTTCGACCTGGCGCCGCGCCGAGCGGACTTCCTGGATCGGCTTGCAGCCGCGCGGACCGGCTATGGAGCGCCTTTGCCGCCGCGGGCGCGGGCCGAGATCGAGAGGGCGGTCGCGGTGCTTCGTCTGGTTGAGGCTCATATCGACACGATCGAGGCCGAGAAGAAGGCCCTGCTGAAGGCCGGCCGGAAAGCCGTGGACGCGCCGAACCGGGACGGGACGGCGGTGATCGCGGCGCTCACGCGGATCCACGGCATCGGCCTCAACGATGCGACGCTGCTGGCCGGCGAGGTGTTTTATCGGGACTTCCGCAATCGGCGCGAGCTGGGCAGTTGGGCCGGCTTGACATCGGTACCGTGGGCGAGCGGCGGGGTCGATCACGATCTCGGCATCAGCAAGGCCGGCCCCTCGCACATCAGGAAGCACATGATCCAGATGTCGTGGCGCTGGTTGAAGCTGCAACCGGAAAGCGGGATCACGAAGTGGTTCCATGCCTATGTCGCCAGAGCTGCCAATGGTGGCAGGGACAAGCGCGCCAGGAAGCGCGCGATCGTCGGCGTCGCGCGCAAGCTTCTGATCGCGCTGTGGCGCTACGCCACCCAGGGGCTGGTGCCGGAGGGCGCCATCGTCTCGTGACGGCGTTGGCCGAACGAGAAGGAGACAACACGAGGTTCCGACGCGGTCGGACGCGACCGCGGAGGATGCCGGGCAAGGCGTGTGACCGAATAGGCGTTGGGTTGCCGAATGGCACCGTTCCATAGATGGGTCCCGCCTCCCGGAACGTCGCGACCGCCTGGATGCGGTATTGGGGTCGCGGAGCCGGCGAGAGCCGGAGCTCCGAACCGGATAAGAGTTGAGCAGCGTGACGAGCCGCTGCGTGGAAAAGACGTTCTGCCTGGACATCGGCCGCGGATGCGAGTGGGGAGATCACGAATGCCATTCACGTAAATGAAGTCGGGCCTTGCAGAGAGAGCTCATAAGACGCCTATCGCATCGAGCTCAAGGGAGAGTCCCAGCGCAAGCGCAACAAGCCCCCGCCACTCGACGGCGGCGGCAACAGAGCCCCGGCCTGACGGCCGGGGTCCATGGGCGCCTGCGGCGCCTTCCGGGTTGCGAGGCCGGTGGCGCGCGGCGGCATGCTGTGTGTGAGAGCTTGCCGCCGCGCCCCGCCGGCCGTTTGCATGCCCAAGAGGCCTCGCATACGCTCGGCTCGGGCTGGCCAAAGGCCAGCCCCCCGACATCACCAAGGGGAGGGTCACACCGCCAAATCCGGGAGAGACAGCGCGCTGGCGCGCGCCTGCGCCACGGTCAAGTGTTGCCAGAATCCCGGTCAAATAAAATCAGAATCGGCGGTCAAATAAACCGGAATCCGCAGGAGAATGCCGTTCGCTCTTCATGGCGTCTGATCCTGCCCGCCGGGGCTTGCTCTGGCGCCGGATTTCATGCAATGGCTTGGAGCGGCAGAAGCGAAGGTAGGTTCGAAATGGAAAAGGTGTTCATCTATTGGGACAATTCGAACATCTTCATCAGCGCTCAAGAAGTCGCGAGCGAACGGGAAGGGGTAGAGACCCGTTACAGAGTGCGCGTCCAATTCCGAAACCTGCTGGAACTGGCGCGGGCCGGCCGCGATGTCGAGCGGGCGATCGCCGTCGGTTCCATTCCCCCGGAGTTGCGGCACGTCTGGAACCGATTGGAAAATGAAGGTGTCACCGTTCAGTTGCTGGAACGCGGCGCGATGGAGCGCCGAGAGCAGGGCGTCGACCAAACCCTGCAAACTGCGATGCTGCGCGATGCGTTCGACTACAACGGATCGCCGGGAATCGCGGTCATGCTCACCGGCGACGGCAGCGGCTTTCATGACGGCGTCGGTTTTCATGCCGACCTGGAGCGCATGCACAGTCGAGGATGGCGCATCGAAGTGCTGTCGTGGCGACATAGCTGCAACCGCCGGATGCGGGAATGGGCGGAGCAGAATGGCCGGTTTGTCGCCCTGGATGACTATTACGAGAGCGTAACCTTCCTTGAACCGCCGCCGCCGGGCCAGCCCATCGCCGACCCGCGCCATGCGGTTCCGGTCAACCTGGACGACCGCTTGTGATCCGGCCCTGCGTCTGCATGGCTCGCGCCGCGCGTTCGCGTCGGAGTTGGTGACGGGCGGCGAAACCGCGGGTGCTGAAGGGTGTCGGGGTTGATGAGCCGCCGGTTCGAGACCCAGCCGGCGGCGAAGCGGAGTTTGACCCTCCCGCCAACGACCTCGACATAGCGCTCGAGCGTCTTCAGCGATGGCACATGACCGGGGCCACGGTGTGCTGGTTCATCTTCATCCCTTTGGCCACTTCGCTCTGGGTCAACCCAGCCGTGACACGCGCCTTGATGAGTTCCCGACGCCGGCTTGAACTCGGGTTTCGGAGCGTCGGTGCCGGTGGCATCATATTGCCGGAACCGGACGGAGCGGCCGTCCGCCTGACGATAAAGGCCCATGGTATGAACGGGACGCTCGATGTTTTCTTTCGCGTCATTGGCGCGGAAGCGCCTGCCGACCATGGCTACGCGCTGTTCGGCGCGATCTCCCGCATTCTGGAGACGGAGGACGACCGCTGGATGCACGGCAACCCGCATGTCGGCCTCCACACTATCCGCGGCGCGAATCTGGGGAACGGCCGGCGCTTGATTGGCTCCGGCGCGCGCTTCGGCCTGCGCCTGCCGTCAGAGCTGTTGCCCCGTTCTCTGAAGTTGGCCGGAAAATGCATCGACCTTGATGGTTGCAAGCTGCGCGTCGGCGTCGGCGAGATCCGAGCCTTGGTCCCAGCGGCAACGCTGCACTGCCGAATAGCGACCACCAAGAACGGTGACGATCCCGCTCGCTTTGACGGCCAGATCGCCCGGCAGCGCGCCTCTCTCGGCATTCGCGGCAATGTCATGCGCGCGCCGGAGAGTGCCGCGCGAAGCGACAGACGCGACCCGAGTCGCCGCATCCTCCGCGTGAAGGGCAAGCGGATCGTCGGTCATGCCCTCCTCGCGACGGAACTGACGACCGAGGAGTCTATCCTGCTTCAGAAACGCGGCCTCGGTGGCCGGCGGCGGATGGGATGCGGGGTGTTCGTGCCGGTGACTGGGAGGCCTTGACAATTGAGGCATCGGGCTGTAGTTGGTGGCTCGTCCATGCCACTAACACTATAAGGGAACAAGATGATGCTTGGACGCAGTTGGGTACAGGTGTCTCACCGGAAATGTGTCTATGAGGAGTGGTGCGAGGAGACGGTGAGGGAGTGGTCCGAGCAACCAGAATGGCGCGGGCCGCAGAGGCCAGTCAGGAAGGCCGACGCCCTGTTAACCGTAAGACCACGAGCACCTCATGATCTTGAGACTGAGGAGTGATGCCGAAAGGCGTTTTGCACGTGTTCGTGGCATGGGTGGTCTGATGTTGCCTGACTCCTTCAACCAGTGATGCCGAAAGGCGTTCGCGAGCATGAATCATGTGCTACTCGCCAAATCGCAGCGCGAAGAGGACGGCCAGATTGTCGAGCCGGTATCCTTACTGGATCACTCAAGGGCCGTCCTCGCAGCAGCCCATGCGATTCTCGACGAGATTGAAGACTTCCTTCCCCCGGAAATAGCCAAGCCCGATCTACGGAAACTGGTTCTCGCCGGAGCGGTCCTGCACGACATCGGCAAGGCCAACAACATGTTTCAGGGAATGCTTCGCCCGAAACGGGCGGAGTTCCCGGAGATCCGATGGCCCCAGAGGCAGCCGCTCCGCCATGAAGGGCTTAGCGCCCTGATTGTCGCAGGGTATATCGAGGAAGCCCGCGAGTTCTCCGACCATTTGGTCGATGAGTTCTTTGATGATTGGAACGATCCGCACCAGGCCCTGTGGATGCTGGCTTGGCTGGTGGGTGGCCATCACCTCCAGATGCATCACGCTGAGGAAGCCGCGGTTGCCATGGTTCGCATCAGCGGCATTCCCGACGGAGCAATCCGGTTTCATGGCAATCTCTTGGGAGAAAGATGGCAACGAGAATTCGCCGACGTGTTGGGTGAGGCGCCTTGCGTTCCTGATTTTGTCGTTTCCACGGACATCGGCGACAGCGACGGACACCACGCCGCCCTCATGGATTATTTCGCCTGGGAGTCGGAAGAAAGAGCCGAATCTCTGTCAGCTGAGGAGTTGCGCTTGCTGGCGTTTGCGAAGGCGATTCTTATTGCCGCCGACGTCGCTGGCTCCGCGTTGTGGGACACGAAAGGCGGCAAGATGACCCGCTTGGAAAGCGGCGTAAGAATGTCGTTGCAGAACCATTGCCGGCGAGAAGATCTGACGGAAATTATGCGCACCCGTCTTGATGTGGGAGAAGACGGCGGCTACGAGCCCAAACTTTATCCCTTTCAGCGTCGAGTCCGCAACGCGCGTCAATCCCGTGTCGTTCTGGAGGCGGCTTGTGGCGGCGGCAAAACGCTCGCAGCCTATGGATGGGCGCTACAGCACGCGGAACAAGGACGCAAGTTGATCATCTGCTACCCGACCACGGGAACGGCGGCGGCGGGTTTCGAGGACTACCTGCTGATTCAGGGCGAGCTGGAACGCAAGCTGATGACGGGCCGCGCCGATGTTGACGTTCGCCGAATGCTGGCCAACGAGCCCGAGCCGGTCGACGGCAAAGAACGTAGTCTGCGTCACCCCAACCGCGACGAAGACCTGGAAAACCTATTGAAACAAGAGTCCCTGCAAGCCTGGGGCCAGCAAGCCATCGCCGCGACCGCTGATTTCGTCCTGGGATTGATGCAGAACCATCGCCGGGGACTCTTCAGCTTTCCGGCCATCATCAAGAGCGCAATCGTTTTCGACGAAGTCCACAGCTACGACACCAAGATGTTCGGCTCACTGGTTCGATTCTTGCGTGTATTCCCGAATGTCCCCGCGTTGCTGATGACAGCGTCGCTGCAACCGGCGCGGCGTGAAGCGTTGGATTCAGCTGGTATTGAATACGCACTTGTTCTCGGCGACGATGATAAGGAAAGAACTGGAAGGTATCGCCTGGAATGGTGCGAAAAGGATCCCCTTGTGTCGGTCGACGAAGTCCAAATCACGGCCCCGGACAAATGCTGGTCCGACGTTCAAAACGCGCTTGACAAAGGTGGTAAAGTGCTTTGGGTGTGTAACACTGTCGCGGACGCCGTACGCGTTTATGACGAGGCGGAGAAGCTGGACGGCCATGCGAAACGCATCCTGTTTCACAGCCGCTTCTGCTATCGCCACCGCGTGGACCGTCAGAACGAGATACTGACAACCTTCAACGAAGACAAGATGCCGTGTCTGGCGGTCACGACTCAGGTGTGCGAGATGTCGCTGGATATCAGTGCGGATATGCTGGTGACCGCCCTTTCGCCGTTTCCCGCTCTCGTGCAGCGGATGGGCCGGCTGAACCGCCGTTTGACAAACCCGGACGGCGCCCTTTGCTTGGTCTATGACTATGACGGCATGGATGGCCGGCCTTATCGTCGGGCGGATCTGAAGACGGCCCGCGATGCCGTCAGGATCCTCGCCGAAGCGCGCGGGCAGTTGTCCCAGCGCGATCTCAAGAACGAGCTGGACGGGATGCCCGAAGCGGTCGACGACATTAAGTTCCATTCCGCTTGGCTGGACGGCGGCTGGGAAAGCAGACAGGCGGCCCTGCGAGAGGGCGACGCGACCGTGCCGGTCTTGTTGGCGCAGCATGAGAGCGATATACGCGAGCGGATAAGGGAAGTCGGCAAGAACGCGGCCGTCAAAGCCGTCAAGGAGTGGTTGGTTCCGATTCTGCACGGAGCCAGGGAATTCCGCGTGGTCGGCCGAATAGGCGGCTATCCGGTCGTGTACGGCGTCGAATACGACGAAGAAAAAGGCGCGCGATGACCGGCCAAGTCAAGAAGGCGAAAAGCACCGGAACGATCTTCCGCCTGAACGAGCCCGGTATGGGTGAGCATGAACGCGCGGGCCTGGCGGGTTTGTGCTTGAGCCTGACTGCGGCAGCGGCGTGGGAAAATCAGCGGAAGGCGTGGCCGTTGCCCGGGGCCGTGGCAAAGAAGCTCGACGCGTTGTATGAAACGATAAGCAATTCGGACGCACTGGGCTTTCCCTTCTCGGAAAACGGTAGCGGCGTCCGTTTGGAGTGGCCGGCGGGCGGTGAAAAGGCCGCGTTGGAGGCTGCCGTCAAATGGGCGTGGCAGGTCCATGACGGCGTGCTGTTCCTCCCCGGTGTCCATCGAAAGCGCGAGCATCTGGACTGCTACTATTTGCGGTTGCATATCCATGACGGCCTGTTGGGAACCTTTTTCCAGTTCCCCCGAACGATCAAGAAAGTGAAAGATCCTGAGCGGAGGGTCGTGCGCTTCGACGAGGAGAAGACCTTCTCGGTATCTTATCGCCGTATCACGTCCCACACTTTGCCCCAGCATAAGGCCGTCCCCAAGATGGGGGTTTGCGGCGATGCTCTGGTCCCGACCATGTCTTCGTGGATTTACCCCGGGTCGGAGCCACGTTTCAACAACAACATCCCACCGAAACTCCAGCGGGAGACCGGATGGCGCGGTCCGGCGCGGTTCGCCTATCTGATGTTGTTTGCGCCCATCGCCTGTCATTACATTAGGTTGCCGCGCTCGAATGCTCAAAATTGGTCATACATGGTTCCAAGCGTCGAGAACCTGCCGAAGTTTCAGCGCGGATTCCTGCGCCGGAATATTGTCAATGCCGGGAATTGGCCATTCCACGGCGAGGTCGCGGGGCTGGAGGACGCCGCGTTGCGCTATGCGACGCGGGACAAGACGCACGGGCAGTCCGTGACGGTCGTCATGGGAAAAGCCGACTTCTACCATCCGCAGCAGAAGACGCGCAAAAATCTGTGGCGAGATATCGCCGTGGCCGATGACATGCGAAGGGCATTTCGACGCTATGGCATTTTCAACCGCGTATTTCCGGCGAGCAACACGGTCCGGCCGACCCGCGAGGTCAAGTGCGAGGAAAGCGACGAGAAGGGTAACCATTTCGTTGTCCTGCCGAATTGCCGTGAGCGGATCACCGCGAACATATTGCGCAACGATCCATGGTATGCCGATCTGGCCTATATTCCTTTCTGGCAGCGCGACCGCATCGAGAACGAGTGCCAGAATGCTCGGAAACGCGGTCTGCGGGCGGTAGGACTGAACGTGCCGTGGCGAAGTGACGATCAAGAGAAGGAAACTATCTCTCCAGCGAGGCTATGGTTCCTGAAATTGTACCACTTTGAGAGGAAGCACCTGATGTCACTTGCGGACGAAAGCGAAGTCTGGGATGACCCGCTGGAGAAGCACTTGCTCGACGCCTTTCGCGAAGCGTTCCGGCGGCTCTTGAATCGTGAGTACGCAGCCGTCCGGAAAAGGAGCGGAAGCCGCGACCTGCACAAACGCTGGGACAATACGGCGGACAAGTGGCACCGCCGCCTCCTCCATGCCAAGACCCGGCTCTTGCTGTCCACAGCGGTACACGAGTTGCTCGTCGAGGCGTCGAGAAGCCCGTCGTATTTCGTGGAGAAGGATGGCACGCGGGTGGAACGCCCTCCTGGGCCGGCCTTTCTGCTTTCGAGAAAGGGCGGCGGCGAGGAGTCCCGTCGTGACCGCAACGATAGATTCCACGCCGAATTCCGCCGAATGGTAAATCATCGGAGCGACTGGAAGAAGATTCGCGATCTGGCGCTTCTGGCGCTGACGACATTTACGGACTCGCGTCTCCGACAGCCCAGAAACGACCAATCCTCCAGAGACCACGAAGAGGAAATCGACCAGTGACCACGCACATCTTCGGTATGGCGCTCACGCACGAGGGTACCTTCTCCAACAACCGGGGCGAAAACGAGGGCAACACCAACACGCTTCAGAAGGTCATACGCAACGGCGACATCTTCTCGACCGTTTCGGCGGAGGCGATTCGCTACGCCCTGCGCGACGGCTGGCAGCGTGATGGCGAAACCCTGAACCGGAGGACGCTCGACCATCGAGCAGTCGAATACAATGATCGGGACTTCAGTCCCGATCATTGGCCGTCCCGTCTGGATGACGATGTTCTCGGATTCATGCACGCACGGGAAGACACCGTGAGCCGCCGCGCGCCGCTGGAAGTGACCCGCGCCATTTCCGTCACGCCATGGACCGGCGAGGTCATGCACAACTTTGCTGCTCCCGGCTCCAATCCGATAGAGAGACGCGATGACCCGAACCCAATCCCGTATTCGGTGGAAGTCCATCATACCCGCTATCAGTTCGGATTCGCCCTGACGCCGGATTCTCTGGGACGGGCAAGCAATGACGTCAACAGCGTACACAACGACGACGAGAAGATCAGGCGTGTTTCTGCAACACTGAACGGCCTCGCCGGCCTGCGGCGGGTCGGCGGCGCCCATGCCCGTTATTTCGCTGACTATTCGCCGGAAATCCTCATCCTTCGCGTTACCGCCGACCCCGCGCCGCGCATGCTATATTGCTTCGAGCAATCTGAGGGAAGCGGCTCCATCGGCGTCCGCACTCTTGAAAAGAAGCTCGGCAAAGATATCGCCCCCGAGGAACTGATCATCGGCGCGGCGATCGACATCTCCGAGTTGCGCGACTTGAAGTCGGACGATAGCGGACGCATCCTCGACGACGGGGGCCCGTGGAAGGGAGCGACCTTGGCCGGCGGCGTGAAAGACGCAGTCGCAAGGTGCGTGGACCGCTTGAGCGGCCGGGTGTCGTGACAGGCACGGTCCCCGACTCGAGCGATATCCTCACCCTGCGAGTGGATGTTCCGATGGCGGGACTGCGTCCTATGTGGGCGCGGGAGTATCAGGAGACTTATCCCGCGCCGCCGCCCTCCACAGTCTACGGCATGTTGCTGTCTCTCGTCGGCCTCGAACGCGAGGACAAAGACAGACACTCCGGTTTGCGAATCGTGCTCGCGCTCGCGGAACACACGGCGGAGTCACTCTGGCGAAGGCAGGAGAAAGGACGGGTGTTCCGCAAATTCCGCCGCGTGGCTCAGAGCAAGAGGGACGCCGATCCCCTTGCCGACCGCCGTCCCGATTACCAGGAACTATTGCTCGGTCTGGAATTCTGGACATGGGTGGACGACTCACAGACGAAATGTCCGCTGTCCGATAAAATCCGCATGGCGCTCGATCCGGAACGACGCAGCGAAGTTGTCCGACACGGCGCGCTATGCCTTGGCGAGTCCTCGCATATGGTCAACGAAATTTCGCTGGATCGTCCACACGGGAAAGGACGCTTTGTGGCCCCGTGCGAAAACGGATTTCTTTCAATGCCGGTCTGGAGCAACTACGGTGCAACCGGTCGGCCGACATTGGTCAACTTTGAAATCCGAGAACCGGAAGAATTGCCGAATGATCCGCCCGACGACTGCTGGATCATCATCGCTCCCTGATGACAGATGCCTCGACAGACGGTGCCCCGGCTACCCCGCCCCCCGAAGACGGAGACAACTCGCTCATCCGTGTCATGGCGTTGCACGCCTTGGCCTATTGCGAGCGGCTGTTCTATCTGGAAGAGGTCGAAGAACTTCGCGTTGCCGACCACCGCGTTCACGCCGGGCGCACACTGCACCAAGCGGAGGTGGATGGGAAGCGCGAGTGGCGGAGCTTGGAGCTTGCCAGCGACAACTGGGGCATTCGCGGCAAGGTGGATTTCGCCCGCTACCGCGATGGCCAACTTGTCGCCATAGAACACAAGAAGGGCCGCTCCAGGGGCGACGAAGCTTGGGAGACCGACAAGCTTCAAGTCACGGCCTATGCCGTTCTCCTGTCCGAACACTTCGAGAGACCGGTGGCGGAGGGGCGCGTGCGGTACCACGCCAGCAACAAGACGGTGCGCGTGGCCGTAGACGACGCGGCCCGCGAGCGTCTGCGGCGCGCCGTCGCTCGAGCGCGGAAGCTGTCGCTTTCGCTGGAGCGTCCGCCGGTGACGGACAATGAGAACCTGTGCGCCAAGTGCTCGCTCGCGCCGGTGTGTTTGCCCGAGGAGGCCCGCCTGGCCGCCGCGGTTGGCGAGGCCGACGAACCGGCTTGTGCCGCGAAGCCACGCCGCCTGTTCCCGAAAGACGATGCGCGCCGCGTTCTGCATGTCGTGAATCCGGACGCGCAGGTGAGGCGTGCCGGCCTGCAATTCGTGGTGCGCGATTCCGATGGCGAGGAGAAGAAGTTTCCCGGCATGGATGTCGGCGCCGTGATCCTGCACGGCAACGCACAGATCACATCGCAGGCAATCCGTTTCGCCGTCGCCAACGACATCGCCGTGCACTGGATCAGTGGCGGCGGCTGGTATGTAGGCGGCGTCGCGCCGCCCGCCGGTACGCACCGGCGCCTGCGGCAATACCGGGCATTGCAGGACGAGGATTTTAGCCTGCGTCTCGCGCGTCGCTTGGCAGAAGCCAAGATGGAAAACCAAGTACGGTTCATCGTCCGTCAGTCGCGCGTGCGTGGCGTGCGCGCGAAAGCGGAGGCATTCTTGGCCGTCATGCGCGGCCAACTCCGGCAGGTTGAGCGATGCGCCGACGCGGATGCCCTGCGCGGCCACGAGGGGATCGCGGCCCGTAACTACTTTTCGGCGCTCGCCCTACTTCTCGATGCCCGGGAGAAGACGATGGTGTTCTCCGGGCGAACCCGCCGACCGCCGCGCGACGGCTTCAACGCGGCCCTGTCCTTCGGCTACGGCCTGTTGTACCGCGAGGTCATGGCCGCGATCATCGCAGTGGGACTGGACTCCGCGGTGGGATTCTTTCACGCGCCACGCACCGCGGCTCATCCGTTGGCGCTGGATCTGATGGAACTGTTTCGTACCACCCTGTGGGACATGCCGCTGGCGGCGTCGGTCAACCGGCGACAATGGACCGCTGAACATCTCGCAGTGAACAAGAAGAGGGTTTGGCTTTCCGACGCGGGCAAGCGCTTGGCGATCAGCCTGTTCGAGCAACGCAAGCAGGAGACCTGGAAGCACCCAGTGCTCGATTATTCCCTGAGCTATGCGCGGACGATAGAACTGGAGGCGCGGCTTCTGGAAAAGGAATGGAGCGGCGAGGAAGGGCTGTTCGCCCGCATGCGCCTGCGCGGATGAGTGGCCGGCACTGGTATATTTTCAGCTACGACATCCGGGACCCAAAACGGTGGCGCCTAGTGTATAAGATCGTCAACGGTTATGGGGAGCGGTTGCAGTACTCCCTGTTTCGATGCCACCTGACGCGGACGCAGATGGAACAAGCCCGGCACGAATTGGAAAAGGTGCTGGGGGAAGAAGACGACCTGCTCGTGATTCGGCTGTCGCCGCGCTCTCAGGTCATAGAGCGGACCAACGGAAAACAGTGGGCCGATCCACCGCCGCGCTTCGATATCGTGTAGCGCCGCGCGCGGCGGCAAGCGCCACCGGGTGGACTAGACCGCACGCGGCAAAGAAGTGGAAATCCTGCACGATTTCAATACCTTTGATGGGCGGGTTCGCCATGTCGTGCTTGCCGGCGCCTGACAACTGAAGTTCCGTCATTTTCCTGCCGGACGACAAGCACCGGACCGGCACATGTGACGAACCGGTTGAGGTGCATGATTAGTCAGGCTATTATCCCCGCAAAACAGTGTGTTATACGAATAGAGTGAAATTGTCAGTGATGCCGAGAGGCGTTGAGCACCCGATACCGATACCGTCCGCGTGCTCGCGGAGTGGGTGAAATTGTCAGTGATGCCGAGAGGCGTTGAGCACAGTGTGAGTGAGACGATCCACCCAGTCAATCGAGTGGGTGAAATTGTCAGTGATGCCGAGAGGCGTTGAGCACAAACAGGGTGTGCACGATATTTCCCTCGCCGACTAGTGAAATTGTCAGTGATGCCGAGAGGCGTTGAGCACAGAAAGACCCCAAAGAGAGAGATCAAGCACTGCGGTGAAATTGTCAGTGATGCCGAGAGGCGTTGAGCACATGCAATTCGACAACCGCATGCGCATCCTCATGCACCGTGAAATTGTCAGTGATGCCGAGAGGCGTTGAGCACCACACAAACCAAAAGTTGCGTGTCATCCGAATTCGGTGAAATTGTCAGTGATGCCGAGAGGCGTTGAGCACCTCAGACGAGAGTGCACCCAGAACTACAAGATCAGAGTGAAATTGTCAGTGATGCCGAGAGGCGTTGAGCACACCGCCGAGGAATCGACCCTCCAGCCGCTCCGCGAGTGTGAAATTGTCAGTGATGCCGAGAGGCGTTGAGCACTGCGACGATAGCGGCACTGGGCAATCCTGCCCGTGCAGTGAAATTGTCAGTGATGCCGAGAGGCGTTGAGCACCTCGCGAATCTCGCCAAGGTATACGACCTGGACGAAGGTGAAATTGTCAGTGATGCCGAGAGGCGTTGAGCACGTGATGGTGCGCGGAGTTGAAGCCTGATTTCGTCGCGTGAAATTGTCAGTGATGCCGAGAGGCGTTGAGCACTACAACCGGGTCCTCCTGCCGAACGCGCGGTTCAAGCGAAATTGTCAGTGATGCCGAGAGGCGTTGAGCACCGCAATGCCCGGGCAGGAACGTAACCGCCACGCACGGGCGAAATTGTCAGTGATGCCGAGAGGCGTTGAGCACTAGATGTGGTTGGCGGTCGCCGACCGGTGGAGGGTGAGCGAAATTGTCAGTGATGCCGAGAGGCGTTGAGCACATTGTCGTCACGTCGCCTGGCGCGGCTCGCAACGGCGAAATTGTCAGTGATGCCGAGAGGCGTTGAGCACATGAGCAGGTGGTCGAGCGCATCCGCCGCCATGTCTGCGAAATTGTCAGTGATGCCGAGAGGCGTTGAGCACCCGCTGCACGCTCCCGGTGGTGACGTCGGTGGGGTCGAACGGCGAAATTGTCAGTGATGCCGAGAGGCGTTGAGCACACCGAGACGCTCGAGATTAGCCACCGCGCCACCGGGCGAAATTGTCAGTGATGCCGAGAGGCGTTGAGCACATCGTGGCGATCAAGAGCCGCGAGGTTTGGGAAATGGGCGAAATTGTCAGTGATGCCGAGAGGCGTTGAGGCGCAGGGCTGGTGTAGCGCAGCGCGAAGCTGGGCGGCCCTGTACGATTGCCTCCCCGGCGAACTCGAAGAAACGATGGACGGACGCGATCTCGCCGCTCACGCCGAGGAGGCGGGATCGACGGACGCGTTGCAAGCCCAGATCGAAGAGGCTGACGCGACGAGTTGGCTGGACGAGCTGCACGGCTTCCTGTCGGCTCATGGCTTCGGCGACGCGCTGCGAGGTCTGAAGATCGTCCCGGACCAGAACGGCAGGTTCGGCTCGCTCCCACAACTGCATCGCGACCGAGACATCCCCGGTGAGTTGAAGGAGATCGCGCAACTCGTCGGTTGGGATCTTCGTGCACAGTTGCGTGATACGCATTTCTGTACGCTTGCCGACGAACCCGGAGCGGGAGACATCGACAGCGACTTGGTCATCCCCAAGCTGATCGAGCGCCTACGCGAACGTATGGAGAGGCCGCTCGACGACGATTCGAGGAGCGCCAATGTCCGGCTCTTCGGCTGGCTCGCGACGCACGATCAGTGGCGCCATCTCGAAGGATTCCCGGCGTTCTCGGACGAGGACGATTCAAGCTCCCCTATCAAGCTACGACAGCACGAGGACGACGCCTCCGAGCGGCCCCTCGCGCCTGTGTGGACATGGCCGGAACCACTCCGGCAATATGCGGACCTGTTCCCCCAACGCCGCATACTGGCTGACGACTTCGCTGTTCGACTTGACGATCCCTCTGTGTGGTCCGCTCTCGACGGGCGCGGCTTCCTCCGCACGAGTGTCCTGTATACCCGAGCGGTACAGTTCGACGAGTTTCTTCTGGACGAACCCCTGTCCGAAGCCGACGAGGGAGAGGTCGAGCACAAGGTAGACGGCACAGTCGAGGTCACGAACGTCGCCTTCCTGTCAACGAGGGATATCGGGATCCTGTCCAGGGTCCGTCAGAGCCGGAACCAGGGACAACTCTTCTGGGATTTTCTCACTCGATGGCTTGCAGTCGAGGATACCCAAGGACTAGAGGCCCGAGAGTCGATGTGTGTATGTGGAGAGGCTCACCGCTACTACCCGGCCGCGTGGCTTGTTCCCGTCGCACACAACAAATGGGTTCCGCTGGAACGCAAGCGCACCGACCGGGCAACCGCACACTCCCTCGCGAACCTCATCCGCGACAGCCAATGGCCATCGGATCTCCTGCAGACGAGTCCGCAGGTCGTCGCTCTCCTGAAGGCGCTCCGGGTCGGCGTTCCCGAGCTCATCATGGAGCTCGTCACGACGGATGACGACGAACGGGCTGCTCTGGGCGAGACGCTCGCACAGCTTCTGACGTCGGTCGGCAACGACTGGGACCGTTTGCAGGTGCTCGCCGAGGACATACAGGAGGACGGGGGACTGTTCGACCACCTTGAAGAACGCCGGCAGCGCCGTCGCATGGTGCGCGAGAATCAGAGGTTAGGTGCCCTCGTCGAGGATCTGGTCAGGGAGAGCCTGGAGGGCGAAGGCTTCGAGGTCCGTCGTACTGGCGTCGGCTCGGACTTCGCCATACAGCCCCGCCCGAATGCGGAAGACGAACAAATCCAGCTCGAATTGATCCGACGCGGCCGGACTTGGCTCGTCGAGATCAAGTCCGCCCGCGACCACAGCGTGAGGATGACGTCTGTCCAGGCACGAACCTCCGTCAAACACGAGCCAGACTACCTGCTTTGCGTGGTGCCGATCAGCTCTGGCCCAGAGGATCCGGACATCGAAGCCGTTCGCAGAAGTATGCGTTTCGTCGATGGAATTGGTGCGCGCCTTGCAGACATCTGCACCGCTCTGGACCGTTTCGAGAGCTTGCGCGACAGCGTCACCGTCGAAGACCCGGCGGGCCTCCGCCTGGAACTCGATTCGGGCTCGCCGCGTATCCGCATCGAGAACACGGTGTGGGAGGCCGGATTCGGACTTGAGAACCTGCTCTCCCGGCTGACCGCACCGGACGACGGTGGCGGCAGTGCCGCCCCGTAAGCAAGCCACCCCTTGCATGAGGGGGACCCGCGTTCCCGCTCATGACCTTGCCGAGATGCTGGCCAGCGGCGATAAGATTGAGGCGATCCACGACGCTTGGCCGATCCTCTCTGTGGAGCAAATCGAGGCAGCAGCCCTCTACGCGCGCGCTTATCCCAGGCGGGGCAGACCGCGAAGTGCAGCGGCCGCGGCTGCTCTTCCAGAGGCGCCACCGCAAACGGCATGACGGGGTCCTGGAAGATGAACGCATCCGAATGCTCCATCGAACGCGGCAGCGGCAACGTATTCGCCGATCTCGATCTTCCCGACGCCGATACCCACCTTGTGAAGGCGGGGCTCGTGAGCTGTATTGATGACATCATCCGACAACGCGGCATCACCCACGCGGAGGCTGCACGCGTGCTCGGCTTGTCGCGGTCCGACCTGTCCGGTTTGCTTCGGGGCGACGTTCGCGAGTATTCGCTGGAGCGCCTGTTGCGCTTCCTGACTGCCCTCGGCCGCGATATCGACATCGTCATCCGACCGTCGGGTTCGGACTCCGAAGGAACGCTGCGCATCGCCGCGAACGAACAGGGTTGATGCCGCTGTCGTGTCGCCGAAAGCCACATGACGAAGAAGGGCGAGAACGAGATGCGCGGTGCGTTCGTGAACGGCGCGCTCGTGGTTGACGAGGGCTCGCCCGGCACCGCCGTCTAGGCCCGCGACCCGCTCCGGATCGCCGATCCGCTTCGCATTCCATGCGTGGTGCCGGTCGGCGACGAGAAGCAGCTCGATTGCGGCCGTGACCCCGGCATCGTGTGACTCTAGCGGTGAGGCAGGCGAGCTTTCCCGCAGAACCGGGAAGCAGGCTTGACATCCTCGGCGCCACCTGGCAGCGCTGCCGCGTGCACTTCATGCGCAACCTGCTGGCCCATGCCGGCAAGCAGGGCCGGCGCGTCGTCTCAGCCTTCGTCGCCTCCGCCTTCGCCCAGGACGACGCCGAGGCCGCTGCCGGCCAGTGGCGCCTGGTTGCCGACCAACTCAAGCCCAAGGCACCCAAGCTGGCGGCCCTCATGGACGAGGCCCAGCACGACGTCCTCGCCTACATGAGCTTCCCCAAGGAGCACCGCGCCAAGCTCCACTCGACCAACCCGCTCGAACGCGTCAACGGCGAGATCAAGCGACGCACCAACGTCGTCGGCATCTTCCCCAACGAGGACGCCATCACCCGCCTCGTCGGCGCCGTTCTGCTCGAGCAGAACGACTGTTGGTGACGGCGCAAAAGCGCGCGTATTCGCTCTTATGGGGCTGTCTGGGTCAAGTCAGAAGGCTAGGGCTGGCTATCACATGCCTCGCCTCCTCCGAGTTGGCAGGATCGCTAGCCCGACTTCCGCAACTCGGCTGACTGCGTGGTAGCCGCCGGTTCTGCGTCGCCCATGCGACTTGCCATCGCTCAGCAGGTTGCGAGAATCTGCGCTGCCGGTTTGCACGGGGTCCGACTGCGGCCGCCGACGGACATGCGCCCCGAGCTCGACGGAATGCGTGGGAGCCGGCCGAGACAGGGATTGCCGGGTTCCCACGCTCTCCTCGCGGAGACCCGTCCGGGCGACCCGAGGCTACATCCCGGTGTGGCGCTCCGGCAAGGCGCCGGCCACCCAGGCGGAAGACTCCTCTGGCCTTTGCTGCAGCTGCGTGCGCCTGCCGAACTCTCTCCACAGGGCATCGCTCCTTCGCGGCGCCTGGCCGTTCATCTCGTGCACCCGCTTCTGATGCAATTGCCTGGAACCGTCTTGGTCTGTGGGTGTTATTCTGTCGGCGGATGGCCGTTTCGCGGTCCGCGTCACGCGGACCGGGGAGGCGCGTGGCGGCCGGCATTGCTGACGTGCCCTTCGCATGTCGGCATGAGAGGAGCGCGCCATGAGTTCCACCGACAACAATGGAAACCAGTCCCCGCCGCCGGACGATGAGGATCGCAGTCTTCTGTTCGGCCCCACGAAGGCCGCAGCGGAGCGGGCTGGTGACAGGCAGAAGCCGCGCCGACCACATGCGGGTGCCGCGTCGCCACCACCCCCTAATTCCCCGCCCGCGGCGGAGGCGGCCACGGACCCTGCGGGCCGGGCCAGGCCGGGCCCGTCATCGGACGTTGCGCCGACCGAGGTCGCGTCGTCCGACGCGGTTCTGCGTCGGATGCTCGCCCTGTTGGAGGATATGGACAAGAAGGTCGCGGTCTTGTCGGCTGGCGAGACCGATCTTGCAGCGGCAGCCCGGACCATCGCCGGGCAAACGGAGCAGGTCGGCGCGGCGACCGAGTGGGTCAACGACATCAAGGCGGCGATTTCGGAGATCCTGGCGTCGACCGGCAAGCAGATCGAAGGGCTGAAGAGCGGGAACAGGGATCTCGACGCGGCGCTGGCGCAGCTGAATGTGCTGAAGGAGGGGCTGGACAAGGTCGTGGCGTCGCTCGACGCCACGGCGAAGGGCCTCGGCAAGAGATCGTCGGAGTTGGGGGCGGTCAAGCAGGAACTCGCCGGGTACTACCGGGAGTGGATCGCCGAGGCCAGGACCAGCCTGGGCGAGATGAGGGCGCTGTCGAAGCGTCTCGACGCGGGCGATCACATGGTGACCCGTCTGGAGACGTCGATCGGCCCCTGGACCGAGCGCATGGAGGAGAGCATCGGGGCGAACAGCGCGGCGCAGCGCGATGCTGCGGCGAAGACCGCCGACAACGTGGACAAGCTCGCCATGACGGGCTTCAGGTTCCTGCAGGAATTCGGCACGGCCAGGGGGGACGCGCTGAAGGAGGCCCGGCAGGAGTGGACGCGCATTCGGCGCTGGACGCTTCCGGCTCTGGCAATCGCGCTGGTGATCGCCGCGCCGCTGTTCGTGTTTGCGGGCGCGCTTGGGCAGAGCGAGTTCGGCGTATTCGCCCCCTACGACGACACCGGGGGCTGGAAGCAGGGGGTGTGGGAGCGTCACGGCCAAAAGGTCAAGGACTGCATGCTCAAGTCCTGGCGGGCGGGCGAAGTCGTCACATGCAGCTTCGACATCCGGCACCCGTGATCGGCGCGGCGAACGCGGCAGCTCTTGCCGCCAAGGGCCGAGAGGCATGGTCGCGAGCCTGAGCGATCTCGGCTCGAGCGCGATGACGGTCGCGTATTTCGAGCGCGAGGGCTACTACGCGAAGAACGATCTCCGGCACCGGCGTGCGAGCTTCTGGCACGGCGGGGGGGCGGCGGCGCTGGGCATGCCCAGGAATATCTCGCCCAGGACCTTCGAGCGCGTTCTTGCCGGCTACGTGCCGGGAACGGAGATCCGGCTCGGCCGGGCGCGCGGCGGGGAGCACGAGCACCGGCCTGGGCTCGACCTCACGCTGTCCGCGCCGAAGTCGGTGTCTCTGGAGGCGCTGCTCTACGGCAACCGGCAAGTGCTGAGCGCCCACGACGCGGCGGTCAGGTCGACGCTGGCCTGGGTCGAGGCCGAGCTTCTGCAGACGCGCGGCTATGACCCGGCGACAGGGCGGCGCCCGCGGGAGGCGGCGGACGGCCTGGTGGCGGCGGGGTTCCGGCACCTGACGAGCCGGGACCAGGACCCGCAGCTGCACACGCACTGCGTCATCGCCAACATGACGCGCAACCGGGCCGGGGAGTGGCGGAGCGTGGAGCCCACGGAGATCCGCCGCAACGTGAAGCTGATCGGCGCCTGTTACCGCCACGAGCTGGCGCGGCGGCTGATCGATCTGGGCTACCGCACGGAGACGACGATGATCGGCGGGGTCCCGGGCTTCGAGATCGCGGGCTACCCGCGCGCGCTGCTGGACACGTTCTCGTCGCGGCGCCGCGAGATCCTTGCCTGGCTGGACGAGCACGGTCTGCCCTACAGCGCGGCGCTGACGCAGCAGGCGGCGCTGATCACGCGCAAGCACAAGGTCGACAAGGATATCGACGCGCTGAAGACGGAGTGGAAGGGGCGGGCCGAGGGGATATCTCATGACCGCAGCCTCTCCCGGCAGGATCGCGCGCAGGACAGGCGCCAGTCGCGAGAGACCCACAAGGGCCGGCCCTATGTAAGGACGGAACAGGAGCTGCGGCCCGACCACCAGGGTCTCAGCCCCCGCGAGATCGTCTGGCGGGCGGTGGAGCATCTTGCTGAGCGCGCGTCGGTGCTGCGGGAGAGCGATATCCGGGCGATCGCGCTGAGCCATGCGCCTGGCCGGCACGAGCTCGGCGAGATCGACGCGGCGGTGACGGGGCTGCTGGCTGACGGCCACCTGGTGGAGGCCAGGGTGCGGAGCGGCCGCTCCTTCGTGACGGGCGAGGCGCTGCGGTCCGAGCGCGAGATCGTGGTCCGCATGCGCGATGGCGTAGGTGCTGGGGACGCGCTGGCGGAGGAAGCGCGCGTATCGCATCGAATGGAACAGACCACCCTCACCGAGGGTCAGAGGGAGGCGGTGCGCACGATCCTGCTGTCGCGCGACCGGATCGTCGCGGTGCAGGGCGCGGCGGGGACGGGCAAGACGACGATGCTGCGCGAGGCGCTGGACCTTATCGGCGAGCGCAAGGCGATCCTGCTCGCGCCGTCGTCCGCCGCGGCGCGGGTGCTGGCGGACGAGACCGGCGCCAGGGCGCGCACGCTGCAATGGTTCCTGACGCGCTACGGCGACATCGGCAATGCGCAGAAGATGGCCAGTGCAAGGCGCGAGCACGAGGGCTCGGTGCTGGTGCTGGACGAGTCGTCGATGACGTCGACGGCGCAGATGCAGCTCCTGATGCGGATCTCGGAGCGGCTGCGCGTCGCCCGGCTGGTGCTGGTGGGCGACCGCGGCCAGCTGCGCGCGGCCGGTGCGGGCGAGCCCTTCCGCGCCCTGCAGGATGCGGGCATCGCGATGGCGGAGATGGACGAGATCCTGCGCCAGCGCGATCCGGGCCTCAAACGCGCCGTGGAGGCCCTGCAGCAGGGCCGGGCGGCGGAGGCGGCGCGGGAACTCGAAGTGCGCGAGGTGGCGCACGAGGAGCTGGGGGCGGAGGCGGCCCGGCTCTGGCTCGCGCTCGACGGGGAGCAGCGCGAAGGAACGGCGATCCTCGCGCCCACCCACTTCCTCCGCGCCGAGATCCACCGCGTGGTGCGCGAGGGGCTCGCCCGGGAGGGAGTCCTGCACGGCCGCGAGATCGAGATCGAGCGCTACGTGAACCGTCACCTGACGGCGGCCCAGAGGGCGGACGTGCGCAACCACGAGCCGGGCGACGTGGTGATCTTCCACTCGCGGGTGCCGCCGCTCAGGGTGGACGAGGGGGACGCCTGCCGGATCGCCCGCGCCGAAGGCGGGCTGGTCTTCCTCGAGCACCCCTCGGGGCGCACGGTCCACATCCGGCCGGACGACCACTGGGTGCGCTACCGTTTCGGGATCTACGAGACGGCGCGCATCCGCATCCGTGCGGGCGACCGGGTCCGCTGGACCAGGAACGACAGGCGGCACGGCCTCTTGAACGGCGGGGAGGCGGTGGTGGTGGGGATCGACTCCCGCCGGGTGAAGTTCGACCTCGGCGGCGGAACGCGGCTGTCGCTTTCCCGCGACGACCCGCAGCTTCGCCATATCGACCACGCCTGGAGCACGACGGTGCACGGGGCGCAGGGCATGACGCGGGATGCGGCGATCGGGGTGCTGGATACCGGGCACGGCCGTCTGACCGGCCAGGCGGGGCTCTACGTGGAGGCGAGCCGGGCGCGGGACCGCTTCGTGCTGGTGACCGACAACCGGGAGAGCCTGGAGGAGGCGCTGGAGGAGAACGCGGGTATCCGCATGACGGCGCTGGAGGCAGTGGGGGACGACGATGCGCCCCCCGGCCCGGCTGATGCAACCATCGGGATGCTGCGCGAGCTGAGGGACGACTGGCGTGCCCTCGTGGCGCGGGCCGGGGCCGAGCGTACCGCGCTCGACCGGATTGACGGCTACGCCCGGATCGTGACCGGCGTACATGCCCTTGCGGCCGGCCCGGATCTGCCGCCGGAGATGCAGGGCTTCGTCGACGAGGTGCGTGAGCGGGACGCCGGGATCGTGGAACGGCGGCGCGACGCGCTGGCCTTCGTGCACGAGGCGGAGATGCACTGCCGCCGGCAGCCTCTCCTCAAGTGGGCGGCGGAGGAGCGCGGCGTGGCGGTATCCGCGCTGCCGGAGCATGCGGCGTGGCGGGCCGAGGGCGCGGCGCTGGAGGAGACCGGTAGGCGGATGCAGGAGACCCCGGGCTTCTTCGGGCGGATCGCGGCCGCTCTGGGGCGGATCGCGCAGGGCTTCCGGCTCGACGAGGGAGAACGGTTTTGCGAAGCGGCCGCCCGCCATGAGGCGGAGGCGCAGAGACTGGGGATCGACCCCGGCGGGATGGCGGGGGCGGCGGGGCTCGTGCAACGGGCGGAGGCGCTGGGGCGCCACGAGCTCCCCGAAGCCGTGCGCCGGACGGTCGCGGCGTGGGTCCCGATCGCCGAGCCGTCTTCTCGGGAAACGGTGCAACGACTCACTCCGGACGACCTTGAGGCCGGGCGCCGCATCGAGGCGTTCCTGCGCGACTGCCGGCAGTGCCTGGAGGCAGCCGTGCCTGCGGCGCAGGATCTGGACCCGCGGATCGACGCGGCTGAACAACTTCGCCGCGAGGGACTTCGGCTGCTCGGCGAGGGCGAGGGAGCGAAGCTCGACGATCCGGCGCGTGCACGCCTGTCCCGCGCAGCCGACGAACGCGAACAAGTGCGCGAGGCCGTACACGCGCTGGCGGCTGAGGTGCAGGCGCTCCGTTCGCGGGCGTTCATGGAACTCAGTGGGAACGTCACCCGGCAGGGCCTCGAGGCGCACTGCGATCCGGTCGACTTGCCGGCATGGGCGGACTTGCGGGATCGCGCCGAGGCGCTCCGGGGCCAGGCGGGCCTCGCGCCGGACGCGCGGGAGGCGGTCGATGCGGTGCTCGCCCGTGCCGCCCGCGTGGAGGCCGAGATCGCCCCCGTCAAGGCTCTCATCGAAGACGGCGCCCGGCACCTGGATCGGCGCGCGGCGCTGGACGAAGGGCGCGGCATCGTCGAGCCTCCATCCCCGGATGCGGTCCCGGTCTGGCGGGAACGCTCGCGGGAGCTTCGCGAGACCGCCCTTCATCTTCTGGGAGAGTCGCCGGCCGACACCCGGGAGATGCTGGCCGCAGCCAGGCTTGCCGACATGCCGCGGCTTCAGGGCGGCGTCCGGGAGGTGCTGAACCGGTTGGAGACCCTGGAGCTGCGCGACGAGGTCGCGGAGTTCCAAAAGCTTGCGGCTACGGTCGAGCGGCGAGCCAGGCGGCAGGAAACGCTGCCACTGCACGCCGAGGGCTACGGCCAGGTGACCGCGATGGCGCAATCCCTCTCCAGCAACGCGGTCTTGCCGGAAGCAGAACGCCATCAGGCGGCGGCGTGGCTCGACCGCGATCAGGGCTGGAACGAGGAGCTCGCCTCGGCGCGGAAGCTCACCGCGACGCAAGAGCAGGATGTCGACACGACGGGCCTTGCCGAGGCCCTCCGCGAGGCCGCGCACCTGCCCGCCGTGAGGTCGGCCATCAGGCAGGAAACGGCCCTGCTCGCCCGCTCGCCGATGCCGGAGCAATGGACGGCGTGGACCGGCGACGAGCCCTTGGTCGCAGGCGACCGCATCGCCTGGCGCGCTGGCGGCACGGTGCACCGGGCGGCGGTGTCGTTCCCGGGGGAGACCGGCGGCATGCGCGCGAACGACACGCTGTTGGTGAGAATCGTGCAGCCGGCGGACGGGCCCGCTCTTGACGACGCAGGCCGGATCGTAGAGATCCATGCTCAGGCCCTTCGGGACGTCAGATGCGTCCGCGCCGAATGGTCCGACGAGGGGCTCAGGCAGCTGGAAACCGCCCTGCAGTACTCCGTGCCCAGCGCCGCCTGCCCGCTCGCCTGTCCTGAGCCCGTCGCGGGCGACCGCATCGCCTGGACCGAGGCCGCCGGCCGGAGCGAAGAGGTGCGCACGGTCGAGGCCGTGGTCGCCACACGGACCGAAGTCTCCGACGAGCACGAGTTGGGGCTGCGGGTGATCCACGCCTCAGGTCCCGACGCGCCGGAGCCCGGCGCCTCGATCCGGCGCACCGCAGACGAGGTCACCGCGCGCGGCTGCTACCGCGCCGCGTGGTCCGACGAGACCCGGCGCGAGGCCGAACTCGACCCGCAGAAGGAGGTGCGGGAGCAGACCCTGAAACAGGGCCTCGAGCACTCCCGCGGCGGGGGGATCGGCATGTGAGCCAGCCAGGCCTGCACCGCTGCCTCCAGAGAGAGCATGTTCGGATATCCCGTTCAAGCTGCTTGCCGGGGACGCGTCCGAGGACGATCGCAGCGTCGCTCAACCGAGCGGCGGCGGCTTGCGCGCCATCCAGTCCCGGAACTGCCGCTCGACCACCGGCCCGGCGTCCGGGCCGAACACCGCCACGAGCAGCGGCCCGAGCTCGTGCTCCCGGCTCTGCAGTACGAGGTCGTCCAACGTCGTCATGAGCAGCAGCTCGACCGACTGCCGCAGCCGTTCGATCGACCCTCCGGAGGCCGCCGACAGCATGCTCTCGGCCAGGCGGTCCACACGGTCGAGCAGCCGGCGCTGTTCCGCCTCGCTCAGCGCCAGAGCCGGCGCGTTCGCCTGCGCGGGGTCTAGCTGCACGTTCAGCCCCGCCGAGATCACGTGGTCGTTGATGGACACGTCCCGGCTCTCCGCGACCTCGCGGATCCGTTCCCACTCCGATTCCAGGCACGAGATCGCAATCCGCGCTCGGGGCGTCGCGGGCCGCTCCGCTATCACGGGCCGCTCCGGCGCGACTGGATCGCGCGCTGTATGAAGGCGATCGCGCCGAACACGGAAAGGTCGGTGCCCGACAGCGACTCCCCCAGCGCGCGGCGCACCCGGTCCATCTCCTCCACCCGCTCGTACAGGGTCCGCTGCTGTTCTTCCGACAATACCAGCCGCTGCTCGTCCTGGCGCGGCCCGCCCGCGTCCTCGTGCAGCGCGCAGGCGACCAGGTATCCCGAGACCGGCATGCCGAGCGCGGTCGCGCGTTCCCTGATCTCGGCCCTCTCGGCCCGGCTGCAGCGCAGCGTGCGGCGCACCACGTTCCCCATCGCTCATGGCTGCGGCACGGGGCCGCCCTCGGGATCGGCGCTCACCGAGACCGCGCGCCAGCGTTCGGCGGCGCCCGGATCGGTCAGCCGGTCGAGCTCCGCCTCCCGGTCGAGCCACGCATCGACGGCATCGCCGAGCGCCTTCCAGCGCTCCTCCAGCCCCATGTCAGCCATGCGCCGTTCCTCGATCTTCGCGAGCAGCAGAAGCTCGCGTACCGCGCGGCGCAGAACGGTATCGGGCAGCGGGTCTGCCACGGTCGCCCTGTGCACGATGTAGCGCGATATATCCATGCCCGCGTCGGCCGCGAGTTCGCGGATGCGTGCCCATTCGCTCGCGGTCGCCATCACCGCGTGCTGTGTGCGGCGCTCCGCCGGCCTGCGCCTCATGAGAGCGCCCCGGAGGCAGTGCGACACCGTGTGGAACCCCTCCCCAAGCCCGCATTCCGGCCACAACCACCTGTATTTCTCCATATAATGTAGATGAGACGCTGCCATCCCGATACGCCGCGGCACGCCATCGCCTTATCGCCTCCACATAAGCGTGTTTCCACCGCAACTCCTCCGCAACGACAGATCCATCTGCCCAGACATACGCCTTTAGTTCCCAGATTGCAACTGATCGGTTCGAAGCCTAAAATTTTATATCAGATAAAAAACCGCCACAATCCTCTTGTGAAACGACCCAATCACCTGTAATGTAATACATATGCAGGAGAGAAAACGATCCAGTCCACCCCCTGACGCACTCCAGCTATATCGAATTCAGGACCACACCACGTCGTGGATCGGCTACAAGCTGCACATCGATGCCGCCGATGGCGGCATCCCGGTCAGTTGCATCCTGACGTCTGCCTCGCTGCACGACAGTCAGGTCGCGATCCCGCTGGCGACCATGAGCGCCGAACGCGTGACCAATCTGTACGATCTCATGGACTCAGCCTACGACGCGCCTGAGATCGGCTGGCACAGCTATCTGTTGGGCCACGTTCCAATCATCGACATCAATCCCCGGGACAGGGGCTTCAAAGAGGACTTGGCGCGGGAGGCCAAGGCGCGGCGCCGTATCGGCCACAGCCACCCGGCGGACGACCGTTACAGCGAACGCTCGAACGTCGAGCGCATCAATGGCGGGCTGAAGGACAACTGCGGTGGACGCCATGTCCGCGTGCGCGGCCATGCCAAAGTCTACTGCCACGCGATGTTCGGCATCCTGGCGCTGACGGTAGACCAATTGGTGCGCCTTCTGACTTGAACCTCACTTTCGGTTCTGTCCCTGTCATGCCGGAACACGCCTCCCTCGATGGGGGCACGGAGAGCCGCGCCCGCATCCCGGCGCCGGGCCACGAATGTGACCGCAACGGCCCTCGCTCGCGACAAATCGGCTCCCCGACGGTGGCCATGCGGCATGTCGAACCGTCGATTCGACCGATCGTTCGCGTTACGTTCGACCAACCGCTGCCCTCATATCGAACTCCCGGGATGAACGCACCGTGCCCGAGAGTTTTGCAAGTGGCTCCCTCTGGCTCCGGTTCCCCAACATGTTGTACCGATCACCTCGGCGGCGGTATCCGACACGGTCGCAGTTCCTTCCGTGTCTCAATGGGTTGCCCGTAAAGTGCCCAGCGATCCGGCACCCCACATATGGAGAAGCCGGATGTAAGGGGATAAGCCTTTGGCTCAATTCGTGATTCGTAGGCATGGGCTGCCAGTGCTCGCGGGCACGAGCCTCTCGGGGCATCTGGTCGGCAAATTGAAGCCAAAGACGGCCTCTCGCGAGAGAATTCAACCGCGTCCTCGCACTAATCGGCTGAATTCCGGCTGCCACAGCGCGATGTTTGGGCCATGCCTACGGATCACGAATTGAGCCAACCGCTTATGCACAATGCTCCGGTGAAACCCACATGCAGCGTCTGGCGGGCCTGAAATAGCCGACATTGGGGGCAACATCATGTGGCACCGGAGCCAAGTGCATAAGCGGTTTGAGCCAAATGAATACTAACCCGACATTGAGGCGTGTGCGCGTTTTCATTCTACGGGGTGGCCGAGCCGCCGGCCATGAAAGTTTTCGACAGCGCGCCGCTGATCCAGCTAAAGCCCCATGATCGTGGCGACGGCCTTTCCGACCCTCTCGGCGGCGGCTTCGATGTCGCGGTCGCCGAGGTGGGCGTAGCGGAGCGTCATGCGCGAATTGGAGTGGCCAAGCAGCCGGGAGACGACAGGGACCGGCACGCCGTTCATCACGGCGTGGCTCGCCACGGTATGGCGCAGGTCGTGAAGGCGCGCGTCCTCGATGCCGGCCTTGCGGCGGACCCGGTACCAGAGAGAGAGTTCGGACCCGCGCGGCCGCGACGGATCGCGCGGCGAAGGGAACACGAACCGGCTTTCTCCCCGCTTCTGGCGGTCCAGGATGCTCCTGGCCTGGGCGTTGAGGGGAACCTTTCTCGGCCCGGTCTTGCTGTCGGCCAGCATCAGCGCGCCGCCCTGGACCTCGGACCAGCGGAGCCCGGCGATTTCTCCCCTGCGGCATCCGGTGAGAAGCAGCAGGCGGACGATGTCGGCCTGCGGCCTGAACCGCTCTCCCCGCTTGGCCTCTTCGTCGAGGACGGCGTGAAGACGCGCGATCTCCTCGCGCGACAGGAAGCGCGTCATCGGCGACCGGCGGTTGGGGGCGATGCCCTGCGCGGGGTTGCTGTCGAGGAGGCCGCGGGCGATGGCGAGGTTGAGGATCGAGCGAAGCAGCTTGAGCGCGTTGTTGGCGTTGCCGGGCGCGGCGCAGCTGAATGCGTCGAACCAGCGCCTGACCTGCGCAGGCGTTATGCGCTCGAGCGGGGTCGCGCCGAAGGCGGGGAGGAGGCGGGTATCGAGCAGGCAGGCATAGGACTTCCCGGTCGCGGGCTTGCAGCGCCCGAAAATCGCCTCCTTCCATGGACCCTCCACGAACTCGCGGAACAGGGGGGCGGCGGGCGCCGGACGGACGGGCTTGTCCGTCTCCGGGCTTGCCCGGCGCTGATGGCACTCCCGCCGCGCCTGCTCCACGGTCCTCGTCGAGACCGGGCCGAGGGAGACGCGCCTGGAGCGCCCCCCGGCGTGCTCCAGCAGAACCCAGGTCTTTGCGCCGCTCGGACGGACCCGGACCCCGAGGCCGGGCACGCTCTTGTCCCAGACGGCATACTCCCGCGCGCGGGGGCGGAGACCGGCGACGGCGTCGTCGGTGAGCTTCCTGCGTTCCCTTGCCGGCACGGCTCAGCTCCCCAGCACGGCGCCGATGGTCTCGGCGGCCTGCCGCGTCATCGCGTCGGCCGGGTGGGCATACTTGAGGGTGGTCCCCGGATCGGCATGTCCGAGCAGTCTGCCGATGGCGAGCACGGTCTCGCCCTCGCGCAGCGCGATGCTGGCATGGGTATGGCGGAGATCGTGAAGACGGGCGTCGCCGAGGTCGGCCTCCGCCCGGATGCGCCACCAGAAGCTGTCCAGCCAGTGTTCGCAGTGCGCGCGTCCGGTATGGGGCGACGGAAAGACCCAACGGCCGGTCCGCGCGATGCCGTCGAGGACGGCCCGCGCGGGCGCGGACAGCCAGACGGTCCTCGGTCCGGTCTTGGAGTCGCGCAGGAACAGGCGGCCCTCGCGGTAGTCGGACCAGCGGAGCGTCAGGATCTCGCTCTTGCGGCATCCGGTCAAAAGGAGCAGGCGGATCGCGGCGACCTGCCCCGGACACGCCTCGGCGTGCGCCGACAGCACCCGGGAGAGCCTCCGGATCTCGTCGTCCGACAGGACCCGCTCGCGCCCCTTGCGGCGGTATCGCCGGATGCCCCGGCAGGGGTTGGAGCCCTCGGGCCGCAGCCCCATCCGTTCCGCCCCCTTCATGACGACGGAGAGGATCGGCATGGACCTGTCGGCGGCGGCCGGCGTGGCGGCCAGCGAGGCGAACCAGTCGCGCACCGCGCGCCGGTCGATATCGGCGACATTGCGCCCCGCGAAATGGGGCATGATCTGCTTGCGGAGGTAGCCCCGGTTGACAGCGAGCGTGCGCGGCTTCCATGTCCGCTCGTACTGCCGGAATACGGTCTCCGCGACGGCCTCGAAGAGCGCCTCCTCGGGACGGGGCGGCGCGGTGTCGCCCCGCCCGATCGCGGCCAGCATCCCGCTCGCGCGCGAGCGCGCCTCGATCACGCCGACCGCCTCGGCGTCGCCTATGATCTTCCACACTCGTTTGCCGCGATGCTGGCAGTGGACGAAGAAGCGCTTGCGGCCCGAGGGCAGCACCCGGACGCCGAAGCCCTTGAGCTTGCCGTCGCGGACGTCGTAGGCGGCCTTGCGGGGCTTCAGCGCCCCGATGCGGGCGTCGGTGAGGTTGGTTTTGGGCATATCCTCTCTCCCGGTTGCGATTGCAGCCGGGGAACCGGGCGTTGACCGATCCGTCCGGATGCAACAAGATGCGGAAGAAAAAGCGACCCTTAGTCAGATAGTTAGCACCGCAGGTGCGCCGTCAGGTGTGCGTGGCCGACCGGGGGATGCTGAGCGCCGACAACCTCGACGCCATGGACGCGATGGACAACGAGTACGTCGTGGGCGCGCGGCTGCGCAAGCTGCCGGCTGCACTGAAGAAGCAGGTTCTCGACCTGGACGCCTATGGCCCGCTGGAGGGCTCGCAGAGCCGCCAGGTCGGCGAATGGGAGCACAAGGGCCGGCGCCTGATCGTCGTCTGGTGCCCCGAGCGGGCGCGCAAGGACGCACACGAGCGCCGCAAAGCGGTGGAGCGCCTGCTCGACAAGCTCGAGCGCAGCGACAATCCGAAGGAGCTGCTCTCCAATCATGGCGCCAAGCGCTTCATCGCCGTCGAGGGCGACGCGCGGCTCACCGTCAACCCGGAGAAGATCGCCGAAGCGGAACGGTGGGACGGGTTGGCCGGCGTCATCACCAATCTGCGCGACGCGAGCGTCACCGAAGTGCTGTCGCACTACCATGGGCTGTGGCAGGTCGAGGAGAGCTTCCGCATCACCAAGCACGATCTCCGGGTACGACCGATCTGGCACTGGACCCCGGCTCGGATCCGCGCCCACATCGCCATCTCCTTCATGGCCTTCGCCTGCGTCCGCCACCTTGCCTACCGCGTCGCCGTCCAGAAGCGCCGGATGTCCCCGGAAGTCATCCGCTCCGCGCTCGTTCACCGGCAATGTTCGATCCTGCGCTGCCAGCAGACAGGCAACCGCTACGTCATCCCATCGAAGCCAACGCCGAAGGCGGAAATGATCTACGCAACCATGGGGCTGCCCCTGACGACCACCCCGTACCAGCTCGCCTGAGCGCCCGACGAACCCCGGCACGGCGTCGCAGCTCCATCAAATGTTGTGCCTAGCCAGAAATGAGAACCGGGGAATATCAACTACTTACGAAAACAAACCGTCGAAGTCAGGAAAGAATTCCTCGCTGGCGACGAAGTCCCGATTTGCAGCCAGTGTTCCAGCACTGCCGAGCAGAGCGGGCTCGTAGCTCAGCCGAACCGCCGGCGGCCGACGTCGGCGCGCCACATGCGCCTCGACCTGATCGGCGAGGTGGTGAAGGTTGACGAGAACATCGCTGACTCCGGCACGGAGCATTGCATCGAGCCAAATGTCGACCATCGCGATGCCGCCGATCGTCAGGAGACACTTGGGGGTTTGGTCGGTCAGCGGACGCATCCTGGTGCCGAGCCCCGCCGCCAGAAGAAATGCCTTCATGACCTAACCCTCTTGCGCAGGAAATATTGGTAGAGAATCTCACGCAACTTCTCGGCAGCGGAAAAGCCGAGCGGTGCACGGAATGCGAATGCGGTGATCGCCGGCACGCTGCCCACGTACGCCAGCCGCCGGGCATTGAGCCTCAATATCGCGACCTCGGCCAGGAACCAGTCTCTCCCCCCGCGGCGCGCGGCCAAGGACCGGGCATCGGCTCTCAGCAGAGGCGCCCGGGAACCGAAAATACGCTTGCCGTGGATGAGCATCTTGATCCACAAGCAATAATCCTCCATCTCCGCCATTCTCGTCGGATAGCCGCCGACAGCCAGAACGTCGTCAATTCGGAACGCGCAGCAATTGCCGTTTACAGGGTTGCGGAAAAAACTGTAGAGATTCCAGGGTCCAATAGTCCCGCTAGGCACGCGCTTGAGCAACTCCAATCCGTCCTCCTTGATTTCCAGAACCGGGGCGGACGTGGCCGAGATCGCGCGATCCTCCAGGATCCGGGCCTGCTCGGCAAACCGCTCCGGCAAGCTGACATCGTCGGTATCGGCCCGAAACACGATCTCACCTCACTAGTGTCCCAACGTTTTCGAAGCTGGTGCGGTTAACAGATTGATATTCGTTCGAGAAATCCTGTTCAAGGGAGTCACCGACTTGAGACCGTAGCGCCGGTTCGGCACGCTTTTCCTGTCCAACATGTATCAGGAGAGGATGGCGGATGTATTCTGGCAAGCTGGTCTTCGCGCAAATCGTGGATCACCTACCCTGGCACAGTTTCCGTCGCTGCGTGGCCCGTTACAACGGAAACCGCAAGATCAAGTCGTTCACCTGCGCGGATCAGTACCGATGCATGGCCTTCGCTCAGCTCACTTATCGGGCCAGCTTGCGCGACATCGAGACCTGCCTGCGCGTTCAACCCACAAAGCTCTATCACATGGGGATCCGTGGCAGGGTCTCGCGCAACACCCTCGCCAATGCCAACGCCGTTCGCGAATGGCAGATCTACGCCGACTTCGCTCAACATCTCATCCACATCGCCCGAAACCTCTACGCCGACGACAATACGCTCGGCCTTGATCTTGATAACACCGTCTATGCCCTCGACTCCTCGACAATCGACCTCTGCCTGTCGCTGTTCCCGTGGGCTCCGTTCCGCAAGACAAAGGGCGCCGTCAAGCTCCACACCCTGCTCGACCTGCACGGCCACATCCCCGCCTTCATCCACATCTCCGACGGAAAACTCCACGACGTCAATGTGATGGACATGCTGCTGCCGGAGGCCGGAGCCTTCTATATCATGGACCGGGCCTACCTCGACTTCAGCCGTCTCCATCACCTGCATCACAGTGGCAGCTTCTTTGTCCTGCGCGCGAAATCCAACACCAAGCTCCGCCGCCTCTACTCCCGCCCTGTCGATCGCACCCGCGGTCTCATCTGCGATCAGGTCGTACGGCCAAGCGGCGTCAACAGCGCGACCGATTATCCCGACAAGCTACGGCGGATCCGGTACCGAGATGCCGAGCGCGACAAAACCCTCGTCTTCCTCACCAACAACTTTGTTCTGCCGGCTCTGACGATCGCCGAACTCTACCGTGCCCGCTGGCACATCGAGTTGTTCTTCAAATGGATCAAGCAGCACCTCCGGATCAAGTCCTTCTTCGGCACCTCGGAGAACGCGGTGAAGACCCAGATCTGGATCGCGGTGTCGGTCTATGTCCTGGTCGCCATCATCCGCAAGCGGCTGAAGCTGGAGCAGAGCCTCTACACAATTCTACAGATCCTGAGCCT
Source organism: Alphaproteobacteria bacterium (assembly GCA_965214705.1). Taxonomy (GTDB): domain Bacteria; phylum Pseudomonadota; class Alphaproteobacteria; order UBA828; family UBA828; genus WTGU01. Next base: position 516,001 of record CBDCCI010000002.1, read on the forward strand.
TACGGTGTTCGAGAAAACGCCTCTCTATCAACTGTTTGACCCAGAGGGCCTGCAAATCGGCCAACTAGACCACCCTAACCAATTGAACTTATTCCGCTAACGTTGGGACACTAGTGATCTCACCTGTGAAGTGGATCAGTCCGTCATTCAGATCGAGGCCAACATTCTTCTTCTTCTTCTTCTTCTTCTTCTGAATTACCTTCAACGGAAGACGCTGCTTCCAGTGATCGATGACTCTATGCAGTTCCGCTCGGACCTCGCCATCCAAAACCAGAACAATCTCGTCGGCCGGACGGGTTTGTGCCGCCAACGACGCAAAGTAGGCGTCCAGCCTGTCCGGTCTTTCACCGTCATACGTGACAGACAGAACGGATGTCTTCACCGAACCTCACCCATCTCCACAGACCGCATCGCCCGCCCCACCGCCTCCACAGTCTCCAATATCCAAGGTTAGATTTCCTGACCTCGTGGCACAAGCGGCTTTGCCCATGCGGTTCGAGCCGCTTGCAAAATTCCGCATCTGGATCGTGCCGACCATCAAGGCTTCGTTGAGAATCAGCACCGAGCCGCCCAAGGCCTTGCGCGCTTCCCCCGTCTTCTCCGGCGGGGCGATGCCGTCGCTCACGTCGCGGTAGCGCGTGAGGAACCATTGCAACGTGCGGGCCGGGATATCGGCTTCGCCTTCGAGCACGCGCGCGGCGCTGGCCGAGGGAGCCAGTCCGACGATTTGCCGCTCGCCCGCCAATTCTGCCAGTCGCGCAACATGGTGGGGTCTTGCCGGAGCCCGCATGGCCTTGCACCCCGACCGTGACATGAGGCGAGAGCAGGATTCCGCGTACGGCATCGCGCTGGCCGGGATTCAGCCCTGCCGCGTCCAGCCTGGCCTCGACCGCCTCTGCCGGCGCCAGGCTTCGTCCGGCGTCAAGCCCCTCGCGCATGCCGGCGATAATCTCGCGCTCGGCGTTGCGTGCCCGGTCGGTGACGAAGGCGAGGTCGCCCCTCCGCGCCGTCGCTTCGATCAGGTGTCCGTCGCGCCGGAGCTGGGCGATACCGGCGTCCAGCGCTTCGAGCGAGTGCCGCCCGCCCCCGTGCGCCAGCGCCCAGGCGCGCAGGTCGTTGGCCGGGATCACCGTGCGCCGCTCCTCCAGGTGCTCGACCGCCTGCCGCGCCACCGACAGCGCCGACGGAGGCGCTCGCGCCTCGCTCGGGGGAAAGGCCGATGCGCTGACCCCGTTGCGGCCCCTAGCGATGTCCCGGTCGAGCGCCGGGCCGAGCTCCTGCGCCCGTTCCTTCCATGTCTGGTGCAGAACCTGCCGAACCGGCTCCGCCTTGCGCCGCCGCGTGTAGAGCGCTGCCTGCTGCGTCCTGGCGGGGGTGTTCTCCCAGCCTCGTTCAAGCATGTAGTCCAGAAGCTCCCGGCGTCGGGTCGAGAACGCGTCCAGCATCGGCTTGCCGCAGCCCGCGATCTCGGACCCCGGCATCCGGCCCACAAGCGTCGGCACCGTGGCGTAGCCGATCTTCTCCAGCCCCGTGCGCAACTCGTTGCGGTAGTAGGCGCCGATCAAGCGCTTCGAGCGTTCCACGGCGGTGAACTCGGCGCTACTCCACTCCACTCCCCGTTCCGGCCGCGCGTCATGTTGGCGAGCACCGCGTGCGTGTGCAGTTGCGGGTCGAGGTTGCGGCTGGCCAGGTGGCGGAAGGTCGCCGCCGCCATGCCCTGCGCCTGCACCCGAGGCCTTCGCCCGGTCGCCGGATCGAAGCTCCGGGTCTGGAGCAGCTCGTTCTCGATGAAGCCCAGCGTCCTCGCGCTCCTCGACCGAATTCTGGCTGCCACAGCGGCTTGTCTGTGCCGGGCCTACGGTTCACGAATTGAGCCATAACAAGTAGAGCAGGCCGTCACCATATGCTTGACCGGCTAGCCGCGCGGGCCGATGCCCGAGCCGGCAGCATCCGGACGTGTCTGCTTCCCCTGCGCGGCCAAAGCGGATATCGTCGATGCGTTGGATGCAGCGGGGAGGACTGTCGATGGGCCGTCAAGTTCAGACGAGAGGCGACTGCGTCTACTGTGGCAGAGAGATGACGGCCAACAGATCGACACGCCATATGCAGAGCTGTGCCGAGCGGCGCAAGGCCATTGAACAGGCGGACGGTGCCGGTGAAACGGCCCAGGTCATGTTCCACCTCAAGGTGCAGGACTCGGATGGATTGGGGTACTGGCTCCATCTTGAAATGTGCGGCAGCGCGATTTTGGACGATCTGGACCATTACTTGCGCAAGATCTGGCTGGATTGCTGCGGTCATCTGAGCGCGTTCAGCATTCAGGGAGCGCAATACAGGCAGCTCTTTGTCGATTCAGTCTACTTCGAGGACGAACCCGCAATGGATGTCAGCGCTGACTAGGTATTCACGACGGGGCTGGAGATGTCCCACAAGTATGACTTCGGGTCGACCACCGAACTGGTGATTAGGGTGGTCGGCCAGCGCCGGGGCAAACCGACTACGGAGCATCCCATCGCATTGATGGCCCGCAACAAACACGAGCCATTTCAGTGCGAGATCTGCAAAAGACCCGCGCAATTCATGTGCCTTGATTGCCACTACGAGGGCGATGGAAAATCGGCGGGTTACATATGCGGGAACGACGCCGTTGCGCACGAGGGCCACGAAGACCACGGCGGCCTGATGCCGATCTTCAATTCACCGAGAACCGGGATCTGCGCCTATAGCGGTCCGGCGGAACCACCCTATTGAACCGGGTGTCGGCGCTCGCGGAACGTCCCGCTATCGCGACAACTTAGATTGATATCCGTTCCGGGCATTCGGACCGAAGTCGAATCGTCCCAAGGGTCAACGACATTCGCAGTTACATGAGCTTATCGCGGATTATATAGCGGCATGCCACGCTAAGAACACAATCCAGCAATCCCCCTGACTTCGACGGTTTGTTTTGGCTCAATTCGTGATCTGTAGGCATGAGCGGCCAGTTCACCAGCTTTGCCTTCACCGGGCGCCTGCAGGCGGCCGGCATCCGCATTTCGATGGACGGCCGGGGCCGATGCATGGACAACGTCTTCATCGAGCGGCTGTGGCGCTCGATGAAGTACGAGGTCGGAGCGACGTCTGCGACCGTGTTCTCGTCCACGCCGTGCAGGCGGACCAGGGGTCGAGGACCACGAGGCGCGGTACGATGCGCTCCACGGTCTCCATTCCTGCGACGCCGCGATCCGCGGCCACGTCTTCTGCTCGTTTCTGGGTGTTGTCTCCCGCACTACTTAACGCTGGATTTCCCGGATTATTTGACGTGATCGCTGCCCGGATTTCGCAGATTGTTCGGTCTTTTCCGGATCGATGCGTAGGTGCTCATAGTGTCTGCGGGCGGTTCGGGCTCGCTGTCTGATTGAGTTGATGCGCCTTCTGACCTGACCGCCCCCCCCCTTCGGGTCCATCCCTGTCATGCCCGCACGCCCCTCGACGACGGGGGCGCGGAGAGCCACGTTCTCGTCGCGACGCAGGCGCCGAAATGCACCCGCAACGCTCATGCTTCGTGGAAAAGTACCCCGCCCGCGGCGCTCATGCGCGAGTCGACATGCACGCTCGCCCGATAGTTCACGCTATATTCGTGCCGTGCCCCTCCTCCTTTCCACCCCAGCCTCCCAACACAAACAGCCCGCGCACAGGACTTTGCAAGGGGCTCTCTTGAACACTGAAAGAAGTGATCGTGCATAGACGGCCGCTCAGATGCTTGAGTACAATGCTTGATAGCGCTGTGACATTCTTTCCGCCGAGTACTTCTCTATGGTTCGTTTCCTGATTTGGTCCCTCGGCAGATTCACGATAGTTGCCAAATAGTCCGTCAATCTACTTGCAACTGCATCGGGGGAATCGGACAAGGAGAAAATCTCTACGCTTCCGGGCGGCATTTCATCCTTTAATTCGAGATGCGGCTCTATGTCAATGTCGGAAAGCACACAAGGAAGTCCCATTGACAACGCCTCCAATACGGAACTTGGCAATCCTTCTCCTAAGGACGCACTCATGAAAAACTCGGAGTCACGCAAGTACTTGTATTCATCGTCTTCACCCAGATGCCCGACAAACGATATTTCGCTGCCTTCGTAACTTGCAAGATCACTGTATTCCGGCCCGTCCCCAACAACGGTCAGTCGTGCAATGCCGTTATCCAGTCCCTTGAAAACCTCGCATAAATACCGAACATTCTTCCGAGGAATCAGCCGACCTACCGTCACGCCTCTGAAGTTGGCAACTTCTCTTACACGCGCGTTGACGATATTTGGGGGCAGTTTTACTCCAGTCGGGATTACCAAAGCATCCTTCATGCCATAGCGTTGTTCATAGTCAAACTTCATTGAATTTGAACAGCATACTACGTTATCGCATTTTCTCAGAGCTCGTACATGGCTTCTTGCCATGTACGTCCCAAGATACCTCCCGAACTCCAGGGGATAGTCTATATCGGGAATGTTATGGCAGGTTGTAATCCAGTTGGCAGGCTGGTGTAATTTCGATACAAGTGAGTCGCTTCGCCAGCCGGAACTGTGCATCAGGTCTGGTTGGGCTAATTTAATTACGTCTCGAAAGCGTTTCATCAGTAGGAATAGACCGAGCGTTCTACTCAGATTAATCGGGTATACCTTAACTGGTAGACGTTTAACTTGACCAACGAGAGAGTCATCGTTCCTTTCAGGAGAAAGAGTTATTATGGACACGTCGAATTTTGCATAATCGATATACCTCAAGATATTTGCTAGCTGAATAGATGGACCGCATCTCCAAAGTGTCGACAGCACATAAGCAACTTTGATTTTTCTGAGAGTATTGGAACGGGCTGTCATGGGCCTTACTGTCCGTTCTATGGTATAGGTGGCAATGCCGGCTGCTGGGTGGGGATTGTCTGTCGCGCTGCGGCGCGGAACGAGCGAAGCTGATTTGAGCGGCCACGCATGGCGAACCTGACACACCCTGACAGACTCAGACTTCCTGACCTCTTGATGACAGCTGTCCCGGCCCGCGCGCCGGGAACTCCCTGAATTTCGTTATTTTTCGGCTGTTTCAGGCGGGTTTTCGGTGGCCGTCGCGTTGAACGTCTGGTATTTTAAGTTGACACCATATACGCGGTCTCAGCCATGCCCATTACCCTCCCAATGTGCCCCCCAGAGACGGTTCCAATCGGCAACAGCTGCTTCGCCGTCCTGATCTCGGACGACAGCTTCACCTACTTTTCCAACCTCAATCCCTTTGACAGCCACGCTGCGGATGACCGCGCGGCCATGCTCTTGCGGATCGGCCGCCTCGCGGCGATCGGCGCGGTCTCGCCGCTGGATCTGGCCGACGCTTTCGGTGTCTCGCGGGCAACGGTGCAGCGCGCACGACGGCGCTACCTTGCCGAGGGCGAAGCGGCGTTTCTGAAGCCCCGGCGCGGTCGCGGACCGTCGGTGTTCACGCCGGAGTTGGCGGCGAAGGCGACGGCGTTGCTGGAAGGGGGCCTGAGCGGCTCTGCGGTGGCCCGGGTTCTCGGCGTGTCGGCGCCGTCGGTCAACAAGTGGCGCCGCCAGGGGCTGATCGGCAATGCGGAGGCGGATCGGGCGCCCGGAAGCTCAGCGGTGCCTGTGCCGCCTGACGCGGGTGCGGCGCCTGAAGGCCGTGTCGATGAAGGGAGTGCCGGTGCCCTCGGGCCGGGGACGGGGCTGGAAGCGCAGCCGCCGACGGATCGCAGCGCGCGCGACCGGCGGGACCGGCAGGCGCCGATGGGCCGTGCGGCCTGCGATGTCCCGGCGCGGGTATTGGCCAGCTGCGGGCAGACGGGGCCGGTCGAACCGCAGTTCACCGCCGCCGCCTGCGGTGTCCGCTTCGGCGGCGTTCTCGCCGCCCTGCCGACCCTGCTGAAGGAAGGCCTGCTTTCCGAGACCGGCCTCCTGCCGTTGCTGCCGAAGGGCTATTACGGGCTGAACACGATCCTGCTCTTCCTGGCCTTCATGACCCTGGCGCGGGTGCGCAACCCCGAGAGCCTGCGCTACCAGGCGCCGGGCGAATGGGGCGCCGTTCTCGGCCTCGACCGCTGCCCCGAGGTCAAGACGCTGCGGCGCAAGATCGCGCTCATGGCCGACGACGAGGCCGGCGTGCGGGCCTGGCAGCTCGCCCTTGCCAGGCGCTGGCAGGCCGACGAGCCGGCGCTCTGGGCGACGCTGGCCGTCGACGGGCACGTCAAGGTCTACACCGGGCGCAAGGGCCGCCTGCCCAAACACTTCGTCTCGCGCGAGAAGCTCTGCCTGCCGGCGAGCGCGAGCTACTGGGTCAACGCCCTGGGCGGCAAACCCCTGCTCTGCGTGCACAAGCCGCTGGACCCGAAGATGGTCGCCGCCATCGAAGCCGACGTGGTGCCGGCACTGCAGGCGCTCGGGATCGTCGGCGCCGGGGCGCCCGACCTGAGCGCTGAGCAGCCCGGCCGGCCCGCGCTCACCCTGGTCTTCGACCGCGAGGGCTGGAGCCCGGATCTGTTCCGCCGGCTGGCCAGGCGCGGCATTGCCTGCCTGACCTGGCACAAGAACTTCGGCGGCGAGGACTGGCCGGCCTCAGACTTCAGCGCGATGACCGTTCCCATTTATGGACCGGCGGCGAACGGCAGCGCCACCATGCGGCTGGCCGAGAAGCCGGTGACACTGACGAACGGCCTCAGGGTGCGCCAGATCCGCCGCCTGCTCGACAATGGCCGTCAGGTTCCGCTGATCACCACCGACCCGCACAAGCCGATGACCGAGGCCGCAGGTGCCATGGTCTCGCGCTGGTCGCAGGAAAACTTCTTCAAGTACAGGCGCGACGAGTTCAATCTCGACGCCCTGCCGACCCGCGAGCTTGAGCCGCTCGATCCCGACACCATGGTCGTCAACCCGCTGCGGCGGGCCTATGACAAGGCAGTCCGCAACCTGGACCGCCAGCTTGGCCGCCTGCGCAACCGCATCGCCGATGCGGCCCGGAAAAAGCGGCCCACGGCGGACCTCAGAAAGGAACTCAGGGACCTCGAGGGCGGCCGCGAGATCGTCAGGTCCAGCCGCAGGGAGGTGCCCACGCACTGCCGGGCCGGCGACCTCGACGAAGCCGAGCAGCTCGATGCCTTGCCCGCGCGCGAGCGCCTCCTCCTCGACGTCATCCGGGTGATCGCCTACCGCGCCGAAACCCGCATGATGCTTCCCGTCATGCAGGCGCAGGGCCGCAAGCCCCATCCCCGGAAACTGCTTCGCGCGCTGCTCACCGCCGATGCCGACATCCTGCCGGACCCTGCCAACGGCGTCCTGAGGGTCCGCATTCTCGGCCTCGCAAATGACGCCTGCGACCGCCAGCTCGATCCTCTGCTGGCCGAGCTCAACGCCACCGAAACACTCTTTCCCGGGACCCAACTGCGCATGGTCTATGACGTCGACGGAGCCCCGGAATCCGCGCGGCTCGTGTCACCCAAAATCAGCAGAGGTCAGGAAGTCTGGGTCTATGACGTCGACGGAGCCCCGGAATCCGCGCGGCTCGTGTCACCCAAAATCAGCAGAGGTCAGGAAGTCTGAGGTTCAGAACGAAGCGCTCCGCTCCGCCGCCGGCCAGACTGGTTATCATGACGCAGACATGGAATTTATCCGATCTCACCGTGCTCGCTCCCTCACCAGCTTTCGGAATAGTGCCTCGTAGGCGTCAGCGGCCTTCTCGGGTGAGAAGTCGGCGGCGCGAGCGCGCAGCGCTTCCTCCGTCGGCCGCGCGCCGCGCAGCGTCGCGATCAGCGCCCGCGCCAGCGCTGGCGCATCGCCCACCGGCGGCAGCTCGCCCCAACCCCCGAGGATCTCCCGCGGACCGTAGGGCGCGTCGGTGCTCACTACCGGCGTGCCGCAGGCCAGCGCCTCGAGGACCACTGTCGGCAGACCCTCCCAGCGCGAGGACAGCGCAAGCAGCCCCGCCCGGCCCATGTAGCGGTACGGGTTCTCGTCGAAGTCCACGAAGCCGAGGTCTCCCTCCACACCGTGGCCCTGCGCCAGGGACTTGAGCCTTGCCCGGTACGGCGCCGAGAGCCGGCCGAGGATGACCAGCCGCGCGTCCACCTCGCGCCTCGCCAGCCCGAACGCCTTCACCAAGGTGGGGTGGTCCTTCTGGGGCGCCTCGCGCCCGACGCTCAGGACCACCGGCGGCTCGCCGTCCGCGAACCAGGGGTGTGTGACTTCCTCCTGCGCCAGCCGCCGTATGCTGTCGGCGGGAATGGGGTTGTAGATGGCGTGAATGCGCTCGGCGTCCACCCCCAACGATCGCCGCACAGACTCGCCCACGCCCCTGGACACCGCCACCACCGCGTCGGCCAGCGGATAGAGCGTCCGGGCAGCGGCCAGCCACTCCGGCGCATAGCCCGCGGTGAGGTTAATGCGTACCGTGACCACCGTCGGAACGGCCCGGTCCGTCAACTGCGCGGCGCAGACCGCGGCGGCGTCGGCGACCCGCAGCGCCGAAACCAGCACATCGGGACGCGCCTCGCGGAGGTAACGGGTCAGAATGTGGATGGAAGCATAGAGAGAGCGCTTGCGCCGGACCCGTATGCCAGGGTGCAGCCGGCCGAGAACCAGCCCGGTCCACGCGACCTTGACCGGGTTCACGCAGAGCGCTGTTACTTCCGCGCCCGAACTTTGGACTGCCCGCAAGAACCTCCTGTCGGTGTGAGGAAGCCGTCCCCGGTACAATCGCAGGCCACGGGGAATTGCGGCCCGGTAGTCGCCCGCGAAGCAGGGAATCACCAAGTCAACCCGGTGCTCGCGCTTGATGAGCGCCCGCGTCAGACGAAGAATATTGTGCTGCGCACCGCCCCCTTCCAGGTTGGGCAGCACGAACCCGACATGGAGTCTGCCGTCGGCCAACGGTCACGCCTTCGCAGGGCGTCGGTCACCGGCGCCGCGCACCGCCCCTATCCCGACGCTCAACCCGGCGAGAAACATGAACGCTTCCTCGCCGAGCAGATGCGCGAAGGTCATGCAGTACGGGACGATGACGATGACCCAGGCCACGGTCGCATCCCGAGCGAGCGACTTTGGCGCGCCCCATTGCGCGCGCAGCAGCAGGAAAATGGCGCACAGAAACAGAAGCAGAGGGACGATACCGGCCTCTCCCAGCAACATAATGAACAGATTGTGAGGGTCGGGCAGGTCGCCGCTATGTGTGACGGGGGCGCCCTCCAGGTATTTCAGCGCCCTCAGACCGTGACCGAAGACGGGCGCCTCCATGGCCTTCTCGAATCCCAGCCTCCAAAGCAGCGGTCTGTCCTTCGCCAGGGCGGCGCAGATGAAGCCGTCATCGATATCGTGGCGGCGCAGACCGTACAGCTCCCACGGCATGCAGCCCTGGAAGTCGTTATCGGCGACAGCCAGCGAGAGACCCTTGATTCCGGCCAATTCGGGCGGGACGGAACCGGTGAGACGGCACGGCAAATTCGTTCTGATTTTCGCCGCTGGCTGACGGCACTGAATCATGCTCCATCCGCTTTCGTTTGGGACCTTGCGGGGGCTGGGCACGGGATTTGGCCGCCATCGCGCCGCCGCATAGCGATGCCCTTGGCCGCGAGAGTCGAGCACGGCTTCATCTGAACATGACCGCTCGCCCCCAGCGTTCCGAGGGTTGGCGTCGCGGCGAGGGGCACGGCTGGGAGGGGGTCAGTCCGGCGCTGGCCGCGGAGCGACGTTGTCGGTCATTTTCAGGAAGTCGAGAACCCGCCTCGGTTTCCTGGCCAGATTGCGCATGGTCTCGGCGACAGCGAGCCCGCGCCCCTTGATGACGCCGATGGCGAAGCGCCGCAGCAGGGTCATGTTCTCCGGACCGTAGCCCGAGCGGATACGGCATCGGTCCTCGTCGAAGCTCCAGTCGAGGATGTGATGGGCCGCCTCGATGGTCCAGTGCCCGCGATTGAGGGTGAGCAGGCGTTCCGGCGATGCGGCCTGCGCACTCAGGCTGGTGACGCCGTAAGCCGTCTCGCAGCTCCTTTTATGAGGCTGTGGAAGTCAAGGAACGAAGCCTCTGTCTACCTCATGTGGAGCCCTCCCTGGGTTGGCAGTATCTTCGGCCGCTTTCGCCGGGTCGAAACGCTTCTTGCATCGGTCGCGCCTCAAGTACGCATACCCACCTTTTATCCGGGCGGTTGTCGGCAAGGGTGTGCCGAATCCGTCCCCCCAATCCCGCTTGCTGCGGGCGCAGCGTTCCGGAGGCGGGACCCATCTCTTGCCCGGCGTATTTCAGCCCGCGAGCAACCCGGCCACACGCCACCCGGCCCAGCGCCTGCCGCGTCCGGCCGGGCTGGAACAGTGCGGTCTCGGTGTCAGGCGAGCTTGGCGCCCGTCGGCACGAGACCGGTCCCGGAGAACCGCCACAGCGCGATGAGTAGCTTGCGGGCGAGCGCCACGATCATCACTCGGCGAATGCGGCCCCGAGCTCCGGCGGTGCGTTCCTCGAACCACTTGCTGAGCGCGCTGTCGGGTTGATGGCGCAACCAGCGCCACGCCATTTGGATGAGGAGGGCACGGATCCAGGCCGGACCGTCGCGGCCGATCCCCTGATCGCGTTGCACGTCCCCGCTTGCCCACGGAGCCGGCGTCAACCCGACCCAACTCGCGAGCTCACGGCGGTTGTGGAAGTCGCGGTAGAAGATCTCGTGCTCAAGCAGCGTCACGTCGTTCGCGCCGATCCCCTTCAGTTGGGTCAACGTCGCGATCTTGGCCGCCGCCTTCTCCTGGCTTCCCTCCGGGGCGACCGGCGCCGGGATAGCCTCGCCCTGGCGGGCAACCGCATCTCGCTCCGCCTCGACTTCCGCGATCTGCCGCTGCACGAGCGACAGCCGCTCCACAAGCCGAAGGATCTCCTGGCGAGCCCGCGGCGGGAACGGCGATCCATATGCGGTCACCGTGTCCGCGAACGTCTCCTCGAACCCTTTGGCGCGGGGGTCCAGGTCGAAGATGCCGTGCAGCTTCAGCAGCCCCTTGATCGAGTTGGTCAGCGAGGTCCGCTCCTTCACCAGGCGCCGGCGCTCGCGAATCAGCCGCTTGCGATCCTCCTCCTCGACGCTCGGAACCCGCACACGGCTCAGCACTGCGGCGTCACCCCGGTCATGGGCGAGAAGGGCGCGCACCATCTTCTTCGCATCGATCCGATCCGTCTTGCGCTGCTTCGCCTTCCGGTTCACCAACAGGCTCGCCGGATCGAGCACCACCGTCTCGATGGACATCTCCCGCTCCAGCCAGCGCTCCAGCCAGAAGCCCTCGTAGCCCGCCTCGTAGCAGCACAGGACGCGCACCTCTCGGTCGAGAGCCCGTTCAGCCTTGGCCCGCTGCTTCTCGATCAGATCCCTGAGGCCTTCCGTGTCCGCCGGCCCGAGCGAGTGCAGGCCGATCTTTTCGCTGGTCGGGCTCTTGACCCCAACCACCCAGCTCTTCCGGCTGACCTCAATCGCCACGTACAGCGTGTTGAACTGAGCCGCGTTCCGCGGCGGGGTGTCTTGCCCGCCGGGTAATCGGAGTGACCTCCCCACAGCAGGCAAGTTGATCGGGGCCGTCCGCCTCAGCGCGACGGCGCAGGGTCTCAACCCGTTTCTCTCTCGTTGATCGATGGTCGTCGACCGCCTGGCCCGCAAGCAAGAGCATGGGCGTGTCTTCGTGACAGATCAGACCAAGAGGGAGACGCCCCATGACGCCGCTTCGTCAGCGCATGATCAACGACATGACCGTTCGCGGCTTCGCCGAGAACACCAGGAAGTCCTACCTCAACTCGGTCTCCAGGCTCGCGGTTCACTACGGCCGCAGCCCCGAGTTGATCTCGGCGGAGGAAGTCCAGGAGTACCTCATCTTCCTTCACGAAGAGCGGGGGCTGGCCTGGCAGAGCTGCAACAGCGCTCGCCAGGGGATCCGCTTCTTCTATCGCATCACGCTGGGCTTGCCCGAGCCGCACTTCTATCTGCCCTTCGCCAAGACGCCTTCCACCCTGCCCGTGCTGCTCAACCAAGAGGAACTGGTGCGGCTGTTCAGCGTCACCATCAACCGCAAGCACCGGGCCTTGCTGATGACGGCCTATGCAGCGGGGCTTCGGGCGAGCGAGCTCGGCCGGTTGCAGGTCGGCGACATCGACTCACAGCGCATGTTGCTGCGCATCGACCAGGGCAAGGGCAACAAGGACCGCTACGTCCCGCTTTCGCCCCGGCTGCTGGAGGAGCTGCGCGAGTACTGGCGGCGGGTACGGCCCGAGCACTGGCTGTTCCCCAGTCGGATTCTCGGCCGGCCGATGACGCGCAGTGGGGCCTCACGCGTTTACAATGGAGCCAAGGACAAGGCCGGGATCGACAAGCCCGGCGGGATCCACACGCTGCGCCATTGCTACGCCACCGGGCTCCTCGAGGCGGGCGTCGAGTTGCACGGTAAGCGGTACGCAGACCCCATACCGGAATCTGGCTTGACTACGACGGGGATTTCTTGAGGAGCGCCGTGAGCGCGCGAGTCATTTTGCCTCGGGCTGGAAGTTCCACGGCAGAAGCTCCTGGATGCCCGACTGCGGGTGGCCCTTGGCGATCTTCTCGAGCGTGCTCCGCATCCAGGCGTAGGGCTCGACGCCGTTCATCTTGCAGGTCTCGATCAGCGAGGCGATGCGGGCCCAGGCTTGCGCACCCTCGTCGTTGCCGGCGAAGAGCGCGTTCTTGGCGGTGAGCTTCAGCGGCCGGATTCGGTTTTCCACCAGGTTCGAGTCGATCTCGACACGACCGTCGTGCAGGAACTCCAGCAGCCCGTCCCACTGGTTGGCGATATAGGTCAGCTTCTCGCCGAGACGCGAGCGCGGTGAGACGCGCGAGCGCTGCTCGTCGAGCCAGACACCGAAGGTGTTCACGATCGGCGCCGACTCCTCCCAACGGATCGCGCGGCGCTCCGCCGGCGGCTTGCCCCGGATCTTCTTCTCGATCGCATAGAGCTTCGCGATCCGATTCAGACCGGCCAGCGCGATCGGCGATGCGCTCGAGTCGTATACCTCTTTCAGCTTCCGTCTTACATGCGCCCAACAGAGGGCCCGCGTCACAGGGCCTTCCGCCCGGTCCGGCCGCGCCAGGATGTTGTGGCCCGAGTAGCCGTCGAGCTGCACCGTCCCCGAAAAGCCCTCCATAAGCTCGGCGCCATACTTGCCGCCGCGGCCGGGCGCATAGCGATAGACGACGCCCGGCGGGTCCGTGCCGCTCCAGTGGCGCTCGTCACGCACAAGGGTCCACATGTAGCCCGTCTTCGTCTTGCCCCGGCCCGGGTCGAGAACGCGGATCGTGGTCTCGTCCAGACCCAGGTGATCCGACTTCTTCAGCTCATCCTCCAGGCAAGCGACCACGGGGCGCAGGTGAAACGACGCCTGGCCCACCCACGTCGCCAGCGTCGCACGGTGAACCTCGATCCCCGAGCGCTCGTAGATCTGCGACTGGCGATAGAGCGGGCAATGATCGCCGTACTTCGCGATCAGCACCTGCGCCAGAAGAGCCTCGGTGGGAAGGCCGCCCTCGACCAGAGCGGCCGGCGCCGGCGACTGCACCACCCCGCCCCCCTTGCACTTGTTGCAGGCGTAGCGGGGGCGCACGGTCTCGATGACGGTGAACTTCGCCGGCTCATAGTCCAGCCGCTCGCTGCGGTCCTCGCCGATCTTCGTCATCTCGCCGCAGCCGCAGGGGCACATGATCGTGTCCGGCTCGATCACCTCCTCGCGCCGGTCGACCTGGGGCCCGAAGCGCACCCCGCTGCGCGACCCCCGGGAAGAGCGCCGCCGGCGCTTGCCGCCAGCCCCCTCGTCCTGCTCCTGGTCATCTGCCTCGGGCCGACCGCCGGCTTCAGCGATCGCCGCCCAAAACTCCTCGAACGTAAGCTGGCGCTCGTCCTCGCCGAGCTTCTCGGAGCGCGGACCGAACAGCGCCTTCCTGAGCTCCTTGTTGAGATGCTCAAGCCGGCTGATCTGCTCCGCGCTCTGCGCGTTCTCGGCCTCCAGCCGTGCCGCCCGCGCTTCCGCCGTCTGCCTCGCCGCCTCCGCCGCGCCGCGTGCCTGCTCCGCTTCGCATAGGGCTGCTTCCGTCGCCCGGCGCGCCGCGCGCTCGTCGTCAAGCTCCGCATGCAGGGCCGCCAGCGCCGCCGAAACCACCGCAGGCGACGGCGAACCGGCGCTGCTGAGGGGTGAGGGCGTGACCTTCGGCATGGGCCACCCCTTAATCCGATTCGCCAATGCATGACCAGGGAAAAGTGCAGGCGGGACCGCGACCGAAATCTGCGGCCCCGCCTGCGTGCCGCCTCACTCCGCCGCCAGCGGGCGGCGAACCGGGCGGGCCTTCACCCGGCGCCAGTCCAGACCCTCGAAGAGGGCCTCGAACTGGCCCTTCGTAAGGCGCATCACACCATCCTCGATCCGAGGCCAGGCGAAGCGGCCCTGCTCCAGACGCTTGTAGGTCATCACCAGACCGCTGCCGTCCCACGCAAGGAGCTTGAGCCTGTCGCCGCGGCGCGAGCGGAAGATCACGATCACCCCGGAATAGATATCGAGGTCCAGCTCCCCCGCCGCCGTCGCCGCAAGCGCGTCGTGGCCGCGACGAAAATCAACCGGCCGCGTCGCCAACACGATGCGAAGCGAGGGGGCCGCGATCATGACGACGCCCGGCCCAGGCCCGAGGCCACCGCAACAATCCGATCGACCGCGCTCTCCACCGGAAGGCGAACGACCACGCCTAGCGCCTCGATCGCCACCGTCCGCTCGGACGTCACGCTATCAACCACCACGGGAACAAATGGCGGTGCAGAGCCACCAATCCGAGCGCCCGGAAGAGTTCCCTCCCGCGCGCGCCGCCGCCACTTGGTCAGGGTCGTATCGCTGACGCCATGGCGGCGCGCGACCGCCGCAACCGAAGAGCCCGGCTCAAAGCTCTCCGAGACAATCCGCGCCTTCTCATCGTCCGGCCAGCGTCGCATGGGGGCCGGCTCAGACGGAGCCGGGGCGGCTCCCTCAGAAGCTGGGATCTCAACCGAAGCAACAGCGACACCGTCGCCAGATGCCAAAATCGAATCTGTCATCGCGATCTCTCCTGTGTGGCTCGTGGTCAAGGCGGAGAGTCAGCCCCGAAATCAGATCCGCTGGAAGTATGGGGGCCCGATACCGCTTACGTTGCACGTTATCCAACGCCGCCTCGGGCACACCTCCATCCGCTCCACCATGCGCTACCTGCACCTGGCCCACGACAAGACGTCGGCCACACCGTCTCCTCTGGACCTGCTGGAGTTCCCGCGTCCCGCCCAGGCATGACCGGTGGCCTGCCACCCTCCAGCGCCGGCCAAACGGCCGGCGCTGGAGGTTGCGGACATCCTGCGCGAGCGCGGAGATGCCTACGGTGAGACCCATCGGCTCTCGGCCCAGCAGCAGAGGGTCATCGACGCGCTGGTGAACTGCCGCACCGCCGCGCTCGGAGGATTCAAGGCGGAATGCGATCACTGCGGGGCGGTGAGGATCCAGTACGCCTCGTGCCGCAACCGTCACTGCCCCAAGTGCCAGACCCTCTCGCAGACCAGATGGGTCGAGCGTCAGTGCGCCGACCTGCTCGACATCGACTACTGGCATGTCGTCTTCACATTGCCCCACGAACTCAACCCCGTGGCCCAGGGCAACCCCGCGCTCATCTACAGCCTGCTCTTCAAGGCCGCCTCCCGGACCTTGCTGGAGTTCGGCCGCAATCCCCGCTGGCTCGGCGGCGAACTGGGGATCACCATGGTGCTGCACACCTGGGGGCAGAACCTGGGACAGCACATCCATGTCCACTGCATCGTCACCGACGGCGGCCTGAGCCCGGACGGACAACGCTGGCTCAGCCCTGCGCGCAAGGGCTTCCTGTTCCCCACGGCCGCGCTCTCGAAGGTCTTCCGCGGCAAGTATCTCGACTTCCTCGACACCGCGCACCGCGACGGCGAACTGCGGCTGCAGGTCGCCGGCGGCGGCGACGACAGCCGCGAGTTCGAGTGTCTGAAGACCGCGCTGCGCTCGCACGACTGGGTGGTCTACACCAAGGCCCCGTTCGCCGGCGCCGAGCACGTTCTGGCCTACCTCGGGCGCTACACCCACAAGAGCGCCATCGCCAACCACCGCCTCGTCGACTACGACGGCGAGCATGTGCGCTTCCGCTGGCGCGACTACGCCGACGGCAACAAGGTCAAGGTGATGCGTCTCGACGCCGACGAGTTCATCCGCCGCTTCCTCCTGCATGTCCTCCCGCGCGGCTTCACCCGCCTGCGCCACTACGGCTTGCTCGCCAACCGCTGCCGGGCTCGCAAGCTCGCCCTGTGCCGGGACCTGCTCGGCCAGCCCGCCCCCGAACCGCGAGAGCCGGAAACGACGCAGGAGATGATGCTGCGACTGACGGGGATCGACATCACCGTGTGCCGGCAGTGCGGCGAGGGAACGCTACGGCAGATCCTCATTCTCGAGCCGCAGCCCCAAGCAGCGATGCAGGCGACGAAGACCCGACCGCCATGACGATGCGCCAGAGCCGAACAAGGTCCGATGACAGCCCGCCGGTCACCGCGCTGCGGTCGCTGCCGAGCACGCTTCGTGCCGTGCAGCGGCGGAACATCGTCGTGAGCTGCTGCACAGACGCGTCGCATTCTGCCGAGTTGAGATTCAGAGTGCCGGCGCCTCCAGGGAGACCAAAAAGCTGTACCGCTTCGGTCTGATTGACTTCCAAGCAGCGGTTACTTTCCCCATAGCCCGGCACCACGGCCGTGCCGCGCGGCTCAGCTCAATGCCTTTATCGGTCATGCTGCGCACGACCGATAAAGGCCAATTCATCATGCTCCGCCTCGGCCGGCGCAGCGGTCTCGTTCAATGAGGACATATCGTGTCTCCTTATGAGGATTGGTCAGAACGGCACCGTAGCGCCGGTCTTCGAGTCGCCTCATAGGATCTCTTGGGGTGCGTGACGCCGCGCCGGACATGAATGGCCGGGCAAACGCATCGGCTTTGTTCGTGAGGTCCCGCACCTTTTATGAGGCTGTGGAAGTCAAGGAACGAAGCCTCTGTCTACCTCATGTGGAGCCCTCCCTGGGTTGGCAGTATCTTCGGCCGCTTTCGCCGGGTCGAAACGCTTCTTGCATCGGTCGCGCCTCAAGTACGCATACCCACCTTTTATCCGGGCGGTTGTCGGCAAGGGTGTGCCGAATCCGTCCCCCCAATCCCGCTTGCTGCGGGCGCAGCGTTCCGGAGGCGGGACCCATCTCTTGCCCGGCGTATTTCAGCCCGCGAGCAACCCGGCCACACGCCACCCGGCCCAGCGCCTGCCGCGTCCGGCCGGGCTGGAACAGTGCGGTCTCGGTGTCAGGCGAGCTTGGCGCCCGTCGGCACGAGACCGGTCCCGGAGAACCGCCACAGCGCGATGAGTAGCTTGCGGGCGAGCGCCACGATCATCACTCGGCGAATGCGGCCCCGAGCTCCGGCGGTGCGTTCCTCGAACCACTTGCTGAGCGCGCTGTCGGGTTGATGGCGCAACCAGCGCCACGCCATTTGGATGAGGAGGGCACGGATCCAGGCCGGACCGTCGCGGCCGATCCCCTGATCGCGTTGCACGTCCCCGCTTGCCCACGGAGCCGGCGTCAACCCGACCCAACTCGCGAGCTCACGGCGGTTGTGGAAGTCGCGGTAGAAGATCTCGTGCTCAAGCAGCGTCGCGTCGTTCGCGCCGATCCCCTTCAGTTGGGTCAACGTCGCGATCTTGGCCGCCGCCTTCTCCTGGCTTCCCTCCGGGGCGACCGGCGCCGGGATAGCCTCGCCCTGGCGGGCAACCGCATCTCGCTCCGCCTCGACTTCCGCGATCTGCCGCTGCACGAGCGACAGCCGCTCCACAAGCCGAAGGATCTCCTGGCGAGCCCGCGGCGGGAACGGCGATCCATATGCGGTCACCGTGTCCGCGAACGTCTCCTCGAACCCTTTGGCGCGGGGGTCCAGGTCGAAGATGCCGTGCAGCTTCAGCAGCCCCTTGATCGAGTTGGTCAGCGAGGTCCGCTCCTTCACCAGGCGCCGGCGCTCGCGAATCAGCCGCTTGCGATCCTCCTCCTCGACGCTCGGAACCCGCACACGGCTCAGCACTGCGGCGTCACCCCGGTCATGGGCGAGAAGGGCGCGCACCATCTTCTTCGCATCGATCCGATCCGTCTTGCGCTGCTTCGCCTTCCGGTTCACCAACAGGCTCGCCGGATCGAGCACCACCGTCTCGATGGACATCTCCCGCTCCAGCCAGCGCTCCAGCCAGAAGCCCTCGTAGCCCGCCTCGTAGCAGCACAGGACGCGCACCTCTCGGTCGAGAGCCCGTTCAGCCTTGGCCCGCTGCTTCTCGATCAGATCCCTGAGGCCTTCCGTGTCCGCCGGCCCGAGCGAGTGCAGGCCGATCTTTTCGCTGGTCGGGCTCTTGACCCCAACCACCCAGCTCTTCCGGCTGACCTCAATCGCCACGTACAGCGTGTTGAACTGAGCCGCGTTCCGCGGCGGGGTGTCTTGCCCGCCGGGTAATCGGAGTGACCTCCCCACAGCAGGCAAGTTGATCGGGGCCGTCCGCCTCAGCGCGACGGCGCAGGGTCTCAACCCGTTTCTCTCTCGTTGATCGATGGTCGTCGACCGCCTGGCCCGCAAGCAAGAGCATGGGCGTGTCTTCGTGACAGATCAGACCAAGAGGGAGACGCCCCATGACGCCGCTTCGTCAGCGCATGATCAACGACATGACCGTTCGCGGCTTCGCCGAGAACACCAGGAAGTCCTACCTCAACTCGGTCTCCAGGCTCGCGGTTCACTACGGCCGCAGCCCCGAGTTGATCTCGGCGGAGGAAGTCCAGGAGTACCTCATCTTCCTTCACGAAGAGCGGGGGCTGGCCTGGCAGCAGGGCGAATTTGTCCAAGCCTGATTTTTGAGTTCTGCGCTACGAGTTGACCTTGGGTCTGGTCAGCGCGCGCCAACCCTGCTATGGATTGAGGCGACTGGATTCGCGGTGTTCTGCTGCGGATCGGCTTCGAGCAGGGGGACGGTTTCTACGGTGGATCTTTCCGAGGTCGATGTCGCTGCTGTCCGGCCGGAGGACGAGGCCCGGTTCCGCGCGCTGATGGAGGGGCATCACTACCTGGGTGCGTCTGCGAAGGTGGGGGCGACGGCGTGGTACGTCGCCCATCGGCGCGGCGAGTGGCTGGCGCTGGCCGTGTTTTCGGCTGCGGCGCGCAAGTGCCGGGCGCGGGACGAGTGGATCGGCTGGGACTTCCGCACGCAGCACGGGCGGCTGCATCTGATCGCGAACAACGCGCGCTTCCTGATCCTGCCGGGACGGGGTGTTCCGAACCTCGGCTCGCGGGTGCTGGGGCTTTGCGCGCGGCGCTTGGCGCGCGACTGGCCGGCCCGCTTCGGCCACCCCGTGCTGATGCTGGAAACATTCGTGGACGCGGCGAGGTTCCGGGGCACGGTCTACCGGGCGGCTGGATGGCTGGCGGTCGGCCAGACCCGCGGCTTCCGGCGCCACCGCTCGGGCTATGTCGCCGGCTCGACGCCGAAGCTTGTGCTGCTGCGCCCCCTGGTTCCCGACGCCTGCCGCCGGCTGTCCGCTGCCGGGCTGGATCGGGAGTTGTGGAAGAAAGGAGTTCCGAGAACCATGATCAGCGCCGCTCAGCAAGAGTCGCTCTACGCCTACTTCAAGGACATCGACGACCCCCGCACGCGCAAGGGACGGCGGCATTCGCTGCCCAGCGTGCTCGCGCTTGCGAGTGGCGCGACGCTCTGCGGCATGCGAGGCTGGAAGGCCATGTCCGAGTGGGTCGACGATCTCGGCGAGAAGGCGCTGGCCCGCTTCGGCGTGCGGCTGCGCGACGGGGTGCGCCGGCCGCCTTCGATGTCGACCATCCGCAATGTGGTGATCCGGGTGGACCCGGACCAGTTGGACGAGGCGTTGCGCAAGTGGCAGGAGGCCCACGGCTCAGGCGACGCGGCGCTTGCCATCGACGGCAAGACCCTGAGGGGGGCCATCGACGAGGACGGGACCCAGGCTCATGTCATGAGCGCGGTCGGGCACGAGACCAAGGCCACGCTCGCCCAAAAAAACTTCTCCTGAAAGTCGGGGCCGACGAGGAGACAAAGCGCACCAACGAGATCGGCACCGTGACGGCGCTGGTGGACCTGATCCCGAACATCGCGGGCAAGACGGTCACGACGGACGCGCTGCTAACCCAGCGCAAGTTCGCCCGCTACCTGCTCGACCGGGGCGCGCACTTCATGTTCATCGTGAAAGGGAACCAGAAGACCATGCGGGACGATGTGACGCTGCTCTTCGAAGAGGCGCCGGAGCGTGAGCCTGACTTCGAGGAGGAGGCCGCGCTGTCGCACGGACGCATCGAGCAGCGGGCAATCTGGACGAGCACGGAGTTGAACGGCTTTCTCGACTTCCCGGGCGTCGGCCAGGTCTTCATGATCGAGCGCTCCCGCCAGGACAAGAAGACCGGCGAGACCGGCACCGAGACCGCCTACGGGATCTCCAGCCACACGCCCGGCACGGCCAACGCGCAGAGCCTGCTCGCCCTCAACCGCGGCCACTGGTGCATCGAGAACAGCTCGCACCACTGCCTCGACTGGACCTGGGACGAGGACCGCAGCCGCATACGCACAGGCTTCGGCCCCGAGAACATGACCCGCCTGCGGCGCTTCGCCATCGGCCTGATCAAGGGCCGGGGGCTCGAGGTCGCCTCGACCGTGCGCAGGCTCGCCCGCAACGTCCGCGCCGTCCTCGACTTCCTGAAAATGACCGGGAACACCCAGCCGAGGACCGCAAAGCGCGCCGCGCCGGCCTGAACCCCGGCGCCCGGCAAGCCGGGCGCAAAGATCGTACCTGCCTCGCTCCCGACCACGCCGGTGGCGCGATCCATCATGTCGGGGCACCGCCAAATCGCGACGGCACCGCCCGCACCGCCCACACGGTAATGCCAGAACCCTCTGACCGAACCGGATGCTCGGCCAGACCCCGCCGCAAACCCCGCAACAAAGCCGATCCGCACAACCCGTGGCCAGAACTCAACTGCCTACCAGCCGCTTGGACAAATTTGCCCTGGGCCTGGCAGAGCTGCAACAGCGCTCGCCAGGGGATCCGCTTCTTCTATCGCATCACGCTGGGCTTGCCCGAGCCGCACTTCTATCTGCCCTTCGCCAAGACGCCTTCCACCCTGCCCGTGCTGCTCAACCAAGAGGAACTGGTGCGGCTGTTCAGCGTCACCATCAACCGCAAGCACCGGGCCTTGCTGATGACGGCCTATGCAGCGGGGCTTCGGGCGAGCGAGCTCGGCCGGTTGCAGGTCGGCGACATCGACTCACAGCGCATGTTGCTGCGCATCGACCAGGGCAAGGGCAACAAGGACCGCTACGTCCCGCTTTCGCCCCGGCTGCTGGAGGAGCTGCGCGAGTACTGGCGGCGGGTACGGCCCGAGCACTGGCTGTTCCCCAGTCGGATTCTCGGCCGGCCGATGACGCGCAGTGGGGCCTCACGCGTTTACAATGGAGCCAAGGACAAGGCCGGGATCGACAAGCCCGGCGGGATCCACACGCTGCGCCATTGCTACGCCACCGGGCTCCTCGAGGAAATACACACACATGTCCGACCTCACAGTGCTCGAGGCCGTCGATACCGTCGGCGCCGTCCTGGAGGGTTGAGACATGGCCGCGAAGAGGCGGCGTCTGACCGACGCCAACGTCGCGAGGCTGGCGCCGATGGCCCGCGAGCACACCGTCTGGGACACGCGCCAGGCGGGTCTCGGCGTGCGGGTTCGGTCGTCGGGGCACCGGAGCTATGTCTATTGCCGGAAGGGCGAGGGCGGCGCGCGCAGGATCACGCTCGGGTCTGCCGCGTTGATGACGGTGGAGGAGGCGCGCGCCAAGTGCCTCGCCGTCGAGACCGACGCGCGGTCCGGCAGGCCGAGAAGAGGAGCTGTCCCGACCTTCGCGGAATTCGCCGCAGGTCCGGCGCGGGCGCGTCTCGACAGATGCAAACCATCGACACGAAAGACCGCAACCTGGATCCTGAGAGCACACTTGCTTCCAGCGTTCGGGGCCTTGCCCCTGGACCGGATCACCCGGGCCGGCGTGACCCGCTGGTTCGACGAGTATAGCCGGTCCGCGCCCGGCGCGGCCAATCGCGCGCTGAGCCTGCTTCGCCAGATCCTGAACCATGCGGCCGGTTACGGCCATCTCCAGACGAACCCGGCGCGTGGCATCAAGCGCAACCCCCGCCCGAAACTCACACGTTTTCTGTCGCGCGAGGAGATCCGCCGCCTTCACCGCGTGCTGGACCGCTACGCCGGCGCGCGGGCCTCACACGCTCGACAGGCGGACATCATCCGCTTTCTCCTGCTGACCGGCTGCCGGAAGAGCGAGATCCGGACCCTTCGCTGGCAGGATGTGGACGAGGACACGCTCAACTTGAGCGACGCCAAGACCGGGCCGAGACGGGTCTTCCTGAACGCGCCGGCCCGCGCCGTCCTGGAACGGCAACCACGATCCGGGTGCGCGTATGTCTTCCCCTCGCCGTCGAACCCCGGGCGGCCGTTCTCGTGCGATCTGAGGCTCTGGTACTCGGTGCGCGGGGAAGCGGGGATCGAGGACGTGCGCCTGCATGACCTTCGCCATACGTTCGCCAGCCACGCCGTGCTACAAGGCATCCCTCTACCGGTCGTCTCCCGGCTGCTTGGCCATAAGTGCCCGAGCATGACGCTGCGCTATGCTCACGTCGGCGATAGGGAGACCGAGGCGGCGGCGGAGCGCATAGGTGCAGCAATCGCGCGGGCATTGGCCGGCACGGCCAACTCCACCACCAGTTGACCGCGCGCCTATAGCCGGATTGATGCGCTAAAGTTGGATGACAAACACTTCGGATGAGATTCACCGGCTACATTGGTGAGATTGGGCAAGAGAATCTGTTTCACGGCAATTCCGCCCTGTGGAGGCCCATTGGGCGCGTGGCCGCGAGTACTGGCAGCCCATACCTGCGGATCACGAATTGAGCCAAAGGCTTATCCCTTTGGTTCCGGCTTCCCAAGATGCTGTACCGGCCGCGTCGGCAAAATCATTCGTCATGGTCCCGGTTCTTTCCCTGTTTCAAGGATTTACCCGCCGAATGGCGGGTGACCCGGTGCCCCACATATTGAGAAGCCGTGCTCAACGGGATAAGCCTTTTGAGCCATTCTGAAAGCCAATTGACACCCTCAGCCGCGGTTAAGAATTGTTCCCGCGTCCGCCCGGCAGTTTCAAGCTGGCAAATGGCGCCCGTAAGATCGCGGCCAACCGTTCCTGAACCCTCTGAGCTAGCAATAGTTCCAAAGAATAGAAAAGACAGACGAGCCCGAACAGATACTCCTGCACCTCGATTATGTCCTCGTTTCGGAACATCTCAACATTCTTGTGGATATACGACGAAGCAAAAACGAGGGTCGCGGTTGCAGCGGCGACAATGAACAACTTGGTTTGCCTTGAAAACAAAGCATAGATGACAAAAAGAAGAAGAAATCCATTCCCACGATATGTAATGTAAATTGGGTCAAAAAAGAAAGCTATATTTCCACGATCACTGTATTGCCCATAATGGGATAACACCAGCAGGAAACCGAACATCACGGGTATCGACGGTAGCGGAATTCCGAGGACAGTGTCTTTCCGACAAAAGAAGGCGGCGCAGGTTACGGCGCACAACAACAGCATTCCGATCCAAACGAAACGTTTAACGTCAAAGGCTTATCCCTCTGGCTCCGGTTCCCCAACATATTGTACCGGCCACCTCGGCGGCGGTATCCGACACGGTCGCAGTTCCTTCCGTGTCTCAATGGGTTGCCCGTAAAGTGCCCAACGATCCGGCACCCCACATATGGAGAAGCCGGATGTAAGGGGATAAGCCTTTAACGTCAATACCCAGAAAGATTATATTATGAACGTTGAATTTGTCCTTGTAATTCAACCCGCTCAAGACTTCAGGTGTGGCAAATCCGAATAGACGCTGCGCCCAACTGATTTCCTCTCCCGCGCCGATAATTAGTGCAATACCGCCGAGAATATAGACGCAGCGCTGGAACGAACGTTGCTCCGCCGAAGCCGTAACGAACAGCAAGAGACCAGTCAAGAGAAGCAAAACCGCCGTGAGGTACTCCACCCAAAAGTCCTCTCGAGTCAATGCATTGTAGCCTGACGGGTCGATAACGGCGAGACAGTCGAAGAAAATTACGTTGAGGCACACGCAGAGGTAACCGAAGACGGCTATTCTGCTGCCGAGGCCGTTTCGCGGGGGGGGGGCATAAGCGCTAACTTGTTTGTCATGTCGGCGATCCGTATCGTGGGTTGGTGCGCGATGCGGGGAGGCTTGACGGATGGTTGAGGACTGGAACGTGGTGTTGTCGTTTCTGCCCGAGGACTGGCGGGAGTTGGCGCAGGAGACCGGGGCCTTGAAGGGTCTGCGCAAGGACAAGTCGGTCGACGCTCTGCTGCGCACGCTGTTGCTGCATCTGGCCTGCGGACACTCGCTGCGCGAGACCGTGGTGCGGGCCAGGAAGGCGAACCTGGCCGATTTGTCCGACGTGGCCTTGTTGAAGCGTCTGAGGAAGTCGGGGGGCTGGCTGCACGCGTTGTGCGTCGCGCTGTTTCGCGAACAGGGGATCGCGATGTCGGCCGATGGTGGGTTCCAGGTCAGGGCGTTCGACGCGACGACGGTGAAGGAGCCGGGCAGGACCGGGGCGCTGTGGCGCCTGCACTAGAGCGTGCGTCTTCCATCGCTGGCGTGCGACTTCTTCAAGCTCACGCCGACCGAGGGATGGGGCACGGGCGAGGCGTTCGCGCAGTTTCCGATCGGCGACGGCGACTTCGTGCTCGCCGACCGGGCCTACTCGACCGCTGCGGGCCTCCGCCATGTGGTGTCCGCGGGCGGTCATGTCACCGTGCGCGTGAACACCGGGTCGCTGCCGCTTCGAACCCGCGACGGCGCGCCGTTCGACCTGCTTGCGCACGTCACGGCGCTGAAGCGGGTCGGCAGCGTGCGATCCTGGCCCGTGCTGGCGGTCGGGGACGGCATCGCGGTGCCGGGGCGCGTGTGCGCGATCAGAAAGACGCAGGAAGCCATCAAGCTCGCGCAGCGCAAGCTGCGCAAGGAGGCCGCGCGAAAAGGCAAACAGGTTCAGCCGCGAACCCTGGAGTTCGCGCGCTACGTCATCGTGTTCACGACCTTTCCCGAAGCGGCCTTCAGCGCGGCGCAGGTCCTGGAGTGGTATCGCACCCGCTGGCAAGTCGAACTGGTCTTCAAGCGCTTCAAGTCTCTGGCGCAGTTGGGGCATCTGCCCAAATACGACGACGAGAGCGCCAAGGCGTGGCTCTACGGCAAACTTCTGGTGGCGCTGCTGGTGGAAAAGCTGATCCGTCATGCCAGCGCGGCTTCCCCCTGGGGATACAGCCTGGAGGCGCTGCCGGCCGCACAGCGCCTGGCGTGACTTCAGGTTCATGCTCAACCAGGTCGTGCGAGCCATCGAACCCCATCTGCCCCTCGTCCGGGTGATCGAATGGAACCAGATCTCCAAGGCTCTCTCCGAACCACCCCGACGGCGCCTGCCCCAGATCGCGAAACGCTTCATCGACGCCCAAACAAGTTAGCGCTTATGCCCCCCCCCCCCCCCGCGTGCGGAAGAAAGAATCCGGCTCCCCAACTCAAGTGCATGGTTGCTAGGATCACCGGGAGAATGAACGCGGTGTAGGAACGGCGACGGATCCCGACCGTCAGGGACCCCATCATCAGGACGAAGAGGTAAGCGAGCGGCAACGCTACTGCCGCCTCCCAAGGGGCTCCAGCCGGAGCCAGGAGAGCCGAGACAGCCAGCCCCGACACCAGCAGCGGGGCGGCGAGATGCCGAATCCGCAGCGACGCGGGGTGCTGCCGCAGCATCGATATCTTCATCCGGCCATAGTTGAAATATTGCTTGGCCAAGGCGCGCAGCGTGCCGCGGGGCCGGTATTCGACCGCGAGCTCGGGATCGAACCACACCGTCTCCCCTCGTTGCCGCAACCGGTAGTTGACCTCGTAGTCTTCGTTGCCATGCAGGGAGCGGTTGAAACTGCCCGCCGCTTCCAATGCTTCGCGTCGAAAGACGCCCAGGTAGACGGTGTCGGTCGGCCCCGCAGGGCCGCCAAGCCGATAACGCGCGTCGCCTGCCCCAAGTGGGGTGGTCATCGCGGTCGCTACCGCCCGCTCGAAGAACGTGGTCCCGACCGCCCGTTGCCGGCCGCCCACATTCGCGGCCCCCGTTCTCTGAAGCGTCTCGACCGCGCCGCGCAGATATCCGGGCAGGAAAAACGCATGGGCGTCGCAACGCACGATCACACACCCCGTCGCGACCTGCAGCGCTGCGAGGATGCCGGGGACGTGCAACTGGTCGGGGTTGGGGATCAGTCGCACCGACGGGAAGAGTCGTCGAATCAGCTCCGCGGTAGCAGGGGTGTCGGAACCGTCGGAGACAATCACCTCTACCGGGCCCGGGTAATCCTGGGATATCACCGAATCGAGACACTCCGCGATGGTCGCTTCAGCGTTGCGGGTCGGTATGATAACCGACACTGCGGGAAGGCGATTGGCGACGGCTGCTACTGGCTGCTTCATGGGATGATCTTGGACATGCCCCTTGCGCTCAGAAGGCGATCAAAATACTCGATCACCTTCTCGAGTCCAGTTTCCAAAGGCGTGGCCGGCGTCCAATCGAGGTCATTCTTGGCTTTCGTGATGTCGGGCTGCCGCCGTCGCGGATCGTCTTGCGGCAATCTTTAGGGTTGAGCAGGTTCGCGAGAGCGATCCTGCTCAACCCGTTTGAACGAAGCCGCGGGCCCCGAGACTGGACGTTGGATATGTGGAAAGTGCGCCGGTGGCGCGCTTAGGAAGGGATGACTGGCGGGATGCCTGTTGTCGCGGCTGCTGTTTCAGTCCGGGCTGGGCCGGCCTTCGGCACGTGAATCGGGGAGATCGATCGGGTCGAGCGGCGCGCCTGCGTGCATGATCGGGATCGAGCACGAGTTGCCCGGCTTGCCGGCGAGACGGCGCGGACGCACGAAGCTGAAGCGAAGGGATTACCCACGGCTGCGACCCGTGTTCGGGCACCCGTCGGGTGGCGCCCGGCTCGCGTGGGCGGGACGCTGGCGAGGGATCTGGCGGACGAGGCGCAGCGGCGCTCCGCAATCGGGACAGGCCACGGGAGCGGTTCCGGGGTCCGCTATTTCGTCGCGCTCGCGCTCGCCTTTGGGCGCATCGTCATCGACACACTCGTCGTCGGGACAGCCGATAGGGCCGAGGGCTTCGCGCGCGCGCTCCAGCGTCCTGGCGCGGCATCCGTTGGCGAGGATGCCGAAGTGACGGATGCGGTGCATCCCGTCGGGCAGGACATGGAGCAGGAAGCGGCGGATGAACTCGTCGACGCTGACGGTCATGGTGCCGTAGCGGGGCTTGCTCTGCCCTGGCCCCTTGGGCTTTCGGTGCCGGAAGGAGACGGTCTCGCCGTCGAAGGCCGTGATGCGGCTGTCGGAGATTGCGATCCGGTGGGTGTAGCGGGCGAGGTATCGGAACACCTGCCCAGGCCCGCGGAAGGGCCGCTTGGCGTAGACCACCCAGTCCCTGCTGCGTGCGGCGGCGAGTGTGGCGTGGAACTCGCCGGGGTTGGCGAGATGGGCGACGGTGCCGTGGAACTCCAGCTCGCCGCGGCCATGGGCGAGAGCCAACTCTTCGAGGAAGCGGCGGCGAAAGAAGCTGGCCAGGACCTTGACGGGGGCGAAGAAGGTGCCGCTCCCGGTCTTCCACTCGCCGCTCTCGACATCGAAGCCCGCGTTGGGCACCACCACGTGCAGATGGGGATGGAAGCGGAGCTTCTGGTCCCAGGTATGGAGAACCGCGGTTCCGCCGATGCGCATGCCCCCATGCCGGGGATCGGCGGCGATGGTGCGCAGGGTCTCGGCGACCGTCTTGAACAGGATGCCGAAGACGACCCTGCGGTTGCCGAAGCCGATGGCGGCGATCTGGGCTGGCAGGGTGAAGACCGCGTGGAAGTAGGGCACCGGCAGGAGCTCGGCGGCGCGTGCCTCGCTCCATCGGTTGGCTGCCAACCCCTGGCAGCTCGGGCAGTGGCGGTTGCGACAGGAATTGTAAAGCGGATGCTCGCGCCCGCAGCCCTCACAGGCGTAGATGTGCCCGCCGAGCACGGCGGTGCGGCGTAAGCGGTACGCAGACCCCATACCGGAATCTGGCTTGACTACGACGGGGATTTCTTGAGGAGCGCCGTGAGCGCGCGAGTCATTTTGCCTCGGGCTGGAAGTTCCACGGCAGAAGCTCCTGGATGCCCGACTGCGGGTGGCCCTTGGCGATCTTCTCGAGCGTGCTCCGCATCCAGGCGTAGGGCTCGACGCCGTTCATCTTGCAGGTCTCGATCAGCGAGGCGATGCGGGCCCAGGCTTGCGCACCCTCGTCGTTGCCGGCGAAGAGCGCGTTCTTGGCGGTGAGCTTCAGCGGCCGGATTCGGTTTTCCACCAGGTTCGAGTCGATCTCGACACGACCGTCGTGCAGGAACTCCAGCAGCCCGTCCCACTGGTTGGCGATATAGGTCAGCTTCTCGCCGAGACGCGAGCGCGGTGAGACGCGCGAGCGCTGCTCGTCGAGCCAGACACCGAAGGTGTTCACGATCGGCGCCGACTCCTCCCAACGGATCGCGCGGCGCTCCGCCGGCGGCTTGCCCCGGATCTTCTTCTCGATCGCATAGAGCTTCGCGATCCGATTCAGACCGGCCAGCGCGATCGGCGATGCGCTCGAGTCGTATACCTCTTTCAGCTTCCGTCTTACATGCGCCCAACAGAGGGCCCGCGTCACAGGGCCTTCCGCCCGGTCCGGCCGCGCCAGGATGTTGTGGCCCGAGTAGCCGTCGAGCTGCACCGTCCCCGAAAAGCCCTCCATAAGCTCGGCGCCATACTTGCCGCCGCGGCCGGGCGCATAGCGATAGACGACGCCCGGCGGGTCCGTGCCGCTCCAGTGGCGCTCGTCACGCACAAGGGTCCACATGTAGCCCGTCTTCGTCTTGCCCCGGCCCGGGTCGAGAACGCGGATCGTGGTCTCGTCCAGACCCAGGTGATCCGACTTCTTCAGCTCATCCTCCAGGCAAGCGACCACGGGGCGCAGGTGAAACGACGCCTGGCCCACCCACGTCGCCAGCGTCGCACGGTGAACCTCGATCCCCGAGCGCTCGTAGATCTGCGACTGGCGATAGAGCGGGCAATGATCGCCGTACTTCGCGATCAGCACCTGCGCCAGAAGAGCCTCGGTGGGAAGGCCGCCCTCGACCAGAGCGGCCGGCGCCGGCGACTGCACCACCCCGCCCCCCTTGCACTTGTTGCAGGCGTAGCGGGGGCGCACGGTCTCGATGACGGTGAACTTCGCCGGCTCATAGTCCAGCCGCTCGCTGCGGTCCTCGCCGATCTTCGTCATCTCGCCGCAGCCGCAGGGGCACATGATCGTGTCCGGCTCGATCACCTCCTCGCGCCGGTCGACCTGGGGCCCGAAGCGCACCCCGCTGCGCGACCCCCGGGAAGAGCGCCGCCGGCGCTTGCCGCCAGCCCCCTCGTCCTGCTCCTGGTCATCTGCCTCGGGCCGACCGCCGGCTTCAGCGATCGCCGCCCAAAACTCCTCGAACGTAAGCTGGCGCTCGTCCTCGCCGAGCTTCTCGGAGCGCGGACCGAACAGCGCCTTCCTGAGCTCCTTGTTGAGATGCTCAAGCCGGCTGATCTGCTCCGCGCTCTGCGCGTTCTCGGCCTCCAGCCGTGCCGCCCGCGCTTCCGCCGTCTGCCTCGCCGCCTCCGCCGCGCCGCGTGCCTGCTCCGCTTCGCATAGGGCTGCTTCCGTCGCCCGGCGCGCCGCGCGCTCGTCGTCAAGCTCCGCATGCAGGGCCGCCAGCGCCGCCGAAACCACCGCAGGCGACGGCGAACCGGCGCTGCTGAGGGGTGAGGGCGTGACCTTCGGCATGGGCCACCCCTTAATCCGATTCGCCAATGCATGACCAGGGAAAAGTGCAGGCGGGACCGCGACCGAAATCTGCGGCCCCGCCTGCGTGCCGCCTCACTCCGCCGCCAGCGGGCGGCGAACCGGGCGGGCCTTCACCCGGCGCCAGTCCAGACCCTCGAAGAGGGCCTCGAACTGGCCCTTCGTAAGGCGCATCACACCATCCTCGATCCGAGGCCAGGCGAAGCGGCCCTGCTCCAGACGCTTGTAGGTCATCACCAGACCGCTGCCGTCCCACGCAAGGAGCTTGAGCCTGTCGCCGCGGCGCGAGCGGAAGATCACGATCACCCCGGAATAGATATCGAGGTCCAGCTCCCCCGCCGCCGTCGCCGCAAGCGCGTCGTGGCCGCGACGAAAATCAACCGGCCGCGTCGCCAACACGATGCGAAGCGAGGGGGCCGCGATCATGACGACGCCCGGCCCAGGCCCGAGGCCACCGCAACAATCCGATCGACCGCGCTCTCCACCGGAAGGCGAACGACCACGCCTAGCGCCTCGATCGCCACCGTCCGCTCGGACGTCACGCTATCAACCACCACGGGAACAAATGGCGGTGCAGAGCCACCAATCCGAGCGCCCGGAAGAGTTCCCTCCCGCGCGCGCCGCCGCCACTTGGTCAGGGTCGTATCGCTGACGCCATGGCGGCGCGCGACCGCCGCAACCGAAGAGCCCGGCTCAAAGCTCTCCGAGACAATCCGCGCCTTCTCATCGTCCGGCCAGCGTCGCATGGGGGCCGGCTCAGACGGAGCCGGGGCGGCTCCCTCAGAAGCTGGGATCTCAACCGAAGCAACAGCGACACCGTCGCCAGATGCCAAAATCGAATCTGTCATCGCGATCTCTCCTGTGTGGCTCGTGGTCAAGGCGGAGAGTCAGCCCCGAAATCAGATCCGCTGGAAGTATGGGGGCCCGATACCGCTTACGGTGCGGCACGCCTCGATCGCAGCCATGACCTTGAGCCGGGCGGCGTCGATGCGCCCCTTGCAGCGCTCACGGAAAGCGAGGCCGGCGCGGCGGAAGATGTCCGCCACGCCGACGTTCTGGCGATCCACGCCGGATCAGCGGCGAAGCAGCGGAAAGTCCGAGATGGGGTGATCGAGGCCCTCGAACATCCTGGCGGTGGAGCGCGCGTACTCGCGGGTCGTGTCCGCACGACGATGGCCGAGCATGTCGCGGATCACCTCCATGTTGCCGCCCCGCTCATGAAGATGGGTGGCGGCCGAATGACGCAGGCAGTGGAAGGTGTGGCGGCTGTCGACGCCGGCCCGCTCGCGCGCCTTCTTGAAGGCCACGTGCAGGTCCCCTGTCCGGATGGGCACGTCGGGCGAGGCGCCATAGAAGAGCCAGCTCTCCGGCTCCGGCCAGATGTTCTTGTAGTAGCCGCGCAGGTAATGGATGACGGCTTCCGGCATCGGTGCCATCCTCTCGGTGCCGCCCTTGCCGGAAGGGATGTGTAGCAGCTTCTGGTCCGACTTGATGTCGCCGATCTTGATGGCCACGGTCTCGGAGATGCGAAGCCCGACACCGTAGGCGGTGACGATGGCGGCGCGGTACCGGAGGTCGGGCGTTGCGAGGATGATGCGCTCGACCTCCTCCTCCATGTGTCGCGGCAGCTTGCGGGGCTTCTTGCGGGCGCGCAGCCCGGCCACGCGCTCAGGGCATCCCAGGGTCTCGGCATAGAAGAACTTCAGGGCGGCGACGGTGACGTTGGTCGTCGCCGGCTTCAGGCCGCGATCGATGCCGGACAGGACCCAGGCGCGCACCTGGTCGGCGTCGAGGTCGGCCGGCGAGGCCTTGTAGTGCTTGGCAAGCTGCGCGATCTCGCCGATGTAGATGGTCTGCGTGCTCTCGGCGAAGTTGGCGATGCGCATCTGGTCGATCATGCGCTGGCGAAGAGGGCTGCCCGTTGTCCCCTCGGCTGTGGTCTCGGTCATCGTCGATCTCCCGTGATCGCGACGGCGAGCCGCCGGACCGTTCCGACGACGGACCGTCTCGGGGATCGATGCTAACCACTGGTGATCGGGAACATGCCGGCCACTCGCCCGACCGGCGCTGCGCCAATGGACGCAATCTGAAGCGCGCGCGACACCTGCCAGCAGCGCACCCCGCACATCGAGGAAATGAACGAACGCTAGGCCGCCAACTCCGCGTAGCGGCTTCGTTCAACTCCACATGGATCCCGCGCCCGGCGCTCGCCTCCGTTCGAGAAAACCTCCGCCAGTCCCTCGATCGCCTGGCGCCTCC
This sequence comes from Alphaproteobacteria bacterium, assembly GCA_965214705.1. Classification (GTDB taxonomy): domain Bacteria; phylum Pseudomonadota; class Alphaproteobacteria; order UBA828; family UBA828; genus WTGU01. The sequence continues at coordinate 548,367 of CBDCCI010000002.1, forward strand.
AGGCGCCGACTTGGTTCGGATGCACCTGGTGACGCGAGGCGATCTCTTGGAGCGTCCGATCCCCCCCAAGCGCCTCAAGCGCGATCTTCGCCTTCTGCTCCCCCGAAAACCTGCGTCGCTTGCCGCTGATCTGCATTCCTCCGTCAGACGGTGGAATACACCTTAACGCGTACCTCCGGTGCTATGACACTGATATAGCGTTGTTTTTTCTCTCTCGCAAAGGAGGATCGGAGCGGTTTTCAGAGCCGTTTCCGCCCCGGCTGCAACCGTCCAGGGGAGGAAAAGTACATGCCCACCGTCAAGCTCGACCAGCGCCGGGTCGATGCCCTGATACCCCGCAAGTGCGCCTACGACGTGCGCGACAGGGACCTCAAAGGCTTCGGCCTGCGGGTCTGGCCGTCGGGAAAGAAGCGCTACTTCGTCCACAGCCAATACGAGGGCCGGCGCGTCTGGAAGACCGTCGCCAGCGCCGAGAGCGCGAGCGCTGGCGAAGCCCGCGCGCGGGCATCCACGATGCTCGCCGCGATCCGGCTAGGCGGCGACGCGCGCCCGTCGCACGAGGAAGCCGTGTTCGAGGCCGTCGCCGACGAGGTCTTCACGCGCTACGCGCGAAACTGGAAGCCCGGAACCCTCAAGGTCAACCGGAACTACTACCGCAACCACATCCTGCCACGCTTCAAGGGCCGCCCGATCACCGGCATCGACAGCCGCGACGTTCGGCAGTGGTTCGCATCGCTCCACGCGACGCCCGCTGCAGCGGACCGGTCCGCTCCGATCCTGTCCGTCATCATGCGTCAGGCCGAGATCTACGGCTATCGCCCGGAAGGCAGCAACCCGTGCAAGGGCATCAAGCGATACCGGCGCCAAGGGCGCGAACGGTTCCTGTCGGCGGCGGAGATGCGCAGCCTGGCTGCGGCACTCGGCCGCTTCGAGGCCGACCGTCCACAGCAGGTCGCCATCATCAGGCTGCTGTTGCTGACCGGGTGTCGCGGTAGCGAGGTTCGCACGCTGAAGTGGCGCTACCGGCGCGAGGGCAAGCTGTTCCTGCCCGATAGCAAGACCGGGCCGCGAACGGTCTGGCTGTCGTCCGCCGCTGGCGCGGTCCTGGACCGCGTACCGCAAACCGCAAGCTGGATTTGAACGAAGCCGCTACGCGGAGTTAGCGGCGTAGAGTTCATTCATTTCCGAGGCGTCGCGGGTGCCGTTTGCCCTGTGCGTTCGCTTCCCGGTTGCGTCAGTGGCGCTCCGCCCGTCGAGTGGCGGATCCCCGGCAGCCTCCCGATCACCAGTGGTTAGCATCGACCCCTGCGACGGACCGTCGCCGGATCGGTCCGGCGGCGCGCCGTCGCGATCCAGGGAGATCGATAATGACCGGGACCGCGTGCGACACGAACACCGTCACCCCTCTTCGCCAGCGCATGGAGGAGCAGCTCCGCATCGCCAATCTGGCCGCGAGCACGTCCAAGGCCTACATCTGCGAGATCAAGAACCTGGCCAGGTACTACGACGCCTCGCCGGACGAGCTCGACGCCGAGCAGGTGCGCCAGTGGTACCTGGGGCGGATCGACAAGGGGCTCAGTCCGGGCACGACCAACGTCTCCTTCGCCGCGCTGAACTTCCTCTACATCGACACACTCGGCTGGCCTGACCACGTCGCCGGCCTGCGCTCCCGCAAGAAGCCCGGCAAGCTGCCGCGCTACATGTCGGAGCAGGAGGTCGAGCACCTCATCCTTGCGACGCCCGACCTCCGCCACCGTGCTGCCATTGTCACCGGCTATGGCGGCGGGCTCCGCATCTCCGAGACCTTGGCCATCAAGGTCGGCGACATCCTGTCGGAGAAGAAGCTGCTGCACATCCCCTCCGGCAAAGGCGGCACCGAGAGAATGGCACCGTTGCCGGACAGCGTCATCCACTACTTGCGCGCCTACTACAGGAACATCTGGCCGCGTCCGACGAGCTGGCTCTTCTACGGCGTCTCGCTCGACAGGCCCATCGCAACGGAGACCTTGCAGGCCGCCTTCAGGAGGGCGCGCGACATTGCCGAGCTCGACCGCAGCTACACCTTCCATTGCCTGCGCCATTCGGCGGCGACCCATCTCCTCGAGCGCGGCGGCGATATCGAGGTGATCCGGGACATGCTCGGCCATCGAAGCGCGAACACGACCCGTCACTACGCCCGCGTCACCGGCAAGATGTTCGAGGGCCTCGACCACCCGATCTCAGGCTTCGCAGCGTTGCGCAACTGACGGCGCGTGGAGGCCGAACGCGCGGGCGTGGCGGAGATCCTCCGCCGCGCCGGCGCCGCTTTCCGTGAGCGCCACAAAGGGCGCATCGACGCCGCCCGGCTCAAGGTCATGGGCGCCATCGAGGCGTGCCGCACCGCCGTGCTCGGCGGCCACATGTACGCCTGCGAGGGCTGCGGGCGCGAGCATCCGCTCTTCAGATACCATGAGCACGGTGGCATCGAATCGCGTCTGGCAGTTAGAGAAGCTCGGAGAGAAGGCCAGCACCTTCTCTCCGAGCGGAATCGTCAACAACGGAGTGGACGGATGTCGGATGGTCCAGACACGACCGCGCTGACAGGCGCAAGTAGTAGCACGATTTATGTCGCGGTGGAGATCAGCCTCAAATCGTGGATTGTGGGCGTGCATTGCCCGGATGCCTCGGGTGGCAGCATCAGCATCCACACACTGGCTGCTGCCGACACGGCGGGACTGTTGGATCTCGTCGGGTCGGTGCGGGAACGGGTGGCGAGGGAGCTCGGCGCCCGTCCTCGGGTGATGCTGACCTACGAGGCGGGCTACGAGGGGTTCTGGCTGGCCCGCGATATCGAGCGCCGTGACGCGGAGATCGATATCTTCATGAACGATCCGGCGAGCCTGCGGGTGAACCGGCGCGCCAAGAAGAAAAAGACCGACCGCATCGACGCGAGGAGAATGGTTCGGGCTCTGAAGGCATGGGACCAAGGCGATTCGGAGGCCATGTCCTGGGTGCGCGTGCCCGACGTGGACCGGGAGGACGCCAAGCGCCTGCTGCGCGAGAGGGACACGCTGATCAGCGAGCGTACCCGCGTCAACAACCGGATCAAAGGGCTCTTGCAGTTGCACGGCATCTTCGATCTGGCGCCGCGCAAGCCGGACTTCCTCGAACGCCTCGCGGCCGCGCGGACGGGCTATGGGGCGCCGTTGCCGCCGCGGGCGCGTGCGGAGATCGAGAGGGCGGTGCGGATGCTTCGCCTGGTTGAGGACCATATCGAGATGATCGAGGCCGAGAAGAAGGCCCTGCTGAAGGCTGGCCGGAAAACCCAGGACGCGACCGACGGTGACGGGACGGCGATGATCGCGGCGCTTACGCGCATCCACGGCATCGGCCTCAATGACGCCACACTGCTGGCTGGCGAGGTGTTCTATCGGGACTTCCGCAATCGCCGGGAGTTGGGCAGCTGGGCCGGGTTGACGTCGGTGCCGTGGGCGAGCGGAGATGTCGACCACGATCTTGGCATCAGCAAGGCCGGCCCCTCGCATGTCAGGAAGCACATGATCCAGATGGCCTGGCGCTGGTTGAAACTGCAACCGGAAAGCGCGATCACGAAGTGGTTCCATGCCTACGTCGCCAGGGATGCCGGTGGCGGGAGGGACCGGCGAGCGAGGAAGCGGGCGATCGTGGGGGTCGCGCGCAAGCTGCTGATCGCGCTGTGGCGCTATGCCACCCAGGGACTGGTGCCCGAGGGCGCCATCGTCTCCTGAGGACAGCAGCCGAACGAACAGGAGAATACAGGAGGTTCCGACGTGGTCGGACGCGGCCGCGGAGGATGCCGGGCAAGGCGTGTGACCGGGCAAGAGTTGGGTCGCCGCTTGGCACCGTTCTACAGATGGGTCCCGCCTCCCGGAACGTCGTTACCGCTTGGATGCGGTATTGGGGTCACGGAGCCGGCAAGCGCCGGAGTTCCGAACCGGATAAGAGCTGAGCAGCGTGACGAATCGCTGCGTGGGAAGGACGTTCTGCCTGGCCATCAACCGCGGAAAACGGAAAAAGACTCGAAGGGGAGAACAGGAATGCCATTGACGTAGATGAAGCCGGGCCTTGCGGAGAGAGCTCATAAGAACTCCTGCCGCAACCGCCACTGCCCCACCTGCCAGGGTCTCGCCGCCAACCTCTGGAGCGAGGAGCGCGCCGGGGACATCCTGCCGGTGCCCTACTTCCATGTGGTCTTCACCCTGCCCAAGGAGGTTGCCGCCATTGCCTTCTGCAACCGCAGGGTGGTGTTCGACATCCTCTTCCGGGCCGTCGCCGAGACCCTGCGCACCATCGCCGCCGATCCCCGCCACGGCGGCATGCGCATCGGCGGCACCGCGGTCCTCCATACCTGGGATCAGAAGCTCCGCTTCCACCCGCACCTGCACGTGGTCGTGCCCAACGCGGGCTTCGACGTAGACAGCGGCGAGTGGAAGACGGGGAGCACCACCTTCCTCGCCCCCGTCAAGGTCCTCGGCAGCCTGTTCCGCCGCCTCTTCCTCGAGGAGCTCGCCCGCGCCCACGGCCGGGGGGACCTGGAGTTCCACGGCACCCTCGCCCCACCTCGCCAATCCCGGCGAGTTCCACGCCACGCTTGCCGCCGCCCGGGCCAGGGACTGGGTGGTCTACGCCAAGCGGCCCTTCCGCGGGCCTGAGCAGGTCTTCCGGTACCTGTCGCACTACACGCACAGAATCGCCATCTCCGACAGCCGCATCGTCTCCTTCGACGGCGAGACGGTCTCCTTCCGCCACCGCAAGCCGAAGGCGCCGGGGCAGAGAAAGCCGCGCTACGGCATCGCCACCGTGAGCGCCGACGAGTTCATCCGCCGCTTCCTGATGCACGTCCTGCCGGACGGCATGCACCGCATCCGCTACTTCGGCATTCTCGCCAACGGCTGTCGCGCCAGCACGCTGGAGAGAGCACGCCAGACTCTCGGCGCCCTCGGCTGCGCCGTCCCCGAGGAAAGCGTGGGCGGCGCTCGGGCCGAGCCCGACGAAGAGACCGTGATCGACACCGCGCCCGTGGCCTGCCCCCACTGCGGCGGCGTCATGCGCCTCGTCCGCGAAATCCGCCGCCGCCATCAGCCCCGCTCGACGCGCGGTCCGCCGGCCGTGCCGCCGACCCACAGGGGGAAACCGTGAGACGCCCGCTCGCTTCGGCCCCGCGCAACGGCGCCAAAGCGCCGACGCACGACCGAACCTGTCTCCGCTTGGGCCGGGCTGACAGCCCTCGGCTCACACCCCGCTCAGTCCTCGCAGCGTGCGCCCGCATGCCTGCCGAAAGGCCGGCGCGAGCGTCGATCTCATGCGCAACTCTGCTGCCGGTGGATGCCTGTCAATCGGCTTTCAAAATTGACCCCCTATCGGCGTCCAAAATTGACCCCCCTGAGTGGTAAGCGGTATCGGGCCCCCATACTTCCAGCGGATCTGATTTCGGGGCTGACTCTCCGCCTTGACCACGAGCCACACAGGAGAGATCGCGATGACAGATTCGATTTTGGCATCTGGCGACGGTGTCGCTGTTGCTTCGGTTGAGATCCCAGCTTCTGAGGGAGCCGCCCCGGCTCCGTCTGAGCCGGCCCCCATGCGACGCTGGCCGGACGATGAGAAGGCGCGGATTGTCTCGGAGAGCTTTGAGCCGGGCTCTTCGGTTGCGGCGGTCGCGCGCCGCCATGGCGTCAGCGATACGACCCTGACCAAGTGGCGGCGGCGCGCGCGGGAGGGAACTCTTCCGGGCGCTCGGATTGGTGGCTCTGCACCGCCATTTGTTCCCGTGGTGGTTGATAGCGTGACGTCCGAGCGGACGGTGGCGATCGAGGCGCTAGGCGTGGTCGTTCGCCTTCCGGTGGAGAGCGCGGTCGATCGGATTGTTGCGGTGGCCTCGGGCCTGGGCCGGGCGTCGTCATGATCGCGGCCCCCTCGCTTCGCATCGTGTTGGCGACGCGGCCGGTTGATTTTCGTCGCGGCCACGACGCGCTTGCGGCGACGGCGGCGGGGGAGCTGGACCTCGATATCTATTCCGGGGTGATCGTGATCTTCCGCTCGCGCCGCGGCGACAGGCTCAAGCTCCTTGCGTGGGACGGCAGCGGTCTGGTGATGACCTACAAGCGTCTGGAGCAGGGCCGCTTCGCCTGGCCTCGGATCGAGGATGGTGTGATGCGCCTTACGAAGGGCCAGTTCGAGGCCCTCTTCGAGGGTCTGGACTGGCGCCGGGTGAAGGCCCGCCCGGTTCGCCGCCCGCTGGCGGCGGAGTGAGGCGGCACGCAGGCGGGGCCGCAGATTTCGGTCGCGGTCCCGCCTGCACTTTTCCCTGGTCATGCATTGGCGAATCGGATTAAGGGGTGGCCCATGCCGAAGGTCACGCCCTCACCCCTCAGCAGCGCCGGTTCGCCGTCGCCTGCGGTGGTTTCGGCGGCGCTGGCGGCCCTGCATGCGGAGCTTGACGACGAGCGCGCGGCGCGCCGGGCGACGGAAGCAGCCCTATGCGAAGCGGAGCAGGCACGCGGCGCGGCGGAGGCGGCGAGGCAGACGGCGGAAGCGCGGGCGGCACGGCTGGAGGCCGAGAACGCGCAGAGCGCGGAGCAGATCAGCCGGCTTGAGCATCTCAACAAGGAGCTCAGGAAGGCGCTGTTCGGTCCGCGCTCCGAGAAGCTCGGCGAGGACGAGCGCCAGCTTACGTTCGAGGAGTTTTGGGCGGCGATCGCTGAAGCCGGCGGTCGGCCCGAGGCAGATGACCAGGAGCAGGACGAGGGGGCTGGCGGCAAGCGCCGGCGGCGCTCTTCCCGGGGGTCGCGCAGCGGGGTGCGCTTCGGGCCCCAGGTCGACCGGCGCGAGGAGGTGATCGAGCCGGACACGATCATGTGCCCCTGCGGCTGCGGCGAGATGACGAAGATCGGCGAGGACCGCAGCGAGCGGCTGGACTATGAGCCGGCGAAGTTCACCGTCATCGAGACCGTGCGCCCCCGCTACGCCTGCAACAAGTGCAAGGGGGGCGGGGTGGTGCAGTCGCCGGCGCCGGCCGCTCTGGTCGAGGGCGGCCTTCCCACCGAGGCTCTTCTGGCGCAGGTGCTGATCGCGAAGTACGGCGATCATTGCCCGCTCTATCGCCAGTCGCAGATCTACGAGCGCTCGGGGATCGAGGTTCACCGTGCGACGCTGGCGACGTGGGTGGGCCAGGCGTCGTTTCACCTGCGCCCCGTGGTCGCTTGCCTGGAGGATGAGCTGAAGAAGTCGGATCACCTGGGTCTGGACGAGACCACGATCCGCGTTCTCGACCCGGGCCGGGGCAAGACGAAGACGGGCTACATGTGGACCCTTGTGCGTGACGAGCGCCACTGGAGCGGCACGGACCCGCCGGGCGTCGTCTATCGCTATGCGCCCGGCCGCGGCGGCAAGTATGGCGCCGAGCTTATGGAGGGCTTTTCGGGGACGGTGCAGCTCGACGGCTACTCGGGCCACAACATCCTGGCGCGGCCGGACCGGGCGGAAGGCCCTGTGACGCGGGCCCTCTGTTGGGCGCATGTAAGACGGAAGCTGAAAGAGGTATACGACTCGAGCGCATCGCCGATCGCGCTGGCCGGTCTGAATCGGATCGCGAAGCTCTATGCGATCGAGAAGAAGATCCGGGGCAAGCCGCCGGCGGAGCGCCGCGCGATCCGTTGGGAGGAGTCGGCGCCGATCGTGAACACCTTCGGTGTCTGGCTCGACGAGCAGCGCTCGCGCGTCTCACCGCGCTCGCGTCTCGGCGAGAAGCTGACCTATATCGCCAACCAGTGGGACGGGCTGCTGGAGTTCCTGCACGACGGTCGTGTCGAGATCGACTCGAACCTGGTGGAAAACCGAATCCGGCCGCTGAAGCTCACCGCCAAGAACGCGCTCTTCGCCGGCAACGACGAGGGTGCGCAAGCCTGGGCCCGCATCGCCTCGCTGATCGAGACCTGCAAGATGAACGGCGTCGAGCCCTACGCCTGGATGCGGAGCACGCTCGAGAAGATCGCCAAGGGCCACCCGCAGTCGGGCATCCAGGAGCTTCTGCCGTGGAACTTCCAGCCCGAGGCAAAATGACTCGCGCGCTCACGGCGCTCCTCAAGAAATCCCCGTCGTAGTCAAGCCAGATTCCGGTATGGGGTCTGCGTACCGCTTACCCTGAGTGGCACGTCGGAGGTTGTCCCGGTAGCCAATAGGGGGGTTCCTGTTGGCCCACCGGGGCAAGCGGGCCGCAGGGGAGGCCCGCGTTGGGGTCAGGAGCGGTTCTTGAAGCGCCAGCTCTCGTTGCCGGTCTCGATGATCTCGCAATGGTGAGTGAGCCGATCGAGCAGGGCCGTGGTCATCTTGGGGTCGCCGAAGACGGACGGCCACTCGCCGAAGGCGAGGTTGGTGGTGATGATGGTGGAGGTGCGCTCGTAGAGCCGGCTCATGAGGTGGAAGAGCATCTGCCCGCCGGTCTGAGCAAAGGGCAGGTAGCCGAGTTCGTCGAGGATGACGAAGTCGCGGCGGCCGAGCTGGTCTGCGGTGCGGCCCTGGCGTCCGGCGCGGACCTCGGCCTCGAGGTGGTTGACCAGGTCGACGACGTTGAAGTACCGGCCGCGCGCGCCCTTTCGGATGCAGGACCGCGCGGTGGCTGTGGCAAGATGGGTCTTGCCGGTGCCGGTACCGCCGACCAGGACGATGTTGCGCTTGCTCTCCAGGAAGCCGCCCGTGGCGAGCTCCCGGATCAGGGGCTCGTTGACCGGCGAGGCGGCGAAGTCGAAGTCGGCCAGCTCCTTGGCGGTGGGCAGCTTGGCGGAGGCCATCTGGTACTTGATCGAGCGCGCCTTCTTGTCGGCGATCTCGGCCTTCAGCAGCGCACCGATGATCTGTTGCACCGGGTGACGGCGCTTGAGGCCGTCGGCGAGGATGTCGTCGTAGACGGCGCGCATGCCGGCGAGCTTGAGCCGGGTCATCATCTCCAGCACCTCATGACGCTCCATGACCGGCCTCCCTCAGGCTGTCGTAGCGCTGACAATCGGCAACCGGGGTGTGGCGAAGCTGCAGGCGCTCGGGCGTCGGAATGTCTGCCGGCGGCGCCGGCTCACGCTGCCGGGCGAGGATGTTGAGCACGACGTCGGCACTGCAGACACCAGCGGCCAGCGCCTCGGCACAGGCCGCGTCTACCGCCTCCAGCCCGTCCTCCAGCACCGCCGCGAGGATCCTCACGATCTGCCTGTCTCCGTCGTCGCGGCCGGAAAGCCGCACTCGCATGCGCCCCAGCGCGCCGGGCAGTTCCCAGCCCTTGAAGGGCGCGCCGTTGCGCAGCGCGCCGGGCTTGCGCGCCAGGATCGGCACGTAATGCCACGGATCGTAGGCGATCTCCCCGCGTCCGAAGCGCCGGGAGTGTTCGGCGACGCTCTCGCCATCCTGGCGGATGACGATCCGATCGGCATAGGCCCGCACATCCACCGGCCGGCCTACGGCGCGGGCGGCAACGCTGTAGTGGTTGTTGTCGAAGCGCACCAGGCAGGTCTTGGAGACAGACGCCTCGCTGGCATGGAAGCCGTCGAAGGGGCCGCGGTAGGCCATCAGGACGCGCCGCTCCTCCTCGAACACCTGCCACACCGTCTTGCCCGCAATCGTCGGATGCGGCCGCTTCTTGGCGTCCTCGATGCATCGATCCATAAGCCAGGCGTTGATCTCGTCGTAGGAGCAGCCCCGCGGGCTGGGCACGAACATGCGGCCGCGGACGTGGTCTACCTGCTTCTCGACCTGACCCTTCTCCCACGCCGCGCCAGGCGTGCAGGCCACCGGCTCGACCAGATGATGCGAGCACATCTCAAGGAAGCGGCGGTTGAAGACGCGCTCCTTGCCCACGAACACTGTCTGCACCGCCGTCTTCATGTTGTCGTAGATGCCCCGGGTGCAGACCCCGCCGAAAAAGCGGAAGGCTCGTTCGTGCGCCTCGAACACCATCTCCTGACCTTCGCGGGGAAAGATCTGGACCAGATCACTAGTGTCCCATTAAAACTACAATAGAATCAGTTGCTTATCTTCTTGGCTCTGGCCCACCGGGAGTGCCTCATGCGTAAGTAGCGCATTTAGCGGGATTTTTTCGAACAGGGTGAGGCTCAGGGTCTGGAGAATTGTGTAGAGGCTGGCGTCGAGTCTCAGCCTCTTCTTGATGATGGCGACCAGGACGTAGACGGAGACAGCGATCCAGATTTGTGTCTTTACGGCATTTTCGGAGGTGCCGAAGAATGCCTTGATGCGGAGGTTTTGCTTGATCCATTTGAAGAAGAGTTCGACCTGCCAGCGATAGCGGTACAACTCTGCGACGGTGAGGGGCGGAACGACAAAGTTGTTGGTCAGAAAGTTGAAGGTCTTGTTGGTTTCCGGATCTTTGTAGCCGACTCTACGGAGCGGCTTCGGGTAGCGTATTTTGCTCATTTTGCCGGTCAAGACGATGGTCTGATCGCAACGCAGTCCGGCGTCTTTGTCGATGGTACGGGAGTATTGGCGCCGGTATTGCGTGTTGGCCTTTGCGCGGATGATGAAGAAGCTTCCCGCCATGTCCAGGGTGTCGAGGCGCTTGAAGTCGAGGTAGGCGCGATCCATGATGTAGAAGGTGCCGGGCTCCGGAATGATCATGTCCAGAACATTCACATCGCCGAGCTTGCCGTCGGAGATGTGAATGAAGGCCGGGATGCTGCCTTGTAGATCAAGGAGAGTGTGAAGGTTGACGGCCGACTTGGTCGAGCGGAACAGAGCCCAGGGGAAGACCGACAGGCACAGATCGATGGTCGACGCGTCGAGAGCGTACACAGTATTGTCGAGTTGAAGTCCGAGGTCCTCGCCGGCATAGAGCGGGCGTGCGATGGCGATCAGTTCCTGGGCGTACTCGGCATAGATGCGCCAGTCGCGTTGCGCGTTGGCGTTCGCCAAAGTGTTGCGCGAGACCGTACCCCGAATGCCCATGTGATAAAGCTTGTTGTTTTGGGCGCGCAGACAAATCTCGATGTCGCGCAGACTTTCTCGATAGGACAACTGTGCGAAGGCCATGCAGAAAAACTGGCTCAGGCATGAGAACGATTTTACGTACCGATTTCCATCGTACTGTTCGACGCATTTGCGGAACGAATGCAGGGGCAGATGGTCCATCAGTTGCGAGAAAACAAGTTGTCCCGTGGACATGACCGGGCTCCCTCTGGATCGGAGCATCCAGCCTCGGCACTCGCGCTGGCCACTTCAAGTCGATAACAACGTGAAATGCCATTTAATCGCGCCTTGCCAATGACTTAACAAGGGTCGCGCCAATTTTCTTGGGACACTAGTGGGACCAGATACATCCGGCTGTGGCACAGCCGAATGTGCGCCGCCTTCACCCGGGTCGTGGTGCCCGACAGAACCGCGTACTCGTGGCTCCAGTCGAACTGGTAGGCCTCGCCGGGATCGAAGACCAGCGGCACACAGGCCTGAGACGGCGTCAACAGCCGCCGCTGCCGCCGCCACGCCTTGGCATAGCGGCGTACCGCGTCATAGCCGCCCTCATAGCCCAGCGCCGCAAGGCCCTCATGAAGCCGCAGAAGAGACAGCCGATCACGGCGCTTCTTCTTCTCGTTGGCCTCCAGTTGCCGCTCAAGCTCGTCCACCCACGGCCCCAGCTTCGGCATCGGCTGGATCGCGCGCGCGTAGCTCGACGAGGTCTCGTCGCCGCGCAAAACCTTGCGCACCGTGTTCCGGGAAACCCTCAAATCCCGAGCGATCTTCTTGATCGGAACGCCCTTCACAAAATGATCCCGACGGATCCGTGCAATCGTCTCCACAGTCAGCATCTCCCCCTCACCTCGTCCGTCCAACGACGAGGCGGGTTCATGGTCACCAATCCAAGGGGGGTCAATTTTGGACGCCGATCACCCCCAAGAGGGGGTCACTTTTCCACGCTTAACAACATACATAACGGCATGCCACGCTAAGAACACAATCCAGCAATCCCCCTGACTTCGACGGTTTGTTTTGGCTCAATTCGTGATCCGTGGGCATGAGCAGCCAGTTCACCAGCTTTGCCTTCACCGGGCGCCTGCAGGCGGCCGGCATCCGCATTTTGAGGGACGGCCGGGGCCGATACATGGACAACGTCTTCATCGAGCGGCTGTGGCGCTCGCTCAAGTACGAGGTCGGAGCGACGTCTGCGACCGTGTTCTCGTCCACGCCGTGCAGGCGGACCAGGGGTCGAGGACCACGAGGCGCGGTACGATGCGCTCCACGGTCTCCATTCCTGCGACGCCGCGATCCGCGGCCACGTCTTATGCTCGTTTCTGGGTGTTTGTCTCCCGCACTACTTAACGCTGGATTTCCCGGATTACTTGACGTGATCGCTGCCCGGATTTCGCAGATTGTTCGGTCTTTTCCGGATCGATGCGTAGGTGCTCATAGTGTCTGCGGGCGGCTCGGGCTCGCTGTCTGATTGAGTTGATGCGCCTTCTGACCTGACCGCCCCCCCCTTCGGGTCCATCCCTGTCATACCCGCACGCCCCTCGACGACGGGGGCGCGGAGAGCCCACGTTCTCGTCGCGACGCAGGCGCCGAAATGCACCCGCAACGCTCATGCTTCGTGGAAAAGTACCCCGCCCGCGGCGCTCATGCGCGAGTCGACATGCACGCTCGCCCGATAGTTCACGCTATGTTCGTGCCGTGCCCCTCCTCCTCTCCACCCCAGCCTCCCAACACAAACAAGCCCGCGCACAGGACTCTTGCAAGGGGCTCTCTCTTGAACACTCTTGAACACTGAAAGAAGTGATCGTGCATAGACGGCCGCTCAGATGCTTGAGTACAATGCTTGATAGCGCTGTGACATTCTTTCCGCCGAGTACTTCTCTATGGCTCGTTTCCTGATTTGGTCCCTCGGCAGGTTCACGATAGTTGCCAAATAGTCCGTCAATGTACTTGCAACTGCATCGGGGGAATCGGACAAGGAGAAAATCTCTACGCTTCCAGAGGGCATTTCATCCTTTAATTCGAGATGGGGCTCTATGTCGGAAAGCACACAAGGAAGTCCCATTGACAGCGCTTCCAATACGGAATTCGGCAATCCTTCTCCTAAGGACGCACTCATGAAGAAATCGGAATCGCACAAATATTTTTGCACATCGTTTTTGCCCTGATGCCCGACAAAAGATATTCCGCGGCCCTCGTAACCTGCAAGATCACTGTATTCTGGCCCGTCGCCGACAACGGTCAGTCGTGCAATGCCGTTATCTAGTTTCTTGAAACTCTCGCACAAAAACCGAACATTCTTCCGAGGAATCAGTCGACCTACCGTCACGCCTCTAAAGTTCGAAATTGCTTTTGTACGCGCATTGACGATGATTTGGGACGGTTCTACTCCATTCGGGATTACCAGAGCGTCCTTCATACCGTAGCGTTGTTCATATTCAGCTTTCATCCAATTTGAACAGCAGACAACATTGCTGCATTTTCTCAGAACTCGTACATGGCTTCTTGCCATGCATGCTCCAAGAGCTCTGCCGAACTCCAGGGGATAATCTATATCGGGTATGTTTCGGCACGTTGCAATCCAGCCGGTAGACCGGTTCAATGTCGATACGAGAGAGTCGCTTCGCCAACCGGAGCTATGTATCAGGTCTGGCTGGACTAATGAAATTACGTCTCGAAAGCGTTTCTTCAACAGAAATAGACCGAGCGTTCTACTCAGATTAATCGGGCATACCTTAACTGGTAGACGTTTAACTTGGCCAACGAGAGAGTCATCGTTCCTTTCAGGAGAAAGAGTTATTATGGACACGTCGAATTTTTCATAATCGATATACCTCAAGATATTTGCTAGCTGAATAGATGGACCGCATCTCCAAAGTGTCGACAGCACATAAGCAACTTTGATTTTTCTGAGAGTGTTGGAACGGGCTGTCATGGGCCTTACTGTCCGTTCTATGGTATAAGTGACAATTCCGGCTGCTGGGTGGGGATTGTCTGTCGCGCTGCGGCGCGGAACGAGCGAAGCTGATTTGAGCGGCCACGCATGGCGAACCTGACACACCCTGACAAACTCCACAATCCCGCCTTGGACTTGTGCGGCGTCTGTCACGGGCAATGACACGGCCCATGGAGAGCGCGGCATGTGCGGCATAGCCGGTTTTCTTGCAAGAGGACCTCTCACGTCGGAGGTAGCGTCCTCGATCGCCCATGAGATGGCGGACACAGTCGTGCATCGAGGTCCCGACGATGCTGGGGTCTGGCTGGATCTCGAGGCGGGAGTCGCTCTCGCGCATCGCCGTCTGGCCGTCGTCGATCTGTCGCCGGCCGGTCACCAGCCGATGCTGTCCGGTTCCGGGCGAAGGGTGATCGTCTTCAATGGCGAGATCTACAACCACCGGGAGCTCAGACGACGGCTCGACGCCCATCGTCAGAGCATCTTCTGGAGGGGGTATTCCGATACGGAAACGTTGCTGGCAGGCATCGAGTGTTGGGGATTGGAGGAGGCGTTGCGGGCATCCACCGGCATGTTCGCCTTTGCCCTCTGGGATCGCGGGGACAGGGCCCTCTATCTGGCCCGCGACCGGGTCGGCGAAAAACCGCTCTACTACGGTTGGCAGAACGGTGTGTTCCTGTTCGGGTCAGAGTTGAAGGCGCTCGCGGCGCATCCTGCGTTCGCGGGAGACATCGACAGAGGCGCGCTCGCCCTGCTCTTGCGCCACGGTTATGTTCCATCCCCTTGGTCCATTTCAGACTTCCTGACCTCTTGAGGTTGACGCTGCCGGGCGGCGTGCCGCAAACCCCTTGAAATCTGCCGCTTTTCGGCCGTTACGGGCCGATTTTCGGTGGCAGTCGCAGCCGGGTTCGTATATTTTAATATGACACTATATACGCGGCCTCAGCCATGCCCATGACCCTCCCACTGTGCCCCCCAGAGGCGGTTCCGATCGGCAACAGCTGCTTTGCTGTCCTGATCTCGGACGACACCTTCACCTACTTTTCCAACCTCGTTCCCTTCGACAGCCACCCCGCCGATGACCGTGCCGCCATGCTCATGCGGATCGGCCGGCTCGCGGTGATCAGCGCGGTCTCGCCGCAGCATCTGGCCGACGCGTTCTGTGTCTCGCGCTCGACCGTGCAGCGAGCACGGCGGCGCTACCTGGCCGAGGGTGAAGCGGCGTTTCTGAAACCCCGGCGCGGCCGCGGGCCGTCGGTGTTCACGCCGGCGTTGGCCGAGAGGGCGACAGCGTTGCTGGAAGCGGGCCTGAGCGGCGCTGCGGTGGCCCGGGTTCTCGGCGTGTCGGTGGCGTCGGTCCACCAGTGGCGCCGGCGGGGGCTGATCGGCAAGGCGGTGAGCGGGCAGGAGCCCGCAGGCTCGGCCGTGGGTGCGCCATCCGAACGGCCTGTCGATAACGAGGCTGACGATGCGGGCCGGGCTGAGGCGAGCGACGCGCAGCCCTTGACGGAACCGGCGCAGAGCCGCTCACCAGGCCCCATCGACGCCGGGCCGCAGACCGATCGCAGCGCACGCGACCGGCGCGACCGGCAGGCGCCGATGGGGCGCGCGACCTGCGATGTTTCGGGCCGGGTGCTGGCCAGTTGCGGGCAGGCGGGGCCGGTCGATCCGCAGTTCGGCAGCGCCGCCCGCGGGGTGCGCTCAGGTAGCGTTCTCACCGCCCTGCCGGCTCTGCTCAAGGAAGGCCTGCTGGCCGCGACCGAGGTCCTGCCACCGCTGCCGAAGGGCTATTACGGCCTGAACACGCTCCTGCTCTTCCTCGCCTTCATGACCCTGGCGCGGGTGCGCAATCCCGAGAGCCTGCGCTACCAGCCGCCGGGCGAATGGGGCGCCATTCTCGGCCTCGACCGCTGCCCCGAGGTCAAGACGCTGCGGCGCAAGATCGCGCTGATCGCCAACGACGAGGCCGGCGTGCGGGCTTGGCAGCTCGCCCTTGCCAGGCGCTGGCAGGCCGACGAGCCGGAGCTCTGGGCGACGCTGGCCGTCGACGGGCACGTCAAGGTCTACGCCGGCCGCAAGGGACGCCTGCCGAAACACTTCGTCTCGCGCCAGAAGCTGTGCCTGCCGGCCAGCGCCAGCTACTGGATCAATGCCCTGGGCGGCAAACCCCTGCTCTGTCTGCACAAGACGCTGGATCCGAAGATGGTCGCCGCCATCGAAGCCGACGTGGTGCCGGCGCTGCAGGACCTCGGGATCGTCGATGCTCAGGCGCCGGACCTGACCGCAGAGGCGCCCGGCCACCCCGCGCTCACCCTGGTCTTCGACCGCGAGGGCTGGAGCCCGGAGCTGTTCCGCCGGCTGGCGAGGCGCGGCATCGCCTGCCTGACCTGGCACAAGAACTTCAGCGGCGAGGATTGGCCGGTCGAGGACTTCAGCGCGACGACCGTTCCCATTCACGGACCGGCGACGAGCGGCACCGCCACCTTGCGGCTGGCCGAAAAGCCGGTGATGTTGCCGAACGGCTTCAGGGTGCGCCAGATCCGCCGCCTGCTGGACAACGGCCGCCAGATCCCCTTCATCGTCACCGATCCGCACAAACCGATGGGCGAGGCCGCAGGCGCCATGGTCTCGCGCTGGTCGCAGGAAAACTTCTTCAAGTACATGCGCGACGAGTTCAACCTCGACGCCCTGCCGACCCACCAACTCGAGCCGCTCGCGCCCGACACCATGGTCGTCAACCCGCTCCGGCGGGCCTACGACAAGGCAATCCGCAGCGCCGAACGCCGGCTCGCCCGCCTGCGCAACCGGATCGCCGGCGCGGCCAGGAAAAAGAGGCCGACGGCGCAGCTCAGGAGCGAGGTCAGGGACCTCGAGGGCGCCCTCGAGATCGCCAAGGCCAGCCGCAGGAACGTGCCGAAGCACTGTCGGGCCGGCGACCTCGACGAAGACCGACAGCTCGATGCCCTGCCCTCACGCGACCGTCTCCTCCTCGACGTCATCCGCATGATCGCCTACCGCGCCGAAACCCGCATGATGCTCCCCGTCATGCAGGGACAAGGCAAGAAGCCTCATCCCCGGAAACTGCTTCAGGCTCTCATGGCCGCCGATGCCGACATCCTGCCGGACCCCGCCAACGGCGTTCTCCGGGTCCATATTCTCGGCCTCGCAAATGACGCCTGCGACCGCCAGATCGATGCCCTCCTGAGCGAGCTCAACGCCACCGAAACCGTCTTCCCCGGGACCGAACTGCGCATGCTCTACGAGGTCGCCGCAGCCCCGGAATCCACGCAAACCGCATCACCCCAAATCAGCAGAGGTCAGGAAGTCTGCATTTACGAAGGCGTTCGAAAGCTGCCGCCGGGCACGTACGTCAGGATGGCCGTCGGCGCTTCAGGCCAGCATGCGGGCGAACTGACGGAACCGCGGCCGTACTGGTCTTTGCGGGACGTGATGACCGCGGGCCGGGCCGAACCGTTCGAGGGCGCTCCCGAAGAAGCGGTGGACGTCCTGAACGACCTGTTGCTGCGGGCGGTCCGCCGGCAGATGGCAGCGGACGTTCCGCTTGGCGCGTTCCTGTCCGGTGGGATCGATTCGTCGGCCGTCGTCGCATTGATGCAGGCGCAATCCACGCGGCCGGTGCGGACGTTCACCATCGGATTCGATGAAGTCGAATACGACGAAGCGCCGTACGCCAAGGCTGTGGCAAGCCATCTGGGAACCGAACATACGGAGTTGTACGTCTCGGCGCGCCAGGCGCTGGACGTCATTCCGCGCTTGCCGAATCTATTCGACGAGCCCTTTGCCGATGCCTCGCAGATCCCGACCTTTCTTGTCGCCGCGTTGGCGCGCCGGCAAGTGACCGTGGCCCTGTCCGGGAACGGTGGTGACGAGCTGTTCGGCGGCTATGATGATCGTTATTCTTTGACGTCACGAATATGGACGTCACGGCGCAGGCGCTGGATGTCCAACGTGCCGTTGCCGCTACGCCGCATCGGCGCGGGCACGATCCTGACGTTCGTCGCCCCGGAATCGCACACCACGTTGCCGGGCCGCTTGCTTCGCCGGCTACCCGCAGCTTATGGGCGGCGCTGGACACTTGGCAGGATCCGCAAGCTGGCGGCACTGGTCACCTGCCGGACACGGGAAGAGTTTTATTGGCGCAGCCTCTCGCACTGGCTGAATCCGGCCGTGATCGTCCGCGGAACTTCCTTACCCGAAACCGTTGTGAGCGAAGCTACAAGCTGCGCGGATGCGTTGGAATTCGCAGAGTGGATGATGGCAGCCGACACCCTGAGTTATACCAAGCGCGTTCCAAATTGACTCACCGGCCCACTATGTTGTGGTGACGAGCTGGACCACCTCCATAGACTGTGGTGGTCGACTCACCAGCGTCGGAGGAGGACGATGAGTGCGGCAACGCCGATAACCTGGACGGAACACACGGCGGACGAGGTCCATGAGCTGGCAAAGCACTGCGGGGACGCCAAGCAAGCCTCGCGCGCGCGTGCGATCGCGATGATCATGGATGGCGCGTCTCGTACGGAGGCGGCGCGGGCGCAGGGCATGGAGCTTCAAATCCTGCGCGACTGGGTGTTGCGCTACAACGCGGAGGGCTTCGACGGCCTTGCGGATCGTCCTCGCGGCGGGAGCGAGGGCCGGTTGACGGAGGCGCAAATCGCCGAGGTCGGCGCGTGGCTCAAGGCGGGTCCCGATCTTGAGCGGGACGGGGTGACGCGCTGGCGGGTTCAGGACATCGTCGGGAAAATCGAGGAGGCCTTCGGGGTCATCTATACGGAGAGCGGCGCCCGTATGATGCTCCGGAGGGCCGGGTTTCGCTTTGTCTCGGGACGACCGGTCCACCCCAAAGCCGATCAAGAGCGGCAGAAGGAGTTCGTGACGGACTTCGAGGCAACGTTGGCGTCGATGCTCAGCCCTGAGGCGCTGGCGGGTCCGATCGAGATCTGGTTCAAGGACGAAGCGCGCGTCGGCCAGAAGGGGATGACGACGCGGGTGTGGGCGCATGGGAAGCAGCGTCCGCGCATCGTGCGCGACCATCGCTATGGCTACGTCTATCTGTTCGGCGCCACCTGCGCACAGCGCGGCGTCGGCACAGTCTCGAGACGCGCGCACCACTCCTGGATCACCAGGTCATGGAATTCGTCTGGCGTTTGCCGTTGTCGTTCAGGATCCGCAGCAACGAGAGCAAATGGATCCTGCGGCAGGTGCTCTTCAGGTACGTGCCGATGCGGCTCGTCGATCGGCCGAAAGCGGGATTCGGTGTGCCGCTCGCCTCGTGGCTGCGTGGTCCTCTCCGGGACTGGGCGGAAGCCTTGCTCGACGAACGGCGGCTTCGGGAGGAGGGGTTTTTCGATCCCGCCCCGGTTCGCCAAACGTGGGGCGCATTCCTGAGAGTGCACGATAATGCGGAGCAACGCCTCTGCCCAAGTTGGCACTTTTTCCGACCAGCCGAGCCTGTTCGAGCCAGTTTTGCGGCGCTGAACCACTAGATGTTGGGGTTGGAGGACACCTGAGACCCACATTTGCCATTCGTGGTCCTGGAAGCCAATTGTGGGGCCAGGACTTTGGAGTTGAGTCGATATCCCTCTTGCCAGATGCCGCGAACGCCGTGTATGCGAAACAGGCATCGCAGAAACGGCGCCGCCATGTACATCAAGGCAACCAGGACACACACCGACAAGGCCGGCCAGCCGGTCCGAAGCCATCGCCTCGTGCTCGCCCAGCGCGTCGGCGACAAGGTGCGCCACAGGACGCTGCTCAATCTCGGCACCGACTATCCGGTGCCGCGCGAGAAGTGGAAGGCCGTCACCGAACTCGCCGAGGCGCTGCTTCACGGCAAGCCGCCGCTGTTCGAGGGCGAGGCGGATGTGCGGGCCGCAGCCGAGGACATCGTCGCCAAGCTCAGGGCCAGGGGGTTCCGCGTCGAGGCGATGCAGGAAGAGGCGCGCAAGCCCGACATCGCCACCGTCGACCTCGATACCCTGGAGCACGAGAACCCGCGCACGGTCGGCTGCGAGCGCCTGTGCCTCAAGGCCCTCGACGCCCTCGGCTTCGCCGAAATCCTCCACGGCCTCGACATCAAGGGCCGCGACGGGCGCATCGCCAGCGCGCTGATCGTCGCCAGGATGGTCCATCCCGCCAGCGAGCGTGATACCAGCCGCTGGCTCCGCCACGACAGCGCGGCCGCCGAGCTCCTGGGCCTGGAGGGCGACCGCAAGGCGCTGCGGCGCAAGACGCTCTACCGCATCGGCGACCTGCTCTGGCGCCACCGCGCCGCCATCCAGCGGGAGCTGTTCAACCGTGAGCGCGCACTGCTCGACCTGCCCGAGACGATCGCCTTCTACGATCTCACCAACGTCCACTACCACGGCCACACGGGCGGCGAGCTTCCCAGGTTCGGGCGCTCCAAGCAGAAGCGCGACGACTGTCCCCTCATCACGCTGGCGCTGGCGCTCGACGGCGCGGGCTTCCCGCGCAGTTGCGAGATCCTGCCGGGCAACGTGAGCGAGCCGGGCACGCTGCACGAGGCGCTGGCGCGGCTCGAGGCGGTGTGCGGCGGCACGGCGCCGAAGCCCACGGTGGTCATGGACGCGGGCATCGCCACCGAGAAAAACATCGCGTGGCTGGGCGAGCAGGGCTACGACTGGATCGCGGTCAGCCGCGGTGCCAGGCCTGCGCCGCCCGAGGGCGGACCCGAGGCCCTGCTGATCACCAGCGCGCGCCACGAGGTGCGGGCCTGGCGGCTTGCCAGCGAGGACGGCGAGGCGCGGCTCTACGTCGTCAGCGAGGGCAAGAAGAAGGCCGAGAACGCGATCATCGGCCTGAGGCGGAACCGCTTCGAGGCGGCGCTGGAAAGGCTCCACGGCGGCCTTGCGGTCAAGGGCCGCCTCAAGCGCTACGACAAGGTGCTGGAGAGCATAGGCCGCCTCAAGCAGCGCTTCTCCGCCGTCGCCAGGCACTACGAGATCACGGTCGAGAGGGCGAAAACCGGCCCCAATGCCACCGCCGTGCGCTTCAAGCGCAGGCCGCGATACGACGAGGCCGATGAGGGCGCCGGTGCCTATGTGCTGCGCACCAGCCACGTCGACTGGGACATCGAGACGGTCCTGCGGACGTACTGGCGGATCACGGATATCGAGGCGACATTCCGGAGCCTGAAATCCGAGCTCGGCCTTCGCCCGATCTGGCACCAGCTCGACCGGCGCATCGCGGCCCACCTGCTGATCGCCGTGCTGGCCTACCACGCCGTGCATCTGATCCGTACCCGGCTGGCCGCGCGCGGCATCCACAAGTGCTGGGCGTCGATCCGCGAGAGCATGCGGACCTGGGTGCGGATCACCACGCGCCTGCGCCAGACCGACGGCACCTTGATCGTCAACCGCCAGGACACGCGCCCGGCCGCCGAGGTTGCCGCAATCTCCTCGGCGGCGGGCGTGGACCCCGCCATCCACCGCACGAGGACCCGTCTGATGAGCTGACAGAATCTCACAAAATGTGGGGCCATGTTGGAATCGACCGAGAAAAATATCGCGTTGAATCAAACCAATAGGGAACACAGGCAGCGGAAAAGTGCCAACTTGGGTCTGGAACATCCTGATGTTCCAGGCATGGCTGGAACGTTCACCCGCTGCCGAGCGCGGCGCGGAATGCCCGCCAGGCGGAGACCGCGTCGCCGGGTCGCGGCAGCCAGATTGAGAGCCAGCCCATTCCAGTCGCTCTTCCGAACGCCGCCGCGAGAAGGAGGAATCGGCAGCTCATGCCGAGGGTCAGCCCCCAGGCCGCGGCTTCGACGCCGACCGCCGGATAGAGCGCGGGAATCGCAATGAGGTTCGCTACCAAGCCCAAGGAGACAGCCCAGGAAACGACGCCCGGACGGTCGATGGCCTTGAAATAGGTTCCAAGTATGCCGGCGCAGGCGTTGGCGAGCACTCCGGGGGCGACGATCCACAGCAGCGGGACCGCCGGCAGGAAGGCCTCCGAGAACAGGATCCGGACCAGCGGCTCGCTTACCGCCAGCACGGCGAGACTCGCGACCGCGGTGCCGCACAAGACGACGCGCAGGCAGAGCGTCGTCAGTTCCGGGCGGCCGCTGCCGGCGATGCGGGGCAGCAGCGCGTTGCCGACCGCGTCCGAGATCATTTTCAGCCGGAACACGAGAGCGCTCGCGGTTGCGAACAGGCCGATTTCCGTCTGGCTTGCGAACAGCCCGAGAATGAGAACCCCCGCGCTCATCTCCAGCGCGCCGCCTAGGCCCGCGGGATGGAACCGCAGGCCATAGCCGACGATACGCGCGGAAGGGGCGTGGAACGGATTGGCCAGAACCAGCCCGTGACGTCGCCGCAGGAGCCGCGCGCACAAGGCTATCGTGCAGCCATGCGCGGCAATGACCGCCGCGACGGCGCCGTCCACCCCCAGCCGCCCGGCCCAGAGGAGGACCAGCAGAATGAGGATGTTCACGGCGACATGCAGCAGGGAGAACGCCGCGAGATGTCCGAAGCGCCGTAGCGCGGCGAGTTGGCGCTCCATGGCCATTGAGAACGCCATGACGGGAACCAGGGCGAGCGCCACGTAGAACGAGCGCGTCTCGGCCTGCTGGAAGAACGTCATCTCGCTGTGGACGAACGGAGCCGCCAGTGCGATCGCGAAGACCCCGCCGGCGAGGCAGATCGCCAAGGCGGCGCAGACGCCTTCCGAGACGGTCGCCTGATTCGTCATGACAAAATATTGCGCGCCTTCTCGCGCCCCCGGCGTGAAGAGCACGCCGAGAACACCTGCGAACACCACGCACAGGGCGAAGCTGCCTCGTCCTTCCGGCAACAGCGTGTAGGCCAGAATACTCTGGATCGCGAGGCCGAAGATGACCTTGCCGACACCGGTCGCGAACACGATGGCTGTGTCCCGTCCGCCGCTCGTGCGCGGATCGGGCGGCCTGTCCGGCTCTTGCGGCGTCATGGCTTCGACAGCACTATCGCCTCGCCAGCTTCCGGAACAGCGCGACGTAGGCCTCGGCGGCCTTTTCGGGGGAGAAGTCGGCGGCGCGGCGCGTAAGCGCTTCCTCCGTCGGGTGAGCGCCGCGCAGCGTCTCGACCAGTGCCCGCGCCAGCGCCGGCGCGTCGCCCACCGGCGGCAACTCGCCCCAATCCCCAAGGATCTCGCGCGGACCGTAGGGCGTGTCGGTGCTGACCACCGGCGTGCCGCAGGCCAGTGCCTCGATGACCACGGTCGGCAGACCCTCCCAGCGCGAGGACAGCGCGAGCAGCCTCGCCCGCCGCATGTAGCGGAACGGGTTCTCGTCGAAGTCCACGAAGCCGAGGTCTTCCTCCGCGCCATGGCCCCTCGCCAGGGACTTGAGCCTTTGCCGGTAGGGGGCCGAGAGCTTGCCGAGGATAACCAGCCGCGCGTTCACCTCGCGCCGCGCCAAACCGAACGCCTCCACCAAGGTGGGGTGGTCCTTCTGCCGCGCCTCACGCCCGACGCTCAGGATCACCGGCGGCTCGCCGTCCGCGAACCACGGATGCGTGACTTCCTCCCGCGCCAGGCGCCATATGCTGTCGGCAGGGATGGGGTTGTAGATAGCGTGGACACGACCGGCGTCCACGCCCACGAACCGCCGCACGGACTCCGCCACGCCCCTGGACACCGATACCACGGCGTCGGCCAGCGGATAGAGCGTCCGGGCCGCCGCCCGCCAATGCGGCGCATAGCCGGCGGCAACATTGTTGCGCACTGTGATCACCGTCGGGACGGCCCGGCCCGTCAGTTCGGCGGCGCAGACCGCAATGGCGTTGGGGCCCATATTCGCCGACACCAGCACATCGGGACGTTCCTCGCGAAGGTAGCGGGCCAGAACATGGGCGTAGGGATAGACGGAGCGCATGCCGCTGCCGCGTATGACCGGTATGCCGGGATGCTTCCGGGCGAGAGCCAGCCAGTCGCGCGCGGCGCCGACGGGGTTGACGGTCATTGCTTCCACCTCGATTCCTGCCCGCTGAAGCTCCCGCAAATACGCCCTGTCTGTGCCGGGAACCCGCGCCCGCCAGACACGCATTCCACCGGGTATCGCCGCCAGGTAGTCTCCTGCGAACCGGGGGATCACCAAGTCCACCCGATATCCTCGTTCGATGAGTGACCGCGCCAAGCGGAGAATGTTGCGCTCCGCTCCGCCGCCGGCCAGACTGGTCAGCAGGAAGCAGACATGGAGTTTGACCGACCTCACCGCGCGCGTTCCCTCACCAACTCCTCGAACAGCGCGACGTAGGCCTCGGCGGCTTTTTCGGGGGAGAAGTCGGCGGCGCGGCGCGTAAGCGCTTCCTCCGTCGGGTGAGCGCCGCGCAGCGTCCCGACCAGCGCCCGCGCCAGCGCCGGCGCGTCGCCCACCGGCGGCAGATCGCCCCAACCCCCAAGGATCTCGCGCGGGCCGTAGGGCGTGTCGGTGCTGACCACCGGCGTGCCGCAGGCCAGTGCCTCGATGACCACCGTCGGCAGACCCTCCCAGCGCGAGGAGAGCGCGAGCAGCGCCGCCCGCCGCATGTAGCGGAACGGGTTCTCGTCGAAGTCCACGAAGCCGAGGTCTCCCTCCACGTCATGGCCCCGCGCCAGGGACTTGAGCCTTGCCCGGTAGGGTGCCGAGAGCCGGCCGAGGATGACCAGTCGCGCGTTCGCCTCCCGCCTCGCCAGCCCGAACGCTTCCACCAGGGTGGGGTAGTCCTTTTGTAACTGCCCAGGTCGCTTACTGAGGTGATTCCGGTGTTGGGGAGTTCTTGCCCGGTAGGCTCACGCGCACTTGACGGTGGCGATGAGTTGGTCCGATGGGCTGATCAGGGCTTCGATGATGTTCCAGCCCTGCTTTCTGGCGGTGGTGATCACGCTGCGCAGGATGGCGAAGTTCTCGGCCCCCTTTGCGGATCGGAAGCCGCCGGAGATCTTCTGGCGCAGCTTCATCATCCGCAGGTCGCGCTCGGCCTCGTTGTTGGTAAACGCCACTTCGGGGTCGGTCAGGAAGCGGAGAACCGCGCATTTTCGATCGCGCAGGCGCAGGGCGAGGTTGTGGCCGATCCGCCGCTTCTTGCGTCCCCGCTTTCCGGGCTTGGGAGGCGAGAGCGGCGGCTGGCTCTCGTGGAAGGCCAGCGCCTCGGCAATGATCTCGTCGTATCGGCGCTCGATCAGCGCCACAAGCGTCGCCGGAACGGCGATATCCTTGTCCTGCGCGATCCGGGCGGCGCGATTGGCCCGGCGCAGGAGCTGCTGCATGCGTCCGGCCCAGCCTTCCCCTTCGATGTCCACCAGCGCCTGCAACTCCCGCAGGTGGTGGGCGTTGCACAAGCCGTGCTCCACCCCCTCCAACGTGAAGTACGGCTTCCAGTGATCGTGAACGACGATACCGGAAACACCCAAGAGCAGGTCGCCGCGCTTGGCGCTGACCCGGAATGCCGCCAGATGCGGCGTGCAGATCACATGGAGCCACTGCGTTTGCCCGCCAATCCGGAACCCGGTCTCGTCGAGGTGCTTCACCCGCGCCGTGCCCGCCGCAAGCTCCTGTATGTGGGTGGCAACTCCCCGCAGCCGATCGGCCGCCCTCTCGCTCATCGCCGCCAGTGTCGCAGCCGTCACCGGCGCGCCGAACAGCTCCGCCATCACCTGCGACAGCCGGTCCTCCGGCAGGAAGTGGGCGTGCTGAAGGTAGACCGCCACGCCTGCAATGCGCGACCCGTACTGCACCGGTGCCGACACCCCCTCGGGGAACGCTGCACGGGTCAGCGTGCCGCAATGCCCGCAGCACTTGGCATGCGCCCGGTGCTCGGTCACCTCCAGCGCACGCGCCTCGGGCAGGTCGAAGACCTGGCGGGCGTGCGACACCCCTGCCGTGGCCGCCGCCGACAGGGACGAACCGCATCCCTCGCAGGCAGCCGGAACGTGGTTCTCCACCCGGTCCGGGTGATCCGTGCGGCGCAACGTCTCGCCCTTGTGGCCGGGCTGACCGCCCGGCTTGCGCCCCGATTTGCCCCGCTGGCTTTGGGTCCGCCGCTTGGCCCTCGGCTTCTTCAACCCATCGCTCGACGGCGGCTTGGCGCTGTTGCGACTGCTCAGTCCGAGACGGCGTTCCAACTCCTCGATACGCTCGACAAGACGCGTGTTTTGTTCCTCCAGCCGCGCATTCTGCTGCCGAAGCCAGGCGTTCTCCTCCTCCAGGCGAGCGATCTTCTGCTCGGAACTTTCGGGCCGTGCCCCCGTTGAAGGGCCGCGCGGCGACTCGGGATTGCTCATGTCGTTGTTGAGTCATTTTCCGAAACTTCCGTCAACCCCCTCGTGTCAACTCCAAACTGGCCGTGCCTCAACCCCAAGGTTCAAAATGACAAATCAGACAACCTGGGCAGTTACGTCCTTTTGGGCCGCCTCGCGCCCGACGCTCAGAATCACCGGCGGCTTGCCGTCCGCGAACCACGGATGCGTGACTTCTTCCTGCGCCAACCGGCGTATGCTGTCGGCGGGTACGCCGGTGTAGATGGTGCGAACGCGCGCGGTGTCCACCCCCAACGATCGCCGTACGGAGTCGCCCACGCCTCTGGACACCGCCACCACCGCGTCGGCCAGCGGATAGAGCGTCCGAGCAGCGGCCAGCCACTCCGGCGTATAGTCGGCGACGACGTTGGTGCGCACCGTGACCACCACCGGAACGGCCCGGTCCGTCAGCTCCGCGGCGCAGACCGCGGCGGTGTCGGCGCCCGGCAGCGCCGACACCAGCACATCAGGGCGCGCCTCACGAACGTACGTCGCGATCATGTATGCATACGCATAGACGCGGTGACGACTTCGAACGGGTAGGTTGAAGTCTTTCCCGGCGAGAGCCAGCCAAGTGCGGGCGACACCGATGGGGTTGACGGTCGTCGCTTCCACCTCGACTCCCGCCTGCTGCACCTCCCGCAGCAGCTTCCTGTCGGTGCCGGGAAGCCGCGCCCGATAAACGCGCATTCCGCTGGGGACCGCGGCCCGGTAGTCTCCCGCGAATTTGGGGATCACCAGATCCGCCCGATGTCCGCGCTCGATGAGCGACCGCGCCAAGCGGAGAATATTGCGCTCCGCCCCGCCGGCGTTCAGGCTGGTGAGCATGAAGCCGACATGGAGTTTACCCGATCTCACCGCGCGCGTTCCCTCACCAACTCCTCGAACAGCGCGACGTAGGCCTCGGCGGCCTTTTCGGGGGAGAAGTCGGCGGCGCGGCGCGTAAGCGCTTCCTCCGTCGGGTGAGCGCCGCGCAGCGTCTCGACCAGTGCCCGCGCCAGCGCCGGCGCGTCGCCCACCGGCGGCAACTCGCCCCAATCCCCAAGGATCTCGCGCGGACCGTAGGGCGTGTCGGTGCTGACCACCGGCGTGCCGCAGGCCAGTGCCTCGATGACCACGGTCGGCAGACCCTCCCAGCGCGAGGACAGCGCGAGCAGCCTCGCCCGCCGCATGTAGCGGAACGGGTTCTCGTCGAAGTCCACGAAGCCGAGGTCTTCCTCCGCGCCATGGCCCCTCGCCAGGGACTTGAGCCTTTGCCGGTAGGGGGCCGAGAGCTTGCCGAGGATAACCAGCCGCGCGTTCACTTCGCGCCGCGCCAGCCCGAACGCCTCCACTAGCGTGGGGTGGTCCTTCTGCCGCGCCTCACGGCCGACGCTCAGGATAACCGGCGGCTCGCCGTCCGCGAACCAGGGGTGCGAGACCTCTTCCTGCGCCAGGCGCCATATGCTGTCGGCAGGGACGGGGTTGTAGATGGTGCGAACGCGCTCGGCGTCCACCCCCAACGATCGCCGCACGGCCTCGCCCACGCCCCTGGACACCGCCACCACCGCGTCGGCCAGCGGATAGAGCGTCCGGGCAGCGGCCAGCCACTCCGGCGCATAGCTGGCGGCGACGTTGTTGTGCACCGTGACCACCACCGGAACGGCCCGGTCCGTCAGCTCCGCGGCGCAGACCGCGGCGGCGTCGGCGCTCGCCAGCGCCGACACCAGTACATCGGGACGCGCCTCGCAGAGGTAACGGCTCAGAATGTGGACGGAAGCATAGAGAGAGCGCTTGCGCCGAACCCGTACACCAGGGTGCTTCCGGCCGAGAACCAGCCAGAGCCATGCGACCCTGACCGGGTTCACGCCAAGCGTCGTTACCTCTACGCCCGACCGTTGAATTTCGCGCAAGAAGGTCCTGTCGGTGTGAGGAAGCCGCCCCCGATACAGCCGCACTCCACGCGGAATTGCGGCCTTGTAGTCTCCCGCGAAGCAGGGGATCACCAGGTCAACCCGGTGTCCGCGCTCGATGAGCGATTGCGCCAAGCTCAGAATGATGCGCTGCGCACCGCCGCCGCCCAGGTTGGGCAGCACGAACCCGACATGGAGTCTGCCGTCGGCCAACGGTCACGCCTTCGCAGGGCGTCGGGCACCGGCGCCGCGCACCGCCCCTATCGCGACGCTCAACCCGGCGAGAAACATGAACGCTTCCTCGCCGAGCAGATGCGCGAAGGTCATGCAGTACAGAACGATGACGATGACCCAGGCCACGGTGGCATCCCGGGCAAGCGATTTCGGCGCTACCCATTGTGTGCGCAGAAGCAAGACGATGGCGGACAGAAACAGAAGCAGAGGGACGATACCGGCCTCTCCCAGCAACATAATGAACAGATTGTGAGGGTCGGGCAGCGCGCCGCTCCATGTGACGGGGGCGCCCTTCAGGTATTTCAGCGCCCTCAGACCGTGACCGAAGACGGGCGCCTCCATGGCCTTCTCGAATCCCAGCCTCCAAAGCAGCGGTCTGTCCTTCGCCAGGGCGGCGCAGATGAAGCCGTCATCGATATCGTGGCTGCGCAGACCGTACAGCTCCCACGGCATGCAGTCCTGGAAATCGTTATCGGCGACAGCCAGCGAGAGACGCTTGATACCGGCCAATTCGGGCGGGACGGAACCGGTGAGACGGTTGTCGGCCAGCCACAGTTGCCCGAGATTCGACAGATTGGCGATCTCCCGCGGGATGGGACCCATCAGGCGGTTGTCGCCAAGCGACAGCATGGTCAGACGGGTCAGGTTCCCCAGTTCCGGTGGAATGGGGCCGGTGAGTCGGTTGCCGTCGAGCCGCAGCAGATGGAGATGGGCCAGCTCGCCCAGCTCCGGGGGGATCCGCCCGGTCAGGTTCATGTCCCGCAAGTCCAGTGCGATGATGCGATGCCCTCGACCGATGGTGACGCCCTGCCAGGACGCGACGGGGTGAGCGTAGCTCCAGTTCAGCGCCGCGTCGCCGGCCAAGGTGTCGCGCATGCGCATCAGACGCGCGCCGTCTTCGAAAAGGCCCGGTTTGGTCCAGGGCGAAGGATCGCAGAGCAGATCGGCGGAATCCAGATCGTTGTGCCGTACCTGCGCTGCTCGCGCCGTAGCCGGAAGGCAGTCGGCAAACGCGTTGCCGCCCAGACGGAGGACCGCAAGATGAGCCCACCGGTCGAGAGCCTCGCGGAGTGCTCCGTGCAAACGATTGTTCTCGAGCCGCAGCTCCTCCAGACGCGACAGGTTGCCAAGCTGCGGATGGACGTCGCCCGTCAAGATGTTGTTCTCCAGCGCGAGCACCCGCAGACCGGTCAGTGTGGTCAGTCCCTGCGGGATGCCGCCAGTGAGTTCGTTGCCGCCAAGACGCAACGAAACGAGTGCCTGCAACGCGCTCAGTTCCGGCGGGATCTCGCCGGTCAGCGCGTTGTTTTCCAGTACCAGCGTCCGCAGCCCGGTCAGGGTGCCCAGTTCCGGAGGGATCGGTCCCGCAAGCCGGTTGTTGCCAAGACGCAGAACGGCAAGGGCGTCCAGAGCCGACAGCTCTGCGGGAATCCGCCCGTTCAGTCCCATGTGCGACAGAGCCAGGGCGACGACCCGCGGCCCTTCCGCGGCCTCGCCGGCGATGTTGGGCATCCCGACGGTGACACCCCGCCAATAGCCGATGGGGACCGCGTCGCTCCAGTTTAGTTGGACGTCGCCGGCCAGCACGTCCCGAGCGGCTAACAACGTGGCGCAGTCGTCATACAGGCGCGGCAGTGCTTCGAGGAGGGAGTGGCAGAGCAGGTTCCGGCCGAGAACCCGACCGCGACCCTGCGCCCGGAGTTCGCCAGCCGCATCGTCATCGTCCAGGCGCAACGCTGGCAGCGCGGCCACAGAGGGCGGTGCGGGGCCGCTCAGACGGTTCCCGCTCAGCCACAGGTCGGTGAGCCTCGACAGCTTGCCCAGTTCCGGCGGCACGGAACCGGCCAGGAGGTTGCCGCTCAATGCCAGCATGCGCAGACCGGCGAGGTTGCCGAGCTCGGGCGGGATGTCGCCGGCAAGCCGATTGCGGCCCAGGCGCAGGGAGGCGAGTCCGGCAAGCTGCCCCAACTCCGCGGGGATGCGTCCGTTCAAACCCATTTGCGTCAGATCCAGCGCCGTCACGCGGCCGCGCGAGCGATCCACCGCGACACCCTGCCAGTCGTCGACCGGCACATCGCGGCGCCAGTTGAGCGGCGCATCCCCGGCGAGGCTGTCTCTCACCGTCAGCAAGAGGGTGCAATCGGCGAGCAGGCCCGGATCGATTTTCTTCGGCCGGCAGAAAACCGGCCCGTCGAGGTCATGGTCGGCAATCTCGTGGAGCGCCGGCGGGAAGGGGCGGTTCAGGTCGTTGCCGGCGAGGCGCAGGAAGAAGAGATTGCCCAGTCCTTCCAGTTCCGGCGGTACGGGGCCGGCGAGCCGGTTATGGCTCAGGTCCAGAGCGACGAGGCCGCCCAATTCGCCGAGTTCCGCGAACAGGCGCCCGTTCAGTCCCGCGCGCGGCAATGCCAGTGCGGTCACGCGCTTCGGCGAGCCGCCGACGGTGACGCCCTGCCAGAACTCGATGGGGATGTCCTCGCTCCAGTCAAGCGCCGCGCCGCCGGCCAGGATGTCCTTGTTCGCCAGCAGAAGGCCGCAGTCGGCTTGCAGATCGGAAGTGACGCTGGAGGAAGGTCGACAGAACAGGCGCCTTACCGCATCCGGACGATCTCGGTTCATGCGGCGGTCCGCCGCCTGCGCCGCCTCTGCATCGTCGAGCGACCGACGATGGCGCAGATCGTGGAGGTCCAGGTCGTGGCTCGCGATCCGGTAGAGACGCCGCGGATAGGGGCGTTCCAGATCGTTGCCGGAGAGACGTATCAAGGTCAGCTTCTCCAGCCCTTCGAGTTCCGGCGGCACGGGGCCGGTCAGGCGGTTGTGCTTCAGCCACAACTCCCTGAGATGCGACAGTTTCCCCAGTTCCGGCGGAATCGGGCCGCTCAAGGCGTTGAAGGAGAGCACCAGCCGCTCCAGGTCGGACAGCTCTCCCAGTTCGGGAGGCACCGGGCCGGTCAGCCGGTTGCGATTGAGATGCAGCGAAACAAGCCGGTCCAGTCCGCCCAACGCTGGCGGGATGCGCCCGTTCAGACCTGACTTGGACAGGTCGAGCCTCGTCACCCGCTCCGGCGAGCCGCCGACGGTGACGCCCTGCCAGAACTCGATGGGGATGTCCTCGCTCCAGCCGAGCGGCGCATCGCCGGCGAGGATGTCCCTCGCCGCCAACAGGAGCGCGCAATCGGCGCGCAAACCGTAAGCGGTACGCAGACCCCATACCGGAATCTGGCTTGACTACGACGGGGATTTCTTGAGGAGCGCCGTGAGCGCGCGAGTCATTTTGCCTCGGGCTGGAAGTTCCACGGCAGAAGCTCCTGGATGCCCGACTGCGGGTGGCCCTTGGCGATCTTCTCGAGCGTGCTCCGCATCCAGGCGTAGGGCTCGACGCCGTTCATCTTGCAGGTCTCGATCAGCGAGGCGATGCGGGCCCAGGCTTGCGCACCCTCGTCGTTGCCGGCGAAGAGCGCGTTCTTGGCGGTGAGCTTCAGCGGCCGGATTCGGTTTTCCACCAGGTTCGAGTCGATCTCGACACGACCGTCGTGCAGGAACTCCAGCAGCCCGTCCCACTGGTTGGCGATATAGGTCAGCTTCTCGCCGAGACGCGAGCGCGGTGAGACGCGCGAGCGCTGCTCGTCGAGCCAGACACCGAAGGTGTTCACGATCGGCGCCGACTCCTCCCAACGGATCGCGCGGCGCTCCGCCGGCGGCTTGCCCCGGATCTTCTTCTCGATCGCATAGAGCTTCGCGATCCGATTCAGACCGGCCAGCGCGATCGGCGATGCGCTCGAGTCGTATACCTCTTTCAGCTTCCGTCTTACATGCGCCCAACAGAGGGCCCGCGTCACAGGGCCTTCCGCCCGGTCCGGCCGCGCCAGGATGTTGTGGCCCGAGTAGCCGTCGAGCTGCACCGTCCCCGAAAAGCCCTCCATAAGCTCGGCGCCATACTTGCCGCCGCGGCCGGGCGCATAGCGATAGACGACGCCCGGCGGGTCCGTGCCGCTCCAGTGGCGCTCGTCACGCACAAGGGTCCACATGTAGCCCGTCTTCGTCTTGCCCCGGCCCGGGTCGAGAACGCGGATCGTGGTCTCGTCCAGACCCAGGTGATCCGACTTCTTCAGCTCATCCTCCAGGCAAGCGACCACGGGGCGCAGGTGAAACGACGCCTGGCCCACCCACGTCGCCAGCGTCGCACGGTGAACCTCGATCCCCGAGCGCTCGTAGATCTGCGACTGGCGATAGAGCGGGCAATGATCGCCGTACTTCGCGATCAGCACCTGCGCCAGAAGAGCCTCGGTGGGAAGGCCGCCCTCGACCAGAGCGGCCGGCGCCGGCGACTGCACCACCCCGCCCCCCTTGCACTTGTTGCAGGCGTAGCGGGGGCGCACGGTCTCGATGACGGTGAACTTCGCCGGCTCATAGTCCAGCCGCTCGCTGCGGTCCTCGCCGATCTTCGTCATCTCGCCGCAGCCGCAGGGGCACATGATCGTGTCCGGCTCGATCACCTCCTCGCGCCGGTCGACCTGGGGCCCGAAGCGCACCCCGCTGCGCGACCCCCGGGAAGAGCGCCGCCGGCGCTTGCCGCCAGCCCCCTCGTCCTGCTCCTGGTCATCTGCCTCGGGCCGACCGCCGGCTTCAGCGATCGCCGCCCAAAACTCCTCGAACGTAAGCTGGCGCTCGTCCTCGCCGAGCTTCTCGGAGCGCGGACCGAACAGCGCCTTCCTGAGCTCCTTGTTGAGATGCTCAAGCCGGCTGATCTGCTCCGCGCTCTGCGCGTTCTCGGCCTCCAGCCGTGCCGCCCGCGCTTCCGCCGTCTGCCTCGCCGCCTCCGCCGCGCCGCGTGCCTGCTCCGCTTCGCATAGGGCTGCTTCCGTCGCCCGGCGCGCCGCGCGCTCGTCGTCAAGCTCCGCATGCAGGGCCGCCAGCGCCGCCGAAACCACCGCAGGCGACGGCGAACCGGCGCTGCTGAGGGGTGAGGGCGTGACCTTCGGCATGGGCCACCCCTTAATCCGATTCGCCAATGCATGACCAGGGAAAAGTGCAGGCGGGACCGCGACCGAAATCTGCGGCCCCGCCTGCGTGCCGCCTCACTCCGCCGCCAGCGGGCGGCGAACCGGGCGGGCCTTCACCCGGCGCCAGTCCAGACCCTCGAAGAGGGCCTCGAACTGGCCCTTCGTAAGGCGCATCACACCATCCTCGATCCGAGGCCAGGCGAAGCGGCCCTGCTCCAGACGCTTGTAGGTCATCACCAGACCGCTGCCGTCCCACGCAAGGAGCTTGAGCCTGTCGCCGCGGCGCGAGCGGAAGATCACGATCACCCCGGAATAGATATCGAGGTCCAGCTCCCCCGCCGCCGTCGCCGCAAGCGCGTCGTGGCCGCGACGAAAATCAACCGGCCGCGTCGCCAACACGATGCGAAGCGAGGGGGCCGCGATCATGACGACGCCCGGCCCAGGCCCGAGGCCACCGCAACAATCCGATCGACCGCGCTCTCCACCGGAAGGCGAACGACCACGCCTAGCGCCTCGATCGCCACCGTCCGCTCGGACGTCACGCTATCAACCACCACGGGAACAAATGGCGGTGCAGAGCCACCAATCCGAGCGCCCGGAAGAGTTCCCTCCCGCGCGCGCCGCCGCCACTTGGTCAGGGTCGTATCGCTGACGCCATGGCGGCGCGCGACCGCCGCAACCGAAGAGCCCGGCTCAAAGCTCTCCGAGACAATCCGCGCCTTCTCATCGTCCGGCCAGCGTCGCATGGGGGCCGGCTCAGACGGAGCCGGGGCGGCTCCCTCAGAAGCTGGGATCTCAACCGAAGCAACAGCGACACCGTCGCCAGATGCCAAAATCGAATCTGTCATCGCGATCTCTCCTGTGTGGCTCGTGGTCAAGGCGGAGAGTCAGCCCCGAAATCAGATCCGCTGGAAGTATGGGGGCCCGATACCGCTTACCGCAAACCGGGATTGTCGGCGGGAGCGGCGGGGCAGGGCGCGTCCCTGCCGGCGACCGCGCGCAGCTCGGGAGGGAGGAAACCGGTCAGGCGGTTGCCGCTCAGCCAGAGCTTCCTGAGGCTCGACAGCTTCGCCAGTTCCGCAGGGACGGGGCCGGTCAGGGCATTGTTGGCAAGCCCGAGCCTTTCCAGGTCGGTCAGTTTCCCCAGCTCGGGTGGAATGGCGCCGGTCAGCGCATTGCTGTCGAGCACCAGGGACCGCAAGCCGGCGAGATGCCCAAATGCCGCGGGTACGCGCCCCCTCAGCCCCGTTCGGGGCAGCTCCAGCGCAATGACACGACCTTCCGGACCGCCCACGGTCACACCTTGCCATAAGCCGATAGGGACCGCCGCGTGCCAGTCGAGCGGCGCGCCGCCGGCCAGCGTGTCCTTCGCCGCCAGCAGCGTCGTGCAGTCCTCGAACAACGCGGGGCTGGTTCGCGGCGGCGGCAGGCAGAGCACGAGGCGGCCGAGATCGTGGTCAGGGACATCGAACAGCGCCGGCGGAACAGGGCCGGTCAGGCGGTTCTCTCTCAACCACAAGGCCCTGAGCCGGGGGAGTCGTGCCAGTTCCGCAGGGACGGTGCCAGTCAGGGCGTTGCGATCCAGGCTCAAGTCGCGCAGGTGGACGAGTTGTCCCAACTCCGGCGGAATCGAACCGGTGAGCCGATTGGCGGCCAAGTTCAACGAGACGAGGCCGTCCAGCCTGCCGAGGCTCGGGGGAATGCGTCCGTTCAGCCCTTTCCCGTACAGATCCAGCGCGATGACACGACCTTCCGGACCGCCCACGGTCACGCCTTGCCATAAGCCGATGGGGACCGCCGCGTGCCAGTCGAGCGGGGCGCCGCCGGCCAGCGTGTCCTTCGCCGCCAGCAGCCGCGTGCAGTCGCCGAACAACGCGGGGCTGGTTCGTGGTGGCGGCAGGCAGAGCACGAAGCGGCCGAGATCGTGGTCAGGGACATCGAACAGCGCCGGCGGAACAGGGCCGGTCAGGCGGTTCTCTCTCAACCACAAGGCCCTGAGCCGGGGGAGTCGTGCCAGTTCCGCAGGGACGGTGCCGGTCAGGGCGTTGCGATCCAGGGCCAAGACGCGCAGGTCGACGAGTTGTCCCAACTCCGGCGGAATCGAACCGGTGAGCCGATTGGCGGCCAGGTTCAACGAGACGAGGCCGTCCAGCCTGCCGAGTTTCGGGGGAATGCGTCCGTTCAGCCCTCTCCCGTACAGATCCAGCGCGATGACACGACCTTCCGGACCGCCCACGGTCACGCCTTGCCACAAGCCGATGGGGACCGCCGCGTGCCAATCGAGCGGCGCGTCACCGGCCAGCGTGTCCTTCGCCGCCAGCAGCGTCGTGCAGTCCTCGAACAACGCGGGGCTGGTTCGAGGCGGCGGCAGGCAGAGCACGAAGCGGCCGAGATCGTGGTCGGCGACGGTATTGATTTCGGGAGGAATGGAGTCGAAGTCGTTGCCCCAGAGACGCAGGACGGACAGCCGGAGCTCTCCGATAGCGGCCGGGACAGGGCCGGTCAAGCGGTTGCCTTGCAACCACAACGGGCTCGAGGTTCTTGAGCTGTAAGCGGTACGCAGACCCCATACCGGAATCTGGCTTGACTACGACGGGGATTTCTTGAGGAGCGCCGTGAGCGCGCGAGTCATTTTGCCTCGGGCTGGAAGTTCCACGGCAGAAGCTCCTGGATGCCCGACTGCGGGTGGCCCTTGGCGATCTTCTCGAGCGTGCTCCGCATCCAGGCGTAGGGCTCGACGCCGTTCATCTTGCAGGTCTCGATCAGCGAGGCGATGCGGGCCCAGGCTTGCGCACCCTCGTCGTTGCCGGCGAAGAGCGCGTTCTTGGCGGTGAGCTTCAGCGGCCGGATTCGGTTTTCCACCAGGTTCGAGTCGATCTCGACACGACCGTCGTGCAGGAACTCCAGCAGCCCGTCCCACTGGTTGGCGATATAGGTCAGCTTCTCGCCGAGACGCGAGCGCGGTGAGACGCGCGAGCGCTGCTCGTCGAGCCAGACACCGAAGGTGTTCACGATCGGCGCCGACTCCTCCCAACGGATCGCGCGGCGCTCCGCCGGCGGCTTGCCCCGGATCTTCTTCTCGATCGCATAGAGCTTCGCGATCCGATTCAGACCGGCCAGCGCGATCGGCGATGCGCTCGAGTCGTATACCTCTTTCAGCTTCCGTCTTACATGCGCCCAACAGAGGGCCCGCGTCACAGGGCCTTCCGCCCGGTCCGGCCGCGCCAGGATGTTGTGGCCCGAGTAGCCGTCGAGCTGCACCGTCCCCGAAAAGCCCTCCATAAGCTCGGCGCCATACTTGCCGCCGCGGCCGGGCGCATAGCGATAGACGACGCCCGGCGGGTCCGTGCCGCTCCAGTGGCGCTCGTCACGCACAAGGGTCCACATGTAGCCCGTCTTCGTCTTGCCCCGGCCCGGGTCGAGAACGCGGATCGTGGTCTCGTCCAGACCCAGGTGATCCGACTTCTTCAGCTCATCCTCCAGGCAAGCGACCACGGGGCGCAGGTGAAACGACGCCTGGCCCACCCACGTCGCCAGCGTCGCACGGTGAACCTCGATCCCCGAGCGCTCGTAGATCTGCGACTGGCGATAGAGCGGGCAATGATCGCCGTACTTCGCGATCAGCACCTGCGCCAGAAGAGCCTCGGTGGGAAGGCCGCCCTCGACCAGAGCGGCCGGCGCCGGCGACTGCACCACCCCGCCCCCCTTGCACTTGTTGCAGGCGTAGCGGGGGCGCACGGTCTCGATGACGGTGAACTTCGCCGGCTCATAGTCCAGCCGCTCGCTGCGGTCCTCGCCGATCTTCGTCATCTCGCCGCAGCCGCAGGGGCACATGATCGTGTCCGGCTCGATCACCTCCTCGCGCCGGTCGACCTGGGGCCCGAAGCGCACCCCGCTGCGCGACCCCCGGGAAGAGCGCCGCCGGCGCTTGCCGCCAGCCCCCTCGTCCTGCTCCTGGTCATCTGCCTCGGGCCGACCGCCGGCTTCAGCGATCGCCGCCCAAAACTCCTCGAACGTAAGCTGGCGCTCGTCCTCGCCGAGCTTCTCGGAGCGCGGACCGAACAGCGCCTTCCTGAGCTCCTTGTTGAGATGCTCAAGCCGGCTGATCTGCTCCGCGCTCTGCGCGTTCTCGGCCTCCAGCCGTGCCGCCCGCGCTTCCGCCGTCTGCCTCGCCGCCTCCGCCGCGCCGCGTGCCTGCTCCGCTTCGCATAGGGCTGCTTCCGTCGCCCGGCGCGCCGCGCGCTCGTCGTCAAGCTCCGCATGCAGGGCCGCCAGCGCCGCCGAAACCACCGCAGGCGACGGCGAACCGGCGCTGCTGAGGGGTGAGGGCGTGACCTTCGGCATGGGCCACCCCTTAATCCGATTCGCCAATGCATGACCAGGGAAAAGTGCAGGCGGGACCGCGACCGAAATCTGCGGCCCCGCCTGCGTGCCGCCTCACTCCGCCGCCAGCGGGCGGCGAACCGGGCGGGCCTTCACCCGGCGCCAGTCCAGACCCTCGAAGAGGGCCTCGAACTGGCCCTTCGTAAGGCGCATCACACCATCCTCGATCCGAGGCCAGGCGAAGCGGCCCTGCTCCAGACGCTTGTAGGTCATCACCAGACCGCTGCCGTCCCACGCAAGGAGCTTGAGCCTGTCGCCGCGGCGCGAGCGGAAGATCACGATCACCCCGGAATAGATATCGAGGTCCAGCTCCCCCGCCGCCGTCGCCGCAAGCGCGTCGTGGCCGCGACGAAAATCAACCGGCCGCGTCGCCAACACGATGCGAAGCGAGGGGGCCGCGATCATGACGACGCCCGGCCCAGGCCCGAGGCCACCGCAACAATCCGATCGACCGCGCTCTCCACCGGAAGGCGAACGACCACGCCTAGCGCCTCGATCGCCACCGTCCGCTCGGACGTCACGCTATCAACCACCACGGGAACAAATGGCGGTGCAGAGCCACCAATCCGAGCGCCCGGAAGAGTTCCCTCCCGCGCGCGCCGCCGCCACTTGGTCAGGGTCGTATCGCTGACGCCATGGCGGCGCGCGACCGCCGCAACCGAAGAGCCCGGCTCAAAGCTCTCCGAGACAATCCGCGCCTTCTCATCGTCCGGCCAGCGTCGCATGGGGGCCGGCTCAGACGGAGCCGGGGCGGCTCCCTCAGAAGCTGGGATCTCAACCGAAGCAACAGCGACACCGTCGCCAGATGCCAAAATCGAATCTGTCATCGCGATCTCTCCTGTGTGGCTCGTGGTCAAGGCGGAGAGTCAGCCCCGAAATCAGATCCGCTGGAAGTATGGGGGCCCGATACCGCTTACCTTGAGCTTCGCCAACTCCGGCGGGATGGCCCCGGTCAAGGCGTTGAGGCCGAGATGCAGATACTCGAGGCTCGCCAGATTTCCCAGCTCGGGCGGAATGCGACCGGTGAGCCGATTGCGTCCAAGGGACAGCGAAACGAGGCGGTCCAGGCGGCCAAGATCCGGGGGGATACGGCCGTTCAATCCAAGTCCCGCCAGATCCAGCCCGGTGACGCGTCCCTCCGGGCCTTCCACCGTCACGCCCTGCCAGCCGTTGACGGGCACGGTGCGGCTCCAGTTGAGGGCAATGTCTCCGGCCAGGATGTCCCTCGCCGCCAGCAGTACGGCGCAGTTCGCGCCAGGATTGGCGGTCGGCGAAGGGTCGCAGAACAGCTTCCTCTCAAGCATGTCGCCGGAAACGTTCCGCAACATCGACCACTGGGACAGACCGTCGGAGAATGCCGCAACGCCGACGAAGCCTGCAATCCCGACAAATCCTGTGGCGGCCAAAGCCAGGACGAAGGCCCTTGGTTTGCCGCGGACATTGATCAACAGGAACAAAACCATCAACGCACCGAGTATGACCAACGCGGTTCTGGACGCCGACCCCAGGCTTGCGGCGACGCCGGCGGCCAGGCCCAGCCAACCGAGCGTGCGCGGCCCGCCATTGGTCAGGAACGCCGCGGCGAGTCCCACCGTCATGCAGGCGACCAAGCCGGCGTTGTTGGGCTCGGTGAAAGCACCGGTCAGGCGGAATGGAATTCTGTAAGGCGCCAGGATGCCGAGATCGCGCAGAATCGGCGAAGCGAGAATGATGACGCAGCTCGAAATCAGGACGACAAGCACGCCCTGCAACAACCGGTCGGTGCCGACTCGTTCCAGCACCGCGCGGCCACCGACTGCGGCAGCCACGAACACACCAAAACCAAGGACCATAAATCGCAGTGTCCCAGCCGTGCCCGGCCGCCAGTCCGCCTCGTCCATCACGGCAAAGCCGATCGCCAGATAGGATGCCACCGCACCGAGCAACAACACGCCGGGCATTCCGCCCACTGTGCTCAGGACAGAGAGGCGTGAGCCGGACTTCCGCCAGGCAAACAAGCATCGAATTCCAACCAGGCCCACCAGGATGACTATGCATGCCATGGTCGCCCGTGCGATGACGCCTACGACTTGCGGCATCCCCCAAAGATGCAGTTCCCGCGCGCCGGTCAGAGCGATGACAGCCAACGTCCAGAACGCGACCGCGATCAGCGCGGTCTGGAGCGCCTCGCTTCGGCGCAGCAGCAAGACTGGATGTCTGAACAGGAACATTTTCTGGATCTGAGGGGCCGACGCTCAAAAATGAATACTAACCCGAAATTGAGGTGTGTGCGCTGGCGTTTTGCCGTGAAAATGTCTGGGATCGGCGCAAACCAAGTCGTTGCGACGCTGGGGTCCATCCGGCGGCGGCAGTTCACCGTCGGCAACAGGCGCCCGGTTGGGTGGCTACGAGCGGTAGACTTCCCCGATGTGGCCCGAAGTCGGCCTCCGCCTGAGCGCGTCTACATTTTCATTCTACGGGGTGGCCGAGCCGCCGGCCATGAAAGTTATCGACAGCGCGCCGCTGATCCAGCTAAAGCCCCAAGATTACGTTTCATACTGCACCTCACTACTCCCTTGGTCGGCAAGATCGGGGAAACGTCCCTGTCTTGGGCTTGGCCCTGGTTGTTCGGTCGGTGGTGGATCGAGGATTTCGTACAGGTATCGGGGTCTGTCGCTGTAGGCGTGTGCGCGCAGCAGCCCGGCCTTGTGCCATCTGTAGACCGTCGTGTCGGACACCCCGAATCGGTCGGCGATTTCCAGGGCCGTCAACAGACCGCGTTCGCGCAGTCGATCATGGCGGGACTTGAGAGCGTAGTTGTCCCGGACCACCTTCACCGATATCGGGTCGAAGGCGTGGCCGTGTCCGGTTCGGTACCCGCGCTGGTTGAGAATCGCTGCGATCTCGCCATCGGTGTGATCGTTCATCAGCCTGTCGACCTCGGCGACGACCTCGTCGCTGGTCTTGATGAGCTGGGAAGGGTGAGGGTCCGGCGTCCAGGCGATCTGTCGGGTCGCGCCGCCGCGCAGCCGCACTCCCAGGCTCCGCGTGGCCTTGGTCAGGGTCACGTCCTCGATCAGCAGCCGCGCCATCCGCTTGCGCTCGCGGTGCGGCGTCGCCGGATCGTTCCACAGGCGGGGGAAGTCGCTGGCCAGGGCGAGGATTCGCTCGCGTTGCGCGTCGTCCAACCCCTGGCCCGGTTCGGCGCGGCTGCGCTCGCGCTCGCGCTGGGCCTCGTCGAGTGCGCGAAGCTTCGCGTTCCACTCCGCCTCCAGCACGTCGGCCACCATCCGGTTGTCGGGATGGGTCTGCATGAACCGCTGGCGCGCCAGGTCGGCTTCCTCGCGGGCGCGCTGCACCCGCTGAGCGCGCCACAGATCCGCCTCTCCGGCGCGCGCGGCGAGTTCGTCCTGCACCTGCAACGCGACGTCCAGCGTGAGCGGTGTCATCAGCTCGACCAGCAGCGCGCCAACCGCCCGGTCGATGGCGCCGCCGGATATGCTCTGGCAATTCTCCGCGCTCGCCGTCTCGACCCTTTCGCGATTGCACAGGTAATGGGGGCTTTGTTGCCCTTTTGCGGTTCGGTAGCGCACCGTCATGTTCCTGCCGCACACGCCGCAGATCGCCAGGCCCTGCAGCAGCGCAGACCCTTCGCGCGGGGCGCCGCGTCGCTGCGCTGCGGCGTGCGCCTGGGCATTGTCCCGGAGCTGGCGCTCATTCTGCTCGAAGCGCTCCCAGGTGATGTAGCCCGGGTGGGCATCGCGCAGCAGCACCGTCCATTCCTCTCGCGGAACGCTTCTGGTCTCGATACCGCCGCCGGGACGGCGCCGGCTGCGGCTGCGCCCGTACGCGAAAGCGCCGGCGTATCGCGGGTTGTGCAGAAGCCCCCGCGCGCGCGAACCTCAGGGGCTTCCAATGCAGCTCACCGCTGTGGGGCCCGCCTTGAGGACGGTACGGAAACAGCAGCTTCTCGTTGTTGAAATGCCTGACCGTGGCGCTGGCCGAGCCGGTCCGCGCGAAGGTGTCGAATATCAGGCGCAGGCTGTGCTGCACCTGCTCGTCGGGGTCGAGCACCACCTGGCCGAGCGGGTCGTAGACCAGCCCCACCGGCAGCGGCACCTTCAACTCCCCGCGCTTGGCCTTGGCCAGCACTCCGCCACGCAGCCGGATGCGCATCATATGCAGCTCCGCTTCCGACATGGTCCCTTTGAGCCCGAGCAGGAGCCTATCGTTGAAGTCGCCGGGGTCGTAGACACCGTCCTCGTCGAGGATGAGCGTCTCGCTCAGGGCGCAGATCTCAAGCAGGCGGTGCCAGTCTCAGACTTCCTGACCCCGAGCTGGAAAGGTGTGGGCGGTCCCTATAGTCATGATCTTGAGGTTGCACACAAATCTCGTCTCCCTGGGCCTCGCGGCTCCGTGCGGCACGGCGGCCGCCAGAAATTTTGAGTTGATACGGAACGTCTTGCCGGAGCCACCCGCCGCAACCGGAAAGCCGCAGAAACTGGCGCTTTCGTCTCGTCTCGCTGGCCGGATCTCCACGCAAACCGTGTCACCCAAAATTATCAGAGGTCAGGAAGTCTGAGTCTGTGGAGTTGCGCGCGAGGCGGCTGACCTCAAGCCCGAGCACGATCCCGGCCCGGCCCATGCCGACCTCGGCGACCAGATGCTGGAATCCCTCGCGGTCGGCGTCGGCACCGGAGAGACCGAGGTCTTTGTCGATCACGACGATGCTCTCGGTCGGCCAGCCAGCGCCACGGCCCGCTCCCGCAGCGCGTACTGGCGGCGCGTACTCTCGCCATGGTCGAGCACCTGGCGCTGGGTAGACTGACGCACGTACAGATAGGCATCGCGGCTCAGGTGGCTCGCGGCCACCTTCTGGTGAGCGGTGTTCATGCTGCTTCCCTCCCCATATGACCCCTGAGCATGGCGATCAAAACGTCGATCGCCGACGTCTCGACCCCGGTGGGCAACGGCCCGGGCGAGGCCCCCGCACGCACAGCGATCGTCGGAGCGGGCAGTTCGGCGAAGGCATGCAGCCAGGCCGCGACGCCGCGCAGCGCCACTACGGCGAGCCCGTGGCGATCGTCGCCGGCGCCGGGCTCGACGGCATGACGGCGCATCCGCTCGTAACCGTGCCCGTAGGCGGAATGTTCCGCCGCGGGGAGCGCGGCGCATGGCGGGCGGCGCATCATCGGCGTTTTTTTCCCCGCGCGATGGCGCGATCTATGCTGCTGCGATGGATCGAGATGCCGAAGCGTTCGCGCACCAGCTCGACCAGCGCGGCGGCGGTCAACTCCGGCTGCTTGCTCTTCGCCGTCTGCAACGCCTCGACCACCTCGTCGCTGAGCTTGTGCGCACGCCGCGGTCCCGGCCGGTCCGGCAGCAGGCCCGGCAACCCGCCAGCCTCCCAGGCGCGCTGCGCTTGATACCAGGTGGGCCGCGAGACGCCGAAGCTGGCGGCAGCGTGGCTCACCGGCACGCCATCCTCGCGCACCCGGCGCAGCATCTCGTACCTGACCTGGAGCAGGTCGCGCGGGTCGAAGAACGGGTTCGACAGGAACAGCTCGTCGCGCACCGCCTCCGCGCGCGGGTTCAGGCAGCCGTGCTGCTTGAGGGAGCGAGACTTGGCGTCGGCGGGGCGTCTGGCCATCGCGCGGGCTCCGTGGGGAAAGGAATGTAAATATATTTATACAACATCCCAGAGCGCAATCAACCCCCTTCTGCCTGCCTGTCACCGAAAACACGCGGAAATGTCGCACATATGCGTCACTCCTTGCCGTCTTCCCGGCCGCCGCGACACCCTGTTCCCGCCATGCATACGCAAAAACATTCTTACACATGCGGCAAAATCTCCTTGACAGTCCCCGCCCCACCCTCGGCCTCCCTGCCGGCACGGCCGGCCCCCTCCAGGCCGGCCAGCAATGACCCCAGCGCGAGCAGATCAGACACCCGAAACGCCGACCGGCCCGACCCCACCCGCACAAACGGATCCTCGCAGGCAACGCTGGTCCAGCCTCGCCGTATGCTGCGCAGCACGCCGTCATCTCCCGTGTAATGCACCAACTCCACTCCCATCACCGACTTGATCTCGACCAGTGGGAACTCACGGCCGTGAAGCGGATGAAACGGGTGCGTCACCCGGACGAGCTGCCGCTCGACGCATCCGAGGGGTGCAGTTGAGGGCCCAGTCCCATGATCGTGGCGACGGCCTTTCCGACCCTCTCGGCGGCGGCTTCGATGTCGCGGTCGCCGAGGTGGGCGTAGCGGAGCGTCATGCGCGAATTGGAGTGGCCAAGCAGGCGGGAGACGACAGGGACCGGCACGCCGTTCATGACCGCGTGGCTCGCCACGGTATGGCGCAGGTCGTGAAGCCGGCAGTCCTCGATGCCGGCCTTGCGGCGGACCCGGTACCAGAGAGAGAGTTCGGACCCGCGCGGCCGCGACGGATGGCGCGGCGAAGGGAACACGAAGCGGCTTTCTCCCCGCTTCTGGCGGTCCAGGATGCTCCTGGCCTGGGCGTTGAGGGGAACCTTTCTCGGCCCGGTCTTGCTGTCGGCAAGCATCAGCGCGCCGCTCTGGACCTCGGACCAGCGGAGCCCGGCGATTTCTCCCCTGCGGCATCCGGTGAGAAGCAGCAGGCGGATAATGTCGGCCTGCGGCCTGAACCGCTCTCCCCGCTTGGCCTCTTCGTCGAGGACGGCGTGAAGACGCGCGATCTCCTCGCGCGACAGGAAGCGCGTCATCGGCGGCCGGCGGTTGGGCGCGATGCCCTGCGCGGGGTTGCTGTCGAGGAGGCCGCGGGCGATGGCGAGGTTGAAGATCGAGCGAAGCAGCTTGAGCGCGTTGTTGGCGTTGCCGGGCGCGGTGCGGCTGAATGCGTCGAACCAGCGCCTGACCTGCGCAGGCGTTATGCGCTCGAGCGGGGTCGCGCCGAAGGCGGGGAGGAGGCGGGTATCGAGCAGGCAGGCATAGGACTTCCCGGTCGCGGGCTTGCAGCGCCCGA
Organism: Alphaproteobacteria bacterium; assembly: GCA_965214705.1. Taxonomy (GTDB): domain Bacteria; phylum Pseudomonadota; class Alphaproteobacteria; order UBA828; family UBA828; genus WTGU01. The sequence continues at coordinate 593,088 of CBDCCI010000002.1, forward strand.
AAATCGCCTCCTTCCATGGACCCTCCACGAACTCGCGGCACAGGGGGGCGGCGGGCGCCGGACGGACGGGCTTGTCCGTCTCCGGGCTTGCCCGGCGCTCATGGCACTCCCGCCGCGCCTCCTCCACGGTCCTGGTCGAGACCGGGCCGAGGGAGACGCGCCTGGAGCGCCCCCCGGCGTGCTCCAGCAGAACCCAGGTCTTTCCGCCGCTCGGACGGACCCGGACCCCGAGGCCGGGCACGCTCTTGTCCCAGACGGCATACTCCCGCGCGCGGGGGCGGAGACCGGCGACGGCGTCGTCGGTGAGCTTCCTGCGTTCCCTTGCCGGCACGGCTCAGCTCCCCAGCACGGCGCCGATGGTCTCGGCGGCCTGCCGCGTCATCGCGTCGGCCGGGTGGGCATACTTGAGGGTGGTCCCCGGATCGGCATGTCCGAGCAGTCTGCCGATGGCGAGCACGGTCTCGCCATCGCGCAGCGCGATGCTGGCATGGGTATGCCGGAGATCGTGAAGACGGGCGTCGCCGAGATCGGCCTCCGCCCGGATGCGCCACCAGAAGCTGTCCAGCCAGTGTTCGCAGTGCGCGCGTCCGGTATGCGGCGACGGAAAGACCCAACGGCCGGTCCGCGCGATGCCGTCGAGGACGGCCCGCGCGGGCGCGGACAGCCATACGGTCCGGGGGCCGGTCTTGGAGTCGCGCAGGAACAGGCGGCCCTCGCGGTAGTCGGACCAGCGGAGCGTCAGGATCTCGCTCTTGCGGCATCCGGTCAGCAGGAGCAGGCGGATCGCGGCGACCTGCCCCGGACACGCCTCGGCGTGCGCCGCGAGCGCCCGGGAGAGCCTCCGGATCTCGTCGTCCGACAGGAACCGCTCGCGCCCCTTGCGGCGGTATCGCCGGATGCCCCGGCAGGGGTTGGAGCCCTCGGGCCGCAGCCCCATCCGTTCCGCCCCCTTCATGACGACGGAGAGGATCGGCATGGACCTGTCGGCGGCGGCCGGCGTGGCGGCCAGCGAGGCGAACCAGTCGCGCACCTCGCGCCGGTCGATATCGGCGACATTGCGCCCCGCGAAATGGGGCATGATCTGCTTGCGGAGGTAGCCCCGGTTGACACCGAGCGTGCGCGGCTTCCATGTCCGCTCGTACTGCCGGAATACGGTCTCCGCGACGGCCTCGAAGAGCGCCTCCTCGGGACGGGGCGGCGCGGTGTCGCCCCGCCTGATCGCGGCCAGCATCCCGCTCGCGCGCGAGCGCGCCTCGATCACGCCGACCGCCTCGGCGTCTCCGACGATCTTCCACACTCGTTTGCCGCGATGCTGGCAGTGGACGAAGAAGCGCTTGCCGCCCGAGGGCAGCACCCGGACGCCGAAGCCCTTGAGCTTGCCGTCGCGGACGTCGCGGGCCGTGCTGCGGGGCTTGAGCGCCCCGATGCGGGCGTCGGTGAGGTTGGTTTTGGGCATATCCTCTCTCCCGGTTGCGATTGCAGCCGGGGAACCGGGCGTTGACCGATCCGTCCGGATGCAACAAGATGCGGGAGAAAAAGCGACCCTCTGTCAGATACTTAGCACCGCAGGTGCGCCGCACGGTGTGGCCCTCGAGCACGGCGCGGTGGCCGATATTGGCGGCGATTGTCGATTTGCCGACGCCGTTGGGGCCGACCAGGACGACGTTGGCGGCCTCGTTGAGGAAGTCGAGGCTCATGAGGTCCTCGACAGCCATGCGGTCGCAACGCCTGGGCCACGCCCAGTCGAAGTCGGCGAGCGGCTTGAACTTCCCGAGGCGGGCATCGGCGAGGCGGCGCTTGAGGCTGCGGCTGCGCCGCTCTTCCTCTTCCCAGGCGATGAGGGTGGGCAGCCAGTCGGTCTCGCCGACGTCGTCCCAGTGGGCGACGAGGCCGTGCAGGCCGAGAGCGCGGGCACGATCCATGAGGGTGTCGGTCATTCTTCGCTGTCCTCCTCTTCTGCTTCGCCGGCCAGGTCGTCGTACTCCGTCAGGTCGTGGTCGCGGACGGCGATGTCGCGCACCTTCGGGTCCTTGGGCAGGTCGACCGGGATGGGCGGGGGCTTGCCCCGCTGTTCGCGGCGCCGGGTGAGGCTCAGGCGCACGGCGTTGGGATGGGGGACACCGCGCTGCAGGGTTTCGTCGATGCCCGCCTCGAGCTCGGCGGCACCGTACTTGTCGAGCAGGCGCAAGAGCGCTGCGACGATGGAACCGAGATGGCCGCCGCGTTTGGCGGCGTCGGCGAGCAGTTGCTCGCTGTTGGGCGCGGCCCGGACCAGACGATCCTGGCCGCGCAGGCGCCGGGCACGCCGCTTCTTCCTGGCCAGTTCGTCGATGTGCTCGGGGTTTTCGACAGGGATCCCCTTGTCGAAGCTGCGCGGATGCGTGGCGATGACGTCGGCGCCGTCGAGAATGCGCACCTCGTCGAGCGTGGCGAGGACGACGAGGGTGCGCTTCACGTGGGTGTGGGGCACGGAATAATCGTTGCTGTCGAACCTGGCGTAGGGGGTCTTGCCGATGGTGACCTCGACCCGCTCGTCGGCGGGGAAACGGTCGTCGGGCAGCCCGATGAGGGAGCTGCGCTCCTTGTCGAAGGCCTCGCGCACGGTGATGGAGCGGTTCTCGGGCCAGGGGCGGTCGGCGGCGATGCCCTCGCACCAGGCCTCGGCCTGGGCGTTGAGATCGTCGATGTCGCGCCACTCTCGGGCGGCGAAGAAGCTCTCGCGGACGTAGCGGATCGCCCGCTCCACGCGTCCCTTGGACCAAGCATTTAACTGCACTCGATCCACAGCATGAGGGTCGAACCTTTCGGGTGACGCACCCGTTTCATCCCCTCCACGGACGGGAGTTCGAGCTTCTTCAGAGCCGGGTGTGCCGGGGGATAGAACGGGTGGATTACGTCGACGGGGACGGGGTGGTGCGTTCCCTCACAGCGGCGTGGACCAGTGCTGGGGCCAAGGATCCCTTCGTCATCGTCGCGTCTGGTCGCTCGGCCTTTCGGCTTCCGGATCTGCTGGCTCTGGCTGCACTGTTGGATGGCCTGCACGAGGATGGTTTGTTTGGGAGTAGCGCTGGCGGTGGCAGCGGCACTGTAAAGAGTATTACGCCGCATGTGTAAGATATATTTTGCCCAATGCGTTGGAGCGCCCTTCCCCTTTCCGGCAAACTGTCTTGTCTATATCGGGCGTTGTTCATACAGATTCTTCAGATCACGAGAAGAACTGAGGCAGGACCAGCTTGACACCGCATATGATTGCGGCATAATATTCCTTACATTCGTTGCAGATGGAGGCCACCCCATGGCCAGACGTTCAGCCGATGCAAAGACCGATGCCCTCAAGCAGCATGGCTGTCTGAACCCGCGTCCCGACGCGGTTCGCGACGAGCTGTTCCTGTCCAACGCATTCTTCGATCCGCGCGACCTGCTCCAGGTCAAGTACGAGATGCTGCGCCGTGTGCGCGAAGACGGCGTGCCCATCAGCCGTGCCGCTGCGAGCTTCGGCGTCTCGCGGCCCACCTGGTACCAGGCACAGCTCGCCTTCGAGGCAGGCGGCCTGCCGGCGCTGTTGCCGCACCGGCGCGGCCCCCGGCGAGCCCACAAGCTCAGCGACGAAGTGGTCGAGGCGTTGCGCGCGGCAAAGAGCGAACAGCCGGAACTCAGCACCCGCGAGCTGGTCGACCTCGTGCGCGAGCGCTTCGGCCTGCGGGTCCATCGCCGCAGCATCGAACGCGCGCTCGCGCGGGGAAAAAAACGCGCATGACGCCGACACCGCTGGCGCTTCCGTTGACGCATTCGGCGTATGCGCAGGGCTACGAGCAGATGCGCCGCCACGCGCTCGAGCCCGGCACGCCGCTCGACCGACAGGGGCTCGCCGTGATGGTACGGCGCGGCATCGCCGCCTGGCTGTTCGTGTCCGCCGAGCTGCCCGCCGCGCCTGCCGGCGTGTGCGCGGGCGCGTCGCCCAAGGCACTGCCCGCCAGGGTCGAGAGGCCGGTGATCGACATTCTTCTCGCGATGGTCAAAGTCCACATGGAAGGGGAGTTGGCATGAGTACTGCCCATCAGAAGGTGAGCACGAGCCACCTGAGCCGCCATGCCTATCTGTACGTGCGTCAGTCCACCCCGCGCCAGGTGTACGAGAATGGCGAGAGCACGCTCCGCCAGTACGCCCTGCGCGAACGGGCCGTCGCTCTGGGCTGGCCGACCGAGAGCATCGTCGTGATCGATAGCGATCAGGGGCTATCCGGCGCCGACAGAGACCGTGAGGGCTTCAAGCATCTGGTTGCCGAGGTCGGCATGGGTCGGGCCGGGATCGTGCTCGGCCTCGAGGTGTCCAGGCTCGCGCGCAACTCCACCGAGTGGTGCCGGCTGGTCGAGATCTGCGCCCTGAGCGAGACGCTGATCCTCGATGAAGACGGCGTCTACGATCCCGGCGACTTCAACGATAGGCTCCTGCTCGGGCTGAAAGGGACGATGTCGGAGGCGGAGCTCCATTTGCTGCGCGCCCGGCTGCGCGGCGGAATCCTCAATCGAGCCAAACGCGGCGAGTTGAAGATGCCGCTGCCACTGGGGCTGGTGTACGACCCGCTCGATCGTGTGGTTCTCGATCCCGATGCGCAGGTTCAACACAGCCTCAGGCTGCTCTTCGACACCTTCACCCGCACCGGCACGGCCTGCGCCACGGTGAAGCACTTCCGTGACGAAGGACTGCTCTTTCCCCGCCGGCCGCGCAGCGGACCGCACAAGGGTGAGCTGCATTGGCAGCCGCTCAAAGGTTAAGGGTTGGGCAGGCTCTCTCTCGAGAGCCTGCCCAACCCTTTTGAACGAAGCCGCGGGCCACGAGAGGCGAAGTTGAGCTATGTGGAAAGTGCGCTGATGTCAGCGTCAGGCGGCATCCACCGGCAGCAGAGTTGCGCATAAAATCGACGCTCGCGCCGGTCTTTCGGCAGGCATGCGGGCGCACGCTGCGAGGACTGAGCGGGGTGTGAGCCGAGGGCTGTCAGCCCGGCTCAAGCGGAGACAGGTTCGGTCGTGCGTCGGCGCTTTGGCGCCGTTGCGCGGGGCCGAAGCGAGCGGGCGTCTCACGGTTTCCCCCTGTGGGTCGGCGGCAGCGCCGGCGGGCCGCGCGTCGAGCGGGGCTCATGGCGGCGGCGGATTTCGCGGACGAGGCGCATGACGCCGCCGCAGTGGGGGCAGGCCACGGGCGCGGTGCCGATCTCGGGCTCTTCGTCGGGCTCGGCCCGAGCGCCGTCCACGCTTCCCTCGGGGGCGGCGCAGCCGAGGGCGCCGAGAGCCTGGCGTGCTCTCTCCAGCGTGCTGGCGCGGCAGCCGTTGGCGAGGATGCCGAAGTAGCGAATGCGGTGCATGCCGTCCGGCAGGACGTGCCTCAGGAAGCGGCGGATGAACTCGTCGGCGCTCACGGTGGCGATGCCGTAGCGCGGCTTTCTCTGCCCCGGCGCCTTGGGCTTTCGGTGGCGGAAGGAGACCGTCTCGCCGTCGAAGGAGACGATGCGGCTGTCGGAGATGGCGATCCTGTGCGTGTAGTGCGAGAGGTACCGGAAGACCTGCTCAGGCCCGCGGAAGGGCCGCTTGGCGTAGACCACCCAGTCCCTGGCCCGGGCGGCGGCAAGCGTGGCGTGGAACTCGCCGGGATTGGCGAGGTGGGCGAGGGTGCCGTGGAACTCCAGGTCCCCCCGGCCGTGGGCGCGGGCGAGCTCCTCGAGGAAGAGGCGGCGGAACAGGCTGCCGAGGACCTTGACGGGGGCGAGGAAGGTGGTGCTCCCCGTCTTCCACTCGCCACTGTCTACGTCGAAGCCCGCGTTGGGCACGACCACGTGCAGGTGCGGGTGGAAGCGGAGCTTCTGATCCCAGGTATGGAGGACCGCGGTGCCGCCGATGCGCATGCCGCCGTGGCGGGGATCGGCGGCGATGGTGCGCAGGGTCTCGGCGACGGCCCGGAAGAGGATGTCGAACACCACCCTGCGGTTGCAGAAGGCAATGGCGGCAACCTCCTTGGGCAGGGTGAAGACCACATGGAAGTAGGGCACCGGCAGGATGTCCCCGGCGCGCTCCTCGCTCCAGAGGTTGGCGGCGAGACCCTGGCAGGTGGGGCAGTGGCGGTTGCGGCAGGAGTTGAAGAGCGGATGCTCGCGCCCGCAGCCCTCGCAGGCGTACATGTGGCCGCCGAGCACGGCGGTGCGGCACGCCTCGATGGCGCCCATGACCTTGAGCCGGGCGGCGTCGATGCGCCCTTTGTGGCGCTCACGGAAAGCGGCGCCGGCGCGGCGGAAGATCTCCGCCACGCCCGCGCGTTCGGCCTCCACGCGCCGTCAGTTGCGCAACGCTGCGAAGCCTGAGATCGGGTGGTCGAGGCCCTCGAACATCTTGCCGGTGACGCGGGCGTAGTGACGGGTCGTGTTCGCGCTTCGATGGCCGAGCATGTCCCGGATCACCTCGATATCGCCGCCGCGCTCGAGGAGATGGGTCGCCGCCGAATGGCGCAGGCAATGGAAGGTGTAGCTGCGGTCGAGCTCGGCAATGTCGCGCGCCCTCCTGAAGGCGGCCTGCAAGGTCTCCGTTGCGATGGGCCTGTCGAGCGAGACGCCGTAGAAGAGCCAGCTCGTCGGACGCGGCCAGATGTTCCTGTAGTAGACGCGCAAGTAGTGGATGACGATGTCCGGCAACGGTGCCATTCTCTCGGTGCCGCCTTTGCCGGAGGGGATGTGCAGCAGCTTCTTCTCCGACAGGATGTCGCCGACCTTGATGGCCAAGGTCTCGGAGATGCGGAGCCCGCCGCCATAGCCGGTGACAATGGCAGCACGGTGGCGGAGGTCGGGTGTCGCAAGGATGAGGTGCTCGACCTCCTGCTCCGACATGTAGCGCGGCAGCTTGCCGGGCTTCTTGCGGGAGCGCAGGCCGGCGACATGGTCAGGCCAGCCGAGTGTGTCGATGTAGAGGAAGTTCAGCGCGGCGAAGGAGACGTTGGTCGTGCCCGGACTGAGCCCCTTGTCGATCCGCCCCAGGTACCACTGGCGCACCTGCTCGGCGTCGAGCTCGTCCGGCGAGGCGTCGTAGTACCTGGCCAGGTTCTTGATCTCGCAGATGTAGGCCTTGGACGTGCTCGCGGCCAGATTGGCGATGCGGAGCTGCTCCTCCATGCGCTGGCGAAGAGGGGTGACGGTGTTCGTGTCGCACGCGGTCCCGGTCATTATCGATCTCCCTGGATCGCGACGGCGCGCCGCCGGACCGATCCGGCGACGGTCCGTCGCAGGGGTCGATGCTAACCACTGGTGATCGGGAGGCTGCTGGGGATCCGCCACCCGACGGGCGGAGCGCCACTGACGCAACCGGGAAGCGAACGCACAGAACAAACGGCACCCGCGACGCCTCGGAAATGAATGAACTCTACGCCGCTAACTCCGCGTAGCGGCTTCGTTCAAGCTCTATCGGGTGCTGGAGGTGCTGCACAACCCACGATACGCCGGCGCCTTCGCGTTCGGGCGCCACTGCCACCGTCGGCGTCCCGGTGGCGGTGTTGAAGTGAAGCGGCTCGCGCGCGAGGAATGGACCGTGCTGCTCCCCGACGCGCACCCGGGCTATATCTCCTGGGAGCGCTTCGAGGCCAATCAGCGCCAGCTCCGGGACAACGCTCAGGCCTATGGCGTGCCCCGGCGCAGCGCTCCACGCGAAGGGCCGGCGCTGCTCCAGGGCCTGGCCCTCTGCGGGGTTTGCGGCGACCGCATGACCGTGCGCTACCACACCCGCCGGGGGCGGCAGGTGCCGGACTACATGTGCCAGCGGGAAGGCATCGATACGGCGAGCCGGATATGCCAGCAAATCGCCGGTGCCGGTATCGACCGGGCAATCGGCGAACTGCTGGTCGAGTTGATGACGCCGGTCGCGCTGCAAGTGGCATTGGAGGTACACGCCGAACTTTCCGCGCGTGCTGAAGAGGTCGACGCCTGGCGTGCCCAGCAGGTGCAGCGCGCCCGCGAAGAGGCTGATCTGGCGCGCCAGCGCTTCATGCAAACCCATCCCGAGAACCGCATGGTGGCCGACGTGCTGGAGGCGGAATGGAACGCCAAGCTTCGTGCTCTGGACGAGGCACAGCGCGATCTCGATCATCGCCGCGCCGAGCAGAGCCACGAGCTCGGGGAGCAGCAACGCCAACGAGTCCTCGCGCTGGCGACGGACTTTCCGCGCTTGTGGAACGACCCTGCAACGCCGTACCGCGAGCGCAAGCGGATCGCGCGATTGCTGATCGAGGACGTGACCCTGGTCAAGGGCAAGGATCTCCGCCTGGGAGTGCGCCTTCGAGGCGGAGCCACCCGCCAGCTCGTCATCGAGCCCGAGGCGCCGGCGTGGCAGCGTTACAAGACCCCGCCCGAGGTCATTGCCCAGATCGACGAGCTACTCGACGATCACACCGACGCCGAGATCGCAACGATCCTCAATGAACGGGGATGCCGGACTGGCTATGGCGCCCCCTTTCGAGCGCTGCGCGTGCAGGCAATCCGCGGCGACTACAAGCTTAAATCACGCTACGACCGACTGCGCGCCCGCGGCTTGTTGACCGTCGACGAAATGGCCACCAGGCTCGCGGTCTCGACCACGACGATCAAGAAGTGGCGCGAGATCGGGCTGCTGAGCGGACACGTCTACAACGACAAGGGCAGCTATCTCTATGAAATGCCCGACAACCCGCCGACCAAGCAACAAGGCCGAAAGCGCGTATAGAGCGCTCAACCCCAACATCGTGTGCCAACCGACTAATGAGGTGCAATATGAAGCGTAGCCCTTAGCTTTCGCATGTAACACGGTCTGGAGTTTCTGAACTTTGTCTGACCCTGTTAGGTTCTCACCAGTGGTCACGCCTTGCTCCCTTTCCATGCTGTTCTCGAACCAGGGCTCCTTTCCTCCACCGGAATTACTCGGCTTCTGCGGTGTCGGGTCGGAGGAGGCGCCCCGCGAGGCTAGCCTCCGTCCGCCGCTCAAACGGCCCGTACGGTTTTCCCGTAAGCCGCTTTCACAAAGGTGTCTCAACGAAGGTTCAAGGACGGAACCAGTGAGATCAGGCGAACAAGCCCGTATTCGTCGATCAGCTTGCGCTCCGGCAACTGTTTCCAGCCAGCGTTGCGCCAGCGCTTGCGACGATGCGACCAGAGCCGCCGCACGATCCAGCCGTCAAGCTGGTGGAAGAGCCCGCGGACGTGGGCCTTGCAATAGTATTGGCCCCATCCCCGAATGATCGGGTTGATCTCGTCAATCAGCTCCTGCGTGCTGACAGGAGCCTTGCGCCGGGTACGCTGGCGAATCTGGTCCTTGAAGTGCCGGATGGATTTCTCACGCGGAACCGCGTAGCGCGCTCCCCCGCGAACCCCGCTCTTGATCTTGGAGGACGACAGCCGGAGAGGCCGCTCGCCCTGCTTGATCTTGTAGCCGAGGAACTCAAACCCGTGCCTGACATGGACAATGCGGGTCTTCCCGGCGTTGAGGGACACACCCAGCTTTGCCAGAATCCGCCTGGCCGTCTCCAGTGCTGCGCGGGCTTCCCCGCGTGTGCGGCACGTGATCAGCCAATCATCGGCGTATCGCGTTAGTCGATAGCCGCGACGACGCATTTCCCAATCGAACGGGGTCAGCAAGATATTGCTGAGCAGCGGTGAAACGATGCCGCCCTGCGGAGTGCCCTGTTCGGTCGGCAGCCTCTTACCGTCGGCCACCACCCCGGCCGTGAGCATCTGCCTGAGCAGACCTAATACCCGGCCATCCGAGACTCGCTGGTTGACGAGTTCGAGGAGCTTTTCGTGGTCCACGGACCCGAAAAAGTCTTTCAAATCCGCATCGAGAACCCACTCGTTGCCCTCGTCCAGTTCCCTCCATATCTTGCGTAACGCTCCATGGGCAGACCTTCCTTGCCGGTACCCGTAGTTGGCATCGTCGAACACCGGCTCGAAGATCGGTTCCAGCCGGTTCAGCAGCGCCTGCTGGCACACCCGGTCGTAGATTGTCGGGATGCCGAGCGGGCGGAACTTCCCCGGCTGGCCCGCCTTGGGGATCAGGCATTGGAGAACCGGCTGCGGGTGATACTCACCGTCCCGCAACTCCCGGTGCAGGCGATCGAGATTTGCATCCAGCGATGCCTCGAACGCCGCTAAATCCTCTCCGTCCACGCCACCGGCACCCCGGTTGCGCTTCACCTTTTCCCAGGCCACCTCAAGGTTCTTCCGCTTGTACACCTTGTCCACCAGTGAGTGGACCTTCCTGTCACCCGCCGGGTTGATCCAGTCGATGAGTCTCCTCGGGCCATGATGTCCGGGTCTTTCGCTCAAGGAACTTGTCCGCGTCATGGTCCTTACTCACTCATCGCTGTCTCTCGCCGACCACCTCTGCCAACCGACTTCCCCGGCCCACACGGCCGCCGCTCGCGCGGTCACCCGGCTTTCGCCGGGCTTCAGGTACTATTCGGTTGTCCGATTGCTCGCCGCGCATCCTTTCCCATTTCGCCTTTCGGCTTATAGGGTCCGTTATCCCGGTGCCACCCGAGAACGCGGCGAGCCCTCCTGGGGTCACGTCCAGATCTTCCGTACCGTGCCGCTCGCAAACACCTTGGTGCGACGGGTGGGTAAGAACGCCTTCGCCGCCATAGTGCCGGCTCGACCTTGCCCCGTCTTTGGCCGACCGATTCATCATGGGGTGGCCCCCTCGATTACGGCCCGGTACTTCTCCGCAAGCCCTTCAGATTCCACCTCGCGGTGGACACCCTGCCTTCCGGTTGTCTTTCGACAGTGGACCAACTTAGCTCCTCCCTTGGCTGTCTCCGCCGTTTCCGGCTTCGTGCCCGTTTAGAGTTTCGCTTATCGGCTCACTCCGGCCAGTGACGAATTACCCCCACTTTTGGATATGGCGCCCCTTACCCGAGCGCCAGTGGGACTTGAACCCACCTGATCTGGGCGCTGCCCAGCACACACTACGAGCCCATCCGCCACCCTGCCGGCCCAGCCTGCCCCTCACGGGGTTCCGGTTGGTGTGTGCGCACCGCCGACAGGGCTTCCCGTGTTGCTACCTCATTCCTCTTGCATGCATGCCAGCGTCAATACCCCGGCGGGTGCGAGCCGGTGCATGTATCGCTCTCTTCCCGGTCGCCAGCGGCCTTCCCCTTTTCCGCGCAGGGTCGACACCCGCATTGCCCTTTTCGAGGCCTGCTCGACGTTCGCTCTCGCTCCGGCCTGCATGCTCGCTGAGCCGCCTGAAGCGGCCCTTCTTGCCAAAGTGCTTCAATCCATGTCGTTGCCTCCATGAACCGCTCTGGCTGCTACCAGCTGGAGCGATAGTTGCTGAGCGGGATTTGCACCCGCTGAAATGAGGCGCCCTTTCACGGCGCACGCGGAAGTCGGGTTATGGTGCCCAGAACCCGAAGGACGGATCAGCCATGGCGACGGTGATCAGAGCCGATTTGGCGGCGGCGGTGTGCGAGGAGGCCGGTCTGCGCAAGCGCGACGCGGCCGAGCTGGTGGACATGCTGGTCGAGGCGATCTGCGAGCGGCTGGCGGCAGGGGAGCCGGTCGGGATCTCGGGCTTCGGCAGCTTCTCGGTGCGCGACAAGAGGGAGCGCACCGGACGCAATCCCAGGATCGGGGAGGAGGCGCCGATCGCGGCCCGGCGGGTGGTGACCTTCCGGGCGTCCGCGAAACTGAAGGCGCGCGTGACGGCGGCGATGGCCGGCGCGGCGGACGGCGCGCAAGCCGCCGGCAGGGGCGAAGCTGTATAATCTTTATGGAGTTTCGAGTCGGCTGAGGAACCGGGACAATGGATGGAACATCATCGGCTGGGATCGACGAGAGCGCGTTGACGAAGGGCCAGCTGCGCAAGCTTCGCGCGTTGCGCAAGTCGATTGGCAACGGGATCGCGGAGCGCGCTTTCGCGGAGTGGCTGGCGTCACAGCCTGCGACGGGAGCCAGGTCCGACGGCAACGCGGCGACGATCGTCGACACACTGTGGCCGCTCGTTCAGCAGGGCACGCTGGCGATTCCGCGCGGCGGCTACCTGATCAGGCGCGGGCGGGGCCGCATTATCGTCGAGGCGGCTAAGCCGTAGAGCGCCGGTTTGTCCGTCGGGTCCCTAAGCCTGCTTCTTCTGGAAGATCCTCCTGGCCTGGACCCTGCGGATGCGCGGGAGCCGGTGGTCCCTGTCTTGACCGGCTCCCGCGTGCTTGTCGGCGCCGGCCGCGATCGCCCGCGCGCATCTCGTGTCGGGGCAGCCCACGGTAGGAAGCGCTCTCGCCGATGGCGCGCGGCCGGGATGTGAGGCCGGCGCCTACCACGACGTCAGCGCGGCCATGGGGGAGGCGTCGGTGACGATTTCGACGTCCTCCGGATCGAGCCTGGCGAACGCGAGGCATGCCGCCACCTCGGCGGGATTGTCGTAGGTCCCGTGATCGCGGCTCGTGGCGATCTCGATGACGGTGTACCGGGTCGCCGTCACGGGCAGCCCGCGATGCTCGGAAGAGCGCATCCGGGACCGGCGGGCGCAGGCCTCGCAAGCCGAGGCGGCTCCCGACCAGGCTCCGCACTTTTCACAGAGATTCCTGGCGCGGCGGCGCGCGTACCGCTTGCGGTCCCGGGCGTTCTTCTCCGCGCGCGGCGTCCGCGCGGCTTCCGTCGCCGCGCAACGGCGGCAGCGCGACGCGCCCGCCGGCGCCGTGCCGCTGCAGCGCACGCAACAGCCGGCGGCGCGGCGCTCTTCGTAGATTTCCCGCTCGCGGACGCGTCTCGCGTCGCCGCAAGCTGCGCACACCGCGGCGCCCTCGGCGGCGGGCTGGCGTCCGCACGCCGTGCAGGTTCCCGCCTCGCGCCGGGCGCGATGGCGATCCCTGCCCCGATCGCGGCTGTCACGCCGGCGGGTCTCGACGCACCGGCCGCCGTAGAGCTTCCCGGCTGCCTTGCCCGCGGCATAGCGGGCGCGCTCGGCCCTGCGCTTCTTCTCGCCGCATTCGGCGCAAAGCCGGCGTTCGGGCGCCATCGGGCGCACGCCGCATCTGGGGCACAGGCCGCGCGCGGTCCGGTCGGCGGCCCGCCGGCGGTGGCGTTCGCGATCGAGCGCGCGGCCCCGGTCGGGGTCTGCATAGGACATGATCGGCGAGCCTCGCTGCAAGGGTCGGGTCGGACGGAGGGCGGCGGCCGGGGCGCCCCGTTGGGGACGCCCCGGCCCGGCCGGCCCTACCGATGCCTGCCGCTGGCGAAGAGCCCGGTCGCGAGGTCTCCATACATTTGCACGCCGCCGGCGAGCTCGACCCCGGTGGCCACGATGATCTCGTCGCGCTCGGGCCGCAGCCGCTGAACGGCGCGCAGGCTCATCACCTTCCGCGCCTCCTTGCGCGCACCCTTCGATCCCCTGGCCGGGCGCCAGGGCCGGATCTGGCCCTGGTAATCCGACTTGTACCTCTCGACGACGTAGCGCGCGTCGTCGAGACCGCGACCGAAGAAGTGGGTGAGAAAGGTCCGGGCGCTCCCCTGGATGCCGCCTGATGTCCGCATGATGCCGCCTCCCGCGGGCTGGTTGGTGGAAACGGCAGGACAGCCTCTCTCCGCGAGCCCGACCCCGCCGCGCCCCCGTCCCGGCCAGGCTCTACCTCCCGGCGGCGCGCAGGCACGGCGGGCGGCGAAGGCGAGGGATGCGGCCGGCGGGATGCCGGCACTTCCGAACATTGATAAGGTGGAGGGATGTCCGGGCGGGGAGCTGCCGGTCGGGCGACGGCTGAGAGGCAGCCCGACCTGTTCGACGATCGTGGCCTGACAGACGCAGGCGGCGTCATCGCGACGGCCGCCCCGGAGGCGCCTCCTGACGCCGCCGGGCTTTCTGACGCGGCGCTGATCGGGTTGCTGCCGCAGGCGACGATGTCAAACGCAGAGGCGCTGTGTTCCGAGGTGGCGTCGCGCAGGCTGACGGCGGCAGTGCCCGCGCTGGAGAGCCTGTGGCGGCGTTTCGCCGGGTTCGGATTGCGCATGCCGCTGGTGGAGCAACGCGCAGTTCTGGACACGCTCGCGCGGCTTGAGGACGCGCGGGCCTGCTCGGTCCTGAGGGGGATCGTGCTGTCGAAGGACCTTTCTGCTTCGCTTATGCCGGCGGCCATGCGCGCGGCGGCGGAGGCGGCGCTGTCCCTGCCCGCAGGATTCGTCGCTCCGCTTCTTGCCCACGAGGACGAGGCAGTGCGGGCTGCCTCGTATGCGCTGGCGCCGAGGGCCGGGGTTCCGGTTGAGCTGCTTCGCGAGGGGCTGAGCGATTCATCGGCCCCGGTGCGGCGTCTGGCGGCGATCGCCCTGGGCATCGCCGGGGACGCCGCAGAACGTGGCTCCCCTCGTGGCGGAACTCGCATGCGAGCCGTCGGAAAAGGTGATCGAGGCGCTGACGATGATCGGGGATGAGGACGCAATCGTTCATCTCGGGCGGTGCGCCGATAATCATCCTGCGCTCGCGGAGAGCTGATCCAGCTTGCCAAGAACTTGCGCGAGGCCGACGCCCGCGGCGAAGCGTTAAGACTGAGTGAAGACGAGTTCGCCTTCTACGACGCGCTCGAGACTGGTGACAGTGCCGTGAGCGTGCTCGGTGATGACACGCTTCGCGGCATCGCTCGCGAGCTAGTGGAGACTGTGCGCGGCAACGTCACCATCGACTGGACCCTGCGCGAGAACGTCCGCGCCAATCTCCGCCGTCCGGTCAAGCGTATTCTCCGCAAACACGGCTACCCGCCCGACAAGCAGGAGAGGGCGACGCGCACCGTGCTCGAACAGGCCGAGGTCCTCTCTTCCCTTTGGGCCGCCTGAGTCTTTGTACGAGGACACGTGCCAAGAGAACGACCATCCTCCGGTCTCGGTAACGCACGTGGTCCAACGCATCATTCATCGAGGGGCCGGGTCCAGCGGCACTTCGGAAAGGACGTGCAGCCCAGGAAAAAGCCCTGGTCCTCGCTATTCTGGCGAACGATCGTCGGACGCCCGCAGCGCGGAAATTTTCGCTTGTCGGCCGGCGGCCGGGGGTAGGGAGGCGAGGCGGGCGGCTTCGCCCCGTCTTCCGCACAGGGCATGCACATATTCGTATCCGGCAACGCTTCCAGGCGCGGCAGGGGAATGGGGCAGCCGCATGCACGGCACAGGGTAATCCCGGCTGGGTCAATCAGCGTTCGCCCGGCCGCGTCCCCGATGCGGATTTTCATGCTGCCGCAGCCCGAGCAGCGCAGCCTTCCATAGAGCTGTCCGACGGAATTGATCGAGAGCGGTCGATCGAGCCGGGCTTCCAGCATTGCCGCGTCGATGGTTGCCTGCCGGTCGCACCCGGGACATTCCACCAGAATACTGTCGAGCGCTCTCATGCGCGCCATCCTGGGAAGAGTCCGCGCCGGCTGCAATCATCGGCCGGGGCGCGTTCGCCCGTTCGGCGTTTCATGCTAGGCGTCCGGGCGGTTGGCCGGCGACACCGAAACGCAGCCCTCCCGGGGGAATACCCGGTTGTCTGCCGATTGGTATGGCGCTCGTCTTTCTCCAGAACTCCTCCGGCGGGCGGTGGCTGATGCAATGCCCGCCGCCCGCTTCCGCAATGATCCCGAGCCGGTCGCGCGCATTGAGAGGGTTCGCTCGCTGTTGAAGGCGCTGGGCGCGGCAAGACTCGGCGAAGGGATAACCGGGGTCGTGGCAACCGCCGAAGCGCCCACCTCCGGAAATAGGCGCATCGATGTGTTGATCGAGTGGCAGGCCTCGTCGGCACAGCGTCACGCGGCCGCGATTGAGGCCAAGCTCGGCCATCACGTCACGACCCAAGTTGGCACTTTTTCCGGTTGCTCAATGCCGGTCTGCCCATATTTTGCGGACCGAAGTACCACATATTGGGGTAGCTCCGAGATGATGCCACTATATGTGTAATTGAGGCGCTGGAAGCGCGTTGTAGTGCCAGGAGTTGTTAGGTATTGACGATTTTCCCTTGACCCCAGACCCCAAGCCGACAAATCTTGGCCCCTCGCAACAATCTCGCGACGGGCGACATGTTCATCAGGGCAACCAAGACCCACACCACCGACGGCAAGCCCGTCCGAAGCCATCGCCTCGTGCTTTCCCAGCGCATCGGCGACAAGGTCAGGCAGCGCACGCTCCTCAACCTCGGCACCGACTATCCGGTGCCGAAGGAGAAATGGCGCGAAGTGGCCGAACTCGCCGAGGCGCTGCTGCACGGCCGCCCGCCGCTGCTCCAAGCCGTCCCGGACGTGCAGGCCGCAGCCGAGGACATCGTCGCCAAGCTCAGGGCCAGGGGGTTCCGCGTCGAGGCGATGCAGGAAGAGGCGCGCAAGCCCGAGATCGCCACCGTCGACCTCGATACCCTGGAGCACGAGAACCCGCGCACCGTCGGCTGCGAGCGCCTGTGCCTCAAGGCCCTCGACGACCTTGGCTTCGCCGACATCCTCCACGGCCTTGGCATCAAAGGCCGAGACGGGCGCATCGCGAGCGCGCTGATCGTCGCCAGGATGGTCCATCCCGCCAGCGAGCGTGATACCAGCCGCTGGCTCCGCCACGACAGCGCGGCCGCCGAGCTCCTGGGCCTGGAGGGCGACCGCAAGGCGCTGCGGCGCAAGACGCTCTACCGCATCGGCGACCTGCTCTGGCGCCACCGGGCCGCCATCCAGAGGGAACTGTTCAACCGTGAGCGCGCGCTGCTCGACCTGCCCGAGACGATCGCCTTCTACGATCTCACCAACGTCCACTACCACGGCCACACGGGCGGCGAGCTTCCCAGGTTCGGGCGCTCCAAGCAGAAGCGCGACGACTGTCCCCTCATCACGCTGGCGCTGGCGCTCGACGGCGCGGGCTTCCCGCGCAGTTGCGAGATCCTGCCGGGCAACGTGAGCGAGCCGGGCACGCTGCACGAGGCGCTGGCGCGGCTCGAGGCGGTGTGCGGCGGCACGGCGCCGAAGCCCACGGTGGTCATGGACGCGGGCATCGCCACCGAGAAAAACATCGCGTGGCTGGGCGAGCAGGGCTACGACTGGATCGCGGTCAGCCGCGGTGCCAGGCCTGCGCCGCCCGAGGGCGGACCCGAGGCCCTGCTGATCACCAGCGCGCGCCACGAGGTGCGGGCCTGGCGGCTTGCCAGCGAGGACGGCGAGGCGCGGCTCTACGTCGTCAGCGAGGGCAAGAAGAAGGCCGAGAACGCGATCATCGGCCTGAGGCGGAACCGCTTCGAGGCGGCGCTGGAAAGGCTCCACAGCGGCCTCCCGGTCAAGCGCCGCCTCAAGCGCTACGACAAGGTGCTGGAGAGCATAGGCCGCCTCAAGCAGCGCTTCTCCGCCGTCGCCAGGCACTACGAGATCACGGTCGAGAAGGCGAAAACCGGCCCCAATGCCACCGCCGTGCGCTTCAAGCGCAGGCCGCGATACGACGAGGCCGATGAGGGCGCCGGCGCCTATGTGCTGCGCACCAGCCACGTCGACTGGGATATCGAGACGGTCCTGCGGACGTACTGGCGGATCACGGATATCGAGGCGACATTCAAGAGCCTAAAATCCGAGCTCGGCCTTCGCCCGATCTGGCACCAGCTCGACCGGCGCATCGCGGCCCACCTGCTGATCGCCGTGCTGGCCTACCACGCCGTGCATCTGATCCGTACCCGGCTGGCCGCGCGCGGCATCCACAAGTGCTGGGCATCGATCCGCGAGAGCATGCGGACCTGGGTGCGGATCACCACGCGCCTGCGCCAGACCGACGGCACGTTGATCGTCAATCGACAGGACACGCGCCCGGCCGCTGAGGTAGCCGCAATCTCCTCGGCGGCGGGCGTGGAACCCGCCATCCACCGCACGAGGACCCGCCTGCCGAACTGACAGAATCCAACAAAATGTAGTGCCATGTTGGAATCGGCCGAGAGAAATATCGCGTTACATCAACATGATAAAGGACATGGGTAGGACAAAAGTGCCAACCTGGGACGAGCGGTCAGTTGCCGGCCTATCGCAAACATCTGCGGAAGATCGCGAAGGACCGTGGGCTGTTGGTCGTCGCCGCGCCGCGACTGACGGGCGGAACCGAAGGATCGCTTCGGCGCAATCATGACTGGCGCTGGGCAATATGGCGCGACCTGTTGATCGCATACGAACGGACACTGCCGGTCGACTACGACGATGCCGAGTACCTCCGGTTCCGCAGAACTCTCTGGGATCAGACCGGCTGAGATCCGCCGCGATTTCTCGAAATCCGATCGGCCTGCGGATTGGCTGCCGAGCGGCACGGCAAGCGTCAAATCTGGCGGGACTCAGGGGGGCAAAGTTGGACGCCAACACCTCATGCCCGTGTGAATTTCCAGACCACCTTTCCGACGATGTGGGCCTCTTCGGCGCGGCACTCGTAGGCCGGATAGTCGGGATTGGCGGAGAGCAGGCTGAGCATGCCGTCTGCGGAGAGGCCGGCGACGCGCTTGACGACGAGGCCGGTGCCGTCCCACAGCACGAACAACTCGCCCGTGACGGGGATGCGCCTTGCGGTGTCGACAACGACGCGGTCGCCGTCGCGCAACTCGGGCTCCATCGAGTTGCCGCGTACGCGGAGAATGCGGAGCGCATCGGGGTCGGCGTGGCCCTCGTGGCGGACCATGACTTCCGGCAGGCGCCAGCGCGCCCTCTCCTGAACGAACTCCTCGGCGAAGGCGCCGGGCCCGGCGGAAGCCTCGACCTCGACCTCCATGACGGTGGCGAGCGCGGGTGCGGCGGCGGGAGTCTTGCGCCGCTTGCCTGTCCAGGGCTTGGGCGCCGGCAGCTCGTCGTGGCGGAACGCTGCGGGGTCCGAGCCGAGGAGCTTTCCAAGCGCCTCGCTGTCCTGGTGCGAGAGCACCCGGGGCATGCGGCGGGAGAAGTATTGCTGAAGATAGGCCTTGTTGCGGCCGATGGCGAGGGAGGCCTCGGAGAGGGACACTCCGTTCTTCCATAGCGCCTGGCGCAGGCTGTCTCGCGGTGGATCGGGACTCATGTCATCTCCTTGCGTGTATTCCGAGAGTGAAGGATATTTCCTAAACAAAACGATTGTCAATGGCGCATGTTCCACCTATGTTCACCCGCATGGGCACTCTCGATCACGCTATCCGTGAGCGGATCACGGTCTATTTGAAGCGCGCCGGCGTCTCCGGCCGGCGCTTCGAACTCGATGTGCCCGGCGATCCCGGCTTCGTCGCCTCGTTCGAGCTCGGGACAATCCTGGATGCCGGAGACAAACCGGCCCGGCCCCGAATGCGGTCGAGCCCGTTCCGCTCCGCACACGTAGACGGCTGCGGCTGCCCTGGGCTTCGCGCGGGACCCGCCCGGCGGGATGCCGGGAAGGGGCACAAGCCCGCGCTACGCTGGCGACGGGCGCCGGCCGATCAACAACCTGCGCGGTTTCGACGACCGCGTCGCCGAGGACGAGCGCATCGTCGTGTCGAGTCGGAGGACGGTTGCCGCCGCGATGGCCGGAAAATCGCCGCCGGCGAAAATAAATTTTTGGCGTACTCCAGAGTAGTCAGGAGTACTCAGGAGTGCTCTATGGGGCATATGTCTGTGTCAACTGTCTGTAACCATTGATCTATCCGAGTTGACAGCCCGTCTTTGGCACGTTCTCTTGCGTGCCTTCAACGACCGGAAGGAGCTGTGGCGGCGATGCTAATGGGGGCGAAAATCGGCGAAACGAACGCGCTGTTTGTGGGCCTTTTCCACGGTTTCGCAGCGCAATCGGCGCCGCAGCCGGCCAAGCCTGGGGCGATGCCCCTTCCGCCGTGCGCGCCGTGCCGGGGCCGCCTCATGCAGGCGCCATTCTCGATCAAGGGGAGATGAATGAGATGAGAACCTTCGAACTGTCCATCTGCGCCCTCCTGCTCGCCGCAGGCGGAGGCTGGGCGATCTGGCTCACCACCGGCTACAGGCCGAACGACCTCGCCGCCGCCGCTCTCGCGCTCGCGGCCGCGGCGTCGCTCGCGGCCTACTATGCGACCGGACGCGAGCGCTCCGGAGGCTGGATCCGCTTCGGGCTCTACAGCGCGGGCCTCTCGGTTGCCATCGCGTCGTTCTGGACCGGCATCGTACGCCCCGTCGGGGAGGTCCAGTGGCCCGACGCTACCCTGGACTGGCTGCTTGGATTGGAAGGGTCCGGGCTGGTCGTGCTGGTGCTCCCGATCGTGGCCGTCCCGGTGCTGGCCCTGCTCTGGTGCGGGGCGGCTTACCATCTGATCGGGCAGGCCGGCGGCGGCGAGCGCCGCCGGCGCGCGAAGTCCGACCTCCACGGCAGGGCCGCGCTGCTGGACCGGCGCTCCATGCGCAAGCTGGCGAAGCGACGGGGCATCCTGCTCGGCCAGTGGGGCGAGCGGAGGAAGGCGCCCCTGATCGGCTGGTCCCTCGAGGGCTCGGCCATCACCGTCGCCCCGCCCCGCGCCGGAAAGGGCGCCCTCATCGCCCTCAACCTGCTCTCGCCCGAGGGCCGCGGCTTCGACGGTTCCACCGTCACCATCGATCCGCGCGGCGAGCTCTATTGCATCGCCTCGCGCCGCCGCCGCGAGATGGGCCGGCGGACCGTGCTCATCGACCCCTTCGGCGTGGTGAGGAAGCACAGGGAGGATTTCGGGGGGTGCCTGGTGCCGGAGGTGATCAGCTCCACCTACAACCCGCTCTCGTTCATCCGCGAGGACGAGGGCCTCGCCGTGCGCGACATCAACGTGCTGCTCGACGCCCTGCTGACCCCGCCGCGTCCGGGCGCGCCCGAGAACAGCCGGCACTTCTACGAGTCCGCCCGCGCCATCGTCGCCGGATACATGGCCTGGGTGCGCTTCCGCGAGCCGCGCGAGTTCCAGACCCTGGGCATGGTCCATCGCCTGCTCTCCATGGGGCCGGGCGAGCGGGAGGAGTTTGCCGAGCATGTCCGGCGCACGGAGCGCTTCGCCGGCGGGCTGGCGCACATCGCCGTCGAGCGCCAGGCGCAGGTGGGCAAGGAGGAAGGCGGGTCGAACTTCAGCACCATCGCCAACCAGCTCTCCTTCCTCAACTACCCGGAGCTGCTCGCTCACACCTCCGGGCAGAGGGGCTTCAATCCGCTGACGCTGGCCTACGGCGACACGGACCTGTTCGTCGTCGTGCCGGAGGAGACCGTCGAGCACGTCAAGGGCTGGCTCCGCCTCTGGGTCGCCATCCCCAACGCCGTGGCGGGCAGAAAGCCGCTCGAGCGCGACATGCTGATCGTCATCGACGAGATGCCGAGGCTCGGATACCTCAAGCCGGTGATGGACGGCTATACCATGGCCGCCGGCAAGGGGGTGCACTTCTGGTGCTTCGCCCAGTCGATCTCGGCGCTGGATTCGACCTGGGGCAAGGAGCACCGCAAGACGCTGCTGGACCTTGCCGAGGTCGTCCAGATCCTCGGCTTCCCGCGCACCGACGCGGAGGGCGCGGAGGAGATGTCCAAGGCCATCGGCACCGCCACCTTCGAGGGCCGGACCGAGAGCCGCTCGGGCAGTGTCTCGGACAGCCGCGTGGTTGCCGGCAACACGCAGTGGCAGGCGGGAGAATCGTTCAGTCTGGTGCGCGAGCGGCTGGTGACGCCCGACGAGCTGATGACGATGGGGCCGGACCGGCAGTACGTGATCGGGGCGGCCAAGGACATCAAGCGCGACGCGCTTCATCTCCACCACGCGAACTATTGGGAGCGGCCTGACACGTACTACCTGGCCGATCCCAACCCGTACGTTCTGCGCAAGGAACGGGCGGCGGCCGACGCTGCTGTGGGCGGTGGAACGCGCCGGCCGACGACGATCATGGGAGGTGCGGAATGACTGCCAAGAGGCCCACGATGCCGGTTGGCGTCGACCTGGATCACGACCATGAGGAGACACGGCCCGTCAACGGGCAGCGGCACGTACCGTGGAGCGAAGCCCACAGTGGCATCCCCGCGGAAGAAGAATCCGCAGGCGCAGGCGGTGCGCCTTCCGGCGACGGCCCGGCCCCGGCGGCGCCCGACGCCGGGGCGGACCCCGCTCCGGCGGAGAAGCGCGGCGGCGATGTGCGGTCAGGCGGCGAAAGCTGGCTCTTCGCGCGCTATGTCGCGGAGAAGATCGCCGAGTACGAAGGGCGTGGACAGGAACCGCCGCAGGCTGCGCAGGAAGACGCTGAGCAGCCGGCCGACCTGCACGGCGGGGGCGCCGCCGCGACAGGAGCGGAGCCCGAGCGATCGCCGGACGCGGCTCACGAGCCCCGGGACGCGGCGATGAGCGCGGCTGAGGAACTCGCGGCCGCGCTCCGCGCCTTCAAGGCCGACTTCGTGCATTGGGCCGATAACGAAAGACGCCGGCGCAGGCGCTGGGCGGGCCTCGCGATGGCCGCGGGCTTCCCCGCCTGCGTCCTTCTCGGCCTGCTGGTCCAGGTGCAATTCGAGGTCATCCCCCTGCACGATCTCACCCGAGGCTGGGGCGAGCACATCTGGAATGCATACGGTCGCATCATCGTCGATTGCGAACTCGAGGCGATGAGGACGGACAGCGAGATCGATTGCTCGCTGACGGTGCGGCCGTGACTGCGGTGGAGAGAAAGCGGCGGGGAACGCGAACCCCGCCGCGACGAAACAGGAGGAAACCTGTGATGGGCAACACCTTGGTACGCGAGCTGATGCGCCGCGAGGAGGTCGAGGAGCGCTTCGGCGTCTCGCGAAGCTGGATCTATTGCGAGATGCGCGCGGGGCGCTTCCCGGAGCCGGTGAAGATCGGCAAGCGCAGCGTGAGATGGCGGGTGGTGGACCTCGACGAGTGGGCTGCCGGCAGGCCTGTCTCGCGCGGAGACAACAGCGACCCCTGATCGCCACCGGCGCTCGGGGCCGTGAGGCTCCGACCCGGGGCGTTCGCATGTTCGAGCTAAACAGGAGCAGCGAGGTCACCGTCTCATGCGCGACGGCGGTGGCCGAATTCGGCGCGAAGCGAAACTGTTCCTCCAGGCCTTGGAATAGTCGCGGCACACCCTGGATGGATCGTCCTGTCGCTGAACCAGGAACGGGAGAACGCACACACAAAGAAGCCGCTCGCCGAGATCATCTCCGGGAGAACCGGCGGGTGGCCCAGCCCTGCGCGGTTCTTCTTATCTTCAGAAAACGGCAGCTATCGCCAGAAGGACCTCGCCGCCGTCATCGGCTCGCATCCGCATGTCTCTGAAGTTCCGAACGGTCACCGGGCCCTGCTCCTGCAGATGGTTTGAGCCGCCGGCGAATTTCGGGGCTTCACCCCCCGCCTCATTGAAGGGGAATTATCTCGGATGGTGCCGGAGGGATAGGGGGGCGGTCCCAGAATTGATTGGACTCGAGTCTCCACCATGCACTCCGCGAGGCCAAGGTCTGCGTCGGAATACTCTATGAGCCGGCTATACACCGCTGCGAGGGCAAGATCGGCCACAGGCATGGGTGTCCGACCGTTCGCAAGTTCCCTAAAGGAATCGAGCGCGTCAATCACGGCTTCCTCTGCTGAGTGCCGTTGCAGAGCTAAGCATGACAGTTTGCCGGGATGTGCGCCGAGGCTGGTGTTGTTTTCGCAGAGAGAATGGCGGCGACCACCGCTGCCGCCGCCGACCGCCTCACACCACGAGCTCCTGGTAGCGCAACCCCTTGCCCTCCATCCCCGCGACGAGGCGAGGCATCTGGTCGACGTGTGTCCGCGTTGCGGGCATTGTGCCGGCCCGCGAACTCCCGGACATAGCGATCTAAGGTTCTTGGGGGCTGATCTTGTGGAACGTCCCCTTGTGCGCCCTCTTCAGCATCGACCAGAAGCTCTATATCCCGTTGGTGTGGGCATCTAATCCTCTCAACCCGCCATATTGTGGGGTACTCTCGCTTGCTTGCACTGCAAGCACAGGGTAGTTTGGGCACGTCTCGTTCGACAAGGGGAATTTGCCAGTGGCAAGCATCACCATCCGCAATCTCGATGACGAAGTAAGGACGCGCCTGCGCGTGCGCGCCGCAGAGCACAGCCGCTCGATGGAAGAGGAGGTGCGCATCATCCTGCGCGAGGCTGTCAGCAAGAGGAGATCTAGCCCCCGAGACTTGGCGCAGTTCACTCGCGAGTGCTTCGCGCCCATTGGCGGAGTCGAGTTGGAATTGCCCTCTCGCGGTCCGATGCGCGAACCCCCGAACTTTTCCTGAGGCCCATCTCAGTGCGGTGGGTGCTTGACACGAATGTCGCCTCCGAGCTTATGCGTCCGGAGCCCGCATCCGCTGTCGTGGCCTGGATCGCGGAGCAGGACGCACAGGACTTGTTCTTGACGGCTGTCAGCGAAGCCGAGTTGCGCTACGGAATTGCGATTATGCCAGCCGGCAGACGCCGGGAATTGCTGGCGACTTCCATGACCCGCTGGCTGGACCTCGGCTTCTCAGACCGCATCCTGCCCTTCGACAGCGCTGCCGCTCGCGTCTATGCCGATATCGCATCGGATCGTCGCCGCGCGGGTCGCCCGATTAGCGAAGCCGATTGCCAGATCGCGGCAATAGCTCACTCCCGCGGCGCCTTCCTGGTGACAAGGAACGTCCGAGATTTCGAGGGTTTGGTCGTGGATATCATCAACCCTTGGTCGCTTGCACAGACTTGAGTTGGGTAGCCGTCGACATGTACCTTCGCCACACTCGAAGACTGGCTGCCTCTGCCGCCTCGGCGAAGACGATGCGCGATGCAGTGTGCGTGGCCCACCGTTCGTTCTTCGGTGAACTTGGGGGGCATACTTCAGGGCTGGGAATTTCTGGATGTCGCTCCTGCTAAAGACGATCGAGTCATTCCCACTGGGTCGAACCACGAACGAGTTGATGGTCCTGCTTGACGTTGCGTTCGACGGTGCGCAGCGAGAGGCAGTTGGGCGAGAACTGGCTCTTATGGGGCTGTAGAATGTCAAACAAGAAATTCAGAACCAGCTACCACATGTGTCGGCCTCCCTGGGTTCGCAGGATCGGCGGCTACTCTTGCCAGATCGGAACGCTTGTTGCACCGGTCACACGGCTTTGCGCGTACCCAACTCTTATCCGGGCGGTTGCCAGCGGCGAGACGCTGGCTCCATCCCACAATCCCGCTTGCTGCGGGCACAGCGTTCCGGAGGCGGGGCCCATCTGAAGGTCGGCGTCTTTCAGCCCGCCAGTTCTCCGGCCACACGCCACCCGGCCCAGCGCCGGCCGCGTCCGGCTGACGCAAGAACGGAACGGTCTCACGATTCAGGCGATCCTGGCGCCCGTCGGCACGAGACCGGTTTCAGAGAACCGCCACAAGGCGATGAGCAGCTTCCGGGCAAGTGCTACAACCATCACTCGACGGATGCGCCCGCGCCCGCCAGCAGTGCGCTTTTCGAACCACTCGCTAAGTGCACTATCGGGCTGATGGCGCAGCCAGCGCCACGCCATTTCGATGAGTTGAGATCGGACCCAGCCAGGGCCATCTCGGCCGATCCCTTGGTCTCGGTGCGTGTCACCGCTCGCCCACGGGGTTGGCGCCAGGCCGACCCAGCTCGCGAGTTCGCGGCGGTTTCGGAAGTCGCGATAGAAAATCTCATTGGTGAGCAGGGTCGCATCGTTTTTGCCGATCCCCTTGAGCCGGGCCAGCGTTGCGATCTTCGCCGCCGCCTGTTTATCGCTCCCCTCCGAGACATCCGTGATCGGGAGGTCGGCTCCCGACCGTGCGACCGCGTCGCGCTCGGCCTCGACATCTGCGAGCTGTCGTTCCACCAAGGACAACCTCTCCTTGAGCCGCTCGATCTCCTTACGCGCCCGCGGCGGGAACGGTGAGCCGTACGCGGTCACCACTTCCGCGAACTCCTCCTCGAACTCCTTGGCTCGGGGGGCCAGGTCGAAGACCCCTTGCAGCTTGAGCAGCCCTTTGATCGAGTTCGTCAGTGAGGTCCGCTCTTTCACCAGCCGCCGACGCTCACGAAGCAGGCGCTTGCGGTCCTCTTCCTCCACGCTCGGCACCCGCACCCGGCTCAGCACTGCAGCGTCGCCTCGGTCGTGCGCCAGTAGCGCGCGCACCATCTTCTTCGCATCGATCCGATCCGTCTTGCGCTGCTTCGCTTTTCGGTTCACCAGCAGACTCGCCGGATCGAGCACCACTGTCTCAATGGACATCTCCTGATCTAACCAGCGCACAAGCCAGAAGCCCTGGTAGCCCGCCTCGTAGCAACACAGAACACGCACCTCTCGGCCGAGAGCCTGTTCAGCCTTGGCTCGCTGCTTCTCGATCAATTCCTTGAGCCCTTCGACCGTCGCCGCGTCCACTGGCCCCAGTGAATGCAGCCCGATCCGATCACTGGCAGGGCTCTTCACTCCCACCACCCAGCTCTTTCCGCTGATCTCGATGGCAACGTACAGCGTGCTATGCTCTGCGTTGACCGGCGCGGCGGTCTCGTTCGTTGGGGACATCTCTTGTCTCCTGATGAGGTCTAGCGAGAACGGCACCGTAGTGCCGGTCTCCGAGTCGGCCCCATAGGATCTGAACTACAAGCCAGGGGCGTGATCTCGTTAGGCCGTGATCATCGGTGGCGTGCCCAGCACCGACGCCTTGCGCCGTCCTCCGCTCCAGCACCACGTCCAATCCACTCCGGCAACGCGCCTTCCGATCCTCTGATCGCCTCGCCAGCGACCTTCACCAGGAAGCCGATAGTGGCAGATGTGCTACCTGACGAAGACCCAGCCGCGTCGGAAGTCGAACTCGATCCGCATGCGTTGCTCCGCTACTACAAATCCGCGCTCTTGTACGACCCGCGAGGGGCTCTGACTCAGACCGGTGACCGCCATGGCGAGACCTTCCAGCTTCTTGCCGGCGAGGGAAACCTGTTTCCGGCAAGCGACGAGGAAGTCATTGTACGAATTCGGGCCGACGATCTACCGGATGCCTTCCGCGAGGCCATGATCCGGCGCGATGACGAGGAGAATGGAGTCGCTTTGGGGTGGCCGCTGGATCTGGGGCGTCAATCTGGCGCGCCGGCCATCCGACCGGTCGGGCTTCTCGCTGCTGTGTGGACCCGGAACGAAGACTTCATCGAACTGCGAGTTGACGCGGACGATGTCCTCGTGAATCCCGATTGGGTGCAGAGTACGGCGCGAGTCACCGCGTGGACACGGAACGACCTTCAGGACCTATTCCGCGGGAATGGAGGATCAGGGCTGCCGGGAGAGGAGTTTCTCGGGCGACTTCGTGAGGCGGGAGCGCGCGCCGTCAGGGGGAGCCTCACGGGCAACTGCTTCGCGGCCATGATCGACCCTGGCAACACAGGAATTCACGACGCGGTCGCTTTGTTCCTGTCATTGGGTTCCGTATTCACCGCAGGAGCGGTACGCGATCTTGATGCCATTGCCACTTGGCCGTCTGAGGACCTCTCCCGCACCGCCCTCGCACCGCTCGTTGGTTTGCCCCATCATGCAGCGGTCAATGAAGTTCCACCGGTCAATGTTGGTCCGCTCAACATGGAGCAGATCGAGGCAACCGCCCTAGCAATGCGCGCTCCTCTTTCGGTGGTAACGGGGCCGCCCGGCACCGGAAAAAGCCAGGTGATCGTAGCTATTGCAACGACCGCACTTTGGGCGGGGCAAACAGTAATCATCGCGTCCAAGAACCATCAAGGAAACGTGTAGCTGAGATACGCGCTAATCTGGCGGCTCTTGGACCTATAAAGAATCCAGTTACGTCAACTCAAGAAATTGCGTCGTTGGCCCGGCAATTAGTCGGCCAACGTGTCACTGCGCTGAGTACTCCCGACGAAGGAACGCGCGTGGCGCTCTCCAACGCCCACGATGACCTTCAGCTGCGCGGCCACAACACGGTAGACCGCGAGTTGGCCAAGAGCGTGCTGCTGCATCGACCGCTCTGGCTCGCCTCTGTCCTCGGATCGCCGAGACGAATCCCATTGGAAGGCGGATTGTTCGATCTGGCAATTTTCGATGAGGCGAGCCAATGCGACATTGGGTCTGCGTTGCCGGTACTCGCCCGAGCGCGTCGCGCTGTCGTCGTAGGAGACGATAGGCAACTCTCCTTCATCCCTCAGTTGGGGATCGCACAAGACCGAAATCTAATGGCGGCGCAGCAGCTACCCCAGAGCGGGATGGGGCGGTTCGCGCAGAGTCGCAAGAGTCTTTTTGATCTGGCTCGGTCCACGCCGGACGTTCCCGCGGTAATGTTACGTGACCAATACCGCTCCGCAACCGATATCGTTGCCTACATTAACCAAGATTTCTACGGCGGTAGGCTTCGTGTTGCCGCCAACCAAGACGAAATGCGCGTACCGACAACTTCACGTCCCGGCCTCCACTGGACGCACGTGCCGCCAGCACCCCAGTTGGATCATGGCTGCGGCAATGTGAGCACTGCGGAAACGCGCGCCATCGTCACGCACTTGGAGGAACTTCTTCTCAAGCAAGATTACGATGGTAGTGTCGGTGTGGTATCCCCATTTCGCCCGCAGGTAGCAGCTCTAGCCGAGGCTATTACCGCGTGCATCCCTGGGCATCGCCGACTCGCCGCAAACTTGCGTGTGGGCACGGTTGACGCATTCCAGGGTCAAGAACGGGACATAATCTTGTTCTCGCCGGTCGTTCACAACCTAATAGCGCCGAGCGCGATCGCCTTCCTTCAAAAAGACTGGCGGCGCTTTAACGTGGCGATTAGCCGGGCGCGCGCGGTTGCCCATGTATTCGGCGACCTGGAGTTTGCCCGCAGAGGAGCCGTGCGGCGGTTGCGAAGCCTCGCAGCTCGCGCCACCGAGCCGCGCCAAGCACCGGCGGAAGGCGTCTTCGACAGCACTTGGGAACGTCGAGTATACGAAGCTCTGCGTACGCGCGGCTTGGATCCCAAACCGCAATACGAGATCGCGGGTCGCCGGCTTGATTTCGCCGTGTTCGGTGCAGGCAGCACAAAACTTGACATCGAAGTCGACGGTCGCCGCTGGCACCAGGACATCGACGGTAACCGAAAATTAGATGACCATTGGCGGGATCACCAGCTGCGTTCTCTCGGCTGGAAGGTTCGTCGCTTCTGGGTAGATGAGCTGGACATGGACTTGGAGAGTTGTCTTGACCCAAGTTGGCACTTTTCCGCTGCCTGTGTTCCCTATTGGTTTGATTCAACGCGATATTTTTCTCGGTCGATTCCAACATGGCCCCACATTTTGTGAGATTCTGTCAGCTCATCAGACGGGTCCTCGTGCGGTGGATGGCGGGGTCCACGCCCGCCGCCGAGGAGATTGCGGCAACCTCGGCGGCCGGGCGCGTGTCCTGGCGGTTGACGATCAAGGTGCCGTCGGTCTGGCGCAGGCGCGTGGTGATCCGCACCCAGGTCCGCATGCTCTCGCGGATCGACGCCCAGCACTTGTGGATGCCGCGCGCGGCCAGCCGGGTACGGATCAGATGCACGGCGTGGTAGGCCAGCACGGCGATCAGCAGGTGGGCCGCGATGCGCCGGTCGAGCTGGTGCCAGATCGGGCGAAGGCCGAGCTCGGATTTCAGGCTCCGGAATGTCGCCTCGATATCCGTGATCCGCCAGTACGTCCGCAGGACCGTCTCGATGTCCCAGTCGACGTGGCTGGTGCGCAGCACATAGGCACCGGCGCCCTCATCGGCCTCGTCGTATCGCGGCCTGCGCTTGAAGCGCACGGCGGTGGCATTGGGGCCGGTTTTCGCCCTCTCGACCGTGATCTCGTAGTGCCTGGCGACGGCGGAGAAGCGCTGCTTGAGGCGGCCTATGCTCTCCAGCACCTTGTCGTAGCGCTTGAGGCGGCCCTTGACCGGGAGGCCGCCGTGGAGCCTTTCCAGCGCCGCCTCGAAGCGGTTCCGCCTCAGGCCGATGATCGCGTTCTCGGCCTTCTTCTTGCCCTCGCTGACGACGTAGAGCCGCGCCTCGCCGTCCTCGCTGGCAAGCCGCCAGGCCCGCACCTCGTGGCGCGCGCTGGTGATCAGCAGGGCCTCGGGTCCGCCCTCGGGCGGCGCAGGCCTGGCACCGCGGCTGACCGCGATCCAGTCGTAGCCCTGCTCGCCCAGCCACGCGATGTTTTTCTCGGTGGCGATGCCCGCGTCCATGACCACCGTGGGCTTCGGCGCCGTGCCGCCGCACACCGCCTCGAGCCGCGCCAGCGCCTCGTGCAGCGTGCCCGGCTCGCTCACGTTGCCCGGCAGGATCTCGCAACTGCGCGGGAAGCCCGCGCCGTCGAGCGCCAGCGCCAGCGTGATGAGGGGACAGTCGTCGCGCTTCTGCTTGGAGCGCCCGAACCTGGGAAGCTCGCCGCCCGTGTGGCCGTGGTAGTGGACGTTGGTGAGATCGTAGAAGGCGATCGTCTCGGGCAGGTCGAGCAGTGCGCGCTCACGGTTGAACAGCTCCCGCTGGATGGCGGCGCGGTGGCGCCAGAGCAGGTCGCCGATGCGGTAGAGCGTCTTGCGCCGCAGCGCCTTGCGGTCGCCCTCCAGGCCCAGGAGCTCGGCGGCCGCGCTGTCGTGGCGGAGCCAGCGGCTGGTATCACGCTCGCTGGCGGGATGGACCATCCTGGCGACGATCAGCGCGCTGGCGATGCGCCCGTCGCGGCCCTTGATGTCGAGGCCGTGGAGGATTTCGGCGAAGCCGAGGGCGTCGAGGGCCTTGAGGCACAGGCGCTCGCAGCCGACCGTGCGCGGGTTCTCGTGCTCCAGGGTATCGAGGTCGACGGTGGCGATGTCGGGCTTGCGCGCCTCTTCCTGCATCGCCTCGACGCGGAACCCCCTGGCCCTGAGCTTGGCGACGATGTCCTCGGCTGCGGCCCGCACATCCGCCTCGCCCTCGAACAGCGGCGGCTTGCCGTGAAGCAGCGCCTCGGCGAGTTCGGTGACGGCCTTCCACTTCTCGCGCGGCACCGGATAGTCGGTGCCGAGATTGAGCAGCGTCCTGTGGCGCACCTTGTCGCCGACGCGCTGGGCGAGCACGAGGCGATGGCTTCGGACCGGCTGGCCGGCCTTGTCGGTGTGTGTCCTGGTTGCCTTGATGTACATGGCGGCGCCGTTTCTGCGATGCCTGTTTCGCATACACGGCGTTCGCGGCATCTGGCAAGAGGGATATCGACTCAACTCCAAAGTCCTGGCCCCACAATTGGCTTCCAGGACCACGAATGGCAAATGTGGGTCTCAGGTGTCCTCCAACCCCAACATCTAGTGGTTCAGCGCCGCAAAACTGGCTCGAACAGGCTCGGCTGGTCGGAAAAAGTGCCAACTTGGGTTGACGTCATCGAACGAGACCTTTCGTAAGTCCCGGGCGTACACTTGGACCGCAGGTCTCGCTGCGTTGGCGACGATCAGCCTGTTGGGCGTTCTTGTCTGGAAGGTGAATGAACTCGAAGGCGAATTTGGCGCCATTCGAGATGATCGTGCCCGCATAGAGGAGGCTTTGACCGCGGGCCGGTCTGAGATTGCCGAGCTTGCGGACCGTCGCGATACTCTTCAAACAGAACTTACGGAGTTGGGGGGCGAGGTGCGCCTCGCCCGGGCCGCGCGCACCGAACTCGGCAGCTTGGAAATCGCGGTGGAGGATGCGAGGAAGAAGCTCTCGGAGCTACGGGCCGAGCAACAGGACATCCAGGACAGTCTCGCAACACGTGAGCGGATCCAGGCCGACCTCTCGTCGACGCGAGACGCTCTTCTGACTGCTGAGACTCAACGCGACGCACTCCTTTCAGAAATCGAGGAGATTGAGGATCGCCTCGCGAAAGCGGAACAATCTGCCACGGCTGTTGAGAAGGCGCGTGATGATCTGGTTTCGCAACGTGATCGTCTGACGGCTGATCGAGATCAGTTGCAAGCAGAGTTGAGCAGTCTAGAAAGGGAGCGGCGCCGTCTCGAAGGCATAGAGCAGGAACTCACAAGCGCCCGCACCACACTTGCGGGTGTGAACTCGGAAGCCAAGGCCACCGAGGCCCGGCGGGCAGGGGCAGAGGAACAGCTCAGCGGCATCCTCGCAGACATTCAAGCCGCCCAAGCAGAAAAGGATGCGATCGCCACCGATATTGGGACAACCACCGAACGCCGCGCCGCACTGGCGGAGGAAGTCGCTTCGCTCATTGCACGTCGGGACGATCTGCAGACAGGCGTGGCGGCCCTTGAGGGACGACTGCGCGAGGCAGATAGTCTCCAGGGCCGACTCGACGCCAAGCGGCAGTTGGTGAGACAAACCGATACCGAACTGCAGGCTCTCAGGGGTGAGATAGCAGCCGAGCTGGAACGGTTAGACGAGGTACGTCAGGCCCGAATTGTCACCGAGGCTCGAACCGCGGAACGGCGGACCAAGTTGGAGGCGCTGGAGAAGAATCTGGGGGAGACCGAGTCTCAACAAACGGATGCCGCAGCCCAGCTTGGACGCATCCAAGCCGAAGCTGACACTTTACAAGAGCGCAAAGATGCACTGCTGATCGAGATACGCGACCTCGCCGCCAAGCAGGCAGCGGGACAGCAGGCCCTTGAGGAAGCACGCGTCGCACGCGCTTCCCTCGAGGGGGAGTCAGCGCAGCGATCCACGGAACTGTTAAGTCTGCGGCGTCGGATTGAAGAAGAAGAGAATCGTATCAAGGATCTCCAGACGCAAGTAGCTGCAATACGAGCAGACCTCTCGGTTCTCGAAGAGCTGCGGAACGACATCGAAGCCAAGCGCGTTGCGGCTCGGGAAGATTTGAACCGGGCCGAGAGAGATATCGCGGCAACTCGTGCCGAGGCGGCCGAGGAACACGCGGCAGTTGAACGACTGGAAAGGCGCAACACCGAGCTGCAAATACTGATTACCGCATTGGAAACACGGCAGAATATACTCCAAGAGACACTCAAGGAAATGGAGCGAACCGCAACCGAGTCCCGAGAGTTGCTCCGCATGCTTGATCAACAGATCCGCGAGAAACGCGAAGCCCTCGACTCAATCGAGGATCAACGTACAGCCGTGAATGGCGAGCGGCCGGCCACCGAAACTAAGCCATCACTTAGCCCCGACGACGACGGCGCAGACGGCTCTGCCGCTGGTCGTCCGCCCACCAGCGTAGGATCCTCTGACTAATGGACCCTCTCGTTCTCACAGTTCTCATTGCCGCATTCGGACTTGCTACGCTCGTCTTCGTCACAGTGCTCGTGGCGGCTCGCGCGGATCATCAGGTCACGATCCGCGGGCCAATGGCCACGCTTGAAGAGCTCGACCGTCAAATCGATACAAAGCGCGGAACGCTCGTCGATCTTGACAACGATCTTAAGCAGCGACGTGAAGCTCTCGCCGACGTGGCCGGCATACAGGCTGAGGTAGACGCTCTAGTCCGCCAGCGAGACGAATTGCTCATAGAGCACCAGCAGTTAGAAAACCGGCGCCAAGAAGTCCATGCAGTCCGCGAAGAAACTGAAGAGGCCACTGCACGATATGCGGACGCGACGCGGAACCTCGCAGAAAAGGTGGCCGAACTTGAGCATGTTCAAACAGAACTTGCTCAGGCTCGCCGCCTTGTTGACGAGATCGACGAATTGACGGAGCACCACAAGGCTCTTTCGGACAAGACCACGAAACTCCGAAGCGAGGTAGCCGAATTGGAAGATCTCCTCCGACAACAGGAGTCCCTCCGCGGTCGCATGCTGGAATTGGAACGGGATATGGTCCGACTCGACGCGGATATTGAGACACGCCGAGCTCAACGGGAGGTTGCCGAAGCCGAAGCACAATCTGCAGAACAAAGGCTTGGCGCACTGCGGACGGATCTCGTTGAGGTCGCCGCTGCTTCGGCGGTCGCAAGCCAAGAAGCCCGAGAGTTGGAGGGCAAAATTGATGAGTTGCAGAAGCAGAGGACCGAGTTGGATGCACGCGTGGTACAATTGGACGCAGAAATCCAAGAAAAGCAAAAGAAACGCGTGCAACTTGGGGCGACGACGAAAGGTGACGATGACAACAAACTAGCGGAGCTTACACGACCCCCGCAGTGTCTCGTTGCAGCCAAGAAGAGTGGATGGACAAAGCCGTTAGGCATAAGGAGCGAGAGAGATTTACTGAGCGCGGTGGAGGAATCACTGAAGCAGGCGGGACTGACATTCGGACAACGCACGATCTACGCCTTTCATACGGCGCTCAAGGTGGCAGACGTATCACCGATGACCGTTTTGGCGGGAATCAGCGGTACCGGAAAGAGCCAGCTTCCCCGCGCTTATGCGGCCGCCATGGGAATCCACTTCCTCCAAGTTCCAGTACAGCCGAGGTGGGACAGTCCGCAGGATTTGATGGGCTTCTATAACTTCGTCGACAAGCGATACCGGGCAACAGATCTTGCTCGTCTACTCGCGCACCTAGACTCCGAGAATTGGCCCAGTATAGCCGGCGAGTGGCAAGACCGAATGGCGCTGGTGCTGCTGGACGAAATGAATTTAGCCCGAACAGAGTATTACTTCTCTGACTTCCTGAGTCGATTGGAAATGCGCCCGCATCGCAATGAGAACAGCGATCTTGCACGACGCGCTGACGCAGAGATCGAACTCGATATTCCCGTAGAAGGCAACGGCTCATCCCGACGAATCTACGTCGGCTATCGTGTCCTCTTCGCGGGCACAATGAACGAGGACGAGAGTACACAGACCCTCTCAGACAAGGTGCTCGACCGCTCAAACGTTCTGCGTTTCACCCGGCCGGAAAAGCTGGTGTTTGATGGTGACGGCACGCATGATAACGACCCGGCAAGCGGATATCTCGACGCCGCTCAGTGGGACCGATGGATTGACGATTCCGGGCAGCACGTCGACAAGGAACGTATCGAGACAGCGATTGAAAATCTGAACCGTATATTGGGAAGGGCACAGCGCGGATTCGGGCACCGAATGGCGCAGGCAATTGAACGCTATGCACGGCAGTACCCCAACGCCGACGACTGGCGACTTGCGATAGCAGATCAGGTCGAAATGCGCGTGTTGCCTAAGCTGCGCGGGGTGGACCTCGCGGATCCGGCGACCGAGAGCGCGCTGAAGGAGCTCATGCAGTACACCACCCAAGAGCTTCAGGATCATGATTTGGGGGAAGCCATCGGACGCGATGTTTCCGCTGGTGAAGAGCGGGGCCTGTTTGCCTGGGGTGGGCTCGACCGCCAAGGGCACTGAGGATGAGTTTAGAGCCACACGCCTACGCGCTCGCGGGCGTTTGGGATCTCGCGGAAGCGCTGTACGACGAGGCTGGTTGGAAACCTCAGTACAGCCCCGCTGACGCCGATACCCTCATAGCATGGAAGCACCTGCCAGAGTCAAAGTGCGCGCCTCCGCAAATCGTAAGTGCCGGAAAACGTATCATGCTCGCCATGGCTGGAGAAGGCAGTGGTGCCTTGGAAGGCTTCCGGATCTACCAGGTACCGATATCCTCCCGACCCAAGCATGCAATGCGCATTGAAGACGACAGAGGTAACGCATTCGAGGGCATCGAATGGCATCGCGATGTGCTCGAAAAACCACGGGGGAGCAGGCGTGAAATCGAAGACACCGATCTGCGGTCAAACGAGCGATGGCTAACGGCAATCTGGACCCTCTCTGGGCGGATCCACGCGGTCGAGAGATGGATGGAGAAGGCGGCGAATGGAGTCTGGGAATGGGTCGACGACGCGTTTCTGGATCCGTACGGGCTGGGTTACGAGCCTACTATGGAGGTGCTGGTCGAGCACGCCCGAACGCTCCATCCGGTGCTGGCCGATCTTTCCGCAAGCCCGCGCAAGGTGCTGCGCAGGATCCACCGAACTGTCCCAGTCGGCGCTGCGACGGAGATGGATGATCGGACCCTCCGCTGGCTCGTGAAGCAGCCCGGACGCGATACCGCGGAGCGCGCCGGCACGCGGCAGACTGTATTCGCGCCAGTGCGCGAGGAAAGTCTCGATACCCTCGAGAACCGAACGCTGCGAGCGGTTGCGGAAATGAGCACGCGGCTGGTCGGAGAGTCCGTCGTAAGGGATCCGAAGAAGCGCGAATTGCTCGCAGCTTACCGTCGGCGATGCCGCACTTTGGACCGCGACTTGCGACTGCGCGGTGTGAGGACCGTTCAGCCGGGTGTATCACCCAACTACGTTCTGCAGCACGATGCACGGTACCAGACCGTATGGTCCGCTTGGCAGGCGCTGATCAGGCACGACCGGGCAAGAGACTTAGTGTGGATCTGGCAGAGCCGCAGCTGGGAGGAATTTTGTCTCCTGTTTGCTCTGGTGGCGTGTCGGATGCAAACGCAACTCATGACGCCCCTTGCGGAAATGCCACTCCAAGCGCGCAGCGAACAGCGCGAAGGAAAGTGGATCGCGTTACACGAGCCCGCAATGGTGTTTTTTCCAGTCAAGGATGAGCATAAGTGGACTATCGAGGTGCATCCGCCGATGATCGACAGCTATCAAGGCAGTCCGCCGGGAGCAGCCGCCTGCCTTCACCTTAACTCTTGGAACGGACAGACGTTGGGACGGATGCCAGTTTTCGCGCTGCACAGCTTTCGAAAGGCCACAAAGAGAGAAGATCTTGCTGGCCTCCAGCGGACGTGCGAACTCATGCAGCGTAAGGAGAAATCGCTCGGCAAGGTGTATGGCGTTGCTCTGCGCTCGGTGTTTGATCGCAGCAGCTGTGAGACAGAGTCGACACTAGACGGACGGCTCATGCGCGCGGCCATTGAACCGGGCAGCGCGTTGACCGAGCCAATGGATCACTTTGGGCATCACATTGAGGCATGGCTTCGGGACGCAACAGCATGAAGAAGGAGCGTCGGACGAAGACGCTGACGGGCCTCGATCTGAACGGGCTTCTAGATTATTGCGCACGAGAGCCTGGGCGTGCGCCAGAAGAGTCCGGAGAGGTACACTGCAACCGGTTCGGATGGCGTTCCGTCGCTGCGCGAATCGATGACAGAGAACATCTCGGTGATGTCATTGCAGGGCCGCAGGCCGAGCGCTCACCTTACGGTCGCGGAGCCGGATACGGCGAGCATGTGGGCGATCCCCGTCGTCGACTCGAGTTTTGCGAAATCTGGGAAAAAATTGAAGATGGCCTATGGGAAGAACGGGAAGGCGGCAACGAGGCCGGTCCAGATGGAGAAGAAATTGCGCAATCGGTTGCACCGCACGTCAAGGATGAGCGTCGCCCGGTTCCAGGATCAGAGCGCAACACCACCCTGCTCCAAGCCGTAAACAAGATTGGGAATCGTAATCAAGGACGGCACAAACCAGAGCCAGAGACCGACGCGACAGTCGGAAACCCAAGGGCAGTTCGCCGACCTACTCTTGGCGAAGCGCTACGGGCTGGGATAATAGGCACAGCACCCAGTGCACAGCGTGCGGTGCTGGTTATATCGGACGTCCCGGGGATGGATGAAGCCGCGCAGGCGCGAATCCTTGATGAGCTCGCTCGGACAAGGTTGGGAGGATGCACCATTGACCTTCTCTGGCGGCCGGTAGCTGTCGTTCTCGGAATTCTGAACGAGGGAAGAAAACACCACGAAAACAACCCTGAGAGTCGAGCAAGGAAAGTACTACAACAAGCGTGGGAAAACTCTGCGAGACCGATTTCCCTCGTAGTATTAATCGCTGGTACGAAAGGGCTTGAGACCCAACAGCTCTTGCTCCGCCCATGGAAGGGAAGATTACTTCCAGAACGAAAAGAGTATGGGCAGCGGATGGAATGGAAGGGGGATTGGACCGCTAGAATTCTCGAGATCCGACGACAGATCCAGGAAGACAGCGGACACGAGGCAGTGGAATTGCTCAATCGGCAGACGAGATTAGTCGAATGCATTGCTGCCGGAGAAAGTACCCTAATGCACTTGGACTCTCAAAATGCCATACGAGACGACACGGGAACCTGGAAGAAGATCGCGATAAAGCAACCATCGCCGTTTCGCGAGATACTGCTGCCGAAGAAGGCGGTGCAAGCGACAAGAGACGCCAGATATGTGCTGCTTTACTCACCAGCGGGCTGCACAATGACCCGAGCGCTGGAGTTGGCCCTAGAAAAACAAGGCGTCGCCGTGGAGAGTACCTTGAAGCTCAGTGCCGACAGCGCTGCTTGGGGAGCACTTGAGGCTGCACGGCGCTTAGAACAAGGCGAGGCACCCTATCTGGATCACCTGCCGCAGCTCGACCTATGGGCGACACAGACTGACGGTACTCAAGACTGGTCTACGCTAATTCCTGCGGGGGAGATGATCGAAGCGGGAAAGACTTACCGGACGCAAGAACCGATTCCATTTGAGATGCCGGCAAGAATGCGACGCCTTGACTTTAGGCTGAAGAAAGGAGAGGAGACACGGGAGAAAATCCAACCGTTGGAGGAGCCTCCGTCTACGAAGCACGAGGTGCAGGTTTATGCCGAACAACGACCGGTCTCCGGATACGCAACGTGCACGGTTGCCTCGAAGAGCTACGAACCGTTACGACGGTCACCGCTCCGTTTCAGATGGAGTGATCTCTGCCGTGACGCCGATCAGCGCCGCGGAATAAATCTGGATAGACTTGCACCAGATCTTGTGGAATACGAAACAGATCCCCGCTTTTGGCTCGGCCCGAATAGTACCGAGCCCACCCTGGACGCGTTTCTCACCGCACACACCAAGGACGACACCGCACCGCGACACGCTCGAGACAGACTGTACCGCAAGCTAACGAGAACTTCTCCGCCGGGGTCAGGAATCCCAACTGGGCGCAGGCATGTAGTAAGCTCTTCAGGCAGACTACCGGATGCGGCTCAGATCGGCGAAGAAAACTTGACGAGAATAGAACACAAGCTGGATAGAGTGCTCCATGTGCTGGCCACTGATTTGGACGCGTATATCCAGCGACCCACTAGCGAAAAACCAGGGGTAACAAACCGGCGACACCTACCTGCGACGTGGTGTTTCGTGAGGTGTCCAGTCTCGATCCAGGACCATATTATCGAGCAGGTCGGTAAGAGCGCGATTGATTTCCCCATTAACCTGGCCGACCCTCTCCGAGTCACGAATGAATGGGCCGCAGTTGCGTGTTACCACGGGCTCGGACGTACTGTCTCAGACTCCCGCCGGATTAGGAAAGTATTCCAACTTATCCTCGACCATGGAGAGCCAGGAAGAAGAGGCGAACGACTGGCATGTCTCTCGCACATTATCAGTCGAAGAGAAACCGCGGCGAAAATCATCTTGGAGAACCAAGATTGCTTGGTGCATGCAGTAACGCTTGGCATACGTGCTTTGGAACAACTCATAGTCGGAGAGTGGGACATTGTATGGAAGGCCAAGAAGGAAATGAACAATCGCTCCCTTTTTCGTTACGCGATGCTGCTCCTCGGGGGTCTTTGCAGAGTTCGACTTCTAGACTCCGAGGCACTACCACCGAACGGATCGCTGGCCCGCGATGCGGTGCATGCACTTAAGGACGCCTCACAGTTGGATTGGGTGCAGGCCCGAAAGGACACAGCTACGGCGGCTAGGAAGATTATTGATTACCTAGAAGGACATGGATCAGATTCGACAGTGCTCAGAGTAATCGACTCCGAGAAAGGATAAGTCCAGATCGTTTCGTGACATCTCTCTGGTGTCCCGTCCGCAAAGTTCACATTGTTCAATCAGCATCGTCGATTCGGGGGTATAGTGATGCAACCATTGTTTGAGAGCAAACAAAGTAGGGATGATTGGAGCGAGCTTAGGCATCTCGCGCGGGGGCGCAAGGTCTCTCATGGTGAAGCTTGATCTGAGCCTGCCGCTGTGGCGGCGGTCGTTCGCATGCAGGACCTGTGTCGCTGGTGTAGCGCTTCCTGGCGGCGGTCAAGCGGGCGCTGGACCGGCCTTGCAGAAATCGTTCAGGCGGACGAGACCTTCTCGTTTTGGAGAACTGGACGGAGGAGCGGAAGCTCGCCCGCAAGCCGCGACGGCGCGGTGGCAAAGCCAAGAAGCGCGGCCTCTCGCGAGCAGGTGCCGATTCTGGTCGCCACCGACCGTGGCGGGAGACCCCGAGCCACACCCTGTCCGCGCTGAACGCAGAGAACGAGAAGGCGGTGCTGGAAACGGTCATCGCCTGCGATGCCTTGCTCGTATCCCACGCGGACCGCTGCTATCCGCCCGTCGCGGCGGCGCTTGACCTCCGTATCAACGCGTCTGGTGGCGAGCGGGTCCGGTGCGCTACGCACATCCAGACGGTCAACAGCCGCCAGAGTAAGATCAAGGGCATTGTGCGCAGGCGGCGTAGCATCGCCACCAAGTACCGCGACAGCAATCTGAGGTGGCTCCATCTGATCGCACTCGGCGAACGGCTATCGCCGAGTGCGTGTCTCAAGGCGGAGATGGCGAAGCCATGCCTACGTTCTGCCATTTGAACCAAACCAAATCCTAGAGTGGCTCGGTTCGCTGCCGCGGGTAACCGTTCCGAGAGGCCGTGCCGATCCGGACAACTAGGGGTGGCGGACGGCCGAATGGCGCAGATATCCGTCATTTCAGACGCCAAGCGCAGCGGCGGGCCGCTCGGCTCCACGGCCTCTCGGAACGTGTGTGGACGCCCCGTTTGACGCAAGCATTTTCTTCGGTCGGCTCAGCGCATGCGGTCAGGTGCTGTCGTGTGTCCGGCCTCTCAATGCGGCACGTCACACGCCGCGGGCCCTCATGGAGATGCGCGGATCGGGTCCATATCGCTTACGCGAGCTCGAAGGCTCTGCATCCGAAAGCTGGTTTTCCCGACCCCGTCTCGATTGACCGTTTGCCCTTGCCTTTCCTCAGACCTGCCCGCGTCCCCGACAACTACCCGCTTTGACGCCTCTCAGGCGGCTGCGGGAGCCCGATAACGCTCCTTCTTCGTCATCAGCGCCCACACGATGCGCGCCATCCGGTTGGCCAGCGCCACGGCGACCAGCATGCGCGGCTTGCGCATCAGCATCCTGGCGAGCCACGGGTCGCTCGTCCGGCCCCGCCGAACAGCCCAGCGGACGACCGCCATTGCGCCCGTGATCAGCAGTCGCCTGAGATCGCGCTGGCCCATCTTCGATATCTTGCCTAGCCGCGGCTTGCCGCCGGTCGAGTGCTGGCGCGGCACCAGGCCGAGCCAGGCGGCGAAGTCCCGGCCGCGCCGGAAGCCCTCCATCGGCGGCGCGAAAGCCTGGATCGCCATCGCCGTGATCGGGCCGATCCCCGGCACGCTCATCAGGCGCTGCGCTTCCGCATCCTGCCGCGCGCTCGCATGGATGTCCTTCTCCAGGCCGTCGATCTTCTCGGTGAGGCCGGCGACCTGTTCGAACAGGAGGCTGCCCAACTCGCGGACCGCATCCGGCAGGCCCGAGTCCGGATCCTCGAGCGCCGACGCCAAGCGGGCGACATGAGCGGGGCCCTGGGCCGCAACAACGCCGAACTCCGCCAGATGGCCGCGTAGCGCGTTGATGGTCTGGGTGCGCTGGCGCACCAGCAGATCGCGGGTCCGGAACAGCATCACCCGACCCTGCTGTTCCGCCGTCTTGACCGCCACGAAACTCATCGTCGGACGCGACGACGCCTCGCAGATCGCCTCTGCATCCGCGGCGTCGTTCTTCCCACGCTTGACGTAAGGCTTGACATATTGGGGTGGGATCAACCTCACCGTGTGACCCAGATCGCCGATCTCCCGGCCCCAGTAATGAGCGCCGGCGCAGGCCTCCATCGCCACCTGGCAACTCGGCTGGGAAGCCAGAAACTCCAGCACTTTCCCTCGGCTCAGCTTCTTGCGGAATACGACCGACCCGTCGCTGCCCGCGCCGTGCAGTTGAAAGCTGTT
This sequence comes from Alphaproteobacteria bacterium, assembly GCA_965214705.1. Lineage (GTDB taxonomy): Bacteria > Pseudomonadota > Alphaproteobacteria > UBA828 > UBA828 > WTGU01. The sequence goes on from CBDCCI010000002.1 coordinate 634,812, forward strand.
CTTCGCAAGATCGATCCCGATCATGGTAGCTTGGTCCATGGACGCCCCTTTCCTCTCTTGGCGTTAACACCACCGCCAACATGGCACATCGCGATGCCGCCGGGAGGGGCGTCCACTCCATCGCTTACGGCTATCAAAGCCGAAGAGACGGCCATGGTCATGCGAACCGCAATGAGGGAAGAAACGTGGGATGCACGCTACCAAGACAATTAAATATCACGTAAATTCAAACCGCTAAAGAGAGTTCGTGGCGGAGCGAGCGCCCGGCGATTGAGGGAAATGAAAGAGTCAGCGCCCGCCGTTGAGGGAAACGAAAATGCTCGCGACCGGTTGCCGGCTGTTCAGACTAGTCGTATAGTCTGGTATAAGCGAATGTGGAGGCGGCGATGGACCGGATCGGTGCCTACGAGGCCAAGACGCACCTGCCTCGGTTGCTCGACCGCGTCGCGCGGGGCGAGAGCCTGACCATCACGCGCCACGGCAAGCCCGTCGCGCGGCTGGTACCCGTGGCGGGCGACCGCGAGCGGGCAAGGGAAGCCGCCGCCCGCATCGTCGAACGCCGCCGTCACCTCAAGCGGGTGCCCCTGGCGGACCTGCTGGCGACGATCCACGAGGGACACCGATATTGACGGCCATCGTCATCGACAACTCGGTATTCCTGTCCTGGTGCCTGGGAGACGAGGACGATCCCAGAGCAGCCCACGCCATGCGGCGGGTCGCGGAGGAAGGCGGCGTCGTTCCCCGCATCTGGTGGTACGAGTTGCGCAACGCGCTGCTGATGAACGAGCGCCGGGGCCGCATCAGCCCGCAGCAGGTCTCGGATACCCTCGACGACAGTCTGGCGCTGGGTATTGCCATCGACGACGAGCACGATGCGTCGCTGCTTCTCGCGCTGGCGCGCCGGCAGGAGTTCTCCGTCTACGACGCCGCCTATCTGGAGGTCGCCTTCCGCCGCAGCCTTCCGCTGGCAACGCTCGACCGGCGTCTCCACGAGGCAGCCGAGGCGATCGGGGTAGCCACGAACGGCCCCCAACAACCGTCCCCTGCCTGATGTGGCCTGAGACGGCAATGACCTGACAGTTCGGTTCGCTGCCCGGCGACAGACCAGGTGTCCGCCATGTAGGGAGCCGGGCTGCGAAGCAGTCCGGACGGCGCGAACGCGCCGCGCGCGTCGCGCGGAACGCGCGCGGAATCAGGTATCGAGCGCCGGGCGATTGAGGGAAATAAAAGAGTCAGTTCCCCGCGGCGCCTCACTCAAACTTCTAACCCTGGTAGCGAAAAACGGCCTCGGCGCGGTTGTCGATAGCACTAAAAGTGCTAATTTGTCGACGCTTAACGTACTCCTTGCTAAATTGTCATTAAGACTCTTGGTAGACTTGCTCGTCCAACTGTCTACCGACTTCATTTACCAGTACTGAACACAATGGTGGAAGCAACTTCGTAAATTTTAGTACTGTCTTGTCGTCGAGCTCTCCCTCCCAATTTCCGGTATGAGACACTATATTACGTCCTTTTACCAAAAACTCCATTGACTCCCGCACTGCTTTCGCACAGGCTCTTGTTCTTTGTTCTCCCATCAGTTCCCTTATCGAGCCTTCAGCTCCGAATCTATCCCAATCCACCGCCACTCCCATTCGTCCCAGAAACCTTCCCATGTTCTCCGGACTCATAATACCGTGAGAAAATGAAAAACAGGTCGCATTCAAAGCGAAATCGGCTCCCCCTTCGTGACAGGACCCGAGAGTCCGCGCCAAGTCGATATAGTCATACTCCCTATACGTTGTTCCACCTTTAACACTTTGCAGAACTTGGCCGGTTCTAAAAACATTTTCGTGACGTATCTTTTCAGACACGTCCTCAATCTCATCACACTGCTGACTCACCGCGAAGACTGCCTTTTCAACAAGTTCTCTCACGAAATGTTCAAACGACCCATAACATACTACCAACAACGATCTTAATGTCGTTGGCAAACTTGCGTCTCTCAGTTGCATAAACTCGGTTGCTAGCTCGCGCTCATAGTCCTGCATACTATCCCAATTCAACATCCCACCCAGACGTGGTCGTAATGTAATCGAAGCAGACATTAAGGCTATAGTTGCCTCGACTTCAGAAAGCTTAGCGATCAATTCTCTTTCAGCGCTGATTATTTCTGCGTCTAAAGTACTAGATATAGGCATTGAGGAAATCCCTGAGAATCGTTTGACGCTCCCTTATCGCAGTGGCTGTATTGGGCCGTCCTGTGATTATCTCATAAACATATTCGTCTTCAAGCATTTTCAGTAGGTCGGAGTGAAGATTAGCTCGCTGTAACAGCAATCGCTCCCTGCTATCAAAATGTCGGTCCAACGCCACCATTGTCGCATCGTATAACGGTATTGACAGCTTGCCGGAGTTGTCCTCTTGCGGTATACGGAATGTACGTTTCCCGAACAACTCTCTCGCCAAATCTAGACGCGTCAAAAACAGTTTTCGAAAATCTGCCACTTGGTCTTCAGTGATTGAGCGATACTCTTTCATGCAGTTATCAAGGATTCGTTTTACTGCCCCGTGGAGCTTGGACGACCTTCGAAACGCGAAAAAACGCAAAACCAGTTCACAATCCGTCATTCTCTTGAAGTAGCGGTTCTCGCGTAGTACGACGTTGACTTGGCCGCTTCGAATATTGTCGTCGTATGGGGGTATATCCCAAACCTCATTGAACGAGCGTGTTCCAGCAAGCTCCACTAATAGGTCATTAAATGGTCCGGAGTAAATGCAATTTCTCAGTTCCTGCGCATTAAGGTTTTGACCACCTGTATTCAATCGGTCAAAGACGGTGTGGCGTACATCGCTGACCGAGGATAGTTTGCCGCCACTTTCAGCCAACAAAACCACCGCGGAGAGTCGGCGACGATCTATGCCGCGTTGAATCTTGGGAGGACAATCGTCGTAGTTTCTGCCGTTCAATACACTCCAAGTTTTCAGCCCTCTCAATTTAAACCTGTTGCTGTAAAAGTCTACTATGGTGTTAAGTCGCTGCTGACCATCCATAGTCTCGTATCGGCTGAGGTCATATTCGAAAAGAAATACTGGAGGAATGGGAACATTCATCAAAAGCGATTCGATGAGTAGAGATTTTTTCTTCACGTCCCACACAAGGCGACGTTGGTACTCAGGGTGAAGGTTAATCCAGCGGTTAGTTTTAATGAAATCTACAATTTGCGGCAACAGAAAGTCGTTTCGTTCTTGGTGAAGGCGGTATTCACCGGCGTCATAAAGATCTTCTATTTCTCGATCGGTTAGAGAAGACCGTGACATTTCAAAAAACTCCTGCAGGTCTAGGTGTGTAGTGAGGTGGTTGCGTCTTTAGGCTGGCAGGTCAGGATTTAGCTGCTCAGGGTTAGGCGCAGGACAGAAGTCTGAGTTGGTAGAATGCAAGGCTCTAGGCGCGCCATGGTCTCTACTCCCGATACCCCGCGTCCGTCTGATCCAGCATTCGCATGTAGGCCTGGAACTCCAGCGCGCCGATGTCGCCCACGTGAGTGGAGAAGTCGTCGATCTCGCGCAGGGACTTTTCGCACACCTCTTCCGCCACATGCACCAGGCTTGAGTTCATCGCGAGCGCGTCCACCTGCGTCTTGCACGCGGTCTCCAGCCGATGCAGGTAGAGGAAGGCCTCGGGGATCGTCCGCCCCACCGTCACCAGGCCGTGGTTGCGCAGGATGAGCGCGCGGTGCCGGCCGAGGTCGCGCACCAGCCGCGCCTTCTCGTCCTCGCTCACGATCGCACCTTCGTATTCGTGATAGCCCACCATGCCGTGGAAGAGCGTCGCATCCAGGCTGATCGGCAGCAGCCCGCATTCCAGCGCCGCCACCGCCATGCCCGCCGGCGAGTGCGTGTGCATGACGCAGTGCGCGTCCGGCGCGCCGGCGTGGATCGCGCCGTGGATGGCGTAGCCGGCCGCGTTCACCGACCACTCGCTCTCGCCCACGATCTCGCCCTCCAGCGTGATCTTGACTAGGTTGGACGCCGTCACCTCGCCGTAGCGCAGCCCGTAGGGGTTGATGAGGAAGTGCCGCTCCGGCCCCGGCACGCGCACGGTGAGGTGGCCGTAGATCGACTCGTTCCAGCCGAAATGCTCGACCAGCCGGTAGGCGGCGGCGAGCTGCGTGCGCAGCTCGGCCTCGCTCTGCACGAGCTGGATGGTCTAGAACTTCGCCGTGGCAGCCTCGGCTGTGGATGTGCTCATCGCTCTCTCCTCCTCACAGGCCCCGTCTCGCGTGACCCCTCCTCACCCCGACCCTCTCCTCCCCAGGGAGGAGAGGGGGCGTAAACCGGCGCCGTCTGCGTCCCCCCTCCGCCCCCTGGGGGGAGGGGGTCAGGGGGAGGTGGGTTCCCGCGCCCCGTCAGACCTACCCCTCGAAGTGTACCTCGGCCTGGCCGATGGGGCCGAACTCGGCGGTCACCGTGTCGCCCGGCTGGCACTGCACCACGTCCGCAGCGCTGCCGGTGGTGACCACGTGGCCGGCCTCCAGCGTGAGCCCGCGCGCGCTCAGGTGGTTCGCGAGCCAGACCATGACGTTCCACGGGTCGCCCAGCACGTTCGCGCCCGCGCCCTCGCTCACCACCTCGCCGTTGATGCGAACGATCACCGGCTGGCCCGCGAGGTCGTGGTCGAGCCCGCCCTCCGCCTCCGGCCCGAGGCAGAGCATGCAGCCGATGGCGTTGTCTCCGATCAGGTCCGGCGCCTTCATGGAGAGCCAGTCCGCGTAGCGGGAATCCGGCACCTCAATGGCGGGGTGCACGCTGGCGACCGCCGCCCGCACCTCGTCCCGCGTGTAGGGCGCGGCGCGCGGAGCGAGCGCTTGGCCCATGACGAAGTCGAACTCCGCCTCGATCGCGTAGAAGTTCACCGTGTTCGCGGGCACGGTGAGCGGGCTCCCGCCCACGTGGTCCGCAAAGAGGCGGCCGGAGAACGGCGCGTCCACGCCGAAGCGCGCCTGCACCTGCGCGTTCGTGGCGCCAATCTTGTAGCCCGCGAGTGCCAGGCCCGCGCTTTCGGCGAGCCCGTCCTGCACTGCGTAAGCCTCATCCAGCGTCTCGGGCCGGCAGTCCGCCGGCAGCGCGTCCATCTGCGTGCGTTCTTGCCACGCCTCCCACAGGAGCGCGCCCCCTCGTGTTGCCGCCTCTCGGTCCATTCCCGCTCTCCTTGCCGCGTTACCTATTGTTACTCCGCCGCGCGCTGCGTACCGCCAACCTCCATCAGGTCCACGAAATTCCGGAAGAGCCGGCTGCCGTTGGCGCGCAGCGTCTCCTCCTTGGCAGCCGCGTCCGCCACCATCCGCGCGAAGGCGCCCGCGCCCTGATCCCGCTCCAGCGCGGCGATGTATTCCGGGAAGGCCTCCGTCGCCTGCACCAGCGCGGCATCCACCTCCATGTGGAACTGCACGCCGTAGGCGCGGGGCGCGAGCCGATAGGCCTGAACCGCGCAGGCCTCGGAGGTGGCGAGCAGCACCGCTTGCGCGGGCATCGCGGTGACGGCGTTCAGGTGCCACTGCATGGTGAGCGGGGTCGCCGGCAACCCGGCGAAGAGGGGGTCGGCGCGGCCCGCCTCGGTCAGCGCGAAGTCGACGATGCCGACCTCGGCCTCCGCCAGTGGCGCCACGGTGCCGCCGTGGGCGTCCGCCAGAAGCTGGCAGCCGAGGCAGACCCCCAGCACCGGCATGCCCTCCGCCACGGCGTCGCGCAGCAGCGCCTTCTCGGTGCCGAGCCAGGGATGAAGGTGCTCCTCGTCCGCCTGCTGCGGCCCGCCCATGGCGAGCACGGCGTCGTAGTCCTCAAGCGGCGGGAAGGGCTCGCCCTGCCAGGGGTCGCAGGCACGCCATTCGATGCCCGCCTGCTCCATGACCTCGCCGAAGAAGCCGGGCTGGTCGATCTCCGAATGCCGGATGACCAGCACCCGGCGTGCCGCCGTCATGCCCTACCAGAGCCGGTCGGAGGCTATGGCAGCGCCCTCGGCGAGCGCGCCCAGCTTGGCGTAGACGATCTCCGAATCCACCCGGCCGAAGCCCGCGAAGGTGCCGAAGCCGCAGTCGCCCCCCGCCAGCACGCGCTCGCGGCCCACGATGTCGGCGAAGCGGCAGATGCGCTCCGCCACCAGCGCCGGGTGCTCGACGAAGTTCGAGACCGAATCGATCACGCCGGGGATCAGCACCTTGTCCTCCGGCAGGCCGCGCTCCTGGAACACGGACCACTCGTGGGCGTGGCGCGGGTTCGCCGCCTCAAATGAAATTGCCTGCGGCTTTGCCTTCATCACCGTGTCGTAGATCGCGTCCAGCGCGATGTCGCAGACGTGGGGTCCCTCGTAGTTGCCCCAGCAGAGGTGGAGCCGCGCGGCCTCGGCGGGCACGTTCTCCAGCGAAGCATTCAGCACCTCGATGTTGCGCTCGGCCACGGCGACGAACTCCGCGTCGCTCTTGTCCTTGTGGATGCTGTGCCGGGTCATGGCGAGGTCGGGGCAGTCGAGCTGGATCACCAGGCCCGCCGCGTGGATCGCCTCGTACTCAGGTCTCATCATCTCGCAGAGCACGTCGAGGTAGGCGTCCTCGCTCGGGTAGTACTGGTTGGGCTGGAAGAACGCGATGACGCCGGGCGAGGCCGCGTTCATGAAGCCCTCGACCGCGCCGGCCGCGTCCAGCGCCGCCGCCATGTTGGCGAGGTCCTTCCGGAGCGGCGCCTCGTCCTTGATGCTGATCTCGCCGACGCAGGGCGCGCGCCTCACCTGCGGCGCCTCGCCCATGGCGGCCACGCGCTGCACGTAGGCCGGGAACATCTCCATGTCCCGCGGCATCTTGCGCTTGCTGTCACCCGCGAAGCCGTGCAGCCGCTCCGTGACGTAGGTGGAGTAGCCGCTCTTGCTCATCTCGCCGTCGGAGACGATGTCGACGCCTGCGTCCACCTGCCGGCGCACGACGTCCGCCACGGCGCTCACCATGCAGGCGTCGAAGGCGCCCTGGTCGGCCAGCGTCTCGTTCTCCTTGGCGAGCAGCATGTCGGAGACGTCCTGCGGCCTCGGCAGGGAGCCCACATGCGTGGTGAGAATGCGTTCGGTGCTGAGCTTCATGCCGTCCTCCCTCCATCCCTGTAACGGGACGGCCAACACGCCGGGACTATACGCGCTCGCCGGGTTGGCTGCGACCACTCATGCCGTGGGTACATACGGTCGCCGGGACGCTTGACCGGCATCCGGGGCGGGCGGCGAAGTGATCGGGTCCGACCGCGTGCACGGCCGCAGCCTTGCCCGCGCAGGCCTCGCGCACGATGGGGCAGCATGTGCGGGACGCGCAACCGGAGTGTGGGCAACTGGCTTCTGTACCAAGACTCGTTTCTCGTATAATGCCGTCGAATCCGTTGGGGGGATTTGCGTTGGCTGACGCGAAGGACCTAGTCCTCAAGATCGAGGCCTACGCTCCGGAGACGATTCCGATGAGTCGTCTTGCGGAGTACATGACTGACCTGGCCATGCTCCTCGGGGAGAAGGCTAGTGTTCATTTCGTGCGACTTGATCCTGGGAGTACCCAACTGGTTCACCGCATTGACCACGAAGCCGTGCCCAAGGTGGAAGAGCGTCTGCGCCAAGTGAAGACAGGAAGTGGTCCGAGCGAGGCTCAGCGCGCTGTCGCTGAAATTGACCGGCGGCTAGCTGCGGACAACGCGAGCGGGGTTCTGAAGGAAGAGTCCGGGGCCGAAATTATCCCGTTCCCCGGCATAAATCGCTTCGTCGAACCGGAGTATGGTCCGTTCAATGAGCCCGGTTCTATAGATGGCGTCATAATCCGGGTTGGGGGACAAAGACAGAAGGTTCCAGTGCATCTCGAAACCAGAACTGGTTTTGAGACTCATTGTGAAACTACACGTGAAATAGCGAAGGAGTTAGGAAAACTACTATATGGTCCAGAGGTGCGATGCATCGGTTCCGGTCGCTGGCACAGAGACGGCGAGGGCACCTGGGAAATGCTCAAATTCACGATTTCCGGATTTTCTATATTGGACGACCGACCGTTGGCAGAGGTAGTTGCCGAACTCCGGGCTGTCGAGGAAAGTGGGTGGAAAGAACTTGCCGATCCGTGGGCCGAGCTTTCTGAGCTTCGATCTGACAGTAAGGCTCCGCGTTAGTGGTACTATTCGACGCTACCATCCTGTTGCTCTTGTTGGACCCTACTTTGCCGGCACCGACCGACGCGGCTACAGGAAAGGAGGTGACGGACGTAGGGCGACGAATCAACCATCTTGTAAGTTCTCTGCAAAAGGACCGAACAAAAATTATCATTCCAACACCCGCTCTTGCAGAGGTGCTTACTCAAGCAGAGCGGGCGGGCGCCGACTACTTTACGAAGTTGCACCGATCGGCAGCGTTCAGATTCGAGCCATTTGAGACCCGTGCCGCCATCGAATTGGCCCGGATGACGGCGCTGGCCATCGCCGGCGGAGACAAACGAGAAGGCCTCTCTGCTTCCTGGAACAAGGTCAAGTTCGACAGGCAAATTGTCGCCATCGCAAAAGTAACGAGGGTTTCAACGGTATATTCTGATGACGAAAACTTAGGGAAACTCGCCAAAGCTCAAGGGCTTGGCGTGACAACCATAGGGGAATTGCCCTTGCCTTCCGAAGATGCCCAGATGGCATTCGCTTGGGACGTGATGCATGATGAGCAAGAGGCTGACGACGACTGAGGCGGTCAGTCAGAGACAACGCTTCCTCGAAACAGCCCACGTCGCTGGAAGTGTCAGACGTCACCCGAGCGTAGGCATAGGCCGTGCCAACGGGTGCTCAGATGGGTGTTAGCCTGAGCCACTTGCAAAATTCCGCATTTGAGCGGGATTTTGCCGCCGTGGCGGTCAGATTGTCCTGGAAATCGGGACCGCTCTCTGTTCCTGTCGGGTTTCGGACAACGTCGACGGAGAGGGCGGCCCCATGTCGCTGGGACAGACACTATCCGGATTCTGGCATCACATTCAAGCGGATCTTTTCCCGTGGCTTGAGGAGGAGCTCGGGCCGCTCGGCGAGAGGTACCGGCGCTTCGTCACCGTGCTTGAGCTTGCGCGGGTCGAGAGCTTCCTTCCCCATTTCCATGGCCTGCCCGGTCGGCCGGTCGAGGATCGGGCGGCCTTGGCCCGCGCCTTCATCGCCAAGGCGGTGTTCGACGTACCCACGACGCGCGCCCTGATCGAGCGCCTTGAGAACGACAAGACGCTACGCCGTCTCTGCGGCTGGACCTATGCCGCAGAGATCCCGAGCGAGGCGACGTTTTCGCGGGCGTTTGCGGAGTTCTCCGAGAGTGCGTTGCCCGCTCGCGTGCATGAGGCGCTGATCAAGCAGACCCTCGGAGACCATCTGGTCGGGCACGTCTCGCGCGACTCGACGGCGATCGAGGCGCGCGAGAAGCCTCAGCCCAAGCCCAAGGCGGAGAAGCCGAAGCGCAAGCGCGGCCGCCCGCGCAAGGGCGAGGAGCGGCCCAAGGAGGAGCGCCGCGTGAAACGCCAGCTCACGATGAGCTTGCCCCAGATGCTCGACGACCTGCCGAAAGCCTGCGACGTCGGCACCAAGCGCAACGCCAGGGGCCATACCACATCGTGGATCGGTTACAAGCTGCACATCGACGCCGCCGATGGCGGCATTCCGATCAGTTGCATCCTGACGTCCGCCTCGCTGCACGACAGCCAGGCCGCGATCCCGCTGGCGAGTATGACCGCCGACCGCGTCACCAATCTGTACGACCTCATGGACTCAGCCTATGACGCGCCCGAGATCGGCTGGCACAGCTACCTGCTGGGCCACGTCCCGATCATCGACGTCAACCCTCGCGACAAGGAGTACAAGGAGGAGCTGGCGCGCGAGGCCAGGGCGCAGAGAGGCGTCGGTCACCGCCACCCGGCGGACGAGCGCTACAACGAGCGCTCGAACATCGAGCGCATCAACGGTGGGCTGAAGGACAACTGCGGGGGCCGCCATGTCCGCGTGCGCGGCCATGCCAAGGTTCATTGCCACCTGATGTTCGGCATCCTGGTGCTGACGGTCGACCAGCTGATGCGCCTCCTGGCCTGAGCGGCGCCTCCGTCGCTGTCACGCCGGCACGCCTCCCTCCGCGGAGGCGCAAAAAGCCATGTCCGCATCGCGACGGCGGGTCCAAAATGCGCCCGCATGGGCATCGGTTTGCGGCGAATCGGCGCCCCGGCGGCAGCCAGCGACGTCCGCTCGTCCCGAAGTTCATGTTACGTTCCGACCGTCAATGTCCTCACGCCGGGCTCTCGGGAAAAGCAGACCGCGCCTGGGAGTTTTGCAAGTGGCTCAGCCTGTATGTTCATTTTACTTGGTCGCCAAACCATGATCACGCACTTCGGCTCTCAGTGGTGCAGACTATCTAATCTCCCTTGCTCCAAATAGCTCCCCGTAGGGGCAGGCGGCGAAGTGATCGCGGCCGACCGCGTGCATGGCCGGTGCCTCGCCAGCGCAGGCCTCGCGCACGATGGCGCAGCGCGTGCGGAACACGCAGCCAGATGGCGGCGCGAGCAGAGACGACAGCGACCACTCATGCCGGAGGCCGCATATCGTCGCCGGGACGCTTGACCGGCATTCGGGGCGGGCGTAACCCATCGCCAGCAGACGGCGGGACTCAGGCGCATCATGAACGAGCAGCAACAACCTCTCGCGGAGAGCGACGAGAAGGGCGCCTTCCGCTTCTACGACAACCGCCAGAAGTACCTGCTATTCGTCAACACCTGCAGCGAGAAGTGGGTGGTCTCCGAGCGCGCCGGGATGGAGCTCGGCCTGGTCCACCCGCGCCCGCCGGCGCTCCGGGTGTTCGATGCCGGCATGGGCGACGGCACCGTGCTCAGCGGGGTCATGCGGAACATGCACCGGCGCTACCCGACGATGCCGTTCTACGTTGTCGGCAAGGAAATCTCGGTGGAGGACGTGCGCCTCTGCCTCGAGAAGATGCCCGACCGGCTGTTCGAGCACCCGGCGACGGTGCTGGTGGTCACCAACATGCACTACTCGGAGGCGCCGTCGCTGCAGCCCCGCTCGATGCAGGCGGCGGCAACGCTGAACTGGATCGAGACGCCGCTTGCGGGCAACACCTCCCACGAGTTCCACGAGCAGATCGCAGCGCTCCAGCCCACTCTGGCTGACACCTGGCGGGTGCGACCGAGCCCGAAGACCGGCAATCCCCTCTACGTCCGCGCGTCGGTGCTGGTACTCTACCGCGAGGACCACAAGTTCCTGCTCGACCCCGTGATCCCGCGCCCCGGCCGCGCCAGCGACGGCTACGACCTGGTTCTCGCCTCGCAGCCCTACCGGGCGCGCATGCCGGTCGACTTCAAGGTGAAGCGGGTTCTGGCCCCGCTCGCCCGCAGTCTGGCGCCGGGCGGCAGGCTGCTCTGTATCCAGTCCCACGGCGGCGATCCGGGGCTTGAGATCGTCCGCAAGATCTGGCCCGACGAGCAGCCCTTCCAGACCGACCGCCACGTGCTGCTCAAGGCGCTCAAGGAGGAGATCGGCAAGAGCCGGCGCGATCTCAGGTACAACGCCTATTCCGACAAGCGCGCGATCTTCCGCTACGACATGCACACGCTGCCGACCGAGATCGAAGGCTCTAGCATCGGCACGTCCACGCTGTTCGCCGCCTGGAACGCGGCGATCTACGTCGCGCAGATCGAGGACGCGCGGCTCGAAGGCGTGGTCGCCGACGGCTCCTATCTGGATGCCACGCGCGAGACCCTCAGCGAATACGGCGGGCTCTGGTTCTACGACGAATCCTTCGTGGTCTCACGCCGCCGCGATTGAAGGTGCGGCCGGCTCACATTCCGTTCATGGCGAGCCGTCGGCGGGCGGTTCATAGAACGAGAAGTACCGCGCGCCGAAGTCGCTCACCATGGTGCTCTCCACGCGGATGACGCCGCCGCCGTAACGCGTCAGGTCCATAACGGTCGCAGCCCCGTCGACCCTCAGCCTCAAATCCCCGAAGCGCGCGACTCCCGCGATCTCCGTCAGGTCGATCAGGTCCTCGCCGTGCATGAAGTCCGTGATCGTGTCGGCCCCGTGATGCGGCTCGAACACGAACACGTCGGCGCCGGCACCGCCTGTGAGCGTGTCGTCGCCCTCGCCGCCCACCAGCCAGTCATCGCCGTTGCCGCCGACGAGAACGTCGTCGCCCGCGCCGCCGAAGAGGTCGTCGTCATCCTCGCCGCCGGCAAGCGCGTCATCGCCGTCCTCCGGCGAGAGCTCGCCACTGTCGCCGATGAGGGTGTCGTCTCCGCCGCCGCCCCAGAGGGTGTCGTAGCCCTTGTCGCCGATGAGCAGGTCGGCGCCTGCGGCGGCGACGATGAGGTCGTTGCCGTCGTCCCCGCTCAGGACTTCTGCACGCTCGCTCCCGAAGAGAACGTCGTCGCCTTTCCCGCCCGCGACGATCTCGGGCTCGCCTCCGCCCTTGATGTTCTCCTGGGGAGCGGGACCGCGCCGGGTGTCGTCCGCCAGGAACACGGCGAGCAGCGCCATGCCGAGGAGCACGACGAAGACCGGCCACGCCGTCGCCGGGACGCCGGGCGCCGTGCCGCGCTGCGCCACGCTGGCTCGATCGGCCTTCGCTCTGCCTTGTCCACCGCTGCCCATCCGGGATTAGACGCGTAGGCCGGCGCCGAATCCCAATACCGTTTTCCTGGGCCTCCCATAGGATCGGAGCCGACCGGCATGGAGCCTCATACGTGCCGGGCATACCCAGCCTCGTTGCGGCGTGTCGGCGGCGCTGCGGCCTCACATCCCGTCGATGGGAGCCCCGTTGGCGGGCGGCTCGTAGAACACGAAGTCCGCCGCATCGAAATCTTCGGCGGCGACGCCCTCCAGCCGGATCAGGCCGCCGCCGCACGAGAGCGCTTCGCCGGCGCAATTTCCAGCAACGTCGGGCGGAAGCACCAGTGTATCCTCCGCTCGGATTCGCCGCCTCGAAGGGCTCCCGCCATGTCCTCTCCCGCCGTCGCCGAAGCCCCCTCACGCCACGCGGAGGCGGAGTGGGCCACCCGCGTCGAGCTCGCCGCCCTCTATCGGGTCATGCACCTCTACGGCATGACCGACATCGCCAATCAGGAGGTCGGCGCCCGCGTGCATGGCGAGCCGGATTGCTTCCTCATCCACCCTTACGGGCTCCTGTTCGAGGAGGTCCGCGCCTCGGACCTCGTCAAGGTGAGCCTGGACGGCGTGGTGGTCGACGGCCCCGGCATCTGGGCCGGCAGCGGCCGCGAGAGCTTGGTCGCGCACGCGGGCGAGCGCTGGGTCAGCGACGGCGGGGTGAACCTCGGCAAGTGGATCTTCGGCACGCGCCCCGACTGCGGCTTCTTCATCCACGCGCACTGCGAGGACGTGATGGCGGTCCCCGCGACCGAAGGCGGGCTGCGCCCGGTGAGCCAGGCCTACATCTATCTCCGGGAGCACATCGCTTACCTCGGCTACGACTTTGCCGAGGACGACGAGTACGCCGCGCTGTTCCGCGGGGCGATCGCCGAGCACGACATCGTCGTCTCGCATCACCACGGCTACTACGCCCTCGGCCGCTCGGCGGTGGAGGCTTTCTTCCGGGCGTTCTACCTGCGCCAGGCGTGCGCGGTGCAGGTCAAGGCGGCCGCGATTGCGGCGGGCACGGGCGAGCACTTGCGCGAGATGGACCCACAGCGCGTCGCGATGATCGAGGACCAGATGCGCGCCTCCGCCCACTACCACTACGACGGCAGCACCGAGTGGGCCGCCCTTATGCGCAAGCTGGAGCGCACCTGCCCCGATTATCGGACGTGAGCGCAGCCCTGGGGTCGGGGTGACGATAGGCTTACGGATTGGCCCCCGGATCGGAGCGCATCGGCGCGCAAGGCCGACCGCTCCTGCCCGCATCCCTCGGATTGGCACCCATCGCCGGTTAAGCGCGCGCCCCATTTCTTGATCCGTGTCCCATGCAATTTTCCTGTGGGCGCCCCGCGAATACAGCATTGCCTTTTTCTCTGGGTTCTCATACATGCCTTCAGATGCGGCAAATCATAGGGATTCGAGAAATGACTGAGAGCAATCCCTTTGCTGTGATTTACCATATGTGGGAAGACCCCAATGACTGAGTTAGAGATTTTGAAAACTGTTGCCCAGACTCCGAAGATTCTGCACGAGGTTTACGGAGATTTAGCTAAGCCTGGTGTGCGACAAGTGGGAAAGGCACTTGGTACCATTCTTGGGCTTGGTAATACAATTCTCTGGCCCTTAGCACTGCAAAATGAGCGTTCACGGATTGCACTGGAAACAAATTTAGAAAGATATCGACGAAAAATGGAGAATCTGTCCGAGGAACAGATCTGCGAAGTCGCTCCAGAGGTAGGTGTACCCGTTGTAGAGAAACTGGCATACGTTACCAATCAGGAATTGAGTGAAATGTATGTGGAACTGCTTGCGAAAGCATCTCAAACTCAAGAGGCGAATGCAGCCCATCCGAGCTTTGCCAATATTATTAAGGAACCTCTGATTTATCAGGGGTTCCCGTGGCACAGGGATGTGCCACCATTTTCGGTGTCTGTAAGTCACTGAAAATGTGAGCAAAGCGGAAAGCGCGCTTCCGCCTTGCGCGTCTGAGAAATGCAGGAGGCACTTATTCAGACCTTCCCTAACAGTATATCACCTGATGAAGCGATCGTGATTAGATCAATACGAAGGGCCTCGTCGATACCATATGTTTCGGTTCGGTTATATGAGAAGGGCAGATCTGCATGGATTGAGCTGCAACCCATGGTGTTAAATTTGTCCTGCTCTGCTGACTTGACTTACCCGAACAATGTTCCTGCATACATTAGCAACTTAGAAGGGTTAGGAGTATTGGATATTCAGGATATGTTTAGCATAGACAAGGATGAACTTTATGCGCCAATTGAAGATATAGCGAGAAAAACTCATTCGGATATACCCGAAAATCTAAGGGACAGAGAAATAAAGTTTGATCGCGGAAAAATCGATATTACGTCATTTGGTCGGTTATTCCTATATGCCTGCTTCCCAAGCCAGTAGTTTAGGAGAAAATGCACAAGACGTGCGCATGGTAGTAGAAACGTAGTCACTACCTCTATTGTCCGGTTGCTGAAGTTCGCATGGTTTCGGGTTGGCTGTGTAGTCTCCCCGATCCTGCGAATCTCCTCGTCATGCCCGGACTTGTTCCGGGCATCTCGCTCAGCGAGAACCGTTGAGTCCCCAACCAACACGTGGATGGCCGGGACAAGCCCGGCCATGACTTGGGAGGGGCATTTCGTCAATTCAGTCAAACTTCTCGATCAGGACACGATACCCTCTTCATACGATACATTTGACGCAGGACGTCGGGCAGTCGGTTGGACAAGGCGTTTGGCTGGGGTTTGTCCGCAATGGGTCCGTTCAAAGCGATAATCGCACTGGCTGCCTACCCCGAAATCGAGGTGCCCCCGTCCACCACAAAACTCTGGCCGGTGGTCCAGCGGCCGGCGTCCGAGGCCAGGTAGACCGCGATGCCCGCGATGTCGTCGGGCTCACCGAGCCGCCGCAGCGGCGTGCGGGCGATCCGCTCCGCCGCGCGCGCCTCGTCCTCCCAGAGCGCCCGCGCGAAGTCCGTGCGTACCAGCCCCGGCGTGATGGCGTTGACCCGGATGTTGTGCGGCCCGAGTTCCACCGCGAGATTGCGCACGAGCTGCAGGTCCGCCGCCTTGGAGATGCAGTAGGCGCCGATGATGGCGGAGCCGATGGTGCCCCCGATCGAGGAGACGTAGATGATCGTGCCGTCCTTCCGCTCCCGCATCTCGTCCGCCACCAGTTGCGCGAGCCACAGGTTGGACTGCACGTTGGTCGCCATGATCTTGGCGAAGGCCTCGTCCGAGATGTCGGCGAACGAGCCGTAGTGCGGGTTGATGGCGGCGTTGGCGACGACGATGTCAATCGGCCCCCAGGCCCGGCGGGTCTCGTCCACCAGGCGCTCCAGCTCGGGCTTGCGCCCGACGTTGCAGGGGAGGCCGAGGACGGCGAGCCCCTCGTCGGCGAGCTCCCGCTCGGCCGCCGCGACCCGGCCTTCGTCCCGGCTGGAAACGACCACCTTTGCCCCGTGCTGCGCCAGCGCCCGCGCGATGGCCTTGCCGATGCCCTTGGTGGAGCCGGTGACGACGGCGGTCTTGCCGGTGAGATCGAAGAGGGCGGACATGGCGGTCTACGACGCCTCCGGACTAGGTGAGGGGGCGGTCATGGCATAGTCTCGCGGCCGCGGAGTCTCCGGGCGATGCGGGGCGCGAGGATGACCGCTCCGCACGGGGCAGTCCAGAGCAACCTCAACGCGTGGCGCGGTGGCGGGTGCCGGAGCGGCGATCGAAGAGGAAAGGCCGAATGGCGAGAGCAGACTTTTCGTTTTTCTTCCCGTTCAGGGTGCGGTACTCGGAGATCGATGGGCAGATGCTCGTCTTCAACGCCCACTACCTGACCTACTTCGACACCGCGATCACCGAGTTTTTCCGCGCGCTCCCTTACGACTACCAGGGGCAGGTGGAGCGCAGGGGCGAGGACTACCACACGGTCAAGACCCTGGTGGAGTATTACGCGCCGATCCGCTTCGACGACGAGATCGAGGTCGGCGTGCGCGCGGCGCGCATCGGCCGCTCAAGCCTCACCTTCGGCCTGGAGATCCACCCCAAGGGGCGGGACGAACGGCTCGCTTCGGGCGAGGTGGTGTGGGTCAACACCAATCAGGCGACCCACCGTCCGGCGCCGCTGCCGCCCGAGCTGGTGGAGAAGCTGCAGGCCTTCGAGGACGGCGATAAGGGCTAGCGCGTGCCGCCGAAGCCGGCGCTCAGGTCGTCGCGTTCCAGCACGCCGCCCATGCCCTCGTGGGCTGAGCCGAAGAACGCGCCCGTCACGGTGCCGGCATCGCCGCCGGTCTGCACGAAGGTGTTGCCACGCACCTCGATTGCGTAGCGCAAGTCGCCGTCGTGCCACATGGCGCCCGTCCCCACGGCGCCTGGTGCCGCATCGGCCGCCCAGTGTTCGAGCCCGGTGAAATCCGCCGTGCCCACCAGCGTCGCCAGATCGACCGAGAGAGCAGCGGCGCCGGCGACGGTCTCCGCGTCTGGGGTTAAGCCGAGCAGACGGCCGGACCAGGCGACGCTGCCCGAGAGTTCAGCGTTGTCCGCGAGCGCGGCGTGGGGCGCTGGCCCGGTTGCCCAGGGCTGTACCAAGCCGTTCCTGAGCGCCGCGCCGAACGCGATCTCGCCGTCCTCGATGTCGATCGCGCCCTGCACGTGCAGGGAGGTGTCGGCCCAGTCGCCCAGCTCGGTCGCGAAGTCGCCCGGCACGGTTCCGGGCTCCAGGCGGCCGTAGACCGCGAGCAGGGCCTCGCGATCGAGCGGATGCAGGATGTGTTCCGTCAGTTCCTCGCTGCCGCCTGCTGCCGTGATCGTATCCGGGAAGCGCGCGGGGTCCACGTGGCCCCGGCCGAGTAGGTGAATGATCTCGTGCGCGATCACGCCGAGCCGCTCGAGCCCGTCCGTCCGGGTGTGATCCACAAACACCCGCCCCGCGGCGATCTCGATGCTGAAGGGCGCCGCCGGGTCGCCGGTCGGCATTAACGAATAACGTGGTTCGGCCAACCCGATGTCCTCTCCGTCCGGCGGCACAGCTTCCGTCGTCCAGTCCTCCTGCCGCGCGAACGTGACCAGGATTTCGCCCTCCGGAGCCTCGATGGCGCCGGCGGGCGCGGGGTCCGGGCTGAACCCGAGCTGCCAGTCTCTCGGCAGCGCCGCGTTGATCGCCTGAACCACGCGAACCGTCTCGTCCACCAGCGCCGGCGGCGTGCCATCGGCCACGTAAACGGTCGGTGGATCGGAGCGGAAGCGCAGGAGCGGGGCCTCGATAATCGTATCGGCGGGCATGCCGTATTCTTCTTCTTCCCCGGTCTGAAACGCGGCGGTGTCCGCTTCCAGGTAGGCGATCAATTCGGCGGCACCGACGCCATCCTGCACCGAGCCGTGGGCGACCCTGGCGTCGCCGTGAGTAGCGGCCTGCGGCAGCGCGTCGGCCGGCGGCGCGACATCGGCACCCACGTGGATCGCGTTCCCAAGAGCCACGATGGGCGCTTGGGGCGCCTGTAGCGCCGTCTGCAGCGGCAGCGCGGGTACCTCCGGGGACCGCGCGTCGTCGCTTCGGTGAATGCATGCGCCGAGCGTCAGCGCGACGCCTAAGCCGAGATACGCGAGTGGGAGCTTCATGGGACCGCACCGTTGCGAGGCCGAACTCCGGAGCAGCGCACTCCGACAGGCGAATCGAAACGCCGCTACGGTTCTACCCTAACCGGTCATCTGTTACAGGCGTATATCTATGCCCACCGGGCAGTGATCGGAGCCCATCTGCTCGGGCCAGATGAAGGCGTCCTCCACCCGCTTTATCGCCGCCGGTGAGGCGAGCACGTAGTCGATCCGCCAGCCGACGTTCCGCTCGCGCGCGCCGCCCCGCTGCGTCCACCAGCTGTAGTGGTCCGGCTCGTCCGGATGCAACGCGCGAAAGGTGTCCGCCCAGCCGGCCTCCAGCCAGCGGTCGATCTCGGCCCGCTCCACCGGCAGGAAGCCGCTGTTCTTGACGTTGGCCTTGGGCCTGGCGAGGTCGATCTCCCGGTGCGCGGTGTTGTAATCCCCGATCACCAGCACCGGGCAGCGGCGGCGCATGCGCTGCACCCGCTCGAAGACCGCGCGGTAGAAGTCGAGCTTGTAGGGCACCCGGCTGTTGTCGCGGTTCTTGCCGTCCCCCTTGGGGAAGTAGGCGTTGACCACCGCGAAGCGCCCCTGCTCGGTGCGGAAGTGGGCGGCAATGTAGCGGCCCTCGACATCGAACTGGGCCTCGCCGAGGGCGGTCTCCACCCGCTCGGGCGCGAGCCTCGAATAGATGCCGACGCCGCTGTAGCCCCGGCGCTCGGCCGCGACGAACGCCGTGTGCCAGCCGGCCGGCGTGCGGGCCTCGTCGGGAATCTCCTCGTAGAGCGCGCGGACCTCCTGCACGCCGATGATGTCGGCTTGCGCGCGCTCCAGAAAGTCTGCGAACCCCTTCTTCACGCAGGCCCTGATCCCGTTGACGTTCCAACTCACAACGCGCATTGGCTTCTCCCCGGCCGGCTTTACGACGACTTGCCTATTCTGCGATAGGGTGGGCCGGCCGGCGCCAAGAGGCAACTGTGCCGGCAGTCGCAAGGGGGACTCATGGCAAAGCGGACGTTGCGGTCGCACCAATGGTTCGCCGAGGCCGCTCCGCTGAAGGGATGACGCCCTTCACCCCCTTTCGTCGCCGCCGGCCGTGGATCACCGCGGACCTTCAGACGATACGGAACGATCTTCCTGGAAGGCTGGCGGGCATTGCGGCGGACTCGGGCCAGCGCATCGAGATTCCCCTCAGCGACGGGAGCGGCGACCGCCTCGTCGCCCGCTTCCATCCGGGGCGCACGCCGGTGCCGGCCGTCATTCTGGTGCCGGGGCTCACGGGCTGCGAGGCGAGCCGGCACGTGCTGCAAGCGGCAGATGCGTGGGCGGCAGACGGCGCGCCGGTGGTCCGTCTCAACCTCCGGGGCTCACCGCCGGGCCGCTCTCTCGCCAAGGGTCACTACCACATGGACCGAGTGCAGGACCTCGCCGATGCCTGCCTCGCGGCAGGCGATCTCGACCCCGGCATCCGCCGCCACGGCGTGGTTATCGTGGGGTTCTCGCTCGGCGGTGCGCTTGCCCTCCGCTTGGCCCAGACACCATCGCGTCCTGACCTTGTGAAGGCCGTGGTCACGGTATCCGCGCCCCTCGATCTCACAGCGACGGCGGAGCGGATCGCCCGGCCCAGAAACCGCTTCTACGAAGACTGGCTGCTCCGGCGGCTCAAGCGAGAAACGGTACCGCTCTGGTGCGATGGGCCGGCGGCCGTGCGCGCGGCGGTTCGAGGCGCGCGGCATATCCATGAATTCGACGATGCGCTCACCGCGAAAGAGGCCGGGTTTCGCGATGCGGCGGACTACTACGCCTCGTGCTCACCGATGAACGATATGGGCAGCCTCGGTATTCCCGCGCTCGTCATTCACGCCGACGACGATCCCTGGGTGCCGCCGCCATCGGTCGTCGAGTGCGCGCCGCTTCGCGTCGTCGTCACGCGCGGTGGCGGCCACGTCGGCTTTCACGGGAGAGGAAGCCGGATGCCCTGGTACGTGGGTGCCGCCGTGCGCTTCCTGAAATCGCTCCCCAGATAGTGCCGGCCTGCCCTGCCTGATGCGGGCTTCCTTGCCCGCCCGTCGATTGGTCGCTACCGTTCCGTTGAAGGTGGGGCGCTGCGCTCGCCCGGGTCCCACCCAAGGATTAAGTGCGTCGGGAAGCCGCCGCGACGCGGCCAAGAGGCGAGCGAGAGGGAGGGACGATCCATGAGCAGACGGCTGGCTCAGTTTCTAGGCATTGCCATCATTGCCGGCGGGCTCGCCGGTGCCACTGCTGCACAAGCGGAGGAGCCCAAGCAGGGCGGCACCTTCGTGTGGGGCATGTCCAGCGAGATGAACATCCTGGACCCGCACGCCACCTGCAGCTGGTACACCACCAACGCCATCCACAACATGTTCGAAGGGCTGGTCATGCTCGACCTGGCCGACCCGGAGGCGAAGAGCGCGAAGCTCAAGCCCGCGATCGCGGAATCCTGGGAGCGCTCCGAGGACGGCACGGTCTACACCTTCCAGATCAGGGAGAACGTGACGTTCCACGACGGCACCAGCGTGGATGCCGAGGTGGTCAAGTGGAACTACGACCGCTTCTTCAACAAGGACGCGCCGCAGTTCTACGACACCGCCGCAGCCTTCATGGGCTACTACACGCGCTGGATGAAGTCGGTCGAGGTGACCGGGCCGATGGAGGTCACCATCACGCTGACCGAGCCCAACTACGAGTGGCTCCAGTTCGGCGTGCAGGCCTGCGGTATGCCGATGATCATCAGCCCCACCCAGATCGAGCAGGTGGGCAACGACGGCTTCCCCTTGGCGCCGGTGGGCACAGGGCCCTTCAAGTTCGTGGAGCGCGAGCAGAACATCAAGGTGGTGCTGGAGCGCTTCGACGACTATTGGGGCCAGAACGCCTATATCGACACGTTGATCTTCCGGCCGCTCTCGGATCAGGCGTCGCGGCTCTCCGCCATGCGTGCGGGTGAGGTGCACATGATCAACGAGGCGCCGTGGGACGAGCTCGAAGGTCTCGAGGAAGAGGGCTTCGTGATCTCGACCAACGAGAACATCCCGTCGATCTGGCTGCTCTTCTTCAACCACAGGGACCCGATCATGTCTGACGTCCGGGTCCGCAAGGCGATCAACATGGCGATCAATCGCGAGGGGATCGCCCACGAAATCCTCAAGGATACCGGCCGGGCGGAATACGGCATGCTCTCGCCGGGCACCTTCGCCTACCAGCCGGGCTACGTGTCCGCGCCTTACGACCCCGAAGGTGCCAAGGCGCTGTTGGCCGAGGCCGGCTACGGCGACGGGCTCGCCATCGAGTTCGACATCTACGAGTACGGCTACAATGAGGTCTGGGAGAAGTGGATCCAGCGCGACCTCAAGAAGATCGGGATCGACATCAAGCTCAACAAGATCGAGTGGATCACCTACCTCGGCAAGTGGGTCCAGGGCATGCCCGAGGGCCTGCACATGAACGAGGTCGGCTGGGGCTGGTCGGTTCCCTACTGGACCCAGGTCATGTCCCGCTGCGATTCGCAGCCGCCCAACGGCTTCAACGTCGGCTGGTACTGCAACCCGGAGGTCGATGCGCTCTTTAACCAGGCGCTGGCGGAGAAGGACGAGGCTAAGGCGGCGGCGCTCTATCAGCAGGCGAACGAGATCATCATGGGCCAGGACTTCGCCTATGCGCCCAAGTTCGTCTACTACAACCCGCTGGTGCTCGACCCCAGCGTGAAGGGCTTCGTGAACCCGCCGGAGAACTGGTACGACTTCTCCATCCTCTGGCTCGACGAAGAGTAGGGCGGCCTGACCTGCACGTCCGAAGGGGAGCCCTCGACCGGGAGAGAAGACAATGAATCTCAAGGACTATGCCGCCCACGACGCCTTGGGCTTGGCCCAGCTCGTCAAGAACAAGGAGGTGACGGCGGAGGAGCTGCTGGACTGCGCGCTGCAGGCCAGCGAGGCGCTCAACGGCGATCTCAACGCCATCGTCCGTTCCATGGAGTCGGAGGCGCGCGCCGCCATTGCGGCGGGCGTCCCCGCCGGCCCGTTCGAGGGCGTCCCCTTCCTGCTCAAGGACCTGACCCAGTCCTACGCCGGCGTGCCGACCGATTGCGGCAGCCGCTTCTTCAAGGGCTGGACCCGCGACTTCGACAGCGAGATGGTGGCGCGGTGGAAGCGCGCGGGCGCTGTGATCTTCGCCAAGACCAACACGCCGGAGGGCGGCTCCAGCGGCTCCACCGAGCCCGTGGCGAACGGTCCCACGCATAACCCGTGGAAGCTCGGCTACTCGCCCGGCGGCTCCAGCGGTGGCTCGGCCTCCGGGGTCGCCGCAGGCATCGCGCCGGCGGGCCATGCCAATGACGGCGGCGGGTCGATCCGCATCCCGGCATCGGCCTGCGGTCTGGTCGGCCTCAAGCCCTCGCGCGGGCGCACGCCCAACGGGCCGGACTTCGGCGAGCTCTGGAACGGCATTGCGGTCGAGCACGTGGTGACGCGCACCGTGCGGGACTGCGCCGCATTGCTCGACGCCACCGCCGGCCCCGGCGTCGGCGAGCCCTACTACGCGCCGCCGCCGGCCCGGCCCTTCCTCGACGAGGTGGGCGCCGATCCGGGCACGCTCAAGATCGGCATCTCCACGAAGGCGCCGTCGGGTACCGAGGTCGATGCCGACTGTGTCCGAGCGACGGAAGAAACCGCCAAGTTGCTGGAGGATTTGGGCCACGTTGTCGAACCGGCGGCGCCCAGCTTCGATGTCGAGACGATGTTCGACGGCTGGACCAAGATCTTCCAGGCCAACGAGGCCTGGGCCTTCGACGGCTATGCCGAAGCGACCGGCACGACCCCGTCCTCTGAGAACACCGAGGCCAACAACCTCCATCTGCTGGAGGAGGGGCGCAAGCTGAGCGGCGCCGATCTGGTGCAGGGGATCAGCGACGTCCACGCGACCACGCGCGACTTCGCGCGGTTCTACGAGGACTACGACATCTGGCTGACGCCGACCCTCGGCACCGCGCCACCGCCGCACGGCCACCTCTTCGCCGACGACGATGCCGAGGTCTTCTTCGAGCGGCTGATGGCGTTCATCCCGTTCACGCCGATCTTCAACTGCACCGGCAATCCGGCGATCACGCTGCCGCTTAGTTGGAACGCGGACGGCCTCCCCATCGGCGTCCACTTCGGCGGCCGCATGGCCGACGAGTCGACGCTGTTCCGCCTCTCCGCGCAGCTCGAGGAAGCCCGGCCCTGGCGCAACCGTCACCCGGCCACGAGCGTCTGGTCCCTCTGATCGCCCGGCGCGTTCGCTGCGGCCGAGAAGCGCCGCCGCGCTTGACCGGCTGCGCCTGACCCACTAGGAACGGCGCGACGACGGGCGGCCGTGGCGCTCGCGGGGCGTTCCTGCGAGCGCTTTGCTTTGGCGGCGAGCGGCGCAACGGGCGTGGAGGGGACGATGAGCAGCAACAAGCAGGTTCTCATCCTTGCCGGGGACGGCATCGGGCCCGAGGTGATGCGCCAGGTCGAGCGGGTGATGGAGTGGCTCTCGGCCAGACGCTCGATCTCCTTCGATGTCAGCAGCGGGCTCGTCGGCGGTGCCTGCTACGAGGCCCACGGCACGCCGCTCACCGACGAGACCATGGCGGATGCGCTTGCCGCCGATGCCGTTCTCTTCGGCGCGGTCGGCGGCCCGCAGTGGGACAACGTCGCCCGCGACGTGCGGCCGGAGATGGGCATCCTGCGGCTCCGCAAGGAGATGGACCTCTACGCCAATCTGCGGCCCGCGCTGGTCTTCGATCCGCTGGTCGAGGCGTCCACCCTGAAGGACGAGATTGTGCGCGGCCTCGACCTGATGATCGTCCGCGAGCTCACCGGCGGCATCTACTTCGGCGAGCCGCGCGGTGTGGACACGCGCCCAGACGGCACCCGGCAGGGCTACGACACCGAGGTCTACAGCGCGCCGGAGATCGAGCGGGTCTCACGCGTCGCCTTCGAGCTCGCGCGCCGGCGCAGCAACCGGGTGCATTCGGTCGAGAAGGCCAACGTCATGGAATCCGGCAAGTTCTGGCGCGACGAGGTGACGGCGCTTCATGCGGCCGATTATACCGATGTCACGCTGGAGCACATGTACGCCGACAACTGTGCCATGCAGCTCGTGCGCCGGCCCAAGCAGTTCGACGTGATCGTCACCAGCAACCTGTTCGGCGACCTCCTGAGCGACTGCGCGGCGATGCTGACCGGCTCGCTCGGCATGCTGCCGTCGGCCTCGCTCGGCTCGCAAGGCGAGGACGGGCAGCGCAAGGCGCTCTACGAGCCTGTGCACGGCTCCGCGCCCGACATCGCGGGTCAGAACCTGGCCAACCCGCTCGCAGCACTACTCAGCTTCACGATGATGCTGCGCTATTCCTTCGATGCGGCGGACGACGCGGAGCTGATCGAGGCGGCGGTTCAGGACACGCTGGCGAGCGGCTTGCGCACCGCCGACATCATGCAGGACGGCATGGCCGCGGCCTCGACCGATGCCATGGGCGACGCCGTCCTCGCCGCGCTCGACGCGCGCGCCGCCTGACCGCACGCAAGGGAGACCGAACCCATGGGCTATCGCGTCGCCATCGCCGGTGCCACCGGCAATGTCGGGCGCCAGCTGCTCGCCGTGCTCGCCGAGCGCGACTTCCCCGCCGACGAGGTGATCGCGCTTGCCTCGCGCGCCTCAGTGGGAAAGGAGGTCTCCTTCGGCGACGACGAGACCCTCAAGGTGCACGACCTCGCCGAATTCGACTTCACCGGCACCGATATCGGCCTCTTCTCGCCGGGCGGCGCGGTCTCCAAGGTCCACGCGCCGCGCGCCGCCGAGCAGGGCTGTGTCGTCATCGACAACACCTCGCAATTCCGCATGGACGAGGACGTGCCGCTGGTGGTGCCCGAGGTGAACGGGGAGACGATCGCGGGCTA
>CBDCCI010000002.1:665000-3042943 GCA_965214705.1 Alphaproteobacteria bacterium
CTTGTCGGGTAAGTTCCGACCTGCACGAATGGCGCAACGACTTCCCCGCTGTCTCCAACACCGACTCAGCGAAATTGAACTCTCCGTGAAGATGCGGAGTACCTGCGGTCAGACGGAAAGACCCCGTGCACCTTTACTACAGCTTTGCAGTGGTATTAGGAGCTCGATGTGTAGGATAGGTGGGAGGCTTTGAAGCCTGGGCGCAAGCCTGAGTGGAGCCATCCTTGAAATACCACCCTTCGGGTTTTTGATATCTAACCGAGGCCCTTCAATCAGGGTCCGGGACCCTGCATGGCGGGTAGTTTGGCTGGGGCGGTCGCCTCCCAAAGAGTAACGGAGGCGCGCGATGGTGGGCTCAAGCTGGTCGGAAATCAGCTGTGGAGTGCAATGGCATAAGCCCGCCTGACTGCGAGGCCGACGGGCCGAGCAGAGACGAAAGTCGGCCATAGTGATCCGGTGGTTCCGCGTGGAAGGGCCATCGCTCAACGGATAAAAGGTACGCCGGGGATAACAGGCTGATCTCCCCCAAGAGTCCCTATCGACGGGGAGGTTTGGCACCTCGATGTCGGCTCATCACATCCTGGGGCTGGAGCAGGTCCCAAGGGTTCGGCTGTTCGCCGATTAAAGTGGTACGTGAGCTGGGTTTAGAACGTCGTGAGACAGTTCGGTCCCTATCTGCCGCAGGCGTTGGAGAATTGAGAGGATCTGCCCCTAGTACGAGAGGACCGGGGTGGACGGACCTCTGGTGGACCGGTTGTGGCGCCAGCCGCACCGCCGGGTAGCTAAGTCCGGACGGGATAACCGCTGAAGGCATCTAAGCGGGAAGCCCCCCTCGAGACGGGTTCTCCCTGAAGAGCCGTGGAAGACCACCACGTTGATAGGCCGGGTGTGGAAGCGTGGCAACACGTGAAGCTAACCGGTCCTAATCGCTCGATCGGCTTGATTCCTTGTGCGTGGCGTCAAGTGCGCCCGACGCCGAACTTGATCAGCAACACCTCCGACAGCCGCCCGACGGTTCCGCCCGGCGGCCCGCGCTGCCGTCCGGGGCGCCGCTTCGTGCGGCTCAATCCGGCATCGTGCGCGACGGTGTTCTTCGATGACCTGGTGGTCATGGCGAGGGGCGAAGCACCCGATCCCATCCCGAACTCGGCCGTGAAAACCCTCAGCGCCGATGGTACTGCGTCTTAAGGCGTGGGAGAGTAGGTCGCCGCCAGGTCATCGAAGCACACCGTGGCCCGCGGTCCGTCAACCGTGAGCGCGCACAATCCGAGCAGCAGAGCCTCTTTCACGCATCCCGAGCCGAGCCATGACGCGGGGTGGAGCAGTCCGGTAGCTCGTCAGGCTCATAACCTGAAGGTCGTAGGTTCAAATCCTACCCCCGCAACCAAAGAAAACGGCGCTAACTCAATGAGTTAGCATCGTTTCTCGTTTGAAGCGCTCTGCAATTCTGCCGACTTGGCAAACTATTGGCAAACGTTTTGAATCAATCTCCAGGCCTCTCCAGACCGCTGTATGCATCCGGCGAAGGCCCTTTGGCTCCGTTGAGAGAGGATGGTAGCGGTAACGGGACACGTGGCGAACGCGGAGACGCCGGCCCCTTAACTTCCGAGACGCGCGCGATCCGACACGATTCATCGGAGTTCAGCATTGCCGGCGGCCCGATCGATCCGGGCGAGCGGGTCTGTGCCGGCTCACCCGGATTCCGTCAGCGCGATCACACTGCTTCGGAGTGAATGCAGGAGTTCATCAAGCGCGCTTCGATCCCCGGCCCCGTACTTCAGGCCCATCGCAACGGTGACCACAAATCGTGCCAACTGGGCGGGCGTTTGGCCGGAGCGGGCGATGGCATCGGCATGCGGCTCCAGCAATTCGGCAATCAGCGCCGCCTGACGGGCGTGGGCCTCCTCGATCGCCGCCCTGCCCGCCTCGTTGTGACCGCTGATCAGGTCCTCCGGGTCGCCTGCCTCCTGCAGCATCTCGAAGGACTTCACCACCGTCTCCTCGAAATAGACGTCGAGCCCTTCGCCCAAGGTGCCGCAACCACCGAGCCCCGCGCGAACCGCCGTCAGCGACGCCTCCGAGACGTGGCGGATGCACGCCACGATGATCCCGTCCTTGTCGCCGAAGGACGCGTAGACGGTCTGGCGCGACACCCCGGCCGCCTTGGCAATATCCGCCATGGCCGTCTTCTTCGCGCCATAGCGGACGAAGGTGCCGATTGCGGCCTCGATGATCTTTTGTTCCGTTGCGGTCATCTCGTCTTGCCGATCCTGTTGGGGGTCGTTTCCGGAGCGTTCTGGAAAATTATGGATTTGCAGGGAATTTCGGTTGGGGCGCACCCTGTTGACGATTGGCCAACCGGTGCCGCTTGCCGCCGGCCCCGGCACGGAGACGCGGAGGCATCTGTGGCGACAAGAATACTTGGGTCGATACGCACGCGCGAATCCCTTTCGGACCTGATCGAAGGTCGTCTGGCGATGGCCGCGTCGATCTTGCGAAGCTGGTGACAAGGCAAATCTTCGAGAAGGCCACGGAGGTAGACAGCCGCAGCGGTCGCGGTCGCGGTCACTTGCGAGCACCGGGAGGCTGCGGGCGGAGACTGGCCCACCGGCGCCCGAAGGGGCGGTGGGAGGGCGGCTCAGGGATTGGGGAACAGTGCTGCAGATCGCCGGCGGCATAAATTCCTTTCCAGTACCTCGGGCGAAGAGCCCGCGCCAAAGATCGTGATCGGCGCCATCATTCGTGCCGCCGAGCATTGGCGGGCCATCAGGGTGAGCGGCCGCGAGCGTCGTCAGATGCGCGCGGTCGGACAGGACTGTCAAGATCGCGGATTGGGCTCTCCGGCATGGCTGCGACGCGGAGGTCTCGGCTCCAGCGCCTCTCCGACTCGACCGAGACTGCCGAGAATCCATCGCTATGGAAGCCGCGTTCTTACAACTTGACGATAATCGTATGCATGTATCATACTTGCTGTACAAGAATGGTACATATGTACAGTCAGCCAATCGGTGAATGGAGGACTCCTCGATGAACCAGACAAGACGCAATCTGTTGAAAGTCGGCGCCGTTGCCGCCGCCGCAACCATCGCACCGCTGCGCTTGGCAGATGCTGCCGAGAACACCCAAACGAAGGGAACAGCCATGGACCCGACACAGGAAGACGCAATGATCGATCAGATCGCCAAGGGGGTAAGCTACTCCTTCCGCACGCCTATCCTGCGGCGGCCGTCGGACTACGGGCTGGACTACGAAGACGTATTCTTCCCCGCCGCGGACGGGGTGATGCTGGATGGCTGGTTCGTTCCTGCGCAAGGCTCCGACAAGCTGATCATCTGTAACCACTTCATCGGCGCCAACCGCTACGGCTATCCCGGCCATTTGGCACCCTGGGACCAGCAGGGCGGGTTCGAGGTGAATTTTGTCCAAGCCTACAAGACATTGCACGATGCCGGCTACAATGTGCTGACCTACGATTTGCGGGGTCATGGCCATTCGGCGGACGGTGCCGGCAACATCACCGGCGTCGGCGCCATCGAATGGCGCGACGTGATCGGCTCTATGCGCTACGCCAGGTCACGCCATGACACCAAGCGCATGAAGATTGGGCTACACAGCCTGTGCATGGGCTGCAATGCGACCTTCATCGCCATGGCACGGCATCCCGACGAGTTCGAACACATCGCCTGCATGATCGCGCTGCAGCCGCTGTCGGCCGCGCCCTTCATCGAGCGCGCCCTGATCGACCAAGGCGTCAAGAACGCTTATGAACGCTTCAACGAGCGCTACTCCTACTATTCGAGTTTCCGCCACACGGATTCCAACGCCATCGCCTGGGCCCACGCGGTCAAATGCCCAACCATGGTCGTGCAGGTGAAGGATGACGTGACCACCAAGCCTTCGGATGCGCAGGGCATACATGACAAGCTGCCGAACCCGGACAAGAAGCTGCTGTGGATCGAGGGCACACCGGTGCGCTACGAGGGCTACCGCTATTTCAGCCAGAGGCCCGAGGAAATGATTGCTTGGTACGACGCACATATGTGAGGGACGAAGTTGTCAGAAGCTTCCCGTGTCCCGGAACCAAACTCGACTTGCGCAAACTCGCGAAAGCAGCCGCCGAATCTCGCCAAAGCCGTCCCTCGTAACGGCAGAATTTGGAGCGATTCAGGGTGCAGTCGTGCCCCTTGGATTTTCACGATTCGTCCGAGGGAGGCCTGGACGGTTGAGTCGGCCTGGCCTATTCGGACAGCCTGGCGGCTCGGATAGGGTGTATTGCGGCGGATGTTCGGGCCGCCAGTACTCTTTCACCACGAACCGGAAGAGCGTCGTGCCAAGCCAACGACTGTTCGTCGGTGAAACTCCGATCCGTCCGAATCCGTAGCGGGCAGATCAGGACCGAGTCTTGCAAGCGTCGCGGCAAGGCGGAGTCTGAAGTGTAGACGGGAGCCATGTGGGGTGCGGGATTGAGCCTCGAAATGTGGATGATCGCGGAAGCGCCGACGCTGGTCGAGCAGAACGAGGACGACCCGCGGATTGAGCTCGGCGTGACGAACGAATGCTTCGAAGCTCTGACGACGCAAAGAGAGATGAAACGGCTAAACACCGAAAAGATCCGCTTCGCCGCCCACGACCCTATTGGTGGCACTCCCGATGAACTGATGGACTGGTTCGACAATCGCATGTGAGGCGCCGATGTTCCGGTCACTCCCTAAACGGGGCTTGCCCGCACTTTGGGTTGTCTTAACCCTGGTCGCCATCGCTGCGGCGGCTTCGTTCGCCACCCAGAAGACCTTTCATGTTGAGATCGATATCCCCGCGTCGCCGGACGCGGTGTGGGCGGTCCTGGTCGACACGGCGGCCTACCCGCAGTGGAACCCGGTCTTCGTCGAGGTCGACGGCGCCTATGCGGAGGGGGAGACGGTGCTGAACAGGGTTCGCGAGCCGGACGGCGCCATCCTGGAAATGACCGCGACGGTGGAGACCCTTATCCCGGGTGCGGAGCTGCGCCAGTCCGGGGGCATCCCCGGCATATTAACCTTCGACCATCGCTGGCTTCTGGAGCCCGCAGATGGCGGAACGAAGGTCATCCAGCACGAAGTGGACCGCGGCATCGGCCTCTGGTTCTGGAGCTCGGACTGGCTCGAGGCCGCCTATGCGGCCACCAACGAAGCGTTGGCAGAGAGGGTGCGTTCAGAGATGGCGAAGCCGGGCAACTGAGCTTCCGCATCTCGTCGAAGGTGTGGTTGCCATCGCCAGGGTGTCGCGCCGGTCGCCCACTTCTGTCAATCCTGCAGCCTGTCATGCGGCTGTCGAAGCGGTCGTGACGAACCTGCCCTTCCAGTGGCTACGCGGCGAGTGCCGGCTCCCGCTCGGCCTTCCAGTGCCAAGGGAGGAGATCCGGCAGGCGGGTCCCGGTTGGCGGCGCCGACCACGACGGCGATGTTGTTGCGCGCGCGGACCTCGAACCCGTTCACCGCGCAGTCGGCGCGAACGCGCCGGAAGGTTGTCTGCGCCGGGGAATCGTAGCGTAGCAGTTCCTCGACGGCCGCCGGCATCAGGCCTGGGTCATCCCGGAGCCGGACGAGCTGGTCCGGGGTTGGCGAGCAGCGCCAGCATGCCGTTGCCGATCAGGTTGGTGGTGGTCTCGTTGCCGGCGAGCAGCAGGAGGCGCTGGATGTTCAGCATCTCGCGCTCGCTCAGCCGTTCGCCTCCGTCCTCGGCGTGGGCCAGGGCGCTCAGAATGTCGTCGCGGCGCGCGTAGCCGCGGGTTGCGCGGGCAGCGCCTTCACTCCTCGCCGGGCCTTGCCATGCGGTAGCCGACGCCGCGCTCGTTGAATATCCGGGCGGGGTTTGCCGCGTCGTCGCCGAGCTTCGCGCGCATCTGCCTGACGAAGGCGCGCACGCGGTCCGTGTCGGTGGGCTCGCGCGCACCCTGCCACGCCTGGCGCAGCAGCGACTCCGAGGTCACCACCTGTCCGGCGCTTACTGAGAGGATGCGCAGGATCTCGTATTCGGTTGACCACCAGCGAGCCGACGACGCCGTCGTCGGTGCGGATGGGCGTCGCGTTGACCAGCGCCCGGACGGTGCGCCCGTCCGGCACCGAGAGCATCACCTCCTCGGCCCGCATCGTCTCGCCGCTGTGGATCAGCCGCTCCATGGGGGAACTCGCGGAGGTTCACTTCGCTGCCGTCGGAGCGGCGGAAGGACATCACCTCCAGAAGCTACTCGTTGGGATGGCCCGGGGTGCGCAGGGTCTTGCCGATGCGCGGCGCCTCGCGGTTGCCTGCGACGGCTGACGCTCGCCCGAGGCCCGGTAGTTCGTGTTGCCCCGCCAGTCGAGGCCACGGGCCAGGCCGAATTCCAGTTGCGCGCGCAGCCGGTACGGCAGGCGGACGCCCGCCGCCAAATGAAACTGCAGACCGTCGCCGAGGCCTCCGGCGTCGAAGCGTTGCCGGCTTCCATAGAGCGCGGCATGGCCAGCGTCCGCGCCATCGACGAACCGGGTGTCCCGCGGGCGGATCAGGGCCACGCCTGCGCTCAGGTAGGGGGCGTTCGAGGCGGCATTGGCTCCCCCCGCGGGGAGAGCGGTCCCGGCCCCGCGGGGGTCTTCGCCAGCGGCGGCGGTCCGCCCATCGACCGCGAGGACCCACGCCACCGCAACGGGAGGCAGGAGTGCCGTGCGGATTCGCATGCTGCCGATCGGATTCATGCCTGCCCCGCGCTCCTTGTCCGTTGCCGGGTGTGCAATGCAGACCAGGCAACATGAGGGACCGGCAACCTATCGTGCCGCCCGGCGCGCGATCAACGAACCGCTCGGGCCGGACATCGTCGAGCGGGAAGCCGCGCGGCGACGGAGGTCGCGGGGCGGCGGTCGAAGGCGCCCGTCTTCGTGCATTTCGCGCTAACTCAGCGCAATTTCCTCCCGATTCTCCCCGAGGTTGGGGACGCGCGATCCGTGGCGGCGCCATACACTCCGGCTTCATGGCATGCCCCCCGCGCATGAATGTTCCGGCGGTCGGCATTATCCATGCGGGCTCCGGCTCGCTAACAAGGAGGAGCGGAGAAGGGAGAACGCAGGGTCCGATCCTGCCTTGCCGGTGCCCCCGCCGATAAGCATCGCAAACGGACGGCATCGGAAAATGCAACTGGACGCAAGGGACCGCGTTCCCACCTGACTCGTGAAGAGTATCGCCTGCGGGCGCGCCCCTGCGGAGACACGGAACCATCTGGAGATGTGCGCACGAAACCCAGGCAGCCGGAAGACGGAACGCAACCCCGGCCGGCCACGCCGGGCCCGGTTCCGCGGTCCGCCGCCGGATCCCGGCAGCGGGTTCCGGGGCACGGCTCTGGCCTCGATGACAACGCCGCGCACGAAGAGCCGTGCGCGGCGTTCTGCTTTCCGGAGCGCCGCCGGCGCGCTCATTCCCGTCTCGATATCGGCCTGCCGGACGCGGACGCCGCCGATCTGGCGCCCTAGCTGGCGTGCGAGGCCGAGAAAGCGCGGAACGACAATGATTTGCGCCGGGATCGGGGTGGCGCAAGGCGTGAGGCGTCAGTGCCGTTTTGTGCGCGATAGCTTTTGCTATCGCGCACTATCTTGTCAATAGGAAGCTGCTCCACGCCGATTTCCCGCAGCAGCCACACGGCGCGAGATTCCGCTGCCGCCGGACATCAAGCCATTGCGTTGCATGGGTTTTCGGAGGATGGAACAAAGCCGTACGGACGGCGGAGCCAGGATTCAGGGTCCGCTGACCCCGTCCAACTTTACGCTCGATAGCATTTTCTGAACTTGCGCCCAATCGGCGCTCGCGGCCCGCTCTCGACCGCCTTCTTGCAGTCGCGGACAACACTGACCGTCGCGCTATCATAGCTCGACGGCCGCCTCGGCACACCTCCGGCGCGGTTCAGGTCCGCCCCTGAATCTTCGCCAACTGCGCCGCGCCGCTGCGCCGCGCGAGCAGACGCTCGCCGTAGCGGCTGACCATCAGGGTGCACTTCCACCGCCCGGCGTGGAGGATCGCCGGCAACTCGATGCCGGCGGCGACCATGTCCTGAGCCGCGCCCACCCGCGCGCTGTGCCCCGACAGGCCGTTCACCACCGTTTCCGGCAGGCCGGCCTCGCGCGCCATCGCCTTGAAGATGCGCGCCACCTCGCAGGGATTCAGCCGCTCGCCGATCCGCCCAGCCTTGCCCACCGAGCGGAACAGCATTCCCTCCCCAATCCCGGCGCGGTCGAGCCAAACGCGCACCAGCTCGATGGTGTCCGGACCGACCCAGACGACCTCGCCCACACCCTCGCAATCGGTCTTGGACCGGCGCACCAGCAGGCTGCCGTCGCCCTGCAGTTCCTCCATCAGATCAGAGACTTGCAGGGACACCAGTTCCGACCGGCGGAGCATCGCGTCGTAGGCCACGGCGAGCAGCGCGCGGTTGCGGTCATCGATCAATCGGTCGCCCGCGGCCTCCATCAGGCGCTGGTGCAGCGGCCATGTCAGTCCCGTCGCCTGGCCCTGGCGGCGTCCCTTGCGCCGGTACATCCGCTTGAGCGCGAGCCGCACGAGCGGGCTCTTCACCGTCTTCTCCAGACCCAGGGCCCGGTGGGCGATGCCGATGCTGGTGATATAGCGCCTCACCGAGGCCGGTGCCCGGACCTCGCCCATGGCATCGACGAAGGCCGCGACTGTCTCCGGCTCCGCCGGCAGCGCCCTTTCCCCCCGTTCGTCACACCACCGGGCATAGATGGCGAGATCGGACTTCAGGGCTCGCTCCGTGTGGCTGCTGAACGCGCCGCACGCCGCCCGCACGAAGTGCCCGAGCTCGTCCGCAAGCGCCTGTTCCCGGTCCGGTGCCGCCTCCTCCCAGGTGTTGAACGGGGATTCCAAAAACATACACGGGCCTCCAGACCATCCGCACACAAGGGCCCCGGATTACGCGCGATATCAAAAGCTATCGCGCACAAAACCGAAGGCGGAGGCGTATGGATCCGGCCCTGCCGAGTGGATTGACAGTCGTCAGCCCTGCGTCAGCGGAGCGCGCCTGCGCGCGGACGCCGGTCGCGGGGCGGCCCTTCTCGGACCGGACGGCCCGTGCGGCGCGCGGTTGATGCCATTGGGGGGGGGGCGGACTTCGCCACATGCCGGGGAACGGTGCGCGGAAGCACGATTTCCGCCTTGCGCCGAATTCCGCCGCCCGCCGTCGGCCCGGGGTGGATGACGGTTCGTATCCCATCGTCGTCACCAACTCGAAGGGCGCCGTGGCGTCCCCGGACACGTTCGAGGTGACGACGGCGGGACGCGCGCGCCGGCGGCGAGACCGGCTCGGGATGAACGCGCTGCGCGGGGACGGAAACGCGTGCCGCGGCGGCCTGCGAACGACTAATCACGGTCATGGGGAGTGATGGCAATGCGAACGATTACAGCTGATCTGGGCGCGTTGCGCTCTCCCGCATTGCTCCGCGCCGCGTTCGCCGCCGCCGCGCTCGTCCTCCTTGCGCTCGGCGCCGGGGCGGCGCAGGCGCAGAGCCCGGTCAAGCTGGTCGGCAATACCGGGCAGACGGTGTCCGGCGACCACACCGTCGGCAAGCCTTCCGGCCTCCACGAGATCTGGGCGCTGGCACAAGTCTTCACGACCGGCCCCAACGCCGGGGGCTACACGCTCTCTTCGGTCGATGTGCGGCTGGGGTCGGTGCCCGCGGGCGTCAGCCCGCGGGTGAGCATCCACAGCGCGCCCTTCGGCGGTGGGGGCGTCCGCCTTCATGAGCTGACCAACCCGGCCTCAATCAGGGCGAACGCGGTCAACACGTTCACCGCGGCCTCGGGCGCGACGCTCGACGCCAATACGACCTACGCGGTGGTGCTGGAGACACGCCGCGCCGGCGCTCGCTATACGGTCAAGGGAACCGCCAGCAGCGCTCAGGACTCGGGCGCGGCGGGTGGATGGAGCATCGCCGACACGCACCGCCAAAACGACAGGCTGTCGTACACCGTCGGATGGGCCCCGGCCGACCAGGCCCTGATGATCGCGATCAACGGCAGCCCGGGGACGCGCCCCCCGACGCCCCCGCCTCCCCCGCCCGTTTCCTCGGCCGTCACGGTGAGCAACCTCGGGCAGACGACCGGAAGCACGTTCTCTTTCAGTTTCGACCTTGCCTCGTCGTTCACCACGGGCAGCGAGAGCTCGGGCTACCTGCTGACCCGCCTCGACATCCACATGAACAACGTGACGGGGACGCCGGGCTACAGCGTGAGCATCTGGTCGGACTCGTCCGACTTCCCGGGCAGCAGCGTGGGCACGCTGACCAAACCGGCCTCCCTGAGCGCCGGGCTCAACTCCTTCACGGCTTCGGGCAACGGCATCAAGCTGAACCCCGGGACGAAGTACTGGGTGGTGTTCGACGCCCAGACCGCGGGCATTACCTCCCGCTCGCTAACGAGTTCGAACGGAGAGGACAGCGGCGCCGCGGCGGGCTGGAGCATCGGGGACAGCTCCCGGGGCCGGAGTACCGCCCAAAGCACCTGGGGCGCCACTCCTTCCACCCAGCATTTGAGGTTCGCCGTCCACGCCAAGGTGGCGCCCCTCGTGGTGTCGAATGCTCCCTTTACCGTCACGGCGGGTCCGCAGGACGTCTACATTCACCTCACCAAGGACATCAGCACCGGTTCCACAGGCAGCCACCCGATGTCGGGCAACCGCTGCCCGGCGAGCCAGGCCTTCACCCTCAAGGTGAACGGCGTCGCGTCCGGGTCGTGGGCCACCAGGGGTGTCACGGGAGGTCCTACAGGCGGCAACGGCCTGGACGGCTGGCGGGCCAAGTGCACCGCCCGGCAGATTCACCTGGAGCTGTGGAACGGCCCCGGCTACTACGAGATTCCCGCGGGGAGCACGGTCACCCTGAGCTACGACCCGAACCTGGTCTGGACGGGGCCGGAGCGCGGGCGGATCTTCTACACCGACGGCACCGTGATGCCCGCCTTCACCGACAAGGCGGTGCAGAACAACACGCCGCATCTGAAGTGGGCGTCGGTGAACGGGACGGACCTGCTCGCGTATTTCGGGTACAGCCTGGCCACGTGGTCGGTGCCGGCGCCCTCGGCGTTCACCGTGACGGTGAACGGCACCCGGCGCAACGTCGTCGCGGGCGGCATCAGCTTCTTCGGCAACCACAACGGGGGGGTGAAGCTCGTCCTGGAGTCGGCGGTGGAGTACGGCGACACGGTCACGTTCGCCTATGACGCGCCGTCGGCCAATCCGCTGCGGGGCACCCGGGGCAACCCGGTCGTGCCGGACCTCACCGTCAGGAACGTGAGGAACGACACGCCGGCGCCGGTGGCGCCGCCGCCGCCGACCACCACCGGCTTGGTGAGCAATACCGGGCAGGCGGATGGCGGGGGAACAGGGTTGTCGCTAATCTGGAATTATTCGCAGGGGTTCACCACGGGCAGCAATGCCGCAGGGTACAAGCTGACCCAGGTGCGCACGGCACTTGATAACACGACCAACGGCCAGTCGTCAGCGGCCGTGAGTGTGAGCATCCGGTCGGACTCATCTGGCTCGCCCGGCAGCAGCCTGGGGGCGTTGACCAAACCGGCCAATTTGAGTGGGCGAGGGACGTACGACACATACACCGCAACTGGCGATGGCATCGACCTAGCGGCCAACACGAAGTACTACGTGCAGGTGGAGAGTCAGAGCGGCGCTCTCATTGGTAGATGGCGCCAAACTCAATCGACCGACGAGGATTCAGGTGCGGCCGCGGGCTGGTCCATTGCCGACCAACTGCACTTTCGAGTATCAAGCGCTAACCAGTGGTCACCTATCAGCGTTTTGTTGAAGCTCGCCATCCAGGGCTACGCCAAGTCGGGCGGCGCGGGCGGCGCCTCCGGCAACTCCGGCCCCTCGCCCACGAGCTCGCAGGTGTCCGGCACCCAGCTCAAGATGACCTTCGACGCGACGCTCTCCCAGGGCTTGGCGCCGCCGGGGGGCAGCTTCAAGGTGACGGTGGGACCGGGGCCGCAGGGCGGCGCGCGCGGCATCGGCGGCGCGGGCGCGAACGGCGGCGGGTTCGGCGGCGGATTCGGGACCGGCGCGCAGGCGACCTCCGGCGGCCGCACGACCGACATCCCGGGCACGGGCACGGTGACCGTCGACGGCGCGGACGTGACGGTGACGCTCGCCCGGGCGGTGCCGCCCGGCTCCACGGTGACGGTGGCCTACACCCCGCCCGACGAGGACGAGAATGCGCTGCGCGACCTCGAGGGCGCGAAGGTGGAGGAGTTCTCAGGGGCGCCGGTGGCGCACGGCGCGCAGGCGGCCAACCGGGCGCCGGTGGTGGACGAGGGGTCGCGGCATTACGCGTCCTTCACCGCGTCGGGCAACGCGCCGCGGGGCGTGCTGGTGACCAAGGACTTCGAGGGCATCTTCAGCGACCCGGACGGCGATGAGCTGACCTACACCGTGGCGCTCTCCGACTCGGGCCAGGCGGCGCTGGTGGAGACGCTCCACGTCCT
Source organism: Alphaproteobacteria bacterium (assembly GCA_965214705.1). Classification (GTDB taxonomy): domain Bacteria; phylum Pseudomonadota; class Alphaproteobacteria; order UBA828; family UBA828; genus WTGU01. The sequence continues at coordinate 677,508 of CBDCCI010000002.1, forward strand.
CACGGCCGAGGAGCTGGCGTCAAGCCCGCATCCGGACGTGGTCGCGCACCTGGTGTGGTTCCGCGCCGACACGGAGGCCGACTGGGACGCCATGACCCCGGCGGTGCCGGACCCGGTCGAGATTCGGGCGACGGTGACGGCGACCGACCCCGACGGCCTCTCGGCCTCGGTGGAAGGCGTGTTCCAGACGCATTGGGGGCCGCCCAGGGTCAAATCCGTGGCGGTGGCCTCGAACGCAGGCGACGACGACACCTACGCGCTCGACGACACCATCCGGATAGCGGTGACGTTCGACGATCCGGTGGCGGTGGACACGTCCGGCGGCACGCCGCGCCTTGCCATCGACATGGACCCGGCGGACTGGGGCGCGAAGTGGGCGTCCTATGCGAGCGGCAGCGGCACCCGCGAGCTCGTGTTCGCCCACGAGGTGGTGGAGCCGAACTACTCGGCGCAGGGCATCGCGGTGCTCGCGGACTCGCTGGAGCTGAACGGCGGCGGGATCCACCTGGCCTCGGCACACCTGCGTTCGGTGACGGACGGGACGGCCGCGGCGCTCGGGCATGCGGGGCTCGGGCACGACCCGAAGCACAAGGTGGACTGGGGGCTCGCGCCGGAGCCGGAGCCGGCGCCGCCGGCGGCCGCGCCGGAAGCGACCGGCGTCGCGGTGGTCTCGGACGCAGGGAGCGACGACACCTACGGGATGGGCGACGTGATCCGCGTGGCGGTGACGTTCGACGCGGCCGTCACGGTCACGGGCACGCCGGGAATCAGCATCGACATGGACCCGGCGGCGTGGGGCGAGAAGCGGGCGGCCTACGAGAGCGGCTCGGGGACGGCGACGCTCACCTTCGCCCACACGGTGGTGGAGCCCAACTACTCGACGCAGGGGATCGCGGTGGTGGCGGACTCGCTGGCGCTCGACGGCGGGACGATCCGCACGGCCTCGGGCGCGGACGCGGCGCTCGCCCATGCGGGCCTCGGGCACGATGCCAGTCACAAGGTGGACTGGCGGCCCGAGCTCTCGGTGGCGGACGCGGAGGCCAACGAGGGCGCGGACGCGACGGTGGATTTCCAGGTCAGCCTGAGCCGGGCCTTCGCCAACGCCGAGCACTCGGTGACGGTGGACTACGCGACGGCGGACGGCACGGCGACGGCGGGCGAGGACTATACGGCCACGTCCGGCACGCTCACCTTCGCGGCGGGCGAGACGGAGAAGACGGTCTCGGTGCCGGTCCTGGACGACGCCCTCGACGAGGGCGAGGAGACGCTCACGCTGAGATTGTCGAACGCGCAGGGCGCGCGGATCGGCGACGGCGAGGCGACGGGGACGATCAAGAACTCGGACCCGCTGCAGAAGATGTGGCTGTCGCGCTTCGGGCGCACGGTGGCGGACCATGTGACGGGGGCGGTTGCCGACCGTCTCTCGAACCCGCTCACGGGCGCGCAGGTGACGGTGGGCGGGCAGACCGTGAACCTCGCGGAGGTCGGCGACGAGGCGCGGCTGGGCGAGACGCTGACCGCGCTCGCGCGGGCGTTCGGCGCCCCGTCGGATGCGGGGCAGGCTGAAGGATCGGGTCCGGGCCATGCCGGGTCAGCCCCCGGACCAGGGTCCGGGGCAGGCTCCTGGCCGGGCGCGGGTCTGGGCCTGGGTGACACCCCGACGCTCGACGGCACGACCACGCGCAAGATCGCGGGCCGCGAGCTGCTGCTCGGCAGCGCGTTCCACCTCGCCAGGGAGGGCGACGGCGGCCGACCGGGCCTTGCGGCCTGGGGCCGGGTGACGGTGGGCGGCTTCGACGGCGAGGCGCCGGCCGATGACGGCAACGTCCGCATCGACGGCAACGTGACCACCGGCATCCTCGGCGCGGACGCCGAGTGGGGGCGCATGCTGGCCGGCGTCGCGGTGTCGGTGAGCGAGGGCGAGGGCACGTTCGACCAGCCGGGCGTGGATACGGGCACGGTCGAGAGCACGATGACCACGGTGAGTCCCTATGCGCGGGTGAGCCTGAGCGAGCGGGTCTCGGTCTGGGGCCTTGCGGGCTACGGCACCGGCGACATGACGATCGTGCAGAAGGCCAACGAGGCGACCGGCCAGCCCGAGCGGATCACCCGCACCGATCTCTCGATGCGCCTCGCGGCGCTGGGCGGCCGGGGCGCGCTGCTGACGGCGGACGCGAACGGCGGCTTCGAGCTGGCGCTGAAGGCGGACGGGTTCTTCGTCGAGACGACGTCGGAGGCGGTCTCGAACGAGGGCGACACCAGCGCCGATGCGAGCCGGGTGCGGCTTGCGCTGGAAGGCAGCCGCGCGTTCGAGATGGGCGGCGGCGTGCTGACGCCGGGCCTGGAGCTGGGTCTGCGCCATGACGGCGGGGACGCCGAGACCGGCACGGGCGTCGAGCTCGGCGGGCGGGTGTCGTACGCGGATCCGGAGACGGGCCTGAGCGTGGAGACGAGCGTCCGGGCTCTCATCGCGCACGAGGACTCGAACTACCGCGAGTGGGGCGCGTCGGGCGCGGTGCGCCTGGCTCCCGGCGAGCGGGGTCGCGGCCTGTCGTTCAGTCTCGCGCCCACCTACGGGGCGCCGGGGAGCGGCGTGGACCGTCTGTGGTCGGCGCGGGACGCGCGGGGGCTGGCGCCGAACGGCGCCGGCGACTTCCAGCCGGAGAGCCGGCTCGAGGGCGAGCTCGGCTACGGGCTGCCCCTGCTGGGCGACCGCTTCACCGGCACGCCCAATGTCGGCATCGGGCTCTTGGGCACCGGCGCGCGCGACTACCGCATCGGCTGGCGCCTGACCTCGGCAATGCGGAACGATCCCGGGTTCGAGGTCAATCTCGACGCCATGCGCAGGGAGGCGGCGAACGGCAACGGCGCCGGCGTTGCGCCGGAGCACGGGGTGATGCTGCGCGCCACCATGCGCTGGTAGCCGCCGGGCGGCTGCCGGGACGACGAGCCGATGCGGGGCCGCGGACCGGGGCGCGGCCCACGGCGCCCGGGCGCCGGCCTGCGTGTGTCGCGACCCCGGCCGTTGCGAAGCGGCGCATGGCGCGCCGCGCAGGGCGAATCCCCGATCATCTTCCAGAAGAACGTGCCGGCGTGGGGCAGACCTCCCCGGCCGGGCCTGCACTCCGCGCGCGCCGCGTCCCGAGTCCTCCATTGGAGGGCGGCGCGTGCGGAGCGCCATTCACTCGGGACGGGCAAGGAGGAGTGTTCCATGAGCAGCACCGAAGCGGCGAGAGCCTGGAAATACCTGCGGCGCAACCCGGCCTATGTCGAGGCCCGGGGAACGGCGGCGGAGACCGCGGCGGAGGAGCCGGCGCCGTTCCCGCTGCGGGCGCAGACGGCGGCCGACCGCGAGGCGGCCGCGTGGGGCCTGCTGGCATGGGAGGACCCGCTCGGCGGGGCGGGGCCGGCATCGCCGTTCTGGAGCGACGCGCCGATGCTGGAGGCGGCGCCGTCGCCGGAGGCGCCCGCGCTCGCGGAGATGCTGGGCGCGCCGGGGGTGCGGCTGTCGGGGCTGCGCCTCGAGGACGGAACCGCGATCGTCAAGGTCGAGGACGGCGAGGGTACGGTGCAGATCCGGATCGCCGACGGTGCCGGGTTCGATCCGGCGGGCGGGATCGACCTTCGATTGCCGACGGTGCTGGATCTGCGGATGCGGCTGCACCGGGCTGCCGAGCTGTGGCCCGTCGGCGTCGTCGAGACCAAAAAAGACGCGGCCCGCGGATCCCGGACGTGGAGCTGCTGACGGCGCTCGACGGCAGGCTCGGCGGCAAGAGCCTGCGCCGGATCGCCGTCGACCTCTACGGCGAGGCGAGGGTGGCCGAGGAATGGCGGTCCGACAGCTCCATGCGCGGCCGCGTGCGCTGGCGTGTCAAGCAGGCGCTCAAGCTCATGAACGGCGGTTATCGGACCTTGGTGAGCGGCGACTCATGATGCACCCTACATTCGCATGCTTCTGACCTGATACCGCCCCTTGCGCCTCCGGCGTGGGGCGGCCTCGCGGGCCTCCCTCCGCTCGATCTGGCGCCTGTGCAGCTCTCGCAGCTTCTCCGGGTCGTCGAGCAGGGCGGCGATGCGCTCCTCCCTCCGGCGCGGGTCGTCACCCTTGCGCTCGGGCACCAGGGCCTCCGCCATCTGGCGATCGTCATCGGCCAGCACCTTGCGCGCCCCCGTCGCAGCGGATCGGAGGCCGAGGAGCGTCAGGCCCCGGAGGTGGACGCCGTAGCGCATCCGGTCTGCCAGCACGAGTTCTGCGGCCTCCACCGCCCTCTCGGTGTCCCGCCGCCACGCCGCCTCGACGGCCTGCTCGTGCGCGGGCCGTACGTCCTCGTATGTCTTCGCTCGGGAGACCTGGCGTCATAGCTTCGCCAGTGGCGGTCTGCTGGTGGGCGAAGGTCTGCCCATGATCGGCAAGCTGTTGGGCCACACGCAGGTCCAGACCACCGCCCGCTACGACCACCTCGCCAACGATCCCGTCAAGTCGGCCGCGAACCGCATCGCCAACCGGATCGCAGAAGTGGCGGGATGAAGCTGGAAGGGAGAAGTGACCCCACGACAGGCCGCTACGATGTACTGAATGCCCAGCCGGGCAAGGACTGCCAAGCCTGGGCCACGTTATCGCCGACGCGTCGGTATACCGGTACACGTCGCTTTCCAGGGGAACCTTGCGGCTCCGGCTTTCCTTGTGGTAACATTGAGGTTACCTAGACAGTAATGATCGTCATTCGAGAATACATCGATCTCGACGGCCGCAGTCCCTATGCGAGATGGTTCAACCGGCTCAATGCCCAGGCAGCGGCCAAGGTGGCGACGGCCCTGGTCAGGCTGGAGCAGGGGAACCTCTCCGGCGTCAAGGGAGTTGGCGCCGGTGTCTTCGAGCACAGGATAGACTACGGTCCCGGCTATCGGATCTATTTCGGCAAGGATGGCGCTGCGCTGGTCATCCTCCTGGGCGGCGGAACGAAGAGGCGGCAGCGGCAGGATGTCGAGGCCGCACGGGGCCGCTGGCGGGACTACAAGCGGCGCAAGAGGCAAGAAGGCTGAGAACCATGCCCCTGACGCGGGACTTCAAGGAAACGATCCAGGCGCGCATCGAGCGCGATCCGGCCTTCCGTGAGGAGCTGTTCAAGGAGGGAGTCGAGTGCTTGCTGTCGGGCGATGTGGACACCGGCAAGGCGGTCCTGCGCGACTACATCAACGCCACGATCGGGTTTCAGGAGCTGGGCGGATTGACCGAGAAGTCGCCCAAGAGCTTGATGCGCATGTTCGGCCCCAACGGTAATCCGCAGGCGAGGAACCTGTTCGAGGTCATCGGCCGCCTTCAGGAACGCGAAGGACTTCACCTCAAAGTGCAAGCGGTTCGTTAGGGTCTTCGAGATATCACACAAAGGCTAGAGACGTTATCTCTACGGACGCAATAGTATCTCCTTAAAGAAAGAAACCATCATGACTCACTTCTGTTTTAGGCACTGCTGTAAGAGAATTTGAAGACTGAATTGCGAGAACATCCCAATGCCCGACACAACATCAGTCGTTATGAGAAAATTCGCCTTCCAGCATCCCAAGTCAGCGAAATTGGAATATCGAGGAAATTCCGAATTTCTGGCTATCGACTGTCCATCTACGCTCGCAGCATTTTACGCATTTTGCAATGGACAATCTGCGGACTGGCGAATCTTCCTACGAGGATGCACGGAAAACCATGCGACGGCGTACCCTTCACTCTTTCGACGGCTCCCGGTTGACGATTCTGTGTGCGAGCGGACGAGGCGTTGGCAGGCATACAAAGATGTTCTCCTCAATCTCCAAAACCTTGAAGGACGACGGTGGCGTCGAAAGGACTTGGGCGCGGTTCTCCAACACTATGGTGTCAAGACGCCCTGGCTCGATGTCGTACGAAATCTCTACTCCGCGATTTGGTTCGCTACACACGAATTGCGGGGAAGCGGGCTTGCCGGCGAAGTGAAGCCAACCGCAAAGGACTACTGTTGGATATCTTTCTTCCGTCGAAGAGCCCAGGCAACAGGGAGGCAGTTGCGAGTGAAGGATATTTCCGCTCATCACTCTTCGGCACATCTCAGGCCGCATGCCCAACACGGCAGCTCTCTAGCAATGCAGAAGGACGACGTTGAGACACCCCACCCCTGTCAAGATTTCAGCGCGTTCCGGATCGCGCAAATTCGCATACCTAATGGCACAGAATGGAAACTTTCGGGCTTCATGGCTTCGACTCCGTTCATGTTCCCGTCGCGTGACTTGGATGATTCACTACAGCGCCTCAGTATTCCTGTAGTTCAGGAGATATTGGATGGAGCCTGTTCAAAGTTCAGTATCCGCCCCGGAACCCTCGGAAAGATCTCCAGTTATCGCTGACCACTATCCGTTTGTAGCACGCAGGTCCAAGTTCTTTCTTTCAATTCTCATCTAAGTTAAGCAGCGTCACTTGGCGTGCCCGCTCAGGAAATACTCCGGCAGTTTCGTCCCCCACTCGCTCATCAATATGAGGGCGCAGTGAACGGTCTCTCCGGTGTTCTTGACGAGCTCAAGTTCACCGGCTGGCGCGCAGTCGTCCCATGCGAAGTTGTCAGATAGGAATGACAGCATTTTGCGCTTATAGGCAGTGTCGAGATTGTCGAGCTGATCGCCCTTGGTCTCGAGAACGACAATACGACTGGTGCTCCCGTCCGTCTGCATCGCGAAGATGAAGTCGGGATAGATCTTGTGTCTCTTCCAGCCCTGGATTCCATACTGCGTGCGTGCGACGTTACGGTGCCACCACGTCAGCGCTTTCTCGCCGTCGAGATGGACGGCCACGTCTCGCTCGTCGCGGTTTAGATCGTTCTCGTAGACCGGCGCGAACAAGCTCTTTTGCAATGGGCCACCCGTTCTGCCTACAAGTTGGCGTGCGTTGGCCGGCTCCGTGGTGTCCATATGGAACGGCATTCGCCAATTCCGGCCATCGAGACGCAAGCGGAACTGAATGCGCTCCGCGGCAACTTCATTCCTGAAGATGGCCTCCGCCAGACGGTCGCGCTCAGCGTCCAACTCCTTGCGCATCTCTTCGACGATTAGGCTTGCGAGTATCCCCAGCTTTCGGTCGTCGAAGCTTCGTTCATGCAGCGCGGTCAGCAAGCGGCCGACAATCTCGCGCCCTACAAAGGGGTTGGGAACGATATCCAGAATCATGCGTGCCGCGTAGGCAGGATCGAAAACGAGGACTTCGTTGCTCCCGGCGACTGTCTCGCCCACGAAGGCGTCGTCCCCGCCTTCTGCGAGCCTTATGCGTTGCAGTTGGCTCTCTGCCGCCTGCGCGTCTTCGGGAATGCGGGCCGCAATGTCCTTCGGGTCGAAGCTCCGCCAATCGATACGGGAGAGAACATCGGTTTCGTAGTCGAGTTCACGCGCTTCGCCATCGTCCGCGATCATCACCTTCGGTAGGTAAATTTCCGTCGACTTGAAGGCGGGACGCCGATCGATCTTGCGGCTCCCATTATCGTCTCCGCCCGTGTCTTCCTGGGACACCTCCAAGATCAAATCGCTGAGGCCGTCCTGCTCGAGTCCCTTCTTGATAGCCCCCACGACGGCACGCGTCTCAGCGTGATGAGTGATGATGTGGCATTCGTCGAGAGCATCGACGTGAGTCTTCATCGCCCCTGGCTGACGAAGAATGCGACCGACGAGCTGAGTCAATGCGTGCTGGTTAGTGCTCGCTGCGAGCGCGCAAAGCACGTAGGCGAAGGGGCAGTCCCAACCTTCCTGAAGTGCTTGCTTCGCTATGATCGCCCGCACCCGGTTCATCGGCGACAGAAGATTCTGGTTCTCCGGCTGACGGAGGTCGTTGCGCTCGGCCGTCTTGATCGCGATTTCAGCCTCGTCGAACCCGGCGGTCAGAAGCCAGTCCCTCACGTCATCGGCGTGGATATGGCCGCTGTCTCGCTGCTCCTTCCCTGTGCGTTCAACCTGGATCAGCATGATCGGTCGGATGTAGCGATTGCTATCGGCGCGAAGCTCTTGAGCTGCGGCGCCTAGCGCGTCCAATTTGACGACGGCGGTGTTGAGCGTCGCGCGCCAATCAGTGCCTTGCCGGGGGTCAAGGTTGAGGGGCATCTTGATCATGCCCTCCAGGTCCAGCTCCCGGCCCGTCACCTCGACCAGTAGATTGGCATAGCGGCCAGGCCTCGGGCTCCTGCCGCCTCGCGGTTGCACATCCTTCGGGGTCGCCGTCAGCTCCAACACGAAGCACGGGTTGAAGCCGTAGAGCGTATTGAACGCGAGATCGGAGATCGCCCTGTGTCCTTCATCCAACACAACGATGGGGCGAATGATCCGCAAGGCGTTGCCGAGCGAATCCTTCACCATCGGGAACATGCCGCGATAGGCGTCGAGGTTCGGCGTCCGGTCCAGCACTTCCTTATGCGCCTGCTGCTCGCCTTCAGGCGGGAAGAAGCCGTGCACATCCCCTCGGTCCTGAAACATCTTCAGCGACTCTTGGGTCTCCCGGTTCGCCGATTGCAGCATCAGGAGCATGACGCACAAGGTTAAGGGTTGGGCAGGCTCTCTCTCGAGAGCCTGCCCAACCCTTTTGAACGAAGCCGCGGGCCACGAGAGGCGAAGTTGAGCTATGTGGAAAGTGCGCTGATGTCAGCGTCAGGCGGCATCCACCGGCAGCAGAGTTGCGCATAAAATCGACGCTCGCGCCGGTCTTTCGGCAGGCATGCGGGCGCACGCTGCGAGGACTGAGCGGGGTGTGAGCCGAGGGCTGTCAGCCCGGCTCAAGCGGAGACAGGTTCGGTCGTGCGTCGGCGCTTTGGCGCCGTTGCGCGGGGCCGAAGCGAGCGGGCGTCTCACGGTTTCCCCCTGTGGGTCGGCGGCAGCGCCGGCGGGCCGCGCGTCGAGCGGGGCTCATGGCGGCGGCGGATTTCGCGGACGAGGCGCATGACGCCGCCGCAGTGGGGGCAGGCCACGGGCGCGGTGCCGATCTCGGGCTCTTCGTCGGGCTCGGCCCGAGCGCCGTCCACGCTTCCCTCGGGGGCGGCGCAGCCGAGGGCGCCGAGAGCCTGGCGTGCTCTCTCCAGCGTGCTGGCGCGGCAGCCGTTGGCGAGGATGCCGAAGTAGCGAATGCGGTGCATGCCGTCCGGCAGGACGTGCCTCAGGAAGCGGCGGATGAACTCGTCGGCGCTCACGGTGGCGATGCCGTAGCGCGGCTTTCTCTGCCCCGGCGCCTTGGGCTTTCGGTGGCGGAAGGAGACCGTCTCGCCGTCGAAGGAGACGATGCGGCTGTCGGAGATGGCGATCCTGTGCGTGTAGTGCGAGAGGTACCGGAAGACCTGCTCAGGCCCGCGGAAGGGCCGCTTGGCGTAGACCACCCAGTCCCTGGCCCGGGCGGCGGCAAGCGTGGCGTGGAACTCGCCGGGATTGGCGAGGTGGGCGAGGGTGCCGTGGAACTCCAGGTCCCCCCGGCCGTGGGCGCGGGCGAGCTCCTCGAGGAAGAGGCGGCGGAACAGGCTGCCGAGGACCTTGACGGGGGCGAGGAAGGTGGTGCTCCCCGTCTTCCACTCGCCACTGTCTACGTCGAAGCCCGCGTTGGGCACGACCACGTGCAGGTGCGGGTGGAAGCGGAGCTTCTGATCCCAGGTATGGAGGACCGCGGTGCCGCCGATGCGCATGCCGCCGTGGCGGGGATCGGCGGCGATGGTGCGCAGGGTCTCGGCGACGGCCCGGAAGAGGATGTCGAACACCACCCTGCGGTTGCAGAAGGCAATGGCGGCAACCTCCTTGGGCAGGGTGAAGACCACATGGAAGTAGGGCACCGGCAGGATGTCCCCGGCGCGCTCCTCGCTCCAGAGGTTGGCGGCGAGACCCTGGCAGGTGGGGCAGTGGCGGTTGCGGCAGGAGTTCTTATGAGCTCTCTCCGCAAGGCCCGGCTTCATCTACGTCAATGGCATTCGCAATCTCTCCACTCGAATCCGCGGCCGATGTCCAGGCAGAACGTCGTTTCCACGCAGCGATCCGCCACGCTGCTCAGCTCTTATCCGGTTCGGAACTCCGGCGCTTGCCGGCTCCGTGACCCCAATACCGCATCCAAGCGGTGGTGACGTTCCGGGAGGCGGGACCCATCTGTAGAACGGTGCCAAGCGGCGACCCAACTCTTGCCCGGTCACACGCCTTGCCCGGCATCCTCCGCGGCCGCGTCCGACCACGTCGGAACCTCCTGTATTTTCCCGTTCGTTCGGCCGGTGCCCTCAGGAGACGATGGCGCCCTCAGGCACCAGTCCTTGGGTGGCATAGCGCCACAGCGCGATCAGCAGCTTGCGCGCGACCCCCACGATCGCCCGCTTCCTCGCTCGCCGGTCCCTCCCGCCACCGGCATCCCTGGCGACGTAGGCGTGGAACCACTTCGTGATCGCGCTTTCCGGTTGCAGCTTCAGCGTAAGCGGTATCGGGCCCCCATACTTCCAGCGGATCTGATTTCGGGGCTGACTCTCCGCCTTGACCACGAGCCACACAGGAGAGATCGCGATGACAGATTCGATTTTGGCATCTGGCGACGGTGTCGCTGTTGCTTCGGTTGAGATCCCAGCTTCTGAGGGAGCCGCCCCGGCTCCGTCTGAGCCGGCCCCCATGCGACGCTGGCCGGACGATGAGAAGGCGCGGATTGTCTCGGAGAGCTTTGAGCCGGGCTCTTCGGTTGCGGCGGTCGCGCGCCGCCATGGCGTCAGCGATACGACCCTGACCAAGTGGCGGCGGCGCGCGCGGGAGGGAACTCTTCCGGGCGCTCGGATTGGTGGCTCTGCACCGCCATTTGTTCCCGTGGTGGTTGATAGCGTGACGTCCGAGCGGACGGTGGCGATCGAGGCGCTAGGCGTGGTCGTTCGCCTTCCGGTGGAGAGCGCGGTCGATCGGATTGTTGCGGTGGCCTCGGGCCTGGGCCGGGCGTCGTCATGATCGCGGCCCCCTCGCTTCGCATCGTGTTGGCGACGCGGCCGGTTGATTTTCGTCGCGGCCACGACGCGCTTGCGGCGACGGCGGCGGGGGAGCTGGACCTCGATATCTATTCCGGGGTGATCGTGATCTTCCGCTCGCGCCGCGGCGACAGGCTCAAGCTCCTTGCGTGGGACGGCAGCAGTCTGGTGATGACCTACAAGCGTCTGGAGCAGGGCCGCTTCGCCTGGCCTCGGATCGAGGATGGTGTGATGCGCCTTACGAAGGGCCAGTTCGAGGCCCTCTTCGAGGGTCTGGACTGGCGCCGGGTGAAGGCCCGCCCGGTTCGCCGCCCGCTGGCGGCGGAGTGAGGCGGCACGCAGGCGGGGCCGCAGATTTCGGTCGCGGTCCCGCCTGCACTTTTCCCTGGTCATGCATTGGCGAATCGGATTAAGGGGTGGCCCATGCCGAAGGTCACGCCCTCACCCCTCAGCAGCGCCGGTTCGCCGTCGCCTGCGGTGGTTTCGGCGGCGCTGGCGGCCCTGCATGCGGAGCTTGACGACGAGCGCGCGGCGCGCCGGGCGACGGAAGCAGCCCTATGCGAAGCGGAGCAGGCACGCGGCGCGGCGGAGGCGGCGAGGCAGACGGCGGAAGCGCGGGCGGCACGGCTGGAGGCCGAGAACGCGCAGAGCGCGGAGCAGATCAGCCGGCTTGAGCATCTCAACAAGGAGCTCAGGAAGGCGCTGTTCGGTCCGCGCTCCGAGAAGCTCGGCGAGGACGAGCGCCAGCTTACGTTCGAGGAGTTTTGGGCGGCGATCGCTGAAGCCGGCGGTCGGCCCGAGGCAGATGACCAGGAGCAGGACGAGGGGGCTGGCGGCAAGCGCCGGCGGCGCTCTTCCCGGGGGTCGCGCAGCGGGGTGCGCTTCGGGCCCCAGGTCGACCGGCGCGAGGAGGTGATCGAGCCGGACACGATCATGTGCCCCTGCGGCTGCGGCGAGATGACGAAGATCGGCGAGGACCGCAGCGAGCGGCTGGACTATGAGCCGGCGAAGTTCACCGTCATCGAGACCGTGCGCCCCCGCTACGCCTGCAACAAGTGCAAGGGGGGCGGGGTGGTGCAGTCGCCGGCGCCGGCCGCTCTGGTCGAGGGCGGCCTTCCCACCGAGGCTCTTCTGGCGCAGGTGCTGATCGCGAAGTACGGCGATCATTGCCCGCTCTATCGCCAGTCGCAGATCTACGAGCGCTCGGGGATCGAGGTTCACCGTGCGACGCTGGCGACGTGGGTGGGCCAGGCGTCGTTTCACCTGCGCCCCGTGGTCGCTTGCCTGGAGGATGAGCTGAAGAAGTCGGATCACCTGGGTCTGGACGAGACCACGATCCGCGTTCTCGACCCGGGCCGGGGCAAGACGAAGACGGGCTACATGTGGACCCTTGTGCGTGACGAGCGCCACTGGAGCGGCACGGACCCGCCGGGCGTCGTCTATCGCTATGCGCCCGGCCGCGGCGGCAAGTATGGCGCCGAGCTTATGGAGGGCTTTTCGGGGACGGTGCAGCTCGACGGCTACTCGGGCCACAACATCCTGGCGCGGCCGGACCGGGCGGAAGGCCCTGTGACGCGGGCCCTCTGTTGGGCGCATGTAAGACGGAAGCTGAAAGAGGTATACGACTCGAGCGCATCGCCGATCGCGCTGGCCGGTCTGAATCGGATCGCGAAGCTCTATGCGATCGAGAAGAAGATCCGGGGCAAGCCGCCGGCGGAGCGCCGCGCGATCCGTTGGGAGGAGTCGGCGCCGATCGTGAACACCTTCGGTGTCTGGCTCGACGAGCAGCGCTCGCGCGTCTCACCGCGCTCGCGTCTCGGCGAGAAGCTGACCTATATCGCCAACCAGTGGGACGGGCTGCTGGAGTTCCTGCACGACGGTCGTGTCGAGATCGACTCGAACCTGGTGGAAAACCGAATCCGGCCGCTGAAGCTCACCGCCAAGAACGCGCTCTTCGCCGGCAACGACGAGGGTGCGCAAGCCTGGGCCCGCATCGCCTCGCTGATCGAGACCTGCAAGATGAACGGCGTCGAGCCCTACGCCTGGATGCGGAGCACGCTCGAGAAGATCGCCAAGGGCCACCCGCAGTCGGGCATCCAGGAGCTTCTGCCGTGGAACTTCCAGCCCGAGGCAAAATGACTCGCGCGCTCACGGCGCTCCTCAAGAAATCCCCGTCGTAGTCAAGCCAGATTCCGGTATGGGGTCTGCGTACCGCTTACGCTTCAGCCAGCGCCAAGCCATCTGGATCATGTGCTTCCTGACATGCGAGGGGCCGGCCTTGCTGATGCCAAGATCGTGGTCGACATCTCCGCTCGCCCACGGCACCGACGTCAACCCGGCCCAGCTGCCCAACTCCCGGCGATTGCGGAAGTCCCGATAGAACACCTCGCCAGCCAGCAGTGTGGCGTCATTGAGGCCGATGCCATGGATGCGCGTAAGCGCCGCGATCATCGCCGTCCCGTCACGATTGGTCGCGTCCTGGGCTTTCCGGCCAGCCTTCAGCAGGGCCCTCTTCTCGGCCTCGATCATCTCGATATGCTCCTCAACCAGGCGAAGCATCCCCACCGCCCTCTCAATCTCTGCCCGCGCACGCGGCGGCAACGGCGCCCCATAGCCCGTCCGCGCGGTCGCGAGGCGTTCGAGGAAGTCCGGCTTGCGCGGCGCCAGATCGAAGATGCCGTGCAACTGCAAGAGCCCTTTGATCCGGTTGTTGACGCGGGTACGCTCGCTGATCAGCGTGTCCCTCTCGCGCAGCAGGCGCTTGGCATCCTCCTGGTCCACATCGGGCACGCGCACCCAGGACATGGCCTCCGAATCGCCTTGGTCCCATGCCTTCAGAGCCCGAACCATCCTCCTCGCGTCGATACGGTCGGTCTTTTTCTTCTTGGCGCGCCGGTTCACCCGCAGGCTCGCCGGATCGTTCATGAAGATATCGATCTCCGCGTCACGGCGCTCGATATCGCGGGCAAGCCAGAACCCCTCGTAGCCCGCCTCGTAGGTCAGCATCACCCGAGGACGGGCGCCGAGCTCCCTCGCCACCCGTTCCCGCACCGACCCGACGAGATCCAACAGTCCCGCCGTGTCGGCAGCAGCCAGTGTGTGGATGCTGATGCTGCCACCCGAGGCATCCGGGCAATGCACGCCAACGATCCACGATTTGAGGCTGATCTCCACCGCGACATAAATCGTGCTACTACTTGCGCCTGTCAGCGCGGTCGTGTCTGGACCATCCGACATCCGTCCACTCCGTTGTTGACGATTCCGCTCGGAGAGAAGGTGCTGGCCTTCTCTCCGAGCTTGTCTAACCGCCAGAATCGATTCGGTGCCACCGTGCTCATGGTATCTGAAGAGCGGATGCTCGCGCCCGCAGCCCTCGCAGGCGTACATGTGGCCGCCGAGCACGGCGGTGCGGCACGCCTCGATGGCGCCCATGACCTTGAGCCGGGCGGCGTCGATGCGCCCTTTGTGGCGCTCACGGAAAGCGGCGCCGGCGCGGCGGAAGATCTCCGCCACGCCCGCGCGTTCGGCCTCCACGCGCCGTCAGTTGCGCAACGCTGCGAAGCCTGAGATCGGGTGGTCGAGGCCCTCGAACATCTTGCCGGTGACGCGGGCGTAGTGACGGGTCGTGTTCGCGCTTCGATGGCCGAGCATGTCCCGGATCACCTCGATATCGCCGCCGCGCTCGAGGAGATGGGTCGCCGCCGAATGGCGCAGGCAATGGAAGGTGTAGCTGCGGTCGAGCTCGGCAATGTCGCGCGCCCTCCTGAAGGCGGCCTGCAAGGTCTCCGTTGCGATGGGCCTGTCGAGCGAGACGCCGTAGAAGAGCCAGCTCGTCGGACGCGGCCAGATGTTCCTGTAGTAGACGCGCAAGTAGTGGATGACGATGTCCGGCAACGGTGCCATTCTCTCGGTGCCGCCTTTGCCGGAGGGGATGTGCAGCAGCTTCTTCTCCGACAGGATGTCGCCGACCTTGATGGCCAAGGTCTCGGAGATGCGGAGCCCGCCGCCATAGCCGGTGACAATGGCAGCACGGTGGCGGAGGTCGGGTGTCGCAAGGATGAGGTGCTCGACCTCCTGCTCCGACATGTAGCGCGGCAGCTTGCCGGGCTTCTTGCGGGAGCGCAGGCCGGCGACATGGTCAGGCCAGCCGAGTGTGTCGATGTAGAGGAAGTTCAGCGCGGCGAAGGAGACGTTGGTCGTGCCCGGACTGAGCCCCTTGTCGATCCGCCCCAGGTACCACTGGCGCACCTGCTCGGCGTCGAGCTCGTCCGGCGAGGCGTCGTAGTACCTGGCCAGGTTCTTGATCTCGCAGATGTAGGCCTTGGACGTGCTCGCGGCCAGATTGGCGATGCGGAGCTGCTCCTCCATGCGCTGGCGAAGAGGGGTGACGGTGTTCGTGTCGCACGCGGTCCCGGTCATTATCGATCTCCCTGGATCGCGACGGCGCGCCGCCGGACCGATCCGGCGACGGTCCGTCGCAGGGGTCGATGCTAACCACTGGTGATCGGGAGGCTGCTGGGGATCCGCCACCCGACGGGCGGAGCGCCACTGACGCAACCGGGAAGCGAACGCACAGAACAAACGGCACCCGCGACGCCTCGGAAATGAATGAACTCTACGCCGCTAACTCCGCGTAGCGGCTTCGTTCAAGTTGTTATCGATGTCCCGCGCGTCGAGACGGTCTGCAGGGCGAATTTGTCCAAGCCTGATTTTTGAGTTCTGCGCTACGAGTTGACCTTGGGTCTGGTCAGCGCGCGCCAACCCTGCTATGGATTGAGGCGACTGGATTCGCGGTGTTCTGCTGCGGATCGGCTTCGAGCAGGGGGACGGTTTCTACGGTGGATCTTTCCGAGGTCGATGTCGCTGCTGTCCGGCCGGAGGACGAGGCCCGGTTCCGCGCGCTGATGGAGGGGCATCACTACCTGGGTGCGTCTGCGAAGGTGGGGGCGACGGCGTGGTACGTCGCCCATCGGCGCGGCGAGTGGCTGGCGCTGGCCGTGTTTTCGGCTGCGGCGCGCAAGTGCCGGGCGCGGGACGAGTGGATCGGCTGGGACTTCCGCACGCAGCACGGGCGGCTGCATCTGATCGCGAACAACGCGCGCTTCCTGATCCTGCCGGGACGGGGTGTTCCGAACCTCGGCTCGCGGGTGCTGGGGCTTTGCGCGCGGCGCTTGGCGCGCGACTGGCCGGCCCGCTTCGGCCACCCCGTGCTGATGCTGGAAACATTCGTGGACGCGGCGAGGTTCCGGGGCACGGTCTACCGGGCGGCTGGATGGCTGGCGGTCGGCCAGACCCGCGGCTTCCGGCGCCACCGCTCGGGCTATGTCGCCGGCTCGACGCCGAAGCTTGTGCTGCTGCGCCCCCTGGTTCCCGACGCCTGCCGCCGGCTGTCCGCTGCCGGGCTGGATCGGGAGTTGTGGAAGAAAGGAGTTCCGAGAACCATGATCAGCGCCGCTCAGCAAGAGTCGCTCTACGCCTACTTCAAGGACATCGACGACCCCCGCACGCGCAAGGGACGGCGGCATTCGCTGCCCAGCGTGCTCGCGCTTGCGAGTGGCGCGACGCTCTGCGGCATGCGAGGCTGGAAGGCCATCTCCGAGTGGGTCGACGATCTCGGCGAGAAGGCGCTGGCCCGCTTCGGCGTGCGGCTGCGCGACGGGGTGCGCCGGCCGCCTTCGATGTCGACCATCCGCAATGTGGTGATCCGGGTGGACCCGGACCAGTTGGACGAGGCGTTGCGCAAGTGGCAGGAGGCCCACGGCTCAGGCGACGCGGCGCTTGCCATCGACGGCAAGACCCTGAGGGGGGCCATCGACGAGGACGGGACCCAGGCTCATGTCATGAGCGCGGTCGGGCACGAGACCAAGGCCACGCTCGCCCAAAAAAACTTCTCCTGAAAGTCGGGGCCGACGAGGAGACAAAGCGCACCAACGAGATCGGCACCGTGACGGCGCTGGTGGACCTGATCCCGAACATCGCGGGCAAGACGGTCACGACGGACGCGCTGCTAACCCAGCGCAAGTTCGCCCGCTACCTGCTCGACCGGGGCGCGCACTTCATGTTCATCGTGAAAGGGAACCAGAAGACCATGCGGGACGATGTGACGCTGCTCTTCGAAGAGGCGCCGGAGCGTGAGCCTGACTTCGAGGAGGAGGCCGCGCTGTCGCACGGACGCATCGAGCAGCGGGCAATCTGGACGAGCACGGAGTTGAACGGCTTTCTCGACTTCCCGGGCGTCGGCCAGGTCTTCATGATCGAGCGCTCCCGCCAGGACAAGAAGACCGGCGAGACCGGCACCGAGACCGCCTACGGGATCTCCAGCCACACGCCCGGCACGGCCAACGCGCAGAGCCTGCTCGCCCTCAACCGCGGCCACTGGTGCATCGAGAACAGCTCGCACCACTGCCTCGACTGGACCTGGGACGAGGACCGCAGCCGCATACGCACAGGCTTCGGCCCCGAGAACATGACCCGCCTGCGGCGCTTCGCCATCGGCCTGATCAAGGGCCGGGGGCTCGAGGTCGCCTCGACCGTGCGCAGGCTCGCCCGCAACGTCCGCGCCGTCCTCGACTTCCTGAAAATGACCGGGAACACCCAGCCGAGGACCGCAAAGCGCGCCGCGCCGGCCTGAACCCCGGCGCCCGGCAAGCCGGGCGCAAAGATCGTACCTGCCCTCGCTCCCGACCACGCCGGTGGCGCGATCCATCATGTCGGGGCACCGCCAAATCGCGACGGCACCGCCCGCACCGCCCACACGGTAATGCCAGAACCCTCTGACCGAACCGGATGCTCGGCCAGACCCCGCCGCAAACCCCGCAACAAAGCCGATCCGCACAACCCGTGGCCAGAACTCAACTGCCTACCAGCCGCTTGGACAAATTTGCCCTGAGACGGTCTGTCTTCTCCATGATCCGCACCCGCCCGGCGGCCGCACGGTCGAGTGCCTGTCGGTAAGGATGCTGCCGGTCCTGCAGATGCTTGAGCGTCTGGCTATAGATGGCCTCATTTGGGACGATCCACAGCACGAACCCCGTGTTCCGGTCGAGATATCGCCCGATGATGCGTGAGACGGCGGAGACGGCGAGCCAAGTTTTGCCGCCCCCGGTTGGCACCTTCAGCACCGCATCGGGCACCGGGCGCCCGCATCCGTCCGTGCGCGGCGAGAAAGGGATTGCTTCGCGTGACGGTGGCAGCCGGCCCTCCGCCTTCATCTGCTCCCACGCATTGCCGGCAAAGTCCGGAATTGGCACATCCAGGTCCGGTTCCTGCTCTGCAAGCACGGCCAATCGGTCGGCCCTCGTTTTCTTTTCTTTGAGAACGCCGATATAGGCATCGAGAACGGCGAGCGCCCGGTCCTGATAGTCGAGTTGCCGGAACACGGTTCAGGTCCGATCGACGCGGTAGAGCGCGAAGGGGAGCGGCACGAATTCGACCGGGATATTCTGCTCGGCCAGCATCTTCTGGCTGACATAGCGTGCCGGGGCGAAGACGAGGTGGCGCTCCTCTGGAGCTGTCTCCGCAAACTCTCTGGCGCGAGCCCACGTCAATGCAGCATCGGCAGACTTCAGCCATTCCAGATCGGGCTGGTAAATCAGCCAGACGTGCTGCCCGTCGGCCTTGCCGAGATAGCAATTGTCCTCCCGCACAGTCGCTGGATCGAGGGCGCGGTTGGTCGCCATGTGGAAGAGCGCCGCGCCGATCGCCTCGTAGGGTGGCAGGGTCTCCCCGCTCAACAGCTTGTCTAGTTCTACGGGATCGCCGAGGGTGCAATAGGTGAAAGAGCCACCTAACCCTTCTGTTCGTTTCATTACCGACTTATCGCCAGTCAGGATTAATTCGCCGCCTTTGATGGTCCTCTTGATCGCATCGTATTTGTGGCCATGCAAGTCTTCGACATCTTGGACGGCCAGAATCAGTTTATCCGCACGCTTTAATTTTGACCACGTTATCCTTTCACGCATTAACTCGGTACGCTGCGTCCCCGCAAAGGCATATCCTTTCATAGCACGACGAATTCTCTCCGCCGTTAACCGATCCGCATGTTCTTCCATCTCAATCAAAATGAAGCGTCGATTACTATTGTTCGCTCGGTTTGTTTCAAGGACAGCATGTGCCGTAGTGCCCGTACCAGCGAAGGAATCCAACACCCAGCTATCGTGCTTGGTCGATATTTCAATTATCTTCCTGATTAGATTTACCGGCTTCGGAGCATGAATCCTCATATCTTCATCGTCATACTCGGAAAATATTTCTAACAAATGTTTCTTGGAGGATTCGGTGTTTCCCACCTCCTCGGCGAACCAGAGAGTCATTGGGACCAACCCTCTCGCTTCGTCTTTGTACTGCTTTATTCTGGGTCTACCACTACCTCCTTGAGGCCAGTAAACGCGGTCCTCCGATTTGAACTTTTCAAACTCCGGCTCGGTGGCACCCCAGCAACGACCTTTTGGTGGCTTTAGCTTGACGCCAGTTGGAGTTGTGATTGTATAAACTTGATTGTCTCGGTGCCCTTGAGCAGAAAACGGAATAGAAGCCCACGCTCCGCGAGGGTCATTGTCCGGATTTGAGTATCCGGAAGTAGCCGGTGGTAGAAGATTACGGTAAAGTTTCCATGTATCGCGCAGGGATTTAGAGTAGACTAGAACGTGATCAAAGCTCGGTGAGAGCACGGCACGGTTTTCTCTAGAAGTCCTTTTTTGCCATACAATTTGTCCAACGCAGCAATTCTCACCGAAAACTTCGTCGAGCATGTGCCTGGCCCGATGTACTTCATTGTCATCGAGTGTAATCCACAAGCTTCCATTGTCTGATAGGGCTTCATGGAGTAAGCGCAACCTGGGCCACATCATGGCGCACCACTTGTCGTGGCGGAGGCCGTCCTCTATGCCGACAGGGCTCGCATCCAGCCATTCCCTGATCATCGGGGCGTTGACGTTGTCGTTGTAGCACCAGCCCTCGTTACCTGTATTGTAGGGCGGATCGATAAAGATGCAGTCCACCTTGCCGGCATAGAACGGTAGGAGCGTCTTCAGAGCGTGCAGGTTGTCCCCGTGGATGATCAGATTGCCGTCGAGTGATGGTTCTCCGATACCCTTCTCTGGATGTGTGACCAAGGGCCGGAACGGCACAGAGAGGTGGTGGTTGTAGACGAATTCCTTACCCTTGAAATTCAACTCGGTCATGCACCGATCCTCGCTCTCTGGCACTCAACGCGTTTATTCGTGCGGGACGTCTCTGTCGGACTAGGCCTCCCAACCGAAGTCCGCGGCCCTTGGAAGCCGCGAGCCATTCTGTCGCAACCGTAGCGAATCACGAAACGCCATCGGCACTCAGACGCCACGCAGCTCGCAAGGGGCAAGCGTCAGCCGGGGTTCCCTGATGGCAGGCAAGACCCTCTCTCGGTTGAGACATTGATTGGACGAAGTATGTACCACCGTCTATCGCGTGGATCGGGGCCAGAACGGTAAGCGACGGCGCGGCGTGGCGAGGTTCCGATCCAGGAAACTCTCGACCGCCTGCAAGTCCAGCACGAATTCGGCCGCGCGGCTCTCATGCTCGTGCAGCATGTAGGTCGGAAGGTCTCGCCACTCGAAATCCGGGTGCCCGAAACTGTTGGCCCCCACGCGGACCCAGATCCTGTCTCCTTCGGCGTACCAGCCCTCGGTGTCTGGAGGCGGGCGCATGGAACGCCGGCGAGCACCATCCAGGAGACTGCCAAGCTGTTCGCGGAGGGCGTCGTACCGGGTTGATGCGTATGTCTCCCAAGCTATCGGCTTCGCCCATACGGCATCATGCCCGCATTCAGCCAGGAGGCCGGAAAGGACCTCCGAAGAAAGCAGGAGCCAATCGTCCGCGTCCGTGTCGAGGAGCTCCAAGACTCCCCGCAAGTAGCGCCGGTAGAGATGCGTATTGGGATCAATCGAGGACAGACGGTCGGACATGGCGATACGGCCGCCTTCGTCCTCGCTCGGAAGCGAGGCCGAGCTGTAGACGAGCAGGCACCGCTTCGCGACCTCGTCGGGGAAGCCGCCCATCCTGGCATTCATCGACATGATCGTGCATGGGGCCTCGTCGTGCGGTGTCAGCGTCTCGTCCTTGATGTACTCCGGAGCGTGATCGCGGAACCGTCGCCAGCCCACGTCGTCGAAGAAGGCAGGCATGCGCCGATACGACGCATCGATCCCGCGCAGGGTCTGGGCCGTCAGCCGGGAGCGGGTGGCGCCCTGGAAGTCGTCGCCAAACATGAACCTGCCGACGATCTCCACGAGTTGCGTCTTGCCCGAATTCGACTTGCCGTAGACGATCCCCACCTTGGGGAACCGGATGACATCGCGGCCCTCGAGCGCAGCCCGGCGGCGCAGCGTGCACATCAGGGGCGAGAAGAACATCCAGCACAGGAAGACGAAGTAGTCGCGTTGTAACTTGTCGACGCGTCCGCGAAACGCTGTGCGATAGGCGTCCCAGAAGGCAACCAAGGATGCGGCGTCTTCGCGTACGCTGTCTTCCGCGCTGTCCAGCGGCCACGGCGATCCGCACACGGTCGCCTCACGCGACGCCGTGTCCAAGGAGAATGTCGGATGGGTGGGGTCCAGTCGCCGGGTCTGGCGCCGGATGAGCCCGGAGAAGCGTTTTCGTATCGTCCCGTCGAGTTTGAGCGTCGCCTTTCCAGTGCCCCGCGTCTCCTTCGGCAGCGCCGGCAACACCACGTCATAGAGCTTCTCCACCCGACGGCCGCGCTCCAGGGAGTCGTCCGTCTCCGCCGGCTGAGCAAGCTGTACGACCTGCGTACCGCGCCCCGGAGCCAGCACCGGCGCTGCCTCTGGCGGCACTTCCTGGGCCGGATCGAGCCTATCCTCGGCAAGGCTCGCGATCGGCACTTCGGCGGAGGCATGGTCCCGAACCTCAAGATACTGGCCTTCGAAATGCTCCCAGGCGCGATCGTCGCGAAACCGGATGAGCACCTCGTGCTGGTCGCCGAGCAACGCCGATGTCGAGAAGTTGGCGGAGCCCGTCAGCACGCAGCGATCGCCGTCCGGCCCCTCCGACAGAAGGAATATCTTCGCGTGCGAGACATGGCCTTCCACCACCCGAACCTGCAGGCGGCCTTCCCGGACGCGCAGGAGCACTTCATCGCGGCGCTGCGCGGACAGGCTGCGGAGGGCGCTGCGGATATCCTCCATCTGGGCAGTCTGCAGGGCGATGATCGCGGCCATGTCGTTCACGACCCGCGAATAGCCGAGCACACACTCGACACGCGCTTCCTCGAACCGCTCAAGAACGGTGTTCAGCATCTGCGTGCTCGAAGAGTAGGTGAGGATCCGGATGCGGCGATATCGCCCGAATTCATCGAGATCGAATTCGCCCACCCCGGTCGCCTCGGCATCGAGAACCTGCGTTCGAGCCCACGCCGCATCGGATGGAAACAGCCCGGGAGCGATGGCGCGCGGAGCGCCTGAAGGGCCTTGGCGGTTCATCGTTCCCGAACCTTCCTCATCGCCTATCAGACGCCTGGAAGATATCCCTCAACACCAGCGGGTGCGAGCGAACCTCGACCAAGGCGACCCGTCCACCAGCCGATACAGGACAGGAAGCCGGCATCGAGGGTACCGTCGCCCTTGTTGGCGGAACGGGGCGCGGTGAGCAAGACCCCCCAGGCTGGGGCCGGGAAGGGATGATCTCGTTGCCGTCCGGTCGCGGACGGGCTACATGCGCATGCTTCTGACCTGATACCGCCCCTTGCGCCGCTGCCGGGCGGCCTTGCGCGCCTCTCTCCGCTCGATCTGGCGCCTGTGCAGCTCGCGCAGCTCCTCCGGATCGTCGCCCTTGCGCTCGGGCACAAGGGCCTCCGCCATCTGGCGGTCGTCGTCGGCCAGCACCTTGCGCGCGACCGTGAGCGTGGATTGGAGGCCGAGGAGCGTCGGGCTCTGCAGGTGGATGCCGTAGCGCATCCGGTCGGCGAGGACGCGTTCCGCGGCTTCTACCGCCTTCTCGGTGTCCCGCCGCCACGGATCGTAGGCCTTGCGGTCCAGGAAGGCCTGCTCGTCCCGCGACCGCCCGGAGTCCGGAACCTCTCGGCGGTCGGCCAGCCGGGCCGCCAGGGCAGCGCCGCGGTCCACGATGCGGTCACGCGCTCTCTCTGCCGCGCCCAGCGAGCGGATCACGCGGTCGATTTCCGAGCGGACCTCTTCGGGCATGTACGGATCGTCGCGGGCGGCAGTCTTCAACTCACTGCGTAGCAAGTGGTAGTCGCCGGTGTAGATGACGTGGACGCCCTGCTTCTCCGCACGGTCCACCTGCCGGTTCCATTCCTCCCTAAGCGCCCGCCAGTGTTCGAGCGAGGCCTGCGTCCCGGCTTCGATCCTCACCTGCTGTTCGCTCTCCGACAGACGCCCGTCCCAGTCGTGGATGCGGCGCAGCCGCCAGAGCAGCCTGCCTGCCCGCGTGTCCTCGTCGTCGGCGGCCGGCGCCGGGTCCGGTTGCACTACCGCGCCGGCGTTCGCCGCGAACCTGAGGTGGTCCAGCTCTCGGCTCAGCCGTCGCCGTTCGCGCGCCTCCCGCCGGGCCTCCGTCAGCGCCTCGTCGTCCTCGCGGATGGCCTCACCGAGACCGGAGACCCGGTCCTCTGCGAGCCTCCGGAGCGAGGAGACGCGGTCGAGATGGGGAGTGCATATGCGGTCGGCGAGGATCGCCTTGCCCTCCCGCAGCAGGCGGTCGGCCGTTTCTCGCCACTTGCCGTAATCCGGGGTTTGCGTGATCGTCACGCCGCGCTCGTTTGCCGCCTCTTCGAGAGCGGCCCGCCGGTTCCCGTGCCGCCCGGTGGCATCGAGGAAGTCCTCGACCCGCTTGCATGCCGCGACCTGGCGCGCGCGGCTTTCCAGCAAGGGGACCAGAGACTCCCGCCTGTCGGCCGGGACGTCCGGGTTCTCCGAGAGCTCCCGGATGCGCGGGATCAGCGCGGCATAGCCTTCGGTGTAGAAGGCGATCGTGCCCGACTGCCGGGCACGATCGATCAGCGCGTTCCACTCCCCTATCACCGGCTCCCAGGCGGAGAGCCAGTCAGGCTTCGTCGGTTCCGGGGCAGGCGGCGCCAATTCCTCGGGCGCCTCCCACGCCTCGGCATGTTCCCTTTCCGTCGGCGGCGGGACGGAGTCGAACCAGTCGGGCGGTACGAGGGATGCCGCCTCGACAGCCTCCATGTGCGCGATCCGCACGTCCTCGCGTGTCTCCGTCCGGGACACCTGGCTTTCGGTCTCCCGCCGCGTGCGGTGGACTTGCCGCATGGTCGCGGCACGACGGTGGCGGCGGGCCCGCTCGTGCAGCGCCTCGAATTCTTCGAGGTCGCCGCGCCCGATGCGGGCACGCTCGGCCAGCAGGGAAGCGAAGGCCTCCGGGCGCACCTGGAAGGGCTCGGCCTGCTTGAGCAGCGCCGCATGCCGGTCGAGAGTCTCGCGATAGGTATCGCTCAACGCCACCAAATCGCCCTCGGCGCGGCTCCTCTCGCGCAGCTCGTCCCACGCCGCCACCACCTCCTGCCTGCCGGCGGCAAAGGCGTCCACCGCGGCGCCGTGGCGCCAGGCGAAGGCGGTGCGCTGCACGTCACGCGCGATGCGTGTCAATGCGTTGTCGTTCGCGGCCGTCCTCGACCCTTCCATATGGGTGTCGCCGGCGCCCCTTTGTCGTCCCATACCGGCGGCGTGCCCACGCTCCCGGGCGCCCTCGGCGAGCTCTTCCCTCGCGCTGTCCCCCATGTAGTCGAGCGCCGCCTCCTTGGGCGCCGACCGCGACCAGCGTTCCGCCAGGTGCGCGCGGATCTCGGCGTCCATGACCGGCGCGTCGCGATCGCTGTCGGCCCGCCGGTCGGCCACGTCGAGAGCCAGCGGCACGCGGTTGACGTAGACGTCGATCGCCTCGCGGTGGCGCGTCGCGGCCGGGTAAATGGTCTCCCGCGCCGGCCGGTCGTCCGCCAGCAGGAAGGTGCGGTCCACGGTCAACCCCTGGGCGGCGGTGATGGTGAATGCATAGCCGTGGTCGAGACGGACGTTGCCGTACCAGTCGCGGATCTCGTCGTGCCGGAATTGCACCTCTCGCCCGTCGTCGGTGCGGGCCGAAACGAGCACCGGGGGTTCGTGCCCCGGCTCTCCCGGTTCCGGGCCTTCCGGACCCTGACCCTCCGGCCCGGTCCCGGCCCTGTGACGTTCGACCCGCAAGTCCTCCACTGTGACGACGGTACCGTTGAAGAGCTGCTTCTCCCAGTGGGTGGCGCCGATCCTGAGGCGGTCGCCGACCGCGATCTCCAGCGGAGACGCCGTGCGGTCGTCCTCGGTGCCCCGGCTCACCATGACGGTGGCGCGCTTGACGTCCTTCACGTTCTGCCGGGCGAATCTCCTCTCGCGCATCAGGTGCGACAGCACCCGCACTTCGGCGCGGGTGCGCGCCAGCACCACGGCGCTCTTGTCGGGGTGCTGCTTGGCGTAGCGGTCCCACTCATCCACCAGGGCGGCGAGCGTCCGCTCTTCGTCGTATCCGAGATGGAACCTGCCCCGCTCGTGCCAAGCCCGGATCGCCGTTTCAGCGTCCCCGTCTCTCAGCGCCTCGGACACCTTGATCTGCCAGGGCGTGAACGCGGGCTTCTCCGCCATCGCCACGTATTCACTTAGGATGCGCTTGCGTTCGTCGTCTGCCATCAGCCCGCCCCGGAAGCGCGCCGCCGACGGGGTCTCGCCGTGTACATGGACCAGGATGTCCTCGAGGTCCGGCTTCTGGCGCCTGATCCGGTCGACGCGGACGCTGCCCACCGCGTCCCGGATCAGCCGCAAGCCCGGCCCCGCCTCCAACGGCTGCTGCTGGCGGGTGTCGCCCGCGAACACCACGCTCGCCCCGTGGCGCTCTGCCAGCCGCAGGACGTGATGCGCCTGCCTCGTCGACAGCATCCCCACCTCGTCCACCACTATGACGGTGTTCTCGTCGATCTCTACGCTGCTCTTGGCAGCGAGCTTCAGCAGCTTATCCACGCAGAAGGGGCGGGCATCGAGGTCGTTGCCGAGCGCCACCGCCGTCCGCCAGGCCACCGCGGTGGCGATCACCGTCCCCCCGTGCTCGCGGCGGAGATCGGCGATGGGCCGTAGCGTCGTGGTCTTGCCCGAGCCCGCTGCGCCCTCCACGATCGCCACCCGTCCCCCGGAGCCCGTCACCGAGCGGATCGCCGCGGTCTGCTCGTCGCTCAGCGGATAGCCTTGTTCCTTGAGCGATGCGATCTTCTCCTCGATCGCTTGGGCGGGGAGCGCATGACCGGTCTCCGCCGCCATGCCCGTTGCCATCTCGCGCAGCGCCTGCTCCATCTCCAGCGTGCGCCCGGTGGTGTAGAGCCTGGTGTGCGCCATATCCGCCCGGCCCTCGGCCGAGCGGGGGATGCGCGTCAGCCGCACCACCTCCGGATGCCGCAACACCCGCTCGATGGCGGTGGCCACCGCGTCCCGGCCCATCAGCCCGGCGGTGGCGTTGCCCACCCGCTCCACGATGTCCGGAAGCCGGAACACCGCCTCTTCCCGGGTGAGACGCTCCGGCAGCGCTTCGAGCGCTTCCGTCAGCTCACGCAACTGCTCGCGGGTGATGTCCTTGGCCTCGCCCATGAGTGAGGCGATCAGCTCTTCCCGCTCGCAGAAGCCCTCGGCCTCGCCCTGCCAGCGCCGGTGCCTGATCTCGGGATCGTTGTCCGGCGACTTCCCCGCCCGCGTGATCTTGTTCGCCGCCGCCGCGCGCGCAGCATTTCCCTCGACCCTGAAGCCCATGTCGTTCGCCGCATCGACGATCGCTTGCCGCCGCTTCGACCAATGCGCCGCCAAGTCCTCTGGTACGCCCTTGACGCGGGTGAACTCCCCGTCCCGGCCGTACTGCTCAATGGGGACGCCGAGGCTCTGATGGAGGTTCCAGGCGAGCGCATTGCGGTAGACCGCTCCCGCCGCCTTGGCCCAGCCGTAGACCGGGTGCTGGTGCATGGCCCGCCACTTGCCGTCCTCGTGCGCCCTGGCCGCGTTGAAGATCAGGCAGTGGGTGTGAAGCTGCGGGTCGTTGTCGCGGCTCGTGCCGTGCTGGAACATCGCCGCCATGAGGTCGGCCGGTAGCACTTGGATCTGTCCGTCGCGGTCGCGGATGCGGGTCCAGGCGCAGTGGCGGAACACAGTCTCCTCCAGCGCCA
Source organism: Alphaproteobacteria bacterium (assembly GCA_965214705.1). Lineage (GTDB taxonomy): Bacteria > Pseudomonadota > Alphaproteobacteria > UBA828 > UBA828 > WTGU01. The sequence continues at coordinate 704,664 of CBDCCI010000002.1, forward strand.
CGCGCGCGGCGTCGTTGTGCGCCCGCTCGATCCGGGCGCGCGGCTCAGGATCGGCGATGGCCCACAACGCCGACACGCTCTTGTCTGCCGAGAAGGTCATGTCGAGGCCGGGCGAGCGCTTCTCGCTGCCGGCATTTCGGGTCAGCCTGCCCGAGCCGTCCGGCGCGAAGCCGTGGTAGAGGCGATGGAAGTGGCCGGAATCCACCTTGCCGCCGTCCTCAAGCCCGAACAGGCCGTTGGGGTTGAACCATAGCCCGTCGGGCTCCTCGCCCGCCGTGTAGTACTCGTTGGGATGGCGGAACGAGCGCTGGCTCTCCAGGTAGTAGGCCGCGGAGGCTGCCTGGGCAAGAGTGGCTACCACCGCGCGGGCTCCATGGCGGATCGGCCGGCGCCGGCTTCGTAGCCGGGTGGCGACTTCCGAGCCCGGACCGGAAGACCGCTGATAGCGATTGATGCAAGATTCCTCATGAGCGTCGGAAAGTTACCCGTTTTGCACGAGCGGACTGCCCAAACCACGTCTATACAACCGGCGATACATCCGGCAGTACGCACTTTAGTGCAGAGGTGTGAGAGACCTGCTTTTCCATCGGATCGCTTGCCGGAGGCATGGCTCGCGTATATCACGGCTGATGTGCCGGGCACAAGGTCTTGTGGCGTTTCTTCCCGGAATCCCAACATATATGGATTGACGCATTGACATGGCAGGTGGGCCGGTCGATCATGCGCTGGCTGTCAATGGCGCTACAGGACGCAGGGGCTCGCATCATGGTCGCGAGGCGCTTCAACGAATCCGATATCGACTTCGAGGCCATCGATGCTGATCTGGCGAAGCTGGCGCCGCCGAAGCTGTCCCTCAAGGACGTGCTGGACCGCTTGCGCGAGCGGATGCTCGAGCAAAGGGCCAAGGGCGTCACGGTGGCGCAAATGCACGAGGTGCTGAAGGCGCGGGGGATCGAGATCGGTGAGCGGAGCCTCAAGACGTTCCTCGACAAGGGAGAGCTGCCGGGCCGGAAGGCGAGGACGGCGGCGCAGACGGCGATGGCGGATCCGGGCCAGGATCCGTTCTGAGACAGGCGCCGGACGCATGAGCGGCGGCGGACACGTAGAGGCGCCGCCCCGTGTGATGGCAACACCCGGTGGCGGGGTAGGAGAAGCAGGTACGTCGTCCCGTGCACGGCTGACATTGCTTCTCACAATTGAGAAGCGGAAGAGCGCGGCATGCTCTGTCTGGTGACCAAGTCCAAACTGCGCGTCGTGCGGGAGCTCACGGAAGAAGAGGCCGACGCAATCCGAGATCCGCTGCTTGGCGCCTTGTCGGGGAAACTGGCACTGGCCGTTCTCAGGGAGGGGAGGGAGAACGATCTGTGGCTCCGGTGCGACTGCCGGATCGACATCGACGACGATCCCCTCGTGGCACCGTGCCGCATGGCGGAGGGCGCCGGGTATTCGTGGCGAAGGCCGCAAGGCGAAAACCGTCCGCAGCACAACGCCGACTGCGTCTTCTACCGGGAGAGCCGCGAAGAGCGCGCCAAGAATAATTGGCGTCGAGCGGCGTGGGTGCCGCCGGAGGGGTATTTTGCGGCGCTACGCGCCCGCAAGGACGGCAATTCGACGGAGTTGGATATCAGCGAGGTCGGCACGGAGCTGACCGACCCCTTGCATGCGTCTGGGGAAGACGGGGACAGAGAACCGGGTCGGCGGCGGATGCCGGCATTGCCGAGGCTCCTGTGCCGGCTATTGAAGCCGGCCGGCCTCACGCGGGTGCGGGCGAATGAGCCCCCACCGGGCATCGGTGGGTGGGTGGATGCCATGCGCACCGCTGCGAAGACAATGGAGGTCGCGCCCGGACACTCCTTGGACGGGCTCCTGTTCCTTTGGCGCGCCGGCTGGGACCGGCGGCGCGCGCATGCGCGGGTCCGGGAGGCCGCAGAGGACTTCCCGAAGGGCCATGTGCCGCAAGGGTTCGTGTGCTTTCCGGTACGCCACGTGGGAGAGAGGTCCCTGCCGGCGACCAGCAAGTACGGCGAGCTCGAAGTGGTCACGCGGATCAAGCGGCCGACGATCGGCGGGCGCCCCGTGTCGGGCCCCTGCCTGTTCTTCGGCGTGGTGGCGCTGACCACCAGGCGGCGGGGATACGAGTGCGTGCGGGGCTGGGCGCAGCCCATCGTGTCGGTCCACCGCCCCGTGCCGGTCGACTCGGACTTCGAGCGCCAGGCCTTCGATACGCTCACGACGACGCTGTGGATATTGGACAAGGAATTCCCGGATGCCGAGTTCACGATGGAGAAGCCGGTGTTCGAGATGGACACCAAGCAAGGGCCGTGCCGGCCTGACTTCCTCATCAAGGCGCGGCGGAAGGGCGAGGTGCGAACCTGGGTGGTGGAGGTGATGGGCTTCGAGCGGCCCGACTACCTCGCCGGCAAGGAAGTCACGCACGAGCGCATGGAGGAGTTGGGCCCCGTCATCCTCATGGACGGGAAGCGGTTCAAGGCTGAATTGACCAGCGAGGGTCGCAAGGTGACGGAACGGATCCGCGCCGATCTGGGACCCTCAAGGACGAGCAGCAGCCGAGAGGAGTCGGCGAATGAGCCAACAGACCAGATTACCTGACGAGCTTGAGATTACTGGTCGGACGGCTTCCTATACTTACCGCACACCAGGGAAGTATCTGTTAAAGATACCTGCGGGAATGGAAGTACGCGCCAAATTGCAAGGTGCTCAAGGCGGTGGTGGCGGTGCAGGATTTTCTAGTGCAGGTCAACAGGGAGAAGGTGGGGGACGTATCGTCCCGGGCAATCCCGGAGGATTGGGCGAGTACAAAGAGACCCAGTGGATGAAGGGTGGAGACGTCATTCCGATCGAAGTTGGGGAAGGTGGAATGGGAGGTCGTGGGGTGGTGGGGCTACATGGAGGAAAAGGTGTCGATGGGTGGGTGCGTGTCGAGATTCGTCGGATGGGCGTACAAGCGCGGCTACGTTACGCCTCTATCGGACTCTGGAACAGGGGAACTCTGTGGGTCACTTGGCAGAAGGCTGGTGTCATTGCAAGCATTGTCGCAGCGACAGCAACAGTCATCGCAGTTGCGATAACCATCTATTCATGAACGTCGCATAGGCTCACCGTTTCGGGCACGCCGACCTACGGCGTCGACTACACGATCGACGGCGTGAGGGGGTCGAGCGGCTCGGTGACGGTGCGGCCGGGCGAAAAACGCGGCGAGCATCCCGATCAGGATCATCGACGACGATTTCGAGGACAGCGGCGAGACGGTGGTGCTGACGATGACAGCGGGCCCGGACTACACGCTGCACGAATGGGGCGCACGGTATGCATCCGGCGAAGACCGCGGGGTGTCCTGAGCTGAGTTTGGCGGCGGGGAATGCCGGTATTGAAGTGCGGAGTGGACTGTCGGCCCAAGCGGCCAGATCGTGCCGCTGCTCGGGGAACTAATGAGCTCAAAGAGTGTGACGGGCTCCTCTTGCCCTGATTCATTTCCGGTTAGGAGCAGATTCGCCCAGTCTACACTTGCAGGATTCTCCATGAACCCCGCGTTGACGAAATTCTTGACCTCGCTTGCCAACCTCGCCATTCATTAATCACATGACGGTGCCGCGAGAGGCGTTGCAGGCCTTTCGACACACGACCTGATACTGTGACAGCGCAATATGAAGGTGTCCTGACCGTGCGGTGCAACAGGGGGCGAGCAAGTCCAAGTGGAGACACAAGAATCAAGCTCTTTTCGGATTCTGCTGGTTATTGTCAAAATCCTGGTTGCAACATGCCCTTATTTCCGGAAGCTTCTGAGCGGCACTCCCACTTTGCCGAAATGGCTCACATTTTTGCCGCGACCGACGGAGGTCCGCGTACCGACGCTGAAATGACTGCGCCGGAAAGGGCACACTACGACAACCTGATACTATTATGTGCAAATTGCCACACGATAATCGACAAGGAACCGGAAACATTCACTGACGCACTTATAACCCAATGGAAGCGCAATCACAAATTGAAGCTACAGCATCTCTTTGGTGTTCGTGTTTTTTCGAGCAGACATGAGCTGCGAGCAGAAATTGATCCACTGCTCACCGAAAATCGTGCGATCCACACAGAATTTGGTCCGGACAGGGACTACCAGTATAATCCGGAGGCGCCCGAGGCTCAAGCATGGAAGTCGAGGGTCAAATCATGCATCATTCCAAACAGTAACCGTATTCTCATGTTACTAGACTGCAACAGAGAACTTCTGACAAGATTGGAAAGGGACGTTTTGGAACGTTTTCGAATTCACGTTAAAGGACTGATCTCTTACCATCTGAATGGCGTCAACGACATAAATATACTATTTCCTACCGACATGAACACCATATTGTGTGATCGGAGAGAGTGAAATATGTCCAATGACTTTGTGAATGGCGTTTTGTCCGAAATCGATGAGGTATCGGACTTGAAATGGTTAAGCGAAAATATAGTGCGAATTACTCGTGACACAAAGAAACCATTCACAGCGGGTGTTTTGTCGAAGAAGCAAGTGTCGTTGGCAGATGTATCGCCACTGATCGATAGCGGAGTTAGTTTCGTGACAAATGTCCCAAAGGCCGGACTGTGGCTGGGCGAAGCAATTGATGCATGCGAAGACGGTGACGTGGCGTGGGGTCGATTGGGCGCATTGATGTCCGCATGCGCATACGATGACGAGCCAGAAAGACATGAAGATCGACAAGTGTATTTCGCTGTTAGGGCGATCAGGCAACATAATCGCGTTACCGACCTGACGTACATTTATGACAAACTGTTTGAGGTCACACTCAACAATGATAACTGCCTACTTGTTGCCGTTCTTCAGGCCTACGATTTGACCGCTGACGAATTGCGGAACGCTCGGAAGAAGTTGGGGAAATTTGATATTGCACTGAAGAACAATCCCAATGGTAGGATTACATCTGATGCACGCGAAGCTGCAGAAGGGATGGGTATTCAAGTGCTTGGAATTGGTGAACTTCTAAGGCACATGGGCAGAGGCGGTTAGTTGTGAAAGATCTATATGGAGTACTGGCCGCGATCAAGTCGGTAACAGCAGAGTGCGAATCTAAGGGGTGCGAAGCCGAATGGTTTTTGTTTGGCTCTTTTCTGGATCACAATATGGTTTCCGACATTGACTTTCTTGTCATTGCACCTGAAGGTGGGTGTATGGAATTCATAAGAGTTGAAGTCGAAAAAGTTCTACCTACATTTCCAGTGGAGTTGACAATAATGTCACAGGCTGAAGAGGAGGAGTTGAATTTCCTTGCCGTTACAAGGGCTCGTAGCATTGCTGATATTTGTGACGAATGAGGATGTCATTGTCGGGGGGATGGCACGCTGCGGATTTTCCCAATGTTAATCTTTTATTGCTCACTCAAGACCATGATGCCTGCGAACGTGCCCGGACTTCCACGCAAGCATCGGCATGGCACGGATTCGCGCCCGAATTTCAGGCTCGACATCGAGAAGATCGGCGTCGATCTCACCGCGGTCGAGGACATCATCGAGAAACCTCCGTTCATTGGCCGAGAGATCGAACAGGAACGTGAGTCGTTCGCGGCAGAGTGCGGCGGTGTGCTCGATCCACGTGCCGATATTCTTACCATCGGCAAGGGGACCACGCGGCAGGCAGACGGCGAGGTTCTGACGAAACTCGCGAGGGTCGCACGCAATGGTGTCGGTTGACGCCATTCGCCAATCGCGTCGGTTGCAAACGCCGATGGCCAGGACGGCGGCCTTGATCCAACCCCAGTTGAGCCCCTCGATCGACAGGATGCGGCGCACGTCGAAGAAGTCGCGTGCGGCGTGCCGGTCGAAGAGCGCCACGATCTTTCCGGCGACGATCTCATGGAGATCGAGGACGAGAACGCGGCTCGTCCGAGACTCGCCGAAGAGACGGGACTCCATGCGGGTCGCGCCGAACAGGGGCTGGCGCGCCATGTAGTTCACATCCAGTTCAAGGGAGGCGTTGCCACCGAGAGCGGAAGCATAGCGCAATAGCCATTTGCCGCCGGCGTGCTCTGTGGGACGGTGCCGGACGGCGTAGCCCTGCGAGGCAAGAAGGCGGTCGATCGCGGCATCGACGTGAGGCCGTTCGCTTTGCATCGTCGTCAGGTCGAGCGCCCCGATGTAGTTCAGGTCGATGTCCACCGAGAGCCGGTCGAGATCGAGGTGGAAGACATTGAGCGCCGTTCCGCCCTTTAGGACGAGGCGTTCGGACAGCATCGGGTCTCCAGCAATCTCATCCAGCAAGTCCAGGAGCCGCAGCACCTTTTCCAGCGTGTCCGGCCGGTATCCGGTCTCTCCGGCAAGGCGCTGCAATGTCTGGACGGTGGGCGGCGCCATTCACAGCCCCTCGAACCGGCGTTCGGCGACGTCGGCAGGAAGGATGACGTTCCAGTGCCTGGCCGTCCTTGCCGATCCAGGTTTGGCGCCCAGCGCATACCGCGGCCGGGAGGGCGCCAGCGCCCGGAGATCTTCTAGCGCACGTTGCGGCACACCCAGCCGCTCTTGTTCGTGCTCCAGCCAGAAACCGAGTGCGCCGGCAGCCGCGGCGTTGCCGCGCGCGCGCGCATGCCGAACCAATGCCCCGGCGTCAACGCGCGCCACCAAGTCAAGCGAGTTGAAAAGCTCCTCTGCACCTCCGGCAAGATCGTGACGGTCGAACAGGTCCGCGATGGTACGCTCCAGTGTCGTCACCTTGACATCCAGCCCCAGGCGATCGACCACCGTCACGCCGTCCGTCGCCGCTCCGTTCGGTCCGGTGAAGCCTCGAGGCGGCCTGACGAACCGGCAGGTAAGGCCGTAGGCCTCGAACATGCGCGGTTCACCGGGGGCGATGACCTGCACGTCGTATCCCTCGGAATATGCGTAGCCGTGCAGCTCCAGGGCCGAGTGATAGGCGATCACGCCGCCCGGGCGAAGCCGCGAGGCCGCCAGGAAGCGGTCAACGGACCATGTTCGCGCATCGGCGTGCTTGGGGACGGACGCAAAGACCTCGCGGGCGATGCGTCGGATGTTGCCCGCTTTGAGATGCTGGGCGAGCATCGCCGTGACAACCTTGTCGTTCGGCTCGCGGCCGACGGCAGTGGCGTATTCGGTGCGGCGGAAGACAGGATGCGCGCTGAAGAAGGGTGCTGATATGAGCCGGGACATGGCGTCTTGTCGAGATTTAGTGAAAGTCGTTCATAACCATATATGAAATCTGGCTTGGTCCTTCAATGGCGAAACGACCGGCATGCCACCTATTCCGCCGCACCGGCGGCACACAACACATCGAATATGGTTTTCTCCGACCCTGGAAAGCCATTCTCATGCTTTCCGCCGCTTTCCAGCCGGTTTACGGAATTCAGATGTCGCAAATGGCCGCTTACGGCGGGGGACTCTCGCCGTCATCACCCAACAGGTTCCCGCCGATGCTCTCGGTGATGCGCGACGCGGCAGTCTGCATGGAGTCCCGCGCCAGGTGAGCATAGCGGGCCGTGGTCTGAACCTGGGTGTGCCCGAGGAGCTTCCCGATCATGGTCAGGCTCTCGCCGAGCGCCAGCGCCCTGCTCGCGAAACTATGACGTAGGTCATGAATTCGCACGTCCTCAAGGTCCGCCCGCTTGCGGATGCGCCGCCAGGGTCGTTGAAGGTCGGTGAGGTGAGTGCCGGGCAGCTTGCCCGCGATGACCCACGGATTGTCATCCTCGCGGGGAATGGCTGACAGCACGGCTCGTGCCTCCGGCCCCAGCGGCACCGCCCTTCCGCCGGTCTTGGCATCGGGAAGCTCGATGCAGTCTCCCTTCACATTCTCCCACTGCAAGTCCCGGATCTCCGACATTCGGCACCCCGTAAGCAACAGCAGGCGGAAGGCCGCGACCGCGGACGGCATCTCTTCCTCCGCCTCGCGCAGCACCTCCCCAAGGCGCGCAACCTCATCCTCCGACAGGAACCGCTCGCGCTGGTGCTCCTTGTAGCGCTTCACATGCCGGCACGGATTGGAGCCGTCTTGGCGCCAGCCCCACACCTCCGCGAGGTTGAAAAGCTTCGAGAGAACTCCCAGGGTCCGGTTGGCCTGGTAGGGCTTGTCCCGCAGGCCGTGATGCAGGGCGGCAATGTCCTTGCGCTGAACCTCCGAGACCCGCATTTCCCCCATCACGGGGTCGATGAACAGCTTCACCGACCGGCTGTACTCCTGCTGGGTGCTCGGCTTGCAGTGATCGGGCACATACTCCTTGAGGAACCGCGCGGTCAGCTCGGCCACAGTCGGCTCGGCCTCGCGCTTGGCCTCCCCGTCCCGGGGGTCGATGCCCTTCTGCGCAAGCGACAGGATCTCCAGCGCCCGGGCTCGAGCCCGGTCCGCGCTCACCACCCCGGGGGCGCCGATGGTGTACCAGCGAAGCTTCCCGTCGACGCGGGTCTGGACGACATAGACCTTTCGCCCTGATCGACGCACCCGCAGCCCGAAGCCGGTGAGTTCGCCGTCCCAGTAGACGGTATCGGTGCCGTCCGCCTTGATGGCGTCGACGGATCGCTTGGTGATGCGGGGAATTCGCTTGACCATGCCGCGAGGGCATATCATGCTGGCAAACTATTGGCAAACAGAATCGAACAACTCGGAGACCCCTCCAGACCGCTTCAGTCCACAACCGAACGGCCTAAACTATTGATCTATCATGCTTCCGTCCCCTCTAGTCCGCTCCAGTCCGTTCTAGTCCACAAGGGGTTTCGAAACTCATAACCTGAAGGTCGTAGGTTCAAATCCTACCCCCGCAACCAGCGAAAACGCCGCTAAGACCACACCTTAGCGGCGTTTTCATTTTCGGGAAACCCCTTCCGAAATGGGCTTCGGAATGCCCTCGGAACGGAATTTGGAAGCTCAAGGCGCCAACTTTCAGTTGACGCCTGTACGGCACGACCGTACATTGCTGGCATGGAGATTCGGAGCATCCGCCACAGAGGGCTGAGGCGGCTTGTTGAAGATGACGACACCAGGGGAATCCGGCCCGACTTGACCGTAAGGATACGGAGCATCCTGGCCTCCCTCATCAGCGCCGCTGACATGGACGGCGTTGAGGGGCCGCCGGGCTGGCGCATCCATCGGTTGTCCGGCGACCGGGCCGGAACTTGGAGCATCAGCACCTCCGGCAACTGGCGGATTACCTTCGATATTCAGGATGGGGCAATCGCGAACCTGAATCTGGAAGACTACCACTGACGGGCGAGTGCTTATCTCACCGATGACACAGGCCACGATCTGGATATGAAGGACTGTCACCGATGAGCGATGAACGAGTAAGGATCGGCATGACGCCGCCGCACCCTGGCAGCTTCATCCGCACCGAAATTCTGGATGAGCTGGGTCTCACGGTCTCTCGCGCCGCCGACATTCTCGGCGTGCGGCGGGCAACACTTTCAGATCTAATCAACGGAAAAGCGAGCCTCTCACCGGAAATGGCGCTCAGGATCGAGAAAGCGTTCGGGGTTTCCATGGACACGCTCTTGCGCATGGGAGCCTGGTACGACAGCCACGCGATGCGCCGCCGCGCCGACGAGATTGACGTCAAGCCCTACCAGTCTACCTAGAAACTGAAGGCAACCCTGCAATAGCGTATGGTAGCGAGGCTTGGAATAAATTACGTCAAGTACTCAAACGGAGCGACACGGTTTTGTTCATCGGTTCGTGAATTTCGACGTGGTCGGGCCTTCCCTCGTGCCTGGCGCGGTCGAAGAGTTGGCACGGTTTCTCGAGTCAGCTGGCGTCGATCCTGACCTCGTGAGGGCCGAAGCAAGAAAAGGCGATCTCGTCCAGGCGGCGAGCTACGGACTGGACCGCTTGACGAAACAACAGATGGGTGAGTTCATCTGGAGTCCATGTCGGTGCGGGACAGCATGGCCAGAGGAAATCCATCGAAATATCGTCAACCTGGGACCACGAGACTACGTCACCACCAACTACGACGACCTGATCGAACAGAGCCTTCGCAAGTGGCATGAGAGCCGACCCTTCCGAACGGTAATAAACCGTCACCTCACAGAGACGGCTGCCATCGCCCGGACACATGCCAGCGACTACGTGTTCAAGCCGCATGGAGACGCCGGCGACATGGACAGCATCATCATGTCGAGGGAGCAGTATCGGGCACTACTACCTCAGGGAGGCGATGCGGGCGTCCGGCAGCGCATGCTGCAACGGGTTTACCGCTCCACAAGATTCCGCAGCCCAAACAGGACGTGCAAAAGCAACCTATGCCGGCTCCGACGGCGCGATGTGCACTACGATGCTGTCGCCGGTGTGAACGACTAGACTAGGAATTCCAGCGGTCCGAGCGCGCCAATTGGGACCCTTAGCGCGGCGTCGGCGAAGCCGTCCGGCGGGGTCTTGCGGACGTTCTCGGGGGCGAGCCCGAGCCGGGGGAAGCGGAATCTGCGGATGCGCGATTCGGCCCTGGGGCGATGCGGTTCATGCCATTCTCCATCGGGGTTGCCTCGGCACGGCGGGGTCGGTCCGCCTGGCCGTCCTCAACGCCTGCCCCGATCCGACCCCTCCGGCTCCCGAAGGCGTCCCCGCGAGCCTGCGGCGCGAGGCTCAGTGAGACGGAGCCGGGTTTGAGCGAATAGCGGGTCTGGACCGAGGGACATTCCCGGGTGGGCGGACCGGTCCAGTTGTGCTAGGGAACCTCTGATTTATCAGGGGTTCCCGTGGCACAGGGATGTGCCACCATTTTCGGTGGCTGTAAGTCGCTGAAAATGTGAGCAAAGCGGAAAGCGCGCTTCCGCCTTGCGCGTCTGAGAAATGCAGGAGGCACTTATTCAGACCTTCCCTAGCTGTTGTTGATGGCCGGACCGACCGGAAACATCGAGGCCGTCGCGCGCGCCGTGTGCGCGAAGAGATTGGCGCACGACGGCAAGACCGAGGAGCAGCTCGCCACCGACGTGGAGATGTACAGGCATGTCGTCGCTTCCTATCTGGAAGCCGGCGTGATAGACGAATCCGGGCGAGAGGTCCGGGATCTGAGCTGGGACGAGAAGCTCGACATCACTGGAGACTGGCTTGGAAGGCTTCCTGAGTCCGCGGCGGCATGGCGGAACGCGCGGTGCGGGTCGACGCTAGCGTGATGGAGCGGCTGGCCATACGCGAGGTTCCGCGGCTGCGAGTGTCGAAAGAGGTTCGCAGGCCGAAGCAGTACGACCCGGCCAGGGAGTATCGCTTTCGCTACAAGTCGAAGAGGCACTCGCGACTTCCACATGTGGTGAAATTTTCGGGGGGCCGATCGAGCGGTATGCTGTTGTTCGCGCTTCTGGAAAACGGATTTCTCAATCAAGAACGAGGGGATGTCATTGTCTTCAACAACACGTCGGCGGAACATCCAGACACATACAGGTTTGTTGGGGACTGCATGCGGACAGCCCGGAACTATGGCATTCCATTCTTCCAGATAGAGTTCCAGACCTACGAGGATGCCTGGCGGGGCGAGTTTACGAGAATGCCCACGTACAGGCTTGTGAACGACCGGCCGAAGTCGGAGACGAACCCGGACGGGTTTCATTGGCGGGGCGAGGTGTTCGAAGAGCTGCTGTCCTGGAAGGGTTATGTGCCCAACAGGTTCCAGCGGATTTGCACACAGCATCTGAAGCTTGACGTTACGCGGAGTTTCCTGAGGGACTGGTTGGCCTCCAAACCGGCGATTCCGAGGCTGGGGCATTACGGGAATGGCTCAAGAATCGATGCGGACGCGACTTATCGGAGACATCGAGAGAACAGGGGTGAGGTGCCGCGAGAGATATTCGTCGACAAGCGTTCCTATGTTTGGGGACGACCGCATGCGAGGCCAGAGCAATGCTATCGGGATTTCTGCCCGGATTGGGTGCCGTTCGAGAACGAGGCCTTGAAAGGAAAGACGTTCGGTGACAGGGCGCGGTTCGGGAAGGGCGGCGTAGAGTATGTAGCGTTCATCGGGTTACGGGGCGACGAGCCTCATCGGATCGAGAGGGTGGAGACCCGGAACGAAGGCGATTCGGGTTACGAGGGTGAACATGTGTATATGCCGCTCGACGACATGGCGGTTACGCGGGATGACGTGAACAGGTTCTGGGAACGCCAGGACTGGGATCTGGCCCTGCCAAAGGAGACGAGCCTGTCAAACTGCGTTTTCTGCTTCTTGAAGGGTTTGGGGAGTCTCCACGATATTCGAGATCGAATGGACGATGCGCAGAATGACAGTATCGAGGGTTTCGGGACGCTGGAAGAGACGCCGAGTGATCTGGCTTGGTGGGCGCGCGTTGAGTTGAAGTATGGGCGCGATCTGGAGGCGGAGGGGCGGCAGGTGCGCAGCAGCGCGACCCGGATCGGGTTCTTCGGAAGCGACAAGTTCACCTATGCGGACGTGGCGGAAGGTTCGGTTCCGGGCGAGCTGACCGAAGGCATGTTGCCGTGCGATTGCACGGAATGACGCCGAGACCGATCTACCTCGACAATCAGGCGACCACACCAATGGACCCGTCGGTGCGCGAGGCCATGTGGCCTTGGTTGTGCGGGCAATTCGGGAATCCTCATTCGCGCGATCACGGGTTCGGCTGGGAGGCCTCTCAAGCGGTCCGGGAGGCGCGCGCGAGGGTCGCGCAGTTGGTCAATGCTGATGACGACGAGATCGTGTTCACGTCAGGGGCGACGGAGTCCTGCAACCTAGCGCTGCGCGGCGTGGCTGGGCAGCAAAGAAACGGAGAGCGGAGCCGTATTGTCACGGTATCGACCGAACACCCAGCCGTCATGGAGACGGTTCACGACCTGGGCAGGTCCGGGTTCGACGCGGTTGTACTGCCCGTCAGAGCGAATGGCCTGATCGATTTGTCGGAGTTGGAAGAGGCAACCGACGAGCGGACCTTACTGGTGTCGGTGATGGCCGTGAATAACGAGATCGGCGTAGTGCAGCCTCTGTCCCAAATAGCGAAGCGATGCCGAGAAGTGGGGGCGCTGTTCCATACGGATGCGACCCAGGCGGCAGGAAGATTAGGAATCGACGTAGAGGAATGGGACGTGGACCTGCTGAGTCTTTCGGGGCACAAGGTTTACGGGCCGAAAGGCGTTGGCGCACTGTTCGTACGATCCGGCGTCGATTTGAGAGCGATTATTACGGGCGGAGGTCAGGAAAGGGGGCTGAGAGGGGGGACGCTGCCTGTCCCGCTCGTGGTCGGGTTGGGCAAGTCCTGCGAAATGGCGTTGGAGAAGCAGGCCGATGATTGCGAGAGGATGCACACCTTGGCCGGGCGGCTCTACGCCTCGCTTCTCGACATTCGTCCAGACATGCGTCTGTTCGGGGACATGGACAAGCGCATCGCCGGGAACCTGAGCATAGGGTTCCCGGGGGTCTTGGCGGAGGAGGTGATTGCAGCGGTTTCGGATCGACTGGCCGTTTCAAGCGGTTCGGCGTGTTCGTCTACGAGCCTGGAGCCGTCGCGGGTGTTGATGGCTCTCGGCTTCGATGAAGAAACGGCTGTGACAGGGCTCAGGATAAGTCTGGGTCGGTTCACGACGGACGAGGATATTGACGAAGCGGTGTCTGTTCTGACCAATTCAAAGATCATTTCCCGTAGAAATTGAAAGCCATGACAAGGAAAGAGCCTGACCTGCGCTTCGGTCCGGGAAGCAGCGGGGGTTTCACACCGGCCGGTATCGCGGCCTTCGACAATCTTCGCCCTGCGGCCGTGGTTCGCGAGTTGATTCAGAACGGTCTGGATGCTGCCAAGAACGCAGACGAGCGGCCGGCTGTCGTGACGTTCAGGCTGGAGCGGAGGCCGCTGGCTTCGATACCGGGTATCGAGAGCTACAGACGGGCGTTCAGGAAGGCAGTGGAACGGCAGCGCGAAATGGCCGATGGATCACTGCCGGATCAGGCGGAACTTGTCGTCGCACGGATGACCGATGCGCTCGATAGCCAAGAACTGGATTTCCTGACCGTAATGGACAACGGCATTGGGCTGAACGAGCAACGCATGAACGCGTTGCTGAGCGACGGCGTAAGCGTGAAGCCAGGCGGGGCAACCGGCACGTATGGAAATGGGCATTCGACGGCCATTCCCGTGTCAGATCTCAGATACGTGCTGTACGGGGGCATTTCGGATGGCGGACTGCGGATCGGATCCGGACATGCGGTTCTCGCGTCTCATGTGGAGGCAGGGGATCGGTATCTGCGCGGCGGCGACGGGTTCTATATCAGGGATTTCGCAGCAGGCCGCGGCACGCTCTACGACTATGCCCGAAACGGAGAACTGCCGGAGCTGATCGAGGAGGCGTTGGCGGACGTTCGGGAGGCTTGGGGTCGGGGGACAGCGGTCATCATTCCTGCATTCAACAATTTCCTGGAAGACGAGACACTCTGGGAAATGGTCTCGCATGCTGCGTCGGCGAACTTCTTTGTAGCGATCGATGACGGCGATCTCGAGGTGGTTGTGGAGGACAGGCGGCCGGGGACAGACAGCGAGAAATGGATAGTGGACAAGGCCCGGCTGGCGTCGGTGCTCGTGACTCACAAGGAAAAGCGGCGGGCCAGGGCCTTCCTGAACGGGAAGAGGGCATTCGAGGGATACGAGGCCTATCGAAGAGGCAAACGCCAGACGGTGACGACGAGCGCAGGGAAGATCGGAATTTCCTTGAAGCAGGACGTTAAGGAACCTCTGATTTATCAGGGGTTCCCGTGGCACAGGGATGTGCCACCATTTTCGGTGGCTGTAAGTCACTGAAAATGTGAGCAAAGCGGAAAGCGCGCTTCCGCCTTGCGCGTCTGAGAAATGCAGGAGGCACTTATTCAGACCTTCCTTAAGGGGATGACGCGGGTCGACCTGTTTCGCAACGGGATGTGGGTTACAGACAGGATTCCTGGGTTCTACCAGAAGTTCACGGATCGAGTGCCGTTCCATGCGGTGCTCTCGCTCGATGCCGAGCAGGGTCGCGATCTGCACGACTGGATTCGGATTGCTGAGGGGCCCTTGCATGACGCGATCATCGTGAAGCGATTGCCGCGGGCTAGGCGGACAGCCTGCTATCAGGCGCTCAGAGAAGTGGTTGACTGGCTCTGTGCGAACACGGAAACAGTATCCTCGGACGAGTACATGTCGCCGGATTTCCTGACGCTCGACTTCGGGGATGAGGAAGGCGGCGGGACCGGTCGGGTGCGGAAAGGACGGTTCTGGGGAGCACCAGTTCCTGTCGGCCGGGCGCCTGCGCGCCAAGTGCCGTTGTTTCGGGTGGACCCGGACTCGGAAGAGACGGAAGAGAGGGAGGAACGCCAAAACCGAAAACGTCGCGAGCGCGACAGGGAACGGAGGCATGATCGTCAGCGACAGCGGCCTTCCCTGCCCAGGTTTTTTCAGGCTGCATCCTGCCCGACGGGAGAGAACAGGCGCCGGATTGTTGTTGAGTGCGCGCGCGACTACGCGAATGCCGAGTTACGGCTGGTGGTCGATGAAGCACTGGATGCGACATGCGAAAGGCACGGCCAGGATGGGTACGCGCCAGCGGTCCTGAGCGGGGTCACAATCGATGGCAGGGCTGTGAATAACAGAGAGCTTGTACGCTGGGACGACAAGGTGGTGGGAGTAAGGTTGGGAGACCTCATCGCCGGCAGGTCGGTGGAGGTGGAGGCCGATTACAGGCTGGATGGCGAGTTTGCGGACTTGCTCACACCTTCGCTCAGGGTTGAGGTTTTCGCCGGGGAGAAGGACGAGGGCTAAGGCGTCTGCGTTCGTCTCGAATGGGGGGAGGATGAGAAAGCCGTACTCAATTGTTGCGGTTGAGCCCGGGCCGTCGAATGCGATCAGGGCGCATCAGCACCCGATTCTGGAGCCAGGCAATCTGTCGTTTCCGCAAGGTCGATACGAGCTTGAATTCCTGCCTGGCGAGGATCGGGGGTCTTTTGAGGTGACGCATCTTGTTAGCGGGGCGCCTCTGATTACGCGGATGCTCGAAGAAACAGAAGCGCAGTGCGTCTGCATAGTGTCCTCACCGATCTCGTCGTATCGAAAAACACACATGTCGTCGACGGCACGGCAGAAAGTGAGCTGGGACGCGGAGGAACTAGGAGAGCCGCCATTATTTACGCCGATGATTGTATGCGCGGAAGCGCGCGACGTTGTGCTCAGCTCGTCCCGGGATGGCGTTCATAAGGTATGGGATGGCCAGAGTATATCGTTTCATCGGGGCTCAAGGCTGGCCCTTGGCGAGGTCATACGTTTGGAATCGTCGATCTTGCAATTGCTGTCGTTGCACGAGATGCCGGGGTTGAAGGATGGCCAGTTCGAGGTCGACATCGAAACAGAGCCGTTCAGGTTCCGGGTGAACATGAGCAGCTCGCTTCACCGGTTCCTGCGGCATCGAGAGGATGCGCATCGCTGGAATATCATGACGCACATCGTAACTGCATGCCTCGCTAGACTTCAGAAGGATCATGAGGCGGACGACGGTGAGAGCGGTTGGCAGTCGCATCGAAACCTGAAGGCATTTGCGGATTATCTGGAAGTCAACGGGCTAGAGCATTGGACGGATTGCGGAGTTTCGCCCTGAAAAGGTGGCGACGGCGCTCTATCCGCACCTCATGCCGGAGTCAGGTTTCGGCGAAGCTGGCGTGAGCGAAGAACAATGAGGGTGCTGGAGAGCCTTAAGGAACTGCGCGACAGTGACTATACGCGGTTCCGGAAAAGTCTGTTGAGGGTCAAGGGAAGCGACCTACAGAGAGATTTTCTTGTAGAGGTGCGTTCGGGTGATGGTTTCCTGGAGAGACTTGGGCAGGTCGAAACGATAGGGACCAGGGAAGCCGAGCTGCTGCCCGAGCCGTTGACGGAGCCGATGTTCAAGGAACCGCCGGCAGATACCGAGCGGATGTTGTATTCGTCCTGGTCGGCCGTCGCGCCAGCTCTGGCCTGTCGGTCGACCTTCTGGGCAGCGGTTACGCTCAACCATGTGCGGCATGGGCTTATTGATTCGGCATTTCTGGCGGCGAACGGAGGGAATCTCCCGGGGGGAGCGGAGCGCATCGACTTTGCGCTGAATGACGTATCGAACAGCGGCCCGCAGCGGATAGATAACTGCGTGAGGACGGTGCTTCGGCGGCTGGGCGGGCTTCCGGAGGTACGAGGCAATCGTTCGGTGTACGTGGATTGCCCGTTCGCCAGGGCCTGGTGGCGCGAACGAATGATCGAACAGGCCTCAGCGGGCCGGGACGAAGTGGCGCAAAGCATTCGGGCGGCATTTCGCTTCAGTCAGACCTATTGGGAGAAATTCATCGATCGGATTGTGTTCCGGAATTCGACATTCGGGTCGGAGAATATCCGGAGTTCCTTCGTGCGCGCACTTGCAGGGGCGCTACGGGACCATCCAGGTTCGGCACTGGAAAGTACCGAGGGCCTGCAGCGGGCCTGTCGACGGGCGACTGCATATCAAGGGGGTCGGGAACTGAGCATTCTGGCGGATGACGAGCTGGACGAACTGATGAGGTGTGTCGTTCGATTGTGATCGACGTTGGGCATGCGGTTGAGTTCTTTTGCCCAATCACAGCTAGATCGGAGTCTTCTTTCATGAGCTGGAACGAGCGACGCGAACCATGGTCCTCGCAAGATGACGACGCGAGGTCGCAGTTCGACATGGACTACGCGCGAATAGTCCATTCCGCATCATTTCGGAGACTACAGGGTAAGACTCAAATCCTAAACCTCGGCGACAGCGACTTCTACAGAACACGGCTTACCCACTCTTTGGAAGTTGCACAAATTGCAGGGGGAATAGTTCAACAGTTGAGAAAAGATTGCGTGAACCATGAAGCACGTTCGCTGTTGCCAGAGCATAGTCTCATCCAAACGATTGGCTTTGCCCACGATTTGGGTCACCCGCCTTTTGGCCACGGCGGCGAAGTTGCGCTAAATTACTGCATGCGAAATGACGGCGGATTTGAAGGCAACGGTCAAACACTCCGTATCCTTTCTAAACTGGAGACTTTTTCCAAGAACAATGGCGCAAATCTGACACGACGCACTCTGCTAGGCTTGCTAAAGTACCCTGTTTCCTATAGTAGGGCTTCCGCAGAAGTGGAACAAGGGGATATGGAAACACCTGGGTCGTCTATCAAGATCATTGATAGACGACGGTTTAAGCCACCCAAGTGCTTTTTGGATACCGAGGAAAGCGTGGTTAGGTGGATTTTGGAACCGCTGAGTCAGAACGATCGAAACACTTTTCTACAAACGATCAAGGGGAATGATGGGGATCGTAAACCAGTACACAAGTCCTTCGACTGCACCATCATGGACGTTGCTGATGATATTGCATATGGCGTTCACGACCTGGAGGATGCAATTGAACTTGACTTGATATCGGAAAACAACTTCAGATGTTTGGTTCATGAGAAAGAATGTGTAACATTTCTGCGGTCTTTAGAACAACGATATCCAGAGGAACCGACGGATTACGATTTTCTCGTGAAGAACTTGTTCAAAGAAAGAGCTACCCGCAAGCGTTATATTTCTCGATTAGTGCATCATTTTATAGCGGACGTAAAGATGGGGGTCCAAGACAAGTTTTCCGACCCTCTCTTGCAATACCGGACCGGTCTCGATCCGGAGTCGACTACTTTTCTGAACGCATTGAAAAGACTGATCCACGAAAGGGTCATCATGAGCCCCAGAGTTCAGCATCTCGAATTCAAAGGACAGCAGATGGTCGTGTCAGTGTTCGAGGCCTTGCAATCCGATCCAAAGTCACTTGTACCGCGCGATGCCTTCCCCAATGTAAAGGGCGGAGAGTTGAATGATCGCTACATTTGCGATTATGTCGCTGCGATGACGGACGGGTCTCTTCTGAAGACATACGAGAGGCTCTTTAGCCCAAGAATGGGATCGGTTTTTGATCGACTATGAATGTACAGATAGGACAATCGCCCTCTGTCGTCGAGTTCGTTGAGGGCTGGCTGGTCCACGAGTTGAACGGTGTACTAGCGGCGCGGTCAGACGACGCGAGCCGGTAGTTCTAGTTCGTGGTTGCCAACCTCATTCCTGTACTTCTGGAGCAACTCGGCCTCGGCACGCTCCGATCGGTCCAGCATGTACAAAAGCAATTCAAGGAGAGTGCGCCTCGCGAAACGACGAATCGTGCGGGTGGCCGGGTTCCACATCAATCCGGAATACGGGCTGGAGCCTAAGTCCCTCGGGAGTTTCGCCGTTTCCGCGACCGCGTCGACGAGGCCCAATTCGTGCGTGAGGCGCGCGATGATGGTGACAAAAACGATCAGACCGGCGGGACGGAACAGGGCGCTCTCGTTCCGGTACCGGCGGACAACTGACTCGGTATCCTCAGCGGAGAAGAAGTCACCCAGTTCGGGGAAGCCCTCGGCGAGCGCCTCGAAGAGTTCCCTCGTATGCCGGTAGTACTTGTTCAGGCGGTCGTCGTCCGGCCGGGACTTCTTCAGTTTGGCGGCCGAGGTGCGCAAGGGAATGTCGGCCAGCGTGTACCAGGTGAGCAGGATGTCGTAGAGATTGACTATGGTGGTGAGGCTCGTGACGTTGGACTGCGGCATGTTGCTCGAACCGACGAAGGCGATGCGGTCATCGCCGAACATGTCTGGGTTTTCGTCGATTAGCCAGCGGACGGTCAACGCCATCACGTCGTCCTCGTCGAGCGCGATGACATCGAACTTGGAGACCGGCTTGGCCGTCTTGTTCAGGGTTGTAAATTGACGCCGGGTCCTGCGCAGGCCTTCGTCCGACTTCTCGTGCGCCACGAACATGACGGGGACCTCGTCAGTCTGAGCATGGGCGCTTAACTCCTCCACGGCGGCCTTGATTCCGGACAGTCGGTGCTGGCCGTCGACCGCAAAAAGACTCTCGTCACCACGCAGGGTGAGGAAGCCGACGGATAGCATGGTGTCAGGAGACAGGGACTCGAGTTCGTCCGGGGTCCCCTTTTTCTGGACGTTGGTGAGAGGATGCCAGTTGGGCTGGCCGCCGTAGGTGGCGACGACGAGCGCATTGAAGAGGCGGTCCGGTTGCGTCGTGAGATAGTCGGCAATCTCCCTGGCCCGCTTGTCCTTCAGCTGGCGTTGGATCATCTCGGACAGCCGTTCGCTCTTGTGAAGCTCATCGGCGTAATCAACCCGGCTTGCCAGGGTCGGCAAGTCGACTAGGCAGCAGTAGTAGACCCAGTCGCCCATCATGCCGCGGAGGGCGGGGAGCACGATCGAACCGGAAGTGCTCTCGTCGGTCACGAGAACGCCGCCATCATTGCCTTAGTGTCGGCTTCGATGTCGCCCTTGCAGCAAGGGGGGAGAAACGCGGTGATCAAACGCTGTTCCATGGCCTCGAGTTCCGCCGTGGTGACCTTGTCGTCGACGGGTGCGAAATGGAATCGCAGGATAGGGTGCCAATTGACGATCATCCACCCTAGTGCCGGTCGACGTCCCACTTCGCTCGGTTTGAAATAGTCCTGGTATCGGGCGCGCAGCGATCGGCGGGAATGGCGGCCGGCGATGCCGATGTACATGATGTAACCGTGCGGCGGCAGGAATGTGCGCTGGTCGGCGATGATGAAGGCGTATAGCCCTCGCTGATCGTTGGGAACATGCTGGATCTCGTTCTTGTCGAACCTGATGGAGTTCCAATGGAAAGGGTTCTCGGAAGGTTCAAGGGCGAGGATGGCGTCGGTGTTCAGGATAAATTTGATCTCGTACGCCCGAATTTCGGCCAGAGCGACGTCCCTCTGTCGCGCAAGAGTCTCCATGTTCAGGGAGCCCAGGTCGGCTGGAGTGTCGGCGGACGGTGTGGACGGCATAGGCGGGTGTACATCATTCTGCGGAGTGGGGCCGGGGGGAGGAGCGGACGCGCGACCCGCGCCGAAACGCGGGCTTCGGAGGAAGACCAGGACGACCATGCTCCTCCCGAGAGAGGATCAATATTTGTCCCGGTTCCGTCAAGATACCGTGCTCGCCCGCCCGTGTGCCCGACATCTCACAATCGCAGACCGGGCTCCGCAGGCCCCTCGGTGATTGCTGCACCCTCCCTGCGTGCATGAGCAACGGATCAAGGTGTTGCCACTTCCAAGACGCGGGCTCAATGATTCGGGCGAGCACTCAACACCTTGATCATGGCCGGGCGTGGTTGACCGGCCGCTTGGTGCCAAGAATTCCCGGTGCTGCCCGTTGTCGCACTACAGCCATCCCCGCGCGCGGAATGCGTTGAGATCCACGCCGGGCGGCGCGTACCAGCCATCCGCCCCGTACCGGGCGCCCATGCTGTACGCCACTTCCTTGTTTCCGTAGGGAATCCGAAGCGGTGTTGGCGAACCCGCACTCGTCAGTGCCGTTTCGACCGGAGCTTTCGTCCGGACACGCTCCGGCCCGGACGTCCCACGCGAAGCTGTCGCTTTCTGCCTCTCCGTGCCCGGCCGGGTCCCCCCCCGGCTTGCGCGGCTTCCCGCCCCGTGACGCAGAACCGGCCGTCCCGCCGCCCGAATTCCTTCCCTCCCCCTGCCCGGAGTTCCGCCTCGGGGCATGCTCATCGAGGAACGCCCGGCAGATCGTGGCGGACTTCGTATAGCCCCTGGGCGGCTTGATCCCCTTGCTCTTCGCGATCGACGCGGCGAACTTCCGCATCTTCGCCGTCGGCGGCCGGTCCCCGCCGCGGCCATCGGCTTCGCCGAGGATCACGTCTTCTCCATCCGCGCTGCGCTCCCCGAGCCGGCCGATGATGCGCCGGGCCGAATCGCATACCGCGTCGATCGCCCCCGTCATCTCCTGCCGGCCGGTCAGCACGTCGTCCAGCAGGCACTCGAGCTCCGCCGTCACGCCCGGGTCCACCAGCGCGGGATCGGCACGCTTCAGCACGCCGAACAGCGCGAGGCCCCGGTCCGTCGGCACGATGTTCTTGCCCTGCGCCGTCAGGAACCCCTGCTTCTTCAGGCCCGAGATGATCTCCGCCCGCGTCGCCGGCGTGCCGATCCCCTTGGCCTCCCGCAGCCGCTCGCGGAGCGCCTCGTCCTCGACGAAGCGCCATGCGTTCTGCATCGCCTCGATCAGCGTGCCTTCCCGGTAGCGCGGCGGCGGACGCGTCTCCTTGTCCTCGATCCCGGGATCGCTGAGCCGCGCGGTCTCGCCATCCCGCAACGACGGCAGCGCCTGCGCCGCCTCGCCCTTCTCCTCGTCGGGCCTCCAGTCCGGAAAGGCGCCGCGCCAGCCGGCCTCGATGGGCTGGCGGCCGGTCGCCCGGAACTCGAATCCCCGCACGTCCAGCGTCACCGTGGTCTGGCGGTAGCGGTAGTCCGGCATGACCGAGGCCAGGTAGGACCGCGCGACCGCATCGAACAGCTTCTTCTCGTCCGCCGTGAGACGAGGCCAGACCTCGCGCAGGTCGCCGATCCTGTTCACGTTGGGGACGATCGCGTGATGGCTCGCGCCCTCCAGCCCCTTGAACGAAGCCGCTACGCGGAGTTAGCGGCGTAGAGTTCATTCATTTCCGAGGCGTCGCGGGTGCCGTTTGTTCTGTGCGTTCGCTTCCCGGTTGCGTCAGTGGCGCTCCGCCCGTCGGGTGGCGGATCCCCAGCAGCCTCCCGATCACCAGTGGTTAGCATCGACCCCTGCGACGGACCGTCGCCGGATCGGTCCGGCGGCGCGCCGTCGCGATCCAGGGAGATCGATAATGACCGGGACCGCGTGCGACACGAACACCGTCACCCCTCTTCGCCAGCGCATGGAGGAGCAGCTCCGCATCGCCAATCTGGCCGCGAGCACGTCCAAGGCCTACATCTGCGAGATCAAGAACCTGGCCAGGTACTACGACGCCTCGCCGGACGAGCTCGACGCCGAGCAGGTGCGCCAGTGGTACCTGGGGCGGATCGACAAGGGGCTCAGTCCGGGCACGACCAACGTCTCCTTCGCCGCGCTGAACTTCCTCTACATCGACACACTCGGCTGGCCTGACCATGTCGCCGGCCTGCGCTCCCGCAAGAAGCCCGGCAAGCTGCCGCGCTACATGTCGGAGCAGGAGGTCGAGCACCTCATCCTTGCGACACCCGACCTCCGCCACCGTGCTGCCATTGTCACCGGCTATGGCGGCGGGCTCCGCATCTCCGAGACCTTGGCCATCAAGGTCGGCGACATCCTGTCGGAGAAGAAGCTGCTGCACATCCCCTCCGGCAAAGGCGGCACCGAGAGAATGGCACCGTTGCCGGACATCGTCATCCACTACTTGCGCGTCTACTACAGGAACATCTGGCCGCGTCCGACGAACTGGCTCTTCTACGGCGTCTCGCTCGACAGGCCCATCGCAACGGAGACCTTGCAGGCCGCCTTCAGGAGGGCGCGCGACATTGCCGAGCTCGACCGCAGCTACACCTTCCATTGCCTGCGCCATTCGGCGGCGACCCATCTCCTCGAGCGCGGCGGCGATATCGAGGTGATCCGGGACATGCTCGGCCATCGAAGCGCGAACACGACCCGTCACTACGCCCGCGTCACCGGCAAGATGTTCGAGGGCCTCGACCACCCGATCTCAGGCTTCGCAGCGTTGCGCAACTGACGGCGCGTGGAGGCCGAACGCGCGGGCGTGGCGGAGATCTTCCGCCGCGCCGGCGCCGCTTTCCGTGAGCGCCACAAAGGGCGCATCGACGCCGCCCGGCTCAAGGTCATGGGCGCCATCGAGGCGTGCCGCACCGCCGTGCTCGGCGGCCACATGTACGCCTGCGAGGGCTGCGGGCGCGAGCATCCGCTCTTCAACTCCTGCCGCAACCGCCACTGCCCCACCTGCCAGGGTCTCGCCGCCAACCTCTGGAGCGAGGAGCGCGCCGGGGACATCCTGCCGGTGCCCTACTTCCATGTGGTCTTCACCCTGCCCAAGGAGGTTGCCGCCATTGCCTTCTGCAACCGCAGGGTGGTGTTCGACATCCTCTTCCGGGCCGTCGCCGAGACCCTGCGCACCATCGCCGCCGATCCCCGCCACGGCGGCATGCGCATCGGCGGCACCGCGGTCCTCCATACCTGGGATCAGAAGCTCCGCTTCCACCCGCACCTGCACGTGGTCGTGCCCAACGCGGGCTTCGACGTAGACAGTGGCGAGTGGAAGACGGGGAGCACCACCTTCCTCGCCCCCGTCAAGGTCCTCGGCAGCCTGTTCCGCCGCCTCTTCCTCGAGGAGCTCGCCCGCGCCCACGGCCGGGGGGACCTGGAGTTCCACGGCACCGTCGCCCACCTCGCCAATCCCGGCGAGTTCCACGCCACGCTTGCCGCCGCCCGGGCCAGGGACTGGGTGGTCTACGCCAAGCGGCCCTTCCGCGGGCCTGAGCAGGTCTTCCGGTACCTCTCGCACTACACGCACAGGATCGCCATCTCCGACAGCCGCATCGTCTCCTTCGACGGCGAGACGGTCTCCTTCCGCCACCGAAAGCCCAAGGCGCCGGGGCAGAGAAAGCCGCGCTACGGCATCGCCACCGTGAGCGCCGACGAGTTCATCCGCCGCTTCCTGAGGCACGTCCTGCCGGACGGCATGCACCGCATTCGCTACTTCGGCATCCTCGCCAACGGCTGCCGCGCCAGCACGCTGGAGAGAGCACGCCAGGCTCTCGGCGCCCTCGGCTGCGCCGCCCCCGAGGGAAGCGTGGACGGCGCTCGGGCCGAGCCCGACGAAGAGCCCGAGATCGGCACCGCGCCCGTGGCCTGCCCCCACTGCGGCGGCGTCATGCGCCTCGTCCGCGAAATCCGCCGCCGCCATGAGCCCCGCTCGACGCGCGGCCCGCCGGCGCTGCCGCCGACCCACAGGGGGAAACCGTGAGACGCCCGCTCGCTTCGGCCCCGCGCAACGGCGCCAAAGCGCCGACGCACGACCGAACCTGTCTCCGCTTGAGCCGGGCTGACAGCCCTCGGCTCACACCCCGCTCAGTCCTCGCAGCGTGCGCCCGCATGCCTGCCGAAAGACCGGCGCGAGCGTCGATTTTATGCGCAACTCTGCTGCCGGTGGATGCCGCCTGACGCTGACATCAGCGCACTTTCCACATAGCTCAACTTCGCCTCTCGTGGCCCGCGGCTTCGTTCAAAAGGGTTGGGCAGGCTCTCGAGAGAGAGCCTGCCCAACCCTTAACCTTGTCGTGGAAGACGCCGTTCCGACCCTTGCGGATCGCCGGCGGCGACGGCACCGGGATATCCGCGTAAGCCCGGCCTGCCCGCAGCCCCGCGACGATCTTCGGCACGTCCGCGGCGGCGCTCTCCGGCAGGTAGCGCACCTCGGCGCGGGGGTAGGTCAGGATCTTCTTGCCCTCCCCGTCGTAGAGCTCCTGCGCCACCTCCAGCGTCTTCGACGCCGACCAGCCGAAGCGCGAGCTGCACAGCTTCTGTAGCGACGGCAGGTCGTGCAGACGCGGCGGACGCTGGCGCTTGTCCTCCACCCGCACGCCGAGCGGTCCCTCGAATTCCCGCGCCGCCTCGGCGACCGCCTCCGCCCTGCCGCGCTCGACGATGCGCTCCTTCGGCGCGTGCCGCATCCTGAACGCGCCGCCTTCGGCGTGCGCGGCCGCCACCACCTCGAAATACCCCGCCGGCACGAAGTCCCGGATCTCCAGCTCCCGCCGGCAGGCGATCGCCAGCGTCGGCGTCTTGACCCGGCCGATCCCGATCACGCCCCGGGAGCCCCGGCCCAGCGTCACCGTCGCGGTGCGAGTGAGCGACAGGTTATAGATCTGGTCCGCCTGCCGGCGTGCCACCGCCGCCTCGTAGAGCCAGGCGTGCTCGCCGTTCGGCCGGGCGCGCCGGAACGCCGCGCCGATGGTCTCCGCGTCCTGCGCCGTGAACAGCACCCGCAGCACCTCGCCCCGGTAGCGACAGTGCTCCAGGATCTCCTGTCCGATCAGCTGCCCCTCGCGGTCGCAGTCGGTGGCGAGCCATACCCGGTCGGCCGTCTTCAGCGCGGCCCGGATCGCCTTCAGCTTCGCTGCCTTGTTGCCGCCGGTGGCAGGCTTGGTGCCGTAGAGCCCGTCCGGCTTTAGCAATGCCGTCGACCAGCGCTTCCAGGCCGGGTTCACGTCCTCGGGCTCACACAGGTCCAGCAGGTGGCCCTCCGCCGCAAGCACCGTGCCGTAGCGCGAGCCCACGGCGGCCCGCACGTCCTTCGCCTGGCTCGCCTTCTCGGTGATGACGATCTGGCGCGTCACGGCGCGCCCTCATGCGAGACCCCGCCGTCATCCCCCTCTGTCGCCGCGGCCGCGATGGCGGCCAGGAACGGCGCGGCGAACTCCTTCAGCTTGGCCGCGCCCACGCCGTTCACCTCGGCGAACTCCGCCTCGGTGCGCGGCCGCCGGCGCACCATGTCGATCAATGTCCGGTCCGGGAACACGATATAGGCCGGCACGCCGCGCTCCCGCGCGATCTCCAGCCGAAGCACCTTGAGGGCGCCCAGCAGCGCCGTGTCCTCGCCGGCCAGGGCCGGCTCCCCGGCATCGCCCCGGGCCGCGCCGGAGGCCCGGGCCTTCGCGGGTCCGTGCGCGATGACCGTGTCCTCGCGGTAGAGGAATTCGCCGTCGCCGCGCAGCAGGCCCAGCCCCTTCTCCGTGATTCCGATCCCCCCGTAGCCCCCGATATCGATCCGCAGGAACCCCGTCGCCACCATCTGGCGGATCAGCGAGCGCCACTCGTTCTTGCCGCGCTCCGCGCCCACCCCGAAGGTCGGTATCCGGTCGTGGCCGAAACGCGCGATCTTGTCCGTCCCGGTCCCCCGCAGGATGTCGATCAGGTGCGCGGCCCCGAAGCGCTGACCCGACCGGTAGGCGGCCGAAAGGATCTTCCGCGCATCCTCGGTCCCGTCGATCCGCTCCGACGGATCGAGGCAGACGTCGCAGTTGCCGCACGGCTCGATCCCCTCCCCGAAATACTCCAGCAGCGCCACACGCCGGCAGGCCGGCGCCTCGCAGTAGCCCAGCAGCGCATCGAGGCGCTTGTGCTCCCGGCGCTTGCGCTCCGGCCCCGCGTCCTCGTCCTCGATGAACTGCCGGCGCATCCGGATGTCCTCAAGGCCGTACAGCATGTGCGCCTCGGCCGGGGCGCCGTCGCGGCCCGCGCGGCCGATCTCCTGGTAGTAGGCCTCGACGCTGCCCGGCAGATCGGTGTGGAAGACGTAGCGCACGTCGGCCTTGTCGATCCCCATGCCGAAGGCGATGGTAGCGACGATCACCACGCCCGGCTTCGTCATGAATATGTTCTGGTGCGCCTCCCGCTCCTCCTTCTCCATGCCCGCGTGGTAGGGCAGCGCGCGCACCCCATTTGCCGCCAGCATGGCGGCGGTCTCCTCGGTCTTGCGGCGCGACAGGCAGTAGACGATGCCGCTCTCGCCTTCGTGGCGTGCGATGAAGCTCCCGATCTGGCGCTTCCAGTCGCGCTTCATCTCCACCGCGAGCCTGATGTTGGGACGGTCGAAGCCGAGCACGAACTGCTCGGCCCGTCCGCCGAAGAGCTTGTCCACGATGTCGTTCCGCGTCACCTCGTCGGCGGTCGCCGTCAGCGCTGCGATGGGGACGCCGGGGAAGAGCTCGCGCAGCCGGCAGAGGTCCGCGTATTCCGGGCGGAAGGCCGGGCCCCACTGCGAGATGCAGTGGGCCTCGTCGATGGCGAAGAGCGTGACCGGCAGACGGGCGAGCGCCGCCAGCATGCGCTCCGTCATCAGCCGCTCGGGAGCCATGTAGAGAAGCTGCGTCCGGCCCTCGGCCGCCCGGCGCCAAGCCGCGATGTTGGCGCCCCTGTCGTTCGCGGAGTTGATGCAGTCGGCAGCAACGCCCGCCAACCTGAGCGCGGACACCTGGTCCTGCATCAGCGCGATCAGGGGGGACACCACCACCGTGAGCCCGTCCATGACCAGGGCGGGGATCTGGAAGCAGAGGGACTTGCCCGAGCCCGTCGGCATCACGGTGAGCGCATGGCGGCCGTCGAGGAGCGCTTCGATCACGGCCTCCTGGCCGGGGCGGAACCCCTCGAAGCCGAAAACCTCCCGCAGCGCCCCGCGTGCCGCGCTCAACGGACCGCCTGCCGTGCCCGGCGGCCGCGCGGGCGCCCCTGATGACGACTCTGTCGGGCGGCTGGACGGTCCCGGCGGTTCGCTCCCTTCGAGCGTTTCAGGCCGCCGGTACTCCCTCTCCATCAGCCGCGGACCCGGCAGCGGCCCGGCACGCCGTCGCCGCCGAACCGCCCCGTCATCCGCCGTCCGGCGGCCGTTCGCCGCTGGCCCCGGGCAGTCGAAGCCGGACTTGCGTCATCGTCCGGTTGACCAGGAAATCCCCTATCCACGACCCGGCGAATCATGGAGGACTCGTACCACGAATCGGCCCGCTCGGGCGATTTCCGAGAGGCCCCGCGGCGATCGCGGACGCGCTTCGAGCGCATCAGGGGTAGAGGACGGCCTCCGCCTTGCGGATCGGCGTGGCGCAGCGCCCACAGACGTATTCCGCCGTCTCGTCGCCGACCAATGGGCACTCCGCGACCACGACGTCGGCGAGGTCGACGCACTCCGGGCACGCGAGCGCGGGCGTCGCTCCTTCGCCCGCCCGGCACACGAGCCACGCATCCCAGGCCTGCCTGCCCGCCGTGCGCAGGGCCGCACGCGCCGCATGGGCATCGTGGAAGCGGCATGAACCGCGGTCGCTGTCGTCGGTCATCGGTCGGGTCTCCTTGACGTGGGCGGCCCCTCCCCGGTGACCCGCATCCGCTGCGGCGTCCTGGGGCTGAAGCCGAGATAATCGACGGTCCCTTCAGGACCCGGATAGGGGGGACAGGCATCGCTCATGGCGTCTCTCCGGCAAGGGACCGGAGCACAGTCAACCAGCCCGCGGCCGGCACCGGCAGGGAGATATCGACCCCCCTCCCGAATTCTCCCCCCGGCAACCCGGGATTGCCGACCGGTCGCGTCGTCGCAATCGGGTTGGCCGCCTATCTCACCCTGCCGTCTTCAACGACCGGGCGCGCCATGGCACGATGCGCGCCTCGTTCCCCACCAACAGCCCCGCCGTCATCCCGAACATGACCATGCCCGAAGCCGACCTTCTGCAAGCCTGCCTCGACGAGCTCGACGGCCTCGACGACTCCCTCGACCGGAGGGAGCTGGCGGAGCAGCACGCGCCGGTGCTGCTCGGCAGGCCCGGCATCGCATCGAAGCTCGCCGCAAGCATCGCGCGCAACGATGACCCGGAGCGGAATGCTCCCCTCGACCTGTTCGCGGTCCTGGCCGAACGGGCGGAACACGATGCCGAGAACCGCGGCCGCTTCGGCGAGCCCTTCCTCGCCGAGGCGCGCGGCGCCATCGACACGCTGGCCGCCGCCCGCGACCTGCCGGACCACGCCGCGCTCGGTCTGGCGCGCGCCTTCTTCCGCGCCGGCCTGGAAGCGCCGGAATGCCTCTTCCCGATCTTCGCCGGCGAACCCGGCACCGGCCAGGCGCTTGCCGCGTTTCCCGGCTTGCTGGACCGGGAAATCGACCGTCTCGCGCGCCATGCGGGCGGGGACGATCATCTGCTGCACGACCTCCTCGTCAACCTGATGGCGGTCCTTCCGTCCGAGTTCAGGCCGACCTTCGTCCACCATGTTGCGGGGCGCGATGAGGAGCGCTACGGCCGCGCCGCCCTCTACTGGCTGCTGGACCGCTCGCCCGAGGTTCGCCTGGCCGCCGCCAGCGGCCTCTCCGACCGGGTGCGGCGCGCCGCCATGGAGCCCGCCCTGCCGGCGCTCGTGCCGCTCATCCGCAACTGGATGCCGGAGGATTCCGCGCGTCCCTTGCTGGATACGGCCCTGCGCGAGGCCCGGCTGCGCGGCCGCTTCCACCCGATGGCGCGCCCGGCGGGCCGCCCGACGCGTTTCCTCGCCGCCCTGCCGGCCGGCTCAAGCATGCAGCATCTCGCCGCCATGCTCGAATCTGCGGAGGGACCCGCTTGCGCGGTGGTGGTGGTCAAGGCCGGCCACGGCGTCACCATCGTGCATGTCTTCCGGGGCGACGACGCCCTGAGCACCGTGTCCAACCTCGAGGACGAGCTGGGTGCGCTCGACGTGCCCTTCGAAGCCTTCGAGACCGCGCTTTCCGCCGCGCTCGCGGACGGTCTTGCCGGAGGGCGGCCTCCACCGGCCCGTCTGATCGACGTCGCCGCCGGCTTCGGTCTTTCCGAGCTGCGCCCGCGGGCGATGACGGCGCCGGACTGGCTCGCGGAGCTCGACCCGGGAGGCGCGATCGCCGGCCTGCCCGACGAAGAGCGGGGCGAGCTGATCCGCCGCAGCACCGCGTGGCCCGACGACCGGCCGATCCTTGACACATGGTTCGAGGGAACGGCGCTGCTTGATGACTCCCTTAAGGGCGCGGACGGTCCACGGCAGACGCTCGACGCCTTCCGGGCGCGCCTCGACGAGAGGCGCGTCGACTGGGCCCATCTAATGCTGCGCGCCGCCCATGTCCTGAAGGCCGCCGGCGACGGCGACTGGCGCTCCTTCGCGGCCGTGGCCTCAGCCCTGCTCGACGGACGCCCCCTCGAGGGCATTCCGGTCATGGATAGCATCTTCCTTGCCACCGTCGACGCCTGGCACGAGGAGGAACGCCGGCTTCGCGCCGGCGACGCAGGGCGTCCAGACCCGTTGGCGGCCCTGGCCGAGGCCGCGGCGTGGCCGGAGGAGGACCTGCACTGCGCTTCTTCGCTGGCCTGGCTCGACGGCTACGTCGCGGCCGCGGTGCTCGCGCCCACGGGAGCCCCGTCCCGCGGAATGGCTCCACGCGCTCGCGGACGGGGTGCGGGGCATCGGCGGCGAGGGGACCGGGGAGTTCCTGCGCCGCGCGGCCCAGCGCCACAACGAGATCGACCGCGCTATCGCGGAGAGCGGCGCCGCCGCAGACACGCTCGGCGGTTTCGGCGACGGCGAGCTGACAGCCTGGGCGCGGGGATTTGCCCAGGGGGTGCGCATCCTCGACGACGACTGGCCGCGCGACCAGCTCGAAATCGAGGATTACCCCGCGCTGTCGCTGCTCACCGCTCTCGCCGGCGGCGAGACCTCCGGCCGCGCGGCGCGCGCCGATCTCCCGGCCTACTTCGAGCGGAGGATGCGGATGCGCGTCTCCTCCCTCAACCTTCCCGACGAGGCGTAGCGCTTCCACACGGGCCGGACGGCACGGCACGGTTCCATACGGGAGGAAGTCCGTACGCGGCTGCTGCACGCGAGCTACTTCTCGGCCTCGGACGACGCCGACGCCGACAGCTACGACACGCAGTCCGCCCGCTTCGACCAGGACGCCATGCACATGACGATCAAGCTGCTCGCCACGGAGGACGAAGCCAGGAAGCACACCATCGCGGAAGCCGTCTGGCGCGAGATCCTCTGGGTGATGCCGCGCGACCGCGAAGTCTCCATCAAGGTCCGCGAAGGCAAGGTCGCGGTGGAGTTCGGCCCCCAGACACCGGCGCCAGAGGGGGTGGCGGCATGACCTGGTTCACAATTCAGGCCGCCTATGCCGGTTACTTCGCAAACACGGTCTCGGTCGAAGCTGAGACCCTCAAGGAGGTGCTGGAGAAGGCCATCGAGGTGGCCAACCAGGACGCCAACTGGAAAAGCGTGGATCATTGCGGCCGGACTCATGTCGACGCTTGCTGCATGGGCCGGGACGAAGATCCCTGGGACAAGAACAAGTCTCTGCCCGTGCCGGCCAGGTTCACGGAGCAGGGCGAGCCGCCCGTCGTCACCCTCACCGGCCCGCGCCCGCCCGGCGGCGTGGAGGTGACGGGCGGCACGGTCCGCATACGCTTCGTGGACCCTGCCACCACCGTCACCACGGAGGTTTCAGATCCGCCGCCTCCGCCCGGCAACAAGCCGGTGGTCACCGTCCGGCCAAGACCCGACGGGGCGCCCCAAGTCGAAGTCAGCGGCGGCAAGGCCATCGTAAGAATCCAGGGCTGGGAAGGAGGCGACCATGCCTGAGCCCGGCAACGCGAACGCATTCGGTCCCGCGATCTCGACCTACACCCGCGCCCAGGCGATCGAGGACGGCATCCTGGTCGACGTCTCCGACACCGCGCGCGATGCGGGCTTCACCATCCCCGTCGCGCTCACGCGCACCGTCTGGACCCGCCTGGTCGCTCTGCCCGAGGGATACAAGGGTTTCCAGGACGAGCGCGGCCGGCTCTGGGACGTGCTCTGGATGGCGCGCCACTACGCGCTCCGCGCCTCCAACAGCGACCGCGTAACCATGTGCGTGCTGGTGCGCGACATCCGCAAGGACCTCCGCGACAGCCACCGGCCGCCCCGCAAGCACTTCCCCATCGTGGCGATCGGCTCCGGCGACAAAGGTGAGCCCGCGATCACGATCATGTTTCCCGGGGACGACTGAGCGCGCCTTCACCACCCCGGTCTCTCCCGCGCCGCCAGGAGCAGCGTGTGGCGTCCGTCGGGCGAGCGGCGCGGAACCTGGAGGACTCCGGCGCCGCCTCCCGCTCTTCCGCCATCGCCGCTGCCTGATCCCTGCCGACGGGTTCTACGAGTGGCAGCGCCGGGGCGGAACCCGGCAGCCCTGGCTGTTCGGCCTGCGGGACGGCGCACCCCTGGTATTCGCGGGCCTGTGGGAACGCTGGACGGTGCCGGAGGACGCGGCGCTCACCGGGTCGCTCGCCGAGCGCAGCCCCGGCGATGCGGTCGAGACCTGCACCATCCTCACCACCGCCGCCAACGAGACGGTGGGGCCGGTCCATGGCCGCATGCCGGTCATCCTGCCGCCGGACGCCTGGAGCGCCTGGCTCGCCGGCGAGGACGTGCCGCTCGCGCCCTGTCCGGCGGACGACATGACCGCCCATCCGGTTTCGATGCACGTCAACCGGCCCGCCAACGACGACCCGCGCTGCGTCGAAGCCGTCGCGCTGAGCTGATCCCGGCCCGCCCGTTGACCTGAGCCCAAGTTGGCACTTTTCCGCTGCCTGTGTTCCCTATTGGTTTGATTCAACGCGATATTTTTCTCGGTCGATTCCAACATGGCCCCACATTTTGTGAGATTCTGTCAGCTCATCAGACGGGTCCTCGTGCGGTGGATGGCGGGGTCCACGCCCGCCGCCGAGGAGATTGCGGCAACCTCGGCGGCCGGGCGCGTGTCCTGGCGGTTGACGATCAAGGTGCCGTCGGTCTGGCGCAGGCGCGTGGTGATCCGCACCCAGGTCCGCATGCTCTCGCGGATCGACGCCCAGCACTTGTGGATGCCGCGCGCGGCCAGCCGGGTACGGATCAGATGCACGGCGTGGTAGGCCAGCACGGCGATCAGCAGGTGGGCCGCGATGCGCCGGTCGAGCTGGTGCCAGATCGGGCGAAGGCCGAGCTCGGATTTCAGGCTCCGGAATGTCGCCTCGATATCCGTGATCCGCCAGTACGTCCGCAGGACCGTCTCGATGTCCCAGTCGACGTGGCTGGTGCGCAGCACATAGGCACCGGCGCCCTCATCGGCCTCGTCGTATCGCGGCCTGCGCTTGAAGCGCACGGCGGTGGCATTGGGGCCGGTTTTCGCCCTCTCGACCGTGATCTCGTAGTGCCTGGCGACGGCGGAGAAGCGCTGCTTGAGGCGGCCTATGCTCTCCAGCACCTTGTCGTAGCGCTTGAGGCGGCCCTTGACCGGGAGGCCGCCGTGGAGCCTTTCCAGCGCCGCCTCGAAGCGGTTCCGCCTCAGGCCGATGATCGCGTTCTCGGCCTTCTTCTTGCCCTCGCTGACGACGTAGAGCCGCGCCTCGCCGTCCTCGCTGGCAAGCCGCCAGGCCCGCACCTCGTGGCGCGCGCTGGTGATCAGCAGGGCCTCGGGTCCGCCCTCGGGCGGCGCAGGCCTGGCACCGCGGCTGACCGCGATCCAGTCGTAGCCCTGCTCGCCCAGCCACGCGATGTTTTTCTCGGTGGCGATGCCCGCGTCCATGACCACCGTGGGCTTCGGCGCCGTGCCGCCGCACACCGCCTCGAGCCGCGCCAGCGCCTCGTGCAGCGTGCCCGGCTCGCTCACGTTGCCCGGCAGGATCTCGCAACTGCGCGGGAAGCCCGCGCCGTCGAGCGCCAGCGCCAGCGTGATGAGGGGACAGTCGTCGCGCTTCTGCTTGGAGCGCCCGAACCTGGGAAGCTCGCCGCCCGTGTGGCCGTGGTAGTGGACGTTGGTGAGATCGTAGAAGGCGATCGTCTCGGGCAGGTCGAGCAGTGCGCGCTCACGGTTGAACAGCTCCCGCTGGATGGCGGCGCGGTGGCGCCAGAGCAGGTCGCCGATGCGGTAGAGCGTCTTGCGCCGCAGCGCCTTGCGGTCGCCCTCCAGGCCCAGGAGCTCGGCGGCCGCGCTGTCGTGGCGGAGCCAGCGGCTGGTATCACGCTCGCTGGCGGGATGGACCATCCTGGCGACGATCAGCGCGCTGGCGATGCGCCCGTCGCGGCCCTTGATGTCGAGGCCGTGGAGGATTTCGGCGAAGCCGAGGGCGTCGAGGGCCTTGAGGCACAGGCGCTCGCAGCCGACCGTGCGCGGGTTCTCGTGCTCCAGGGTATCGAGGTCGACGGTGGCGATGTCGGGCTTGCGCGCCTCTTCCTGCATCGCCTCGACGCGGAACCCCCTGGCCCTGAGCTTGGCGACGATGTCCTCGGCTGCGGCCCGCACATCCGCCTCGCCCTCGAACAGCGGCGGCTTGCCGTGAAGCAGCGCCTCGGCGAGTTCGGTGACGGCCTTCCACTTCTCGCGCGGCACCGGATAGTCGGTGCCGAGATTGAGCAGCGTCCTGTGGCGCACCTTGTCGCCGACGCGCTGGGCGAGCACGAGGCGATGGCTTCGGACCGGCTGGCCGGCCTTGTCGGTGTGTGTCCTGGTTGCCTTGATGTACATGGCGGCGCCGTTTCTGCGATGCCTGTTTCGCATACACGGCGTTCGCGGCATCTGGCAAGAGGGATATCGACTCAACTCCAAAGTCCTGGCCCCACAATTGGCTTCCAGGACCACGAATGGCAAATGTGGGTCTCAGGTGTCCTCCAACCCCAACATCTAGTGGTTCAGCGCCGCAAAACTGGCTCGAACAGGCTCGGCTGGTCGGAAAAAGTGCCAACTTGGGTGAGCGCCTCGCTCCCCGAGCGGGCGGCAGGAACCGGCGTCCGCGCTTCGTCCCCTTACTTCACGCGTTTCTCCGCCCGGAGTCCGGCCAGCCGGAGCCGGGCAGGCCGGCGGGCCGTCGCGGGAGGACCCGCCGTGCGCCCAATCCCCGCCGCCAGCCCCGGAGTGCGATTTCCGCACCCCGGAATGCTCCCCAAGGGCTACCTCCGCATCGAACCCGACTGACCCAGGCGAGACGACCATGCATCTCACCGACATCGTCATCGACGAAATCGTCAAGGTCGACGACCTTCCCTGCCACGCCATCGGCCGCGCAACCTTCACCAACGGACGCCAGTACCACTTCACGGCCATGTTCGCCCAGGCCTACGGCGACAGCCGCGTCTTCGTGCGCCGCCACGCGGGCGAACAGGAGCTCCACCCAGGCAGCCGCGCCGCGCGGGCCATATACGACCGGCTCGGGTTTGGCGACATCGCGACCCGCGAACGCGCCGCGATCGGCGCATTCGAGTACGAGCGCGTCGCCGCGTGCGAGGAGCTGATGACGCAGCCTCGCCGCGATCCTTCGCCTCCAGCCTGACCCCAGGGCCATCGCCGGCCCTTCGCTCGACCGCCCGAGCGCCCTTCCTTCCGACCCACGACCGGAAAGAACCGCCATGCCCCAGGTCATAGAGATCACGGTCTACGCCATCGACGAGCTATCGGACGCGGCCAAGGAAGCGGCCCGCGCCTGGTATCGGGAGTCCTGCCTCGACCACGAGTGGTACGACTTCGTCTACGAGGATTTCGGGACGATCTGCGGGATTCTCGGCGTCTCTCTCGGGACGACCCCAGTGCGCCTCTATGGCGGCGGAACGCGCGACAAGCCCAAAGTGTATTGGACCGGTTTCAGCTCACAGGGCGACGGCGCATCGTTCGAAGGCTCCTATGCCCACGCCAACGGAGCGGCCAGAGCGATTCGGGCCCATGCGCCCAAGGATGACGAGCTGCACCGCATCGCGGACGCCTTGCAAGCCGTCCAGAAGCGCAATTTCTGGCAATTGCACGGCACAATCACTCAGCGCGGGCGCTACTGCCACGAGCACACCATGTCCATCGAGGTGGAGCGCGACAGCCCGACCTGGCGGCCGCCGACCGACGATGCCGAGGACGCGGTGACCGAGGCCCTGCGCGATCTGGCGCGCTGGCTCTACCGCCAGCTCCGCGCCGAGTACGAGCACCTGACCTCGGACGAAGCGATCGACGAGACGCCCCCGGCCGGGTCGTAGCCGACGCTCCCGTCGGCGGCGACGACGACCTCGCAGGCCGGCGTGTCGGTCGGGCAGTGGATGGTTACGTTGCCACGGTCCTGGGCCATGCCGGACTCGACGGTGATGCGGCTCCCCGGATCGAGCCCGTGGTTCGCGGTCACGCCGGCAAGAGCCCTGACGTCTTCGGTCAGTGCCGGTTGCCCGCCACCGCCGGCACAACCGGACATCGCCGCCGCGAACGTCACGGCCGCCGCCAGCAGATAGACGCGCCGAAACTCCCCGATGCGCATCGGGAACGATCCCTTGGAGTCATAGTGCATGCATCGAACCTTTCACTGTCCGGCGCCGCACGCGACCCGAGCGACTGCCTGCGTGGGCGGCGGAGCGGGAGCGAGGACGCCGCGAAGGGAAGACGGGTCGGGGCCTTTTGCCGGCAAGCGTCACGGGGTAACGCGCTTTCCGCCGAACGCTCCGGCCACGCCGTCGCGTTCGAACACGCCGCCGACCTCTTCCTCGTCGGGACCGTAGAACCGCCCCGAGATGGTGTCGTCCGGGGCGTTCCGCCGGGCGAAGCCGCCTTCCTCCACAGTCATGCGGCGCCACGCCATGTCGTCGCGGCGTTCGCCGGTCTCGGTATTGGCGATGTCGGTGAACTCGACGTCCGCCGTGATCGCGCTCGCGCCGAACTCGACCGTCACGCCGGCATCTCCCCGGATCGTCTGGCCGCGGCTGGGCGATGCCCTCATCTCGCGGCCGATCATCAGGCCCTCCCAGCGGGCCGATCCCTCCGCGGCGCCGGGGTTCTCGCCCGTCGAGAAGCCGAACGAATAGCTCAACGCTACCGTCGCACCCCGGTCCGGATATCTGTCGCCCTTGAGCAGGACGGATTCCGTCGCGAAGAGGCTGTGGTCGAGCCAGCCGCCGAAGACGTGAACGTCCACGTTGTCGGTCGAGATGTCCTCCACCACCAGGCTCACGCCGCGGCGCGACCGGGTTCGTGTCCGCCAGTTCCATCTCGCCCCCGCCCGCCGTCACCGTGAAGGCGGAGTCCGACGGCACAGACCCGTCCAGCGCCTCGTCGAAGACGAGCGTCAGCGTCGTCCCGTCCACCGATGCCGAGGAGAATTCCGGCGCCCTGGTGTCCGCAGACGTGACGTTCTCCACCGTCTTGTCCGAGAAGCCCGCCACCGGGAGCTTTGCCTTGTCGGCGTCCCGGAGCGGATTCGTCGCCGGCTCGGCGTAGGCCACCGTCACCGTCTGGGCGCGGTGCGCCACCCCCGGGCGCAGGGTCAGCACCACCTGGTCGGGCTCGGGGCCGGCTTCGACGAAGCGAACCCTGAAGGCGACCGCGATGGGCGTCTGGTCCGTGCCGTCGACGCTCACGGTGAACGCCGCCGGCGCCGGCACCGAGTTCGTGTCCAGGTCCGCCTCGAAGACGATGGTCAGCCTGTCCCCGGTCACGCTCGCGCTCTTGAACGCCGGCGGGGTGTTGTTGGCCACCGACACCGGGGGGCTAATCCCGAAGTTTACCACCTCATTGCCCGACAGGTCCCGCAGCGGCGTTCCCGTGGGCTTCTGGTAGAGCACGCCCACGGTCTGGTCGTGGACCGCCGCATCGGCATCCTCCAGGGTCAGCGTCACCGCATTCCCGTCGACGGCGACGCTGGCGGGCGACTTGAAGCCAACCCCGAACAGGTTGGCCTTGAATCGCGCCCGGCCCGGCACCGAGCTCTCGTCCAGAGGCTCGGAGAAGATCAGCGTCAGCACCTTCGCGCTCACCGTCGCCGAGGTGAGCGTCGGCACCGTCGAGTCAGTGGTGTTGTTGGTCACCGTCTTCGTGTCGCCGAAGCCCGTCACCGGAAGGTTCGCGTTGTCCGAATCCCGCAGCGGCTTCCCCCCCGCCTGATCGGCGTCGTAGGCCACCGTCACCGCCGGCAGGCTGCCGCCCACCGACTGGGCGAGCGTGAGCGTCACCGTCTCCCCGGAGACCGCGACCGCGCCGGTGGCCGCCAGGCCCACCTCGCTCCCGCCCACCGTCACGGTGAAGGCGTCCTTCCCCGGAACCGAGCCCGTGTCCAGCGCCCCTTCGAAGGTGACCGTCAGCGCCGCCCCGTTCACCGATGCCGAGGAGAAGGCCGGCGGCGTGTTGTTGGTCACCGACTGGGCCGGGAAGGATGCCAGCACGTTGCCGGACAGGTCCTTGAACTGATTGGCGGCGGGGCCGGGGCGCAGGTATTGCACCGTCACCGTCTGGCCGTGGTCGTGGCGCACCGCGTTGTTCTCGTGAGACGTCAGCGTCACCGTGTCGCCGTCGATGGCGTAGCTCAAGGGTTTGGCGTTGAATGACGATGAGCCTCGGATGATGAACGGGGCCAAACTCCCTCCCTGCGGCACGCTCTCGTCCAGCGCCTCGGAGAAGGTCAGCGTCATCGTCGTCCCGTTCGCCGTCGCCGAGACGAACCGCGGCGCGGTCGAGTCCGCCGGGGTCTGGTTGGTCACCGACTCGCCCGAGAAGTCCGGCACCGGAAGCTTCGCGTTGTCCGGATCCCGCAGCGGATTGGCGTCGGGCGCGGCGTAGCCCAACGTCACCGTGCCGGCGGTGGCCAGCAGCGCCTCGGCGAGCGTCAGCACCACCATGCTGGCGTCGCCGGACTTGAAGGCGACCCCGGCGGGCGTCTGGTCCGTGCCGTCGACAGTGACGGTGAACGCCGACGCCGCCGTCACCGAACTCGTATCCAGGACCCCGTCGAAGGTGACCGTCAGCGCCGCCCCGTTCACCGATGCCGAGGAGAAGGCCGGCGGCGTGTTGTTGGTCACCGACTGGGCCGGGAAGGATGCCAGCACGTTGCCGGACAGGTCCTTGAACTGATTGGCGGCGGGGCCGGGGCGCAGGTATTGCACCGTCACCGACTGGCCGTGGCCGTGGCGCACCGCATTGTTCTCGTGAGACGTCAGCGTCACCGTGTCGCCGTCGATGGCGTAGCTCAAGGGTCTGACGTTGAATGACGATGAGCCTCGGATGATGAACGGGGCCAAACTCCCTCCCTGCGGCACGCTCTCGTCCAGCGCCTCGGAGAAGATCATCGTCAGCGTCGTCGCGTTCGCCGTCGCCGAGACGAACCGCGGCGCGGTCGAGTCCGCCGGGGCGGCGTTGGTCACCGTCTCGCCCGAAAAGTCCGGCACCGGGAGCTTCGCGTTGTCCGGATCCCGCAGCGGGTTTGCGTCGGGCGCGGCGTAGCCCACCGTCACCGTGCCGGCGATGGCCAGCAGCGCCTCGGCCAGCGTCAGCTCCACCATGGTGGCGTCGCCGGACTTGAAGGCGACCCCGGCGGGCGCCTGGTCCGTGCCGTCGACGGTGAACGCCGACGCCGCCGGCACCGAACTCGTATCCAGGACCCCGTCGAAGGCGACCCGATGCGTGCCGTTCCCGCCCTCGCCCATGGCCCGCAGGCGCCGGAAGCTCCCGCGGAGGATCGCATGAGAAGAGGACTTCCGAATGCGTCCGCGGCGCTCCTGGTCGCGATCGCGCTTGCGGCCTGCTCCAGCTCCCCGGATCCGGCGCCGCCCACCGCGGAAGAGCAGGCCCGGTTCTCATACGAGAGCATCGCGAGCGGCTCGAACGCGTTTCTGATGGGCGACCATCTCGGCTATTCCGGCGCTGACGGCGCGGTGGAACGGGTGGGCGTCAGGTGCCTGGACGATACCTGTGCGGCCGCGTTCACGGGGTTCTTCCGGTCGAGCGAAGCGAGCGTCGAGACCGCGGAGCTTGAATTGCTCGGCTCGCCGTCGACGGCCCGAAGGTGATGCTGACGCTTGCCTCGCCGGTGCTGCACGGCCAGGCGGTCACGGTGGGCTACACGAGGCCCGCGGCGACAGGCGCGAGCCGGCTCCGCGACGCCCGCTCCAACGAGGTCGCGAGTTTCGCCGGCGAGGACGTGACGAACCGCGCGCCGGCCCCCGCGCCGATCGTCGCGTCGGTGGCGATCGAGTCCACGCCGTCGGTGGACGCGGACAACGACGGCACGCCCGAGACCTACGGCCTGGGCGAGAATATCCGGGTGAGGGTGACCTGGTCGTCGAAGGTGCGCTGGGACGTGTCGGCCGCGAACGCGGCGGTCTCGGTGCGCCTCGACGTGGGCGGGACGCTCAGGCCGGCGGTGCTGGCGACGGGCGGCGCGACCGGCGGCGAGGCGCTTTCGCTCCTCTTCAGCTACCGGGTCGTGGCGGAGGACTCCGACACCGGCGGCATCGCGGTGACGCCGACCGCGGCAGGCGACATCGTGGCGCTCTCCAACGGGGCGACGCTCACGGATGCGAAGGGCCGCAACGCCTCGCGCACCCACGCTGCGGTTCTCGGGGGCGCGGGCCACAAGGTGAACGGCGGCAGCGCACCGCCGGAGTCGCCACCTGGGGAGCCGGACGACCCGACGCGCGAGCTTGTCGATGCGACGGCGAGCGGCGTGACACTGGCGCTCACCTTCCACGAGGACCTCGCGCCGGCGGCCGACCCGGCGCGGGCGGCGACGGCGCTGCGCCAGGCGTTCATCGTCCAGGGCGGGCGCTACCAGGGAGCCCCGGTCGTCAACCAGTCCCCCAACCGGGTGGCGGTCAGCGGCCGGGTGGTGCGGCTCACCCTGGGCCAGGCGGTAGCGCCCGGCCGGCCGGTCACGGTGACCTACGTCAAGGAGGGGGCCGCGGTCCGGCACCGGCTCAGGTTCGCCGGCGGCGACGAGGTGGCGAGCATCGACAACCATCCGGTCGCCAACGCCGGCGGGGCCGACCCGAAGCCCCGGCTGTCGCACGCGGCGGTGGAG
The DNA here is from genome assembly GCA_965214705.1 of Alphaproteobacteria bacterium. Taxonomy (GTDB): domain Bacteria; phylum Pseudomonadota; class Alphaproteobacteria; order UBA828; family UBA828; genus WTGU01. Next base: position 745,807 of record CBDCCI010000002.1, read on the forward strand.
GGGAGCACGCTCGTGCTGGTCTTCGACCGGGGGCTGGACACGGGCTCGGTCCCGGCGGGTTCCCGGTTCCAGGTGGAGGGCAGGGGGCTCGCGACCATTTCAGGCACGGGCGTATGGATTCCCGGCGGGGAGATGGTCGTGGTCACGCTGGCTCGGGCGGTGCCCGCCAGCCAGGACGTGGTGAGGGTGCACTACGCGAGGGGCAACGAGGCGAAGCCGCTGCGGGGCGTCGCCGGCCACGACGTGGCGGACATCAAGAACTGGTGGGCCGCGGCGCTCGACGGGATGGGCCCGGTGGCGGTCTCCGGCAGCGCCTCCGGGACGAAGGTGACCCTCTACTTCGACGAGGCGCTGTACGAGCCCTCAAAACCGTCGACCGGGGCGTTCACCGTCAAGGTCACGCCGAGCGGGGGGACGGAGGCGACCCGGGCCGTCAACCGCGTGGATGTGGATGGCACCGCGGTCGTCCTCACCCTGCCCTTCACCGTTGACTGAAACGATCCTCATTATCTCATGGGCAGGCGCATATGGTCCGTTCTTGCCGGCCTTGCGGATCCGGCATGACGGCGGGGTGCGGATGTCAGTGAAGCGTCTTGTCGCGGGAGCCAGCGGCCATGGACCGGGCGACCAGCTTGCTCCAGGCGTCGCGGTCGAGGCCGAGGCGGCGGTTGAGCCTGTCGCACAGCCTCTCCGCATCGGCGAGCGTGAGTGCTACGAGCGCGGTGGGGATGTAGCCGTCCATCCCCTCGAAGACGATGCGGATCTGCTGCGGCTGGTCGGGCAGCTCGTAAGAGGGCGCGAAGGCGAAGACCGGCTCCTCGGGAAGCTCGTGCGTGGCCATCGAAGGTGGCCTCGCGCAGGGTGCGGGCATCCAGCGCGCGGCCGGCCTCCAGGACGGGCAGCAGGGTCCGGGCCGCGGCCAGCAGCGCGGCGGGCGCGGAAGTGGGCTGCGGCGGGGCGGGTTCGGCGATCGGGGAGACGGGGACGGCTGGCGGGCGAGCGGGCGCGGGCGGCGCCGGGTGGGCGTCGAGCATGAGCAGGCTCCGGTGACGGGGGTGCGGGAAGAGCCGCGGCGGCTCGGCGCGGGGCACTGCCCTTCACGCCGCTCCGTCCGGCCTGCCCCCGGCCGGCTGACCGGACTCCCGCCGGCGCAAGGCGCGCCGGGGAAACCCGGCGCTAGCGGGGCCGGTGGATGCGTTCAGGAAGGTGTGGAGGTGCCCTGTGAGTCCGCGCAGTTCAGGGCCGGCCAGGCGGAGCGGTCAGCGCAAGGCGCGGGCGAGGTGTCCCGCGTAGACGCCGACGGCCCGCCAGTAGCAGGCCATTGGGCCCTTGTGCCGGCGCCACTGGAGCTCGGCGCGGTGCCGCGCGTCGGCACGGAGGTCGAGCAGTGCGGCACGGAGCGCGTGGCGGGCGGAAGGCGGCAGGGCCTGGAAGCGCGCGAGCCATGCGTGCTTCAGGTCGGCGTCGGCGCGGTGGATGGTGGAGCGGGACATCGGACTACCGGGGCCGGGCGTCGAGGTGGCGGAGCACGGCGCAGGTGAGCTCACGGATCTCCTCGTAGGCGCGCCCGGTCGGCGATTCGGCCACCGACCCTGCCTACATCCTGAACGAGCGCGGCGTCGGCTACCGCATGCCACGGCCCGGCGCGCCCTGAACGCTGTCAGCCCGGGACCGGGCGGGCCGGACGCACGGCCACCCAGTCAGGCGAGTGCGGCGATCGCCGGGTCCCATCGGGTACCGGCCGCCGGCACCAGAGACGATCGTCATGCCAAGCTGGCCGCCCGGCTCCGCTACGCTCCGCCGGCCACCCAGCTTGGCCGAGAAGCCGGCTATGCACTAACATTCGAAGTGGACCAATCGACGGGGGCAGGTCAATGAAACTCATAGCCCGTACCCTCTCCGCCGTGGCCTTCGTAGCCGCTTCGCTTCTTGCCAGCCACGGAACAGCCGGAAGCGTGGATGATGTTGTAAGGCCAGCAGAAGAGATTGCGCTGCATGACGCAGCGGGCCGTGTCGAGGCAGGCGGGCGTGCGGGGTTTGTTCCGACGGCGCTGCTGGCCGAAGCGGAAGTGGGGCCGAAGGCAGGGGAAACATTCCGGGATTGCCCGTCCTGTCCGGAAATGGTGGTGGTGCCGGCGGGTTCGTTCGTCATGGGCTCGCCGAGGTCGGAAGTAGACCGTGACGGAGATGAAGTCCTGCAGCATGAGGTGACGATCTCGCAACCCTTTGCGGTGGGCAAACACGAGGTGACGTTTGCGGAATGGGATACCTGCGTATCCGCTGGCGGGTGCGACGGGTATCGCCCCGATGACAAGGGCTGGGGCCGTGGAAGTCGGCCGGTCATCCATGTGACCTGGAACGAAGCGCGGTCGTATGTCGCGTGGCTGTCGCGGAAGACGGGGAAGGAGTACCGGCTGTTGACGGAGGCGGAGTGGGAATATGCGGCGCGCGCGAAGACGCGGACGCGCTATAGCTGGGGGGATTCGGTGGGCCGGAACCGGGCGAACTGCCGCGGCTGCGGCAGCCGCTGGGACGGCCGTGAAACGGCTCCGGCGGGTTCGTTTGCGGCGAACGGTTTCGGCTTGCATGACATGTCGGGCAATGTATCGGAATGGGTCGAGGACTGCTGGCACAATGACTATGCGGGCGCGCCGTCGGACGGCAGCGCTTGGGTGGCGGGCGGTGATTGCGGGCAGCGCGTATTGCGCGGCGGTTCGTGGAGCAACATACCGTGGTTCCTCCGTTCCGCCATCCGCCTCGGGTACAGCGTCGGGAACCGGGTCGTCACCTTCGGCTTCCGCGTTGCCCGGACGCTTACGCCTTGAGTCCTCACTTGTTTACCTCGGGGGTCCGGGGGCGGAGCCCCCGGCAGGATTATTTCGCGGGGCCTCGTGCCGCCTCGACGACTATCGGCACGAACCGGCCGACCCCGACATCGCCCGCCGGCTCGCGAAACAGCCGACGCCACCTGAACACCTGATTGGCGTTGAGGTTGTAACGCTGCGCGACCATCGGCACCGAGACCCCAGGCTCACGGGTCTCCGCCACGATCTGCCGCTTCTGCGCCTCGCTCCACCGCCGACGACGGCGACCAACCGATCCGCCGCCCTCCGCGCCCGGCTCGTCCTCAGAAACCGACATCAGCTAAGGAAGGTCTGATTAGGTCGCGTGTGTCATAATTTGCGCACGACCCGGTCCGGTCGTTCCACTCGATGACGGCTTCGAGACAGGGCTCGAAGGTGTTTTCGAACCGGAGGTGGCGGTGGAGCCTGCCGACGTTGACGTAGACGAGGCAGACCTGCTCGACGAGGTCGCCGAGGCACGAGGGGTCGCGGCCGGAGATGTCCCCGGTGTGGATCCGGATCGCGGCCCCGAGGCAGAAGCTGCGGGCGGCGTCCGGCGGCCGCATGGCGAGAGCGGGTTTGTGGTGCCTGCCCTCCTCGTCCTCGATGTGGAAACGGCCGTCGAAGGAGAGCGGGTAGCCGTCGTCGTCGCGGCCCCAGCTTCCCTGGTGCCAGCGTTTGGGCTCGTCGAGGGTTTCGTGGACGCGGCGGGCGATCTCGAGGAGTTGCTCGGGCGTGAGGGTCTGCATTGCGGGGATCTCCCGATGCGAAGTGTGGGTGCAGCGGTCAGCGGCGGGGACGGCGCGAGGCCTCCCGCGCCAACCCCGCCGGGCTGCCCCTGGCCGGCTGACCGGACTCCCGCTGGCGCAACGCGCGCCGGGCGGACCCGGCGCGAGCGCGGCCGGTGGATGCGTTCAGGACGGTGTGGAGGCGCCTCCGGAGCTCGAGCCGTTGAGGGCCGGCGCGGGACGTGCGGCGGTGTCAGACGAAGTATTCGCCCGCTGCCGTGAAGGTCGATTCGTTGGTGGCGAGGGTCCCCGCCATCGTGCCCCTGTCTCCGGCTTCCGATTCGGTCGAGGATCTGCTGCGGCGCAGGTTGCTGGATTCGACCTGGCCCGTCGCGGTCGGCTTCGGGGGAGGAATCGCGACCTGCGAGGCGCTGGGGTGTCCGGTCGCGGACGCGATCCACGTCGACCGGCCCGCCGCGGGCGGCGCCCGGCACCCGAGCGACGATCACCGGCCCGATCTGTCTGGCTTCGAGCTCCTCGACCCGCGCCGGGGGATCGCGTTGGCAAGCAAGGCGCGGACCGTGGTCGAAGGGCAGCGTTCGGCCCTCCATCGGGCCTTCGGCGCCTGGACGGACCATGGGTTCTTCCTCGTGGAGACATTCACGATGCAAGGGGACGCGGGCCTCGGACACTACAAGACCACCTGGTTCGGAGACGCGGTCCACTCCGGCCCGCTGGCCTCGCCGGGCGACAGCGCGACCTGGTCCGGCGTCATGTCCGGCGTGGAGACCTCGCCGTCCGGCGGGCCCAGCGCCTTCGTGCACGGGGATTCCGCCATTACCGTTTCCGGCCTCGCGGCCGGAGTTGAGGTCGAGGTCGCGGTCGCGTTCACCGGCATCGTGAACGAGGACACCGGCGCCGGGATCGGCGACATGGTCTGGCGGGGACTGCCTCTTCAGAGCCGGGAGTTCGGGACCGACGATGTCCGGTTCAACGACGGGGAGGGCTACTTCCGGGACGGGAGCTTCGGCGCCACGGCGGAGGGAAGCATCTACGGCCGCCTCTACGGCCCCGGTCACGAGGAAGTGGGCGGGCTGTTCCACCGCGACGGCATAGCGGGCGCATTCGCGGGCAAGCGCGATCGGTAGGCGGCCTCATTGACGTGGCGTCCGCCCGTCGTCGGGTAGCAGCGCCCGAAGCGTATCGGCGTTGGCGGAACCCCTTCAACAAACCTCACCTGTTCCACCTGAGGGTCTGGTCACTGTAGATCGCGCCGGCCTCAGTCTTGACCCTGCAGTCACTCGACGCGATCAAGCACTTCGAGTGCCATAAACTGTTCTTGCGGCTTCATAATTTGCTCCAGCGGGAGCTGAGTCGAGCCTCCGGGCTTGGACGGCGCGCGGCAGCGTCTCTTCACCGTCCACCGCTACCCTGAACGCCGATCAGGTCACGAGCAGTCTTGAGCTCCCTGGAAGTGGATTGCGCGCGATTCCCATGCGATTCCCAGTTGAACGCCACGGACGTAGATTCCTCTGTTGCAAGGCGGCTGACGGCTTTTGCGTACCGGCATGTGCATTACCGCGGGGTCGACATGCGACCCCAACTATAGACATCCGGACTCGCGGCGTTGTCGTATTACAGGCGATGTCCATCCCACAATACTAATCTAGTGCGGTTGTCACTCTCCCTCCTTGGGTGTGTTGTCTCCAAGTATCAACTTGACCCACCGATCAAACTCCTGGCCCTCCGCTGGCTGCGATAACAACGCCGCTTTCACAATGCCGTCGATCTCGTCATTCGTCTTGTCTGCTAAGTGGCGCACAATTTCGTTGACAGCCCGATCACGTCGGTTCGACAGATCTTCCTTTATGCCTAGCGAACTGGCGAAACTTCGGATGTACGCGAAGGGTAGCCGTGCATCTCTGTCCATGAGCCGCGACTTCAATGCGGACAGCCTTTCTGCCTTAGCTCTGTCGACTAGTGCGACTTTCGCAATTACGCTATCGCGCGCCGGATGGCGGACCTTCCTCGTCTTCTCGACCGGGCTTGCGCGATGCGCTAACGCATCGTCAATCGCTGCTGCAATATCCTCTACGAACTCTCGGTCTCTCAAACGATTGGCCAACGCTCGCCAGTCCTTCTCCGGATACTCTACTAGCAGACGACCAAGCTCAGCCGCTAGAGAGGGACGTCTTCCGCCCCCCACTGCTAGTCCCCCCTCTTTGACAGTCCGACTCGATCCATGAATTCCTTGGCCACTGCCTGGAGCTCCTCTTTCTTCCAACTCCGAGCGTAGTCTGTGAGGAAGATGGGCTTACCGACGCGAGCACCAGCCGGGTAAGAGTCGGAGTGGCTCAACTGTGCCTTGAAAATGTGCCACCCCTGTTCCTTGGCCGCCTTTCGCACGGTCTTGCGTGACCGCTGATGCTCGCGCTTGGAGGGGTCCGAGTCGTTAAAGACTATACCTGCAAGCTTGGGAACCGGTTCCGTCTTGTGCGTCTTCTTGTAGTCACCCAGCGAGCGAACGAGCAGCGGCAGACCAATTGTGGAGAAATACTCGGGTCGAACCGGTACAAGCAGGTAGTCGCTGGCCATGTAGGCAGCGGTAGTCAGCATTGACTCCGTAGGCGGGCAATCAATGAGGATGAGGTCGTAATCGTCCTTCACATCTTGGATGTAGTCGCGGACCAAGTGCTCCTTCTCATGCGGATTCTTCAACGCCCAAGCCAGATCCAGTGCCGAGGGGATAACATGAATGAGACTACCGTCGTGCCACTCTTGGGCGACCGTGATTGCCTCTTTGCCGAGAATGCCCTTGTCAGCGTTCCCAAGCGTGTGTTGTTCGAAGATGTCGACGATGGTCGGCTTTTTCTTCGCCAGATGCTTTTCATACCGGTCATTACCGAGCGCATACTGACTAAGGTTGAATTGAGGATCGAGATCGACCATCAGCACGCGCAAGTTTGCGCGGTAGGCACAATACCAGCCGACATTCGCCGTCAACGTCGACTTTCCGACACCGCCCTTCATGTTCACCATTGCGACGACGACGCACGTCGATTCCGACGTCCCGCCCATTTCGAGTGCCTCTGCCTTTGCCGTCTTCACCTCCATGTCACGCTCGTCCGCCCAAGTCAGGATGTCGGGGAGTTCCCAGACAGGCCCACTCTTCAGCGATGCCGCAGGCTTAGGGAAGTCTGCGTATCGCTCTCGCCAGTTCGAAGCAGCCTGTCTCGATACCCCGAATACATCGGCGATCTCGGCGACCCCGACCAGAACTGTTCGATCCATCTTGGTTCTCCTTGGAATGCGATGCACGAGTGAGTTCGCGAAAATATGACAATCCGACATCAGCGTCAAGAAAATAATGTGTGTCGTTTGTACACAAAGCGAACTTTCTCTGTTCACCTGGCGCTGGCGCAAGTCCCGGCTCGCACCCACTTAGCTACGCAATGGACTGATTCCATTCAGAAAATCCCCTACTCGTCTCGACGGCTACGACGTTGTGAAAGCGGTCGACGGCCCGGGCGATCCCGAGCGTTGCAGGCGCACGGTCAACGCAACGGAGCCCGAGATCGTCCGCTGGGTGTTCCGGCAGTTCGCTGTTGTTCGGCGCGCAAATCGGACGCTGATCGGCGCGCCAACTTGTTGATTTCTTTTGCTTCTCAGGGGTCAGCATTGCTTACTTAACAACAGAACACGAGCTTGAGCGCGGCCTTCTGGCCGAAAGCGTTGGGAATGAACTTGAACCGCCGACGCTCCTCGACGAACGAACGTTCAAGGAGATTGGTGGTCCGGATCGCCCGACCATGGGTGATCGGCATGCGCAGATGCGCGATGCAGACTCGAAGTCATCCATGAAGCAGGCGGCGGTACTGGGCGGCTCGGCCTCCAATTCGGAGACCAGGCCGGAAGGCGAGATCACGGGCGATTGCCCGTGCGCGCCGCCAACTCTCTGTCCGATCACTGCGACTGTTGGCTGGACCTGCGGTAGGGCACTCATACCTGCCCCAGGCCCCTGCGCTGGCTATCAGATTCACCAGTCCTCTGATTTCAGCGATTCGTTGAAACTACCATTTTCAGTGAAATCACTTGACATCGTTCACTGAATACGATATTTTCAGCAAATGTTGAAAAAGCTCAATGTAGTGAAGGACCTTGAGACCGACGCCGTGGACGCTGCCCACAGGCTCGTCACTGATATTCCGCACCTAAAGCTTATATACGAAGCCTATCCCGAACATCTCCCACCCAACCAACCCATCGATGGAAGGATCGACTTCGAGTATGGCGACGACACTTTTGCGCTCATCATCCAGGTCAAGTCGAACGGCGCACCCCGCTTTGCCCGCTCCGCAGTTTACCAACTCAAGGGTTACATAGCGCACCCGCACGCGCTCGGCCAGACCATGTCCGACCGGCAGTTGATTCCCATGCTGGTGAGTCCTTACCTCTCGCCCGAGTCGCGCTCCATTTGTGCGGAGCACGACGTCGCCTATCTCGATCTGGTCGGAAACGTTCATCTCACCTTTGGCACCGTCTTTATCGACCGAGCCGTCCCGGACCGGCCCAAGTCCGAAGCCCGTGCCCTACGGTCCATTTTCCGCCCAAAGGCGGCCGCAATCTTACACGTCATGCTACGCTCTCCGAATCAGGCATGGCGTGTAGCAGAGCTTGCCCAAGAGGCGAATGTCAGCTTGGGTCACGTCAGCAACGTTCGTAAGGCCCTTCTGGAACGCGAATGGATCGAGGAGCAGGACGATGGCGTTGTCCTCACCGATCCGGGTGCGCTCCTTAGGACCTGGCGCAAGAACTATCGCCGCCCCGAAGGTCATCGCGTCACCGGATACACCCATTTCCACGGCAAACATCTCCACGAGCGCATCTTGGACAAGCTCAATCCGTATCCAAATCGCCCGCGCGTGATCTATTCCCTGAACTCCGCTGCTCAATGGTTCGCGCCATTTGTCCGCGACGCCACGACCACCTTCTATGCTGACCAAGCAGGGTTCGACCTCTTGAACGACTCGTTGGAACTGAGGCCAGCTTCAAGAGGAGCTAACGTTGTCCTGCGAATTCCGGCAGATGATACCATCTTCGAAGATGTCTTTGAGCCTGCGCCAGGTGTATTCTGCACTAGCCCCGTCATCACGTATCTGGAGCTGTGGAACGGTGGCGATCGCGACCGTGAAGCAGCTCAATATGTTGCCAAGGAGTTCTTCGCTTGGTTGTAGAAGAAACACAGTTCGCCAGTGACTACGATAACCGTACCACCGAGGCAGTTAGATCCGCGTTGATCGAGATCGGACAAACCTTGGGCAGCTTTGAAGGCAGATTCGCGGTCATTGGCGGAGCAGTACCCTGGCTCTTGCTGGCCGAGGCCGAAATGCCTCATATCGGCACTCAAGACATCGATCTCAGCCTGGACGCGGAAGCCCTTGGTGACAGCGAGTACGTCAATCTCGTTGAAGCCCTCTTCGCTCAAGGTTACCAACAGCGCGCAGGCCTCCGCAGGTTTCAGCTCGTACGCACTGTGCCCAGCCGCGATGCTGGTCCAGACATCGATGTGATCGTCGATTTCCTTGTGCCTCGAGACGCCCAGATCGAGAAGAACGACCCTCCAATTGTGACAGAGTTCGCAGTCCAGCGCGCTCACGGAGCCGAACTCGCTCTGCAATACTCTGAACTCATCCTTCTGGAGGGGGAAATGCCCGACGGCGGCAAGAACAGTGTGCGCATTGCTGTCGCCTCCATTCCAGCCCTATTGGCGATGAAGGGCTATGCGATCGATGGACGCAACAAGCTCAAAGATGCTTACGACATCTACTATTGCGTTCGAAACTTTCCGGGTGGACTCGCCGCCCTCGTCGAAGCGACGACCCTGCTTCTCACGAACGAAACCGCTCGCCAAGGCTACGAATTGATAGCCGCCAAATTCCGTGAGTTAGATGATTTCGGTCCTACGAGTGTCCGACATTTTGTTGAAGGCTCCGATGCTCTCGCCGATCGCACTGCCGATCAATGGCAGCAGGACGCGTTCGGACAAGTTGACGTCTGGCTCAAGAGCCTCGGATTGCGTTGATCCCTAGATAATCCGCCAATTCCACGATCCACCGTTCTTGTTGCAATACAGCCATCCTGGGAAGGTCGCGCGCCACGCGACCTAGTCATTCTCTCGGTGGGACGCTAGGCCAGACGCGAGTGGGGACCGCCCGCTATGCGGCCAGCGCCTGCTGTTGGCCGGCCGTTCAATGCCAGGGTAGGAGCTCGTGCAGCCGAATCTGCAGCATCTCGGCGATGCGGGCCAGGACACCCGCGAGCCAGACTTGGGGATCGATGTCGTTGAGCCTCGCACTGCCGATCAGAGATTACAACACCGCCGCCCTGGTGGCCGCCGCGATCGGAGCCAGCGAACAACCAGGATTTGCGTCCGAGACAGATGCCGCGCAGCGCTCTCTCCGCAGTATTGTTCGTGAGGCAAATGCGGCCGTCATGTTGTCTACGCCAGCGCAAACACGCGTCAAGCATTGTCACTCTAACGAACTTGCCCATCTCTTGCGCCCTGGCACGTGTATCGTGGTTCCGCCACATTCCAAGACTCTCATCGCCAACAGTCGCAACCGTTCAGTCAGCCCGTTCCACCGTGAACTTGTTCGACAGCTTAGCATTGCGGCCGCTGGTCGTAATCGTCGTCCTGTCGAAGGGAAAGTAATCCACATATTCAGTGTTGCACGGCGGGTCATGCCGATAAATCAATGCCGCCTCGACCCTTTTGCGATCCAAGGACCGGATCCCTGCCTGACTAACGCACAACTCTTCGCTTCGCCCAAGTTGTTTTACCCACACGTCTCGGCGCTTCTTTGGCTCTTCCGGTACACGCCTTCCGACGTCACCTGCCTCACCAATGTACAACAGCCTTCTTATGGATACAGTATCCTTATCCGAATTATACCGACATGCGTAAACGCAATAAATTCCCGATATGGCCGGCAATCCCTCCCAGTCTTGCTCTAGCAGATAGCCTGCGAATTTCAGCGTGTAGCTTTTCTCAGCCAACTTTCTCTCCTCTTCCGCATCTAACTCTTACAGCGCTCTACCGGTGTTCCCTAGCACTCGCCGGAGCAACATCCCAGTGCGAGGTAATGGTTGCAGATCTCCTGCTGCTCCGCACAACGCTCGTCTCAGCCAGTCTCCGATCCTGCTGCGCAAACCATCACTTAGACTTCTACCAAAGTCACCCTTCGGTTTGTATCCTTGCTGCCGCTCGCGTCAACTTTCTTGAGGATGCAGCCGACATCTCGAATTCCCAAGGCAGTCCAAGCGGCGAGCGCCTTTAACACACCGTGCGGGGTCACGCACGAATCTCATTCATGCCTCCGGTGCGCTGGTCTGGTTCGCTTCCTTACCTTCATCGTTGATTGCCTGTTGCAGTGATGAAGCGATCCGCTCCGACGCCCGCTGCAGGGGATCGTCCGCGAGATGCGCGTACCGCGCTGTGGTCTGAGCCTGTGTGTGGCCGAGTATCCGCCCCACCATCGGCAGGCTCTCGCCTCCCATCACCGCCTCGGAGGCGAACGTGTGCCTGAGGTCATGGATGCGCACGTCCTCGAGCCCGGCCGCCTTGCGGACTCGCCGCCACGGCTTCTGCAGATCAGTCAGATGCGCGCCCTCTGCGGTCCCGGTGATGACGTAGGGGTTACCCTCGACACGCTTCGTGCCGGCCAGAACCTCCAGCGCCGGCCCGTTGAGGGGGATCGTCTTGGCACCCGTCTTCGAATCCGGCAAGTGGATACGGTGCCCCCGGATGTGTTCCCACTTTAGCGTCTGGATCTCCGACAGGCGTGCGCCCGTGTACAGCAGCAGCCGAAACGCCGTCACCGCCGACGGCGCGAACGACTCTTCCTCATCCAGTGCCTTGCCCAGACGCGCCAGCTCGTCCGCCGTCAGGAACCGCTCGCGTTTCTTCTCCTTGTACTTGCGGACGTGATAGCACGGATTCGAGCGATCCGGTCGCAGGCCCCACGCCTCGGCCTGGTTCATCATCTTCGACACCACCCCCAACGTCCGGTTGGCCTGATAGGGCTTCTCCCGCATCTCGTGATGCAGCGCCGCCACGTCGTCACGTCCCAGAGCCGTCACCTTGATCGAGCCCAGCGCCGGCAGGATGTAGCGCTCCACGGCATGCCGGTACTCCACCCCAGTTCGCGGCTTGCAGTGATCCGGCACGTATTCCTTGAGGAACCGGTCGGCGAGCTCGGCCACCGTGGGCGACAGGCGCTCGGCCTCCTTCTCCTTGTTCGGGTTCCTGCCCTCGTCGATGTCGGCGATGATCTTGCGTGCGCGCGCCTTGGCCTCCTCGAACGGCACGAGGCCATGGCGCCCGATCTGCACGCGGATGGTCTTCCCCCGCCGGAAGGTCTGGGCGACGTAGCGCCTGCCGCCATTGGGATACACCCTGGCGCCGAAGCCCTTCAGCTGGTCGTCCCAGACGAAATACTCCTTCTCGCGGACGGGGAGGGCGTCGATGTGTCGCTTTGTCAGCCTGGGCATGAATCGATCTCGGAATGCATTCGGAACTTTACTTTCGGCGCTTCCTGTCTACTCTAGTCCGCTCGCGGCCGCAAGCAGGAGGATGTAAGCCGTTGGCATATAGGAAGAAAGTAACCTCCAGTCCGTTCTAGTCCGTTCCTGTCCAATGCCGATTATCTACCTCATAACCTGAAGGTCGTAGATTCAAATCCTACCCCCGCAACCACCGAGACCGACATTCCCGAAATGGGCGTGTCGGTCTTTTCTTTTTCGGCTCCGCTTCCCGTCCACTCCAGTATCCTGCCGAGCTCGCCGCGCAGCGTGACCTGGAGTTCGCCGCGCTTTTCGCCTGGCGTCAGCACGATCCCGTCGATCAATCCGCGGATCGCAGCCGCGGCTGCATCACGTTCTTCCGGCTTGCCGAGGGCGTTCGCGAGACGCGCCACCTTGCGGCGATAGACGCCGGCGACGTTGGGGTGGATGTCCGGGATCTCGGCAGGAACCGTTGCGAGCCGTTTCGTCAACTCCACCTTTCGCGCTTCAAGCTTGTGCAGCCGTTCCTTGAGCACGGCGCTGTAGGCGCCGTCCTGGATGGCGTCGACGATCCCCTCGATGTTCTTCTCGACGTCGGCCAGCTCCCTGCGTTCCGCCTCGCTTGACGCAGAGCGTTCGCGGTTGAGCCGGTTGGTCTCCTCCGCCCAGGCGCGCACCGCTGCGTCAGCTGCCTCGGGCGCCATGAGGTGATCCTTGAGACCGACCAGGACGCGCTCCTCGAGTTCGGTGCGGCGAATGCCCTGGCTGTTCGAGCAACTCCCGTTCATGACGTGGTTGGAGCAGCCGTAGCGGTCCTGCCCGCGCATGGCATAGGGACCGCCGAAGGCGCCGCATTCCAGGAGGCCGGAGAGGAGATGCCGGGGACGATGGGTGCCGTTCAGGCGATTGGCACGCGCCGTGCGCGTGGCCTCGATGACGGTGGCGTATTTCGCGGTGAGTTCTTCCTGGCGCTGCTTCACCGCCTGCCATAGCTCGTCGTCGACGATGCGGAGCTCGGGGACCTCCGCGACGATCCATTCCTCGCGCGGGTTGATCCGCGACACCCGCTTGCCGGTCTCCGGGTTCTTGACGTAGCGCAGCCGGTTCCAGACCAGGCGTCCGATATAGAGCTCGTTGTTGATCAGCCCGGTGCCGCGCTTCACCTGGCCCCGGATGGTGGAGTCGGTCCAGAGCTTGCCCGAAGGACAGGGGATCTTCTCGGCATTCAGGCGCCTGGCGATCGTCCGCGGACTGACGCCCGAGGTGAAGTCCCGGAATACGCGCCGCACCACATTGGCCTCGACCTCGTTGATCGTGCGCTCGCCCCGCACCGGCTCGCCGGCGGCGGCATCGAAGGTCGTGACGACGTCGTAGCCGTAGCAGAGCCCGCCGCCCGAGCGGCCCTTCTCCACCCGGCCGCGCAGCCCGCGATGCGTCTTGGCCGCGAGGTCCTTCAGGAAGAGCGCGTTCATCGTGCCCTTGAGCCCCACGTGCAGTTCGTTGATCTCACCCTCGGCGAGCGTGACGATCATCACCCGGGCGAACTGAAGGTGCTTGAACAGTGCCGAGACGTCGGCCTGGTCCCGGCTCATCCTGTCGAGCGCCTCCGCCACCACGACATCGAAGGCGCCGGAGCGGGCATCCGCCAGCAGCGCCTGGATGCCCGGGCGCAGGATCATGCTGTCGCCCGAGATCGCCGCGTCGCGGTAGGTGTCCACGATTGTCCAGCCCGCGCGCTCGGCGTGGTCCCGGCAGATCCGGAACTGGTCCTCGATCGAGGCCGCGCTCTGAAGGTCCGAGGAGTAGCGGGCGTAGAGGGCGGCGCGGATCATGTCATCGCTCCTTCCGGTCTCCGGTCTCCTTGACCGGCGTATTGTCGTTGGCCGAAACCTGCCGCTCGAACTGCTCGCGGGCGATCTGGCGTCCGAGCAGGCGGGCGATGGTCAGCACGGCGGACCGGACCCGGGCCTCGGCCGCGCCGTTGTCGTTGGCGCCAACGCGGTCCCTGGACCGACCGCTTCCGTTTCTTCCCATAACGCCCCGCCTCCCCGCAACATCGGCCCATATGAAGGGCGATCTTTGGGACGAGGCGAGTATTGTCAAGGGATTTAGTCAGTGGTATCAATGGGTTAGATCATACCCTTGGCCGTGGGTGGCCGCGCCGGGACCCCCTGCGGCCCTGCCTGGCCCGGTGAAAAATTCCTGGCGGGGACGGCGCAGGCGACGGTTCGGGCGGTGTTCGCAGCCGGTCTCACGATCCGCCCCGCCGATAGGCGTCCCGGCGGTGCGCGACGCGGACGACCAGGACGACGAGTTCCTCGTCCCGGATTTCGTACACGACGCGGTAGTCTCCCGTCCGGAGACGCCGCAGTCCCCGAAGGTCGCCCTTCAGCGGCGCTCCGAGATGGGGGGTCTCGGCCAGCCGGTCGATGGCTGCGACGATGCGCGTCCGGTCCGCCCCGGCGATCCGCCGGAGCTCCCTGGCCGCGCTCCCCTTAATCCGTATCGAGTAGTTCACGCCGGACCTGGTCCCAGTCCAGCACCGGATCGCTCGGATCGCGGAGCCGGTCGATGGCGGCGGAGAGATCGTCGAAGTCTTCGAGGTAGTGCTCGACGGCGAGGCGGATCACGTCCGCCCGGCTGCGCCGGAGCTGCTGCGCGGCCGCATCCAGCGCATCGACCACTGGGTCCGGCAATCGCGCTGTCACCTGTTGGGGCATGGCAGTACCGTATGAGTAGAAGTGAGTGACATTAATCTACTGCACTCCAACCACTCGGTCAATTGAGATTGAAAGCGAAACGAGCAGGTGGAGAGAACCTTGCCGATCATGCTTCCGCAGGCGTCGGTGATGACGACGGTAAAGTGCGTGCATCCGGTGCGTGACTCTGAGCGCATGGTGGCGAGTATCCACCACTAACATAGACGCCGTCGATTCCGTCCATTGCCTGCCACGCTGGTTTACGCGGTGTCGCCGTAAACTTCCCATAGGTCAGTGGCGAGACTCGCGCTCGGCGGTCCCGCGCGGAGCCGCAACCACGGCGACGAGCGACGGCGCGGTGCTCGGCGTTGCGTCGGGGCTCGTCACGGCTCGTCACGGCTGGAGCTTTCTCGATATGGCTGTAGCCCGCTCGAATGAAGCCCGCTATCATATGACCAGTTTCATGACCACATGAGGTTGTCATGGTCACCGTCAATCTGGCTCAGGCGAAGGCGCGTCTTAGCGAACTTCTGGACAAGGTGGAAGCTGGCCACGAGGTGGTCATCACCCGTCGTGGCAAGGCCGTGGCGCACCTCTCTGCCGCCGTCCGCCCCAAGAAACCGCTGCCCCTGCGGGAGTTGGCCGGGTTTCGAGCGAGCATGCCTCGGTTGCGGCGACCCGCCGCCGAGCTGCTGCGCGAGGCTCGGGACGAGCGATTGTGAGATCGGCAGTCGGTTCCAATGCGCTATTTCGACACCAGTTTCCTCGTTCCCCTCGTCCTGCCCGAGGCGACCAGTGAACCGATCACGGGTTTCTTCGAGGGCCTGCCGGCGGACGCTCTGGCGGTCAGCCATTGGACCCGGGTCGAGTTCGCCTCGCTGCTTGCCCGCGAGGTTCGCACGGGCGGTCTGGAAGCGGCGGTGGCACGCGAGGCGGGTTCACAGTTCGAAACAATCATCGAGGAGTCTTTTGTCGTCTTGTTGCCAAACCGCGACGACTTCGATCGGGCCAGGGAATGGCTGAGCCGTTTCGAGACCGGACTGAGGGCCGGGGACGCGTTGCACCTCGCCATCGCGAGCAACCGCGGAGCGGAGGCGATCTACAGCCTGGACAAGGTGATGATCGCGGCCGGGAAGACGCTGCGTGTGCCGACCAGCGCAGGGGTCCGTCTCCCGGGTTATGACGATTGATGGCATCCTTGTCGTGTTCGAATTGATGCGGCCCGCGCTCGACAGAGAGTAAGGTGCGCCCGTGGAAAGGCGCAAAGTCCGGTTCGACACCCACGCCTCCTTCAAGAAGCTCGTCGCCGCGGGCATACCGAGGCAGCAAGCCGACGCCTATGTGTGTCTGCTCATCCGGCTGATCGGGCAGAAAATCGCGAGCGACAGGCATCTCGACGAACCGTTGCAAACGGCGCAACGCGAATTTCGGTTCGACACCGCCGCCGCCGAGGAGCTCGTCGCCGCAGGCTTTCCCGAACCGCAAGGCGACGCACTGGTGTGTCGCTCGTCCAGTTCATGAAGTGCAGGCTCGCAATTACCGCCGTCATTTGACATCTCGACAAGCCGGCAAGACGTCTCCGGACCGTCTGGCTGTCGCAGCCCGCGAGGGACATCCTCGATGCCATGGAGCGAAGGGGCCGTTGAGTTTTCCGTCGTCTCCCGGCACCGGCCCCGTCGGCAAGGCTTGGCTGCACGGCTTCTGGTGGCGGGTCCGCGAGGAAGCGGATTTGTCCGACGTGCGCCTTCACGAGTGCCACCATACTTGTGTTGTTGGCGCGGATCGTTCCGCGAGCAGCCCTATCGCCGTGACCCGATCTTCAGTGCGAACCGCCTTTGGGTGTTTGAATGAGCTCGATGTCCGAGCCGTCCAGCACCCGCCTGGCCGTCTCCTGCAGGACCATCGCCATGTTGATCGCCCGCTCGGGCGTCACGTAAAACGTCAGCTTCTCCGGTTGCTCCTCCCCCTCCCTTTGCGCCTCCAGAAAGATGGCCAGGTGTCCGCTGGGCGCGACACCCACGTTGAACATCGTAAGCGGCGGAACTTCAATGATGTGCTCGTCCTCGGGCATCACCGCCTCCCTGTTCCATCTGGCCGAACTGTCCCGCATGGTAACGTGCAGGTTGGGGAGTCCCGTCTCATCCGACCCGTTCTCCGCGCTCCTCGGTCCGCTAACGACCAGTGTGCATAACCGAGGTCCGTCGCAGCTGCCTTTGTGTCGTCGATCATGGGGCGTTCCAACCGTAAGGGTCACAAGAGCGGAGCATGCACAGCATTTTCCGAATTGTCCTGCGGGTTCTCGCCGAGGCGCAGTCCAAGGCAATACTGTTGCGAGGTGCCGAACGGCCGAGTGCCAGGCCTGCTGTCACACCGCGCCCGCCCGCTAATCGAGATCGTCACCGGCCGGGAGCACGGCCCCTATGACAGCGAGGCCGATGTTGCGCTCTGCCTTGGCGACGGCAAGATCGGCGAAGACGTTGCTGCTGCCGCGTTGCACGGGCGTGTCGGGGGTTTCCATGGTTTCAAGCCCCACGAAGCGCGAGACGATACACGCCGTCAGTCGCTCTCGCGCGTAGTCTGCCGTTTTCCCAACGCCCAGCTCATGAGATCGGTGCGGGTATAGACGATCCTGCCATGAAACCTGTGATAGGCCGGGTCCACGCCCCTCGAACGATACCGGACCAGCGTACGTCGCGCGAGGCCGAGCAGCGCCGCGGCTTCGCTGGTGTCGAGGAATTCCCGGCGGTGGTGCGCCGGAGGGTCTTCAGCGTCTGTGTCGGACACTCGGAAGGCACTGCCCTTTTTCCTCTCGGCGTGCGACATCGGGTTCGCGACGGCGCCGCATGTCGACTCGCCGCCGTCTTCGAGCATCCCGGCGATGACCGCGCGCTGCGAAGGGTCGGCGGCGCGGTCCATGTACTCACGCGCTTGTTGAACGGCAGCAAGCCGAACCGATCGCTGGGTCCCGAGCCTGCTTACGAACCGGGCAGAGCCGACGGCGTCGATTCCGAACCTCTCCGGCCTCGTTCCAGTGACCTCGAGAAAGGTTTCGACATCGCGCTTGAAGGTGGGGCCGATCGGCACTTCGCCCATGAAGCGAAGCACGCGGTCCGCGGTATTGAGCGTCATCGTCCGTTGCACGCCGAGCCGTCGCACGAAATCGGGTCGACCGAGCGCGCGCCTGCCGAACTCTTCGTCCGCGATCCCGGTGCGCGCCAGATAGTCCGAGACCTTGGTGCGGATGTCCGCCATCAGGTCCGTCATGGGGCTTGCTCTAATCCGGACTCGAACCCGAGCGCTGCCGCGAGCGGTGAAGCGCCGACCGGTCAGCGCAGTTCAAGATGGTTGCCCTTGCGTCTTGCCCATTCCCAGGCCAGGAGATCGGCCCGGAAATACCGCACATGCGTTCCCAGCTTGCAATAAGTGGGGCCGCCCCCGACGGCCCGGAAGCGGGACAGCGTGAGCGGCTTCAGGTTGACAATGGCCGCGGCCTCCGCCGGGGTGAGCAGGATCTTCTCTTCGATCGCGCGAATGGATTCTCCCGCAAGGGCTCCGCCGCCGCCATCGGCGCGCGGCTTCCCCTCGACCAGCGCGTTCAAGGCGCCCGGGTCCGGATTGAGGAGGGGATCGGGCGCGTCGGGGTCGGCGATCGCCTGAGCGATCGCCACACGTTCTCCGTGGCTCGCGGTTTCGCGCATCCAGGTCCGCACCTTCTGGACGGTGTCCAATCGAGGCGTCGAGCCCCCGTTCAGCCTGTGCACGAAACCCAAGTTGGCACTTTTTCCGGTTGCTCAATGCCGGTCTGCCCATATTTTGCGGACCGAAGTACCACATATTGGGGTAGCTCCGAGATGATGCCACTATATGTGTAATTGAGGCGCTGGAAGCGCGTTGTAGTGCCAGGATTTGTTAGGTATTGACGATTTTCCCTTGACCCCAGACCCCAAGCCGACAAATCTTGGCCCCTCGCAACAATCTCGCGACGGGCGACATGTTCATCAGGGCAACCAAGACCCACACCACCGACGGCAAGCCCGTCCGAAGCCATCGCCTCGTGCTCTCCCAGCGCATCGGCGACAAGGTCAGGCAGCGCACGCTCCTCAACCTCGGCACCGACTATCCGGTGCCGAAGGAGAAATGGCGCGAAGTGGCCGAACTCGCCGAGGCGCTGCTGCACGGCCGCCCGCCGCTGCTCCAAGCCGTCCCGGACGTGCAGGCCGCAGCCGAGGACATCGTCGCCAAGCTCAGGGCCAGGGGGTTCCGTGCCGAGGCGATGCAGGAAGAGGCGCGCAAGCCCGAGATCGCCACCGTCGACCTCGATACCCTGGAGCATGAGAACCCGCGCACCGTCGGCTGCGAGCGCCTGTGCCTCAAGGCCCTCGACGACCTTGGCTTCGCCGAAATCCTCCACGGCCTCGACATCAAGGGCCGCGACGGACGCATCGCCAGCGCGCTGATCGTCGCCAGGATGGTCCATCCCGCCAGCGAGCGTGATACCAGCCGCTGGCTCCGCCACGACAGCGCGGCCGCCGAGCTCCTGGGCCTGGAGGGCGACCGCAAGGCGCTGCGGCGCAAGACGCTCTACCGCATCGGCGACCTGCTCTGGCGCCACCGGGCCGCCATCCAGAGGGAACTGTTCAACCGTGAGCGCGCGCTGCTCGACCTGCCCGAGACGATCGCCTTCTACGATCTCACCAACGTCCACTACCACGGCCACACCGACGGCGAGCTTCCCAGGTTCGGGCGCTCCAAGCAGAAGCGCGACGACTGTCCCCTCATCACGCTGGCGCTGGCGCTCGACGGTGCGGGCTTCCCGCGCAGTTGCGAGATCCTGCCCGGCAACGTGAGCGAGCCGGGCACGCTGCACGAGGCGCTGGCCCGGCTCGAGGCGGTGTGCGGCGGCACGGCGGCGAAGCCCACGGTGGTCATGGACGCGGGCATCGCCACCGAGGAGAACATCGTCTGGCTGGGCGAGCAGGGCTACGACTGGATCGCGGTCAGCCGCGGTGCCAGGCCTGCGCCGCCCGAGGGCGGACCCGAGGCCCTGCTGATCACCAGCGCGCGCCACGAGGTGCGGGCCTGGCGGCTTGCCAGCGAGGACGGCGAGGCGCGGCTCTACGTCGTCAGCGAGGGCAAGAAGAAGGCCGAGAACGCGATCATCGGCCTGAGGCGGAACCGCTTCGAGGCGGCGCTGCAAAGGCTCCACGGCGGCCTTGCGGTCAAGGGCCGCCTCAAGCGCTACGACAAGGTGCTGGAGAGCATAGGCCGCCTCAAGCAGCGCTTCTCCGCCGTCGCCAGGCACTACGAGATCACGGTCGAGAAGGCGGACACCGGCCCCAATGCCACCGCCGTGCGCTTCAAGCGCAGGCCGCGATACGACGAGGCCGATGAGGGCGCGGGCGCCTATGTGCTGCGCACCAGCCACGTCGACTGGGATATCGAGACGGTCCTGCGGACGTACTGGCGGATCACGGATATCGAGGCGACATTCCGAAGCCTGAAATCCGAACTCGGCCTTCGCCCGATCTGGCACCAGCTCGACCGGCGCATCGCGGCCCACCTGCTGATCGCCGTGCTGGCCTACCACGCCGTGCATCTGATCCGTACCCGGCTGGCCGCGCGGGACATCCACAAGTGCTGGGCATCGATCCGCGAGAGCATGCGGACCTGGGTGCGGATCACCACGCGCCTGCGCCAGACCGACGGCACCTTGATCGTCAATCGACAGGACACGCGCCCGGCCGCTGAGGTTGCCGCAATCTCCTCGGCGGCGGGCGTGGAACCCGCCATCCACCGCACGAGGACCCGCCTGCCGAACTGACAGAATCCAACAAAATGTAGTGCCATGTTGGAACCGGCCGAGAGAAATATCGCGTTACATCAACACGATAAAGGACATGGGTAGGACAAAAGTGCCAACTTGGGGAAAGATGGATCTCTGAGAGCCAGTTGCCCGAGCGCGGTGCCGTTGGTGCCGGAGACGACGAGGAAGGCCGCAATCTCGGCCCGGAATGCCGGACCGATCTCCGGTTCGTCCATGAAGCGGAGTACCCGGTCGGCGGTGTCCATCGTCGGCGCAGCCCCCTTGCGGAGGTTCGTAACGAACTCGCCGTGGCCGGCGGCATCCCTGCCGAACTTGGCGTCATTCAGTGACGATCGGCGGAGAAAGGCCAGGACCAGGTTCCGGAAGTTGGTTTCGAGGCTCGTCACCGGAGCTCCCTTCGGTCCGGCTCCGAACCCGCGCATCGACCGGCAAGAGGCCGGCCGGCGATGAAGTCTGGGTCGACGCGCATTCCCGAGGATTGTCTGCTCTTCGGTGCCGATAGGCGGTGGCCTGGAGAATCGACCGCTCCCGACGACGATGGGTAGGCATCCGGTGAGGATCGCCTTGGCGAATCGGCAGGGCTGAGATATCGAGAAGGCGCGTCCGCGAGTCGATGAAGACAAGGTGTTCCTGCGCGTGCCGGCCCCGCATGTGCCATTCCCCTCTTCGAACGCCGTCACCCACATCGTGTGTCGCGCTCTGAACCGAACCGGCATGCACGACGCCCACCCCCGGGGAGCCCAGCTCTTCCGGCACTCCACGGCGACCGGCCTGCTGCGGTCCGGGGCCTCGCTGGAAACCGTCGGCACCCTGCTGAGGCATCGGCTGCCGAGTACCACCGCGATCTACGCCAAGGTCAATGTCCCCATGCTCCAGGAAGTGGCGCAGCCCTGGGTGGGAGACGCCCGATGACCATGATCGACAACGTGGAACGTTACATCACCTTCAAGCACCATCTGGGATACAAGTTCGACCAGGCCGCCCGCATCCTGCGAGCCTTCGCCAACGAGACCGACGCCTCTTGCGATGAGTTGATCCGCGCCATCGCCGTTATCGACTGGTCCCGGAAGGCAGGCACGGCCGGGCAGGCGCAGATCCGGCTCCGGGTGGTTGCTGACTTCGCCGCTTGGCTGCACGCGGAAGACCAACGCCACGAAGTTCCATCGCGAGATGCCCTCGGCCGAGTGCCGGTGCGAAGATCCTCCCCTCATCTCCTGAGCCTGGGCCAGGTCAAGGAGATCATGGACGCAGCGCTGTTGATGAAGAGCACGGGCCCACTCAACCGGTACACCTACCACTACATGATCGGATTGCTCGCCACCACCGGGCTGCGGCTGTCGGAGGCGCTCGCTCTGAAGCTGAACGACATTACTGCCGACGGGCTGGTGGTCCAGGCTTCGAAGCTCGGAAAATCGAGACTGGTTCCGCTTCATGACAGCACCAGCAAGGCGCTGGACCGTTATCTCGAAATCAGGATGCGCATGGGCGGCTCCGACGAGCACTTGTTCGTTCTCTCGAGCGGCAAACCCCCGCATCACTCCACTCTATCGAAGATCTTCCTCAGGCTCGCCAGGCAAATCGGCCACCGTGGCGGTCCCGGGGAGCCCGGCTCTCGATTGCACGACTTGCGGCACGGATTCGCCACGCGTTCGCTTGAGAACGCGGTCGTAGCCGATCGCGACAGCGTCAGCCGACACGTTCTGGCGCTATCCACTTATCTGGGGCACGTCAACATGGCCTCCACCTACTGGTATCTGGAGGCCACGCCGGTCCTGCTCCGCGGGATCGCCCGAGCTGCGGAAGCCACACATGCAGGGAGGGCGACCCGATGACCGAGCTCGCGCCCTATATCAGCGCGTTCCTTGGGGAGCATCTACCCCGCGATCGCGGTGCCAGCCGCCACATGATCGAAAGTTACGCCGTGAGCTTCACTCAGCTCGTCTGCTTTGCGGAAGCCAGATACGGCGTTCGTCCCTGCAAGATCATGATCGAACAGTTGACGGCCGATCTGATCCTCGACTTCCTGGAATATCTGGAGCGTGATCGGGGAGCCACAATCGGGACACGCAACGTACGGTTGGCTGCGTTCAAATCCTTCTTCCGATACCTCGAGTACAGGGTTCCATCCTGTCTCGCCCTGGCCGGTCAGGTCCACGCGATCCCACTCAAGCGGCGAAACGAGCCAGTGGTCGATTATCTCGATCATGACGAGATACAGGCCCTGCTGGACGCGCCCGATCCGGGGACGCGTTCCGGGATACGCGATCGCGCAATGCTGCACCTTGCGTACGCCGCCGGGCTGCGCGTGTCGGAGTTGGTTGGAATCGCATGCAACGATGTCGAACAACCCGGCCTCGACGCCGTCCGCATCCATGGAAAGGGGCGTCGAGAACGCTCGTTGCCGCTGTGGACGCAAACGCGATCCGTCATCCGGGACTGGCTAGCCCGACCTATTCATGGAGAGCCTTGCACATGAGGCTCGGCTGAGGGGTCGCGTCGTGGCCTGACGCGGTTTGGCGCCGGGATCTGAGGATGGGTCGCTATTGGGTTGAGGGTTGAACGAGCCTGGGTTGTCGGGGCACATCGCCCCGGCGCTCAGGGGCCTGCTGCGGCGAGGCGGCCTGCGAGCAGTCGGAAGAGAGCGGCGTCCGGGCAGGCCGAGGCGAAGTGGATGCGGACGCGGGTGGCCTTCTCGATGACGCGGGCGCCGATCTTGAGGAGGCGCAGCCTGAGGGTTGCAAACTCGGCGCGGGCGAGCGGCGCTGTGCGGGGAATGGCGTCGCGGAGCGCGAGCATCAGCCAGTAGGCTGCGGTGTGGAGCACCAGCCTGAGCTGGTTGGCGAGCGGGCTCTGGCAGGAGGTGCGGTCCGAGGCGAGCTGGCCCTTGTGCATCTTGATCAGGTTTTCGGCCTGGCCGCGGGCGCAGTAGATGTCTTCGTAGAGGTGGCGGGGCTCGCCCTTGAGCGAGGTGACGACATAGCGGGCATCGAAGCCGCGCGTCGTCGCCTCCAGCCGAGCCACGACCCGGCGTTCGCGGCTCCAGGAGCGGGCGGCATAGGCGAAGGCGGCGAAGCTGCGCATCCTGTCCGCGCCGGCCTCGGCGCGGCGGACCTTGAGATCGTCGGCCACCTCGTAGGCCAAGGCGTTGAGCGCGCGGTTGCCCGCGAGGCCGAAGATGTAGTCGACGCCGTTCTGCTCGCACCAGGCCATGGCTTGCGCGCGGCCATAGTGGCTGTCTCCCCGGAAGACGATCCGAGTGTGCGGCCAGTGGCGGCGGATGCGGCGGACCAGGTGCTTGATGAGGGTGCGGACCTCGATCCCCGAGGGCGTCTTGCCGGGGCGCAGGAGGACCGCCACCGGCTTGCCGCTTTCCACGTGATAGACGTGGATGGGGAGGAAGCAGCGGGTGTCGTAATGAGCGTTGAACAGCGACAGCTGCTGGTGCCCGTGCACGGCATCGCAGGTGTCGTCGATATCCAGCGTGATGGCGGCGGGTGGGGCTGAGAAGGAGCGGCAGAAGAGATCGACCAGGGCGGCCGTCATGCGCGCCACCTCGATGCGAGACGGAGCGTTCTCCAGGCGGCTCATGGTGGGCTGGGAACAGAGATCGCGGCCGTTCTCCGGCGCCCGGCCTGAGGCCAGCTTGAACAGAGGGTCCGCGCGCAGCGTGTCGCAGTCGTCGGCGTCCTCGTACCCGCAGGCGATGGCCAACATGCGAAAGCGGAGCATGGCCGAGAGCGAGTGGATCACCTGCGCCTGATTGCGCCGGTCCCGGATGCAGCCCGCCAGGGTCTCGGCGAGACGCAAGCGGCGTTCCGCTTCGCGCAGCAGGACGAGGCCGCCGTCAGACGAGATCAGGCCGCCGTCGAAGGCGGCGCTCACCTTCTTGCGCGCGACGGCTGGCAGATCGAAGGGGAGAAGGCTATCGTCGGTCATGGCGGGCGTGGCGTGGCGTGGCTCGGAGAGGAAGACGCTCGGACAACGAATTCCTACCCGATGGCAACGGCTTACGCTACGTTCGCCACCCCAAAATCAGACCTGCCATGAATAATCCGGGCTAGCAATCCGTCCCGACGGATCAAGCGACCATCTGTTCCTCAACGCCCGCGGCGTCGGCATGACGCGACACGGCTTCGCTCACCGTCTGAAGCTACATGCTGCGACGGCGCGGCGAGCCGCACCATCCATCGCCACCAAGCGCATTAGCCCGCATGTGCTTCGACACGCCTGCGCGATCCACACCCTGGAAGCCACGCGCGACATCCGCAAAATGTCTCTCTGGCTGGGTCATGCAAGCGTTCAGAGCACGGAGATCTACCTCCGGGCCGATCCCGTGGACAAGCTGGATGTCCTTGCTGCGCGGCAACCACCGTCGGTGCGGAAGGGAGTCTTCATGGGTGCGACCGACCGTCTGATGGCGATATTGCACGACGTGAAGCGCCAATAGAAATGGTGAGCGGCTCCGGCCCTGAAGCCCGGTCTTGCAGGGTCGCGGCGCACCTACTCTCCATTATCTAGCCGTCACCATTACACAGCGTCGATCGCCACATCGGCTGCGACGGCGGTGCGATGGCAGCGCTGCGCCGAAGCCCGAAGCCAGTCATATTGCTCCGCAGACATGAACACGAACTCACGGCGCCCATGCCGGGTAATCTCCACCGGCTCGCGCTGCGCTTCATGCTGGAACCGACCGAACTTCTACTGGAACTCGAAGGCGCTCACGGTGGGCATGGCAGCCTTTCCAGGTAACAGGTACCTGCCTCAATATACAATCCCTAGGAACGAAATAGGCAGGCGAAGGCAACCTTCGCGCGGTTGGTGGGGCGATGTCAGAAATCGCTCTGATTCGTGTCCAGCGGGGCTCCGGAGACGCGTTCCGGTTAGCAGACCCATGCAGAAGCGACGGACGATGCGGCCGAGCGCATCAGCGCCTCGACCTGATCGGCGATCCTCTGTGCGGGCTCGCGAAGCTGGGCGATGGTCCAATCTGCGGCATAGCCTCCGGTGACATCGTTGGGCCGCGCGTGGTTGGCCAGCCGCTTGGTCAGCGAGGGAGGCAGCATCAGCTCGCGCTCGGCGACGGTAATGAAGGAATTGCGCAGTCCGTGGAACCAGAACCTGGCGCCGCCGGCCTCTCCGATGCGGGCGTAGAGATGATGCGGGTCCTGGACATGGCCGGTGGCGGCGGTGCGCGAGGGGAACACCCAGTCGCGGACATCGACCGGGTAGTCGCCGGCCTCGGCCTGCCGGCGCTTGAGAATGGCTGCGAGCTGCCGGGTGGTGTGCCAATCCTTCTCGATGAAGGACGGGTCGACGGCGAGCTCCGTGGCGACCGCCTCAAGAAGCTCTTGACCGGGAGAGTCGCTCAAAGGAGACGTATTTTCCGTCGTAGCCGATCTTGCGGGAGATGCGGCTCCGGACGGCGATCACGCGTCCGGTGGGGACTTGGGTGCTGGTGCCTGCACTATTGGCCTGGGCAAATGTGGATGGCATCGCTTGCACGTCGAGCCGCTCCAGAGCTTCAAGCGTAAGCGCGGGGAGGGGCTTGGCGACGACAGTCCTGCCGGATATTGGCGAAATGGCGGTGCGGGCATACAGGCCATAACCGATCTTGACGAGGCGGCCCTTGGCGGTAAGGCATTTCAGCGCGCGACCGACCTGGTCGTAACCGCCAAGATCCTCGAAGTCACGGCGCAGGAAGACATTGGCCTTCTTGCACGCAATGCGCCGGGCGATCCGCTTCTCCAAAGGCTGAGGTCGTGAGGATGCCATGGTTGCCAGCTTGCAAAAATACGACACTCGGCAGCACACGGATATGGTGTGAGCGGGCTGCTGTCAACAGCTTGGGAGGAGGGCTCACCGGGTCGAAACGGACATACAACCCGAACCGTAGAACCCGCCCGTCTTCCAGAATTCCGATCCGACGGCGGCCGCCTCCGAGGTCAAGCCGTCGAGGATCGTGCGGACAGGCAGCTCAAGAGCCCCCCTACACGGGGATCGGAACGAAACGCATCATCCGACCTCCGGCAGGCGTGGGCGGCTCAGCAGGTCATTGCCGGCGATCTCTGGCGAAGCGGCGCCCGACCTCTCGACGGTGTAGCCAAGGCTTTCATACCCTCGGACGCGCTTCTCGCTCATGCGCATGAGCGTCGGCACGGCCTGGTCGACATAGTCGTGGACCAGCACTTCGTGCTTCGCGGCGTGCAGGCGGTGGAGGCGGCCGACATATTGCGCGAGCGTGCCCTTCCACGAAATCGGCATCGTCAGGAACAGGGTGTCGAGGCGGGCGTCGTCGAAGCCTTCGCCGACATAGCGGCCTGTCGCGATCAGCACCCGCTCTTCCGTCTCGGGGATGTCTTCGAGACGCTGCATGATCTCGCGGCGCTGCCTGGTCCCCATGCCTCCGCGGAGAACGAGCACGTTCCGGGCAAAGCGGCCGAGCCGCTCCGCAAGGCGGTGGGCATGGTCCTTGCGTTCGGTGAGCAGGATCGGCGAGCGGCCCGCCTCCAGCGCCTGCAGCACATCGTCGAAGATCATGTCGTTGCGATCCTCGTCCGAGGCCAGCGCGGCGTATACATGCTGGATGAGCGGGCGCTCCGCGTCCATGCCGGCCGGCAGCCGGAATTCCGTCGGGCGCAGGATCGCCCGGTGTCCGAAGGGTCGTTGCCGGGCCTGCGCCTTCGCGCTGGTGCTGAACCGGACAGGACCGCACTGCATGAAGACGATCGGATGGTGACCATCCCGGCGCGTGACCGTTGCAGACAGACCGAGGACGTATTTCGCCTTCGCCCGGCGCGCGACCGCCTCGAAGCTGACGGCGGAGATATGGTGGCACTCGTCGACCACGAGATGTCCGTAATCGGCGACGATGTCGTCGACCTCGCCCTTGCGCACCAGGCTCTGGATGACACCGACATCGACGATGCCGCCCGGTTTGCGCCTGCCGCCGCCGATTTGCCCGATCGCGGCGACCGGAAGATCGAGAAACGCCGCGAGCCGCGCGATCCATTGTTCCATGAGCTGGCGCCGGTGGACCAGCACCAGCGTGTTGGTCCGGCGGGCGGCGATGACGGCCGCGGCGATGACCGTCTTGCCGAACCCGGTCGCCGCCGCGAGCACGCCGATGTCGTGCGGCAACAGTGCATCGGCGGCGGATTGCTGCTCCGGAGTCAGGCTTCCGAGAAACGTCGTTTCTACCGGACGGCCGGGATTGCGCTCGTCGCGCATGTCCAAAGGGATGCCCAGTTCTTCCAGCAACCCCTCCATCGCCTCGCCGCAGCCGCGAGGCAGGGCAATGTGGTGAGACAGCAACTCGGCGCAGGCGACGATGCGCGGGATGCCGAAGGTGGAGCGCCGCATCGCCTGAGCGCTGTAGAAGGCCGGGTTCTGGAAGGCCGCGAGACGGATGAGCCGGTTGACCAGACCCGGCGGCAAATTGGCGCGCGGGATGTAGATCTGGTCGCCCCGAACCGCGTCGATCCGCTCCGGCAGCGGTCCGGCAATCTCGGGCAGCGGCCGGCGCCGCGACGGCGGCGCGCTCCAGGGCTCGTCGTCCTCTTCGTCGAGCGGCAAACGCAGCCCGACAACCCGGCCCTGCCGGCCAGCCTCGTCAACGATGGCGGTCGCCTCGGCCAGGGAGAGGCGGCGCATGGAGGAGAGGAAAGCCCACTGGTCGGCATGGGGCTCGAAACTGTCGTCCAGAAAGACGCTGTTGCCGTCCTCGCGCGGACCGCCCTGCAGCGGCAGCGCGATGAGATTGCCGAAGCCGCCCGCGGGCACGGTGTCCTGGCTCGGGAAGAACCGGTCGTAGGACGCGAACCCGATATCCGGGTTGCGCTCCATCGTCTCGGTGACCAGATGGGCGCCGAGACGGCGGGCGAGGGCGGCGGGCACCGGCTCGACGAAGAAGATCCAGACATGCCCGCCATTGCCCGAACGCGAGCGTTCGAGAGCCGCCGGCACGCCCTTCAAGCGGCAGGCTTCGAGAAAGGCGCCCGCGTCCCGTCGCCAGCTCGCCTTATCGAAGTCGGCGGCGAGAATCCGGCAGGTGTCGTCCGGGAGCATGGGATAGACGCCGATCGTGTGGCGGCCGCGCAGATGCCCGTCGATCGCCTCGTCCGTCACCTCCCGGAACGCCTGGTTGGGACAGGCGCCGCACTTGACGCGCGGCTTGCCACAGATGCGGGGCGCCCACTCATTGGCGCAGACCGGTGCGTATCCCGCCTTGCCTGTCCCGGCGTTGTCCCAGCGCTTCGGATAGACGTCCTCGCGGCCGCGAAACAGGGATCTGAACAGCGCGATCTTGTCGTGTGCCGACGAACGGTTGGTGATCGGTCCCGCGGACGGCAGGACATCCTTCAACGCGGTGGGCGGATTCCCAATCTCAGCGAGACGGGCCTCAAGGGTCGCCTTCTCGGCCTCAAGACGCGCAAGCCGCTCGCGTATGAGCGCGGCTTCCTCGTCGTGGGATGAAGCGTGCGCCAAGTCGTCCCCGTTTCGTAGATCGACCCGCAAATGCCGGCGAGGGAGCAGGATAGTGCGCCCCGAAAGCCCCGGTAAACATCGCCACCGCCGCGTACCGTTCAGCCCGCGCCTCCTCCAGCTCCTGCTCCGCATTGGTTCTGGGCGCTCTTTGAATGTCCGGGGCGTACGCTTCTTCCACCGAATCCGTGAAACAGCATGAGCCGGACCGGAAGCGGCTAGTCGCGGACAACGAGGATAGCCGAGAGAGAGCCAAGCGGATCCGCATTTTCGAGCCGGTTGGCCAGCAGGTAGAGATCCCGGGCGTGCATCCCGAGTCTCCGGTGCCGCCACACCAGACACTGCACGCCGTTCAGCGTTCCGTGGCCATCCGTCGGGCTTTGTTCCCCTGCCCCATAGAAGAGAAGTGTGTTTCCCCCGTACATCCAGTCCGCACGGAGGGCCGGAGGATGCTCGGACAGCAGCTTCTCGAAGGAAGCCAGATCCTCGCCCTCGGCGCTTGTTCCGGCCGGCTGGGGCACGCTCACGACGCATAGGCCGAGGGAAGACGGCACCACGCCCCAGTCGCCGTGATTGTCGTTGCCGGGTTCCCGAGCGCCGTGCTGCACGTCGCCGCCGCGTCGCCGGAGCCGCTCGTGTCCGGAGAAATACCGATAGGCCTCGATCTGCGCGGACACGATCTCCGGAAGAAACGTCGGGTACGGCGTGTCGGCCTTGACCAGGTTGGCTCCGTGAACGCTGTCGCCACGCCTGAACCGCGTCGTCGGCTCCGCATAGTAACGAGAGTCTGTGTAGACCCCGCTGCTCGAACCGTAGGTGCTGTTATACCTCCCCAGAATGGCTTCCACGGTTGGGGGCTCGATGCCGAGGGCCGTCAGGTTGGTGTTCAGGTATGACTTGGAAAACACGGCGTCGATCCGGTCGCGATGAGCGGGATGGAGCGCCTTGTACAGTCGTAGGAGGGAATGCCCGGACGCGTCCTTGTCGTCCCTCGTCAGGCAGGCCTTGAACCCCAGTTCGGCGGCCGTGACGAGGAGGTGCAGCGCAAGCATGATCTCGACCAGACTGGCCGGCAGTCGTCCGGCCGGCACAGCAGCGTTGTAGAGCCTGAAATACTGCTCCGCGAACTCGAGCATGAGATCGGGGTCGCCGTGGCGGTCGATGACCGTGCCGTCCTGCACGTTGCCCTCGAATGTGGGCCACAGCGCGTTCCGGCCGGCCCGATAGGCGGCGGGGAACTGGACGGACACGAAGTCTCGCCTGTCCGCGGGCAGGTTGTGGAGCATCACCTGCCGGCGGCGCACATCGCCGGTTCGGGTGTCGCCGTCCGCGGCGCGTTCCACCGGCGTTTCGTGCGCCAGGGGATCGTCCGTAGTCCGCCGACCGCATGCGGGGCAGAGATACTCTGTCTCCTCTTTGACCAGATTCCCGAGGAGCCGAAGTCCGAACCGGAACGCCTTGGGCGTGGCGATCAGCTCGGTATCGGTGCATGCGTCGCAAACACGGTTCATCAAGGTTCTCCGCAGAGGAATAGCTCAGGCCGCTCCGATTTCGGGACGGCACGTTACCCTTTTCGGACTCACCCCGCGCGGGACGAAGACGGCTCGCCGATACTGCCCGGAGAGCCGCACCCCTCGGCCTGCGGGCAGGCTGTCCGGCAGTGCGGCCGCCGGGCGAATGCGACCTTGTAGATGCGACAGTTGCCCATGCAGGGCGTGCCCCGAGTGTTGGCGGACAATTCCGGGCCGACGAGGCTCCGGGAGACAATGAAGATGGGATCGGAGTAGGCGAGCGGGCCAAGTCTTTCTACGTTAGTTGATACACGGTGCGAAGAAGATCGGCTGCCTCATCCCGGGTGAAGGGAACGTCAAATGCCCTAGGATCGAGAGTCTGGTCGGCGTGAGCCTGGTCGACGAAAGCGCTAAGGTCTTGGCGGACGGATTCGGGCAGTGCGACCCGTGTGTCCTCGGGCAGGAGTTGCGCGAGCCGGAAGACATCGTTGCGATGCTTCCTGATGTCCCTTCGGTCGACGTTCGCGCCTTCCTCGGACCGAGCGGTGAGGTCGAGAACTGCGCGGGCCTTGAACGGTATGAGCAGGGTCTCGTCGACGATCGTGACGCCCTCGACTTGGCGCTTGGCGGCCTGGAGCGCCGCGAAATAGGCATCGTCCAGCAGGATTGCCGAAAGGCTGACGATGTCCTGGTCTACCGGTACCCGCGCGTAGATCGCGCCTTCGGGCAGGTCGAGGTTCACCGGGCGCCGCGCAAAGAGCTCAATCATGAAAGGGAAGCTCCGGTCGGTCGGACGGTGAAATCGGCAGAATTCCCTTCGACCGTCGCTCCGTTCGCGGGCTTGATATCCGCCTGCATCAAGGAACGTTTGGAAGGCCTTTCCGAATTCGGCGTCGACCACCTCGATGCAAAGCACCATGTCGATGTCCCTGGTCGCCCTGAAATCGAGACCAGCTGCGTCGAACAGCAGGTCGCAAGCGGTGCCGCCGATGATGGCGTATTGCCCCTCGTGGGCTGCGAAGTGTTCGCGAAACTTGTCGATTCCGGTTACCACGGCATTCCGTCCAACAGTCGTTCCGCCGCCATGGAAACGCGCTCATCGCGGTGATCGCGGAACTGCGCGTAGAGCGACAGCGGATCCACGGTGCGCGCAGTGGACAAGGCGGCCGGGTCATATGACCAGGTTTCCACGATATGGGAAGCTTGATCCCGGTCGGTTTCGAACAGCCCATGGGTCTGGGCGACAATCTTCCAATCGCTGGCCGCGACCGCGAAAGCCGGCAGCGGCGGCGGGGACAGGTCTGTGAGATCGGCGAGCGCGCTCTCGCCTGCGTGTTTCAAAGGCGGAGGGGGGTGAGCGTCTCGAATGAACTTCTCGGTGCGCACAGGGCTGCGGAGCAGGTCGTGCGCGGCATCGAACAGTTGCCTGCCCTCGGCCTGGAATCGGATATGCCGCTCCTTGCCGTGTCTTTCGGTATGGGCCAGCCCGGCACCGACCAGATCGTCGAACGCGCGGCCGATCGACATGGCCGAGTAGTGCAGCTGTGCCGCTACGAGGGATGGGGCTGTCACGGTCTCGTCGAGCCGCAGGAGGCGATGGAACAATACCGCCTGGGCCGCCGGCGAGAGGCCGGCTGCGCGACGTGGCTTCGGCGTGCGGAAGCGTTCGCGCAAGTCCATCGCGAGGTCAGGGATGTAGAGCTGCTTGCCGGGCACGACGAACGGGATTCGTCGTTCGATGAGGCGCGAGCGGTTGTGCGCGCTCAGCCACGGAGCGACGAAGACGACGATCGCGTCAACGGCGGGGCGGACCAGGGCGACATGCTTGGCGATGTCGGATGGCGTGGCGGCGTTGTCGACGGTCGCAAGGAAGATGCATCGCCTTCCAGCCACGTGGCCTTCAAGGAGGCTGTACATGCGGGAAAGAAATGATGGGAGGCCGGGCGCGCCGTCGAGCGCAGCGACCCTTGCGGGTTCGTGAAGGGTATCTTCGAGATAGCGCTGGAGCGCGGCGGCGATTGGCATTGCCAACGTTTCGCGGTTTATTACTAACGTCATAATGCATGCTAACACTATCAATGTTAGTGTGCAAAGATGTCGTTACAGACGTGTCGGTTCGCCGCAAAATGCCCTCCCGAGTCGGGCTCGCGGATGTCGCGCACCGCCTTGAGGCGGTCGGGCATGTGCTCGGGCCTGGTGGCGTACTGGTTGCGCCCGCTCTTCAGACGGTGCAACCAACGCTCAACCAACCACATTCGATCCGAACTTCTCGACGCTACGGTTGGGGCGGGTCGGGCTGTCGATCCTTCCCGCCGTCGCGCTACGCGCCGCCGGGTGCATCCAGCCCGACGGCCTGCGCCGCAGCGGCCAGCGCCCGGTCCAGGGTCGCAAGCGGCAGCCGCATGCGCAGCGCGAGCTCGAGATTCATAGCATCGTAGACGGAGAGGTTGTGCTCGTCGGCGAGAGCGAGCGCAGGGCCCCATACGCGGGATGCAGATACCGGGTCGATCTCGATGGGCAGCGCTTCCAGGCTGGCGCACACGGCGGGCCACTCGTCCGCGCGAAGGCGGCCGCGTTTGGTAGCTGCGAGCAACACGCTGCCGACCTCGACCGGCCAGAGGGAGGGGACGAAGGCGCGGTCGTCGATGAGGGAGTCCCGCAAGCGGGCCGTCGCCTCGGTCGCCTCGTCGGCGAAAACCCATGCCATGGAGACCGAGCAGTCGAGGACGAAGGGCATCAGTACCTGCGCGCTTCCTCGACGATACTGCGCACCGACAGCCCTCCGAGGCTGTGGGTCTCCTGGAACGCTCTCAGGGTGTCGATCGCGCTCCGCACCTTGGCGGCATCGCGCTGCCGGAAGGGAATGAGCTCGGCCACCGGACGGCTGTGCTTGGTGATGACGAAGCGTTCGCCCGCTTCGACGCGCTGGAGTAGCTTGGGCAAATGCGTCTTGGCCTCGAATGCGCCGAACTCGGCCGCCGGCTGGGGGTCAAGCAGCCGACGGCCTGGGCCATGAAGCACAAGATCATGGCGGTGATGGCGCGGCGCGAGGGACAGACGCGGCTCGACGGGCGGGTGGAGATGGACGACGCCTATCTCGGCGGCAGGCGTTCCGGCGGCAAGCGGGGCCGGGGCGCAGCCGGCAAGACGCCCTTCGTGGCGGCGGTCTCGACCGGCCCCAAGGGGCGCCCGCGCAAGCTCAAGCTGGTGCCGGTCAGGGGCTTCCGCAAGCGCGAGATCGCGCGCGGCGCCCCGCGCTGGCTGGCTCCCGGATCGGAGGTCGTCACCGATGGTCTCGGCTGTTGGCGTGTGCTCGGCGAGGGCCCCTGCAGCCATCGCCCAGTCCTCACCGGCTCGGGACCCAAGGCGGCCCGCGCGCCGTCTTTCAAATGGGTCAACACAACGCTGGGCAACATCAAGAGCGCGATCACCGGAACCTACCGCAAGACCGGCCCCGATCATGCCGAGCGCTACCTCGCCAGCTTCGCCTGGCGCTACAACCGGCGCTACCACCTCAGGACCATGATCCCGCGCTTCGTCCACAGCGCCGCACGAACCAGCCCCGTGCCCTAACAAACCCTCATCACTGGATGAAAATCACGGATAAGCAGGTTCAAAAATGTAGATATCACAATCTCAGTGTGCGGCAAGCGCTCAGCTTCGCGCCGGAGAAACCGCGCACCTTGATATGGCACAGGGTCCCGCCTCCGCTCGCAAGCAACGGGCCGGTGGTGCCCGTCACGCAATGAAGAAGCTCGTGGCCGCTCAACGCGACCAGTTGCGAGCTCTTCGCGCTTGGGTGGCGACACCGCTACGACGATTTCCCAAGCCGAGATGCCCGGACATGGTTGAGCGTTCCGAAAGAATTGTTGATGAGTGCCCTGACTCTCTTATATATGCATTTCAGGCATCTTATCCATAAGATTAACGCATAATAAATCGCTGCATGTCTCACCCGAGAAAGGAGACAGGCGACCTGGCGGCAGGGGCGTGAACGACAACGATGGGATGGCAACGTTCCCGGCACTTTTGACGCGGGTCTCGGCTGTCCTTGCTTGTCTCGTCGGCCTGATGTCGGCGGCCGAGCCAGCCGGGGCCGACCAACTGACGTCCTCGGCAGGCGGCATCCGCGCCGGTTTCGTCGATGTGACCGAGACGGTCGGCCTGAGCTATCGCGTCAAGACGGGCGACGAGGAAGCCGCTCCGGAATTGAGCGAGGGAGGCCGGGAGGACGGCGGCCTCGCCCTTGCCGATGTTGACGGCGACGGCTGGCCCGAGCTCTACGTCGCCCACGGGGCCGGCGAGCCCGGCCGGCTCTTCAGCTGGAACGGACGCCGCTTCGTCCGCAGCCCCGAGAATGGCGGCATCGCGCCGGCGGCGATGGACCGGGCCGGCTACTTCATCGACCTCGACGAGGACGCCGTTCTGGATTTCCTTTCGATTCACGCGGAGGGAACGCAGGCGTTCCGTAACGACGGCAGCGGGCGGTTTAGGGAGTTGCCCACCCCGTTCGGCGCCGGAACCGACCGCTCCGTCT
Source organism: Alphaproteobacteria bacterium (assembly GCA_965214705.1). Classification (GTDB taxonomy): domain Bacteria; phylum Pseudomonadota; class Alphaproteobacteria; order UBA828; family UBA828; genus WTGU01. The sequence goes on from CBDCCI010000002.1 coordinate 780,992, forward strand.
ATTCGATGGCCGCCGCGGATTACGACGGCGACGGCGACCTCGACCCCTTCTTCGCCCACTGGAACCTGCCCTGGAACGGGATCAGGCCGCCCGCCCGCTATCTCTGGCGCAACGACGGCAAGGGACGCTACGAGGACGTGAGCCACATGGTGCCGGTGCGCCCCGGTGTGGTCCCCCGCACCGGTGACACGCGCGAATTCTCCTTCACGCCGACCTTCGCCGACATCGACGGCGACGGCGACCCCGACATCCTGCTGGCCGCCGACTTCGGCGCGAGCCAGGTGCTGCGCAACGAAGCCGGCGCCGCCTTCACCGACATCACCGGTTCCGCCATCACCGACGAGAATGGCATGGGTGCCGCGGTGGGCGACTACGACCTCGACGGGGACATGGACTGGTTCGTTACCAGCATCCACGATGCGGAGGGCAGCTCCGGCTACGGCCCCACGGGCAACCGGCTCTATCGCAACCTCGGCGATGGCGTGTTCGAGGACGCGACCGACGCCGCCGGCGTGCGCGAAGGCGGTTGGGGCTGGGGCACCTGCCTCGCCGACTTCGACAACGACGGCCACCGGGATCTGTTCCTCACCAACGGCTGGTTCGGCGAATACGTCGAGGACGCGGACGGCAAGGAGCGGGAGATCACCGCGTTCCTCGAGGACCCGTCGCGGCTCTTCATGGCCAACGGCGACGGCACCTTCACGGAGCGTGGCGCGGCGCTGGGCATCCGCCACACCGGCCAGGGCCGGGGCGTGGTCTGCGCCGACTACGACGGCGACGGCCGGGTGGACATCCTCATCGCCAACCACGGTGCCGCGCCCACGGTCTATCGCAACGTCTTCGAGAGCGGACACCACTGGCTTGCCATCGATCTCGCAGGCCAGCACGCCAACCCGCAAGCCATCGGCGCGCGGGTCACGGTGCGGACGGCCTCGGGCGACCAGGTGCAGGAGGTGCGGCTCGGGACCGCCTATCTCTCCCAGGCGCCGGCGACGCTGCACTTCGGGCTGGGCACCGACGAGGCAGCGCACGCCATCGAGGTGCGCTGGCCCGGCCCCGGCAACCAGGTCAGCCGGCTCGGAGCCATCGCCGCCGACCGGCGCATCACCATCGACCAGGCGGAGCCCGAGGGTCATCTGCTGCGCGTCGCGCGCGGAACTGGCGCCGGCCTCTATGGCGAAGGCGAGCGGGCCGCCATCAGCGCGGAGCCGGCCCGCGGCCACTATCGCTTCAGTCACTGGAGCGCCGAGGGCCGCGGTGCGTTCGCCGATGCGCGCGCGCCGGTCACGACCTTCGCTATGCCGGCGGGGCCCGCGACCGTGTTCGCCTACTACCTGCCCGGCCCGGCGCGGGCGGATGCAGGCGTCTCGGTGGCGCGGCGCTGGATGGAGGTGCTGCTGCAGGCGATCCGCGACGACTTCGCCCGTCCCACGGTCCATGCCCGCAACCTCTTCCACCTCTCGGCCGCGATGTACGACGCCTGGACCGCATGGTCGACGGCGTCGTCCCCCTATCACTTTGGCGAGAGCGGTGCCCCCTGCCCGGCCGCGGACCCGCCGGCAGAGGCCGGCGACCTGAGACGCGCGCGTGCGGAGGCGATCAGTCACGCCGCCTGGCGGCTCGTCCGCCACCGCTTCCAGCATTCGCCGGGCGCCGCCTCGACGCTGCGCAATGCGGACACGCTGATGGCTGCGCTGGGTTTCGATACGGGCGCCGGTGCGGCCCTCGGGCCGGCGGCGGCGCTCGGCGCCTGCATCGGCGCGTTCTACATCGCTCGAGGGCTCGAGGACGGATCGAACGAAGCCAATGACTACGCGAGCATCGCCTATCGCCCGGTCAACGAGGCGCTGGAGCCCGCCGAACCGGGCAATCCCGCGCTCACCGACCCCGACCGCTGGCAGCCCCTCGACCTGGAGGTGTTCGTCGGCCAGTCGGGCATCGTCGAAGACGACATTCCCGAATTCGTGTCGCCCGAGTGGGGCCTGGTCACGCCGTTCGCGCTGGCCGAGGAGGACCTCACGGTCCATCACCGGGACGACACCGACTGGCTCGTCTATCACGACCCCGGCCCGCCGCCGTCTCTGCAGGGCCCGCTCGCCGAGCACTACAAGTGGGGTTTTGCACTGGTCGCCCGCTGGTCGGCCGCGCTCTCGCCCGAGGACGGGGTGCTTATCGATATCGCGCCGTCGGGCATCGGCAACATCGGCGCCCTGCCCCGGTCCATCGACGACTACCCCGCCTTCTACGACGGCAACCCGCACGGCCCCGGCCACGCGGTCAATCCCGCCACGGCTGAGCCCTACGCGCCCCAGGTCGTGCCGCTCGGCGACTACACCCGCGTGCTTGCGGAGTTCTGGGCCGACGGGCCCGATTCCGAGACCCCGCCCGGCCACTGGTTCGTGATCCTGAACGCGGTGAGCGACCATCCGGCGCTGGTCAGGCGGCTCGGCGGCTCGGGGCCGGTGCTCGACCCGCTGGAATGGGAAGTGAAGACCTACTTCGCGCTGGGCGGCGCGATGCACGACGCCGCCATTGCCTCCTGGGGGATCAAGGGCTGGTACGACTACGTCCGGCCGATCTCGGCGCTCAGGTTCATGGCGGACCGGGGCCAGTCCAGCGACCCCGCGCTGCCCTCATGGTCGCCGGACGGCATCCCGCTCTCGCCCGGCCTCATCGAGCTGGTCGGCCCCGACGACCCCCTCGCGGGCGAGGACGGCGCGCATGTGGGAAAGATCAAGTTCCTGGCTTGGCGCGGGCCCGATCATGTGGCGGATCCCGCGACCGACGCAGCCGGCGTCGGCTGGAGCCTGGCGGAGACCTGGTGGCCCTACCAGCGGCCCTCCTTCGTCACGCCGCCCTTCGCAGGCTACGTCTCCGGCCATTCCACCTACTCGAGGGCTGCGGCGGAGGTGCTGACGGTGCTCACCGGCGACCCTTTCTTCCCCGGCGGCATGAGCGCGTTCCCGGCTCCGGCGAACGACTTCCTGGTCTTCGAGCGCGGGCCCTCGGTCGACATGACCCTGCAGTGGGCCACCTACCGCGACGCTGCCGACCAGTGCAGCCTGTCCCGCATCTGGGGTGGCATCCACCCCCCGGCCGATGACATTCCCGGCCGCCTGATCGGGGAGCGGGTGGGCCGCGATGCCGTCAAGCTGGCGCTATCGCTCTTCGCTGGTGGCGAATAATCCCGGCGCGACGATTCGCCTGTCTGCGACACCTCGCCGGTCCTGAATCAATCCCGCCGCCGCCGCGCAGACCGTGGCCGCGGTGAGAAACGAGGGTTCAGCGTGCGGCAAGTCATTGTCAGGCGGCAAAGAGTGCCGCTGCGGCGGCTCATAGGAAATTGCGATTACAGGTATAATTATAAAGTATAGATATAGCTATAACGAATGTACTAGGCTGCGCGTATGAGACGGTGCATGTCGCGAGCGGCGATGGAGACGGGTCACCCGAGGGTGCCGCGCCTCCCGGTGCGGGGCCGGCCCTACCGCTTTCGCAACGCGAATTCGACGAACCACCCGGCGGCGCAACGAAGGGGCCCGGCAGGCCTTGCCGAGTCGGCTCATCACCCATGCCGCCACCCTGCTCCCAGCCTCCAGAAAGGAAGCGTGAAATGAGGACGCGACATTCGATTCTTGGCCTGTTGGCATTCGCATTGATCGTGGCCGTTGCGGGCGCAGCCTACGCCGCCTCCTGCAGCGGCTCCAACCGGGTGTTCCATTCAAATGCCGAATGCCTGCACGGTTGGTGGGACAACAACGAGTGGCCCAAGGATTCGACGTTCGGAGTTCAAGGCTCCTGTTCAGACTGGGGCACGGTGGTCGCCAAGATCGAACTCGTCGGGGCGATGGACCGGACCTGGCACTTGAACAACGACAACAAACGAAGGGGTAGTTCAAGCTCAAGAGTCAATGGCATTCACTGCTGCAAGGATGTCGGTGACCTCTGCAATCACGACGACATGATGACCCCGGACAACTGTAAGAGCCAGTTTGAAGACAGCCCGGCCGCCAATACCTGTTATCTTTCAGGTGGCCAGTACTATGGCTCGGACGGTCTTTCTCCGGTCAGTGTGTTTGGCGAAGATTGCCACTTCTGGGCGAAGTGCGAGTACTACGACGAAAACTGGCTCAAACAAGAGAACGAAACCTCGATCGAAGGTGTCTGGTACCCCGATGCCGATACCCTGCGCAACTGTGATGGGGAGTTGAAGATAGGTAGATGTTGAAGCGAGGTTGAAGACCAAGTGCTTGACGCAAGTTCATTGGGTGTGATTCTCGTATGGCGATATGCCAGTCGTGATGGCGCTAAAGGATATGGGCTGGTTCATTTTGGTCAAGCAGCGAGTGCCAGGACTTCGGTTGGGCTGATGTTGTCGTTAGCTGGTCCGGATCGGGCGTCCATGAGCGCATCCCATGCCCGGTCGAAGAGGCCGGATTTGATCAGGGCGCGGAAGGTCAGAACCGCCTGCCCGCCGTCGATCCGCCAGCGCATGCCCGAGCGTTTCAAGCGCTGCGCGACGAGGGTCTTGCAGGCCGCCTCGACCACACCCGAGCCGATGGCGATGCCCTCTTCCTTCAGGGCGTGGTAGCGCATCCGATGGCGGTGCTTTCGGAAGAAGGCCAGTTCGCGCTCGATCTCGGCCGGGTCCCCCTTTGCCCTGTCCAGGAGGTAGCGCAGTGCCCGGATCACCTTGTCGACGCCGCGGGGGTCGTGGCGCAGGATTTCGCGGTGCTTCTCGAACCAGTGGCGCGCCACCGCATGGTCAGAGGCCACGCGGAGATGCTCGCAAGCGTGCCAGAAGTCGATGACCTCGGTCTCGGGCGAGAGGCTTTCGAGGAAGGTCCAGTTGTCGGCGGCCCCGTCGGCGACGGCGCCGATCCTGATCTTCGGGCTCACACGGCGGATATGGGCGACCTCGCTTGCAAGTTGCGCTTTCAGCGCGGCCTTGCCGCTCTCGGGCATACGGCCGAGATAGAGGGTCTTCAGCCGTTGGCCCTCGGCGTCGTGGAAGGAGACCGTGCCGCAAGAGGCCTCGCGCCAGCACGCCTCGGCACGGCCGTCCTCGCCGGCCCGCAGCGCCACCATGACGCCGTCAAGGGAGACGGACGCGGTGACCGCATCGGGCGGTATGCCCTGGGTTTCACGGATGCTGGCCAGCGTCTCCGGGGCGACGCTCTCCCAGTGCTCATGCATGCTCAGGGCCAGGCGCTGCAGCGTGCTCACCGACGGCGTCATTCCGCCCATTTTCGCGAAGAACTCCTCCGCTTCACGCGGCGTACAGTGGCCCATCATCATCAGCCCGAGCTGCGCCGCCGGCCGCGTCAGGTAGTCGTCGATGAGGCCCAGGCTCTCGTCCACCGGCACCAGCGACGTGCTGCTCGCGCCGCTGCGATAGCGCGCACGCCGATAGGTCACGGGACCGAGCGTCGTCATGATCGTCTTCGGCGTCGCCGCCACCCGGACCCAGCTCTGTCCGTCGCGCTCGATCCGGCTCGCACCGTCGTCGCGGCTCTCGGCGAAGGCCCCAAGGAGCTTGCAACCCAAGCCGTTCATGGCGTCCCGCAGCCCCGTCTCAACCGTTTCGAACGTCTCGGCAGACGGGTCAGACCCAGCCTGTTCGCGACAGAACTCCACCACCTGGGCGACCGCTTCGGCGACTTCGGCAGGCAGGCCCAAAAGGTCGATGGACGAGGCGATGAGAGACTGCGACACTGGCATGGGAACGCTCCTGATGTTGGGTCTGATGTTGGGTTGTCGGCGCGGCATCCTACCGCATCTCGCGGTGCGGAGCGTTCCCACCCACCACTGCTGGATGCCGCCGTTGTGACAAAATCCGGCCCTGCACCGGCCGATTGTCACGAAAACCCGATTCTGGCTGCCTACGGCCACCCGCCAATCGCGCTAAATCAATGACTTACGATCGCCATGCCAGACCTACACCCAGTTCATTCCAAGTAGGCTAGTTGGGGAGGGGAGCCCGCAGGATGAACACCGGAGCGTGGAGAAACCGGACATCGGTATCTTTCGTATTCCGTCTTCTCATGCTGGCCGGCACCTTGAAATCCGCCGCCTGAACATGTCCGGCCCTAGCCCGGCTTTCTCACCAAGGTCATGGTCTGCGCGGCGCTGTCCGGGCGACAGGGCAGGAAAGGCGCGCAGCGCGATGCAGGGACATCGGGCAAGCGACTTGACGAACCCTGTCGCCCGGAGAGCGCCGCCCTTCGGGTCGCGCCCAGGCGCCCGCCCGCGTCGCGCGTTCCACGCGCGCGGGAGCGCGCGATGCGGGCCTCAACCGTATTCCCCGATACGCTTTTCGGCCCGCTTCTTGCGGATAGAACACCTGGGAGCGACGCAGGCCGTGACATTGGTGAGAAATCCGGGCTAAGGGTCCACTCCGATAAGGGCTAATATTCCACGCTCAAGAACTGCTCACCGGCGATTCCTTCTTCCTCGGCGGGATGAGCGAATTCGAGTTCCCGGCGAACGACTTCCTGGTCTTCAGGCTCGGACCAGCCCGCCTAGGGCACCGTAAGTCGTTGTCAGGAGGCTAACCCGACTTATTCACGGAGAACCTTGCGGTTGAGGCTGGGTTGTCGGGTCGCGTCGTGGCCTGACGCGGTTTGGCGCCGGGATCTGAGGATGGGTCGCTATTGGGTTGAGGGTTGAACGAGCCTGGGTTGTCGGGGCACATCGCCCCGGCGCTCAGGGGCCTGCTGCGGCGAGGCGGCCTGCGAGCAGTCGGAAGAGAGCGGCGTCCGGGCAGGCCGAGGTGAAGTGGATGCGGACGCGGGTGGCCTTCTCGATGACGCGGGTGCCGATCTTGAGGAGGCGCAGCCTGAGGGTTGCGAACTCTGCACGGGCGAGCGGCGCCGTGCGGGGAATGGCGTCGCGCAGCGCGAGCATCATCCAGTAGGCTGCGGTGTGGAGCACCAGCCTGAGCTGGTTGGCGAGCGGGCTCTGGCAGGAGGTGCGGTCCGAGGCGAGCTGGCCCTTGTGCATCTTGATCAGGTTTTCGGCCTGGCCTCGGGCACAGTAGATGTCTTCGTAGAGACGGCGGGGCTCGCCCTTGAGCGAGGTGACGATATAGCGCGCGTCGAAGCCGCGCGTCGTCGCCTCGAGCCGGGCAACGACCCGGCGTTCGCGGCTCCAGGAGCGGGCGGCGTAGGCGAAGGCGGCGAAGCTGCGCATCCTGTCCGCGCCGGCCTCGGCGCGGCGGACCTTGAGGTCGTCGGCCACCTCGTAGGCCAAGGCGTTGAGCGCGCGGTTGCCCGCGAGGCCGAAGATGTAGTCGACGCCGTTCTCCTCGCACCAGGCCATGGCTTGCGGGCGGCCGTAGTGCGCATCTCCCCGGAAGACGATCCGGGTGTGCGGCCAGTGGCGGCGGATGCGGCCGACCAGATGCTTGATGAGGGTGCGGACCTCGGGCCCCGACGGCGTCTTGCCCGGACGCAGGAGAACCGCCACCGGCTTGCCGCTCTCGACATGATAGACGTGGACGGGGAGGAAGCAGCGCGTGTCGTAATGAGCGTTGAACAGCGACAGCTGCTGGTGCCCGTGCACGGCATCGCAGGTGTCGTCGATATCCAGCGTGATGGCGGCAGGTGGGGCTGAGAAGGAGCGGCAGAAGAGATCGACCAGGGCGGCCGTCATGCGCGCCACCTCGATGCGAGACGGCGCGTTCTCCAGGCGGCTCATGGTCGGTTGAGAACACAGGTCGCGGCTGCTTTCCGGCGCCTTGCCTGAGGCCAGCTTGAACAGCGGGTCCGTGCGCAGCGCGTCGCAGTCGTCGCCATCCTCGTAACCGCAGGCGATGGCCAGCATGCGAAAGCGCAGCATGGCGGAGAGCGGGTGGACCACCTGCGCCTGATTGCGCCGGTCGCGGATGCAGCCCGCCAGGGTCTCGGCCAGACGTAAACTGCGCTCCGCCTCGCGCAACAGGACCAGGCCGCCGTCAGACGAGATCAGGCCGCCGTCGAAGGCGGCGCTCACCCTCTTGCGTTGGACGCTTGGCAGATCGAAGGGGAGAAGGCTATCGTCGGTCATGGCGGGCGTGGCTTTTTCGTTGTTCGGAGAGGAAGACGCCTCGACAACGAATTCCTACCCGATGGCAACGGCTTACGCTACGTCCGCCACCCCAAAATCAGACCCGCCACGAATAATCCGGGCTAAGAGTGCCGCTGTGGCGGCTCATAGGAAATTGCGATTGCAGGTATAATTATAAAGTATAGATATATCCATAAGGAATATAATAGGCTGCGAGTATGAGACGGTGCATGGCGCGAGCGGCGATGGAGACGGGTCACCCGAGGGCGCCGCGCTTCCCGGTGCGGGGTCAGCCCCACCGCTTTCGCAACGCGAATGCGACGAACGACCCGGCGGCGCAACGAGCGGGCCCGGCAGGCCTTGCCGAGTCGGCTCTTCACGCACGCCGCCACCCTGCTCCCAGCCTCCGGAAAGGAAATGTGAAATGAAGACGCGACATTCAATTATTGGCTTGTTGGCATTCGCATTCATCGCGGCCGTTGCGGGCGAAGCCTGGGCCGCGTGCACGGGCAGCAACAGGATAGATCACAGCGATGCCGAGTGTCTGCATGGCTGGTGGGACAACAACAGTTGGCCAAGGGAGTCGACCTTTGGCGCGCAGAACCTGTGCCCGGACTGGGGCACGGTCGTCGCGAAGGTGGATATCGCAGGAACCAGCGACAGGACGTGGCATCTCGCCAACGGCGACAAGAGGCGCGGCAGAACCTCGTTCACGGTTCGGGACATGGTTAAGGGTTGGGCAGGCTCTCTCTCGAGAGCCTGCCCAACCCTTTTGAACGAAGCCGCGGGCCACGAGAGGCGAAGTTGAGCTATGTGGAAAGTGCGCTGATGTCAGCGTCAGGCGGCATCCACCGGCAGCAGAGTTGCGCATAAAATCGACGCTCGCGCCGGTCTTTCGGCAGGCATGCGGGCGCACGCTGCGAGGACTGAGCGGGGTGTGAGCCGAGGGCTGTCAGCCCGGCTCAAGCGGAGACAGGTTCGGTCGTGCGTCGGCGCTTTGGCGCCGTTGCGCGGGGCCGAAGCGAGCGGGCGTCTCACGGTTTCCCCCTGTGGGTCGGCGGCAGCGCCGGCGGGCCGCGCGTCGAGCGGGGCTCATGGCGGCGGCGGATTTCGCGGACGAGGCGCATGACGCCGCCGCAGTGGGGGCAGGCCACGGGCGCGGTGCCGATCTCGGGCTCTTCGTCGGGCTCGGCCTGAGCGCCGTCCACGCTTCCCTCGGGGGCGGCGCAGCCGAGGGCGCCGAGAGCCTGGCGTGCTCTCTCCAGCGTGCTGGCGCGGCAGCCGTTGGCGAGGATGCCGAAGTAGCGAATGCGGTGCATGCCGTCCGGCAGGACGTGCCTCAGGAAGCGGCGGATGAACTCGTCGGCGCTCACGGTGGCGATGCCGTAGCGCGGCTTTCTCTGCCCCGGCGCCTTGGGCTTTCGGTGGCGGAAGGAGACCGTCTCGCCGTCGAAGGAGACGATGCGGCTGTCGGAGATGGCGATCCTGTGCGTGTAGTGCGAGAGGTACCGGAAGACCTGCTCAGGCCCGCGGAAGGGCCGCTTGGCGTAGACCACCCAGTCCCTGGCCCGGGCGGCGGCAAGCGTGGCGTGGAACTCGCCGGGATTGGCGAGGTGGGCGAGGGTGCCGTGGAACTCCAGGTCCCCCCGGCCGTGGGCGCGGGCGAGCTCCTTGAGGAAGAGGCGGCGGAACAGGCTGCCGAGGACCTTGACGGGGGCGAGGAAGGTGGTGCTCCCCGTCTTCCACTCGCCACTGTCTACGTCGAAGCCCGCGTTGGGCACGACCACGTGCAGGTGCGGGTGGAAGCGGAGCTTCTGATCCCAGGTATGGAGGACCGCGGTGCCGCCGATGCGCATGCCGCCGTGGCGGGGATCGGCGGCGATGGTGCGCAGGGTCTCGGCGACGGCCCGGAAGAGGATGTCGAACACCACCCTGCGGTTGCAGAAGGCAATGGCGGCAACCTCCTTGGGCAGGGTGAAGACCACATGGAAGTAGGGCACCGGCAGGATGTCCCCGGCGCGCTCCTCGCTCCAGAGGTTGGCGGCGAGACCCTGGCAGGTGGGGCAGTGGCGGTTGCGGCAGGAGTTGAAGAGCGGATGCTCGCGCCCGCAGCCCTCGCAGGCGTACATGTGGCCGCCGAGCACGGCGGTGCGGCACGCCTCGATGGCGCCCATGACCTTGAGCCGGGCGGCGTCGATGCGCCCTTTGTGGCGCTCACGGAAAGCGGCGCCGGCGCGGCGGAAGATCTCCGCCACGCCCGCGCGTTCGGCCTCCACGCGCCGTCAGTTGCGCAACGCTGCGAAGCCTGAGATCGGGTGGTCGAGGCCCTCGAACATCTTGCCGGTGACGCGGGCGTAGTGACGGGTCGTGTTCGCGCTTCGATGGCCGAGCATGTCCCGGATCACCTCGATATCGCCGCCGCGCTCGAGGAGATGGGTCGCCGCCGAATGGCGCAGGCAATGGAAGGTGTAGCTGCGGTCGAGCTCGGCAATGTCGCGCGCCCTCCTGAAGGCGGCCTGCAAGGTCTCCGTTGCGATGGGCCTGTCGAGCGAGACGCCGTAGAAGAGCCAGTTCGTCGGACGCGGCCAGATGTTCCTGTAGTAGACGCGCAAGTAGTGGATGACGATGTCCGGCAACGGTGCCATTCTCTCGGTGCCGCCTTTGCCGGAGGGGATGTGCAGCAGCTTCTTCTCCGACAGGATGTCGCCGACCTTGATGGCCAAGGTCTCGGAGATGCGGAGCCCGCCGCCATAGCCGGTGACAATGGCAGCACGGTGGCGGAGGTCGGGTGTCGCAAGGATGAGGTGCTCGACCTCCTGCTCCGACATGTAGCGCGGCAGCTTGCCGGGCTTCTTGCGGGAGCGCAGGCCGGCGACATGGTCAGGCCAGCCGAGTGTGTCGATGTAGAGGAAGTTCAGCGCGGCGAAGGAGACGTTGGTCGTGCCCGGACTGAGCCCCTTGTCGATCCGCCCCAGGTACCACTGGCGCACCTGCTCGGCGTCGAGCTCGTCCGGCGAGGCGTCGTAGTACCTGGCCAGGTTCTTGATCTCGCAGATGTAGGCCTTGGACGTGCTCGCGGCCAGATTGGCGATGCGGAGCTGCTCCTCCATGCGCTGGCGAAGAGGGGTGACGGTGTTCGTGTCGCACGCGGTCCCGGTCATTATCGATCTCCCTGGATCGCGACGGCGCGCCGCCGGACCGATCCGGCGACGGTCCGTCGCAGGGGTCGATGCTAACCACTGGTGATCGGGAGGCTGCTGGGGATCCGCCACCCGACGGGCGGAGCGCCACTGACGCAACCGGGAAGCGAACGCACAGAACAAACGGCACCCGCGACGCCTCGGAAATGAATGAACTCTACGCCGCTAACTCCGCGTAGCGGCTTCGTTCAAATACTGCTGCAAGGACCTCGCCGACAACTTTTGCGACAAGACTGACCTGGTTTCGGTGGCGAGTTGCACGGATCAGTTCGAGGACAGCGAGGCCGCCGACGACTGCGTTCTAGACGGCAACCCGACGGTCAATAACACGCACTGCGTGTTCGATCTGACGTGCGAGTATACAGCGGACGGGACAGATCACGAGCACAGCTCCACGTACACTATAATCTGGTACCGCGCAGATGATATCCAATTCTGCGTCCAACATACCGGAAATGTAGGGATATACATCAACACCTGCTGAGTGCCTGACGATGGCCGATAGCGGCGCGGCGGCATGTTCGTGGGCCGGCGACGAGCGCCGCACGATCGGGTGCCGGCGCGATTGCAGGGGCCTTGGACAGTAGCCTTCGGAGGGCGTGGGCCGGCGCCCTCCAAGGTGCCGGTATCGGCTCCCGGTCGGCTGCCCCGGAATATCGTCGGCCGCTGTCTTGCCGCTCAAGATCACGGACTTGCGATCCGGTCGTTCGGTTGCCGCACCTCCCTCGCAGAACAATCCCTCTACTATCCTCGACGAGACAGGTCTTGGCACCGTTGGGGACTGTCCGATTCGATACTTGAATAAGCGCTCTATTCATATACTGTATTTATATAATCAATAGTTATGTCGTGCGCCGACGGGTGCCGCGGCTGGCGTGCCGACATGGGAGACACGGATTTCGGTTCATCCAGAAGACGCGGGCGACGCCCGCGCGGCGCTTGCTCGGCGACGACAGGGCTGACCGCATGGTCGTGATCGGCGCCGGTCGTCGCAGGTCGTTTCGTCCAGGCGAAATCCTGTCCGGGCCGGAGCGGCCCGGTTGCGCACGATGAGCGAAGACGAACGGCGCCGACGGTCCTGGCGGGTCGCCATCCTCCCGACGCGGCCCTGCATACCCGCGTTCGTGCTGCTGCTCATGGTGCCGCTGTTGTTTGCCTCCTGGTCGCCGGCGTCTGGCCAGGGGCAGGAGGGCGCCGACGAGGCGGCACTCGAGCTGACGCTGGACGACGCGATCCGGCTCGCGCTGCAGAACAACCGGAACCTGCTCGATGCCCGGCTCGCGCGCACTCTTCAGGAGTTCGCGCTGGACGTAGCCGAGGACCGCTACCGGCCGACGGCCGCCTTCAGCCCGGTCGTGCGGGCGGCGAGGGAGCAGGACACGACGGCGGAGCTTGCCGCCGAAACGGGGCTCCGGGTCGAGACCGGCGGGCAGTTCTCGCTGCGCTTCTCGCAGCCCGTTGCGGGCCCGGACGACGCCGACGGGAGCGTCTCGCTCAACTTCTCGCAGCCGCTGCTGCGGGGCTTCGGGATCGACATCGATACCGCCCCGCTCCGCATCGCGCGCCTCGGCGACAGGATCGGCGTTCTGGCGTTCCGCGAGACGATTGCCGGCGTCGTGGTCTCCACCATCAATGCGTGGCGGAACCTGGTGCGGGCCAGACGGCAACTGGAGATCGGCGAGGCCTCGCTGGTGCGCGCCCGCCAGCAGCTCGAGACCAACCGCACGCTGATCGAGGCGGGCCAGATGGCGGCACGCGAGATCCTGCAGAGCGAGGCGGACGTCGCCGACCGCGAGCTTGGCCTGGTGCAGACGCGGAACGTCGTGACGACGGCCAACTTCGGGCTGATCGGCATCCTCGATATCGACAGCGCGACGGTGGTCCGACCGATGGAGGTGCCGTCCGCACCGCGGCCAACGCTCTCGCTGGCCGACGCGATCGAGACGGCGCTCCGTCATTCGCCCCGCTATACGCGCGCGCTGCTGGGCAAAGAGATCGCGGAAATCGACCTGGAGGTGGCCGAGGACGACCAGCTCTGGGATCTGTCGCTGGATGCCGACGTGTCGCGGGGCGTGGGCGGGGGTGCCGGGCAGACGGACTATTCCGCGGGCCTGCGTCTGACCATCCCGCTGTGGGACCGCGGGCCCGAGCTCGGTCTCAGAGCCGCGCAGGCCGACGTCACGCAGGCCGAACGCGGCCTGGTAGAGCTGCGCCAGTCGATGGACATCCAAGTGCGCCAGGCGGTGCACGACGTGGAGGTGGGCCTCAGGCAGATCGAGCTTGCCCGGCAAGCGCTCAGGCTTGCGGAGGAGAAGCTCGCGATCGAGCGGAGCAAGCTGCAGCAGGGGCTGTCGTCCATCTTCCAGCTCGCCCGCTTCGAGGATGACCTGGTGCGGGCGCAGAACGCCGAGGTGGACGCGCTCGTCGACTACGAGAACGCCCTGACGGCGCTGGACCAGACTCTGGGCACGACGCTCGAGACCTGGGGCATCACGGTCGAGCAGGTCGGGCGATGATGGAGCCGCACACCGACGTCCACGGGCGTGTGCTGGAGAACCTGCTGGACGGGGTGATGGTGGTCGAGCGCGGCGGCACCATCGCGGTGTTCAATGGTGCGGCCGGCCGCATCCTGGGCATGGCGCCGGACGAGGTGCTGGGGAAGAGCTTCGCCGAGCTGTTCGTCCCGCACGACGAGCTGGAAGAGTTCAGCGAGCTCGTGCTGGGCACGGTTGCGGGCGAGAGCGAGAGCGGCCGGCAGGTGGTGACGCTCGATCCCGGCGGCCAGCCGCGCTCGCTCTCGGTATCGACGTCCTACATCAGGCAGACCGTCGGCGGCGTGTCCGAGCCGATGGCGCTGATCGCCGTCTTCAGCGACATCACTGAGATCAGGGAACTGCGCGAGACCGAGCTTCGCATGGCGAAGGAGGTGGAAGCGCAGCACGCCGAGCTGCAGTCGGCCTACCGGCAGATCGAGGAGCGCAGCGAGACCCTGGCCCGGACACTGAAGAAGGTCCAGGTGGCGCGGATCATGGCGACGGTGCTGGTGATCGGGGTGTTCCTGGGCGCCGGCGCCTACGTGTGGCGGCCGTTCGACCACGTCGATGTGCCGTTCATCGGCGGCTCGTCGGGCTCGTCGATGATCGCCGAGGCCGACGCCGATACCGCGAGCGGCCTTTACACCCTGACGGTGGAGCCCGAGCCGGTGCGCGAGACGATCTCGCTGGCGGGAACGCTCGAGCCGTGGCGCTCGGTGTCGGTCGCGAGCCCGCTTGAGAGCCACATCGCCGTCGTGCACTTCCGCCAGGGCCAGGCGGTGACGGAGGGCGACCTCCTGATCGAGCTCAACACCTCGGAGACGGTTCGCCTGCACCGCGAGGCGCAGGTGAAGCACATCGAGGCGCTGAGGGCGTTCGAGACCGTCAGGGACTGGGAGAGCGGGCCCGAGATGGCCGAGGCGCGGCGCTCGTTTGCGCGGGCGCGGATGGCGCTGGAAAGCCAGGAGAAGCAGCTGAAGCGGACTGCATTCCTGCTGGAGCAGGGGCTCGTTCCCGCATCGGATCACGACCCAAGTTGGCACTTTTCCGCTGCCTGTGTTCCCTATTGGTTTGATTCAACGCGATATTTTTCTCGGTCGATTCCAACATGGCCCCACATTTTGTGAGATTCTGTCAGCTCATCAGACGGGTCCTCGTGCGGTGGATGGCGGGGTCCACGCCCGCCGCCGAGGAGATTGCGGCAACCTCGGCGGCCGGGCGCGTGTCCTGGCGGTTGACGATCAAGGTGCCGTCGGTCTGGCGCAGGCGCGTGGTGATCCGCACCCAGGTCCGCATGCTCTCGCGGATCGACGCCCAGCACTTGTGGATGCCGCGCGCGGCCAGCCGGGTACGGATCAGATGCACGGCGTGGTAGGCCAGCACGGCGATCAGCAGGTGGGCCGCGATGCGCCGGTCGAGCTGGTGCCAGATCGGGCGAAGGCCGAGCTCGGATTTCAGGCTCCGGAATGTCGCCTCGATATCCGTGATCCGCCAGTACGTCCGCAGGACCGTCTCGATGTCCCAGTCGACGTGGCTGGTGCGCAGCACATAGGCACCGGCGCCCTCATCGGCCTCGTCGTATCGCGGCCTGCGCTTGAAGCGCACGGCGGTGGCATTGGGGCCGGTTTTCGCCCTCTCGACCGTGATCTCGTAGTGCCTGGCGACGGCGGAGAAGCGCTGCTTGAGGCGGCCTATGCTCTCCAGCACCTTGTCGTAGCGCTTGAGGCGGCCCTTGACCGGGAGGCCGCCGTGGAGCCTTTCCAGCGCCGCCTCGAAGCGGTTCCGCCTCAGGCCGATGATCGCGTTCTCGGCCTTCTTCTTGCCCTCGCTGACGACGTAGAGCCGCGCCTCGCCGTCCTCGCTGGCAAGCCGCCAGGCCCGCACCTCGTGGCGCGCGCTGGTGATCAGCAGGGCCTCGGGTCCGCCCTCGGGCGGCGCAGGCCTGGCACCGCGGCTGACCGCGATCCAGTCGTAGCCCTGCTCGCCCAGCCACGCGATGTTTTTCTCGGTGGCGATGCCCGCGTCCATGACCACCGTGGGCTTCGGCGCCGTGCCGCCGCACACCGCCTCGAGCCGCGCCAGCGCCTCGTGCAGCGTGCCCGGCTCGCTCACGTTGCCCGGCAGGATCTCGCAACTGCGCGGGAAGCCCGCGCCGTCGAGCGCCAGCGCCAGCGTGATGAGGGGACAGTCGTCGCGCTTCTGCTTGGAGCGCCCGAACCTGGGAAGCTCGCCGCCCGTGTGGCCGTGGTAGTGGACGTTGGTGAGATCGTAGAAGGCGATCGTCTCGGGCAGGTCGAGCAGTGCGCGCTCACGGTTGAACAGCTCCCGCTGGATGGCGGCGCGGTGGCGCCAGAGCAGGTCGCCGATGCGGTAGAGCGTCTTGCGCCGCAGCGCCTTGCGGTCGCCCTCCAGGCCCAGGAGCTCGGCGGCCGCGCTGTCGTGGCGGAGCCAGCGGCTGGTATCACGCTCGCTGGCGGGATGGACCATCCTGGCGACGATCAGCGCGCTGGCGATGCGCCCGTCGCGGCCCTTGATGTCGAGGCCGTGGAGGATTTCGGCGAAGCCGAGGGCGTCGAGGGCCTTGAGGCACAGGCGCTCGCAGCCGACCGTGCGCGGGTTCTCGTGCTCCAGGGTATCGAGGTCGACGGTGGCGATGTCGGGCTTGCGCGCCTCTTCCTGCATCGCCTCGACGCGGAACCCCCTGGCCCTGAGCTTGGCGACGATGTCCTCGGCTGCGGCCCGCACATCCGCCTCGCCCTCGAACAGCGGCGGCTTGCCGTGAAGCAGCGCCTCGGCGAGTTCGGTGACGGCCTTCCACTTCTCGCGCGGCACCGGATAGTCGGTGCCGAGATTGAGCAGCGTCCTGTGGCGCACCTTGTCGCCGACGCGCTGGGCGAGCACGAGGCGATGGCTTCGGACCGGCTGGCCGGCCTTGTCGGTGTGTGTCCTGGTTGCCTTGATGTACATGGCGGCGCCGTTTCTGCGATGCCTGTTTCGCATACACGGCGTTCGCGGCATCTGGCAAGAGGGATATCGACTCAACTCCAAAGTCCTGGCCCCACAATTGGCTTCCAGGACCACGAATGGCAAATGTGGGTCTCAGGTGTCCTCCAACCCCAACATCTAGTGGTTCAGCGCCGCAAAACTGGCTCGAACAGGCTCGGCTGGTCGGAAAAAGTGCCAACTTGGGACGAGGATGCGGAGCGCCAGTATCGGGGCCAGCTCCTGGATTTCGAGGCAGCCCAGGAGGACCTCGCCGCGGCGCGTGCCAGGGGCGGCCAGGAGGCACTGGACAAGGTGGCGCTGGAGCTGAGCACCGCCGAAGAGGAGTTGCAGGAGCTGGCGGAGAGCCTCGGCCAGAGCCGAATCCATGCGCCGCTCTCGGGTGTCGTGCTGGCCGGGTCCGGCCGCGCAGGCTTGTCGGAGGGCAGCAAGGTCGGCAAGGGCCAGGTGGTGGCGACTATCGGCGACTTCAGCCGCATGGCGGCTACGGCCAAGGTCGACGAGGTCGACGTGGTGCGGATCGCGGTCGGCCAGGCGGTCACCGTGACCGGCAACGCCTTCGGCGGCCTGCGCCTGCGAGGGACCGTGACTCACGTCGCCTCCCAGCCCGATCCCCGCTCGCGGGGCACGCCCCAGTTCGACGTGGCGGTGACGCTGGATCCGCTCGATGAGGAGCAGATGGAGCGGATCCGCGCCGGCATGTCGAGCCGCCTCAGGATCGTGGTTTACAGCAAGGAGGCGGCGCTGATGGTGCCGCTCGAGGCGGTGGAGGATCGGGGGCGCTCCTACTGGGTGAGCGTGGTCGACCCGTCGACCCGGGAGGTGGGCGAGCGGGAGGTGGTCATCGGACCGACCACCCAGGATTCGGTCGAGATCACGGCCGGGCTGCAGGCCGGCGACGAGATCGTGATTCGGGAACGATAGCCATAAGCCTCGCAATGCTGCGGCTGGTTGACATCCAAAAATCCTTCAGGCTGGGCACGATCGACGTGGAGGTTCTACGCGGCGTCAACCTGGAGGTGGCGGAGGGCGAGCTGCTCTCGATCATGGGCCCGTCCGGCAGCGGCAAGTCCACGCTGATGAACATCATCGGCCTGCTGGGCAGGCCCACGGCGGGCTCCTACTTCCTCGACGGGCGCGATGTCTCGTCGATGAAGGACCGGGAGCTGTCGGCCTTCCGCAACATGCACATCGGCTTCGTGTTCCAGTCCTTCAACCTGCTGGACCACCTGACGGCGCTGGAGAACGTGGCGGTGCCGCTGGTCTATCGCGGTCTGGGCCGGGGCGAGATCAGGCGCCGGGCGCGGGAGATGCTGGAGAAGGTCGGCATGGAAGACCGGCTCGGCCACAAGCCGGACCAGCTCTCGGGCGGGCAGAAGCAGCGGGTGGCGATCGCCCGTGCGCTGGTGGGGAAGCCCTCGGTGGTACTCGCCGACGAGCCGACGGGTGCGCTCGATTCGGACACCGCCGAGGAGGTCATGCAGCTCCTCATCCGCCTCAACCGGGAGGACCGGATCACGATCCTGATCATCACCCACGACCTCCTGGTCTCACGGCTCTGCGAGCGTCAAACCATGATCCGCGGCGGCGCTCTGCTGGGAGGCCTGCACCAGGCCGAAGCGGCGGAGTGAGGCGCCGTGCGGAGCGTGCGCACGGCCCTTACGTCCACGCTGCGCGAGGCGGTGCGCAGCCTCTACGGCGCCCGGCTGCGCACGCTGCTGGGGCTGATCGGCATCATGATCGGCATTGCCTCGGTGATCACCATGATCTCGATCGGCGAGATCGCGAAGTCCCAGTCGCGCAAGGATTTCGAGGCGCTGGGCACGGACATTCTCACCGTCAAGCCGCCGGACCACCTGATCGGCAGCCCCAGCCGTGCGACCATCGGGCTCGACGACGCGCTCTCCTTGGCGGAGGTGCTGCCGTCCGTCTCGGTGGCAGCGCCCCGGATCGAGACGCAGGGCACCTTCCGCTACGCAGGCAGGCGTGTCGGCAGCGGCTCGGTGCAGGGGGTCTCCGCCTCGTTCGCAGAGGTGAACAAGCTAACGATGGCCGAGGGGCGGTTCGTCTCGAACCTCGACAGGGGCCGCTACTTCGCGGTGGTCGGCGCGGATGTGGCAAACGCCATGCGCCGGCGCGGCGCCGGTACCGTGGTAGGCCAGATCCTGCAGGTGGGCGGGCGCCTCTACACGGTACTCGGCGCGCTCGAGTCCGCGCCGGAGACCTATGCGCTGCCGTTCTCGGTGGATGCGAACCGCTCGATCTTCGTGCCCATCACCACCGTGCGCCGCACCGAGCCCGAGGCGCAGATCGAGCTGATCATCGCCCGCGCGGCGCCGGGCGTGCACTACGCCGATGCCACGCGCGACGTGCAGGCCTACTTCGCTAAGCGCGCCAGGGGGCTCGAGCTCGAGGTCGTCAGCGCCGAGCAGCTCATCGAGCAGATGGAATCGCAGCTCGGGCTGATGACCCTGCTGCTGGCCGCCGTCGGCTGCGTCAGCCTGATCGTCGGCGGCATCGGGGTGATGAACATCATGCTGATCTCGGTGGCCGAGCGGCGCCGCGAGATCGGTGTCCGCCGAGCGCTCGGCGCGAACCGCGGTGACATCCAGCGCCAATTCCTGATCGAAGCCCTGATCCTGACCCTCGGCGGCGGCATCGCCGGGGTGATCGCCGGCACCGGCGCGGCTTACGGGATCGCCCACATTTACGCCTGGGAGTTCTTCATCTCCCCGGCCTCGATCGTCGTCGGCGTCGGCGTCTCTACGGCAGTCGGAATCTTCTTCGGCTTCCAGCCCGCCTATCAGGCCTCCCGCCTCGACCCCATCGTTGCCCTGCAGGGGGAATAGTTTGGGCGCACGCACCGAGCAGCGGTGACGCACCCAACCACCCGCGCGGCCGATGCCATGACAGGTGCATTCGGCCGCATCCGCACTCTCGCCGCCCGGCCGGTCTCCGGCCAGTCTCTCGCCGTCTTCCGCATCGCCTTCGGCCTGCTGATGCTCAACGACGTCGTGCACCTGCTGAGGCACGACTGGCTCACGGGCTTCTATATCGAC
Organism: Alphaproteobacteria bacterium; assembly: GCA_965214705.1. Lineage (GTDB taxonomy): Bacteria > Pseudomonadota > Alphaproteobacteria > UBA828 > UBA828 > WTGU01. The sequence continues at coordinate 800,834 of CBDCCI010000002.1, forward strand.
CGCGCCATCCTGTTCCCCTACTACGGGCTGGAGGTGCCGGCGCTGCCGGCCCCCTGGCTGCACCTGCTGTGGGGCCTCTGCGGACTCTGCTGCGTGGCAGTGGCGCTCGGCGCCTTCTACCGGATCGCGATCTGGGGCTTCAACGCGATCTTCATCTACGTCTTCCTGCTCGATCAGCTGCTCTACCTCAACCACTTCTACATGATCGCGCTCTTCGGGCTGCTGCTGGGCTGCACCGACGCGCATCGCTGCTGGTCGGTGGACCGCAGGCTCGGGCGCATCGGCGGCACGACGAAGGTGCCGCTCTGGAACCTGTTCATCCTTCAGTTCCAGGTGGAGGTGATCCTGATCTTCGCCGGCCTCGTGAAGATCGAGATCGACTGGCTGCGGGGTGAGCCGCTCAGGACCTGGATGCTGGAGCGCCCGTGGTCGCCCTTGTCTTCCCTGTTCGAGGTGCACTGGATCACGCTCGCGGCGCCCGTGCTGATCATCCTGCTCCACACCGTGGGCGCGCCGCTGCTGCTCTGGTCGAAGACCCGGCTCTGGGTGTTCCTGCTCTATTGCGCCTTCCACGTGACCAATGCCCATCTGTTCAACATCGGCGTCTTCCCATGGATGACGATCGCGGCCACGACGATCCTGTTCTCTCCGGAATGGCCCACCGTCCTCGGCAGGCGGATCGGCGCCTTCCTGACGTGGCTCCGGCTGCCACGGCCGCCCGTGCCGGCGTGGATCGGCCACACGGTACGGATCGTCGGCGGCAGGCCGGCGGCTGGTGAGGGAGGGCACGCCGCCTTCCGGCCCCTGCACCCGGCGGCGCTTGCGGCGCTCGTCCTCTACGCCCTGGTTCAGGTCTGGCTGCCGGTCCGCGACACCCTCTTCGAGGGATACGTGGGATGGACGGAAGAGGGCCAAAAATTCTCGTGGCGCATGATGCTCTACGTCCACGGCGCGGACGGGCGCCTCATCGCCGTCACGCCGGAGGGCGAGGCCTGGGTCATCGACATGCCGGCGCACCTCGACCCCTTGCAGACCTGGATGGTGTTCGCCAAGCCGGAGATGCTGCTGCACTTCGCTCATCTGATGAAGGCGCACTACGCGGAGACCGACGTCGGCGAGGTGCGGATCTACGCCGACGTCGTCAAGAACGTGAACGGCCAGCCCTATCGGCGCCTCATCGACCCTGACGTGGACCTCGCCGCCGTCGAAGGGATGAACTGGTTCGCAGACGACCCCTGGGTGCTCCGCCCCGAACGGATGCAGGCTGCCGAGGGTCTGGTCCCCGACTGGTATCCGCCCATCACTGCCGACCGCTTCGACGCCATGCTGGATGCGTTCGGGAATGCGGAGCCATCCCCGCAAAGCGGGACCGCCGCCGCCCGCAAGGCGCAGGAGTGATCCGATGGCGCGGCCTCAGTCCCGGAAGCGCGGCGTGCCCTTGACCAGCAACGCCGCGCGCCGGAGCCGGCGCAGCCAGGGGTAGACCGCGCGCACCCGTGCAGGGCTCGATGCGAACCAGCGCGCGAACGTGTTGAAGCGGCCGGGGCTGGCGGCCATCGCCTTGAGCGCGATCATCGCCGCGGCGCCGTGATAGTGCCGGCCGTCGAGTGCCAGGATCATCCCCTGCTCGAGATCGAAGCCGTCACGCCGCAGCCGGGCGACGAGGCCGGGCGCCTCCCTGCCGTCGATAAGCGTCAGAGGACGACCGGTGTGCGTCTCGAACCGGGACTTCGCGACATAGTAGCTGCAGAACGGGCATTCGCCGTCATAGAGCAGGAAGGGGTCCGGCGGGCAGGTGGCTGCGGCGTCGTCCGTCTCGGCCATCCGTAGGGTCACTCTGGCTTCCGCTCCCCGTTTCACCCGCGAACAGTGTGCCAACCGAGCGTGGAGAACAATACGGCATGGTCAGGCCCTGGCCGTGAAGAAATTCTGCCCGCCGCAACGGGCTCACAATTTTCTCAAGCTTGTAACGCTTCCTTGCCATCGCCGGCCCTCCTCTTTCCATAACCCAAGGGTGGACCAATCCCATGGGGGAGGATCACCCCGAACCAGGGCAGGATCTGGTTCCGGTAGTAGCCTTGGTTGACCCTGAGCACCGGGGGATTCCAGTGGCGGGCGTGGCGCCGGAAGACTTCATCGGCGACTATCTCGAACGGGGTGTCCAGCGGCGTCCCGGCCTCATCGTGGTTTCTGCTGCGGATCGATGCCAACAGGGTTCTGGCCCGGTCACGGGCCTCGTCCGCGCCGATGGACCCGGCCTGGCCAACGATCTTCCAGAAGAGGCTGTCGGGGAGAGGGTCCGGTTGAGGACCGATTCGGCGGCGGAACGGCGGGCGGCAGGTTGCGCTGAACGTCGTTCTTGTGTATATAATTGCGCATGCTGCGCAGCAGCCGCGAGATCGTCAAGCGTCTCAAGGCCGAAGGCTTCGAGCTGGTGAGCGTCAAGGGCTCCCACCACAAGTTCAGAAAGGGCGAGATCACCGTGGTGGTGCCGCACCCGAAGAAGGACTTGCCGCTGGGCACGGCGCGGAGCATCGCATGGCGGGTCGGCTGGATCTGAGGAGGCAGGCATGCACTACGTGGCCGTCATCGACAAGGAACCCGGCAGCGCCTACGGGATCCAGTTCCCCGAGGTGCCGGGATGCTATTCGGCCGCCGATAGCTTCGAGGAAATCGTTCCCAATGCGATCGAGGCATTAAGCCTGTTCTTCGAGGACGGCGAGCCGGTGCCTCCGCGGGGCATGGAAGCGGTGCGTGATGAGGTTGCGGAAAGCACCGCGGAGGGTGCGGTCCTCATGATGATTCCGTACGTCCGGGACCGGAGAAGGGTCGTGCGGGTCAACCTGAGCCTGGAGAAGGGGTTCCTCGATACGCTGGACGAGGCGGCGAGGATGCGCGGGATGACGCGCTCGGCGTTCGTCCAGAAGGCCGCGACGCGGGAAATCATCGACCCGGCCTGACGCGGGCATGGGTGGTGGCGCCCGTCTCGGGTGCCTGCTTTGTCATCATCTCCAGGACCTCGTGGCGCTCCATGACCGGCCTCCCTCCGGCTGTCGTAGCGTTGGCAGTCGGCCACGGGCTGGTGGCGCAGCTGCAGGCCCTCGGGTGTCGGGATGGTCGCCGTCGTCGCAGCTGGAGAGACGGGTTCGCAGGCGGCCGAGTGTGTCGGGCAGCCGCCGGCCGGATGCTTACTGTCCGAACGCAGGGTGATTTCGCGTCTGGCAAACTACTGGTAAACAATGGGATTCCACATTCGGTCGGCGAATGGCGATGTTTCCGAGCGCCACCGCACCTGCTGGTGATCTTCTCTGTCGATACGCCAGACCGACTTGACGTGAGGCGCGGCCGGAGAACGATGCGCCGGCGGGGGCGTTCAGGGAGGGCCGTCGCGGTAGCCGTAAGGGGCGGTCTCCGCCTCGCACGCCTGCCAGGTGCCGATGGTGCCGTTGGTGTCGAGGCTCCCCAGGCATACCGCCGCCACGGAGACCGCGAGTTCGAGGCCGCGCGGCACCGGCCACCCTTCGTGCAGGCCGTAGACGAGCCCGGCCGCGAAGGCGTCGCCTGCGCCGACCGCGCTCACGATGCGCGAATCGGGCCAGCGCACGGCCGCCTGCGCGTGTAGCGCGCCCTCCGTATCGACCGCGACCGCGCCCTCGGGGAAGTGGATAGCTGCCACCTGCCGGACCCCCATCTCACGGAGCCGCCGGCACGCCCGCCCCGCTGCCTCCCAGTCGAGGACCCCCTCGGGGCGGATATCGATCTCCGTCACCGCCTCGCCCTCCAGGTCGTTGATGACGATGCTGTCGAGCAGGGGAAGGCACGGCCGCACGATGGGGCGCAGGATGTCGCCCTCCAGGCTCGCCATCTCCATGTTCGTGCGGAAGCCGAGCGCGCGGGCGCGCGCCAGGACCCGCGTCCAGCCGTTGCCGCCGTCCGGATGCGGCCGGTCCAGGCGAGGGTGAAGCCCAGGGGCGCCCACGTGGAAGATGCGGGCGCGCGACGCGCCGGGGTCGGCGTGGCTCTCATCCAGCAGGTCGGCGGTTCCGCGGAAGAAGAAGAAGGTCCGACGCCCGGTCGCCTGCGACGCCATGACCTCGACGTAGACCTGCGGCGCCTTGGCCGTGAGGGTCATCCCGTCCGCCGAGATGCCGTGCCGGGCGAGCGCGTCAAGCACCACCTGGCCGTTCTCGTCGTCGCCGACGAGGCCGTGGCACTCGACCCGCATGTCCGGATCGAGCCGGCGCAGGTTCGCCGCGATGTTGTAGCCCGGCCCGCCGGCCGCGAGATGGCGGTCGGCGATGAAGGTCGTCTGGTCCTCGGGCGGATAGTGCTCGATGGCGAGGTTGTGGTCGGTGATGAAGGACCCGAAGGTCAACACGCCGCTTCTTCGTTCCGCCATCCGTCGTGCCTCCGCCCTGCCTCCGGCTCCTTCCGGTCGTCTCGTGCCGCTCAAGCGCCGGGCAGGAGGGCCGGCTCGGTGATCCGCAGGTCCTCGTCGAGGGCGCGGGCCGGCACGAGGCCGTCCGCCCGGATCGCGGCGTGATACGCCTGGACGGCCTCCTCCGGCGACAGCTCTCCGTCAACCACCTGTCGCATGTGGCGGACCATCTCAAGCGGAGACTCCGCGAGCTTGATCTTGCGGCCGAAGAGGGCCACCCAGGCGCCGTCCCGCTGGGCGTCGCTAAGGAGCTGGAAGGTGTCTCGATTGGTCCCCGCCGCGCCGCCGAGGATTCCCACGACCAGCTCGGGGTCGTAGGAGCAGAGCTCGGTCATCGCGCGCGGGCCGTTGTAGGCGATCTTGAGGAAGCTGGGCCGCTCCGCTCGCGTCAGCCCCGCGAGGCAGCGGATGATGCAGTCCCCGACGTAGGCACCGGTCTCCTCCAGCGAGGCGAGGCCTGCGTCGACGTTGGGGTTGAACACCTCCAGGAAGTAGCGCATGCAGCAGCGCGCCGCGTCCTCGCGGAAGTCCGCGAACGCTTCGAGACTCCGCAGGTCGTCGTCCACGCTGTTGTTGAAGGTGATCGAGTAGAGACAGAGGTCGCACCCGAGGTCGCGCGCGCGGTTGAGCGGAGCGCTGCGGAACGGCCGCGACGGCGCGAGCGGGTAGGCGCCTCCCCGTACGCCCCAGATGTCCGTCGTGTCGTTGGCGCGTATGGCGGGGGTGACCGGCGAGCTCTCGAAGATTTCCTTCCCGAGCCGCTCAAGAGTCGAGGACGAGACGAGCATCACGTCGACGATTCCCTGATCGGTGATCGCCCGGATTTCGTCGAGGTATCCGGCGAGCGGCCGGACCGTGTCGAGCGGTCGCCCGTCCGTGCCGCGCTCCGGGCCGGGGGCGGGCCGCCCGCCACCCATGTCGGCGTCCTTGGCGTCCGCAATGATGAAGTCGGTCCTCGCACCGCTTCCCCGGAGGATTGCGCCGAGCTTTCGATCCAGTGTTTTCATGCAGGTGGCCCCCCAGGGTCTTGTCGTCCGCCTCGTTCCGCGTCGCATCGACGGGCCGGATTCTCCGGATTCGCAAATCCTGGCGCAACCGAGCCGAAGGGCGCGATCGCGGAAGCGGCCTCTAGGCTTGCCTTGCGGCGGTCGGGAGTGACAAGATTCCGGGGCGCAGCAGGAAGGAGCCCTGCCATACTCTCGCGCCGTCGCTTTCTCGCAATCTCGGCCGCAGCGGCGCTGCTGCCCTCGGCGGCCCGCGCCGCCGCCGCGCCGCTGCCGATCTTCGACGCCCATATCCATTTCAGCCACGACGCAGCCAAGCGGTTATCCGCCGGCGAAGCCGTCGCGATTCTGGAGACGGCGGGGCTGAAGCGAGCGCTGGTGTCGAGCTCGGGCGATGCCGGCACCCGCGCGCTCTACGCCGCCGCGCCGGACCTTGTCCTGCCCAGCCTGCGCCCCTACCGCCGGCGTGGTGAGATCAGCAGCTGGGTCGACGATCCGTCGGTGATCGACTTCCTCGAGGACCGTCTGACGCGCTTCAAGTGGGTCGCGGTGGGCGAATTCCACCTCTTCGCCGGGCAGACCGACAAGGCCGTGCCGCGCCGCATGATCGAGCTGGCACGGCAGCACAATCTTCTCCTGCACGCCCATTCGGACGCCGGCGCGGTGGACGCGATCTTCGCGCAATGGCCGGAGGCGCGGGTGCTGTGGGCCCATGCCGGCTTCGTCGGCCCGGATACCGTCGGCCCGATGCTCGGGAAGCACGCGAAGCTCTGGACCGATCTGGCCTTCCGCAGCGAGCACGCCCATGGCGGCCTGGTCGACGACGACTGGCGAGGCCTGTTCGCCGCCTTCCCGGACCGCGTCATGGTCGGCACCGACACCTTCACGCCCGAGCGCTGGCACTATGTCGTCCAGCACGCCGAATGGTCCCGGCAATGGCTGGCCGACCTGCCGCCCGACCTCGCCGAGAAGATCGCCTGGCGCAACGGCGAGGCGATGGTCCGGCCGCACCTCGCAAACCTCCGAAAATAACCGTGGCCCGGTGGCGCCTCGGCGGACCGGCGCTGGCGGCCGCACTAGCGCTCGTCCTCGCGGCCGGCCAGGCGGCGGCCTGCGACCGTCCGGAGGGCTGGACCGGCGGCACGAAAATCGCCGGCGAGCGATGGACGGCATGGTGGCGCTCGGAACCCGCCGCCATCCCGGTCGGCGCGCATTTTTCCGTCCGTTTTCATCTGTGCGGGCCGCCGGTCGACCGGGTCAAGGTGCGCGGCTGGATGCCGGACCATCGGCACGGCATGAACTATCGGCCCGGGGTGACTCTGGACGGCCTGTCCGGAACGGCCGAGGGCCTGATGTTCCATATGCCGGGTCGCTGGCAGCTAATCCTGGATGTCCGCGGTAAGGCGGGCCGGGAGACGCTGATCGCCGAGACGGTGCTGGAGTGACGCCTAGGCGCTCCGGCGCGTCTGTTGCCGTTTGGCTGGCCGCCGGTCTGTCGGGATTTGCGATCGTATTTTGTCTGCTTTCCGGCATCGCCGCGCGGGCGCCGGCACTCGATTTCACTGCCGAGGAGGAACGCCGGATCCTGCGCCATGGGCCGTGGCCGCCGGCCTCGCAGCTCGATCCGAGCAACCGGGTTTCCGGCGAACCGGCCGCCATCGCCTTCGGCCGGGCGCTGTTCTTCGATCCGCGCCTGTCGCGCTCCGGCGAAGTCTCCTGCGCAACCTGCCACCCGCCGGACCGGGCCTGGACCGACGGCCTGCCGCGCAGCCGCGGGCAGCGGACTGTCGACCGCAACGCGCCCAGCCTGTTCAATTTGCGCTTCAACCGCTGGTTCGGCTGGGACGGCGCGCAGGACTCGCTGTGGGCGCAAAACCTGCGGCCCCTGCTGGACGGCCGCGAGATGGGCGTGGGCCCCGGCGGCGCGGCGCGGCTGGTCCGCTCCGACCGGCAGCTTTCCTGCGGCTACCGGCGTGCTTTCGGCGAAGCGCCCGACGCAGACGACGAACGGATATTCGTCGATCTCGGCAAAGCGCTGGCGGCGTTCCTGGAAACGCAAGTCACCGGCCGCACGCCGTTCGACGAATTCCGCGACGCCCTGGCGCGCGACGATGCGGCCGGCCAGGCCCGCTATCCCGCCGCCGCCCAGCGCGGCCTGCGTCTGTTCGTGGGCCGGGGCAACTGCGCCTTCTGCCATTTCGGCCCGGCCTTCACCAACGGCGAGTTCGCCGATGCCGGCGTGCCGCATTTCATCGAACCCGGCCGGGTCGATCCCGGCCGGCACGGCGGCATTCGCAAACTGCGCGAGAGCCCGTACACCCTGCTGGGCCGCTTCAACGACGATGCAGGGCGCTCCACCGCCGCCAAGACCCGCTATGTCGACCTGCGCCAGAGCAACTTCGGCGAGTTCCGGGTGCCGGGCCTGCGCAACGTGGCGCTCACAGCGCCCTACATGCATGCCGGCAGCCTCGAGACGCTCGCCGACGTCGCCCAACACTATTCGACGATCGACGAGGAACGGCTGCACGCCGGAGGTGAACGGATTCTGCGCCGCCTGGACCTGAGCGCGCGCGAACAGGCCGATCTCGTCGCCTTTCTCGAAACACTGACGGAAACGACCCCGCGTCACGAATTCGTAGAGAAACCAGCAGAAGCCTTGTGCTGAAAGGGAGCATGCCCGTCTGCCCGGATCAGGGACACTCATGCCGGCCGAACGATATGGGCCTCAATCCCCCGCGAACGCGATCAATCGCCCACAGACAAGTGCTCCAAGCCAGCAAACCGTCGAGAGGACGGCGTGACCGATGAGGCGGGTGCGCGGGGCGTCCTTGAGCAGGAACCCGTGGGACCAACACAGAGCAAGCGTAGACAGGACCCCGATGGCGATGAAGGCCAGCTTGAGCTGCAGGAATTCAACGCCACTGTATTCCTGAGCCCGGACCGAGAACAGCAGCGGTCCCGTGATCAGAGCAAGGGTCAGCCCGCTCGCCGCAACGGGTGCGAGCACCCGCACCAGCGCTTCGCGAGAGATACCGCGCCACACGCCAAAGAGCCGCAAATTGAGCGGGACGACGGATCCAATCAGCAAGGCGATTGCGACGATGTGCGCGGCGTTGAGGGCGGCATAGCCCCAGCGGGAGCCCCGCAGAGCCTGCGCCAGGGTCGTCCCCTCGAGCGCTGCGAACAGGGCCTCCAAGGTCTCAGTCGCGACCGGGGTAAAGGACGTACTCTCGTTTGCCCAGGAACAGCCGTTCCACCTTGACCAGTCTTTCCGACAAGTCGGCGGCCGGCTCGCCGATCACCCGGATCTCGACCCCTTCAGCCAGATCGCCGTCCTCTAGGCCGGCGCGTTCGTTGCGCCATGGCTGCCCGACCTCGGCCGTCCATACCTCGCCCTCCACGTCGATCTTCAGGATGCCGTGGGGATTGCCCAGGCGGACGGTCTTGATGATGCCGGTCAGATCGATATTACCGCCGGTCGTCCACGACCAGCCGTGATGGGCCAGAGCCCCGACCGTCGGAGCCGTGAGTCCCAGGGCCAAGACCGTGATGAACAAGAGCCTCTTCATCGTGCTCCTCCGATGCCTCAAGCGTTCCCGGGAAGGTCGCGTCATTCGGCCGGACATTCCAGCCGACACTTCCCGGACAGCCTTCAAGTCCATGACGATAATACTCTTGGAGAACAGATGACCGTACGGTTTAGCGAGGTATTTGCTTGGTGGGGTATTATGCCGCCGCCCGGCGCGGCCTGCGCCTGTTCGCGGACGGGGGCAACTACGCCTTCTGCCATTTCGGTCCGGCCCTTACCAACGGCGAGTTCGCCGATGCCGACATGCCGCATTTCGTCGGGCCCGGCAGGGTCGATCCCGGCCGGCACGGCGGCATCCGCAAACTGCGCGAGAGCAACTTCGGCGAGTTCCGGGTGGGGGGCGTCCCTCCGAGGCGACTCTTCAAGGCGTCTGCCGATAGGCGTCCCGTCGGTGCGTGATGCGAACCACCAGAACGACGAGCTCATCGTCCCGGATTTCGTACACCACGCGGTAGTCCTCAACCCGGAGCCGCCGCAAGCCCCGCATGTCGCCTTTCAGCACGGCACCGAGATGAGGGGTTTCGGCCAGCCGGTCGATGGCCGCAACGATCCGCGCCCGATCCGGCTTCGCCACACGCCTCAGCTCTTTGGCGGCGCTCTCCTTAATCCGTATCGAGAAGCTCACGCCGAACTTGGTCCCAGTCCAATACCGGATCGCTCGGATCGCGGAGCCGGTCGATGGCGACGGAGAGATCGTCGAAGTCCTCGAGATAGTGCTCGACGGCGAGGCGGATGACGTCCGCGCGGCTGCGTCTTAGCTGTTGCGCGGCCGTGTCCAGCGCATCGACCACCGGGTCTGGCAATCGCGCGGTCACCTGTTGGGGCATGGCGGTTCCAACGTGGCAATTGGAGTGAATGAGATTACTTTACTTCACTCCAATTGCGGGGTCAATCGGGTTTGAAAGCCAGACGAGCAGGTAGACGGAACCTCGCCCTCCCTGCCTCGGCGCGCTCGCCGCGCCCGGTCAGATCAGTGCGCGCACGTAGCGGTCTTGCACGTCGTCGCACCAGTTGCCGACGTTCCAGCGGCCGTAGGCCCCCATGCCGCCCCGTGGGTCGTCCCCGAAGTAGACCGGGACGTGGATGAGACTGAGGCCGTCGTAGTCGAACGCCTCTTCGAGCGCCGCGGTGAGCGAAGACGGGTCGAACCCGCCCGAGAGCGCCTTCACCCCCGGCACAGACGCCGCCATTTGCACGTAGTCCACCGGCACGGAGTCCCAGGTGCGGAAATCCGCTCCGTACTGCGCCTGCTGCAACTGGCTGATCGCGCCCATGCGGCGGTTGTCGAACAGGACGATGGCACCGCGCACGCCGTGCTCCACGCCGTCGATCAGGACCTGCGGGTTCATGGTGAACGATCCGTCGCCGGTGAAGGCGACGCCATAGCGCCCGTTCTCGGCCAGCGCGCCGGCGAGCAGGGCCGACACCGAGAACCCCATGTAGGACGCGCCCGCCTCGGTGAAGGTTTCGTATGGCTCGTCGTCCTCGACGATCTGGAAGCCGTTGGCCTGCACGTCGCCGGCGTCGAAGAACTTGATGGCAGCGCGCGCCTTGCAGAACGCCGCGGTCACCGCGATTGCCTGGGGCTGGGTCAGCACCTCACGTTGCCAGACCGTGTCGACGGGTTGGGCGGCATCGAGCTGCGCGGTCCTGAACGCCCGCCACTCGGCCTTCTTCGCGGCGCAGGCGTCGAGCCACTCACGCTTGCGCGCCGATGCCTCGGCATGATCGCGGCGCAGCACGTCGTTCAGGCGCTCCAGCACCGCGCCGGCATCGCCGCACAGCGCAGACGTGCGGTTGTAGTGCTGGACGTCCTCCGGATCGGCGTTGATGTTGACGACGTGGCGGACCTTCGGCCATCCGGTTCCCGAGCAGTCGCTCTGGCACACCGCGCGGCTGCCGATGACCACCAACAGGTCGGCTTCTTCCATCGCGAAGTTGCCGCTGATGCTCCCCTTGGAGCCGCCGACGTGCAGGTTCTGCGGGTGGTCGTCGGGCAGCACCCCGGTCGAGCCGGGGCTGAGCACCACCGACGCGCCTGCCAGCTCCGCGAACTCCCGGATTTCGCGCGCGAAGGGCCGCGCCCCGCCGCCCGCCTTGACCGCGACGCGCCGGGCGCCGGCGACGAGCGCCGCGGCCTCGGCATAAGCCTCCTCGTCGGCAGGCGCAGCGGGGGCGAACGCGGGCGCCGCCGGCAGGGTATCGAGCCGGATCAGGGTCTCCGCAGGTTGCGTGTTGAGCGGCAGGTTGAGGTAGAACGGCCCAGCCTTCCACGGGTGGAACACCGTCATCGCGCCCCGGCGCAGCGCCGCCCGCAGCCCGCCGGGACTGTGCAGAGTCCAGGACTCGCCCATCAGCGCGGTCATCTGCCCGAACAGACCCTGCGCCGGCTTCGGCACCTGCTGCATGTTGTAGCCTTCGCCATGCGTGGTCTCGTCGCCGTAGAGGTGATAGACGCCGATCCCGTTGGAGGCCGCCGCCAGCGATCCGGCCATCGCCTGCATCGCGCCTGGCCCGATGGACGTGACCACGGCGGAAGGCTCCCCGTAGACCCAGCGGAGCGCCGTAGCGGCGTGGGCCATCGCGACCTCGTTGCGGAACTGCCAGCACCGGACCAGACCGTGGGCTTGGTAGACCCGCAGCACCTCGCCGACCGCGGTGGAGCCGTGCCCGAAGATCGCGAGGTATTTCGTCACGCCCTGACGCATCAGGCCCAGCACCAGCGCCTCGGCGAGGGGAAGGGCGACCGCCTCGCCGAGCCGCCCTGCGTCGATGGCCGCGTTCAGGCCGCCCGCATCGGCGAGCCATGCGGCTCTGCCGTCCATCGAAGATGGCAGCGGTCCGGGCGTGCCAGCAGTGTTCGTCATGCGCTCGTTCCTCCCTCGGCAGCGACCGGCACCGGCCTGCCCGCCTGAGCGGACTCGAGCGCGGCGAGGGCGAAGCGCAGCACCTGCCGGCCCTCGCGCGCGGTCAGCACCGGCCGCCCGCCCTCGGACAGCACCTCCAGAAAGTGGCGAGTGGAAAGCACGAAGCTCTGCTCCCAGCCGGTCTCAACGTCGCGGAACTCGGTGAGCGCGCCGTCCCGGTAGAGCGTGACCGGCGGCGTGTCCCCCAGCCGTCCGTGGCCGCCGTTCATCCAGATCACGCCCTTGCTGCCGGTGATCTCCACGCGGTCGTCCTGGGCATAGTGCCGGGTCGCGATTTCGAGCTCCGGCGAATGGACGATCTCCAGGTTGCCGATGCGGTTGCCGGGAAAGCGGAACGACACGATCGAGGGCGCATCCAGCCGCTCGCGGTGGTCCGCCGTCTCGGTCTCCCCTATGAAGGCGTGGACCTCCTCCGGCTCGCCCATGAAGTGCCAGGCAAGGGCGAACTTGTGGTGGCCGTCGTCGAACACCAGCGGCCCGCCGCCGGCGTGCTCGGGCCGCTGCCGCCAGGCGAGGGCGCTGGCCGGCACATCCCAGGCGGTCGCGCTCCGTCCCGGATTGCTCTTGATGCGGATGGAGAGCGGCGTGCCGATCGCGTCTTCGGCGATCAGCTCCCGCGCGCGGACGACCGGGGGGTAGAACAGGAAGTTCTCGAACACCTTGAACGGGCGGTCCGAGGCGTCGGCGGCGGCGACCAGGCGGTCGGCCTCCGCAAGCGAGATGCACATCGGCTTCTGGAGCGAGACGATCTTGCCGGCATCGACGGCCTTCAGCGCCGCTTCGAGATGCAGGTGATGGGGCAGCAGGATCTCGACGAGATCCACGTCCGGGCGGGCGAGCAGGGCGTCGATGTCGTCGCAGATGGCGACGTCGCCCAAGCCCCAAGCCGCCGCCCGATCCGCCGCCCGCGCTGGGTCCACGTCGCAGAGCGCCACGATCCGCGCCAGCGGGCTGGCCAGGTACTCGATGGCGTGCAGATCGGAGATGCGGCCCGTGCCCACGATGCCGACTCCGATGGGACTGCTCTGCATTGCTCGTCAACTCCCGTCGCGGCAGCGGGTGAACACGTCGGTCACGCGGGGTCGTCCCGTGTGGCCGATACGCCGCGAACCTAGGCGGTTTCCACGCCGTCGCGCAACGAATGCCGCCGATGCTTGAGCGACAGTTCGGCATGCTCTGGCGCGATACCACGGCGAATCCGCCCCGTTTTCGTTGACTCTGCGCGGAGCGATGCGCTTGACTTCCAGGGCGCTCATAGAAAGCGCTGGCATACTAACCGCACGGGGGAAAATTCCATGATCACTCTCAACAGGCGCGGGCTGCTGGCCGCCGTGGCGGTCGTGCCCGCGCTGGCGTTCGGCGCGCCCGCATTCGCGCAGGGCGGCGACGTCACGCTCACGCACTACTTCACCGGCGAGTTCGGACTCAAGATCTTCAACGAGCAGGTCGCGAAGTTCGAAGCCGCCACCGACTACACCATCAAGAACAGCCCGATCGGGCACGAGGACTTCAAGACCGATATCCTGGTGCGCGCGGCCGGCGACAGCCTGCCCGACGTCTTCAGCTACTGGGCCGGCGCGCGGACGCAGTTCGTCGTCGATTCCGGAAGTCTCCACACCATCGACGACATGTGGGCCCGTGACGGCCTCGACGACGTCGTCGCGAAGTCCGTGGCCGACAGCGCCACCATGTACAACGGCGCGCGCTACCTGGTGCCGTTCAACTACCACTACGCGGGCATGTTCTATAACACCCAGGTGCTCGCGGACGCGGGCGTCACCGAGATGCCGACGACCTGGGACGGGTTCCTCGCGCTCTGCGAGACCCTGAAGGGTAAGGGCGTGACCCCGATCGCGCTCGGCTCGAAGAATCGCTGGCCCGCCCAGTTCTGGTTCGACTATCTGCTGCTCGGCACCGCAGGCCCCGATTATCGTGCCGGTCTGATGAACGGCTCCGCGTCTTACGACGACGCCGAGGTCAAGGCCGCCATGGCGATGTGGAAGGACCTGGCGGACAAGGGCTACTTCGCGCCCAACGCCAACGCCGATTCATGGACCGATGCGTCGGACAAGGTGGCCCGAGGCGATGCGGCGATGACCCTGATGGGCACCTGGATCACCGGCTACTGGAACGGACTGGGGCTCGAGCCCGGCACGGACTACGACTTCTTCCCGTTCCCGGCCATCGCCGACGGCGTTCCCGTCTCGGTGGTCGGCCCGGTGGACGGCCTGGTCATCTCAAACGACGGAGAGAACCGCGCCGGCGCAGAGGCGTTCCTCAGCTTCATGATGTCGAACGCCGACGTGCAGGCGAGCTGGACCGGCGCATACGGGGCGCTCAGTGCCAACGTCAACGTCGATCCGGCGAACTACAACGTCGTGATGCAGCGGGTCTCCGGCATCGTGGCCGGGGCGGACAACTTCGCGTTCAACTACGACCTCGCGACGCCGCCTCCGGTGGCGGAGGTCGGGCTCTCCATGTTCTCGCGCTTCATGGACGACCCGAGCCAGGTGGACGACATCCTGGCACAGGTCGCCGCGGACGCAGCGCAAGCGTTCACGGAGTAGGCGCGGTTTCGTGCGGGCGGGCCGCCGGGCAGTACATACCCGGCGGCCCGTTCACGTTCCGCCATGATCAGTGACCGATGGAACGGGAGAACCGCTTCTGGCGGGTGATTCTGCTGGCGCTGCCGCTTGCGGTGTTCGCGGCGTTCGTGGTCTGGCCGCTTGCGAGCTCCTTCTACTACAGCTTCACCAACTGGAACGGCTTCAACCCCGACTACGACTTCGTCGGCTTCGATAACTTCCTCAAGATCCACACCGACAAGCTGTTCCTCAACGCCACGATCAACACGGCGTTCTGGATCGTGGCAGCGATCGTCGTGCCGACCGCTTTGGGGCTCGGGCTCGCGCTCCTGATCGACAGCCGCATTCCCGGCGGCCCGGTGTTCAAGTCGATCTTCTACCTGCCCATTTGCCTCTCCGCAGTGGTGGTCGGGCAGATCTGGGTGTGGATCTACCAGCCGGACTGGGGGCTGCTGAACACCGTGGTGGAGGCGGTGACCGGCGAGAACTTCAACTACGCGTGGCTGGCGAAGCCGGATAGCGCGCTCTGGTCGGTGATCCTCGCTTGGTCATGGCAGCAGACCGGGCTCTCCATGGTGATCTTCCTGGCCGGGCTTACCACCATCCCCGAGGAGCTGCTGGAGGTGTGCGAGATCGAGGGCGCCAAGGCCTTTCAGCGCATCCGCCTGGTGGTCATCCCCCTGCTCACGCCGGCCACCGTGGTGGTGATCGCGCTCAACGTGATCAACTCGCTCAAGGGATTCGACATCCTCTACACCATGACCGGCGGCGGTCCGTTCAACAGCTCCGACACGCTGGCCATGCACATGTACAACGAGTCCTTCAAGAAGTACTTGATGGGCTACGGCAGCGCGATCTCGGTGGTCCTGTTCCTGATCGCGCTGACCATCATCCGCCTCTACTTCCGCCAGCTGCGCAAGGTGGACGAGCTCCATGGCTGACGTGGCGCTCATCCCCGCTTCTGGCAGGCGGTTCAACCCGTGGCCTGCGGTGATCTTCGTCTCGCTCGCGGTCCTCGCGCTGCTGTTCCTGGCACCCACCGCCGGCGTGCTGCTGTCGTCGATCAAGACCACCCGCGACATCGCGCTCGGCCAGCTGTGGACGATCCCGTCGGAGCTTTTCTGGGGCAACTATGCCGAGGTGCTCGCCAACCCGGCCGTGCACCGCTACTTCGCCAATACGTTTATCGTCACCGCTCCCGCGACGGTGGCCTCGATCGCGCTGGGCTCGCTGGCCGGCTACGTCTTCGCCAAGCTGCCGTTTCGCGGCAGCAACCTGCTCTTCCTCGTCATCGTCTCCGGCATGTTCTTCCCGCCGCAGGTGATCCTGATCCCGTTGTTCCGGCTCTTCAACGCCATGGATCTGATCGACACCCTCTACCCCATCATCATCATCCACACCGCGATGGGCATCCCCATCTGCACGCTCCTCATGCGCAACTTCTTCGCGACCGTCCCGAATGCGCTGCGCGAGGCGGCGATCCTGGAAGGCGCGAACGAGTGGCAGGTGCTGACCCGCGTGGCGCTGCCGCTCAGCCTGCCGGCGCTGGCGGTGCTGGCGACGCTCCAGTTCACCTGGATCTGGAACGACTTCCTCTGGCCGCTGATCTTCACCCAGTCCGACGAGAAGCGGACCATCATGCTGGGAATCGTGAACCTGCAGGGGCAGTACTCGGTAGCCTGGGGCGTGCAGGGTTCGCTGTCGCTGATCGCGAGCCTGCCGACGCTCATCGTGTTCCTGTTCTTCCAGCGCTACTTCATCAAGGGGATGACCATGGGCGCGGTGAAGGGGTAGCGATGGCGGAGCTGGCCCTGCATGGCGTCTCCAAGAGCTTCGGCTCGGTGCTGGCCGTCGACGGCGTCGATCTAGCGATCGCGCACGGCGAGTTCGTGGTTCTCGTCGGCCCCTCGGGGTGCGGCAAGACCACCACGCTGCGCATGATCTCGGGGCTCGAGAGCGTGAGCGCCGGGCGAATCCTGATCGGCGGGCGCGAAGTGACCGACGTCGCGCCTGCGAAGCGCGGGGTGGCGATGGTGTTCCAGTCCTACGCGCTCTTCCCCCACATGACGGCGGCGCAGAACATCGGCTTCGGGCTCAGGCTCGCCAAGGTGCCCAAGGCCGAGATCGCCCGGCGCGTGGCCGAGGTCGCCGCGACCCTGCAGATCGAAGACTTGCTCGGGCGCTACCCGCGCGAGCTCTCCGGTGGGCAGCGCCAGCGCGTGGCCATCGGGCGCTCCATCATCCGCGACCCGCAGGTCTTCCTGTTCGACGAGCCGCTCTCCAACCTCGACGCCGCGCTCCGCGTGCGGATGCGCCTGGAGATCGCGCGGCTGCGCGACCGTCTCGACGCCACCATGGTCTACGTCACCCACGACCAGACCGAGGCCATGACGCTGGCCGACCGCATCGTGGTGTTCGACCACGGGCGGATCGAGCAGGTCGGCGCGCCGGAGGAGCTCTACGATTCGCCCGCCAACCGTTTCGTGGCCGGCTTCATCGGCGCGCCTGCGATGAACTTCATCTCCGCCGCGATCGAGGCAGTCGAAGGCGGGGAGCCGCAGGTGCAGTTCGGCGCGGTGTCGCTGCCCGTAGGCCGCCGGCACGATGTGGCGCCGGGGCCGGTGACGCTCGGCGTTCGCCCGGAGCACCTCTACATCGCGTCCGAGGCCGAGGCGGATTTCCGGGGGCGGGTCGAGATCGTGGAAAAGCTCGGGTCGGAGTCGCTGGCCTATCTCCAGACCGAGTTCTCGGCCGAGCCGGTCACGATCAAGATCCCCGAACAACCGGTGGTCCATTCCGGCGACGAAGTTCCGATCCGGATAGGCCGCGAGCGCTTCCACCTGTTCGGAGAGACGGGGGCGGTTCTTTAGTCGGGCCGCGTGAGCGTGTGCGCCACGGCGTCGGCCCAGCGGGCGCGGGCCGGGGCGGGATCGCCCTGTGGGGAGAACCGCCGGCCCGGCTGGCGAGGAACGTCGGCCGGATCGGAGAACGCGCCGATACCGAGGCCCGCCAGCACGGCCGCGCCCCAGGCCGTGGTCTCGGTGACGGCCGGGCGTTCCACGGTCACGCCGACGATGTCGGCCAGGGTCTGGGCGAACCAGTCGTTCGCGCTCATGCCGCCGTCGATGCGAATCAGCGCGGGCTCGACGCCGTCGGCGGCGGCCGCATCCAGCAGATCGGCGGTCTGGTGAGCGGCAGCCTCCAGCGCGGCACGAGCGAGGTCAGCCGGGCCCGTGTCGCGGGTCAAGCCGAACACGGCGCCGCGCGCGTCCGCGTCCCACCAGGGCGCACCCAGGCCGACGAAGGCCGGCACCAAGACCACGCCGCTCTCGCCTGCCTCGCGCGCCAACGCCTCCGTTTCCGCCGCATGGGCAATCACGCCGAGCCCGTCGCGCAGCCATTGCACTGCCGCGCCGGCAACGAAGACGGCGCCTTCGAGCGCGTAGGTGGTCCGCCCATCGAGGCTGAGCGCGATGGTGGTGAGCAGCCGGTGGCGGGAGGCGACCGGCTCGGCGCCGGTGTGGGCCAGCAGGAAGCAGCCGGTGCCGTAGGTGCTCTTGACGTCGCCGGCATCGAGGCAGCCCTGGCCCAGCGTCGCCGCATGCTGATCGCCGGCCATGCCCGCGACTGGCACGGGCGCGCCCAGAATGTCCGTGGTGCCGAAGCCCGCGGCGTTGCCGCGCACCTCCGGCAGCACCGCCTCGGGCACGTCGAAAAGCGCAAGCAGTTCGGGGCTCCAGGCGCATTGGTGGATATCGAAGAGGTTGGTGCGCGCGGCGTTGGTGGTGTCGGTAGCGTGGACCCGGCCGCCCGTGAGCCGCCAGACGAGGAAGCAGTCGACCGTGCCGAAGGCGAGGTCGCGCCGCTCGCGCGCGCCGGGCAGGGCATCCAGCAGCCAGGCGAGCTTGGTCGCCGAGAAGTAGGGGTCGATCAGGAGGCCGCTGCGCTCGGTGACGAAGGGCTCCCGCCCCTCCGCGCGCAGCCAGTCGCAGACGGGCGCCGTGCGCCGGTCCTGCCAGACGATGGCGTTGTGCAGGCAGGTGCCGCTCGCGCGATCCCAGAGCAGCACGGTCTCGCGCTGGTTGGTGATGCCGATGGCGGCGGGCAGGGTGTCGCCGGCCGCCTCGCGCAGCACAGCGACGCTGGCCTCCCAGATCTCCTCCGGGTCGTGCTCCACCCAGCCGGCCTGCGGGTAGATCTGGCGCAGCTCGCGCTGTGCCATCCGGAGCGGTGTGCCGGCGCGGTCGAACAGAATCGCGCGGGTGGAGGTGGTGCCCTGGTCGAGGGCGAGCAGGAGCGGGCCGGTCGCCATGCCGGTCATGCTAGCCCGCATGTCTCGCCGGGGTCACGGCCAGCGCGGCACTGGCGCTGCGCGAACAGGACCAGATATGTTCATCCATGGGCGCGAGAGATTCGGCGCCGCGCACGGTCGACCTGCTCGTCATCGGCGGCGGCATCAACGGCACCGGCATCGCGCGGGACGCAGCGGGGCGCGGCCTCGACGTGCTGCTGTGCGAGCAGGACGATCTGGCCGCGCACACCTCCTCGGCCAGCACCAAGCTGATCCACGGCGGGCTTCGCTACCTGGAGCACCGCGACTTCCGGCTCGTGCGCCAGTCCTTGCGCGAGCGCGCGGTGCTCTTACGCATCGCCCCGCACATCGTCTGGCCGCTGCGCTTCGTGCTGCCGCATCACGCCGGGCTGCGCCCCTGGTGGATGATCCGGCTGGGGCTCTTTCTCTACGACCGCCTGGGCGGGCGTGGCCCGCTGCCGCCGTGTGCGAGCGTCGACCTCGGCAGCCACGCGAGCGGGCGCGCGTTGCAGGGGTGCTATCGCCGGGCCTTCGAATACTCCGACTGCTGGGTGCAGGATTCGCGGCTGGTGGTGCTGAACGCCCGCGATGCGCACGCCAGGGGCGCGGAGGTCCGCACCCGCACAGCGTGCGTCTCGCTCGCGTCCAGTGGCTCGACGTGGACGGCAGTCCTTGAGGACAAAGAGTCAAGAAAGCGCATCACCGTCGAGGCGCGGGGCGTCGTCAACGCGAGCGGGCCCTGGGTCGGGCGCGTCCGCTCGCTCGCGGGCGGGACCGAGGCGAAGCACGGGGTCAGGCTCGACAAGGGCAGCCACATCGTGGTGCGCCGGCTCTTCGACCACCCGCACCCCTACATCTTCCAGACCGGAGACGGCCGCGTACTGTTCGCGATCCCCTACGAGGAGGACTACACCCTGCTCGGCACGACCGATGTCGAGTTCGAGGACGAGCCGGGGCGGGTCCATATCACGCCCGAGGAGGTCGACTACATCTGCGCCGCCGCCAATCTCTATTTCGAGACTCCCGTCGCCCCGGACGACGTGGTGTGGAGCTACGCCGGCATCCGTCCGCTGCTCGACGATCACGCCGAGAACGCGAGCGAGGTTACCCGCGACTACGTGCTGCACCTCGATCAGGCTTCGGCGCCAATGCTCTCGGTCTACGGCGGCAAGATCACGACCTACCGCAGGCTTGCCGAGCAGGCGGTGGACCTGCTGGCGGGGCCTCTCGGTATCAGTGGATCGCGTTGGACGAGCGACGCGCCTCTCCCCGGCGGAGACATCCCCGGCGCGGACATCGGCGAATTCACCGCGCAATGCGCCGCGCGGTACTCATGGCTGCCGGAGGGGCTGCTCCGTCATTTCGTGCGCCACTACGGCACCGAGATGCACGTGCTGCTCAACGGCTGCGGCAGCATCGACGACCTAGGCGAGCACCTCGGGGCCGGGCTTTACGCGGCGGAGGTCGCGTATCTGGTCGAGCACGAGTGGGCCCGGACAGCCGAGGACATCCTGTGGCGCCGCACGCGCAAGGGCCTGGGCGTCTCCGCAGGCGGCGTCGAGCGACTGCAGGCGTACCTTGGGGAGACGTACGGCGAGCGGTTATTCTGTCTTAGCCCTCGCCCCGGTCTCGGCCGACGACCATCTCGCCCTTGACGTAGACTGCGCGGACGGCGCGGTCGTCGCCCAGCATCATCAGCGCGAACAGCATGTCCTCCAGGCTCTCGGAGAGCTCGTTGCGGGCGGCCAGCACCGGCGTCGCGCACGGATCGAGGACGACGACATCGGCCCAGCATCCGGCATCGAGCGTGCCGATCTCGCTGTCGAGCCGAAGGCCACGCGCATTGCCCAGGGTGGCGAGGTAAAACCCGTCGAAGGCGTTGAAGCTGCAGCCCTTCAGCCTGGCGATCTTGTAGGCTTCGGCGAGCGTCTGGAGCAAGGAGTAGCTGGTGCCGCCGCCGATGTCGGTGGCGATGCCGACCCTGACCGGGCGCCGCGCCGCGCCCACGTGTTCGATGTCGAACAGGCCCGATCCCAGAAAGGCGTTCGAGGTCGGGCAGTGAACCACCAACGAGCCCGCGTCGTGCAAGGCCTGGCACTCGCGTTCCGAGAGGTGGATGCCGTGGGCGAAGACGCCGGTCTCGCCCACGAGGCCGAAACGCGCATAGACGTCGGTATAGTCCTTCGACCAGGGAAACAGCCGCTGCACTAACTCGATTTCGGCGGCGCTCTCCGAGAGATGCGTGTGGAGCAGGCATCCGGGATGGTCCGCCAGCAGCGCGCCGGCCAGTCGAAGCTGCTCTTCGCTCGACGTGACGGCGAAGCGCACCGTGAGCGCGTAGCGTAGGCGGTCCACCTCGTGCCACGAGGCGATGAGCTCGGCGCTCTCCCGGGCGCTCGCCTCGGCGTTCTGAGTCACGGCCGGGGGCGCGTTGCAGTCCATCATGGTCGCCCCCGTCATCAGACAGAGGCCGCGCCGATTTGCCGCCCGAAAGAGGCAGTCGGCCGCGTTACCGTGCACGGTGGAGAAGACGAGGGCGCTGGTGGTGCCGTGGCTCACGAGCTTGTCGAGAAAGCTCTCCGCAGCGGCCGCAGCATGGCCCTCGTCGGCGTATCCCGCCTCCTCGGGGAAGGCGAATCGCTCGAGCCATTCAAGCAGGTCGTGCGCAGGCGCCGCCAGCATGCGGTGTTGCGGAAAGTGAACGTGCGCATCGATCAATCCCGGCAGAATGACCTCGCGGTCATAACGCTCGCAGGGAGCCTCGGCGTGCTCCCGCGGCAGCTCGGCGAAGGCGCCGTGCCACAGGATCCGGCCCTGCTGGCCCACGACCACCGCCCCGTCCTCGTGGCTCTGCATCGCCTGGTCGGGGCCGACGACGCGGGGATCGTCCCGGAAACTTACCGTGCGGCCGCGCAGAACCCGCGCCGCGGCATCGGCGCCCGCCGTCATCCCGCGACCCGATCCTCGATGCGGAAGCGCATGATGCGGCAGACGTTGTCGATCGCGTTCTCGACTTCGACCTCTCGCCCGTTGGCGATACGCTCCTCGAAGGCGGCGAGGATCATCGCCGCCGTCGCGCCCTTGACCGCGAAGATGAAGGGAATCGCGAAGCGTTCCTTGTAGGCGGCATTGAGCGCGGTGAAGCGCTCGAACTCCTCTGGCGTCAGCCGGTCGAGGCCCGCGCCCGCCTGCTCCTTGCGGGAGTCCTCGCTCAAGTCGCCGGCGATCGCCGCCCGACCGGCGAGATCCGGATGCGCGCGCAGCACGGCCAGCCGTTCCTCCCGCGAAGCGTCGCGCAGGGCGGCGGCAAAGGCATCGGCGACCGCGTCACGGTCGGCGAAGGGGCGGGCGCCGGCGGCACGCTCGGCCACCCAGGGCGAATGCTCCGCCACGTCGCCGAACCGGGTGATGAAATCGGAGACGGCCATCCGGTTGAGATCGTCGATGGAGAGGAGCATGCCTGCCGCCTTGCCGCCCATCGTCCTACTTGTTGTCGTCGATCCAAGCGCCGAGTTGCGCGCGCTCTTCGTCCGTCATTTCGGTCTCGTTGCCCAGCGGCATGGTGCGGGTCTGAACCGTGAATTTGTCCACAAGTTCCGCGTGACGGTGAAGGTCGTCGATGGTTTCCAGCACCATGTCCTTGGGCGGCGTGTCGAAGCTCTCGTGGCTCGGGCTCGCGGCGTGGCAGGACACGCAGTGTTTGTCGACGATGGCCATGACCTCCACGTCTGAAACGTCGAGGTCCAGGCTCTCCCGCTGCTGAGGCGAGGTCAGCCACACTGCCGCGGCGAGGGCGACCAGCATGACAGGCAGAGTCCAGACGTATCGGGGAAACGGGTCGCCGGCCTCGTGGCGGACAAAGGCGTGGCGTAGGCCGGCACCGCCGACGATGACGAAGGCGACGATCAGCCAGGCTTGCGGGTGCGCCGACAGCATCGGGTAATGCCCGCCCACCATGGTCACGAGCACCGGCAGCGTCAGATAAGTGTTGTGGACCGAGCGCTGCTTGCCGATGGCGCCGAACTTCGGGTCCGGCTCTTTCCCCTCCAGCAGCGCCTTGGTGATCTTCTTCTGGTTGGGAATGATCACCGCGAACACGTTGGCCGCCATGAGGGTGCCGATGAAGGCGCCGACATGGATCAACGCGGCGCGGCCGGAGAACACGTTGGTGTAGAGGTACGCCGCCAGGAGAATCCACAGGAATGTTACGATGGCGAGCAGGGTGGGCCGCTTGCCGACGGGCGAGCGGCAGAGGCCGTCATAAGCGAACCAGCCGACGGCGAGGCTCCCCACCGAGATGCCGACCGCGTGCAGGGGCTCGAGGTCCAGGACCGCGGGATCGATCATCCACGTCCCGGCACTGAGGTAAAACTGGACGATCAGGAGCAGGAAGCCGGTGAACCAGGTCAGATAGGCTTCCCACTTGAACCAGACCAGGTCGCCGGGCAGTTCCTTCGGCGCAACGGTGAACTTCTCGACATGATAGAAGCCGCCGCCGTGCACCTGCCACGCGGTGCCCAGCACGCCTTCCTTCATCTTCTCCCGCTTCCTCAGCTTGACGTCGAGAGCGATGAAATAGAACGAGGTGCCGATCCAGCCGATGCCGGCGATCATGTGCGCCCAGCGAATCAGGAGATTGAGCCAGTCGAGGGCGAAGGCGGCCAAGCGCGTGTCTCCTCGCCTTCACGCTAGAGCATTATCCGAGCGAATAGGGGTCGTGCCCGGTCGGCGCACGGTCCCTGTCTCGCACGCAGTGCGGCCCGAGAACCCCCACCTCACCCCGGCCCTCTCCGCCCCCAGGGGCGGAGAGGGAGAGAAGGCTGTTGCCGTCTACGTCCCCCCTCCGCCCTCTGGGGGGAGGGGGACAGGGGGAGGTGGGAGTACCGCTCAGGCCGCCATGGTCCGGTACGGTCGAAATATGCACTAGCCCGGTTGTCTCATCGCGGTCGTGAGCTGACCGGCGCACCGGGCCCGCCTCGCGGCAGGAACGGTGCGCCGGCCAGTATCGGTAACGGACTATTCAGGCAAGGTGTCGTCGACGCCCTGGACATACCAGTTGATGCCCGCGAGCGTCCCGTCGTCCATGACCTCGCCTTCGGGCACGGCCAACGTGCCGTCCTGCTTGTACACGGGCCCGGCGAAGGGGTTGAGCTCGCCGGAGGCGATTGCGGCTGCCGTCTCCGCTGCCGCCGCCGCGACGTCATCGGGCATGCTGGTGTAAGGCGCCATCACCACCGTGCCCGCGGCCATCCCGGTCCATGTGTCCCCCGACTCCCAGGTCCCGTCGAGCACCGCTTGGGCGCGCTCAACGTAGTAGGGGCCCCACTCGTCGATGATCGCCGTGAGCTGCGCCTTGGGCGCGAAGTGGATCATGTCGGAGGCCTGACCGAAGCCGAGCACGCCCTGTTCTTCGGCGATCTGCAGCGGCGCCGTCGAATCGGTGTGCTGGGTGATGATGTCGGCACCCTGGCCGATCAGCACCTTGGCGGCATCGGCTTCCTTGCCTGGATCGAACCACGTGTTGACCCAGACCACCTTGAGCTTGAAGTCCGGGTTCACGGTCTGCGCGCCCAGGATGAACGCGTTGATGCCCATCACGACCTCCGGAATTGGGAAGGACGCGATGTAGCCGGCAACCCCCGACTTCGACATCTTCGCGGCGATCTGGCCGATGACGTATCGGCCTTCATGGAAGCGCGCGTTGTAGGACGCGACGTTCTCGGACTGCTTGTAGCCGGTCGCGTGCTCGAACTTCACGTCGGGAAATCGCTTGGCGACCTTGATCGTCGGGTCCATGTAGCCGAAGGACGTGGTGAAGATCAGCCCGACACCCTGGCGCGCCAGTCGCTCGATCGCGCGTTCGGCATCCGGCCCCTCCGGCACGTTTTCGACGTACACGGTCTCGACCTGGTCACCCAGTGCCTCCTCGACCGCGAGACGCCCCTGGTCATGGGCGTAGGTCCAGCCATGATCGCCGATGGGCCCGATATAGATGAACCCAACCTTGAGCTTGTCGGCAGCGGACGCGGCACCCGCGGCGAATGTCATCGCCAGCGCGAGCGCGACCATTCCAATGAGCTTCTTCATGATGCCTCCTTTCACGTCAGCAAGTTTTCTTGCGGTGCAACGATTCATTCCGCCAACGTTCATCGTAACGCGCCGGCGGCCGGCCGTCCCACTCTACCTCTCGGGCGCGAAGGGCTGCCCGATCATTGCGGGCGTGTTCATCCTGATCAAAGACCTGTTCCCAGAAATGATCACCAGCACCACTATCGTGACGAGGTAGGGCAGGGACGACAATAGCTGGGACGGGATTCCGACACCCAGACCCTGGACGTAGAGGCCCATGATCCAGACCGTGCCGAAGAGATAGGCCCCGATCAGCAGACGCCCGGGCAGCCACGTGGAAAAGACCACCAGCGCGAGCGCGATCCAGCCGCGGCCCGCGCTCATGTTCTCGATCCACTGCGGTGTGTAGGCGAGCGCCAGATACGCGCCGGCGAGGCCCGAGCAGGCGCCGCCGAAGGCGATGCAGGCGTAGCGCACCCTGACCACGCCGTAGCCGAGCGCATGGGCGGAATGGTGATTGTTGCCCACTGCGTTGATGACCAGGCCGATCCGGGTGCGAAACAGCACGTAGCTGACCGCCGCGATCAGCGCCAGCGAGATGTAAACCAGGATGTCCTGGCCGAACAGGATCGGTCCGATGAAGGGGATGTCAGTGAGCAGGGGGATGTGGATCGATTCGAGCTTCTCGCCGGGAAGCCCCGTGAACCCTTCGCCAATCAGGCCGGACAGCCCCAGGCCCAGCAGAGTGAGCGACAGCCCGGTCGCAACCTGCGAAGTCATCAAGGTTTGGGTCAGAAAGGCGAAGAGCATCGACGTGGCGACGCCCGCGTAGAGCCCGACCAGAATGCCGAGCAGTGCCGAGCCGGTCGTGTAGGCGGCGGCGAAGCTGCAGACCGCGCCCATGATCATCATACCCTCGACGCCGAGGTTGAGGACGCCCGAGCGTTCCGTGACGAGCTCTCCGGTCGCCGCCAGCAGCAATGGCGTGGACGCCGTGATGATCGTCAGAATGACGGCTTCGAGGGCTTCCATTGACCGCTTCTCAGACCTCCCTGGCCATCGTCTGGTATTGGGTCTCGGAACTAAGGACCAATAGTAGCAACGCCCCCTTCTCGTCATGGCCGGGCTTGTCCCGGCCATCCACCAGGGCACCCCCGTCTCGCCCGGCGGATCTGGATGCCCGGAACGAGTCCGGGCATGACGGTAGAAGGTGGAAATTACTCATGCGCATTTCCGGGACTCGACATCAGTTGCGCACGAGCCTGATGCGGTAACGGATCAGCGTGTCGCAGGCCAGGATGAGGAACAGCAGCATGCCCTGGAACACCTGGGTCGTCTTGTCGGAGATGCCGAGTATCACCTGCACCCCCTCTCCGCCCATGTAGCTGATCGCGAGCAGGACGCCCGCGAAGAAGACGCCGATTGGGTTCAGGCGACCGAGAAAGGCGACGATGATCGCGGTGAAACCGTAGCCCGGCGAGACGTTCGGTTGCAGTTGCCCGCTCGGGCCCGCGACTTCGCAGATGCCGGCCAGCCCCGCGAGAGCGCCTGACAGCATGAAGCAGAACAAGACCACCCGCTTCCCCTTGAAGCCGGCGAACGAGCCGGCGCGCGGCGAGGTGCCGACGACGCGGATCTCGAATCCGCGCAGCGTCCGTCCCATCATGAAGGCGACGATGATGACGGCGACGATGGCGAAGATGGCGCCGATATGCACCCGTCCCTCGCCCAGAGGCGGTATGACCTGCCAGCCCTCGAACAATATGGACTGAGGGAAGTTGTAGCCGTCGGGGTCCCGCCAGGGGCCCCGTATCAGCCAGTCCAGCAGCAGCTGGGCGACGTAGACCAGCATCAGGCTGGTCAGGATCTCGTTGGCGGAGAAACGGTTCTTCAGGAACGCCGGGATCGCGGCGAAGAGCGCACCGCCCGCGATGCCGAGAACGAGCATGAGGATCAGGACCAGCGGCGACTGCCAGTCGGGGAAATAGATCGGGATGGAGGCGCCGATCAGGGCGCCCATCGTAAGCTGGCCCT
Organism: Alphaproteobacteria bacterium; assembly: GCA_965214705.1. Lineage (GTDB taxonomy): Bacteria > Pseudomonadota > Alphaproteobacteria > UBA828 > UBA828 > WTGU01. Next base: position 827,792 of record CBDCCI010000002.1, read on the forward strand.
CCGCACCGATGTTCCAGACATTGGCGGTGTAGCAGACGGCGAGGCCGACTCCGATCAGGATGAGCGGCGCGGCCTTGACGATTACCTCTTCGATGGACCAGGCGCTGGTCAGCGGGTCGATGAAGTAGATGTAGAGCGCTTCGCCGGGATCGAACCCCAAGGCCACGAACATGATGGCGCCGAGCGCGAGCGTGATGCCGATCGCCAGCACAGGCGACAGAAACGCCATCAGCGTCGAACGCTGGCTGCGCCTTTCCAGCCTGAGAATCACGCCTCTGCCCCGCGCTCGACATCCCGGCCAGCTCTCTCGTGGGTGCCCGCCATCAGCAGGCCGATCCGTTCCGGGCTGAGCTCTCCCGCCGGGTAGGCGTCCGACAGCTCGCCGCGCGAGATCACCGCGATGCGATCGGCGACCTCGAAGATCTCGTCGAGGTCCTGGCTGATCATCAGCACCGCCGAGCCGCTCCGCGCCATGTCCACCAGGGACTGGCGAATGAACGCCGCCGCGCCCGCATCGACTCCCCAGGTCGGCTGATGCACCACCAGGATGCGAGGCCTGCGGGTCATCTCGCGGCCGACGACGAACTTCTGCAGGTTGCCGCCGGAGAGCGCGCTCGCTTCAGGATCGGCCAGGTTCTTGCGCACGTCGTAGTGCTCGGCGACGCCGGCCATCACATCCTTTGCCGCGCTACGGTTGATCAGGCCGTGCCGCACGACATCGTTACCGACGGCATGGTGGGTGAGAACGAGGTTCTCCGAGAGCGGAAGGTCCGCAATGGCGGCGTGGCCGACGCGCTCCTCCGGCACGAAGGCGGCATCGCGTCGGCGCCTCTGCGTGATGTTATCGCGGCCGCAGGGTGCGCCCGCCAGCTTGACCGCATCCGCAGACTTGCTCGTTCGCTCGCCCGAGATGGCGTCGAAGAGCTCCGACTGGCCGTTGCCCGCGACCCCCGCGATCGCGACGATCTCGCCGGACCGAACCGCGAGATCGATGCTCTTCAACGCAACGCCGAAGGGGTCATCGGTCGGCATGGAGAGGCCGTCGAGCTCGAGCAGAGGCGCCCCGGTTGCCGCACCGCTCCCCGACTGGAGTGCTGCGACGTCGGTGCCGATCATGTGCCTGGCGAGGGAGGCGGCGGATTCCTGCTGTGGATCGACCCGCGCCACCAGGCGTCCCAGGCGCAGGATCGTCGCGTCGTGGCAGAGGCGCTTCACCTCTTCCAGGCGGTGGGAGATGTAGAGCACCGCGCAGCCTTCGCCGGCCAGGCGCTCCAGGGTGACGAAGAGCTGATCCGCCTCCTGTGGAGTCAGGACTGCGGTGGGCTCGTCCAGGATCAGTAGGCGCGGCTCCTGCAAGAGGCAGCGCACGACCTCGATGCGCTGGCGCTCGCCCACCGAAAGATCCGCCACGAGCGCGCCGGGCCGAAGCGGCAGGCCGTAGTCGGCGGAGACCGTCTCGATCCGCCCGGCCAGCGCCTTCAGGTCCCGCTCCCCCTTGAGCGCAAGCGCGATGTTCTGCGTGACGGTGAGCGCATCGAACAGCGAGAAGTGCTGGAACACCATGCCAATGCCCAGATCCCGCGCTGCCGCCGGATTCGAGATCGTCACCGGCGCGCCCTGCCAGAAGAGCGCTCCCGACGTGGGCTGCAGGGCACCGTAGATGATCTTCACCAGGGTGGACTTGCCGGCGCCGTTCTCCCCCAGCAGCGCGTGTATCTCGCCGGGCTTCAGGCTCAAGTCGATATCGTCATTGGCCCGAAGATCGCCGAAGAGCTTGACGATGTTGCGGGCTTCGAGAATGTACGCGCCCGCAGCCGTCTCGTTGCCGTTGTCCGCTGACATCGCGCTTATGTTCGTCCGCTCCGGCCCCGCGGCACGGGGCCTTAGGGCGAGGCTTCCGCGCTGTGTGCCGAGAGCGTCATCGCATCCCTGCGACGCAGCAGATCCGCGACCACCGATGCGGCAATGACCGCCGGCTGTTTCGACGTAACGCCGTCGATGCCGATGGGGCAGACCAACCGCTCGATATCGTCGCCCGCCAGGCCCGCCTGCCGCATGCGGCTGATAAAGCGAGCCTTCTTCGACGCCGAGCCGATCAGGCCAACATAGCCGAACCGCCTTGCCCTGAGCGCAGCGCGGACCACGTCGAAGTCGAGCGCATGGCTATGCGACATCACCAGCACGAAAGCACCGTCGGGCACCCCGTCAAGCTCGGCCGCCGGTTCCGCCGCCACGACGACCCGCACGTCGCCCGGTACGATGGCAGGAAATTCGTTCTTCCGAGGATCGATCCACACCACGCTGAAGTCGAGCGGCGCGAGCGCGATGATCATGGCGCGGCCGACATGGCCGGCGCCGATCAGCGCCAGAACCTGTTTACGTGTCCCGAAGCGCTCCAGCAGACGTCCGTCCGCCGCAAACAGGCTGTCTTCGCCGCCCGGCAGATCGCGCTCCAGAATGGTCCGCTCCACGCACTGCTCGGTGATGCGGCCCTCGGTGGTGAAAAGTCCGGCCTTTTCGGCTTCGGCGAGCGCCTGCACCTCGGAGGTCCGTTCGGGCGTGAACACTTCCAGCAGCATGCGCACCGAGCCGCCGCAGCACTGGCCGAGATCGGGGCCGAGCGCCATTCGGGATAGACTCACCGGAGGAGCGTCCCCCTCTGCTACGCCCTTCGCCAACGCTGCGCGGGCGCGCTCGATCGCCTGCCATTCCAGCGTGCCGCCGCCGATGGTGCCGGCGAACGAGCCGTTCTCCAGCACGACCATGCGCGCGCCGGGTTCGCGCGGCGCCGAGCCCTTAGCGTCGACGATGCTGACCAGGGCGCAGTTCTGCTCTTCGCGGAGCGCCCGGCCGATGGTCGCCCAGGTCTTCATCTCATCACCTCACGCATCCCGCATGGAGCGGATCGCGCGGGTGATTGCTTCCGGCGTCGCCGGCGCGTCGAGCGCCGGCACCCGCCCAGGATTGAGGCTGGCGATGGCGTTCGAGATCGCCGAGAACACCGAGATCGCCAGCATCAGGGGCGGCTCGCCCACCGCCTTCGAGCGGTAGATGGTCGCCTCCCTGTTGCCCTTGGACTTCCACAGCGAAACCCGGAAGTCCTCCGGCACATCGCTCGCGACCGGTATCTTGTAGGTGGAGGGCGCGTGGGTGGTGAGCCGGCCCTTCGCATCGAACACCAGCTCTTCGGTGGTGAGCCAGCCCATGCCCTGCACGAAGCCGCCTTCGATCTGGCCGATGTCGATCGCGGGATTGAGCGAATTGCCGACATCGTGCAGAAGGTCCACCCGATCCACTCGCATCTCTCCGGTCAGCGTATCGATCGTCACCTCCGAGCAGGCGGCGCCGTAGGCGAAGTAGAGGAACGGCCGACCGCTCGCCGACGCACGGTCCCAGGTGATCTTCGGCGTCGCGAAGTAACCGGTCGAAGAGAGCGAGACCCGTTCGAGGAAGCAGGTCTTGGCCAGCTCGGCGAAGGGGATGTCCCGCTTGCCGACCGTGACCGTGCCACCAGCGAAGCGGACCTGCGCCTTGGGCACCTGGTAGAGCCGGCCGGCCAGAGCGGCCATGCGGTCCTTGATTGTGGCGGCTGCCCGCTTCGCCGCCATGCCGTTCAGATCGGAGCCCGACGACGCGGCTGTGGGGGTGGTGTTGGGCACCATGTCGGTCTTGGTCGCAGTGATCCTCACCTGCTCGAAGTCGATGCCGAACTCCTCCGCCACCACCTGCGCCACCTTGGTGTGGAGCCCCTGCCCCATCTCGGTGCCGCCGTGGTTCACCAGCACGGAGCCGTCGGTATAGACGTGCACCAGCGCGCCCGCCTGGTTGAGGTGCTTCAGCGTGAAGGCGATCCCGAACTTCACGGGCGTGAGCGACATCCCTTTCTTAAGAAAGCGGTTGCTCTCGTTGAAAGCGGCGATGCCGCTGCGCCGCTCCCGGTAGCCGCTGGTCTTCTCCAGCTCGCGCACCAGCCGCGGCAGGATGTTGTCGCCCACCTTCATGCCATAGGGCGTGATGTCCCGCCCGCGGCCGTAGAGGTTGCGCTTGCGCACGTCCAGCGGGTCGAGGCCGAGCCTGCAGGCGATGTCGTCCATCATCCGCTCGGCCAGCATCATGCCTTGCGGCCCGCCGAACCCCCTGAACGCAGTGTTCGAGACCGTGTCGGTCTTGACCCGCCGCGAAAGGATCCGCGCGCTCGGATAGAAGTAGGCGTTGTCGGCGTGGAACATGGCCCGGTCGCAGACGGCCATGGAGAGATCGGCCGAGTAGCCGCAGCGGGCGTTGAGCGCGCCGTCGACCGCCAGCAGCCTGCCCGTCTCATCGCAGCCGTAGCTGTAATCGACCCTGAAGTCGTGGCGCTTGCCGGTCATGATCATGTCGTCGTCGCGGTCGAGGCGGAGCTTGGCGGCCGAGCCGGTCACGCTGGCTGCGAGCGCGGCGAGGCAGGCCCATTGCGCCGCCTGGCTTTCCTTGCCGCCGAAGGCGCCGCCCATGCGCCGGCATTCGCACACCACGTCCGAATCCGGCTTGCCCAGCATGGCGGCCACGAGGTGTTGGATCTCCGAGGGATGCTGCGTCGACGAGACAACGTGCATCGCACCGCCCTCGCCGGGCAGCGCCAGGGCGACTTGCCCCTCGAGATAGAAGTGCTCCTGACCGCCGACGTGGAGTGAGCCCGACCCCGTATGTGGGGCCTGCTTCATGTCCGCACCCGGCTCGCCGCGCAGGAACTGATAGTCGGGAACCACCGTTTCGCCCGAGGCGAGACCGGCCTCGACCGAGACGCGCGGCTCCTCCTCGTCGACCGTGATGCGGGCCAGGCGGCTGGCGCGGCGGGCCTCGTCCCGGCTCAGCGCCACCACCGCGAAGACCACTTGGCCGTGAAACGCGATGCGGCCGTCGGCGAGGATCGGGTCGTCGCCGAAGACCGGGCTGCAATCGTTCTTGCCGGAGATGTCGGCGGCGGTCAGAACCGCGACGACGCCCGGCGCGGCCCGGACCGCATCGAGGTCGAGCGCGGTGATCCGGCCACGCGCGGCATCGTTGGCATATCCGGGCGCGACGTGCACCAGCGCCGCCGGCTCGGGCACGTCGTCGATGAAGCGCGCCGTGCCCTGGACGTGCCCGCCCGCGCTGTCGTGGGCGAGCGCTCGCCCGACTGCGCCGTTGCCGTCGCCGGGCGCGGTCCGCTCCGCTTGAAGAACCTCAGGCGGCACGTTCCGCCTCCTCCGGCCGCAGGCCCACGAGCCGGGTCGCGGTGCTCGCCTCCCCGCCCGCCTCGTGCAGGGCCTTCTGCAGGAGCGCCCGCGCCGTTTCCAGCCGATACCGGGCGCTGGCCCGCATGTCGTCGATGGGCTGGAAGTCCGATGCCAGGGCCTCGCGAGCGGCGTCCCAGTCGCGGTGGTCCTCAAGCTGCACGCCCCCGAGGGCGGCTTCCGTCGCGGCGGCCCGCTTCGGCGTGGCCGCCATGCCGCCGAAGGCGACACGCGCGTGCGTGACGCGGCGCCCCTCGACGGTGAACCTGAAGGCACCCAGGACGCCAGAAATGTCCTGATCGAAGCGCTTGGAAATCTTGTAGCAGCGGAAGACGTGGTCGGACTCGAGGCGTGGCACGTCGATCCCGGTCACGAACTCGCCGGCCGCCCGGTCCTGCTTGCCGTAGTCGATGAAGAAGTCTTCGAGCGGCATGGACCGCGCGGCCTCGCCCCGGCGCAGGTGCAGCGTCGTGCCAAGCGCGATCAGCGCAGGCATTGAATCGCCGATCGGGGAGCCGTTGGCGATGTTCCCGCCAAGCGTCCCCACTGCGCGGACCTGCTTGCCGCCGAAACGACGCAACAGCTCGACGAGATCGGGATCGATCGCCGCCATGGCGGGTTCCGCCTGCGCATGAGTGACGCCCGCTCCAAAATAGAAGCCCTGCTCGGTCTCGCGCATCTCCGCCAGACCGGCCACCCGCCCCAGGAGGATGACCTTCGGCAGGGCCCGAAGCTGCTTGGTGATCCACAACCCGACATCCGTGGCGCCCGCGACCAGCGTGGCCTCCGGGTGCCGTGCGTAGAGGCGAGCGAGCGCATCGACCGTGGCCGGTGCCGCCAGGAACCCCGTCGCCTCGTCGCCGATGAAGAGGTCCTCGCCGTCGTCGAGCGCCGCCAGGCCTTCGACGGTGGCGGCACGGTGCGCCGCGAACGCGTCGCGCGGCGTTCCGGCGCATGCTTCCAGCGCGGCATCCACGATGGGCCGGTAGCCGGTGCAGCGGCACAGATTGCCGGCGAGCGCGTCGTTCACCGCCTGCCGGTCGCAGCGCCCGCCTCCGTGATAGAGCGTGAAGAGACTCATCACGATGCCCGGCGTACAGAAGCCGCACTGGTTGCCATGATGCCTGAGCACCGCGTCCTGCACCGGGTGCAGTGCGCCGTCCGGCCCCACTAGGTCTTCGACGGCGACCAGCTCCTTGCCGTCGATCATGCCCAGCAGGCAGATGCAGGCGTTGACCGGCGCGTACTCCAGCCTGCCGTCCTGCAGGGTGCCGAGCGCCACAGTGCAGGCGCCGCAGTCACCCTCGGCGCAACCCTCCTTGGTGCCGCAGGCGTGGCGGCGCAGTCGCAGATAGTCGAGCAGGGTCTCGTTCGCGCCCACATCGGTCAGCGAGACGACCTCGCCGCGGTGGAGAAACCGGACCGACGCGCGCGTCATGCGTCAACTGCCGCGATAGGTGGAGTAGCCATACGCGGAAAGTAGCAGCGGGACGTGGTAGTGGCCTTGCGGATCCGCGACGCCAAAGCGCACTGGCACGACATCGAGGAACGGCGGTTCGGGAAGCGGCCCGCCCGCGCGCCTTCGATAATCGCCCGCCATGAAGCGCAATTCGTAGGTGCCGGCGGCAAACGCCTCTCCTTCCAGCAAAGCGCCCTCGACCCGGCCGTCGTCGTTCGTCACGTCGGTCTTGAGGCGTTCTGCCGCCGCGCCGTCCAGGCGCCAGAGCTCCAGCGTCAATCCTCGCGCCGGCGTGCCCAGCGTCAAATCAAGGACATGCGTCGTCAACCGCCCGATGGGTCTTCACTCCTCGGCTGCCGATTGCGTTTTGTCGTCTCTTCAAAACAACCGGCGATTGTCTACGAAATTTTGAGATCGCAAAAGAACGGTATTTCGTGAATTGGCACTCGGGATGGACTGCTAAGCGCGCTGTTCTGCGGTCGGGCCGGCGCCATGCCGTTCTGCCGCTCTCGGTGCGTTCGCTGCCGTCCGCGCCAGCACGGCGCACCGATGTCAGCGCGACTCAGGTAGTGACGACGATCTTGCCGCGCTGCACGTTGGATTCCATGTAGCGATGGGCGTCCACGATCTGCTCGAGCGGGAAGGTCCGGTCGATGATCGGCCTCAACGCGCCCGAGGCCACCTCGTCGTGCACGAAGGCGAAGCAGGCGGCGCGCTTCTCCGGCAGGCGCATCGTGTCATACAGGCTGTGGAACTTGAAGAAGAGCCGCTTGGCGAGCATCGGCAGGACGGGGATGTCGATCGGCTCGGTGCGGAGATTGCCGTAGTTGACGATGAGCCCATAGGGCTGCACCGCCGCGACGAGATCGCCAATGAAGGCACCGCCCACCGGGTCGTAGGCGATGGTGAAGCCCTGGCCGCCGGTAATCTCCTTCACGCGGGTCTCCAGGTCCTCCTCCTCGGTGGCGACGACGTGATCGGCGCCCGCGCCGAGCAGGAAATCAGCCTTATCGGACCTGCGTGTGGCCGCGATAACCGTGGCCCCGGCATTCTTCGCGATCTGCAACCCGGCAAGCGCGGCGCTGCTGCTCGCCGCCGTAACCAGAACGATGTCATCGGACGACACGCCGGCGTGGTCGACGAGCCCGCCCCACGCGGTGCCGTACTGGCACCAGATTGCGCCGGCCTCGACTACCGAAATGCCGTCGGGATTGCGGGCGACGCAGAACGCGGGCACCACCGCGCTCTCGCCGTAGAGGCCGTACCTGTTGACCGAATCGTTGGTCCAGTTGCCCCACTGGTCCCACGAATTGAAGGGAACGGCACCTGCGCGCTCGCCGATGGAGAGACCCGAGACGCCGGGGCCCAGCGCATCGATCACGCCGCTTGCCTCGATCCCGATGCGGGAAGGGAAGGTGGGGTTGGAGACGTAGGCGCCGTTCCGCAACATGATCTCCGCCCGGTTGAGTCCGATCGCTTCGATCTTGAGGCGAACCTCGCCCTCCCCCGGCTCCTCGAGCGGCTCCTCCCGAACCTCCAGGACCTCCGGGCCGCCGTGTCTGGCAAATCGAACGATGCGTGGCATGCGATTGACCTCTCCCCGTCTCGGAAACTCTGTCGAACGTTTGGATGATAAGGCTTGAGAACAGCCGAGTGGAGCCCTAGCCCGGTCGAAAACGCCCGCACCACGCCCGCGGGCACACGATTTCGAGAAGGCGCCATAATTCCGTCGTATTCCCGTGAGATCGTCGCCTCAACGGCCGGGGTGACTGCTGTTGCGGCTTCTTCACAGGGGACGATGGTTCGGAGGTCGCCCGCTCCGCTCTCGGTGGGCGCTCGTCGTGGGCTGCGCCATGGTCCTGATCGGCTCCGTGACGGCGGTCGCCCCGGCTGACCCGGCTGAGTCCGACGAAACAACCCTTTTGCACCCGTCTCCCTGGGAAGCGGCCGACGCCGAAGCGCAATTCCTGGCCGACCGCATTCTTCGAAGGAGCGGCGACGGCTTGCTGTTGGGCAACGAGCGCCAGCGCGCACTCGGTCACGACGTCAAGCAGGCACTGTCGCTTATTCGCCGCGCGTATCCGGCGATGACGGACATTCGCGTGCGAGAGGAATACAGGCCGGGGAGGATCATACTTGGCCTCGAGGGTGATCTAAAAGACACCGTCGTCGGCATGTGGAACGATGAGACCGCGCTCGCCCCACCGCCCACCGGGCACGCGGCCTTCGATGCCTTGAATGCGAAGTTGGGGCTCAAGGCTGCGGAAACGCTCCGCCATGGCGGTTACGCTTTTCTGGACGTGGACGAGCGCGTGGACGTGATAGAGGCGGCTTTTGCCTATTTCACGATCGATGGCGTCGACTACGCCCGGCCCGAGTGGATGGTAGGGGGTAGCCCCGATGTCGATGCGGCCAAGGTGCAGGGTACCTGGCACTTCGTCTTTCGCAACGCGTGGGGCGATTGCCCGGCCGGTTGCATCCACAGCGAGCTCTCGTTCTTCATTGTTGCAAACGGTGAGGTCCAGCGGATCGGGCGCGCAGAGGCGCGCAGCATGGACCCCTTCGCGACGCTTCTCGCAGACAGGGGCTGGCGCTAATCGGGATGGAGGCGGACCTGCGCCCGTTCAAGCGGTTGGCAGGTCGAAGTTGTAGAAGCGGGCGCAGTTGTTGAAGGTGATGTCCCGGCGCGTCTCCTCGTCCAGATGGCCGAAGACACGCTCGATCACCGCCATCGTATTCGGATACGTGCAGCGTGCGTGGGGAAAGTCCGAGCCCCACATGATGGTCTTCGGGTCGATCACGTCCAGCACCTTGTCGAGATAGGGATCGTCGATCAGCCCGTGATAGATCTGGCCCATGTACTCCTCGATCGGCCGCTTGATCTTGGGGATGTCCAGCGCCGGGCCAAAGTCGTCCTGAATCTGCTTGGCGCGGAACAGCCAGTAGGGCAGCCAGCAGACCTCGTACTCCGAGAGCACAAGCTTGAGGTTCTCGAAGCGGTCGAGGACGCCGCCGAAAATGAACTCGTTGGCGAGCACGGGTCCGGCCTCCGCCAAGACGCCGATGCAGGTGCGCGGCACGTTGATGCGCTCAGGCCCGTGCAGGACGAAGGGGTCGACCTCGTTGCCGGTGATGATGTGGAGAGTCACCGGCTGGTCCAGCTCCTGCGCGAGCGCCCAGAAGGGGTCGTAGTGCTTGTCCTGGAACGGCGGCCACTCGGGGCGGGAGTCGCAGTTGATGATCACGCTCTTCAACCCGCGCTTCGCGGTCCTCTCCAGCTCTTTGCAGGCCCAGTCGATGTCCGCCATGTGGATCATCGAGGTGCCGTACAGCTGCTTCGGCGCGTGGCTGCAGTATTCGGCGAGCCAGTCGTTGAACACCCTGCACAGGTCCTCGACCAGCCGGTCGTCCCGCGCGCGCATCGCATAGAGCATCCAGGTGGAGTTCACGATCTCGCCGACGACACCGTCCTCTTTCATGCACTCCAGCCGGATCGCGGGGTCGGTGCCCGAGCCCACGAGCTTCCGCTGCAGCTCCTCGTCGCCCTCCACGATCTCGTCCACGCGGACGTATTCGAACCCGGTGAAGAAGTGGTCGCCCTCGACGCCGGCATGCTCGGACACCATGCGCGGCACGGCATCGCCGTAGCGCGCGCCGAGCGGCTTCGACCACAGGTCCGCCGGCTCAATAACGTGGGAATCGCCCGAGATAACGGGCAGTTGTCCGTTCTCAGCCATCGCTAACTTCTGAGCCCTGGTTTTGGAGAACTAGTCTCTCAGCATGAGCAGCAGCTTCTGCCGGTAGTTGTCGGCGATCACCGCGAGGATGAGCAGGATGCCGATCACCACCAGCTGCATGTATGAGCTGATGCGCAGCAGATTCATGCCGTTCTGCACGAGGATGATGAAGATGGCGCCGAGCACCACGTTGGGCAGCCGCCCGGTGCCGCCGAAGAGGCTGACACCGCCGATCACGCAGGCCGCGATGGAGAGCAGCGGGTACTCCTTGCCGATGTTGCCCTCGCCACTCTCCAGCCGGGCGGTCAGCATGATCGCGCCGATGGTCGTGATCGCGGCGGTCACGACGTAGGCCATGAACAGGTAGAAGCGCGTGCTGATGCCCGAGAGCTGCGAGGCCTTGAGGTTGCCGCCGAGAGCGTAGAGATAGCGCCCCATTCGGGTCCAGTTGAGGAATACGTACATCAGGATGATGAACCCGATGGTGATCCAGATCGGGATCGGGACACCGATTCCCCTGCCGTAGCCGAGGACGTTCGCGAAGTTGTCCGGCATGCCGTAGATCGGCGTGCCGCCTGTAATCATGAGCGCGATGCCGAAGACGATGGACGACATCGCGAGAGTCATCATGAAGGGCGGCACCCGGAAGACCGCGACGCCGATACCGTTGACCACGCCGATGCCGGTGCCGGCGCCGAAGCCGGCGAGGCAGCCGATGAGGATCGCGGCCGTGGTGGCCTCGCCGCCGTCCCACACGCCCACCATGGTCATGGATGTGATGACCGAGACCAGGGCGAACATGACACCCACCGAGAGATCGAGGCCTGCGGTCAGCAGCACGACCATCTGGCCCATGGAGACCATGATCAGGTAGGTGGACTGGCGCGCGACCTGCATCAGGTTGCGGCTGCTGAAGAAGTTGTCCGTGGTGATCGCGAAGACGACGATCGCGATGAGGAGGAACCAGGGAAGCACGCCGGCACGGACGAAGATGAGCGTTGCGAAATACTCCGCTCTCTCCATCCACGTCCGCCGCTCCTGGGCGATATCGGCCATTAAGTCTCCCTCCGGGTCACGCCTCGTCCTCCTTCTCGAAGAAGTGGTGCAGCACCGTTTCCTCCGAGATTTCGGATTGATCGAGCTCGGCGCGCAGTTCGCCGCGGTACATCACGTAGGTGCGGTGTACGAGGTGCAGGATCTCCGGCAGGTCCGAGGAGATCAGGAGAACGCCCGCGCCCGCCTCGCAGAGATCGCGGATGAACTCGTAGATCGCCACCCGCGCACCGACGTCGACGCCGACCGTCGGCTCGTCGAAGACGAAGAGCTTCACGTCGCGCACCAGCGACTTGCCCACCAGCACCTTCTGCTGGTTGCCGCCGGAGAAGTGCTCCAGGTCGCGCTCGATGTTGAGCGGCATCAGGTCCAGCTTCTGCGCGATATCGCGCACGACCTTGCGCTCGTTGTTGCGGCGCAGGAACAGGCGGTTCGAGAACTTGCCCAGCCCGAGCGAGGGCAGTGACACGTTCTCCCGCACGTTCTGCATCATCACCAGGCCCTCTTGGCGGCGGTCCGAGGGCAGGTAGTAGAGGCCGCGGTCGAGCATCCGGCGGGTCCCAAGCTTGTTCACGTGCCTGGCCCGGTCGTAGACGACATCGCCGTCGAAGGTGATCTTGCCCGCCATGATCCGCTCGAGGCCGAAGCAGGCGCGGCCCAGGTCGGACTTGCCCGAGCCCACCAGGCCGGCGAGGCCGACCACCTCGCCGCGCCGCACGTTGATCGAGACGTCGTTCACGAAGTGCTTGGCGGTGACGAGGTTCTCGACCTCCAGCAGGGTTTCGGCCGGGTTGCGTTTGATATCCGGGAAGATCTGCTCGATGACGCGGCCGGTCATCAGCTCGACGAGCTTCTGGTCGGTGGCCTCCTCGACGGGGATCGTGTCGATATGCACCCCGTCGCGCAGCACGGTTATGCGGTCGCCGATCCGCTTGATCTCGTTCATCCGGTGGGTGATGTAGATGATGCCGATGCCTTCGGCCTTGATCTGCTCGATCAGGCCGAACAGCCGGTCGGTCTCGCGTTCCGTGAGCGAGGCGGTCGGCTCGTCGAAGATCATGATGTTCGGCCGGGTGCGGAAGGCCTTGGCGATCTCCACCATCTGCTGTTCGGCGCGGGAGAGATACATCACCTCGTCGCGCGGCCTGAGCGGGAAGCCGAGGCGGTCGAGCGTCTCGCGCGCCTGCCTGGCGAGCGCCCGCTTGTTGAGCAGGCCCCCGCGCGTCAGCTCGTCGCCGAGAAACAGGTTCTCCTCGACCGTGAGGTGCGGCACCAGCGAGAATTCCTGGAAGACCGCGCTCACGCCGAGCTGACGCGCGTGGTGCACCGAGTGAATGACGGTCGGCTCGCCGCGCAGGTGGATGGTCCCGCCGGACGGCCTGTGCACGCCGGCAACGATCTGGATCAGCGTCGACTTTCCCGCGCCGTTCTCGCCGAACAGCACGTGCACCTCGCCGGCCTGCACGTCGAAATTAACGCGATCCAGCGCGAGCGTGCCGGGAAATTGCTTAGAGAGATTTTCTAATCTGAGAAGAGTGTCCCCGGAGCCCTGAGGCTCCGGGGACTCGTCAAACACTGCTGATGGTTCTGCCACTTGCAGGGGCCTCCATCAGTCCCTTGTCTGTGGCGATCCGATCACGCCTAGTCGGTGCTGAACACGGGTGTCCAGCCCTTGGGCGCAAGCGTCGTGGTGGTGTCGAAGTCCGCGTGATTCTCCGGCGTCACCATGATCGCCAGCGGCTGCACATGCTCGATCATCCGGCCGGTGTCGTTGAACTCGGGCCGGCCGCCGGTGGCCGAGGGCTTGCCCTCGAGAATGCGGACCGCCTGGTCGATGGAGATCCGCGCCTGGATGATCATCTGATCGGTCGGCGCCATGGCGACACTGCCGCGGCCGACGAATTGATGCATGCCGGGCGTGTAGTAGTAGGAGACGAGCTTGACCTCGTCCTGCAGACCCAGGTCACGGAGCGCAGCCATGCCGCCCTCGACCGCCGGCGCCACGCCAACGATGTAGTCGAGATCGACATCGCTACCCGAGGTCTGCGCCTGGATCACGTTCTCGACGAGGCTGAGCTGGGCCTCCTTGCTGGTCTGGGCCCACTTGGTCGAGATGACCTCGGCGTCGGAGCCGACGACCGCATCGTGACAGCCCTGGTTGCCGGCCACCGACCAGCTGGCTCCGGGCGGGCCCGGGAACCAGGCGATCTTGACGTTGCCGCTGCCTTCGGGGTGCTGGTCGGCGACCCACTTGCAGGCGATCCGGCCCATGCTGTAGTAGCTCTCCAGCGACTTGGCATCGACCTCGGTGTTGATCCCGTTGATCAGGTCGACAACCGGGATGCCCCTGGCACGCAGTTCATTGACCTGCTTGATGTTGCCCTCTGCCGAGATCGCCGAAAGCACGAGAATCTCGGCGCCGTTCGCGATGCAGTCCTCGACCTGCGAGAGCTGCTTCTCCAGCTTGTCGTAGCCGCCGGCCTCGATCAGGGAGATCTTCTGGCCGAGGCGCTTGCCTTCCTCGATGATCCCGTAGGCCGCGCCGACCCAGTAGGAGTCCACGAGGTGGGGGAAGGACACGCAGATGTGGTGCTTCGCGTCTACCTCATCCGGCATCAGCGGTACGTAGTCGACGATCTCGAGATTCTGGTTGGCGGGATCGGTCCAGCATGCCGGATCGCCGTCCGTGCATGACGGGTTGTAAATCTCGACTTGCGCCGGCCACCAGACGCCGTCGTCCTCTGCCTGCACGTCGGACGCGGCAAAGCCGGTGATGGCCATGCCCGCCGCGACGGCGGCGCCTAGAGTCAGTTTCCACATGGTCGTCTCTCCCTCTGGTCATGGACCTGTATCGGTGAGGGCGCCGGTACTGTCACCGGCGCCCTCACAATCACGTCTCCGTGTGGAGGGCATATTACGGTCACGCGACGAAAGCGCAAATGCCCTTTGCCCTCCATTTGGCTGGTCAGTGGGCGGGTGCCCGCATGTCCTCCGGCACCACCGCGCCGTTCTCCACGATCAGCTCGTCGTCGAGCCAGAGCGAGCAGCCCTGCATCGGCAGATCGAGGTGGCAGGGGGTGTCGTTCTCGCCGCCGAACTCGGTGTCAGGGCCCAGCGAGAACAGCACGTTGCCGTAGTGCGCGCGGCCGTCCATGCCGATGCCCGGCAGATCAGGCCGCCAGATGCAGTGATGGTTGAGTCCCCAGCCGATGTGCGAGACCGCATAGGCGCGCGGGTCGTTGTAGCCTTCGATGAAGCCCCGCAGGTGGTCGGCGCGGGCGCCGCCCGAGATCTCCGTCACCATGCCGTCGCTGATGTCGAAGGCGATGCGCTCGCCGGTGAACTCGCGCAGCGGGAAGACGATGTCGTCCGCCTCCATCACCACCCGCCCGTTCACGCCTTGCTCGGCAGCGAGAGTGGCGAGGAAGCCCCCCGGCCAGTGGTCCCAGCGGCCGGGCTCGGTGGTAAAGCCGTATTCCGTCAAGATGAACTTGTCGCCCAGCGTGTAAGTGACGTCCGTGCCGGCGTCGTTGGTGAAGCGCAGGCTCTGCGCCGCCTTTAGTCTCTGCTCCCCGGCTTCGACGCGCGTGCGCATCTCGGCGGTCGGGAACAGACGCTCCAGAATCTCCTCGGGCTCGACGACGAGCAGGATTCGGCTGCCCGCCTCCTGCATCGCGATCTGCTCGTGGGAGAAGAGCAGGAGCATGTGGTCAACGACCATGTCGGCGTCCTTGCAGGTCTGCATCGCCTCCGGGTGCTTGCTCAGCGCGTTCTGCCCGATGTTGGCGATCCTGACCGCCGGGTCCTCCGCACCGTCCGAGGGGAGGTGCACGTCGGCCACGTCTGCGCCGAGGTCGCGCGCCGCCGCGAGCGACGCCTGCCTGTAGTTCCCGAGCTGATCGCCTTCCGAGAGGACGGCCACCGTCTCCCCCGGCCCCACCTCGCAAAGCTCGAGATTCTTGCGGAACAACTCGGTCAGTCGTGCCTGATTCTGCTGTGTGCCCATGATTCCGGCTCCTATTCCGCCGCGCTCACCAGTGCGGTGTAGCCGCCGTCGCGCGGCACCCGGTTGCGCGAGGCGCTCTCGCGCAGCGCGTCCTCGCCGTCCTGGCGGCGCCTGTCGCGGGCCTCGTCGTCCTCGCTCAAGAGCTTATCGAGATAGTAGTTGAGAAGGTGGTGGATGGCGCGCTCCAGCCTCGCGGTCGGCCCCGGCCGGAAGGCGCGCGAGCCGACCCCGTTCTGCAGCGATTCCAGCATGGCCCGGTCCTCGTTCGCGACCAGCCGGATGAAGTCGGCATAGATCTGGTTCTTCTCCTCGAAGGCGGGCGCGTCGAAATACTCGTCCGGCAGCTGCGTGTAGATGATAATCCGGGTGGTGCCGTGGTCGATCGGATGCGCCACCCAGGGCTGGATCATGTCGTGGCGGCCGAAGATGTTCATGGTCGGCCTAATCCAGGTGGTGCAGGCGAACTTGTCGGTCACCTTGCCCTTGAGCCAAGGCATGGTGTCGAAGAGCGTCGCTCCCCTCGGCGCCATTGTGTAGCTCTCGTAGGCGGCGTTGTAGCCGTTCTTCTGCAGGTTGAAGCGGAAGTCGCTGACCGGGAAGTGGCCGCCGAAGGACTCCTTGTGGATCACACCCACGTGGTAGATGTCCATCAGGTTCTCGGGGATGAACTTCCAATTGCAGGGCACGTCGAAGACGTACTTGTCCGACGTGCGCGTGTTCTCCGGTTGGAGGAAGGCGGCGAACTCCCTGACTCCGTCCTCGTCGAGGCAATCCGCGAGGCTGCGGCAATCCGGGTCGAAATTGACGAAGATGTAGCCGCCCCAGGTGTCGAGATTGACCCGGGGCAGCGCGCAGGTCGAAAAGTCGAAGCTCTCGACCTCCTTCGTGTGCGGCGCGCCCAGCAGCTTGCCCTCCAGGTCGTAGACCCAGGCGTGATAGGGGCAGCGGAAGCTCTTCAGGTTGCCTTCGCCGGTCGTGACCTCGACGCCCCGGTGCTGGCACACATTGCTGAAGGCGTTGAGCCGGCCCGCACCGTCACGACAGATCAGGAGCGGCTCGCCCGCGATGCGGATGGCCCGATAGTCACCCTCGTTCTCGAACTCCTCCACCCGACCGACGCAGAGCCACTCCTTCATGAAGATGGCATCGACCTCGTAGTCGAAGATCTCCGGTGCCGTGTAGAGGAAGCCCGGCAGATGCCGCGCTTGGCCGAGGCCCCGGCGCGTCTTCCTGATCTCTTCGAGAATGCTCTCGTCGAGCGCTATGCCCCGATGCTGCATCGCTCAACGCCCCCCTTGTTTGTCGATCACACCAGTATAGCGGCCCGCCTCCGGCGAGTCCGCAGGCAGCGATCACTATTCGACCCGCGCCGGGGCCGTTTACAGGTAGAACGCGCGCCCCTGGACGATGTCGGATTCCCCGCTGTCGAGGTGGTGTGGCCCGCTCACCCGGAACCAGTACTCGATCGTGCCGCCGAAATAGACCTCGTAGCAGTTGGTCTCTTGCACCGTGGCCCATCGGCCCGAATAGAGCGGGCCGTCATAGTGGTCGTATCCACGGCGCTTCCGCAGTTCGTGCACGGTGACGCAGCGGGTGCCATCGTCGTTCACGGTCCACGTGCCGTCCGAGCGGTATTGTCCCTTCAGGGTCGTGAGCTGGGCCTTGATCGTTCCGTCGGGAAGGTAATACGTAACGAAGGTGCCGCCGCCGCCCGACATGGAGGTGGTATTGCCCGTCAACGTGGCGATGACCTCCTCGGCGGTAGCCGGGCGCAGGCCGCGCTCCTCCAGGGATTCCCGCAGCTGCTCGGTCACGCGCGCTTCCATTTCGACCAGGTTCGCTTGCACGACCTGGGCCTCTTCCGGGGTCAGCGGCTCGCCTCTCGGCATGCACGCGGCCAGCAGTGCGGCCGTGGCCAGCGCGATAACTATGCCGCCGCGCACGACGCCCTCACACCGGGCAGCGGGTGAGCAGGCGGCCCTCGTCGTCGAAGCGGAGCGCCTCGGCCTCGCCCAGCACCTCGCCTGCGCCATTCAGCTCCGCCGCGAGCGGCGGCGAGACCAGGACGGTATCGAGGTGCAGGGTCGAGCGGATCAGGCAGAGCCGCGCGTCCGCCCCGTCGAGGTGCCAGGACGTGCCGACGGCAGCCTGCAGCGCCGCCTTGTCGGTGGCGAGCACGGCGGGGATGCGCACCCGCTCGGTGAAGGTCGCCGTGCAGGCGTTCATGTACATGGCGTAGAGGTCTAGGTTGTCGGCGACTTCCTTGGTCGTGTAGTCGGCGTTGCCGACGCCGAGTCCGTTGCCGTGGGTCTCCGGTGTCAGCCCCAGCACCACCAGCTTGCTGATCACCGGCGCTGGCGGGTTCGGGCGCCCGCGGATGTCGAAGCGCGCGGTGACCGCCGGGTCCATGCCGGTGCCGGAGATGTTCTTGCCCAGCCTCTCCACCGCGAGCACGTCGATCTGCTCGAAGGGCAGTTTGGGAACGCAGCCCTTGGCGGTCTTCAGCAGGCGGGCGTCGGTCTCGTAGAAGGCCTCCGGCTCGGCGCCCTCGATGATCGCGGCCTCGCGCGCCGCGTTTTCGACGATGGCGATGCCGTAGGTGACCGGCGCCTCGCGAATGGCGATTGCCGCCCATTCGGGCAGCACCTCCATGTAGCCGCGCACGCCGAGGCGGTGCACGAAGCGCGCGCCCTCCGCCTTGCCGAGGCCGATGGCGGTCATCTTGGTGAGCCCGCTTTCCACCTCGCGATCGAACGACGTGTGGGACTTGACGCGGCCCACCACCAGCACCGCATCGGCCTCGAAGGCGTAGCGGTCGAAATGGACCCCGACGCCGGCTCTCGTCTCTCCCAGCCGCACCACCTCCATGCTGGCCTGGATGGGGCAGCCCATGGTCTCCTCGGTGAAGCCGAGCTCGGCCAGCAGCGTCACCTGGCTCGAAGCGACGGCGCCGCCGTGACTGCCCATCGCGGGCACGATGAAGGGGTCGAGTCCGCGCTCCTTGAGCCACGCGACCGCCGCCTCGACCACCGCGGGTTTGCTCCTGATGCCCCGGCTGCCGCAGGTGATCGCGACGCGAGAGCCCGCCGCAAGCTGAGTGAGTTGCCGCGATTCATCGAGCGCCGCACGCGTGGCGGCGGCGACATCGGGGAGCGCCGGCACGTCGGGATGGCGCAGCGCCACCGGCATCACTGGCGGCAGCCGCTCGTTCTCGAACTGCGGCAGCGCGATGGCTGGGAAGGTGGGGCTCGGCGTGTTCTGGGTCATGATGGCACGATACACCAGAGGTTGGCCGGGCAGAACGCCGCGTTGTGGATCAGTGCAGCGGTCCCGGCGGGCGTTCGCTGGTGTCGGGCGTCGGCTGGCGCTGGGCGGCCGGCCCGGCCTGATGGTGGACCATGCGCCAGCCGCCCTCTTCGCGCGCGAAGACGTTGGTGGCGATCAGCCAACCCTGTTGCTCCAGCACCTCGCGGCAGATCACGAAGGCGCTCGGGCCGAGCACGAAAGCCCGCGGCCTCTCGCAGCGGATCTGCGGCGCGCCAGGGCCACCGAGGATCGCGGCCCAGCTTTCCATCACCGCTTCGCGCCCGACCAGCGCGTCCCAACCCGGATGGATGCAGGCGACCGTTGTCTCCGTGGCCCAGAGCGCATCCATCGCCGCGAGATCGCGGGCGGCGAAGGCCCGGTAGAACTCCTCGTTCGCGGCGAGCACCGCGTCCTCGTCCGACATGGCCCGCTCCGGCATGGCCGCTCCTCCCGCGCCGCTCAGCCGCGCAGCGCCTCGTATTGCTCGATGTAGGCCTCCGGATCGACCGTCACGTCGACCAATACCGGCCCGTCGTGCGCGAAGGCCTCCGTCAGCGCCGGCGTCAGCGGCTCGGTGGCGCCCACACGCCGGCCGCGGCAGCCCAAGCCGTCCGCAACGGCCGCGTGATCTATCTCACTGAAACGCACCCCCCGGCTCTCCCGCTGCTGCCGTTGTTGCTTGATGTCGATGAGGGAAAGCCGGGAATCGTTGAACACCACGACGGCGATGCGGCAGCCGAGGCGGGCCGCCGTCGCAAGCTCCGCAAGGCACATGTGCAGGCCGCCGTCGCCGGTCATGGCGATCACCGGGCGCGCCGGCTCCTCCAGCGCGGCGGCGATGGCCGCAGGCAGGGCAAAGCCCATGGTGGAGAGACCGTTCGACTTCAGCACGTCGTTGGGTTCCTCGGCCTGCCAGAGTCCCATGGCCGAGAACATGTGCGCGCCGGAATCCACCGTGAGTCGCGCCCGCGCGGGCGCTGCGTGGCGCACCGCGCTCACAACGTCCTCGGCCGTGCGCTGGCCCAGGCCGATCATCGCGAAACCGGAGCGAAGCCGGCTGCGCAGTGCAGCAATCTCAAGCTCCGACCAGCCCGCCGGCAGCGCGTCTTCCATGAGCGCCACGGCGGAGCGGTCGAGGGCACCGGTCAGCACTGCCGTCGGCGCGGCCGGATAGTCGTAGCCGTCGTGGGCCGCCAGCGCGAGGATCGGCCCCTCGAAGCGCCACGGGCCGGGCAGCAGCTCCACCGGATCGAGGCCGAAGAAAATGAGCAGGTCGGCTTTGTCGAGGCAGCGCGCGTCGGCCGAGGCTCCGGTGAAGCACCCGACCACCAGCGGGTCGGCGTCCGCGACCGCGCCCTTGGCCTTGTAGGTGGTCATCACCGGGCAGCCGAGCGACTGCACCAGCACCCTGAGCGCCGCGCTCGCCGCGCGGCCGCGCGCCTCCATGCCGGCGACGATGAGCGGGCGCTGGGCCTGGGCGAGCAGCCCGCGCGCCTCGGCCAGCGCGATCAGGTCGAAGTCCTTAGGCGCTTTCGTCGCCGTTCTCCGCCTCCGGGCTTCGGGCGCGGCGGTGCCCGTGGCGGGCGCAGTGGCTGCTGCCGACGTGAGGTCGAGCTGCACCGGCCCCGCTGGGTGGGCCATGGCCGTCTCGAGCAGCGTGCCAACCTCGCTGAGCCCTTCGCCCGGCTCGGGCCTGGCATAGCCCTTGACCAGCGGCGCGAAGAGGGCGCGCTGGTCGAAGCGCTGGTGCAGCGCGTGGTGGCCCGGCGCCGCCTCCGCCAGTGCATCGGTGACGAGCAGCACGGGCGCCCGCTCCAGCGCGGCATAGGCGATGCCGTTGACGGCGCTGGCCGCGCCCGGCCCCACGCCCGTCACCACCACGCCGGGCGCGCCGCCGAGCTCGGCGGTGACCGCCGCCATCAGGGTGGCGGCGGTCTCGCCGTGGGTGAGCACGAAGTCGATACCTTCCGCCGCGAACGCGTCGATGACATCGAGGCTGCTGGCCCCGCCCGGCACGCCGAAAGTGCGGCGCACGCCCCGCTCCCGGCACGCCGCCGCGAGGCCCTGGGCGAGGGTTTCAGCCATGCGGGCCGCCGCCGTTACCTCCGAGCCGCGCCGCTACGGGATCAGCACCGCGCGCCCCTTGACCGTCCCGGCATGGAGGTCGTGCAGCGCCCGGTTGGCGTCGGCGAGCGCGTATTCGCGGGTCGCGAGCGTCACTAGCCCCCGGTCCGCGAGCGCCATCAGCTCCACCAGCTCGGCATAGGTGCCCACCAGATTGCCGACGATGGTCTTCTCCGAGACGATCATGTCGATCGCCGGGATCTGGACGCGCCCGCCGTAGCCGACGATGTAGTAGAAGCCGTCGTTGCGGGTCATGGCGAGGCCCTTGTCGATGGCATCGCCCTCACCGACGAAGTCGATCACCGCCTCCGCGCCGTGCCCGCCGGTAAGCGAGAGCACCTCATCGACCGCGCCGTCACCCCCGCGCACCACGTGGTGGGCGCCGCATTCCTTGGCGAGCCCGAGCGCCAGGTCGGAATAGTCGATCACGATAATCTCCGCCGCGCACAGCGCCGCCAGCGACTGGATGCCGATATGGCCGAGCCCGCCGGCGCCGATGATCACGGCGTACTCGCCCGGCACCAGGTGGCCGGCAGCCTTCTTGGCGACGCGGTAGGCGGTGAGGCCTGCGTCGGTGTAGGGCGCCACGTCCTTGGGTGCGAGGCTCTGGGGCAGCTTGATCAGCGCACGCTCCCCGGTGTGCAGGTAGTCGGCATAGCCGCCGGCCGCGTTGATACCGGGAAAGCTGCTCTCGCCCGCGTGCATGTCGTTGCCGCGCCGGCAGGCGAGGCAGTGGCCGCTGGTCACCAGCGGGTGGCAGATCACCGGGTCGCCGACCTCGACGCTCTCCACGCCGCTGCCGACCTCCTCCACCCAGCCCGCGTTCTCGTGGCCCATGATGTGGGGGAAGGCCACATCCACATGCCCCTTCCACACGCCCTCGATGATGTGGAGATCGGTGCGGCAGACGCCAGCACCGCCGATGCGGACGATCACGTCCGTGGGCTTCGTGATCTTGGGATCGTCCACCTCCTCGTAGGTCACGAATTCGGGGCTGGTGAGAGCCTCGTCGTAGCCGTGGAGCGTCGCTGCCTTCATGGGGTCCTCCGGTGATTGGTTCAGTTCAGTCGTTGTCCGGTCTCGGGGTCGAACAAGTGCACGGCGCCCGCGCGGGGGCCGAGCGCCAGCGTCTCGCCCTCGTGGACCGCGGTGTAGCGTGGCAGGCGGACCGTGAGCTCCTGGCCTTCGTCGGTGGTGCAGAAGACCAGCGTGTCCGCGCCCATGGGCTCGACCAGCGTGACCAGCGCGCTGAGCCTGCCCCGGCCTTGAGCGCCGTCGGGCAGCAGGTCCTCGGGCCGGATACCGACGGTGACTGGCCCGCTCGCCGCGCCCGCGGCAGCCGTCTCGGTCTCGCCGACGCGCACGATGCCATCCGCCGCCGTGCCTTGCAGGAAGTTCATCGCCGGCGAGCCGATGAAGCCCGCGACGAACTCGTTGACCGGCCGCTCGTAGAGCTCGTCGGGGTCGCCGATCTGCTCGATCCGCCCGTCGCGCAGCACCACCACGCGGTCCGCCAGCGTCATGGCCTCGACCTGGTCATGGGTGACGTAGACCGAGGTGCGCCGCATCTCCTGGTGCAGCCGCTTGATCACCGTGCGCAGCCGCACGCGCAGCTCGGCGTCAAGGTTGGAGAGCGGCTCGTCGAACAGGAAGATGCGCGGGTCCCGCACCAGCGCCCGGCCGATGGCGACCCGCTGGCGCTGGCCGCCCGACATCTGGCGCGGGCGGCGGCGCAGCAGCTCGGTGATCTCCAGCCGCCCGGCCACCTCGCGCACCTTGCGGTCCACGGTCTTGCGGTCCACGCCGCGGATGCGCTGGTTGAAGGCGAGGTTGTCGAACACGTTCATGTGCGGGTAGAGGGCGTGGCTCTGGAACACCATCGCCACGTCTCGGTCCTTGGGCGCGATGCCGGCCATGTCCTTGCCGTCGATGGAGACCGAGCCCTCGCTCTGGCGCTCCAGCCCGGCGACGATCCTGAGCAGCGTGGACTTGCCGCTGCCCGACGGCCCCACCAGCACCACGAACTCGTTGTCGTGGACCGTGAGGTCGATCTCCTGCAGCGCCGCGACCGGGCCGAAGCGCTTGAAGACGCCGCTGACTACGACTTCCGCCACGGGCCTACTCCCGGATCACGCCGGCGAGCGTGCCGCGCGCCAGGTAGCGCTCCAGCACGAACGCGATGATGACCAGCGGCAGCACCGAGACCAGCGCGGACGCGCTCAGGCTCCACCACGGCACCTTGTTGGAATTGAGGATTACGATGGTGGGCGGCAGCAGCTGCACCTTGGCGAAGGTGAGCGTGAGCGCGAAGAAGAAGTCGCTCCATGAGAAGATGATGCAGAGCAGCGTCGCCACCACCATGCCCGGTGCGCAGTTGGGCAGGATGATGCGGTAGAACGCCTGGATCGGGTTGCAGCCGTCGATCAGCGCCGCCTCGTCGAGCTCGATGGGCACGGTGTTGAAGAAATCCACCATCACCCAGACCACGATGGGCAGCAGCATCGCGACGTAGACCAGGATCAGCCCAAGGTGGGTGTCCAGCAGGCCGGTGAAGCGCAGCAGCAGGAAGTAGGGGATCGCCAGCACCGCCGGCGGCATGATGCGCTGGGAGATGAAGAAGAAGGTGATATCGTTGTTGCCCAAGGGGCCTGCGCGGAAAGTAAAGCGCGAGAGCCCGTAGGCCGCGAGCGTGCCGAGGAAGAGCGCGATCGAGGTCGAGATCAGGCTCACCACCAGGCTCGAGAGGTAGGGTCCCTGCATGCTGATGCCGCCGGAGCTGGTATCGCGGAAGAGCGCGGTCCAGCCGTCCACGGTTGGCTCGTATTCGAGGAAGGGGATGTAGGTCGCGCCGCCGACCACGCCGGGGTCGCTCTTGAACGAGGTCGACAGCGCCCAGAGGAAGGGCGCCACCACGAAGATCGCCCAGGCGATCAGCGCGGCGTACTTGAGCACGCGGTAGAGGTCCGCCTTGAACCCGCTCATGGCGATGCCGCGCACGCGCTCCTGCGCTGGCTCGTGCGCGCTCATACCCGCACCGGCCCCTGCCGCCCGATCATCAGCCGGCTCAGGCTGCGGGCGAAGATGGTGAGCGCGATGATCATGATCGCGAGATAGATGATCGAGAGCGAGGCGGTGTAGCCGATCTGAAATTCGCGCAAGCCCCTGATATAGAGAAGATAGCTTGTGGTCTCGGTGGACGAGCCGGGGCCGCCGGAGGTGAGCGCGTAGATCGTCTCCATCAGCTTGGAGGATTCGATCAGGCGGATGATCAGCGCGCCCAGCGTGATCGGCGCCATCAGCGGGAAGGTGACGTGGACGAAGGTGCGGATCGGCCCGGCGCCGTCGATCTGGGCCGCCTCGTAGGGCTCGCGCGGCAGCGACATGAGCCCCGCCAGCAGCAGGATGAACATGAAGGAGGTCCACTGCCAGACGTCGATGATGACCACCGCGGCGAAGGCGGGGCCGGACTTGCTCAGCCACGGCACGCCTGGGATGCCGAACCAGCTCAGCACGTCGTTCAGCGGCCCTAGAGTCTCGTGGAAGATGGTGCGCCAGACCACGGCCATCACCACCGGCGTCACGCACATCGGCACGATGAAGAGCACGCGGAAGAAGCGACCGGCGCGCACGTCCTTCCACAGCATGAGCGCCAGCGCGAAGCCCAGCAGGTACTCGAAGACGACGCAGAAGAGCACCATCAGGTAGAGGGTGCCCATGGAATCCCAGAAGCGCCCGTCGGTGATGGCGCGGGCGTAGTTGTCCCAACCGATATAGTCGAGCTCGGGGAAGTTCACGTCCCAGCCGGAGAGGCTGAGGCGCACGGTGTAGATCAGCGGAAAGATGATGATCGCGACCAGCGCGAGCAGCGCCGGAAGCAGAAAGATGTGCTTGTAGCGCGAGTCCAGCATGGCCGTGCGAAGAATGACCGGCGGGCTTCAGCCCGCCGGTCTCTTCAAGCGAGGTCTAACGCTATTCCGGATTCCGCCGGTCCTATTGGACCTGATCCAGCGAGACGTTGTCCTCGAGCGCGACCACGTTCTTGTAGGCCTCGCGGATCGCGTCGACGCCGATCCGGTCGGCGATGCGGGTCCATTCCTCGGCGACCTCGTCGAGCGCGGCCTGGGCCGTCATCTCGCCCGCCATCGCCTTGGCGACACCTGCCATCATGGCGGTGTAGAACTGGTTGACGCCGGGCACGCGCAGGTCGAAGACCCGGTTGGTGCTCGTGTCCATGCCCCGCAGCATGTCGGTGAAGCTCACCGCCACCGCGCGATCCCAGCCGGCTTCCTGCTCCCAGTAGTCGGGATCCATGTGGCTGGTGCGGAAGGGATTGACGCCGAAGCGGCCGATCAGCAGGTCGTGGTTGGTGTTGGCGTAGTTCGAGAAGAAGCAGAACCAGTCGAACGCCATCTCCTGCTCTTCGCTGTACCTGGAGACGCCGGCGCCCCAGCCCCAGGTCACGTAAGGCGCGACCGAGGGGGTCTCGAACTCGTCCCACTGGCCGCTGACCCGGTTCCATACCTTGTGCGAGCCCATGGAGGGGCCGTACTGGGTGCCGACGCGGATCTTGTTGCGGATCGGCGAATCCGGCTGCATCGCCTGGATGAAGGCATCGTCCCAGGTGACGCTCATCAGCGACTCACCGCCGCCCCAGGAGAAGATCTCGTCGCCGATGCCGAAGTTGATCCCGCCGGGCGGCATGTAGCGGAGCGCGTCCATCCACATCTCCAGCCCCTTGACGAAGCCCGGATTGTTGACCTGCGGGGTCATGGTCTCGAGATCGAACCAGAAGCCACCGGTCACGTTCGGGTTCTTGGCGTAGGAGGCGACGCGGGTGATGAAGTTGGCGAAGGCCACGTCGTCGCGCTTGACGATCTCGGTCGAGCCGTACTCCAGCTCGCCGTCGCCGTCCCAGTCCCAGCCGCTGAAGAAGGTGGCGACCTCGGCGTATTCCTCCCAGGTCGTCGGGATGGCGAGATCGCGGCCGTACTCGGCCTTGAACTTGGCCTGGTTATCCGCGTCCTCGAAGGGCGGCAGGATGTACTTGAAGTAGTTCCGGTCGCCGTCGAAGGTGTACTGCAGGCGCTCGCCGTTCCAGCTGGCGACACCCTGATAGGCCGGCGTAATGTCCTTCATCTCGTCGGTGTCGAGATACTTCTGGGGCACGGCTGCCAGGTGCGGCGCCCAGTCGCCGATCCAGTAGGAGCCGCCGTAGACGATGTCATAGACGTGCTGGCCGGTCTGGAACGGGATCATCACCTTCTGGTAGAGCTCGCCGAAGGGGGCGTGCACCACGTTCACCGTGCCGCCGGTCAGCTCCTCGAACTGCTTGGAGTGCAGCGCCACCGGCTCGCCCATCACGGGCACGGCGTGGGTCAGGATGGTGATCTCGTGCCCGGTGTAGTCCTTCGCGTCGGTGGACGCGTAGGAGCAGATGCCCGGATGGTCTTCCTTGATCCCGTACTTCGCGACGTAGTCGGTCTCCGCGAAGGCGGGCATCGTCAAGGCCACGCCGACCGTGCCGAGCACGCCGGCCGCCAGAACGGTTCTCGGATGCATTGTCATCTCCCTGAGTGGCTTGCGGAACGCCGCACGGCGCCGTTGCCGCGGCGGCGTCGGCTCACGGCCGGCGAGTATGCGTCATCGCCCGCGGGCCAAGCAAGGAGTGGCCCGCAGTGTGCCGTGCAGATCGTGACCGCGGCTAAAATCGCCGGCTAAATCTTGCCCTCGACCGCCGCCTCGATCAGGTAGGGGGCGCCCGAGGCGAGACCATCCTTCACTGCCTGGGCCAGCTCGTCCGGCTCGGTGACGCGGGTGCCGGCGACGCCCATCCCGGCTGCCATCTCGACGAAGCCCAGAGGCGGATCGACCAGGTCCATCTGTACGTAAGGGTGGTTGGAGCCCACGCCGAAGCGCTTCCGGTAGATGTCGAGGTTGTGCTTGAGGATGCGGTATTCGGCGTTGGCAAGGATGACGAAGACGATGGGCAGCCGGTGGTGCGCCGCGGTCCAGAGCGCCTGGATGCTGTACATCGCCGAGCCGTCGCCCGAGAGGCAGACCATCGGGCGCTCCGGCATCGCCAGATTGACGCCGAGCGCGCCCGCGATCCCCTGGCCGATGCCGCCGCCGCGGCCGCAGAAGTAGTCGCCATGCCCGCCGAAGCTGAAGGCCTTGGGAATCTCGGGGCTGCCAGTGATCGCCTCCTCGACGATGATCACGTCCTCCGGCACCGCCGTCGCCAGCGCCTCGAGCATGATCGGCACCGGCATGGGCCGCCGCTCGCGCATGCCGTTGAGGCGGGTAAGCCTGTCCCCCCGCTCCTTCTCGGCGAAGCCGGCCAGCACCCGGTTCCGCTCCGCGGCCTCGGCGACGTAGGCGTCCGAGCGTTCCATCTCCACCTGGGCGCAGAGCGCCTCCAGCGTAGGCCTCAGGCCCGCGATCAGGCCCGCATCGAGGCCGTGGTTGCGGGCGAGCCGCTCGGTCGATTCCTCGATGTGCAGCACCTTGGCTCCGGGCGGGAACGGCCCGCTGGGCGCGTACCACACCTCCTCGAAGAAGGGGCCGCCCACCATGAGCACCGCGTCCGCCCCGCCGAAGGTCTTCGCGATGGTGGCGGGGTCGGTAGGAATGCGGCCCCGGTAGTTGGGGTGCATGTTGGGGACCGGCTGGTGCTGGTGGATCAGCTCGGTCCAGATGCCGGCGCCGGTCGCCTCGGCCAGCGCAACCAGCGCCTCGCCCGCTCCGCTGCGCGCGACATCGTCGCCGATCATGATGGCGGGCTCGCTCGCGGCCAGCAGCAGCCGGACCATGGCGGCGACGCCCTCCGGGTCCGGCGGGGGCGCGCGCCAGAGCGGGCCGGCGGCGCGGGCCTCGACCTCGGTCTGCTGCTCCATCACGTTGATCGGCAGCGCGACGAAGACCGGGCCGGACGGCGCATCGTGCGCGATCTTGAAGGCACGCCGCACGATGGGCGCGATCTCGTCCGCGCTTTCCGCCTGCACGCTCCACTTCACCACCGGCGCCGCCATGGCCACCAGGTCGTGGCCGAGGATGGGATCGCGCAGGCGGAGCCGCGTGTCCTGCTGGCCGGCGGTGACCACCATGGGCGAGTTGGTGCGGAGCGCGCCGAAGATCATGCCGATGGCGTTACCGAGGCCGGGCGCCACGTGCAGATTCACCACGCCGGCGCGGCCGCAGGCCTGGGCGTAGTAGCTCGCGGCCCCGATGGCGACGCCCTCGTGCAGCGCGAGCACGTACTCGATGCCCTGATAGCGCGCGAGGCTGTCGATCAGCGGGCTCTCGGTGGTGCCGGGGTTGCCGAACATGTGCTGGACCCCGTGCGCCAGCAGGCTCTCCATGAAGACGTCGCGCCCGTACATGTCTCTCGTCCGTTGCTGGGAAACCGCCCGCTGCGGCCGGAGCCGCTCAGGCGCGCATCCTGCCAGAAAGCGCGCCGCCCGGCACCCCGCCTCGCCGCTCAGGCCGAGGCGCGGAGGAGGCGGGTGCGCTCCTCGTCCACGACGATGTCGATGCCGTTGGCGGCGCGGACCAGGGCGACCCGGTAGACACTGACCGCGCGCTCGATGCTGAGCCAGCCGCGCGCGACGTCTTCGGCGACGGCCGCAGGGTCCCGTTCGGTCGGATCGCCGTAGCCGCCGCCGGCGACGGTGCGGTAGTGCATCGCCTCGCCGGGTGCGAGCCGCTCCTCGTGGAACGAGGGGAGAGTGTGCAAGCTGCCGTCCGCCTCCCGCTTCCGGTTGAGCGAGGGCGCGCCTGCCGCGCCGCCGAGCACGCCCTGCGCCGGGTTCAGGTCGCCGTCGCTGCAATAGAAGACCGAGACCGGACCTGCGAGCGAGCGGTATGCGCCCTGCGTCGCCGGCGCGCCGTTCCAGCGTCCCGCGCCCATGGTATCCATGGCAATGCGGCGCTCCTCCATCAGGATCGAATACTGCGCCTCGTCGATCTCGATCGAATCGATCACCAGCACGCCGCCGCCGTCCGGCGCCTCGTAGGTGAGCCAGCCGTCGTGGCCGTGGGTGCCGGGGCCGCCGGAGAGGCCGACGCAGAACTGGTTCACGTAGGGCACCGCCTCACCGTCCCGGTCGTCCAGCCCTGAGACCACGCCGAGGCCGGCTGACATGTTACCGCCGCCTTCCGCCAGCCCGTGGGGCGCGCCGATCTGCGCGAAGCAGCACTGCACGGCGTTGATGAGGCGGTCGTTGACGTTGGTGGTGGCGACCGAGGTGCCCGCCGGGAAGCTCGGCCGGCCCACGACGCAGCCGTCCCTGAGCTTCACCCTGATGCGGCTCGCGCTGCCCTCGTTGTGCGGGATCGTCGGGTCGAGGTTGTAGAAGACGCCGATCCGGCACGAGCCCGCGGCGCAGGCCTCGGAGAGGTTGACCCCGCCGGGCACGCAGTCCGGATTGTCGCGGAGGTCCACGGTGATGACGCCCTCCTCGGGCTCGACCGTGACCTCGGCGGTGATCGGGATGCCGTCGTCGGCGACCCCGGGGATCGGGTCGTGGCTGCAGGTGTAGCGCCAGGTGCCGGCGGGGAGCGCGCGGATCGCCGCCGCCGCGCGCCGCGAACCGTAGTCCATCCAGGCTTCCACGAAGGAGCGCACGGTCTCGATGCCGTAGTGCGCGACCAGCGCCTTTAGCCTGCGCTCGCCGATGCGGCAGGCGCCCACTTGCGCGCGGTAGTCGCCGTACCAGACGTGCGGCGCGCGGATCTTCTGCAGGCCGATGCGCACGATGTCCGCCTTGTCCTCGCGCCCCTCCTGAATCCGCACGCAGGGGAAGTGAACGCCCTCCTGATAGAGCGTCGCGGCATAGGGCAGGTAGGTGGTGGGCTCCGGCGCGCCGACATCGGCGTGGTGCGAGCGCGAGAGCACCCAGAAGAGCGGCTCGCCGTCGGCGAAGACCGGCACGCAGAGCGTCATGTCGGCGTGGTGCGTGACCCCGTGATAGGGGCTGTTGTTGAAGAAGGCGTCGCCCTCCTTCACGTCGTCGAAGAGCGCGGTGATCGGCTGGGTCGTGAGCTCCAGCGCGCTGACGTGAATCGGCATCGCCTCCTCGACGCAGATCAGCCGATGGTCGTAGGTGAGGATGCCGCAGGACATGTCGCGCGCGTTGGTGATGACCGCCGAGCGCGAGGCGCGCATCACCGTGTTGCTCATCTCGCGGATGATCGCCTCCAGCCGGCGGGAGAGCACCGCCATCAGCAGCGGGTCGAAGCGTTCGGGCGTCGTTTCTGCCATGTCGGTGCCCTCAGCCACTTGTGTCGATGTGGAAGTTGCCGCCCGCGTCCGTGCGCGCCCGTTGGCCCGCGAGCAGCAGAATGGTGGTCGTGTCGCTGTCGATCAGCGCGGGGCCTACGATCTCGGCGCCCGCAGGCGGCGCGTTGCCGTCGTAGGCGGGAAGCTGGCGGAAGGCCCGCTCCTCGCCCAGGTAGACCGCGCGCTGGCCCCGCTCTGGCAGGCGCCCGCCGGCGTGCATGGCGTCCCGGTCTACTCCGGCTGCGGCGCTGCTGCCCGTGCCGATGGCGCGCACGGTCCAGGTGGTGAACTCGACCTCGCCGTCGTCCTCCCGGATGGTATGGATGCGCTCGTGCATGGCGTGGAACGCGTCCGAGAGCGCGAGCACGTCGGCCTCGCCAAGCGCCCCATCCGTCGGCGCGAAGGGCGCCTCGATCTCCCACGACTGGTACTTGTAGCGGGCCTGGAAGGCGTATTCGTAGCGGCGCTCCGCCTCCGGCACGCCGGCGCGCTCGAGGAAGCGCCGCGCCCGCTTGTGGAGCGCCGCGAGCGTGCGGTTCACGGCGTCGAGCGCGAAGTGGCGGTTGCTGGTGTGGAGCGTCGCGGTCTCCTCGCCTCGGATATCCGTGACCAGCCCGCCGAAGGCGCTCAGACCCGCCGCCACCCCCGGCACCATGAAGCGCCCGATGCCCAGCGCTTGCGCCATCTCGCCGATGTGGCAGGCGGTGGCGCCGCCGCCCGCCACCAGGAAGCTATCACGCGGGTCGATGCCCTCGTTGACGGTGATGTCCTCGATCGCCGCGATCATGTTCTCGTTGCTGGTGACGTGGATCGCGTAGGCCGCCTCGGCCAGCTCCAGCCCGAGCGCGTCAGCCACCGTGGCGACGGCCCGGTGCGCGGCGTCGGTATCCAGGGGCAGGCGACCGCCCAGGAAGTAAGCGGGGTCGAGCAGCCCCAGCACCAGGTTGGCGTCGGTCACCGTGGGCCGCGTGCCGCCCCGCCCGTAGGCCGCAGGGCCCGGATCGGCGCCCGCGCTCACCGGAC
The DNA here is from genome assembly GCA_965214705.1 of Alphaproteobacteria bacterium. GTDB lineage: Bacteria > Pseudomonadota > Alphaproteobacteria > UBA828 > UBA828 > WTGU01. The sequence goes on from CBDCCI010000002.1 coordinate 859,032, forward strand.
CCACCCGCAGCAGGCCGCCGGAATCGACCCAGGCGATGCTGCCGCCGCCCGCGCCCACCGAGCGCACGTCGATCTTGGGCAGCCCCAGCAGGTCGTCCACGATCGGCGCCTCGGTGGTGCGGATCAGCGCGCGGTCGCGGATGGCCGAGACGTCGAAGGTGGTGCCGCCCATGTCGATGACGACGATGTCGGGCTCGTCCGAGAGCGCGAGCGCGGCGATGGGGGCGAGAGTCGGCCCGCTCATCACCGCGTGGATCGGGCGCGCGGCGATCTCGCCCACGGTCATCATGCCGCCCTGGCAGTTGGCGACCAGCAGCGTGCCCTGGAAGCCGGCCTCGCGCACCGCGCTATCCAGTCGGCCGAGATAGGCGGGCACGATGGCGTGCAGCGCGGCGTCGATGGCGGTGGCAATGGTGCGGCGATACTCGCGCGGAATCGGGTTGAGCGCGTGGCTGAGGGTCACCGGCACCTCGGGCCAGAGCTCGCCCACGATCTCGCCCACGCGGCGCTCGTGCGCGGGCTCCACCACGGACCAGAGCAGGCTGACTGCGATGGCATCCACCGGGCAGCGCCTGAAGTGGTCCACGGCCGCGCGCACGTCCTCTTCGGCGAGCGGCGCGATCTCGTTGCCGCGCGCGTCGATCCGGCCGCGCACCTCGCAGGTGCGGTTGCGGGGGACGAAAGGCCGGGGATAGTCGAGCCGCCAGTCGAAGGCGCGCTTGCGCGGCGCCTCGCGCAGGGTCAGCACGTCCGGGTGGCCGGCGGTGCAGATCAGCCCGACCGCGCCGGTGCGCCCCTCCACCAGCGCGTTGGTGGCGACCGTGGTGCCGTGAACGATGCGCGCCGTCCGGGCGAGGAAGCCGGGCAGGTCGCAGTCGAAGGCCTGGGCGGCGAGCTCCAGCGCGTCCATGAAGCCCCGCTCGAACGCGGGCGGGGTCGACGGCGCCTTGACCACCGCGCGCCGGCTCCCGTCCGAGACCACGCAGTCGGTGAAGGTCCCGCCAATGTCGATCGAGACCTGATATTGGCTCACCCGCCCTCCACGCCGCTTGCTCACCTGCGCGCGCATCCTCGCAACGCGTGCACCGGCGGCGCAAGAGCCGGGCCAGCGGCAGTGTCATCGGCCGCTGCACGCGCCCGCGCGGGGGTGGGGTCGGTGTGCGATCTGTACTATGATCTGCCAATTAATGGGCACAAGCCCAAGGCAGGGTGCGGGCAAAGAAAGCGCCAAATAAGCAAGGCGCGCTCGGGGGGAGACATGAGAGCCATCGCGACACTGGCCGTGGCGCTTGCCGCGGCTATCGTCTGGACCGTGGGTTCGGCCAGCGCCTATACCGTGGATTCGGCTAACGCCTACGTCGTCGATACTTTCAACCGGGTGATGGAAGTGGTCAAGGCGGCAAACGTGCGGGCCGGCCCGAGCACCGAGTACGACGTGCGCGTCATCCTGCACGAAGGAGCGACCGTGCGCGTGACCGGCGCCGTTCTGGGCCGCGACTGGATGCGGGTCGACCTGCGCGGGGACGGCGACGAGTCTTTCATCTACGCGCCGCTCTTGAGGGAGACCGGTGCCGCGGCAGGCCTCCGGCCCGTCGGCCCCAACTGGTCTGTCACCCAAAACCAGCCTTGCCACGTGTGGAACGATGGCCAGCGCGGTCAAGAGCCGTTCATTTGGTGGGGGGACTGTGTGGACGGCAAGGCCTCGGGCGAGGGACGGCTCATCTGGCATACCCGCTACGGCAGGCACGTTTACGAAGGCAACATGGTGGCCGGCAAGCAACACGGACATGGGACTCTGCTGCGCAGCGATGCCGCCCGCTACGAAGGCGAATGGCAGGAAGGCAAGAGGCACGGGATCGGCATCTACACCTGGGCTGCCGGCCATCGCTACGAGGGCGGCTGGCGCGACGACAGGCCGCACGGCTTCGGCACCGCGACGTTTGCCGATGGCGACGTCCACCAGGGCGAGTGGCGCCGGGGTTGCTACGGGGAGCGGGACGGAATCTGGTCGGCCCTGATCGCCACCGTGGAAGACTGCGGTTTCAATTAACCGGCCCGCATCGCTTCATAACCTGGCGGCAACCGCCGAACGCCTCACTCGGCGCGGCGAAACCTGCTATGCCTGCGCGCAGTTGACGTTGAGGCGGGCGGTCGGATGCCGAAGCGACTGAGCGAGACGGAGCGGCGCGGGTTTCACGAGCAGGGCTACTTCGGGCCGTTCCGCGTTATGAGCGTGGGCGAGGCGCAGCACTACCGCGCGGAGCTGGAACGCTTCGAGCGGCGCTGGCCGGATGAGCGGCACATGCTCGACCAGGGCGCCTCCTTGCTTTGCCCCTGGATCGACGAATTCACCCGCCATCCCGGCCTGCTCGACCCGATGGAGGACCTGCTCGGGCCCAATCTTCTGGTCTGGGGCGTCTCGCTCAGGCTCAAGGAAGCGGACGGCAGGACCTTCGCCGGCTGGCATCAGGACACCGCCTACTGCGACATCAAGCCGATTGTGGTGATCGCCGCTTTAGCGCTCTCGGACTGCGGCGAGGACGCAGGGTGCCTCCGCGTGATTCCCGGCTCCCATCGCGAGGCGCTGCTGCCGCACCGCGAGCACTTCGGCACCGACAGCCTGCTCACCCGCGAGCAGCAGATCGACGCGCCTCTCGATGAGAGCGCCGCGGTCTCGCTGCCGATGGCGGCGGGCGAGGCGGTCTTCTTCAACAACGCGATCTGCCACTCCTCTGGTCCCAATCGGAGCGACGACCGGCGCATCGTCTTCCTGATCGAATACGTGCCGACGCACGCCTGGCAGCACGAGCCGCGCGAATCCGCGATGCTGGTGCGGGGCGTTGATCGCTTCCGCCATTTCGATGCCGACCCGCGCCCGGTCCAGGAGATGAGCCCGGCGGCGCGCACGGCGTGGCGGCGCAAAGTCGAGGTGCAGGCAGAGGTGCTCTATCGCGGCGCCGCGCATCCGACGCGCGCGCTGGCATCGGGAAACCGAACGGCATGACAGACGCGCGGGCGGAGGGCGGCTACCCCTCGCTCTGAGCGCCCGGCAGAGCGTCCTCGGGTAGCGCCTGGGTGCCCGAGTCCGTCGCGGTAGGGAATCCAGCGACCACCGCCTCCGCCGCGATGGCGCGGGCGGCGGCGGGGACTGCGGTGCAGAGCGCCATGCGCACCACCTTGGTCGGGTCCACGATTCCTGCACGGGAGAGGTCGCCGTAGCGCTGCCGGTCCGCATTGAAGCCCCAGCGCGGGTTGTCCTGTGCCAGCGCGCGGGCGATGGCGTAGGAGCCCTCGCCCCCGGCGTTCTCCACGATCCGCCGCATCGGCGCCTTGAGCGCGGCCGCCAGCGCGCTCACGCCCATGGCCTCGTCGTCGGTGCAGCCGGCGCGGACGGCGCCGAGCGCGCGCGATGCCTGCATTAGCGCCACGCCGCCGCCGGGCACCACGCCTTCGGCCGCCGCCGCGCGCGCCGCGTTCAGCGCATCGGTGGCGCGCTCCTTGCGGGCGCGCAGCTCCGCCTCGGTCGCGCCGCCCAGGCGCAGGTGCGCGATGCCGGCGGCAAGGCGGGCGAGGCGCTCCTGCAGCTTCTCGCGGTCGAAGCTCAGGTATTTCTCCGCCTTGGCTTCGCGGCGCAGCATGGTGCAGCGCTGCGCGATCTCCTGCGCATCGCCGGCGCCTTCCACGATGGTGGTGCGGTCGCGGGCGACGTGGACGCGCTTCGCCGCGCCCATCATCGCGGGCTTCAGGTTCTCCAGCTTGTTGCCGAGCTCGTCGGTGACGATCTGGCCGCCGGTCGCGACCGCGATGTCTTCCAGCATCGGCTTGCGCCAGCGCCCGAACCCCGGCGCCTTGACCGCGGCGACGCGGAGCCCGCCCTGCTGCTTATTCACGGTGAGCGTCGCCAGCGCCTCGCCGACCACGTCCTCGGCGACGATGAGCAGCGCATGCGAGGACTTAGCGAAGGCGCGGAGCGCCGGCACGATGGCGTCGACACTGGAGATCGTCTGCTCGTGCATCAGCACGTAGGCGTCCTCCAGCGTGACCGTCATGTCGTCGGGGTCGGTGACGAAGGCGGTAGACACGTAGCCCTTGTCGAAGCTCATGCCCTGGTGCACCGAAAGCTCGCTCTCGATGCCCCTGGCCTCCTCGATGGTGACGACCCCGTCGGGGCCGACCTGCGCGATGGCGTCCGCGAGGTGCCGGGCGACGTCCTCGTCGCCGCCGGAAGCCAAACGGGCCACACGCTCCAGCCCGCCCTGCGCAGGCAGCGGGCGGGATTGGCGATCGAGCGCCGCCGTGACCGCGACGAGCCCCCGCTCGATCCCACGCAAAACGCTCATGGGATGGGCACCCGCCGTAGTGGCACGGTGGCCCTCCGCCATCAGCGCGGCGGCCAGCACCATCGCGGTGGTGGAGCCGTCGCCCACCTCGTCGGTCACCTTCGAGCCCACGTGGCGGATCAGGCGCCCGCCGATATCCTCGAAGCGGTCTTCGAGGTCGATGTGGCGCGCGATGGTGTAGCCGTCGGTCGAGACCCAGGGCTGGGCGTGGCGGCGCTCGATCAGCACCGCGCGCCCGCCGGGGCCGAGGGTGGTGCCGACGATTTGGCCGACGGTGGCAGCGCCCCGCAGCAGCGCGGCCTTGGCCTCGGGCCCGGTGCCGATGCGCTTCGGCCCCGGAATGCCGCCGATCATCATGGCGTGCGTGCCCGCTGCGGCCGGCCGCTACCGAAAACCCGTGCGGCGCGTGCGGCCTGCGGCTCAGCCCTCGTAGTCGATCGGGGTGGCCTCGCGGTCGTCCTCGTGCCGCACCCAGTAGAGATCGCGCAGCCGCTCGGTCACCGGGCCGGTGGCGCCGTCGCCCACCGGCTCGTGGTCGATCTTCGTGACCGGCAGGATGCCGCCCGCCGTGCTGGTGACGAAGACCTCGTCGGCACCGCGCAGATCGTCCGGCGAGACGGCGCCGACCTCGCCCTTGACGTTGAGCTCGCCCAGCAGGTCGAGCGCGGTGCGCCGGGTGATGCCCTCCAGGCAGGTGCCGCCCGGCGTGGTCGCGGTGCCGCCCTTCACGGCGAAGACGTTGAAGCCCGGCCCCTCGGCGATGTTGCCGTCGAGGTCCACCACCACCGGCATGTCGCAGCCGCGCTCGTAGCTCTCGAACAGCGCGCGGATCATGTCGCCCCAGTGGAAGTTCTTGGCGGTGGGGTCGACCGAGCCCGGCGGAATGCGCAGGTAGGAGCTCAGGTGCAGGTTGATGCCGCGCGCGCGCATCTCCTCGTCCGCGATCCAGACGAAGGGGATGGCGAAGGCGATGAAGCGGTTCTCGCAGGCGCGGGGGTCGCGGGTGCCCTTGGGCGGCATGCCGCGGGTGCAGAGCACCTCCACGTAGGCGTCGCGCAGCTGGCTGAGGCGCATGAGCCGCATCAGGATCGCCACCACCTCGTCGCGGGCGTGGGGGATGGACATGCGGACGCTGGCGAGGCTCTTCTCGAAGCGGTCGAGATGGTGATCGAGGCGGAAGAACTTGCCGCCCCAGACGTGGACCACGTCGTAGGTGACATCGGAGCGGGTGAAGCCCCAGTCGAGGATCGGTATCCGCGCCTCGGCGATGGGCACGTAGGCGCCCTCGATGAAGGCGGCGCCATCGGCAAAGCGGTTCTCCAGTCGCACCACGCCGTCGGCCGTCGCTTCCGTGACCCGTGTCATCAGCGGTCTCCCCGGTTCGCACATCCAGATCGGGCGACAGTGTGCCGCATCGTGCCGACTAGCGCGACTGTCGGCAGGTGATAGCTACACCGGCACCGTTCCCTCGATGAGGATGCGGAGCAGCCGGCGCGGGTGGTCGCCCTCGTGGGGCGAGGCCCTGTGCATCGTGCAGCGATTGTCCCAGATCACGATGTCGTCCGGTTGCCATGCGTGGACATGGACGAACGCCGGCTGCGTGGCGTGCCCTATGAGCTTGTCGAGGAGGGCGTCGCCGTCCGCGAGCGGCAGGTCCGCGATCCGGTCGATGCGGTTGGGGTTGATGTAGAGCGCTTTGCGGCCGGTCTCCGGATGGGTGCGCACCAGCGGGTGCGTCACCGGCGGGGTGCGTGCCTCCTCCTCGGGCGTGCGCTCGGGCACCGGCGAGCGGTTGCGGCGGGACTGATACATATGCACGGCCTTGAGCCCGGCGATGCGGGTCTTGGTTTCGTCCGGTAATGCCTCGTAGGCCAGGTGCATATTGGTGAACGACGTATCGCCGCCCTTTGGCGGCACCACCTCGCCGTAGAGCATTGTCACCGCGCACGGCACGGCCATGTAGGAATCGTCGGTGTGCCACTGGCCGCCGAAGGTCGCCGCCTTGCCGGTGGCGGTGCTGATCCCCTGGCGGCGCTCGATCAGCGAAATCTCGGGGTACCCCGTGTCGCGCAGAACGCCCATCAACTCCCGCTGGGGCGTGCCAAAGATTCGGGCGAGGCGCGGGAATGTCTCGGGCGTCGCCCCGCCGCTGCGGATGCAGAGCATCGGGCTTTCCCGAAAGGCGCGGCGCAGCGCCTCGCATTCCTCGGGCGCCGGCGACTCGAGATCGAACCCGGTCACCACAGCACCCAGCCCTGCCTTGGTGGGGTCCGTCACGGCTATGCCCACCGCGCGCCTCGTCCGTTGCCGCCGCCCGCTCGTGCCTCGCTCTTGGGACGCTTGCATATCGCCCCGACTCGGGCAAACGACGGCGGCATGGCGCGGCCGAGAGCGCCGGTTTTCGCGCCGAAGCGTGGGAGCGGAAATCGAAATCCGGCACCAATTGTAACGAAGCCGCGATCCGCCCGGCATATGCGTTGCCCGCACATGGATTTGGGCCTATGTTTCGGGCGCTTTTCTGGCCAGGAGTACGAATCCATGGTTCCGAGGAAGTTGGTGAGTGCGCTCGCCAAGACGGGCGCGCTCGGGCTCGTCTTGATCGCGTTGGCCGGCTGCCCGCCCATGCAACAGGGCGGCGAAGGCGGCGAGGCCGGCGGCGGCGACATGCTGATGTCGATCCTGCCGCTCATTCTGATTTTCGTGGTGTTCTACTTCCTGCTGATTCGCCCGCAGCAGAGGAAGCAGAAGGCCCACCGCGAAATGCTGCAGAACGTGAACCGGGGCGACGACATCGTCACCAACGGCGGCTTGGTCGGGAACGTCGTCAAGGTCGGCCGCGGCGACAGCGTTCTCGTGGAGATCGCGCCCGACGTCAGGGTCCGGGTCATGCGCAACATGATCTCGCAGATCATGCCGCGCCATGAACAGTACGAGGAAGACGACGAGGACGAAGACGAAGAGGACGAGCGCGAGGACGAGACCCTCGAGGACGAGGTCGACGACGAAGACGAGGACGAGGACGAGGACTACGAGGACCTCGACGAGGAAGACGAAGACGAGGAGGAAGAGGAGGAGGACGACAGGCGGAGAAGGCGCAGGCGCTGATCGGGCCGTTCCTCTCCCGTATAGCCGATGCTCCGTACCCGTCTCTGGCAAGTCGCTGTCGTCGCGGTGATCATCGCCGCGGCGATCGTCTTCGCCGTGCCCAACCTGTTCAGCCGCGTCTCGCTCGAGAGCTATCCCACGTGGCTGCCTTCGAGCCAGGTCAACCTCGGCCTCGATCTCCAGGGCGGCTCTCATCTTCTGCTCGAGGTGCAGGTCGCCGACATCCTGCGCGAGCGGATCACGACATTGGTCGATGACACGCGCGTGGAACTCAGGCGCAACGGCATCAAGTACACCGGGCTGAAGGCGGCGCGGGACCGCGTCGTCTTCCAGCTCATCGATCCCGGCCAGATCGACGTAGCCGCCGAGGCGGTGGAAGATCTCGACCCCGAGGCCGAGATCGACAGCGACTCCGGCGGGGCCTTCCAGATCGTGCTCACCGAGGAGGCGGTGGAGGGCCGTCGCCTCGCCGCGGTGAACCAGTCGATCGAGATCATCCGCCGCCGCATCGACGAGACCGGCGTGCGGGAGCCCACCATTCAGCGCCAGGGCGAGGACCGCATCCTCGTCCAGCTGCCCGGCGTGGACGATCCCGAGCGCATCAAGCGCCTGCTGGGCCGGACGGCGAAGCTCACCTTCCACCTGCTGGACGAGAACGTGACCGCGCAGGACCGGCGCTCAGGCCGCGTGCCGCTAGGCTCGCTGCGGCTTCCCAGCGACGAGGTGGGCGAGGACGGCGAAGAGACATTTTACATCATCCGCAAGCGAGTCATGGTGAGCGGCGATTCGCTGGTCGATGCAGCGACCACGCGCGACCAGACCGGGCAGTGGGCGGTGAGCTTCCGCTTCGATTCCACCGGTGCGCGGAAGTTCGGCGACGTGACCACCGAGAATGTCGGAAGGCCCTTCGCCATCGTGCTGGACGGCCGGGTCATCAGCGCGCCGGTGATCCGCGAACCCATCGTCGGCGGCAACGGGCAGATCACCGGCAACTTCACCGTGGAGGAGGCCAACGACCTCTCGCTCCTGCTGCGCGCGGGTGCGCTGCCCGCGCCGATGAAGATTCTGGAGGAGCGCACGGTCGGGCCCGATCTCGGCGCCGATTCCATCGAGGCCGGCAAGATCGCCTGCATCATCGGGCTCGCGGCGGTGATCGTGTTCATGGTGCTCTACTACGGCCTGTTCGGTCTGGTCGCGGATCTCGCGCTGATCCTCAACCTGATCATCATGCTGGGCGTGCTGTCGCTGCTGCAGGCGACGCTGACGCTGCCCGGCATCGCCGGCATCGTGCTCACCATCGGCATGGCGGTAGACGCCAACGTGCTGATCTTCGAGCGAATACGCGAGGAGGCGAAAGCGGGCCGGGCGCCGTTCTCGGCCATGGAGGCCGGCTATCGCCGTGCCTTCACCACCATTATCGACTCCAACCTGACGACGCTGATTGCCGCTATCATCCTCTTCATCATCGGCACCGGGCCGGTGAAGGGCTTCGCCGTCACGCTCGGAATCGGGATCGCCACTTCCATGTTCACCGCCATGCTGGTGAGCCGGATCATCCTGGTCGCCTGGCTGCGCCAGCGCCGGCCCGCAGCGCTGCCGCTTTAGGCCCTTATCATGTGGCGTTTCCGGCTCATCCCCGACAACACGAAGGTGCCGTTCCTGCGGCTGCGCCGCACCTTCTTCATCGTCTCCATCGTGCTGGCGGTGCTGTCGGTCGCGGTCCTGCTGGGCCGCGGGCTCAACTTCGGGATCGACTTCGCCGGCGGCATCCTGATCGAGGTGGGCACCGAGCGGGAAGCCGATATCGGACAGATGCGGAGCGCGCTCACCGGCCTCGGCCTCGGCGAGATCGCGCTGCAGGAGTTCGGCTCGCCCAACGAAGTCCTGATCCGCATCGAACGCCAGCCGGGCGACGCGGGCGCTCAGCAGGTCGCCGTCACCGCCGTGCGCGAGGCCCTGAGCGCGAACTACAGCGATACGCTGAGCTACCGCCGGGTCGAGACCGTGGGGCCGAAGGTCGGCGGCGAACTGATCCAGGCCGGCATCATCGCGGTGGTGGTCTCGGTCTTCCTGATGCTGGTCTACATTTGGTTCCGGTTCGAGCTGCCCTTCGCCATCGGCGCGGTGATCGCGCTGCTTCACGACGTGCTGCTCTCGCTCGGAATCTTTGCGGCGCTCGGGCTGGAATTCAATTTGCCCATTGTCGCCGCGATTCTGCTCATCGTCGGCTATTCGATGAACGACACCGTGGTCGTGTACGACCGCGTGCGCGAGAATTTGCGCAAATACAAGACGTTGCCGCTGCTCGAGTTGCTCAACAAGAGCGTCAACGAGACCCTCGCGCGCACCGTCATCACCTCGGCGACGACAATGCTCGCCCTGCTTGCCCTGCTCATCTTCGGCGGTGCTGTCATCCGCGATTTCAGCTTCGCGATGATCTGGGGCGTGATCGTCGGCACCTACTCGTCGATCTTCATTGCAGGCGCGCTCTTGCTCTACGTGCAGCCGCAGCGGGGCGGCCAGAAGAAGACCGTGGGCCAGGCCGAGCGAACCGCCGCCCTCGACGAGGACCTGCCGCCTGCACGGTTTGCCGCCGAGCCCGAGCCCGCGGGCGCGCTGCCGGAGCCGGAAACGCCGGTGGCCAGCGTGGCCGACATCGCTCGGGCCGCCGACGCAGCCGAGGCGGCCCTCGCCCAGGAGGGCGAGGAGGAGCCCGAGCCCACCGGCTCGCGCAAGCAGCGCCGCGCGAGCTCGTCACGGGAGCGCAAGCGCCGGCGACGCAAGCGCGGCAAGCGCTAAGAGCGCACCGTGGACATCACGCCGCTCGTCCCCGAAGGCCGGCAGATCGTCGAGAGCTACGGCAACGACGGCTTCAGGATTAGCGGCGAGCGTTATCCGGGCCCGGTCATCGTCTGGCCCGAGGGCGTGGTTCCCTGGCGGGTCTCGGGTATCGCGTCGGCCGCGATCGAGACGCTCGATGCCGTGTTCTCCGCCGAGCCCCCGGTCGAGATTCTGCTGATCGGCAGCGGTGCCGCGTTCGAGATGGCGCCGGCGCCGTTGCGCGCGGCGCTCGGCAAGCGCGGCCTCTCCGTCGAGAGCATGGACACCGGCGCCGCCTGCCGCACCTACAACGTGCTGATGGCCGAGGACCGGCGCGTCGCCGCCGCCCTCATCCCCGCGCGAATGGACTGACCGCCTCCTTTTTCAACTCAGCGGGATGTCGCTGTCGTCCTTCGACCCCTGGTACGCTGACGAGAGCTCGTTGTAGAGCGTGCGAAGGTGGGAGATTTGGTCCTTTAGGTCCCTGCTTTCGCTGCCGATCAGGTCGTCGACGGACCGGCATCGCCAGAACGCGTTCTCGCGGGCGTAGTCGCCGTTCTCGATGCGGAAGACCTCGCTCAGAATCCGCAGGTCATGGGGGATGTTGAAGGCGTCGCGGGTGTCCACGTAGCCGAAGAGGTAGTGGAAGTTGTCGAACCCGGCCCAGGTGATCGCGGACAGGCACAGCGAGCAGGGCTCGTGGGTCGAGAGGAACAGGCAATCCTCGGGCGCAGGGCGCTCGGCTGCGCCCAGCGCGAAGAACGCGTTGAGCGTCGAGATTTCGCCGTGGAACAGCGGGTTCTCGGTCTCGCGGTTGGTTGCGGCGATGACCAGCGACAGGTCCGACTTGCGGAGGATCGCGCCGCCGAACACCTTGTCGCCACGCGCAACGCCCGCCCGAGTCAGCGGAACGATGTCGTGCTCGATCACATCCAGGAAGCGGCTGGCCAGCGCGCGGTCCGAGTGGGTCATAGTCCGGCATCCGCCGCCGCATAGCCCTCCAGCCGGCTGAGCAGGGCACGCTTCTCCTCCGGAGGCAGCCAGCTTGCCTCGAAGGCGTTGGCGGCGAGCCGTACCACCTGATCCCGGCTCAGATCGGCCTCCTCCTGGGTCGCGACCAGATTCTCGTGGATGTAGCCCAGGAAGTACGCGGGATCGTCGGAGTTGACGGTCGCGCGCATGCCCTTCTCCAGCATGCGCCGAACCTCCAGCGCCTTGAGGCTGCCGGTAATGCACTTGTTGGAGATCGGGCAGACCGTGAGCGCCAGGCCCCTGCGCACGATCTCGTCGCAGAGCGCCTCGTCCTCCAGCGAGTTGACGCCGTGGTCGATTCTGTCGACCCCGATGTCGTCGAGGGTCTGCCAGAGATGCAGGGTCGAGTTCTCCTGATCCACGTCGCAGTGCATAGTGAGCCGGTAGCCCTCGGCGCGCGCCCGGGCGAACACCTCCTTGAACTTCACCGGCGGATTGCCCTTCTCGTCGGAGTCGAGACCCACGCCGACGATCCAGTCCCTGTACGGCAGGGATTGTTCCAGCGTCGCCATTGCGGATTCGGCACTCATGTCCCGCAGGAAACACATGATGAGCTGGGTGCGGATGCCGAGCCTGGCCTGCGCGTCCTCCAGCGCCCGGCGAATGCCGCGAATCACGGTGTCGTAGGCGATGCCGCGCGCGGTGTGAGCCTGGGGGTCGAAGAACATCTCGGCGTAGATCACGCCCTGGGAATGCGCCTTGGTCAGGTAGGCGGTGGCCAGATCGTAGAGGTCCTGCTCCGTCACCAGGACGCCCATGCCCTCGTAGTACATCTTGAGGAACGACGGCAGGTCGTCGAAGTCGTAAGCGGCCCGCATCTCCTCGACCGACTCGTACGGCAGCTCGATGCCGTTGCGGCGGGCGAGGTCGAACTTCAACTCCGGCTCGAGCGTCCCCTCCACGTGGACGTGCAACTCGGCCTTCGGCATGTCTTCGATGAAGCGTCTCATGTCCGTCATGGCTTCAAGCCCGTGGTTCGGCGTGAATTAATCGCCTCTCGGATACGCCAGAAATCGACAGGTTGCCATAGCGATCTGCGCCCAGCCAGCGCGCCCAACGATGAACCGAGCCGCGAATTGCCGGCGACAATTGCAACCGCCCGTCAAGGCACTATGCTAAGCGCTGGCGATTCGTGATTGCAGGGGGCACAAGAAATGACCAACCCGCTGACATCGCTTGGCAAAACCGTGATCATGGGGGTCATTATGACCGTGATCATCGTCGCCATCCTCTATGGCATAAGCTGACGGGGAGGCGAGGCGATGGACATTCCATTGGTCGACTACCATTGGTGGACATTCTTCTTCCGCTGGACCCACGTGCTCGCGGGCGTGATGTGGATCGGGCTGCTCTGGTACTTCAACTTCGTCCAGATCCCGAACATGCCGAAGATCCCGGACGACCAAAAACCCGCGATCGGCAAGGTGATCGCGCCGGCGGCGCTCTTCTGGTTCCGCTGGGCGGCGCTCGCCACGGTGGCGACCGGCATCGTGCTCGCGCTGATGAACGAGTATTTCTCGGATGCTATCACCTTCGGCATTCTCGGCGCGGCCACCGACGGGCACGTGCTGAGACACACCGCCATCGGCATCGGGATGTGGCTCGGCATCATCATGATGCTGAACGTCTGGCTCATCATCTGGCCGAACCAGAAGCGGGCGCTCGGCATCGTGGAGGTCGAGGCCGATCGCAAGGCGCGATCGGCGCGCTACGCCATGCTGGCATCGCGCACCAACACGATGCTGTCGATCCCGATGCTCTACTCCATGGTTTCGGCGCAGAACGTCTACTGACGCGATAGCGCATACGCACCCGCCCGGCCGCCGCACCATTCGGCGTCGGGCGGGGCAGTTTCCCCGGATCAGGTAGCGGCGAGCGCCCGCAGGGCGTGCTGCGCCGCGGTGACGCCCGAGCGCACCGCCCCTTCGATGGTGGCGGGCAGCCCGGTCGCGGTCCAGTCCCCGGCGAGGAAGAGGTTGCGCAGGTGGGTCTCGGCCGGCGGGCGCAGCGGCAGGGCGGCCGGTATCTGGGCGAAGGTCGCGCGCTTCTCCTTCACGATGCGAACCGCCGGGGTGGCGGGCGGCCGATAGTCGAGCGCCTGCGAAACATCGTTCCAGAGCATCTCGGCGATCTCCGCCGCCGGGCGCTCGGCCAGCGCACCCGCCGCGCTCACGGTGACCGACGCGATGTCGCCGCGGGCGAAGACCCACTGCGCCGTGCCACCCACCACGCCAAGGATCGCGCTGCCGCCCGGCATCGGCACCGGCCGGTCGAGCCGGAAGTGGGCGTTGACGATGGGCCGGGTCTCCAGCGGCGCCGGAACCTCGGGCAGGAGCTGGGTGCAGACCTGCGGCGTCACCGCGAGCACGGCGACATCGCCCGGCGCGAACGCCGCCGCGTCGCCACCATTGCCGGCGAAGTCGAGGCCCGTGACCGCGCGCCCGTCGTGCCGGATGGCGCGGAGCCGGCGGTTGTAGTGCAGCAGGCCGCCGCCGCGTTCCACGTAGCGCATGCCCGGCTCCACCAGATTCGGGCCGAGGCCCTTGCGGGTGAGATAGGCGCGGCAGGCCGCCTCGCCCTGGCCGAAGGTGAGGCGCACCACCGGCCAGAGCAGGCGCGCGGCAGCCTCCTCCACCGAGGCATTCAGCACCGCCACGGTGAGCGGCTCCCACAGCCGCTCCAGCAGCGGCCCCGTGCCCCGCAGCCGCTCGGCGGCGGTGTCGCCATCGCGCGCGCGGGCGAGCGCGAGGCCCGCCAGATAGTGGCGCGCGCGGCTGCCCGGCACGCGGCGCCCCGGCGCCATGATCCACCAGGGCACAGGCCCGGCATTGGGGCGCACGGTCCAGCGCTCGCCCGAGCGCAGGTCGACGAAGGGGAAGGCCGCGCGCTCATGGCCGATCAGGCCGTCCCGCGCGCCGATGGTCTCCAAATAGCCGAACACAGCGGGATTGGCGCCCAGGATCAGGTGGTTGCCATTGTCGATGGTCCGGTCCAGGGTGGCATCGTGGAACGAACGGCAGCGGCCGCCCGCGTGCGCCGCCGCCTCCCAAAGGACGACGCGCTGCCTCGCCTTCACCAGCTCCACGGCGCAGGAAAGACCCGCCATGCCGGCGCCGATCACGTGAACGGTCGCCATGCTCCCTCGCATTCCTCCCGCCGGAACCACACCAAGGGTGTATAGGGCAGGGCCGGCGCGAGGCAAACGCGCTGCGGGGCGGGGCGGGGCCTGAGTGGCGCCGTCGCTCTCCGCCGTCGGCGCACTCGCGCGTGCCGCCGACTACGACCGCTATCTCTCCGCCGTGTTCGCGCCGGCCGGCCGGCGCGAGGCACTGTTCGCGCTGATCGCCTTCAACCACGAGATCGCGCGCATTCCCGAGGCCGTGAGCGAGCCGATGCTGGGCCGCATCCGGCTGCAATGGTGGCGCGAGGTGCTCGACGCAGCCTATGCGAGCGAGCCCACCCGGCGCCATGAGGTGGCGCTACCGCTGGCGGACACGATTCGAGCGTGCGCGCTGGGCCGCGCCCCATTCGACGCGCTGCTGAAGGCGCGGGAGGCCGACCTCGAAGAAGGCGGCCCGGCCGATTTAGCGGCGCTGGAGCGCTATGCGGCGGGCACAGGAGGAGCGCTGACGGAACTCATGGTGGCGACTTCCGGCGCGGAGGGCCGCCCGGCGCTGGAGGCCGGGAGGCAGGTCGGCACGGCCTGGGCCTTGGTCGGTACGCTTCGGGCGGCGCCCCACGCGGCGGCGCAGGGCCGGGTCACGCTCCCGGCCGACCTTCTCACGCAAACGGGGATCACCGCCGACGATCTGCGGGCAGGCCGGGCGTTCGAGCGTTTCACTGCCGTCGCCGAACCGGTGGCAGGCCGCGCCGCCGAATTGCTCCAAGCCGCGCGGCAGGACCGGCGTGCGGTGCCCCGGCAGGCCCGCGGCGTGCTTCTGATCGCCCGCCTCGCCGATCTCTATCGTGCGCGCCTGCACCGCGCCGCTTGGGACCCCCGCGATCCACGTCTCGCCATCGGGCCGCTCCGCAAGCAGGCGGCGATGTTGGCGGGCGCAGTATTCGGCCGCTACTGACGCCTTTGCTCAGGCCGCCGCGGCGCGGCCCTCGCCCAGCCAGCGGCCGAAATCGGCCCGCGCGCGTTCCACCATCGCGGCTTTGCGCACGCGCTTGGGCACGCGGCCCGCGAGCGGCGGGAACAGGCCGAAGTTGACGTTCATCGGCTGGAAGGTCCCGCCTGCGCCCAGGTGCCCGCCGGTGATGTGGCTGAGCAGCGCACCGAACGCAGTGGTCGGCGGCGGGGGCGGCGCAGTGGCGCCCGCGACCTCCGCGGCAGCGAAGCGCCCGGCGAGCAGGCCGATCGCCGCGCTCTCGACATACCCCTCGACGCCGGTGATCTGGCCCGCGAAGCGCACGTGCGGCGCCCGGCGCAGGCGCAGCTCCGCATCCAGCTGGACCGGGCTGTTGATGAAGGTGTTGCGATGAATGCCGCCGAGCCTGGCGAAACTGGCCTGCTCCAGCCCCGGAATCAGGCGGAAGACCCGCTTCTGCGCGCCGTGCGTGAGCTTGGTCTGGAAGCCCACCATGTTGAAGAGGGTGCCGAGCGCGTTGTCCTGGCGCAGCTGCACCACCGCGTGGGGGCGGGCGCCGGTGGCGGGGTCGGTGAGGCCCACGGGCTTCATCGGGCCGAAGCGGAGCGTGTCGCGCCCGCGCGAGGCCATCACCTCGATGGGCAGGCAGCCCTCGAAGTAGGGCGTGTCGCGCTCCCAGTCCCGGAAAGGGATCGTGTCGGCGGCGAGCAGCGCGTCGATGAAGGCCTCGTAGCGCTCGCGGTCCAGCGGGCAGTTGATGTAGGCCGCGCGGTCGCCGCCGGGCCCGGCCTTGTCGTAACGGGACTGGAACCAGGCCCGCTCGAAGTCGATGCTGTCGCGGTGTACGATGGGCGCGAGCGCGTCGAAGAAGGCTAGGTGCTCTTCGCCGGTGGCGTCCAGGATCGCCTGGCTTAGCCCCGGTGCGGTGAGGGGGCCGGTGGCGACGATGGCCGGGCCCTCCGCCGCATCCGGCAGGCCTCGGGCTTCCGCGCGGCACACCTGGATGGCGGGGTCGTCCTCGATCGCCTGCTGCACCGCGTCGGCGAAGCCCGTGCGGTCCACCGCCAGCGCCTGGCCGGCCGGCACCTTGTGGCGGTCGGCGGCGGCCATGATCAGCGAGTCCGCGCGCCGCATCTCCTCGTGCAGGAGGCCGACGACGTTGCGCTCGGCATCGTCGGAGCGGAAGGAGTTGGAGCAGACCAGCTCCGCGAGCCGGTCCGTGACGTGCGCCTCGGTGGCGCGCACCGGGCGCATCTCCCAGAGCTCGACCGCCCCGCCCCGGCGCGCGATCTGCCACGCCGCCTCGCAGCCGGCGAGGCCGCCGCCGACGATGCGGATTCGCTGATCCACCCCTGCGTGCTCCGCGCTGCGCCGCCGGGCTCAGGCCACCTTGCGCCGGGCGCGCCGGGGCCGGCGCGCTCCGTGATGCGCCTGCCGGGCCAGTGCGGGGCCGAGCGCGCGGCGCAGGAACTGCCCGGTGTAGCTCTCGTCCACGGCGGCGACCTCGTCGGGCGTGCCGGCCGCGACCACACGCCCGCCGCCGTCGCCGCCTTCCGGCCCGAGGTCGACGATCCAGTCGGCGGTCTTGATTACCTCCAGGTTGTGCTCGATCACCACCACGGTGTTGCCGCTCTCGACCAGCGCGTGCAGCACCTCCAGGAGCTTGCGCACGTCGTGGAAATGGAGGCCTGTGGTGGGCTCGTCGAGGATGTAGAGGGTGCGCCCGGTGGCACGGCGCGACAGCTCCTTGGCGAGCTTGACCCGTTGTGCCTCCCCGCCCGAGAGCGTGGTCGCCTGCTGACCCACCTGAATGTAGCCGAGGCCCACGCGCTGCAGGGTCTCCAGCTTGTTGCGGATCGCCGGCACCGCCTTGAAGAAGGCGGCGGCATCGTCCACGGTCATCGCCAGCACGTCCGCGATGGACTGGTTGCGGTACAGGATCTCCAGCGTCTCGCGGTTGTAGCGCCGGCCCTTGCACTCCTCGCACTGGACGTAGATGTCCGGCAGGAAGTGCATCTCGATCTTGATCAGGCCGTCGCCCTGGCAGGCCTCGCAGCGCCCACCCTTGACGTTGAAGGAGAAGCGCCCCGGCTTGTAGCCGCGCGCCTTGGCCTCCGGCAACCCGGAATACCACTCGCGGATCGGGCCGAAGGCGCCGGTGTAGGTGGCCGGATTCGAGCGCGGCGTGCGGCCGATGGGCGACTGGTCGATGTCCACCACCTTGTCGAGGAACTCGAGCCCGTCGATGCCGTCATGGGCGCCGGGCTGGACCCGGGCCGCGAACATGCGCCGCGCGGCGGCGCGGTAGAGCGTGTCGACGATGAGTGTCGACTTGCCGCTGCCGGAGACACCGGTGACGCAGGTGAAGGTGCCGAGGCGGAAGCTGACGTCGATGGATGCGAGGTTGTTCGCCCGCGCGCCGCGCACCGTGACCCGCTGCCCCTCCTTGCCGGGCCGCGTGGTCTCCGGCACCGGGATCGCCTCCTCCCCGCTCAGGTATTGCCCGGTCAGGCTCTCCCGGCTCGCGATGATGGTGGCGGGCTCGCCTTCGGCCACGATCTCTCCGCCGTGGACGCCCGCGCCCGGCCCCATGTCCACGACGTAGTCGGCGCTGCGGATCGCGTCCTCGTCATGCTCGACCACGAGCACGGTGTTGCCGAGGTCGCGCAGGTTGCGCAGCGTGCCGAGCAGGCGCGCGTTGTCCCGCTGGTGCAGGCCGATGGAGGGCTCGTCGAGCACGTAGAGGACCCCGGTGAGCCCGGACCCGATCTGCGAGGCGAGGCGGATGCGCTGGCTCTCGCCGCCGGAGAGCGTGCCGGCGGTGCGCGAGAGCGTGAGGTATTCCAGCCCGACATCCACCAGGAACTGCAGCCGCTCGTTGATCTCCTTCAGGATGCGCCGGGCGATCTCGCGCTGCTTCGGCGTCAGGCTGTCGTCGAGCGCCGCGAACCAGCGCGCGGCTTCGGCAATCGAGAACTGCGTGACATCGCCGATGTGCCGGTCGCCCACCCTGACGCAGAGCGCCTCCGGCTTCAGCCGATGGCCGCTGCAGCTCTCGCACGCGGCGGTGCTCTGGAACTTGCCGAGCTCGTCGCGCAGCCAGGCGCTGTCGGATTCGCGCCAGCGCCGGTCCAGGTTGGGCACGACGCCCTCGAAAGGCTTGGTCGTACTGTACTGCCGGATGCCGTCGTCGTAGGTGAAGGTAATCCGCTCCTTGCCGGAGCCGTGGACGATCGTCTGCCGCACCTTCACGGGCAGATCGCTCCAGGGCACGGTCATGCGCGCGCCGTAGTGCTCGGCGATGCACTCCAGGGTCTGCCGGTAGTAGGGCGAGGAGGAGCCGGCCCAAGGGGCGACGGCGCCTTGGGCCAGGCTGAGGCGCTGGTCCGGCACCACGAGTTCGGCGTCGAAATAGAGTCGGATGCCGAGGCCGTCGCAGCTCGGGCAGGCGCCGAAGGGGTTGTTGAAGGAGAAGAGCCGGGGCTCGATCTCCTCGATGGTGAAGCCCGAGACCGGGCAGGCGAACTTGGCCGAGAAGGTCGTGCGCTCGCCGCTGTCGGCGTCCTCGGCGATCACGAGCCCGTCGGTGAGCCCGAGCCCGGTCTCCACGCTGTCGGCGAGGCGGGTGGCGAGCGAGGGCGAGACCACCACGCGATCCACCACCACCTCGATGTCGTGCTTGCGCTTCTTGTCCAGCGCCGGTGCTGCGTCGATGTCGTAAACCTCGCCGTCGATCTTGACCCTGGTGAAGCCGCGCTTGAGCAGCTCGGCGAGCTCCTTGCGGTACTCGCCCTTGCGGCCGCGGATCACCGGCGCAAGCAGGTAGAGCCGGGTGCCCTCGGGCATCGCCAGGATGCGGTCTACCATCTGGCTCACGGTCTGGCTCTCGATGGGGAGCCCGGTCGCAGGCGAATACGGCACCCCGATTCGGGCGAAGAGCAGACGCAGGTAGTCGTGGATCTCGGTGACCGTGCCGACAGTGGAGCGGGGGTTGCGCGACGTGGTCTTCTGCTCGATGGAGATCGCCGGCGAGAGCCCGTCGATGGACTCCACGTCGGGCTTCTGCATCAGCTCCAGGAACTGCCGCGCGTAGGCCGAGAGGCTCTCGACGTAGCGCCGCTGGCCCTCGGCATAGATCGTGTCGAAGGCAAGCGAGGACTTGCCCGAGCCCGACAGCCCGGTGACGACGATCAGGCGGTCGCGGGGCAGGTCGACGTCGACGCCCTTCAGATTGTGCTCACGGGCGCCGCGAACGCTGATGGTCTTGGCCATGGGCGCGGACGAAACGGTTCGGGGATCGACTCTGGAATATAGGAGCTTCGCCCGGCGAAGGCGAGAGCCGCCGGTATGCGTAGCCGGCATACGGGGCCGGTTTGAGGCGGCTCTGGCTATAGGCTAAGAATCGCCAAGGTAGCCTGCGTGTACAGAGGAGGTTCAGTTATGGCGGGTAGCGTCAACAAGGTCATTCTGGTCGGCAACCTGGGACGCGACCCGGAAACCCGTCAGACTCAGGACGGCAGGCCCATCGTCAACATGTCGGTCGCCACCAGCGAGAACTGGCGGGACCGTCAGACCGGGGAGCGCCGCGAGCGCACCGAGTGGCACCGCGTCGTGATCTTCAACGAGCGCTTGGCCGAGGTCGCGCAGAACTACCTGCGCAAGGGCTCCAAGGTCTATCTCGAAGGCCAGCTGCAGACCCGCAAGTGGACCGACCAGTCGGGGCAGGAGCGCTACACCACCGAGGTGGTGCTCGGGCGCTTTCGGGGCGAGCTCACGATGCTGGACAGCCGCGCCGATAGCGGCGGCGGGCGTGACTACGGCGGCGAGCCGGCCGGCGCCCCGGCCACGGCCCGCGACAGCGGCCCATCATCCACCGACCTGGACGACGATATTCCGTTCTAATTGTGAGGAGAATTGCACCCAACAACGCGGTTCGCGGCGTTGTGAATCAGGGGTGTTTCCTGTAGTCTCTTCGGTATGAGGAGCGAGTCGCAGCGCGCGGCCTAATTCCTTGTCCCTCAATAATCTTTTCGGTCATCGGTGACAGAGATACCGCCCTCCGTGCCACCTCGGGAGCCGCCCGACGGCGGCGCGCCCCTGACGCCCCCCGTCGCTATCGAGGAGGAGATGAAACGCTCCTACCTCGACTACGCGATGAGCGTGATCGTCAGCCGCGCGCTGCCCGACGTGCGCGACGGTCTGAAGCCGGTGCATCGCCGCATTCTCTACTCGATGCACGAGAACGGCTATGACTGGAACAAGCCCTACCGCAAGTCGGCCCGTGTGGTCGGCGACGTCATGGGCAAGTATCACCCCCACGGCGATGCCGCGATCTACGACGCCATGGTGCGCATGGCGCAGGATTTCTCCATGCGCCTGCCGCTGCTGGACGGGCAGGGCAACTACGGCTCGATGGACGGCGACCCGCCGGCGGCGATGCGCTACACCGAGGTGCGCCTGGGCGAGCCCGCGCACGCGCTGCTCACAGACATCGACAAGGAGACGGTCGACTTCCAGGCCAACTACGATGAGTCGGCGCACGAGCCCGTGGTGCTGCCGGCGGCCTTCCCCAACCTTCTGGTCAACGGGGCGGGCGGCATCGCGGTCGGCATGGCGACCAACATCCCGCCCCATAATTTGGGCGAGGTCGTCGACGCCGCCTGCGCCTATCTCGACGACCCGGAGATCACGATCGACGCGCTGATGGAGCACGTGCCGGGGCCGGACTTCCCCACCGGCGCCATGATCATGGGCGCCGCCGGCATCCGACAGGCCTATCACTTTGGCCGCGGCTCGGTGGTCATGCGCGGTCGCACGACCATCGAGCAGGCCGGCAAGGACCGCGAGGCGATTATCGTCACCGAGATCCCCTATCAGGTGAACAAGGCGCGCATGATCGAGCGCATCGCCGGCCTCGTGAACGAGCGCCGCATCGAGGGGATTGCCGACCTCCGCGACGAATCGGACCGCGACGGCGTGCGTGTCGTCATCGAGCTCAAGCGCAGCGCGATGGCCGAGGTGGTGCTCAACCAGCTCCACCGCTATTCGCCGCTGCAGACGAGCTTCGGCGTGAACATGCTGGCGCTCCGCGCCGGCCGTCCGGAGCTGCTGACGCTCAAGGACATCGTCGCGGCGTTCATCGAGTTCCGCGAGGAGGTCGTCACCCGGCGCACCACCTACCAGCTTGCCCAAGCGCGAACGCGGGCCCACGCGCTCGCGGGCCTCGCCATCGCCGTCGCCAACATCGACGAGATCATCGCGCTGATCCGCAAGGCCAAGGACCCCGCCGAAGCCCGCGCGGCGCTCACCGGCCGGGACTGGCCGGTGAAGGACGCGGGCCCCTTGATCGCGCTTATCGCCGATCCGCGCCAGAGGGTGACGGAGGCGGATACCTGCCGGCTCACCGACGAGCAGGCGCGGGCGATCCTGGAGCTGCGTCTGCAGCGGCTCACCGCCATGGAGCGCGACAAGATCGCGGACGAGCTCGCCGGCATCGTCGAGCAGATCAAGGACTACATCGACATCCTGCAGAACCGGGAGCGTCTGCGCTCGGTCCTGCGCGACGAGCTGGTCGCCACCCGCGAGAAGTTCGCCGACCCACGGCGCACTGAGCTGGGCGAGGCCGAGTTCGAGCACGATGTCGAAGACCTGATCCAGCGTGAGGAGATGGTGGTCACGCTCAGCCACCGCGGCTACGTCAAGCGGGTGCCGCTCTCCACCTACCGGGCCCAGCGGCGCGGCGGCAAGGGCCGCGCAGGCATGAGCACCCGCGACGAGGACTTCGTCTCACAGGTCTTCGTCGTCAACACCCACACGCCGGTGCTGTTCTTCTCCACCGCCGGCAAGGTCTACAAGCTCAAGGTCTACCGCCTGCCCCAGGCCGCGCCGCAGGCGCGCGGCAAGGCGCTGGTCAACCTGCTGCCGCTGGCGAAAGGCGAGACCATCTCGACCATCCTGCCGATGCCGGAAGACGAAGACGAGTGGGCGAGCCTCCAGCTCATGTTCGCGACCGCTGCAGCCTCCGTCAGGCGCAACAGCGCGAGCGACTTCGTGAACGTGCCGTCTGCCGGCAAGATCGCCATGAAGCTCGGCGACGACGATCGCATCATCGGCGTGCAGACCTGCTCCGACGGCGACGACGTGTTCCTCGCCGCCCGCGGCGGCAAGTGCACCCGCTTCGCTGCCGCCGACGTTCGCCTGTTCCGGGGGCGCAGCTCGTCCGGCGTGCGCGGCATGGACCTCGCCGAGGGCGACCGGGTGATCTCCATGAGCGTGCTCGCACACGTCGATCTCGACGCGGCCGAGCGGGACGCCTACTTCAGACGCGCGCGCGAGGGAGAGGCGCTCAAGCTCACGAAAGAGCGCCGCGCAGAACTCGCCATCCAGGAGCAGTTCCTCCTCACGGTCCGAAGCGATGGTTTCGGCAAGCGCACCTCCAGCCACGACTATCGCCTGACCCGGCGCGGCGGCAAGGGTATCATCAACACCGCAATCGGCGCCGGCGAGACCGAGGTGGTCGCCGCCTTCCCTGTGGCTGACCAGGACGAAATCATGCTCGTGACCGACGGCGGTCAGCTGATCCGTTGCCCGGTGAAGGGCATCAGGAAGACGGGCAGGGACACACGCGGCGTGACCATCTTCCGCCTGGGCAAGGGCGAGCGGGTGGTGTCGGCGGCACGGCTTGCCGACGTGAACGGCAACGGCGCGGCGGGCGAGGCGGCAGCGAACGCGGGGGCAGCACAGGATGGCTGAGCGGGTCGGCCTCTATCCCGGAACCTTCGACCCGATCACCACGGGCCATCAGGACATCATCAGGCGCGCGCTCCGGGTGGTCGACAGGCTGGTGGTGGCAGTCGCCGTCAACGCGGGCAAGAACCCGCTGTTCGACGTGGACGAGCGGGTGGCGCTTACCGCGCAGGATCTCGCAGCGCTCGGGCTCGAGCCGCCGCAGCTGGAAGTGCGCAGTTTCGACAGCCTGCTCATGCATTTCGTCCACGAGGTGAACGCCACGGTGATCGTGCGCGGGCTCCGGGCCGTTTCCGACTTTGAGTACGAGTTCCAGATGGCGGGCATGAACGCCAGGCTCGACCAGGGTGTCGAGACCGTGTTCCTGATGGCCTCGGAGCGGCACCACTTCATCTCCTCGAAGCTGGTCAAGGAGATCGCCTCCCTCGGCGGCGACGTGTCGAGCTTCGTCTCGCCGCTCATTGCCCAGCGCCTCGCCGAGCGGTTCGGGACGCCGCCTCCCTGAGGCCGGCGGCGCCGGCGACCATCGGTGCGGGTCGACGCCTTCGATTTCGACCTTCCGCGCGAGGCGATTGCGACGCGCCCCGCCCGCCCCCGCGATTCCGCCCGCCTCCTGGACCTGACCGCCGACCTCGCCCACCGCAGCGTCGCAGACCTCCCGGCCCTGCTGCGGCCGGGCGACACGATGGTCTTCAACGACACGCGGGTGATCCCGGCGCGCCTTGCGGGCGCGAGGGGTGAGGCGCGGGTCGAGCTCACCCTGCACCGGCACTTGAGCGACGACCGCTGGTTGGCGTTCGCCAAGCCCGCGCGGCGGTTCAGGCCGGGCGACCGGATCACCTTTGCCGAAGAGTTCTCGGCTGCGGTCGAGGCGCGGGACGGCCCCGAGGTGAGCTTGGTCTTCGACCGGGGCGGGGCGGCGCTCGCCGAGGCGCTGCAACGCCACGGCGCCATGCCGCTGCCGCCCTATCTCCGCCGCGCCGCGGACGCGCGCGACCGCGATGACTACCAGACCGTGTTCGCACGGTGCGAGGGCGCCGTCGCCGCGCCGACAGCGGGCCTGCATTTCACCGAGCGCCTGCTGCAGGCCGTCGACGCGCGCAGCATCGCGCGGCGTTTCGTTACGCTCCACGTCGGTGCCGGCACGTTTCTGCCGGTCTCGGTCGAGGACACCGCCGATCACCCGATGCACAGCGAGTCCTGCGTGCTCACAACTGAAACGGCCTCCGCCATCAACCGCTGCCGTGCGGCCGGCGGGCGCATCGTCGCGGTCGGCACCACCGTCGTGCGGCTGCTGGAGAGCTCGGCCCGGCCGGACGGCACCGTCGAGGCGTTCTCCGGCGAGGTCGACCTCTTCATCGAGCCGGGCTACCGCTTCAAGACCGTCGACCTGATGCTGACCAACTTCCACCTGCCCCGTTCGACGCTCTTCATGCTGGTCTGCGCCTTCGCCGGCACCGAGCGGATGAAGGCGGCCTACGCGGAGGCGCTGGCTGCAGGCTATCGCTTCTACTCCTACGGCGACGCCTGTCTGCTCGCGCGCGGGGAAGCGTCGTGAGCCTCGACTTCACCGTGGAGGCAATCGACGGCCGCGCCCGGCTCGGCCGGCTGGAGACCGCCCACGGGCCCGTGCACACGCCTGCCTTCATGCCCGTGGGAACCCAGGCGGCGGTCAAAGGGCTCACGGTCGATACCGTGCGCGCGAGCGGCGCCGAGATCGTGCTCGCCAACACCTATCACCTGATGATCCGCCCCGGCGCGGAACGCATCGCCCGCCTCGGCGGCCTGCACGAATTCATGAACTGGCCGGGACCGATCCTCACGGATTCGGGCGGCTTTCAGGTGATGTCGCTCGCTCAGCTCCGCACCGTGCAGGAGGAGGGCGTGGTGTTCCGCGCACACACCGACGGCTCCCGCCATCATCTCACCCCGGCGGGCGCCGTGAAAATCCAGCACGCGCTGGACAGCGATATCACCATGGTGCTGGACGAGTGCACGCCCTATCCGGCGAGTGAGGACGAAGCCGCGGAGTCGATGCGCCGCTCCATGCGCTGGGCCGCGCTCTGCAAGGACGCGTTCGTGCAGAGGCCAGGCTACGGTCTCTTCGGCATCGTGCAGGGCAGCGTCTACCCGGCGCTGCGGGCGGAATCGGCGGCGGCGCTGACGGAGATCGGCTTCGACGGCTACGCCGTGGGCGGGCTCGCGGTGGGCGAAGGGCAGGCCCAAATGCTGGCGGTGCTCGATGACCTCCAGGGCGCGTTGCCGGCGGAGCGGCCGCGCTACCTGATGGGGGTGGGGACGCCCGACGACATCGTGAAGGCGGTCCGCCGCGGGATCGATCTGTTCGACTGCGTGCTGCCCACCCGCTCGGGTCGTACCGCGCGCGCCTATACCGCGAGCGGCACCCTCAACATGCGAAACGCCCGTCACGCCGAAGACTCGTCGCCGGTCGATGCCGCCTGCGCCTGCCCAACCTGCGCCGACTACAGCCGGGCCTACGTCCACCACCTGTTCCGCACCGGCGAAATGCTCGGCCCCATCCTGTTGAGCCAGCACAACCTCTATGTCTATCAGCGGCTGATGGCCGACCTGCGCGCCGCGATCGGAGAGGGACGCCTCGATGCCTTCGCATCGGCGTAGGTAGGAGACGGGGACGCTGGGGAAGACGACTGACCGGAGAGGTCAGTCGCCGAAGCCCTTCACCCGCTCGGCGGTCTCGGGGTCGAGGAAGCGCCGCACGGTCGCCTCGGTCTCCAGCGCCAACGCGCCCTCGATATCGAAGCCGCCCGCCCGGTTGAGCACCCGCTTGAGCTCGCACACCGCTCCTTGAGGCAGGGCGGCGATGCGCGCGGCCGTCTCGTGCGCCGTCTCGAACACCTGATCGTCTGGCACCACGCGCCAGGCGAGGCCCATCTCGTGCGCTTCCGCGGCGCTGAAGGTTTCGCCGAGCAACAGCAGTTCGCGGGTCTTCGCCAGCCCCACGATGCGCGGCAGGATCGCCGTCACGCCGCCGGTCGGGAACATGCCCCACTTGATCTCGGGGAAGAAGCACTTGGTGCCTTCGCCAAAGACGGCGAGATCGCAGTTGATCGCCCATTCCAGCCCGCCGCCCACGGCCCAGCCATGAATGGCGCCGACCACCACCTTGTCGCCCAGAACCAAGCGGCGCGAAACCTCCTGGATCGCCTCGATGAAGGCCCGGGTCTCCGCCTCGCCGGCGGTCTGGTTCTCGATGTCCTTGAGGTCGTCGCCGGAGCAGAAGGCACGCCCTGCGCCGCGCAGGACCAGCGCGCCCACCCCATCGTCGGCAAGCACGTCGTCTAGTGCTGCACAGAGATCGGCGAGCAGTGTGGCGTTGAGCGCGTTGAGCCGCTCCGGCCGGTTGAGCGTGAGCGTGGCGACGCCCGCCGTCACGCCGGTGAGGACGGTACCCGCCATCTTCGATCCTCCCTGATCAGTCGCTGCGTCTTGCCGCCGGTGCGTGGCAGCGAGCCGGGCGGCAGCAGGTTCACGATGGCCGAAGCCCGAAGTGCGGCCTTGATTGCCTCTTCCACGCGCGCAGCCAGCGCTTCCGTGCCCTCTGCGTCCGGCGCCAGCTCGGCCTCCACCGGCAGGCGGTCGTACGGGCCGTCGCCCTTGAGCCGGATTCGGAACTCGCCCGAGAGCACGTCGAAGCCGGCGATCACGCCGCCGACGGCGGTCGGGAAGATGTTGACGCCGCGCACCACCACCATGTCGTCGCTGCGGCCAAGCACCCTGAAGCGGGTCGCCGCGCGCCCGCAGGTGCACATGCCTGTGCCCGTGATGGCGATCACGTCGTTGGTGCGGAAGCGCACCAGCGGTTGCGCCTCGCGCTTCAGGTGCGTCAACACCAGCTCGCCGCTTGCGCCCTCCCGCCACGCCACCGGATCGCCGCTCTCCGGCTCGATCAGCTCCGGGTAGAGCACGTCCTCGCCCAGGAAGTGCAGGTCGTTGCTGGCCCAGCACTGGCTCGCGAAATTGCTGAACACGTCTGAGACGCCGTAGTTGGCGTTGCGCGCGGTAAAGCCCCAGACGCTCTCAAGACGCCCACGAAAGCTCGGGTCGTCCAGCCCCGCCTCGCCGCCGAAGAGGCCAAGCGTGAGTCCCAGGTCGCGCGGCGCGAGGCCCGGGAAGTGTTCCGCGATCGTCTGCTCCAGGGCGGCGGGGTAGGAGGGTGTGCAATGGATCACCCGGACCTTCAGGTCGAGGATCGTGCGTATCAGGAGCTGGCTCTCGCCTGCGCCGAAGGGAATCACGGTCGCGCCTGCGGCTTCGAGGGAGAGGTGGTCGCTCACCCCTCCCATCCACATCCGGTAGTTGAGGCAGTGCACCGTGAGCGTACCGGTGGTGAGCCCGGCGGCCTGAAAGCAGCGCGCGCCGACCTCGGCCGTCTGTGCTGCGTCGGCCTCCGTCTGGGCGATGTTCATGGCCTGGCCGGTGGTGCCGGAGGTTCGATGCAGGCGGATGACGAACTCACGCACGGCCGCGAGGTAGTCGCCGAAGGGTGGGTGCGTGGCCTGGGATTCCCGCAGCATCGCCTTGTCGCAGAGGGGGAGCGCGGGCAGGTCCTCCAGCCGCTCCGGCACGTGCCGGCCGGCCCACAGCCGGGCGAAGAAGGGCGATTGTGAGATGACATAGGCCCGCTGGGCACGCCAACGCTCTTGCTGGAGCGCGGCAATCTCCTCAGGCGGCCGAAGCGCCTCGCTTACAGGGCTCATGCGGTGCGCCCGCACGCTTGCGGCCGTGTCCGAGACCGGCTCAGGCGATCTCGGCTTGCGCCTCGTCGACCAGCGGGTGGGACAGGCGGGAAATCATCTCCCGCGGGCAGATCTGCCAGAAGTTGCCGATCTCCAGGGTCCAGTCGGCGAGTAGGCGTTCGCTGTAGCGCGAGCGGGTCTCGGCATGGTGCTCCTCGACCAGAGCACGGCACTCGCGCTCCCAGTAAGCGCTGGCGATCCGTTGCCAGACCACCGTGTCAGCGTTGACGCGCCGTTCGAAGGTGGCGTCGGGGTCGTAGACGAAGGCCATGCCGCCGGTCATGCCGGCGGCGAAGTTGTCGCCCACGGGCCCCAGGATGACCGCAATGCCGCCGGTCATGTATTCGCACCCGTTCGATCCGCAGCCCTCGACCACAGCGCGCGCGCCCGAGTTGCGTACGCAGAAGCGCTCGCCCGCCTGGCCGGCGGCGAACAGCTTTCCGCTGGTGGCACCGTAGAGGACGACATTGCCGATGATCGTGTTCTCGTTGGAGGCGAGCGGGCTCGAGGTCGGCAGGCGCAAGACGATAGTGCCGCCGGAGAGCCCCTTGCCCACATAGTCATTGGCGTCGCCGCTCACCACGATCTTGAGGCCCTGGACGGCCCAAGCGCCCAGCGATTGTCCGGCGGAACCGCGCAGGCTCACCGTGAAGTAGTCGGGCGGCAGCCCCGACATGCCGAAGCGGCGGGTCAGGTGGGAAGAGAGCTTGGCCCCGATCGTGCGGTGCGTGTTGCTCATCGTGTAGGCGAGCTGCATCTTCTCCGGCACTTCCAGCGCGTCGTCGGCGTCGCTGATGATCTGCTCGTCGAGGGTGCCGGGCACCTCGATCCGTCCCTTGCGCGTGGAGTGGCGGGGGTGGCCGCCGGGGTCCGCCTGGGCGAGCAGCGGGTTGAGGTCGAGATCGTCGAGATCGGCGCTGCCGCGGCTGACCTGGCGTAGCAGGTCGGTGCGGCCGACAATCTCGTGAAGCGTCGCCACCCCGAGCGACGCCAGAATCTCGCGCACCTCCTCGCCGATGAAGGTGAACAGGTTGACCACCTTCTCCGGCGTGCCCTCGAACTTGGCGCGGAGCGCCGGGTCCTGCGTACAAACGCCGACCGGGCAGGTGTTGCTGTGGCACTGGCGCACCAGGATGCAGCCCATCGCGACCAGCGAGGTCGTGCCGATGCCGAATTCCTCGGCCCCCAGCATAGCGGCGGTGACCACGTCGCGGCCGGTCTTGATGCCGCCGTCGACCCGGAGCGTCACGGTGTGGCGCAGGCGGTTGAGAGTCAGGACCTGATGCACCTCGGCGAGACCCATCTCCCAGGGCACGCCGGCATATTTCACACTGCTCTGGGGCGAGGCGCCGGTGCCGCCGTCGTGGCCCGAGACCAGAACCACGTCGGCCTTCGCCTTGGCGACGCCGGCGGCGATGGTGCCGATGCCGGCCTCGGCCACGAGCTTGACCGTGACTCTGGCGTTCGGGTTGATCTGCTTCAGGTCGTAGATCAACTGGGCCAGGTCCTCGATCGAGTAGATGTCGTGGTGCGGCGGCGGCGAAATCAGCGTCACCCCCGGCGTCGAATGGCGCAGCTTGGCGATCTCCTCCGACACCTTGAAGCCCGGAAGCTGGCCGCCTTCGCCCGGCTTCGCCCCTTGCGCCATCTTGATTTCGATCTCGCGGCAGTGGTTCAGATACTCCGCGGTCACGCCGAAGCGCGCCGACGCGATCTGCTTGGTCGCCGACGACGCGTTGTCGCCGTTGTCGCGCGGCTCGAAGCGCTCGCGTGCCTCACCGCCCTCGCCGCTGCAGGACGCAGCCCCAATGCGGTTCATGGCGATCGCCAGCGTCTCGTGCGCCTCCTTGGAGAGCGCGCCGTGCGACATGCTTCCGCTGCTGAAGCGCTTGCGGATCTGAGTGATCGATTCCACTTCGTCGAGACCGATCTCCGGCCTGTCGGACTCGAAGCCCAGGAGGTTACGGATCTGGATCGGCGGCAGCGCGTACACGCCCTCGGCATACTTCTTGTAGGTCGCGTAAGAGTCGGCTGCGAGCGCCGACTGGAGCATATGGATGAGCGGTCCGTCGAAGGCGTGGAGCTCGCCCGAGCGGCGGTACTTGAGGAGGCCGCCGACCGGCAGCACCACGGGGCTCTCCTCGTAGGACTTGCGGTGCTGGCGCAGCACGCGGCGCTTGATGCCGCTGAGCCCGATGCCGGAGAGCCGCGCCGTCATGCCGGGGAAGAAATCGGCGACCAGCGCCCGGCTGAGTCCGACGGACTCGAAGTTGTAGCCGCTCCGGTATGAGCTCAGCACTGAAATGCCCATCTTGGAGAGGATCTTGAGCAGCCCCGCATCCACCGCGCGGCGGTAGCGGTCCTCGCAGTCCGCCAGGCTGCGGTTGCCGAAGAGTCCCCGCTCCTGCCTGTCGGCCAGACTTTCGAGCGCGAGATAAGGGTTGATCGAAGTCGCGCCCACCCCGATCAGGACGGCGAAATAGTGGACGTCGAGGCACTCGGCGGCGCGCACGTTGATCGAGGTGAAGGTCCTGAGCCGCTGACGCACCAGATGGCTGTGCACCCCGCCGGCCGCGAGGATCATGGGGATCGGTGCGCGCTCTTCCGAGACATGCTCGTCGGTCAGGATCAGGTGGGTTGCGCCGCCGCGCACGGCTTCCTCCGCCTGCGCGCGGATGCGCTCCATTGCCGCAGTGAGTCGACCGCGGCCAGGGGACGCGTCGAAGCTGCAGTCGATCCACACCGCCTTGTCGCCCAGAAGCTCGGTCAGGCCTTTGAATTCGCCGTTGGTGAGGACCGGCGAATCCAGTTGCAACAGCGCGGTCTGCTCGGGCTCGCCGGCGAAGATGTTGCCCATGTTGCCGAGCCGGGTGAGCAGACTCATGACGCTGTATTCGCGCAGGGAATCGATCGGCGGGTTGGTCACCTGCGCGAACATCTGGCGGAAGTAGTGGTGCAGGCCCCGATACTGGCCCGAGAGCACGGCGAGCGGCGTGTCGTCGCCCATTGAGCCCGTCGGCTCCTTGCCGTCGTCCACCATGGGATGGAGCACCAATTCGAGCTCCTCCATGGAATAGCCCACCATGCGCTGGCGCAGCCGGAGCTCGTCGCGCGAGAACATGCGGGGTGCCGCCGTGCCGGAGACCAGCGCGCTCGCGTCGACCACGTCTGCGACCCATGCCGCGTATGGCTTGGCCTCGGCCAGCATGTCCTTCATCTCGCGGTCGTGATAGAGGCGGCCTTCGGAGAGATCGACGCAGATCATCTGACCGGGGCCGAGGCGCCCGTTCTCGGTAATCCGCTCAGGCGCGATGGGGACCATGCCGGCTTCGGAGCCGACCACGAGCATCCCGTCGGCGGTGACGCTGTAGCGCATGGGGCGAAGCCCGTTGCGATCCATGCCGGCGAGAATCCAGGTGCCGTCCGTCGCGGCGATGGCCGCCGGGCCGTCCCACGGCTCCATCACGCAGTTGCAGAAGTTGTAGAAGGCGCGGTGGTGGGCCGGCATGTCCTGCTTCTTGGACCAGGCGTCGGGGATCAGCAGGCTGTGGGCCGCCGGCACCGAGCGCCCGGCCCGCACCACGCCCTCGAGCACGGCGTCGAGCGCCATGGAATCCGACGAGTCCGGCTCGATCAGCGGAAAGAGCTCGCTGTTATGGGCGCCGAAGACGTCGCTCGCAGCGCGCGTCTCGTGATTCGCCATCCAGTTCTTGTTGCCACGAATCGTGTTGATCTCGCCGTTGTGGGCGAGCATGCGGAAGGGCTGCGCCAGCCGCCACGTGGGGAAGGTGTTGGTCGAATAGCGCTGGTGGAAGATCGCGAAGCGTGACACGAAGCGCTCGTCGAGCAGGTCCGGATAGAACGCCGTGAGCTGCTCGGCCAGGAACATGCCTTTGTAGATGAGCGAGCGGCACGAGAGAGAGCAGATGTAGAAGCCTGTGATGTGACGGTCGAGAACTTGCTTCTCGATGCGCCGGCGGATGATGTAGAGGTCGATCTCGAACTGGTCGTCGTCAACGCCGCGCCGGTTGACGATCATTACCTGCTCGATCTCGGGCCGGGCAGCGTTCGCCTTCTCCCCGATCACCGACGAATCGATCGGCACCTGGCGCCAGCCCACGATGCCGTGGCCGAAGCGGAGGATCTCGGTCTCGACGATGCTGCGGCAAAGGTCCTGCGCGCCGAGATCGGTCTTGGGCAGGAACACCATGCCGACGGCCAACCGCCCGCCTTTGGGGCTCTGACCCGTCGCCTCTATATGCTCCCGGAAGAAATCCTGCGGAATCTCGACGTGGATGCCGGCGCCGTCGCCGGTCATGCCGTCGGCGTCGACCGCGCCCCGATGCCACACGGCCTTGAGTGCCGCGATGCCCGCCTCGACCACGTCGCGCCGCGGCGTGCCGTCAAGCGCGGCGATCAGCCCGACCCCGCAGGAATCGTGCTCGAAAGAGGGGTCGTAGAGGCCGAAGCCCTGACCGGGCTCAGCGGCATGGGGATGGTGCTCACGCTCCTTCATGCGGCTGCCTCCCTCATGCCATCGCGTTCGTCCGCGTTCGCCTGGATGTAGCGGTGAATGGAGCGCGCGGCGTCGCGCCCGTCCTTGATCGCCCACACCACCAGCGAGGCGCCGCGCACGATGTCGCCGATGGCGAAGACGCCGTCGAGGCTCGTCATCATGGTGCGCCAGTCGATCAGCAGCGTACCCCAGCGCGTCGTCTTCAGTGTGGGCTCGCCGAAGAAGGTCGGCAGGTCCTCGGGGTCGAAGCCCAAAGCCTTGATGAGCAGGTCGGCATCGATGGAGTAGCTCGAGCCGGGGATGGGCTGGGGCGTCTGCCGCCCGCTCGCATCGGCGACGCCGAGGTGAATGCGCACCGCGCGCACGCCCTGGACCGTCGTATCGCCGAGCACGGCCTCGGGCGCAGAGAGCCAGACGAACTCGACGCCTTCCTCTTCGGCGTGACGTACCTCCTGCATCGAGCCCGGCATGTTCACGCGGTCCCGCCGGTAGAGGCAGCGCACCGAGCGCGCGCCCTGGCGCACCGCCGTGCGCACGCAGTCCATCGCCGTGTCGCCGCCGCCGACGACCACGACATTCTTACCGCTGGCGTCCAGCGTGCCGTCGTCGAAGGCCGGCACCGCATCGCCCAAGCCCTTGCGGTTGCTGGCGGTGAGGTAATCCATCGCCTGGAAGATGTTGCCAAGGCCGATCCCCGGCAGGGACACATCACGCGCCTTGTAGGCGCCGGTCGCGATCACCACCGCATCGTGCTGCGCGCGCAGCTCCGCGAGCGAACAATCGCGCCCGACCTCGACGTTGAGGTGCATGTGCACGCCGCCCTCGATGAGCAGGTCGGCCCGGCGCTGAACGATGGACTTCTCCAGCTTGAAGTTCGGAATTCCGTAAATCAGTAGCCCGCCGACCCGGTCGTAACGGTCGTAGATATGGGCCTGATAGCCCATACGGCGCAGCTCCTCGGCGACCGTCAGGCCACCGGGGCCGGCACCGACGATGCCCACCGACTGCGGGCGCTCCGCCCTGGGTTTCGGCGGTTTGACCCAGCCGTTGCGGAAGGCGGTGTCGGTGATGTAGCGCTCCACGGCGCCGATGGTGACCGACTCGAAGCCCTTTTCGATCACGCAGTTGCCTTCGCAGAGGCGGTCCTGCGGGCAGATGCGGCCGCAGATCTCGGGCATGTTGTTGGTCGCCGACGAAATCTCGTAAGCCTCTTCCAATCGCCCTTCGGCCGTCAGCATCAGCCAGTCGGGGATGTTGTTCGAGACCGGGCAGTGAATCTGACAAAAGGGCACCCCGCACTGGGAGCAGCGCGCGGCTTGGTCGGCCGCCGCCTCGGGCCGGAAGTCCTCATAGACCTCGCCCCAGTCGCGGCGGCGGAGCGCCGGCGCCCGCTTGTCCGGGTGCTCTTGCTCCAGCGTCACGAATTTGAGCATTTCTGCGCCCACGCGCTCTCTCCACAAGGTTTCGGCGTGGCGGCCGCTGCCGGCACCGGTCTTGCGCTGTTGCCCCTGCGTACTATAGCGGCAAGCCAGTACACGTGCCAGACAATTCAGCACTTATAAGACAGTATAGCTGTCTAAAACGCGCGGGTGACATCGAGTCGAATTTCAAGTCGACCGGTCCGACCAAAGTTTCGGAGAATTTTAGTGCCGATACGCGACGATATGTCGCGAGCGGCGCATCGTGCCTGATCGGGCCAGCGATGGTATAAGCGCGCCGCGGCCCGAGTCGGTCGACACTGAGGCAGCAGCACGCCCGTGCCGTTCCTTCATATCGTCGTCATCACGATCATTCAGGGCATCACCGAGTTTTTGCCCGTGAGCTCGTCCGGGCATCTGGTGCTCGTGCCATTCGTCACCGGATGGCAGGACCAGGGGCTGGTCATGGACGTGGCGGTCCATGTCGGCACGCTGGCGGCGGTGCTGGTCTACTTCTGGCGTGATCTCGGGCAGATCACCCTCGGCTGGATCGGCGGGCTTTGGCGGCGGCGGGACCGGCGCCTCGGCCGCGCGCTCGGCTTCTACGTGGTGGTTTCGGCGGTCCCCGTAATCCTCGTGGGCGGCGCGATCTACGTGCTGGGGCACGAGATGCTGCGCAACCCGGAAGTTGTCGCCTGGGCCACGATCAGCTTCGGCATCCTGCTCTATCTCGCCGATCGCATCGGGATCACCGTGCGAGAGGTCGAGCACATGACGCTCGGCCACGCGGTCTTCATCGGGCTTGCTCAGGTGCTCGCGCTCATTCCCGGCGCGAGCCGCTCGGGCGTCACCATGACGGCGGCGCGCTGGCTCGGCTACGAGCGGCCAGAGGCGGCCCGCTTCGCGATGCTCATGTCGATCCCCGTGATCGCGGCGAGCGGCGCGGTAGCCGGATACGAGGTCTGGCAGCAGGGCGACCCGATCGTTATCGGGAGCGCGGCGCTGGCCGCGGCGCTCTCCTTCGTGGTGGCGCTGCTCGCGATCGCGCTGCTGCTCGCCCTGCTGCGGCGCGTGAGCTTCACGCCGTTCGTGATCTATCGCCTGCTGCTGGGCGGTGCGGTGCTCGTCTGGCTTTACTACGTGGCCTAACGCGCCGGGCGGAGGAGAGAGACGGCTCAGGTTTCTCCCACCGGAGACGATTCGGTGTTGCCGCGGCGGTAATCGCGCAGATAGGTCGGCAGAATCAGCTCGGCCGCCGTCGCGTCGACCCCGAGGTCGGCGAGCCCCAGCGCGTCCGGGGCAACGACGTTGTCGATCCTGAGCAGCTTGACCTGGTCCGGCGTCAGCGGCGGGATCGGCGCGAACTGCAGAAACTTCGCCATCACCGCCGCCGCGAAGAATGGCACGGGCACGTAGAGCGCAGCGCGGCCTGTTTCGGAGGCGACCAGCGCCATCAGCTCGGCGTAGCTGTAAATCGAGGGCCCGCCGAGCTCGTAGGTCTTGCCCTGCGCTGCGTCGCTGCTCAGCGCCCGCTGGGTGGCCTCGGCGATGTCGCCAACGAAGACCGGCTGGAACCGCGTGGTGCCCGCCTCGAACTCGGGCGTGAGGAACAGCCCGTCGAGCTTCATCTTCGGCATGCCGTCGAAGAACAGCGGCAGCGCCGGGACCAGACGCACCATGGACGCGAAGCGGTTGAAGAAGTCGTCCTCCGGCCCGAACACTAGGCTCGGCCTGAAGATGGTGGTGTCGGGGAACGCCTCCCTGACCGCCGCCTCGCCGGCGGCCTTGGAGCGCGCGTAGTCCGAGGGCGAGGTCGCATCGGCGCCGATCGCCGAAATGTGAAGCACATGCACGACGCCAGCCTCCGCCGCCGCGCGCGCGATGCGGTCGGCCGACGCCACGTGGACGGCGTAGAAGTTCTGCCGGCCGCGTTCGTAGAGGATGCCGGTCAGATTGATGACGGCATCTGCCCCTGCGACGGCACGCCGGACCGAGTCCTCGTTGCGCACGTTGGCCTGAACCGGGACGACCTGGCCGACATCGCCGCACGGGCGCAGGAATCCGGCCAGCTCCGGCCGCCGCGTCGCAATACGGATGCCGTAGCCCTCCTGCGCGAGCCGTTGGACAATGTGGCGCCCGAGAAACCCGGTCCCACCGAAGATTGTGACGATTTGCAAGTCGGCCCCGCTCGCTCGTCCCTGCCGTTGACGCGCCCCGACTATTAGCCCGGATGTCTCACCGATGTCACGGCCTGCGTCGCGCAGGCGTTGACCCTGGTGAGAGTTCCGGGCTAGGCAGCACGCCATGGCTCAGCACCTCCATCGCGGCGACCTGCCGCCGGGGCTCACCTTCGGCGATTCGGTGGCGATCGACACCGAGACGATGGGCCTCAACCCGCATCGGGATCGGCTCTGCCTGGTGCAGCTCTCGCGCGGCGACGGCGACTGCCATCTCGTGCAGTTCCCGCCGGGCGAGCCCGTCGACGCGCCCAATCTGGCGGCGCTGCTGGCCGACGAGGCGGTGCTGAAAATCTTCCACTTTGCCCGCTTCGACATCGCGGTGCTGGAGCACGCGCTCGGGGTCTGCTGCGCGCCAGTCTATTGCACGAAGATCGCCTCGCGCCTTTCGCGCACCTTCACCGACCGCCACGGCCTCAAGGACCTTTGCCGCGACCTGCTGGGCGTCGAGATATCCAAGCAGCAGCAATCATCCGACTGGGGTGCAGACCAGCTCTCCTCGAACCAGCTCGACTACGCCGCGAACGACGTCCTCCACCTGCACCCGCTCAAGGAGAAGCTCGACGAGATGCTCGCCCGCGAGGGACGCGCCGAGCTCGCCGAGGCCTGCTTCGCCTTTCTGCCCTACCGCGCCCGCCTCGATCTCCAGGGCTGGCCCGAGGTGGACATCTTCGCTCACGATTAGCCTGGTTGTTTCACCGGACCCCCGCCCGCCTGCCGCAGACGGCGGGGAGAACGACGGGCCCATCGTAAGCCTTGGCAATGCTTCTCTGCCAGCGCTAGCCTTGTTCATCCACCGGGCTGATCGACGGGGGCCGCGCCATGTACGACGCAATCGTTGTGGGGGCGCGGTGTGCCGGCGCCTCTCTTGCGATGCTTCTCTCCCGCAAGGGCTACCGCGTCTTGCTCGTCGATCGGGCAACCTTTCCCAGCGACCACACCATATCGACGCATCTGGTCTGGCAGAACGGAACGAACCGTCTGCGTAAATGGGGTCTACTCGACACGGTCGCCGCCTCGAACTGCCCGCCGATGTCTTCCTTCTTCATCGACTTCGGGAATTTCCGGCTCGACGGCGAACCCACGCCGGCGGACGGCCAGAAATATGCGTTCTGTCCCAGACGCTTCCTGCTCGACAAGTTCTTGGTCGATGCCGCCGCGGCGGCCGGCACCGAGGTGCGGGAGGGCGTGTTCGTCCGGGAGCTCGAAGGCGACGGCGACCGTGTGACCGGAATCTCCGGAACCGACAAGAACGGCGCCACCGTTCGAGAGACCGCCCGAATCGTCGTCGGCGCGGACGGCATGAATTCGCTGGTGGCGCGCGCGGTTCAGGCACAGGAATACAACGCGAAACCACGGCTGCAGAGGACTTACTTCAGCTACTGGAGCGACGTGCCGTCCCATGCCGTGGAGATCTACGTCGGGGAATGGCGGGGGGCTTACGCGTTCCCCACCAACGACGGCCTGACGGTGGTCGGCGCGAACTGGACCGCGCGAGACGCTCGCGACGTTAAAGCCGACATCGAGACGAACTACCCCGAAACGCTGGAAGCCTGGACGCCGTCGCTCGCCGAACGGGTGCGCGATGGCACGCGCGAGTGATCGCTGGCTCGGCGGCTCCATTCCGAGCTTCCTCCGCAAGCCCTATGGACCTGGCTGGGCGCTGGTGGGCGATGCCGGGGTCACCATGGACCCGTGCACGGCGGAAGGCATCACCAACGCTCTGCGCGATGCCGACTTCTTGGCCGATGCCCTCGACGAGGGTTTCTCCGGCCTGCGACCGATGGACGAAGCGCTTGCCCAGTACGAGCAACGACGCAACGCGGCGATCGTGCCGATCTACGAGCTCACCTGCGAATTGGCGTCCTTCGCGCCGCTGCCGCCCGACAGGCGCCAGCTCCTGGAAGCCCTTATCGACAACCAGCCGGACACCAATCGCTTCCTGGGCTTGATCGCCCAGACCGTGTCCATCCCCGAGTTTTTCGCCGATGAGAATGTACAAAGAATCCTGTCCACCGCATCGAATGTGCACTGATCCACGCGGTCGCGCGCGCAGTGACCGCGTGCGACGTTGCGCAGGCTTGGCGAGGACGGGACGTGTGAGAGGCGCTCCCCGCCTGCTACGATTGCCTGCCTTACAAGAGCTTAGCGGAACGTAGCGATCGCTCGTTCCCGCGGCATAGGGACGGGCTCCATGAGCACTGCCGCAACCGGCGGCCGCAAAGGTATCCGCTACCAGCCTGACGAGAGGCCGCCGCCGGCGCTCGCCTTCGGCCTCGGCGCTCAGATCGCCGTGCTCACCATCGCCGGCATCATCCTGGTGCCCACCATCGTGATGCGTGCCGCCGGCGCGAGCGAGGACTATCTCTCGTGGGCGGTGTTCGGCACGGTCGCGATCTGCGGCCTGACCACGGCGCTGCAATCGATCCGCACCGGACGGATCGGTTCAGGCCACGTGCTCATCATGGGGGCCTCCGGGGCCTTCATCGCGGTCTGCATCAACGCGATTGCGGCCGGCGGCCCGGCCTTGCTGGCCACGCTGGTCATCATCTCCTCCCTCGTTCCGCTCCTGATTTCCGTTCGCCTCGCGCTCTTCCAGCGGATCCTGACACCGACGGTCTCGGGCACCGTGATCATGCTGATCCCCGTCACGGTGATGCCGGCCGTCTTCAAGCTCCTGGCGGCGGTGCCGGAGGGCAGCCCCGCCCTGGCGGCGCCATTGAGCGCGCTTGCGGTGGTGCTCGTTCTGGCAGCCATCGCGTTGAAGGCGTCGGGCGCACTGCGCCTCTGGGCACCGGTCATCGGCGTCGTCGCCGGCACGGGCGTCGCCGCCGCATTCGGCCTCTATGACGCGGGCCGCGTGGTCGATGCGCCCTGGGTCGGCGTGCCGGCGGGCGAATGGGCGGGCTTCGATGTCGAATTCGGTCCGTCGTTCTGGGCGCTGCTTCCGGCCTTCCTCCTGGTGGCCGTGATCGCCACCATCCGCTCCATCAGCGGCGCCGTAGCGATCCAGCGGGTCTCGTGGCGGCGGACGCGGGCTGTGGACTTTCGGGCGGTGCAAGGGGCGATCACCGTGGACGGGATCGGCAACGTGCTTTCCGGCCTCGTGGGCACGACGCCGAATACGGCCACCACGGTGGGTGCGTCGGTGACCGAGCTCACCGGTGTGGGCGCGCGCAGCGTCGGCATCGCATGCGGGGCAGTCTTCTTCGCAGCGGCGTTCCTGCCCAAGCTGCTGGCCCTGGTGCTCGCAATACCGGGGCCGGTGATCGCTGCCTACCTCGGGGTCCTGCTGGCGACGCTCTTCGTGATCGGCATGAGGATCGCCATCCAGGACGGCATCGACTACCGCAAGGGCCTGATCGTCGGCGTCTCGTTCTGGATCGGGGTCGGCTTCCAGAACGACCTTGTGTATCCCGAGCACATCTCGGAATTCGCAGGCGGTCTCTTGCGCAACGGGGTCACGGCCGGCGGG
Source organism: Alphaproteobacteria bacterium (assembly GCA_965214705.1). Classification (GTDB taxonomy): domain Bacteria; phylum Pseudomonadota; class Alphaproteobacteria; order UBA828; family UBA828; genus WTGU01. Next base: position 898,590 of record CBDCCI010000002.1, read on the forward strand.
GTCACGGCCATCCTGATGACCTTCTTCGTGGAGTTGACCAAACCCCGCCGCAGCCGCATGGAGGAGGCATTCGACCTCTCGGTCCTGCCGAAGATCAGGGAGTTTCTCGGCGTCTTCGCGACCCGCAGCGGCTGGGATGGGGCGATGGCGGAGCGGCTGGACGCCGTCTGTGAAGAGACGCTGCTGACCCTCGTCCGGCATGAGCAAGAGGGAGAGGAGAAGCAGGAACGCCGCCTGCGGCTGGTGGCCTACAGGGAAGGCAATGGCGCGGTTCTCGAGTTCGTCGTCGCGTCGCGAGAGGGCAATATCCAGGATCGCCTTTCGCTGCTCGGCGACCAGCCCGGTGAGGTCTCGGCCGAGCAGGAGGTCTCGCTTCGCCTGTTGCGCCGGCTCGCTTCCTCCGTCCGCCATCAGCAGTATCATGGCACCGACATCGTGACGATTCGCGTGGCAGCGGTGGTGGCTGACGAAACAGGGGCGGCCGGCGAAAGGAATTGAAAGTGTCACACCAATCAACGACAGCCTTAGCTTATGTGAATGCCACTGGCCCATAAGCGTGGGTTAGAATAACCATTCCGTCCTCCTGACTGAGGGAGTATCGCGATGGCGGAGCGAGACAGGGCTTGCGGACGCGCGAGCGACGCGCCCGACTTAAACGACGAACGCGCGCCGGAAGTCTCCGGGGCGAATGAACCAATAGCGATCGTCGGCATGGCGTGCCGGTTTCCCGGCGCCAACGGCATTTCCGCCTTCTGGCGTTTGCTTGAGGAGGGCGGGAACGCCGTGCAGGAGGGCGAGCCGGGCTCCGGCATCGGGCGCATCGGCGCGCTCTTCCCCGACGATACGGGTCAGATTCAAGCCTGCCGCTTCGGCGCCTATCTGGAAGAGCTCGAGCAGTTCGATGCCGCCTTCTTCCGTATTTCGCCGGTGGAAGCGCAACTGCTGGACCCCCAGCAACGGTTGATTCTGGAGACGAGCTGGCGGGCGCTCGAAGACGCGGGCATCGATCCCGAAGGGCTGAAGGACAGCCGCACCGGTGTCTATGCGGGGATCAGCAACAACGACTACCGAGGGCTGATTCTGGAGGCCAGCGAGAACGCGGGGGCCGCCGAACCCGCCGCGAGTCTTTATGCGGTCACCGGCACCTCCCTCAATACGGCCATCGGCCGGGTTGCGTTCGCGCTCGGCCTCGGGGGGCCGGCGATGGCAGTGGACACCGCCTGCTCGTCATCATTGGTCGCGACGCATCAGGCCGTCTCCGGCCTGCAGCGGGGCGACGCAGACCTCGCGCTCGCCGGTGGGGTGAACATCATTCTCTCGGGTCGGCTTCTGGAATTTCGTGCCAACGCCGGGATGTTGTCGCCGGACGGCCAATGCAAGACCTTCGACGCCTCCGCCAACGGATATGTCAGGGGCGAAGGCTGCGGGATTCTAGTGCTGAAGCGGCTCGCCGAGGCGGAGGCGGACGGTGACCGCATCTGGGGGGTCATACGGGGCACGGCACTGAACCAGGACGGCGCGAGCCAGGGTCTGACGGTTCCGAACGGGGCGGCGCAGGAACGAGTGATCCAGGCGGCGCTCAAGCGGGCTGGAGTCCGGCCTTCGGATATCGACTATCTGGAGGCGCACGGGACCGGCACCGAGGTGGGCGACCCGATCGAGATCAATGCGACGGCGGCGGTCTACGAGCGCGGTCGGGATGCTGGCCGCCCGCTGCTGATCGGCTCAGTCAAGACCAACATCGGGCATCTGGAATCCGCGGCAGGGGTCGCGGGGCTGATCAAGACTGTGCTTGCGATGAATCGGCGAGTCATCCCCAAGCACCTCCATTTTCGCAATCCCAATCCGGAGATGGACTGGGAGCGGCTGCCATTGCAGGTGACGTCCGCCCCGACGTCGTGGCCCGCCCATGCAGACCGCGCGCCGCTGGCGGGTGTGAGCGGGTTCGGATGGTCCGGGACGAACGCCCACGTCGTGCTGGAGGGATATGGCGCGCCGAACAACGCAGAATGGGGCACGGGCGCCGCGCGGCCGGTTGCGGTGTCGCTGCCGGCGTCGGTCGCCGGGCTCGCGCAGTCGGCGGGCGGGCTTGCCCTACGCGGAACGCGCCTGCTGCCGCTCTCCGGAAAGTCGGCCGCGGCGCTTCGCGACATGGCAGGACGCTATCTCGCCTGGCTCGACGAGGACGCCGACGCGGCCTTGCTCGCCGACATGGCATGGACGGCCGCCACAGGCCGGAGCCACTTCGGCCACCGGGCAGGAGTGGCGTTCCAGGACGCGGAGTCACTGCGTGAGGGTTTGCGGGCGATCGTCGAGGCGGACGAGAGACCGGCATCGCGCAAGGCGGCGAAGGTCGCGTTTGCCTACACCGGACAGGCCAGCCAGTGGCCCGGCATGGGCGAGGCACTCTATGCGAGCGAGCCGGTGGTGCGCGCGGTGCTCGACCGCTGCGACGCGGTGCTCGCGGAGGACCGGGGCGGCGCCTCGCTGCTGGACGTGATGTTCGGGCGGCCCGGTGCGGCCGGCGATCTGGACGATCCGCACTGGAAGCAGCCGGCGATCTACGCGCTGGAGTGCGCGCTCGCGGCACTCTGGGAGAGCATCGGTATCCGACCGGACGTGGTGCTCGGGCACAGCCTGGGGGAGATCGCGGCGGCGCATACCGCCGGCGTCTTCGGCCTGGAGGAAGGCCTGCACTTCGCGGCGGCGCGGGGTTCGCTGATTGGCGCCCTGCCCGGCAAGGGCGCGATGGCGGCTGTGTTCGCGCCGCCCTCCCGCGTGGCCGACGCCGTGGAAGAGCTGAACGCCGCCTCCGGCGGGCCGGGTCTGAGCGTCGCTGCGGACAACGGCGCCCACCAGGTGGTGAGCGGACCGGCGGCGGATATCGAAACGATCCTCGCCCGCTTCGAGGCGGAGGAGGTTCGCGTCGCGCGACTGCGCAGGAGCCCGGCCTACCACAGCGCCATGATCGAGCCGGCATTGGGCGATCTGGAGGCCGAAATCTCGACAATCGCATTCCAGCCGCCGTCGCTCCCCTTCGTCAGCAACCTGACCGGCCGGGCGCTGGACGCGGGCGAGGCGCCGGACGCGCCCTATTGGCGGCGCCAGGCGCGTGAGCCGGTGGCCTTCCGCGCCTGCATCGAGACGCTGGCGGAGATCGGCGTGGATGCCGTCATCGAGATTGGCCCCCACGCCGTGCTGGGGCCGATGACGACCATGGCGTGGCCGGAGTCGGCCGGCACGGCGCCGGCGGTTCTCTCCAGTCTGCAGCGGCCGTCCAAGGACGAAGCCCCGCCATCGCCGGGCTCCGGCGGCGGCTTCGTAGAGGCGGTTGCCGGCGCCTACGAGGCGGGGCTTCCGCTCCGCTTCGAAGGACTCTTCGCCGGTGAATCGCGGAGCAAGATCGCGCTGCCGGGCTATCCATTCCAGCGCGAGCGTTATTGGGTCGAGGCACCGAAGCGGCGGCGGCAGTCAAGCGACCACCCGTTGCTCGGCAGCCGGCACGAGTCCGCGAGCGGGGAGATCGCCTTCGACACGGAGGTCTTCCCATCCGATCCGGCGTGGCTCGCCGACCATCGCGTTTTCGGCCGGTTGATCGCGCCGGGCGCGCTATACGGTGCCATGGCGGTATCGGCCACCCTCGCCGAGGGCAGCGACGCGGTGATCGTCGAAGACTTCCAGATGCAGAGCGCGCTGGTCTTCCCCGACGAGGACGCCGAGGACGGCACCGGCGATGCGGGCCGGCGTGTGCAGGTGCTGTTCGACGACGCTGAGGACGAGGCGGCTCGCCGGGTCCGCATCCTCAGCCGCGGCGACGCTGAGGACGGGTGGACGCAGCACGCGGAGGGTCGTATTTCGGCAAGCTCAGCTGGGCAGTCGCAAGCAGCCCCGCCGCTCGATATCGAGGGGCTGAAGGCCGCCCTCACGCCGGTGGATCTCGCGGCTTACTACCGCGCCAAGGCCGCCGTCGGGATCGATCTCGGCCCCTCGTTCCGTACGGTGGAGGGGCTATGGGCACGGCGGGGCGAGGCGCTCGCCGAAGTGGCGCTCCCGGCCGGTGTGGAGCGAAACCCGTTCGACGTGCACCCGCTCGTGCTCGACGGCTGCTTCCAGGTCTTCGGCGCGGCGCGCAACCCCGACGGTGGCGAGGAAGGGATCACCTATCTGCCCTTCGCGTGGGAGCGGCTGTGGCTGGCTGTCGGCTTGCCGGAGCGTCTGTTCTGTCACGTGACTGTGAAGGAAGGCCGGCCCGGCGAGGAGGCGGACACTGAGGGCGGTGGAATACCGGAGGTTCATGCCGCCGACCTTCGCCTCTACGACCAAGACGGGGCGCTCATCGGGGAGTTGACCGGCTTCACCGTGAAGCGGGCAACGCGGGCGGCGCTGCTCGAAGGCGTGGAAGGGATCGACGAGCTTCTCTACGAAGTCGTATGGCGCGACTGCGCCTTGCCGCCGGGCATGCTGCCGGCAGACTTTCTGCCGAGTCCGTCGGCCGCGGCGTCCCGCTCGCAGCCATTCTCCCGGTATCTGACCGATGAGGGAGTCGAGGTCGCGGACGAGACCGACCTCCAAGGGGAAATGGGGCGGGCGTCGTGGTGCTACGCGCTCTCGGCCCTGGAAACGCTCGGTTGGGAGCGAAGCGCGAGCGCGGTCGTAAACCCGGAGGAGCTGCGCAAGCGCCTGGAAGTTCTGCCCGAACACGCGCATCTGCTCCGCCGGATGCTCGAGATCCTGGCTCGTTCGGGCGTGTTGCAGGCGAAGGACGAAGGTTTTGTTGTAAGGATCGGAGCGGACGATCCGTTGCCGGACGAAATGCCGTGCGATTCAGAGGCGTTTCTGGCCGAGGTAACCGGGCGCTTCCCGCACGCGGCGAACGAGATCGGGCTGTTTCGGCGCTGCGCCGGTGCCCTGCCCGATGTGCTGCGCGGCAACGAGGATCCTCTGTCGCTGCTGTTCGGCGACGCGGAGCCGACGGCCGGCGATCTGTATCGGCTCGCGCCGGTCTGGCGGGCAGCGAACCGCATGATCGGCGAGGTGGTTCGCACGCTCGTGGACAACGTGCCGGACGGGCGGCGTCTGCGCGTACTGGAGGTGGGCGCCGGCATCGGCTCGGCGACCGAAACCATCCTGCCCGAGCTTCCGGTCGGGCGGTTCGACCTCATGTATACCGACATCTCCGCAGGCTTCTTCGCGGAGGCGGAATCGCGCTTCGGCGGCGCCGAGGCGTCGATCGACTACCGGGTGCTGGATATCGAGAAGGACCCGGTGGAGCAGGGCTTCGAGCCCCACGCATACGACATGGTCATCGCGGCCAACGTGCTACACGCCACGAGCCATCTGGACGAGACGCTCGCCCACTGCCGGGCGCTCCTGGCCCCGTCGGGGCTGCTGGTGGCGCTAGAGAACCAGCGTGGTAGGGGCTGGATGGACCTGATCTTCGGTCAGCTGGACGGATGGTGGCGCTTCGCCGATCGCTACCGCCCGAACCACGCCCTCGCCGGACCCGACGTGTGGCGTCAGGCGCTGGCCGATGCGGGGTTCACGGAATCCGAGGTTCTCGGCGTGGACCGATCGGAGACGGCCGGCCTGCCGGATCGAGGGGTGATCGTGGCGCAGGGCCCAGCGGAGATCGACCTGCCCGAGGGCGCCTGGATTCTGGCTGCCGACCGGGGCGGCGCTGCGGCGGCACTCGCGGCGCAACTCGCGGCACAGAACCAACGGGTGGTGCTGGCCGGCGACGATCCGGCGGGCACGGGCGCGGCGGCAGAGAGCGAGGCCGGGATCGTCGCGGCTTCAGTCGAGATGGAGTGCCGCGAGTCCTGGCGATCGCTCGTCGAAGGCCTGTCCCCGGACGTGCCTTTCGCCGGCGCGGTGCACCTCGTCGCGCAGGACGGCCATGGAGCGGACGCGACGACCGCAGACTTGGCGGCGGATGCGAAACGGGCGGCGGCGAGCGCGCTCGCGCTCGTGCAGGGCATCGCGGACGCAGACGCCGTGCCCGAAAAGGGCCTCTGGTTCGTCACCAGGGGTGCGCAGGTGCTGGAGCGGGAGCGGACCGGACAGTTGGCCGGCGCCGCCCTTTGGGGCCTGGGCAAGGTGGTGGTGCGGGAGGCGCCCCAGCTGCAATCCCGGATGCTCGATCTCGACCCCGAGGCAGCGGAGCCGCAGGCCGTCCTCGCGGATGAATTGCTGTTCCCGGATTCGGAGAACCACATCGCGCACCGCCAGGTAGCCCGGCTGGTGCGGACGGGTTCCGGCGCGGAGCGTCTTGCCCTGCCGGAGGAGGCGGATTGGGTGCTGGCACCGGACGAGGGAGGGGCGATCGAGACACTGCGGGTGCAGCCGCTGGCGGCGCGTGCCCTGGAGCCGAAGGAGGTGCGCGTCGCGGTCGAAGCCTGCGGGCTCAACTTCCTTGATGTGTTCCGAGCCATGGGCCTGGTCGAGGAGGGACTACTCGGCGAGGAATTCTGCGGCCGGATTGTCGAAACCGGTTCGGACGTAACCTCCGTCACGGTGGGCGACCGCGTGGCCGGCTTTGCGTTCGGCACCTTCGGGCCGGAGGTGGTGACGCGGGAGGAACTGGTCGCGCTTGCGCCGCCGGACGTGTCGGCGACGGCGCTCGCCACGATCCCCTCGGTGTTTGTGACATGCGTGCTGTCATATGAGCTTGCCGGGCTGAAGGCCGGGGACCGCGTGTTGATTCACGCCGGCGCGGGCGGAGTCGGCCTTGCGGCCATCCAGCTCGCCCAGGCGGCAGGGGCGGAAGTGTTCGCCACGGCGAGCACGCGCAAGCGAGCCTATCTCCGCTCGCTCGGCGTCGAGCATGTGTTTGACAGCCGCTTGACCGCGTTCGGTGAGGAAATCCTCGCGGCCACAGGCGGCGCTGGGGTCGACGTGGTGCTGAACAGCTTGACTGGCGAGGGCTTTATCGAGGCGAGCCTCGCCTGCCTCGCCGAGCGCGGCCGCTTCGTGGAACTCGCCAGGCGGGATATCCTGAGCGAGGACGAGATGGCGGCACTGCGGCCGGATGTCGCCTATTCGATCCTCGATCTCTACACCCTGAAACAGCAGGATCCCGCGCGTCCCGGTGCGGCCCTGAAAGAGGTGCTGGCACGCATCACTACGGGCGAGCTTGCGCCGCTCAGGCACACCAGATGGCCGCTAGCCGAGACGAGCGCCGCGATGGGCTACATGCGCGCGGCGCGACATATCGGCAAGATCGTGCTGACGACGTCTCCCCTCGGGGCGGGCCGGCTGCGGCAGGACCGGACCTACCTGGTGACCGGCGGCCTCGGGGGCATCGGCTGTGCGCTTGCCGAGTGGCTGGCCGAGCGCGGCGCGGGCACGGTCGTGCTGAACGGCCGACGGGCACCGGACGCGGCTGCCGAAGAGGCGATCGAGGCGCTGCGCGCCCGCGGGTTCAGCGTGGAGGTCGAGCTTGCGGACGTGACGGATCCGGCCGCGCTGGATGCCATGCTCGCGCGGATGGACGGGGCCCTGCCGCCGCTCGCCGGGGTGATCCACAGCGTCGGCGTGCTGGCCGACGCCGCGCTCGGAAACCAGAGCTGGGAGAGCTTCGAGACCGTGCTGTGGCCGAAGATGCTCGGCGCATGGCACCTCCACCGCGCAACCGCCGATCGCGACCTCGACCTCTTCGTTATCTTCTCGAGCGTGGCCGGCATCCTGGGCAATCCGGGCCAGGCCAATCACGCGGCGGCCAACGCGTTCCTCGATCAGCTCGCCGCCCACCGGCGCGCGCTGGGTCTTCCGGGCCAGGCCATCGCCTGGGGTGCGTGGTCGGGGCTCGGCGAGGCGGAGGAGCAGCGCGAGCGGATCGCACAGCGGCGGGAGGCATCGGGAACGGGCTGGTTCACGCCGGAGCAGGGCTTCAAGGCGCTCGATCGTCTGCTGCGGCAGGACGCCGCTGCCGCTGCCGTGCTGACGGCGGACTGGGCAGCGTTCGGCGAGGCCCTAGAGAGCCGCCCACCCCTGTTCGAGGACCTGCTCTCTGACGCGTCCGCGGACGACGAAGCCGCGGCCTCGTCGGAACCCAAGTTGGCACTTTTCCGCTGCCTGTGTTCCCTATTGGTTTGATTCAACGCGATATTTTTCTCGGTCGATTCCAACATGGCCCCACATTTTGTGAGATTCTGTCAGCTCATCAGACGGGTCCTCGTGCGGTGGATGGCGGGGTCCACGCCCGCCGCCGAGGAGATTGCGGCAACCTCGGCGGCCGGGCGCGTGTCCTGGCGGTTGACGATCAAGGTGCCGTCGGTCTGGCGCAGGCGCGTGGTGATCCGCACCCAGGTCCGCATGCTCTCGCGGATCGACGCCCAGCACTTGTGGATGCCGCGCGCGGCCAGCCGGGTACGGATCAGATGCACGGCGTGGTAGGCCAGCACGGCGATCAGCAGGTGGGCCGCGATGCGCCGGTCGAGCTGGTGCCAGATCGGGCGAAGGCCGAGCTCGGATTTCAGGCTCCGGAATGTCGCCTCGATATCCGTGATCCGCCAGTACGTCCGCAGGACCGTCTCGATGTCCCAGTCGACGTGGCTGGTGCGCAGCACATAGGCACCGGCGCCCTCATCGGCCTCGTCGTATCGCGGCCTGCGCTTGAAGCGCACGGCGGTGGCATTGGGGCCGGTTTTCGCCCTCTCGACCGTGATCTCGTAGTGCCTGGCGACGGCGGAGAAGCGCTGCTTGAGGCGGCCTATGCTCTCCAGCACCTTGTCGTAGCGCTTGAGGCGGCCCTTGACCGGGAGGCCGCCGTGGAGCCTTTCCAGCGCCGCCTCGAAGCGGTTCCGCCTCAGGCCGATGATCGCGTTCTCGGCCTTCTTCTTGCCCTCGCTGACGACGTAGAGCCGCGCCTCGCCGTCCTCGCTGGCAAGCCGCCAGGCCCGCACCTCGTGGCGCGCGCTGGTGATCAGCAGGGCCTCGGGTCCGCCCTCGGGCGGCGCAGGCCTGGCACCGCGGCTGACCGCGATCCAGTCGTAGCCCTGCTCGCCCAGCCACGCGATGTTTTTCTCGGTGGCGATGCCCGCGTCCATGACCACCGTGGGCTTCGCCGCCGTGCCGCCGCACACCGCCTCGAGCCGCGCCAGCGCCTCGTGCAGCGTGCCCGGCTCGCTCACGTTGCCCGGCAGGATCTCGCAACTGCGCGGGAAGCCCGCGCCGTCGAGCGCCAGCGCCAGCGTGATGAGGGGACAGTCGTCGCGCTTCTGCTTGGAGCGCCCGAACCTGGGAAGCTCGCCGCCCGTGTGGCCGTGGTAGTGGACGTTGGTGAGATCGTAGAAGGCGATCGTCTCGGGCAGGTCGAGCAGTGCGCGCTCACGGTTGAACAGCTCCCGCTGGATGGCGGCGCGGTGGCGCCAGAGCAGGTCGCCGATGCGGTAGAGCGTCTTGCGCCGCAGCGCCTTGCGGTCGCCCTCCAGGCCCAGGAGCTCGGCGGCCGCGCTGTCGTGGCGGAGCCAGCGGCTGGTATCACGCTCGCTGGCGGGATGGACCATCCTGGCGACGATCAGCGCGCTGGCGATGCGCCCGTCGCGGCCCTTGATGTCGAGGCCGTGGAGGATTTCGGCGAAGCCGAGGGCGTCGAGGGCCTTGAGGCACAGGCGCTCGCAGCCGACCGTGCGCGGGTTCTCGTGCTCCAGGGTATCGAGGTCGACGGTGGCGATGTCGGGCTTGCGCGCCTCTTCCTGCATCGCCTCGACGCGGAACCCCCTGGCCCTGAGCTTGGCGACGATGTCCTCGGCTGCGGCCCGCACATCCGCCTCGCCCTCGAACAGCGGCGGCTTGCCGTGAAGCAGCGCCTCGGCGAGTTCGGTGACGGCCTTCCACTTCTCGCGCGGCACCGGATAGTCGGTGCCGAGATTGAGCAGCGTCCTGTGGCGCACCTTGTCGCCGACGCGCTGGGCGAGCACGAGGCGATGGCTTCGGACCGGCTGGCCGGCCTTGTCGGTGTGTGTCCTGGTTGCCTTGATGTACATGGCGGCGCCGTTTCTGCGATGCCTGTTTCGCATACACGGCGTTCGCGGCATCTGGCAAGAGGGATATCGACTCAACTCCAAAGTCCTGGCCCCACAATTGGCTTCCAGGACCACGAATGGCAAATGTGGGTCTCAGGTGTCCTCCAACCCCAACATCTAGTGGTTCAGCGCCGCAAAACTGGCTCGAACAGGCTCGGCTGGTCGGAAAAAGTGCCAACTTGGGGGAAGACCTGCTTGCACAGCTTGCCGCGACGCCCGCGGCGGGGCGCGAGGAACTCTTGGTGTCCTTCCTGCAACAGGAGGTGCAGGCGGTGCTGCGGCTGCCGTCGGCGCCGGCGCCGACGGTCGGCTTCTTCGACCTCGGCATGGATTCGCTGATGGCGGTCGAGCTGCGGAACCGCCTGAACCGGGCGTTCTCCGGCGCTTACGCGGCGCCTAACACGCTGGTGTGCACTAGCCTACACGATTTTTCAGTGCTCAGGGGCTGACGCAGGGTTGCAGTTCCCTCCTTTATTCGGGTTATGCTACAGTAGGTTACAGGAGAGGTCAAGGGGAAATAGAGCGGGGGTGGAGGACACATTGGCAGATCATGTGTCTTCCAGAAGTTGCATTCAGGGAAGTCGGGGCGTGGAATTTGCCGTGGAGAACTGGTATGGTTTCTGTGCTGAGACTGGATAATTCAGTCAGGACACACGAATGGCATGCAATTGCAGTTGCGAGGAATATCATAGGAGTTTCGTGATCTGTCCTGCATTGCGGAGGAGCCGCGTGTCGCGGTTACAGAAGGTCCCTACGGGCGGATGGCCACGATGAGGGAGGATACTAGCGGACGGCGCCAGCGCGCGGTCATGGCCACCGATGCGGAGTGGGAGCGCATCGGCCGGGCTGCGGCGGCTTGCGGTATGGACCTGTCTCGCTTCGTCATCCATCGCGCTCTCGATCGCGATCCGCTGCCGCCGGAAGTCCTGCGCCGGGCGGTCCGCGAGATGCTGGTGATGTCCAGGCTGGAGGAGAGGCGGCTACGCGGGGCGGGCGCCGGCGAGGCCTGGGAGGACGCCTGCGACGCGGTGGACGAATGGATGGAGCGCGAGAGCATGCTCGACCGGCTCACCGATCCAGGTGCTGCGAACCGCTGGAAGGCGGCGGGGCGGGTTGAGGAGGACGGGTCGTGACGGAGGAGGCGGCACGGCCGCTCAGGCGTCAGCGAAGCCTGCACTGCAAGCCGGCTGAACAGGCGATGATCCGGGAGCGCGCGGCGGCGGCGGAGAAGACCGTGTCGCGCTATATTCTGGATCTCGCGCTCGCCGACGATCCGGACCGCCATCCGCTGGTGCTGACTGAAGCGGAACAGGTGGAGCAGCGGGACGGGGTGCGGGAGTTGCAGGCATTCGTGCGGGCTCTCCGGCGCGAGCTTCCGGGGGGCAGCGGGCTGAGCCTTCTGAGCGCGATCTCCGTCCTCGCGAGGGAGCGTGCGCTGTGAGACGGACGCGGCGTCGGCGGAAGGCGCGCAGGCCGAGCAGGCACATCTCGATTTCGGCGACGGACGCGGAGTGGGAGACCGTTCGCAACAAGGCCGACCAGCGCGGGCTGTCGATCGCGCGCTACCTGCTGGAGCTGGTGGAGCGGGACGGCTCGGAAGAGGACACTGGTCTCCGGCACGAGTGGCCCGCGTTGGCGCTGGCAAAGGACGAGCAGCGGGAGCAGCTGGAGGCGCTGCGGGAGGTTCGCGCGCTGATGCTGGAGGGGGAGGATGCGGGTCCGCTTGTGCGCGACATGCAGGAGAGGATCGCGGTGATGTTCGCCGCCTGGGCGTCCGCGATGGCCGGGGCGGGCCGCTCGGAAGAGCTGCGCATGGCGCTCGCCTCGGTGCTGGGCGAGGAGCGGGCACGCATCGCTGCGGCGTCGGTCGTGACCTCGGTCACGGTTTCGACCGAGCCGCCGGCAGCGAAGAAGGAGGTCGCGCCTGAGTCCCGCGAGGGAAAGGCGGACGCCGGCCAGGACCGGCTCTTGTGAGGCGGGCACCATGTGCGCCACGGTCCCTATCGAGGTGCAGAGAATCGTCGGTACAAGGGGAGAGACAACGTGATTGCGGGATGCGGCGGCAGAAGCGAAAGGTCGCGCTTCAGGCCCACAACGGGAAGACGGACTTGCGCCTATACCGTTTGCTGTGAGGCGGCCTCCATGTGCGCCACCGGCATGAACGAGGTGCACGAGATCGACCACACGAGGGAACAATTGTCGTGACTGCGGAGCGCGACGGCAAGAGCGCGTGGACCGGCCAGCCGGACTTGCTGGCGAGCCTGCCGCCGGAGGGCCCGCCCGCTTCGCGGCCGGATCCCGGTATCGATCCTGCCGTGGTCGAGGAACTGCTCACCGAAGTCCGGGTCCTGCGGGAGCAGGTGGCCGGACTGAAGGAAGCGGTATCCGCCGACCGGCCTGCGCCAGCGCCTGAGGCTGCACCTGAGGTGCTGACGCGGGAGGCGCTGGAAGCCTGGGGCGACAATCTCGTGACCCGTGTTGCCGAGGCTGCGCGGTCGGCAGACGCGCCGGCGGCCGCGCCGGGGACGACGCGGCGGCGGCGACCGTCGCAAACCATGCCGGCAGGATCGAGGAAGCGGCGGCGAAGGCGGCAGCGGCGGCGGAACGCATCGATCGGGGTATGGCAACCACTGCGGACCGGGTCGCGGCCGGGGTCGAGGAGGCCGCGGCCAGGATCGAAAAGGGCCTCGCAGCGACGCGCTCCCAGGTCATCGACCATTCCGGTTCTATCCGTGGGCTTCTCTATGACGTCCTCACGCAAACGGCCGGACCGAAGTTCGGCTTGAAGACGGTTCTTGTGGGCTTGATCGTCTTCGTTCTGGGCATGCTGCTCGAGAGCCACATACATCTGCTCTACCGATGGCAGTGAGCCCGGTGAGCCTGCGGCGTCCCGCCTGTCCGCCACTGCCGCGCACCGGCGCGGCCGTAATCGGGGTCTGAGCCGATGGTCGCCACGGTCGTCGAGCTTCGTTCGTCCGCCATGGCGGTGACCTACTACGAGCGCGACGGCTACTACGCAAAGAACGATCCCGAGCACCGCCAGGCGAGCTTCTGGTACGGGGACGCGGCGAAGGCGCTCGGGCTCAAGGCCCATGTGCGTCCCTCGCGCTTCGAATCAGTGCTGTCGGGATACGTGCCGGGCATGGACCTGCGTCTCGGCCGGATGCGCGAGGGGGAGCACGATCACCGGCCCGGCTGGGACATCACCCTGTCCGCGCCGAAGTCGGTATCGCTGGAGGCGCTGGTGATGGGCGACCGCCGGGTGATCCGGGCTCACGACGAGGCGGTGCGCGCGACACTCCAGTTCGTAGAGACGGACCTTCTGCAGACCCGGGGCTGGGACCCCGCGACCCGGCGCCGTCCCCGGGTGAAGGCGGAGGGCATGGTGGTGGCGGGGTTCCGCCATCTCGCGAGCCGCGACCAGGACCCCCAGCTGCACACCCACTGCGTGCTGGCCAACATGACGCGCAATGGGTCCGGGGAATGGCGGAGCGTGGAGCCGACGAAGATCCGCCGCAGCGAGAAGCTGATCGGAGCATTTTACCGGAACGAGCTTGTGCTACGTCTCCAGGCGCTCGGCATGGCCGTCTCGCCGACCCTCGTGGGACGGGTGCCGGGGTTCGAGCTTGCGGGCTACGACCGCGCCTTCCTGGACGCGTTCTCGGGCAGGCGCCGCGAGATTCTCGCGTACCTGGAGCGCCAGGACCTGTCCTACTCGGCGAAGCACACGCAGATGGCGGCGCTGCACACACGCCGGCGCAAGGAGGACAAGGGCCTCGCGGACCTGGTGCCGGAATGGCGCGAACGGGCGCGGGCACTGGGTCTGGTCCGGGAGAAGACGGCCCTCGCGCCGTCCCGGCCGCTCGACCCGGTGACCGGCGAGCGGGTGACAGTGCCGCGTGCGCCCCCACCCGACCTGCCGGCCAACGAGATCCGCAGCCTGAAGCGCGCGCCGGCGCTGCCGGCGCTGCCGAGGCAGCCCCGCGACGGCGTTGCCGCGTCGGCGGGGGTGAATCCCACGCCCCCTCGCTCACCGGCACCGGCGGAGCTGTCGCAGGAGCCCGAGCGGGGCGTCCTGGAGGCGGTGGCGCGTGCGGTGGCGCACGTTGCGGAGAGGCGCACCGCGATCCCGGAGGCCGAGATCCGGGCGGTGGCGCTGGGCCATGCACCGGGGCGCTACACCCTGGCCGAGGTCGACGGGGCGATTTCACGGCTGGTGTCCGGGGGCGAGCTGATCGAGGCGGAACGCCGGGGCATGGACCGGGCCTTCGTCACCGACCGCGCGGTGAAGGCCGAACGCCAGGTGCTGGCGTCGATGCGGTCGGGGCGCGGCAAGCGGCCGGCGCTGGCCGGCGCGGATGCCGTGGAGGCGCGGCTCGGGGCGTCGCGTCTCACCCGGGGCCAGAGGGAGGCGGTCCGCACGGTGCTGCTGTCGAGCGATCTCACGGTCGGCGTGCAGGGCCATGCGGGCAGCGGCAAGACCACCATGCTGAGGGAGGTGAAGGCGCTTCTCGGAGGCAGGACGATACAGGGCCTCGCGCCCTCGGCCGCCGCCGCCCGGGTTCTCGCCAGAGAGGCGGACATCCCGTCCAGGACGCTGCAGCACTTCCTGACCCGCTTCAACGATCTCTCCGACCCGGCGCGGCTGGCGCGGGGCCGTGAGGAGTACGGGGGCGCGGTGCTGGCGGTAGACGAGGCGTCGATGATCGACACCGTGCGCATGGAGGCGCTGCTGCGCATCGCGCGCGATCTGAATGTCGCGCGGGTGGCGCTGGTGGGCGACACCGCGCAGCTGAAGGGGGTGGATGCGGGCCAGCCCTTCCGTCTGCTGCAGAAGGCGGGCATGGCGACGGCGACCATGGACGAGGTGCTGCGCCAGCGCGACCCGGAGCTGCGCGCGACGGTGGGTCTTGCCCGGGAGGGGGAGCCGGGCGCGGCGATCGCGGCGCTGGGCAACCGGGTGCGCGAAGCACGGCGCGAGGAGCTCGGCATCGAGGCGGCGCGGCGCTGGCTCGCGCTGGCGCCGGAGGACCGCGCGGACACCCTGATCCTCGCGCCGACGCACGCGATCCGCCGGCAGGCAAACGAGGCGGTGCGCGAGGGGCTCGCGGAGGAAGGCGTGCTGAGGAGCCGCACGCTCGCCGTCGACCGCCTGGTTGACCGGCGGCTCACCCGTGCGCTGGCTTCCGATATCCGCAGCTACGAGCCCGGAGACACCATAGTGTTCCACCGCGACGTCTTCGGCTGCCGCGCGAACGACGTCTGCACCGTCATGGGCTACGACGGCGGCAGGGTCGTATTGGCCCACGCCGAGGGCGAGCGCCGGTTCCGGCCCTCGGGCAATGCGGCGCGCTATCTGGGCCTCTACGACACCGAGCGGATCGAGCTGCGCGCCGGCGACCTGATCCGCTGGACGCGCAACCGCAAGGCCCCGCCCGGCCGCGGCAGGCATCCCCGGGGGCCGGACCTGGTCAACGGCGGCGAGGCGGAGATCGTGGAGATCGGCTACAGGCGGGTGCGCTTCCGCGAGGGCGGCCGGGAGTTCGGTCTTGCGCTTACCGACCCGCAGCTGCGCCATCTGGATCATGCCTACTGTTCCACCGTGCATTCTGCGCAGGGCCGGACGGCGCGGGCGGCGATCGCGGTGCTGGACGCGGGCGCCGGGGCCGACCGCGAGCTGTTCCATGTCGAGCTCAGCCGGGTCTCGGAAGAGTTCCTGCTGCTGACCGACGACCGCGACGCGCTGATCGAGAGCATGGCATACGACCGGAGCGAGGACGGGGCGCTGGAGGCGCTGGGGATCGACCTCTCCGAGCCCCCCGTGGTGGACCCCGAAGAGTTCGCGGTGCTGGCGAGCGACTGGCAGGCGCTCCTGCGGGAGGGCGAGGCGGCGAACACCGTTCCGTTCCTCCTCCCGGGCTACCGGGACACGATGGCCCAGGCTGCTGCGCTCGCGCAGATCGAGGACCTGCCGGAGGACATGCGCCGCCTCACCGGCACCATGCTGGCGAAACACGAGCAGCATCTCGCGCACGACCGCGAGGTGCAGGGCCTCGTCGGGCGCGTGCGCGACCACTGGCGGCGCTGGCCGGAGCTCGGTTGGGCTGCCTCCTCGCAAGGAGTGCCGGTGGAGGAGCTTCCCGCACACGCTGCTTGGCGCGAGGAAGGGGCGGCGCTCCTGGAGGCCGCAGCCCGGCTCGGGGCGGACGGCGAGGCAGCACCCCATCTGCATGCCATGCCTGGCGGGCGCGCCGGCCTGGAAGACGCCGTCGATATGCTCGAACGCACGCGGCTCCTCGACGATGCCGGACGGTTCGAACGGGCGTGGCACGCGCTCCGCGAACGGGCTGCGGAGAGCGTCATCCCGGAGATTTACGCGCCGGGCTACCGGCAGGTGGCGCAGCTTGGCGAGAATCTCGCGGCCGCCGAGAGGCTCGACGCGCAGGCCCAGCGCGCGGTGGCGGAATGGCGGGAGGTCGATGCGGCGCAGACGGCGCTGGCGGACGAGGTGCGCACCCTGCCCGGCCGCATCGCGGCGTGGCAGGCGGTGGTCCTGCCACAGGACGAGCCCGGCGGGCTCGAGCCGGACCATCCCGCGCGCCTCGCTTGGCGCGAGGAAGGCGCCGCACTGGAGGCCATGGCCGGGGACATGCTGCGCCCGGAAGACGTCCATGCGCCCTACCTGGACGCCGAGCCGGATGCGCGCGAGGCCGTCCGGCAGGCGGCCGAAGAAGTCGCCGACTCGCTCCGGCACGACCGCTACCGGGCATTCGGGTGGCTGACGAAGGAGGTAAACCGGCAGGCGCGAGAAACCGGAACCGAGGCGTTCCATGTGCCGCGCTACGGCGAGATGATCGCACAGGCCGAGGCGCTCTCCGCGCAGGCGGCGCTGCCGGCGCGCACGCAGGAGGTTGTCGCCTCGTGGCTCGACTACCATGCCCGGTGCGAACCGGTCTGCCGGCAGATCCGGGAATGGCCCGCACGGCTTGACGCGCTGACGGCGGACTGCCCCGAACGCCCCGCGAGGCTCGTGTCCCTGACCGAGTGGCGCCAGCAGGCGGAGCCCCTGCTCGCCGATGCCCGTGCGATGCTGGCAAACGACGCCCCCCACGCGCCCCATCTGGCAGCCATGCCGGACGAGCGCAAGGCGCTGGCCGAGGGAACGAACCGCCTCGACCGCGAACTGATTGAGGTCGAGGCACGGGAGACGGACGTGCTGTCTTCGGTCGTGCAGCAGTGGGCGGAGAAGACGGGCGGTATCGGCTTCGATAGCCGCGACTATGCCGCGCTGATGGAGCGCGCACGCTCCCTCGATGCCAGGCCGCATCTGCCGGAGGGTCTGCGCGAGAGGGTCGACGTCCTTCTCTTCAGGGACGAACGCTGGGCGATCGACCGGGATCGGGTCGAAGCATTCCTCGAGCGGGCTGCGGAGGCCGAGAGTGCGCGGCAAGTCATGACGCAGCAGCGCGTCACGACCAACTCGTTCGAGGAGCGTCGACAGGCCCGGCGAGACTGCCGGCAGAAGGAGAAGGAGGTTCTCGACGAGGCGGCGGCAATCAGGAAGGACATGCCGCAACACGAGCTCGCCGCCCATCTGGGCGCCGCCGGCGCAGGCCCGGACGCGGTCCAAAAGCGCGAAGAGGAGATCCGCAACAGGATCGCCCGGGAACAGGAAAAGCAGGCCGCCCTGCGAATGAGCCGGGACCGGGGAATGTCGATGTAAGCGTGGAACGCAGCAGGCGCAGACCGCCGCGTCCGTGCGGACCGCAGGCCATGGTGTCGAGGCGGGGCGCCGTTCCGATTCGTGGCGGCCTTCTGACTCGCAGGGGAACAACTTGTGGCATATGTCCTCATGTACAGGGACGTGTGAGCGTGCTGATTATCGGTGGTTCGTTCCCGAGTGTTTCACGTCTCCGCATAGCCACTCTGCCATCTGGCCTCGCCCATTCAGTCGACGGTCTCCTTGGCCAGACCTTCGCCCTCGCCTATCATCACTCTCATTTACGACTCGTGGGCAGCCCGCTTCGCCGGGTCGCCCGCCAAATACAGCGGCCCTAGACCCGGCACGGGGTAGCCCTTGGTGCTTGGCAAATTGGCGGGACCTCACGTGACCCACGTGTCGTAAGCACGGCCCGGCACCAGTGCCGGGTCGAAACAACGAATGACGCGAGGTACGGCTATGAGGACTCTCGTGTACGCCGCTGCGGTCGCGTCTCTGTTCGCGGGGAGCGCTGCCGCCGGGCCGTGCGACGAGGCCGAGCGCGGTACCTACCTGAGCAACGTCTGCTGGCTAGTCAATACTCACGCGAACAATAGAGTATTCGTTTACGAGAGAAGCATAATCGAGGCCAACGAAGAAAATTGCACGATCACGCTCGTGAGAAACCAGGACGACGACAATCCGCTGAAGATCTACTTCAATCGAGCAAATCTGCGGGACATTGAGACGCGCATCGTTGATGGTAAGAACTGTCTCTATCTTTATGGAGAAGAGCTTGTAGAGGAAACGCGCGGATACGGCGAATACGTCGCATTCTGCGGTCGTAAATCAATGGAGCGCGTTGAAGCCGCCGCGGTCAACCTCTACGCAAAGTACTGCACGGGAAGGGTGTCGGAGTTCTGAATGGACCCAGACATGATGATGGAGATGAAGCTCGTGCGAGAGCGAGACGAGGTAGCGGTTGCGAGCATTTCACCATCGTCTATGTTCTCTTCTACCTTTTCACAGAAAGGACGCAACAATGACACAACCGGAGTTAGGACCAGCATGCCGCGCTGTATCCCAACTGTGGGATGACGCTGTGCAGATGTTTCTGGATAGTGGTGAACGGCCGCCGCATCTTGATTCGTGGTTTCGGTCTTACCGGGGCGGCGGTAAAGGCGCTGTTGAACGAAACGCCATGCCTGAACCATTTCTGGGTTCGCTGGCGACCAAGCCGAGGGGTGTTATCCTCGCTCTAAATCCTGGAAAGGCCGATCTTTGCTTCCAGGGACGCACCGGCATCTTCGCTGACGAGATTCGGACCAACGGCGGCTCTTACACGAGGTGGGCAGCATCGTGGCCTTATTTCCGGGAGGCGTGGATCGAACGAAAGCGGCGGAACCAACATCATGAGAGGCGCCTCCAGTTCATTCGCAACTGGCTTGACGACCAAGAGTTGTCGCATAGCGCGATGGTCTCCTTCGAACTGTACCCTTGGCACAGCGATCGTTTCTCCGGCAGACTGGATTGCGAGGCCGCAGGCAAGTTCTTTGCGGGTCATATACGGGACGCCCTTGTGGAACTCGACGCACCCGTATTCGCCTTCGGCGCGCGATGGTTTCCGATCCTCAAACACGCGCGGTCCGGTCTTGAGGTTGACGAACGGCTGGATGGAGAACGGCCATATTGCAGCTGTGTGGCAAGCCGCAGGGTTATGCTCCTACGAGGAGACGGCGGGCTAAATGTGATCGCGGTCAAGCAAATGGGGTATGCGGGTCCACCGAGCCGCGACGAGACCCTCCGGTTGCGCGATGTTGTGACCGACATCTGCTCCTGATCCGGCCCGCCGCAGCTCTCATGCTGCTAACAACGAGGACCTCAAGAATCCCCTGGCGGCACCCCCGGATCGCGAAATAGACTATAGCGCTCGTAGGCCGAATAGGGGTCTGGATTGAATGCTGACTGACAGTGTAGCGCTACACCGACAAACAAAATGTGCGCAGCCTGTGGCGTTCGGAGATCTGCCGCTGGCGATGGTGCTTCACGTTCGAGAGACCGCTCTGGGTCGGAAGATCGCGAAGATCAGCTTGACTTCAAGCGCCCCGTTACGAAGACTTGCGAAGCTCAGTACTCGACTTCAGCCGCCCTTCCGGAATCAGAGAGGCCCCTCTTGGCAAAAGGTAACAACGGAAACTACCTACAGCATTGCGTTGAAGTCGAATCGGCGGCGCTTCTTGCGCAGATAAGTCCCAACCGCATGCTCCATGTCGCGCTGACGCATGGCATGGCACCGTTCGAGCAGATCGGCGAACCCAACGGCAATGCCTACTGTCTCCTTTACGGTACGTTGTGCGAGGCTGCTGGCGAATCCAAATGCAACGAACGGAAGATTGTGAAGGCGTATAGGGTGTCATGAAAATGGCACGGATACCAGCCTGACATTGCGAATCTGTTCGATGACTTGAAGACGGAAAAGCACTACCCCAACTCCGCGGAGCTATTACGCACGATCATTGGAACAAACCGGTTATCCGGTAGTATAACGGACCGAGATAAGGCTAAGTGCAAGGAACTTGCAGCGGCTTGGGCCGATTCAGGAATTGTTGTCGCCCGATCGTTATGGCGCAAGCAACTGAATCCGGGCGGCGCGCTGAGCTGCCCGGACCATCTGGATGCGCCTTGGCTGTTTTCCATGGACCCGATGACCTATTCGGAAAACGGCGACAACGATGATGCGTATCTGCATCGCTCAGATTTAGACCTGCTGGCACCTGCGCTTGAACAATACGTCTGCAGCGGCCAGCCCGGCATTGCATCTCTGTTCGTGTACGGTGTAGGTAGCCACGCGAACCGACAACGCCAATTCTGGGCATTCATGGACGAACTGGCTAAGCGGCTGGGTTTGCAGACTCTTTCCTATAGGACTGCCCATCGCGGTGGAAATCTCAATTTGGCTGGCTTGTTGTGTTCAGATCACCAACTGGCTGTAGGCTTTGATCTTCCTGACCTTAAGGAAGGCCGATGAGGGCAGAATAATCGTGTCGGCACGCACGATGTTTTTCCAAGTATCGCGAACATGAGGATGCAGTTGGCTATATATACGAACCTGAGCGCTGCGTGCAGGTGGAATCCATGGAGGGCGTTTTCCGAGCAGTTGAGGCGAGCAGCCCTTCTTCTTACCTTGCTGTTCCTCGTGCTCGAAGGCGCAGCGGCGGAAGAGGGTGCTGGAAGCGAACCTCCTTACGGCAGCGAGGAACTCGCACGACAGGCCGCAGATTGGGATGTGTTCAACAGCGGGATCCAGCAAGAGTTGCGTCTGCTAGTCGATAAAGGTCTTATTGACAAAGAAGCTTTCAACCCGGCCCCATCTACGTCGTCGAAATGGTGGGACGAACAGGGGACGAAAGGCAAAGCGTTACGAGCTCGCATCGTCCGTAAGCTTAGGGCTAATCCCTTAATGGAAGGCGCGTCGAACTTAAGCCTGTGGTTTATGGTGGGGCTCCTGGAACAAGGCGCCCGCGTTAGAGCAACGGTTAAAGACCTAAAGGTCAAGTCCCCAAATAACGCTCCCTTTGCGAGCGGTTTTGGTCCTGGAAGCGAGCGTGAGCGGTTTGGTCTGTGGACAGAGTGTAGGCCGCTATGGCCCGAACTGTTTTTGAATTCGAAAGATGACAATTTCGAGGTTTCGATCCGCGCCGCGGTGGAGAGCAGGCTACGTGGGGCGAGGCTCTATGGCGGCTTGACGAGGAGCAGTACGGGCGAGGACTTCGTCCCCAGCGGCGAACCTCTGCAAGTTGTAGTGAACCTCGGCAGCGGCTTGTTTAGCGTTAGCGTGGGACTGCAAAAGCGCCTGTTTGATCCGATTACAGGGTTGCGGAGTTTTGCTTACGCGGATTATGGCGGCGGAGGCTATAGCAGTTTCGGTGCCGGTCCGCCGGAATTCGTGCATTCCGTACTCTCCGACCACTTGGATAGGTTTATCGCCGACTACCTGCGCGTCAACGCGGACGCGTGCGGCGGTCCGTCGGAGGTGGCGAAGTGATTGTTTGGACGGAATGCTACAGACGGTAGCATAAAGGATGATTACAGCACGAGATGTCACTCGTTTGTTCCCGCCACGGTCTTTCGCGCCACCGCATGCCAAGCGCCTTATCCATACTTTGCGAGAGCAGGCAGCTTAATGACTCTCAGATCGTGGTGCGGGTCGGAGAACGTCGTTCCCGCAACCTACAACCCCATGATGTTTGCGATGGCCCGGCCCACCCTCTCCGCGGCGTTCTCGATATCCCGGTCCCCGAGGTGAGCGTAGCGCAGCGTCATGCGTACGTTGGAGTGGCCGAGCAGCCGGGAGACTACCGGCACCGGCACGCCGTTCATCACCGCGTGGCTCGCCACGGTATGACGCAGGTCATGAAGGCGCACGTCCTCGATGCCGGCTTCACGCCGCACCCGGTACCAGAGAGCGAGATAGCGGCTGCGCGGCCGCGACGGGTCGCGCGGCGAGGGAAAGACGAAGGGGCTTGTCCCGCGCGGCTGACGCCCGAGAACCGCGCGGGCCTTGGTGTTGAGAGGAACCGTCCTCCGGCCCGTCTTGCTTTCCTGGAGGATCAGGCGGTGGTCGTCGACTTCCGACCAGCGGAGCTGCACGATCTCGCCCCTGCGGCACCCGGTCAGAAGCAGCAGGCGGACGATGTCGGCCTGCTGCCGCTGGTCGCTTCCCGTTTGTCGGTCAAGCGCGCGGTGCAGACGATCGACTTCCTTGCGCGACAGGAAGCGGGTGAGCACCGGGCGCCGGTTTCTCTGTATGTCGCGGGCCGGGTTGGTGTCGATGTGGCCGCGGGCGGCGGCGAAGTTCAGGATCTGCCGCAGGAGGGCGAGACCGTGATTGGCGTTGCCGGGGGCGGTGCGGCTGAAGTCGTCGAACCAGCGTCTGATCTCGGCCGGGGAGATGCGGTCGAGCCGCTTCGAGCCGAAGGCCGGCAGGATGCGGACGTCGAGCAGGCACCGGAAGGCACTCCTGGACGAAGGCTTGTATCTGTCGAAGTTGGCCTCCTTCCACTCGCCGGCGACAAAGTCGCGCAACAGGGGAACGGCACGCTTGGGAGCGGCCCTGTCCTCCGGTTCCGGCGCGGCCTGGCGGGCGAGGCAAGCGCGGCGCGCCTCGGCGACGCTCATGGTCTCCACCGGGCCGAGCGAGATGCGTCTCGATCCGTCTGCGCTTTGCCGCAAGAGGACCCAGCTCTTTCCTCCGGTAGCTCGGACCCGGACCCCGAGCCCGCGCACCGTGGTATCCCAGACGGTATATTCCCGCTCGCCGGGCTGCAGCCGAGACACGGCGGCGTCGGTGATGCGCACGCGTTTCGGTCCTGCCATGGCTTACTCTCCTAACGCCTTTCCGACGATTTCTGCGGCATCGGCGACCATGCTGTCGGCGAGGTGCGTGTACTTGAGAGTGGTCTCGGGGCTCGCATGACCGAGCAGGCGTCCGATGGCGAGGACGGTGACGCCCTGCCTGAGTGCGATGCTGGCATGCGTGTGTCGAAGATCGTGAAGGCGCACGTCAGTCAATCCGGCCTCGGCACGGAGCCTGTGCCAGAAGTGGTCGAGCGCGCCCGGCTCGGGCGGTTGGGCTCGATGCGGGGCCGCGAACACCCAGGGACCCTTCCGCTCCAGGTCGTCGAGGACGTCACGCGCGGGCTGCGACAGCCAGACGGTTCTGGGGCCGGACTTGCTATCGCGCAGGAAGAGGTGTCCCTCGCGGTAGTCGGACCATCGGAGGCCCAGCATCTCCCCTTTCCGGCATCCGGTCAGCAGCAGGAGGCGGATTGTTGCGACATGCCGCGGGAAGCGCTCCGCATGCGCGGACAGCTGCGCCGACAGGCGGCGAATCTCGTCGTCGGAGAGAAAACGCTCACGCCCCTTGCGGCGATAGCGCCGGATGCCCCGGCAGGGGTTGGAGCCCTCGGGCCTGAGCCCCGCCACCTCGGCCTCGCGCATGATGACCGACAGGACCGGCATCGACCTGTCGGCCGCGACCGGGGTGGCGCGGAGCGCGGCGAACCAGTCATGCACCTCGTGGCGGTCGATCTCGGCAACCGGGCGACCGGCGAAGTGAGGCAGAATCTGGTTCTTGAGATAGCGCCGGTTGACCGCCAGCGTGCGCCGCTTCCACAGTCGTTCGTATTGCAGGAACACGGTCTCGGCGAAATCCTCGAAGAGCGTTTCCCCGGCCGCGGAATCCCCTTCACCCCGCCTGATGGCGGCGAGCATCCCGCGGGCGCGGGCGCGCGCCTCGTCAACGCCGGTCTCTGCGGCGTCACCGACGATCTTCCAGGCGCGCTCCCCGTCGTGCTGGCAATGGATGAAGAAGCGCTTGCGGCCCGAGGGCAGCACGCGGATGCCGAAGCCTTTGAGCTTGCCGTCCCGGACATCGCGGGCTGTCTTGCGGGGCCTGAGTGCCCGCACGCGGGCGTCGGTGAGGGTCGTTCCGGCCATGGCGTCTCTCCCGGCTGCGGTTGCAGCCGGGGAACGTCGGGGTAGCCGATCCGTCCGGATGCAACAGATGTGGAGAGAAAAAGCGACCCTGTTTCAGTCCATTAGCACCGAAGGTGCGCACGCTGGTGTTCGATTATCCGAACATTTCCGTTCTCGCTGATCATCTGGTGGGGGAGCTTGGCGACGAGATCGCGGCCCCAGCCCCCGAGGCGACGACCGAAACGAGCCGGCAGGTGCCGGTGCGGCGCGAGGACGACGGCATTGCCATCGTAGGGATGGCCTGCCGCTTCCCCGGCGCGCCGGACATCGCCACATTTTGGCGCCAGCTCGAAGCGGGTCACGACGCGGTGACGGACGGGCGCCAAGACGGCGGGACCTGGACCGGGGTTGCCGGAGACCCGGCAGCCGACGACAGTCCCTGGAGGCAAGGCGGCTTCGTCGACGGGATCGACGGCTTCGATGCGCGCTTCTTCGGCATGACTCCCATCGGCGCACGCATGATGGACCCGCAGCAGCGGCTGCTCCTGGAAACCACCTGGCAGGCGCTCGAAGATGCGGGGATCGATCCGGACGGCCTGCGGGGCAGCTGCACCGGGGTCTACGCCGGGGTCTCCACCAGCGAGTACCGCGATCTGATGATGTTGGCTGGCAACGAGAACCTCAGCTATCTCGGTACCGCGAGCAGCACCGCAGTCGGCGGTGTGGCGTTCAAGCTGGGTCTCACGGGACCGACCAATCCGGTGATGCTCAACTGCGCGGCGTCGCTGGTCACGGTGCAGCAGGCGGTCGCGGGCCTGCGGCAGGGCGAGGTGGAGATGGCGCTGGTGGGCGGCGTGAGCGCCGTGCTCTCGCCCGGGCTGACCGTCGAGATGGCAGCGCTGGGAATGCTGTCACAGCGCGGCCGCTGCAGCACCTTCGATGCTGCGGCAGACGGATTCGTGCGGAGCGAGGGCTGCGGCATGGTCGTCCTAAAGCGGCTCGCCGAGGCTGAGGCCGACGGCGACCGCATCTGGGGGGTCATTCGCGGCGCGGCGGTCAACCAGAACGGAGCGAGCGCGGGGCCGACCGTGCCGAACGGCCCGGCGCAGGAGCGGGTGATCGAGGAAGCGCTCTCGCAGGCGGGGGTCCTGCCGTCGGACGTTGACTATCTGGAGGCGCACGGGGCGGGTTCGGCGCTAGGCGATCCTATCGAGGTGAACGCGGCGGCGGCGGTCTATGGTCGGGAGCGGAGCCCTGACCGTCCGCTGCTCATCGGCTCGGTCAAGACCAACATCGGCCATCTGGAATCGGCGGCGGGCGTTGCCGGCCTGATCAAGGTCGTGCTGGCGATGCGGCACGGCACAATCCCGAAGAACCTGCACTTCCGGGACCCCAATCCGCACCTGGAGTGGGACCGGCTGCCGCTGCGCGTGGTGTCGGAGACGACGGACTGGCCGCGAGACCCCGACCGGCCGCCGCGGGCAGGCGTCAGCGCGTTCGGTATTTCGGGCGTGAACGCGCACGTCGTGCTGGAGGGCTACGGGCCGACGAGTGGCGCATCGGCCGGGAACCAGGGCAATGATTCCCATGCGGGCGCCCCGCAGCGCGTCGCGGTGACATTGCCGGAGCCGGCCGCGAGTCTGCCGCCGTCCGAGGAAGCCTTCTCCGCGCGCAACACGCGGTTTCTGCCGCTCTCGGCCAAGTCCGACGAGGCGCTCCAGGCACTGGCGGGGCGCTATCTCACGTGGCTTGACGAGCACGCCAGCGAACTGGCGGCAGATGGCGCTGCATCTGACACCCTGCTCTCGGACATGGCCTGGACGGCCGCCGTCGGCCGCAGCCACTTCGGCCATCGGGCGGGCGTGGTGTTCCAGGACGCGGAATCGCTGCGACAAGGTCTCACCGCGCACGCGCATGCGGACGCGGTGCCTGGCCCGGGGGCGGCGACGAAGGCGGCATTCGCCTACACCGCCGAGACTGGCGAGTGGGTCAGCATGGGGGGCGCACTCTACGCGCGCGAGCCGGTGGTGCGCGCCGTGCTCAACCGCTGCGATGCGGTGCTCGGGGAGGATCGGGGGGCCTCGCTGCTCGATGCGATGTTCGGCGGTCCCGGCGTCGAGGGGGGCCTGAGCGATCCGGCGTGGGCGCGGCCCGCAACCTACGCTCTCGCGTGCGCGCTCACCGCACTATGGGCGAGCGTCGGCATCCGGCCAAGCGTGGTGGCCGGACAGGGCGCAGGCGAGATTGCGGCGGCACAGGCCGCCGGCGTGTTCAGTCTGGAGGACGGCTTGCGGCTAGCCGCGGCCGGGAGCGACACCGAGGCGGCGCTGGACGGCGTCGCATTCGCCACGCCGACGGTCGGCCTTGTGAGCGACCTCACCGGCCACGTGATGGATCCGGATCAAGCTCTGGATAGGATGTACTGGCACCGCCAGGCGGCGGGCGCTCCAATCGCAATCGACGGCTGCGCCGAGACACTGGCCGCCCTGGGCGTCGACGTCGTCATCGAGATCGGACGGGCCTCCGTGCTGGCGCCGCTGTTGGCAGAGGCTTGGCCGAAGACAGAGGAAAACGCAGCGGCGCCAATGCTGTTGTCGAGCCAGCGGCAGTCGTCGGGCGGCGAAGAGGCGGCGGCAGGACATGCCGACGGTGCCTTCGTGGAGGCGGTCGCCCGGGCCTACGAGGCGGGGCTCGGCGTGTCCTTCGCGGGGCTCTTCGCGAGCGAGACACGGCGTCGTATCTCGCTGCCGGGCTATCCCTTCCAGCGCCGGCGCTTCTGGCTATCGAAGCCTGGGGGGCACACCACCGTGTCGGATTGAGCGCACGAACGTGCACCGGCAGGGGTGCCGCTCACGCGGGCGCTACGAGAGGCCGTGCCGCTCCAGGAATTCGCGGGTCACCGCAACGCACTCCGCGGGCTTCTCCAGTTGCAGGAAGTGCGTTGCCTCGGGGATGAAATCGTAGTCCATGGCCGAGACAATTCGCTGGTCGAGCGTCGGCAGATACGCATGCGGCAGGGTGGGGTCGGCACCGATGATCTTCGTCGGGCAGTCGAGCAGGTCGAGGTCCAGCAGCGGGAAGAAGCTCCGGGCGTAATCCATCATCTGCGCTTCGTATTCGCGGGGGCAGCGAAGCTCATAGCCCTCACCGCTCGCGGCCTCTCGGAGCGTCGTCCGGGCCATGAGTTCGTGTACGCCGGGAGCGGCCCGCTTGAAGGTCGGAAAGATTCCCAGAATCTCGATAAAGTCTTCCCGTCTCCTGAAGTGCTGTCCCCGCCGCCGAATCAGGGCCGCCCCGCGCTCGGCAGCGTCGTGAAGCTCCGTCTGACTCGCGCCGGGCCTGGTCAGGGGCGGATCGAACAGGACCAACGCCGAATAGAGTTTGCTGAACGAGAGCAGCGTCACGACCGTGGTGAGCGAGTGAAAGATGCCAACGGTCGGCTTGCTTCCATGGGTACGATCGATGGTCTCGAGAATGATGTCGTGATCGCGAATCATGGTCGGAACATTGTGATCCGTCTGGGCGCCGACGCTGTTCCAGCCGTGGTTCCTGAGGTCGTAGACCATCAGGTCGAAGTCGTCCGCGAGCAGAGACCAGAACGGATAGTAGAGATCGGCGGCGAGACCGCTGCCGTGGCTCAGGACGATTCTGAGGCCCGACGGATTGCCGTGCCGCCGCACCGTGGTGGTGGTATCGGCGTCAAGGCGGACATCCAGCGTCGAAAGGGGCTGGGGTATCTCCCAAACCGCTTCTGTCGTCATGGCAGAGGGTCGGGTTTCCTCCCGACGCCGGGCTTTGAACGGAGACGCAACATGGGCCGAATTTAGCTACGGCCAGTGCCGGAATTGCCGGCGCCCCCGCGTTTGGAGGCGGCCGGCCGTGCTCACTTGGCGCCGGAAAGCATCACCCGGCGCGGGCATCGATATACGTCACAAGCTCCCGTAACGTATTGAACTGCAAGCAGTCCTCCGCAACCATGTTCAGGCTGAACTCCTGATTGACCGCCTTGTAAAACGCGACCGCATCCACCGAAGAGACCCCGGCGTCACTGAACGGCCGATCGAAATCTGGATCGTGATCCAGGTCGAAGCTGTCGTTGATGATTGTCCGCAGGCGGGTTTCCGTTGACGACATGCGCATAGTCTCCCTGTCTTTAAAGAGCTGAAAGTGAGACCCCACACGGGGCTCAGAAGTGTACAGGTCCGATTGCATCGACACCATCGCCGAAACGGAAGGCGCCGCGCAACAACTGCGCCTTATTAGGCGTCGACTATGCCGATTCGGTCAAGTCTTGTCGCAACTCCCGGCTTTGGCAAACTACGCTGCAAATCCATGACGGGTTACTTAATGCTAATCCGTCGACACGTCAGCGTGCGAGCGGGAGGCCGATAGAGACCGCCATGCGCGACAAATAGCGGGCGGAAAATGCCCCGACGCGGATACGCACCCGCTGCGCTACGAGCCGCTGCTCTGAGACGGTAGTCTGTAGGCGAGCGCGGCGGCGAAGCGGGGCTCTCCCAAATCCAGGAGCCGCCATTCGCTCTCCGGCGCGTGCCGGAATCGAAACAAACCCGACCGGTCGCCGCGCAGCATCGCCTCCGGGATTTCGAATCGCGACGGGCTTAGAGAAAATCCGGCGCCGATCGCCTTGATCAACGCCTCCTTCATGCTCCACAGGCGATAGAAGAGATGAACCTTGTCATCGCCGGTGGCGATTGCCAGCGAGCGGCGCTCGGCCGGTCCGTAAACCAGACCGCCGATGCCTTCCAGGTCGCGCTGCGCGACACGCTCCTCCACATCGACGCCGAGGCAGTCGAGCGCGCCGAGCACGATCAGCCCGTGCCGGCCGCTGTGACTGACGTTGAAGCCGATCCTCGCGCGCCGGCCGTTCAACACGGCGAAGGGCTTGCTGTGTTCGCCGTAGCCGAAGGAGAGCGCGCGATCTTCGCAGCCCAACCGATCGCAGAGACTGACGCGGAGCGCAGCGCGGCAGAGGGCGTACTCCCGCCGGGCGCGCTCCGACAGGAAACGGCGCCAGCGCGTCCCTTCGTCATCGTCTAGCAGCGAAAGGGCGCGGGCCTCGCGCTCCGCATCCGGCGTGAGGTCCACGTGCAGGATCGTCGCGCCTTCGACCTCGCGCCAGAGACTCCACCAGGGGCTGGCCGATTTCGTCATCACCAAAGGCGGTGTCTGGTAGCGGCAATCACCTCCGCCGCCATCGACGGCCGAGGCGTGGCTCGGAAGACTCGTCTCAGCCGGCGGGCTCGCCCCCGTAGAGCCACGGCTGGGCGGCCTTCTGCGTCGCCTCGAAGGCGTCGATCTCGGCGGCCTTGGCCATGGTGATGCCAATGTCGTCGAGCCCGTTCAGCAGCCGGTGCTTGCGGAAGGGCTCGATCTCGAAGCCGACGGTCTCGCCGTTCGAGCGCGTGACGGTCTGCGCCTCCAGATCGACCGTCATCCGGCAGGTCTGGGAATTGCTGGCGTCGTCCATCAGCAGGTTCGCGTCGTCTTCCGGCAGCGGGATCAGCAGGATCCCGTTCTTGACGCAGTTGTTGAAGAAGATGTCGGCGAAGCTCGGCGCGATCACGCAACGAATGCCGAAATCCTCCAGCGCCCAGGGGGCGTGCTCGCGGCTGGAGCCGCAGCCGAAGTTCTGGCCCGCGATCAGGATCTGGGCCCCGCGCCAGGGTTCGCGGTTGAGGACGAAGTCCGGAAGCTCCTTGTCCTCCATGTCGTAGCGGAAATCGTGGAAGAGGCCTTTGCCGAGTCCGGCGCGGCTGATCGCGGTGAGGTACTGCTTGGGAATCAGCTGGTCGGTGTCGACGTTGATCATCGGCAGCGCCGCCGCCGGGCCGGAGAGGGTGGTGAATGTCCGCATGACGGGCCCTCCTCAGGACACGAGTTCACGGACGTCGACGAAACGCCCGCTGACGGCGGCGGCGGCGGCCATCGCCGGGCTCACCAGGTGTGTGCGCCCGCCGCGCCCCTGACGGCCCTTGAAGTTGCGATTGGAGGTCGACGCGCAGCGCTCGCCCGGCGCGAGCTTGTCATCGTTCATGGCGATGCACATGGAGCAGCCCGCATCGCGCCACTCGAAGCCAGCCTCCAGGAAGATGCGGTCGAGCCCTTCCTCCTCGGCCTGCTGCTTCACGAGGCCTGAGCCCGGCACCACCATGGCACCAACGCCCGCCGGCACCTTGCGTCCCTTGGCGACGGCGGCGGCCGCGCGCAGGTCCTCGATCCGGCCGTTGGTGCAGGAGCCGATGAAGACCCGGTCCACGGCCACGCCTTCGATGGGCGTGTCGGCGTCGAGCGCCATGTAGTCCAGGGCCTGGGCGATCGCCTCGCGGTGCTTCTCGTCCGGCGCCTGGGCCGGGTCGGGGGTCCGCCCGGTCACCGGGATCACATCCTCGGGGCTGGTGCCCCAGGTGATCTGCGGCGCGATGTCGGTCGCCTGGATCGTGGCTTCCTTGTCGTAAGCGGCGCCTTCGTCGGAGGCGAGCGTCCGCCAGTGGGCCATGGCCTGGTCCCAGGCGGCGCCCTGGGGCGCCATGGGCCGGCCCTTGAGATAGGCGAAGGTGGTCTCGTCCGGCGCGATCAGGCCGGCGCGGGCGCCGCCTTCGATGGTCATGTTGCAGACCGTCATGCGCCCTTCCATGGAGAGCGCGCGGATCGCGGGGCCGGCGTATTCCACCACGTGGCCAGTGCCACCCGCCGTGCCGATCTCGCCGATGATGGCGAGGATCATGTCCTTGCCGGTGATGCCTGCGGGGAGGTCGCCGGCGACCGTGATGCGCATGTTGCGCGGGCGCTTCTGGTTCAGCGTCTGGGTCGCGAGCACGTGCTCGACCTCGCTGGAGCCTATGCCGAAGGCGAGGCAGCCGAAGGCGCCGTGCGTCGCGGTGTGGCTGTCGCCGCAGACCAGTGTCGCGCCCGGCAGGGTCAGGCCCTGCTCCGGCCCGATGATGTGGACGATGCCCTGGCGCACGTCGGTGAGGGGGATCAGGGGGACGCCGAACTTCTCGCAGTTCTCGATCAGCGCCTCCACCTGGCCGCGGCCGAGCGGGTCGCCGATGCCGTCGACGCCTGCGGCGCGGTTCCTGGTGGGAATCGAGTGGTCCGGCACGCCGAGGGTGGCATCGGGCCGGCGCACCGGGCGCCCGTCCTCGGCCATCTTCTCGAAGCCGGTCCAACTCGTGACCTCGTGGATCAGGTGCTTGTCGATGTAGAGGAGCGTGGTGCCGTCGTCGTTCTCGGCCACCACGTGGCTCTCCCAGATCTTGTCGAACAGGGTCTTGGGGCCACTCATCGGTGTCCTCCCGCGGCGATGGCCGGCGTGCTCAGTCCTCGGACGCGGCGGTCTACTCCGCCTTGGCGGTGACCTTCTTCGCGCCGCGGTCGTCGCGCTTCTCCCGGATGCGCGCCGACTTGCCGCGCCGGCCGCGCAGGTAATAGAGCTTGGCACGGCGCACCGCCCCCCGCTTCACCACCTCGATCTGCGCGATGCGCGGCGAGTGCAGCGGGAAGACCCGCTCCACCCCCTCGCCGTAGGAAATCTTGCGGACGGTGAAGGAGGAGTTGAGGCTGCGGTTGCGCCGGGCGATGCAGACGCCCTCGAACACCTGCACCCGCTCGCGCGAGCCTTCCACCACCTTGACGTGCACGCGGAGGGTGTCGCCGGGGCCAAAGGTCGGAACCTCCCGCTCTTCCTGGAGCTTCTCCACGGCCTCGGCATTCAACTGCTCGATCATGTTCACGGCACTATCCTCGCGATCTCAGGCGCGTTATCGACGCGCCTGGTGGCGCGCCCACAGGTCGGCGCGCCGCGTTCTGGTCACATGTTCCGCCTGGGCACGGCGCCAAGCGTCGATGGCGGCGTGATCGCCGGAAAGAAGCACCTCCGGCACCGCACGGCCTTCGAAAAGGCGGGGGCGGGTGTACTGCGGATACTCCAGCAGGTCGTCCTCAAAACTCTCCTCGACCAGCGAGGAGGGTCGGCCGACCACGCCGGGCAGCAGGCGCACGCAGGCGTCGATCACCGCCATTGCCGCGATCTCCCCGCCCGACAGGACGTAGTCGCCGACGCTGAGCTCGGCAACGCCTCGGCCTTCCAACACACGCTCGTCGACTCCTTCGAAACGGCCGCAAATCAGCATCACGCCGGGGCCGACCGCCAATTCCTTCACCTGCTCCTGGGTCAGCGGGGCACCGCGCGGCGAGAGCAGGAAGCGCGGGGCGCCACCCTCTGCCGGCCCAACCGAATCGATGGCCGCTGCCAGGACATCGGGGCGCATGACCATACCCACCCCGCCGCCGAACGGGTGATCGTCGACGGTGCCGTGTTTATCGCGCGCAAAGCGGCGGATGTCCACCGTTTCCAGCCGCCAGAGGCCGGAATCGAGGCCGCGGCCGGCGAGCGTCGCGCCGAGCGGCCCGGGAAAGACCTCGGGATAGAGGGTGAGCACGTGGACGCTCCAGGGCCGGGCACCCGATTGCCCGCTTTCGCGCCGGTCCGCCGTCACGGCCCTTCCTCCGGGGCGGCAACGACCATGCGGCCGGCCTCGATGTCGATGGCCGGCACGTGCTCCCGCGTGAAGGGGACGAGGGTAGAGGGCCCGTCGGGCGGCTGAATCTCGACGATGGGTCCGGCGCCGTGGTCGTGAACGGCGCTCACGCGACCCAAGGCGGTGCCATCTTCGCTTTCCGCCCGGAGGCCGAGGAGATCGACGTGGTAGTACTCCTCGCCCTCGGTCGGCGGCAGCGCCGCCCGCGGGACGTAGAGGTCCGTGCCGCGCAACGCCTCTGCCGCGTCGCGGTCGTCAATGCCCTCGACGCGGGCGAGCACGAGGCCCTTCACGTGCCCCGTCACCGTGACCGTGAGGCGCCGGGTGCCGGCCTCGTTGCTGAGCGCGCCGTAAGCGGTGAGGTCGTCCGGATTCGCCGTATGGCTCTTGATGCGCACGATGCCGCGCACACCGTGGGCGCCCACGATGCGCCCGAGACAGACCGTCTCCGCCCGCCGCGCCGCAGCCTCCCCAGGGGCAGCAGCCGCGGCGGGTGCGGCCTCAGCCCTCGGCCTTCTCTTCGCCCTCGCCATCGTCTGTACCGGCCTCCTCGGAGGGAGCCTCTTCGGCGGCGGCGTCCTCGGTAGGCGCGGCTTCCTCAGCAGGTGCCTCTTCGGCAGCGACCTCCTCCGGAGCAGCCTCTTCGGCGGTTTCTTCGGAGGGAGCCTCTTCGGCAGCAGCTTCCTCAGGAGGGGCCTCCTCGGCGACGGATTCCGGGGGAGTCTCTGCTTTGGCCTCGGCCGCCGCCTTGGCCTTCTCGGCGCGTGCCGCCTGGCGCTCCAGGGCCTTCGCCCTGGGCTGGCCCTTCTGCGGGTTGTTGCGCTGCGCCGGCATCGGGATGATCTCGGCGGCGCCGAGGAATCGCGCCACGCGATCCGAGGGCAGAGCGCCGACGCCGAGCCAGTGGCGAATGCGCTCCTCGTTAAGGCGCACGCGCTCGGGATGGTCCTTGGGCAGCATCGGGTCGTAGGTCCCGAGCCTTTCCAGGAAGCGGCCATCGCGCGGGCTACGGGTGTCGGCCACGACCACGCGGTAGAACGGGCGCTTCTTGGCGCCGGCGCGGGACAGGCGAATTTTCAGTGACATGCTTTCTCCAGTCTTCTTGTGGGCTGCGTGTAATCAGCGGGGCGGCATGATGCCGGGCATCCCGGCCCGCATCAGGCCCTTCTCGCCCAGCTTGCCGGCCCGCTTCATCATGACGTTCATCTGCTTCACTTGCTTGAGCAGGCGGTTGATGTCCTGCACGGTGGTGCCCGAGCCGCCCGCGATGCGCCGCTTGCGCGAGCTGTTGAGCAGCTTGGGGTTGCTCCGCTCGGCCGGTGTCATCGAATCGATGATCGCCTGCTGGCGGTCGAGCATCTTGATGTCGACATTGGCGTCGGCGAGCTGGCGCTTGACCTTGCCCACCCCCGGCAGCATGCCGAGCAGGCCCTCCATGCCGCCCATCTTGCGGACCTGCTGAATTTGCTTGGAGAGGTCGTTGAGGTCGAAGCCGCCCTTCTTGGCCTTGCGGACCAGGCGCTCGGCCTCGTCCTGCTCGATCGTCTCCTGCGCCCGCTCGACCAGCGAGACCACGTCGCCCATGCCGAGGATGCGCGACGCGATCCGGTCCGGGTGGAAGGGCTCGATGGCGTCGAGCTTCTCGCCGACGCCGATCAGCTTGATCGGGCAGCCGGTGACCGCGCGCATGCTGAGCGCGGCACCGCCCCGTCCGTCGCCATCGACGCGGGTCAGCGCGATGCCAGTTAGGCCGATGCGCTCGTGGAAGGCGCTGGCGACGTTGACCGCGTCCTGGCCGGTCAGCGCGTCGGCGACCAGCAGGGTCTCCGCCGGCACCGTCACGTCGCGGACCGCCGCGCATTCGGCCATCAGCTCCTCGTCCACGTGGAGCCGGCCGGCGGTATCCAGCAGGACCACGTCGTGGCCCTCCTGCGCGGCGGACTTCATGGCGCGCCGCGCGATCCCGACCGCGCGCTCGCCGGGGATCACCGGCAGCACATCAACCTCGGCCTGCACAGCGAGCGTCGCGAGCTGCTCCATGGCCGCAGGCCGGCTGGTGTCGAGCGAGGCCATCAGCACGCGCTTCTTGTGGCTCACGCGCAGGAAGAGGCCGAGCTTGGCCGTCGTGGTGGTCTTGCCCGAGCCCTGCAGGCCCACCATGAGGACGGCGGCAGGCGGCGTGGCCGCAGCGATACCGATCTCGGCTGTCTCGCCGCCCAGCATCTCGATCAGGTGATCGTTCACGATCTTGATCACCTGCTGGCCCGGCGCCACGCTCTTCAGCACGTCGGCGCCGATCGCCTTCTCGCTGACGGCCGTGACGAAGTCCTTGACCACGGGGAGCGCGACATCGGCTTCGAGCAGGGCGATCCGCACGTCGCGGAGCGCGGCGCTCACGTCCGCCTCGCTCAGCGCGCCGCGCCGCGTCAGCGTCTCGAAGACCCCGTTGAGCCTGCCGGACAGACTATCGAACACGCCGTTCTCCCGCCCCAACGGTCGGCGCGCCGGCGCGCGACACTCGCGGACCGACGTCCCTCCTCGAAGGGTGGCCTGTTACAACCTCTCGAAACGCGCGGACCCTAAGCCCGCGCTCGCACCGGGTCAAGGCGCTACGCTGGCCCGGACCAACCGCGAACCTCGACGCTCTCGTTGTCGGTCGCGCTCGGATTCCATGTCACCGGCGCGCCCAGCGGCGAGTCAGCGGAGTCCGCTCGTCCGCGGGTCACGCGATCAAAGACCTCAAAGTAGTTCGGATGCTCCGTGCCTGCCAAGCGGTCCCACCAGGTAAAATAGAGGCCGTAATTCGACCCTCTGGAGCTGTGATGAAGGTCGTGATGTGTGTTCGTGGTCAAGACACCGAGCACCGCATGCGCCGGCACGCCCCGCGGAAACAGCTCGAAGCCGCTGTGACCGATGACGTTGCGGACGATCATGTGAAGCATGAACAGATAAATGACCGCGACGTGCAGCGGCAGAACGAATATCAGGATTGTCAGGAACATCGCCTGAATCACGGCTTCCAGAGGCGCAAAGGCGTAGGCCGCCCAGGGCGACGGGCTGTGCGATTCGTGATGCAGCCGGTGGAACCGCTCGAACAGGAGCGGATGGTGCATCAGGCGGTGTGTCCAATAGAAATAGGCATCGTGGAGCACGACGGTTACCGCCAGACTGAAGAGGCCGTAGAGCCAGCCGTAATCCGCGAAGTCCGTGTAAATCAGCGTCCAGCCGTTCGCCATCGAGACGTAGATGAAGACGCCGTTGAGCGCGAAGATGAACGCCGTGAAAAGCGAATAGAGCACCTCGCGCCGGATCGCGTGGGACGGGGCGAAGCCGGGCTGGATCTTGCGCCTGCGGAAGGGATTGCCCTTCCAGACCCAGAGAGCGAGAAACGCGACGCTCGCCGGAACGACGATGAGCAGAACGTGCACACCGAGAATCGTGGGCCACACCGGCCAGGCCGCGATCAGATCGTCGAAAGCGGCCATGGCTGTCCTGCTTCTTGGGGTCTGGGAACCGCATCGTGGGCGGTGCGGGCGGCGGACGTGCCTTCCCCGGTGATGAGGTTGGCCAGCGGAACCTTAGCCTACGAGGCGACGGTTAGCCATGCGCCGACGACGAGGGCGACGCACCAGACTGCTTCACGCGCACAGGAAGAGGCGGCCGACCTCGGGGTCTTCGAGCAGGGCGTCGCCGGGGCCGGCCATGGCAAGCCGGCCGGAGACGAGGACGTAGCCGATATCGGCGAACTCCAGCCCCTTCTTGGCGTTCTGCTCGACCATCACGATGGTCTTGCCGTCGCGGCGCTGCAGGTCCTCCAGAATCTCGAACACCTGATCGATGAAGCGGGGCTCGAGCCCGATGGAGGGCTCGTCCACCAGTAGCACCTTGGGCTCCATGATGAGCGCGCGCGAGATTTCCAGCAGGCGGCGCTCGCCGCCGGAGAGCACGCCGGCCCTGCGGTGACGGCGCTGGGCCAGCCTCTCGTAGCGGTCGAACACACGCTCGGCCGCCTGTTTTGCCGCACCGCGCCGGTGGAGCAGGAAGCCCCCCATCAGCAGGTTCTCCTCCACCGTCATGTTGGGGAAGACGGAGTTGTCCTGCAGCACGTAAGCGACGCCGGCGTCGGCGAGGCGACGGCTGGAGGCGAGGCGGGTGACGTCCTTCAAGCCCACCTGGATGCTGCCGGCCATCACGTCGGAGAAGCCGAAGATGGCATGGAGCACGGTGGACTTGCCGGCGCCGTTGGGTCCGATGAGGCAGAGCGACTGGCCCCGGCCGGCCACGAGGTCGATGCCGTGGAGGATCTCCATGCGGCCGTAGCCCGCGCTCAGGCCCCGGATGTCGACGGCGGGCTCGCCCTGGCAGAGCGCCTCCAGGTCATCCCGCGATGGCCCTTCGCCCGCGAGCTCGCGCGCGACCTCCTCCACGGCGTCCACCGAGAGCGCGGTCTCGAAGTCCATCGGCACGTCGGTGCCGGTGCCGGGCGGCGTCGCGGCCATCAGCGCGCCCCCAGGTAGGCGTCGATCACGCGCTGATCGTTGCGCAGCGCCTCGGGCGGACCGCTGGCGAGCAGCCGGCCGTGGGCCAGGCAGTGGATGTGCTCGGCCAGGCTCATGATGACGCGCATGTTGTGCTCGATGACGAAGAGCGTGACGCCGAACTCCCGGTTGGCGCGCTGCAGCCGCTCGATCACGCCGTTGATCAGCGTCGGGTTGATGCCGGCCGTCGGCTCGTCCAGCAGCAGCATGCGCGGGCGCACCATCAGCGCCATCGCGAGCTCCAGCAGCTTGCGCTGGCCGAAGGAGAGCTCGCCCGCCATCAGGTGGCGCTTGCCGTAAAGGCCGCAGAAGGCGAGCAGCGCCTCCGCCCGCTCGCGGGTCTCGGCGGAGACCGGCCGCATCAGCCGGAACAGCCCGTGCCCCGCCTCGACATCGCTGATTGCCATGTTCTGCAGGCCGGTCATCCGCACGAAGACATGGGTCTGCTGGAAGGTGCGGATCAGCCCGAGGCGCGCGATCTCGGCCGTGCGCAGGCGCGTGATCTCGCGCCCCTCGAAGCGGATCGAGCCGCCGTCCACCGGGTGATAGCCGACGATCGAGTTGAATAGCGTCGACTTGCCCGAGCCGTTCGGCCCGATCAGGCCGATCACTCGACCCTCCGGCACCTCCAGCGAGATATCCTCGTTGGCGGTGATGCCGCCGAAATGCTTGGTGGCGCCCTGGATCGTGAGCTGCGCGCTCATGCCCGCTCGCTCCCCTGCTCGCGGGGCTCGTGGCGCTCGGGCCAGCGGGTCCGCGCCCAGCCGAGGATGCCTTGCGGGAAGAACACCACGATGGCGACGATGATCACGCCGAGCGCCACGCGCTGCCAGCCGAGCAGGTGGGTCCAGAGCAGTTCCTGGGTGATGTGGAAGATGACGGCGCCGAGCACCGGGCCCCAGAGCGTGCCTTTGCCGCCCAGGATCGCCATCAGCACCATCCAGACGCCGAAGGTGGCGCCGGCGAAGGCGGTATCGCGCGGGTCGACGAAGCCCAGCATGTTGCCCATGGCGCCGCCCACGAGCCCCAGCACGAAGGCCGCCATGGTCCAGGCCGTGACCTTGTAGACCCCCGTGTGGAGCCCCATGGCCTCGGCCTTGTCCTCGTTGTCGCGGATGGCGTTGAGGGCAAGCGCGAAGCGGGTGCGATAGAGCATGGCGAGCGCCGCGAAGACGAGCGCCGCGAGGCCGAAGTAGAGATAGGCGAAGAAGAGGTTTGCGGTTGCCGGCGGTGCCGGGAAGAGTGGTGGCGAGAGCCCGGAGCCCGCGCCCAGGTAGTCCCATCCGCCCGCGATCTCGCCGGCCGCGATGCCGCGCCCGAGCGTCGCGATGGCGAAGTAGTGGCCCCGCATGCGCAGAATCATCGAGCCCAGCAGCACGGCAAGCGCGGCGGCGATCCCCGCGCCTACCACCATGCCGAGCACGAGGCCGGGGAAGTAGTCGAGCCCCACGTCCCGCTGCACGACGACCGAGGCGTACATGCCGACGCCGAAGAAGAGGATGTTGCCGAAGCTGTTGTAGCCGGTCTGGCCGCCGGTGATGTCCCAGGTCTGGGCCATGATGACGAGCGCCCAGAGCATCGCGATCTGCGCCCGGTAGTCGGGGATCACGAAGGGGAGCGCCACACCCGCAGCGGCGACGGCCAGCATGAGCAGCGGCTGGCGGCGGAGCGTCACTTGAGGAACTGCCTGCGCCGTTGCAGCAAGGAACTGCGGATGACGAGGATCACCACCAGCAGGATGAAGACGAAGGCCACCTGGTACTGCACGCCCAGGATGAAGCCGGCGAAGTTCTCCGCCGCGCCGAGGCCGAGGCCCGCCACAATCACGCCCGGCAGATTGCCGAGCCCTGCCACGATCACGATCATGAAGGAGCGCACGGTGTAAGGCAGCCCGATGTAGGGGTGCACCGAGTAAGCCATCACCACCAGCGCGCCGGCGGCGCCGCAGAGCGCGGCGTTGATGCCGTAAGTGGCGGCGAAGACGCGGTTGGTGTCGATGCCGAGAATGCGGGCGGCGCGAGGGTTCTGCGCAGTGGCCCGGATTGCCTGGCCGATCCGGCTCTTCTTGAGGAAGAGGATCAGCACGCCACCGATGACGATAGCGCCGCCGCAGGCTGCGGCCTTCATCTGCGAGACCGTCACCGTGTAGTCGAGCAGGAACCACGTGCCGAGGCCCGACTGGGCCGTCCTGACGTCGCCGCCCCAGATCTGGTTCATCAGCTGCTGCAGCAGGATGGAGAGCCCGAACGTGGCGAGCAGCGAGATGAACATGTCGCGGTCCGCCACGCGCCGGATCACGCCGTAGTAAAGACCGGTGCCGATGACGTAGAGCACGATTGCCGCCACGGGAATGCCCCAGAGCGGGCTCACGCCCCAGAGCGTGAGCTGGTAGGCGATGAAGCCGCCCAGCATCACCAACTCGCCCTGGACGACGTTGATGACGTTCATCACGCCCCAGACCAGCGCCATGCCGTAGGCGGCGACGGCGAAGATGGCGCCGATCATCAGCCCGTCCAGCAACAGTTGGAGGATGAGGAACGGCGCGTCCCCCAGGAGTGCGACGTTTGCTGCCATGTCTATCCGGCCGGGGTGGGTCTAACGGCCGTGAGAGCTAGCGGATCAGGCCTCCGCACACCAGAGATGCGTGCGGGCTGCGCTTACCGCTCGGCCCACGGCGGCGTCGGATGACGGACCTCCGAGGCAGCCCACCTGGTCGGCGCGACCACGATATAGGCGCCGTCCTGAATCTGGTAGAGCACCATGGGCTTCGCGATGTTCTTGCCGGTCTCGTCGAACTTGATGTTGCCATAGAAGGTCTGCATCTCTGTCCCGGCGAGCGCGTCGCGCACCGCGTCCTTGTCGAAGCCGCCGGCGCGCTCGAAGGCGTCCGCGAAGACAATCACCGCGGCAGAGGATTCCGCGGCCTGATAAGGCGGCGCGTAGCCGTATTCGGCCTCGAAGGTCGCGGCATAATCGCCCGCCGAGCCGAAGACATCGTCGCGGTAGGAGAGCGTCGGCGCCCACTGGCTCGCACAAAGCGTGTACTCGGACGCTGCGCCGAACTTGCCGATCACGTCGGCGCTGTCGCAGTGGGTGATCGCCAGCATCGGCACGTCGACCCGCATCTCCTCCACCTGCCGGATGGCGAGCGCCGCGCCCTTCGAGTGGCCCGAGACCACGAGGATGTCGGGCTTTAGCGCCTTCGTCTTGGCGAGCGTCGCCGCCATGTCGTTGAGCTCGGGCGGCAATTGATCGTCGATCACGACCTGGATGCCGAGCCCCGCCGCATCGGCGAGCACGCCCGCACGGATGTCCTGGCTGAAGGGGTCGTTCTCGAAGGCGCCTGCGAGCTTCAGCGTGGCCGGGTCGCGCCCCTCGCGCTCAGCAAGCTCGGCCGCCAGCGCGACCGCACTCGCGAGGTACTGCTCGGTGGTGGAGAGCACCGCGAACAGGTAGCGGTAGCCCTTGTTGAAGAGCTGGAGCGAGGCGCCGTTGGCCTCCACCATGGGCACACCGTACTGCTCGGTGACCGGCGCGATGGCCTTGGTGAGCCCGGAGCTGTAGGGGCCCAGCATGAACTCAACGCCGTCCTGATTGATCAGCCGCTCGGCGAGTTGCGCGCCGCGTGCGGGCGTCGATTCGTCGTCGTAGTAGATGACCTCCAGGCGGTAGGTCTGGTCGCCCACAGTGATGCCACCGGCGTCGTTGATGGTCTTGACGGCCAGGTCGTAGCCCCGCTGGGTGTGCTCGCCGGCGGTGGTGTACTTCCCTGTCAGCGACACGGCGGCGCCGAGGTAGACGGTGTCGCCTTCCACCTTCGCCAGTGCCTCACCCGCGGCGAGAACGCTCAGGCCGAGCGCTGCAATGCCGGCGATGCCGGCCCATGCCTTCACCATGACGACCCTCCAATTGAGACTGCCGCCGCTTTCGTCAATCGTGGCGAAGGCCGGCGACGCTGTCCACCGTGTGCAGGAATGCCCAATCAGAATTCGTGACGCACGGAGAGACGAAGTCCGTGGCTTCGCAAATGGGCCTCGCTCGCGGCCTGATCGAGCAGGAGCGGCTCCCTGCTCCCGTCGCGCCACAAAACCCGGCCGCCGCCCGTGGCGGTCTCGGCGGCACTGAGGTCGCTATACCTCCACGCCAGGTCCAGCGTCGTGCTCTCGCTCAGCGCCGTCGCGACGCCCGCCGTCACCATCCAGGCGAAACCCGACCGGCGCACACCCGGCACGATCGTCGTCGTCGCCGGGAACATCATTCGCGTCTCGCCTGCCCGGACCCGGGCGGCACCGACGCCGGCTCCCACGAAGGGGGCGAACGGTCCGAGCGTCGGCAAGCCCAGCGCCGGGAGGTCTGCGTAGGCGGCAACCATCCCCGACACGACGGAGAGGTCGACCGAGACAGACTGCCGCAACTCGGAGTCCAGATAGTTGGCTCGTCCGCTGAAGGTGAGGCTTGGGCGGTATTCGATCAGAGCCTCGATTCTCAGAGCTGAAGCGACGGCGGCGCCGATCCCGACTTCGAGGGCGGCCACCGTGCCGAAATTCCCCACCGAACGATACGGTGCTCCGTCGGGGGCCGGGCCGCAGCCGTACAGCGGGACCGGCGCCTCGATCTCGCAGTTCTTGTCGCGGAACACGGTCTCTGTCGGGCGCTCGAATCCGATCCCCGCTCGCAGATAGAGGTCCTCGGCCGCTGCGGTTTTCGCGCTCACCGCCGCCGCAAGCACAACCAAAGCGGCAGCGAGGCAGTGCCGGGCGCTCTGCCCTCTTCTCGGTTGCGGCATGTTGGAGGCGGGATGGCGCGACCCGGTCGGGCCTCTCCCTACCATTGCGGCCGTGCCTCGATCGGCCAAATGTCCACCAGCGTGTCGCCGCGCACGCAGTGGTAGACGTCGTAGAGCAGGAGCGTCTGGTAGCAGTGCGGCGCCATGCATTCCAGCGCGTCGCCAACCTGCGGCAGGCTCTCGCCCTCCGGCACGGTGAGGCGGCCCATGTCGTCGCCGACCAGCTCGTAGAGGGAGTCCGGGTGCGCGCCCTGGGCGACGCGGGGCGGGAACTCCTCGCGCTGTAGCTCCTTGATCCCGGCGTCGGTGACGGCGAACTCGTCC
Organism: Alphaproteobacteria bacterium; assembly: GCA_965214705.1. Classification (GTDB taxonomy): domain Bacteria; phylum Pseudomonadota; class Alphaproteobacteria; order UBA828; family UBA828; genus WTGU01. The sequence continues at coordinate 941,003 of CBDCCI010000002.1, forward strand.
CGCGCGCTGATCACCGTGGTGCGGACGAAGAGCGAGGTCTCGAAGGGATGCGGGTTATCGGGCTCGAAGGGGGTATCGGCGTAGTTCACGTCCATGAAGATGTAGCTTCCGGCCTGGCACTCGGTGAAGAGACCATTGGCCGCATCAATGGCATAGGTGCCGGTACCGCCGCCGGAGACGATCTCCGGCGCCAGGCCGGCCTCCGTGAGGCGTCCGCAAAGCTCGGCCAGCGGCGCGGTGCAGCGCTCCTGCTCGGCGCGGCGGGCGTCAAGGTCGGGCTCGCGCTGGAAGGAGCCGTTGTAGCCCTGCACGCCCGCGTAGACCGCGCCCTCGGTCTCGGCGATGTGGCGTGCGAGCGCCAACGCATCGTCCACCGCGACGAGGCCGGTGCGCCGGCCACCCACCTCGAAGTCCACCAGCATGCGGAGCGGCTTGCCGGCTTCCAAAGCGGCCGCGACCAGCCGGTCCACCACTGCGGCATCGTCCACGGCGACGAGCAGTCCTTCGGCACGGGCGTTGAGCCGGGCGAGGCGGGCGATCTTGGGCTCGGTCACGACCTGGGAGAAGAGCAGCACACCCGGAATCCCGGCATCGGCCATGATCTCGGCCTCGGCCAGCGTCGCGCAGCACTGGCCGAGCGCGCCGGCCTCGATCTGGCGCCTGGCGACCTCCACCGACTTGTGGATTTTGGCGACGGGCCGGACCCCGTGGCCGGCCTTGCCCAGGTAGTCGGCAAGATAGGCGATGTTGCGCTCCAGCCGGTCGAGATCGAGCACCAGCGCCGGCGTCGACAGCGCCGTGCGCGAGCCCTGCTGGCCGATGAGCGGTTCGTTGGGGCCGAGCTTTCCGATAGCGCCCATGACTCTTCCTCGTTCTCAGTTGGCTGACACTCGCCCCAGCGCGGAGCGAGCATAGCGATTGTTAAGGTTTCGTCAGACGAATTCCCGGCTTGACGAGCCGATGCCCGGACCCATATCGTAGCGACCTTCTATGGACCCCATCGTTCCCTTGGGCACGGTGGGTATTGAATGGGGCCGGCACAAGCCGGCCCTTTTTTCCAAGGGGCGTCGATGTCAGTTACGGCGGTCTTCATCGACGGCGGTTACCTCGACAAGGTCCTGTACCACGATCACGGCAACCAGCGTATCGACTACGCCCGTCTCGTCGACGCCATGACGGGAGAAGGCGAACTGTTGCGCGCCTACTACTACCATTGCCTGCCGTATCAAGGGAGCCCGCCCACCGAGGAAGAGAAGCGTCGCTACGCGGCCAAACACCGCTTCATCACCGCTCTCCTTCATCTGCCTCGGTTCGACGTGCGGTTGGGCAAACTCGCGTACAGAGGGCAGGACGAACGTGGCAGGCCGATCTTTCAACAAAAGCGGGTCGATCTCATGCTCGGGGTCGATATGGCTCTCCTCGCCGGCAAGGGCCGCATTGCTAGGGTTGCGTTGCTAGCTGGAGACAGCGATTTCACGCCGGCGATCGAAGCCGTCAAACGCGAAGGGGTTCTCACCACTCTCTGGCATGGCAGTCGTTCCGATCAGACGGCGCCCAGCCGCGAGCTGTTGGAGATATGCGATGAACGCCACGAGCTTACTGCCGAGCTCATTGGATCGATACGGCGTTGAACTTACGTGCGGCACTGAGCGTCACCTCTAGTGCGGCCGGGCGCCGAACAATAGAGGCAGCCAGCTAGGGAGAATGGACATGGCGGACGGAAAACGTGGCCCGACGGCTCCGGCGGAGGGACCGGCGCGGGCGCTCGATCACGTCGGCATTTCGGTGCCTGATATCGACGCGGCCGTCGCTTGGTATCGCGACATCCTTGGCTGCTACGTGCTGATGGAGCCCGTGGAGGGCTACGCCGACGGCAGCTATTTCGGGCAGATCGTCGCCGACATCTACGGTGCGGACTTTCAGGGGATGAAAATCGCCCACCTGGCGACGGCCGACGGGGTCGGCATCGAGCTCTTCCAGTTTGTCGCCAACGAGCGGCAGGAGAACAACTTCGCCTACTGGAAGGACGGCATCTATCACATTTGCATCCTCGACCCCGACATCGAGGGCCTGGTGAAACGGATCGACGAAAGCGGCGGGCGCCAGCGCAGCAAGGTCTGGAAGCTCTGGCCCGACAAGCCCTACAGGATCTGCTATTGCGAAGACCCTTGGGGCACCATCATCGAGGTCAGCTCCCACCCCTACGTCATGGCCTGGTCCAACTTCATCCCGCGGCACGGGGACTGACCGACTGGTCCCGGCCTCGGTGGCGGCCAAGCACCGTGGCCAGCAGACGATGACGGTCTCTCGACTGCGCGACATCCCCGGCATCGGCGTCGACCGCATGGGCGATGCGGCGGACGCCGCGCGCGATCCCGACATGCTTCGGCTGGAGAACCTGGATACCGACATCCCGCCGCCCCAGGCCGCCATAGAGGCCACCCGCGCTGCTGCAGCCCGCGACGACGCCAACAGCTACCTGCCCTTCCTGGGCACGGACGAACTCAGGCAAGCGGTGGTGGCGCGGCTCGAGGCTGACACGGGCATCGCCTACGACTGGCGGGCGCAGTGCGTGATCTCGGCGGGCGGGCTTTCCGGCATCCTCAACGCACTCCTCGCCATGCTGGAGCCCGGTGACGAGGTCATCATCAGCGACCCGGCTTACGCGGGCCTCATCAACCGCATCCGCCTCGCCGGCGGGGTGACCCGCCTGGTGCCGCTCAGAGTGGTGGAGGGCGGCTGGCGGCTCGATCTGGAGGCGCTGGCCGAGGCCGTGAGCGCAAAGACCAGGGTCGTGCTGACCATGAGCCCGTCGATGCCGAGCGGCATCGTCCACACGGCCGAAGAGTGGCAGGCGATCGCCGCTGTCGTGCAGCAGACCGGCGCCTGGCTCCTGCACGACGCGGCGATGGAGCGGCTTCTGTTCGGCTCGGCGCCGGCCCTGCACCCGGCCCGGCTACCGGCGCTTGCCGAGAGGACCGTGACAGTCGGCAGCGTCTCCAAGGAATACCGGATGATCGGCTGGCGCGTGGGTTGGATCGCAGGCCCCGAAGAGATCATGCGGGACATCGGGCTGGTCGGCCTGACCAACGTGGTCTGCCAGGTCGGCATCGCCATGCCGGGGGCCGCGGCGGCGCTCACTGCGGACGACGACGGCATCGCCGCAGCGGTTGCCGAATTGCAGGCGAGGCGGGACGTCATTCTCAAGGAGCTGTCGGACCTGCCCGTGGTCCGGCCGGACGGCGGCTGGTCGCTCCTGATCGACACGGTGGCCCTTGGCATGAGCCCTGCCGACGCGTCGCAACGCCTGTTCGAGACGGGCAAGATCGCCGCGACCCCGATGACCGGCTGGGGTAGCGAGGAGATTGCCGGCCGCTACCTGCGCTTCGTCTTCGCCAACGAGCCGTGCGAACGCCTCATCGGCCTGCGTGAGCGTGTTCGCACCGCGTGGTCGCTCTGAGGCGAGAGCCACTCACCGCCTCCGGCCCGCACGCATAACGGACTCGCACCCGCTAGTCCCTGCGATATACTCCGCCCCCGGATTCTGCCTCCCGCCCCGCAATCACCGAGACGCGCCCGGCGATGAACGCGTTGGCCGACCTCATCCACGCCGTCTTCTCGATCTACATCTATCTGCTGATCGCATCGGCGGTGTTCAGCTGGCTGGTGGTGTTCAACGTCATCAACACGAGCAACCGCTTCGTGTTCACGCTGCTGAGCTTCCTCCACCGCATCACCGAGCCGCCGCTCCGGCCAATCCGGCGCATCATTCCCAACCTTGGCGGCATCGACATATCGCCGGTCATTTTGATTCTGATCCTCTACTTCCTCCGCGATCTCATTGTGAGCAATATCGTTCCATGAGTCGTCCGAGCCCGGCGCGCCCCTGCGCCTGCCGGGTCGGATAGCGTCCAGCCCCTGACGAGGAACACCCATGAGCGACGCAGTTATCATCGACGGCAAGGCATTCGCGGCCGATATCCGGGCCGAGGTCGGGCGCAAGGCGGCGCTCCTGAAGGAGAGCCACGGCCTCGTGCCGGGGCTCTCGGTCGTGCTGGTGGGCGACGACCCCGCGAGCCACGTCTACGTCCGCAACAAGGGCAAGGCGACCGTCGCCGCTGGCATGGACTCGCAGGAGTACCGGCTGCCCGATACCGCGAGCCATCAGGAGGTGCTGGAAACGGTCGAGCGGCTGAACGCCGACGACTCCGTGCACGGCATCCTGGTGCAGCTTCCGTTGCCGGATCAGGTCGACTCGAACGCGATCATCAATGCCATCGACCCCGACAAGGACGTGGACGGCTTCCACACCACCAACGTGGGCCGGCTCACCACCGGGCAGGACAGCCTGGTGCCCTGCACGCCACTCGGTTGCATGCTCATGCTGCGTCACTTCGTGGGCGAGCTGAAGGGCATGCGGGCGATGATCGTCGGCCGCTCCAACATCGTCGGCAAGCCGATGGCGTCTCTGCTGCTGCGCGAGCACTGCACCGTGACCGTCGGCCACTCGCGCACCCAGGACCTGCCGGGCGAGTGTCGGCGTGCCGATGTCCTCATCGCCGCCGTGGGGCGGGCCGAGATGATCCGGGGCGACTGGGTCAAGCCCGGCGCTGCGGTCATCGACGTCGGCATCAACCGTGTGCCGGCGGGTGAGAAAACCCGATTGGTGGGCGACGTCTGCTTCGAGGAGGCGGTGGAGAACGCCGGCTGGATCACGCCGGTGCCGGGCGGCGTCGGGCCCATGACCATCGCGTGCCTGCTCAAGAACACGCTGACCGCCGCCTGCCGCCGTCACGGGATCGAAGAGCCGGAGTAAGGTGCCAACACGCTGCTGCGCCCGACGCCGGTTTCCCCGCGTCCACAATCGTCTTGCTACATCAATCAAAATGTCAATATAATACGCAATAAGAAACGCTATATCTGTGTCGGGAGGGAAGGCGCCCTCGTAGCGAGCGTCACGTGGCGGACACTGCGGTTAACGGTACACCACGTAGGTAGGCGGACGATGGCAGGAGCAAAGGCAGCAGCCGTGAGCGGTGCAATCGCGAAGCGATTGGGATCGATCTCCGCCAAGGGCGCGATGCGGCATGTCGAGGTTGCCAACCTGCTTGGGACCAGACCTGAGACGGTGTCGCGCTGGAACCAGGGCCGCGCCTATCCGCACGCGAGAACCGAGAAAACCCTTCTGGAGCTTGAGTATATCGTCGACCAGCTATCAGACTTCTACGAGCCCAACGAGGCTCGTCAGTGGATGTTTGCGCCGCAAAGGCTCTTGCGCGGGCGGTCGCCGGCAGAGCTGATCCAGGCCGGGCGAATCGATGACGTACGACGGTTGGTCAACCAGCTCCGCGACGGTGTGTACGTCTAGGCGGTATTGATTTTCCACCATGATCCACGATCCGGATCTTCTGGATCGCCTGAGCGCATTTCACCCGGAACGTTTCGAGGGTGAGGTATTCCGGGCAACACGCACAAATGCGGATCCGATTGCCGCATCCATCAGCGGCGGTCGGTGGGCGCCGCCGCCTGACGGCAATGTCGGGCACTCCGTTCTCTACACCAGTCTCGAACGCGATGGGGCGATCGCCGAGGTAGCCTCGTTTCTGGCGGAACTGACGCCGATCCCAGGCCCCCGCCCGATCAGCGTAACGCGCCTGGCCGTCTCGACATCGCACACGCTGCAGCTTGTGAGGACCGATCTCGCTACGCTCGGGGTGGACTTGGCTCGCTACGGGGAGCGCGACTACGGTCGAACGCAGAAGATCGGCGCGGCTCTTGTCTTTCTCGGTCTCGACGGTCTCATTGCTCCTTCGGCCCGCTGGCCCTGCGACAACCTGATGATATTCGGAGACAACCACGCGTTGGCAGAGACCCTCGAGCCGGTTGGGAGGGGCAGGGTCGAGTGGCGAGAGTGGGCAGAGGCCCACGGTATTCTCTCAGACACGTGAGGCGCGACAGTAGAGACCCCTGGCGGTCTGGGAGACTGTGCGTTCTGCCTGAGCACAACTCTCCAACAAGCAACCGAGCCGCTGCCGCCTCGCCGTCGAGCGGGAGCGGAGTGGGGAGCTATCCTTCCTCGCCCGTCTTGCCAAGGCGGAGGCGGAGGGCGTTGAGCCGGATGAAGCCCTCGGCGTCGCGCTGGTCGTAGACCGAATCGGCCTCGAAGGTCGCGTGCTCCGCGCTGTAGAGGCTGGTGGGCGCCTTGCGGCCCTCGACCGAGACCGAGCCCTTGTAGAGCGCGAGCCGTACGGTGCCGGTGACGCCCTTCTGGCTCTCGTCGATCGCCGCCTGCAGCATGCGGCGTTCGGGCGCGAACCAGAAGCCGTTGTAGACGAGCTCGGCGTAGCGCGGCATCAGCTCGTCCTTCAGGTGCGCGGCCGCGCGGTCGAGCGTCAGGCTCTCCATGGCGCGGTGGGCGGCGATCAGGATGGTGCCGCCGGGGGTCTCGTAGACGCCGCGCGACTTCATGCCGACGAAGCGGTTCTCCACCAGGTCGACCCGGCCGATCCCGTTGGCGCCACCCAACTCGTTCAGCCGTTCAAGCAGCGCTGCCGGGCTCAGCGCCTCGCCGTCGACCGCCACCGCGTCGCCGGCCTGGAACTCGATCTCGACGGTGGTCGGCCGGTCCGGTGCTTCTAAGGGTGAGACCGAGCGGGTGAACATGCTCTCGTCCGGCCCCACCCACGGGTCCTCCAGCGCCTTCCCCTCATAGGAGATGTGCAGGAGGTTGGCATCGGTGGAGTAGGGCGGCTCGCCGCGCTTGTCGCGCGGGATCGGGATCTGGTGCTTCTCCGCGTATTCGACCAGCGCCTCGCGCGAATCGATGGTCCACTCGCGCCAGGGTGCGATCACGCGGATGCCGGGGTCGTGCGCGTAGTAGCCGAGCTCGAAGCGCACCTGGTCGTTGCCCTTGCCGGTGGCGCCGTGGGCCACGGCATCGGCGCCGGTCTCTCGGGCAATCTCGATCTGCCGCTTGGCGATAAGCGGCCGCGCGATCGACGTGCCGAGCAGGTAGACGCCCTCGTAGATCGCGTTGGCCCGGAACATGGGGAAGACGTAGTCGCGCACGAAGGTCTCGCGCAGGTCCTCGATGCGGATGTCCTGCACGCCCAGCATCTCCGCCTTGGCACGCGCGGGCTCCAGCTCCTCGCCCTGGCCGATGTCGGCGGTGAAGGTGACCACCTCGCAGCCATACGTTTCCTGCAGCCAGCGCAGGATGACCGAGGTGTCGAGCCCGCCGGAATAGGCGAGCACCACCTTCTTCGGCGCCTCATTCATCGTCTCGTCTCCTTACCAGCCGGCGGGTGATCCCGCGGCTCCTCCGGCGCGCCGTCTCGCTCGGCCGCGTGGCTCGTCTGAAGCGGCCCGTGAAGCGTTCGGGCTCCGGCGGATCGTAGCCCGGCGTATCGGGGAGCGGGCGCGGGTTGTCGATCGACGGCCACGGCACGAACGCGAAGACCCAGATCATGACCACGGGTACGCCGATCAGGAGGCCCAGTCCAACCGAGACCGGCGGGATAAACAGGCCCAGGATGGGGAGCAGCATGAGGTAGGCCCACCAGGGGTTGCGCCCGGCCTTGTTGAAGATGCGCCAGAACATCCAGAGCATGATGACCGTGACCGCGAGGTATTGGAGGACGCCGACCACGGTTCAGCGCTTCCCGTAGGGATCGCTCGGCCAGATCATGAAGGCTAGCAGCGCGAGCAGGATTAGCGGCCCGACCAGGGGCACGAACACCACGAGCGAGAGCGGCCAGCGCAGGCCCGCACGCCGACAGATGCGCAGAGCCGGATAGAGGAGTATGGCCCCGAGCGCGAGGCCGACGACGATTTGGACAGGCACGGCCGCCGCGCGGTTGCGGTCGTTCAGGCGGGATGGGCGCGTTCGGCGCGCTGCGTCGTCCGCGCCCCCCGCTCAGACCGAATAGTACATCTCGTACTCGATGGGGTGCGGGGCCATGAGGAAGGCCGTCTGCTCCTCGCGCTTGAGTTCGAGATAGCCGTCGATCAGGTCGTCGGTGAAGACGTCGCCCTTCTTCAGGAAGTCGCGGTCGGCATCGAGCGAGTCGAGCGCCTGGCCCAGGTTGCCACACACCGTCGGCACGTCCTTCAGCTCCTCCGGCGGCAGGTCGTAGAGGTTCTTGTCCATCGCGTCGCCCGGATGGATCTTGTTTTCGATGCCGTCGATCCCCGCCATCAGCATCGCGGCGAAGGACAAATAGGGATTCGCCGAGGGATCGGGGAAGCGCACCTCCACCCGCTTGCCGTTCGGGCTCGCCGCGTAGGGGATGCGGCAGGAGGCGGAGCGGTTGCGCGCCGAGTAGGCGAGCAGCACCGGCGCCTCGTAGCCCGGCACGAGCCGCTTGTAGCTGTTCGTCGACGGGTTGGTGAAGGCGTTGATCGCCCGTGCGTGACGGATCACGCCGCCGATGTAGTAGAGCGCCATATCCGAGAGATCGGCGTAGCCCGAGCCCGCGAACAGCGGTCTGCCGTCCTTCCAGATCGACTGGTGCACGTGCATGCCGGAGCCGTTGTCGCCGACGATTGGCTTCGGCATGTAGGTCGCGCTCTTGCCGTAGCTGTGGGCAGTCATATGCACCACGTACTTCTGGATCTGCAGTTGGTCGGCCGCCGAGAGCAGCGTGCCGAACTCGACCCCGAGTTCGTTCTGGCTGGGCGCCACCTCGTGGTGGTGCTTCTCCACCTTGACGCCCATGCCGGCGAGGTGGGTGACCATCTCAGCTCGCATGTCGTTCATCGAATCGACCGGCGGCACCGGCACGTAGCCGCCCTTGGTCGGCGGGCGGTGGCCATAGTTGCCCTCTTCGTAGGCGCGGCCCGTGTTGTAGGGACCTTCCTCCTGGTCGAGCATGTAATAGGTCTCGTTCATCGAGACCTTGAAGCGCACGTCGTCGAAGACGAAGAACTCAGCTTCCGGCCCGAAATAGGCCGTGTCGCCAAGACCGGAATAAGCGAGGTAGATCTCCGCCTTCTTGGCCACGCTGCGCGGGCAGCGGTCATAGGCTTGGCCGGTCGACGGCTCGATCACGTCGCAGGTCAGGATCATCTGCGGCAGCGCCGAGAACGGGTCCATCACGGCGCTCGCCGGATCCGGCATGAGCACCATGTCGGACTGGTGAATCTCCTTCCAGCCGGCGATCGAGGAGCCGTCAAACATGATCCCGTCTGTGAGCATGTCCTCGTCGACCGTGCGGACCGCCTGGGTCATGTGTTGCCACTTGCCGCGCGGGTCGGTGAACCGGAAGTCCACGAACTGGACTTCGTTCTTCTCGATCATCTCCAAGACGCTGTCGACATCACTCATCGTATTGCTCCATCACCCGCTCGGTCTGTCCTCATGGCGCCTGCATCCGGCAGCGCGCTGGCGCGCTTATATGGCTTCACGGCCGCGTTCGCCAGTGCGGATTCGGATCGCGTCCTCGACCGGCACGATGAAGATCTTGCCGTCGCCCACGCGCCCGGTCGCCGCCGCCTCGCAGATGGCCTCAATCGCGCGCTCGACCATGTTGTCTTCGAGCACGATCTCGATCTTCACCTTGGGCAGAAAATCAACCACGTACTCGGCGCCCCGGTAGAGCTCGGTGTGGCCCCGCTGCCGGCCGAAGCCCTTGGCCTCGGTCACGGTGATTCCCTGCAGCCCGACCTCGTGCAAGGCGTCCTTCACCTCGTCGAGCTTGAACGGTTTGATGACGGCTTCGATCTTCTTCATTGCGCTCCCCTAAGCGGGCCAGGCCGGCACGGTCTCTAGCCCGGAGTTCTCTCCCTGTCGGCGCCGCATGATAGCGCAGGTCCGGTTCCGCGCAGCCTCCTTTGGTGGCATCATGCGCGGCCTTTAGGTTAGGTGGGACAGGGAGGCGCACGTGCAGATCGCCGAGCGCATGGGGCGGCTCGGGACCGAGACCGCCTTCGACGTATTGGCCCGCGCGGGCGCCTTGCAGGCAGCCGGGCGCAGCATCATCAATCTCGGGATCGGCCAGCCTGATTTCCGCACCCCCGACCATATCGTCGAGGCGGGCCGCAAGGCGCTGACGGACGGCCACCACGGTTACACCCCGGCGAACGGCATCCCTGCGCTGCGCGAGGCGGTGGTCGCCGACATCGCCACGTACCGCCGCTGCGAGGTCGATCCCGACAACGTCGTGGTGGTGCCGGGCGGCAAGGTCACGATGTTCTTCGCTGCGCTGATGTTCGGCGAAGAGGGGGCCGAGATCCTCTATCCCAATCCGGGCTTCCCCATCTACGAGTCCGCGATCAAGTTCTCCGGCGCGACGCCGGTGCCGATTCCGCTCTACGAGGAAACCGGCTTCTCCTTCGATGCCGAGGAGGTGCTGGCCAAGATCACGCCCCGCACCCGGCTCGTCATGCTCAACAGCCCGGCCAACCCGACCGGCGGCGTGGTTCCGCGCGAAACCTTCGACCGGCTCGCCGAGGGGCTCGAGGCCCATCCCCACGTCGCGATCATGAGCGACGAAATCTACAGCCGCCTGCTCTACGAAGGCCGCGAGCATGTCACGATGCTGGACTATCCGGCGCTGCGCGACCGCGTGATCGTGCTCGACGGCTGGAGCAAGACCTATGCGATGACCGGCTGGCGCATCGGCTACGGGGTGTGGCCCGCACCGCTCGCGGCGCACGCCACGCGGCTCGCGATCAACTGCAACTCCTGCGTCAACGCGCCAACCCAGCACGCGGCGCTGGCGGCGCTCACCGGCCCGCAGGAGTCAGTCGACATCATGCGCAAAACCTTCGACGAGCGGCGGAAGCTCATCGTCCCCGCCCTCAACCGGATCGAGGGCATCACCTGCGTCGATTCCGCCGGCGCCTTCTACGCCATGCCCAACATCACCGGCACCGGTCTCGATGCGCGCACGCTGCAGGACGGACTGCTGGAGGAGGCCGGCGTCGCCACCATCGCCGGCACCAGCTTCGGCGCCTACGGCGAGGGCTACCTCCGCCTCTCCTACGCCGCGAGCACGGAGGAGATCGAGGAATCCGTCGCCCGCATCGAGGCTTGGCTCGCGGCGCGCGCAGCCGCGGCGTGAAGGGGCCAGCGCGCTCGCCCGTGCGCGCGGCGAAGGTCGATCACATTTGGGGCCGGTCGTGGTAGGAACGGGAGTGGCGCCCGTAGCTCAGCCGGATAGAGCACGAGCCTTCTAAGCTTGGGGTCGCAGGTTCGAGTCCTGCCGGGCGCGCCATGCCTCCACCGAACGCGCTAGGGAACCTCTGATTTATCAGGGGTTCCCGTGGCACAGGGATGTGCCACCATTTTCGGTGGCTATAAGTCACTGAAAATGTGAGCAAAGCGGAAAGCGCGCTTCCGCCTTGCGCGTCTGAGAAATGCAGGAGGCACTTATTCAGACCTTCCCTAGAGATCAAGGGCAGCCACCGATGGCCAAGAGACACCCGTCCCTAGTGCCGGTGCATCCGGGAGAGATTCTGCGGGAGGACGTTCTGCCGGCGCTTGGCATGACCAGGACGGCCGTTGCCGGCGCCCTCGGAATCTCCCGGCAGACCCTCTACGACATCCTCAACGAGAAGCAGCCGGTCACGGCCGAGATGGCGGTTCGTTTCGGCAAGCTGTTCGGCAATGGCGCGGCCTTTTGGCTCAACCTGCAGCGGGCCCACGACCTGGCAATCGCGGAGCGCACGGTCGACGTGTCCGGAATACCGACACTCGAAACACGGGCCGGCTGAGCGAATGATCCCCGCTCAAGAATGAAACGCGGCTGACGCTTCGTCCCGACTGTCGGCACCCGCCGCCCCGTGCCGCGCTTGTGCCGCGAGCCTCAGGGCCGCATACTTCCCGCTGAGCCATAAGGCGTGGAGAGGTGCTGCTCCGACGCGACGGGCGGCGCCGACGGGCGCCCTGCTCGTCGGCTCCTTCCCCGATCGCAACGCGTGCGGTGCAGCGCGAACGTCATAACGGGGAGGAGCAAGCTTATGGCGGATCTCAAGAAGACAGAAATTTCCAGGCGGTCCGTACTCAAGGGCTCGGCAGCGGCCGCCGGCGTGGCGGCCGGCGCAAGCCTCGGCGGTTTCCCGACGGTCTGGTCGCAGGACATCAAGGACATCGAGATCAGTATGATCGGCACGGCAGTGACGATCTCCAGCACCTACGAGGCGATGGCCGAAGAGGCGCTGGGCTTCCAGTTCAACATGTCGGCGGTCGATCTCAACACCATCGGCCAGCGCGCCCTCACGCAGCCGAGATCGGCCGACCTGTTCGAGCCGGATCTCGAGCAGTTCCCGCAGATCTTCCCGTCCGGCAACATGCAGGCGATCGACATCACCAAGCTGGAGCATTTCGATCAGCTGCTCGGGATCTACAAGAAGAGCGGCACGATCCATGCCGACGCCTGGTACGGGGACGGCATGAACCCGTCGCGCTACTGTTGGACCTCGGCCATCGACGGCAGAGACTTCGTCGAGCCGGAATCCAGCCAATGGATGACCATCGTGCCCGGCACCTTCAACGCCGATACCCTCGGCGCGCAGCCCGAAAAAATCGGCCGCCCGATCGAGACCTGGGCCGAGTTCGTCAACCCCGAGTTCAGCGGCAGGACGGCGCTGCAGAACTTCCCCGGCATCGGCATCATGGATATCGCCATGGCGCTCCAGGCCAACGGGGAGATCGAGTACGGCGACAAGGGCAACATGACGGTCGATGAGATCAACTACACCTTCGACCGGCTGATCCAACTCAAGAAGGACGGGCACTTCCGCGCCTTCTGGAGCACCTTCAACGATTCGGTCAATCTGATGACCTCCGGCGAGGTGGTGCTGCAGTCCATGTGGTCGCCGGCGGTAGCGGCGGTGCGCGCACGCGGCGTGCCCTGCATCTACCTCGACCTCAAGGAAGGCTACCGGGCCTGGGCGCTCGGCGCGATGATCCCGCGCCACGTCGAGGGCAAGAAGCTCGGCGCCCTCTACGACTACTTCAACTGGTACCACTCGGGCCCGGCCGGGGCCTACTTCTCCAAGCAGGGCTACTACATGTGCACGCCCGAGAACTCGCGCGGCTTCATGGAGCCCTGGGAGTGGGATTACTGGTACGAGGGCAAGCCGGCGGAAGGCGAGGTCAAGGACCCGTTCGGCAACGTCATGGAGCAGCCCGGCCACGTCCGCGACGGCGGCTCGTTCGCGAACCGCATGGGCCGGGTCGCCGTGTGGAACTCGATCATGGACGAGAACATCCTCGTCGTGAAACGCTGGAACGAGTTCCAGACCGCTTAATCAACGCTGTCATGGTTGCTGCGGCGCCTCACGGGGCGCCGCAGTTGCTTAAACCGCTATACGTGTTCACCGCCGTTGACGTGCAACTCGCCGCCGGTGATGTAGGCGGCGGTGTCCGAGCAGAGGAAATAGATCGCGGACGCCACCTCCGAGGGCTTGCCGAGGCGCGCCATCGGAATGGCCGGCAGCAGGTCGTTGGCCTGGGGCGAGAGGATGGGCGTGTCGATCTCGCCCGGCGCGATGGCGTTGACGCGGATGCCGAGCGGGCCGAAGTCCGCTGCCATCTCGCGGGTGAGCGCAGCGAGCGCCGCCTTAGAGGTCGAATAGGCGCTGCCGGCGAAGCGGTGAACCCGGCCGCCCGCGATCGAGGTCACGTTGACGACGCTGCCCTGGCCGCGCTTTAGCTCATCGAAGAGGCCCCGCGCCAGCGCCAGCGGCGCGTAGAAGTTGACTTGAAAGACCTCGCGCCAGAGGTCGAGGTCGGTGCTCAGGCTGTCGAGCCGGATGCCGTCCTCGCCCTTGGGCGAGATGCCCGCGTTGTTCACCAGCGCGGCGAGCGGCGCACCGCCCAAGCGCCCGCGCATCTCCTCGATGCCGCGCGCGACGTCATCCGGGTCGGCCAGGTCGATCCTGATGTGGTCTTCGGGCCCGGCCTCCCACGGGCAATCCTCCGAGAAGGCCCGGCGCGAGGCGGTGATGACCCGCCAGCCCGCCGCGCTGAAGCGCTTGACCGTCGCGTGCCCGATCCCCTGACTCGCGCCGGTGAGGATCAGGGTCCTCCGTTCGTCCGCCATGGCCGTGCTCCCTATCCGTCGCCCTCCACCGGCATGGTGTAGTTGAGACGCATGCGCCCCCCATCGGCGTAGATTACCTGTCCTGTGACGTATGAGGAATCGTCGCTTGCGAGGAAGACCGCGATGCCCGCGATCTCCTCCGGCTGGCCGACACGGCCCATGGGAGTGCGGGAGAGCACCCGCCGCCGCGCCGCCTCGTCGGTGAGCAGCGAGCCCGAGAGCTCGGTGAGGATCGTGCCCGGGCCAATTGCGTTCACGCGGATGCCTTTGGGCGCGAGCGCCAGCGACATGACTGAGGTGAGCTGGTTGACCCCGCCCTTGCTGACCACGTAGGCCGCGATCGTATCGATCGCCATGACGCCGTTAACCGACGACATGTTGATGATGCTGCCGGAGCCTGCCTCCACCATCGCCCGCGCCGCCGCCTGGCCCACCAGGAAGTAGCCCCGCAGGTTGACGCGGAGCACGCGGTCGAAGTCTTCCTCGGTCACGTCGAGGAAATCCGCGATGGTGAAGATGCCGGCGTTGTTCACCAGCACGTCGATGCGGCTGTGGCGCGAGACCGTCTCCTCGATCAAGGCGCGCGCCTGCGGGCCCTCGCCGGTATCGCAGGCGACGAAGGCGGCGCTGGCGCCGGTATCGCGGATCGACTGGGCCGTCACCTCGCCCTGCTCTTCCAGGATGTCGGCGATGACCACCGCCGCACCCTCGGCGGCGAAGCGCCGGGCGCAGGCGGCGCCGATGCCGCGGGCAGCCCCGGTCACCACCGCGATCTTGCCTTCGAGCCTCATTCCGCCTCCGCCCCCGGCCGGAACAGGTTGACGATGTGGCGGGCGATCTCCTCGGCCGTGTCCTCGCCCGGCCTGTACCACGTGATCGACCAGGCCATGGCGCCGATCAACGCCAGCCGAAAATACTTGCGGCTCGTGCCCTCCGGCAGCGGCAGGTCGTCGATCAGCGTGCGAAAGACATTCTCGTAGTCGTGGCGCTCTTCGATCATGCGCGCGCGGAGCTTCGGCGAATGCCGGCGCGGGAACTCGGTGGCGATGACCGAGCCGTAGTCCTTGCTCTGGTGCAGGGTCTCGACGTGGGCGGCGCAGGCGGCTTCCAGCCTGCCCCAGGGGTCGTCCGCGGTCTCGATGGCGGCCAGCACACGCTCCTTGATTCGCTGGATACCGGCGGCATGGACCGCCGCCAGCAGGTCTTCCTTGGAGGCGAAGTGGTAGTACATCGAGCCGGGCAGGATGCCGGCCGCGGCGGCAATATCGCGGACCGAGGTGGCGCTGTAGCCGGACCGAGCGAACTCCACCGCCGCCGCGTCGAGGATGCGGCCCCGGCGATTGTCCCTGCGCTTCCCGTCGGTTTCCGCCACTGCCTGGGATCATTCCGGACTCGGCGGGTTTGGGCAAGCGTTTGTTTGATTGGGCGGATTGGCGCGCTTTGGTAATTGTTCCGCCAAGCCATGGATATTCCCAAGGGCGAACGGGGCGTAGAGCGGCGGCTGTAGGAGCCCATCGGTCGTTTGCACTCTACAGCTTCACCATCGGGACAAACGATTCCGCGGTCTGGTGTGTCTGTCGCTTCTATCTAACTCCGAAGTGCAGAGCGGCGCGGCTGGGAACCGCGATCCCTTCTCGTTTTGCCATGGAGAGGACAATTCTTGCGCATAATTTGACCGCATTTTGCCCGAGCTCGTGCAATTCAGACTCCTCCAAGTGGACACCCCGGTGCTCGCTTCCTGTTCGTGAACGGTCGTGGAACAGTCGGCTGCGTCTTGCGTACAGATCTTCCCATTCTCCCCACACGTCCGACAGATCATTTTCGGCGAGCAGTCTCCTTATCCTTTGGCGAATGCTCTCCTGCCTCACCTGACGAATTGCTTTAATGACTTGTGCGGCGTCTCCTAACTCACCGTGAGACCGCTCAACCCACGCTGCCGCGCCCTCGATGAGTTTCTGTTGCCTGTCAGACCATGGGGGATCATTCGCCAAGCCTTCGATCGTAGAGACCGCCAGCACCACTTTGGCGATCGGCTCCTGGTTCATCTCAGCGAGATTCATCACGCGAATGGCCCGCCGGATCGACGGTGATCCGTTGCGGGTCACTTTGCCTTGCGGCATTGTTTCCTCGAGAGCTTCGATGAAATCGCCCGCGTTCGGCCGCGCCCGCCCGCTCGCGCGCGCACGAAAGAACACTGTGTTCTCGTCGTCCGGCAGGACCACGATCCCGTGCACATCGGGACCGAGGCGCATATCGGGATTCAGGCGTCGGCCGCTGCTGAGGATATCTGGGTTGAACCATGACTTCGTGCGGTCGTCCCCGGGGTCGCCTGCGTCCACGCCGACCTTGGCGCACAGCCCAGCCAGGTGCGCTGCCCGTCGTAGTTCTTCACCAAACCCCCTTGCCTGATCCTCGGATTCGAAACCCCGACACCCCATGATCAACCAAGATGCATCCCGCAACGGCTGCGACTGTTTTTCTGGCTCGATTGTGATCGTCCTGCCGGCGAGAGACGCCTCTAAGGCACTCTCTGTCGTTGCCAGCAACTTACCGACCTGGAACTTCAGCCACAGGCGATATTCGGTTGCCTCTGCCACCAAAAAATCCCCCTGAGCAGTCGACTCTGGAACGCAGCACTTTCTGCGGTATCTCATGTCCACGTCAGCGTATCCATTCCTGAACACAGTGTTTCGTTGCACTCTGCCGCCTGCGCTCCTTGAGATCTGCGCGTGACCCGACGTATCCACCTCCTGACGGAACGGATTGACGCTTTGCGCGCCCGCCGATTGTCGCCACGGTTGAAGGTGGCTACCATCGTCGGCGTTGCGCTGGGCAAGGAGGCCGGCGCCCGGCCGCGCCGCGTCCGGCACGGACGGCAGGATGCACCGACACAGGGAGGCTATCGATGAGCAAAGTGAATCGTCGCACGTTCCTGAAGGCGGCCGGAATCGGTGGCGCAGCAATAGCTGCAGCGCCGACCGTGATCGTGAAGCCCGCGCGCGCCGACACCATCAGGGTCGGCGGGCTGCACGACCGCACCGGCGTGATCGGCATCTACGGCAACGAGATGGCCGACGCGCTCGTGTTCGCGGTGGAAGAGATCAACGCGGCCGGCGGCGTGCTGGGCCAGCAGCTCGAACTCATCGAGTACGACGCCCAGTCGACCATGGCCAACTACTCGCAGTATGCGCAGCGGCTGGCGACGAGCGACCAGGTCGACGTCGTCTTCGGCGGCATCACCAGCGCGTCGCGCGAGTCGATCCGCCCGGTCTTCGACCGCTTCCGCAAGCTCTACTTCTACAGCACCTTCTACGAGGGCGGCGTCTGCGACCGCACAGTATTCTGCAACGCCGAGACGCCGGCGCAGATCAACGGCCCGCTGCTCAAGTACGCGATGGATAAGTTCGGCGCGAAGACCGTCTACACCATCGCCGCCGACTATATCTACGGGCAGATCACCGCCGACTGGATCAAGAAGTACGCCAAGGATTTTGGGGGCGAGGTGATTGCCGAAGAGTTCTTCCCGCTCGATGTCGGCGACTTCGCATCGACCATCACCAAGATCCAGCAGGCCGATCCCGACCTGGTGGTCTCGGCGCTCGTGGGCGGCAACCACATCGGCTTCTACCGGCAGTGGCCGGCGGCGGGGATGCAGGACAAGATCCCGGTGGCATCCACCGTGTTCGGGCCGTGGGAGAACGCCTTCGTCTCGGCCGCTGAGTCCGAGGGCATCATGTGCTCCTACCACTACTTCCAGAGCATCGACTCGCCGGCCAACGCGGCCTTCCTGGAGAAGTGGCGCGGCCGCTACGGCGAAGATGCCCAGGAGATCGGCACCCTCGCCATCTGCACCTACAACTCGGTCAACATGTGGAAGAAGGCGGTCGAGCAGGCCGAAACCATCGACCGCATGGCGGTGATCGAGGCGCTGGAGACCGGGATCTCGGTCGAGGGGCCGGGCGGCACGGTGACGATGGATCCGCCGACCCACCACACCATCATGAGCGCGGCGATTGCCGAGCTCAATGGCGGCCAATTCAACATCGTCGAGGTGGCCGAGAACCGGACGCCGGACGATACCGCCACGGTCTGCGACCTGATCGCCAATCCGAATCAGGCGACCCAGTACCGGATCGAGGTCGACTGACCTCTTTCTAGTCGTCGTTACCGATCATGGACCTCGCCGGCATCATCGCCGTCCAGATCGGCTACACCGTGGCCAGCCTCGCGCTCATCAGCGCGGGGCTGGCTGTCATTTTCGGCATGATGCGGGTCATCAACCTGGCCCACGGCGAGTTCCTGATGCTGGGCGCCTACGCGGTCGTGGTCTCGACCAAGGCCGGCATCAACTTCTGGGTCTCGATGCTGGTGATCGCGCCGCTCTTCGTCGGCATCGTCGGCGTCATCGTCGAGCGCTTCGTCGTCCGCTTCCTCTACGGCCGCATGATGGACACCCTGATTGCGACCTGGGGGCTCTCGCTGCTCTTTATCGGCATCATCACGACCATCTTCGGCAATGCGACCGAGAGCGTGGTCTCGCCGCTCGGCAGCTTCGAGATTGGCGAGTTCGTCGAGAGCCAGTACCGGCTGTTCATTATCTTCCTCGGCGTGCTCGTGATCGCGGTGATCTTCGTCGTGCTGCGCTATTCGCGCGCAGGCCTCATCGCCCGCGGCACCATGCAAAACGCCGACATGGCGGCCGTGCTCGGCATCAGTCCGCAGCATGTCTACACCATCACCTTCGGTGTGGGCGCCGCGCTCACCGGGCTCGCGGGCGCAGCACTCGCGCCGGTGACCGGCCTGCTGCCCACAATGGGCGCGGCCTTCATCGCCAAGGCCTTCATCACCGTGATCGGGGGCGGCGAGGCCATCGTGACCGGCACCTCGTCCGCGTCGGCGTTCTTCGGCACCGTGAACCAGGTCACCACCTTCCTCTGGACGCCGGTGATGGGCGACGTTGCGCTGCTCATCGCCGCGGTCATCCTGCTCAGGCTGCTGCCGCAGGGCATCACAGGCCGGTTCTTCCGCCGATGGCTCTGAACCTCAGTCTCAACTCCGACGGGCTCACGGTGGGGCGGCTTTCGCCGACGCTCACCGGGCCGATCGCGGCCGTCGCGATCATTGCGCTGGTCATCGGCATTCTGCCGCTGGTGATCTCCGACATCTTCATCCTGCTGCAGCTCACGCTCTTCATGGCCTACGGCATCCTCGCCATGAGCCTCGGCTGGGTCTGGGGCTACGGCGGCATCTTCAGCTTCGGTCAGGCCGCGTTCTATGGCCTCGGCGGTTACACCTACGCCGTGGTCTCCATCAACATGGGAGGCAGCACCACCGCGCTCTTCGCGGGCGTCGCCGTGCCCGCGGCCTTCGCGCTCTTCCTCGGCTACTTCATGTTCTACGGCCGCATCAGCACGGTCTACGTGGCGGTCATCACCCTCGTCGTGTCGCTGATCTTCTACAAGTTCCTGGGCCACACGGCGGGTTACGAATACACCATCGGCACCGCCCATCTCGGCGGCTTTAACGGCATGCCCGCGCTTCCCCCCATCAACACGCCGGGCAATCCCATGAGCATCATCTGGCCCGAGGACATGTTCGTCATCACCGGGATCTGCCTGCTGCTGGTGTATGTCGGCCTGCGATGCGCCATGCATTCCAGCTTCGGCCGCGCGGTCGCGGCGATGCGGGAGAACGAACTCCGGGCCGAGCTGCTCGGCTACGACACGCGGCTCTACAAGATGGCCGTCTTCGGGATCGGCGGCGCCGTGGCCGGCCTCGCGGGCGTGCTCTACGCCAACTGGAACTCCTACGTGAGCCCCACCGTGTTCGACCTGGGCTTCAGCGCGCAGATCATCATCTGGGTGGTGGTCGGCGGACTCGGCACCCTGGTGGGGCCGCTGGTGGGCGCCATGGCTTTGGGCTTCGTCACCATCGAGCTCGGCACGCAGCAGACCGTGGACGTCAACCTGATCCTCGGCGTCATCCTCGTGGTCTTTGTGCTGGCGGTGCCGGAGGGCGTCACCGCCCAGGCCCGTGCCCTCTATGGCCGCCTGATGGACCGGGTCCAGGCCAGGGCCTGAGTAGCTCTATTCTGCCGCCTGCGTGGCGGGGCCGGCCTCCAGCCGGGCGATGGCGCGGGCATAGACGCCGGGGTCCACGTTGCCGCCCGAGAGGATCAGCCCGACCTTCTTCCCGGCCATCGCTTCCCGCTCCTGCATCAGCGCCGCGAGCGGGGATGCGCCCGCTCCCTCGGCGAGGTTGTGCGTGTCGGCGTGATAGGCGGCGATGGCGTCCAGCATCTGGTCGTCGGAGACGCTGACGATGCGCGCACAGCCGGCGAGGATCAGGTCGAGGCCCTGGGGCGAAGGCTCGCGGGTCGCGATGCCGTCGCCCACCACGGTCGTGGCCCGGTTGATCGAGACCGGCCGCCTTGCCTCGTAGCTGAGCGCGTAGCAGTTGGCGCCTTCGGCGACCACGCCGATGATCTCGGTCTTGAGTCCGAGCGCATCGCGCACTCCCATCAGCCCGCAGATGCCGGAGCCGAGCCCCACCGGCACGTAGACCGCGTCGAGATCGGGCGCCGCGGTGAAGAGCTCCAGCGCATAGGTGCCGACGCCCCGGATGAGGCGCTCGTCGAAGGAGGGGACCATGACCAGGTTCCGCTCGGCCGCGAGCGCCTGGGCGTGCTCGTAGGCGGCCTCGAAGTCGGCGCCGTGCACCACCAGCTCGCCGCCAAAGGCGCGCATCGCCGCGTTCTTGCCTGCCGCGTTGCCCTCCGGCACCACCAGCGTCGCGGCGAGGCCGAGGCGGGTCGCGGCGTAGGCGATGCTCTGGCCGTGATTGCCCCTGGTGGCGGCGATGACGCCGGCGACCGGACCGTGCCGGCGTAGATCGTCCATGTAGACGAGGCCGCCCCGCACCTTGAAGGCGCAGATCGGGGTGTGGTTCTCGTGCTTGACCCAGACCTCGGCCCCGGTGCGCTCGGCCAGCAGCGGCCACGGGATTTGCGGCGTGGGGTCGAGGGTCTCGTGGACGAAGGCGGCGGCCTCTTGGAATTCGGCCAGCGTGGGCAGGCGCATGGCGGTGCTCCCCTGGGTCGGTGGCGGCGCACTATAGCAGGCGCGCACGACCTTTCAGGCGTGCGCGACGGCAGGTGCGCGACAGCGGGTGCGCGATCCTGTCGGGATGGCAGGCCCCGGCCACCGCCCTGCATCGCGTTCCCCCGCCTCATCCTGGCCCTCTCCGATCGCCGGGCCGGAGAGCTGCCGCGGCCGGGTTCTGTGGCCGGCCCCGTGCTTGCAGGCTATTGTTCCTACGGGAGACAGGGAAGGTATGGCGATGGAGGTGACCAGCGAAAGGCGGGACGGTGTCCTGTGGTTCTCCGTGAGCGGGCGCATCACTATCCTCAATGCCGCGCAGTTCGAGGAGACGGTCGCAGACGCTATCGAGGATGGCGACCGGGCGGTGATTATCGACCTTGAGAACCTGGTCTACATCAGCAGTGCGGGCCTTTACGCCGTCCTCAGGGTCGCAAAGAGCTTGTGGCAACGCGATGCGGCATTCGCCCTATGCGCACTGTCGGATTCCGTCCATCTGGTTTTCGAGAGAGTAGGGTTCGCCAAAATTATGGCAATCCGTTCGACCAGGGCCGAGGCACTGGCATCTCTCGAAGGCTGAATCAGCAGCCCGGCCCCGTCTCGCGCGGCTCCGAGGGAGGCACCGCCGCGCCCCAATTTGCCGCGCCCGCGACCCTTCGGGCGCGGGCGATTGGTTGCATCGCGGATAGCGGCCTGTACCTTGGCGGAGCCATTTAGCGAGAGGGGCGATGGAGGTTCTGCGCTCGACGGTCGATCCGGCCTCGGACAAGTTCAGGAGCAACGAGGCGGCCATGCGGGCGCTGGTGGACGACCTCGCCACGCGCCACGCGCGGGTGCTGGAGGGCGGCCCTCCCCAGGCCCGCGAGCGGCACCGGGAGCGGGGCAAGATGCTACTGCGCGAACGGGTGACGGCGCTGATCGACCAGGGCTCGCCCTTCCTGGAGCTCTCGGCGCTGGCGGCGGACGGGCTCTACGGCACGGATGTTCCGGCCGCCGGCATCATCACCGGGATCGGGCGCATCGAGGGGCGCGAGTGCGTCGTGATCGCCAACGACGCGACGGTGAAGGGCGGCACCTACTACCCGATGACCGTCAAGAAGCACATCCGCGCCCAGGAGATCGCCGAGGAGAACCGGCTGCCCTGCGTCTATCTGGTGGATTCCGGCGGCGCCAACCTGCCGCACCAGGACGAGGTGTTCCCCGACCGCGAGCACTTCGGGCGCATCTTCTACAACCAGGCGCGCATGTCGGCGAAGGGCATCGCGCAAGTCGCCGTGGTGATGGGGTCGTGCACGGCGGGCGGGGCCTACGTGCCGGCGATGTCCGACGAGACCGTCATCGTCAAGGAGCAGGGCACGATCTTCCTGGGCGGCCCGCCCCTGGTGAAGGCCGCGACCGGAGAGGAGGTGAGCGCCGAGGAGCTGGGCGGCGCCGACGTGCACACGCGGCTTTCGGGCGTTGCCGACCACATGGCGGCGGACGACGCCGACGCGATCCGCCGGGCGCGGGCCATCGTCGCTCGGCTGGATGCCACGCCGCCGGGGGCACCGCCCGCACCAGCGGCCGAGCCTGCCTACGACCCCGCCGAGATCTACGGCGTCGTGCCGCAATCGCTGCGCACCATGTTCAACGTGCGCGAGGTGATCGCGCGCATCGCGGACGGCAGCGCCTTCGACGAGTTCAAGGCCCGCTACGGCGCCACCCTGGTGACCGGCTTCGCGCACATCGGCGGGCACCTTGTCGGCATCCTCGCCAACAACGGCATCCTCTTCTCGGAATCCTCGCTCAAGGGCGCGCACTTCATCGAGCTCTGCTGCCAGCGCGGCATCCCGCTGCTGTTCCTGCAGAACATCGTGGGCTTCATGGTGGGCAAGCGCTACGAGCAAGGCGGCATCGCCAAGGACGGGGCCAAGCTGGTCACCGCGGTCTCGTGCGCGGCCGTGCCCAAGCTCACGGTCATCATCGGCGGCAGCTACGGCGCCGGGAACTACGGCATGTGCGGGCGCGCCTTCGGGCCGCGCTTCCTCTGGATGTGGCCCAATGCGCGCATCTCGGTGATGGGGGGCGAGCAGGCGGCGAGCGTGCTCGCCCGTATTCGGCGTGACCGGATCGAGGCCGGCGGCGACGAATGGAGCGAGGACGAGGAGGCCGCGTTCAAGGCGCCGATCCTCTCGCAGTACGAGGAGCAGGGGAATCCCTACTACGCCGCAGCCCGGCTCTGGCACGACGGGGTGATCGACCCGGCCGAGACGCGGCAGGTGCTGGCGCGCGCTCTCGGCATCGTCGCGGGCGGGCCGGCCGAGGCCACGCGCTTCGGCGTCTTCAGGATGTAGCGGGGGGCGCAGGGCCATGGCCGACGATACCGTGCTGGTCGGATTCGAGGGCGCCGTCGCCACGGTCACGCTCAACCGACCCAAAGCGCACAACGCCTTCGACGACGCGCTGGTCGCCCTGCTCACGAGCACGCTGGAGGGGCTGGGCGCGCGTTACGACGTGCGCGTGGTCGTCCTCACCGGGCGCGGCAAGTCCTTCAGTGCCGGCGCCGACCTGGCGTACATGAAGCGGGCCGCGGGCTTCTCGGAGGCGGAAAACATTGTCGACGCCCGCGCGGTCGCACGCCTCCTCATGGTGCTGGGCGGCCTGCCCAAGCCCACGGTGGCGCTGGTGCAGGGGCCGGCCTACGGCGGCGGCGTCGGCCTGGTCAGCGCCTGCGATATCGCCATCTCGGCGGAGGGCGCATCGTTCGCATTGACCGAGGTGCGCCTCGGGCTGATTCCCGCCGTGATCAGCCCGTTCGTGGTCCGCGCCATCGGCGACTCCTGGAGCCGGCGCTACATGCTCACGGGCGAGCGCTTCGATGCTGAGACCGCGCTCCGGATCGGGCTGGTGCACGAGGTGGTGCCCGCCAAGGCACTCGAAGAGCGCGGCGCGGAGATAGTTCAGACCCTCCTGCGATGTTCGCCCGACGCGCAACGCCGGGCGAAGTCGCTGATCGACGCGGTCTCGGGCCGGCCGATCGACGATGCTCTGGCCGACGATGTCGCGCGCCGCATCGCCTCCGCCCGGGCCTCGGAGGACGGGAAGGAGGGGATCGCCGCTTTCCTGGAGAAGCGGCCGCCCAGGTGGTGGGACTGAACCTGCAAGAGCCAGATTCCGCGCGCGTCAGGCTTCGCGGACGCGCGACGTGGCGCTGCACCTGCTGAAGCTCGCCGTCGGTATCGACGGGGTGGACCATCTGCGTGCGGTCCAGGCGGCGCGGCTTGAGCGGCTCGGCCGGCTGATTCACGTCACCCGCTTCACGCCGCGCCGGGCCGAGGAAATCCTGGCGGGCGGTTCGATGTACTGGGTCGTCAGGCACCGCATCCGCGTGCGCCAGCGCATCCTGCGCTTCGACCGGCACGAGACCAAGGCGGGCGGCAAGCCCAAGTGCGCGATCGTGCTCGATCCCGAGCTGATCGCCACCGACCCGGTGCACCGGCGCCCGCACCAGGGCTGGCGCTATCTGGAGGGCACCGCTGCACCACGCGACCTCGGCCCGGTGGGAACGGTCGAGATACCCGAGGACGCCTTCCCGCCGGACATGGCGGCCGAACTCCGCGCCCTCGGTCTTCTCTGAGCGCGGCCGGCGCGGGCCGTGCTAAGCTGGCGCGGAAGAGAGACGGAGGATGCGGTCATGAGCGGGGCTGACTGGCACATCAAGGGCGACTACTTCGAGACCTGCAGCTGCGACTACCTCTGCCCCTGTATCTTCACCAACATGACCGCGATGCCGACCGACGGCGTCTGCGAGGTCGCGATCGTGCTGGACATCGCGGAGGGGCACTACGGCGACACCCGCCTCGACGGCGTGGCCTTCGTCACCGCGGCGATGGTGGCCGGCCCGATGGGCGACGGCAACTGGACCGTGGGCCTGATCATCGACGAGGGGGCGAGCGACGCACAGGTGGACGCCATCGGCCGCATCTGCTCTGGCGACGAGGGCGGTCCGATGGCGCTGATGGCGCCGCTCATCGGCACCTTCGCCGGCGTGGCGCGGGCGCCGATCAAGATCGAGCGGCGGAAGATGGGCTTCTCGATCACCGCCGGCGACCTGCTCAGCCACGGGGCCGAGGGCGTGCCCAGCCTGCCCGATCCCTCCGAGACCATCATGATCGACAACACCGGGCACCCCGCCAACAAACGCCTGCACCTCGCCGTCGGGACCCACAGCCACCTGAACGTCTTCGGCATCGAGTGGAACGACGCGGCGGGCGGCCACAACGGCCACTACGCCCCGTTCGACTGGCGTCCGAACTAGCCCGCAATTCTCACCAAGGTCATGGACAGCGCCGCCCTTCGGGTCGCGCCCAGGCGCCCGCCCGCGTCGTCGCGGGCCTCAACCGTAGTCCCCGCTACGCTTTTCGGCCCGCTCCTGGCGGATCAAACGCCTGGGTGCGACGCAGGCCGTGACCTTGGTGAGAATTGCGGGCTGGCCGTCGGACCGTAAGTCGGTCCCGAATTTTGGTGCCGCGGCCCGGTCATCGACGGCCGGGCCCGAACGCCCTGGCGCGGGCGTGACTGAGGCAGACATCATTGTCGTGGGCGCCGGGTCGGCAGGCTGCGTGCTTGCCGCGAGGCTTACCGAGCGGCCAGACCTCCGCGTTCTCTTGCTGGAGGCGGGCGGAGAACCCGAGAACCCCGAC
This sequence comes from Alphaproteobacteria bacterium, assembly GCA_965214705.1. Taxonomy (GTDB): domain Bacteria; phylum Pseudomonadota; class Alphaproteobacteria; order UBA828; family UBA828; genus WTGU01. Next base: position 966,830 of record CBDCCI010000002.1, read on the forward strand.
ATCTCCGATCCTGCCGCCTGGCCAATTCTACAAGGCTCCGAGATCGACTGGAATTTCGAGACCGTGCCGCAGCACTCCATGGCAGGACGCGCACATCCCTGGCCGCGCGGGCGCGTGGTGGGCGGGACGAGCGCGATGAATGCCATGGGTCATGTGCGCGGCCACCCCAGAGACTTCGACAAGTGGGCCGAGGCCGGCGCTACGGGATGGAACTGGGCCGCGCTGCAGCCCTACTTCACTCGTTCGGAAACCTCGCCCTTCGCCCCCGAAGAGGGTTATGGCGGAGGGGGTCCCGTGCGACTTTGCCAGCCCGCCAGACCGCACCCGCTCACCCGTGCTCACTGCTCGGCCGGAAGGGAGCTCGGGCTCCATCCCATCCGCGACCACAACGGGCGGGACCTGGCGGGACCGACGCTCAATACGCTCACGATTGTGGATGGTCGGCGGCAGAGTGTGGCCGATGCCTACTTGAGCCAGACCGTTCGCGCGAGACCCAAGTTGGCACTTTTTCCGACCAGCCGAGCCTGTTCGAGCCAGTTTTGCGGCGCTGAACCACTAGATGTTGGGGTTGGAGGACACCTGAGACCCACATTTGCCATTCGTGGTCCTGGAAGCCAATTGTGGGGCCAGGACTTTGGAGTTGAGTCGATATCCCTCTTGCCAGATGCCGCGAACGCCGTGTATGCGAAACAGGCATCGCAGAAACGGCGCCGCCATGTACATCAAGGCAACCAGGACACACACCGACAAGGCCGGCCAGCCGGTCCGAAGCCATCGCCTCGTGCTCGCCCAGCGCGTCGGCGACAAGGTGCGCCACAGGACGCTGCTCAATCTCGGCACCGACTATCCGGTGCCGCGCGAGAAGTGGAAGGCCGTCACCGAACTCGCCGAGGCGCTGCTTCACGGCAAGCCGCCGCTGTTCGAGGGCGAGGCGGATGTGCGGGCCGCAGCCGAGGACATCGTCGCCAAGCTCAGGGCCAGGGGGTTCCGCGTCGAGGCGATGCAGGAAGAGGCGCGCAAGCCCGACATCGCCACCGTCGACCTCGATACCCTGGAGCACGAGAACCCGCGCACGGTCGGCTGCGAGCGCCTGTGCCTCAAGGCCCTCGACGCCCTCGGCTTCGCCGAAATCCTCCACGGCCTCGACATCAAGGGCCGCGACGGGCGCATCGCCAGCGCGCTGATCGTCGCCAGGATGGTCCATCCCGCCAGCGAGCGTGATACCAGCCGCTGGCTCCGCCACGACAGCGCGGCCGCCGAGCTCCTGGGCCTGGAGGGCGACCGCAAGGCGCTGCGGCGCAAGACGCTCTACCGCATCGGCGACCTGCTCTGGCGCCACCGCGCCGCCATCCAGCGGGAGCTGTTCAACCGTGAGCGCGCACTGCTCGACCTGCCCGAGACGATCGCCTTCTACGATCTCACCAACGTCCACTACCACGGCCACACGGGCGGCGAGCTTCCCAGGTTCGGGCGCTCCAAGCAGAAGCGCGACGACTGTCCCCTCATCACGCTGGCGCTGGCGCTCGACGGCGCGGGCTTCCCGCGCAGTTGCGAGATCCTGCCGGGCAACGTGAGCGAGCCGGGCACGCTGCACGAGGCGCTGGCGCGGCTCGAGGCGGTGTGCGGCGGCACGGCGCCGAAGCCCACGGTGGTCATGGACGCGGGCATCGCCACCGAGAAAAACATCGCGTGGCTGGGCGAGCAGGGCTACGACTGGATCGCGGTCAGCCGCGGTGCCAGGCCTGCGCCGCCCGAGGGCGGACCCGAGGCCCTGCTGATCACCAGCGCGCGCCACGAGGTGCGGGCCTGGCGGCTTGCCAGCGAGGACGGCGAGGCGCGGCTCTACGTCGTCAGCGAGGGCAAGAAGAAGGCCGAGAACGCGATCATCGGCCTGAGGCGGAACCGCTTCGAGGCGGCGCTGGAAAGGCTCCACGGCGGCCTCCCGGTCAAGGGCCGCCTCAAGCGCTACGACAAGGTGCTGGAGAGCATAGGCCGCCTCAAGCAGCGCTTCTCCGCCGTCGCCAGGCACTACGAGATCACGGTCGAGAGGGCGAAAACCGGCCCCAATGCCACCGCCGTGCGCTTCAAGCGCAGGCCGCGATACGACGAGGCCGATGAGGGCGCCGGTGCCTATGTGCTGCGCACCAGCCACGTCGACTGGGACATCGAGACGGTCCTGCGGACGTACTGGCGGATCACGGATATCGAGGCGACATTCCGGAGCCTGAAATCCGAGCTCGGCCTTCGCCCGATCTGGCACCAGCTCGACCGGCGCATCGCGGCCCACCTGCTGATCGCCGTGCTGGCCTACCACGCCGTGCATCTGATCCGTACCCGGCTGGCCGCGCGCGGCATCCACAAGTGCTGGGCGTCGATCCGCGAGAGCATGCGGACCTGGGTGCGGATCACCACGCGCCTGCGCCAGACCGACGGCACCTTGATCGTCAACCGCCAGGACACGCGCCCGGCCGCCGAGGTTGCCGCAATCTCCTCGGCGGCGGGCGTGGACCCCGCCATCCACCGCACGAGGACCCGTCTGATGAGCTGACAGAATCTCACAAAATGTGGGGCCATGTTGGAATCGACCGAGAAAAATATCGCGTTGAATCAAACCAATAGGGAACACAGGCAGCGGAAAAGTGCCAACTTGGGGAGAGCGAACCTTGATCTGCGCTCAGGCCTGCTCGTCGACCGGTTGGCCTTCGACGACAGCGGACGCGCAATTGGGGTCCACGCACTGGTGGGCGGCACGAGCCACCGCCTCGATGCCCGGCGCGCCGTTGTTCTGGCCGCCGGGGTCATCGGAACGCCTGCGATCCTGATGCGATCCGGTCTGGGCCCCGGCGCCCGGCTGGCGGCACTCGGCGTTGGCCTTCGGCGCGACATGCCCGACGTCGGGCAAAACCTGCAGGACCACCTGCTTGCCGCGGGCAATGTTTATCGCGCCCGCAGGCCGATTCCGCCGACCACGACGCAACATTCGGAGGCGCTCACCTACATCCACGCACGTGGGCAGGTTCCCCAAGACGCGCCCGACCTAGTGGTGGCGTGCGTCACGCTCCCCGTGGTCTCCGAAGCGCTTGCGGGCAGGATTCGCGTGCCCGCCCCCGGTGAGGGATACACCTTGATGTTCGGCATCACGCACCCGCGCAGCCGGGGTCACCTGACCATCGCCTCCGCAGACCCGCAGGCGAAGCCGGTCATCGATCCCGCCTATCTCACCGCAGCGGAGGACCGCTCGCTATTCCTCGAAGCGCTCGACTGGGCGCGGCGGCTGGGCGCAGCTGACGCCTACGCGCCGTGGTGCGGCGAAGAACTATTGCCGCAGCCCAGCGATCTCGCGAGCCAGGATGCGCGATCGGCATTCATCGAGCGCGCCGCCTTCACGCATCACCATCCGATCGGAACGTGCAGGATGGGAACGGACCCTGATGCCGTTGTCCGCCCCGACCTTTCAGCCGCAGGCGTACCGGGGCTCTATATCGTTGACGGCTCTGTCCTTCCGAGCCTGACGACGGGCCCGGTCAACGCGGCTATCGTCGCGGTCGCGGAACGGGCCAGCGATCTTCTTTCCGCCCGTTGACCGGACCCGCGGGGAGCCTGAGCGGAGAACACGGAGACTCTTGCCCGTCAAGCGGCGGCCGGTCCCGGCTCCTTCGCGGCGCCCGCCACCGCCGCCCGCGTGACACGGTTGGCGTTCTCTATAGACTTCGCCCCGCTACGGCGCAGCGGGAAGGACGGCGATGAAGGCGGCCTATTTCGAGCAGCATGGCGGACCCGAGGTCATCCGCTACGGCGACCTGCCGGACCCGCAAGCCGGGCCGGGCGAGATCGTCGTCGACATCCACGCCGCCAGCGTCAACGGCGCGGACTGCAAGGTGCTGTCAGGCCAATACAGCTCGATCACCGACTTTCCCTATGTACTCGGGCGCGATTTTTCGGGCGTAGTCGCATCGCTCGGAGGCGGCGTCGACGAGTGCGCGCCGGGCGCTCCGGTGTTCGGCGTCTGCGAGGTGGGACAGGAAGGAACCTACGCCGAGAAGATCGCGATGAAGGCGGCGTTGGTCGCGCCGAAGCCGGACAGTCTGTCCCACGTGGATGCCGCAGCGCTTGCGCTGATCGGCCTGACGGCGGTGGTCTCGATCGAGGACACGCTGGCCCTGCAACCGGGCGAAAAAATCCTGATCCAGGGCGGGGCCGGCGGGGTCGCCGGATTCGGCATCCAGCTTGCCAAGCACATCGGTGCCCATGTCATCGCCACGTGCAGCGCCCGTAACGTCCACTATGTGCGTGGCCTCGGCGCGGACGAGGTGATCGACTACAACGCGCGGGACTTTGCGGAAGCGGTCTCGGACTGCGATGCCGTGTTCGAGACCGTGGGCGGCGACGTGGCGCAGCGCTCCTTTGCCGTGTTGCGGCCTGGAGGCCGCGCGGCGTTCATCGCCTCGGGCCCGACCGCGCCGCAGCCCGCGCGTGGCGACGTGACCGCGCTCCGCCCGCGCGTCGGGCGCGACCGGACGCATCTGCTGCGCATCCTCGAGCTGGTCGAGATAGGCGCCGTCCGGATGCCCGAGATTCGTACCTTCCCGCTCGCAGATGCCGCTTCCGCGCTCGCCACCAGCGCGTCCCGCCACCTCAGGGGCAAGCTCGTCCTGAGCATTCGCTGATGCCCTGATCCGGACGTCACTCGCGATCGCGCCGCCAGGCCTCGAAGGCGGCAAGAGTCGCCTCGTTCGGCGGATAGGTGCCGGGCACGGGCGCGCCGTCCCGGATGCGTTCCAGGATGAACTCCTCGATTTGTTCCTGCTCGCCGGCAGCGCGGGCCACCTCGTCGGCGACCCCGCGCGGAATGACGCACGCACCGTCCGGATCGCCGACCAGCACATCGCCGGGGAACACCGCGACGCCGCCGCAGGCAATCGGATCCTGCACGGCGGCGGCGAAATGGGCGGCCAGGCTGGCGGGGGCGGCGCTGCCAGTGCAAAAGGTCGGGAACGCGATGGCTGCGACCGCCGCCGCGTCGCGCATCGGGCCGTCGGTCACGAACGCCGCGACCCCGCGTACCATGAGCCGGGTGATCAGGATGTCTCCGAGCATCCCCGCACGCTGCTCTCCCCGGCTGTCGCAAACCAGCACCCGGCCCGGCGGGCAGGCCTCGATGGCCTTGCGCTGGGGATATTCCGGATCGGCCAGTACCTCCGGCGTGCTGAGGTCCTCGCGCATGGGAATGGTGCGCAGCGTGTAGGCCTCCGCCGCAAAGCGGGCGTGCTGTGGATTGAGCGGGCGGGCACCCTGGATGAAGGTGTGGCGCAGGCCGCGCTTGAGCAGCTGCATGGTGACCGTAGCGACGCTCACGGCGCGCAATCGCTCGAGGGTGTCGTCGGCCAGCGGCTTGTCTGATGTCGGCGGCATTCGTTGGCCTTTCCTCCCTAAGCTTGCGACCGGGGATTTCCCTTGTTGAGCGCCCGATTGCAGTGGATGATGAGATCGTGCCCTCCAGCGTGCTGTCAACTCGGCTTGGAGAACACGGCGATGCCCCTGGAAAATCTCAACCACGTGCTTGTGCTGACCGGGGATCTAGAGGCGACGCGGGACTTCTATGTCGATGTCCTGGGCCTTGAGGACGGCTACCGGCCGCCCTTCCCGTTCGACGGGCATTGGATCTACCTGGGCGACCGCGCGGTGGTCCATGTGGCCGAGAACAGGGACTATCTCGAAAAGCGCGATCGCGTGCAGGGCGGCTCGGCGGACAACGCCACCGGCTCGATCGATCACATCGCCTTCGAGGCCACCGGGCTCAAGGCCATGATCGCGAGGCTGGAGAACCGCGGCATCGCTGCACACCATCGCAAGGTACCGGACCTCGACCTGCACCAGGTCTTCGTCCACGACCCGAACGGTGTTCGCATCGAATTGAACTACCCCGCAATTGAAGGAGCGGAGGTGGAGCTATCCAGCTAGGTCGGCCCGGTAATCATGGTCTCGAGACACGACCGGCTACAGCCGCTTCGGCCGTCCGGAGTGAGTGGATCGGACTTGTGACGAGTGTACAGGTGGAAGAACAGGGGAGGCGCTTATGAAAAGGAAACCAGCACTCTGTACCCTTCGCACATGGTGGAAAAAGGGAGATCGAACCATGACACTACGACGTAAACTGCTTGCAGCGGCCTTTGTCGCGATTCTTGCGGTGCCGGGAGTCGCCAAGGCCGAAGACAATTACCATCTCACATATCATGCAGCCTTCGGCATAGCGGCGCTCAACGAGGCGTCCCGCGTGTGGATGGACGAAATCGAGGCCCGCACCGATGGAAGGGTGACATTCACCCGGCTCTTCGGTGGGGCGCTCGGCAAGTTTGCAGGACAGCCAGACGGTCTCAGGGCGCGTTCGTTCGACGTCGGGCAGCTCTCGGCCGTGTACAATCCCGGTCTCTACCCGCGCGCGACGACGACAGTCATAACGTTTCTGACCGACAACGCAGAGGCGCACAATCTGGCGTCACACGAGTTCTTCAATACGCCGGAAGTCCAAGCAGAATTCGATGCGCTCAACCAGAAATTCATGTTCGTCGGTCAGTGGGCCAGGATCGAGATGCTGTCGTATGAACACTACAATACCATGGAGGAGCTCAGCCAAGCCAAGATTCGCGCTCACGGTGGCGCAGGCGATGCACTTGAGGCAGCCGGCATCGCGGGCTACGCGATCCCTTGGGGTGAGCTTCCGGCAGCGGCGGAGAGAAGGGTTGTCGACGCCGCCATCATGGGCGCTCCGGCAGCAGCATACGACTTCGGATTCGGCGACATCTTCGAATACTGGTACGCGTATATGCCGTTCTACTACTTCCCCATGACGCTGGTCATGAACAAGGAGGCCTGGGAAGAGCTGCCGGCAGATATCCAGCAGATCATCGAAGAGCTCAACGAGGAAATGGTTCCCCGAGCCCAGGCGCTGACCGTATTGCGGGACGGGGAGGCCGAAGCAAAACTGACGGAAGAGCTCGGTGTAAAGAAGGTCAGGTTCGGCGAACGCGACAAACTGGAAGCAGCCGCAGCCGGCGCCAGGGAAAACTGGAAGGCGGAAATGGCTGAAAAGGGGATCGACGGCGAAGCTCTCCTCGAGAAATACTTCGAGCTGCTGAAGAAGCACGGCGGATAACCGAGAGAAGCGGACGTCGGCTTCACAGGCTGAGTAGCATGTCGTTCAATACGTGTGGGAGGCATTCGGCTCTGGGGCGAGACGAATCCCCGTCGAGTGCTTCCCATTTTTTCCGAGTAGAAACCGCAAGTTCGGGGCCGCGAATGGTCGACCGATCGAAGATCTTCGTGACTGGGCCACGTCTGCGGCCGCACGGATCGACAAGAAGAAGCTATGGGTTCTAGCTTGAAAAGAGTGCTATTGAGTGTCCAGAGGCACATCGAGGACATACTAACTTATGTCTCGGCTGCGGCCGTTGCAGCCATGATGGTAATCACCGTCGCTGACGTGATAGTCCGATACCTCACGCCCACGAATGTGCCAGGATCGTACGAATACGTTAGTCTATTGTTCGTATTGGTTATTTACCTCGGCCTAGCGTATGCACAGCGCGAGAATTCTCATATCGCGATCGACGCGCTTTATAGCAGGTTACCAAGACGCTACCGGAAATTGCTTCAGCTGTTTCAGCTGGGTGTTTTTTTGGTCTTTGCCGCGGCATTGACCTGGTATACTGCGTCCGTAACCTGGGATAACTATGTCTTTGGGGATACGATTTTAGGGGCAATTTCAGTCGTAACGTGGCCGTCACGACTGACGATTTCGATAGGCTTTCTGTTCCTGTCGTTTCGCTTCCTGATTCAGCTGTTGAATTTGATAATTCTAGACAAGCTCATCGAAGAAGAGGCGCCGACTACGCTCGTCGAAGAATCTTGATCGATCCAATCACCCCAATTCTCATCATCGCAGGAGTCGCGGCTCTCCTGGCACTAAGGGTGCCGGTCGGATTTACGTTGCTCTTCATGGGTGCAATCGGTTTCGCATCCAGCCGCGGTCTCGATTCAACCCTGAACACGCTTGGCGGGCGCCTCTTCGATATCGGTTCGGGCTACTCGTTGAGTGCCGTACCGCTGTTCCTGCTGATGGGCCACATGGCCATCGCGTCCAGGGTGACGGAAGACATGTTCGGCGCCGCGCGCGCATGGGTCGGGCATTTGAGAGGCAGTCTGGTGCTGGCAACAACCTTTGCCGCCACCGGATTTGCCGCATGCTCGGGCTCGACGACGTCCACGACCGCGGTCTTCGGTCGGGTCGCTCTACCGGAAATGCTCAAGAACAACGTCGATCGTCGGCTCGCCGCGGGATGCATCGCGACCGTGGGCACGCTCGCAGGCATGATCCCTCCCAGCGTCGTTCTGATCGTCTTCGGCATCATCGCGCGGGAATCCATCCCGCGGCTCTTTATCGCCGGTATCGTCCCCGGACTTCTCACCGCCTTCTGTTTCTCCGTAATGATCTACGTACGCGTGCTCCGCAATCCCAAGCTAGCGCCTCCATTGCCGCCAGCCCCGAGGTCCGAAAAACTTCGCTCTCTCAAGGACGTCTGGGCTGCTCTGCTGCTGGCCGTCGTGGTGGTTGGCGGCATCTATGCAGGCATTTTCACGCCGACTGAAGCTGGCGCCATGGGAGCGGGAGGGGCATTCCTCATCGCGCTTTTCAGGGGGCGTTTGAGCTTCCAGGTCCTTCGGTCCGTTTTCACCGAAACGGCAAAAACGACCTCCGTGATCTTCATTATCCTGGTCGGCGCTCTGATCTTTACGTCCTACCTCGCCGTCAGTGGAACATCCTCGGCGATTACCGAAGGCATCGTCGGCATGGATGTGCACCCACGGGTGCTATTGCTGTTGTATCTGCTTCTCATGCTCGTGCTGGGTCTCTTCATCGACCCGATCTCGGTCATGTTCCTGACGGTGCCGATCTTCCTGCCGCCCCTGGCAAGGCTCGGCATGGATCCGATCTGGATCGGCGTTCTCGTCACCAAGTCGCTCGAAATAGGCTTGATCACACCGCCCGTTGGGCTGAACGCATTCGTTCTAAAGAGCGTGTCTCCCGGCTTTAATTTCAAGGAAATTTACCATGGAATCTGGTGGTTCCTGCAGGTCGAACTCATCGTGCTGGGGATCATATTCGCGTTCCCGGAGCTGGCTCTGTGGCTTCCGAATCTGATGTATCGGTGAACGGCGAGCCCAGCGAGCGCCGGGCGCCTCAGAGAGCAGATCAAGGGCTGGAGACGATAAGCGAGCGTTGTCGTATCGTCTCGGGCTGAAAGTCAGGGTCTCGTCACGTTCCAGGTCGCGTTAATCTTCGTGCCGGCCTGGGTGAGGATGACCGTCACCGGGCAACGCTTCTCCAGGTCTTCGCGGAGCCGCGCGATCTCGGCGTCCGAGGCCGACGTGGTGATGTTCATCGTGAGATCGATTCCCGGGAACGGGAGAGCTGTCGGCGTCGTGTTGCGGATCCCGTCGGTGTCGAAGGTAGCGTCGAGGGACATGGAAAGGTCGTCGATCTTGATTTCCATCTCGTCGGCGATCAGGTGCGAAATGACGTTGAGGCAGGCGAGGAAGGAGGAGAGCATCGTCTCCAGCGGTGTGGCGCCGCTGTCGGTCCCGCCGCGTATCTCCGGCTCGTCGATGATCACGGTGTGCTGGCGTGTGCTGGCTTCGAGCCGGCAGCGGCTGGTGGCCTTGGCGTCGATGACGAAGTGATGGGTGGGCGGCAGGTCGAATGTCACGGGGTCCTCCCATAAGTCACGGCATGGTTGCCGAGTTCCGGGCCATGTCACCACGACGCGCCCGGTTCGGACAAGGGGTGGCCTGGGCCGATCAGGTCGCGTACGTCGGCTAAGGCGCGCAGGCCTCGATCAGCGAGCGGAAGATACGGGCATCGCCGGGGTCGATCGCGTATTCCGGGTGCCACTGCACGCCGATGAACCAGCGGTGCGCCGGGTCCTCGATACCCTCGATCACGCCATCGGGCGCGAGCGCGTTGACGACGAAGCCGGGGGCCGCCTCGGCGACGGCCTGGTGATGTGCGCTGTTCACCTGCATGGCCTCGCTGCCGACGATGGTCCTGAGCACGCTGCCGGCCGCCAGCGAGATCGCGTGGCCCGCCTCGGTGCGGGGGTTGGGCTGCTCGTGGGCCAAGGCATCGGGCACCGCGTCCGGAATGTGCTGGATGAGGCTGCCGCCGAGCGCCACGTTCATCAGCTGCTGACCGCCGCAGATGCCGAGGGAGGGCACCGCGCGCGCGTGCGCGGCACGGGTGATGGCAAGCTCGAAGGCGGTGCGCCGGTCCTTGGTGGTGACGGTCTCGTGGCGAGAGGTGGCGCCGAAGAGGGCGGGGTCCACGTCGAAGGCGCCGCCAGTGACGATCAGGCCGTCCACCGTCTCCAGATAGCGCTCCGTGAGCTCCGGCTCGTGCGGCAACGCAATCGGAATGCCGCCCGCCGCCGCGACCGCGGTGCAGTAGTTCTCGCGGATCGCGTACCAGGGCTCGCCCGAATAGCCGCCGGGCGGCTCGGAATCGAGGGTGAGGCCGATGACGGGCTGCGCCATCGGCGGACTGTATGAGTGCCGCGGGTCCGCCGCAACCGAGTGACACCGGCCTGCGCCAGTGCCGTCAACGCGACCCCTTGACCCGCCGAAGGACCGGCTGGACCCTGCGGCCATGCCAAATAAACAGCCTTCCCCGATGGACTTCGCCATCGCCGAGGCCGAGGCGGCACGCGACCGGGGCGAGGTGCCGGTGGGCGCGGTGGTGGTCGACGGACGCACCGGGGCGGTGCTGGCGCGGGCCGGCAACGAGGTCGAAGCGGCGCACGACCCGACGGCGCATGCGGAGATGCTGGCCATCCGTGCCGCCGCAAAGGAGCGGGGCAGCGCGCGCCTCCCGGATTGCGACATCTACGTCACGCTGGAGCCCTGCGCGATGTGCGCGCAGGCGATCGCATTTGCCCGGTTGCGCCGGCTTTACTTCGGCGCCGCCGACCCCAAGGGCGGCGGGGTGGAGCATGGCGCCCGCATCTTTCAGCAGCCCACCTGCCACCATCGGCCCGAGGTCATCGGCGGCATACAGGAGAGCCGCGCCGCTGCCTTGATTCGCGAATTCTTCGAGGCCCGCCGGTAGAGAAAGCCCGTCAATTGCCGCCGTTGCCGGGCGGGTGCCCAAACTCTATAAGGGCCAGCCTTACAGCACGGGGGAGAACCCATGGCGACCCAGCGCACCCTTTCGATCATCAAGCCCGATGCCACCCGCCGCAACCTCACGGGTGCCATCAACAAGCGCTTCGAGGAGTCCGGGCTTTCCATCGTCGCCCAGCGCCGAGTCAGGCTGACGGAGGCTCAGGCGCGCGCCTTCTATGCGGTCCACGAGGAGCGGTCCTTCTACAACGATCTCTGCGCCTACATGACCTCGGGCCCCGTGGTGGTTCAGGTGCTGCAAGGTGAGAACGCGGTCGAGGCCAATCGGACGATCATGGGCGCGACCAACCCGGCCAACGCCGACGACGGCACCATCCGCAAGGACTTCGGCGAGTCGGTGGAGGCCAACTCCGTGCACGGCTCGGATTCGCCGGAGAACGCGGCCATCGAGATTGCATTCTTCTTCGCGGAGACCGATATCGTCGGCTAAGGTGGCGGCATCTGTGCGCGCGGGCCTGCGTGGTATAGTGCGGGCCGGCACGCGCGGCGGACGCGGGGTGTGATGAGCGATGTCGGATCAACGGACAGGCGGTCGGCCCGGCGACGATTCATCGGTCATCACCAAGTCGCGCAGCGAGACCAAGAAGCCCTCGATGTACAAGGTCTTGCTGCTGAATGACGACTACACGCCAATGGAGTTCGTGGTCATCGTGCTGATGCGGTTCTTCGGGATGGACGAGCAGCGGGCGACGACAATCATGCTCCACGTGCACAGGCGGGGTGTCGGGGTCTGCGGCGTCTACTCCTACGAGGTCGCCGAGACCAAGGTGAAGCAGGTCTGCGAATTCGCGCGGCGTAACGAGCATCCGCTACAGTGCACGATGGAAAAGGAGTAGCGAACGCATGCTCTCCCGCGATCTTGAGAAGAGCCTGCACCGGGCGCTCGCGCATGCGGTCGAGCGGCGGCACGAGTTCGCGACCCTGGAACACCTGCTCTATGCGCTGCTGGAGGATCCCGACGCCATCGCAGTACTCAAGGCCTGCGGCGTCGATCTGGAGCGGCTCGAGCGCGAGCTCGAGACCTTCATCGACGAGGAGCTGGAGAGCCTCGCCACCGATGAGGCGGTCGAGGCCAAGCCCACGACCGGCTTTCAGCGGGTGGTCCAGCGCGCGGTCCTGCACGTGCAGTCCTCGGGCCGCTCCGAGGTTACCGGTGCCAACATCCTGGTGGCGATCTTCTCCGAGCGCGAGTCACACGCGGTCTACTTCCTGCAAGAGCAGGACATGTCGCGCTACGACGCGGTCAACTACATCTCGCACCGGATCGCGAAGGTGCCCGGCCAATCGGCGCAGGGCGGCAGCGTCTCCGGCACCGACGAGGACGCCAGCGAGGAGAACATCGTCAAGGAGGGGCCCGCGGCGCTCGACGCCTATTGCGTCAATCTGAACGCCAAGGCCAATGCCGGGCGGATCGACCCGCTCATCGGCCGCAACGCGGAGATCGAGCGCACCATCCAGGTGCTTTGCCGCCGCACCAAGAACAACCCCCTCTACGTCGGCGATGCAGGCGTGGGCAAGACGGCGCTTGCCGAAGGGCTGGCCCGGCGGATCGAGAACGGCGAGGTGCCGCAGGTGCTCGACGGCGCCACGATCTTCGCGCTGGACATGGGCGCGCTGCTCGCCGGCACGCGCTATCGCGGCGACTTCGAGGAGCGGATCAAGGCGGTGCTCGCCGAGATCGAGGCGCACGAGAGCGCGATCCTCTTCATCGACGAGATTCACACGGTGATCGGCGCGGGTGCCACCAGCGGCGGCGCGATGGATGCCTCCAACCTGCTGAAGCCCGCGCTGCAGAGCGGTACGCTGCGCTGCATCGGGTCCACCACCTACAAGGAATACCGCAACTACTTCGAGAAGGACCGCGCGCTGGTGCGGCGCTTCCAGAAGATCGACGTGAACGAGCCGAGCGTCGACGAGGCGGTGAAGATCCTGCGCGGGCTCAAGCCCTACTACGAGGCGCACCACGGCGTGCGCTACACGGCGGAGGCGATCCGCACCGCCGTCGAGCTCGCGAGCCGCTACATCAACGACCGCCGGCTGCCCGACAAGGCGATCGACGTGATCGACGAGGTCGGCGCGTCGCAGCGCCTGCTGCCGGAATCGAAGCGGCGCAAGACGGTCGGCGTGAAGGATGTCGAGGGCGTGGTGGCGAAGATCGCCCGGATCCCGCCCAAGAACGTGAGCCGGGGCGACAAGACCATCCTGGAGAGCCTGGAGCGCGACTTGAAGACCGTCGTCTTCGGCCAGGACGAGGCAATCGCCGCGGTGGCGACCGCGATCAAGATGTCCCGCGCCGGCCTGCGCGAGCCCGGCAAGCCGGTCGGATGTTACCTGTTCAGCGGACCCACGGGCGTCGGCAAGACCGAGGTCGCGCGCCAGCTCGCCCACGTGATGGGCGTGGAGCTCGTGCGCTTCGACATGAGCGAATACATGGAGCGGCACTCGGTCTCGCGGCTGATCGGCGCGCCGCCCGGCTACGTGGGCTTCGACCAGGGCGGCCTGCTCACCGACGCGGCCGACCAGAACCCGCACATGGTTCTGCTGCTGGACGAGATCGAGAAGGCGCACCCGGACCTCTTCAACATCCTCCTGCAGATCATGGACTACGGGAAGCTCACCGATCACAACGGCAAGACGGTCGATTTCAGCAACGTCATCCTGATCATGACCACCAACGCAGGCGCCGCCGAGCTCGCCAAGCCGCCGATCGGCTTCGCCCGGACGGAGCGCAAGGGCGACGACGAGGAGGCGATCAAGCGGATGTTCGCGCCGGAGTTCCGCAACCGCCTCGATGCCGTGATCCGCTTCGCCGCGCTCACGCCGGAGGTGATCGTGCGCGTGGTGGACAAGTTCATCATCCAGCTGGAAGAGCAGCTCGCCGACCGCAACGTCGGGATCGAGCTGAGCCCGGCAGCGCGGACCTGGCTCGCGGAGAACGGCTACGATCCCACCTACGGGGCCCGGCCGCTCGCGCGGCTGATCCAGGAAGAGATCAAGAAGCCGCTCGCCGACGAGCTCCTGTTCGGCAAGCTGGCGAAGGGCGGGCGCGTGCAGGTCGGCCTCAGGGACGGCAAGCTCACCTTCAGCTTCCCGGCATCGGATGCGCCCGGCCGCAAGGGCGGCGGCGGTTCCGGCCGGCGCGGCGGCTCCGGTAAGCGCCCCCGCGTGCCCGAATACGCGTCCTGACCGACTGCACTCGGCGCGGTGCCCATCCCCTTCCTCACCGGGTTGAGGGTCCTCGACCTCAGCCAGTACATCCCTGGGCCGTACGGGAGCCTGATCCTCGCCGACCTCGGCGCGGAGGTGATCAAGGTCGAGCCGCCCGGCGGCGAGCCGATGCGGGGCGTCGGGCCCAAGGACGAGGCCGGCGTCTCGGTCTGGTACCGGATGGTGAACGGCGGCAAGACCGTGGTCGAGATCGACCTGAAGTCGGCGGACGGCAAGCGCGACTTCCGCGCCCTGGTGGAGCGCTCGGACGCCTTTCTCGAATCCTACCGGCCGGGCGTGCTCGACCGCCTCGGCTTCGGCCACGAGGCGCTGCACGGGATGAACCCCGGCATCGTCTCCTGCTCGCTCTCCGGCTGGGGGCTTGAGGGGCCCTATCGGCTGCGGGGCGGGCACGACATCAACTACATGGGGCTGATGGGCGGGCTTGAGCGCTCCGGCGTGCCCGAGCGGCCGATCGTCGCCTTCCCTCCCACCGCCGATTTCGCGAGCGGGATGCAGGCCGCGCTCAGCATCATGGGCGGGCTGCTCGGCCGCAGTCGGAACGCGGAAGGACGCGGCGCGACCATCGACGTTAGCATCGCCGAGACCGTGCTGCCCTGGCAGGTGTGGGCGCTCAACGGGCTCTTCCACACGGAGTGGGACGCCGCGCGCGGCGCGCAGTTTCCGAACGGCGGTGCCGCCTTCTACAACATCTACGAGACCCTCGACGGCCGTTTCATCACCTTGGGCGCGCTCGAAGACAAGTTCTGGGCCAACTTCTGCACCGCCTGTGACCGGCCCGAGTGGATCGGGCGCCAGTGGGAACCCCGCCCGCAGGAATCGCTGATCGGCGAGGTCGCCGCTTTCGTCAAGGCGCGGACGCTCGATGAGATGAACGCGCTAATGGCGGGCGTCGACTGTTGCTACGAGCCGGTGCATCGGCTGGAGGACGTGCCGGAGCACCCGCAGATCAAGGCGCGGCAGATGCTGCGCCGGCACGACGACCCGACGCCGGCCTACGAGATTCTCTTCCCCGGCTGGATCGACGGCGAACCCCCGCCGCCGCGTGCGCCCGTGGATTACATGAGCGCGCCGGACGTGCTCGCCCGCTGGCGGGCCTGAACGCGAGCGGTGCGGCCATGAGCATCGACAAGGACACCGTGGTGCGGATCGCGCGCCTCTCGCGCATCGCGATGGAGGAGGACGCGCTGGAGCCCATGGCGGAGGAGCTGAACGGCATCCTCGCCTGGGTCGAGCAGTTGGGCGAGGTCGATACCGAGGGCGTCGAGCCGATGACCGGCGCCATCGCCGCCACGCTGCCGCAACGTGACGACGACGCGGAAACGGGGACCGCCACCGACGATCTGCTGGCCAACGCGCCGGAGGCCGACGACGGCTTCTTCGTCGTACCCAAGGTGGTCGAGTGAGCGCGCTGACCCGGCTCACCATCGCCGATGCCCGCGCCGGGCTGACTGCGCGCGACTTCTCGGCGCGCGAGCTGGCGGACGCGCATATCGCGGCGGTCGAGGGCGCGCGCGACCTCAACGCCTTCGTCGCCGAGACCTTCGACACCGCGCGCGCCGATGCCGACGCCTCCGATAAGCGCCTCGCGGCGGGCGCGGGGCGGCTGCTGGAAGGCATCCCGCTCGCGGTCAAGGACCTCTTCTGTACGCGCGGGGTGCGCAGCCAGGCCTGCTCGAACATTCTCGACGGCTTCGCGCCGCCCTACGAATCCACCGTCACCGCCAATCTCTGGGCCGCGGGCGCGCTCATGCTGGGCAAGACCAACATGGACGAGTTCGCCATGGGCTCGGCCAACGTGACCAGCGCCGACGGCCCGGTGATCAACCCCTGGCGCCGGCGGGGCGACGACAAGCCGCTGGTGCCGGGCGGCAGCTCCGGCGGCTCGGCGGCGGCGGTGGCCGCAGGTCTCTGCCTCGGCGCCACCGGGACCGATACCGGCGGCTCGATCCGCCAGCCGGGGGCCTTCTGCGGCATCGTCGGCATGAAGCCGACGTATGGGCGCTGCTCCCGCTGGGGCATGATCGCCTTCGCCTCCTCGCTCGACCAGGCCGGGCCGCTCGCGCGGACGGTCGAGGACGCGGCCCTCATGCTGCAGGCGATGGCCGGCCACGACCCCAAGGATTCCACCTCCATCGACCGCCCGGTGCCCGACTACGCGGCGAGCCTCACCGGCGACGTGCGCGACCTCACCATCGGCGTGCCGTCGGAGTACCGGATGGAGGGCATGCCGGCGGAGATCGAGGCGCTCTGGGCGGAAGGCGTGCGCTGGTTCCGCGATGCGGGCGCGAAGGTGGTCGACATCTCGTTGCCGCTCACCAGGTATGCGCTGCCCACGTACTACATCGTGGCGCCGGCGGAGGCGTCGTCCAACCTCGCGCGCTACGACGGGGTGCGCTACGGGCTCCGCGTCGAGGGCGACGACCCGACCGAGATGTACGCGAAGACGCGCGCGGCGGGCTTCGGGCGCGAGGTCCGGCGGCGCATCCTGATCGGCACCTACGTGCTGTCTGCCGGCTACTACGACGCCTACTACCTGAAGGCGCAGAAGGTGCGGACCCTGATCGCGCGCGATTTCGAGAGCGCGTTCGAGACCGTGGACGCGGTGCTGACGCCGACCGCGCCCTTCGCCGCCTTCGCCATCGGCGAGAAGATGGACGATCCCATCGCCATGTACCTGAACGACGTTTTCACGGTGCCGGCGAGTCTCGCGGGGCTGCCCGCGATCTCGGTGCCGGCCGGGCTCACGGGCGACGGGCTGCCGCTCGGCCTCCACCTGATCGCGCGGCCCTTCGATGAGCCGACGCTGTTCCGCGCCGCAGGCGTGCTGGAGAGCGCGGCCGGTTTCAGCCACCGCCCCGACCGGAGCGGGGCCGGAGGTGCGGCGTGAGCGCGGGCGGCTACCGGATCAGGGGCCGCGACGGCGAGTGGGAGATCGCGGTCGGGCTGGAGGTCCACGCCCAGGTGATCTCGGAGGCCAAGCTGTTCTCCACCGCGCCCACCGCCTTCGGCGCGGAGCCCAATACGCAGGTCTCTCTGGTCGATGCCGCGATGCCCGGCATGCTGCCGGTGATCAACGGGCATTGCGTGGCGCAGGCGGTGCGCACCGGGCTCGCGCTGGAGGCCGAGATCAACCTGACATCGGTGTTCGACCGCAAGAACTACTTCTATCCCGACCTGCCACCCGGCTATCAAATCTCGCAGTACTCGCGGCCCATCGTGGGCGAGGGCCGGGTCGTGATCGACCTGGAGGACGGGTCGCAGCGGACCATCGGCATCACCCGGCTGCACCTGGAGATGGACGCCGGCAAGAGCATCCACGACCGCCGCGCGGACGCCACCTGCGTGGACCTCAACCGCGCCGGCGTCGCGCTGATGGAGATCGTCTCCGAGCCCGACATCAGGAGCCCGGAGGAAGCCGGCCTCTACCTGCGCAAGCTGCGCTCGATCCTGCGCTACATCGGCACCTGCGACGGCAACATGGAGCAGGGCTCTCTGCGCGCCGACGTCAACGTCTCGGTGCGCCGGCCGGGCGAAGAGCTGGGCACGCGCTGCGAAGTCAAGAACCTGAACTCGGTCCGCTTCGTGATGAAGGCGATCGAGGTGGAGGCCCGCCGCCAGGTCGCAGTGCGCGAAGACGGCGGCACCATCGAGCTCGAGACCCGCCTGTTCGATGCCGAGCGGGGCGAGACCCGCTCCATGCGCTCCAAGGAGGAGGCCCACGACTACCGCTACTTCCCCGATCCCGACCTTTTGCCGCTCACCCTCGACCCCGAGTGGGTGGAGGCCGAGCGCGCCCGCCTGCCCGAGCTGCCCGACGCGAGGAAGGCGCGCTTCACGGCCGACTACGGTCTCTCCGCCTACGACGCCGGCGTGCTCGTGGCGGAGCGAGAGATCGCCGAGTATTTCGAGGCGGTTGCGGCGGGGCGCGACGGCAAGCAGGCTGCGAACTGGGTCACCGGCACGCTCTTCGGCGCGCTCAACCGGGCCGGCATCGGGATCGAGCAGAGCCCGGTCTCGGCGGCGGCCCTCGGCGCGCTGATCGACCGGGTGGCGGACGGCACGGTCTCCAACCGCGCGGCCAAGGACGTGTTCGAGGCCATGGTCTCGACAGGGAAGGACGCCGACACCATCATCGAAGAGCAGGGGCTCAGGCAGGTGAGCGACGAGGGCGCGATCGCGGCGCTGGTGGACCAGGCGATCGCCGAGAACCCCGACAAGGTGGCCGACTATCGCGGCGGCAAGACGAAGCTCATGGGCTGGTTCGTCGGCCAGGTGATGAAGGCGTCTGGCGGCAAGGCCAACCCGAAGGCGGTGAACGAGACGCTGCGGGCCAAGCTCGAGGGCTGAGCGCGCGGCGCGGGCCGAAGGCGTGGCCCCGGTAATGCTGTAGACTCCGGCGCGGCCTCCGCGCGAGGGCCGGCCCCGCTGCCGGAGCAGGAGCTGACCGATGTTTCTGCCGCTCAGGGACGACAACCCGGTCAACCGGATCGGCTTCCAGTTCGTGACGGTGGGGCTGATCGCCGCCTGCACCATCATCTGGGCCGTCCAGTGGCTGGGCGGGGATCAGTTCGATGCCGAGCTGATCTTCCGCCTCGGCATGATCCCGGTGACGGTGCTCGGCGAGCTCCGGCGCGAGCCCGACATGGTGACCGTGACCCCCTGGCTCACCATCGTCACCTCCATGTTCCTGCACGGGGGCTTCATGCACCTGTTCGGCAACATGCTCTATCTCTGGATTTTCGGGGACAACGTGGAAGACGCGATGGGCCATTGGCGCTTCGCGATCTTCTATCTGGTCTGCGGCGCGGTAGCGGCCCTCACCCACGCCGCCGTGGAGCCCGCTTCGCAGGTTCCCACCATCGGGGCGAGCGGCGCGGTCTCGGGCGTGCTCGGCGCCTACTTCATGCTTCACCCGAAGCGAGGGGTCTGGATTCTGGTCTTCTTCATGCCGATCCGCTTTCCCGCCTGGGGCGTGCTCGGGCTCTGGATCGGCTATCAGGTGTTCAACGCGCTGGTCGCGGGCCCGGCCGGAGGCGGCGTCGCCTGGTACGCCCATATCGGCGGCTTCGCCGCTGGCGCGTTGCTGGTGGTGCCGCTGCGCAAGCGCGGCGTGCCGCTCTTCGACCGCGGTTACGTGCGGCACCGGAGGCGGACGGCATACCGGCCGCCACCTGAGGCCGAGACCCCCGGAGCGGGGCCGTGGGAGGAGCCGCCCACGGATCCGACCGTCAATCCAGAAGCCGACGGCGACGCACCGTGGCAGGAGCCGCCCCGCAACCGGCCCAACGGCGGCGGCGGGCCGGACCACCGCAGCGGTCCCTGGGGGCGGCGGCCCCGGGGCCCCTGGTCGCGGAGGGACTGAGCCATCGGCAACGAACGAAAGAGCGACTACTTCGCCGACCGCATCCGCGCCGAGCTTGCGTTCGCGCGCTCACGCGGCGCCCGCGATCCGGAGGCGCTGGCGGAGCACCTCAACGCCCGCGGCTTCCTCACCCGCGACGGCCGGCGCTGGACCGCCGCCGATGTCGAGGCCGCAACCCGCCGACCGCCCAAACCGAAGCCGGAGTCTTAACCGGATTACTCAGCGGCCTCGGCGGCGTGGCCGTAGCTCTCGGCGGCGGCGGACGGCGAGACGAAGCCTTCGCGCACGTCTTCGTCAACCATTTCTTGCGGCCGCTCCGTCACCGGACCGTAGCCCCCGCCGCCGCCCGAGAGCAGGCGGACCCGGTCGCCCCGGCGGACAGAAACGTTGCCGAACTTGCTGGGCGAGACCTTGCCGTGACCCTCGCAGACGTCCTTCCAGGCGTTCTCGTTCGCCTTCTTGATGAGCAGCGCGGCCGATCCCCCGGAACCGCCGCCGAGCAGGCCCCACGGGGCCTTCCGGTGGCGGTCGCCCATGTAGCTGAGGATGATTTCGTCGGCCGTGCATTCCAGCGTCTTGGTCGAGCCGAGGCCGCCCCGGTACTTGCCGGCACCGCCCGAATCCTCGGTCAGCGAGAGGTTCTCGACGAGCCAGGGGTAGCGGCTCTCGTAGACCTCGACCGGGACGGTGCGGCAGTTGCCGTTGATGCAGTTGCAGGTGTCGTTGCCGTCGGCGAAGGGGCGCCCGCCCCAGCCCGCGACCATGAAGTCGTAGCAGACATAAAACTCGTCGTTCTCGGGGTCGTGGCCGCCGAAGAGGAAGTTGCCGTGGGTGCCGGCGTCGGTGGCGAACGCGCGCTCCGGCAGGCAGCGGGACATCGCCCCGATCACCGTGAAGCAGATGCGGACGTGGGTCTCCGTGTTGCCGCCCACCTCCGGCGCCGGGTAGTCCACGTTGACCACGGTCGCCGGCCGCGCGAGCACGCGGATCGGCCGGTAGCAGCCCGCGTTGCGCGGGATCGACGGATCGGTCAGATGCAGCATGGCGTTGTAGGTGGCGGAGCAGGTGACGCCGAGGGTCGCGTTGATCGCGCCCTTCGCTTGGGCATCGCTGCGGCGCCAATCTGCGATGATCTCGTCGCCCTGCACCACCATGTCGACGGCAATCTTGTAGGGCCGGGCGTCGATCCCGTCGTCCTCCATGTAGTCCTCGAAGGAGTACTGGCCGTCGGGGATCGCCGCGATCTCGGCCCGCATCCGGGCTTCGGAGTAGTCCATGAGGTCGGCGACGGTCTGCTGGAAGAGCGGCACGCCGTACTTCCGGATCAGCGCGGCCATGCGCTCGGCGCCGAGCTCGCAGGCGCTGATCATGGCCCGATAGTCGCCGTAGTTGTAGCGAGGGGTGCGGACGTTCGCGAGCAATAGCTTCCAGACCTCGTCCACGTCCTTTCCCTGCTTTTTGATCTTGACCGGGGGCACGCGCAGCCCCTCGTGGAAGATCTCCGTGGCTTCGCTGGCGAAGCCGCCCGGCACCATGCCGCCGACCTCGGCGACATGTCCGATCGCCGCCGCATAGCCCATGAATTTGCCGTCGACGAAAATGGGCGTGAAGAAGGTGTGCTCCGGCGTGTGCAGCCCGCCCCGGTACGGGTCGTTGTGCATGATGACGTCGCCCTCGTGCACCGGCTCGTTCGCCATCTCGCGGATGCAGGTCTTGATCAGGAGAGACATGCCGCCGATCTGCGCCGGGCAGTAGTCGGCGACCGCGATCATGTCGCCGTTGGCGTCGGCAATGGCGCAGCTGAAGTCGAGCGATTCGTTGAAGATCGTCGAATATGACGTCTTCATCATGGTGATCCCCATCTCCCGGCAGATGGAGAGCATCGTCGATTCGACGATGTTCATCGTGACGACATCCATGGCTCCCTCCTCGGTCCCGCGCCTATTCTAGCGGGCGCTGATCGCGGCGCCCAAGAGCGGGAGTTCCGCCAACAAGTGTGCGGCCTATACAGCGCCGTGGCCCGCGGGGCATGCTGGGCGAAGAATTCGTCATCGCGGCGGGGGAGTCGATGAACGACCGCCACCTGAGCGCCGACGAGGTGGCCCGGTTCCAGGACGACGGCTACCTGCATAAGCCGGCGCTCTTCGATGCCGAGGAGGTCGCGCTGATGCGCCAGGCGCTCGCGAACGACGCGGGCATCGCCGACCAGCGCAACACCATGGCGATGCACGACGCCGACGGCAGCGTTACCACGACCGTGCTGTGGACCGACCCCGGCGACGACCTGTTCGGGGCGATCGCGCGCGAAGTATCTGTGTGAAGTCGCGGCGAAATTGGGTACTCAAGGCCGTGACCGGGCCAGTGTGATGGAATACGAGAGGCAACAGGGATAGTTCCGATGCCGCAAAGCGCACGAAAGGCCGCCGCGGCAGGCAACATGGATGCCTCTTCCGATACTCCGAAGGAGAAAGACCGGCTGCGGTTCGTGATTTGCGGCGCCGCGGACGGAGGCAAATCGACCCTGCTCGACCGTCTGTTGGACGAGGCGCGGGCCGTGTTCGAGGACGGCCCGCGGGCGGATCAGGGACCGGGCATCGCCACCGACGTCGCCTGGCGCCAATTCGACACAGATAAGCGCAAGTTCATGGCAGCGGCCCCGCCCGGTCACGAGCAGTACGCGTGCAACGTGGCGATGGGCGCTGCGTCGGCGGACCTGGCGGTCATCCTGGTGGACGCGCGCACGGGCATTCCGACCCAGACCCGGTTCCACAGCCAAATCGTCGCCCTCATGGGCGTGCGGCAGATTGTTCTCGCGGTCAACAAGATGGACCTGGCCGGCTGCGCACAGCCGGTCTTCGAGGCCATCGCGGAGGAATACGCGGCCTTCGCCCATGAACTCGGGATCGAGAACGTCCATGCGATCCCGCTTTCCGCCTTGACCGGCGAGAACGTGCGCGCGGGCGGGAGTGCCATGCCCTGGTATGCCGGCCCGACGCTCATGGAGGCGCTGGAAGATGCGGACTCGGGAAGCGACCTCGCGGGCGGTCCCTTTCGCCTGCCGGTGCAGCGGGTGGACCGCCTCGATCCCGACTCGCGCGCACTTGGCGGCACCATCGCCTCGGGGCGCGGCGATGTCATTGCCGACCCGATCCGGCCGCCGACCGCCGCCGACCAGTTTGCCGCCCATCTGCTCTGGCTGGACAAATCCGCGATGCTGCCTGGACGGACCTACGCCATCCGGATCGGCACCGCGTCGGCGACGGCACAAATCACCGACCTGGTCCACAGGGTGGACGTGGACACGCTGAGGCACCTCGCGGCGAAGACGCTCGAGCGCGACGAGGTCGGCTATTGCAAGCTCGCACTCGACCAACGGGTAGCCTTCGACCCCCATACCGAGAACCGCCGCACCGGCGCTTTCGTACTGATCGACAAGTTCACCGGTGCCACGGCCGGTATCGGCGTCATCCACTTCCCGCTGCGCCGCGCCACCAATGTCGTCTGGCAGCCCTCGAAGATCGACCGGGCGGCGCGGGCGCATGCCAAGGGCCAGATGCCCCGTTTGCTGTGGATTACGGGCCTGCCGGCCGCGGGGAAATCGACGGTCGCCGACCGGCTGGAGCAGAAACTGCACGCTGCCGGCGTCCACACCTATCTGCTGGATGGCGACAATGTGCGGCATGGCCTGAACCGTGATCTCGGCTTCACCGAGCAAGACCGCGTGGAGAACGTCCGGCGCGTTGCCGAGGTCGCGAAACTGATGGTGGACGCGGGACTTGTCGTCATCGTCTCCATGATCTCGCCGTTCAGATCCGAACGTCGGATGGCGCGGGACCTTGTGAGCGAAGGCGAGTTTGTCGAGATCTTCGTCAATACGCCGCTTGCAGTTTGCGAGTCGCGCGACCCGAAGGGGCTCTACAAGAGGGCGCGCGCGGCTGAGCTCATCAACTTCACCGGTATCGATTCGCCCTATGAGCCCCCCGAGGCCGCCGAGATTATCCTGAAGGGCGCGGAAGAGGACCCCGACACCCTTGCAGACCGGGTCGTCGACTACCTGAACGTCAGTCGGAACATTGCGCCCGACGCATCCTGAGGGGCCGCCACGCATGGCAGCCCCTACGGATAGGTATACGCACAACTGTTGCCCGCCTCTTGGTCATAGGCGTATACAGGGCCGGCCACGGGCCACGCGCCAGGGGTGGCAATGTCAGACCAGCGAATTGCCATTGCTTCCGACCACGCAGGCGTCAGCCTCAAGGCGGTGCTGCGCGCCGACCTGGAAGCTGCGGGACGCGAGATCGTCGACTTGGGGCCCGACGGCGACGGCCCGGTCGACTATCCCGACTATGCGCAGGCGCTGGCGAGTGAAATCGAGAGCGGACGTGCCGACCGGGGCGTCCTGATCTGCGGGAGCGGCATCGGCATGAGCATCGCAGTCAACCGCAGCCGTGCGGTGCGCGGCGCGCTCTGCCACGATGCAGACGAGGCGCGGCTCGCGCGCGCTCACAACGACGCCAACGTTCTCGCGCTGGGGGCGCGGCGCGTGTCGGAGGAGACAGCGCGCCGCTGCCTGCAGGCGTTCCTGGACACCGAATTCGAGGGCGGCCGCCACCAAGCGCGCGTCGCCAAGCTCTCCTGAGCGAACGAGAAAGGAAAACGACCTTGGCTGCTTCCACGCGCCCCGAGAGCGGGGCCGGGACTTCGTTCTTCACCAGCGGACTGCAGGAGGCCGATGCGGCGGTGTACGCGGCGGTCTCCGGCGAGGTCGAGCGCCTGCAGACCACCATCGAGCTGATCGCGTCGGAGAATATCGTGAGCCGCGCGGTGCTGGAGGCGCAGGGCTCGGTGCTCACCAACAAGTATGCCGAGGGCTATCCCGGCCGGCGCTACTACGGCGGCTGCGAGAACGTCGATATCGGCGAGAGCCTGGCCATCGAGCGCGCGATCGCGATCTTCGGCTGCGGCTTCGCCAACGTGCAGCCCCATTCCGGCGCGCAGGCCAACCAGGCGGCCTTTCTCGCGACGCTGGAGCCCGGCGACGCCTTTCTCGGTCTCTCGCTCGCAGCCGGCGGGCACCTCACCCACGGGGCGCCGCCCAATCTCTCCGGCAAGTGGTTCAGGGCGATCCAGTACGGCGTGGGCCGCGAGGACGGCCTGATCGATTTCGACGAGGTGGCGGCGCTGGCGGAGGCCGAGAAGCCCAAGCTGATCCTCGCAGGCGGCTCGGCTTATCCCCGCATCATCGACTTCGCGCGCTTCCGCAAGATCGCGGATGCGGTGGATGCGGTCTTCATGGTGGACATGGCCCATTTCGCAGGGCTGGTCGCCGCCGGGATCCATCCGAGCCCCTTCCCCCACGCCCATATCGTCACCACCACGACCCACAAGACCCTGCGCGGCCCGCGCGGCGGCATGATCCTGACCGACGACGAGGCGCTGGCGAAGCGGATCAACTCGGCGGTCTTCCCCGGCCTCCAGGGCGGGCCGCTGGAGCACGTGATCGCGGCCAAGGCGGTGGCGCTGGGCGAGGCGATGACGCCCGCGTTCAAGGACTACGCCCGGCAGGTGGTGGACAACGCCAAGGTGCTGGCGAGCGCGCTTATGGAGCGCGGCTACGACATCGTCTCCGGCGGCACCGACACGCACCTCCTGCTCGTCGACCTGCGCGCCAAGGAGCTCACCGGCAAGGTGGCGGAGGCGGTGCTGGAGCACGCCGGGATCACCTGCAACAAGAACGGCGTCCCCTTCGATCCCCAGAAGCCGTGGATCACCTCCGGCATCAGGCTCGGCACCCCGGCGGCGACCAGCCGCGGCTTCGGCACGGCCGAGTTCCGGCGGATCGCCGGCTGGATCGCCGACCTGCTCGACCGCGAGGCCGACGCGGCGGGCAGCAGCGAGGAACTCGCGGCAGAGATTCGCGAGGAGGTCCGCGCGCTCTGCGCCGCTTTCCCGGTCTACCCCGGTCACGCCTGAGAGGAGGCTCGCCGTGCGCTGTCCGTTCTGCGGCAATGAAGACACGCAGGTGAAGGATTCGCGGCCGACGGAGGACAACACCGCGATCCGCCGCCGCCGGCAATGCACCAACTGCGCCGGCCGCTTCACCACCTTCGAGAGGATCCAGCTGCGCGAGCTCTCGGTGATCAAGAGCAACGGCCAGCGAGTCCCCTTCGAGCGCGAGAAGATGGCGCGCTCGATGCAGATCGCGCTGCGCAAGCGGCCAGTGGAGCCCGACCGGGTCGATCACATCGTGACCGGCATCGTGCGCCGGCTGGAGAGCCTGGGCGAGACCGAGATCCCGAGCACGGTGATCGGGGAGATGGTGATGGAGGCGCTCTCGGGCCTCGATCAGGTCGCCTACGTGCGCTTCGCCTCGGTCTACCGGAACTTCGGCGAGAAGAAGGACTTCGAGGAGTTCATCGGCGGCCTCGCCGACGAGCGGGACTGAGGGCGTGGCGGCGGCCGATCCGTCACTCGACCGCCGCTTCATGGCGCTGGCATTGGCTCTCGCAGGGCGGGGCCTCGGCAACGTGTGGCCCAACCCCGCGGTGGGCTGCGTGCTCGTGCAAGGCGCGCACATCGTCGGCCGGGGCTGGACCCAGCCGGGCGGCCGGCCCCATGCCGAGACCGAGGCGCTCGCCCGCGCGGGCGACGGCGCGCAAGGCGCCACCTGCTACACCACCCTGGAGCCCTGCGCCCACCACGGCGAGACCGGCCCCTGCGCCGACGCGCTAATCGAGGCTGGGATCGCGCGCGCTGTCGTCGCGGTCGAAGACCCGGATCCCCGCGTCGCGGGCCGCGGAAGCGTCATGCTCGAAGACGCGGGCATCAAGGTTACTCGCGGCTGCATGGAGGATGAGGCGCGGGCACTCAACGCGGGCTTCCTCTCGCGCGTGGAGAAGGGCAGGCCCCACGTGACGCTCAAGCTCGCGAGCACGCTGGACGGGCGGATCGGGACGCATACGGGCGACAGCCGCTGGATCACCGGCCCGCTGGCTCGGGCGCGCGGGCACCTGCTCAGGGCCCAGAACGACGCCGTGATGGTGGGGGCCGCGAGCGCACTCGCCGACGACCCGGCGCTCACTTGCCGGTTGCTGGGCCTGGGCAGCCAGAGCCCGGTCCGAGTCGTGATCGACGGCAGCGAGCGGTTGCCGGCCAGCCACGCGCTGATCGCCGATGCCGGCGCACATCCGACGTGGATTGTCTCGACCCAGGAACTCGGCGGCGGCGGGCGGCACGCGGACTGGCGCGAGGCGGGCGCAGACGTCATCGAGGTGGCGGCGGAGGCGGACGGGCGACCGGCGCTCAAGGCCGCGCTGGAAGCGCTGGCGGGGCGCGGCCTCACCCGAGTCCTGGTCGAGGGCGGCGGCCGGCTCGCGGCGGCGCTGCTCTGCGCCGGCCTGGTGGATCGCATCGAATGGTTCCGCGCGCCAGGCGCCATCGGCGGCGACGGCGTGCCGGCGCTTGCCGCGCTCGGCGTCGAGCGCGCCGACGACATGCCTCGCTTCCGCCGCGTCTCCTCGGCCGCGCTCGGCGAGGACGTGCTGGACACCCTGGTGCCGGCGGGCTGAGAGGGGCGCCATGTTCTCAGGGATCGTCACCGACGTGGGCCGCGTGCGGTCGGTCGCCGAGACTGCCGGCGGCGGTCTCAGGCTGGAGATCGGGACTGCCTACGACACCGACACCGTCGCGCTCGGCGCCTCCATCGCCTGCTCGGGCCCCTGCCTTACCGTGGTGGACAAGGGGCCGGGCTGGTTCGCGGTGGATGTGTCGCGCGAGACGGCGGACCGGACCACGCTCGGCGACTGGCGCGCGGGCTCGGGCGTCAACCTGGAGCGCGCGCTCGCGCTTGGCGACGAGCTGGGCGGCCATCTGGTGACCGGCCACATCGACGGCGTCGCGCTGGTCGAAGGCGCCGAGCGGGAAGGGGAGTCGCTCCGCCTAACGATCCGCTGCCCCGCAGAATTCTCGCGCTTCGTCGCCTCCAAGGGATCGGTCGCGCTCGACGGCGTCTCGCTGACGGTGAACGAGGTGGCGGGCGACGTATTCGGCATCAATCTGATCCCCCATACGCTGGCGGCGACCACCTTTCAGGAGTGCGCCGCCGGCCGCAGGCTCAATCTTGAGGTGGACCTGATCGCGCGCTACCTTGCGCGCCTTCATTCCGAGCGCTGAAGGGTCGAGATGTCGCGCGCCGCGTCGTCCTGCAAGCTCATGTCCGTCGAGGAGACGGTCGAGGAGTTTCGCAACGGACGCATGGTCATCCTTGCCGACGACGAGGAACGGGAAAACGAGGGCGATCTGGTCATTCCCGCCCAGATGGCCACGCCCGAGGCCATCAACTTCATGGCCCGGTACGGCCGCGGGCTGATCTGCCTCGCGCTCGGCAGCGAGCGGGTGCGCGACCTCGGCCTGGAGCTGATGCCCAAGCGCAACGAGTCCCGCCACGACACGGCGTTCACGGTCTCCATCGAGGCGCGCGAGGGGATCACCACCGGCATCTCCGCCTCGGACCGCGCGCGCACCATCGCGGTCGCCATCGACCCCCGTTGCGGGCCGGACGATCTGACC
Organism: Alphaproteobacteria bacterium; assembly: GCA_965214705.1. GTDB lineage: Bacteria > Pseudomonadota > Alphaproteobacteria > UBA828 > UBA828 > WTGU01. Next base: position 995,223 of record CBDCCI010000002.1, read on the forward strand.
TCGCCGGGCCACGTCTTCCCCCTCGTCGCGCGCGACGGCGGTGTGCTGGTGCGCACCGGCCACACCGAGGCGAGCGTGGACCTCGCCCGACTCGCCGGCCTCAACCCGTCTGCCGTGATCTGCGAGATCATGAACGACGACGGGACCATGGCGCGGATGCCCGATCTCGAGGCCTTCTCCCAGCGCCACAACGTCAGGATTGCGACCATCGCGGACCTGATCGCTTACCGGCTGCGCCACGACAGCATCATCCGGCGGGTGCGGGAGACCACGTTCAGCTCGCACCACGGCGGCGCCTTCCGCATGTACGTCTACGCCGACACGGTCCAGAAGGCCGAGCACATCGCGCTGGTGAAGGGCGACGTCTGGGACAACGAGCCGGTGCCCGTGCGAGCTCACGCCTTCAGCATCCTGGACGACGGGCTGGCCGACACGGCAAGCGAGAACACCGGCAAGCTCCAGGCCGCACTCAGGATGATCGGCGAGCTCGGACGCGGCGTCGTGGTTGTCGTGCGCAACCCCTTCCCCGTGCGGCTCTCCGAACCGGCGGAGGCAGACGCGGACCACGAGGACACCGAGGGCCTGAGAGACTACGGCGTGGCCGCCCAAATCCTCATCGACCTCGGCGTGCGCGACATGATTCTGCTCCACAACACCCACTGGACCATCGTCGGGCTCGACGGCTACGGGCTACGAGTGGTCGATCAGCGCCCGATCTCGGACGAGGCGCGGCGGGCGTGGATGGTCGGCAGCCATGAGTGAGGGGCGGCGGGTCCTCATCCTGGAGGCGCGCTTCTACGAGGATATCGCCGACCAGCTGGTGGCAGGCGCTGTGGGCGCCCTCGACGAGGCCGGCGTGGGCCACGAGCGGATCGCCGTGCCCGGCGCTTTCGAGCTGCCGGCGGCGCTCGCCATGGCGATCGCGAGCGGCCGCTACGACGGCTTCGTCGCGCTCGGTTGCGTGATCCGGGGCGAGACCAGCCATTACGAGCACGTCTGCGGCGAGTGCGCGCGCGGGCTGGCCATGCTCGCCGAACGCCACCGCATCGCGCTGGGCTTCGGCGTGGTGACCGCCGAGAACCGCGAGCAGGCCTGGGAGCGGGCTGCGGTGGAACGGAAGAACAAGGGCGCCGATGCCGCCAAGGCGTGCCTCGCGATGATGGCGATCCGCGCCTCCCTCGGCGCGGACTCTCAAGGCTAGGCGCGATGACCGCCGCCCCCGGCGCGGCCCAGGCCCCGACGCCACGGGGGCAGGGGCGGAGCAGCGCGCGGCTTGCCTGCGTCCAGGCGCTCTACCAGATCGAGATGTCCGGCCAGTCGGCGGACGAGGTAATCGAGGAGTTTCTGAGCCACCGCGCCGGCCACGAGATCGACGGCGAGCGCTACGCGGCGCCCCACCGTCGCCACTTCGAGCGCACGGTGCGCGAGGCCGCCGCGCAGGCGGACGAGTTCGACGCCCTGGTGGCGGCGACGCTCGCGGAGCACTGGAGCATGGAGCGGCTGGGCACCGTGGTGCGCGCGCTCCTGCGGGCCGCCACCTGCGAGCTCGCGGCCTGCCCCGACGTGCCGGCACGCGTGGTGATCGACGAGTACGTCGAGCTTGCGCGCGCCTTCTTCTCCGGGCGCGAGCCGGCCTTCGTCAACGGCGCGCTCGACAGCCTGGCGCGGCGTCTGCGCGCGGCGGAGATGGCGGACGGAGCGGACCATGACCGGCCGGCCCAAGAGCGGTGAATTCGACCTCATCGCCCGCTTCTTCGAGCCGCTGAGCCGCGCCGCGCCGGGCGCGTTTGCGCTCGGCAACGACGGCGCACTGCTGACGCCGCCGGCGGGCGCGAGCCTCGTCGTCACCAAGGACCTGATGGTGGCCGGCGTGCACTACCCAGAGGGCGAAGAGCCCTCGGTGCTCGCGCGCCGGCTGCTGCGCGTGAACCTCTCGGACCTTGCGGCCATGGGCGCCGACGCCACGGCTTACGCGCTCGGCCTCGCGCTGCCTGCGGATGTCGGGGATGACTGGCTGGAGGCGTTTGCGGCGGGGCTCGCACTCGACCAGGAGACCTTCGGCGTCGCGCTGATCGGCGGCGATACGGTGGCGACTGCGGGGCCGACGGTGCTCTCGCTCACGGCCTTCGGTACGGTGGCGGGCAATGCCTGCCTCACACGCTCCGGTGCGTGTGAGGGCGACGACATCCACGTCTCCGGGACCGTCGGCGACGCGGCTCTGGGTCTGCGCGCGGTGCGGGGCGGCCTCGCCGCGTTGGCGCCCGAAGATCGTGCGGCGCTCGCCGCGCGCTTCCGCCTGCCCGAGCCCCGGCTCGCGCTGGGTGCGGCGCTCGTCGGTCTCGCTAGCTGCGCCATCGATGTCTCGGACGGGCTGGTAGCGGACCTGGGCCACCTCTGCGCAGGGTCCGGCGTCGCGGCGCGCGTCGAAGCGGATGCCGTGCCGCTGTCGGACCTGGCGCGACGTGCGCTAGACGAGGGCGAGGCGGCGATGGCCGATCTCGTCACCGGCGGGGACGACTACGAACTGCTGTTCTGCGCGTCGCCGTCGGCGCGGGGCGATATCGATGCCCTCGGCCGCCGCCTCGACCTGGCGCTCACACGCATCGGTGGGATTGAGCCGGGGCAGAGCGTTACGGTCTTGGGCGCCGACGGTCAGCCGCTCGTGCTCAGCCGCGCCGGCTACACCCACTTCTAAGAGCATCACCAGCCGGTGACGTTGACCGGCCGGGGCCGGCTGGTCATAACTCCGGGCGCGGGCGCCTGCTGCGCCCGAAGCCGTGAGAGGGAAAGGGCGCCATGATCGATCTCTATTATTGGCCGACGCCGAACGGGTGGAAGCTCACCATCCTCTTCGAGGAGCTCGGCATCCCATACAACGTGATTCCGGTGGACATCAACAAGGGCGAGCAGTTCGAGGCGGACTTCCTCGCCATCGCGCCCAACAACCGGATGCCGGCAGTGGTGGACCCCGAGGGGGCGGACGGCAAGCCGCTCTCGCTCTTCGAATCCGGCGCCATCATGCTGCACTACGCCGACAAGCATGGCCGCTTCATCCCCGCCGACGAGCGCGGCCGGGCCGAGGTGCTGCAGTGGCTCTTCTTCCAAATGGGCAACGTCGGGCCGATGCTCGGCCAGTGCCATCACTTCCGCAACTACGCGCCGGAACAGCTCCCCTACGCGGTGGAGCGCTACACCAACGAGGCGAGCCGGCTCTACCGGGTGGTGAACAAGCGGCTTGAGGACCGCGAGTGGGTCGCGGGCGAGTACTCCATCGCCGACATGGCGATCTTTCCGTGGATGCGGCTCTGGTACAACCAGGGGCAGGAAATCGAGGACTATCCCCACCTCGGCGCCTGGCTGGAGCGCAACAAGGAGCGCCCGGCGGTGCGCCGCGGCCTCGACGTGATGGCCGACCAGATCCGCAAGAAGCCTGTGTTCACCGAGGAAGAGCGCTCGATCATGTTCGGCGCCAAGCAGTTCGAAGCGCGGTAGGGAGGGAGAGGCAATGATCGACCTCTACACCTTCGGCACGCCGAACGGCGTGAAGGTCTCCATCATGCTCGAGGAGGTCGGGCTCCCCTACCGGGCACACACGATCAACATCCTGGAAGACGAGCAGTTCGATCCCGAGTTCCTCAAGATCAGCCCCAACAACAAGATCCCGGCGATCGTGGATTCCGACGGGCCAGACGGCGAGCCGATCTCGCTCTTCGAATCCGGCGCGATCCTGCTCTATCTGGCGGACAAGACCGGCCAGCTGATCCCGGCCGACGCGCGCGGCCGCTGGCGGGTGATGGAGTGGCTGATGTTCCAGATGGGAGGCGTCGGCCCGATGTTCGGCCAGGCCAACCACTTTCGGCGCTTCGCCAAGGAGGAGGTGCCCTACGCCATCGAGCGCTACACCACCGAGGCGCACCGGCTCTACGGCGTGATGGACCGCAGGCTCGCGGAGCACGACTTCCTCGCCGGCGACTATTCCATCGCCGATATCGCCTGCGTCGGCTGGGTCGGGCGCTGGGAGTGGCACGGCATCGACTGGGCCGACTATTCGAACCTGCACCGCTGGTTCGAGACCATCCGCGCCCGGCCAGCGGTGCAGCGGGGGCTCAAGGTCCCGCAGTAGGGGGTCGGGTATGGCCGACCCCATCGCTCATCCGGCGGTGCGCCGGGTGCAGGCGGCGCTCGCCGAGGCCGGGTCGGGGGCACAGGTGATCGCGCTCGTCAGCACCGCGCGGAGCGCCGAGGATGCCGCCGCCAGCATCGGTACCCCGCTCGGCAGCATCGTGAAGTCGCTGGTCTTCACCGTCGCCGGCGCGTCGGTGATGGCTTTGGTCGCGGGCGACCGGCGCTGCGACCCGAAGGCACTGGGGCGCGCGCTCGGGCGCGAGGGGAAAGTCCGCCGCGCCGATGCCGACGCCGTGCGCGCCGCCACGGGCTTCTCAATCGGGGGGGTCGCGCCGCTGGCTCACGAGACGCCGCTTCCGATCGCGATCGACGCGAGCCTCGGGCGCTTCGAGACCGTCTACGCCGCCGCCGGCCACCCGCACTGCGTCTTCGCGACCACGATCGACGAGCTTCAGCGCCTCACCGACGGGACGGTCACGGGGGAGATTGCCGTCGAACAGTAGAATTTTCGGCGGGTCAGTTTTCAGGCGGATTCCTCATCAGGTGGGCAAGCGAGGCGGCCTCTTGCCCCAAGCCGTCGCTCTCGACGTGCCCCGCGGCCCGCAGACGAACTTGGTCTTCCTTGTTCTGATTGAGCTTCCAGGTGCCTTCCACGCTCTCCACCGAGAGTTCGACCGGCATGATCGAGCGCATCAGCTCGGAAAGCTGGTCTGGCGACACCTTGGCCGGCGTCCAAGGAAGCTTGGGTCGAAGCTCGTTCTCGAACCGGGCCGACAGCGCGTCGAGGTGAGCGCGAAGAGTCTCAACCGGGCGGCGTCGGAGCGTGCCCCGGATGTGCACGGCCACATAGTTCCACGTCGGAACCTGATCCACCGTATCGGTGCCGTACCAGTCCGGCGAGACGTAGCTGTCCGGTCCACTGATCGCCAACACGGCTGCGCATTCCTTCTCACGCAAGTGCCGCGCGATCGGATTCCCACGAACGAGATGGGCATGAACCGCCGCGCCGTCTTCGACCAGAATGAACGGAATGTGGCTGACGAGCGGGCCCGCACCGTCGATGGCCAGGACGCCGAACCCGCGTTGCGCGGCGAACCTCAGGTTCCGGTCTCGGGAGACTCGCCGGAAGGCGGGATTGCTGTGCACCGAACTTCGGTTGCTCCTGCCTCAAGATCGCCGACGCGCGGCCGAGAGCATGCCGCCAGCTATTCCAGCACCGGAATAGCGGTGAGGTAATCGAACAGCGCCTTGGCGATGCGCTGGCGCTCGTCCTCGGCCAGGCGGTCGGAGAGGGGCGGCATCGTCGTCTCCTCGAACACGGAGAGCGGTGCCAGGACCGCGCTCACGAACACCGCCTCTTCGTAGCCCTTGGTGATCTCCGCGAGGTTGCCCACGTGCTTCTCGCCGCCGAAACCGTTCACCAAGTGGCATCTCAGGCAGTGCTCTTTGGCGAGCGCCGCACCCTCGTGAAGGCGGGCGTCAAGCCCTTCGGGCAGCAGCGCTGCATCCGAAAGCGTGACGAGATTGGCCTCGGCTATCTGATAAATCCATGTGCCCGGACCCTCGTCGATCAGGGCGGGGTTCCCGATATTGTCCCAGACCAGGTAGTAGGGCCCGAGCGGCACGTCGGTCTGGTTCTGCAAGAGATTGTCGACCGTAAACGGCGACCCGTCTCCCAGCGCGAAGACGAAGAAGGCATCCACCGTCTGGAAGCGGTCGGCGGCGACGCGCAAGACGTAGCCGTCCAGGGCGCGGAGCTCGACGGTTTCGGCCTGGCTCGCCCAGTCAGCACCGAAAAGCCGCGCCAGCACATCCACGGCCGGGTAGCCCACGTAGTCGACGGTGACGTGATCGTCGCCTACGCTCAGATGCGGCTCGTAGACCGTGACCGTCTCGGCCAGGGCGCCCATCTGGGCCTCAAGGTCGTCGACGGCAGGCATCTCCACCGCACGAAGGGGGGAAGCCGCCAGCAGAGCCAACCCGAGCACGGCGCCAAGCAAGGTGAACCGTGGATGCATCGCTTTCTCTCCCTGTCCAAGAAAGCGCCCGCCTGGACGATGGACGGGCCGGCCCGCATCGTAGGGGCCCCGCCGGGTCTTTCTCAACTGCGTCTCCGCCTTACATCGGGGCTTCGATCTGATATGTCTCCGGGGCGCAGTGCGCGGCGGGAGGAGGCGATGGCGGCAAAGGCGGCAGCCGAAATGCGCCGGAACCGGGGGTTTCCCCAGGCCAGCCGGCCCTGGGACGACCTCAAGGCCGAGATGCTGGCGGCGCACGCCGACGACAACCCCTGGTGCCACGAGCGAAGCTTCGCCGCCGCCTACTTCGCGGGCGAGGACCTGTTGCGTTGCGCGCACGAGGCCTACGACGTCCACCGGGACGAGAACGGCCTCTTCGCCGCGAGCGCCTATCCGAGCCTCGCGGCCTGCGAGCGCGAGCTGATCGCGGGCGTGCTCGACCTCCTGCACGCGCCGGAGGGCGCCGGCGGCTCCACCACCGCCGGCGGTACGGAAAGCATCCTCATGGCGATGAAGGCCGCGCGGGACTGGGCGCGGGAGCACCGCCCAGTCGCCGGCGTGCCCGAGGTGGTGGTGCCGAAGACGGCGCACGCCGCCTTCGACAAGGGCGCCGCCTGGCTCGGCATGAAGGTCGGGCGCATGTCCCGCAGCGAGGACTGGCGCGCCGATGTCGCCGGCATGGCCGCCGCGATTACCGAGAACACGGTCATGATCGCGGGCTCCGCGCCGCCCTACCCTTACGGCGAGACCGACCCCATCGAGGAGATCGCGGCGCTCGCCCAGGCACACGATCTCTGGATGCACTCGGACGGCTGCATCGGCGGCATGATCCTGCCCTTCATGACGATGCTGGGCGAGCCGATCCCGCCGTTCGACTTCACCGTCCCCGGCGTCACCTCGATGTCGGTGGACATGCACAAGTTCGGCTACGCCCACAAGGGCATCTCGCTCTGCCTGCTGCGCGACAAGGCACTGGAGCGCTACCACCGCACAACCTTCGACGGCTGGCCCGCCGGCACCTACTCGACGCCCACGATTACCGGCACCCGCTCTGGCGGCGGGGTCGCAAGCGCCTGGGCGGTGATGACCACGCTGGGGGAGGAGGGCTACCTCCGCATTTACGAGACCCAGCGGCGCATCCGCGAGCGGCTGGTGGACGGCATCGGCGCGATCGAGGGGCTTGCCGTGCTCGGCCGCCCGCATGCGCTCCACGTCACGTTCTATGCCGAGGGCTTCGATATCTTCGCAGTGGAAGAGGGGACGGCGGCGCGCGGCTGGCGCTCGATCCGCATGCGCGAGCCGGATTCCATCCTGCTCTGGCTCAACATGAAGCACGCGGAGAGCATCGACGCCTATCTCGCCGACCTTGCCGAGGTCACGGCGGACGTCCGCTCCGGCGGCCTCACCGCGGCGACGCGCGGCGCCTCCAGCTATGCCACCTGATAACGGCCGACGGCGGGGCTGGCCGTGAGCCGCACCGTCGACTGCAACTTCGACGGCGGCAACATCCGCTGCCTCGCCCTGCCCAAGACCGGCCCGATCAGGCTCGAAATCGTGCCCGACGAAGGCGGAGCGTTCTTCCAGTGGTTCTATTTCCGGCTGCGCGGCGCGGCGGGTGAGGACTGCGTGCTCCGGATCGAGAACGCCGCCGGCGCCACCTACCCCGAGGGCTGGAAGGGCTACCGGGCCGTTGCGTCGGAGGATGGCGAGGACTGGCTGCGGGTCGCGACCGAGTACGACGGCACGGTGCTGACCATCCGGCACCGCCCCGCCGGAGACGAGGTGCGCTTCGCCTACTTCGCGCCTTACCCGATGGCGCGTCATGCGTCGCTTATCGCGCGCATCGGGCGTTCGCCCCTGGTCGCCGTGCGCCGGCTCGGCACCACCCTCGACGGCGCGCCGCTCGACCTGCTGGAGATCGGTGGGGCACGGGAGCGAACCTGCTGGATCATCGGGCGCCAGCATCCGGGCGAGACCATGGCCGAGTGGTGGATGGAGGGGTTTCTCGACGGGCTGCTGGACCCCTTCGACGCCGCCGCCCGCACGCTGCTGGAGAAGGCGCGCTTCTACGTGGTGCCCAACATGAACCCCGATGGCAGCAGCCGCGGCCATCTCAGGACCAACGCGGCGGGCGTCAACCTCAACCGCGCCTGGGCCGAGCCCAGCATGAAGGAGAGCCCGGAGGTCTATCTCGTCGGTGCCGAGATGGCGCGCACCGGGGTCGACTTCTGCCTCGACGTCCACGGCGACGAGGCGCTCCCCTACGCCTTCATCGCCGGGCCCGAGGGCATCCCGTCTTACACGCACGCGCTGGCGCAGAAGCAGGCGCGCTTCCAAGATGCGCTCGCGGCGGCAAACCCCGACTTCCAGACCGAATACGGCTATCCGCCAACGCCGCCCGGCAAGGCCAACCTCGGCATTTGCGCCAACTACGTGGCGGAGACCTACGGTTGCCTCGCCATGACCCTGGAGCAGCCCTTCAAGGACGCGGCCAACGCGCCCGATCCCCGCCACGGCTGGTCGCCGGCGCACTGCCGCAGGCTCGGCCACGGCTGCGTGGAGGCGCTCGCCGCCGTCATCGATACGCTACGCTGAGTCAGCCGGCCGACCAGGCTCCGTGGCGAAGCCTGCGCTCGGCTTCGCGTCAGGCAGCCGCAGATAGGCGAGGCACGCCACCGCCACCAGGGCGGCGAGGAAGGCGAAGAACGCCTGGTAGGCTGCGGCCGGCGCCGCGCCGTTCGTCGCAGGAAAGGCGCCGACGATGACGCCGCTCACGCCCTGCAGCACCGCCGGCCCGCCCATGAAGGCGATCGCCATGAGCGCCATACCGCGCCCGGCGAGCCGGTCGGGCAGGAGCGAGCGCGCGTGGCCCGCGAGGATGATGTTGTACGACCCGCAGGCGCCGACCAGAGCGAGGAGGAGGATCACCGCCCAGGTGGGCAGAGCCGGCAGCGCGGCGAGCAATCCCAAGGCCGCGACGACGACGACGGCAAGGACGAGAATGAGCCACTTGCGCATGTCCAGCCGGCGCTCCAGGGGGCCGAGCACGAGGTTCGCCACGATCAGCGTGGCAGCCATCACGAGGAGCGCGTTGCCGGCTTCCACCGGCTCGAGACCGTGCCGGTCCGCGAGAAAGGGCCCGCCCCAGAGGCCGAGGACGGTGATGACCACGGGATAGGACGCAAATCCCATCAGGATGAGCGTGGGGAAGCCCGGCGTCGCCAGCGCAGCGGGGACGCCGCGCAGGCTCTCGCGAATCCCCTCCGCCGGCGCCGCGCCACCCGGGTCGGCCGACGGGCGGTCGCGGGCCATCGCGTAGATGGCGATGGCGCCCGCCGCCGTCAGCCCTGCCGCGCCCCAAAACGCCACGCGCCAGCCGAGGGTCTCCGCAATGGCGGCGAGCGGCGTGGTGGAGAGCAGCCCGCCGGCGCCGCCAATGGCGATCATCCGCCCCATCCAGGTGCTGAAGGAGGCGGCGGGCGCCCACTGGCCGAAGAGAAAGAGCGAGCCCATCAGCACCACCGAGCAGCCGATGCCGAGTAGCAGCCGGCCCGCGATCAGCATCGCCTCGCCGTCCGCAAGGCCGTAAAGGATCGAGCCCGCAATCGCGGCGGTGAGCACCACCGGCGCCGTGCGCCTAGCGCCGAAGCGATCGAACAGCATGCCCACGGGGATCTGCGCCGCGCCGAAGGAGAGGAAGAACATGCCGGTGAGCAGGCCGAGGGCCTCCGGCGAAAGACCGAACTCGGCGCTCAGCGTCTTGGCGATGACGGCATTGGAGGCGCGGAAGAACTGGCTCAGCACGAACACCGCGCCGAAGCAGACGACGACCGCGACCAGCGGATGCAGCAGGCCGGGACGCGCGTCGCCGCTCCCTTGCGGGTTGTCAGTCGGCGAGCGCACCGATCCCCCAGCCGGCAAGCGCGCCCAGGATCACCACGGCCCAGGGCGGCACCTTCCAGAACGCGAGCAGCACGAAGGCGGCGAGCCCGAGCGCGAGGTCGGCGGGCGTGCGCACGCCGCCGGTCCAGATCGGGTCGTAGAAGGCGGCGCCGAGCAGGCCCACCACTGCCGCGTTGACGCCGAGCATCGCGCGTTCCGCCAGCGCGATGCGCCGCAGCCGCTCCCAGAAGGGGAGTGCGCCCACCACCAGGAGGAACGACGGCAGGAAGACCGCCGCGAGGCAGAGCAGCCCGCCCAGCACGCCGCCCGGCCCGATGCCGGCGACGGCGCCGAGATAGGCGGCGAAGGTGAAGAGTGGCCCCGGCACCGCCTGGGCCGCGCCGTAGCCGGCGATGAAGGTCTCGTTCGCGACCCAACCGGGCGGCACCACCTCCGCCTGCAGCAGCGGCAGCAGCACGTGGCCGCCGCCGAAGACCAGCGAGGCGGAGCGGTAGAAGCCGTCCACCAGCCGGAGCGTCTCCGCCGGCCAGGCGGCGGCGAGGATCGGAAGCGCAACCAGCAGCGCGAGGAAAAGCGCGAGCAGCAGCACCGCCAAGCGCCGGTCCACGGCGATGCCGAGCGAGGCGTCACGGTCGCCGGCGGCCGGGCGCAGGACAGCCAAGCCGGCGAGCGCACCGGCGGCGATGATCGCGACGTGCGTCACCACCGAGGGCGCCAGCACCGCGGCGATGGCGGCGAGCACCGCCACCGTGGCACGCGGCGCATCCGGGCAGAGGGTGCGCGCCATGCCCCAGACGGCCTGCGCCACCACCGCTGCGGCGACGACCTTCAGCCCCTGCAGGGCACCGGCGGGGATCGCCTCCTCGTAGGCCGCGACACCGTAGCCGAAGGCCACCATGAGCACCGCCGAGGGCAGCGTGAAGCCGACCCACGCCGCGGCAGCGCCGGGGAGCCCCGCCTTCGCGAGCCCGATGCCGATCCCCACCTGACTGGAGGTCGGCCCCGGCAGCATCTGGCAGAGCGCGACGAGGTCGGCGTAGGCGCGGTCTTCGATCCAGCGCCGGCGCGCGACGAAGGCCTCGCGGAAGTAGCCGATATGGGCCACCGGCCCGCCGAACGAGGTCAGCCCCAGCAGGAGAAAGGCCATGAAGACCCGCGTAGTCGGCTCGCGCCCCGCGCCGCTCCCGCCGCCTCCACCGTTCCCGCCCTCGCTCATGGAAACCGGAAATACGCCAATTCGCTGGTGCTGACACGTGAAGCTACCGCCTCGGGCCGGACGCGCCCTCAAACTTTGCCGGGCCGGGTGATACGCTCCGCGCAGCGGACGACGCGGCGGCAGAAAGGCAGCTCATGACAGGCGAAGACGTGCAGGTCGCCCCTTTCGAGGCGGCGCACTGGGACCTCGTGCCGGGGCGGACGGCGCTCGTCGTCATCGACGCGCAGAACGATTTTCTGCACGCGGACGGCTGGTATTCTGTGCAGGGCATCGACATCGGCCACATGCAGCGCTGCATCGAGCCGCTGAAGGCGCTGCTCTTGGCCGCGCGCGCGAAGGGCATCCCCATCGTCTGGACCCGCCACGGCATCCGGGGTGCCGAGGACGGCGGGCCGTTCATGCAGCTCCGCCCCTTCCTCAAGGACGGCGGGCTCAGGCGCGAGACCTGGGGCTGGGAGGTGCTGGCCGACCTGGAGCCCCAGCCCGAGGACTGGTATGTGGCGAAGACGCGGCTCAGCGCCTTCTACGGCACGGACCTGGAAGTGGTATTGCGGGGGCTCGGGGCGGAGACGGTGCTGATGACGGGCGTGCTCACCAATCAATGCGTCGCGGCGACCTCGAAGGACGCGATGTTCCGCGACTTCAAGCCCATCGTGATCGAGGAGTGCACGGGGACGACAATGCCGCATCTGCATGAGCCGGCGATCGAGATGATGCGGGTCGGCTGGGCCGAGGTCCGCGATCTGGAGGCCGCGCTAAGCGAGATCAGGCAAATGGCGCCTGCCCGCATGGAGGACCCCCGGTAATGGCTCAGGATCTTCCCCGTTCGGCCCGTGTCGTCATCGTCGGCGGCGGGGTGGTGGGCTGCTCCGTCGCCTATCACCTGGCGCGCGCGGGCGTGAACGATGTGATGCTGCTGGAGCGCCGCGAGCTTACCTGCGGCACCACCTGGCACGCCGCCGGCCTCATCGGCCAGCTGCGCCCGTCCAAGCGCATGACCGAGCTCGCCAAGTACACGGCCGAGCTCTACACCGGTCTCGAGGCGGAGACCGGCCAGGCGACCGGCTTCAAGCAGAACGGCTCGATCTCGCTCGCCACTCACGCGGGCCGGATGGAGGAGCTGAAGCGCAGCGCCTCGATGGCCAAGGTGTTCGATCTCCGCGTCGACGTGCTCGGCCCGGACGAGATCAAGGAGCGCTACCCGCTCATCACCGTCGACGACGTGGTGGGCGGGATCTTCATCCCCTCCGACGGCCAGACCAACCCCATCGATGTGAGCCGCGCGCTCGCCATGGGGGCGCGGGACGGCGGGGTGCTGGTCCGCGAGAACGTGCCTGTCACCGCCATCCGCCACGACGGCGAACGGGTCACGGGCGTCGAGACGCCGGGAGGCCCGATCGCGGCGGAGACCGTGGTGCTGTCGGCCGGCATGTGGACCCGCGAGCTCGCGGCCACCATCGGCGTCCACGTGCCGCTGCACGCCTGCGAGCACTTCTACATCATGACCGATCCGTTCGAGGGCGTGACGCCGGACCTGCCCGTACTGCGCGATTACGACGGCTGCGCCTACTACAAGGAGGACGCCGGCAAGATCCTGCTCGGCGCCTTCGAGCCCGACGCCAAGCCCTGGGGCATGGACGGCATCCCCGAGGACTTCTGCTTCGACCAGCTGCCGGACGACTTCGAGCACTTCGAGCCGGTGCTGATGCACGCGCTGAAGCGGATGCCGGCGCTGGCGGACGCCGGCATCCAGACCTTCTTTTGCGGGCCCGAGAGCTTCACGCCGGACGACCGCTACCACCTCGGCGAGGCGCCGGGGCTCTCGGGCTGCTACATCGCGGCCGGGTTCAACTCCATCGGCATCCAGTCCGCCGGCGGCGCAGGCAAGGTGCTGGCCGAGTGCATCAAGACCGGCCGGCCGCTCCTCGACATGTGGGACGTAGACATCCGCCGCAACCTGCCCTTCCAGACCAACCGGCGCTATCTGCGCGAGCGGGTGAGCGAGACCCTGGGCCTGCTCTACGACGACCACTGGCCCTTCCGCCAATTCGCGACCGCGCGGGGGGTGCGCCGCTCGCCCTTCCACGACCGCCTCGCGGCGCGCGGCGCCTGCCACGGCGAGGCCTTCGGCTGGGAGCGGCCCAATTGGTACGCGGCGGAAGGCATGGAGCCCCGCTACGAATACAGCTTCGGCCGGCAAAACTGGTTCGAAGCAAGCGCCGCGGAGCACCGCGCAGTACGGAAGGGCGTGGGCCTCTTCGATCAGACCTCGTTCGCCAAGTTCCGCCTCCAGGGCCGCGATGCTGCGCAGGTCTTGGGGCGGGTTTGCGCCAACGAGGTGGGCGTGCCGCCGGGCCGCATCGTCTATACCCAGTGGCTCAACGACGTGGGCGGCATCGAGGCCGACCTCACCGTGACGCGGCTTGCCGAGGACGATTACCTGATCGTGACCTCGGGCGAGTTCCAGGTGCGGGACGCGCTCTGGCTCCAGCGCCACACGCCGGATGCCGCGCACGCGGTGCTCACCGACGTGACTTCGGGCCTCGCAGTGCTCGGCGTCATGGGCCCGCTGGCGCGAGACCTGCTGCAGTCGCTGAGCCCCGACGACCTCGGCAACGAATCCTTCCCCTTCGGCACCAGCCGCGAGATCGAGCTTGGCCTGGGGTACGCGCGCGCCTCGCGCATCACCTACGTGGGCGAGCTCGGTTGGGAGCTCTACATCCCCACCGAGTTTGCCACCGGCGTCTACGACGTGCTGGTCGAGGCGGGGGAGGACGTAGGGCTCCGCCACGTCGGCATGCACGCCATGAACTCGCTCAGGATCGAGAAGGCTTACCGCCACTACGGCCACGACATTAGCGACGCCGACACGCCGCTGGAGGCGGGCCTCGGCTTCGCGGTCAAGCTCGACAAGCCCGAGCCCTTCATCGGACGCGACGCGCTGCAGCGCCAGCGGGAACAAGGCGTGCGCCAGCGGCTGGTCCAGTTCCTGCTCGAAGACCCGGAGCCGCTGCTCTACCACAACGAGCCCATCTGGCGGGACGATGCGATCTGCGGCTATGTGCGCTCAGGGATGTACGGCCACACCCTCGGCGGTGCCGTCGGCCTCGGCTACGTGGAGAATGCGGCGGGCGTCGACGCCAACTACGTGACCGCCGGCCGCTACGAGATCGAGGTCGCGGGCGTCCGCTACCCGGCCAAGGCCTCCCTCCGCCCCCTCTACGACCCCACGTCCAGCCGCATCAAGGCCTAGCCCGGATTATTCATGGCAGGTCACTAGTGTCCCAACGTTAGCGGAATAAGTTCAATTGGTTAGGGTGGTCTAGTTGGCCGATTTGCAGGCCCTCTGGGTCAAACAGTTGATAGAGAGGCGTTTTCTCGAACACCGTAAGGCTCAGGATCTGTAGAATTGTGTAGAGGCTCTGCTCCAGCTTCAGCCGCTTGCGGATGATGGCGACCAGGACATAGACCGACACCGCGATCCAGATCTGGGTCTTCACCGCGTTCTCCGAGGTGCCGAAGAAGGACTTGATCCGGAGGTGCTGCTTGATCCATTTGAAGAACAACTCGATGTGCCAGCGGGCACGGTAGAGTTCGGCGATCGTCAGAGCCGGCAGAACAAAGTTGTTGGTGAGGAAGACGAGGGTTTTGTCGCGCTCGGCATCTCGGTACCGGATCCGCCGTAGCTTGTCGGGATAATCGGTCGCGCTGTTGACGCCGCTTGGCCGTACGACCTGATCGCAGATGAGACCGCGGGTGCGATCGACAGGGCGGGAGTAGAGGCGGCGGAGCTTGGTGTTGGATTTCGCGCGCAGGACAAAGAAGCTGCCACTGTGATGCAGGTGATGGAGACGGCTGAAGTCGAGGTAGGCCCGGTCCATGATATAGAAGGCTCCGGCCTCCGGCAGCAGCATGTCCATCACATTGACGTCGTGGAGTTTTCCGTCGGAGATGTGGATGAAGGCGGGGATGTGGCCGTGCAGGTCGAGCAGGGTGTGGAGCTTGACGGCGCCCTTTGTCTTGCGGAACGGAGCCCACGGGAACAGCGACAGGCAGAGGTCGATTGTCGAGGAGTCGAGGGCATAGACGGTGTTATCAAGATCAAGGCCGAGCGTATTGTCGTCGGCGTAGAGGTTTCGGGCGATGTGGATGAGATGTTGAGCGAAGTCGGCGTAGATCTGCCATTCGCGAACGGCGTTGGCATTGGCGAGGGTGTTGCGCGAGACCCTGCCACGGATCCCCATGTGATAGAGCTTTGTGGGTTGAACGCGCAGGCAGGTCTCGATGTCGCGCAAGCTGGCCCGATAAGTGAGCTGAGCGAAGGCCATGCATCGGTACTGATCCGCGCAGGTGAACGACTTGATCTTGCGGTTTCCGTTGTAACGGGCCACGCAGCGACGGAAACTGTGCCAGGGTAGGTGATCCACGATTTGCGCGAAGACCAGCTTGCCAGAATACATCCGCCATCCTCTCCTGATACATGTTGGACAGGAAAAGCGTGCCGAACCGGCGCTACGGTCTCAAGTCGGTGACTCCCTTGAACAGGATTTCTCGAACGAATATCAATCTGTTAACCGCACCAGCTTCGAAAACGTTGGGACACTAGTGATGGCAGGTCTGATTTTGGGGTGGCGAACGTAGCGTAAGCCGTTGCCATCGGGTAGGAATTCGTTGTCCGAGCGTCTTCCTCTCCGAGCCACGCCACGCCACGCCCGCCATGACCGACGATAGCCTTCTCCCCTTCGATCTGCCAGCCGTCGCGCGCAAGAAGGTGAGCGCCGCCTTCGACGGCGGCCTGATCTCGTCTGACGGCGGCCTCGTCCTGCTGCGCGAAGCGGAACGCCGCTTGCGTCTCGCCGAGACCCTGGCGGGCTGCATCCGGGACCGGCGCAATCAGGCGCAGGTGATCCACTCGCTCTCGGCCATGCTCCGCTTTCGCATGTTGGCCATCGCCTGCGGGTACGAGGACGCCGACGACTGCGACACGCTGCGCGCGGACCCTCTCCCAAGTTGGCACTTTTCCGCTGCCTGTGTTCCCTATTGGTTTGATTCAACGCGATATTTTTCTCGGTCGATTCCAACATGGCCCCACATTTTGTGAGATTCTGTCAGCTCATCAGACGGGTCCTCGTGCGGTGGATGGCGGGGTCCACGCCCGCCGCCGAGGAGATTGCGGCAACCTCGGCGGCCGGGCGCGTGTCCTGGCGGTTGACGATCAAGGTGCCGTCGGTCTGGCGCAGGCGCGTGGTGATCCGCACCCAGGTCCGCATGCTCTCGCGGATCGACGCCCAGCACTTGTGGATGCCGCGCGCGGCCAGCCGGGTACGGATCAGATGCACGGCGTGGTAGGCCAGCACGGCGATCAGCAGGTGGGCCGCGATGCGCCGGTCGAGCTGGTGCCAGATCGGGCGAAGGCCGAGCTCGGATTTCAGGCTCCGGAATGTCGCCTCGATATCCGTGATCCGCCAGTACGTCCGCAGGACCGTCTCGATGTCCCAGTCGACGTGGCTGGTGCGCAGCACATAGGCACCGGCGCCCTCATCGGCCTCGTCGTATCGCGGCCTGCGCTTGAAGCGCACGGCGGTGGCATTGGGGCCGGTTTTCGCCCTCTCGACCGTGATCTCGTAGTGCCTGGCGACGGCGGAGAAGCGCTGCTTGAGGCGGCCTATGCTCTCCAGCACCTTGTCGTAGCGCTTGAGGCGGCCCTTGACCGGGAGGCCGCCGTGGAGCCTTTCCAGCGCCGCCTCGAAGCGGTTCCGCCTCAGGCCGATGATCGCGTTCTCGGCCTTCTTCTTGCCCTCGCTGACGACGTAGAGCCGCGCCTCGCCGTCCTCGCTGGCAAGCCGCCAGGCCCGCACCTCGTGGCGCGCGCTGGTGATCAGCAGGGCCTCGGGTCCGCCCTCGGGCGGCGCAGGCCTGGCACCGCGGCTGACCGCGATCCAGTCGTAGCCCTGCTCGCCCAGCCACGCGATGTTTTTCTCGGTGGCGATGCCCGCGTCCATGACCACCGTGGGCTTCGGCGCCGTGCCGCCGCACACCGCCTCGAGCCGCGCCAGCGCCTCGTGCAGCGTGCCCGGCTCGCTCACGTTGCCCGGCAGGATCTCGCAACTGCGCGGGAAGCCCGCGCCGTCGAGCGCCAGCGCCAGCGTGATGAGGGGACAGTCGTCGCGCTTCTGCTTGGAGCGCCCGAACCTGGGAAGCTCGCCGCCCGTGTGGCCGTGGTAGTGGACGTTGGTGAGATCGTAGAAGGCGATCGTCTCGGGCAGGTCGAGCAGTGCGCGCTCACGGTTGAACAGCTCCCGCTGGATGGCGGCGCGGTGGCGCCAGAGCAGGTCGCCGATGCGGTAGAGCGTCTTGCGCCGCAGCGCCTTGCGGTCGCCCTCCAGGCCCAGGAGCTCGGCGGCCGCGCTGTCGTGGCGGAGCCAGCGGCTGGTATCACGCTCGCTGGCGGGATGGACCATCCTGGCGACGATCAGCGCGCTGGCGATGCGCCCGTCGCGGCCCTTGATGTCGAGGCCGTGGAGGATTTCGGCGAAGCCGAGGGCGTCGAGGGCCTTGAGGCACAGGCGCTCGCAGCCGACCGTGCGCGGGTTCTCGTGCTCCAGGGTATCGAGGTCGACGGTGGCGATGTCGGGCTTGCGCGCCTCTTCCTGCATCGCCTCGACGCGGAACCCCCTGGCCCTGAGCTTGGCGACGATGTCCTCGGCTGCGGCCCGCACATCCGCCTCGCCCTCGAACAGCGGCGGCTTGCCGTGAAGCAGCGCCTCGGCGAGTTCGGTGACGGCCTTCCACTTCTCGCGCGGCACCGGATAGTCGGTGCCGAGATTGAGCAGCGTCCTGTGGCGCACCTTGTCGCCGACGCGCTGGGCGAGCACGAGGCGATGGCTTCGGACCGGCTGGCCGGCCTTGTCGGTGTGTGTCCTGGTTGCCTTGATGTACATGGCGGCGCCGTTTCTGCGATGCCTGTTTCGCATACACGGCGTTCGCGGCATCTGGCAAGAGGGATATCGACTCAACTCCAAAGTCCTGGCCCCACAATTGGCTTCCAGGACCACGAATGGCAAATGTGGGTCTCAGGTGTCCTCCAACCCCAACATCTAGTGGTTCAGCGCCGCAAAACTGGCTCGAACAGGCTCGGCTGGTCGGAAAAAGTGCCAACTTGGGCTCTGTTCAAGCTGGCCTCAGGCCGGGCGCCTCTCAACTACCCACTGTTGAGTCAGTTCCATGTTTGATCATGTCCAGGTCCTTCAAGGCACGGTAGGTGAGGGTGGCGTGTCGCAGGTAGACGTAGCCCTTCCAGAGCAGTTGGGTTCCCGGCAGGGGCTGCCGTTTTCGTGGATCGAAGCCGGCGAACCTGGCGACATCGATGACGAAGGTGCGGATGTCCGGGGGCTTGTCGGGCGGCGGACGGGCGCGAACCATGCCGTAGGCCATCAGCCTGATGTAGAGGATGGCGATTTCGTCGTCCGAGACGACGTGGTTGGCCGGGGTGTCCGGCTTGTCGCGCGCGATGCGTTCGAGATCGAAGACGTGGCAGGCGGTGATGGCATCGAAGGCGACACACTTTCGCAGGTCGTCGGCGTGGTCGAGCTTTCGGTCCTCGACGCGGGTGCCGGTCTTCAGAACCTTGAAGTACTCCTCGATGGTCCATCGGCGCTCGTACCAGGTGACGACGGTCTGGGCGGTCTCGGCGTCGGCGCTGCCCTCGGTGCTCAGCAGCAGCCAGTTGAGCGGGTCCTTGCCGGCGGGCGGGTCGGGTTCGGTCGCGGACACGACGAGCATGTCGACCGGCTCCCGGCTCTCGGCGTCGCGCGGTGGCGCCAGACTGACCCTGGCGGCGCGCAGCTCCAGCGTTGCCGTGCGCCTGGACCGCGCCCGCTTGCCGCCGCAGGCGCCGATCTCCACGGTCTTGCCGGCAAGGCGCGGGAGAGCGGCGACATGCTCCCACACGCTCTCCTCCTCGCCGCTCTCAAGGATCACCCGCCGCTGTGCCGACCGGCGCGCGCGCACCAGCAGCGCCGCGCCTTGCGATGCGGCCCTGGTGAGCAACGCCCAGATGTCGCCCTCCCGGTCGCAGACCGTGACCACCCGCGTCGCAGGGCAGGCGCGGGCCAACTCCTGCGCCCGCTCGTGCCC
This sequence comes from Alphaproteobacteria bacterium, assembly GCA_965214705.1. GTDB lineage: Bacteria > Pseudomonadota > Alphaproteobacteria > UBA828 > UBA828 > WTGU01. The sequence continues at coordinate 1,014,621 of CBDCCI010000002.1, forward strand.
GCGCAGCCAGCGTTCACTCTCGATTTCCCTGTCGTCGCCGTCGCGGAAGCTCGCATCAAGGGCGAACACGCCGAGCGGCCGCCCGGCCGCGTTGAGCGCCAGACCCACATGCGCCACCAGTCCGCACGTGCCCTTGCCGCCGCCGCCCACCCCGACGAGGCCTTCGGTCGCTTTGAGCCCGTCGTAGTTCAGCGTGGTGGTGTCCTGGATCGCGAGAACGATGTCCTCAAGCTGGCAGCGCTCCACCATCGTTGCCCGGTGCGGCTCCAGGATGTGCTCCATGCTCACCTTCCCGCTCGACAGCAGCCGGTAGGCCGCCTTGCGCTCCGGCCGGGCCGGAAAGATCGCCGGGATCGCGGCCCCCGGGCGCTCCAGCCACGCCCGTCCCATGCGCTCGATCCGATCGCGGACCCGGCCGTCAGGATGCGTGCTGCGCGCATATTCCCGCCCCGCCCAGTCCGTGTCCTCGTCCATGTGCAACGCCGGCGCCGCACGGATGTCCCGGGCCGGCTCGGCGCACAAGATGGCCTGCCAATCCGCCGCCAGCGGCTTCATCCACACCGTCCGCGCCGCCCCGGCGGCGGACCCCGGCGGCTGGCCCGAGGTGTGCTGGGAACAGCACCGCCAGCCCGCCGCCCGGTAGCAGGTGCCGGCATGCTCGGGGCCGACATAGCTGTAGGCCAGGACCGGCCGCGCCCTGTAGGCCGTCTCCCAGTCCGCCGCCACGCGCCCGGCCGCCAGCTCCAGCACCCGCGAGGCCAGACCGTGGACGCGCACGCCGGGCAGAAGCAGGAAGCGATGGTTGTTGATCAGGAGCGGCAGGTTCAAAGCCCGCGCGTCCGCCGACCAGCCGATAAAGTCGTCGCGCGCCTTCTGGTGCCAGCTCGCGGCGCAAAACCCGATGCCGCCGAGGCGGCCGTGAAGCGAGGAACGCACCCAGTAGCGCAGCTGCCCGCCCGGAGCCCGCGCCCAGCCTTGCGGGTGGTGCGTCGCAATCATCGCTTGCCACAGTTGCCGCTCGGCATCGCCGTCGACCGGCTCCAGTGTCACCGAGCCCAGATCCGCAAGCCGGCAGCGAAGCGAAAGGTCGGGGTAGGCTTCGATGGGCGCACTCTCGCGACGCCCCCGGCCGAACGCCGCCCGCGCCGCCGGCAGCGCGAGCCCGAGCTTGTCCGCCAGAACCGGCAGAGCCTTGCGCGCGGACGCAAGACAGTGCTCGCCCCGATCGCCGGTCCAGTCCTCAAGCGCGCAGAGATCGCGGGCAAGAGAACTGCGAGTGCGGCCCTCCTCCAGGACCGCCTTGCTCAACCACTCGATCGTGTCGGCGTGAAACTGGTGAAGGCCAACTTGCATGGCACGACATGTAGCCCACACCACTCATTGAGTCAACTGTGGACCGGTGTGAGGCCGGGCGCCGGAGAACGGCCGCGATCTCTGTTCCCAGCCCACCATGAGCCGCCTGGAGAACGCTCCGTCTCGCATCGAGGTGGCGCGCATGACGGCCGCCCTGGTCGATCTCTTCTGCCGCTCCTTCTCAGCCCCACCCGCCGCCATCACGCTGGATATCGACGACACCTGCGATGCCGTGCACGGGCACCAGCAGCTGTCGCTGTTCAACGCTCATTACGACACCCGCTGCTTCCTCCCCATCCACGTCTATCACGTGGAAAGCGGCAAGCCGGTGGCGGTCCTCCTGCGCCCCGGCAAGACGCCCTCGGGGATCGAGGTCCGCACCCTCATCAAGCACCTGGTCCGCCGCATCCGCCGCCACTGGCCGCACACTCGGATCGTCTTCCGGGGAGACAGCCACTATGGCCGCGCGCAAGCCATGGCCTGGTGCGAGCAGAACGGCGTCGACTACATCTCCGGCCTCGCGGGCAACCGCGCGCTCAACGCCTTGGCCTACGAGGTGGCCGACGATCTCAAGGTCCGCCGCGCCGAGGCCGGCGCGGACAGGATGCGCAGCTTCGCCGCCTTCGCCTATGCCGCCCGCTCCTGGAGCCGCGAACGCCGGGTCGTGGCTCGGCTGGAGGCGACGACGCGCGGCTTCGATGCCCGCTATGTCGTCACCTCGCTCAAGGGCGAGCCCCGCCACCTCTACGAAGACATCTACTGCGCCCGCGGCCAGGCCGAAAACCTGATCAAGATGCACAAGGGCCAGCTCGCCTCGGACCGCACCTCCTGCCAGAGCCCGCTCGCCAACCAGCTCAGGCTGGTGCTCCACACCGCAGCCTACTGGCTGATGCTCGCGCTCCGCGACGCCATTCCCCGCACAGCGCCGCTCGCCCGCGCCGAGTTTGCAACCCTCAGGCTGCGCCTCCTCAAGATCGGCGCCCGCGTCATCGAGAAGGCCACCCGCGTCCGCATCCACTTCGCCTCGGCCTGCCCGGACGCCGCTCTCTTCCGACTGCTCGCAGGCCGCCTCGCCGCAGCAGGCCCCTGAGCGCCGGGGCGATGTGCCCCGACAACCCAGGCTCGTTCAACCCTCAACCCAATAGCGACCCATCCTCAGATCCCGGCGCCAAACCGCGTCAGGCCACGACGCGACCCCTCAGCCGAGCCTCATGTGCAAGGCTCTCCATGAATAGGTCGGGCTAGTCGCGCGCCGGCCCTGGGCAGCTTTGCCCGCGCGCAGATGGCAGGCGAGACTAAGCGCGCGGCTCATTCGAGGGGGAGAGAAGGATGGCGTGGGATTACATCATCGTCGGCGCGGGCTCGGCCGGATGCGTGCTGGCGCATCGGCTCTCCGCCAAGCCGGGGAACAAGGTCCTGCTGCTGGAAGGCGGTGGCAACGATACGTCCCCGCTCGTTCGGATCCCCGCCGGCGAGATCAAGGCCATCCTCAACCCCCGCTTCAACTGGATGTACATGAGCGAGCCCGACCCCACGCTCAACGGGCGCGACGCCATGTGGCCGGGCGGCAAGGTGCTCGGCGGGTCGAGCTCCATCAACGGCATGATCTACCTGCGCGGCCAGCACGAGGACTACGACGACTGGGCCCGCCTGGTCGGCAACACCGGCGCGTGGAGCTACCGGGACGTGCTGCCCTACTTCAAGCGCATGGAGACCAACCCCTTGGGCCCCAGCGAGTATCACGGCGACAGCGGCCCGCTCATCGTTTCCGACGTGCCGACGCCCCATCCGCTGGTCCGCGTCTTCATCGAGGCGGCCAAGGAGCTCGGCATCCCCTTCAACCCGGACGTGAACGGCGAGCGTCAGGAAGGCGCCGGCCCCCATCAGGGGACGATCCGCTTCGGCCGCCGCAACAGCTCGGCCCGCGCGTATCTGAGGCCGGTGATGGGCAGGCCTAATCTCAGCGTCGAGACCGAGGCGCGGGTGGACAAGGTGCTGTTCGAGGAGGGCCGCGCCAGCACCGTCGTCTACACCCGAGGCGGTGCGACGCGCGAGGCAAGGGCGGACGGCGAGATCATCCTCTCCGCCGGCGCCATCGCCTCGCCGGCGATCCTGCTGCGCTCAGGCATCGGGCCCGCAGCCGATCTCTCCGATTTCGGCATCGCCGTGGTCGCCGATTCACCGGGGGTGGGCCACAACCTGCAGGAGCATCCGGTCGCCTGGGTGGCCGGTTACGTCGACATCAGCACCTACAATACCGAGGTCACGGCCGCCGGCTGGGTGAAGCACGGCCTCAACTGGCTGCTGCGCGGCAAGGGGCCGGCGGCGAGCCCCATCTCCCAGGCGGTGGCCTTCGTCCGCACCCGGCCGGACGAGGAGGACCGCCCGGACATCCAGCTCCACTTCACGCCGACCGGCTACGAGTTCGGCCCGGACGGGATCAGGCTGCTGGACCGCCCCGGAGTCACCATTCCGGCCAACGTCTGCCGGCCCAAGAGCCGCAGCAGGCTTACGCTTCGCTCGGCCGACCCCAACGAGCCGCCGCGCATCTTCTCGAAGCTGCTCGACGACGAGGATGACGTCAGGCGCATGGTCGACGGCTGCAAAGTCTCACGCGGCATCTTCGAGAGCGCGGCCTTCAAGCCGCACTTCCAGGGCTTGTTCCTGCCCGCGCCGGACGTCCGGAGCGACGACGAACTCGAAGCCTACGTCCGGCAGTACACGCTGCCGGCCTATCATCCCGTCGGCACCTGCAAGATGGGCATCGACGACATGGCGGTGGTCGACCCGGAGCTCCGGGTCCGGGGCGTGAAGGGGCTCCGCGTGATCGACGCCTCGATCATGCCGATCGTGCCGAGCGCCAATACCAACGCGCCGTCCATCATGGTCGGCGAGAAGGGCTCGGACCTGGTGCTGGGCGGCTAAACGGCCTGTACGATCCGGGCCGGATCGCCGATGTCGAGGGTGGTGACGCGGCGCATCTCCCGCCGGTGCCGGGTGTCCTCGAACGGACGCGCGCGGTGCATCGTGGCGCGGTTGTCCCAGATCACGAAGTCTCCCCTTCGCCACGAGTGCCGGTAGACGAGCTCGGGCGCTGTCGCGTGCTCCATGAGGTCGCGGAGCAGGAGCCGGCCGTCCGGGATCGGCCGATCGAGGATTCGCGATGCGTGCGAGGCGAGGTAGAGGGAGCGCCGCCCGGTGCGTGGGTTCTGCAGCACCAGCGGCTGGATGGCCCCCTTGAGCCGGTCGCTCTCCTCCTGCGAGAAGTCGAAGCCGAGCGTGATGCGCGAATAGGCGATCGAATGGTGCACGCGGAGGCCTTCGAGCTTCGCCTTCGTCTCCTCGGCCAGCGCCTCGTAGGCGGCCCGCATGTCCGCGAACTCCGTGTCTGCCGCGACCGGCGGCAGTGCGACGGCGGCGAGCATCGAATAGCGGCCGCGCGGGTCCTGAAACGACGCGTCGGTGTGCCAGAGGCGGTTCGCGAGGCCGTACAGGCGCTTCCGGCTGTCCGATTCCAGGACCTCGCCGCTCGCATCGACGTTCGAGACATCGGTGATGGCCTCGTCGCCGAAGCGGCTCTTCTGCAGGACGCTGATGCCGGTCTTGCGGTGGAGCTCGCCGTCGAGCCGGACGGCGAAGTCGCGCTGCTCCTCGCTGGAGAACGCCTGGTTCCGGAATACCAGCACCGCGTGCTCGTCCATGCCGGCCCGGATCCGCTCCAGGGTCTCCTCGTCGTGCACGGCGCGGAGATCGAGCGCGCTCACCTCGGCGGCGAAGAGCGGGTGGAGCTTGCGGAACTCGAGTGTCATCGGGTCTCACCTGACTGTGGACCGGTCTCGATGGGGAGGGCGGGGTCTTGCGCCCAATCGCCCATCGACCCGTCGTAGAGGGTGAGGTCAGTGTAGCCGAGTTGGTGGAGGAGGAAGAGGCCAACGGTGGCGGAGATGCCGCCGCCGCAATAGGCGACGACGTGGCGGTCCGGGGTAATCCCGGCTTCCTCGTGGAGCCGCTCTGCCTCGTCCAACGGCACGAAAGCCCCGTTCGACGGATCGAGCAGCGTCGCGGCAGGCACGTTGACGCTCCCCGGAATCCGTCCCGGCCGTCCGTAGCGGCTCGGACCTTCACCGAGATGGAACTCGGGTGCGAGCGCGTTCACCGCGACGGTGTCGGCATCGCCGAGCCGTGAGAGCACGTAGTCGCTGTCTACGAACCGGCCGGGAAGGCGCGTCGCGGTGAAGCGCGCCGGCGGGTACCGGCCCGGCGTGGAGGAGACGGGGCGCCCCTCCGCCTGCCACTTCTCCCAGCCGCCATCGAGCACCGCCGCCCGATCGAAGCCGAAGGCGCGCAGCATCCACCAGACCCGCGTCGCCCACATGATGCTGCCGGCGGAATAGAGCACGACGCGGGAGTCGTCGCCGATACCAAGCCCGCCCATAGCCTCTGCGAAGCGCTCGGCCGACGGCGCCATGAACTTGAGCCGCGTGTCCGGGTCGGAAATCGTTCCCTGGATATCGAGGAAGACGGCGCCGGGGATATGCGCCGCGTAGTACTCGGCCCGGCCCGGAAGGACACGGTAGGGGGCGTCGTCGCCTGGCTCGGCCGGCTTGAGCCACGTGGTGCAGTCCACGATGCGAAGCTCGGGCGCACCGAGGCTCGCCTCGAGCGCGGCAGTCTCGATGAGCGCCTCCGGCTCGCGCCATTGCGAGAGGTCGGCTCGGCCATCGGTCATCGACGGTCTCCCTTGTCTTCTGGTTGGCGCAACTACCCCGGCGGCAGTCCGGCGGTGAGCCCGCCGTCGATCATGAGCGCCGTGCCGGTGACCCAGCGGGCCTCGTCGGAGGCGAGATAGAGGAACGCCGACGCGATCTCGTCAGGCTGGCCCATGCGGCCCAAGGGGTGGGCGGCATTGACCGCCGCCCGGCTCGCCGCCGGGTCGTCCTGCGCGTCGACATATTCCTGCACCATCGGCGTCTCGACGAAACCGGGGCAGACGCAGTTCGCGCGGATGCCGTGGGCGGCGCCGTCGAGGGCCATGCACTTGGTTAGCATCACCACCCCCGCCTTGGCGGCGGAATAGCCGTGTTGACCGGCCATGCCGATGACACCGGCGACCGACGCTGTGTTCAGGATGGTCCCGCCCCCGGCTTCTACGAAGCGGGGCCATATGGCCCGGCTGGCCCGGTAGATGCTCGACAGGTCGAGGTCGATGACGCGATCCCATTCGTCGGCGGCGAGGGTCTCGACGGTGCCGATTGTCGGAATCGCGGCATTGTTCACGAGGATATCGACGCCTCCCAGCGTCTCCCACGCGCGCTCCGTCATGGCGGCGACGGAGGCGTCGTCTCCCACGTCAGCGGTGAGACCGACGGCCGTTCCTCCCTGGGCGCGGATCGAGTCCGCGTGGTTGTCTGCGCCGGTGCCGTTGAGATCGGCGATCGCGACAGCCGCGCCCTCCGCCGCGAAGCGCTCTGCGGTCGCGGCGCCGATACCCGAAGCAGCGCTGGTCACCAGCGCGCGTTTGCCTGCCAAACGCATCGACGCCTCCCTTTCGATCCGTCTACCAGAGCCGCTCGGTGGCGAGCGCGGCGCCCTCCGCAAGCATGCGTAGCTTGGCCCACGCCACGTCGTCGGCCACGAACTGGTAGCTCGCGAAGGTGCTGAAGCCGCAATCGGTGCCGGCGATCACGCGGTGCTTGTCGCCCATCACCTCGGCATAGAGGCAGATGCGATCGGCCACCACCTCCGGGTGCTCCAGATAGTTGGTGGTCACGTCGATCACGCCGGGGATCAGGATCATGGGCTCGGGCGGCGGGTTCGCCTTGAGCACCTTCCACTCGTGCTGATGGCGCGGATTGGAGCAGGCGAGGCTGAGCGCGCCGACCTTGGCCTCGTAGAGCAGCGGCAGCAGCGGCGCGAGGTCGCAGTCGTCGATGTGGGGGCCGTCCCAGTTGCCGAAGCAGACGTGGAGGCGGCTCTTCTCCGCCGGGATGTCGGCGACGGCCACGTTGAGCGCCCTGATATGCAGTTCCACCCGCTCCAAGAACTCGTCGAGCGGGCGGTCCTGGAACATGAATTGGCGCTCCATGGCGAGGTCCGGGGCGTCGATCTGCAGCAGGTGACCCGAGGCGACGATCGCGTCGTACTCCTTCTTGAGCTCGTGGCCGAGCGCCATGACGTAGTCCTCGTCGCGCGGATAGTCGGGATTGTCTTCGGCCCGCAGCATGGTGGTGGAGACGATGCCGGGCGAGGCGGCGGTGACGAACGTCTCGGCGAAGCTTCCGGCGGAGCGTTCGAGCGACGCCGCGAAGTGGTCGAGCTCGAAGGTCACGTCGGCAAGATCGGGCTCGTACTCGACGGCGGTCTGCGCCTGCGGCGCGTTCCAGACCTTCGGCCGCTCCTTGTCCCGGCTCCAGGTACGCTCGCTGAACATCTGCGCGTAGCCAGGGAACTTGACCATATCGGTGAGCATCTTGCGCTGGGATTCGCCGCCGAAGCCCGACATGCGCTGCGGCACGTAGGTCTGGAAGCCGACGCGGGACTCCTCACCGTCGTTGCCGATATCGACGCCGCTCTCCATCTGCTTGGCGACGACCCAGTCGATTCCGTTGGCGACTGCCTGCGCGAAGGCCGTCTGGTCGATGGCCTCGCCCCGCTCGCGCTTGATGAGCAGCGTCTCAAGGGTCGGCGGGCGGGGCAGGCTGCCGGCGTGGGTGGTGAGCATGCGGTCTTCGCTGGTCAACATGGGTGCGCCTCCCGTCGGTTCCGCCACGTCTGCGGAGTGTCGCGGGCCGCTGGCGGGGACGCAACCGGCACATTCCCGTTCATTCCGCCCTTGCGGCCGCGCGCGAATTCTTTCTAATGGACCGCTCTCCAGGTGTGCGAAGGGGGCGAGGATGAGCAGGCCTTACGCGCTGGTGATCCGCGGCGGCACGGTCGTGGACGGCTCAGGCGGCGAGCCTCGTGACGCGGACGTCGGGATTGCCGACGGGCTGGTGGCGGCGGTCGGACCCAATCTCGCCGCCGGCGACGAGGAGATCGACGCCCGCGGCAAGATCGTCACGCCCGGCTTCATCGACCCCCACACCCATTACGACGCGCAGGCCACCTGGAGCAGCCAAATCACGCCGTCCTCCTGGAACGGCGTCACGACGGCGATGATGGGCAACTGCGGTGTCGGCTTCGCGCCGTGCCGGCCCGACCAGCGGGACACGCTGGTGGAGTTCATGGAAGGTGTCGAGGACATCCCCGGCGCGGTGCTGGACGAGGGGCTGCCCTGGACCTGGCAGAGCTTCGAGCAGTTCATGGATGCGCTCGATGCGAGGCCCTACGACCTCGACATCGCGGCGCAGGTGCCGCATTCGCCGGTGCGGGTCTTCGTCATGGGCCAGCGGGGCGTGGAGCGCGAGCCCGCGACGGCTGAGGACAACGCGGCGATGGCGGAGCTCGCGGCGGCGGGCATCCGCGCCGGCGCCTTGGGCTTCTCGACCTCGCGCACGCTCAATCACAAGACGCTGGACGGCCGCCCGATCCCGACGCTGACCGCGGCCGAGGACGAGCTCACGGCCATCGGTGCCGCCATGGGGAGCGTTGGCGCCGGCTGGCTGCAGGTGATCTCCGATTTCGTCGATCTCGACGAGGAGTTCGCCATGCTGCGGCGGGTGGTCGAGCGCTGCCGTCGGCCGCTGGCGATCACGATCCTGCAGGTCGATCGCGCGCCCGACGGCTGGCGCCGCATTCTCGACCATATCGCCGACGCGAACCGCGACGGCCTGCCGATCATCGGCCAGACGCTCACACGCGCGACCGGCGTCCTGCTCGGCTTCGAGATTTCCATTAATCCGTTCTCCGGGCGGCCGAGCTGGGAGGCGATCGCCCATCTGCCGCTCGCGAAGAAGCTGGAGACCCTGCGGCAGCCGGATTTTCGTGCCCGCCTCTTCGCCGAGGAATGTGCGAACGCGTCCCTCGCCCGTCGCGTCTCCAGCTGGGACCGACTCTACCCGCTCGGCACGCCGCCGAACTACGAGCCGTCCGACGAGCAGAGCGTCGCCGCCATCGCCGCGCGCGAAGGCAAGACGCCCGAGGATGTCGCCTACGATTACCTGCTGGAACGCGACGGCAAGGCGATGCTCTACCGGCCAGTCAGCAACTACTCGGAAGGCTCGCTCGACGCGGTGGGGGAGATGCTGCGGCACCCGAACACGCTGGTGAGCCTGGGCGACGGCGGCGCCCACGTGGGCATGTTGTGCGACGCGAGTGCGTTCACCTACATGTTGATCCACTGGGTGCGCGACCGGGCGACCGGCGAGCGGATGTCGCTCCCCTGGGCGGTCAGGCGCATGACCCGCGACAACGCGCTGGCCCTCGGTCTCCGGGATCGCGGGTTGCTGCAGGCCGGCTACAAGGCCGACCTCAACGTGATCGACTACGACCGGCTCACGCTGCACTGCCCGGAGCCGGTCTACGACCTGCCGGCCGGCGGCCGGCGCCTGATCCAGCGGGCCGAAGGTTACGTTGCAACCGTGGTCTCAGGCGCCCCGGTCTATCGCGACGGCGAGGCGACCGGCGCGCTGCCTGGCCGCCTGCTGCGGGGTCCGCAGCCCGGCCCTAGCGCCGCCGCTTAAGGGCAGCACTCCTCGGTCGACGATTATTGCGGGAGCGCGTCCGTCGATGACGGACGCGCGACAGGCCGCGACCGCGGCCCGCCGCGTTAGCGGCGCCCTCGCGGAGGCGCCGGCCGCAGGCCGGCTGCCGTGAGCGAATAATGCTCTATGCGGCGGCGCTCGCGACCGTGTCCGTGAACTGATCCGTCTCGGTCGAGCCCGCCATCGCGGCGGTCGAGACCGCTCCGCCTGAAATCGCCATGCTCACGGCGTCGAAGTAGGCCGCACCCACCTCGTGCTGGTGCCGGGTCGCCGTGTAGCCCGCGGCCTCGGACGCGAACTCCGCCTCTTGCAGCACCGTGTAGGCAGCCATGCCGCGGTCGCGGTAACCCCGCGCCAGCTCGAACATGCCGTGGTTCAGGCTGTGGAAGCCCGCGAGCGTGACGAACTGGAACTTGTAGCCCATGGCGCCGAGCTCGCGCTGGAAGCGGGCGATGGTCCGCTCGTCGATGTTGCTCCGCCAGTTGAACGAGGGCGAGCAGTTGTAGGCGAGCATCTTGCCTGGGAAATGGCGGTGAATGGCCTCGGCGAATGTCCGCGCCTGGCCGAGATCGGGGGTCGAGGTCTCCATCCACAGCAGGTCGGCATAGGGCGCGAAGGCGAGGCCGCGGGCGATGCAGCGCGCCATGCCCTCGCCGTCGCGCAGGCGGTGGAAGCCCTCCGGCGTGCGCTCCCCGGTGATGAAGGGGCGGTCGCGCTCGTCAATGTCGCTGGTGATGAGCTTGGCGCTGTCCGCGTCCGTCCGTGCGACGATCACGGTCGCCGTGCCGCAGACGTCGGCCGCGAGCCGCGCCGCGCTGAGGTTGCGGATGTGCGCCTGGGTCGGGATCAGCACCTTGCCGCCCATGTGACCGCACTTCTTCTCGGACGCGAGCTGGTCCTCGAAGTGAATGCCGCCGACGCCGGCTTCGATGTAGGCTCTCGCGATTTCGAAGGCGTTGAGGGGCCCACCGAAGCCGGCCTCGGCGTCCGCCACGATCGGCGCGAACCAGTCCGTGGTGCCGAAGCCGTCGACGCTGTCGATCTGGTCGGCGCGTTGCAAAGCGCGGTTGATGCGCTTGGCCAGCGCCGGCCCGCTGTCGGCCGGGTAGAGGCTCTGGTCGGGGTAGGTCTGGCCGGCGCCGTTGGCGTCCGCCGCCACCTGCCAGCCCGAGAGGTAGATCGCCTTGAGCCCCGCGCGCACCATCTGCACGGCCTGACCGCCGGTCATCGCGCCCAGCGCGTGGACGTAGTCCTCGGTGGCAAGCAGGTGCCAGAGCCGGTTGGCGGCATGCTCGGCGAGTGAGTAGCGGACCGGCAGAGTCCCGCGCAGCGCTACCACCTGGTCGACGCCGTAGTCGCGGCGAATGCCTGCGAAGCGTCCGTCAGGGGCGTCGTTGATCAGGGACTCCATCGATCTCGCACTCATCTCATCCTCCTCAATCGGCGCTCTCGCCGTCATGGATGGTGTTCAACACTTTGTAAGCAGGAAGCGTCAGGAAGTCGGGGAAGCCATTCGCCGTCCCGACCTGGGTGAAGAGGGCGACCGCATCGTCGAAGTGCCCCTCCTCGTAACGGGTCTCGCCGAGCACATCCCTGAGGGCTGCGACCTCCTCGGCGACCAGCCGGTCAACCAGCGCCCAGTCGACCGCGCGGCCGTCCGTGAGCCGCGCGCCGTGGCGCAGGCACTGCCAGAGCTGGGCACGGCTGATCTCGGCGGTGGCCGCGTCTTCCATCAGGTTGTAGAGGGGCACGGCGCCGCGGCCCGCCAACCACGCCTCGATGTACTGGATGGCCACGCGGATGTTGTTGCGCAGCCCCTCCTCGGTGAGCTCGCCTTCGGGGACGGCGAGCAGATCGGCCTCTGTCACGGTCACGTTGCCGAGCTGCCGCGACACCTGATTGGCCTCCGGCATCGACCGGTCGAAGACCTCGCGCGCGATCGGCACGAGCCCCGGATGGGCGACCCAGGTGCCGTCGTGGCCGTCGCCGGCCTCGCGCTCCTTGTCCGCGCGGACCTTGCCGAACGCCTCTTCGTTCGCCGCATCGTCGCCCTTGATGGGGATCTGCGCCGCCATGCCGCCCATCGCGTGCGCGCCGCGCCGATGACAGGTCTTGATCAGGAGCCGGCTGTAGGCGCGCATGAAGGGCTGGGTCATGGTGACGAGGCCGCGATCCGGCAGCACCCAGCCGGGACGGTTCCGGAAGGTCTTGATGACGCTGAAGATGTAGTCCCAACGGCCGCAATTGAGGCCGACGATGTGGTCCTTCAGCGCGTGCAGGATCTCGTCCATCTCGAAGGCGGCGGTGATGGTCTCGATCAGCACCGTGGTCTTGATCGTGCCGACGGGAAGGCCGAGTTCCTCCTGCGCCGCGACGAAGACGTCGTTCCAGAGCGCCGCCTCTTCGTAGTGCTCCAGCTTGGGCAGATAGAAGTAGGGGCCCGTGCCGTTGGCGCGCAGTTCCACCGCGTTGTGGAAGAAATAGAGCCCGAAATCGAACAGGCTGGCAGAGGCCGGGCGGCCGTCGACGACGAGGTGTGCCTCCTCCAGATGCCAGCCGCGCGGGCGGACGATTAGCGTCGCCGTCTCGTCGCCCAGCGCATAGGACTTGCCGGAGTTCGGGTCGGTCATGGCGATGGTGCGGCGGGACGCATCGCGCAGATTGACCTGGCCCGCGATCATCGCCTCCCAGGTGGGCGATGCGGCGTCCTCGAAATCGGCCATGAAGCACGAGGCGCCGCAGTTGAGCGCGTTGATGATCATCTTGCGATCGACCGGGCCGGTGATCTCCACCCGCCGGTCGGCGAGATCGGCCGGCGTGCCCGCGATGGTCCAGTCGCCCTCGCGGATCGCCTTGGTGTCGGGCCGGAAGGCCGGGTCTTCGCCGGCGTCGATGCGGGCCTGGAATGCCGCGCGGGCCTCGAGCAGGCGCCGCCGCTCGTCGCCGAAGCGGCGCTCCAGCATGGCGACGAAGGCGCAGGCCTCGTCGGTCACGACCTCGGCGAGGCCAGGGACGGCGGGCCCGTTGATCTCGATTCCAGCGTTCATGGGCGCTCGGTCGTCCCCGCTGCGGCTCTCCGGCATTGCGAGCTACTCCTTACGTGTTGCATCGCAATACGACATGAATGTCGCGCGATGCGGCGGAAATGTCTATAACATGTTGTAAAAAACCGTGTATTTCATTCACATTTAGTATGTGAATTGTTGTGGTGTTGTAAATTCGATAAAATTGCGTGGCCGCGCACGGGGCGCGGCCGTCGCTACAATACGGAGAAGGCCATGCAAGGCAAGGTCATGGCAGGTCAGAGAGTCCGCCGGCTCCGCCGAGAACGCGGGCTGACTCAGGCGCGCATGGCAGCGCAACTCGGAATCTCCACGAGTTACCTCAATCTGATCGAGCGCAGCCAGCGCCCGGTGACGGTTCCTTTCCTGCTCAAGCTCGGCCAGGCCTTCGACATCGACCTTCAGCGCTTCGCGGAGGACGACGAGGGGCGGGTCACCGCTCAGCTCCGGGAGGTCTTCGGCGATCCGCTGTTCGCGCGCAGCCAAGTGAGCGACCAGGACATCCGCGACGCGGCCCAGGCAAGCCCGGCGCTGGGCGATGCCGTCATCCGCCTGTTCGGCGCCTACCGCGACCTGCTGGAGAACACGGCGAACATTGCAGAGGGTCTCGGCGACGCTGCGATGGATGGCCCGTCGGCCCCGTTAACGGGGGCTGCCGGAATTCCGAGCGACGTGGTGCATGATTTCATCCAGGCCCGGTCTGGCTATTTTCCCGAGCTGGAGGAGGCCGCCGAGCAGCTCTGGGCCGACGCGGGCCTCGATGCCGATGGCCTCTACGAGGGATTGCGGGCCGTCCTCACGGACGGCCACGGCCTCAAGGTCCGCATCATGCCCGCGCATGTCATGCACGACCTGGTCCGGCGCTACGACCGCCACGGCCGGCGCGTGCTGCTTTCTGACGCGCTGGCGCCGGAGGAACGGGTCTTCCAACTGGCCTTTCAGGCCGCAGTGCTCGGCTGGCGCGAGCTTTTCGATGACATCGCTGGCGAAGCGGGCCTTCAGGGACAGGCGCGCCACCTCCTCATTATCGAATTGGCGGGCTATTTCGCTGCCGCCTGCGTCATGCCCTACGAGCGCTTCCACGAGGCTGCCGAAGCGCTTGACTACGACATCGATCTTCTCGGCCGGCGCTTCGGCGCGTCGTTCGAGCACGTCTGCCAGCGGCTCGTCACCCTGCAGCGGCCGGGGGCCAAGGGCGTGCCATTCTTCCTCGTCCATATCGACTGCGCCGGCAACGTGCTGCGCCGCTTCGACGCCGGCGGCTTCCGCTTCGCCCGTTTCGGCGGGCTCTGCCCGCGCTGGGGCGTGCACCGCACCTTTCAGTCTCAAGGGGAGAACCGCCTCGACCTGGTCGAGATGCCGGACGGCGCGCGCTTCCTCACCATCGCACGCGCAGTCTCGCGGCCGGGTGCCGGCCATGCGCTGCCGGGTCAGCAACTGGTGGTCGCGATCGGCTGCCCGCTCTCACACGCGAATCGCCTGGTTTACGGCGCGGGCCTCGACCTCGAGCGGCCTGCGGGGGCCGTTCCCATCGGCATCAACTGCCGGCTGTGCGATCGCGCGGACTGCACGGCGCGCGCCTTCCCGCCGCCGGGCCGCCGCCTGATCGTGGACGAGAACCAGCAGGGAATGACGCCCTACTTCTTCTCCTAGAGCGTTTCCGTCTTGCATGGAAACGCTCTAGGGAACCTCTGATTTATCAGGGGTTCCCGTGGCACAGGGATGTGCCACCATTTTCGGTGGCTGTAAGTCACTGAAAATGTGAGCAAAGCGGAAAGCGCGCTTCCGCCTTGCGCGTCTGAGAAATGCAGGAGGCACTTATTCAGACCTTCCCTAGCTTCTTTGTCGCTCACGGCAGCCGGCCTACGGCCGGCGCCTCCGCGTCGCGCGTCCACGCGCGCGGGCGCGCGATGGCGCCGCAGGAGCGGCGGGCCGCGGTTGCGGCCTGTCGCACGTCCGTCAAAGACGGACATGCTCTAAGCCTCTCCCCGTCCGCCACCCCGGACCATGGTGCGGTGCACAGAGCGCGGTGGTTGCGCCAGCATCGCGACATGAGGAGCACGTTCATTCAACGCGAAAGCGAGCGGGCCGCAATGGGCGGAAGGACGTTCAAGCAGTCCGCACCGTTGTCCGCGTCGCAACGAGGGATGGCCGCCGCTCCGGTCCGCAATGAGCCACCTTGGGCCGCGCGTCTCGGACCACCTTGGGCCACTTTGGGCCGGAGTAGGCCGGAATAGGCCGCTTTAAACCGAACTTCCGTTAGCATCTGATTGCCGATCTGGCCGGATTTTGCCTGTTTCCGCCCTTTCTGCGCAGTTTAGCGCCCGGTTTGGCGCGAAATTCCCGAAATGATCGCCGAAACCGCCGCGATTCGGCGCTCCAGCGCTGGATCACGCCGTCCCGGCGCATCCACCAAAACCTGAATACTAGTCAGTAGATAGTTTTCTCGTTACGATAATTGCTCCGCATTCCCAAGCCTTTCCGATATGATTGCCGCGATTCGCTAGGCAGATCGATATGCACATCGAAACCACCCGGTCCGGAAACTCCCGCTGCCACCTCCTCAGACAGTCCTACTGGCAGGACGGAAAACCCAAGAAGCGCACCCTGTGCAACCTCTCCGCCCTCCCGGAACACGCCATCGAAGCCCTCAAACGCGCCCTCAAGCGCGGACCCGCCCTCAATCCCGACAGCGCCGACGTCGAACTGCGCGCCAGCCGGGCGCACGGCGCCGTCAGCGCCGTTCTCGGCACCCTTCGCGACATCGGCCTCGACCGCGTCATCTTCCACCGGCCCGATCGCCGCAGGGCCCTCGTCATCGCCATGATCGTCGCCCGCCTGATCCGGCCCGGCGCCAAGCTGCGCGTCGAGCGCGAACTGGGAGCGGCCGGCACAACCACCCTCGCCGCCCTGCTCGGCGTCGAAGGCGTCAGCGTCGACGAACTCTACGCCGCCATGGACTGGCTGGGCGCGCGACAGGGCGCGATCGAGCGCAAGCTCGCCCGGCGCCATCTCGGAGAGGACGATCTCGTCCTCTACGACGTGTCCTCGAGCTACATGGAGGGCAACGCCTGCCCCATGGCGAAGCGCGGCTATTCGAGGGATCGCCGGGGCGACCGCCCGCAGATCGTCTACGGCCTCCTCTGCACCCGCGATGGCTGTCCGGTCTCGATCGAGGCCTTCGCCGGCAACACCGGCGACCCGATGACTCTGGCCAGCCAGGTGCGCAAGGTCCGCGACAGCTTCGGCATCCGGCGGGTGGTGTTGGTGGGGGACCGCGGCATGATCGCGCAGACCCGCATCGACCGCGACCTCGCGCCCAACGGCATCGACTGGATCACGGCGCTGCGCGCATCCTCGATCCGCAAGCTCGTCGACCGGGGGCATGTCACGCCCGGCCTGTTCGACACCTGGGGCCTCGCGCGGGTGACCACGCCGGACTATCCCGGCGAGAGGCTGATCGTCTGCTACAACCCGGTTCTGGCGGCCGAGCGCAAGCGCAACCGCGACGGGCTGCTCAATGCGACCGAGACGGACGCGCGCGATTTCGCCGCGCGCCACGCCGCCGGCGACATCGACCGCGACGAGTTGAACCGTCGGCTGGGAACCTTGCGCCGCCGCAAGATGGCCAAGCACTTCCGCTTCGAATTCGACGAGGGCAGCGGCACCTTCAGTTGCGAACGCGACCGGGCGTCGATCGACGCCGAGGCCGCCCTCGACGGTCTCTACGTCATACGCACCAACGTGGACGAGGACGAGATCGAGGACGTCGAGGCGGTCCGCGTCTACAAGAGCCTGTCACGCGTCGAGCGCGCCTTCCGCTCGCTCAAGACGGTGTCGTTGCGGATCCGCCCGATCTTCCACTGGCGCGACGACCGAGTACGGGCGCATCTTCTGATCTGCATGCTGGCTTGGTATGTCGAGTGGCACATGCGCCGCAGGCTGGCGCCGCTGCTGTTCGCCGAGGAGGACGGAGCGCCGCTGTCCGCGAACCCGGTGGCGCCGCCGGAACGCTCGGAAAAGGCCCGGCGCAAGGACAAGCGCCGAAAGACGGATGATGGACTTGCGGTGTGCGACTTCCGCGATCTCCTCGGCCATCTCGGCACGCTTGCTGCCACTGAGATCGCCACCGGAACCGACTTCGCCGTGCCCGCCCTGACCAAGCCGACCGAACTGCAGGAAAGGGCGTTCGCATTGCTCGGGCTGCGGCCCCATCCTGCGCCCGCGCTCACCGAAAAGGGGATGACCACCGCCAAACCTGTCCAGTAATCGTCGCTTCGAAACTCGCCGAAACCCCTGCCGCACAACGGTTCTTTGACTATCCCACACTGGAAGTTCGGTTTAAAACCTTCTTTCGGAACTTGCCGGGATTCTTCACCCGTCTCGGGCAGGCGGCGCGGCGCGACCTCGGCTGTCAGGCTGCCGGCACCACCGCGCCGTCCCAGCCCGCAGACGCGAGCACTCCTTTGTCCACGATCAGGCGTGCCGCCATGGTGGGCCGGGGCGAGGTGCCGATGCGGAGCTCGCCCACGATGCCGAGCAGCATGTAAGCCTCGCGGCGCGAGAGCCCGGTCCAGCGCGAAACCAGACCGACCGCGGCGTCCGACGCGTCCTCGGTCGCGGCCTCCACCGAGGGGCCGTAGCCCACGATCTGCACCGTCCCGTTATGCTCGAAGATCGGCCGCTCTACCGGGCTCGCCTTGTTCAGGGCGATGCGCGCCCGCACCTGCGCCGAGCACTCGACTCCGGTGCCGCTGATGATGCCGTCGCTGATCGCGGCGTGCGGGTCGGCCATGAAGATGAGC
This sequence comes from Alphaproteobacteria bacterium, assembly GCA_965214705.1. GTDB lineage: Bacteria > Pseudomonadota > Alphaproteobacteria > UBA828 > UBA828 > WTGU01. The sequence goes on from CBDCCI010000002.1 coordinate 1,032,483, forward strand.
GCGTCGTCGACCATGACCGGCAGGTGAACCCGCGCGCCGACACCCACGTCGCGCTGGTCGAAGTCGCCGCCGTAGGGCCCGGCGTGGGAGGGGCGGTAGCCCTCCGGCGGCATCGTCGACAGCGTGCCGAGATTGGGCGCGAGCGGGATCGCCACCCGGTCGCCGAACCAGGCCTGACCGTCACGGATCGGGCAGGCGACGATGGCGGGCTCCTCGAACTCCTCCTTGAGCACGCCGAAGTCGCGCAGCACCGCGTTGGCGCCCTCGCCGAACGGCTCGATCGAGAGCAGGTCGATCGCCACAGAATCCCCCGGCTGCGCGCCGCGCACGGCGATCGGCCCGGTCACCGGCGCGAGCGGATGCCCTTCGGACGCCGGCGTAAACGGCGTCGGCACCTCGGCAATGTCCTCGATGTCGTCGAAGGCGCCGTCCACCGTGACCTCGATCTCCGTGCCGGGGTCGATGGTCATTGCCGGCGGGGTCGAGGGGCCGACGGTGAAGAGATAGGTCTTGCCCATGTTCCTGCTCCAAGCGCCCGTTCAGCCGGCAAGCGCGGCATCGCGCTCCTGATGGAAATTGTGCAGCCCGATCTCGTTCCGGCCGAACACGATTTCGCGCTGGATGCCGGCGGCGAGGTTCGCCTGCACGCCCTCCATCACGGCGAAGTCCTCGTTGTCCAGCACGCCCAAAGCGAGCCGCATCATCTCCTCCCAGTCGCGGTTGGAGCGGTCTTCAGAGGGCGAGGCGAAGCTGAAGCGGCACACCGTGGTGTCGGGCCGTTCGGGGTCGGGGAAGAAGCGCGCAAGTTCCACGTGCGGCCCCTGGCTGATGAACACCGCATTGGGGAAGAGGCGATAGACGATGGTCGCGTGCGGCACCACGCGCCAGGTCTCCGGGTCGTCGTCGCGCTGGTCAATGATGCTGCGGCGGGGCGCCACCAGCCGGGCGTGCCGGCCGCAGGCCTCGTAGAGGAAGACCGTGCCGAACAGCGTCTTGCCAATGGAGGCCCGGTGCAGGATGGGCACGTGGTAGTACTCGAGGAAGGTATCGACCCCGAGCTTCCAGTTCATCCGCTTGGTCCAGACGTGACTGCCGCGGTGGCGGTAGTCGGCGAGCCCGAAGGCCGCAAGCTCGGCACCGAAATCGCCGAGGGCTTCGTCGAGGTCGAGCGTGCCGCCGGGGTCCAGCAGCAGCCAGACGAAGCCGTCGCGCTCCTCCGTGGGGAAGCGCACCAGGGCTTCTTCGCCGACGACGACATCGGGGAAGTGCTCGGCCCCCGGCTGCGCCGTGAGCACGCCGCAGCGGTCGTAGGTCCAGTTGTGGTAGGGGCAGACGAAGTTCTTGCTCACTTGACCCGCGCCGTCGAGCAGGCGGGCGCCACGGTGCCGGCAGGTGTTCAGCAGGCCGCGTACCGTGCCCGCGTCGTCGCGGATCAGCATGACCGGCACGCCGGCGATGTCGAGCGTGAGGTAGTCGCCGGGCTCGGCGACCTCGCAGCCGAAGGCGACGGGCAGCGGCTGGCCGCGAAAAATCTTCTCGATCTCGTCTGCGAGCGCCGTCCGGCAGGTGTAGCGCCTGCCGTCTACGGCCATGGAAGTCTCGGCCTCGGGCAAGGCGCGTCGGTCGATACGGTCGAGCGCTTCGGCGGCGAGGCGGAGTTCGGTCTGGTGCTGCAAGGGGTCCTCTTCGCGGTCGTGACAGGGCCCATACTAGCTGATAACGCCGTCCGCGACCCCACCCGCGCGATGGCGTGGGCGCGATGCCGTGGATGCGCCCGTCCATCGCTTGAATTACGGACGCTGCGCCAACGACTTACGCGCCGCGCGCGGCGATTCGACCGGATGGCTAAGTTCGGCTATAGTGGACTGATGGAAAAGCGAAGCGACGCCACTCTCTTCGCTCTATTGCGCTGTCATCCAAGATCGTTCGCGACTCTCATTATGTGAGGGCGGAACCCATGGTGGCGACCCCAATCCCCCGCAAAATCGTCGGATGGTCAACAATCGTAGGCGCCTTGGCTTTGGTAATGGTCGGCGCGACTTTTGCGCTCGCCAGTACCACCGATGTGGACGCCGAATCCGCAGAGATTGTTCCCGACACTGATGAGCAGTTGACGCAAAGAGAGCTTCGCTGGTGCATCTTCGAGTCCGCCAGACTGGATGGAGAAATCGAAGAGCTGGATGCGCGGTTAGACTGGGAAGTAGAAAACTATAACGTGCGGTCCAAGGCCTACCAGGAGCACTGCTCGGACAGGAAGTATAGCGAGGGAGACAAGTCCGCGATCGAAGATGAGTTGACGCCTGCCAAGCGTCTCTCCCTCAAGGAGCAGGGCGCCGCTCGGGTCACGGACGCCCGCGCCGAGCGTGAGAACCGACGCATTCACGTCAAGGAGCATGTCGCGCGCGTGCTTGCGGCGCCGGAACATGCTGCCGAGGAACTTGGCCGTGTTTCGCAATGGGGCGACCTCATTGCCACCGGCCGGGAGCAAGGACCCTGGCACGAGGTCGAGTGGCCCGCTGCCGCGCCGGAACAGGCGCCGGGTGCCGGATGGGTGCTGGGCGGTCTCCTGGGCCGCGGTGCCGGGACAGACGGTCGCTACGCCTACTGCGAGCAGCGCGCAGGCGATCGCGCGACTCACAACGATGTCTTGAGAAGGGATATTGATCTTCACACGATCAGCTCGTTTACGGTCGAGAACGGGCTGGAAGACAATGCCTACGTGAAGCTGGTTCGCGAGCAGGATAACGCGGTGGTTTCCCTGTTTGTCGCGGCGAAGCAAACGGGGTCGTTGATCGGATTACCGACAGGTTCCTATGAAATCGTCTTCGCGACAGGCTCCAATTTCAGCCGTGGCTGCGATTCGTTCTCTCAACGCGGTACTGCCCAAAGATTCCCGAACCGAATTGACTACGGCCGTCGCGCCGTGGTTTGGACTCTCTCGCTTCAGAAAGAGGAGGACGGAAACGCGCGCGCAGATTCGATGAGCTACGACGAATTCGACAGGCTTTAGTGGACTGCATTTGTTGTGCCAAGAATCAACCGTTCTCGCGACTCCTTAATAAGATAGCTTCTCACACAAATTGCGCGAACTGTACGACGCGCGTGACTTGTCCGTCTTCAAATTCACCCACACCACTCGTAGAATCGTGACCAGCGAATCGTGTCGCCGGAAAGGGCTGCTGCAGCCACGGACGATTTGGGGCCGCGCGGCCGCCGGAAGTAGAGCATGACCGGATCCCCGGAGACTCAAGACCTTGCCATCACCCTCGGGGTCGAGGAGGAGTTTTTTCTCGTCGATCCTGAGTCCCGCGACCTCGTCGCCGATCCGGACGAGGGCATCTTCGAGGCCTGCGAGCGGAGCGGCGGGCCGCACAAGGTCGTCCACGAGTTCCTGCGCTCCCAGATCGAGACCAACACGCGGGTGTGCGGCTCGGTGGCGGACGTGCGCGAGGCGCTGAGCGAGACCCGGCAGCTGGTCGTCGAGGCGGCGGAGGCGCACGGCGCGCGGGTGATGGCCGCCTCCACCCATCCCTTCGCCTCATGGCGGGAGCAGGCGCCCACGCCCGGCGAGCGCTACCGACGGTTCGCCTCCACATATCAGGAGAGCGTGCGCCGCGCCCTCGTCGGCGGCATGCACATTCACGCGGGCTTCGGCGATGAAGACTCGCGCATCCGGGTGATGACCGCGCTCAGGCGCTACCTGCCGTTTCTCCATGCGCTCTCCGCCTCCTCGCCGTTCAACGGCGGGCACGAGACCGGGTTCAAGTCCTTTCGGCTGACGGTGATGGGCGCTCTGCCGCGCACCGGCCTGCCCAGCCCGCTGCACTCGCGGGCGGAGTACGAGCGGCTCGTCGCCGAGTATCTGCGCATGGACTACATCGGCGATGCCCGAGAGCTCTGGTGGGACATTCGCCCGGCCAGCGCGTTTCCCACCATCGAGCTGCGCATCTGCGACGTGTGCACGCGCCTGGAGGACGCGGTGAGCGTCGCGGCGCTCTACGCCTCCCTCATCCGCTGGCTCCTGCGGCACGACCGTGACGGCACGCTGCCGCCCGAGCCGCACACCGAGCTCATCTTCCAGGATCGCTGGATCGCCCAGCGCTACGGCGTATTGGCCTTCTTCGGCGATCGGGCCTCCGGCAGCGGACGGATCGACATCGACGACTATGCGGCGGGGCTGGTGGAGGCGCTCGCGGACGATGCCCGCGCGCTCGGCTGCGAGGCGGAGGTGCGCCGCGCGCTCACCATCGTCAGAGACGGGACCGGTGCCGACCGCCAGATCGACCTCTACCGCCTGCGCCGCCTTGAGGGCGACAGCGAGGCGGAGGCTCTGCATCGTGTGGTGGATCAGGTGCTGGCCGAGACGAAGGAGGGGCTCGGGGACGGCGGCGGGTGAGGGGATTTCGGCTATCCCTTGGTCTGGCCCTTGAGCACCGCCTGGGCGAGCAGGGCTTCGCGCCAGAGCGCGACCAGCCCCTTGGCATCGAGGTAACGGGGATGCAGGCTCCAGAGGCGCATTCCTTGACAATCGGGCCCGGCCGGCGGCGCCGCAAGCAACCATGTGTGGTAGAAGGGAGCCGATCACCCACAACATGTCGTGCGATCGTTGGCAGGCGCACGGCGGCTCCCTATAGTATGTGTCTGCGCCACCACGCGATCGTTGCACCGTTCCATGGCCGATAACCTCGATCTCTTCGCAGGGCTCGACAAGAGCGCTCCCGCCAAGAAGCGGAAGCCTGCGCGCAAGGCCGCGCGGAAGGCGCCGGGCGCCACCGGCCGCCGGGGCAAGGCAAGGGCGCCGGCGCCCCAGCCCGCGCCGCCCGCCTACGGCGACTACACCGCGCACGACATCGAGATTCTGGAGGGGCTGGAGCCGGTGCGCCGCCGACCCGGCATGTATGTCGGCGGCACCGATCAGCGGGCGCTGCACCACCTGCTGGCCGAGCTCATCGACAACGCGATGGACGAGGCGATCGCAGGCCACGCGAGCCGGATCGAGATCGCGCTCCACGGCGACGGCTCGGCCTCGGTCAAGGACAACGGCCGGGGCATCCCCGTCGACCCGCACCCCAAGTACGAGAACGTCTCGGCGCTGCAGGTGATCCTCACCACGCTGCACTCCGGCGGCAAGTTCGGCGACAAGGTGTACGCGACCTCGGGCGGCCTGCACGGGGTGGGCCTCTCGGTGGTCAACGCGCTCTCGAACGCGCTGACGGTCGAGGTCGCACGCGACAAGCGGCTGTGGCGGCAGTCCTGCGCACGGGGCACACCGACCGGCCCGCTGGAGGACGCGGGTCCCGTCACCAACCGGCGCGGCACGCTCGTGCGTTTCCACCCCGACCCCGAGATCTTCGGCGACGGCGTCCACTTCGGACCGGGGCCGCTCTACGAGATGGCGCGGACCCGCGCCTACCTCTACCGCGGGGTCGAGATTCGCTGGTCGTGCGACGCGGCGCTGCTCACTGATGCCGGCGCGGTGCCGGAGACGGCGGTGCTGCACTATCCGGGCGGCCTCGTCGACTATCTGAGCGCCACCCTCGGCAAGCGCCACACGCTGACGCCGGCACCCTTCGCCGGCCAGGGATCGCTCAACGGCGACGCCGGGCGCATCGAGTGGGCGCTGGCCTGGCCGGAAGACGAGGAGGGCTTCATCGCCTCCCACTGCAACACCGTGCCCACCAGCCAGGGCGGCAGCCACGAGGCTGGGATGCGGTCCGCTCTCGTGCGCGGGCTCAAGGGCTACGGCGCGCTCGTGGGCAACAAGCGCGCGGCGCAGCTCACCGCGGACGACGTCACGGGAGGCGCCTGCGCGCTGCTCTCGGTGTTCCTGCGCGACCCGCAGTTCCAGGGGCAGACCAAGGAGCGGCTCGCCTCGCCCGAGGCCGGCCGCCTGGTGGAGAACGCCCTCGGCGATCACTTCGACCATTGGCTCTCGGCCGATCCCACCGCCGCCAACCTCTTGCTCGAGCGCGTGGTCGAGCGAGCCGAGGAGCGGCTTCGGCGCCGGAAAGACCGCGAGGTCGCCCGCAAGCGCGCGGCCCGCAAGACCCGGCTGCCGGGCAAGCTTGCCGATTGCGCGCGCGAGGCGGCGGACGGCACCGAGATCTTTCTGGTCGAGGGCGATTCGGCGGGCGGCTCCGCCAAGCAGGCGCGCAACCGCGAGACGCAGGCGGTGCTGCCGCTGCGCGGCAAGATCCTCAATGTGGCGAGTGCCAGCGCCGACAAGCTGCGGGGCAACAAGGAGCTCGATGATCTGGTCCAGGCGCTTGGTTGCGGCACCGGCGCGCGCTTCGACGCGGGCGCGCTCCGCTACGAGCGTGTCGTCATCATGACCGATGCGGACGTCGACGGCGCCCACATCGCCGCGCTGCTGATGACGTTCTTCTACCGGCAGATGCCGGGGCTCATCGATGCTGGCCACCTCTTCCTGGCGCAGCCGCCGCTCTATCGCCTGGCGCGCGGCGGCACCACCCGCTACGCGCGCGACGATGCCGACCGCGACAGATTGCTCGCCAGCGACTTCGCCGGCGCCGGCAAGGTCGAGATCAGCCGTTTCAAGGGGCTCGGCGAGATGCCGCCGGCCCAGCTCAAGGAGACCACGATGGACCCGGCGCGGCGCACGCTGCTGCGCGTCGAGGTCGCCGAGGACGCAGGCACGGCCACGGCGCGCCGGGTCGAGGAGCTGATGGGACGTCGCCCCGAATCCCGCCTCGCCTTCATCCAGACCCACGCCGACCGGGTGACCGCTCTCGACCTGTAAGGGCGCGCGGGCGCGCCTGTCTTGTCGCTCACGGCAGCCGGCCTTTGGCCGGCGCCTCCGCGAGGGCGCCGCTTAAGCGGCGGGCCGCGGTCGCGGCCTGTCGCGCGTTCGTCAGCGACGAACGCGCTCCACGCTCGGGCGGGGTCAGAAGTCGAGGGTGACGCGGCCGTCCTGCAGCAGCACCTGGAACGCCTGGAAGGTCTCGGCGGTGCCATCCTCCAGAGAAATTGCACCGTAGTCGCCGATATGTGCACGCAGCAGCGCATCCTGGTCCTCCATCGGGAAGGGCAGAGGATCGCCGCTCGCCCGCACCCGCGCGCCGGGAGCAAGCCGTCGGATCGCGTCCAGCCCATCCTCGATCGGGGTGACGGTCCCGTTACAGTCGAAGGCAGGCGCGCCGTCGCCGTCCCGCGAGATGGCCTGGAGGAAGGCCGCCGCGACCTCGCCCGCGTAGAGATACGAGATGGCGCCGGTGAAGGGCACCTCGTAGTCGCGCCCGGCGGCCGCCGCCAGGATCGCGACCGTGGTCTTCGACGTCATGCCCTGGTCGCGGCCGACGCCGTAGACGATGCCGGGTCGGAGCCCGATGCTCGGCACCTCCCAGTCCTGCCAGTAGGTCCGGGCGATCGCTTCGTCGCAAGCCTTGTAGGCACCGTAGAGGGTGGGGGCGTAGCCGCTCTCCGCCGGCGCGCCGTGGGCTGCGATGGAGCTGGCGTAGGCGAGGCGGCGCACGCCGTGGCACCGGGCCGCCTCGAACACGGCCACCGTGCCGACCACGTTGACGCGCGCGCCTGCGACGGGGTCCGCCTTGCAGAAGGGCACCTGCAGGGCCGCGAGGTGAAGAATCGCCCCGATCCCGTTCTCATCGACCACCCGATCGACGGCCTCGGCATCGGCAATGTCTCCCTCCACCCAGGTTACTCGTGCGAGTTCTTCCTCCGACATCAAGAGTCCCGGCCGGCGGCGGCTCGAGTCGAGGTCGAAGGAGACGGCAGGCACGCCGGCGCGCACCAGGATCGCAAGCGCCCAGCTCCCGATACATCCGCTGGAGCCGGTCACCAGCACCGGCCGGTCGAAATCCTCTTTGCGCGCGGTGAAGCGGCTGTTCAGCGAGTCCATGGCTCTCACTCGGTGGTGTGGAAGGGTCGCATGGCGAGGCGCGGAGTCTGGCACGCGATGGGGACCGCGGCCAACGGCCGGCCGTGCGGGTCTGTTTCCAGATGTAACCCGTGGCTATCATCGCGCTGCTTGGGCTTTCGGCTCGTGAGGGAAGTGGAGTCATGACGGAAACCTCGGCGGCGCGCGGCAGGGACATCGTCCTCCTGGACGGCGGTGTGGGGCAGGAGCTCTATCGCCGCAGCACGCGGCCGGCGGCGCCGCTCTGGTCGGTCCAGGTGATGATGGACGAGCCGGCGCTGGTCGAGGCCGTGCATCTCGACTTCATTGAGGCCGGCGCGCGGATCATCACGGTCAACACCTACACGGCGACGCCCCACAGGCTCACCCGCGAGGGCTTGCCCGACAAGTTCGAGGCCCTGCAGGGTGCCGCCTTCGCCGCAGCGGCCTCCGCCCGCGAGAAGAGCGGGCAGGCGGTCAGAATCGCCGGCTCTCTGCCACCGCTGGTCGGGAGCTACAGAGCGGATCTGACGCCGCCGGAGGACGAATGCCTCGCGAACTACCGCAGAATCGTCGCGGTGCAGGCCGACCACGTGGACCTGTTTCTGTGCGAGACCATGCTGTCCGCAGCGGAAGCGCGCGCGGCGACGGTGGCCGCGGCCGAAAGCGGCCAGCCCGTCTGGACGGCGCTCTCGATCGACGATGCCGACGGCTCCGTGCTGCGCTCGGGCGAGGGTGTCGCCGAAGGAGCACGGGCCGCCGTGGATGCGGGCGCAGACGCGGTGCTGATCAACTGCTCCAGCCCCGAGGCGGTGGCCACCGCCATGCCGCTGCTGGCCGAAATGGGGGTCCCCTTCGGCGGCTATGCCAACGGCTTCGTCTCCATAGCCGCGATGCAGCCGGGCGGAACGGTGGAGGCGTTGGAGGCGCGCGATGATCTGGGTCCTGCAGCCTACGCCGACCACGCGATGGGCTGGGTCGCGTCGGGTGCTGCCATCGTGGGCGGCTGCTGCGAGATCGGGCCCGGCCATATCGCGGCGCTGGGGCGGCGGCTCGCGGCGGAAGGGTACGAGCTCGCGGCCGCGCTCTAAGCCAGAGCGGCGCTCGCAGCAGCCGTGATTTCGTAGGAGCGCAGACGGGCCGCGTGATCGTGAATGTTGGAGGTCACCATGATCTCGTCGACGCCGGTGTGCTTCGCAAACGTCGCGAGGCGCTCCGCCACAAGTTCGGGCGTGCCCGAGGCCGAACAGGTGAACCAGCGTTTCAGGATGGACTGCTCCTGCGCATCTAGGCCAGCCTCGAAGTCTCGCACCGGGCGGGGCAGGGGGCCGGGAACGCCCCGGTGCAGGTTGAGCACCGATTGCTGGGCCGAGCTTCGCACGTAAGCCGCCTCATCGTCGCTGTCGGCGGCGAAAACATTGAACCCCGCCATCACGTAGGGCGCGTCGCACTGTTCCGAGGGGCGGAACTGCTCGTGGTAGACCTCGATCGCCTGCATCAGCGCGGCGGGCGCGAAGTGTGACGCGAAGCCGTAGGGCAGCCCCAGCGCGGCCGCAAGCTGGGCGCCGAAGAGGCTTGAGCCCAGGATCCAGATCGGCACGTTGAGACCCGCCCCCGGCACCGCGCGCACGCGCCGCCCCGGCTCCGATTGCTGGAAATAGCTCTGCAGCTCCACCACGTCCCGCGGGAAGTCGTTGACGTCCCCGGTGAGCGTGCGCCTGAGTGCGTGCGACGTCATCTGGTCCGTTCCCGGCGCGCGGCCGATGCCGAGGTCGATCCGGCCCGGATAGAGCGATTCCAGGGTGCCGAACTGCTCGGCGATCACCAGCGGCGCGTGGTTGGGGAGCATGATGCCGCCAGCGCCGACGCGGATGGTCTCGGTGGCGCCCGCGACGTGGCCGATCAGCACCGCCGTTGCGGCGCTGCCGATCCCGGCCATGTTGTGATGCTCTGCCAGCCAATAGCGGCGGAATCCCAGGTGCTCGACGTGGCGCGCGAGCTCAACCGTGTTGCGGAAGGCCTGTGCCGCGTCCGCGCCTTCCGGGATCGGCGAAAGATCGAGAACCGAGAGAGCGACCATGGACCGGGCGTCTTGCCTCGCCTCAGGCGAACGCGCTGCGGCGGTGGGGAGACTTCTTCTTGCCCCGCTTGCGGGCCGAGGTGCCGGGCGCGCCCTTGCTGCTTCGCCCGTGGTCTCCTCCCTTGCCGCCGCTACTCCGGGCGCCCTTGAGCCCCAGGTCCTGGTCGTTGAGCCGGCGGATCTCGTCGCGAAGCCGCGCCGCCTCCTCGAACTCCAGCTCTCCCGCCGCCGCCTTCATGCGCGCTTCCAGGTCCTTGAGGTGGGCCTCCAGATTGTGCCCGATGAGGTGGGGCGTCGCCTCGTCGCCAGTCTCGACGGTGACGTGGTCGCCGCCGTAGACGCTCTCCAGGATGTCGTTGATCGCCTTGCGCACGCTCTCCGGCGTGATGCCGTTGGCCGCGTTGTAAGCCTGCTGGCGCGTGCGCCGGCGCTCAGTCTCCGCCAGCGCGTTGCTGAGCGAGTCCGTCATGTGGTCGGCGTAGAGGACCACCCGGCCGTCGATATTGCGCGCGGCCCGGCCGATGGTCTGGATCAGCGAGGTCTGGGAGCGCAGAAAACCCTCCTTGTCGGCATCCAGGATCGCAACCAGCCCGCATTCCGGGATGTCCAACCCCTCGCGCAGGAGGTTGATGCCCACCAGCACGTCGAAGGCGCCGAGGCGCAGGTCGCGGATGATCTCGATGCGCTCGATGGTGTCGATGTCGGAGTGCAGGTAGCGCACGCGCACGCCGGCTTCGTGGAGGTACTCGGTCAGGTCCTCGGCCATACGCTTGGTGAGCGTCGTGACCAGCACGCGCAGCCCCCTGGCGGCACGGTCCTTGCACTCCGCGATCAGGTCGTCGACCTGCTGCTCGACCGGGCGGACCACGCAGACCGGATCGATCAGCCCGGTCGGGCGAATGACCTGCTCGACGAAGACACCGCCGGTGCGCTCCAGCTCCCACGGCCCCGGCGTGGCCGAGACGAAGATGGTCTCCGGCCGCATGGCATCCCACTCCTCGAACTTGAGCGGCCGGTTGTCGACGCAGGACGGCAGGCGAAAGCCGAACTCGGCGAGGGTGGACTTGCGCCGGAAGTCGCCACGGAACATGCCGCCGAGCTGCGGCACCGTGACGTGGGATTCGTCCACGATCAGCAGTGCGTTCTCCGGCAAGTACTCGAAAAGTGTCGGCGGGGGCTCGCCCGGATTGCGGCCGGTCAGGTAGCGCGAATAGTTCTCGATGCCGGCGCAGCTCCCGGTCGCCTCCATCATCTCCAGGTCGAAGAGCGTGCGCTGCTCCAGCCGCTGCGCCTCCAGCAGCTGGCCCTGCGCGTTGAACTCCTCCAGCTTCTGGGCGAGCTCGACCCTGACTTGCTTGATCGCCTGGCGCACGGTGGGGCGCGGCGTGACGTAGTGGCTGTTGGGATAGATGCGGACGCGCACCAGCTTGTCGGTCTTGGCGCCGGTGAGCGGATCGAACTCGATGATCTCCTCGATCTCGTCCCCGAAGAGCGAGATGCGCCAGGCGCGGTCCTCGGAGTGCGCCGGGAACAACTCGATCACGTCGCCGCGCACGCGGAAGCTGCCGCGATCCAGCGTCTGGTTGGTACGGCGATACTGCAGGTCGACCAGCTTGCGGATCAGCGCACGCTGGTCGACGCGTCCCTCCAGCGCGAGCGAGACCGCCATCGACGAATAGGTCTCGACCGCGCCGATGCCGTAGATGCACGAGACCGAGGCCACGATCACCACGTCCTCGCGCTCCAGCAGCGCGCGCGTGGCGCTGTGGCGCATGCGGTCGATGTGCTCGTTGATCGAGGCGTCTTTCTCGATATAGGTGTCCGAGCGCGGGACATACGCCTCGGGCTGGTAGTAGTCGTAGTAGGAGACGAAATACTCGACGGAGTTGTTCGGCAGAAACTCCTTCATCTCGCCGTAGAGCTGGGCGGCCAGCGTCTTGTTGGGCGCGAGGATCAGCGTGGGCCGGCCGAGCGCCTTGATCACATGGGTCATGGTGAAGGTCTTGCCCGACCCGGTGACGCCCAGCAGCACCTGGTCGCGCTCGCCCCCGCGCACGCCCTCGATCAGCTGCGCAATCGCCTCGGGCTGGTCGCCCGCCGGCTCGAACGCCGAGACGATCTCGAACGCGCCGCCGCCCGTCACGGGCGCCTGCTCCGACCGTTCCGCCGCTTCCGCCGACTGGACCATGGCGCACTATATGGCTGCCCCAAGCCCGGACGCCAGAGGGCGCTTTTTAGGGTCCTGCCGTTCTGGACAAACGCCATTGTCGGGCCGATAGTGCGGGCCGATTGCCCCGGAGGATGTGGATGTATCAGAAGGAAACGCGCGCCATTGAAATCACGGTCAAGCCGTTCTATCTGGAGGAGCAGTCCGAGCCCGACGACAGCCACTTCGTATTCGCCTATCACATCCGGATCCAGAACAACGGCGGGGACGTGGTTCAGCTCTTGAACCGCTATTGGCAGATCACCGACGGCCTCGGCCGCATCCAGGAGGTGCGGGGCCCTGGGGTCGTGGGCGAGCAACCGGTGCTGCGGCCGGGGGAGGCATTCGAGTACACGAGCGGATGCCCGCTCAACACCGCGACCGGCATCATGGTTGGCACCTACGAGATGGAAACGCTGGACGGCGAGCGCTTCGATGTGGATATTCCCGCATTCTCGCTCGACGCGCCGGATGCGCCCGTGCGGCTCAACTGAGATCGCGCAGCCGCCGGCACGCTGACCAGGACAACCGAACGACGCCGAGACCGTCTCGCCGCGGTCTCGCAGTACCGTACAGCCGGCCCGGAGCCGGAGAAGGAGACCGCCTGTGGACGACAGCCAGCCCGCGCCCCTCACCGGCGCCGATGACGACACGACCCAGGGAGCGGGCGCACGACCGACGAGGGACGAGGCCGAGCAGGCGGTGCGCGTCCTGCTCCGCTGGGCCGGCGATGACCCCGAGCGCGAGGGGCTGCTCGATACTCCCAAGCGGGTTGCGCGCGCCTACGAGGAGTATTTCCGGGGCTACAGCCAGGACCCCTACGCGATCCTGCGCCGCACCTTCGAGGAGACCAACGGCTATGACGAGATGGTCGTTCTCCGCGACATCGATTTCCGCTCGCACTGCGAGCACCATGTGGCGCCGATCGTCGGCCGCGCCCACATCGGTTACTTGCCGGACCACCGCGTGATTGGCATCAGCAAGCTCGCGCGCGTGGTCGACGTCTACGCCCGGCGTCTGCAGATTCAGGAGAAGCTGACCGCCGAGATCGCCGACGCGATCGAGACGGTCCTGCAACCGCGCGGCGTCGGAGTCGTGATCGAGGCGGCGCACCACTGCATGACGACCCGAGGCGTGTCCAAGGAGGGAGTCCTTATGGTGACGAGCCGGATGCTCGGCACGTTTCGTACGGATCCGAAGACCCGCCGTGAGTTTCTCAGCATGATCGGGAACCCGGCGTCCTCGGTGCCGCGCTAGGACGCCCGGCCCGGCTGAGCCGCCGGGCAGCCGCCAGGGCTCACGAGCCGCCCGATGGGCTCCGTCAGGGATTTCCGGCCGGTTCTCTTCGTGGTCGGCATTCTGCTGATCACGCTCTCGCTGGCGATGGCATTGCCGGCCATCGCCGACGCAGTGACAGGCAATCCCCACTGGCGGGTCTTTCTCGCCGCGAGCGTCTTCACGCTCTTCATCGGCACTTGCCTGGTGCTCTCCAACAGGATGCGGGAGCCGCGGCTGACGGTGCGTCAGGCCTTCGTGCTCACCACCTTGAGCTGGGTTGTCGTGGCCGCCTTCGCCGCGCTGCCGTTCGCCTTCTCCGACCTCAACCTGAGCTACACCGACGGCTATTTCGAGGCGATGTCGGGGCTCACCACGACCGGATCCACGGTCATTGTCGGCCTCGACGATGCGCCGGCCGGCATTCTGCTGTGGCGCGCGCTGCTGCAGTGGCTCGGCGGCATCGGCATCATCGTCACGGCCATCGCGATCCTGCCGATGCTGCGGGTCGGCGGTATGCAGCTCTTCCACACGGAGTCCTCGGACAGCTCCGAGAAGGTGCTGCCCCGTGCCGCCCAGCTCGCCGGCGCCATCGGCATGGTCTACCTCGGGCTCACGATCAGCAACGGAATCGCCTACTGGGCCGCCGGCATGACGCCGTTCGAGGCGGTGTGCCACGCGATGACGACCATCGCCACCGGCGGCTTCTCGACCTCGGACCGATCGCTCGGCCACTTCAACAACGACGCCATCGAGGGCATCGCCACCGTCTACATGGTGCTGGGCTCGCTCCCCTTCGTGCTCTACCTGCAGGCCGTGCGCGGCGGCTGGGGTGCCCTCGCGCGCGACACGCAGGTGCGCTGGTTCTTCGGGCTGGTGCTGTTCGCCCTGCTCTCGCTGGCGGGCTGGCTGATGGTGGCCAACGACGCCGCGCCCACCGATGCCTTTCGCGAGGCGGCCTTCAACGGAATCTCGATCCTGACCGGCACCGGCTATTCCACCGCCGATTTCTCAGCCTGGGGCACCTTCGCGCTTCCCGTCTTCACGCTCCTCATGTTTATCGGCGGTTGTACCGGCTCAACCACGGGCGGTGTGAAGGTATTCCGAATTCAGGTTCTCGCGTCCACGTCCTTGTCGCAGATCCGCCAGCTCATCCAGCCCCACGGCGTCTTCATCAGCAAGTTCAACAGGCGGCCGATTCCGGAAAGCGTGTCGCCGGCGGTGATGGGCTTCTTCTTCCTGTTCATGGTCAGCTTCGGGCTGATCGCCATGGGGCTGGCGCTGATGGACCTCGACTACGTGACCAGCATCAGCGGCGCGGCCACGGCGATCGCCAACGTCGGCCCCGGCCTGGGCGAGACCATCGGCCCTGCCGGCTCCTTCCAGCCCCTGCCGGAGCCGGCGAAGTGGCTGCTGTCGGCCGCCATGCTGCTCGGCCGGCTCGAGCTGTTCACGGTGCTGGTGCTGTTCGTGCCCCGCTTCTGGCGGGACTAGGCAGGTCTGGAGCCCATGTGCTCGGAGCGAGTCCGTCCTCGACGGACTCGCGACAGGCCGCGACCGCGGCCCGCCGCGAAAGCGGCGCCCTCGCGGAGGCGCCGGCCGTCGCGCCCGTAGGCGCGCGAGATCGCGCGACGGCCGGCTGCCGTGAGCGATAAAGACTACCCCTTTTCCGCCAGCATGCCGCCGTCGACCGGCAGCACGTGGCCGGTGACGAAGCTCGCCTTGTCCGAGAGCAGCCAGACCACCGCGTCGGCGACCTCCTCGGGCCGGCCGATCCGCCCCATCGGCACGCGGCCCGAGGCATTGGTGGGGTCATTGTTCCAGCCGCGCAGGAGGAGGGGGGTCAGAATCGGCCCCGGTGCCACCGCGTTCACCCGGATGCCGTCCTTGGCATAATCGAGTGCCGCCGCCCTGGTCATGCCGGAGACCGCGTGCTTCGCGGTCATGTAGGGCGACCACAGCGGGTAGGCCGCCAAACCCCACATGGAGCCCGCGTTGACGATGGAGCCGCCGCCCGACTCCAGCATCGCCGGAATCTCCGCCTGCATGCAGAGATAGACGCCCTCGATCATGACCGCGAAGACGTGCTGCACTGCGGCCATGTCCTGCTCCGCCAGCAACGCCTGGGGGCCTTCGATGCCGGCGTTGTTGTAGGCGAGGTCGAGCCGGCCGAACTCACTGAGCGCCCGGTCGATGAGCGCCTCGACCTGGCCCGCCTCGGCCACGTCCACGCGCATGAAGGCGGCTTTGCCGCCCGCGTCGCGCACCTCCGCGGCCACCGCCTTGCCGCCTTCCTCGTCGATGTCGGAGACCAGCACCGCAGCTCCCTCGGCAGCGAGTGCCACCACCGTCGCCTGCCCGATGCCCGAGCCGCCGCCAGTCACGATCGCCGCGCGTCCGTCGAATAGCATCGTTTCCTCCTCCTCCCGGAGTTTCCGGTCAGTCCCCGGGATCGATGACCCGATCGGGCGGGTTGTGCCCGTCGGCAAAGGTCTGGATGTTGATCAGCACCTTCTCGCCCATGTCGAGGCGCCCCTCGATCGTGGCCGAGCCGATGTGCGGCAACGCCACCACGTTGTCGAGGGTGAGCAGCTTCGGCGAGACCACCGGCTCGTTCTCGTACACGTCGAGCCCGGCGCCCGCGATCTTGCCAGCCTCCAGCAGGCGCACCAGGGCTGCCTCGTCGATGGCGTGGCCGCGCGATGTGTTAATGACATAGGCTTGCGGACGCAGCAGACCGAGCCGACGCGCCGAGAGCAGGTGATAGGTCGCCGGCGTGCTCGGGCAGTGAATGGAGACGAAATCCATATGCGCCAGCATCTGGTCCAGACTCTGCCACCAGGTGGCGTCGAGTTCGGCTTCGGTCTCCTCGTCGAGGCGGTTCCGGTTGTGATAGTGGATCGCGAGCCCGAAGCCGCGCGCCCGGCGGGCGACCGCCTGGCCGATCCGCCCCATGCCGATGATGCCGAGCCGCTTGCCCCAGATTCGGTGGCCCAGCATGGTGGTCGGCGCCCAGCCCTGCCAGTCGCCGCCCCGCAGCAGGCGCTCGCCCTCGGAGAGCCGGCGCGGCACCGCGAGGATCAGCGCCATGGTCATGTCCGCCGTGTCCTCGGTCAGCACGCCGGGCGTGTTGGTCACCAGAATGCCGCGCTTCCCCGCCGCAGCGAGGTCGATGTGATCGACGCCGGTGCCGAAGCTCGCCATCAGCTTCAGGTCAGGGCCGGACTGGCCGATCAGGTCGCCGTCGATGGTATCCGTCACGGTCGGCACGAGCACGTCGGCCTCTGCCACAGCCTTCGCCATGGCCTCGCGGTCGAGCGGCCAATCGTCCTCGTTGAGTCGGGTGTCGAAAAGCTCCATCATGCGCGCCTCGATCTCCCGGGGGAGACGCCGCGTCACGATCACCTTGAGCTTTCTGCCAAGCCTCATCGACCCTCCGCGCGCGGCTCGATGGGCGCGATCCGAGCGCAACCGGCAGCCTGTTTAGCAAACGCCCCATGGCGACTCAAACCGCAGGGCGGGATTCGGCGCCCGCCATGAGTGCTGATCGAAGCCGCCGCCGCGGGCAATGCGCGCCGCAGCACACCCTTCGCACGCCTGCGCGCCTCTTTGCGGCCGGCCGTGCGCTCGCGCTGGCGGCGGCGCTCGCGGCTATGGTCACCGCCGTCGCCGCGGCTCTTGGGCCGCAAGTCCGCGCCCAGGAGGGTCCGCGCTTCGTCTCGCTGAAGGCGGAGGTCGCCAACCTTCGGGTCGGCCCCGGCCGGCGCTATCCCATCGAGTGGGTCTACCAGCGGCGCGGCCTGCCGCTGCTGGTGGTCGCACACTTCGATCAATGGCGCTGGGTGCTCGACCACGAGGGGACGAAGGGCTGGATGCACAAGTCGCTGCTCTCGACCCACCGCACAGTCGTCATCATGGGCGGGGTGCAGACCGTCCACGAGCGTCCGTTGACCGGCTCGCCGGCGGTGCTCAGGGCCGAAGCCGGGGTCATCGCCGATCTGCTCGGCTGCGAGGACGGCTGGTGCCGCATCGGACTCGCCGGCGAGGAAGGCTGGCTGCCCGAAAGCGCCCTCTGGGGCGCAAGGCCGCCCGCGCAATAACCCGCAAGTCGCGCCGCGTTTACGGCCTGCGTCGACGGTGTAGAGCGCATGTGTCCTTCGGAGCGGCGTCTCGGGATTCAGCAGAATTTGATTCTTTTGCGGCCTATTCCGGCCTATTCCGGCCTACTCCGGCCCAAAGCGGCCCAAGGTGGCCCAAGGTGGCCCAAGGTGGACCAAAGCCAGCGGTCCAAGGTGGACCAAAGCGGCGACCGTCCCTCGTTGCGACGCCGACAACGGTGCGGACTGCTCGAACGTCCTTCCGCCCACCGCGGCCCGCTCGCTGTCGTGCTGAATGAACTTGCTCCTCATGGCGGGATGCTGGCGCAACCACCGCGCTCTGTGCACCGCACCATGGTCCGGTGACTCGGACAGGAAGGGGTTCAGCACGGGAACGTGGCGAGAAGTGCCGCTCAGGCTCCGCCGCCGTCCAGGTCCTCGGCGAGGGCGGCGCGGGTCTCCTCCGGCATGACGGCGAGGTGGCCGTAAGCCGGGTGCTCGATGCCGAGCAGCACGCGTGCCCCCGGCTTACGGAACGCCGCGGCCGCGGCCGGCTGGAAGGGGAAGCGGAGGAAATGGATCGAGGAGGTCTTGCCGTCCTCGGTCGTCCGCGCGACCTCGTCCTCGATCGGCTGGGCGGCGACTGTGGAACCGCCGACCTCCAGCTTGATGGTGTCCTCGACCCCGGCCAGGCGGTAGAGCTCGCGCTCTCTGCGCGCCGGATCGTCGATCTCCAGCATGAGCGTCGCGATCAAGGTGTCACCGCGCGGGATCAGCGGGTTGTAGGCCTCCAGCTCGCCCGCGATCTGCTCCTCCCCGCCGCGCTCGATGTGGAGCATCTCGTGGACCTGCATCCACATGGTCTCGAAGCACTCGAAATGGAACGTGGCGAAGGGGCCGACGGCGAGCCTGCGGTTGCGCTTCAGCGCTGTGACCGCGGCGCGACGTTCCTTCCGGACCTTCGCGTAGTCCGCCATGTCCATGATGTCGGCGCGGGTGAGCGCGCGGCGCGGCTGGCTCATCGTTTCAGGCGAGGCCGTAGGCACGGGCCAGCAGCTCGATGGGGTGATGGGCGCGGCCGGCGGCAGGCGCGCCGGCGGTGGGATCGCCGTCCTTGGCCGCTTGGCGGGCCATCCCGTTCACGATGTGGGCGCCGGCGAGCGGGCATTCCGAGGCGAGATAGGGGTTCGCCGCCTCGCGCGCCCGGCGCGCGGTGGTGCGGCCGACCTTCAGCGCGGTCTCGTGGAAGCCCTTGGTGACGCCGATGGAGCCGCCGTGGCCGGAGCAGCGCTCGATGATGGAGACCTCGGTGTCCGGCACCAGCGCCAGCATGTCCGCCGACTTGCGCCCGACGTTCTGGGCCCTCTCGTGGCAAGGCAGGTGGAGCGTGATGCCGCCGTCGATGGGGGCAAGGCCCGGCGCCAGCCCCTCCGACCGGGAGATGCCGACGACGTATTCACAAATGTCATAGCTGTGCTCGGCGAGCCGCTTGACCGCCGGGTCTTCCGGCAGGATCAGCGGCCATTCGAGCTTGAGCATGAGCGCGCAGCTCGCGACCAGCCCGATCACGTCGTAGCCCTTGTCGATCCACTCGTCGAGCGCCCCCGCTACATGCCGCGCATTGTCGGCGACGCGCTCGATATCGCCCTCTTCCAGCTGCGGCATACTGCAGCAGCGGGGATAGACCACGACGGTCTCGACCCCGTTGTGCGCCAGCACCTTGCGGGCTGCTGCGCCGACCTCCGGCTGGTTGTAGTTGGCGAAGCAGGTCGCGTAAATCACCGCCTTGCGACCGTTCGCAGGCGCCTGCCGGTTGACCGCCGGCCCTCCCTTGGCCGCACGGTCGAGCATGGTGCGGCGGTGGTAGCGCGGCAGCGGCGCCTCCTTATGGACGCCAGCGACCGCCTCCATCAGCGGCCGGGTGAGGCGGTTGTCGCGGGCCGAGCCCCAGTTCATGACCGGCGCGAAGGTGCGGGCAAGGCGGCCGTTTCGGTCGGTCTCCGCAAGCCGTTTGGACGCGGTGGTATGGCGCCGGCCTGCCCGGCGGTCGGCGGCGCGGTGGCGCAGCATGAGATGGGGGAAATCGACGTCCCACTCGTGCGGCGGGGTGTAGGGGCACATGGTCATGAAACACATGTCGCAGAGCGTGCAGGCGTCCACGACTGACTTGAAGCCTGACGAATCGACGGAATCGAGCTCGCCCGTCTCGGATTCGTCGATCAGGTCGAACAGCCGCGGGAAAGAATCGCAGAGGCTGAAGCAGCGCCGGCAGCCGTGGCAGATGTCGAAGACGCGGCGCGTCTCCTGCTCCAGCGCCGCGCTGTCGTAGAACTCGGGGTTTCGCCAGTCTATCGGATGGCGGAAGGGCGCGCCCTCGTCGGCCATCGCGACGGCAGTGTTACCGGCACGAACCGCAGAGCCGGTTGCCCGGCCCCGCGCTATCGAAGAGGCGGCCGCAGCGCAGGCAGCGGCGTTGGCTCTCTTGCGCCTCCAGGCGATCGAGCTCCGCGAGTTCGTCGGAGAGCGAGATCATCCCCGGTCCGCGATCCACATTTCTGGCGGCTTCACGCCGCGCATCCCATTTGGTCCGTCGTTGAGGCGCGAGCGACATCGTTTGGCGCGAGTTCCCTGGCGAGGTTGTCGGTGGGTAGTCCGGTAGGACCATTGTAGCGGAACTCGGCGCTCGATCTAAGCCAAATCTTCATATCGAACGCCCAAAATGGGCACCCCAGCCGGCCGCGGGGGCTATTCGGCCGCCTCGGTGCTGCCGGCAGGCGTGCGGAAGGCCGGAATCACCGCCTCGGCGAATAGCCGCAGGCTTTTCAATAGATTATCCGCGCCATAGTAGGGCGGATAATGGAGCAGCAGGGAATCGAGGCCGGTCGCGGCGCGCAGCGCCCGGATGCGGGCGATCACGGTCTCGGGCGAGCCGTGGACCAAGGTGGTCTCCAGCAGCGTGTCGTAGTCGAACGCCGCAGCGCTCTCCTTCTCCGAGACGTTGCCGAGATAGCCCGCGGTCTTCTTGCCGAGGAACGCTTCGAGATGGCGGACGATGCCGGCCTCGCTCTCCTCCCGCGCCTTGGCGTCGGTCTCGGCCACATAGACCCAGCGGGCGATATTGATGGAGCCGAAGGCAGGATTGGCGTTCCAGGGCGCCGGGGCGTGAGCCATGGTCTCGCGATAGAGGGCGATCTGCCCGGCGAGGGTTTCGAACGACGGCAGGGTGGAGAGCATCAGGCCGAAGCCGTGGCGCGCGGCGACCTCGATGGAGCGGTTGGTGCCGGCGGCCATGTAGAACGGCGGATGCGGCTGCTGCACGCTCACCGGGTAGATCTCGTAGTCGCCTTCGACCCGGTGCTGGAAATGGGCGCCCTCGTGGCTGACCTTCCGCGTATGAAAGGCATCCAGAATCAAGGGGATGGCCTCTTCCTGGATGTCGTGGCGGGCGTCGAACGGGATCCCGAAGCCCTCATACTCGTAGGGCCGGTAGCCGGAGCCGAGACCGAGGCTCAGCCGCCCGTCGCTCAGAATGTCCACGAAGGCCGCGTTCTCGACGATCCGCATCGGGTTGTGCAGCGGCAGCGTCATCACCGCCGTGCCGAGACCGATCTTGGTGGTCTTGGGCGCAAGATAGCCCAGGTAGACGAAGGGGTCCGGCAGCACGCCGTACTGGTTGGAAAAGTGGTGCTCGGCGATCCAGGCGGTGTCGTAGCCGAGCCGGTCCGCCTCCACGATTTCGCGCGTCACCCGCGCGTGCACGGCGCGGTGCGGGTAGGGCTCCACGTCGAGATTGGGCTGCGAGGTGACGAGAACGCCAAACTTCATTCTTTTCTCCACGGACCGCCCCCGAGGGCAGCGGCTCCTATTCGCTGTAGATTGTCCACTCGCCGTCTTCTCCGGTCAGGAGACCTTCGCCCGGCGGAATCTCGTCCGGATCGTCCTTCCACTTGCTGGGATGGAGCGGCTCGCCGCAGGCCGCGAGCCCGAAGACCACCGCGACGGCCAGGACCGGGACGATGAGTACGGTCGCGCCACGCAAACGCGCGCTCACCCAGGACAAGGGGCACAATTTAGTTTCCATGTTGGGCTATTCCGCAGCGCCTTCGACCGGTGCCTCGACGCGCGCCCTGAGGTCGCCCAGCAGGCCGTCGACACCCTTGCGGTTGACGACCGAGGCGAACTCGACCCGGTGGGTATGCAGCATGCTGATACCTTCGACGCTCACGTCGATGACCTTGTAGCCCTCATCCCGCTTGCGCACGCGGAAATCGACCCCGATGGGATCGCCGCCGGAGGGCCGCACGATCTGCGCTCGCACGATCTTGTCGCCGCTCTCGTCATTGATCACCGAGCGTGCCGTAAACAGCTCGCCACCGTAGGAATCGAAGCGGCTGGCGTATACGCGCACGATGAAGTCGACGAAGATCGCGCGGTATTCCTTGCGTTGCTCCTTGCTCGCCGTCTTCCAGTGACGCCCGAGCACGAAGCGGGCGACGATCGGAATGTCGAAGCCTTCCACCATGACCTCGCGGAAGGCGGCCTCTCGCTGCTCGAACGTCGTGTTGGCCTTGTCCTTGAGGACCGAGATGGCCTGGTCCCCAAGGCCCTGAATGAACGTGAGCGCCGGGTCGTCGGATGCGGCGGCGCGCTGCGCGCCGAGCGCGGATAGCAATACGGCCGCAGCGAGGGCGGCGGCCGCGAGAGAGCGTCGAGAGATGAGAATGCTCATGGGATGTCTGCCCTGTCTCATCCAGGCGTGCCGCGCGGTGTGCTCTTCCCCGGATCACTCCTCATCGAAGTCCTCGTCGAAATCCTCATCGAAGTCGAAGTCGGGGATCTCCATCGCGGGCGGCGGCGCACCGTCCCTGATCTCCGTGGCCCGATACTGACGGTATAGCTCACGCAATGCAGCATAAAAGTCGACCGAGGTGCTTTCCAGCGTTTCCAGTTCTTCGAGGTACTGGGCGCGCTGAGAGACGCCGCTGGTGACGCCGCGAGCGAGCCCGGCCTCGGCCGGCAGGAGATAACCGAAGGGATCCGCGAACCAATCGACCCCGAAGGCCGCCGCGTCGCGGGGATTGGTCGGCCCCAGCAGCGGCAGCATGAGGAACGGCTCGCCACCCACGCCCCATGTCGCAAGAGTCTGCCCAAAGTCCTCCGGCGTGCGCTCGTATCCCCACTCCGCGGCCACGTCGAAGATGCCGCCGACGCCGATGGTGGTGTTGACCGTGAAGCGCATGAGCGTCGAGCCCGCCCGTTCGAACTTGCCCTGAGCCGCGTTGTTCACAAGGTTGAGCGGTTCCGCCAGATTGCCCAGAACATTGGCAATTCTGTGGCGTACTTCATTTGGAAGGATGAACACGTAGGCCTCGGCGATCGGCTTCAACAGGAAGCGGTCGATCGTCTGGTTGACCTCGAACATCGCCCGGTTGAAGTCTTCGAGCGGATCGTTCGCGTCGAAGGGGTCCTGAGCGCGGCCGTCTGCGGCGACACAGAGCAGCGCGCCGGCGAGCAGCAGGATCGCTAGAAGGCGCTGCGGGGCGGCGAATGGGCCGATGGCTCGGCGCGGAGCGGGCTGTCGCGGAAGGCTCTCGCTCATGCCGGCGGTCAGTCGTCCTCCTTCGCTGCGGCGAGCACGTCGTCGGCCAGCCGCCCGGTGAGCTCCTGCAGGCGGTCGAACTGGGCTTCGAAGGTGCCGACGCCCAGGGTGAGCGAGCGTAGCTCGATGATCAGGTCGTGCATCTCCGCCTGCGGCATCTGGCTCGTCACCTCGTCCCAGCCGGACCAGTCCTCGCGCGTCTGGAAACCCAATACCTGGCCGCGGCGGCCGGTCACCAGGCGCTGGACGTTGGGCGTGAACTCGCTCGGTATCGAGATCCTGACCTCGCAGATGGGCTCCAGCAGCACCGGGTTGCACTTGGGCAGGGCTTCGGCCATCGCCATGCGGCCGGCGGTCTTGAAGGCCATCTCCGAGCTGTCGACGGAATGGTGCTTGCCGTCGGTGAGCGTCACCGAGACATCGACGACCGGGAAGCCGAGCGGCCCGCTGGTGAGAAAGTCGCGCACGCCGGCCTCCACCGCAGGGATGTACTGGCGCGGCACGGCGCCGCCGACCACCTTTTCCTGAAACTCGAAGCCGGTACCGCGCGGCAGCGGCTTCACGTCGATGTGCACGTCGCCGAACTGGCCGTGGCCGCCGGTCTGCTTTTTGAAGCGCGCGTGCTGGGAGACCGGCTTTCGGATCGCCTCCTTGTAGGCGACCTTCGGCCGCTCGGTCTGCAAACTGAGCCCGTACTTGCCGGCGAGGCGATCGAGCGCGACCTTCAAGTGCATCTCGCCCTGGCCCCAGAGCACCGCCTCCTGGGTGTCGGGATTGGGCTGGAAGCTGAGCGACGGGTCTTCCTGGGCCAGGCGGCTCATCGCGCCCGACACTTTGACCTCGTCCTCCCGCCGACTGGCCCGCACGGCATAGGCGTACACCGAGGACGGCAGGTTCGCCCGCGGCATCGGCTCGACCTCGGGCCCGTCGGCGGGAGCGACGGTATCGCCGGTGGAGATGGATTCGAGCCGCCCGAGACCGACGATCTCGCCGGCTTGCGCCTTGTCGATCTTGTTCTGCTGCTGGCCCTGCATCCGGTACATCCCGCCGATGCGCTGGCCGTCGTTGAGCGTCATGCCGTCTTCGATAGTTCCCGCCCAGACCCGCGCGAGCGATACCTTGCCGCCGTGCTGGGTCATGTAGGTCTTGACGACCTGTGCGATCGAGGCGCCGTCGGCACCGGCCGGCAGCCGCCGCGACGCGAGCGCGTCGCCGGGCGCGAAGTCGATCAGCGATTCCAGCAGGCGGCGCACGCCCCAATCCCGCTCCGCAGACCCCATCATCACAGGTACCACTGCCGCATCCGCCAGCACACCGCGCAGGTAGGCCTGAATCTCCTCGGGCTCTGGAATCTCGTCCTCGAGCAGGCGTTCCAGGAGCGTGTCGTCGAAGTCCGCCAGGCTCTCGAGTAGCTGCGTGCGCGCGTCCTCCCGGCGTTCCGAAACCTCATCCGGCGCGTCGACGCCAACAGCACCGTCCTGGTCGCGATATTCGTAGGCCTTGCCGGTAATCAGGTCGACATAACCCGTGACGCTGTCGCCGTCGCGGATTGCGACCTGGCAGGGCACCAGCGGTCGGTCGCTGACCGGCTGCACCGCCTCGATCAACTCCGCGACCCGCACCGCCGTCTCGTCCATCCTGTTGGTGAATACGACGTGCGGAATCTCGTGCTGAGCCAGGTACTTGAAGAGCCGCCCCATGGTCCAGACCCGGTTCGTGTCGGGCGTGCACACGATGACCGCGAGATCGACGCCCATGAGCGCATTGGCGGTCTCGGCGAAGAACTCGATCGAGCCCGGACAGTCCAGGATCGTGAAGTGGCGGTCTCGGTACTCGAACGAGGCGGCGTTGACCTCTACGCTCGACTGGCGCCCGCGCGCCTCGTCGGACCAGTCGCCGACCGTATTGCCGTCCGTGACCTTGCCCTTGCGGCCGATTGCACCGGCCACGAACAACATGCTTTCCAGTAGCGTGGTCTTGCCGCTCGTGTAGGGGCCGACAAGCGCAATGTTCAGCGCCCCGGTCGAATCACTCATGCTATCTCCCTTTACCCAGAACCGCGCCGGCGGGCTTCGTTCCGCGGTCGCGGGGCGGGCATGTTTCCAGTGCCCCGGCCGGAATGCAACCGCGATTAGCGCTCGATCCGCAACGAGAGAGCGGGGCGGCCGGCCCAGTCTGGCGTGGCTAGGGTGGGGCGGCTATGGTGCCTGCGGTTTGGCTGCGAGGATGGGCTTCGGTTGAGCATCTGGGGCAAGATCATCGGCGGCGCCGCAGGGTTTGCGCTGGGCGGTCCCATCGGCGCGATTCTGGGCGTGGCCGCCGGCCATTTCGTGGACCGGATGGCCACCGGCCGCCGCGTCCGGCGCATCGGCGCGGGCGATCAGGAGACCAAGCAGGCCGCAGTCTCGATCGCGCTGGTGGTTCTTGCCGCGAAGATGGCGAAGGCCGATGGCCGCGTCACCCGCGAGGAGATCGACGCGTTCAAGCGGGTCTTCGCCGTTCCCCAAGCCCATGCTGCCGCGATCGGGCGGATCTGGGACGAGGCACGGCGCGAGGCGACCGGCTTCGAGCCCTACGCAGAGCAAATCGTGCAGATCTTCCCGCACGACACCACGATGCGGGAGGAAATGCTCGGCGCACTCTTCCAGATCGCCATGGCCGACGGCGAGCTGCACGAAGGGGAGCGCGCCTACCTTACCCGCGTCGCCCAAATCTTCGGCTTCGACGAGCGCAGCTTCGCGCAGATCATGTCGCGCCACATGGGTGGCGGCGAGGCCGACCCCTATCAGGTGCTCGGCGTCGAGCCCAGCGCCTCGGACGACGAGATCAAGCAGACCTACCGCCGGCTGATCCGCGAGCATCACCCCGACAAGCTCATCGCCGAGGGCATGCCGGAGGAGATGGTCCAGGTTGCGAACGAGCAGATGGCCGCGATCAACGCGGCCTATGACAGGATCGCCAAGCTTCGCGGGCTGCGCTGATCGCGCTTACCACGCGCTGAGCGCGCCCGCGCCGCCGTTACGCCCGCTTCCGCTGCGCCCGCCGCCCAATGCCGCCGAGTCATATTGCGATCGCGCTCGGCACGGCCTTGCTCTGGGGCTTTGGCTTCGTGACCAGCAAGTACGGCGCGGACCACATGCCGCCGCTGTTCTTCCTGGCGCTGCGCTTCACGCTGATGGCGCTGATGCTGCTCTGGTTCGTGCGCCCGCCTGCCGGCCGCTGGCTCGCCGTGGGCCTCTTCGCGCTGACCATGGGCGTCGGGCATTTCGGCCTGTTTTACGTCGCGCTCAACATCGGCGTGGAGGCCTCGACGGCGGCGATCATCTGGCTCACACAGGTGCCCCTCAGCGCTCTGCTGGCGGGAATCGTCCTGCGCGAGCGTCCGGGCTGGATGGCGCACCTGGGCATCGCCATCGCGTTCGGCGGCGCCGTGCTGCTGGTCGGCGAGCCGCGCCACACCGGCAACGCGGCGGGCATCGCGCTCATGTTCGGCTCCAGCATTGCATGGGCGGTGGCGAACGTGCAGGTCAAGCGCCTCACCGATATCTCCCCGCTGGCGCTGAACGGCTGGATGTCGGCGATCTCCGCCATGCTCCTGTTCCCTCTCTCCTTCGCTCTGGAGGAGGGGCAGATCGCGAGCCTGCTGCAGCCCGACTGGCGCCTGCACAGCTCGCTGGTCTATCAGGTCGTGGGCTCCACCCTGCTGGCCTACTGGGCCTGGTACTATCTGCTCGCGCACAACAAGGTGGCGACGGTGGCCGGCTTCATGCTGTTGGTGCCGGTGGTGGGCGTGATCTTCGGCGTCTTCATCCTGGGCGATCCGATCACCTGGCAGACCCTTGTGGGCGGCGCGATCATCGTCTCCGGCGTGGCCCTCATCGTCCTCAAGCGCGCACCGGCGCCTGCGGTGACGAGCCGATGACGTCGAATTCGGAATCGACTGCGGCGAGGGAGGTCGGTGCGTGAGCGATAAGACCGTTGCCGGGCGCGCTGTGGTCGACATGCCTTCGCCCAACTGGGACGAGCGGCCTGCGGCTGCCGGGCCGGTCGATACGCTGGTGCTGCACTACACGGGCATGGTCTCGGCCGATGCTGCGCTCGCACGCATGACGGACCCTGCGGCCAAGGTCAGCGCACATTGGTGCATCGGCGAGGACGGCATCCTCTGGCGGCTGGTGCCCGAGGAACACCGCGCCTGGCACGCCGGGGTGAGCAACTGGCGCGGCCGCCGCGCGGTGAACGATTTTTCGATCGGAATCGAGCTGGTCAATCCCGGCCACGAGCACGGCTACCGCCTGTTCCCCCCCGCACAGATGGATGCCCTGCTCGACCTCGCCCGTGCCATCGTCGCGCGTCATCCCATCGACCCCCGCAACGTGGTGGGGCATTCCGACATCGCGCCGACGCGCCGGCAGGACCCCGGCGAGCTTTTCGACTGGGTGCGTCTCGCCCAGGCGGGCATCGGCGTCTGGCCCGAGGGTGCGGCGGCGGCAGTTCAAGAAGACCCGCCGCTGCGCCAGGGCCACCGGGGCGCTGCCGTGCGGCGACAACAGGAGCGCCTGCGCGCGATCGGCTACGGCATCGTGGCCGACAGCGATTTCGGCGCGACCACCGCGGCCGTCGTGCGCGCGTTTCAGAGACACTTCCGCCAGGCCTGCGTCGATGGCGCGATCGATGCCAGTACGGCCGCCGTCATCGGCCAGGTGCATGCGCTCGCGCTCGGGCAGTCCTGAGACGGGCTTGACCGGGTCCGAGCGCGCGCGTAGTCAGGGCGGGCCAGACGGCCGGATGGCCGCCGTCGCCGCCTCGGGCGCGCGGCGGAGGAAAGTCCGGGCTCCTCGGAAGCACGGAGCCGGGTAACACCCGGCGGGGGCGACCCCAGGGAAAGTGCCACAGAGAGCAGACCGCTCGCCCCGAGCCGCAAGGCCGGCGAGCAAGGGTGAAAGGGTGCGGTAAGAGCGCACCGCGCACCCGGCAACGGGGGCGGCATGGCAAACCCCTCCGGGAGCAAGACCAAGTAGGGGCGGCGCGGGGGCGGTCGCAAGACCGTTTCCAGGTTGGTTTCCGGGCCGGCTGCCCGGGTCGGTCGCGCGAGGCGCCCGGTGACGGGCGTCCCAGATGAATGGCCATCGCGCGGGCCGTGAGGCCCGCGACAGAACCCGGCTTACAGGCCGTCTGGCGTTTCTCTCCTCGCGGACCCCAATATATGGGGCAGTCTGAATACCAGTACACTATATATTCCCCCATCGACTGTTGTCCTGGCAGTCGATTCCAGTACTGATAATAGAACATAAAGAGAACATATAGTTGATATCGGCCGAGACTTGATTCCTCTCTCCCGATAACTGGCGCTCTAGCCTTGGTCTCAGGCCTTCCTCCCAAATCAGATCAGAGTGGTCGGGCCACTGTTCTTGCGTGTTCGCCTGAACACTTGAAATTTTGTCTTGCATCCATGATTTCCCATGAGATACCATGCTGTCCCATAGCATCCCGGATCAGAGCGGGAACAGACGGAGACGGAAACGAGCGACGGCACGGCGAACAGGGCTCGCGCCCGAGGAGCAGGCGGTGGCTGTCTTTGCCAATACGTTCGTTAACAAGGTGGATCGGAAGGGACGGGTCTCCGTCCCCGCCTCCTTCCGCAACGAGCTGGGCCGGCAGTCCTCCCTCGGAATCGCGGTCTACCCCTCCGTCGACAAGAGCCCGTCTCTGACCGGCTGTGGCGAGGATCGTCTCAGAAGCATGAGTGACGCCCTGGGCGGCGATGATCCATTCGACACTGAATCCGTCAGCAAGCGCATGAGGCTTTTCCCCGCCGTCCAGCGCCTTCCCCTCGACGCAGACGGTCGGGTGCTCCTGCCGCGCGACCTGCTGGACCATGCCGGGATCACCACCCATGCCGCATTTGCGGGCATGGGCCGCGACTTCCGAATTTGGGAACCCGAGACCCTCGAAGCCGCCCGGAAGGCGGAAGAGGAGCGAACCTCCGAGCCGGAACCGGGAGGCGATCGATGAGCGTCTCGCCCGGTCACGTCCCGGTCATGAAGGACGCGATGCTCTCCCTCATCGCGCCCCAGGACGGCGGCGTCTACGTGGACGGCACCTTCGGCGGCGGCGGCTACAGCCGGGCCCTGCTGGAGGCTGCCTCCTGCGTGGTCTACGGGATCGACCGCGATGCCGACGCTCTGCGTGCAGGCGACGCGCTTTCGGTCCGGTTCGGGGGCAGGCTGATCCTGCTCCACGGCCGCTTTTCCGAGATGGCAACCCTGCTCGCGTCCTACCGCGTGAGCGCGGTGGACGGGATCGCCCTCGATCTCGGCCTCTCCTCCCTCCAACTCGACGACGGCGCGCGGGGTTTCTCGTTCCGTTTCGACGGCCCCCTCGATATGAAAATGGACCGGGACGATCCGGGGCCGACGGCGGCCGACCTAGTCAATGGCGAGTCCGAGGCCGAGCTGGCCGCGATCATCGCCGGCTTCGGCGAGGAGCGCCGCGCCCGCGCCATCGCACGGGCCATCGTCGCGGCCCGTGCCGACGGACCCATCGCCACGACCGGCCAGCTCGCCGAGATCGTCCGGGGTGCGGTGGCGCGACGGCGGCCGGGCGGGATCGACGCAGCGACTCGCACTTTTATGGCCCTCCGCCTCCGCGTTAACGACGAGATTAACGAGATCGAGCGGGGGCTCCGCCAGATCGAGCGGCTCCTGCGGCCGGGTGGGCGCGCCATCGTGGTGTCCTTTCACTCCCTTGAGGACCGCCCGGTGAAGCGCTTCTTCCGTGAGCGCAGTGGTGGGCGGCAGCCCAATCGTCACGAGCCGCCCGCTGCCACGAAATCGCCCGATCCGACCTTCAGACTGCTGACCCGCCGGGCGCGCAAGCCCGACGGCGCGGAAGTCTCGGCCAACCCCCGGGCGCGCTCGGCACGCCTGCGCGCGGCGGAGCGGACCGCCGCGCAGCCGTGGCACGAGAGGCTCGTCGCATGATGCGGCACCTGGTCCTCATATCGATCGCAGCGTTCGTCGTCGCGATGCTCGCCCTCTTCCTCGTGAAGCACGAGGTGAGGGGGCTGGAGCACGAGCTCGCGGCGCTCGAGCACGAGCGTCAGAGTCACGTCGAGGCGATCCGTGTGCTCCGCTCCGAGTGGAGCTACCTGACCCGCCCCTCCAGGCTCGCGGCCTTGGCCGAGCGCCACCTCCCGCTTGAGCCGGTAGCGCCCGCGCAGGTCCGCTGGCTGCCCCAGCGGCCGTCCGGGGCTTCCGCATTTGTCACGCCCATCGGCGGCGAGAGGGAGCTGTGAGGGACCTCGCGACCCGGCGCTGGTGGCGCCGCGGATCGACCTCCCGCCGTGAGGACGCGGCGGCGCAAGCACAGCCCGCGCTGCTGGAGCGCGCCCGTGGCCGCCTGCTGGTGACCGGCGTGATCTTCCTGCTCTGCTTCGGTGCGCTGGTGGTTCGCACCCTCGACGTGGCGGTGATCGGCGCACCCGTCGACATCAGCACCGCCGGAGATGCGAGCGCCTTCGACCCCGGCGCGCGGGCTGACATCGTGGACCGCCACGGCGTTCTCCTGGCGTCGAACCTGCCTACGCATGCCCTCTACGTCGAGCCCGGCAAGATCTTCGATCGCGAGGAGGCCGTGGCCGCGCTCGGTCGCCTGTTCCCCGATCTCGACCCGGAGCGCACGGCCTCTCTCATCGCATCCGGCAAGAAGAGCGCCCTCTTGCGGCACGACCTCACGCCCGAGCAGGCGCACGCCATCAACCGGCTCGGCATCCCCGGTCTCTGGCTGGAACGCCAGGAACAGCGCGTCTATCCGCAAGGGCGCCTCTTTGCCCACGCGGTCGGGTTCACGGACGTGGACAATCGCGGTCTCGCCGGCGTCGAAAAGGCGGCCGACGCGGAGCTGCGGCGCCGTGCCGAAGCGCACAGCGGCCCGCTTGCGCTCTCGCTCGACATCCGGGTCCAGCACGCTCTCGCCCAAGCGCTCCAGCACACCATGACCGCCCATCGCGCGCTCGGCGCCGCCGGCATGGTGATGGACGTGGAGACCGGCGAGCTGCTGGCCCTGGTCAGCCTCCCGTCGTTCGATCCCAAGGCGCCGGATCGCAGCCCGGCAGAGACCCTCTTCAACCGCGCCACGCTGGGCACTTACGAGCTCGGCTCCACCTTCAAGCCCTTCACCGTGGCCGCGGCTCTCGACCTCGGCATCGCCGGCATCGAGGACAGCTACGACGCCACCGAGCCGATCAGGGTCTCGCGCTATCTGATCCGCGACCATCATCCCGAGAATCGTTGGCTGACGGTGCCGGAGATCCTCATTCATTCCTCCAACATCGGCGCGGCGCGGATGGCGGTGGATGTGGGCGCGGAGCGCCAGCGTGCCTTCCTCGACGCGCTCGGCATGTTCGAGCGGATGCCCCTGGAGACGTCCGAGCGCGGCCGGCCCCTCGCGCCCCGGCGCTGGTCCGAGCACACCACGATGACGGTGAGTTACGGCCACGGGCTCGCGGTGACGCCGCTGCATCTGCTCGCGAACTACGCCGTGCTGGTCAACGGTGGCATCACGGTGACGCCGACGCTGCTGAAGCGCGAGCCGGGTGAGCAACTGGTGCAGCGGCGGGTCATCAGCGCGGAGACCTCCGCCGTCATGCGGATGCTGCTCTACGCCGTGGTGGCCGAGGGCACCGGCAAGAATGCCGCGGTTCCCGGCTACTTGGTGGGCGGCAAGACCGGCACCGCCGAGAAGGCCATCGGCGGCAGGTACAAGCGCGACAGCATGATCACCAACTTCGTGGGCGTCTTTCCCATCGACCGGCCCCGCTACGCGGTGCTCACGATGATGGACGAGCCCAAGGGGACCAAGGAGACCTACGGCTTCGCGACGGCGGGCTGGACTGCGGCGCCGGTCGCCGGCGCCGTCATCGAGCGCATCGCGCCGCTTCTCGGCGTACCGGCCATCGTCGAGCCCGATGAAACCGAAGAGGAGCCTGCGTTCGCCCGGTGGGACGGCGCGGGACGTCATGCGTCTTACTAGCCTGATCCCCGAGGCGCCGGCCGACGTGGAGATCACGGGGCTCGCTTCGGATTCGCGCGACGTGCAGCCCGGCTACATGTTCGCGGCGCTGGCCGGCACTCAGGCCCACGGGGCCGATTTCATTCCCGATGCCGTGGGGCGCGGCGCAGCCGCCGTGTTGGCACCGGAAGGCACCGACCCGGCGCTCGCGCGAGGGGTCGCCCTGGTGACGGACCCCAACCCGCGTCTCCGGCTCGCGGTCGCGGCCGCACGCTTCCACGCCCCCCAGCCCGAGGTTGTGGTCTGCGTCACCGGCACCAACGGCAAGACCTCGGTAGCGGACTTCACCCGCCAGATCTGGCGGGCCTCGGGCCGCAAGGCTGCCTCCCTCGGCACCCTCGGCGTCTGCACGGAGGGCGAATGGCAGCCGCTCCGGCACACGACGCCGGACCCGATCGAGTTGCACCGCGTGCTCGCCGAGCTCGCGGAAGACGGCATCGACCATCTGGCACTGGAAGCATCCAGTCATGGGCTCGCACAGTACCGGCTGGATGGCGTCCGCGTCGCCGCGGCGGCGTTCACCAACGTCTCCCGCGACCACATGGACTACCACCCGGACGCCGACGCCTACTTCGCCGCCAAGGCGGGCCTCTTCGAGCGAGTCATGGCCGCGGACGGGACCGCCGTGCTCAACGCCGACGACGAGCGCGTGGCGGGACTCGCGGTGCGCTGCCGGGAGCGGGGCCAGAGGGTGCTCACCTTCGGCACCGGCGAGGCGGACATTCGGCTCCTGGCGCGGCACGACACCGAGGCGGGCCAACGGCTCAGCATCGCCGTCGCTGGCGCGGTGCACGAGGTCGCCCTGCCGCTCCCCGGTGCATTCCAGGCCATGAACGCGCTGGCCGCTCTCGGCCTCGCACTGGCGACCGGCGTGGACGCGGCGGACGCGATCCAGGCGCTCCACGGCATCGATGGCGTGCCGGGCCGGCTTCAGCGGATCTCGGGCCATCCGGCCGGCGCAGCGGTCTTCGTGGATTATGCGCACACGCCGGACGCCCTGGCCGCTGCCTTGCAGGCTGTGCGTCCGCTCATCCCCGGCACGCTGGTCGTCGTTTTCGGCTGTGGCGGCGAGCGCGACATTGGCAAGCGGCGCGAGATGGGCGAGATCGCCGCGCGTCTCGCCGACCGGGTCGTCGTCACCGACGACAACCCCCGCCGCGAGGATCCGGCTTCGATCCGCCGGGCCATTCTCGACGCCTGCCCCGGCGCCGAGGAAATCGGCGACAGGGCGCTGGCCATCCGCACCGCCATCGAAGGGCTGGGCGCGGACGACGGCTTGCTCATCGCCGGCAAGGGGCATGAGCGGCAGCAGATCGTGGGCGAGCGCGCAATCGCGTTCGACGATGTCGGCGTTGCTCGCTGCGCCGTGGCCGGGATCGCCGGCGGGCGGGCGGCATGAGCCGGCCCCTCCATGACGTCCCGCTGTGGACCTCGGCGGAGGCTGCCGCCGCCACCGGCGGGCAGGCGCCCGAGCCCTGGAGCGCGACCGGCGTCTCCATCGACAGCCGCAGCGTTGAGGCGGGCGACCTGTTCGTTGCCCTCGCCGGCCCCAACCATGACGGCCACGACTTCGTGCAGGCGGCGTTCGAGCGTGCGGCGGCGGCGGCGATGGTGAGCCGCCCGCCGGAGGCGCAGCCCGAGGGCGCGCCGCTGCTGCTGGTCGTGGATACCTACGACGGGCTCCGCACCCTGGCCGCCTGTGCGCGGGAGCGGAGCACGGCCCACGTCGTCGCGATCACCGGCAGCGTGGGCAAGACCGGGACCAAGGAGCTGCTGGCCGGCGCCCTCGCAGGCTGTGGCCCCACGCTCGCGAGCGCGGGCAATCTCAACAACCACATCGGCGCTCCCCTCAGCCTCGCCCGGCTGCCGCAGAGCGCCGCTTACGGCGTGTTCGAGCTGGGCATGAACCACGCGGGCGAGATCGCCCCGCTCTCGCGCCTGGTTCGTCCGCACACCGCACTGATCACCACCATCGCACCCGCCCATACCGAGGCGTTCCCCAGCCTCGATGCCGTCGCCGACGCCAAAGCCGAGATCTTCGAGGGCCTTGAGCCCGGCGGCACCGCCGTACTGAACCGGGACAACACTTATTTCGAGCGGTTGGCCACTGCGGCGTGCACCGCCGGTGCGGGAAGCATCGTGTCGTTCGGTGAGAGTGCCGATGCCGATGCGCGTCTCCTCGCCTGGCACCCCGCTGCCTCCGGCGGCACCGTGACCGCAGCGATTGACGGGGACGAGATCGACTACGAGATCGCCTTCTCCGGCCGGCACTGGGCGTTGAACAGCGTGGCGGTGCTGGCCTGCGTCCAGGCTGCCGGCGCGTCGGTGAAGCAAGCTGCCCTCTCATTGCGCACGGTCGCGCCCGTGGCGGGCCGGGGCGTGCGCCACTGTCTCCCGATTCAGGGCGGCGCCTACGAGTTGATCGATGAGAGCTACAACGCAAGCCCGGCGGCCGTCTCCGCCGCGATCCGGACGCTCGCCGAAACAGCTCCGTCGGCCCCAGACGGGCGGCGGATTGCGGTCCTCGGTGACATGCTGGAGCTCGGTGATGAGGGGCCGCGCTGGCACGCCGAACTCGCCGACGACCTGGAAGCGGCGGGAATCGACCTCGTCTTCACCGCAGGCCCGTTGATGGCCCATCTCCACCGCGCCCTGGACGCCGCCCGCCGCGGCGCCCACGCGCCCGAGTCCGAGAGCCTGACCGACATCCTGCGCGCGGAAATTCACGCCGGCGACGTGGTGCTGGTCAAGGGCTCGCTCGGCAGTCGCATGGGGCCGATCGTGCGGCGTCTCGTCGCCGACACGCCGGCCGCTCGCCGGCCATGACGGGGAAAGGCGCGCCGAGCGATGTTCTTCAATCTTCTCTATCCGCTCTCGGACTCGATCGGCATCTTCAACGTTTTCCAATACCTGACGTTCCGCACCGGCGCGGCGGTTCTCACCTCTTTGCTCATCAGCTTCGCCTTCGGTCCGCCGCTGATCCGCATGCTTCGGGCACGCCAGGAGCACGGGCAGCCGATCCGCAGCGACGGACCGGAGAGCCACGCGGCCAAGGCGGGGACGCCGACCATGGGCGGAGTGATCATTCTCCTCGCCGTTACGGTCTCGACACTGCTCTGGGCCGACATGACCAACCCGCTGATCTGGGTGCTGCTGGTGGTCACGATCGGCTTCGGCGCCATCGGCTTCACCGACGACGCGATGAAGCTGCTGAACCGCAGCCATCGCGGCCTGAACATGCGCATCAAGGTCGCGGCCGAGCTGGTGCTCGCGGTGGGGGCGGTCTTCTGGGTCACGATGATCCTGGAGGCACCGCTGGATCACGGGCTCGCGCTGCCGTTCGTCAAGTCGGTCCTGCTCGACATCGGTTGGTTCACGGTGCCCTTCGCCGCCTTCGTGGTCATCGGCTCGTCCAATGCCGTCAACCTGACCGACGGCCTCGACGGCCTCGCGATCGTGCCGATCATGATTGCCGCCGCGTGCTTCGCGCTGATCGCCTACGTGGTGGGCAACACCGTGTTCACGGAATACCTCCAGGTCCACCACGTGCCCGGCACCGGCGAGCTTTCGG
Source organism: Alphaproteobacteria bacterium (assembly GCA_965214705.1). Classification (GTDB taxonomy): domain Bacteria; phylum Pseudomonadota; class Alphaproteobacteria; order UBA828; family UBA828; genus WTGU01. The sequence continues at coordinate 1,068,259 of CBDCCI010000002.1, forward strand.
TCTTCTGTGGCGCCCTGGTCGGCGCGGGGCTGGGCTTCCTCTGGTTCAACGCGCCGCCGGCGATGGTCTTCATGGGCGACACCGGCTCGCTCTCTACCGGCGCGGCGCTCGGCATCATCGCAGTGATGACCAAGCACGAGATCGTGCTTGCCATCGTGGGTGGCCTGTTCGTGCTCGAAGCGGTCTCGGTGATCGTGCAGGTCGCCTCGTTCAAGCTCCTGGGGCGGCGGGTCTTCGCGATGGCGCCGCTGCACCATCACTTCGAGCAGAAGGGGGTCGCGGAGCCCACCATCGTCATCCGCTTCTGGGTGATCGCCGTGATCCTCGCCCTGATCGGGCTCTCGACGCTGAAGCTGAGGTAAGCCTGTGATCCGGGTTCCCCTCTATCGCAATCGCGCGGTCGCCGTGCTCGGGCTCGCACGCTCCGGCCTCGCCGCGGCGCAAGCACTCAGTGCCGGTGGTGCCCGCGTGCTCTGCTGGGACGACGCGCCGGATGCGCGGGCGGCGGCGCGCGACCAGGGCTTCGAGGTCCGCCCCGCCGGGCCCGAGGACGGGATCGCAGCCCTGGTGCCGAGCCCCGGCGTACCGCATTCGCACCCGATGATCGCTGCCGCGCATGACGCCGGCGTCGAGGTTGTGGGCGATATCGAGCTCTTGTGGCGCGTGCTGCCGGAACCCCGCTACATCGCTGTCACCGGCACCAACGGCAAGTCGACGACCACGGCGCTGATCGGCCACCTGCTGCATGCGGCCGGGGCCCGCCACATCCGCGTCGGCGGCAATCTGGGGACGCCGGCGCTCGATCTGACGCCGGTACCGGGGGAGGGGACCATCGTCCTGGAGCTTTCCTCCTACCAGCTCGATCTCACCGTCGAGGCGACCTTCGACATCGCCGTGTTGCTCAATGTTGCCCCCGACCATCTCGACCGTCACGGGACCATGGCGGCCTACGTCGACGCGAAGCGCCAGGTCTTCCGTCCTGGCCGGCTCGGAACCGCCGTCGTCGGCATGGACGATCCGATTTCGCGCAGCATCGGCGACGCGCTCGTGGCGCGAGACCAGCTCCAGGTGGTGCCGGTGACCGTGGAAGGCCGGGCACGCGAGGGCGTTTCCGTCGTGGATGGCCTCCTTCACGAGGACGGCGAGCCGGTCTGCGACCTCACGCACGCGAGGGCGCTGCCCGGCAGGCACAACTGGCAGAACGCGGCAGCGGCCTACGCGGCGGCGCGCGCCTGCGGGCTCGCGCCCGAGAGTCTGGTGCCGGCGCTCCTCGATTTCCCCGGCTTGCCGCATCGCATGGAGAAGATCGGCAGCGTCAGCGGCATCCCGGTCATCAACGACAGCAAGGCCACCAACGCCGAAGCTGCGGCACGGGCCATCGCCTGCTTCGATAACGTCTACTGGATCGCCGGCGGGCGGCCCAAGGAGGGCGGGCTCGACGCCATCGCGCCCCTCTTCTCCCATATCGCCCATGCCTTCCTGATCGGCGAGGCGGAAGACGGCTTCGCCGCCACGCTCGAAGGCCGGCTGCCGGTGACCCGCTGCGGCACCCTTGACCGCGCGGTGGCGGCCGCCCTCGATGCCGCGTGCAGCAACGGGCGCACGGGCACCGTGGTGCTGTTCTCGCCCGCCTGTGCGTCGTTCGACCAGTTTCGCGATTTCGAGCAGCGCGGCGATCGGTTCCGGGCACTGGTTCCCGTCGAGCCGCCCGCCGCGTCGGAGGAGGCTGCGCCGTGGACCAGGTGACGCCCTTCTCCCGCACGGATACCAGCGTCGTCGGCCGCTGGTGGTGGACCGTCGATCGCTGGATGTTGACGGCCGTCCTGCTGCTCATGCTGCTTGGCGCGGCCCTGGCGCTGGCCTCGAGCCCCGCAGCGGCCGAGCGGATCGGCCTCGACCCGTTCCACTTCGCCCGGCAGCAACTGCTCTTCCTGCCGGTGGCGCTGGTCGTGATGATCGCCGTCTCGCTGCTCTCCCGCACCGGCATTCAGCGCATCGGCACCGCCGGCACCGTGCTCGGCATCGCCCTGCTCGCGCTCACCCTCATGGTCGGCGTGGAGTTGAACGGCGCGAGCCGCTGGCTGTCGCTCGGCGGCTTCCATCTGCAGCCGTCGGAGTTCGTGAAACCATGCCTCGCGGTGTTCCTGGCCGCGGTCCTGACGCGGCCGCGGGACGACAAGCTGCCCTACGGCATGCTTCTGGCTTCGCTGCCCGTGGTGGTCGCGGCGCTCCTCCTCGTCCTGCAGCCCGATATCGGGATGGCGGTGACGGTGGCCGCCGTCTGGTTCGTGCAGATGTTCGTGGTCGGCATGCCGCTCGTCCTTGCCGTGCTGGGCGGGGTGGCGACGGCAGGCGGTCTCGTGTTCGCCTATCACAACCTGACGCACGTCAAGGCGCGCATCGACCAGTTCATCGACCCCACGACCGGCGACACCTATCAGGTCGACACCTCGCTCCGCGCCTTCGAGGCCGGCGGGCTCTTCGGTCGGGGGCCCGGCGAGGGGGTCGTCAAGCACGTGCTGCCCGATGCCCACACCGACTTCATCTTCGCCGTTGCCGCCGAGGAATTCGGCGTCATCGCCTGCATCGTGATCATCGGGCTGTTCGGCTTCATCGTCGTCCGCGGCTTCGCCCGCGCCATGCGCGGGCGCGACCTGTTCGCGGTGGTCGCGGTCTCCGGCCTGCTCGCACAATTCGGCTTTCAGGCCCTGATCAATATGGGAGTCGCCATCAGGCTCCTGCCCGCCAAGGGGATGACCCTTCCATTCCTGAGCTACGGAGGCTCGTCGGCGATGGCGACGGCCATCGGCCTCGGGATGGTGCTCGCGCTGACCCGCGAGCGGTGGAGTGACGAAGGATATGCACGTTGAGAACGCCTGCGCCCAACCCTCCCATTCTCCTCGCAGCAGGCGGAACTGGCGGCCACGTGTTCCCGGCGGAAGCTCTCGCGGTGGAACTGGAGGCACGTGGCCGTCGTCTTGTTCTCATGACGGATCGGAGGGGCGTCGCCTTCGGCGACGTTCTCGGGCGCATCGAACGCCACGCCATCGCGGCCCGCAGCCCCAGCGTGCGCGGACCCCTGGCACGCGCCATCGCCATCCTCGGCCTCGCGCGAGCGGTCATGCAGGCGGCGCGCGTGCTGCGCCGGATTCGTCCGGCTGCCGCCGTGGGCTTCGGCGGCTACCCGTCGGTGCCGCCGCTGGTGGCGAGCGGGCGGCTCGGCATCCCCAGCGTGCTGCACGAGCAGAATGCGGTGCTGGGCAGGGCCAACCGGATGCTGGCGCGTCGCGCGTCGGCCATCGCCACCTCGTTTCCCGAGACCGCGCGCATCCCCCGCAACCGGGCTGCCCTCGTTACCCATGTGGGCAACCCGGTTCGCGCTGCCATCGCGGCGCTGCGCGGGGCGGACTACGACCCGCCCGCGCCGGGCGGGCCATTCCGGCTGCTGGTCACGGGCGGGAGTCAGGGTGCGCGCATCTTCGCCGAGGTGGTGCCGGCGGCCATCGCGGCGCTGCCACAGGCTTTGAGCGAGCGAATTGAGATCAGCCAGCAGTGCCGTCCGGAGGACCTCACCGACGTCGAGCGCGCTTATGCCGAGGCAGGGGTGGAGGCGAGGCTTGCGCCCTTCTTCGACGATATCCCGGCGCGTCTCGGCGAATCCCACCTCGTGATCTGTCGGGCGGGAGCGTCGACCATCGCGGAGCTCGCGGCGGCGGGACGCCCGGCGATCCTGGTGCCGCTGCCCATCGCTGCCGACGACCATCAGAGCGCGAACGGCCGCGCCCTGGTCGCAGCCGGCGCGGCGACCATGGTCGCGCAAAAGGAATTCACGGCCGAGCGGCTGGCTCAGGAGCTCGAGACACTGATGGCGAAGCCCGCGCAGCTGGCGCAGCAGGCGGCCGCGGCGGCAAACTTTGCGCGGCCCGATGCGGCGGGCGCGCTGGCGGATCTCATCGAAGGACTGATCAACGGGTCACTCCCCGGGCACCCGGTGCCCGAACATGCGGGGGGCGCGGCATGAAGGCGATGCCCTTCGCCATCGGCACGATTCATTTCGTCGGGATCGGCGGGATCGGCATGAGCGGCATCGCCGAGGTCATGCACAACCTCGGTTACCGCATCCAGGGCAGCGACATCGCCGAAAGCGCGACGGTGCGCCGCCTGCGCGGGTTGGGAATCCCGATCGCCCGCGGCCACGGCGCCGAAACCATCGGCGACGTAGCGGTGGTGGTCGTTTCCTCGGCCATCGGTGAGGACAACGTCGAGGTCGTGGCTGCGCGCGAACGCCACATCCCCGTCGTGCGCCGGGCCGAGATGCTGGCCGAACTGATGCGCCTCAAGTGGTCAGTGGCGGTTGCCGGCACCCACGGCAAGACCACCACGACCTCCATCATCGCGGCCATGCTCGATAGCGCCGGGTTCGACCCGACCGTCATCAACGGCGGCATCATCAACGCCTACGGCACCAACGCGCGGCTCGGCGAAGGCGAGTGGATGGTGGTCGAGGCCGATGAGTCCGACGGCAGCTTCGTCAAGCTTTCGGCCATCGCCGCGGTCATCACCAACATCGACCGCGAGCACATGGAGTTCTACGGCGACTTCGATGCCGTGCGCTGGGCCTACCAGTCCTTCGTGGAGAACATCCCCTTCTACGGGGTCGCCGCGCTCTGCATCGACCATCCCGAGGTGCAGGCCCTGATCGGGCGCATCGAGGATCGGCGTACCGTGACGTACGGCATGAGCCCCCAGGCCGAGGTGCGGGCGGTCAACGTCGCGGGCGACCCGCTGGGCTCGAGCTTCGACGTTGTTATCTCCGGTTATGTCCACGAGCGCCACGGCACCATGGAGGGCGTGCGGCTGCCGATGCTCGGCGCGCACAATGTGCAGAACGCGCTTGCGGCGATCGCCATCGGCCGCGAGATGGGCTTCTCCGACAACGTGATCCGCCGTGCGCTCGCAGATTTCAAGGGCGTCGAGCGCCGTTTCACCAAGGTCGGCGTCGTCGGTGGGGTCACGGTGATCGATGACTACGGGCACCACCCGGTCGAGATCGCGGCCGTCCTCGGCGCCGCCCGCAGCGCTTACAGCCGACGGATCGTCGCCGTCGTGCAGCCCCATCGCTATACCCGCCTGCGCGACCTGTTCGAGGAATTCTGCTCCTGCTTCAACGACGCCGACACGGTGGTCGTCGCCGACGTTCATCCCGCCGGCGAGGAGCCTATCGAGGGGATTGACCGCGAGGCGCTGGTTGAGGGCCTGTGGCGCCACGGTCACCGCCATGTGCTGCCGCTGGAGACGCCTGACGCCCTGCCGGCACTGATCGACACTCTGGTGGAGCCCGGCGACCTCGTTGTCTGCCTGGGCGCCGGCAGCATCACCCACTGGGCGCGGGCGCTCCCCGAGGCTCTGGAAGAGCTACGGGGCGGCGCGCAGGCGGCGAGCCCGGCGGGGCAGACATCATGATCGCGCGCTCCAAGATGGCGGACTGGATCGAACGGCTGCCTGCGGTACGGGGTCGCTACGCCATCGACGTCGACCTCTCCCGCACCGTCTGGTTCCGCGCCGGCGGCCGCGCGGACGTGGTGTATCGACCGGCGGATATCGACGACCTGGCGCACTTCCTCGCAACCCGGCCCGCCGAGGTGCCGGTGACGGTGGTCGGCCTCGGCTCCAACGTGCTGGTGCGCGACGGCGGCGTGGAAGGCGTCGTCATCCGCCTGCGCCAAGGCTTTCGGGAAACGACCGTGCGCTGGAAAGGCGCGCGCGCGCTGGTAGAGGTTGGCGCCGGCGCTCTCGACATGAACGTCGCCCGCTACTGCCGCGACCAGGGGGTGGACGGACTGGCCTTCCTGAGTGGCATCCCCGGAACCGTCGGCGGCGCGCTCCGCATGAATGCCGGCGCCTACGGGTGCGAGATGGCGGATGTCCTCGTCGAGGCGAAGGCGCTGGACGGTGACGGCGCCCTGCACGTGCTCACGCCGGATGCGATGGGCTTTTCCTACCGACACTCGGCGGTGCCGGAGGACTGGATCTTCGTCTCGGCGGTGCTGGCCGGGCTGCGCGGGGAGCCCGCCGCCATCGCCCGCCACATGGAAGAGATCAACGCCCAGCGCGAGGCGAGTCAGCCGATCCGCGCGCGCACCGGCGGCAGCACCTTCACCAACCCCGCGGGGCATTCGGCCTGGGAACTGATCGACGAGGCCGGCTGCCGCGGGCTCACGCGCGGCGGTGCACAGATCTCGGAGCAGCACTGCAACTTCATCGTCAACGCCGGCGGCGCGACGGCCTCGGACATCGAGGGGCTGGGCGAGGAGGTCCGCCGCCGGGTCGAGGAGAAGACCGGCCTCTCGCTCCAGTGGGAAATCCGCAGGATCGGACGCCACGGCCGCTGGCCGCAGGACGGCGGGGAGAAGGCGGAATGAGCGCCGCAGGCAAGCATGTCGCCGTGCTGATGGGCGGGTGGTCCGCCGAGCGCGAGGTGTCGCTGGTCTCCGGCGCCGCCGTGGAGCGTGCGCTTGCCGAGAGCGGCTATCGCGTCACCGGCGTCGACGTGACGCGCGATCTGCCGACGACGCTGGCGGAGGTCCAGCCGGACGTCGTGTTCAACGCCCTGCACGGCTCCATCGGCGAAGACGGCTGCGTCCAGGGTCTGCTCGAGGTCATGGGCCTGCCCTACACCCATTCGGGCGTGCTGGCTTCGGCCCTGGCGATGGACAAGCCCGCGGCGAAGCGGCTCTTCGCCGGTGCCGGGCTCACTTGCCCCGAGGGCCAGGTGATGTGCCGCGCCGATATCGCCGCCGGTGCCGCAGGCGAGCCCCCCTACGTGATCAAGCCCCTCGACCAGGGCTCCAGCGTGGGCGTCCACCTGGTCTTCAGCGGCGACAACGCGGCGCTCCCCAACGGCGACTGGTCCTATGGCGAGCAGGTGCTGGTTGAGCGCTACATCCCCGGTCGCGAGATCCAGGTCGCAGTGATGGGAGAGCGCGCTTTGGGCGCCATCGAGATCAGGCCGAAGGGGCGCTTCTACGACTACGAAGCGAAATACACCGAAGGCTATGCCGACCACCACATGCCAGCGCCCATTCACCCGGATGCCTACGCCGAGGCGCTGAAGATCGCGCTCACCGCCCACCGGGCGCTGGGCTGCCGCGGCGTGACCCGCGCCGACCTGCGCTACGACGACACGGCCGGCGAGCCGGGACAGTTCTATCTGCTGGAAATCAATACCCAGCCGGGCATGACGCCGCTCTCGCTCGTGCCCGAGATCGCCGCCGACGTCGGCATCAGCTTCGAGGAGCTCGTCTGTTGGCTCGTGGAGAACGCCACATGCGACAGCTGAGCCTCTTCGGCACGCAAAGGCGCGATGCGCAGCCCGCGCCACGCCCGGTCGCGTCCCGCCTCGTCTCGCGGCGCGCGCTCAGGTGGGGGACGTGCGCTCTCGTGGGCGGCGTGGCGGTCGCTGCCGCGATCTGGGTCGTGCAGCCCGGTACGCTTGCAGCCGTGGGCGAGGACATCCGGGCTGGCTTCGTGTCGGCCACGGCAGGCGCGGGCATGACGGTGCAGCGAATCGATACGTCGGGGAGCGAGCGAACCCCGGCCGAGGCGATCCGCACGGCAACCGGCGTCGATATAGGCACGCCCATCTTCGCGGTCGACCTCGCTTCCGCGCGCAGCCGGGTCGAGGCTATCGGCTGGGTCGAGAGCGCGACGGTCGAGCGGCGTCTGCCGTCCACGCTCCACGTGCACATCGTCGAGCGCAAACCAGTGGCGCTCTGGCAGCGCAACCAGCGGCTGGTCATGGTCGACCGCGCCGGAACGGAGATCGGTGCGGAGCCGATCGGCCGCTTCGCCCATCTGCCGATCGTGGTGGGCGATGGCGCGCTCCCGCACATGCCCGCGCTGCTCGACGCAATGGCAACCGATCCGGCTCTGTCGAGGCGGGTTCAGGCGGCCACCTGGATCGGTGGACGGCGCTGGACGATCCACTTCCACAACGGCCTCGAAGCCAAGCTGCCGGAGCGCGAAATCGGCGCGGCCTGGGCTCGGCTCGTCAGGGAGATCGGCGAACACCGCCTCCTCGACGAGCCGATTGCCGTGGTCGACCTGCGCCTCCCCGACCGGACCATCGTCCGCATCCGGCCGCCCGAGCCACCGGCCGACAACCGGACATGACGAGACAGGGAGCGAACGCAACGTGATCGCCGCCCTCGACATCGGCACGACCAAGGTGGCCTGCCTCCTCGCCCACCGCGACACCGAAGGCACGCTCGCCGTCGTCGGCAGTGGCCAGGAAGTCGCCGCCGGCCTGCACGCCGGCCGGGTCGTCGACATGGAAGCGGCGGAGGGTGCAATCCGCACCGCCGTCCATCGGGCCGAGCGGATGGCCGGCGAGAACGTCCGCAGCGTCTTCGTCGGCACGTCGGGCGGCGCGCCCAGCTCCAGCTTCGCCAATGTCGAGGTTGAGATCGGCGGGCGTGAGGTCACGGAGCACGACATCCAGCGCGCGTACGACCAGCTTCACGTGTCGGACGATGGGGGCGAGCGCGACATCGTGCACGCCGTGCCCATCGACTACGCCCTCGACGGAGCGCCCGGAATCAGGGACCCGCGCGGCATGTACGCGGACAGCCTCCAGGTGCGCTTGCACATGGTGAGCGTCGCCCACGGGAGCCTGCGCAATTTGCTGTCCTGCGTCTCCCGCTGCGATCTGCAGGTCGCCGCGCCGGTGGCCGCCGGCTACGCCTCGGGCCTCGCGTGTCTGGTCTCCGACGAGTTCGATCTGGGTGCCACCTGCATCGACATCGGTGGCGGCACGACCAAGCTCGCGATCTTCGGCGGCGGCAATCTGATGTGGACCGAGACGCTCCCCATCGGCGGGGATCACGTCACCAACGACATCGCGCAGGGGTTGTCGACACCGATCGCAAGCGCGGAGCGCATGAAGCGGCTGCACGGGAGCCCGGCGGACGAAACGGCGGACGGTAACGACAGCATCGAGGTGCCGGAGATCGGCCCTGAGAACGGCTGCGCCGGCTCCGTCCACCATGTGCCGCGCTCGATGCTTACGCGAATCGTGCGCGCCCGCATGGAAGAAATCCTCGAATTCGCTCGCGCCCGCATCGAAGCGAGCGGGCTCGACAAGTGGTCGGGGAACCGCGTCGTCATCAGCGGCGGCGCAAGCCAGAGCTTCGCCATGGCCGAGCTCGCGAGCCGCATCCTCGACAAGCAGGTGCGGCTCGCTCGCCCGCTCTCACTCCCCGGTCTGGCGCAAGCCGTCTCGGGCCCCGAGTTCGCAACCAGTGCCGGCCTGCTCGTCTACGCAATGCGCAAGCACGCGGAGCCGTGGACCAAGTCCGCCCGTGACGAGTCGGTCGGGCGCTTCACGAACACCCTGTCGCACCTCGGCCGCTGGCTGAGGGGCAACTTCTCGGAACACACGGATCAAAGAACACCGTAAAGGAGGGCACCATGACCATCGATTTCATGCCGGAGCGGCAACCGGAAAACCGACCGCGCATCACGGTCTTCGGAGTCGGCGGCGCTGGCGGCAATGCCGTCAACAACATGATCGCCGGCGAGCTGGAGGGCGTCGACTTCGTCGCCGCCAACACCGACGCGCAGTCGCTCTTCCAGTCGCTGTGCGAGAATCGTGTCCGCCTCGGTGTCAACATCACCCAGGGGCTGGGCGCCGGCGCACGCGCCGATATCGGCAAGGTGGCCGCGGAGGAAGCCCTCGACGATATCCAGAGCTACCTGCAAGGGAACAACATGGTGTTCATCGCCGCCGGCATGGGCGGCGGCACCGGCACAGGTGCCGCGCCCGTGATCGCCCGCGCGGCGCGGGAGCACGGCATCCTCACCGTGGGCGTCGTCACCAAGCCCTTCCACTTCGAAGGCTCGCAGCGCATGCGGATCGCGGAGCGCGGCATTCAGGAACTCCACCAGTACGTGGACACGCTGATCGTCATCCCGAACCAGAACTTGTTCTGCGTGGCGAGCGAGGACACCACCTTCGCGGACGCCTTCGGCATGGCCGACGACGTGCTGCACGCGGGCGTGCGTGGGGTCACCGATCTGATGGTCAATCCCGGCCTCATCAACCTCGATTTCGCCGACATCCGCACGGTGATGGGCACCATGGGCAAGGCGATGATGGGCACCGGGGAGGCCGAGGGCGAGAACCGCGCCACCGAAGCGGCCGAGGCGGCGATCAACAACCCGCTGCTCGACAATGCGTCGATCGAAGGGGCGCGCGGGGTGCTGATCAACGTCACCGGCGGCACCGATGTCACGCTCCACGAAGTGGATACGGCGGCATCGCGCATCTGCAAGCAGGTCGACGAAGAGGCCACCATCATCTTCGGCACCAGCCTCGATCAGAAGATGGACGGATATATGCGCGTTGCCGTGATCGCCACGGGAATCGATTCCGACGAGGTTCGCGCGCCGATCCCCGACTCCACCGACAACATCCACGTCCTCGGCTTTTCCGACCGCAAGGGCGCGAGCGGCGGTGGCTCCACGATGTCGGCGGCTGAGCCCGAGAAGGAAGCGGCTGAACCGGCAGCGGCACCGCCCTCCGCAGCGACCGGAACGGACGAGTCCGACCTTGTCATCCCGGTGGCCGAGGCGGTCGCGGAGTCGGCGGCGGTAGTCAGCGGCGGGACCCAGTCCGCGCCGGCAGTGTCCACCACGCCGCAGCCGTCGGCCTCTCCCAGCGCTCAGAACCCCGCGCCACCCGAGGCGCGGGCGAGGCAGGAGCACAGGGCGGTGGCGGCGAGCGCTTCCGGCGCCGTCGCGGCCCGGGCGACCGTCGCGACCGCCGAAGCGAAAGCCGAGCGACCGGCGGCGCGGTTCACGCCGCCGGAAGCCAGGACGCCCGAGAAGAAGCCCAGCCTGCCACTCGACCGCCCAGCAACCGATCGCCAGCGGACCGAGCGTCCAGCAATCGAGCGTCCGGCGCCCTCACCCCGCCGTGTGGAAGGCAGCGATGCCACGCCGTCCGGCAGGCCCTCGCTCTTCGAGCGGATGACCGGCACCGGGCGGGCACGCCGGAATGGCGTTGAGGGTGAAACGTCTTCGACCGGCACGGCACCGCGCACGCCCACGTCGGCAGAGGCGAAGCCGGGTGGCCCGCAGAAGAGCGGTCCGGAGGCCCGGCTCCGTTCGGAGCCGTCGTCGCGCACCGAAAAGGCGCCGGCGCCCGGCGGCGGGACGCCAAAGCCGACTGCCTCGGCGCCAACGCCCGCCCCGGCGCTGGGCGGTGAGACGAGCGGGGCACCGGCGCCGTCACCGACGCTGGGAAGCAATGCGCCCAAGGCCGCAGCGCCCACGCCCGGGCCGCTCCTCGACGGGTTTTCGCCCTCCAGCAGGGCGCCCGGCGGTACGGAGGACCCGCTCGACATTCCGGCGTTTCTCCGCCGTCAGGCAAACTGAACGGGGTGTTAGGCCAGATGAACAGAAGAAAAGGACTGTAACATCTCGTAACAAACAGTGATTTGCTCGCTTGTGGCGCGTTTGTCAGGATTGTTCCCGATCGAGATCGCCGCTTCCTCTCGCGGCTAGGTCGAGCCCGGCTGGCAAACGCGCCACATGCCTTGGCAAGACCGGCAAGACGAAGGGGCGGCGATCCGGCGTGAATGGCCAAGGGAGCGCCCCGCGCCCATAACAATAGACTGATGATCCCGCAGCAAACCCTCAAATCGGCTATTCACTGCGCCGGCATCGGCGTCCACGGCAACCGCAAGGTGCGCATGGAGTTGCGCCCGGCGCCGCCCGGCACCGGCATCGTCTTCTGCCGCACCGACCGGCCGGCGGGCTCCGATCGGACGATCGAGGCGGTCTACGGCAACGTCGTCGACGCGGCGCTCTGTACGGCGATCGGCACCGGCACGGTCTCGGTCCGGACCATCGAACACCTCATGGCTGCCTTCGCCGGCTGCGGCATCGACAATGCAGTGGTCGAGCTGGATGGCGAGGAGGTTCCCGCGATGGACGGGAGCGCCGCGCCGTTCGTCTTCCTTATCGAGTGCGCCGGCATCGTCGAGCAATGCGCGCCCAGGCGCATGATCGAAGTTCTCAAGCCGGTCAGTCTCGGCGACGACAACCGGTATATCAGCGTGACTCCATCGGATACGTTCTCCATTCGCTGCGATATCGACTTCGACCATCCAGCGCTGGGCTATCAGTCGGTCGTCTTCGATCCGCTGCACACCAGCTTCCGCACCGAGCTCGCACGGGCCCGGACCTTCTGCCGGGAGTCGGACGTGGCAGGCATCCTCGCCGCCGGCATGGGCCAGGGCGGATCTCTGGAGAACACTGTGGTCATCGGCGACGATGGCCCCCTCAATGAGGACGGGCTGCGCTATGACGATGAGTGCGCGCGCCACAAGGCGCTCGACCTCATCGGCGACCTTTACCTCGCTGGCGCGCCGATCATCGGCCATGTCCGCTGTCTGCGCTCCGGCCACGGCATGAATCACGCGCTCCTCTCCGCCCTGCTGGACGATCCCGGCGCGTGGCGCCTCGTCGGTGATGAGGGGGATGCGGCTTACGGAGAACCGGACCGCGAACCGGTTGCCGCCATCGCCTGAACAGATGCCGCTCGAATGGCGGCGCTGCACGGCTAATTCCACTCCCGACATTCGACATTAGTATTGAGACTCCGACGCGCGCGGCCTGCGCCCGCGGACGGGGGTCGTTTGCCACCAACGCGCGAAAGCCAACGAATGGAGGAGCGACAGTGAGAGCCTGGGAGCTCGGCGCGCAACAGGGCAGCGTGGACAGCCTGCGGATGGTCGAACGCCCCGATCCTGCACCGGCAGCGGGCGAGGCGCTGGTCAGAATTCGGGCGAGCGCGCTCAACTACCGCGATCACATGATCCTCAACCTGATCGACAGCGCGCCCAAGCCCGCGCACCGGATCCCGCTGAGCGACGGCGCCGGCGAGGTCGTGGCGGTGGGCGCCGGTGTGGATCGGGTCAAGCCCGGCGACCGGGTGATGGCGAGCCTCTTCACGAGCTGGCTCGACGGCCCGCTGCGGCCTTCTCATTTCGGCAGCGACCTCGGCGGCGGGTGCGACGGGACGCTGGCTGAGCTCGCCGCCTTTCCGGCATCGTCGCTCGTCTCGGTCCCGGACTCGCTCAGCGACGAAGAGGCCGCCTGCCTCCCTTGCGCCGGGCTTACCGCCTGGGTCTCACTGGTCGAGTTCGGGCAGATGAAGGCGGGCGACACGGTGCTGTTGCTCGGCACCGGCGGCGTCTCCATCTTCGGCCTTCAAATCGCGCGTATGATGGGGGCGGACGCGGTTATCACCTCGTCGAACGACGAGAAACTCGCCCGCGCCCGTGCGCTGGGCGCGACCCACGGCATCAACTACGTGGACGATCCGAACTGGGGCCAGACCGTCGCCGAGCTCACCGGGGGCGCCGATCTCATCATCGAGACCGGTGGCGCCGCCACGCTCGCCCAGAGCATCGAGGCTGCCGCCTTCCAGGCGCGCATCGCGCTGATCGGCATGCTGGGCGGGGTCGGCATCGAGAACGACCCGCTCGCGCTGATCTGGAAGAACGTCCACCTCAAGGGCATTCTGGTGGGCAACCGGCGCGAATTGGATGAGATGACCAGGGCGATTGATCGCAACGGGCTCAAGCCCGTGATCGACCGGCGCTTTCCCTTTGCCGAGGCTCCCGCCGCCTACCGCTACCTCGCCTCAGGCGCACACTTCGGCAAGATCGTGATTACCCACTAAGGGACACCGGGGGCAGCCCCAGTGCCCCGTCAATAGGTGTTCAGCTTCTCGAGGTTGGTCTTCCGCAGCTCGTCCTCGGTCAGGCCGAGGTCGTAGGCCGGCGAGAGGATCAGCTCGGCCGCCGTCACGGCGATCCTCACGTAGGCGCCCATGCGGGGCCGGTACGGGCCCCACGTGGCCTCGAAGGCGTCGTCGAGCGCGGCGTCGGCCTCGCCCCGGCGAACGATGGCGGCCGTGCCCGTCACCCGCACCGCCCTGCGGGTGACGACGTCGGTAAAGCAGACCTCGATCGCAGGATTGCGGCGCAAGTTCGCGACCGTTCCCGGCGAGCGGATATGGCCGAAGGCGAGGGTGCGGTCGTCCAGAATCACGAACGTTGCCTTGGGCGAGACCGCCGGCGTGCCGTCAGCATTCACCGTCGCGACGGCGCCGGCAGAAAATCGCCGGATCAGCGTCTGCATCTCGTCGGTCAGCATCGTGCCATCTCCACTGGCGGGACCTACGGATTCGCGCCCCAGTCCGGGTCGTCGCTGGGCGCCGCCGGAATCTCGCCGGCGAGCAAACCTTTGCCCGGAATATGGTTGATCTCCAGGCGAATGCCATCGGGATCCTCGAAGACCACGAAGTAGTAGCCGGGCGCCCACTCCCGCTCCATCGGCCCGCGGTCGATCACAGCCCCCATCGTGCGCAGCTTCTCCGCCGCCTTGTCGACGTCCTCGCGCGAACGCGCACGCAGGCACAGATGGTGCAGCCCCACCCGGCTCTGCACGAAACGCTCGCCCTCATGCTCCGGCGCCGCGCGCTGGATGCCGAGCGCGGTACGCCCGCCCACGTGATAGACGAAGTGGTTGCCGTCGAAGACCTTGTGCATACCGAGGAAGGGCAGCAGCTCGCAGTAGAACGCCCGCGCCTCGTCGAAGCGGCTCACGGTGAGCACGACGTGGGCCATGCCGTTGATCTCGATCATCGGGTTCCTCTGGATCGGCTATCGACGTGAAGCCGGGGCGGTCGGCACCGCTCAGCACCGCGATCACCGGTCTTTCGATCAGGCGGCCTTGGATCCCAGCGGTTGACCGCCGCCGAGGCGGTTGAAGACGGCGAGCGATTCCTCGATCAGCGCCCGTTCCAACCCGCGCACGATGAAGACCACGCGGGATTGACGGCTCTCGTCCGGCCAGGCGTCGAGATGCATCGGTGGGTGAATAATGTGCTGCACGCCGTTGATGACGATCGGCGTGCCCACGCCCTCGACGTTCAGCAGACCCTTCACCCGCAGGATGTTCTCCCCGTGAGTGTGCAGCAGCATGGTGAGCCAGATGCCGAAGGCGGTCCAATCCACCGGCTCGTCATGGATCAGGCAGAACGAGTAGATGCTGGCGTCGTGCCGGTTGACGTCGTGAACGTGGCCGTGTGCGTGGGGGGCCGCCGTCTCCGCTTCGATCCAGCGCAGCACTTCCTGGCCCTTTTCGGCGGGGTCGTAAACATCGGCGCGGAGCACGCGCTCCACATCGACCTCGCCATGCCGCCCGATCAGGAATTCGGCGGACGGGTTGATCCGGTCGAGTCGTTGCCTCAGCGTCTCGACCGCCTCGGCTTCCGCGATATCGGTCTTGGTCAGCACGATGCGATCCGCCACCGCTGCCTGCTTGAGCGATTCCTCCTGGCGGTCGAGCTGATCGAGGCCGTTCACGGCATCGACCGTGGTGATGATCGTGCCGAGCCGGTAGTGGTAGCGGAGCGACACGTCGTTCATCAGCGTCGCGAGGATCGGCGCGGGGTCGGCAAGCCCGGTGGTCTCCACGATCATGCGGCGGTAGGGCGGCACGAGGCCGCGCGCACGCTTGTCGTGGACCTCCGTGATCGCCTGCTTGAGGTCGTCGCGGATGGTGCAGCAGAGGCAGCCGCTGGAAAGAAGGACCGTGCTCTCGTCCACGGTTTCGACGAGCTGGTGGTCGATGCCGATCTCGCCGAACTCGTTGATGAGGACCGCTGCGTCGTCGAGCGAGGGATGCTTCAAGAGCTGGTTGAGCAGCGTCGTCTTGCCGCTGCCCAGGAAGCCCGTCAGCACGATAATCGGCGTCAGTTCCGTGTAGGCGCTCAGCGTGGTCTCTCCTGCATGGCCTCGCTACGGGGCGGGCGGCCCTGTCAGGCCGCGTCCTCGGCCGCGACGCTGCCCTTGCGCCGGTGGCGCTTCGCCTCGTCGGCGACCGCGGATGCATCGGCATCGTAGACAAGGCGGTCGGCGCCCGCGAGCGCGACGAAGCGCTTGCCGCGCGCGCGGCCGATCAGCGTGAGATTGGCCTGGCGGGCGAGCTCGACCCCCCACGCGGTGAAGCCCGAGCGCGAGATCAGGATCGGGATGCCCATGGTCACCGTCTTGATCACCATCTCGCTGGTGAGCCTCCCGGTGGTGTACATGATCTTGCCGGAGGTCCCGATTCCGTTCTGGAACATGTAGCCCGCGATCTTGTCGATGGCGTTGTGGCGGCCGACATCCTCCATGTAGATGAGCGGCCGCGACTCTTCGCAGAGCACGCAGCCGTGGATGGCGCCAGCCGCGAGGTAGAGGCTTGGCTGCATGTTGATGGCCCGGCTCAGCGCATAGAGCCAGGAGGTCTTGAGGCGGGCATCCGGGTCCAGCACGGTCGCCTCGAAGCGCTCCATCAGGTCGCCAAACACCGTGCCCTGGGCGCAACCCGAGGTGAGCGTCTTCTTGCGCAGCGTCTCTTCGAAGTCGGTCTCGCGCCGGGTGCGAACGACGACCGTCTCGATGTCTTCGTCGTACTCGACGCCGGTTACCTCGTCGTCGTGGCGCAGCATGTTCTGGTTGAGCAGATAACCCAAAGCCAGATACTCCGGGTAGTCGCGGATCGTCATCACCGTGACGATCTCCTGTCCGTTGAGGAAGAGCGTCAGCGGCCGTTCCTCGACGACGCGAGCCTCGATCGCCGCGCCGTCCTGATCAACGCCGTCGAGCAGGCGCGTGAGATGCCCGTCGTCCGGGTCCGGCTTGACCACGAATGTTCGCATGGGGCGCAGGGTGCCACGGCCTTGCGCCGGGTTCCAGAACCCTGCACCCGGCTCCTATTCCCGCAGGACTCTGCGATACTAGTCAGGATAGCGGTGGAGTCGCCGACTCATGACACGCAAGACATCCCCGGCCGCGCCGCCGACGCCCGAGGCAGGCGAGGCGAACGCGCCCAACCGCATGTGGGGCGGCCGGTTCGAGGCATCGCCCGACGAGGTGATGGAGGCGATCAACGCGTCCATCGACTTCGACCGCCGCCTCTATGCCGAGGACATCGCGGGCTCGATCGCGCACGTGACCATGCTGGCCAAGCAGGGGATCGTCTCGCGGGAGGACGCGGACGCGATCGCGGACGGTCTGCGCCGGGTTCAGGCGGAAATCGAGGCCGGTGGCTTTCCCTTCGACCGGGCGCTCGAAGACATTCACATGAACATCGAGGCCCGGCTCGCCGCCTTGATCGGCCCGGCTGCCGGGCGCCTGCACACCGCACGCTCGCGCAACGACCAGGTTGCCACCGACCTGCGCCTCTGGCTGCGCGCGCGTCTCGACCAGGCCGACGCGGCATGCCGGGGCCTTCAGGCCGCGCTCATCGACCGGGCGGAGGAGCACACGGCCACGGTCATGCCGGGCTTCACCCATCTTCAGGTGGCGCAGCCGGTTTCCTTCGGCCATCACCTCCTGGCCTACGTCGAGATGATCGGGCGGGACCGCGGGCGCCTTGCCGACTGCCGCAAGCGACTCAACGAATCGCCCCTCGGTGCCGCCGCGCTCGCCGGGACCTCGTTTCCCATCGACCGGGCCATGACCGCCGAGCTGCTCGGCTTCGACCGGCCGGCGGCCAACTCCATCGACGCGGTCTCCGACCGCGACTTCGTGGTAGAGGCGCTGGCGGCGGCATCGCTGATCGCGATGCACCTCTCGCGCTTCGCGGAGGAGCTAGTGCTCTGGTCGAGCGCGCAGTTCGGCTTCGTCGCGCTCTCGGACCGCTTCTCGACCGGCAGCTCGATCATGCCGCAGAAGCGCAACCCGGACGCCGCCGAGCTGGTGCGCGGCAAGTCCGGGCGCATCGTCGGCGCGCTGATCGCCTTGCTGACCATGATGAAGGGCCTCGTACTCACCTATTCGAAGGACATGCAGGAGGACAAGGAGCCGCTCTTCGATGCCTTCGATTCCCTCGCACTCTGCCTCGCGGCGGCGACCGGCATGGTGCGCGACATGACCGTGAATGCGGACGCGATGGCGCGCGCCGCCGGCACCGGCCACGCGACCGCCACCGACCTTGCCGACTGGCTGGTGCAGGAGGCCGGCGTTCCGTTCCGCGAGGCCCACGCGATCACCGGGCGGATCGTGAAGCTCGCGGATGAGAAGGGTTGCGAACTCAAGGATTTGGCGCTCGCCGACCTGCAGGCCATCGAGCCGCGGATTACCGCCGACGTGGTGGCATTGCTCGACCCCGCCACGGCCATCGCGCGCCGCACCAGCGAGGGCGGCACCGCACCCAGCGAGGTCGCAAAACAGGTTGCCCGCGCCCGGCAGCGTTTCCTATAGAAGCGCGCCCCGGCCGGTTTGCCGGGGCCGCTCGGAGGGCCGGATCACATGATACGCAAGCTCAGCCTTCTGATGACGATCATCGCCGCGATCGGCTTGGTCGTGGCGCTCTCGAGCTGCGGCAGAAAGGGGCCGCTTGAGCCCCCGCCCGCCGAGGCTCACTTGCTGCCCCCAGCCGCACCTGCCACGTACCAAGCCTGACGGGCGCCTGACGTGGACGCATTCGTCTATCGGGAAGAGAACGGCAGCCGCGTTCTCCACGCCGAGGGAGTCTCGCTCCCCGCCATCGCGGCGCAGTTCGGCACGCCGACCTATTGCTACGCGAACGCGGTCCTCGTCGCCCGCTACCAAGCGCTCGCTGCGGCCACGCCGAACGCGCTCGTCTGCTACGCGGTCAAGGCCAACGACACCCTTGCGGTGATCCGCACGTTTGGCCGCCTGGGCGCCGGCGCCGATATCATCTCGGGCGGCGAGCTGCGCTGCGCGCTCCGGGCCGGCATCGCGCCGGATCGCCTGGTGT
Organism: Alphaproteobacteria bacterium; assembly: GCA_965214705.1. Taxonomy (GTDB): domain Bacteria; phylum Pseudomonadota; class Alphaproteobacteria; order UBA828; family UBA828; genus WTGU01. Next base: position 1,087,105 of record CBDCCI010000002.1, read on the forward strand.
TCGCCGGGCCCGGCAAGACGCGGGACGAGATGGATCTGGCGCTCGCTACCGGGGTCGGGCAGTTCAACGTCGAATCGCCGGCCGAACTCGAAGCCCTAGATGCTGCTGCCCGCGCCGTCGGCACGCGTGCGCCGGTCGCGCTCCGCGTCAACCCGGACGTCGATGCCGAAACCCATGACAAGATCGCCACCGGCCGGCGGGGCGACAAGTTCGGGATCGACGACGCGGAGATTCCGGCGCTCTACGCCAGAGCCGCCGCGCTAGAAGGCATCGAGCCGGTCGGCCTTGCCGTGCACATCGGCTCGCAGCTCTCGCGGCTCGCGCCGTTCGAGGCCGCCTTCGACCGGCTCATCGCACTGGTGGAGGGTCTGCGCGAGGCCGGACACCCGGTGACCCGGCTTAATCTCGGCGGTGGCCTTGGCGTGCGCTACCGGGACGAGACGCCGCCCGATGTCGAGGCCTACGGCGCGCTGGTCGAGCGCGTCCGCCAGCGCTTGGGCGTGACGCTGGTGATCGAGCCCGGCCGCTGGCTGGTGGCGCCGGCAGGCGTCCTGCTCACCCGGGTGATTACGGTCAAGCAGGCCGGCGCGCGTTGCTGGGCCATCGTCGACGCCGCCATGAACGACCTGATGCGTCCCGCGCTCTACGACGCATGGCATGGCATTGCGCCGGTAGCGGAGCCTGCGCCCGGTGCCGGAACGGTCGAGACCGATGTCGCCGGGCCGGTCTGCGAGAGCGGAGACGTGCTGGGTCGGGGGCGGGCGCTACCCCCGCTTGCCGCCGGCGACCTGCTGGCGGTGCGCGATGTCGGCGCCTATGGCTCGGTCATGGCATCGACCTACAACGGGCGGCCGCTGGCGGCCGAGGTCATGGTGCGGGGCGACGCGCTCGCCTGTATCCGGCCGCGTCAGGACCACGAGGCGTTGCTGGCGCGCGACGAGGTTCCGTCCTGGCTCGCTTGAGCGCCAATCCGCCGCGGCGCGCGGCGTCAGTCCGCATCATCGGCGACGAAGCCGACCGAAACTTTCGCTGCTCCCTCCGGCGGATTCTCGAGCCAGCTCTCGAAGGGTGTCGATTGCCCACCGTCCAGAACGCGCGTCAGCGCCGCCACAGGCCATTGATGCAACTCGGCGCCCGCTCCATCGGCGAGCACCGCGCGCAGCGGCGGCAGACGGCGGCCCTTCTCCGTGGTGTTCTCGACAAGCCCGCGCACGAGCAGAATGATCCTGTCGCCGTCCTTCACCCGTTCCGACTGCACGTCGACGATGCGCAGGCCCTGCGGTTGCGGCGCCTGGATTGGCAGGCCGACGGCATCGTAAATGCTGACCGTGCCCGGCCAGCTCGTGACGATCGCGTTGCGCGCGAGTGCAAGGCCTGCGAGGGCGGCAATAACGAAGAGCCCTGCCGCGGCCCAGCCCGCCCATGCCGGCGGACGGTCCAGCGGCACCGGAGCCACCCTCGAGTCGGATACGTCGGGCGCATCGGAGCCCGGCGTCTGGTGCCAGACATGGCCGCAGTTCGTGCATCGCACCCGGCGCCCCGTCTCACCGAGGGCGGCGGGATCGACCAGGTAGCGGGTCCTGCAATTAGAGCAGCGTACGATCATGGGGAGCCGCGCGGGCGTCCTCTCTTCGAATCACGGCCTGTCACACGAGCATTCCGACCAAGTCACCTCGCGGCCCGCGCTGTCAAGCCCAGCGCTCAGTCGCGGCGCGAGCAGGTGCCACGGCCCGGCGCCGCGGCGACGGCCGATCATGGAGTCTAAGCCGCTTCCGGGCGTTCGGCGATGGACGCGCCGAACCGCACGTGCGGTGCTCGTGGCGGTCGTGGTTCTCGCGCTGCTCTGGTCGGGCGGGCTGGCGTGGTTCGCCGACACGGCGGGTGAGGAGACCCAACAACCCGACCTCGCGACCCAGGCCATCGTCGTCCCGACCGGCGGCTCCGGCCGGCTGGAGGAGGGGCTCCGCCTGCTCGAAAGCGGCCTCGCGCAGGCGCTCTTCGTCACCGGGGTCGCCGAGGGTGTCGAGAGCGCGGAGCTGCGCGTGCGCCACGATCCGGCGCTCTGGGCCTGCTGCGTGGAGCTCGGCTACGAGGCCGAGGACACCGCGGCGAACGCGCAGGAAGCCGCCGCTTGGATGGCGGCCCGCGCCTTCACCAGCCTCCGCCTGGTCACGAGCGGCTACCACATGCCGCGCGCCATGATGGAGTTCCGAAGCGCCATGCCAAGTGCTACTCTCGTGGCACATCCTGTATTTCCGGAACACGTCAAGGTCGAGCATTGGTGGCGCTATCGCGGGACCGCGGCCCTGATCGCGAGCGAGTTCACCAAGTATCTGTGGGCACTGGCGCGCCGGACTCTCGGGTTTGGCAAACGCCGCCGCACACCCTTGGGAACACGCTCCGCTCGGTGCTCTGCACGGTCGCATTCTACACTTGGGGGGTGATGATCGGCACCGTCATGGTGCCGATGCTGCTGACGCCGCGCCCCCTGTTCCGCCGTTTCGTGGTCACTTGGTCTGCCGGCAACGGCGTCCTGCTCCGTATCATCGCCGGCGTCCATTCCGAGATTCGGAACCGCCAATACAGACCCACGGGCCCCGCGATCATCGCGTCGAAGCATCAGTCGGAGTGGGAGGCCCACGTCTTCCTGCACGAGCTCGACGACCCCGCCTACGTGATCAAGAAGGAGCTCTCCTACGTTCCGGGCTACGGCTGGTTCTCCGCCAAGGTGAACATGATCTTCGTCGATCGCCACGGCGGCGGGAAGTCGCTGCGGTCGCTGGTCAAGGGCGCGAAGAAAGCCGTGGTACGCGGCCGCCCGGTCGTGATCTTCCCCGAGGGCACGCGGGTGAAGCCGGGGGAGAAACTGCCCTACCGGCCCGGCGTCGCCGCGCTCTACGGCGCTCTCGACGTGCCGGTCGTGCCGGTGGTTCTCACCTCGGGCATGCACTGGCCCAAGGGCTCGATCAGGCGCTATCCCGGCACCATCGTCATGGAGTATCTGCCGCCGATCCCGCCGGGGCTGCCGCGACGGGAGTTCCTCGAACGCCTCGAGTCGTCAATGGAGGAGGCGTCGCAGAGGCTCTTTGCGGAAGCCTGCGGCGCCCCGCAGGAGGAGCCCTCCTCCTCACAGTCCGACGCGGCCTGACCCACACGCCCGTCTCGCCGATCGTATCGTCGCTGGTTCGCACCATATTGAACGAAGAGCACAGTGCGGGTAGAGTGTGTGTTGTGAGAAACAAAGAAAGAACATCTCAGCGCTTCGAGCCGGTGAGCGTTCGCACGGCAGCGGCTGGTGCACCATGACCGAGATGCTGCCGATCTCGTCCCGTATCTGGGACATGAAGTACCGGCTGAAGGCGGCGGACGGCACGCCCATCGACGGCACGATTGAGGATAGCTGGCGGCGGGTGGCCCGCGCGCTCGCCTCGGTCGAGGCCGAGCCCGAGCGCTGGGAGGCCGAGTTCTACAGCGCGCTTGAAGGGTTCAAGTTCCTGCCCGCCGGCCGCATCCTCGCCGGCGCAGGCGCAGAGCGGCAGGTCACGCTCTTCAACTGCTTCGTGATGGGCCGGATCGCGGACGATATGACCGCGATCTTCGAGCACCTGAAGGAGGCCGCGCTCACCATGCAGCAGGGCGGCGGCATCGGCTACGACTTCTCGACGCTCCGGCCCAAGGGAGCGCCGGTCAAGGGCGTCGGCGCCGATGCCTCGGGGCCGCTGCCGTTCATGGATTGCTGGGACGCGATGTGCCGCACCATCATGAGCGCGGGCTTCCGGCGTGGCGCCATGATGGGCTGCCTGCGCTGCGATCACCCGGACATCGAAGCCTTCATCGAGGCCAAGCGCGACCCCGGCCGGCTCCGCATGTTCAACCTCTCGGTGCTGGTGACCGATCCGTTCATGCAGGCGGTCAAGGACAACGCGCCGTGGGAGCTCCGCTTCGAGGGTGTCGTCTACAAGACCGTCTCGGCGCGCGCGCTGTGGGAGCGGGTCATCCGCTCGACCTACGCCTATGCCGAGCCCGGCGTGATCTTCATCGACCGGATCAACCGGGCCAACAACCTCGCCTATTGCGAGGAGATTTTCGCGACCAATCCCTGCGGCGAGCAGCCGCTGCCGCCCTATGGCGCCTGCCTCCTGGGCTCGATCAACCTGGCGAACCTGGTGCAGGACCCCTTCGAGCCGGGCGCGGCGCTCGACATGGCGGCGCTGGAGGCGCTCGCCGCAACCGCCGTCAGGATGCTCGACAACGCCATCGACTGCTCGCGCTTCCCCATCGCAGCCCAGCACGAAGAGGCGCAGGCGAAGCGGCGCATCGGGCTCGGCGTCACCGGGCTCGCCGACGCGCTCATCATGTGCCGCGCGCGCTACGGCAGCGACGCGGCGGACGAGTTGATCGAGCAGTGGATGGGCGGCCTGCAGCGGGCGGCGTATCTCGCGTCCGCGCGGCTGGCCAGGGAGAAGGGGGCCTTCCCGCTCTACGACGCCGCACGCTATGCCGAGAGCCCGACGATCCAGCGCCTCGACGACGACGTGCGGGCTGCGATCGCCGCTTCGGGAGTCCGCAACGCGCTGCTCACCTCGGTGGCGCCGACCGGCACGATCTCGTTGCTCGCGGGCAACGTCTCCTCCGGCATCGAGCCGGTGTTCAGCTATTCGTACACGCGCAACGTGCTCATGCCGGACGGCACGCGCCGGGCAGAGTCGGTGGACGACCACGCCTATTTGCTGTTTCGGCGCCTCAAGGGCGACGCGGTACAGCTACCCGACTACTTCGTCGATGCCCAATCGCTGCGGCCGGCGGATCACCTCGCCGTCCAGGCGCGGGTCCAGGCCTTCGTCGACAGCTCCATCTCCAAGACCATCAATTGCCCGGAGGAGATGGAATTCGACGATTTCAAGGACGTCTACATGCGGGCCTACGACCTGGGCTGCAAGGGCTGCACCACCTATCGGCCCAACCCGGTGACCGGCGCGGTGCTCGAAAGTGCGTCCGGTGCGGAGGAGGGGAGCGACGCCGCGCCTGCTGCCGAGGGCGAAACCGGACCGGTCTCGGCTGAGGTTCACGCCCTGCCCGCCGCGCGGCAAAGCGAGCTCCCTCTGGAGCCGCCGCCGGCCCGGCCCGCGGATGCCTTCGAGGCCGGCGCCGTGATCCAGATGACCCGGCCGCTGGAGCGGCCGGAGTCGTTGCACGGCAACACCTACAAGATCCGCTGGCCGGAGAGCGACCACGCCATCTACATCACGATCAACGACATCGTGCGCGACGGGCGGCGGCAGCCCTTCGAGATTTTCATTAACTCCAAGAACACCGAGCACTATGCCTGGACAGTAGCGTTGACGCGGATGATCAGCGCCGTGTTCCGCCGGGGCGGCGACGTGTCCTTCATCGTTGAGGAACTCAAGGCGGTCTTCGACCCGAGGGGCGGCCAGTGGATGGGCGGCCACTATGTGCCCTCGATCCTCGCCGCCATCGGCGGCGTGATCGAGCAGCACCTGGTGAGCATCGGCGCGCTCGCGCCGCCGGAGACCGCGCGGCTGGAACCGCCATCGGCGGAAGACGGCGACGCGCCGGCACGGGCGGCGCGATTCTGCGGGCGCTGCGGGCAGCCGGGCCTCCTGCATCGGGAGGGCTGCGATCTCTGCCCCTCCTGCGGCTATTCCAAGTGCGCATGACAATAACGGCTAACGCTTGAACCCTTAGGGTGCTCTGATTACCGTTCTTCGGACCGAGTCCGTCCATGGGAAGTTCAATGAGGCGCGTCCTCTTGGTGGCGGCCGGTGTCGTCGGCACGATAGTGATCGCGGTGGCCGGATATACCGGCTACTGGTTCATCGCCGCGGGCGAGATCGGGGACCGGATCGACGATTGGACCGAGAAGCAGCGGGCCCAAGGGCTCGAGATCGAGACCGGGGGAATGTTCGTATCGGGCTTTCCCCTTCGCTTCGAGGTCACCCTGCGCGACCCGCGCATTCACGACACGCGGAACGGATGGCGCTGGGCCACCGATTCGCTGCGCGCCGAAGCCTCCTCCTGGGACTTCAGCGAGGTCACGGTCTATCCCGACCGCCGCAATGCGGTTCAGGTTCTTGTGGAAGGCGGGGAATGGCGCGCCATCGACGCGCACATCGGCGGCGGGCAGATGGTCGTCAGGCTGGACGATGACAGGCGCTTCAGGGAGATCGCGCTCGATCTGCAGGGGCTTGAGGTCGCTGGCGTGTGGCCGGAGAGGGTTGCCCAGATCGGCAGCCTGCAGGCCAACGGGGTCGCCATCGACGACGACGGGAGCGGCGAACAAGTCCTGAAGACCTCGATTGCCTTGCGCGATGCCGTGCTCCCGAGCGACCTTGCCGAGGGGCTCGGCGAGAGCCTCGACTTCCTCGATATCGACGCGAGCGTGGTTGGGTCGATTCCGAGCGAGCGCGGAACCAACGAGGCGATCACCGCCTGGCGAGACGCCGGCGGCACGCTGGAGCTCAACGACTTTCGCGTGCGCTGGGGGCCGCTCGGGATCGAATCGGCCGGCACCATTGCGCTCGACGGGGCGATGCGCCCCATCGCCGCGCTGACCGCCAACATCATCGGCTACGGCGATGTCATCGACGCGCTGATCATGAGCAACATGATCCCCTTGGGCGATGCCTTCATCGCCAAGGTCGCCTTCAACATGCTGGCTGAGAAGCCGGAGGACGGCGGCCCGCCGGTGCTGCGCGGGGTGCCGGTGACGGCGCAGGACGGCACGCTGACCGTCGCGACGATCAAGGTCGCGGAACTGCCCCCGCTGCCTCTGGAGTAGGGTGGCGCGAGGGGCCCGCGGCGGAGCCGCCTCTACGGTTTGGCCAGGACCCCGCCGTCGACAATCAGCTCGGTCCCGGTGACGTACGAGGCTGCGTCCGACAAGAGGAACAGCGTGGCGTTCGCCATGTCTCGCGTGGTGCCGACGCGACCCAAGGGCACCGCCACCTCCGTCGCCTCCCTGAGCGCGGGATTGTCGACCCAGCGCCGTTGCATCGGCGTTTCCGTGGGCCCCGGCAGAATGGTGTTGGAGCGGATGCCGTCGCCGGCGAACTGGATCGCGATGGATTTCGACATGGCGATCAGGCCGGCTTTGGAGGCCTGATAGGCGTCCTGCGGCGCATCGTCGCCGCGCACGCACTGGATGGTGGCGATGTGCACCATCGCGCCGCCGCCCGTCCGTTTCATCAGCGGCACGGCTTCGCGGGCGGCGAGCAGCGAGCCCTTGAGGTTGATTGCGAGCACGTCGTCCCACACGTCGAGGTCCATGTCCACCAGCGAGCGATCGCGCCCGAGCAGGAGCACGCCGGCGGCATTTACCAGGTAGTCGAGACGGCCCGCCGCCTCGTAGCAGTCGGCCATCGCCTGGGCCACGTCGGTCGGGGAGCGCAGGTCGCCCTGCACGTAGTGCGCGTCCGCGGGCAGGTCGTCCGGTGCGGGCTTCACGTCGAAGAACGTCGCCTGGGCGCCGGCGCCGATCAGGTCCCGCGCAATCTGAAGCCCCATGCCGCTGCCAGCACCGGTCACGAAGCCGTTTCGGCCGCTGAAATCGGCCTGGATTTGGGTCATCGGTCCCTCCCTGGGTCAGGAGACGCTTTAGCCGCATTCTCGACCAACCCGCAAGCTGTCACTCGCATTTGCACTGTGGGGCGTATAGTGGAGCAGGTTCCGACGCCCAGCGATCGTGGGACGTGAAGGGAGCGGCGGAGAACACGTGAGCGGTCTCGACCGCAGGCTGAGCGTCGCGCCAATGATGGCGCGGACCGATCGCCACTGCCGCTACTTGTTGCGGCTGGTCAGCGCGCGCACGCTCCTCTACAGCGAGATGATCCACGCCAACGCGGTTTTGCGCGGCGATGCCAACCGACTGCTCGCCTTCGACGACGCGGAGCATCCGGTGGGTCTCCAGCTCGGCGGCGCGGAGCCGGACGCGCTCGCGCGGGCGGCGGAAATCGGCCAGGCCTTCGGCTACGACGAGATCAATCTCAATATCGGCTGCCCGAGTCCCCGCGTCCGCAAGGGCCGCTTCGGCGCCGCGCTCATGGCGACCCCCGATCTGGTGGCGGAGTGCGCGCGCGCCATGATCCGCGCGGTCGCTGTGCCCGTCACGGTCAAGTGCCGCATCGGCATCGACGGGCGGGGTGACTACGAAGATCTGAAGGCCTTCGTCGAAACCGTCGCCGCCGCTGGCGTGAAGAGCTTCGCCGTGCACGCACGGATTGCCGTGCTCGATGGCCTGAGCCCGGCCGAGAACCGCGAGATTCCGCCGCTTCGCTACGACGCTGTCTACCGCCTCAAGCAGGAATTACCGGCGCTGGAGGTAGTCATCAACGGCGGTGTCGCCAGCCTCGACGAGGCGGATGCCCACCTCGATCGGGTCGACGGCGCTATGATCGGGCGCGCGGCCTACGCCGACCCCGCCATGCTGCGTGATGCCGACCGCCGCATCTTCGGCGCACCGGCGCGCGCCGAGCCGAGCCGGCACGACATTGCCCGCGCCATGCTGCCCTACGTGCGCCGGATGCGCGCGGACGGCGTGCCGCTCCACCACATCACCCGGCACATGCTCGGGCTGTTCTCAGGCCAGCCCGGCGGGCGGGCCTGGCGCCGTGCGCTCGGCGAGGCCAGCCAACGCCCCGGTGCCGGCGCCGAGGTCATCGAGGAGGCGCTGACGCTGGTGCCGGAGCGTGCTGGGCGCGGGGATGCCGGGCGTCGGGACGCGGAACGCGCCCCAAGCGACCGCGCGCTTGCCTCCGCTTCATAACGGGAATCACCCTTTTATCGGGTCGTCCGACCGCTAAGATGGCGCGGCCGCGGCCGCAAGCGCCGCGAATAGCATGTGTGGGGACAGGGGGCGATGGCGAGAATCGGCGTCGATGTCGGGGGGACGTTCACCGACCTCATCCTGGAGACGGACGGCGCTGCGAACGACGGCGGCCGGGTCTTCGTGCACAAGGTTCCGAGCACGCCGGAGGACCAGTCGCGCGGGGTCATCCAGGGCGTCCTCGAAATCTGCTCCGAGGCCGGGGTCGGGCCGGGCGACATCGAGCAGATCGTGCATGGCACGACGATCGCGACCAACACGGTGATCGAGTATTCCGGTGCCGAGGTCGGCATGCTGACCACGCGGGGCTTCCGCGACATTCTGCACATGGCGCGGCACAAGCGGCCCCACAATTTCTCGGTGCAGTTCGACGTGCCCTGGCAGTCGCGCCCGCTGGTCAAGCGGCGCAACCGCATTCCCATCACGGAGCGCATCCTGCCGCCGGACGGCCGCGTCGAGGTTGCGCTTGACGAGGACGAGGTGCGTGCTGCCGCCGAGCTCCTGAAGTCGCGCGACGTGGGCTCGGTCATCGTCTGCTTCCTGTTCGCCTTCCTCAACGACGCGCACGAGCTGCGCGCCAAGGAGATCGTGACGGAGGTAATGCCGGACGCCTACGTCGGCTGCTCCTCCGAGGTGGTTGACGTGATCCGGGAGTACGAGCGCTTCTCGACGGCGGCGATGAACGCCTTCATCGGCCCGCGCACGTCGTATTATCTGAACAATCTGGCGACGGCGCTGCAGGAGAACGGGGTCGATGCCCAGATCCGCGTGATGCAGTCAAACGGCGGCGTGACCACGCTTGCCGGCGCCGCCGAGCGCCCGGTGACCATCCTCATGTCGGGCCCCGCCGGCGGTGTCGTCGGCGGGCAGTGGGCGGGCGACATGTCGGGCGTCCGCAACCTGATCACCGTCGATATCGGCGGCACCTCGGCGGACATCAGCGTTGTGCCGGACGGCAAGGTCCGCATCATGAATCCGCGGGATACACAGGTCGGCGGCTACCCGATCCTGGCTCCCATGATCGACCTCTCGACCATCGGCGCCGGCGGCGGCTCGATCGCCTACGTCGACGAAGGCGGGGCCTTCCGCGTCGGGCCGCGCTCCGCTGGCGCGGAGCCAGGACCGGCCTGCTATGGCCGCGGCGGCACCGAGCCAACCGTGACCGACGCCCAGGTGGTGCTCGGCCGGCTCGACCCCGAGCAGTTCCTGGGCGGCGGGCTGGAGATCGACCCGGCGCGCTCGCGCAAGGCGCTGGAGGACAATCTCTGCGGCCGGCTCGACATGTCGCTCGAGGAGGCGGCGCTCGGCGTGATCCGGGTCATCAACTCCAACATGTCGCTCGCGATCCGCGCCAACTCCGTGGCCAAAGGCGTCGATCCGCGGGATTACGCGCTGGTTGCCTTCGGCGGCGCCGGGCCGTTGCACGGCACCGCACTCGCACGCTCGGTCTTCGCGCGCGAGGTGATCGTGCCGCCTGCGCCGGGGATCAACGCTGCGACCGGGCTGCTCGCGACCGACATGAGCTACGAGTTCACCCGCTCGGTGCTCTGCGTGCTCACCCAGGCCAGCCAGGACGAGATCGACACGCTCAACGAGCAGACCGACGCCCTCGTGCGGCGCGCGCAGGAGGCATTGGCCGCAGACGGCGTCGCGCCCGAACACCAGCGGCTCGTCAAGATCGCGGAGTGCCGCTACCAGGGGCAGGGCTTCGAGCTGCGCGGCACCATGCCGGACGGCCCGCTCACGCTCGATAACCGGGCGGAGCTTCTCGCGAGCTTCCACGAGCGCCACCGGCAAGATTACGGCCACGCCTTCGAGGACCAGGAGGTCGAGGTCATCACGCTCCGCGTCGTCGCCTCCGCCGGCATCGGCGCGCTGAGCTGGCCCGAGGCGCCTCAAGGCAGCGGCCACAACCCCGAGGACGCGCTGCTCTACCGCCGCGCGACCACCTTCGACGACGGCCAGACCTACGAGACCCCCCGCTTCGACCGGGGCAAGCTCAAGGCCGGCCAGCACATCGACGGACCGGCCATCGTCATCCAGACCGATTCGACCACGCTGGTGCCGCCCGGCTACGAGGCGATGGTCGCGCCTTCGGGCAATCTTCACGTCAGGGAGGTCGCCGAATCATGACCGCCAGCAAGACCGAGGTAGATCCGATCACCCTCCAGGTGATCGGCGGCGCACTGCACACGATCGCGAAGGAGATGGGGCATGTGCTCTACCGCATGTCCTATTCGTCGATCATCCGGGAGTCGGAGGACCTGGGCGCCGGGCTCTTCGACCGCAACTTCAACACGCTCTGCGAATCCGATTCGACGCCGATGCACATCGGCTCGATCCCGGCCTACCTGCGGGGGATCGACAAAACCCTGCACGACCCGTGGCAGCCCGGCGACATCGTGATCCACAACCACCCCTATTACGGCGCGAGCCACTCTCCGGACATCGCCGCCGTGGCGCCGGTCTTCTACGAGGGCGAGCTCGTCGGCTTCTCGGCCAACACGGCGCACCACGTGGATATCGGCGCGGCCACGCCCGGCCTCATCATCGACGTGCCGGACGTGTTCGCCGAGGGCATGCTGTTCAAGGGCGTGAAGCTCTACGAGGGCGGCGTGCTCAACCGCGCGCTCTGGCAGTTCATCGAGACCAACACGCGGGTCCCGAGCCAGGTGATGGGCGACATCGAGGCCCAGGTTGCCTCCGCCGAGCTGGGCGTGAAGCGCTTCGTCGAGCTGCTAGACCAGCACGGCAAGGACGTGGTGTTCGCGGCGACCGAGCAGCTCATGGACTATTCCGAGCGCATGCTGCGCCGCCAGATCGCAGCGATCCCCGACGGGGAATACCGGGCCGAAGGCTTCCTGGACGACGACGGGCGCAACCGGAAGGAGCCGCTGCCGGTCAAGGTCGCGGTGCGGATCGAGGGCGATTCGGCCGAGGTCGACCTCACCGGCTCCTCGCCGCAGGTGCCGACCGCCTTCAACGTGCCCTTCGAGGGCTCGACCAAGGTCGCCTGCTTCTTCGCCTTCCGCGCGCTGCTTCTCGATACCGCGACGATCACCGAGCACGTGCCGCAGAACGAGGGCTCGTTCCGCCCCATCAAGGTAACCGCGCCCAAGGGCACGATCTTCAATCCCGAGTACCCGGCGGCGGCGGAGGCGCGCTTCAATCAGATCCAGCGCGTGGTGGACTGCATCGCAAAGGCGCTCTCGCCGGTGATTCCCGACAAGGTGACGGCGGGCTCGTCCGCCGACGTCTCGGCCATCGCCTATTCGGGCGTCAGGCCCGATGGCAACTACTGGGTCTTCATCGAGGTCAACGAGGGCGCCTGCGGCGGCAGGCCTTATTCCGACGGGCCGGACACGATCGAGGAGCTGATGCGCAACACGCGCAACAACCCCATCGAGGACCTCGGCATGCACCTGCCGCTGCTGTGCGATCGCTACGAGCTGCGGGACGACGTGATGCCTGGCGCAGGCCGCCATCGCGGCGGCATCGGCGTGATCAAGGTGCAGCGCTATCTCACGCCGGGCTTTCTTACCCACGAGGCCGACCGGCACGACGACCCGCCTTGGGGCTTTCGCGGCGGCACCACCGGCAAGGGCGGGCGCCTCATCAAGTATAACGTCGCGGACCCGGAGCGGGTCGAGGACTTGCCCGCAAAAATCCACGGGCTGCGCAACCAGACCGGCGATTGCATCGGCTTTCTGGGCCCCTGTGGGGGCGGCTACGGGGATCCGCTTGAGCGGCCGGCGGAGCAGGTGCGCGAGGACGTGCTCGACGACTTCTGCACCCGTGAACACGCCTATCAGGCGTATGGGGTTGTGCTCACCGAGGCGCTGGACGTCGACCTGGCCGCCACCGAGGCACGGCGTGCCGAGATGTCGAAGCAGGTGGCTTAGAGCGGGGAAGGTCGCCTAGAGGCGGAAGCGGTCGCCGAGGTAGACGCGCCGAACCTCGTCGTGTGAGACGATGTCCGAGGGCGCGCCCTCCATCAGCACGGCGCCCTCGTTGATGATGTAGGCGCGGTCGCAGATGTCGAGCGCCTCCCGCACGTTGTGGTCCGTCAGCAGCACGCCGATGCCGCGGTCCTTGAGGTGGGCCACGAGGTCGCGAATTTCCGCGACCGCGATCGGGTCAATTCCCGATAACGGCTCGTCCAGCAGGACGAAGCGCGGCTTCGAGGCGAGAGAGCGGGCGATCTCGACGCGCCGGCGCTCGCCGCCCGAAAGCGCGAGCGAAGGCGTGCGCCGCAGATGGGTGATCGAGAACTCCGCCAGCAGCTCGTCGAGCACGAGCTCGCGCTCGTCGCGCGCCGGCACGGAAACCTCCAGCACGGCGCGGATGTTGTTCTCGACCGTGAGCCCGCGAAAGATCGAGGCCTCCTGCGGCAGGTAGCCGAGGCCGAGGCGGGCGCGGCGGTACATGGGAAATCCCGTGATGTCGTGCCCGTCGAGGAAGACACGGCCGTAGTCCGCCGCCATCAAACCGGTCATCAGGTAGAAGCAGGTGGTCTTGCCCGCACCGTTGGGGCCGAGCAGGCCGACCGCCTCGCCGCGCTGGACCGTCAGGCTGAGGCCCCGCAGCACCGGCCGCTTCTTGAAGCTCTTTCCCAGGTTCTCGGCGCGCAGGCCCGGATTGCCGGCAAGGACGACCGGAGTCGCCGAGCCTCCCGCGGTGCCGGCGGTAGTGGGCCGTGTCATGCGGCGATCACCTCTACGCCCTGCACGCGTTACTCTCCTCGGTCCTCGGGCACGAACAGGCCTTGCACGCGCGTGCTGCCGCCGGAGACCCGGCTGACCCCGGATTCCAGGTCCATCGTCAGCGTCTCACCCCTGACGATGTTGTTGCCCCGATTCAGGACCACGCCGCCGGCGAGATCGATGCGGCCGTTCTCGACGTCATAGACGCCGCGCTGACCCTGTGCCGTCTCGTCCGGCGACGAGACGACGACACTGCCCTCGGCATCGATGCGCGAAACTCCCAGATTGCCTTGGCCGCCCTCGACATCGCGGTAGTAGACGGTGAGCATGTCCGCGTTAAGCACCATCTCGCCCTGAACGGCCTTCACATCACCCTCGAAGATTGCGACGTTCTCCGACTGACGCACTTCGAGTGTATCCGCGGTGATTTCGATCGCCTGGCTGGCCTCGTTTGTACCGCCCGCTGCGTCGTCCGAGTCCTGTGCCGCTCCCACCCCAGCCAGCATGACCGCGGCTGCGAGAGTGGACGCGAGCAGACCGAGCCGCCACGGTCGCCACGCCGATCCCTGCCGGCTAACCCCGGCCTTCATCGCCTTGCTTCCCCAAAGCGTCATCGCTTCCTCCCAGCGCATCCGGGTACAGGGTCATCCGCACCCGGCCACCGAAGGTCATGACCTCTCCCCGGTCCCGGAGCGCGAAGTTGCCGGCGTCCAGCAGCCCGTGTGGGCCCGTGCCGCTCACCGGCTCGTCGCCCTTCGCGGTTCCCGCCGGCAGGTCGACATGGGCCTTCGAGGTGCGGAACTCGTGACCCGCGTCGGAGCGAACCGTCACGTCGCCGCTCAGGTCCAGCCGCTCGGCGTCGCGTTGGTAGATGCCCTCGTTCGCCGTCAGCGCCAGCAGGCCGCTCCGTGCCGGATCGCCGAAAATATCGGCCTCGATCTCGCTGAGATGCACGATCGGCGAATCGCGTTCCGGCTGGAACGCCTCCGCTCCCCTCACGGCGAAAGGCCGGTTCTTCGCATCGGTTCCCTGATAGCTGGCATTGACCATCGTCAGGCGGCCGTCGATTTCGGGATCCTCGGTCAGGGGAATGTGGACGCCTTCCTCCCCGCCGCTCACCAGTGGCCATGCCACGACGAGGCCGAGGAGAGCCGCGGCCATCGCCGGCAGCAGGTAGCGCATGAGGCCGACGAAGCCGCTGTAGCGGCCGGGGCGCGCCACGTCACCGCCATCCGCACGGTAGTGCCGGAGCCGGCCTGACGGCGCGGTATCGCTCGGCCCTCTGCCCGGTCCCGCGCTCATGCCAGGCCCGCCCGCAGGCAGTCGTGGATATGCACCGCGCCGATGGGCCGCTCCCCTTCGATTACGAAGAGGCTGGTGATCTGGCGCTGGTTCATGAGGTGCACGGCCTCCGCGCCGAGCGCTCCGGCATGAATCGTTACCGGATCGCGCGTCATGAGCTCGGAGACCGGCTTCTGCAGGAGGCCGGCGTCCATGTGGCGTCTGAGATCGCCGTCGGTCACGATGCCGACCAGCGCGCCGCGCGCGTCGGTCGCGCCGACGCAGCCGAGGCGCTTCGCCGTCATCACGATGAGCGCCTCCGCCATCGCCGTTTCGGCGGGAACGAGCGGCAGAGCGTCACCCGCATGCATGATGTCGGCGACCCGGACCAGCCGCCGGCCGAGCTTGCCTCCGGGGTGATAGAGGCTGAAGTCCTCGGCCGTGAGACCCTTGCGCTCCAGCAAGGCAACCGCAAGCGCATCGCCCAGCGCCAGCATCATGACGGTGGACGTCGTCGGCGCCAGTCCCAGTGTGCCGGCTTCCGGCTCGTCGGGCAGGACGAGCGCGACGCTGGCCGCATCGGCCAGCGTGCTCGGCGCCCGGCCCACGATGGCGATGAGCGGGATGTGGAAGCGTGTGGCGTAATTGACGAGATCGGCGAGTTCCGGCGTCTCGCCCGAGTTCGAGAGCATTAGCAGCGCGTCCGCCTCGGTGATCATGCCGAGGTCGCCGTGGCTCGCCTCCGCCGGGTGGACGAAGAGCGCCGGCGCCCCGGTCGAGGCGAAGGTTGCCGCGATCTTGTTGGCGATGTGGCCGCTCTTGCCCATGCCGGAGAGCACGATCCGCCCCCGCGTGGCGGCCAGCAGCTCCGTCGCCTCGACGAATCGGCCGGTCAGCGCCTCGGCGAGCCGCGCGAGCGCGCGCGACTCCTGGGCTACCACCCGGCGTGCGGCGGCAAGGTCGTCATGCTCGATCACGTCGAGCGCGGCGGATGCAGCGGTCGGACTCACTGAATTCGAATTTTGTTCAAATCAAGGCAAGCATGATGCGGGCGCGGCCTCACGTCAATGTATTGTGCCGGTCTTGTGGTCGTTCAACGGAGGACAACGCAACATATTGTATGCCGAAGGCGGCATGGCGGTTGGTCGCACGTGGCACCCGGTGCGCACGGCGACTCGATCGGTCGGCATTCCTTGACCCGGTGGCGGGCGGGCCTATCCTGCGCCGGTCGAGGGCCGGAGACCAGCGATCATGGAAACAGTCGAGGCGATCGGCGCGGACGCGCCGCCGAGGGCTGCGCCCGCGCTCAGGCATGACTGGTCCGCGGCGGAGGTCGAGGCGCTGCTGGCGCTGCCCTTCGCCGAGCTGATGTTCCGCGCGCAGACCGCCCATCGCCGCCACTTCGACCCGAACCAGGTGCAAATGTCGACGCTCTTGAGCATCAAGACCGGCGGCTGCCCCGAAGACTGCGCCTACTGCCCGCAGAGCGCGCGCTACGACACCGGGCTCGAAGCGGGCAAGCTGATGTCTCGCGACGAGGTGCTGGCCGAGGCCCGGCGCGCGCGGGATGCCGGCGCCACCCGCTACTGCATGGGCGCCGCCTGGCGCAGCCCAAAGGACCGCGACCTAGATGCGGTGGCCGAGATGGTTTCGGGCGTCAAGGCGCTCGGCATGGAGACCTGCGTCACCCTCGGCATGCTGAGCGCACCCCAGGCGGCCCGCCTCGCCGATGCCGGCCTCGACTACTACAACCACAACCTCGACACCTCCGAATCCTTCTACGGCGAGATCATCACCACGCGCACCTACCAGGACCGGCTCGAGACCCTGGGCCATGTGCGCGATGCCGGCATCAACGTCTGCTGCGGCGGCATCGTCGGCATGGGCGAGTCGCGCCGCGACCGCGCGGACATGATCGCGACGCTTGCGAGCCTTCCGTGCCATCCCGAGAGCGTGCCCATCAACATGCTGGTGCAGGTCGAGGGTACGCCGCTCAACGGCACGGACGCGCTCGATCCCTTCGAGTTCGTGCGCACGGTAGCGGTGGCGCGCATCACCATGCCGGGCTCGGTGGTGCGGCTCTCCGCCGGGCGCGAGCAGATGTCGGACGAGATGCAGGCGCTGGCATTCCTCGCCGGCGCCAACTCGGTGTTCGTCGGGCCCGAGCTGCTCACGACGCCCAATCCCGGCCGCGAACGCGACACGCAACTCTTCGCCCGCCTCGGCATCGCGCCGATGCCGGCCTAGGCCGCGGGCGGGCTATCGCTCGCCGTTGCGCGCCGCACCCCCGATGACATGACCGTGCCGTCGGCGCCCGACTGGCTCACCGAGGGCTACGGCCACGTCTGGCTGCCCTACACCCAGATGGCGAGCGTGCCGCCGCCGCTGCCGGTGGCCGAGACCAGGGGCACGCGCATCGTCCTCACCGATGGCCGCGAGCTGGTCGACGGCATCGCGTCGTGGTGGACCGCCTGCCACGGCTACAACCACCCTCACATCCGCGCCGCCGTTGCCGAGCAGCTGGAGCGCATGCCCCACGTCATGTTCGGCGGCCTTGCCAACGAGCCTGCGCTCAGGCTGGCACGCCGGTTGGCTGGGATGCTCCCCGATCCGCTCAGCCGGGTGTTCTTCTCGGAGTCGGGCTCGGTGGCGGTGGAGATCGCGCTCAAGATGGCGCTGCAGTACTGGCTCAACCAGGGGGTGCGTGGGCGCCACCGCTTCGTGAGCTTCCAGGGCGCCTACCACGGCGACACCTTCGCCGCGATGTCGGTGTGCGACCCCGAGGAGGGCATGCACAGCCTGTTCGCGGGCGCCCTGCCCGAGCAGCACGTCGTGCCCCTGCCCCGGGATGAAGCGGGCATTGCCGCCTTCGACGCCTACCTCGCCCGCAACGGGGAGGACGTAGCGGCGGTCATCGTCGAGCCGCTGGTCCAGGGCGCGGGCGGGATGCGCTTCCACGCGCCCGAAACGTTGCGCGCGCTGCGCACGGCCTGCGACAGGCACGGCCTGCTGCTCATCGCCGACGAGATCATGACCGGGTTCGGCCGTACCGGCACGCTCTTCGCCTGCGAGCAGGCGGACGTGGTGCCGGACATCGTCACCCTTTCCAAGGCGCTCACCGGCGGCACCATGGCGCTGGCCGCGACCGTGGCGAGCGAGCAGGTGTTCGAGGCCTTCCTGTCGGACGACCCCGACGCCGCGCTCATGCACGGGCCGACCTTCATGGCCAATCCCCTGGCCTGCGCCGCCGCCAACGCCTCCCTCGACCTGTTCGAGCGCGAGCCCCGGCTCGCCCAGGCGCGCGCCATCGAAGCCCACCTTACCGCCGCGCTGGAGCCCGCGCGGGGGCTGCCCGGCGTGGTCGACGTCCGGACGCGAGGCGCGATCGGCGTCATCCAGCTCGACGACATGAGCCGCATCGACTGGCTCAAGGCCCGGTTCGTCGACGCCGGCGTCTGGGTCCGGCCCTTCGGCGATATCGTCTACGTGACCCCCGCGCTCACCATCGACGAGGCCGACCTCACCCGCCTCACGGACGCGCTGATCGACGTCGTCACGGCGTGGTCAAGGGAGCGTTGACGCGCCCAAGCCTCAGTCGAACACGACCGACGGCAGCCAGGTGGTGAGCTCGGGAAACAGGCCGAGCACGGCAAGCGCGCCAAGCTGGATGATGACGAAGGGGATGACGCCCCGGTAGATCTCACCGGTGCGCACCGTTCGCGGCGCCACCCCACGCAGGTAGAACAGCGAGAAGCCGAAGGGCGGGGTCAGGAACGAGGTCTGCAGGTTCACCGCCATCATGATGCCGAGCCAGATCGGGTTGATGTCCATCTGCAGCAGCACCGGCGCGATGATCGGCACCACCACGAAGGTGATCTCGATAAAGTCGAGGAAGAAGCCCAGCGCGAACATGATCAGCATGACCACGAGCATCGCGCCGATGACGCCGCCGGGAACGTTCGAGAGCGCCTGGTGAACCATCTCGTCGCCGCCGAGGCCGCGGAACACCAGCGAGAACATGGCGGCGCCTATCAGGATGACGAAGACCATGGCGCTGATCTGCATGGTCGAGCGCATGACCGGCACGAGCACGCCGGCGCGCCAGACCCGCCAGAGGCTCGTCCAGATCCCGTAGACGAGAAGCCCGCAGCAAATGAAGGCGACGACGGCCGGCGCACCGATGCCGGCCCGCGTGATTACGAGGTCGAACTGCCCGGCGAGGATCATCATCAGGATCAAGGCGCCGCCCGCGAGATAGAGCGGGGCGCCGCCGATGCTGCGCTCGAGCCTGGTGCCGCCTTCCGGCGCGAGCCGGGCGCCCGCGAGGATCAGCGAGCCCACGGCGCCCACCGCGGCAGCCTCGGTCGGGGTCGCGATGCCGCCAAGGATGGAACCCAGAACCGCGATGATGAGCACGATCGGCGGCACCAGCGCGCGGCCGGTGCGCCGCCACACCTCGCGCCAGTCTCCGCCCAGCTCGCCGCGCGGAATCGCCGGGGCCGCTGCCGGCCTTAGCCAGGCGACGACCATCAGATAGAGCATGTAGAGCCCGACCAGCACCATGCCGGGCAGCAGGGCGCCGGCGAAGAGGTCGCCCACCGAGACCGGCTCCGGCGACCAGTTGCCGATGGCGCGCTGGGCATCGACGTAGGCGTTGGAGATCTGCTCCCCGAGGATCACCAGAACGATGGAGGGCGGGATGATCTGGCCCAAGGTGCCGGAGGCGCAGATCGTCCCGGTCGCGAGCTTGGGGTCGTAGCCGCGCCTGAGCATCGTCGGCAGCGAGAGCAGGCCCATGGTCACGACCGTGGCGCCCACGATCCCGGTGGAGGCGGCGAGCAGCGCGCCGACGGCAATTACCGAGAGCCCGATGCCGCCGCGAAGGCCGCCGAAGAGCCGCCCCATGGCCTCCAACAGCTCTTCCGCCACCTTCGAGCGTTCCAGCATCACGCCCATGAAGATGAAGAGCGGCACGGCGATCAGCACCTCGTTCCACATCGCGTTGCCGAAGATGCGCTGCGGCATGGCGCGCAAGAAGCTGATGTCGAAGACGCCGAAGGCGTAGGAGAAGAGCCCGAACAGCGCGGCCACGCCCGAGAGCGTGAAGGCGACCGGGAAGCCGGCCAGAAGGCAGGCGAAGGTCGTCACGAACATGACGATGACCAGGACTTCGCCGATGGGCATGGCGTATCAGGCGGTCCCGCCGCCGGCTTCTGCGATGTCGTCGTGGCTTGCCTGGCGGCCGGCAAGAGTCAGCAACGCGTGAAACGCGAGGGAGAGTCCCTGAAAGGCGATCAGCACAACGAACGCGAGAATCATCGACTTCAGCGTATAGATCGCCGGAATGCCGCTGGTTTCCGCCGAGCTTTCGAACACCGACCAGGACTGCTCCACATAGGGCCAGCTCGCCCAGCCGATGATCACGCAAACCGGCATCAGAAAGAGAATCACGCCCAGAAGATCGATGAGCGCGCGCCGGCGCGGGCGCGCATCGCGGTAGAAGATATCGACGCGGACGTGACCGCCGTGGAGCAGCGTGTAGCCCGCACCAACCAGAAAGAGGGTGGCGTGGAGGTAGATCACCCCCTCCTGCATCGCGATGAAGCCCCACCCGAAGATGTAGCGCATCACCACGACGACGAACTGGAGGAGCACCATGAGGAGCGCGAGCCACGACGCGACGCGGCCGACGTGCTCGTTGACCACGTCGATTGCGCGTGTGAGCGCGGCTATTACGGAGAGAGACGCCTGCATCTCATGTCAGCCGGCCGGCGCTCCTTTCAGGCGGCCAGCGCTCAGGCGCGGCGGCGGCCCTCATGCCCGCCTCTCCGACGCCCCGCAGCGGCGCCGGGCTATTTCCGTTGCGACGGCAACGGTCGGGGCGGGCTTGCACCGCCCGCCCCGAACGCACGCCTAGCCGGCGTACTACGCGGTCAGAAGCCGGGCGTTCCCGTAAGCCAGCTCCGAGCGCTCGTGGTAGGGCACCGCGGTCTTGCGGAAAGCACTGAAGCTTTCGTAGACGCGCTGGGTGATGCCGCCCTCGGCGCCGACCTCGGCGACCACGTCGGCCGAATTTTCTCCGAGCGCCTTCAACATCTCGTCCGACACGCGGCGCACCTGGACGCCGTGCTCGTTGATGAGCGTGTCCAGCGCCCCGGCGTTACGCGCGTTGAACTCGGCCAGCATGGCGGCGTTGTCCGCCGCGCAGCAGCTCTCGATCAGGCTCTGGTCCGCGGCGCTGAGGCTCTCCCACACGCCACGGTTGACGCCGCAGGTCAGGACCGTGCCGGGCTCGTGGAAACCGGGCCAGTAGTAGTACTTGGTCACCTTGTAAAAGCCGAAGGCGAGGTCGTTCCACGGCCCCACCCATTCGGTGGCGTCGATGGTGCCGGCCTCGAGCGCGGGATAGATCTCGCCGCCCGGCAGCAGCAGGGCGTTTGCGCCGATACGCCGCAGCACCTCGCCGCCGAGGCCCGGCATGCGCATCTTCAGGCCCTTGTAGTCCTCGAGCGAGTTCATCTCCTTGTTGAACCAGCCGCCCCACTGGACGCCGGTGTTGCCGGCGAGGAAGGGCTTCACGTTGAAGTCGGCGGATAGCTCGTCCCAGAGCTCCTGACCTCCGGCGTGGTAGATCCAGGCATTGACCTCGTCCGCGGTGAGCCCGAAGGGCACGGTGGCGAAGAAGTTGAAGGCCTTGGACTTGCCCTGCCAGTAGTACTCGGCGGAGTGGTACATGTCCGCAGCACCCTCCGAGACCGCATCGAAGCAGCCGAGCGGCGGCACCAGTTCGCCGCCGCCATAGTGCTTGACCTCGATCCGCCCCTCGGTCGCATTCGTGATGCGGTCGGCGAGCCGCTGCGCGCCGGTGCCGAGGCCGGGGAACTGCTTCGGCCACGAGGTGGCCAGCTTGAGTTGCATCTTGCCCTGCGAGATCGCGGGCGCCGGGAACGACGATGCCGCCGCCGCCACGGCGGCTCCTGCGATGGCCGTTCCCTTGAGAAGGCTGCGTCTTCCGATCTTCGTACTCATTTCCTTGGGTCTCCCTTCGATGGTTCCGGTCAATGGTCCGAGACGCCCTGACCGTCCGGTCGGGCGTCGAGGATGGTCCAGCCCTCCGGGCCGTGCACCTCGAGCGGGCGAAAGCGGGCCTTGTAGTCCATCTTATCGCAGCCGTCGATCCAGTAGCCGAGGTAGAGGTAGGGCAGCGCTTGCGCGCGCGCCTCTTCCACGAGCCTGAGAATCATGTAGCTGCCCGGACTGTCCTTGACCCGCGTGGGTTCGTAGAAGGAATACACTGCCGAGAGTCCGTCGGCGACGACATCGAACACGCAGACGCCGTAGAGCCGCCCGCCGGGGCTGCGGAACTCGGCGAGGCGGGTCTCGACCGCGCTTTCCTCTACCAGAGCGCCGTAACCCTCGCGCCCCATCGCCGTCATCGTGCCGTCAGGGTGTCGCGCCGCCAGATAGCGCCTGAACAGGGTGTAGTGATCGGGCCGCGCCAGCGCTGGCAGCACGTTGAGCGTGATTCCCGCATTGCGCGCGACGACCCGGCGGAGCGAGCGGCTCGGCACGAACGCATCGGCACGGACCCGTGCGGAAACACAGGCCCGGCAGCCGGGGCAGGCGGGGCGGTAGGCGGCCAGGTGGCTGCGGCGGAAGCCTCCGCGCAGCATCTCGTCGTAAGCGGTCTCGGCGCGGGAGCCCGCAAGCGGGGTGACGATCGAGCGCTCCAGACGCCCCGGCAGGTAGGGGCAGGGGCGGAGCGGCGTCACACCCAGAAACTTGAGACCGTCGCCATGCGGCGCGCGCGTCCGCGCCGGGTGCTGGCTCACGAGCGGGCGATTTTCGCTGGTCATCGGCTTGATTATAGGGCCGCGCCGCGGTTCGCCAAGGAGTCGGTTACGCTTTGCCTCTCGCACGCGATGTGTTTGGTCGACCTGGTACACAGTTGTTCGGTTCGTGATTGTCCCTGGGAATAGTGCCTCACATGTACCAGACACCGCTGCACAAGGAGCACGCACTAACCGCGATAGTCTATGCCACGAAATTTCCTATAGCAATATTTTTTGCTAATTTTACAAAATTTACAAAGTCCACTCTTGTGCTGGGAAGCGGGAAGTCCAGAGTTGCCTTCGACCGCATGACCACTTCCCCACAGGCCAACAACAGCAACCGAAGCGGTCAACTCATCTGGTACACAAACCGGTCAGTTCAGATTGTTCTCGACAGACCCGGTGAGGATTCCGGGCTAAATCGCCCGCCAGCCGATGTCCCGGCGGCAAAATCCCTCGGGCCAGTCGATGCGCCCGACGGCCTCGTAGGCGCAGCTCTGGGCCGCAGTGACGTCGGCGCCCAGCGCCGTCACGCCGAGCACGCGCCCGCCTGCGGCGACGACGCCGACATCGGTGCGCGCCGTCCCCGCGTGGAACACCATGACATCGTCGAGGTCTTCTGCGGCGTCGATCCCGCGGATCGCGCTGCCCTTCTCGTAGGCGCCCGGATAGCCTTGCGTGGCGAGCACCACGCAAAGCGCCGCCTCCTCGCGCCAGCGCAGGTCGAATTCCTTGAGCTCGCCATCGTGCGCCGCGATCAGCGCGGCCAGCAGGTCGGACTTGAGCCGGGGCATGAGCACCTGGCACTCGGGGTCGCCGAAGCGGGCGTTGACCTCCAGGAGCTTCGGCCCGTCGGCGGTGAGCATCAGCCCGGCGTAGAAGACGCCGGTATAGGGGCTGCCCTCCGCCGCGAGACCCCGCACGAGCGGCTCGACGATGCCGGTCCGCGCCTCCTCGCAGAGCGCAGGCGTCATCGCGGGCGCCGGCGAATAGGCGCCCATGCCCCCGGTGTTGGCCCCGGTGTCCCCCTCGCCCACCGCCTTGTGGTCTTGCGCCGTCTCCAGCGGGAGCACGGTCTCGCCGTCGACCAGGGCGAAGTAGCTCGCCTCCTCGCCCTCCAGCATCTCCTCGATCACGAGCGCGGTGCCGGCCTCGCCGAAGGCGCCGGCCAGCGCGGCTCGCGCCGCATCGAGGGCTTCGGCCTCGGTCTCCGCCAGCACGACACCCTTGCCGGCGGCGAGTCCGTCCGCCTTGACCACGAGCGGTGCGCCCAGCTTGGCGATAAAGGCCTCGGCGTCCGCGAGCGAGCCGATTCGCTTGTAGGCGGCGGTCGGCACGCCGTGGCGGGCACAGAGGTCCTTCATGAAGCCCTTGGAGCCCTCGATCCGCGCGGCGGCGGCGCGCGGGCCGAAGGCGGCGATGCCTTCGGCCTCCAGCCGGTCGACGAGGCCGGCGCAGAGCGGCGCCTCCGGCCCCACCACGACCAGATCGATCGCCTGCTCGCGGCAAAACGCCGCCAGCCCGTCGAAATCCATGGGATCGAGCGCAACGCAGGTCGCCTCGTTCTCGATTCCCGCGTTTCCCGGCGCGCACCAGAGCCCTCCCAGCAGCGGCGATGCCGCGAGCTGCCAGCAGAGGGCATGCTCGCGGCCGCCCGAGCCCACGACCAAGACGTTCATTTGGGTCTCTCCGCACCCGCAAATCGCGGCGTTACGATACACTCTCGGGCTCCCTACGGCCCGCGATTCTCTCCCGGAATTTCTTGGAATTTGGCCATTTTTGCCGCTTGACGGTGGATAGGCCCATCACTAGGATGCGCCACCCTCTTGCCGACGAGGCTGGTCGGCGCGCCCCACGGCGCCCGCCGCCATGCCTTGTGATCGAGAGAGTTTCCGATGGGTCGGCGCAGGCCGGCGGCGGGGAAGCGGGCGGATCCCGATTTTCCCGGTCCACCTGCACGCGCCGCACTGTCTGTTGAACCTGGAACGCCGCGATGCCGACGATCAACCAACTGATTCGCAAGCCGCGTACGGCGCCTGCCGCACGAAACAAGGTGCCGGCGCTGCAGGCCTGCCCGCAGAAGCGCGGCGTGTGTACCAGGGTCTACACGACGACGCCGAAGAAGCCGAACTCGGCACTGCGCAAGGTCGCGCGCGTACGGCTCACCAACGGATTCGAGGTGACCAGCTACATCCCCGGTGAGGGGCACAACCTTCAGGAGCACTCGGTGGTGATGATTCGCGGCGGCCGGGTGAAGGACCTGCCGGGTGTGCGTTACCACATCATTCGCGGCTCGCTCGACACCCAGGGTATCCAGGACCGCCGCCAGCGGCGCTCCAAGTACGGCGCTAAACGGCCCAAATAAAGAACAAGCAGGAGCCGTCCAGTGTCACGCCGTCGCGCCGCAGAGCGCCGAACCGTCAACCCCGACCCCCGCCACGGGGATGTGGTGCTGGCGAAGTTCATGAACTCGCTGATGCTCGACGGCAAGAAGTCGACGGCCGAGCGCATCGTCTATGGCGCGCTCGACCGGATCAGGGAGAAGACCGGGCAAGACCCTGTCAGGGTCTTTCACGAGGCCCTCGACAACGTAAAGCCGGCGGTGGAGGTGCGCTCGCGCCGCGTCGGCGGCGCCACCTACCAGGTGCCGACCGAGGTGCGGCCCGACCGGCGACAGACGCTCGCCATTCGCTGGCTTATCGGCGCGACCCGGGACCGCTCCGAGACCACGATGGTCGACCGGCTCAGCAACGAACTCCTCGACGCCGCGGGAAACCGCGGCGTCGCCGTTAAGAAGCGGGAAGACACCCACCGCATGGCCGAGGCCAACCGCGCCTTTTCGCACTACCGCTGGTAGGCGTTGGCGTTCGCGGACAAGAACAATGGCTCGGACCACACCCCTCGAACGCTACCGCAATATCGGCATCATGGCGCATATCGATGCCGGTAAGACGACCACCACCGAGCGGGTACTCTACTACACCGGCAAGTCCTACAAGATGGGCGAGGTCCACGAGGGCAGCGCCACGATGGACTGGATGGAGCAGGAGCAGGAGCGCGGCATCACCATCACGTCGGCCGCCACCACCTGCTTCTGGCGTGACCACCGCATCAACATCATCGACACGCCGGGCCACGTTGACTTCACCATCGAGGTCGAGCGCTCGCTCAGGGTGCTGGACGGCGCGGTCGCGGTGTTCGACGCGGTCGCGGGCGTCGAGCCGCAGTCCGAGACGGTCTGGCGTCAGGCGGACAAGTACAACGTCCCCCGCATTTGCTTCGTCAACAAGATGGACCGCGTCGGGGCCAACTTCCCGCGCTGCATCGAGATGATTCGCGAGCGGCTGGGCGCCAACCCGATCGCGATCCAGCTGCCCATCGGCACCGAGGCGAAGCACATCGGCGTGGTCGATCTGATCGCGATGAAGGGCATCGTCTGGAAGTCGGAGACCCTCGGCGCGGAGTTCACGGTCGGCGACGTGCCCGACGACATGCAGGCCGAGGCCGAGGCCAGCCGTCAGGCGCTCATCGAGGCGGTGGTCGAGATGGACGACGCCGTACTCGAGCGCTTCCTCGAGGGCGAGGAGCCCGACGAGGCGGCGATCAAGCGCTGTCTTCGCATCGGCACCCTGTCGGGCCAGCTGGTACCCGTGTTGACCGGTTCCGCCTTCAAGAACAAGGGCGTGCAGCCGCTGCTGGACGCGGTGTGCGACTTCATGCCGGCGCCGACCGACGTGCCGCCGGTCCACGGCGTCGTGCCCGGTAAGGGCAACGAGGTCGAGCGCTCCTGCAGCGACGACGAGCCGCTGTCTGCGCTCGCCTTCAAGGTGATGACCGACCCCTTCGTCGGCTCGCTCACTTTCGTGCGCGTCTATTCGGGCATGATCCAGACCGGCAAGCAGGTGCTGAACAGCGCCAAGGGCCGCAAGCAGCGGGTCGGCCGGATGCTGCTTATGCACGCGAATTCCCGCGAGGATATTCAGGAGGCGCGGGCGGGCGACATCGTGGCCATCGCCGGCCTCAAGGACACCACCACGGGCGAAACCCTGAGCGACCCGGCGCACCCGGTGGTGCTGGAGCGGATGGAGTTCCCGGATCCGGTGATCGAAGTCGCGGTCGAGGCCAAGACCAAGGCCGATCAGGACAAGCTCTCCATCGCGCTCGCACGCCTCGCCGAGGAGGATCCCTCGTTCCGCGTGACCGCCGATCCCGAGAGCGGGCAGACCGTGATCAAGGGCATGGGCGAGCTGCACCTCGACATCCTGATCGACCGCATGCGCCGCGAGTTCAAGGTGGGCGCCAACGTCGGCCAGCCCCAGGTCGCCTATCGCGAGACCATCGGCCGCGAGTCCACGGTCGATTACACGCACAAGAAGCAGACCGGCGGGGCCGGTCAGTTTGCCCGGGTCAAGGTCGTGCTGGAGCCGGCGGAGCCCGGCGAAGGCTTCGCGTTCGAGAGCGAGGTCGTGGGTGGCGCCGTGCCCAGGGACTACATCCCTGCGGTCGAGAAGGGCATCGAGGAGGCGCGGCACGCCGGTATCGTCGCCGGCTTCCCGGTCATCGATTTCAAGGCGCGGCTCATCGATGGCGCATCGCACGACGTGGATTCCAGCTCGCTCGCGTTCGAGATCGCGGCGCGCGCGGCGTTTCGCGAGGCCCTGCAGGGCGCGGCGCCGGCGTTGCTGGAGCCCATGATGAAGGTCGAGGTCGTGACGCCCGAAGATTATCTGGGCGACGTGATCGGCGACCTGAATGCCCGGCGCGGGCATGTCGGCGGCATGGAGCCGCGCGGCAACGCCCAGGTGATTCGCGCCATGGTACCGCTCGCGACCATGTTCGGTTATGTCAACACCCTGCGCTCGCTCACCCAAGGGCGGGCGCAGTTCACGATGGAATTCGATCACTACGATCAGGTGCCCTCGGCGGTGTCGGACGAAGTCCGCGCCCGCTATGCCTGATCGCGTGACCACGACCAAGATCAAGACCTCCTGAGAGAGAGCACCGATGGCCAAGGAGAAGTTTGAGCGTACGAAGCCGCACTGCAACGTGGGCACGATTGGTCACGTTGACCATGGCAAGACGACGCTGACGGCGGCGATCACGAAGGTTCTGGGCGAGGCGGGCGGCGCTGAGTTCGTGTCGTTCGACGAGATCGACAAGGCGCCGGAGGAGCGCGAGCGCGGGATCACGATCGCGACGGCGCACGTCGAGTACGAGACGGCGAACCGCCACTACGCGCACGTGGATTGCCCAGGTCATGCGGACTACGTGAAGAACATGATCACGGGGGCCGCGCAGATGGACGGCGCGATCCTGGTGGTCTCTGCGGCGGACGGCCCGATGCCGCAGACGCGGGAGCACATCTTGCTCGCGCGTCAGGTGGGCGTGCCTGCGCTTGTCGTCTACATGAACAAGGTGGACATGGTTGACGACGAGGAGATTCTGGAGCTTGTCGAGCTTGAGGTTCGGGAGCTGTTGTCCGCATACGAGTTTCCGGGCGACGACATTCCTGTGATCCGGGGTTCTGCGCTTGCGGCGCTTGAGGGCGGCGACGCGGCGACGGGCCGAGACTCTGTTCTGGAGCTGATGGCGGCGGTTGACGATTACGTGCCGCAGCCTGAGCGTCCGAAGGACCAGCCGTTCCTGATGCCGATCGAGGACGTGTTCTCGATTTCGGGTCGTGGGACGGTTGTGACGGGCCGGATCGAGCGCGGCGTTGTGAAGGTGGGCGACGACGTCGGGATCATCGGGATCCGCGAGACGACGAAGACGGTTTGCACGGGCGTCGAGATGTTCCGGAAGCTGCTGGATCAGGGCGAGGCGGGCGACAACGTTGGCGTCCTGCTTCGGGGCACGAAGCGCGACGAGGTCGAGCGTGGCCAGGTTCTGGCGGAGCCTGGGACGATCACGCCGCACACGCGTTTCGAGGCTGAGACGTACATCCTGACGAAGGATGAGGGCGGGCGTCACACGCCGTTTTTCTCGAACTACCGTCCGCAGTTCTACTTCCGGACGACGGACGTGACGGGGACGATCGGGTTGCCGGACGGGACCGAGATGGTGATGCCCGGCGACAACGTGACGATGCAGGTTGATCTGATTGCGCCGATTGCGATGGACGAGGGCTTGCGCTTCGCCATCCGCGAGGGCGGGCGCACCGTCGGCGCCGGCGTCGTCGCAAAAATCGTCGAGTAGACCCAAACCGAGGCGGACAAGAGGCCGGGCACGTACGATGGCCATCGATAGCCAGAATATCAGGATCCGCCTCAAGGCGTTCGATCACCGGGTGCTCGACGCGTCCACGAGCGAGATCGTGAACACGGCCAAGCGCACCGGCGCGCAGGTGCGTGGCCCGATCCCACTGCCGACCCGGATCGAGAAGTACACGGTGCTGCGCTCGCCCCATATCGACAAGAAGTCGCGCGAGCAGTTCGAGATCCGCACCCACAAGCGGCTTCTCGACATCGTCGATCCCACGCCGCAGACCGTCGATGCGCTGATGAAGCTCGATCTCGCGGCCGGCGTCGACGTCGAGATCAGGCTGTAGGAGGGCGTCATGGCCGGCCAGGCGGCAGCGCGCAGGCGCACGGGCGTGATCACCGAGAAGCTCGGCATGTCCCGCGTCTTCAACGACGCCGGCGAGCATGTGCCGGTGACCGTGCTGCGCGTGGACGGTTGCCAGGTCATCGCCCAGCGGACCCGCGACGCGGGCGGCTATGTCGCGCTGCAGCTCGGCGCGGGCCGGGTCAAGGTCAAGAACACGCCGCGCGCGCTGCGCGGTCACTTCGCCAAGGCAAAGGTCGAGCCCAAGCGCCACGTGGCCGAGTTCCGGGTGAGCGAGGACGCTTTGGTGGATGTCGGCGCCACACTTGGTGCTGACCACTTCGCCGCGGGTCAGTTCGTCGATGCGGTCGGCACCTCCATCGGCAAGGGCTTCGCCGGCGGCATGAAGCGGCACAACTTCTCGGGCCTGCGCGCGAGCCACGGCGTCTCCGTCTCGCACCGCTCCCACGGCTCGACCGGCCAATGCCAGGACCCCGGCAAGGTCTTCAAGGGCAAGAAGATGGCGGGTCAGCTCGGGAACGCACGCGCGACCGTGCAGAACCTCGAGGTGGTGACGACGGATGCGGCGCGGGGCCTGATCATGGTCAAGGGCGGCGTCCCCGGCCCGAAGGGCGGCGTCGTGCTGCTCTCCGACGCGAAGAAGCGCAGCCTGCCGGACGATGTACCGTTTCCTGCAGGGCTCTTCGTACAGCCGGAACCGGAGGCGGCAGACCCTGAGCCTGAGGACGACGCTCCCGCCGCCGAGGCCGAGGACGAGACCGCTGATGATGACAGCGGCGAGCCCGCCGAGGCGCAGAAGGAGGACGGCGACGAGGCTGCCGCCGAGGACCCTGCAGAGGGTGACGAGGAGGAATCCTCGTGAAGGTCGAGGTCATCGACTTGAAGGCCAAGCGCGTCGGCGAAATCGAACTCGCGGACGAGGTGTTCGGCGTGCCCGTGCGGCCCGACCTGATGCAACGCACCGTGCGCTGGCAACTCGCCAAGCGCCGCGCGGGAACGCACAAGACCAAGTCGGTGGCGGAGATCCGCGGGTCGACGCGCAAGCCCTTCAAGCAGAAGGGCACGGGCCGCGCCCGCGCAGGCTCTCGCCGCGCAGCGCACCATCGGGGCGGCGTGGCGATCTTTGGTCCCGTGCTACGCGACCACGCCCACAAGCTGCCCAAGAAGGTGCGCAAGCTCGCGCTCAAGTCCGCGCTCTCCAGCAAGCGGGCGGACGGCAAGCTCTCGATCGTGGAATCCCTCGACCTCGGCTCGGCCAAGACCAGGGTGCTGGCCAATCGTATCGCGCGCCTCGGCTGGTCGTCTGCGCTGGTTATCGACGGCGACGAGGTCGATGCCGGCTTCGCCAGGGCCGCGGGCAACCTGACTGAGATTCAGGTGCTCCCGCAGCTGGGCGCCAACGTCTACGACATCCTCCGCCGCGACCACCTGGTGCTGACCCGGAGCGCGGTGGAAAGCCTGCAAGCGAGGCTCGCATGAGCGTCGAGCCCAAAGAGCGTTGGTACGACACGATTCTCGGTCCAGTCGTGACCGAGAAGTCGACTCAGGGCTCGATGTACAATCAGGTCACCTTCAAGGTGCGCACCGACGCGACCAAGCCTCAGATCAAGGAAGCCGTGGAAGGGCTGTTCGAGGTCAAGGTGAGGAAGGTCAACACCAGCATGGTCAAGGGCAAGGTCAAGCGCGGCCCTCGCGGCCGGCTGGGCAAGCGTTCGGATTGGAAGAAGGCGACGGTTTCGCTCGGCGAAGGCGATACCATCGACGTGATGACCGGGCTCTAGGCGATGGCACTCAAGAACTACAAGCCGACGACGCCGGGGCGCCGCCAGCTCATCCTGGTGGACCGCTCCGACCTCTGGAAGGGGAAGCCGGTCAAGAAGCTGACCGAAGGATTGAGCCAGAAGGGCGGGCGCAACAGCGACGGCCGCATCACCATGCGCCATCGCGGGGGCGGGCATAAGCGCCGCTACCGCAAGATCGACTTCAAGCGGCGCAAATTCGATGTGCCGGCGACCGTGGAGCGACTCGAGTACGACCCCAACCGCTCGGCCTTCATCGCGTTGATCCGCTACGAAGATGGTGAGCAGGCCTACATCCTCGCCCCGCAGCGGGTCTCACCGGGCGACAAGGTGGTTTCCGGCGACCGCTGTGACATCAAGCCCGGCAACGCGATGCCGATGAGCAACATCCCCGTCGGCACGATCATCCACAATGTCGAGATGAAGCCGGGGAAGGGCGGCCAGATTGCGCGTTCCGCCGGCAACTACGTGCAGCTGGTCGGCAAGGATCAGGGCTACGCTCAGCTCAGACTGCCGTCGGGTGAGCAGCGTATCGTCCATGGCCGATGTATGGCCACCATCGGCGCAGTCTCCAACCCGGACAACCAGAACACCAACCAGGGCAAAGCCGGCCGCATGCGCTGGAAAGGCCGGCGCCCCAAGGTGCGCGGCGTCGCCATGAACCCGGTGGACCATCCCCACGGCGGCGGCGAGGGCAAGTCCTCCGGCGGGCGGCACCCGGTCACCCCCTGGGGCGTGCCCACAAAGGGCAAGCGCACGCGCAGCAACAAGAGAACCGACCGCTTCATCATGCGGCGTCGGGGCAAGAAGTAGGGCGGGGGACAGTCGATGGCGCGTTCCGTATGGAAAGGCCCCTTCGTCGACGGCTATCTTCTCAAGAAGGCCGAAGAGGCGCGGGCGACAGGCCGCAAGGACATCATCCGCACCTGGTCGCGGCGCTCGACCATCCTGCCGCAGTTCGTGGGCCTCACCTTCGGCGTCTATAACGGGCGCAAGTTCCTGCCCGTGCTGGTCAACGAGAACATGGTCGGCCACAAGTTCGGCGAGTTCTCGCCGACGCGGGTCTTCCACGGTCATGCCGGCGACAAGAGGGCACGGCGGGGCTGATCATGGGCAAGACTGCGCGATCCCGGCGGCTCGGTGAGACCGAAGCCCAGGCGGTGATCCGGAACCTCCGGATCAGCCCGCAGAAGCTCGGCCTTGTCACCGAGACCATCCGCGGGCGCCCGGTGGGCGAGGCGCTGATCACGCTGGCGCATTCGCGCCGCCGCATCGCCGGCGACGTGCGCAAGTGCCTGCAGTCGGCGATCGCGAACGCGGAGAACAATCACGAGCTGGATGTGGACCGGCTCGTCGTCGCCGAAGCGACGGTCGGCAAAGGTTTGGTGATGAAGCGCTGGCGGCCCCGTGCGCGCGGCCGGGTCGGGCGCGTGATGAAGCCGTTCAGCCATCTCACCATCGTGGTGCGCGAACGCGCCAAGGGGGCCTGATGGGTCAGAAGGTCAATCCCGTCGGGCTGCGTCTCGGCATCAACCGTACCTGGGATTCGCGCTGGTATGCCGATGACGACTATGCCCAGCTACTGCACGAGGACCTGCAGATCCGCAATTTCCTGTTCGATCGGCTGAACCAGGCGGGTATCGGGCGTATCGTCATCGAGCGCCCCGCCAAGAAGGCACGGATCACCATCCATACAGCCCGGCCGGGCGTCGTGATCGGCAAGAAGGGCGCCGATATCGAGCGGCTGCGCACCGACATCACCAAGATGACGGGAAGCGACGTTCATCTGAACATCGTCGAGATCCGCAAGCCCGAAATCGAGGCCAAGCTGGTGGCCGAGAACATCGCCCAGCAGCTCGTGCGACGCGTGGCGTTCCGCCGGGCCATGAAGCGGGCGGTACAGTCCGCGATCAGGCTTGGCGCGCAGGGCATCCGGATCAACTGCGGCGGCAGGCTCGGCGGGGCCGAGATCGCGCGGACCGAGTGGTATCGCGAGGGCCGGGTGCCGCTCCACACGCTCCGGGCCGATGTGGACTTCGGGCTCGCCACGGCGCGCACGGCCTACGGCACCTGCGGTGTCAAGGTCTGGGTGTTCAAGGGCGAGATCATGGCGCACGACCCCATGGCGCAGGACAAGCGCGCCATGGAGCAGGCCACGCCCCGCTAGGGCCGGACGGGGACCGGGGACCGGATCATGCAGCAGCCGAAATCCACTAAGTACCGCAAGGCCCACAAGGGTCGCATCCACGGCAAGGCCAAGGGCGGCTCGCAGCTCAATTTCGGCGCCTACGGGCTCAAGGCGATCACGCCCGGCCGCATCACGGCACGCGAGATCGAGGCCGGCCGGCGCACCATCACGAGGCACATGAAACGTGCCGGCAAGATCTGGATCCGCATCTTCCCGGACGTGCCGGTCTCGACCAAGCCCGCCGAGGTGCGCATGGGCAAGGGCAAGGGCACGCCGGAATACTGGGTCGCCAAGGTGAAGCCCGGGCGCATCATGTTCGAGGTGGACGGCGTGCCGCGCGCGGTGGCGGAAGAGGCGTTCCGCCGTGCGTCCGCGAAGTTCAGGGTACAGACCAGGGTCGTGACCCGGCTCGGCGAAGGGGCGTCCTGATGAACGGTGTCGAAGTCCGCCTGAAGACCGACGACGAGCTCAAGACGATGCTGCTCGCGTTGAAGAAGGAGGCGTTCAACCTGCGCTTCCAACGGGCGTCGGGGCAGTTGGAGAACACGGCGCGTATGCGCGCCGTGCGACGCGACGTGGCCCGCATCAAGACGATCGTCGCCGAGCGCAAGCGCGCTGCCGGCGGCGAAGCCTGAGGATCTGGGAGATGGGTGAAGGAGAGCTGGCATGCCGCGCCGTGTAATGCGGGGAACCGTGGTCGGCGACAAGGCGGACAAGACCGTCGTCGTCCGCGTCGACCGCCGCGTCATGCACCCGCTCTACAAGAAGGTCGTGCGCCGCTCCAAGCGCTACACCGCGCATGACGACGGCAACAGTCACAAGGTCGGCGACATCGTGCAAATTCGCGAGTGCGCCCCCATCTCCAAGCGCAAGCGCTGGATCGTGCTCGACGAAGCCGGCGCCGAGCAGGGCTGAACGGCGCGGTAGAGAGCGGAAAGGTCGAGTGACATGATTCAGATGCAGACGAATCTGGATGTCGCCGACAATTCCGGTGCAAGACGCGTGCAATGCGTGAAGGTGCTGGGCGGGTCGAAGCGCAAGACCGCCTCGGTGGGCGATACCATCGTGGTCACGGTCAAGGAGGCGATACCGCGCGGCAAGGTGCGCAAGGGCGAGCTGCATCGCGCCGTCATCGTGCGCACCGCCAAGGAAATCAGGCGCCCGGACGGCAGCGCGATCCGCTTCGACCGCAATGCGGCCGTGCTCATCACCGCCCAGGGCGAGCCGATCGGGACCCGCATCTTCGGGCCGGTGACCCGCGAGCTCCGTCAGCGCCGGTACATGAAGATCATCTCACTCGCGCCCGAAGTGCTGTAGGCCGCCATGCGCAAGCGAAAGATACGCAAGGATGACGAGGTCATCGTCCTCACCGGGCGAGACAAGGGCAAGCGCGGCGCCGTGCTCCGGATCATCACCAAGACCGACCGCGTTCTCGTCGAGGGCGTCAACGTGACCAAGCGCCACGTCAAGCCGACTCAGGGCGATCCGCAGGGCGGTATTGTCGAGCGCGAGGCGCCGATCCATATATCGAACGTGGCTCTGGTCGATCCCGAGAGCGATCGGCCGACCCGGGTGCGCTACAAGAATCTCGAGGACGGGCGCAAGGTGCGCGTCGCCGCCCGCTCGGGGGAAGTGATCGATGTCTGAAGCGAACGGCCAGAACGGCGGCCAGGCCAACGGCGAGGCGAAGGGCCCGAGCCGGCTGAAATTGCTCTACGAGAGCGAGATCAGGCCCGGTCTGATGCAGCAGTTCGGCTACTCCAACATCATGCAGGCGCCGAAGCTGGACAAGATCGTGATCAACATGGGCGTCGGCGAAGGGGCCACGGACAACAAGAAGATCGATGCCGCGGTTCAGGACATGACGCTGATCGCGGGCCAGAAGCCGATCGTCACCAGGGCGCGCAAATCGGTCGCCGCGTTCAAGGTGCGCACCGGCATGCAGGTCGGCTGCAAGACCACGCTCCGGCGGGAGCGGATGTACGAGTTCCTCGACCGGCTGGTGACGATCGCGCTGCCTAGGGTGCGCGATTTTCGCGGGCTTTCGGCCCGCGCCTTCGACGGCCGTGGCAACTACGCGTTAGGCCTCAAGGAGCAGATCATCTTTCCCGAAATCGATTACGACAAGGTCGATCAGGTGCGTGGGTTGAATGTCGTCATTTGCACGACGGCGAGGACCGATGACGAGGGCCGGGCGCTGCTCGCCGGCTTTCAGATGCCGTTCGTCGGCCAGTAAGGGCAAAGGGCCAGGCTGAAAGATGGCGAAGAAGAGCACGATCGAGAAGAACAAGCGGCGCCAGCGGATGGCGAAGCGGGATGCGGCCAAGCGGGCGGACCTGCGCGCCATCGTGCGCGACCGTTCGCTGCCGGCGGAGGAGCGCTTCGCGGCGCAGCTCAAGCTCGCGAAACTGCCACGCAATGGTGCGCAGGTGCGGGTGCGGAACCGCTGCGGGCTGACTGGCCGGCCGCGCGGCAACTACCGCAAGTTCGGGCTCTCGCGCATCGCGCTCCGGGAGCTCGCCTCGGCGGGCCAGGTGCCCGGCATGGTCAAATCGAGCTGGTGAGGCGCAGGCCATGATGACCGACCCCCTGGCGGACATGCTGACCCGTATTCGGAACGGGCAGCAGGCACGCAAGTCCGCCGTTCTGTCGCCGGCGTCCAAGCTGCGCGCTGGCGTGCTCGACGTGCTTCAGCGGGAAGGCTACATCCGCGGCTATTCGGCGACGGAGTCGGACACCGGCAAGCCGGCATTCTCGATCGAGCTCAAGTACCAGGAAGGCCGGCCGGTGATCGCCGAACTCCATCGGGTGTCGAAGCCCGGACGGCGGGTCTATTCAGGCATCAAGGACCTGCCGCGATACTACGGCGGCCTCGGAATCTCCATTCTGTCGACGCCGCGCGGCGTGCTCTCGGACAACGAGGCGCGCCAACAGAACGTCGGCGGCGAAGTGCTCTGCCGGGTGTTCTGAGATGTCCCGCGTCGGCAAGAACCCGGTTCCCGTACCCGACGGCGTCGAGGTGACGATCGACGGCACTGCGGTCGCGGTGAGCGGCAAGCTGGGCCGCCTCGAGGCCACCATCGCGTCCGAGGTGAGCGCCGTGCTCGACAACGGCCAGGTCTCGGTCACGCCGCGCGGGGACGACAAGCGCTCGCGCCAGCTGTGGGGGCTCACCCGGAGCATCATCAACAACATGGTCGTGGGTGTGAGCCAGGGCTTCCACAAGGACCTGCAGATTGAGGGCGTTGGCTACCGGGCCGCGGTCGAAGGCCGCACTCTGACGCTCGATCTCGGCTACAGCCACCGGATCCGCTACCCCATTCCAGACGGCATCGAGATCGCGTGCGAGCGGCCGACGGCGATCAGGGTCGCCGGCTATGACCGCCAGGCGGTCGGCCAGGTCGCCGCCGAGATACGTGCCTTCCGCAAGCCCGAGCCATACAAGGGCAAGGGCATCCGATACGTCGGCGAATACGTCCGGCGCAAGGAGGGCAAGAAGAAGTAGCCATGAGCAGGACCGACTTCGATAAGCGCAAGCAACGGGTGCGGTTCAGGCTGCAGGCAGCCGCCGGCGGCAGGCCGCGACTCTCGGTCTTCCGCTCCAACCGCCACATTTACGCCCAACTCATCGACGATGGAGAGGGCAGGACCGTGGCTGCCGCATCGACGATGGAAGGTGCGCTGCGCAGCCAGAATGGGGCGGACCGCGAGGCCGCGGGCCGTGTCGGCGCGCTCATCGCCGAGCGTGCGCTGGCGGCCGGGCACAAGGAGGTCGTGTTCGACCGCGGCGGATACCAGTATCACGGGCGCGTCAAGGCGCTCGCCGAGGCAGCCCGCGAAGGCGGCCTCTCTTTCTAGGGGGAAGGGCCCGGTATGGCACGACCAGGCATGGAGCGGGATCGAGATCGGGATCGCGGCGGTCGCGGACGTGACCGCGAAGAGCCCGAGCTTCTAGACAAGCTGGTCAGCATCAACCGTGTCGCGAAGGTGGTGAAGGGCGGCCGGCGCTTCGGCTTCTCGGCGCTCGTCGTGGTCGGCGACCAGCGCGGGCGCGTGGGCGGTGGCTCGGGCAAGGCGCGGGAGGTACCGGAGGCCATCCGCAAGGCCACCGAGCAGGCCCGGCGCCGCATGGTCCGCGTGCCGCTTCGCGAGGGACGCACGCTGCATCACGACGTCCAGGGCCGCTTCGGCGCGGGCAAGGTGATTATCCGCGCGGCGCCGCCCGGCACCGGCATCATCGCCGGTGGGCCGATGCGCGCCGTGTTCGAGATGCTGGGCGTGAAGGACGTGGTTGCCAAGTCGGTGGGCACGTCGAACCCGCAGAACATGGTCAAGGCGACTTTCGACGCGCTCGGGCGCTGCCACTCGCCGCGCGCCGTCGCCGCCAAGCGCAACCGCACGGTGGGCCAGATCTTCGGCCAGAGCGACTCCGCCAAGGAGCAGAAGGAGCAGGCGTAGGCCATGGCACGGAGCAAGAAGGCCGCGGCGGCGCCCAAGGTGCGGGTGACCCAGATCGGCAGCCCCATCGGCCGGCCGGCGAACCAGCGTGCGACCCTGGTGGGCCTCGGCCTGAACAAGATGCACCGGAGCCGTGTGCTGGAAGACACGCCCTCGGTGCGTGGCATGATCGACAAGATTCCGCACCTCGTGCGGGCCGAGCCCGTGGACGCGGCGGAGGCTGAGTGATGAGGCTGAACGAACTCGCTGACCGCGCCGGTGCGTCCAAGAAGGGGCGCAGGCTCGGGCGCGGCATCGGCTCAGGCCGCGGCAAGACCTCGGGACGCGGCCACAAGGGCCAGAAGTCGCGGGCCGGCGTCGCCCTCAAGGGTTTCGAGGGCGGCCAGATGCCGCTCTACCGACGTCTGCCCAAGCGGGGCTTCACCAACGCCCGCTTCCGCAAGACCTTCGAGACCGTCAACATCGGACGCCTGCAGGAGGCGATCGAGAGCGGGCGGATCGACGCTGGCGCTCCCATGACGGAGGCTGCGCTGACCGCAGCCGGGCTCACGCGCGGGCGGCACGGCGTGCGGCTGCTCGCCAAGGGCCGGATCGAGAGCGCCGTCACCGTAGAGGTCACCGGCGCGTCGAAGGCGGCCATCGCCGCGGTCGAGGCGGCCGGCGGCTCGGTGACCCTGAGCGGGGCGGTTGAGGCCGAGAAAGCGGCCGAGGAAACGGCAGAGGACGCCTAACGAACGTGGCTTCGGCGGCCGAACAACTCGCTGCGAACCTCAACTTCGGGGCCTTCGCC
Source organism: Alphaproteobacteria bacterium (assembly GCA_965214705.1). Classification (GTDB taxonomy): domain Bacteria; phylum Pseudomonadota; class Alphaproteobacteria; order UBA828; family UBA828; genus WTGU01. The sequence goes on from CBDCCI010000002.1 coordinate 1,125,562, forward strand.
AAGGCGAAAGAGCTTCAGAAGCGCCTGCTGTTCACGCTCGGCGCCCTGATCATCTACAGGCTGGGCACCTACATACCGATTCCGGGCATCGACCCGGTGGTGCTCGACGAGGTGTTCCAGCAGCAGGCCGGCGGCATCCTCGGCATGTTCAACATGTTCGCCGGCGGCGCGCTCGGGCGCATGACCATCTTCGCGCTCAACATCATGCCGTACATCTCGGCCGCCATCATCATCCAGCTGATGACGACGGTCTCGCCGCATCTCGCCCAGCTCAAGAAGGAAGGCGAGGCCGGGCGCAAGAAGATCAACCAATACACCCGCTACGGCACCGTCTTCCTTGCCGCGCTGCAGGCCTTCGGCATCTCGTCGGGCCTCGAGGGCTACAGCGGACAGAGCGGCGATCTGGTGCTGGATCCAGGCGGATTCTTCCGTCTGACCACGGTGGTGACGCTGACCGGCGGCACCATCTTCCTGATGTGGCTGGGTGAGCAGATCACCGCGAGAGGGGTCGGCAACGGCATATCGCTGATCATCTTCGCCGGCATTGTGGCGGAGCTGCCGGGCGCGCTCGCGAGCACGCTGGAGCTCGGCCGAACCGGTGCGCTCTCTGCGGTCGTGCTCATCGCGCTCTTCATCATGGCGATCGCCGTCATCGGCTTCATCGTCTTCATCGAGCGGGCGCAGCGCCGCATCGTGGTTCAGTATCCCAAACGACAAGTGGGCCGCCGCATGTTCGGCGGCGAGCAAACCCATTTGCCGTTGAAGGTCAACACCGCCGGCGTGATCCCGCCGATCTTCGCAAGCTCGATCCTGCTGCTGCCGATCACCGCGCTCAGCATCAACGCTGGCTCGGGGCCGGAGTGGTTGACGGCGCTGACCAGCTATCTCGGGCGCGGCCAGCCGATCTACATGATCATCTACGCGGCGGCGATCATCTTCTTCACGTACTTCTACACCTCGGTCGTCTTCAATCCCGAGGACACGGCCGACAATTTGAAGAAGAACGGCGGTTTCATACCCGGAGTCCGTCCAGGCAAGAACACCGCGGAATATCTCGACTACGTGCTGACCCGGCTGACCTTCTGGGGCGCGCTCTATCTTGCGTCAGTGAGCCTCCTGCCCGAGCTCCTGATCTCCCAGTACGCGGTGCCGTTCTACTTCGGCGGGACGAGTCTGCTCATCGTGGTCACCGTCACCATGGATACGGTGGGGCAGATCCAGTCCCACCTCCTCGCCCATCAGTACGAAGGGCTGATCAAGAAAGCGAAGCTCCGAGGGAGCCGGCGTTGAACCTGATCCTTCTCGGCCCACCGGGGGCGGGCAAGGGCACGCAGGCGCAGCGGCTGGTCGAGCGCTTCGGCATTGTCCAGCTTTCCACGGGCGACATGCTGCGCGCGGCGGTGAAAGCCGGCACGGCGCTCGGCACCCAGGCCAAGGCGATCATGGAGGCCGGCGAGCTGGTGCCGGACGCCCTCATGGTCGCCCTGATCGCGGAGCGAATCGATGAGCCGGACTGCGACAACGGCTTCATCCTCGACGGGTTCCCGCGCACGGTGGCGCAGGCCGACGCGCTGGATCGCATGCTGGCCGACCGCGGGCTCGCGCTCGACAGGGTGGTGGCCATCGAGGTCGATGAGGAGGCGCTGATCGAACGTATCGTCGGCCGCTTCTCCTGCGCCGACTGCGGCGCCGGCTACCACGACCAGTTCAAACGGCCGAGGCAGGAGGGCGTCTGCGACCAGTGCGGCAGCAGAAATTTCACGCGCCGGGCGGACGACAACCGTGAGACCATGATCGCGCGCCTCGCCGCGTACCACGAGCAGACGGCGCCGATCATCCCGCACTACGAGGCCGGCGGGCGCTTTGTCCGGGTCGATGGCTCCGGCGGTATAGACACCATCACGGCGGCCATCGTCGCCGCTCTTCAGGACTGAAGCGCAGCGCGGGCTTCTGCCCGCGCCTGGCGCTGCCGTTGCCATGCCCCGCAAGAGACTGACGCATTTGAAAGCGCGGCGCGCGATCATCGACGCCGCCCTCAGGACCGACAGAATCGGCCTCAATCACGGGACCGCGGGCAACATCGGATTCCGGGTGGGCGAGAGGTTCCTGGTTACGCCCTCCGGCCTCTATTACGACACGATGACGCCCGCCGACATCGTCGAGATGGATTTCGGCGGCCGCCAGTGGGGTGCGCGAATCCCCACCAGCGAATGGCGCTTCCACCGCGATATCTTCGCCTCGCGGCCGGATGTGAACGCGATCCTCCACAGTCATTCGGTTCATTGCACCGCGCTCGCCGTGCACGGGATGGAGATTCCGGCTGTTCACTACATGGTCGGAACCGCGGGAGGCACAAGCATCCGCTGCGCGCCCTACCGCACGCCCACGACCCAGGCGCTCTCCGACGTCGCCGTCGAGGCGCTCAAGGATCGGCGCGCCTGCCTGCTGCAGAATCACGGCGCCATCGTCCTGGGTGAGACGCCGGATGACTGCGTCAACCTGCTCATCGAGGTCGAGTATCTGGCGGAGCTCTATTGCCGCGCGATGGCCATCGGCGCTGCCACTGGCAATGACCCGAAGATCATCTCACAGCGCAAGATGGGCGAGGTGCTGGAGATGTTGAAGACCTACGGCCAGCAGCCGGACCCCGACAGCACGGGGTAGGGAAAGCGCCGGTTCACCCCGCCGGCGCGCATCAGCCACCACCGATTAGACTGTTTGCCCGCCGTATCGCCAAGAGGAACCCATGGACCAGGAAACCGGCGCGCACGGGATTCCGCTCACCGCGCTCCGGCAGGACTACGCCTTCAAGGCGGTCGATGACTACAACGTGCGCATGTACATCCTGCCGCACCTGGTGGACCCCGAGAGCCGCGCCAGGATCATCGCCGAGCACAAGGCCGACCCGCTCTACAGCCCGACCCGGCCGGGGGAGCCCGCGCCAATCTACAGCCAGGTCCTGGTCCGCCTGATCGACAAGCTCCGCGTGGTGCCGACCGCGGGCAAGCACATCATCGTCGAGACCGAGCCCGGCAGCGAGTACACCATCGCCCTGCTGCCGGCGGCGCGCGGCGAGACCGTCGTGCTGACCGAGGAGACCTACGCGACCAGGGGCGAGGCCGACCACGCGATCTTCCTCAAGCGGCTCGAGGCGCTCCTCGCTTCCTACGGCATCGAGATGTAGGGGCGCGATCCGATGAGCGACAGGCAGGACCGCATGCTCCGCATCACCGGCTACTCGGACCGCCTCTCGGTCCGGCCGGGCGAGACCATCACCTTCTACGTTCATTCCGAGGAAAACGAAGCCTACGAAGCGCAGATCGTGCGCCTGATCCACGGCGACACCAGCCCCGAAGGACCGGGCTTCAAGGAGGAGACGGTCGAGGCGGCCGTGAACGGTGCGTATCCAGGCGCGCATCAGCGGATCGATGCTGGCAGCTACATCGTCGTGCCGCACGATGAGCGATTTGATGTCACGAGCTTCACGCTCTGCGCCTACGTCTATCCCACGCTGCCGGCGCTCGGGATGCAGGGCCTGCTCACCAAGTGGAACGAGGCGGACGGCACGGGCTTCGGCCTCTTCATCGACGAGAATGCGAAGCTCTGCCTCCGGATCGGCCGGGGCGCTGGCGCCGAGGAACGGGTCTCCAGCGGGCGACCTCTCTTCCGCAACGTCTGGTATCAGGTGAGCGCGTCGTACGATGCGGAGAGCGGGCTGGTCCGGCTGGTCCAGCGCCCCTGGGTGACAGCGGCCAACGGCGGCTTCGGCATGAGCCTGATCCACCCGCTGGAGGACACGGCCGCCGAGGTCGAGACCGTCATCACGCCTGGAACACCGGCGCCCAACGAATGCCCTTTCCTGATGGCCGCGAGCGTGGCCGAGCCGGACTCGGGCCGCACCATCTTCGGCGGCCATTTCGCGGGGCTCGCCGAGCCCTGGCCGATCCCGATCCACATCCACAAGTTCAACGGCCGGCTGGATCGCCCCAAGCTCGCGAACCGCGCGCTCACGCAGGCGGAGATCAACGCCCTCCTCGCCGGCGCCGGTATCGACCACCTGCCGCTCGCCGCCCGCGACCCCGTTGTCGGCGCCTGGGATTTTAGCGCCAACATCCGCGACAACGCGGCCTCCACCGAAATCGTCGATACGGGCCCCTTCGCGCTCCACGGCCGCGGCGTCAACATGCCCATCCGCGCCATGCCGGGGTTCAACTGGACCTCCGACTATATGAGCTACCGCCACGGCAGGGAGGAATACGGCGCCATCCACTTCCACGACGAATCCGTGGACGACGCGCGCTGGGAGCCCGCCTTCACCCTCACCGTACCCGACGACCTCAAGAGCGGCGTCTACGCGGCGCGGCTGCGGATCGACGGTGTCGAATCGCCCGAGACCGAGGACTATCTGCCCTTCTTCGTTCGCCCGCCGGCAAGCGGGACCACCGCGCGCATCGCGCTGGTGATGTCGACGGTGAGCTACCTCGCCTACGCCAACGACAATCTCGGCGTGACCTCGCCGGTCGCCCAGCTGCTCACCGCCCGCGCGCCGATGCTGCAGCCGAGCGACCTGCTGCTGAACAAGAAGGAAGCCTACGGCCTCGGCACCTATTCCACCTATCGGGACGGCTGGGGCGTGGACATCTCCTCGGCGCTCCGGCCGATCCTCAACATGCGGCCGAAATACACGCACCTCTTCTCGCCCTCGGTCTGGCAGTTCAATGCCGACCTCCACCTGGTCGATTGGCTGGAGGCGATGGGCTACGCGGTCGATATCCATACCGAGGAGGACGTGCATCGGGAGGGCGTCGGACTGCTCGGCCAGTACCGCGTCGTGCTAACCGCCCACCATCCGGAATACGTCTCCGAGCGGATCATGGACGCCTACCAGGAATACCAGCTCCGGGGCGGGCGCTGGCTCTATCTCGCGGCCAACGGCTTCTACTGGGTGACCGAGTTTCATCCGGACAACCCGAACCTGGTCGAGGTGCGGAAGGGTGATCAGGGCTCGCGCGCCTGGACCGGCATGCCCGGCGAATACTGCAACGCCTTCGACGGCAAACACGGCGGCGCCTGGCGCATTCGCGGGCGGCCGATGGCGAACCTGCTGGGCGTGAGCTTCACCTCGTTCGGGCTGACGCAGTCCTCCTACTACCGCCGCGCGCCGGACAGCGAGCGTGACGGGTGCGCCTGGATCTTCGAGGGCGTCGGCCGGGACGAGCCGATCGGCGACTTCGGACTGATCGGCGGCGGTGCCGCCGGCCTGGAGCTCGACCGCGCCGACCTCGAACTCGGCACGCCGCACCGCGCCTTCCTGCTGGCCCATTCGGAAGGTCATTCAGACATCTTCGTGCCGGTGACCGAGGAGATCACCTACTCATCGCGCGGCCAGCTTCTCACCGGCACCGGCGAGACCAACCCCAAGATCCGCGCGGACATGGTCTACTTCAAGACGCCGCAGGAGGGCGCGGTCCTCTCGGTGGGCTCGATGGCCTGGTGCGGCTCGCTCTCCCACAACGGCTACGACAACAACGTCTCCCGCATCACCCGGAACGTGATCGACGGCTTCCTGCGCGACGGGCCTCTTCCCTGACGCGAACGCGATTGAACGGCCCCCGGCCTGCGGATACCATCGGGGCAGGGCTGAGAAGGGAGAGGTTGGGCCATGGCACACGATCACGCCCACAACGCGCCTCCATCCGAGACGGCGATGCGCGTGAAGGCTCTGGAGACGCTCCTCACCGAGAAGGGTCTGCTTGACCCCGCCGCCATCGACACCCTGGTGGAGACCTACGAGACCAAGATCGGTCCGCGCAACGGCGCCAAGGTGGTGGCCCGTGCATGGACCGACCCGGACTACAAGCAGAGGCTGCTCGAAGACGGGAGCGCGGCGATCGCCGAGCTCGGCTTCAGCGGCGTGCAGGGCGAGGACATGGTCGTCGTCGAGAACACCGACGACGTGCACAACCTGGTCACATGCACGCTCTGCTCCTGCTATCCGTGGCCGACACTCGGGCTGCCGCCCATCTGGTTCAAGAGCGCGCCGTACCGGGCTCGCTCGGTCATCGACCCGCGCGGGGTGCTCGAGGAATTCGGGGTCACGCTCTCCGACGATATCGAGGTGCGGGTGTGGGACAGCAGCGCCGAGCTCCGCTACCTGGTGCTGCCGCAGCGGCCGGCGGGGACGGAAGGCCTGAGCGAGGACGAGCTCGCGGCGTTGGTGACCCGCGATTCCATGATCGGCACGGCGCTGGTCGAAGCGCCCGCAAGCTGACCGGCCGGTTCCGAAGGGAGCACAGCGATGAACGGCATCCATGACATGGGCGGCATGCAGTGCATGGGCCCGATTATCCGCGAGGAAAACGAGCCCCAGTTCCACGAGGAGTGGGAAGGCCGGGTCTTCGGCATGTTTTTCACCAACTTCGCCGAGGGCCACTTCAACGTGGACATGTTCCGCCACGCCATCGAGCGGATGGGCCCGGCCGAGTATCTGGAGACCTCGTATTACGAGCACTGGCTGCACGTCTACGAGACCGTGCTGGTGGAACGGGGCATCCTGACCCAGGCCGAGATCGACGAGAAGATTGCCAGCCTTCGCCAAACGGGAGAGTCGTGATGCCGACACTGACGCCTGAGATGGTTCCGGGTCTGGTCGCCGGCGGTGCGTCCTGCCGGATGGACGTGGACGTCGCGCCGAAGTTCAAGGTCGGCGACGCGGTCAAGGCCCGCGACATCAACCCCGTGTCCCACACCAGGCTGCCGCGCTACATCCGCGGCAGGACCGGACGGATCGCGCGCGATCACGGCGTCTTCGCGTTCCCCGACACGTCGGCTGCTTCGGGCACCCACTGCGACCCGCAGCACGTCTACAGCGTCCGCTTCGAGGGGAGCGAGCTCTGGGGCGACCACGCGAATGCGAACGCCTGCGTCTACATCGATCTCTTCGACGACTATCTCGATAGCGCATGAGCGACGCGCCATCGGCCGACGACCTGCCGAAGCTTCCCTGGGAGGCTGAAGACGGGCCGGTCTTCAAGGAGCCGTGGGAGGCGACCGCTTTCGCCATGGCGGTCCGGCTGTCGGAGGCCGGCAAGTTCACCTGGTCCGAGTGGGTCGACTATCTCTCGGCGGAGATCGCGGCGGCGAAGCGAAGCGGCGATCCCGATCTCGGCGATCGCTACTACGAGCACTGGCTGAGCGCGCTCGAGAAGCTCGTGATCGACAAGGGCCTCGGTTCGGAGGCGGAGCTTGCCGGCCTCAAGCATGACTGGACCGAGGCGACGATCCACACCCCCCACGGCAAGCCCATCGAGCTGAAGAAGCGGACACCGGCCACCTGATCGGGCAGGCGCCGGTGCCGCGCGGATACGATTGCGCCGGTCGGCGCAGCGAGGAGACGACAAGTGCCAGGACCGCTCGACGGCTACCGCGTCATCGACCTCACGTCGATGGTCTCGGGCCCCTTCGCCACCATGATGCTGGGCGACCAGGGCGCCGAGGTGATCAAGGTGGAGACCATTGGCCAGGGCGATCACACGCGCACGGGCAGCAACCGCTCCAACGGACTCGCCTCGGGCTTTCTCAACGTCAACCGCAACAAGCGCTCCATCGCCGTCAACCTGAAGGACCCGCGCGGGCGCGACGCCCTGGTCCGGCTCGCCGAGGGCGCCGATGTCTTCATCCAGAACTTCCGGCCGGGCGTGGTCGAGCGGCTGGGAGTCGCCGAGCCGGACATTCGGGTGGCAAACCCGGAGATCGTCTACGTCTCGATCAACGGGTTCGGCGAGAGCGGCCCCTACGCGCACAAGCGGGTCTACGACCCGATCATCCAGGCTGCGTCGGGCCTGGCTTCGGTCCAGGGCGGCTCGGACGATGCGCGCCCCCGCCTCGTGCGCACGATCCTGCCCGACAAGCTCACCGGCGTGACCGCAGCGCAGGCCGTCACCGCCGCGCTGCTCGCCCGCGAGCGCACGGGCGAGGGCCAGCACGTGCGCCTCTCCATGCTCGATGCCGTGGTCTCGTTCCTCTGGGCGTCGGACATGGGCGGCCAGACCTTCCTGGAACAGGCGCCGACGGAGCAACGTGCCGCGAGCTTCATCGACCTGATCTACGAGACGAAGGACGGCCACATGAGCGTCGCCGTGATGAGCGATCAGGAATGGGTCGGACTCACCCGCGCGCTGGAGCGGCCCGAGTGGCTGGAGGACGCGCGTTTCAAGACGCCGGCGCTCCGCGACGAGAACATCGACGATCGCCTCTCGCTCACCCAGGAGGTGTTGCGCACGCGGACCACCGACGAGTGGATGGAGCGGCTGGAGGCCGAAGGCGTGCCCTGCGCGCCGGTGCTGACCCGGAGCGCGCTGGTGGAGCACCCGCAGGTCGCCGCCGCCGGCACGCTCGTCGAAGCCGACCATCCCGTCGCCGGCAGGATGCGCCAGGCGCGGCCCGCGGCGCGCTTCGAGGCGACGCCCAGCGCGATCCGCCGCGGCGCGCCTCTGCTCGGCGAGCACACGGACGAGCTGCTCGCCGAAGCCGGGCTTTCCGCCAGCGAGATCGCCGCGCTGCACGACGCCGGCGTCGTCGCCTGAGACCCCCACGTTCCCCATGAGCTGGGAGAAGGAGGTCGACGAGCTCGCGCGCAAGCGAGCGCTCGCTCAGGCTCAGGGCGGGGAAGAGGGCGTCGCCCGTCAGCACGCCAGGGGACTGCTCACGATTCGTGAGCGGATCGACGCCATGCTCGACGGCGGCTCGTTCAAGGAGCTTGGCGGCGCCTCGGGCGATGCCACCCGCGACGATGAGGGGCGGCTCACAGACTTCTCGCCGGCCAACTTCGTGCTCGGCTTCGGCACGGTGGACGGGCGCCGCTGCGTGATCGGCGGCGAGGACTTCACGCTCCGGGGCGGCTCGCCCAACGAGGCCGGCTTGCGCAAGAGCGTCTACGCGGAGGAGCTCGCCTGCACCTACCGCGTGCCTCTGGTGCGCCTGCACCAGGGCGCAGGCGGCAGCGTCGCCGGCTCCGGCTCGAGGACGGTGGGCACGCCGGTCAACGCCTCGCCGCGCTTCGCGTCCGTGGCGCGGGCGATGGCCACGGTGCCGGTCGCCTCTGCGGCGCTCGGCGCGGTCGCGGGCCTGCCAGCGGCGCGCCTCGTGGCCTCGCATTTTTCGGTGATGACCGAAGCGTCACAGGTGCTGGTCGCGGGCCCCGCCGTGGTCGCGCGCGCGCTCGGCCGGCGCCCGAGCAAGGAGGCGCTCGGCGGGCCGGAGGTGCATGTCAGGAACGGCGTCGTCGACAACCTGGTCGCGGACGAGCCCGCGGCCTTCGCCGAAATCCGGCGCTTTCTCAGCTACTTGCCGCCGAACGTCTGGGAGCTCGCCCCCTGCACGGCGGCCGACGATCCGGCGGATCGCCGCGCCGAGGAGCTGATCGAGATCGTGCCGCGCAACCGGCGCAAGCTCTACGACATGCGGCGCGTAATAATGCTGGTGCTGGACGAGGGCTCGTTCTTCGAGATCGGCCGGCTCTATGGGCAAGGCACGATCACCGGTCTCGCCCGGCTCGCGGGCCAGCCGGTCGGCGTGCTGGCCAACGACTGCTGGCACCTGGCCGGCGCGATGACCGCAGCGGGCTCCCAGAAGACCCGCCGCTTCATCGAGCTCTGCGACACCTTCCACCTACCCATCGTAAGCTTGGTCGACGAGCCCGGCTTCATGCTGGGCACGGAAGCGGAGAAGGCCGGCACGATCCGCTTCGGCACCGCCGCCGTGCTGGCGGCGGCAAGCTCGGTGGTGCCCTGGGCGTCGGTGATCGTCCGCAAGGCGCACGGCGTCGCCGTGGCAGCGCACTTCGGCCCGGACGGGTTCGTCGTTGCCTGGCCGTCGGCGGAGATGGGCGCGCTCCCGGTCGAGGGCGGCGTGGCGGTGGCCTTCGGCCGCCAGATCGCCAAGGCCGACGACCCCGTCGCGGAGCGCGAGCGCCTGGAGGAGGAGATGCTCGCGCGGCAATCCCCGGTGCCCCGCGCGGAGAGTTTTTCGTTCCACGACCTGATCGATCCGCGCGAGACTCGCCCGGTGCTCTGCGACTGGATCGCCCGCGTCCAGCCGCTGCTCCTGAACCTGAAGGGCCCGACGAGCTTTCCCGTGCGGCCTTAGTTCGCCATCGCCCGAGCGCTCTCTCCGAGCGAGCGGCTGAACGGGCAGTCCGGCTTCAACGCTATGCGCTCGTTCGCGAGCGCCTGCGCGAGGCCGTGCTGGCCGTCGCGCATTGCAGCCTCGATGAGCGTGCGGTGGACGATGTCGCGCTGGGCGTGGCTGCCGCCGAAGGCCTGGGCTCGATAGCGCACGGGCATCAGCAGGTCCACCGTCTCGCCATAACGCTCGGCGCCGAAGGCGCGGACGCCGCGCAGGATGGGCAGACCCACCTCGCGAGTCATGCGGGCGTTGGTGCCCGACCCCTCCGCGATCTCCGCCGCCGCTCGCTCGAGCGCATCGGCGGCCCTGTCCCGGCCGGTCGCGACGTAGGCCATCATCGCGTGCATGTCGTTAAACGCGTAGAAGCCGTGCTCGCCAAGCGTCTCGTAGGTCGCGGTCAGCTCTTCGTAGCGCTCGCCGGTATCGATCCCGCGCAGGCGCAGGCGCCAGAGCAGCGCGGCGGCATCCAGCATCTCGAGCTGGATTTCCGAGGGCTCGGGCCTGAGCGCGCCGTCGTAAATCTCCAGCACCCGGTCGAAGCGGTCGTTGTCGAGATTGAAGAGCGCGACGTGCCACCAGTTGTGGAAGGCGAAGCCGTTGTCGTCCTGCGCCCAGTGGGCCCGGCGCCCTTCCATGAAGGCGATGCCTTCCTCCTGCCGGGCCTGCATCTCCATGATGTGGCAGACCGCATGCTGCGCCCAGCAATCATCCGGCTCCAGCTCGATGGCCTGCCGGCCGGCGTCCTCCGCCGCGCCGTAGTCCCCGCATTCCTCCAGGCCGAAGGCGGCCATGCCGAGCAGGAAGCCGTATCCGGGGTCGTCCCGGCTGTAGGCCGGGAGCGCGCGGGCGACACGGCCGCGCAGGTTGTCCCGGTTGCCGAGGAAGAAATCGGAGAGATGGCCGACCTGGAGCGCCACCACGTCGCGCGGCTCGTCGGCGACGACCCGATCCAACCGCGCCGCCATCCCGTCCCAGTCGCCGGCGGCCCAATCCGCAATCGCGGCGATGTGGGCCCGTTCGCGCTCCGAGGCCTTGCCCGCGAGCTCGTTGAGACGGCCAAGCATCGCCTTGACGTCGGGCAGCACGCTCTGTTCCCAGAGCATGGTGTGCATCTCGGCGCGGAAGATATGCCCCGCCACGAAGTCCGGATCGTCCGTCAGCGCCCGATCTATGGTCTCCACCGCATCGCCCCGGTAGCACTGGAACTGGCGTATCGCCGTCTCCAGGATTTCCAGGCTCTTGGGATTGGTCGCCGATGTGGGCACGCCACGCGCGTCACTCAGGGCCACGGATCTGTCCTCTTGGTCGTCGGGAGCCGCTCAGGCGAAGCAAGCCAGCATTTGGGCGATCCGTCCAGCCGTTTCGGGTCGCCGCCGGGTGTGCTCACGCGGCGCGCACACGCCACGAGAGGCTCGCGGCCAGCGCGGCGGCAACGGCGAGCGCAGCCGTGGCCAGCAGCGACGGCACCACGTAGCTGCCGAGCGAATCGAAGAGCACGCCGGCGAGCGTCGGGCCCACCATCTGGCCCAGCCCCCAGGCCGCGGTCATCAGGGCAAGATTGCGGCGCGGATCGCCGGCCGAGCGGTGGCGGGCCTCGATGAGTCCAATCGCCGTCAACCCTACGAAGGTCCCGCCGAGCAGCCCAGACGCGAGCAGGATCAACCAGATGCCGCCGCCCAGCACGCTGAGCGCGACCCCCACCGCCTCAACCAGGCAGCCGATCGCGAAGGCGCGCTCGTTGCCCCAGCGCCGCCCGGCCCAGCCCCAGAGCGCAACCGAGGGCGCCGCCGTCAGCCCGACGCAGAGCCAGACCCAGTGCTCCGCCGGCTGCAGCACGGGATCGGCGCGCACCATGTCGGCGACGAAGGTAGCCGTGATGACATAGCCGAAGCCGACCAGGCCGTAAGCGACGATCAGCCGGAGCAGGCCGCCGTCGCCTGTGTCGGTTCGGGCGCTCCGCGGTGCCTGCGCTGGCGCGCGCGGCCTCGGCAGCAACAGCGCGACCGGAATCGAGAGCGCGAGGCAGAGCACACCGCTGAAGAACCACGGGGCCTGCCAGTCGCTGTCCCCCGACGCCGCCGCCGGCACCGCCAGGGAGGAGATCGCGATGCCGCTGCCGACGCCGGCGTACATCACCGCCGCCCAGCCGTCGCGGCCGGCGGCAGCCAGCCGGTCCATCACCAGGGAGGACGCGAGCACCATCACCAGGGCGCCGGCTGCGCCACCAACGAAGCGCAGGACCAGGAACGCGCCGAGGCTCGTCGTGAACGCCATGGCGCCGGTGCTGAGCCCGCTCACCGCCAGCGCGCCGAACAGCCAGAAGCGGGTATCGCCCGGCGCCGCCCGCCACGCCGCCGCGAGCGCGCCGAGCAGATAGCCCAGGTAGTTGGCCGAGGCGATCAGGCCCGCCTCCGACTTGGCGAGGTCGAGGCCGGCGCTCATGTAGGGCAGGATCGGCGTATAGGCGAAGCGCCCGATGCCGATGCCGACCGCCAGCGAAAGCAGGCCGGCCAGTGCCGGCAGCGCCGGATGGCGAGGACGGCCCGGCTCGGTCACGGGACCCGCTTCCGGAGACGGCGGCCGCGCATCCGCGCCGGCGGCTCGGGCGCGATCCATCGCAAAGAAGCATCCAGGGTGCTAAGACACATACGAGACCGCCCGCGTGCGGGTTTCCATGCGCCCGTGACTAAGGAGCAATGCCGATGTCTGCAAGGAGCGTCGTTGAGGGCTTTCTCGGTCAGCTCGCGGGCGGGGATGCCGCCGCCATCGTGGCCATGTTTACCGACGATGCGGTGATCGACATGCCGGGCGGCGACGACCTGCCCTGGGCGGGGCGCTGGCAGGGCCGCGTGGCGATCGAGGACTACTTCCAGGTCATGCCGGCGGCGCTCGCCATGCACGAGCACGTCATCAAGACCTGGGTCGTCGACGGCGACACCGTCTCCGTCAACGGCGAGGAGGCCGGCTCGTCCAAGGTCAGCGGCAAGCATTACCGCGCGAAGTGGTGCTGGGTCTTCACCGTGCAGGGCGGCAAGATCGCCGTCTGGGACGCCTACGAGGACACGCAAGCGCTTTCCGCCTGCGGCCCCTGGCGCTAGGCGACCAGCCGCTTGGCCGGTGTGGACGAAACCAAGGCTGACGGCGCAGCAGGGGACGGCGCGGCGCCCGCCCACATGACCCGAACTCGCTGGGGCGTCGTCGCGATCGCAATCTTTGTAAGCGTCGTCGTCGGCTATGCCGTCGGCAAGGTGCCGCCCACCATCGGGCTGGTCTCCGATGAGTTCGGGCTGGACCGTGTTACTGCCGGTTGGCTCGCCTCCATCTTCTTCGCCTACGGCGCGGGCTTCGGCGTGCTGACGGGGATGACCGGCTCGCGCGTCGGCGCTCGCGCGCTCCTTCTGACGGGTGGTCTCGTTCTCGTCTTGAGCGGCATTGCCGGCGCTCTCGCGACCAGTGCAGCCATGCTGCTCGCGGTCCGCGTCTTCGAGGGGATCAGCTTCGCCGCCATCGTGGCCTCGGCCCCCAAGATCACTGTCGACGCCTCGCGGCCCGAGGACCGGAACCTCACACTCGGTATCTGGAGCGGCTATATGCCGGGCGGGATGGCGCTTGCCATGATCGTGGCGCCCTTCCTCGCCGAACCGCTGGGCTGGCGCAGCCTTTGGTGGCTCATGGCCGGAGCGGCGCTGATTGCGACGGTGCTCGCGGCGGTGGGCACCGCGCGCCGGCGCTGGCCCGAGCAGCCGCGCCGAGACGCGGACGCGGGCTTCGACTGGGCCGGCGTGCGGGCGACGCTACCGGTTGGCGCACTCTGGCTCTACGGCGGCGCCTTCCTGCTCTTCACGATCCAATGGTTCGCGATCGCCGCGTGGCTCCCGACCTTCCTGACCGAGACGCAGGGCCGAGGGCCCATCGGCGCCGCGCTCTTCTCGGCGCTGGTGGTGGGGATGAACGTCACCGGCAACATGATCGGCGGCTGGCTGATGCACCAGGGCGTGCCGCGCTTCGTTCTGGTTGGGGCGGCGAACGTCATCATGGCAGTCACAGGTGTGTTGATCCTCACGGGCTTCGTGCCGGACGACGCCAAGATCCCGCTCGCAATCGTCTTCAGCGGCGGCAGCGGCATCCTGCCAGCGGCCGCATACGCCGGCGCGGCGAGGCATGCGCCGAAACCGGATCTCGTAACGATGGCCAACGGCTTCATGGCCCAGGGGGCGGCGATCGGCATGCTGCTCGGGCCGCCGCTGATGGCGGTCGTGGTCGGCGGCCTCGGCAGCTGGGAGGCCGCCTGGTGGTGCATGCTGGTATGCCCGGCCATCGGCCTCGCCATCACCGCCGGCCTGTTCGGGATCGAACGCCGCAGCGCGTGACCCTGATGAGAAATGTGGGCCAGGAGCGCGCGGGTCCGACCGAGCGGCCGGCGAAGATTTCGCCGCGCTGGATAACGAGGCTGGCCGCCAGCACGATGACGACACCGGGGATGGTGAGCATGCTCGGCAGGCCCTTGCCCAGCGCCCAGTCGATGGCGATGACGAGGGCCGGCAGAATGTAGCTGTATGACTGGACGCGGGTCGGGCCGATCCTGATGGTGCCCCACTGCATCAGAAACGAGGCGATCACCGTCGAGCAGATCGCGACGAAGACGACCCCACCGTAGGCGAAGAGTGGCACATCCATCCACGCCGTGGTCCATAGCGCTTCGTTCGCGATGAGCAGGAACCACAGCGCATTGATGGTCGCGATCCAAAAGGTCATGACCAACACCGGCTCGCCCCGGTGGAAGAGCTTGACCAGCGGGCTGTAGAAGCCCATCGCCACGCAGCCTGCGAAATAGATCAGGTCACCCTCGTTGAGGTCGAGGGCTATGAAGCGGTCCCAATCACCACGGAAGACGACCCAGAGCGCGCCGATCAGGCCGATTCCGAGCGCGGCAAGCCGATGCCAGCCCAGCCGCTCGCCGACGAGGATCGCTCCCGCGATTGCCGTGAGGCCGGGGATCAGGGTCGAGATCGCGCCGGTGTTGAGCGCGCTGGTGGTCCGCAGGCTGTAGAACATGCACCAGAAGAACGCGACCAGCGAGGTGCTGATCGCCGCGTAGCCCGCAAGCGTGCGCCAGCCCGGCCAGACGATGCCATGGCGCCAGGCGACCAGCGGGGCGAAGATCGCCATCGCCAGACCGAAGCGGATGAACAGCAGCGCACCGGTGTTCAACTCGTTGGCGATGGCCTCGCCCACCGGATAACTGAACGATATGAGGAACATGGCGACGAACACCCCGGCGTGAACGCCGGGCGTGGAGACGCCGCGCGGGGGCTGGGACTCGGTCATGGCGCGCCACCGTGGCGCAGGGTCGCGCGCAGGTCCAGCGCGGGACACGCGTTCCGGACCTTGAAATCCGGTTGGCGCATCGCCACGTGATTGGTGTCCAAAGGGGTGCCGCATGACGGGCCCCACCAGGGCATGGAACCGGTTCGGCCATAACGGCGGACCACTGACTGACTTGCTTCAGAAAGGAGTCACACCATGCGTGCATTCGATCTTTCCCCGCTCTTCAGTACCACGGTCGGTTTCGACCGGATGGCCCGGCTGCTCGAGCAGGTGCCGAGCGAGACGGCGCCGACCTATCCGCCCTACAACATCCAGAAGATGGACGAGAACGCTTACCGCGTGACGCTGGCTGTTGCCGGCTTCGGCGATGACGAGATCAGCATCGAGGTGAAGGAGAACCTGCTCACCGTCGCGGGCAAGCTTGCCAAGGAGAATGGCGCGAACGAGAGCTATCTCCACCGTGGCATCGCCACCCGTGCGTTCGAGCGGCGCTTCAACCTCGCCGATCACATCCAGGTGACGGGTGCGGCGCTCGACAAGGGCCTGCTTCACATCGACTTGGTGCGCGAGCTCCCCGAAGCGCTCAAGGCGCGCAAGATCGCCATCGAGACCGGCGGCCAGAAGCGGCTCGACCGCAAGGCCTCCTGATCGGTCCAGACCGCCGGATCGCCTTGCGATCCAGGTGAAGTGAGCGGGGCGCGGGCCAAAGGGCTCGCGCCCCTTTGCTATTTGGCGCCGCCCTCTTCGAGCGCGTTGGCGGTGCATTCGTACCACTACGTAGGGCAGGAAAATTCTCTGCGTAGAAATGGTCGCAGGCGTTTCTCCGTGCTAACGTGCGCGCGGACCGAGCGGCGCGCCCTCCGGGCGCGCCTGGTCCTGACGCGGGAGGATGGAAATGGCATTGAGGAACGGATTGCGTCGCGGCATGAGCGGAGTGCTGGCTGCGGCAGTGGTTGCCGGCGGGCTTTCGGTGGCGGCCACGACGACTTTCACGAGCGGTGAGGCTCAGGCGCAGGACGAGCAGTTCATTCCCCTGCTCGTCTACCGGACCGGGCCTTATGCGCCTAACGGCATTCCGGCCGCGAACGGCGCGCTTGACTATTACTCGCTGATCAATGAGCGCGACGGCGGGGTCAACGGCGTCGCGCTCGCCTTCGAGGAGTGCGAGTACCGCTACGACACGAAGCTCGGCGTCGAGTGCTACGAGCGCCTCAAGAACCAGGGGCCGACAGGGGCCTCCATCGTCATGCCGCTGTCCACCGGCGTGACCTATCAGCTGAACCCGAGGGCGCCGGTGGACCAGATTCCGGTGCACTCGATGGGCTACGGGCAGACTGCGGCCTCCGACGGGCGCGTCTTCCCGTGGACCTTCACCTTCCCCACCACGTACTGGAGCCAGGCCTCGGCCTTCATCAAGTTCGTCGGCGCCGAGGAAGGCGGCATGGAGAATCTGGCCGGCAAGACGATCGTGCTGGTCTACCACAACAGCCCCTACGGCAAGGAGCCGATCCCGACACTGCAGGTGCTGGCGGAGAAGTTCGGCTACACGCTCGAGCTGCTTCCGGTCGACCATCCGGGGCAGGAGCAGAGAGCGACCTGGCTGCAGATTCGCAAGATCAGGCCCGACTGGACCTTCCTGTGGGGCTGGGGCGTGATGAACCAGGTGGCGCTCAAGGAAGCGGCGGCCATCGCCTATGACATGGAGCGTCTGATCGGCGTGTGGTGGTCTTCCAGCGAGTCCGACGTCGTGCCGGCCGGCGACGATGCCATCGGCTATCGGGGCGGCTCGTTCCACTCGCCGGGCGCGGGCTTCGCGCTCCACGACGAGATCCTGCAAACCCTCTATGGCGGCGACGCGGCGGCTGCTGCGGAGAAGAACTTCGGCGAGGTTCTCTACAATCGCGGGCTCCTGAGCTCGGTCTACACGACCGAGGCGATCCGCACCGCCCAGGCCAAGTACGGCAACCGGCCGCTCACCGGTGAAGAGGTGCGCTGGGGTCTGGAGAACCTCGACCTGACCGAGGAGCGGCTGGCCGAGCTCGGCCTTGCCGGCTTCACTCCGCCGGTGAAGATCACCTGCGAGGACCATGAGGGCAACGGCCCCGTGATCATCCAGCAGTGGGACGGTTCGGCCTGGAACATCGTCAGCGACTGGATCGAGCCCATGCAGGATGTCGTGCGCCCGATGATCGAGGCTGCTGCGGCCCAGTACGCGGAGGAGAACAACATCACCCCGCGCGACTGCTCGCAGGAGATGTGACGCTACAATCGGAGAGTGTGGCCGGGGGTGGCGGCGAGGAAACCGCTGCCACCCCTGAGGCCCTGCTGCGTCTCGACGCGGTCGAGGTCGTCTATGATCATGTGATCTCGGTCCTGCAGGGCGTCAGCATCGCCGTCCCCGAAGGGGGGATCGTCGCCCTGCTGGGGCCGAACGGCGCCGGCAAGTCCACCACGCTCAAGGCGGTCTCCAACCTGCTGCGCGTGGAGCGGGGCGATATCACCGGGGGCCAAATCCACTTTCGGGGCGAGCGCATTGACAAGCTCGCGCCGGGCGATCTCGTGCGCCGCGGCATCATCCAGGTCATGGAGGGAAGGCGCTGCTTCCCCCATCTCACGGTGCACGAGAACCTGCTGACCGGCTCCTATACCAGGAAGGACGGCAAGGCGGCGGTAAGCGCCGATCTTGAGCGGGTCTATGCGCACTTCCCCGCCCTTGCCGAGCGGCGTCGTATCCTCGCGGGCTTCATCTCGGGCGGCGAGCAGCAGATGCTCGCCATCGGCCGCGCGCTGATGTCGCGGCCCACTATGGTCCTTCTCGACGAGCCATCCATGGGCCTCGCGCCGCAGGTGGTGGCTCGGATTTTCTCGGAAGTCCGCCTCCTCAACCGGGAGGAAGGGGTCACCTTCCTGCTTGCCGAGCAGAACGCCAACGTGGCCCTCGGCGTGGCCGACTACGGCTACATCATGGACAGTGGCCAGATCGCCCTGGAAGGCACTGCTGAGGAGCTCCACGGAAATCCGGCGGTGAGAGAGCACTATCTCGGCCTTTCGCACGCCGCCGACGCTGCCTCGGATGAAGGCGGCCATGCCGGCTGACGCGAAGAACGGCCACCCGGCGCCGGGCGAGCCCATGCTCAGCGTGGAGGGCATCGCGCTCCGCTTTGGCGGCGTCCAGGCACTGGCCGGTGTCGAGTTCACGATTTATGCCGGTGAGATTTGCGCCATCATCGGACCCAACGGCGCCGGCAAGACCTCCATGCTTAACGTGCTGAACGGCGCCTATCAGCCGAGCGAGGGCACCATCACCTTCAAGGGTCGCACGCGCCGCAAGATGCACCCACGCGTCGCCGCCCTAGAGGGCATGGCGCGCACTTTTCAAAATGTCGCGCTGTTCAAGGGCATGAGCACGCTCGACAACGTGATGGCCGGCCGCAACCTCAAGATGCGCAGCAACTTTGTGGCCTGCCTGCTGCCTGTAGGACCGTCGCGGGCGGAGGAAGCGCGCCACCGCGCCCATGCAGATGAGGTCATCAGCTTTCTCGAGATCCAGGACATCCGCAACGTGCCGGTGGGCCGGCTGCCTTACGGCCTGCAGAAGCGGGTGGAGCTCGCCCGCGCGCTCGCGGCCGAGCCCGATCTGCTCCTGCTCGACGAGCCCATGGCCGGGATGAACCGGGGTGAGAAGGCCGAGATGAGCCGCTTCATCCTGGAGACCAAGGCGCGCTTCGGCACGACCATGGCCCTGATCGAGCACGACATGAGCGTGGTCATGGAGCTTTCCGACCACATCGTGGTGCTCGACTACGGCCGCAAGATTGCCGACGGCACGCCCGAGGAGGTGCGCACCGACCAGACCGTGATCGACGCCTATCTGGGCGTCGCGACCGAGGACGACGCGTGATGGAGTTTCTCTGGGACTTCTTCGTCGCGCCCTTCATCGACATGATCGAGTTCCCCATATTCCTGGCCGAGGTCGCGGTCTCCGGTCTGCTCACCGGCGTCATGTACTCGCTGGTGGCGCTCGGCTTCGTGCTTATCTTCAAGGCCTCCCAGGTGTTCAACTTCGCACAGGGCGCGATGGTGCTGTTCGCCGCGCTCACTCTGGTGGGATTGATGGAGCACGGCGTGCCGGTCTGGGGCGCGCTGCCAGTCACGGCGATCGTCATGGTCGCGCTTGCCTTCGCGATCGAGCGCGGGATGCTGCGCCCGCTGATCAATCAGCCGCCGATCACGCTCTTCATGGCGACCATCGGACTGAGCTTCCTGCTCGAGGGCGCCGGCGAATGGGTCTGGGGCTCGAACGTGAAGGCGCTCGACCTCGGCATTCCGAATTCCCCGGTCGATGTCGGTGGCATGCTGCTGAACGAGTTCGACCTCATTGCCGCCCTGGTGGCGGCGGTGCTCGTGGCGGCGCTGGCGCTGATCTTCCAGCACACGCCCATGGGCCGCGCGCTCAGGGCCGTAGCCGACGATCCGCAGGCCGCGCTCTCCCTCGGCATCTCGCTCCGGACCATCTGGATCATCGTGTGGTCGGTGGCGGGGGTCGTCGCTATCGTCGCCGGTATCATGTGGGGCGCGAAGAGCGGCGTGCAGTTCAGCCTGTCGCTGATCGCGCTGAAGGCGCTGCCCGTGCTCATCCTGGGTGGGCTGACGTCCGTTCCCGGCGCCATCGTCGGCGGGCTCATCATCGGCCTCGGGGAGAAGGTCGCCGAGGTCTATTGGGGCCCGGTGATCGGCGGCGCGATCGAAAACTGGTTCGCCTACATGCTGGCGATGCTGGTTCTCATGTTCCGGCCCCAAGGCCTGTTCGGCGAGAAGATCATCGAGCGGGTGTGACCGTGCTCAGCTATTTCAACGACCTCTACAGCACCTTCTTCGCGACCCGTTCGCGCACGATCAACACGGTCTTCGTGACCGTGATCTCGTTGCTCGCGCTCTTCGCCGTTCCGACGTTGGCGAACGAATACTGGCTGCAGGCGATTCTGATTCCGTTCCTGATCTTTGCGCTCGCGGCGCTTGGGCTCAACCTGCTCACCGGCTTCGCCGGCCAGCTCTCGCTCGGCACCGGCGGCTTCATGGCGGTCGGTGCCTATTCAGCCTTCAAGATGACGACCGCGTGGCCCGAGTTGGATATCATCGCCATCTTCTTCATCTCCGGCTTCTTCGCCGCCGGTGTCGGCATCCTGTTCGGACTGCCGAGCCTGCGCATCAAGGGCTTCTATCTGGCGGTGGCGACGCTCGCCGCGCAGTTCTTCCTGATCTGGCTCTTCAACCGGGTGCCGTGGTTCTACAACGACAACCCGTCGGGCACGATCACGGCGCCGCCGCGCACCTTCGCAGGCGTCATGGTCACGGGGCCCGAGGCCGCCGCAGAGGTGCGCTATCTGGTGGCGCTCGTCCTGTTGGCGGTCTTCGTCTTCTTCTCCTGGAATCTGATGCGGAGCCGCTTCGGCCGCGCCTGGATGGCGGTGCGCGACATGGACGTGGCCGCCGAGATCGTCGGCATCCCGCTGCTCCGCACCAAGCTGCTTGCCTTCGGCGTGAGCTCCTATCTCTGCGGCGTCGCCGGCGCGCTCTTCGTCTTCCTCTATCTGGGCAGCGCCGAGACCATCGCCTTCGACGTCAACGTCTCATTCCTGGTGCTCTTCATGATCATCGTGGGCGGCCTCGGGTCGATCACGGGCTCGATTATCGGTGCCGCTTTCATCACCATCCTGCCGATCTTCCTGACCAACCTGAACCCGATCCTCGGCATCGACCTCGCCGTCGACCTCGCCAAGCATATCGAGGTCATCATCTTCGGCGGCCTCATCATCGTGATCCTGATCCTCGAGCCGCACGGTATGGCGCGCCTCATCCAGATCTCGCGAGAGCGCCTGCGAATCTAGCCCGCAACTTTCGACAGGGTCGTTGACTGTCTAGCCCGCCTTTCTCACCAAGGTCCCGGCCTGCGGTCCGACTCCCTGGAACATGGTGCGATGCAAGCCGTGCGTCGTTCGAGCCAGGATCGAGCAATGCAGCGACTATTCTGCCGTGCGCGAGCGTGTTCTTGCGCCCGCGTCCCTTTGGCACGAAGCGACTCTGGCACGCGCGACATCCCACTTTTCCCACTTATCCAACTTAATCCCGGTGAATCCCGGGAAAAATTGTTGCTTCGCGCGTCTCGTGGGCCATTGGCGGGTGCCGCCTCAGCGGCCGCGCCGTTCCGGAATGATGCCGCGCGGGCTGAAGCGCATGACGACGAGCAGGATCAGCCCCATCACGATCAGGCGCATGTAGGCCGCGCTGTCGAGCAGGTGGGCGCGGAGCGGGTTGTCTTCGGGAAGGCCAGCGGTGATCACATCCATCAGCCAGAAGCCGGCGGGCTCGGCCTCGACCCACACGAACCAGACCAGGAACCCGCCGAACACGGCGCCCCAGTTGTTGCCCGAGCCGCCGACGATCACCATCACCCAGACCAGGAAGGTGAAGCGGAGCGGCTGATAGCTGCCCGGCGTGAACTGCCCGTCCAGCGTGGTCAGCATGGCGCCCGCGATCCCCATCACCGCCGCGCCCAGCACGAAGATCTGCATGTGGCGCCTGGTCACGTCCTTGCCCATCGCCGCTGCCGCGTCCTCGTTGTCGCGGATGGCGCGCATCATCCGGCCCCAGGGCGAGTTCAGCGCGCGCTCGGCGAGCCAGACGACCGCGATCAGGACCAGCGCGAACAGCACCGCGTAGCAGAGCTTCACGAAGATGCTCGAGCCCGTGGTCGGATCCGCGCCGAGCCACTGGACCAGGTCGAGGAACCAGGCGCTCTGCTGCAAGTCGATCTCGTAGGGTACCGGCCGGTCGAGGCCCGTGACGTTCTTCACGCCGCGGCTGAGCCAGTCCTCGTTCTTGATGACGGTGATGACGATCTCGGCGATGCCGAGGGTTGCGATGGCGAAGTAGTCCGAGCGCAGGCCGAGTGCGACCTTGCCGATGAGCCACGCCGCGCCGGCGGCGAGCAGACCGCCGACAATCCAAGAGAGGATGATCGGCAGGCCGGCGCCGCCCAGATAGCCGGTGGTGGCGCTGTCGATGCGTTCGATCTCGTCTACCGCCGGGTCGAAGAAGATGCGGGCGATGAAGAAGCCGGCGACGAGGACGATCGCCGTCCCCGCCGTGCGCAGCGGTTTTCTCCGCACGAAGCGGCGCAGCAGCACGATCAGCAGTGCGGCCGCCACCACCACCGCAAGCGCGATGCCGAGACCCGCGCCACCCGCCGACCATGCTTCCGCCACCGGCGACTGCGAGATGAGCACACCGGCCAGGCCGCCGAGCGCCGCGAAGCCCATCACGCCGACGTTGAGCAGGCCGGCGTAGCCCCACTGCATGTTGAGGCCGAGAGCCATGATCGCGGAGATCAGGCAGAGGTTGAGGATCGAGAGGCTGACCACCCAGGACTGACCGACCCCGACCGCGATCAACAGCGCCGCCATGCCGGCGAAGAGCAGAGGCGTGCGAAGCCTGGGCGTCCAAAGGACAGGCCTAGAGAGCTTCGTCCTCATGACAGCACCCGCCCGCGGAAGATCCCGGTCGGGCGCACCAGCAGCACGACCACCAGGATGACGAAGGAGATCGCGAGCTTGTAATCGGTGGACAGCAGCTGCATGAGCCCGCTCGGCTCCCAGCTCTCAGGCACCAGGTAGCGCAGGAACTTCTTGTAGGCGTAAGTCACCGAGGTCTCGGAGAGCGCCACGATGAAGCCGCCGGCGACCGCGCCGATGGGGTGGCCGATGCCGCCCAGGATCGCCGAAGCGAAGATGGGCAGGAGCAGCTGGAAATAGGTGAAGGGTTTGTAGCTCTTGTCGATGCCGTACATGGTGCCGGCCACCGCAGCCAGGGTGGCGGCGATCAGCCAGGCGTAGAACACTACGCGGTCGGGGCTCACGCCCGAGAGCAGCGCCAGGTCCTCGTTATCCGAATAGGCGCGCATCGCCTTGCCGGCCCGTGTCCGGTGCAGGAACCAGAAGAGCGCGGCCACCGCGACCGCGGTGACGGCGACGGTCAGCCCCTGCGAGAGCTTGATCGCGAGGCCTTCCTTCAACCCGGTCGCTGTCTTGAATTCGGAGGCCTTGATAATGAAGCGCGCTCCGTCGGCGAGGCGCCGGTCGTCGGGGCCGATGATGAAGCGGACGATGCCCTGCAGCGCGAACATCACGCCGACCGAGGCGATCAGCAGGATCACCGGCGGGCTCTTGCGCCGCCGGTAGAAGCGGAAGACGACGCGGTCCGCAGCCAGGTTGAAGGCGGCCGCGCCCACGATCCCGAAGGGCAAGGCGATGAGCGCCGTCGGCAGCGGCGCGATGCCGACGCCCATCCCCTGGAACCACCACGTGGTCAGCAGCACGACCATGGTGCCGAACGCCATCACGTCGCCGTGGGCGAAGTTGGCGAAGCGCAGGATGCCGAAGATGAGCGTGACTCCCAGGGCGCCGAGGGCGAGCTGGGAGCCGTAGGCGACGCCCGGCACGATCACGAAATTCAGCAGCAGGACGATCGCGTTCGCGACGTCGGTCATGGGCTACCCGCCGAGGAACGAGCGCCGGACTTCGGGGTCGACGAGGAGCGCTTCGCCGGTGTCCGTGTGGCGGTTCTGGCCGGTGACGAGCACATAGCCCCGATCGGCGATGGTGAGCGCCTGGGCAGCGTTCTGCTCGACCATCAGGATGGCGATGCCGGTCGCGCGGATCTCCAGGATGCGGTCGAAGAGATCGTCCATCACCACGGGCGAAACGCCGGCGGTGGGCTCGTCCAGCATGAGCAGCCGGGGCTCGGTCATCAGCGCCCGGCCGATGGCCACCTGCTGGCGCTGGCCGCCGGAAAGCTCGCCGGCGGGCTGGCGCCGCCTCTCCTTTAGGATCGGGAAGAGGTCGAAGACCCGCGCCATGGTCTCGGCCACACCGACGTCGCGGATGTAGGCGCCCATCTCCAGGTTTTCCTGGACGGTCATGGTGGTGAAGACGTTGCGCTCCTGCGGCACAAAGCCCATGCCCTTGCGCACGCGCTCCTGCGGGCTCAGCCGGGTGATGTCCTCGCCGTCGAGCCGGACCGTGCCCTCCCGCAGCACGATCATGCCGAAGACCGCCTTCATCGCGGTCGACTTGCCCGCGCCGTTGGGCCCCACGATCACGGCGACCTCACCCTGCTCGGCCTCGATGGTGCAGTCGCGGATGATGTCCGCGCCGCCGTAGCCGCCGGTCATGCCTTCGCCGGTGAGAAAGCTCATGATGCGCCAGCACCGCGCCGCCGGCCGCGCCCGAGATAGGAATCGATCACCCGCTGGTCTGCCTTGACCTCGGCCGGCGAGCCCTGGGTCAGCACCTTGCCCTCAGCCATGACGATCACCGGCTGGCACAGGCGCGTGATGAAGTCGATGTCGTGCTCGATCATGCAGAAGGTGTAGCCGCGCTCCCGATTGAGGCGGAGGATGGCGTCGCCGATGCTCCGCAGCAGCGTGCGGTTGACGCCGGCGCCGACCTCGTCGAGGAACACGATCCGGGGCTCGGCCATCATCGTCCGGCCGAGCTCCAGGAGCTTTTTCTGCCCGCCGGAAAGCGCGCCCGCGCGCTCGGTGGCGACCCGCTCCAGGCCGAGAAACGTAACCACGTCCCAGGCCCGGTCGCGTATCTCCGCTTCTTGGGCAATAACCTTGCCGCGGCGGAACCAGGCGTTGACCAGCGCCTCGCCGGCTTGTCCGCCGGGCACCGTCGTCAGGTTCTCCAGGACCGTGAGACTTGAGAACTCGTGCGCAATCTGAAAGGTGCGCAGCACGCCCCTGTGAAAGAGCTGGTGCGGCTTCAGGCCGGTGATCTCCTGCTCCTGCAGGAAGACCCGGCCTTCGGAGGGCGGATACACGCCGGCGATGACGTTGAAGAGGGTGGTCTTGCCAGCGCCGTTGGGGCCGATCAGCCCGGTGATCGACCCCTCTTCAATCTCCACGGTGACGCCGTCGACGGCGCGGATACCGCCGAAATGCAGATGCAGGTTCTCGACCCGGATCATGGCAGGCGCGTCGTTCGCGCTGCCCTCCGGGGCAGGGGATGCGGCCGGCGGCCCGGTCATCGCTGCCCGAGCCGCCGTCCGTCATTGCGCGATCTAGCGGATTTCCTTGGTCATGAAGGCGCCGCCCTCGACCTCCATCACCGCATAGGAGCCAGCGGCCTCGCCCACATCGGTGAGCTCGACGTTGGTCGCACCCTGATAGTCGATCTCGCCGCCGTCGGCGAGAATCTGCAGAGCCTTGCCGAGCTCACCCGGTCCGATCTGCTCGCCCGGCGCGTTGGCGACCTCCAGCACCTTGGACGCGGACGCGCCGCGATCGGCCGTGCCCGCCGCCTGCATCGAGAGCGCGATCAGCGCCGCAGCGTCGTAGGACTCACCGCGGAACGGGCCGTCGCCGTCCACGCCGTTGGCTGCCGCAAGTTCGA
The DNA here is from genome assembly GCA_965214705.1 of Alphaproteobacteria bacterium. Taxonomy (GTDB): domain Bacteria; phylum Pseudomonadota; class Alphaproteobacteria; order UBA828; family UBA828; genus WTGU01. The sequence continues at coordinate 1,151,529 of CBDCCI010000002.1, forward strand.
CGAATGCCGCAGCGCCCTCGGAGGCCGAGCCCGGCGCGGTGCCGATCGTGCCGGTCAGCGCGTCGCCGATCGCCTCGATCAACGAGTCTCCGATCATGCCGTCGCCAACGATGAAGTTCTCGAAGGCGCCGGTGTCGACGGCCCCCTGGATGATCCCCTTGCCGCCCTGGTCGATATAGCCGAAGACCACAAGGTGTTCCGCGCCCGAGGCGGCGAGCGCGCCCACCTCGGCCGAATAGTCGCCTTTGCCGTCCTCGTGCGCCGCCGAGATCTCGACTGTGCCGCCGAGGGCGGCGAACGCCGCGCCGAAGCTGCCGTCGAGCCCCTTGCCGTAGTCGTTGTTGGTGTAGGTGACCGCGACGCTCATGATGCCCCGCTCGATCAGAACCTCGGCGAGCACCTGCCCCTGCCGTGCGTCCGACGGCGCGGTGCGGAAGAACAGGCCGTTGTCTTCGATCGTGGTCAGCGCCGGCGAGGTCGCCGACGGCGAGATGATGACCACGCCGTTCGGCACCGCGACGTTGTTGGTGATGGCGATGGTGACGCCGGAACAGTCGGCGCCGAAGATCGCGGCAACGCCCTCGGCAGTGACCAGACGCTCCGCCGCGGCGGTCGCGGCGGCGGCGTCGATGCAGGTCGAATCGCCCCTGACCGGGACCATCACCTTGCCACCGAGGAAGGCGCCTGAATCCGACACCTCCTTCATGGCCAGCTCAGCCGAATCCCCCATGGGGGGCGTCAGCGACTCGATCGGGCCGGTGAAGCCGAGAATGACACCGACCTTCACCTCGTGGCCGTCGGCCTTGGCGTCCGGCGCCAGCCCAAGACAAAGCGCAGCGGCAGCCGCAACAAGTGTAACTCGCCAATTCCTTCTCATGATTCGTGCTCCCTGTCCGAGGGTCGCGGCCGCACGCCCCAGCGATGGCGCGGTGCGCCGACCGGTTCGCAAATCATAGCGCGCTTTGACCGGTGTTTCGAACGGATTGGCTAATCGAGTCATGCCTCGTGATCGGAATTTGCCCGGTTCGCGCGTTGACGGGCTGCGGGGCAGGGACTATCTCTCAGGCCAAGCGGCGCATCAGGCGGATGACGCGATGGTGGACGTGCAGATCGAGCGGCCGACCACGTCCGTCACGGACGATGCGGCGGCGCTCGCCGAGCCGGGCGTCTCGCTGGAGCGCGGCGTCGCGGCGTTGCGCGCGGCGCTGGGGACCATGCCGGCCGGCGCCGGTGTCTACTGCATGCGCGACCGGCACGAGAAGCCGCTCTACGTCGGCAAGGCCAAGAGCCTGCGCAAGCGCGTCCAGACCTACGTCAACGTCCGCACGCTGCCGGTCCGCCTGCAGCGCATGATCGCGGCCACGACCTCGGTCGAGGTGATCACCACCGAGGGCGAGGTCGAGGCGCTGCTGCTCGAGAGCAACCTGATCAAGCGGCTCAAGCCGCACTACAACATCCTGCTCCGGGACGACAAGTCGTTCCCCTACATCCTGCTCCGCCGGGGCCACACTTGGCCGCAGATCACCAAGTATCGCGGCGCCAAGAGCGCAGAGGGCGACTACTTCGGCCCGTTCGCCTCGGCCGGCGCGGTGAACCTCACGATCAACGCGCTGCAGCGGGCGTTCCCGCTGCGGTCCTGCTCCGATTCGGTGCTGGAGAGCCGCACCCGGCCCTGCCTGCAGTACCAGATCAAACGCTGCACCGCGCCCTGCGTCGGCCGCATCGGCAAGGCCGACTACGACGTGCTGGTGGAGGAGGCGCGGGCCTTCCTCGCCGGGCGCAGCAGGCAGGTCCAGAGCCGGCTGACCGAGCGGATGACCGCGGCGAGCGACGCGCTGGAATTCGAGACCGCCGCCGCCTACCGCGACCGCATCAAGGCGCTCGCCCATATCCAGATGCGCCAGGGCATCAACCTGCCCTCCATGGACGATGCCGATGTGGTCGCCATCCACGACGAGGCCGGCCAGGCCTGCGTGCAGGTCTTCTTCTTCCGCTCCGGCCAGAACTACGGCAACCGGGCGTTCTTCCCGCGTCACGGGGCGGACGAGACGGCCGAGGCGATCCTGCGCGCCTTCATCGGGCAGTTCTACAGCGCGCGGGAGGCGCCGCCGCTGGTCCTGGTCAACCGGCCGCTGGCGGAGGCTTCGCTGCTCGCCGAGGCGCTGACGGTCCGGGCCGGGCGGCGGGTCCGGCTGCACCGCCCGCAGCGCGGCGAGAAGCGCAAGCTGGTGGAGGACGCCGAGCGCAACGCCCGCGAAGCGCTCGCCCGCCGGCTCGGCGAGAGCACGGCGCAGCGGCGCCTGCTGGAGAGCCTGGCCCAGAAGTTCGGGCTGGAGAGCGCGCCGGAGCGGATCGAGGTCTACGACAACAGCCACATCTCGGGCACCGATGCGGTCGGCAGCCTGATCGTCGCGGGGCCGGACGGCTTCATCAAGAACGCCTACCGCAAGTTCACGATCCGGTCTGTGGCAGCGGCGCAGGACCCGGCCGCGCCGGGCGACGACTACGCCATGATGCGCGAGGTTCTCACCCGCCGCTTCTCCCGCCTGATCAAGGAGGACCCCGGCCGCGCGGGCGAATCGTGGCCGGACCTGGTGCTGATCGACGGGGGCGCCGGCCAGCTGGGCGAGGCACGCCGGGTCTTCGCCGATCTCGGCATCGCCGACCTCGCGGTCGCGGCGATCGCCAAGGGGCCGGAGCGCAATGCCGGCCGCGAGCGCATCTTCTTGCCCGACAGGCCGCCGGTCTCGCTCGGCGCGCGCGAGCCGCTGCTCTACTTCCTGCAGCGACTGCGGGACGAGGCGCATCGCTTCGCCATCGGCACCCACCGGGCCAAGCGCGCCAAGGCCCGCGCCCGCTCGGCGCTCGACGAGATTCCGGGCGTCGGCCCCCGGCGCAAGAAGGCGCTGCTGCACCGCTTCGGCTCGGCGCGGGGGGTGAGCCAGGCGGGCCTCGCCGATCTGGAGACCGTGGACGGCATATCGAGCACGGTCGCGCGCGCGATCCATGACCACTTCCGCGCCGAACATTGAGAGTGTCGAGGCCTCGGAGTCCGTGACGGAGGCCGATCCGCTGCGAGTCGCGAGCTGGCCCAACGCGGTCACGGGGCTCCGCATCGTCATGGTGCCCGTGCTCGTCGGCTCGTTCTTCATCGCCGGCGCGAGCGGACTCTGGCTCGGCTTCGCGGTCTTCGCGGCAGCGGCGCTCAGCGACTTCTTCGACGGCTGGCTGGCGCGCAGGCTCGATCAGCATTCGCTGCTGGGGCGGATTCTCGATCCCATCGCCGACAAGCTCCTGGTGGCGGCGGCGCTCGTCATGTTGGCCACCGACGGGCGCGCGCCGGCGATCGCCGTGGTGGCGATTCTCGCCCGCGAGCTCCTGATTGCCGGGCTCAGGGAGGCGCTCGCCGGCAAGGTGGCGCTCCCGGTTCAGCCGCTCGCCAAGTGGAAGACCGCCGCGCAGATGGTCGCCATCGCGCTGCTGCTGCTCACGCCGGCCATCGCACCCTGGCTCTCAGACGCCGCAGGCGACGGGCTCGCCACCGCCGGCGAGGGGCTGCTCTGGCTCGCGGCGGTGCTGACCTGGGCCAGCGCGATCGGCTATGTTCGGGCAAGCGTGCGCGGCCTGCGGGCGGCACGGCCGGAGCAGGAGGAGTAGGTGCGGCGGTTCGGGGTCACGGGGCTGAGCGACAGCGGCAAGACAACGCTGGTCTGCCGGCTGTTGCCGAGACTGCGCGCACGGGGCTTGCGCGTCGCCACCGTGAAGCATGCCCACCACGGCTTCGACCTACTGCCCGAGGGCCATCCCGCCCACGCGTGGCGGGCTGCCGGCGCCCGCGACATCGTGCTGGCAGGCTCGGATCGCTTCGCCCACCTGCGCGAGACCGGCGATGACGGCGAGCCGCCGCTGGATCGGCTGCTCGAGCGCCTGGAGCCGGCCGACCTCGTGCTGATCGAGGGCTACAAGCGGGGCGGCCACGACAAGATCGAGGCGCAGCGCGGCGCAGGCGAAGCGCCGCTTCTCGCCGCCGCGGACCCCACCGTCGTCGCCATCGCGAGCGACCGGCCGGTGCCGGCGGCGGCTTCGCTCGGGCGCCGGGTGCCGGTCTTCGATATCGACGACGTGGATGGGATCGCTTCGTTCGTGGTGGCGCACTGCGGCGCTGCGGAGGGTGACGAGCCGGTGTTGGCCCATGGCACAGCTTAGCGACGACTGCTTCGCCTTCGGCGGCGCGCTGACTCCCGCGGCGGAGGCGCTCGCGCAACTGGAGAGCGTCGTCCATCCCATCGCCGAGACCGAGACCGTGGGCCTGAAGGCGGCCAACGGGCGCATCCTGGCGGAGACCGTGATCTCGGAACGTGCCGTACCGCCCCACGACAACGCCGCCGTCGACGGCTACGCGGTCTACTTCGACGATCTCAACGCCGCCGATGACACGCGCCTGCCCTGCACCGGGCGGGCTGCGGCCGGGCACCCGCTCGGCCGGCCCGCCGAGCGGGGCGAGGCGATCCGCGTCTTCACCGGCGCCCCGATGCCGGCGGGTCCCGAGACCGTGCTGATGCAGGAGGACTGCCGCATCGACGGCAATGCCGTCGTCGTGCCGCCCGGAATCAAGCGCGGCGCCAACCGCCGGCACACAGGCGAGGACATCGCGCCCGGCACCACCATCCTCACCGCCGGCCGGGCCTTGCGCCCGCAGGATGTCGGCCTCGCCGCCTCCATCGGGCGCACCGAGCTCCTGGTTTTCCGGCGGCTCAGGGTCGCGATCTTCTCCACCGGCGACGAGGTCTACGAGCCGGGCGTGGCGCTCGGCGAAGGCGGCATATACGACTCCAACCGCTACGTCATCGCCGGCCTCGCGGAGCGGCTGGGCTGCGCCCTCACCGACATGGGCATTCTGCCGGACAGGCTCGACGCGATCGCCGGCGCGCTGGCGGAGCGCAGCCGCGATCACGACCTGCTGCTCACCTCCGGCGGCATGTCGACCGGCGACGAGGATCACGTCAAGGCGGCGGTGGAGGCGCTCGGCCACCTTCACTTTTGGCGTCTCGCCATCCGGCCGGGGCGGCCCATCGCCCTCGGCCAGGTCGGGCGCGTGCCCTTCATCGGGCTCCCCGGCAACCCGGTGGCCGTCATGGTCACCTTCCTGCGCTTCGCGCGCCCGCTGATCCTGCGCCTCGGCGGCTGCACCGAGGTCGAGCCCGCGCACTACCGAGTGCCGGCGGCATTCGACTACAAGAAGAAGCGGGGGCGGCGCGAATGGCTGCGGGCGCGGCTCTCGGCGCGGCCGGACGGCACCCTCGGGGCGGAGAAATTCGCCCGCGACGGCGCCGGAATCCTCACATCCGCGGTCTTCGCCGACGGCTTGATCGAGCTTCCCGAAGACCTCACCTCGCTCAGCGCGGGCACGATGGTCGACTTTCTCCCGTTCAACGAGATGTACCGATGACATTGCTTTATTTCGCCTGGGTCCGGGAGCGGATCGGCCTCGATACCGAGGAGGTCGCGTTGCCCGCCGATGTGCGGACGGTGGCGGCGCTGCTGGACTGGCTGCGGAACCGGGGCGGCGGCTATGCCAGCGCGCTCGAGGACCTCTCGGTCATCCGCGTCGCGGTCAACCAGGAGTTCGCCGCGCCGGATCACGCGGTCGCCGACGGCGACGAAATCGCGCTGTTCCCGCCGGTGACCGGTGGAGTCCGGCCGTGATCCGCGTCCAGCGGGAGGACTTCGATATCGGCGCCGAGATCGAGACGCTGACGGGCGGCAACGACGAGATCGGTGCCGTCGCGTCGTTCGTCGGCATCACCCGTGCCGACGCGGGCAAGGACGCCGGCGACGCGGTCACGGCGATGACACTGGAGCACTACCCGGCGATGACCGAGAGGCAGCTCGCGGACATCGAGGCCGAGGCGTGCCAGCGCTGGGACCTCACCGCATCACTGATCGTCCACCGCTACGGCAGGCTCGAGCCCGGTGATCGCATCGTTCTCGTGGTGACCGCGGCGGCCCATCGGCGCGCGGCGCTCGATGCCTGCGCCTTCCTGATCGACTGGCTCAAGACCAAGGCGCCGTTCTGGAAGCGCGAGGAGACCGCCGAGGGTGACCGCTGGGTCGCGGCGCGCGACGCGGACGACCGCGCCGCCGAGCGCTGGCACAGCGGGTCATAATCCGGCTACCGAACCTTCAAACAACGAAACGGCCGCTCGTCACGGTTAGCACCCCCAGTTCTCATGTCGGTTGTTGAGCGAATTTTGGTTATCAAGCACGGCGCGCTCGGGGATTGGGTCCTCGCCACCGGGTGCTTCGCGGCGATCCGCCGCCATCATCCGTCTGCGCGCATCACCCTGCTGACGACGCCGGCCTTTGCCGAGTTGGGCGGACGTTGCGGCTGGTTCGACGAGGTTTGGACGGACGAACGTCCGAGCATTCTGGCCGATCCCCTGGCATGGATCAGGTTACGCAGGCGCCTGATCGAAGGTGAGTTCCTGCGCGTCTATGATCTCCAGACATCGAGCCGCACCGGGCATTACTTTCACATGCTGCCGCGCCGCTGCCGCCCCGAATGGTCGGGGATCGCCGTTGGATGCTCGCATTCCCACCGCAATCCCCAACGGCCGTTCATGCACACGCTAGAGCGTCAGGCGGAACAGCTTGGCATTGCCGGCATTGGGGACGTGCCGGCACCCACTCTCGAGTGGCTGGATGCCGATATCTACGCGTTGACACCGCCCGGCGCCTTCGCGCTCATCGTGCCGGGGGGATCGGCACACCGGCCGGAAAAGCGCTGGCCGTCCCGGCGGTTTGCCGACCTCGCCCGGCTCTTGTCCGCACGCGGCATGATCCCCGTCCTGACCGGCGCGGAGGCCGAGGCGTCGGTCCTCGATGACATCGCGGGACACGTGCCAAGAGCAATTAATTTGGGCGGTCGCACCAGCCTGGGTCAGGTCGCCGCCCTGGCGCGACGCGCGATGTGCGCCGTGGGCAACGACACGGGTCCCATTCATATCGCTGCCACGGTCGGCTGCCCCACCGTCGCGCTGTTCGGCGCCGGCTCCGACCCCATCCAATATGGGCCGCGCGGCGAGGCGGTAGAGGTCCTGCGTCGCGTGCCGCTCGCGGGCCTGCCAGTCGCTGACGTCATTGCCGCGGCCGAGCGGATTGCGGTGCGCGCCTGACAGACCGTGAGGCGCGAAATGACCCCGCCTACTTTGAGCAGCGGCGACGAGCGCGGTGAAACGCGGGGCTTGAGCAGGCCGAGGCGACTCTTGACCGCGATTTTCTGTGCGTTTGCCCTGCTGCTGCCGATCGTCAGCGTCGCGGCGCCCAAGGGCACCGTGGTGCTCCTGCTACTCGCGGCGGCCCTCGCCGTTCCGACCTATTGGTGGGCGAACAGGCGAATCCCGGTTCCCGATTTGAGGATAGTGATCGCCCTTGCGCTATTCGTCGCGTGGTGCGCGATCGCTTCGGCCTGGAGTGTCGACGCCGCACGCTCTCTTGGGCTCGTGCTCCGCATCACCGTGATCCTCGCGGCCGGCATGGCGCTGTTCCCTGTCGCGGCCGCATTGGACGAAGCGGTGAGGAGAGAGATCGGCCGATGGCTCGTCGTCGGGTTAGGCCTGAGCCTTGCTTTCGTGGTCGTGGAGACGGGGCTCGACTATCCGGTGCTTCGACAATTCAAGACGGCGGAAGCCGGAAAAGAGGCGGTTTGGTTCAATCGTGGCGCTGTTGCGATGGCGATGATTGTCTGGCCGGTGACCGCCTTTCTCTGGAAGGGAAGGCTAGGTTGGAAGGCCCTCTTTGTTCCCGTTTTGCTCGGAACCGCTTCGCTATTTCTGGAAAGTGAGTCAGGGACGCTCGGTTTCGCCGCGGGCATCGCGGTCGTACTGTTGGCCGTCATTCATCGCAAGGCCGGTCAAACAATCACCATTGCGGCAACCCTTTTGGCGTTTGTCGCAATGCCCTTCGTAGCTCTGGAACTGCACAATCACGGGTGGCATCGGGCGGACTGGCTGCCCGCATCGGCCCAGCACCGCGTCGAGATTTGGGACTTTTCCGTCCAGCGTATCGCCGAGAAACCCGTATTCGGGTGGGGTTTCGACGGTTCCCGTCACATGGGATCGTTGTTCCCCACACCTAGCGACACCGGTCGCGACATCGCAGCCTTGCACCCCCATAGCGCGCCGCTGCAAGTCATGCTCGAACTCGGTGCCGTCGGCGCCGTTATCGCGCTCGCGTTACTGTGGCTCGTCGTGATGCGTTTAGACCGGGAATCCAACCTCACACGGATGTTCGGGCAGGCCCAATTCGTCGCCACAATGGCCATTGGCTCCGTTTCGCATGGCGCTTGGCAAAACTGGTGGCTCGCCCTGGTCGTTTCTGCAGCCCTTATGATTTCTCTCACCGCGGAACCGAGCGAGCCCAAGGAAGCGATGGAAAACAACTGAGGTGAGGGCCCCAACCTCCAGGCCGGGATGACGTGTCAGGAGAGTCGCGGGAAACCCGCGCCCATATACAATGCTGGCGCGCCGGCCTAATCCCGTGCGCGCACCGTCGTCGCGTAGTCCGCCATCAGGGTGCGGGTGACTGGCCCGACCTGGAAGTTGTGCTCGTCGATCGCGCCGACCGGCGTGACCTCAGCAGCGGTGCCGGTGAGAAAGATCTCGTCGCTCTTCGGGATTTCGTCGGGCATGATCGCGCGCTCGATCACCTCGTAACCGCGCTTTTCTGCGAGCTCGATGACCATGCGCCGCGTGATGCCGTCCAGGAAGCAATCCGGCGACGGTGTGTGAATCACCCCGTCCTGGACCAGGAAGATGTTGGCGCCGGTCGCTTCGGAGACCTGTCCGCGCCAGTCGAGCATCAGCGCATCGTGGCAACCCTCCCGCTCGGCTTCGTGCTTGCTGAGGGTGCAGATCATGTAGAGCCCGGCGCATTTCGCCTTCACCGGTGCGGTATCCGGCGCCGGCCGGCGCCAGCGCGCGGTCTTCAGCTTGATGCCTCGCGTGACCGCGTCCTCGCCGAAATAGGCCGGCCACGCCCAGGCGGCGATCGCCACGTGTATCGTGTTGTGCTGCGCCGAAACACCCATCATCTCGGCGCCGCGCCAGGCCACCGGCCGCACGTAGCCGTCGCCGATGCCGAGCCTGTCGACGACGAGCTTGGAGGCCTCGACCAGCACATCGCGGCTATAGGGGATTTCGAAACCCAGCGCGTCAGCGGAATCCAGGAGGCGTTGGGTGTGCTCTTCGACCTTGAAGATGCGGCCGTCGTAGACCCGCTCGCCTTCGAACACGCAGCTCGCATAGTGCAGGCCGTGGCTCAGCACGTGCAGCTTCGCGTCGCGCCACGGTACCAGCGCGCCGTTGTACCAGATGTCTCCGTCGCGATCGTCGTAGGGTATGAGGTCGGCCATGGCGCTCACGGATGGTCGGTGGGTGGTCAGAAAGCTGTTGCGCTCCCTATCATCGGCCTGCATATAAGTCAACGTGACTGACGTAAAGGCCGGGCCCAATCCGCTCTATCTGCGTGAAGACCAGCTTCACGAGGCGATGGAGCTGCTGTTCTTCGCCTATCGGGATTTTACGACCGAATGCGATGCGATCCTCGCGTCCCACGGCTTCGGGCGCGCACATCACCGGGTCGTCTATTTCGTCGGCCGCAATCCGGACATCTCGGTCACTGCGTTGCTGGAGATTCTGAGAATCACCAAGCAAAGCCTGTCGCGCGTGCTTGGCCGGCTGGTGAGCGAGGGTTTCGTGACGACCCGGCAGGACCCCGCCGACGGACGCCGCCGGTTGCTCGCCCTCACGGCGAAAGGCCGGAGTCTGGAGAGCCGCCTGTCCGCGACCCAGCGGGCCCGCATTGCCAAGGCTTACCGCAGCGCGGGCGGCGTCGCCGTGGAGGGATATCGGGAGGTGTTGATGGGAATCATCGACGAGGCTGACCGGCGCCGCTTCCACCGGCCCTGAGACTGACGTGTCGGATCGGCCCGTCCGGCGAGGGACGATGCGTCGATGAACGACGAGGGCGCAGCGACCAACGCCGCCCACCGCGAGGCGCCGCCGGCCGAGGCGGAGCACATCCTGGTAGTGGACGACGACGACCGCATACGCACGCTGCTCGGCCGCTACCTGCGTGACAATGGCTATCACGTCTCCACCGCGAGCACGGCCGCCGAGGCGCGGGCCAAGCTCGACGGTATGACCTTCGACCTGATCGTGCTCGACGTGATGATGCCGGGCGAATCGGGCGTCGAGTTCACGCACGGGCTGCGTCGCTCGGACGCGGTTCCGGTCTTGCTGCTCACGGCCATGACCGAGCCGGAAGACCGCATCGCGGGGCTGGAAAGCGGCGCCGACGACTATCTGACCAAGCCCTTCGAGCCGCGCGAGCTGCTGCTGCGCGTCGCCACCATCCTGCGGCGCACGGCGGCTGCGCCCCCTGCGACGCCCGAGACCTGCGTCGTGATGGGGGAGGTCCGCTATTTTCCGGCGCGGGATCAGCTCTTGCGGGGCGACGAGCCGGTACGGCTGACCACGGCCGAGGCCGACCTCCTCCGCGTCTTCGCTTCCAATCCGGGAGAAACGATGAGCCGGCACGCGCTGAGCGAGCGTCTCGGCGGCGGCGCCTCGCGCCGCGCGATCGACGTGCAAATCGCCCGGCTTAGGCGCAAGATCGAGCCGGAACCCCAGCATCCCCGTTACCTGCAGACCGTCTGGGGCCGAGGCTATGTGCTGCGAGCCGATTGAGCCGCGGCGTCCGCCGGGAGAGCGTTCGCCGTGAACCTGCTACGCACATTCATGCCGCGTGGCCTGTTCTGGCGGGCGTTCCTGATCATGCTCATCCCGCTGATTCTGGTTCAGGCAACGGTGGTCTACATCTTCTTCGAGCGACACTGGGATACGGTGAGCAACCAGCTGGCGTTGGATGTCAGCGGCGATGTCCTCTCCATCATGCGCATGGCCGACGGCGTGACCGACCCCGCAGAGCGCGCCCGGATCGACGAGATCGCCCGGCGAGAGATGCAGTTCGGGGTCGTCTTCGAGGATGGCGCGGTGCTGCCCGACGAGGCTCCGCGGCAGAGCGGTGGCATCTCTTACGAAATGCTGCACCGGCAGCTCGACCAGCGCATCGGGGCCCCCTACCACCTCGACAGCACTCTGCCCGACAAGGGGATGACAATTCGGGTCCAGCGGCCGGACGGTGTGTTGACCCTGCTGACGACAACCAGGCGCTTGCGGGAATCGACCACCGTCCTGCCCTTCCTGTGGATGGCAGGGATGGCACTCGTGGTGACGACGATCGCCGTCCTGTTTCTGCGTAACCAGGTTCGTCCGATCAGGCGGCTGGCGGCTGCCGCCGACGCGCTGGGCAAGGGCCGGCCGGTGAGCGACCTCAAGCCCGCAGGCGCGTCCGAGGTTCGTCTCGCGGGTGCCGCCTTTCTGGAGATGCAGGGACGGATTCAGCGTCAGATCACGCAGCGCACCGAGATGCTGGCCGGGGTCTCTCACGATCTCCGGACGCCGCTGACGCGGGTGCGGCTGCAGCTCGCCATGTTGGCCGATGCGCACCCCGATTCGCGGGCCGAGATCGCCGAGTCCGAGCAGGACCTGCTGCTCATGGAGCACATGATCGACGAGTACATGGCCTTCGCACGCGGCCAAGGCGGGGAGGCGCCGGTCAGCACCGACCTTGCCGAGATCATCGACGACGTCACGGCAGACGCCCGCGACAAGGGCAGGGCGATCACTCTCGAGGTCGAGCGCCCCCTGGTCATGGCGCTCCGGCCGAACGCCATCCGTCGCTGCCTCACCAACCTGGTGGAGAACGCCGTACATCACGGCGCGCAGGTCGCGATCAGCGCCGTCCGCCGGGACGATGTCGTCTCGGTGGCGATCGAGGACGACGGGCCGGGCATTCCCGAAGAGCAGCGGGAGGAGGTGTTCAAGCCGTTCTTCCGGCTCGACGACGCGCGCAACCCGCGCACCGGCGGGGCCGGTCTCGGCCTTGCGATCGCACGCGATGTCGCCCGCGGGCACGGCGGCGATATCCGCATGAGCGGGGGCTCGCTCGGCGGCTTGCGTGCCGAGCTCCGCCTACCGGTCTAGGTCAGAGACTTACCCGGCTTCGGCGGGCTGGGCCTCGCGCCAGCCGCGGCGCGGCGCGAGGCGGCAGAGCGAGCGCGTCATTCGGTCGAGGCGCTTGAGCCGCCGGTCGAGCGCGGCCATGGTGCGCGCCATGTCCTCGCTGTCGTCATGGATCCAGACCCGGAGCATGGTGAGATAGAGCGTACACAGCGCGTTCACCCGAAGCTCGCCGCGCAGACCGGCGCTGCTCAAATCGGCCGCTTCGAGCATCCAGCGCATCGAGCGCCGCATCGTGAGCGACCCGCACAGGACGCCCTCCGGGTTCGACGGGGCGCTCCGCACGATCGCGACGACCCCGTCCCTGTGCGCATTCAGCAGATCGAAGCGCTTCATCAGCACGTCGAACAGGCGCTCGGTGGCCGGGCGTCCGGCCATCTCGGGGTCCCGCGCGGCCAGCACCTCGCGGTCGACACTAGCAGAGTAGGCCGCGACGATGGCGCTCTTGGAGGAGAACTCCGCGCGCAGCTCCGCGAGGGAGATCCCAGCCGCCTCGGCGATGTCGCCTAGGCTGGCCCGCGCCCAGCCGCGGCTCGCGGCCAGTGTCAGCGCACTCTCGATGATGGTCTGGGGCACGTCCTTGCGCCTGCCGGCCCCTGCTGCAGTCTTCCTTGGCATGGTCCTGCACCTCGCCGCCGCCACCAGAGCCTGAAGTGTAGGCCGCGCGAAATCCGGCGGTCAACGCGCCCGCGGTGGTCCGACTACGAAGGCGCGAGGGCGCGGCTACGCTCGGTAGCGGCGCGCACCGCGCGGGTCATGAGCGGGCTGAGCCCGTCCGCCGCCATCAGGACGGAGAGCGCGGCCTCCGTGGTGCCGCCGGGGCTGGTCACGTTGCGGCGAAGCTGGGCGGCGTCGTCTTCCGCCTGGGCCAGCAGGGCGCCGGCGCCGCTCACCGTGCGCTCGGCCAGCAGGCGCGCGAGGTCCGCAGGCAGTCCGGCATCGATGGCGGCCTCGGCCAGGCATTCCGCGAGCAGAAAGACGTAGGCCGGGCCGCTGCCCGAGACCGCCGTCACTGCATCCATGTGGGACTCGTCGTCGATCCAGGCGACGGCCCCCACCGCCCCAAGCAGCCCCTCGCAGAGCACCTTCTGATTCCAACTGGCGGCCGAATTGGCCCAGGCGACGGTCATGCCCTCGCCAATGGCGGCCGGAGTGTTGGGCATGGCGCGGACGATGGGCACATCGCCGAGGTCACGCTCCAGCAGGGCGGAGGGCCAGCCGGCGGCGATGGAGAGGTGCACGCAGTCCGGGCCGCCGAAGCCCGCGTACCGGGGCACCACATCCGCCATCACCTGCGGCTTGACCGCGAAGACGATCGCCGCGGGATTGAGCGTGACGGGCAGGGCGCCGGGCTCGCTCACGCGCTCCACCCCGAGCGGAGCGAGACGTTCGGCCACGCCGTCGTCCGGCTCGACGATTCTGAACTGCGCGGCCTCCAGGGGCCCGCGCAGCCACCCGGCCGCGAGCGCGCCGCCCATCCTGCCGCCGCCGACCAGGACGATGGGGCCGGGAGCCGTCATCAGGCCCTCCCGCGCGGTTCCATGAGCGCCGCCTCGAAGGCTTCCTCGGGCGCGAGGCCCGCCTGGATCACCTGCTGGAAGGCCGGATAGAAGCGCTCGCACTCGGCAACGCCCACGGTCACCACCTCGACGATCTGCGAGTCCTCCACGCCCTGGGTGCCGCGCAACAGGAGCGCATGGCGCCAGGTCGGCCGACCTTCCTCGGCCCAGAGGTCGAAGTGGCCGACCCACAGGCTCTCGTTGATCAAGTTGACCAGGGCGCAAACCGCCGGCCGTCGCTCATCGGGCACGCCCATGTCGAAGCCGCTGGCGAAATGCAGCACGTCGAGATCGGCGCGGTAGGCGAACCAGAGCTGATATTCGCACCAGCTACCCGTCAGCGAGCCGGTAAGGTCCTCTTCGCCCATGCGCTCGAACGAGAGCCGGCTCGCCATCATCACCCGCTCGACCGCATCGAGCGTGTCGCTGGACAGGCGCTCCGGTTCCACAAGCGACACCGCCATCTCATCGCCCCGTCGTCGTGCCGTCACACGCGGCAGGCGCTTCTGCCTACCACATGTGACGCTAACTACAATAGGATGGGATGGCGAGATAGAAAATCCCAAAATGTTGCGTCTTGGGGTCCCAAAGGTACCGGCGGGCTAAATCGGAAGCTGCGGCGCGGCGCCGTCGGGCAAGGGAACGCGATGCTCGTTCAGTGTCATCGCGATCATCGCGTAGTAGCCGTTGAGCGCCGTGAGCTCGACCGTGCCGGCGGGGCCGAACAGCGCGAGCGCCTTGTCATAGGTCTCGTCGCTGACCGCGCGGTTGATCTGCAGCTCGCAGGTGAAGTCGTAGACCGTCACCTCGTCCTCGGCCGAGAGCGGCGGCGGACGCCGATGCTTGATCGCCTCGATCACCGCGTCCGGCAGGCCCGCGCGCGCCGCCTCGGCCGCGTGCCAGTGCCATTCGTACTGGCACGACCAGTGGCGGGCGACCGCGAGGATCGCGAGCTCGCTCAGGCGCGGCTCCAGGCTGGTCTCGTAGCGCAGCAGTGCGCCCAGCGCCTGCACGCGGTCCGCAAGCTCGGCATTGTGCAGGAGCGCCATGAAGAGGTCGGGCACCGTGCCGCGCGGCCCGCTCCGAATCGCCTCGCAGACCCGGCGCTGATCGGCTGTCAGCTCCTCGACGCTGGGCAGCGGCAGGCGGGATGCAGTCACGCCGCGCCCCGCTCCCCGCCGGCCGCCTCGCGCTCGGCGATCGGCGGCACGAATTGCAGGTCGGTGTCCCAGGGGAAGAAGATCCAGGTGTCCTGGCTGACCTCGGTGACGAAGGTATGCGCCTCGCCCCGCCCGGCCGGCTTGGTATAGACGCAGGCGAAGTGGGCCTTCGGCAGCATCTCGCGGACGATCCGGGCGGTGGCCCCGGTATCGGCGAGATCGTCGACGATCAGCACGCCCTCGCCGTCGCCGGCGACCGGCTTCAGGACTTGCGCGGAGCGCTGATCCTGGTGGTCGTAGGAGGAAATGCAGACGGTGTCGATCAGGCGGATGTCCAGCTCGCGCGCGACAACCGTCGCCGGCACCAGGCCGCCGCGGGTGACCGCGACGATGCTGCGCCAGGGGCCGAGCTCCGCCAGCCGCCAAGCGAGCGCGCGCGCGTCCCGATGTAGCTGATCCCACGAAACCGGGAAGCCTTTTGCGTATCGTTCCGTCATCTCGTTCCCCGTCCTGAGCCGTTGTCGCGTCGGCGCACATGCAACCGGACAACGCCCGGCGGAGCAAGGGGACCATTGTCCGTGGAACCGGGGCGGCATGACGGCAGCCGCGCCGCCTTTCGGTGCCGGCCCGATACGGGTAAGAAGCGGCACATGGCGGACCACGTGCGGGCGCTGCCGGGCAGCGAAGCCGAGACGCGGGCGCTCCTCGAGGAGGGGCGCTACGTCGCGGACGACGCGCTGGTCAAGACCCTCTACCTGAGCTTCGCCCTCGGCCGCCCCTTGCTGCTGGAGGGCGAGGCCGGCTGCGGCAAGACCCAGCTCGCCGCGACCCTTGCCGAGACCCTCGGCCGCCGTCTGCTGCGCCTGCAATGCCACGAGGGGCTCGATTCGGCGGCCGCCGTCTACGAGTGGAACTACGCCGCCCAGATGCTCGCAATTCGCCTGGCCGAGCGCGGCGGCACCGGGCGCGACGCCCTGGCCGAGGACATCTTCGGCGAGCGCTTCCTGGTCAAGCGACCGCTGCTCACGGCGCTCGAGCCCGACCCTCTCGGCCCGCCGGTGCTGCTCATCGACGAGATCGACCGGGCCGATGCGCCCTTCGAGGCCTACCTGCTGGAGGTGCTCTCCGAATTCCAGGTGAGCGTGCCCGAGGTCGGCACGGTCACCGCCGCCGAGCGGCCCGTTGTCGTCATCACGTCGAACCGCACGCGCGAGGTGCACGACGCGCTCAAGCGGCGCTGCCTCTACCACTGGGTCGACTACCCGGATGCCGTGCAGGAGAAGGCGATCCTGCGCGCGCGCCTGCCGGGGGTGGAGCAACGGCTGAGCGACAACATCGCCGCGTTCATCGAGCGCATGCAGAAGGCCGATCTTTCCACGGTGCCGGGGCTCGGCGAGGTGATCGCGTGGTCGAGCGCCGTGGTCCAGCTGGACCAGATCGAGCTCGATCCCGAGACCATCCAGGCCAATCTCGAGCGCCTGCTGGCGTATCAACGGGGCCTCGCGGAGGCCAGCGGCCGCGCGCCGACAAACCCCCTCCCGCCGGGGCAGCGGCCGTGACGACCTGGCAGCAGACGTTCGAGTCCGAGGCGGGCGGCACTCTCGCCTATAACGTCATGCACTTCGTGCGGGGCCTGCGCGGCGCCGGCCTTCCGGCCGGGCCCGGCAAGACCATCGAGGCGGTGCGCGCGGTCGAGGCGGTGGACCCCATCCGGCGCAGCGATCTCTACTGGGCGCTCCACGCCGTGCTCGTCGAGCGGCGCGATCAGCACGATCTCTTCGACCAGGCGTTCCGGCTGTTCTGGCGTGAAATCCGCATGGAGAGCGCGGTTCCGGGGCCGGTCATGGCGACCGACCGGCTGCCCCAGCCGGAGGCGCCGCCGGCGAGCCGCCGGGCCAGCGAGGCCATCGCGCCCCGCCTGCCGGAAGAGGAGGAAAACGAGGAGAACGTCGAGATCGAGCTCGACGCGGTGCTCACCTTCTCCCCCCAGGAGGTGCTGCAGGAGATGGACTTCGAGGACATGTCGGCGGACGAGCTGGCCGAGGCCAAGCGGGCGATCGCGGCGCTCCGGCTGCCGATCAAGCCGGTGCCGACCCGGCGCTTCTGGCCCGATCCGCTCGGCCGGCGCATCGACATGCGCGCGACGCTCCGCGCGAGCCTGCGCTCCAGCGGCGACATGATGCCGCTCAAGCGCCGCTCCCGCGCCGAGCGGCTGCCGGCGCTGGTGGTGCTCTGCGACGTGTCGGGCTCGATGAGCCGCTACTCGCGCATGTTCCTGCACTTCGTCCACGCTGTGACCAACGACCGCGACCGGGTGCACAGCTTCCTCTTCGGCACCCGGCTCACCAACATCACGCGCCACCTCCGGCACCGCGACGTCGATGTCGCCATGAGCCGCGCAAGCCGGGCCGTGCGCGACTGGTCCGGCGGCACCCGGATCGGCCCCTGCCTCAAGGACTTCAACCATTACTGGTCGCGCCGCGTGCTGGCCCAGGGCGCGCTGGTGCTGCTGATCACCGACGGGCTCGACCGCGACGATCTCGTCATCCTGCAGGCCGAGGTGGAGCGGCTGCACAAGTCCTGCCGCCGCCTGATCTGGCTTAATCCGCTGCTCCGCTACGAGGGCTTCAAGCCCGAGGCCGGCGGCGTGCGCACGATCCTGCCGCATATCGACGAGTTCCGGCCGGTCCACAACATCGCGAGCCTCATGGACATCGCCGCCGCCCTGAGCGAGCCGACAGTCGCCGAGCCGAGCGCCGCCTGGAGTTGAGACCGGACCCATCGCCCCGGTCGCGAACCGCCTCGAGCGCGCCCCAACCCTCTTTGAACGTTCTCTACGCGTTCATTGGCCTGCCGTTCCCGCTCGCAGTCATGCTTGCGATCCCGATCGTGGCCTTGTTCGGGCGGGTGGCGGAGCGCCTGATCTTCCGACCGACGCGGAAGAACATCCTGGCCAATTTCATGGCCACCGCAGGTCTTGCGTCTATCCTGCAAGTGCTCGCGGAGCAGATTTGGGGTGTCGGTATCGCCAAGAGCATTCCTACGGCGTCGCTTAGGCTAAGCTGGTCGCGATGTCGGCAGCTTCGGGGAGAAAGCCATGAAAGTCGGTCTGGAGGGTAAGCGGACGCTGGTTACTGGCGCGGCAAGCGGCATCGGGCGCGCCATCGCTGAGGCCTACGCGCGAGAAGGGGCGACGGTCGCGGTCCACGCGCGGAGCGAGGAACGGGCGGCGGAGACACTCGACGCTATCGCCGATGCCGGCGGCAAGGCCTTCGCCGCGCCGGCCGATCTGACCGACGCCGCGGCCATCGAGGCGATGTGCAAGGCCGCCGTCGAGCGGCTCGGCGGCATCGACGTGGTCGTGAACAACGCCGGGGTCGCCGACGTCAAGAAGGTCGTCGACATGGACGAGGCCATGTGGGACTGGATCATGGCGGTCAACCTGAAGGCGCCGTACCTGGTCTCCAAGCACACGTTGCCGGCGATGATCGAGCAGGGCGCAGGCGGCGTGCAGCTCTTCAACGCGTCCACCAACGCCAAGACGGCGGATGCGGAGTGGACCGCCTACAACACGACCAAGCACGGCCTGGTCGGCTTCGTGCGCTGTCTCGCCGCCGAGGTGGGCGAGCACAACATCCGGGTCAACGCCATCTGTCCCGGCTGGATCGAAACCAAGATGGCGGTGGCGCTGCACGAGGACATGGCGCGCGATCTCGGCGAGCCCTACGAGAAGGTCTATGACGAGAGCATGCGCACCAACATGCTGAGCGCCCTGATCCCGCCGACTGCGATCGCCGAGATGGCGGTCTATCTGGCCGGCGATCCCGGCCGTTACGTCACCGGCCAGGCGATCAACGTCTGCGCCGGCCTGAGCATCCACTGAACGGCGACGGTGGTCAGCCGGACTGGCGATCGAGGAAGTCGCGCAGCGCCGCGAAGTAAGCTTCGGGCTCCTCGAAGAACGGCGTGTGCGAGCTGTTGGGAAAGACCATGCTCGTCGCGTTCGGCAGCACGTCCTGCATGAGCATGGCGCCTTCGGGCGTGAGCTCGTCGTGGAGGCCGCTCACGATCAGGCAAGGCACCGCGATGCGCCCCATCTCAGCGAGCCGGTCCCAATCCTTGAGCGTGCCGACGCAGCAGAACTCGTTGGGTCCCCACATCGTGCCGTAGACATCCATGTTGATGCCGTCGAGCGAGCGTTGCAGCGGCGCGGGCCACGCGTCGAGCCGGCACAGGTGCCTGTGGTACAGGATCGTGATGGCGGCCTCGTAAGTGGGGTGGTCGGTGGTTCCCTGCGCCTCGTGGCGCTGCATCATGGCCACCGTCTCGGGCCCCAGGGCAGCGCGCAGGCGCTTCATCTCCGCGACCGTGTGCGGCACGCAGCCCGAGCCGTTGGCGATCACATAGGACGCGACGTTCTCCTGGTGTTTCAGGCAGTAGTCCGTCGCCAGCCAGGTTCCCCACGATTGCCCGAGAAGGTGGACGCGGCCCAGCCCGAGTGCGCTCCGCACCGCTTCGACCTCGTCAACGTAGCGGGGTACGTTGTAGAGCGAGGTGTCGCCCGGCTTGTCCGACTCGCCGCAGCCGAGCTGGTCGTAGGCCACCACACGCCAGCCGTGGTCCGCCATTACCGAGTGGCTGTCCCGCACATAATCGCAGGGCAGGCCGGGGCCGCCGTGAAGAATGAGCAGCACCCGCTCGCCTTCACCAAAGCTGTAGACGGCCACCTCGCCGCCCTCCACGGCGACGCGGCAGGTCTCGTCAGGCTGTCTCTCTTCGCTCATCGATCGGTTCCTCCGCTACCCCGAGGCGTCGTAGGTGTCGCAGTACTCGGCGTACATGCGCTCGTAACGCTCCGCGTTCATCGTGGAGTAGATGCGAAAGTCGAAGTCGATGGGCTTGTCCATCACCTCGGAGACGAAGCTCCAGGTGGTCTCGCGGATGGCGGAAACGACCGTCGCAGCCGCGAAGCGGTGGCGCAGCTCATCGGTGGCCGGCGTCTCGAAATAGGTCTCGAGATAAGGGTCGATCTCGTCCGGCCTGATCTCGATGTTCATGGCCAGCACCCCGAGATCGAACAGATCCACCGTGAACCCGCCGAACTCCCAGTCGACGAACCAGACGCGCTCGCCGTCGTCCATGATGTTCTGCGGGTTGAGGTCGTTATGGCCGAAGACGATGGTCGCCGGCCCCATCGCGCGCTCCAGCGCCTCGTTCGCTGCGGCGAGGCCCGGCAGCATGTCACGCCATCGCTCGTAGAGCCGGTCGGAGCGCTCCTGCAGCAGCCGGATGTACGCACGATGATGCTGGAACGGCCAGAACATGAAGCCCGTCGAGTCCAGATGCTTGTGGGCCTCACCATGTAGCTGGCGGAAGAGGCGGGCCACCTTGGCGAGCTGCGCCGGCTCGTGCACGTCGGCCGGCAGCAGCGAGCGGCCTTCGATGAAGCGGATCACCATCAGGCCGGGCTCGGCGTAGACCACCTCCGGCGCGACGCCCGCTGCGTGGGCGGCACGGAAGGCCCGGAGCTCGTGGTCGCGGGAGACGCCGAAGAAGGGCTCGTCCTCGCCAACGCGGATCACGTAGCGCTCGCCGGCGTCGTCTGCAGTGAGGTTGATGTTGCTCAAGCCCCCGCTCAGCAGAACGGGCTCGACCGGGCCGCTCCAGATCGGCAGCGCGCGGGCGCGCTCGATCGCGGCACCGCTGCGCGCCTCCATGCCGCGGGCGCCGCCGATCAGATCGTAGACATCGTCGTCGGAGGTGGGGGTCTTCGTCATGTCCTGACCCGGTCATTGCCGGGGTCGTAGAGTGGCCGCAGGTGGAGCTCGGCCGGCACTTCCCGCGTCGCGACCTCGAGCGAGTACGTGCCGCTGGCAAGGTAATCGTCGCTGACACCCGCCGGGTTCCGCACGTAGCCCATGCCGATGCTCCGGCCGACGGTATGGCCGAAGCCGCCGGAGGCAAGCCAGCCGACGCGCTCGCCGTTTCGGATGATCGTCTCTCGGCCCCAGAGCTGCACCTCCGGATCATCGTCGATGGTGAACGTCACCAGGCGGCGGGTCAGCGGCCGCTCCCGCTGCTTGCGCACGGCGTCCTGGCCGATGAACTCGGTCGGCTTGTCGAACGCAACCGCAAAGCCGAGCCCCGCCTCCAGCGGGTTGAAGTCCGGGCCGATGTCGGCGGCCCAGACACGGTAGCCCTTCTCCAGCCGCAGGCTGTCGATCGCCCGGTAGCCAGCGTCGCACAGACCGTGCGCGGCTCCCGCCGCCTTCAGCGCATCGTAGACCGTGAGCATGTACTCGGTGGCGACGTGAAGCTCCCAGCCGAGCTCGCCCACGAAGGTGATGCGCATGGCGCGCACGGGCGCGCCGGCCGCGTAGATCTCTCGCACCGCACCGAAGGGGAAGGCCTCCGCCCCTAGCCCTCCTTCCGCTACGGACGCGAGAATCTCGCGGGCGCGCGGTCCCATCAGCGCGAGAACCCCGTAGGCCGAGGTTACGTCGATCAGCGAGGCGTGGGCATCCGGGTCGATGTTCCGGCTGATGTGGTCGAAGTCGTGGGTCGCGAAGCCCGTGCCGGTGACGATGTAGAAAGAGTCCTCTGCGATCCGCGCGACGGTCAGGTCGCATTCGATTCCGCCGTTCCGGTTAAGCATCTGCGTATAGGTGATCCGCCCCGGCGGCTTGCCCACATCGGCGGCGCAGATGCGTTGCAGGCAGGCTTCCGCATCGCGCCCCACCAGCGCGTACTTGGCGAAGGACGACTGGTCGAAGAGCGCGGCCGCATCCCGACACGCTGCGTGTTCGACGGCCACATGTGCGTGCCAGTGGGGGCGCGTGAAGCTGTCGATCTCCACCGGCTTGACTCCCTCGGGCGCGAACCAATTGGGCCGTTCCCAGCCGAACTTGGCGCCGAAGCAGGCGCGATTGTCCGCAAGGCGGTCATAGATCGCGCTGCGCCGGAGCGGCCGGCCGGCCTTCATCTCCTCGCGGGGCCAGACGATGGTGTAGTGATGGCCCTGGCCCTCCAGCGAGCGAACCAAAACCTGGCTGTCGGCGCGGTGATAGCCGCCGAAGCGGCGAATATCGAAGCTCCAGATGTCGTAGGGCGGCTCGCCGTTCAAAATCCACTCGCCGAGCGCCATGCCGGCGCCGCCACAGCCGGTGAGCCCGTAGGCATTGAAGCCCGCACTTACGAAGATGTTGCGCACCTCCGGCGCCTCGCCCATCACCGGATTCTGATCCTCAGTGAAGGATTCCAGGCCGTTGAACCAGCTCTTGATGCCGGCGGTCTTGAGCACGGGTATCCAGTCGAGCAATCCCTCGAGCCGCGGCATGAAGTGGTCGAGGTTCTCGGGCATGAGCTTGAACTCATGGTCCTTGGGGATCGGATCGGTGAACGGGATGGGATCGGGGTCGTATTGGCCGACCAGCAACCCGCCGACCTCCTCGCGGATGTAGTGCCAGAGGTCCGGGTCCCGCGTCGTCGGCAGGTCGCGGGTGACGCCCTCGATCGGCTCGGTGATGAAGTAGCAGTGATGCGAGGGCTGGATCGGGACGTTCACGCCTGCGAGCCGGCCCACCTCGCGCGACCAGATGCCGCAGCAGATCACCGCGATCTCGCAGCGGATCGTGCCGCGCTCCGTCGCCACGGCGGCGACGCGGCCCTGCTCGATCTCGAAACCGGTGACCGCCGTGTCCTCGAAGAGCCGGGCGCCGTACTGGCGTGCCCCCTTGGCGAGCGCCATGCACGTATCCGACGGGCTCAAGGCGCCGTCCGTGGGGATGTAGAGCGCGCAATCCACGTGATCGATGGTCATGAAGGGGAACAGCGCCTGCGCTTCCTTCGCCGATATCAGCTCCATCTCGACGCCGAAGGAGCGCGCCGTCGTGATCGCCCGCTCGTATTCGCGCCGGCGGTCGATATTCGAGGCGACCCGCATGCCGCCCGTGCGGTGCCAGCCGGTGGCCTGCCCCGTTTCCTCCTCCAGCGACGCGTAGAGGTCCGCGCCGTAGGCCATGAGCCTGCCGGCATTGGGATCGGTGCGGAACTGCGCGAAGGCGCCGGCGGCGTGCCAGGTCGAGCCAGACGTGAGCTTGGCCTTCTCGACCAGGACGACATCGTCGCGGCCGTGTTTGGCCAGATGGTACGCGGTGGCACAGCCGATCGCCCCTCCGCCGATAATCACGACGCGCGCCTGGTCGGGAAACCCCTGGGTCATCCGCTGCGGTCTCTCTGGCTCAGTGCTTGGCGGGCGCGAGTGTACCAGCGGGGTACCCGGATCACGAAGCGAGGCGGGGGAGTCAGGCGTTGGCGCGCAGGATGTGGTGGGCCGCGTTGTGACCGGGAGCGCCGGTGACCTCGCCCGCCGGGTGCGTGCCGCCGCCGCAGAGATAGAAGTTGCGGATATCCGTGCCGTAGCCGGGGCGCGCATTCAGGAACTGGCTCGGCACGACGTCGAGATGGCGGATGGCGCCGTCGGTAATTCCCGTGCGCTGCTCGATGTCCCAGGGGCTCATGAACATCCATTCCCGGATGGCGGAGCGGAAGTTGGGAACGAACCGCGTCACGTAATCGATCACGCCTTCGCCCACCTCCTCGCGGCGCTCCTCCCAGGTGCCTGTGGCGAGACGGGGAGGCGCGTAGAGACCCCAGATCGAGCAAATGTGCCCGTCCCGGTCAGTCAGAGTCTCGTCGTGGAGGGTCGGCACCTGAAGGTGGCAGATCGGCTCGCTGCAGGGCTCGCCCGTGCGCATTTCCGCACCCGCCAGCGCGTAATGGTCCAGGCTCGGCGCGATCAGGATGTAGGAGATCGGCGGGCCGTCGTAGCCGTTGAGGTAGCCTGAAACGTCCGGGGGCTCGTCCATCACGCAATGGAACTTGAAGTAGCCGGTCTCGGTCTTGAGCCGCTCCACCCGGCTTGAGAGACCGGCCGGCAGGTCCTCGGGCGCGAAAAGAGTGCGATAGGTGCGCTTGGGGTCGGCGTTCGAGAGCACCATCCCGGCGCGGATCTCCTCGCCCGATGCGAGGCGTACGCCGGTGGCCGCGCCGTCCTCCACCAGCACCTGCGCGACTGGGGCGTCGCAGCGGATCTCGCCACCCTGCTCTTCCACCGCCTCGGCCATGAAGCGGGTAATGGAGCCCATGCCGCCTTCCACGACGTAGAAGCCGTGTCCGCCGGCGGCGCCGAATTGGAAGAAGACCTCCGCCCAGGCGCTGCCATTGGCGTAGGGGTCGGCCATGTCCTGCACGTAGAGCATCATCGCGCGCACGCGCTCGTCCTCGAAATAGTCGGCCGCGAGGTCGACGAGCGAGGTGGTCAGAAAACGCTCCAGCACGGCCTCGTCGCCGTTCGCCTTGGCACGCTCCCAGACGTCGGAGAGCGTGGGCGGGTCTGTCAGCATGTAGGGCTGCACCAGCCCGGTCGCGCGGGTCCACAGGTCCACCCACTCGGGAAAGCGCTCGGCATCGCGCGCGTTCAGCCGCGCGATCGAATCGATCGTGCGCTCCATGTCGTAGTGAAGGAATGCGTGCGAGCCGTCTTCGTAAGGCAGGAACACGGGTGGGTCGATCAGGTGCATGGTCAACCCGCGCGCGTCGAGCCCCATGTCGTCCCGCACCTTCTGCTCCAGCTTCCACATGACGTAGGAGCAGGACGAGACGCGGTAGCCCTCGAAAAGCTCTTCCGTCGCGCACGCACCACCGACGAACGGTCTTCGCTCGCAGAGCAGCACCTTGCGTCCGGCACGTGAGAGATAGAAAGCGGCGACCAGCCCATTATGGCCCGCGCCGACGATGATCGCGTCGTATTCTGCGTTCGCCATGTCGCCGTCCTTCTCCCTGCGGGCGTTGGGTGCTCAGCTTGCAACCGGCAGGCGCGCATGGGCAAGTGCGCCGCCTCGCCCCAAGACGCCCGATGACTCAGCCGATGGGTCGGGTAGACTGATAGAGGATGAGAGTCACCAGGGAGAGGAGCAATACGATGCTCGACTATGTGACGCTGAAGGACGAGGGCGGGCTTGAGCCGTGGCCGCCGCTGGAGGAGCTGCCGTTCGTGAACGTGCTCGACGGCAACCCCGTGCACGAGGGGCGTTTCGATCTGGGCGGGTTCGGCATGCGCACGATGGCAGGTGTCTGGCAGTGCACGCCGGGCAGTTTCGAATACACGTATCCCGGCGACGAGATCTGCACCCTGCTCCAGGGCAAGATCCACGTGACCGAACAGGACGGCACCACCCACACCTATACCGCCGGCGACATCTTCTACACGAACAAAGGCGAGAAGGTGACCTGGGTGATCGAGGAGACCGTCCGCAAGGTTTTCTTCATTCACGATCCCGAGTCCGAGCAGCTCGCCGCCTAGGCGGGCTCTCACATCCCGGCGGCGCCGCGCCGTGCGCTCATGCGCGTGGCGCGTCCGCCGCGACCGCTTTGGGGTTCCAAATTAGCGTCGGCCGCTCCAGACAAGCGAGGCAACCATGAACGAAGTGCGTTCAATCGACCGGCATGCGTCGGCCGACGAGGCGATGGCGATCCTCGAAGAGGACGGCGCCGTCATCTACCGCCAGGTTGTCGATGACGAGGTGGTCGACAGGGTCAATGCCGAGCTCGAACCCTTCCTGTCACGCGCCTACTACGGCGAAGGCGAGTTCTGGGGGAACAAGACGAAGCGGGTCAGCTCCCTGGTCGCGAAGTCCAAGAGCTACGGCGAAGAGCTCGCCACGTGCCCGCAGATACTTGGCGTAATGGACCGCCTTCTGCTGCCGCGCTGCGAACGCTACCAGCTTCACGTCACCCAGGCCGTGCGGATCGGCCCCGGTCAGGGACTGCAGATCATCCACCGCGACGACGCGCTGATGCCCTTCCGCCACCCTGGGCCGCAGTGCCTGTGCAACACGATGTGGGCGCTCACCGACTTCACATACGAGAACGGCACCACCAACGTGGTTCTGGGAAGCCATGTCTGGGACGACGACACCTATCCCGACGACGACACTCCGAGAGCCTGTGCCGTCATGCCGCGCGGCTCGTGCCTGATCTATCTGGGCTCGGTCTATCACGGCGGCGGCCAGAACAATACCGAGGACGAGTGGCGCACCGGCGCGATCACCGGCTACAGCCTGGGATGGCTGCGTCAGGAGGAGAACCAGTACCTCGCGGTCCCTCCGGCCGTGGCAAAAGACCTGCGCGAGGACGTGCAGCACCTGATCGGCTACCACCTGCACGACATATTCCTGGGATGGGTCGAGGGCCACGATCCTCACATCGTGCTGGAGGATCGCTACAGCGATGTCATGCCGGCAGTGTCAGAGGGCGGCGAGTATGTCGACGACAGCATGCTCTTCAAAACGGCGATACTCGGCCAGTCGAGCCGGCACTAATCTGCGCTTCTCACCGGGGCCACGGTAAACTGAGAACGATGGCCCCGCACCCGTGGCGGGGCCATCGCTCTCGCAGGCTTGTTATTCGACTGCCTCGCGCATGCGTGAGGCGATATCGGCGATGGCTGACGCCGCATCTTTCTGGTCTGCACCGGCTGCGCTCAGCTCCTCGATGATGATGTCCTGCCACACGAACCAGTTCGGCGTGTTGGGCAGCTCGTAGAGCAGGCCGTTCTCGTCCAGCCAGATGTGGATGGCCTCGCGCTGGCGGTTCTCCCAGGCCTCGTCTTCCCAACGCGGATCGGCAAGAACGTCGCTGCGGACGGCGAGGCAACCGAGCGGCAGACATTCGTTCTGGATTTCCTTCGTCAGCAGCCACTGAACGAAGAGCCAGGCCGCTTCCTTGTTTTGCGCGCTCTTGGGGATCATCCACGACTGACCATAGGCCGCTGTCACGTGATTCCCCGGATGGACGAAGTAGGTCATGTCGCCCGCCGACGCGGGGCAGTCGCCGGGAATCTCGAGATAGGGCGTCGTGTCTCCCCAGGTGAAGATCATGAACACGTTGCCGCTGCACATCTCGGAATACTCGGTATCCCACGTCGCCTCGGTATGGCCGGGCGGCGCGAACTGGCGCAGGTCGAGCATGAGTTGCAGCGCCCTGACGGCGGTGTCGTCCCTGTCGATGGCGACGTTCAGGTCCGCATCCACATACTCGCCGCCCATCGCAAGCAGGATGCGCTCATAGTCGTAGTAGACCGTGAGGTGACGCTTGAACGCCGCGATCATGCCGTAGAAGTTGGATTCGAGGGTCTCGCCCGCCAGCGTCTCGCCCTTCTCCCGAGTAAAGAACTCGGCAAGGTCGCGGAACTCCTCCCAGGTCGTGGGCGGCAGCGGCATGGCGTAGCCGTAGGCCGCCTCGAAATTGGCCTGCTCGGTAGGGTCGTTGGCGAGGCTCGTCCGGTACGCCGCATATGGCGGCAGGTAGTGGTAGGGCACGGAGACGAGCGCGTCGTTGTAGTAGCCCGAGATCTCGAAGTGGGCCTGGACGAAATCCTCGACCTTGACGGCGGGATCGCGCAGCGCAGGATCGTTCATGAACTGGTTGAGGTCGCTGGTGAAGCCCGGTGCGGCGAAGGCCACGGTCTGATTGTTGGCGGCGGGAAAGATGTCGTAGTACTCCCCGCCCGTCAGCTGATCGGCCAGCACCTGGCGCCAGACCGCCTCGAGATCGGCGACTTCCAGGAGCACCTTGATTCCCGTCAGCTCCTCGAACTTCTTGGCCATCTCGGTGTAGGCGAGGCAGGGGGAATAGCCGTCGCAGATACCCCGGACCTCGGTGCCGGCGTAAGGCTTGGCGGCTTCCTCCAGCGACCACGCCGACGCCTCCGTCGACGCCAGGCCCCCGGCAGCACCCGCTACCAGGGCGCCGGCAAGAAGCAGGGCCTTCAGGCGTTGATGTATCGGCCTGTTCATCATCGAAATCTCCCCATTTTGCATCCAGGCCGTTCCCATGATGCCGTCCCGCAGCGCGGCCTGGTTGCAATGCGGGCTCCGCAAGTTTCAGGATCATGTTGCCACGACAGCGCCCGCTGGGCACGGCCGGCGCGGCTCGATTGCATCACACGACCACCAGCTCGCGTTTGAACGGGACATCGCCCGGCGGCGGCGCATCGAGCTCGCGCGCAAAGCGGTGGCCGCTCCACACGGCGGCGGCGATCAGTCCGGGGCCGAGGGCGTCGCCGATCCGCTTGACCGAAAGGATGCCGGCATCCGCAAGGCGCTCGGGCGAGGCCTTGAGCGCGTAGTAGAGGGCATCGTTCGGAAGCCTCGACGTCACCATCACCACGGAGGCGCACTCGATGGTCCGCGCGCCCTCGCCGTAGACTCCCTCCACCCGCACGCCGCCCGCGTCGATCTGCGTCAGGCTGTGGCCGCTGACGATCCGCACGCCGACCTTGACGAGGTTGGTCTGAATTCCGTGCTGCTCCAGAGCCTCCTCGGCCCAGGCGGAGACCACCGGCGAGGGTGTCACGAGAATGACCGCGAGGCCGTCATTGACGAGCTTCTCCGCGATCGAGCCACCCATGTAGTGGCAGTCGTCATCGAACACCACGACAGGGGACGCCGGCGCGGCCCCGGCGAAGAGGTTGTCGGGTGTGAACACATGCGCGGCGTCACTGCCGGGGATTGGCGCGGCCGTATGCGTGCGGCCGATGCCGTCCTGGCACCAGCGGGCGCCGGTGGCGACGGCCACGTGCCGGTAGCCGGCTTCGAGCACCGTCTCGGCGGTCATCTCGCTCTCGCGGAAGACCTCGACCGTCTCGTGCAGCTTCTCGATCTGGTAGGTGCGGTAGTCGCGCACGCGCGCCCATTCGGAGAGGCCCGGCAGCGCGGACTCGTGGGTGACCCGCCCGCCGAGCTCGCGCGAGGCCTCGGCGAGCCCGACCCGGTAGCCGCGTTGCCCGAGGGCGAGCGCACATTCCAGACCCGCCGGCCCGGCGCCCACCACGAGCACCGAGGAATCCGAGCCCTTGGGTTCGATTTTCTCGGGGTGCCAGCCGCGGCGCCATTCTTCCCCGACGGTCGGGTTCTGCGTGCAACGCATAGGGGTCTTCATGTGCTGCCCGGTCACGCAGATATTGCAGCCGATGCATTCGCGGATGTCGTCGAGCCGCCCCTCCTCGATCTTGCGGGGAATGAAGGGGTCGGCGATCGACGGACGGGCGCAGCCGACGAAGTCGGCGATCCCCCGCGTGATCAGCGAGAGCATGGTCTCGGGCGACGTGTAGCGACCGACGGTGATGACGGGCTTCTTCACGATACCTTTCACGAACGCGATGTACGGTTCCTGATAGCCCTCCGAAGTAAAGCGCGAGCTCGCGGAATCGTGGGTCCAGTCGCTGACATTCACATCCCAAAAGTCGGGCAGGTCGGCGAGCATCTCGACGACCTTGCAGCCCTCGTCCTCCCAGGTGATGCCGTCCTTGCCCAGGAGTTCGTCGGTGGCGAAACGGAGGCCGATCGCCATGCTGCCACCCACGGCGTCCACGGTGTCTTCGAGCAGCTCGCGCAGGAGCCGCACGCGGTTTTCCAAAGAGCCGCCGTATTCGTCCGTCCGCCGGTTGCGGCGCCGGGAGAGGAAGTCCATCGGCATGGCGATGTCATGGGCGCAATAGACGTAGACCAGATCGAAGCCCGCATCCCTGGCTCGCAACATGCCGTCGCGGTGCCAGCGGCGAAACTCGCGGATATCGTCCAGGTCCATGGCGCGCGCCTGAACCGGGTCCGGGCTGTAGGTCACGGGCGTGTGCGACGGCCCGAGCGGGATCTCGCGGCTGTAGTAGTTGGCGAGCGCAGACGCATTGCTGACGATTTCGGTGCCGGCGAGCGCGCCGTGGGCGCGGATCGTGTCGGTCCAGTGCCGCATGCGGATGACGTCGTCCTGGTCCCACAGCTTCGTTTCGGGATAGGGGGCGGCCTCCGCATGGGGGTGGAACGAACACTGCTCGGTGCACACCACGGCCCATCCGCCCTCGGCCTTCATGCTCCGCATGGCCGCATCGGAGCGCGGCAGCAGATGGCCCATGCCGCTGCAGTGCGGCACCTGGAAGAAGCGGTTGCGCGCCGTTACGGGACCGAGTTGGACGGGCTCGAACAGGACGTCGAAGCGGGGATCGCGGGGCATGAGCTACTCCACTGAGGCACTGCGGCGCTGTGAGCCGGAACTCAGAAAAACGTCGACATGGTCCGAGGGATCAGAGTCTGGTCGAGGATAACCTTGCGTCGCGCGATGCGCCACGAGCCGCCTTCAGGGCGAAGCCGGTCCTCGCGGCGCCCGACATAGAGGACTTCCGTGCGTTCCAGGCGCGACTGGTAGACGAGCAGGTTGCAGAGCACGTCGAGCTCGTCGCCGTCCGCCTCCTCGATCTCCACGTTCGAAACGAAATAGCGCATCCGAGAAGGCGGCTGTTCCGCATGGGCCAGGGACGAGCGCAGGCGCTCGATCCGCCGGGCAAGAAACGGCTTGTCATCATCGAAGAAGGCCATTTCGCCATCGGCGGCCACGGCGTCGGATTGCCCGTCCACCGTCTCGCGCGCGGGCATCCAGTAGCGGGCGTCATCCGTGAAGAGCTCGAGCCACTCCTCGAAGCGAAGCTCGCTCAGCAGGCGAACCTCGCGGTAAAGGAACTGCTCAACGCGGTGCTGCAGCGCGGCGTCGACCACGAGACCGCCCGGACCACGGCGCATCCAGGAGCGCCGCCCAGTGCTGGTAGAAATTCAGTTGATTGGTCTCCGAGATGTAGGGCGAGAAGTGTCCGGGGCAGCCCTCGGGCCCGTCCAGCAACGGCTGGCCCACGTTCATCTGGTAGTTGAAGTCCAGCCGCTGACCCACCACGCCGCGCGTGGCCTCGGTCACCTGCTCGAAGTTCTCGGTATCGTCCTGCGCGGCGATCCCGCTGACCGCCTGGATACGCGTGAAATCGACCCGCGCCTGCTCCTTGATCACCTTCGGTGCATCGCGGTCGACCGCGCACCAGTTCCAGGCCTCCAAACGGTCCGGCCCCTTGGGAATCCAGAGGTAGAAGCCGATCGGCCTAAGCGCGCTGAAGTCGTTGAACGAGAGATTGGGGAACATGTTGCTGAACGAGAGCGCGTAGAGGCCGGCCTGATGCTTCGGAAACGCCTTAATGAGCCGCTGCTGGCACTCCTTGACATACTCGACCACCTCCGGCCCGTAGGACTCGGCGAGCGCGCGATCCACGTCATAGCGCTCGCCGCCGAAGACGATCCCCGTCATGCCGTGGCCGTTGTCGAGGCCGATGTTGAAATACTCGTCCTCCTTGCCGCGGAAGCTCGGGTTGGCCGGATTGATCTGCGGGATGTCGAGCTTGTACATCGACCCGTGCGAATAGGGCAGATGATAGGTGTCGCCCGTAAAGTTCTCGCTCGCGATCTTCCAGTTGGCGTTGAGGGAGTAGCGCTGGACGCCGGGTACGAACTCGATCCCGCCGACGTGGCGCTCGATCATCACGTCCAGATACCAGCGAAGATCGCCCAGAAAGTCGTCGAGGCTTTCGGCGCCGGCGTCCCAGTTGCCGAAGATCATGCCGCCGTAGACCGCCAGCTTCGGCACTTCGAGCAGGCCCCAGCGACTCCGGTCGAGGCGGTCGCCATAGGCATCCCGTTCCAGCGGCACGCCCTTGAGACTGCCGGTGTTGGCGTAGGTCCAGCCGTGGAAACTGCAGGTGAACTGGCGCGCGTTGCCGCGATCCGCCCGGCAGACCCGCATGCCCCGGTGGCGGCATGAATTGAGAAACGCGCGAATCTTTCCGTCGTCGCCCCGGCAGATGAGGATAGGGTCTTCGCCCGTGTAGGACGTCATGTAGTCGCCGGGCTCGGGAATGTGGGACTCGTGCCCGAGGAACAGCCAGCAGCGCGCGAAGATGCGCTCGAGCTCTAGCTGGTAGATCTCCGGATCGAAGAAGATCTTGCGGCTGATCAGCCCTTCATCGAGCTTGAGGTGGCGCTCCAGTCCCTCCATGAGCCTTCCCCCCTTGCCCCGAGACCGGCGGCACGTGCGCCCGATGGGCTGCAGAAACCCTATCACGGCAGGTCACGGCAGACGAACGCGCGGGCCTCAGAGCCGTGGTCACGGGCCAGGGGCCGTTGCCGCCCGCATGCTTGACCGGCAAGAGGGCTGCCGATTGAATGCGCTGGTCACGGGGTTCGGGATTCTCGTCGTGATCGACCGCTCAAACCTTCGCGCCTGCCTGTGGGCGATCCTCTATTGCCTGCTGATCGTCGTCGGGTGCGGGGTGATGATCGAGCAGGGAATTTCGTACTTCGTGGTGGTGCCCGTTGGGCTCTTCGTGTTTCCCCTGCTGGCAAGCCTGCCCTTCGTGATCTGGTTCAGATCCGCCGGCCCGCCGACGCGAGACTAGGCGGTGTTGGAACACGTTGCCGTCGCTGCTGTCTGCGTGCCGTTCATACTCATGATCGGGGTGTGGAACACCCGGCGACGCTGGCTGACCCCCGGCGAAGTCCGATTCTGGGGTGTGGCTCTCTTCATCGCGGTCGAGCTCGTGTATCTGGGTGTGGTGTCATGACGGACGTGCGTCTGGAGGGCCTGACCAAGCGCTTCGGTCCGGTCGTTGCGGTCGAATCAGTGGACCTCGCCATCAATTCCGGCGAGTTCGTCGTCTTGGTCGGCCCGTCGGGGTCGGGCAAGACCACGTGTCTCCGCATGATCGCGGGCCTGGAGACGGTGACCTCCGGCAGCATCTTCATTGGCGACACCGACGTTGCCCAGGTCCATGCCAAGGATCGCAACGTGGCCATGGTGTTCCAGTCCTACGCGCTCTATCCCCACATGTCGGTGGCGGACAACATGGGCTTTGCCTTGAAGATCAGGAAGTTGCCGCGCGACGAAATCGAGAGACGCGTGCGCGAGGTGGCAGCCATCCTCGGGCTCACCCAGGAGCTCCCGCGCAGGCCGAAGACGCTCTCCGGCGGTCAGCAGCAGCGCGTGGCGCTCGGCCGGGCCATCGTGCGGGACCCAGCGGTGTTCCTGTTCGACGAGCCGCTCTCCAATCTCGACGCCAAGCTCCGCGTCGCCATGCGGAG
The DNA here is from genome assembly GCA_965214705.1 of Alphaproteobacteria bacterium. Lineage (GTDB taxonomy): Bacteria > Pseudomonadota > Alphaproteobacteria > UBA828 > UBA828 > WTGU01. The sequence continues at coordinate 1,184,399 of CBDCCI010000002.1, forward strand.
CGAGCTCATAAAGCTGCATCATCGCCTCGACACGACGATGATCTACGTGACCCATGATCAGATCGAAGCGATGACCATGGGCGATCGTATCGTCGTGATGCACGAGGGAGGCATCCGGCAGGTTGGCACACCCCTGGAGGTCTACGACGACCCCGATGACGCGTTCGTCGCCGGCTTTATCGGGAGCCCGGCCATGAACCTCATCGACGGCATGGCGCAATCGGCGGACGGCGTCACCACCTTCCGGACCGACGGGCTGGACATCGGTCTCCCGGTGGAACATCCGGCCACGCGCGGCGGGTCCGTCACGGTCGGCATCCGGCCCGAGTTCCTGGAGCTGCAGCCGACCAATGGCGCCGTCGCCATCGCGGGACGGGTCGAGGCGGTGGAACATCTCGGTGCGGACACCATCGTCGAACTCGAGACGGCGGGCCCCACGCTGGTCGCCCGTTTGGCCCGCAACGACGGAATCTCCTACGGCAGCGACATTCACCTGTGGGTCGATCCGGCCAACGTCATGGCCTTCGATCAGGACTCGGGAATACGCCTTCGCGCCTAACCCTTGACGGCGCCGAAGGTCAGGCCCTGAACCAGCTTCTTCTGGATGAAGAAGATGAAGACGAGCACGGGAATGCTCTGGATGATCGAGGCGGAGGCGACCTGGCCCCACTGCGTTCCTGTATGCAGGACCAGTGACGGGATCATCACCGTCAGCGGGCGCGTGTCGCCGCCGGTGAGGATCAGGGCGAAGAGCAACTCGTTCCACGAGAAGATCAGGACGAAGATCGAGACGGCGGCGAGGCCGGGGTAGGTCATCGGCAGGGTGATCTGCAGGAACACCCGGAAATGCCCGCAGCCGTCGAGATAGGCTGCCTCCTCGATCTCGCGCGGCACGTCGTCGAAGAACGACCGCATCATCCAGACCACCAGAACGAGATTGAACGTGGTGTGCGCCAGGATGACGCCGGCGTAGGTGTTGACGAGGCCGAGATCCCTGAAGATCAGGTACATCGGCAGCGCATAGGCCACCGGCGGGCCGAGGCGGGTCGCCAGGATGTAGAAGAAGAGGTGATTGCCCGCCGGTATCTTGAAGCGGGAAAAGCCGTAGGCCGCGAGTGTTCCGACGAAGACGCAAAGCGCCGTGCTCGAAAAGCCGATGATCACGGAGTTGAGCAGATAACCGTCGAAGCCCTTGTAGATGATGTCCATGTAGTTGATCGAGGTGGGGTCGAAGACCCACTTCGGGTCGGGCGAAATCAGCTCGCCGCGCGTCTTGAAGCTGGCCAGCAGAATCCAGATGTAGGGGATCAGCGCCACCCCCAGCAGCACGAGCAGAGGGACCACGAACGTAACCAGCTTGCGCGTGAAGAGGCTGCGGCCGGTCATGAGGTCTCTTCCACGGGCTTGGGCTTGCCGCTCACGGTCTTGAAGAAGAGCGCGGCCACCACCAGGGAGGCGAACGCGAGGACAAGGCAAACGGCGGCACCGTAGCCCAGGTCCCAACGTATGAAGTTGGTTCGATAGGCGAAGGTCGAGATGACCTCGGTCGCGTTGCCTGGCCCGCCGCCCGTGAGCACGTAGATGGTGTCGAACACCTTGCTGGCATCGATGCCGCGGAGCATCACCGCGACGACGATGAGCGGAAAGAGCATGGGCAGCTGGATGTGCCGGAAGATCTGCCAGCGGGAGGCGCCATCGATCGTCGCCGCCTCGATGGGTGCCTGCGGCAGCGCGCTGAGCCCCGCCAGCATGATCAGCATGATGAAGGGCGTCCATTCCCAGATGTCGATGATGATCAGGGCGCCGAAGGCGGTAATCGGCCCCGAGAAGACGCTGGTTTCCTCGAACAACCCCAGGCGGTTCATATAGACCGTCAGCACCCCAAAACTCGGCATCAGGAAGAAGCGCCAGATCATGCCGACGACGACGGGCGCGATCATCGTCGGGATCATGAGGATGGTGAGAACGAGCCGGCGGCCCGTGAACTCCCGGTTGATCCAGAGCGCGATGAGAAGCCCGAGCGCCAGCTCGATCGGGACGGCGATCATCATGAAGATCGCCGTATGAGCCAGCGATCGGTAAAAGTTGCCGTCGGAGCCGAGCAGGTCGCGGTAGTTGTCGAGCGCCACGAACTGCCCGCGCTTGCTCGGCATGGCCAGCGACAGATCGCGGAAGCTGTCGATGAGGGCGAGCGTGACCGGGGCAACGGCGACGATAATCAGTAACAGGAGTACCGGGCCCATGCAGAACCACATGAAGGTTCGCGTGGATCCGGTATGGACCATCCCGTGCGTGCTCAAGAGACGATGCCCCCGGCCCTAGGCCAATAACGCCACTGTGCAGAGAGGTTGCGGCACGCCGCGATCGTACTGGGTCGCAATGACACTGGCTCCGTCTCGCCGTCCCCCAGTCGATCGCGAATCAAAGTTCAGTGGTGGCCAGCCGGTCGCGAGGGGCGTTCGGGTTCCCGTCATTCTAGTGCTGCCCCTCGCGCTGTCGCAACGCGACGGCCGCGCCTGAGATGGAGCCAGCGGCAATCGCAACACGCGACAGTCGCGATGCCGAGGATGTCGCAGGCGTGAGCATCGGAGCCCGCACAAGAGTGTGCTCTACGTGTGAAATGAGCGAGGAGCGCGCGGAGTCTTGTCGCCTCGTCCGGCGCTGGCGTAAGTTGCTTGCGGCGATCGACGAGCCGGTCGATGGCTGAGCTCCAATCGAGCAAGCGAAGGCCCAGATGAGCACGTCTCTTGCGTCCTATCGCACGGTCGTGAACGTCGAGACCGCGACCTTCGGAGCGGAACCGCCCCATCGCATGAAGCGCGTGGACCGTTCCGATCGTCCGGCGCGTGGCGGCGTCAGCTACTGCAACATCAGCTACGACGCGGAAGCGGGCGAAGGCTGCTACCTTATTCGATTTGCGCCAGGGGCCGGTTCGACGCCTCACGAGCACATCGGATACGAGGAGTTCCTGGTCCTCGACGGGACGCTGACCGATTGCGACGGCACGGTCTACCGCCGCAACGATTTCGTCTCACTTAAGCCGGGCTCGAAACATGTCTCGGTCTCGGAAGACGGTACGACGCTTGCGGTGTTCATCCGCGGTGGATTTCGCGCACTCGGCGAGACCGAAGACGTTCACCGCTAACGGTCGGCAGGGCGCCGATCGCGCGGAGCGATGCCGTTACGCGTCAGAAATAGAAAAGCTGTTCCTGCGTGACGCCTTCATCTCCAAAGCTGATCATGCCGGCCCCGACAGTGTCGCCGACCTGCCATTTGCACCATGCGGTGCCGCCCTCGACCACGACATCGGTGATGTCCATCTTGTCGCCGATCTTTCTCAGTTCGGCGATGTAGCCCGGCAGATCGCTCTTGCCGTAGACGGCGCCGTCCTTGTCCAGAAGCTTGTAGTCGTCCGTCACGTTTGCAGCGATTTCATCAGCGTTCAAGCCGCTGAAACCGCTGGCATATCCACCCAACTTGTCCGCTGCAGACATGTCTCTCTTCTCCCGCGCACATCGTTTCCGTTGTCTCACATAGCGAGGTCAAACTGTCGTCGCGCATCAACCGGCGCCACACAAGCGAAGACGCTCCGGGCCCTTGGCCGGCGCAGGATCAGGTGCCCGCGCCATTCAGGAACGTGTCGATATCCGGGGTTCGATAGCCGTCGCAGGTCCACAGAACCGGAAAGTAGTTCTCGTCGATGGTGTTGTCGCCGAGCCGCTTGTAGCGGCTGTAGATGGAGCCGACGCCTTGCCCCAAGCACTCGGGGACGTAGCGTGTGTCGCTCCGCATGGCGTACAGCACCAGAGAGCGACGGGGGATGGCTGCGGTGTTGTCGCCGGAGCCGTGCCAGGTCCAACCGTGATGGAAGGAGCCGCCGCCCTTGGGAACTTCCACGTGGACGATTTCCGGCTCGACGCCCTCCTTGGCAGCCGCCTTCTCCATGTACTTGCGGTACTCCTTGGGGCCGTGGAACTCGCCTTCGGGGAGTGAGTGATGCCAGCGGTGCGATCCGCGCACGAACTCGAGCGTCCCTGCATCGGCCCTGGTGTCGTCGAGCGCCATCCAGCAGCTCAGCAACTCCGTCGGCTGGAACCAATGCAGATAGGCGTTGTCCTGGTGAAGAGCCAGCGGCCGTGTGCCGGGCGGCTTCCACAGCACGTTGTCCACCATCAAGCGCGCGCCCGGCCAGCCGCCGAGTGTGGCGATCGCCTTGCCCAGGTCGGCCCTCATGACCACCGATGCGATCGTCCGATCCGCCTTCCATGCGTTGCAGATTTGCCGGGTCAGGGAAGGATCGCTCTCGCCTTCTTGCCAGTTGACTTCGTCCGGCAGGACTCCGGTTTCGAATTCGCCGCGAAAGAGCTTTTCGTAGCGCTCGCTCACCGCCTCGACCGTCTCGTCATCGATCAGCTTGTCGACGACCAGAAAGCCGTCTTCGTTGAACCGGTCAATTTGTGCGGGCGTGAGCTCGAATGCCATCCGCGCTTCTCCTGCACCCCGCTAGGGCAAGCAGTCCAGATACATGTTCACATCCCAGTCGGAGACTTGCCAGATGAACTTGTTCCATTCGTCGCGCTTGTACCAATCGTAGACCCTGTAAAGGTCCCCGGAGAGCGCTGCGCAAACCATGACCTTGATGGGAAAGGCAGGTTAAGATCGGCGCCGAATGCGGGGGAGGGGTTACCATGAAACTTGAAGGCAAGGCGGCGATCGTCACCGGCTCATCGCGCGGGATCGGCGCCTGTATCGCGCGCCGCTACGGGCGAGAAGGTGCCGCCGTCGCCGTGGTCGGAAACACCAGGCGCGAGCGCGCCGAGGCGGTGGTCGCCGAGATCGAGGCCGCCGGTGGCAAGGCCCAGGCGTTCATGGCTGATGTCGGCGTGGTCGCCGACTGCGAGCGGCTGGCGGGGGAGGTGATCGACGCCTTCGGCACGGTGGACATCCTGGTCAACAACGCTGGCATCTTCACGCCGATGCCGATCGAAGAGGTCACGGAGGAGAACTGGGACGCCCAGCAGGCGCTCAACCTCAAGGGCGCGTTCTTCATGACCAAGGCGGTCGTGCCCACCATGAAAGCCAAGGGTGCCGGCAAGATCATCAACATCTCCTCCATCGCCGGCTGCGGCGGCTTCCCGCAGTCCGCCGCCTATTGCGCGTCGAAGGGCGGCCTCACCAACATGACCAAGGCACTCTGCCTGGAGCTTGCGGCCGACGGCATCAACGTGAACGCGCTCTCGCCGGGCAACATCGTCACCGACATGAACGCCGCGCTCCGCGCGGACCCGGACTATGACGCGCGGCAAGCGGAGCTCACGCCTGCCGGCATCGGCCACATGGACCCGGAGCAGCTCACCGGCGCCGCCGTCTTTCTCGCGTCTGCCGATTCGGACTCGGTCCATGGCGCGGACCTTCTGGTGGACAATGGCTGGGCCGCCTGGTAGCGGCACAAGAACCGAAGAATCAACCCATGACCAACGACATCCTCTACGAGGCGCACGGCCACGTGCGCCTGATCACCATCGACCGCGCCGCGACGATGAATTCCCTCGACTTCGCGGCCAACGACCGGCTGATCGAGCGCTGGCGCGCGTTCGCCGCGGACGACGAGGCGCGGGTCGCGGTCATCACCGGCACGGGCGACAAGGCCTTCTGCGCCGGTGCCGACCTCAAGACCTACACGATGAATTATGCATGCCGCCCGGCGCCCGAGTTTCGTACCCGATTTACCGACGGCCCCGGCTTCGGCGGCATCACGCGCGGGCTCGAGATCGACAAGCCGATCATCGCGGCGGTCAACGGCTACGCGATCTCAGGCGGGCTGGAGCTTGCCGAGGCCTGCGATATCCGCTTCTGCTCGCCCAACGCCGAGTTCGCCCACCAGGACGTGAACTGGGGCTTCCATCCCTGCGACGGCGGCTGCGTGCGGCTGCCGCAGATCGTGGGCCTCGGCAACGCCATGGAGATCATCCTCTCAGGGAGGCGCGTCGACGCCGAACACGCGCTCCGCATCGGCCTCGTCAACCGCATCGTGCCGGGCGCCGATCTCGTGGCGGAGACCATGGAGTTCGCTCAGCTCCTGGCGAGCCGCGCGCCGCTCGCCCAGCGCTTCGCCAAAGACGTGATGATGCGCGCCTACGACATGCCGCTCGCGGACGCACTCCGCCTCGAATCGCGCTCGTTCCACGACCTCGGCCAGACTCAAGACCTCAAGGAGGGCACCGACGCCTTCCGCGAGAAGCGTCTGGCCGACTTTAAGGGCAGATAAACCGCGACCCTGGTGAGAACCGCGGGCTAAAGCGCGTTCGTCTTTGGCGGACGCGCGACAGGCCGCGACTGCGGCCCGCCGCCAATGCGGCGCGCCCGCGCAGGCGCCGGCCGTAGGCCGGCTGCCGTGAGCGACAAATAGTTAGGGCGTTTCCGTGTAAAACGGAAACGCCCTAATGGGCGGCCCCGCCGCGGATGAGCTGGCCGGGGTGCGCTCCCGTCGGGTCCCCGTCTCTCAGCGTGACGGCGCCGCTCACCACCGTGGCGGCGAAGCCATCGGCCTTCTGCACGAGCCTGCGGGCGCCACCGGGCAGGTCCCGTTGAACCGTGGGCAGGCGCGGCCTCACCGTCGCCTCGTCGAAGACCACGATATCGGCCGTGAAGCCGGGGCGCAGCAGGCCCCGGTCGTGCATGCCCCAGGCGGAGGCATTGTCGAACGTCAGCATCCGCACCGCTTCTTCCAGGGTGAACGCCTGCTTGGTCCGCACCCAGTAGCTCAGCAGGTGGGTCTGGAGCGATGAGCCCATCTCCTGGCAGACGTGCGCGCCGGAGTCGGAAAAAGTGGCGAGAGAGTGGGGGCTCTTCAGCATCCGGCGAACCTCGTCCGGCGTTTCGTTCACCAGCGGCTGGACGAACACCAGGTCCTCGTTTTCCGTCATCAGGTCGAGCATGACCTCGACAGGGTGCCGCCCGGAGGATTGCGCCAGCTCCTCGATGCTGGGGTCATCCCAGTTCACGTCGAACATCGGAAACAGGTTGGCGTAGTCCGGCTTCATCGGATTTGTCGTGGCGGCGCCGCCACCTTGGAATTCGGTACTCCGGGGTTGCATCCCCGCTTCGGCCGCGACGAGGCCGGCGCGGGTATCCGGGTCGCGGAAGCGGACCTGCTGCTCCTCTACCGAGAGGCCGCGGATATCGCTCCAGACCGGCAGGGCATCGAACGGAAGGTAGGACTTCAGCGAGAACACGGCGTTGATCGATTTCGTGGTGGCCTGTCCCAAGACCCGCCCCCCTTGCGCTGCAACCTCGTCCATCCAGTCGAACTGGAACTCGAGAGGGTTGGGTTGATCGCCCTGGCGCGTAGAAAGGACTCCCAGCATCAGCGGCCGGCGGCTTGAGACCGCAATCTTGGTCAGCTCGTCCAGGCATGCGCGCTGCGCCTCGCCGCCGGAGACATCGGGCCCGACCTGGAAGATGCCGGCGTTCAGCTCGGCCATCGCCTGCACCAGGTGCGCGATCTCCGCCCAGTTTCCGATGCGGCTTGCCACCGGGCCGCCGTCCGGGCGGATGTGGGTGGTGGCCCTGGACGACGACAACCCCATGGCGCCGGCGCGGAGCGCCTCCTGCACCAGGTTCGCCATCAGCCTGAGGTCATCCTCGCCGGCCTCCTCGTCCAGCGCGCGATCGCCCATCGCGTACATCCTGAGAGCCGAGTGCCCGATGTAGGCGGCGTAGTTGATGGCCTTCGGGAACGATTCAACCGCCGCGAGATACTCCGGGAAGGTCTCCCAGCGCCAGTCGATCCCGCTCACCATGGCTTCCTTGGGGATGTCCTCGACCGCCTCCAAGCACTCGGCGAACCACTCTCGTGCCCCCGGTTTGCAGGGCGCCAGCGCGAACCCGCAATTGCCCATGACCACGCTGGTCACGCCGTGCCAGCAGGAGCAGGTGCCTGCCGGGTCCCACGCCACCTGTGCGTCCATGTGGGTGTGGCCGTCGATGAAGCCGGGTGCGACGATCATGCCCTCCGCGTCGATCGTCTCGTCGGCGGGGCTGGAAATTCGGCCGATTTCCGCGATTCGGCCCTGCCTGACGCCGACGTCCGCCCGGTAACGGGGCATGCCCGAGCCGTCCACCAGGGTTCCGTTGCGGATCAGCAAATCGAACGTCATCGGCCAAATCTCCGGACGGTGTTAGTGACAGGAGAACGCTATCAGCCGAGACGATCGGCGACAACGCGCCGGGGCATCCCCGGTTCCGGCCCCATCCCGCACCGCCTTGCCCCAGGCCTGGCACGCACCTATCGTGGCCGCCTGACAAGGCGAGGGGAGAAGCCGGCGTGAGCGGCGATCCGGGGCGCGGGGTGCACGACATGGGCGGTCTGCCCGCCGGTTCCATTGACCGGGCGGAGCACGCGCATGCGCTCTGGGAGAAGCGGGTCGACGCGCTCATGGTGCTGCTCGGGAGCCCCGAGCGGCGCGTGATTACCGTGGACCAGCTCCGGCGCGGTATCGAGCAGCTCGGCACCGAGGCCTACGAGGCGATGAGCTACTACGAGCGCTGGATGGCCTCCATCACCAACACGCTGCTCGCCGAGGGGGTCATCTCCTCCGACGAGCTCGGCCGCCGCATGGCCGAGGTCGAGAAACGCGGAGAGGGCGCCCGCTGATGGCGGCTCGCTTCGCCGTGGGCGACCGCGTGGCCGTGCGCCGCGCCTTCCCGCTCGGCCATATCCGCACGCCCTTCTATGCGCGGGGCGCGGTCGGCGACGTGGAGCGCATCTGCGGCGACTTCGGCAATCCCGAGGAGCTGGCGTTCGGGCGCAGGGACCGCCCCAAGCAGACCCTCTACCGCGTGCGTTTCGCCCAGACCGCGCTCTGGCCGGACTACAACGGCGCGGCCGGCGATACCATCGACATCGAGCTCTACGAGCATTGGCTCGAACCCGCGACGGAGTGAGCGATGGCAAGCCATGTCCACGACCACGCCCACGATCATCGTCCGCCGCCCGACGAGGACGGCCCGCTCAGCTACTACGAGACCATGGAGATCGCCGTCCGCGAGCTCCTGATCGAGAAGGGGGTCTTCGGCGCCGACGACGTGCGCGCGGCGATCGAGGCGATGGACGCCCGCAGCCCCGCGAAGGGAGCGCAAGTCGTGGCCCGCGCCTGGACCGACCCAGCCTTCAAGAACGCGCTGTTGGCGGATGGCTCTAAGGCTTGTGCCAGCATGGGCATCGAGCTCGGGCCGCTGCGCCTCATCGCCGTCGAGAACACCGCGAGCGTGCACAACGTCATCGTCTGCACGCTCTGCTCGTGCTATCCGCGCAACCTCCTGGGCCTCCCGCCGGATTGGTACAAGGCGAGAGCGTACCGCTCCCGCGTGGTGCGCGAGCCCCGCGCCGTGCTGCGCGAGTTCGGCACCGAGGTGCCCGACGACGTGACCGTGCGGGTGCACGATTCCACCGCCGATATGCGCTACATTGTCGTGCCCCGGCGGCCCGCCGGCACCGAGGGCTGGGAGCCCGAGCGCCTCGCCGCGCTCGTGACCCGCGACTGCATGATCGGCGTGACGGTTCCGAAGACCCCCTGACGCCGGCGCGGCGGCGCGCCTGCAGACGCCGGGCCGCTATACCGTGAGAAGGATCGAGTTGAGCCATGCATGATCTCGTAATTCGCGGCGCGATGGTGGCGGATGGCGTCGGCAACCCACTGATCCAGGCCGATGTCGCCGTCAGCGGCGAGCACATCGTCGAAGTCGGCGACGTGACCGAGAGCGCGCGGGAGACGGTCGACGCCGACGGCCTCGTGCTCGCACCGGGCATCGTCGACGTGCACACCCATTACGACGCCCAGGTCACCTGGGAGAGCCAGGTGACGCCCTCGCCCTCGCTCGGCGTCACCACGGTGGTCATGGGCAACTGCGGCTTCAGCATCGCGCCCTGCCCGCCGGACCGGCGCGAGCAGATGGCGCGCAACCTGGCCGAGGTCGAGGGTATGTCCATCGCTGCGCTAGAAGCCGGGATCGACTGGGGCTTCGAGAGCTTCCCGGAGTATCTGGCGCAGCTGCGGCGCAAGGGCTGCTATCCCAACGCCGGCGTCTTCGTCGGCCACTCGGCGGTGCGCACCACGGTGCTCGGCGCCGAGGCTTCGGAGCGCGCAGCGACCGAGGACGAGATCGCCACCATGCGCGGCATTGTGAAGGAGGCGATGGAGGCCGGCGCCATCGGCTTCGCCACCTCGACCTCGATCAATCACAACGGCGATGGCGGGGTGCCGATGCCCTCCCGGCTGGCGGAAGACGACGAGTTGCGCGCGCTGGTGGGCGTGCTCGGCGAACTCGGCCGGGGAACCTTCCAACTCACCGTCGGCCCGAGCATGACGGTGGAGCGTCTGGAGAGCATGGCCGCCCAAACCGGCCGGCCGATCTTCATGACGGCCGCCCTCCACAACGATACCTTCCCCGACCGCGCCATCGGGATGCTGGAGGGCGCCGCCGCCGCGCAGAGTCGCGGCAACGGGGTGTGGGCCCAGGTCTCGTGTCAGCCACTCTGCATGGATTTCTCCATGCGGACCGCCTTCCCGCTGCAAAGTCTCGATGCCTGGGAGCCGCTGCACACGGCATCGGACGAGGATTTCCTGGCGATCGTCGGAAGTCAGGACTTCCGCAACAGGTTCCGGGAGGACCTGGAAAAGCCGAAGCAGGGCAAGATCTTCTACGGCGATTGGCGGCGGGTCGAGCTGGCGATGGCGGCGACGCCGGCGCATCGGACGCTGGAAGGCGAGACCATCGAGGCCATCGCCGGGCGCGAGGGCCGCGATCCGGTCGACGTCATGTTCGACATCGTCGTGGACGAGAAGCTGGGCACCACCTTCAACGCCGCCCTGCTCAACGCCGACGAGGCGGCGGTGGAAGAGCTGCTGCTTCACGACGCCGGCCTCATCAGCCTGTCGGACGCCGGCGCCCACCTTTGCTATCTCTGCGATGCCGGCTACGGCCTGCACCTGCTCGGTCACTGGGTGCGCGACAAGGGCGTGTTCGATCTGGCGGACGGCATCCGCCGGGTCACCAGCATGCCGGCGCGGCTCTACGGCATCGCGGATCGCGGCGAGATCGCGCCCGGCAAGTTCGCGGATCTCATGCTGTTCGATCCGGCAACGGTCGGGCGCGGTGCGATCCGGCGGGTCGACGATCTGCCCGGCGGCGAGAGCCGGCTGGTGCGCGACGCGAGCGGGGTGCACAGGGTCTGGGTCAACGGCACCCGCGTCTACGACGAGGACGGCTACCGCGACGTGCCGCCCCCTGGCCACGTGCTCGACCGCTATCTGAGTTAGCCCGGCTCCGGAGCCGGAAGGCCGTCACTGGTCGGCGCCCGCTTGCGGGACTGCCGGGGTGGGCGTGGCGTCGCTGATGAACGGCCGCTCCGCCCTGGGCGCGATGGCGGGTTCGGGCTCGCCACTCTCGGTGACCGTCACCCGCACCTCCAGGCTGGACTCCCCGCCGCCGAACACCGCGCCCCGCGTCGGCGCCGCGTCGGCATAGTCGCGGCCCACGGCGATGCAAACATGGCGATGATCGGCGATGGTGTCGTTGGTGGGGTCGATGCCGAGCCAGCCCAGATCGGGCAGCAGGAATTCCGCCCAGGCGTGGCTCGCGCCTTCGGGCGTCTGCTCGCCCGGCGCGCCTTCCCGATGCAGGTAGCCCGAGACGTAGCGGCTCGGAATCCCCCAAGCGCGCGCGATGGCGATCATCACGTGGGTGTAGTCCTGGCAGACCCCGCTGCCGGTCTCCAGGATGTGCTCGATCGGCGAATCCACCGCCGTGCTGCCCGGCTCGTAGCGGAACGCCCCGTGCAGCGCGCGGCCCAGCTCCAGGAGGGAGGAGAGGGGATCGCCGCCCTTGCGCAACCCCTTGTTCTCGGTGAAGGCTGCGAGCGCCGGGCTCGCACGCGCGAAGCGGCTCGGCGCCAGGAACTCCCAATGCCCGAGCGGGGCCGCGGCCTCTGCCAGCGCGTCCCAGGCGTTCCCCTCCATGCGCTCCGGCAGGTCGGGCGCCGGCGCGGTCTCCACCTCCGCCCGCGAATGCACGGCGGTGTGCTCGTGCGTCCGATGGATGTTGAACAGGTGGCAGGCGTTGCCGAAGGAGTCCTCGAACGCGAGCGGCGCGGCGACGGGGTCGATGTCGAGGGCGAAGGAGGCGACCCGCTGCCCGCCGTCCGCCCGCGGTTGCAGGCGCAGCACCATCAGACTGCCCTGCGCCGGCGCCTCGTAGCGAAAGTCCGAGAGGTGCTCGACCAGGAATCGCCGCGGCGTGTCTCTGCTCACGATGCGTCCTTGACCTCGTAGTCGAAGTAGGCGGCCGCGATGTCCTGGTGCAGCAGCCGGCATGACTCGCCGATCTCCCGCAGCGCCGCGCGCGTGGCGTCGTCGTCCCCCGCGGTCGCGGTCGGGCCAGTCATGGTCGATGCTGGCGACCATGCGGCCCGCGCGGCGCTCCGCTTCGATCTTGAGCGCCGGGCCCACAGCCACGGCGTCGAGCGCGTCGACGATGCGCCCGAGCGCATGGCGGATCGAGTGCGACAGCGAGGGGTCGGTGACCAGGAAGTCGACCATGCGGCTCGGGCTGCGTTCCAGGGAGTAGAGGCGGCGGTAGGCGAAGTGTGCCTCGCTGATCCAGAGCAGGGAGAGCCAGTCCGCTTCGCAGTCGGGCGCGTCGGTGGGGAACAGCGCGATGTGCGCGTCCATCAGCGCGGCGGTAGACTGTACCCGCTCGACGAAGCGCCCGAGCTGGAGGAAGTGCCAGCCGTCGTCCCGGTAGATCGTGCCCTCCGCGACGCCCGAGATGGTGCGGATGGCGCCCTCGGTGCGCTCGTAGAACGAGCCGGGCTGGTCGTTCCAAATGTTCTCGATCTCGACATCGCGCAGGTCGAAGTAGGCGAGGTTGAGGGCTGACCACATCTTGTCGGGAATGATGTTGCGCACCTGCCGGGCGCTCTCGCGCGCCGCCGCGAAGCAGTTGCGGATCGCATCGGGGTTGGTCGGCTCGAAGGTCAGGTCGTCGGCCAGCGTGTAGGCGTCGGCCAGCATGAAGTCTTCGTCGTCGGGCGGCGGCTCCAGGTGGCCGCCCAGCGGGGTGCGGCCGGCGGCGATGTAGAGGCGCCGCCAACTCTGGTCGATCTGCTCGACCGGCCGGTCCTCGATGATGATGAACTGCTCCGCCAGCAGGCGGCAGCCGTTCTGCGCCCGCTCCAGATAGCGGGCCATCCAGTAGAGGCCTTCGGCGGTGCGTGAGAGCATCGGCCTACTCGGAGAGCACCCAGAGGTCCTTGCCGCCGCCGCCCTGGCTCGAATTCACGACGAGCGAGCCCTCGACCAGGGCGACGCGGCAGAAGGCGCCGGGGACGAGGCGGGTCTCGTTCCCGCGCAGCACGAAGGGGCGGAGGTCGACGTGGCGCGGAGCGGCGCCCGTCTCCGTCAGGCAGGGCGAGACCGAGAGGTCGAGCACCGGCTGGGAGATGTAGTTGGCCGGGTTTTTCCGCAGCTCTTCGGCGTAGGCCGCGCGCTGGTCGGGCGTGGCGTGGGGGCCGACCAGCATGCCGTATCCGCCTGATTCGCCGACCATCTTGACCACCAGCTTGTCCAGGTTGTCGAGCGTGTACTCCAGCCCCTCCGGCTCCCGGCAGATGCGGGTGTCCACGTTGGCGAGCAGCGGCTCCTCGCCCAGGTAATAGCGGATCATCTCCGGCACGTAGACGTAGACGCTCTTGTCGTCGGCGACACCCGTGCCCGGCGCATTCGCGATGGTCACGTTGCCGAGCCGATAGGCATAGAAGAGCCCCGGCGTGCCCAGCTGCGAATCCGGGCGGAACGCCAGCGGGTCGATGAAGTCGTCGTCGATGCGGCGGTAGATCACGTCCACCTTCTTCAGCCCGGCGGTGGTCCGCATGTAGACGAAGCCGTTGTGGACCAGCAGGTCGCTGCCCTGCACCAGCTCCACACCCATCTCCTGCGCCAGGAACATGTGCTCGTAGAAGGCGGAGTTGTAGACGCCGGGCGTCAGCAGGACGATGCAGGGATCGGAGACGCCGGGTGGCGCAAGCTCGGTGAGCGTCTGCCGCAGCAGCTGGCCGTAGTGCTCGATGCCGCGCACATGGTGGCGCCGGAACAGGTTGCGCAGGCTGGTCTTCAGCGCGCGCCGGTTGGCCAGCATGTAGGAGACGCCGGAGGGCACGCGCAGGTTGTCCTCCAGCACCACGAAGCCGTCGTTGGTGCGCACGATGTCGGTGCCGCAGAGCGCGACGTAGACGCCGTGGGGCACCTCGAGGCCCCGCATCTCGACCCGGTACTGCGGGCAGCCCCGCACCAGGTCCACCGGCACCACCCCGTCCTCGAGGATCCGCCCCGGCCCGTAGACATCGGCGAGGAAGCGGTTCAGCGCCTCCAGCCGCTGCCGCAGGCCCCGCTCCACCAGGTCCCAGTCGGCGGCATCGACGAGCCGCGGCAGAAAGTCGATGGGGATGATCCGCTCCTGCGCGCCGTCCTCGCCGTAGACCGCGAAGGTGATCCCCTGATGCAGGAAGGAGCGCTCGGCGTACTCCTGCATGGCGGCGATTTCGGCCGGGCGCATCCCGTCGAGCGCCTCGCAGAGCTCCCGGCAATGCGCGCGCGGCACGCCGGTGGCCTCGAACATCTCGTCGTAGAACGCCGGGCGGGTTTCGTATTCGGCGAAGAGCCGCCGTCCCGCGTCTGCCGGCCCCTCGCTACCGTCCCCCGATGGTCTGCCGCGCGAATCGCGCTGCATGGATTGTGCTCGTACTCTGCCGAATTCGACATGATTGTTGTTTGGAACCCAGGCGATTCGCAAGCGCGCCGGCCGCCGCGTCACGAAGAACCTGGCCGGCGTCCAGCACCGGCCTGACATAGACCCAAGTTGGCACTTTTTCCGGTTGCTCAATGCCGGTCTGCCCATATTTTGCGGACCGAAGTACCACATATTGGGGTAGCTCCGAGATGATGCCACTATATGTGTAATTGAGGCGCTGGAAGCGCGTTGTAGTGCCAGGAGTTGTTAGGTATTGACGATTTTCCCTTGACCCCAGACCCCAAGCCGACAAATCTTGGCCCCTCGCAACAATCTCGCGACGGGCGACATGTTCATCAGGGCAACCAAGACCCACACCACCGACGGCAAGCCCGTCCGAAGCCATCGCCTCGTGCTCTCCCAGCGCATCGGCGACAAGGTCAGGCAGCGCACGCTCCTCAACCTCGGCACCGACTATCCGGTGCCGAAGGAGAAATGGCGCGAAGTGGCCGAACTCGCCGAGGCGCTGCTGCACGGCCGCCCGCCGCTGCTCCAAGCCGTCCCGGACGTGCAGGCCGCAGCCGAGGACATCGTCGCCAAGCTCAGGGCCAGGGGGTTCCGTGCCGAGGCGATGCAGGAAGAGGCGCGCAAGCCCGAGATCGCCACCGTCGACCTCGATACCCTGGAGCATGAGAACCCGCGCACCGTCGGCTGCGAGCGCCTGTGCCTCAAGGCCCTCGACGACCTTGGCTTCGCCGAAATCCTCCACGGCCTCGACATCAAGGGCCGCGACGGACGCATCGCCAGCGCGCTGATCGTCGCCAGGATGGTCCATCCCGCCAGCGAGCGTGATACCAGCCGCTGGCTCCGCCACGACAGCGCGGCCGCCGAGCTCCTGGGCCTGGAGGGCGACCGCAAGGCGCTGCGGCGCAAGACGCTCTACCGCATCGGCGACCTGCTCTGGCGCCACCGGGCCGCCATCCAGAGGGAACTGTTCAACCGTGAGCGCGCGCTGCTCGACCTGCCCGAGACGATCGCCTTCTACGATCTCACCAACGTCCACTACCACGGCCACACCGACGGCGAGCTTCCCAGGTTCGGGCGCTCCAAGCAGAAGCGCGACGACTGTCCCCTCATCACGCTGGCGCTGGCGCTCGACGGTGCGGGCTTCCCGCGCAGTTGCGAGATCCTGCCCGGCAACGTGAGCGAGCCGGGCACGCTGCACGAGGCGCTGGCCCGGCTCGAGGCGGTATGCGGCGGCACGGCGGCGAAGCCCACGGTGGTCATGGACGCGGGCATCGCCACCGAGGAGAACATCGTCTGGCTGGGCGAGCAGGGCTACGACTGGATCGCGGTCAGCCGCGGTGCCAGGCCTGCGCCGCCCGAGGGCGGACCCGAGGCCCTGCTGATCACCAGCGCGCGCCACGAGGTGCGGGCCTGGCGGCTTGCCAGCGAGGACGGCGAGGCGCGGCTCTACGTCGTCAGCGAGGGCAAGAAGAAGGCCGAGAACGCGATCATCGGCCTGAGGCGGAACCGCTTCGAGGCGGCGCTGCAAAGGCTCCACGGCGGCCTTGCGGTCAAGGGCCGCCTCAAGCGCTACGACAAGGTGCTGGAGAGCATAGGCCGCCTCAAGCAGCGCTTCTCCGCCGTCGCCAGGCACTACGAGATCACGGTCGAGAAGGCGGACACCGGCCCCAATGCCACCGCCGTGCGCTTCAAGCGCAGGCCGCGATACGACGAGGCCGATGAGGGCGCGGGCGCCTATGTGCTGCGCACCAGCCACGTCGACTGGGATATCGAGACGGTCCTGCGGACGTACTGGCGGATCACGGATATCGAGGCGACATTCCGAAGCCTGAAATCCGAACTCGGCCTTCGCCCGATCTGGCACCAGCTCGACCGGCGCATCGCGGCCCACCTGCTGATCGCCGTGCTGGCCTACCACGCCGTGCATCTGATCCGTTCCCGGCTGGCCGCGCGGGACATCCACAAGTGCTGGGCATCGATCCGCGAGAGCATGCGGACCTGGGTGCGGATCACCACGCGCCTGCGCCAGACCGACGGCACCTTGATCGTCAATCGACAGGACACGCGCCCGGCCGCTGAGGTTGCCGCAATCTCCTCGGCGGCGGGCGTGGAACCCGCCATCCACCGCACGAGGACCCGCCTGCCGAACTGACAGAATCCAACAAAATGTAGTGCCATGTTGGAACCGGCCGAGAGAAATATCGCGTTACATCAACACGATAAAGGACATGGGTAGGACAAAAGTGCCAACTTGGGTAGAGCCCGGCGAGGCCGTTCATCTCCCTGGCCGGGTCGAGGGACAGGCCGTAGCGGAGCGTCTCGCCCTTTTCCGCGAGATAGAGGGTGCCGCCGAGCCAGTCCCAGAGCGAGAGCACGGTGCCGAAGTTCTTGTCGTGGTGCCGTACTTCGACGGAGTGGTGGATCTGATGCTGGGCCGGTGACATCAGCACCCGCTCCAGCCGCCGCCCGTAGCTTATGCGCACGTGCGAATGGCGCAGGTTGGAGCCTGCGGCGTTGAACGCGAACAGGAAGACGCTCGCGCCGAGTACCGTGAAGAGGTCCACCGCGCTGCCGAAGAAGAAGATGAACACGGCCACCACCACCGCCTGCACCGCGGTGCCGCGCAGGCTGAAGAGCACCGCCTCCAGCGGATGGGTCCGGTAGACTGTGAGCGGCGTCAGCGTCGTCGCCGAGTGGTGGACCTTGTGGAAGGCCCAGAGCACCGGCCAGCGGTGCAGGGCGCGGTGCACCAGGTACTTCGACACGTCATCGCAGAGGAAGTGGCAGAGCGTGAAGCTCGCGACGACCAGCCAGCCGGGGAGTGCGAGGGCGGCGTCGGGCCGGCCGCCGACCAGGGTGTGCAGGCCCGAGAAGAGCGCTGTGGCGATCGCCATGCGGCCCACCAGGCGGGGCGCGATCGCCATCATCAGCGCCTGGTTGATCGCAAACATCTTGTAGTCCGCGCGGGCGGAGGCCGACCACCAGATTGCGCGGGAGAAGATCACGCGGCGGCCGGCCGCAGTGCCCGCGCGGAGGTTCCACCCCGCCGCGCCCAAGGTCACGACGCAGGCGATGGCCAGCGCCGCCGCCAGGTAGCCGGCGAAGACGCGCTTCTTGGGATCGACGAAGCCGTCGACCAGCCCGCCGAGATAGTCGAGGACGACCGACTCCACCGCGCCCGCGTTCGCCTCCTAAGTCACCGCGACGCCCACCACCGTAGCGGACGTCGCGGCAGAGAATAACGCCTCAGTCGTTCTCGGCGCTCGCGCCGTCGCCGAGCTTCTCCAGCAGCGACTCCATGTCGGAGAGCTGATCGTTCTGGCGAGCCTCGACGCCAAAAGCCGAGACCATGAGGTTCTGGAGCTTCAGCATGTCGTACTGGTAGGTCGCGAGCGGCTTGGACTCGTCCTTCACGTAGTTGCCCTGGCTGTCGATGTCGGTGACCTGGCTCAGGTTGAGCAGCACCGGGCCGAAGCCGATGATCCGGTTGAGCCTCACCGCCGTCTCGCCCAGGTTGTCGCGGCCGGTCTGCAGCGCCAGCGCGAAGCCCTTCAGCTCGCCCCAGTGTTTGGCGTAGGCGCGGAAGACCTTGGCGGGGTCGCCGCCGGAGTCGAGGATGGTCTCGAGCTTGCCGAGGTCCTTGTAGACCGAGCCCGCGTACTTGAACACGGCCTCCGCAAGAACCTGTTCCCAGTTGGTGCGGATCGTCTCGGCGTAGTCCTGGAGCGCGCTGCGCTGGTCGTCGGTGAGCGCCGCACCGTTCGCCTCTGTGATCACCTTGCGCCCGTCGAGGAAGGCGCGGGTGATGGTGTGGAGGTAGTCGGTGCCGGACTTGTCGAAGGCGGCGGCGTAGTAGGCCAGCCCGAAGGTCATCTCGCTCTTGAGGTCGACCGCGCCGTCCAGGTCATGATCCGCATAGGCCAGCGCGTCCTCCGGTTTCTCGGACTTGCTGCCCTGCTTGGCGATCTCGTAGACCGCCTGCGGGGTCAGCGACAGCGTGTGCGCAGGCGTGCCGAAGTAGCCGAACGCCTCATCCCAGGAATGCTCCTTGCCGGTGTAGGCGGCGCCTTCCTTGTAGGGCTTGTCGTTGGGCTTGGTGTCCGCCCGCAGCTTCTCGTCCAGGTAGTTGTCGACCGCCTGGTTGTAGAACACCGCACCCAGGAGGAACTTGGAGATGAGCTGTGGATAGTCGTAGCCGTTCGCCGCATCGAAGCCCTTCTCCGCCGCCGACGCCTTGTCGATCCAGAACGTGAGGAGCTCCGGCCCGGTCATGTTGTTGGGCATGCCCGGCACCGCGCCCTTGTAGGTCTTGCCGGCGAGGTTGGTGCCCTTGCTGAGCTCGTCGACGCCGCTCTGCTTCACCACGAACGGCCCCTTGCTGGCCGGCGCGATGATCGCGCGGCCCTCGTCCTTGCCCTCGAAGTAGGAGAGCATCGTGGCTTTCAGCGCGTCGTCCGGCGCGCCGGTGCCCTTGCCGGCGAGCTTCTTCAGGGAATCGTGCAGGACCTGGCGGGCAATCTGGCCGCCGTAGGAGACCGACGTCGTCGCCGAGCCCTCATAGCCCTTCAGGGTGACCGGAAAACCCGCATAGATGTCATCTTGCCCGTGCGCTGCCACGGGCAGCACGGCGAGGGCGAAGAGGGCGGTTCCCGCAGTAATCGTTCGCTTCATGGTGTCGACTCCCTTGTCTCTGGCCTGAGATGACCCGCGCGCAGGACCCCGGCGCGAGCTAATGCAGCGTGCGCGGCGCGGCCGCTCCCGGCGTTTCTCCCGCAGGGCAACCCGCGTGCTCGGCGAGCATGAGCCGCTGCGGGAGCTGGAATCCGGCCTCGCGCAGCACCCTCGCGAACGCGGCGCCGTCGGCCGCGGCGATCCGCACGCCTGCCGGCGGCAGAAACCAGGAGAGGAGGGCGGCGGCGTGCCGGTGGTCGCCCTCCTGGCAGCTCGCGAGAAACGACAGGAAGAGCCGCTCGTCGTTGCTGACGAAGCGGCAGCACATGGGGTTGAGGCGCAGGCTGCGCCCGCCCGCCCGGCCGAAGATGTTGAGGGCGCGCTCCAGCGCCTCCGCCGCTTCTGTTCCGGCCGCAGGCCCCCCGGTCGGGCAGAGCGCAACGCTGAGCTCGCCGCTGACGCGCGTCAGGATGTCCTGCCGGTATGCCGAGGCCTCGGTCTCCGTCCCCGCAGCGTCATGGCCGGCGTTGGCCAGCCGGCGCGCCGACCACAGTACCAACTGCTCGGCGAAGGTGAGGCGGGGAATCGTCATCCCCGGCCCGTTGCGGCGTCGCGGCGCCGGTGCCTGCGCCTCCCGTTGCGTCGCGCCCTTCATCCCTGTCCTCGCCGGTCCGCGGTGCGTCGTCTCGATCTGCGAATAACTCTCATTTCGGGCAGTGTAGCCGCCGACTCAGCAAATGCAACTCATTATTATTATCGTCGTATGCGGCCGACGGGGTGTCGATTCGTCCGCCTCAGTCGCACCCCGACTCCGCGGGTATACCAGAAGCTTGATGAATAATTCGCGCGGGTCCGCTATCCATCCCGGAGCGGCACATGTCGCAACCCATTCGGGAGGCCCTGCAGAATGAAGTTCCAGCTCGCCATCAACATGGAGCGGCTCGCGCCCGACCTCGACATGACCGATGTCGAGCGCCACACGCTGGAGATGGTGCAGATGGCCGACGACGGCGGCTTCGCCATCGCCTGGGCCGCAGAGCACCACGCGTTGGAGATGACCATCGCGCCCAACCCCTTCCAGATCCTCACCTGGTGGGCCGCCCATACGAGCCGCATCCGGCTCGGCTCGGCGGTGGTGGTGGCGGCCTACTGGCACCCGATCAAGGCGGCGGGCGAGGCCGCGCTGCTGGACCTCTACAGTGGCGGGCGGCTCGAGTTCGGCATCGGCTCCGGCGCTTACCAGCGCGAGTTCGACCGCATGCATCCTGGGCTGCAGCGCAACGACGCGTTCCAATACATGTTCGAGATGCTGCCCGTGGTGAAAGCGCTCTGGCAGGGCGATCACGCGCACGAGGGCGAGTTCTGGTCATTCCCGGCCGCGACCTCGGTGCCGAAGCCGCTGCAAAAGCCGCATCCGCCGATCTGGATCGCGGCGCGCTCGCCGGACACCTACGACTTCGCCGTGAAACACGAATGCAATATTCTCTCCTGGCCGCTCACCCGCCCGATGTCGGAGGTCGAGGCCTACAGGGGGCGCATGGAGTCAGCCCTCGCCGACAACCCCGGCAAGCGACGGCCGATCTTCGCCACCATGCGTCACACTGTGGTGTACGACACTGCGGCGGAGTGGGAGGTGCCGGTGAAGGCCGCGATTCGCCAGTTCGGCCAGTTCGAGAACCTGTTCAAGAACTTGGGCGACGTCGCTAACGGCTTCCCGCGCACCATCCCCCTCTCGGAGCTGGAGAACCGGGGCGAGTACGACCCGCGCATGCTCCACGACAACCTGATGTTCGGCACGCCCGACGAGGTGATCGAGAAGCTCAGGGCCTACGAGGCGCTCGGCGTCGACCAGTTCACCTACTACGCGAGCCTCGGCCTCGGCATGAAGGAGCAGAAGCGCTCCATGCGGCTCTTCATCGACGAGGTGATGCCGGCCTTCACATGACGGCGCTTGTCGGGCCAGTGATGAACGGCGGCGGCCGATGAGCGCAGGTCACGCGGGCGAGACGGCCTGGGAGCGGCACGGCAGCGGTCCGCCGATCGTTCTAATCCACGGTTTCGGGCTCAACCGCGCGATGTGGCAGTGGCAGCTCCCGGCGCTCACGCCACATTTCAGCGTGCTGACCTACGATCTACTGGGGCACGGTGAGAGTGCGTCGCCGCACGGCACGCCCAGCCTCGCCATGTTCTCCCGGCAGCTTCTCGGGCTCATGGACCGCTGCGGCATCGAGCGCGCGGCTCTCGTTGGTTTCTCGCTTGGCGGCATGATCGCGCGCCGCGTCGCGCTGGATCATGCGGACCGGCTCTCGGCGCTCGCGATCCTGAACTCGCCCCACGACCGCAGCCCCGCCGAACGCGAGGCGGTCCGCCTGCGCGTCCGCCAGACCGAGGCGCAGGGGCCGTCCGCCAACGTGGAGCCCGCCCTCGAACGTTGGTTCACGCCGGCCTTCCGCGCCGAAGCGCCGGAGACCATCGCGCTCGTCCGTGCGTGGATCACGGGCAACGATCCCGCCGTCTACCCGCGGATCTACCGGGTGCTGGCCGAGGGCGACGCCGAGTTGGTCCAGGGGCTGGAGCAGATCGCGTGTCCCACCCTGGTGATGACCGGCGAGGACGACCCCGGCAACACGCCCGCCATGGCGCAGGCTATGGCTGGGTCGATCCCCGGCGCCCGGCTCGTGATCCTGCCCGGCCTCAGGCACATGGCGCTCGCCGAAGCGCCGCATGCGGTCAACGCGCCGCTTTGCAGCTTCCTACGCGACGCAACAACTAGGCTCCAAGAATCTGTACACGGATCGGGGACGGTCGGCCCCCTGCGGCCGGGTTGTTGACTTGAGGGCAGTTGGAGACGATCGCGAGGACGTCGCGCTCGGCCCGCAGATCGACGTGATCGCCGGGCTTGGACGGGCCGTCGACGAAGGTCCGCTCTGCCAGACGGCCCTCTTCATGGATCGGCACAGCGCAGAAGAAGTTCACGTTGGGCACGATGTCCGTCCACCCCAGGCCGTGTTCCGCCAGGGCGGTCAGGAAGTTCTCGCGGCATCCCGGTGCGTCTTCCACGCCGTAGAGCATGGCGTTGCTGGGGGCGCTGCAGCAGCCGGCAATGGTATCGTGATGGCCGCAGGTGTCGGCGACGATCGTGAAGAGCGGTCGTCCCCGGTCCGAGTAGAGCGCGTGGCCCGTGGTCAGGCGAAGAGTGCCGCTCTTCTTGATCGTGTTCGGCGCATAGTAGCGTTCGCTCGGGTCACCCGCGTCGTAGCACAGGAAATCGACGCCCTGTTCGCCCTCCAGGTCGACGATGCGCAACACCTGGTCCCGCTGCAGGCGGGCCGACCACGGAGCGCCCGGTGCCACGATCTCGTCCTGGATAACAGGTAGCGCATCCTCTTCGTTCATCGCCGCGTCCTCCAGTCTGACCCGTCGCATACCCTAACCCATCCGGGACGCATCGAATTCCGGTGAGGCATCCTGGAACGGGAGAGCGCGCCCGCCAGGGAACGACGGATGGTCCTCTGACGTGAAACCTGGCGCCGGATAGCGCTCTACCCAAACGCGGCGAGGACCCCGACGCCGCCCACCACCATCGCGACGCCACCCCATTGCAGCGGCGAGACCGGCTCGCGCAGGAAGATGCGCGCCAGCACTACCGTGACCACCGTGTAGCCCACGCTCGCCACGATCGCGTATTCGCCGTTGGGGAGGCCGAGGCCGGTGTAGAGCAGCAGGTGGCCCATGGTATCGAGGACCCCGAAGGCCAACAGAATCGGCCAGGCCCGTGCCGGGAAGCGGACACGCTCGCGGCGGGCGAGCACGATCGTCGCGAGCGCCACGAAGCCGATGAGGCGAACCACCAGCACGGTCTGCCAGGGGCCGTAGATGTCGATAGCCCGGTCGGCGGCGGTGAGCGAGGCGGCAAAGGTCGCCGCCGCACCCAGCGAGCAGAGGATGGTCCGTCTGACCACGGCGGGCGCGTATTCCGGTGCGGAGCCTTCGGCAGGCATCGCCCGCGCCACTAGCCAGACCCCCGCCATGGTGGCGACCATGGCGCCCCAATGGAGCGGGTCGGGACGGGCACCGAGGGCGACTGAAATGGGCACCGCGATCGCCGGGTAGCAGGCCACCACCGGCGAGGCGAGCGACACCGGACCGTGAGTGATGGCGTGATAGAACAGAAGCGAGCCGATCACGGTGCCGGCGCCGATGCCGAAGAGCCAGTGGATGCCGTCGAGGCGCCAGTCGAAGGGCACGCCCGACGCCGCCATGATGGCCGCAATCAGCGCGGCACCGATCGTCATCATCGTGCAGGTCGCGACGAGGACGCCCACCGAGCGGCCAGCGAAACGCGCGATGACGTCCGAGAGGCCCCAGGCGAGCGCGCAGCCCGCGCCCCAGGCGGCCGCGCTCTCTAACATCGACCCGCTGTCACGATGTCATGCGATCATGCGGGGCAGCCGTCCGCGCGCGTGCTGGCGGCCGGGTGAGTGGGACGGTACGAGGGCGGGGCCATGGCG
The DNA here is from genome assembly GCA_965214705.1 of Alphaproteobacteria bacterium. Classification (GTDB taxonomy): domain Bacteria; phylum Pseudomonadota; class Alphaproteobacteria; order UBA828; family UBA828; genus WTGU01. The sequence goes on from CBDCCI010000002.1 coordinate 1,208,395, forward strand.
GCGCGGATTATGGGCGAGGGTGCCTGCGATGGCGACCCGGCCGCTTCCGCCTCGGCATCAGAAACTTGTTGCTCCATCCGCCGGGCGATGTCGTAATTGGAATAGTACGCAGTGCGTGCATGACCAGATCGGCCAGGGAGGCGCCTGACCGGCGTCGTTGCCATGAGGACCACCGACCCTGGGAACCAGTTCGGCTTCCTGATGGTCCCGAAATTCTCGCTCGGCGCGCTGTCCAGCGCGATCGAGTCGCTTCGGCTCGCGAACTACGTCAGCGGCCAGACCCTCTACGAATGGCACACCGTCTCCGCGGACGGCGAGGCCGTGGCGTCATCCGCAGGGCTCAGCGTCGCCGCGGACCTGTCGATCGGAGACGCCGCCGAACGGCTTTCAACTGTCTTCGTCTGTGGCGGTATCGATACCCACCTGTTCAAGGACGCGCGACTCGCCGTCTGGCTGCGCCAGATCGAGCGGCGCGGCACCAACATCGGCGCGCTCTGCACAGGCAGCCACGTGCTCGCGCGCCTCGGGCTGCTCGACGGCTATCGCTGCACCATCCATTGGGAAAACCTGCCGGGCTTCATCGAAGATTTTCCCAGCGTCGAGGTCAGCGAGGACATCTTCGTCATCGACCGCAACCGCTACACCTGCGCGGGCGGCATGGCGGCCTCCGACATGATGCTGAGCTTCATCAACCGCGATCACGGCTACGAGTTGGCCGCAGCGGTCTCGGAGGGGCTGGTGTGCGAGCGCATCAGGGGCGAGGACGACCACCAGCGGATGGCGTTGCGCCTTCGCCTCGCGGTGAGCCAGCCCAAGCTGCTCGCCACCATCAACGTAATGTCCGAGAACATCGAGGCGCCGCTCAGCCAGACCGAGCTCGCGCGGGAAATCGGCCTCTCGACCCGCCAGCTGGAGCGGCTGTTCCTGAAGTACCTGAACTGCACGCCCAGCCGCTATTACCTCGACATGCGGCTCAACCGCGCGCGCGCCCTGCTGCAGCAGACCTGCATGTCGGTGACCAACGTGGCGCTGGCCACCGGCTTCGTCTCGGCATCGCATTTCTCGAAGTCGTACCGCCTGCACTTCGGGCACGCACCGCGCGACACCAAGCGGCTGACCAGCGGCTCGCCTCCCTTCCGCGCGGTCGACGCCGAATTGCCGGAGCCGGCGTCACTGTAACCGGCGCCGCGCCAGGGCGACGCGGTCAGGCGAATTAGGACTTTGTCGCGGGCCGGCAAGCCGGTGTCGCGTGTAGGACAGACTGTCCGCCCCCATGTGATTGAAGAGAAACCGGGCTAAGGTGCCGCGCCGCGTGCCCGCAACGCGGGTCTGTAACGCAAGCGTGCGGTGCCGATAAGCAACAGCCCGGCGCCGTCAACGCCCGAATCAGGACAGTGGCCATGTCGGACGACGAAATCATTCTCAGCGAGCTGAGCGACGCCGATCTCGTCGAGCAGATGCACGACGACCTCTACGACGGCCTCAAGGAGGAGATCGAGGAGGGCGTCAACATTCTGCTGGAGCGCGGCTGGGCTCCCTACACGATCCTGACCGATGCGCTGGTCGAGGGCATGCGCATCGTCGGCATCGACTTTCGCGACGGCATCCTGTTCGTGCCGGAAGTCCTCAAGTCCGCCAACGCCATGAAGGGCGGCATGAAGATCCTCCGCCCGCTACTGGCTGAGACCGGCGCACCACGCGCCGGCAAGATGGTCATCGGCACGGTCAAGGGCGACATCCACGACATCGGCAAGAACCTGGTCACGATGATGATGGAAGGCGCCGGCTTCGAGGTCATCGACCTCGGCATCAACAACCCGGTCGAGAACTACCTTGAGGCGCTGGAGGAGCACGAGCCCGACATCCTCGGCATGTCGGCGCTGCTCACCACGACCATGCCCTACATGAAGGTCGTGATCGACACGATGAAGGAGAGGGGCATCCGCGACGACTACGTCGTGATGGTGGGCGGCGCGCCGCTCAACCAGGAGTTCGCGACGGCGGTGGGCGCCGACGCCTATTGCGCCGATGCTGCGGTCACGGTGGAGACCGCCAAGGAGCTGATGAAGCGCCGGCACAACCTGCGCGCCGCCGGGGCGACCGCCGCCTGACGCTCGCGCGCAATGGTAGAAGCCGCGACGCCTGAGCACACTGACCTCTCGGTCGATGAGGAGGCCGCCTTCGCGTCCGCCGGGCCGGCCCGTGCGCTCATCATTGCCTGCGGCGCGCTCGCCCGCGAGATCGTGGATTTCCGCGCGGCCAACGGCTTCGATCACCTCGACATCACCTGCCTGCCCGCCAAGCTGCACAACCGCCCGCACCTCATCCCCGAGGCGGTGCGCACGAAGATCAAGGCCAACAAGGCCGACTACCGCGCCATCTTCGTCGCCTACGGCGATTGCGGCACCGGCGGCCTGCTCGACACGGTGATCGCGGAGGAAGGCGTCGAGCGTATCGACGGGCCGCATTGTTACGCCTTCTACACCGGCCAGGAGGCGTTCGCCGCCATCACCGACGATGATCCCACCCAGTTCTTCCTGACCGACTACATGGTGCGCCACTTCGACCGGCTGATCATCGAGGGCCTGGGGCTGGACCGCTGGCCCGAGCTGCGCGACGACTACTTCGGCAACTACACCAACTGCGTCTACATCTCCCAGGTCCGCGACGCGGCGCTGGAGGCCAAGGCCCGCGTGGCGGCCGAGCGGCTGGGGCTCGGCTATGTCCACCGGCATGTGGGCTACGGCGAGCTCGCGGGCTTCATGGAAGCGGCCGCCGCCGCCGGCGAGCAAGCAGGAGCGCCATGACACGCACCGTCGTCAGTTCCGCCACCAAAGAGGTGGTGATTGGGTTCGGCGAGCCCTTCTGCATCATCGGCGAGCGGATCAACCCCACCGGACGCAAGCTGCTGATGGCGGAGATGGCGGCGGGCGACTATTCGCGTGTGGAGAAGGACGCGCTGGCCCAGGTCGCCGCCGGTGCGCACATGCTGGACGTGAACGCGGGCGTGCCGCTCGCCGACGAGCCCAAGATCCTCGCCGAGTGCATCCAGCTGGTCCAATCGCTGGTGGACGTGCCGCTCTCCATCGACAGCTCCATCGTGGCCGCGCTGGAGGCGGGTCTGGAGGTCTATCAGGGCAAGCCGCTGCTCAACTCGGTGACCGGCGAGGAGGAGCGACTGGAATCGGTGCTACCGCTGGTGAAGAAGTACTGCTGCGCCGTCGTCGCCATCTCCAACGACGAGAGCGGCATCTCCGAGGACCCCGACGAGCGCTTCGCCATCGCGAAGATGATCGTCGAGCGCGCCATGGACCACGGCATCCCCAAGGAGGACGTGGTGGTGGACCCGCTGGTCATGCCCATCGGCGCCATCAACAAGGCGGGCGTGCAGGCCTTCGCCATCATGCGCCGGCTCAAGGAGGAGCTCGGCGTCAACTCCACCTGCGGCGCGTCCAACATCGGCTTCGGCCTGCCCAACCGGCCCAGCGTGAATGCGGCGTTTCTCAGCATGGCCGCGCGCTCGGGCCTCACCTCCGCGATCATGAACCCGCTGCACGAGGCCGAGATCGCCGCGGTCATGGCCGCCGACATGATGAACGGCAACGATCCCGATTGCGCGCGCTGGCTCGGACGCTTCCGCGAGCCGGCAGGCGCGAATGGCGGCGAGGGCCGGCGCGGCCGGCGCGAGGGGCGCCGGCGCCGGCGGGAGGGCGCCGCCGTCAGCGCGTGAGCGCATGAGCGAGCCCGCGCACGCGTTCGTCGTCTTCACGCCTTCCGGCAAGCGCGGGCGCTTCGCCCACGGCACGTCGGTCCTCGACGCCGCGCGGTCCATCGGCGTCGATCTCGATTCCGTGTGCGGGGGCCGGGGCCTCTGCGGTCGCTGCCAGGTGGAGGCCGGCTCCGGCCAATTCGCCAAGTTCGGGATCGAGAGCGCGCCCGATCACCTCAGCCCGCCGGGCGAGAAGGAGGCCCGCTACGCCGCCCGGCGCGGCCTCGCGGACGGCCGCCGGCTGGGCTGCTCGGCACACATCCAGGGCGATGTCGTCATCGACGTGCCGCCTGAGAGCCAGGTCCATAAGCAGGTCGTGCGCAAGCGCGCTGAGGCGCGGGACTACACCATCGATCCGGCGATCCGGCTGCACTACGTCGAGGTCGCCGAGCCCGACATGCACAATCCGCGCAGCGACTTCGAACGCCTCACCGACGCGCTCGGCACGCAGTGGGGCCTAAACGACCTCACCGCCGACCTGCACGTCCTGCAAGACCTGCAGCGCGCGCTCCGCGACGGCGAATGGTCGGCGACGGTCGCGGTCCACTGGGCCGCGCGCATCGTCGCCGTCTGGCCCGGCTTCCACGAACGCGCCTATGGCGCAGCCTTCGACATCGGCTCCACCACCATCGCCTGCCATCTGGCCGACATATCGAGCGGCGCGGTCGCGGCGTCGGCCGGGCGCATGAACCCGCAGATCCGCTTCGGCGAGGATCTGATGAGCCGGGTCTCCTACGTCATGATGAACCCCGGCGGCGAGGCCGAGCTGACCGAGGCCGTGCGCGGCGCGGTGAACGCGCTGGTCGACGAAGTCGCGGAGCAAGCGGGCGTCGAGCGCGGAGACATCCTGAACGCGGCCTTCGTCGGCAACCCGATCATGCACCACCTGCTGCTCGGCATCGACCCGACCGAGCTCGGCGGCGCGCCCTTCGCGCTCGCGGCCTCCGGCGGGCTGACCCTGCCGGCGTCCGATATCGACCTCGACATGAATCCGGGCGCGCGCGTCTACGTCCTGCCCTGCATCGCGGGCCACGTCGGTGCCGATGCGGCGGGCGTGGTGCTCTCCGAAGCGCCGCACCGGGCCGACGAGACCGTGCTGATCGTCGATGTCGGCACCAATGCGGAGATCATTCTCGGCAACAGAGAGCGGCTGCTGGCCGCGTCCTCGCCCACGGGGCCTGCGTTCGAGGGCGCGCAGATCGTTGCCGGCCAGCGCGCGGCCCCCGGCGCGATCGAGCGCGTGCGCATCGACCGCGAGACTCTGGAGGCCCGCGTCAAGGTCATCGGCTGCGACCTCTGGTCCGACGATGAAGGCTTCGCGGAGGCCACGGCCGGCACCGGCGTCACCGGCATCTGCGGCTCCGGCATCATCGAGGCGCTGGCCGAGATGTACCTCGCCGGCATCCTGCTCGCCGACGGCACCATCGCCGGCGCCGCGCGTGCCACGACCGACCGCATCGTCGAGGACGCACGCACCTTCCGCTACCTGCTCCACCCCGGCGAGCCGGCGATCGCCATCCATCAGAACGACGTGCGCGCCATTCAGCTAGCCAAGGCGGCGCTCATGGCCGGTGCGCGGCTGCTCATGGACCGCTTCGAGATCGCGCGCGTGGACCGCATCGTGCTGACCGGCGCCTTCGGCAGCCACATCGACCCGCTCTACGCCATGGTGCTCGGCATGATCCCCGACTGCCCGCTCGACAGGGTGAGCGCCGCCGGCAACGCCGCCGGCACCGGCGCCCTGATCGCGCTGCTCGATTGCGCCGCGCGCGCGGAAATCGAGGCCGTGGTGCGTGGGATCGAGAAGGTGGAGACCGCCGTCGAGCCCGCGTTTCAGCGCCACTTCGTGGACGCCATGGCGATCCCCCACGGCACGGCGGACTACGTCCACCTGCCGCAAGCCGTCACCCTGCCCGCTGCGAAGCGCGCGCCGGCACCCGCCGGCCGCCGCCGCAACCGCCGCCGCAAGCGTTAGAGCGTGTCCGTTCTTAACGGACGCGCGACAGGCCGCGACCGCGGCCCGCCGCGCATGCGGCGCCCTCGCGGAGGCGCCGGCCGTAGGCCGGCTGCCGTGAGCGACAAATTGCCGGGGCCTAGGCGAAGGCGTCGGGCATAGAGGCCTTTTTCTTCGCGATGAACTCCTTGAGCGCCTCGTCCACGCCGGGGTCGATGGGCGGCGCCTCGTAGGCGGCCAGCATCGACTTGAACAGGTCGTGCGCTCGTTGCGTCGTGTCCTTGGAGCCGTCCGACTGCCATTGCTCGAAGCTCGAGTTGTCGGCGACGGGGGAGCGGTAGAAGGCGGTCTCGAAGTTCGCCTGGGTGTGGGCGCAGCCGAGGAAGTGGCTGCCAGGCCCCACTTCCCTGATCGCATCCAGCGCCTGTCCGTTGGCAGACAGGTCGTAGCCGTTCGCCAGCACCTGCATCATGCCGAGCTGGTCCGCGTCCATGACGAACTTCTCGTAGCCGCTCGCGAGCCCGCCTTCGAGCCAGCCCGCGCCGTGGAGCACGAAGTTGGTGCCGGCGAGCACGGTCGGCAGCAGCGTGTTTGCGCTCTCGTAAGCGGCCTGCGCGTCGGGCAGCTTCGACGCGGTGAGCGCGCCGCCGCTGCGGAAGGGGACGCCCAGCCGCCGCGCCAGCGCGGCGAGGCCGAAGATCGCGAGCGTTGCCTCCGGCGTGCCGAAGGTCGGCGCGCCGCTCTGCATCGACATGGAGCTGAGGAAGCTGCCGAAGATCACCGGCGCCCCCGGCCGGCAGAGCTGGGCGAGCGCGATGCCGGCCATGGCCTCCGCCAGCGTCTGCGCCATGGTGCCCGCGACCGAGACCGGCGCCATCGCGCCCGCCAGGATGAACGGGGTGATCAGCAGGCCCTGGTTGGCGCGGGCATAGACCTTGAGCGCGCCCAGCATGGTCGCGTCGAAGGTCATCGGCGAGTTGGCGTTGATCAGGCTGACCATGACGGGGTTGGCGTCGATGACGTCGGCGCCAAAGAGGATCTTCGCCATCTCTACCGAGTCCGCCGCGCGCTCGGGGTGCGTGACCGAGCCCATGAACGGCTTGTCGGAATAGCGCATGTGCGCGTAGACCATGTCGAGGTGGCGCTTGTTGACGGGCACGTCCACCGGCTCGCACACCGTGCCGCCGGAGTGGTGCATCGCCGGCGTCATGTAGGCGAGCTTGACGATGTTCTGGAAATCTTCGAGCTGGGCGTAGCGCCGCCCCTTCTCGATGTCGAAGATGAAGGGCGGGCCGTAGACCGGCGCGAAGACCGTGTTGCGGCCGCCCATCTCGACCGACCGCTCGGGGTTGCGGGCGAGCTGCGTGAAGCTCTGTGGTGCGGTCGAGACCAGATGGCGCGCGAGCCCGCGCGGAAAGCGCACCCGTTCGCCGTCGATGTCGGCGCCGGCATCCTTGAACAGTTCAAGCGCTTCCGCGTCGTCGCGAAAGTCGATCCCGATCTCCTCGAGGATCGTGTCCGCGTTCTCCTCGATCAGGGCCAGCCCCTCGTCGGTCAGCAGCCCGACCGAGGGGATGTCGCGCGTGATGTAGCGCAGCTGCTCGATGCCGCCGCCGGTCCGCTCCGCGCGCCGCGCCGCGCGTCCGCCGCCGCGGCGGCCGCCTCGTTTCGTCATGGTTTGCCGCCGTCTGAAGCCGGTTTCATCGGAGAGAATCTATCGTTGTTTCCGCGTGACTGCACCGACTGGGTTGGCGTCCCTTGAGGCGGTGCAAGTTCCCGCCAAAATAAGGCGTTCACGGACGAGCAAGTGGAGCAGATCAATTTCGGATTCGAATGGGCCGCCATCGGGGCGGACGGATGCACAGGTTTCCGAGCGGTGCCGCGCCCGTCCCGCAGACCGCGCGGCGTGTGAGAGGCTGGACCGGGCGTGCCCGCTCGCCCACTGCCGTGAGCGGTTTTCGCTGCCGGAGGGGATGCTCTACTTCAACGGCAACTCCCTCGGCGCGCTGCCGAAGACCGCAGCTACGGATATCGACCGCGTTGTGCAGGAAGAGTGGGGCCGCGGCCTCGTCGAGAGTTGGCTCGATGCCGACTGGTTCTTCCTCGCACGCAAGGCCGGCGACGCTATCGCGCCGCTGATCGGTGCCTCCGCCGGCGAGGTCGTCTGCGCGGACTCCACCTCCGTCAACCTGTTCAAGCTCGCGGCCTCGCTGCTGCGCCAGAGCAAGGACCGGCGTACCGTCGTCACTGAGCGCGGTAACTTCCCGACCGATGTCTACATCCTGGAGGGGCTTGTCCAACTGTTCGGCGAGAGGTTCGATCTGGTCCTGGCGGAGCCCGAAACCATTGTCGGCGCGATCGACGGTGACACCGCGCTGGTCCTGCTCACCCACGTCAATTTTCGAACGGGTGCGGCCCATGACATGGCGGCGATCACCGCGCACTGCAGCGCACGCGGCGTTCCCGTGATCTGGGACCTCAGCCATTCCGCCGGCGCGGTGCCGCTGGCGCTCAACGACTGGGGCGTCGAGTACGCCGTCGGCTGCACCTACAAGTTCCTGAACGGCGGGCCGGGGGCGCCAGCCTACATCTACATGGCGCAGGACGTCATCGCGACGCACGAGCCCGTGGTGACCGGCTGGTTCAGCCACGCCAACCAGTTCGGCTTCGAGGACCGCTATCGCCCCACGGACGGCATCGAGAAGTGCCTCGTCGGCACCCCGCCGATCCTCTCACTCCGCGCCGTCATGCACAGCATCGCGTGCTTCGACGCCCTGGAGATGAGCGATGTCGCTCAGAAGTCGCGGGCGCTGTCCGAACTGCTGATCGACCTGGCGGACGATCGGCTCGCGCATCATGGGTTCAGGGTGGCGAGCCCGCGGGAACCGGAGAAGCGCGGCAGCCAGGTGTCCTTCAGGCATCCGGAGGCCTATGCCGTGTCGAAGGCGCTGCGCGCCGCAGGCGTCGTCGCTGACTTCCGCAGCCCCGACATCCTCCGCTTCGGCATCACGCCCCTCTACATGCGCTACGTCGATGTATGGGATGCGGTGGACGCGCTTGCAGGGATCATGGCCGGCGAGAGCTGGATGGCGCACAGGACGGAGACGCCCGACGCGGTCACGTGAGCGGGCGGCGACTGTGGCGGGAATTGCAGGCTAGGCCGGGGTGGCGTCTTCCCTGACGAAGCCTTCGCCGGCGCGGCCCACCAGCCCGGCCTGCTCGATCCAGACGCGCTCCTTTGCGTCCTCCACCACCCGACCGATCCGCTGGCAGGCCTTGCCGTCTCCGCCGAGGATCTCGATGGCGCGGGCCTCGTGCGCGGGCGGCACGATGGCACAGAAGCCGATGCCCATGTTGAAGACCCGGTACATCTCCGCGTCCTCGATCCCGCCTAGACGCTGGAGCACGCTGAAGACCGGCGGTGGCGCGGGCAGCGCGTCGAGCCGCATGCCGACCTTCGCCTCGATGCGGGTCAGGTTGAGGAAGCCGTCGCCCGTGATGTGCGCCAGCGCATGCACCGGCACCTCGCTCGCCAGCAGCTCCAGCGCCTCGCGGACGTAGATGTAGGTCGGGCGGAGCAGCGCCTCGCCCACGGTCTCGCCCAAGTCCTCGACGCGGTCGTCGACCGTGAGACCCGCGCTCTCGAAGAAGACGCGCCGGGCGAGCGTCAGCCCGTTGCTGTGGATGCCGTTGCTGGCGATGCCGACGATGCTGTCCCCCGGCTGCACTGCGGCGCCTGTGTTGACCGCGTCGAGCGCGACCCGGCCCACGGCCGTCGCCGCCAGATCGAAACCGGCCCCCGGCACCGCGCCCTTGATCACGTCGCGCATCGCGGCGATCTCTCCGCCCGCGATGGAGACGCCGGCCCGCCGCGCGCCTTCGGCGAGGCCCGCGCCCAGGGCTTCGAGCATCGCGGGCTCCGCTCGCTCGACGGCAATGTAGTCCACCAGCGTGACCGGCTGCGCGCCGACGCAGACGAGGTCGTTGACGTTCATCGCCACGCAGTCGATGCCGACCGTATCGTAGCGGCCCGTCATCTGCGCGATCAGCGCCTTGGTGCCGATGCCGTCGGCGCAGATCGCGACACCGATGCCGCCGAAATCCAGCACACTCGCGAAATAACCAAGCCCGACCTTGATCGCGCCGAGGCCACTCTCGCCAGTCGGCCAGGTGCCGCGCACGCGGCGCACGAGCTCTGCGAGCCCGGCCTCGACGGCATCGGTATCGACTCCGGCGCTGCCGTAGTCCGTGCGCGGGCGTTCCGGCGGCGATGCCATGCCCGTTGATCTCCTTGCATTGGCCCGCAGGCGGGCGCGAGCCTCGCCTATCGGCCAGCAGTCGGCAAGCGCCCGGCGCCTTTCGGTTGCTCTGGTCGCTCGCTATCATCGCCGCCCATTCGCGGTCGGGCGTCCGCCCGCCGGCAACATGCGACAGCGGGAGAAACCATGAGCTCGAAGACCACGGCAACCCCTGAGAATGCGCTTTCCAAGCAGGAGATCGACGAGCGATTGGCGGCAGGCACGCTGGCGCGGCTCGCAAGCTACCGCGAGGACGGGATGATTCATCTGACGCCGATCTGGTTCGACTGGAATGGCGAGGTCTTCCGACTCACCCTCGGCGCGGGCCGCATCCACCTCAAGAACCTCGCGAAAGACCCGCGCGTCTCGATCCTGATCGACCGCGACCCCCGCGTGGACGAGGGCGCCCAAGGCCTGGCGGCCGGCGCGTGGGCGATCATGTGCCGCGGCAACGCCACGCTCTCCCAGGACGACGCGCTGATTCGCGAGGTGACCGTCGCGGTCCTCAAGAAGGCGCTGGGCCCGGAGGACGCGGAGAAGTATGCGGACCCGGTGATGGCCGAGGGCCGCACCATCGTCACCATCACACCGCAGGACTGGCTCACCTGGGACTACAACAAGGCCGACGACTAGGGCGCCCGGAGCCGCGAGAACCCACCTCCCGAGCTTAATCATTTCCCTCAGGCGCCGGGCGCTCGCTCCGCTCGCTTGGCTACGCGCTTCGCGCGCGGCGCGGTCGCGCCAACCGGGCCGCGTTGCGGCCCGGTTGGGCGGAGGGGACCCACGTCGAGGATCGGGGCCGGAGACGACGCACCGACCTGCCGGACAACGGTTGGGACCATTCCTTGTTGCGGGCTGTCGCCCTAGGGGCATAATCCGGGCGCTCCCGGCTCCGCACGAGGGATTCGCGTGCGTCACGCGCTCAGTCTGTTCGTCGGCCTTTACGGGCTCTGGCTCGCACTGTCCGGTCACTACACGCCCTTTCTGCTCGCCATCGGCGCCGCCTGCACGGCGTTTGCGGTGGCGGTGGCGTTGCGCATGGACGTGGTGGACCACGAGGGACATCCCATCCACCTCGGCTATCGCATCCCTCTCTACTGGTGCTGGCTGACGATCCAGATTCTGCTTTCGGCGCTGACGGTCACCCGCATCGTGCTGTCGCCCCGCCTGCGCATCGACCCGGTGCTGGAGACCGTGCCGTCGAGCCAGAAGTCGGACCTCGGCAAGGTGATCTACGCCAACTCAATCACGCTGACGCCTGGTACCCTCACCACGTCGGTGACGGCTGACGGCCTCGAGGTCCACGCGCTCACCCGGCGCGGCATGGACGAGCTGAAGCAGGGCGGCATGGACCGGCGCGTCACGGCGGTGGAGGGCGAGTCATGATGTCCCTCGCCGCCGTCGCCGCGCTCGTGGTGACCGTCCTCCTGGCGCTAATCCGCGCGTACCTGGGGCCCACGGTATACGATCGGGTGGTCGCCGTGAACGCGATCGGCACCATGACCGTGCTGCTGATCGCGGCCGTGGGCTTCCTCATGGGCCGGCCGGAGTTTCTGGACATCGCGCTGGTCTACGCGCTGATCAACTTCATCGGCACCATCGCGGTGCTCCGCTACATCAAGCGTAGGCGCGCGCGTGACGCAGAGGACGCGGAGAGCGCAGAGGGCACGGAGGGCGCGCCGTGATCGTCGACATCCTGAGCTGGATCAGCATCGGCATCGGCGCGGCCTTCATCCTGGTCGGCGGGCTCGGACTGGTTCGCATGCCGGACGTCTTCACGCGGCTCCATGCGTCGAGCGTCGCCGACACCGCCGGCGCGGGCTTCATCCTGCTCGGGTTCATGTTTCAAGCCGGCCTCTCGCTCAACGCGCTCAAGCTCGTGCTGATCTTCGTATTCCTGGTGTTCACCGCGCCGACCGCCTCGCACGCGCTGGCCCACGCGGCGCTGCTCGACGGGATCCGGCCCTGGACCCGGAAGCCCAAGGACCCCGCGCCATAGATATCTACGTCGATATTCTGCTTCTGGTCCTGCTGGTTGCAGCCGCGCTCGTCGTGGTCTCGCTGCGCAATCTGCTGGCGGCCGCGCTCGTGCTCGGCATCTACAGCCTGGTCATGGCCGCCCTCTGGGTGGTGCTCGACGCCGTCGACGTGGCTTTCACCGAGGCCGCCGTCGGCGCCGGCGTGACCACCGTCTTCATGCTGCTCGCCATCGCCGCCACCGGTCGGCACGAGAGGATCGCGCATCGCCGGCCGTGGCTCCCGATCCTGGCCTCACTCGCCGTCGGCGGGCTGCTGATCTACGGCACACTCGATCTGCCGGCTTTCGGCGACCCCGAGGCGCCGGCGCAGCAGCATGTCGGGCCCCACTACATCGAGCAGGGCGAGGCGGAGACCGGCGTTCCCAACATCGTCACCGCGGTGCTGGCCTCCTATCGGGGCTTCGACACGCTGGGCGAGGTCACGGTGATTTTCACCGCAGGCATCGGTGTTCTGCTGATGCTGGGCATCACGCGCCGCCGCCGCCGTGCCGAAGACAGCGATGATGCCGACACGGGGGACCGCGAATGACCGAGCATCTCGTCCTGCGCGTGATCTCGAAGCTGCTGATTCCCCCGATCCTGCTGTTCGCGCTCTACGTCCAGATGCACGGCGACTACGGGCCGGGCGGCGGCTTTCAGGCTGGCGTGATCTTCGGGGCCGGGCTCGTTCTCTACGGCCTCGTCTTCGGGACCGAGGCGGTGCGCGCCGTCGCACCCCCGCGCCTCCTCGTGGTGCTCGCCTGCCTCGGGGTGCTGCTCTACGCGGGCGTCGGCGTCGCCAGCATGATTGGCGGCGGGGGCTTCTTGGAATACGGCGCGCTCTCCGCCGACGCCACGCATGGCAATCACGTCGGCATCATCATCATAGAGATCGGCGTCGGCATCGCGGTCGCTTCCGTGATGACCATCATCTTCTCCGTCCTGGCCGAGTGGCGCTGAGGTGGAGGCCCTCTCACACGTCAACTACTGGGCCGCGATCGTGCTGGCGATGATCGGCCTTTACGCCATCATTGCGCCCTCCAACCTCATCAAGAAGCTGATCGGCCTCGGAATCTTCCAGTCCGCGATCTTCCTGATCTACATCACGGCGGGGAAGGTCGAGGGCGGCACAGCGCCGATCATCGACGCCGGGTACACGGTCTATTCCAACCCGCTTCCCCACGTGCTGATTCTGACCGCGATCGTCGTGGCCGTCTCGACTCTCGCGGTGGGGCTCGCGCTCACCGTGGCGATCAAGCGTGACTACGGGACCGTCGAAGAGGACGAGATCGACGAGCAGGATCGGCGATGATCGCGACTCATCTGCCGGTGCTCCAGGTGGCTGTGCCGCTGATCGCGGCGCCGGTCTGCGTGCTGCTGCGGCGCGGGAACTACGCCTGGGCCCTCACCACCGTCATCTGCTGGGGGCTGCTCGCCATCGCGGCGCTGCTGCTCGACCAGGTGATGAGCGGCGGCACGATCTCCTACCGCCTCGGCGGTTGGGCGCCGCCCATCGGCATCGAGTACCGGCTGGATGGCGTCAACGCCTTCGTCCTGCTGATCCTCGCGGGCACCGCCGCGCTGATGATGCCCTACGCCCGCCAGAGCGTGGAGCAGGAGGTGCGGCCCGAGCGCCGGCACCTCTTTTACGCGATCTTTCTGCTGGTGCTCACCGGCCTGCTCGGCATCACCGCGACCGGCGACGTCTTCAACATCTACGTCTTTCTCGAAATATCGTCGCTCGCGAGCTACGTCCTCATCGCGCAAGGCAGGCGCCGGCGGGCGCTCACGGCCTCCTACCAGTACCTCATCATCGGCACCATCGGCGCCTCGCTGATCCTGATCGGGATCGGCTTCCTCTACGCCAAGACCGGCACCCTCAACATCGCGGACCTGGCCGTTCGGGTGCCCGCCCTCGGCGAGACCCCAGCAGTACTAGCGGCCTTCGCCTTCATCACCGTGGGCGTGCTGATCAAGCTCGCGCTCTTCCCGTTCCACGTCTGGCTGCCCAACGCCTATGCCTACGCGCCCTCGATGGTGAGCGCGTTCCTGGCTGCGACCGCCACCAAGGTCGGCGCCTACATGCTGCTGCGCTTCGTCTTCACGGTGTTCGGCGTCCACTTCGCCTTCGAGACCCTGCCGCTCACCGAGATTCTGCTCGCGCTCTCGCTCATCGCGGTGCTCGCGGGCTCGCTCGTCGCCGTCTTCCAGAGCGACCTGAAGCGCCTGCTGGCGTTCTCCAGCGTGGGCCAGATCGGCTATCTCGGCGTCGGCATCGGGCTTGCCTCGGTGACCGGCGTCACCGGCGCGCTGGTCCACGTCTTCAACCACTCCTTGATGAAGGGCGGGCTCTTCCTGGCCGCCGGCACCATCGCCTATCGCCTGGGCGCGACCGATCTGAGCGCGCTGCAGGGCCTCGGCCGGCGCATGCCGTTCACCATGGCGGCGGTCGTGATCGGCGGCCTCGGTCTGGTCGGCGTCCCCATCACCTCCGGCTTCGTCAGCAAGTGGTACCTGGTGCAGGCGGCGTTCGAGGAAGGCCTCTGGCCGGTCGCGCTCTTCGTCCTCGCCGGCTCGCTGATCGCGCTCGCCTACGTGGGCCGCGTGGTCGAGGCCGCCTACTTCCGCCCCGCCCCGCCCGATGCCGAGCCGGTGCGCGAGGCGCCCTGGGCCATGCAGCTCTCGACCTGGGCGCTGATCGGGGGCTCGGTCTATTTCGGGCTCCACACGGACCTCACCGTCGTCATCGCCGAGCGTGCGGCGACAGTGCTGCTGGCGGGCGCGCCATGAGCCACGCCGCGCAAATCCTCGCCGCCCTCGCGGTGCCCGTCGCCGGCGCATTCCTGATCTGGGCGACCGCACGAAGGCCCCTGCTGCAGGAGGCAGTCTCCGTCGTCACCGCCGTCGCGCTCTTCGGCCTCGTGCTCTCGCTCGCGCCGGCGGTGGCGGAGGGCGAGGCGCCCCGCGTCGCACTCTTCGACATCGTGCGCGGGCTCCCCATCGCCTTCGCGCTCGAGCCGCTCGGCATGCTGTTCGCGCTGATCGCGTCCTTCCTCTGGATCGCAACGACGGTCTATTCGATCGGTTATGTCCGCGCCAACGACGAGGGCCACCGCACCCGCTACTACGTCTGCTTCGCGGCCGCACTCGCCAGCGCCATCGGCGTCGCCTTTGCCGGCAACATGTTCACGCTCTTCCTCTTCTACGAGGCGTTGACGCTCTCGACCTATCCGCTGGTGACCCACAGCGGCACGGAGGAAGCGCGCCGCGCCGGCCGCACCTACCTCGGCATCCTGCTCTCGACCTCGATCATCCTGCAGCTCTTCGCCATCCTCTGGACCTGGGTGGAAGCCGGGACGCTCGATTTCCAGATGGGCGGCATCCTCGCCGGTGCGGTCAGCGAGCGCACCGCCGCCGTGCTGCTGGTGCTCTACATGTTCGGCATCGGCAAGGCCGCGCTCATGCCGCTCCACGCCTGGCTGCCGGCGGCGATGGTGGCGCCGACGCCGGTGAGCGCGCTCCTGCACGCGGTCGCCGTGGTCAAGGCCGGCGTGTTCACGGTGCTCAAGGTCATCGTCTACATCTTCGGCATCGACTTCCTGCGCGGCATGGCGGGGAGCGAATGGCTCATCGCGGTCGCCGCCGCGACCATCGTGATCGCCTCGCTGATCGCGCTGCGCCAGGACGACCTGAAGCGCCGCCTCGCCTATTCGACCGTGAGCCAGCTCTCCTACGTGGTGCTAGGGGGTGCGCTCGCGACCAGCGCGGGCGTCGTCGGCGGTGCCATGCACATCGCCACCCACGCATTCGGCAAGATCACGCTGTTCTTCTGCGCGGGCGCGATCTACACCGCCGCCCACAAGCGGCTGGTGAGCGAGCTGGACGGCATCGGCTATCGCATGCCCGTCACCATGGGCGCGTTCGCCGTGGGCGCGCTCGGCCTGATCGGCCTGCCGCCCTTCGCCGCGCTCTGGAGCAAGTGGTACCTCGTGGCCGGCGCGGACGACGGCAGCCACATCGCGGTGATCGCCGTGCTGCTCGCAAGCTCCTTGCTCAACGCGCTCTACTTCGTGCCCATCCTCGTGCGCGCCTTCTTCCCGGCCACGCCGATGCCGGTGGCGGCCGGCCGGGCCGAGGCGCCCTGGCCGATCCTCGCGGCGACGCTCGTGGCGGCGCTCGGCACGGCCGCGCTCTTCTTCTACCCGCAAGCCCTGCTCACCCTCGTGGAGCCGCTTGGGGCCATCCGGTAAGGCAACGCCATGAAGAAGAAATACTGGCTCGACGAACGCCGCAACGTGATGCGGCTCATCTGGTTCTTCGCGGCCCTCTGCGTCGGCGTGCTGGCGATCGACGCGGGCTTCCACCGCCACGAGGAGTTCTTCTGGGAGGGCTGGTTCGGCTTCTACGGGTTCTTCGGCTTCATCGCCTGCGTCGTGCTCGTGCTCGCCGCGAAGGAGCTGCGCCGGCTGGTGATGCGGCGCGAGGACTACTATGACGAGTAGCATCCCTCCTGCCTTCGTCTTTCTGGTCGCGGCGGCGCTCGTCCTGCTGTTGCCGGGGGGCTTGCGCCGGCTGCTCGTGCCGGCGGTGCCGCTGCTCGGCGGCATCAATCTCTGGTTCGTGTGGCAGGGCGGCGGCGCGCTCGAGGTCCCGTTGCTCGACACGCGGCTCACGCTGCTCCGCGCCGATTCCCTCAGCCTGCTCTTCGGCCTCCTCTTCCATATCGCGGCGTTCCTCGGCGCCGTCTTCGCCTTCCACGTCCGCGACCGCCTGCAGCAGGCGGGCATGCTGCTCTACGCGGGCTCCGCGCTCGGCGCGGTATTCGCGGGCGACCTCATCACCCTCGTCATCTTCTGGGAGGGGGCGACGCTCGGCTCCGTCCTGCTGATTCTCGCCCGGCGCGAGCCACGCGCGGTCCGCGCGGCCATGCGCTACCTGGTGTTCCAGCTGGTCTCCGGTCTGCTGCTGCTGGGCGGTGCGATCGTCGTGATCGGCGACACGGGCTCCAGCGCCTTCGGCCACATCGGGACCGACAGCCTCGGCGGCGTGCTGATCTTCGTCGCCTTCGGCATCAAGTGCGGCTTCCCGCTGGTGCACACCTGGCTCACCGACGCCTACCCGGAATCGACGCCGACCGGGATGGTGTTCCTGAGCGCGTTCACCACCAAGCTCGCGGTCTACGCGCTGGCGCGCGGCTATGCCGGCACCGAGGTGCTGATCTTCATCGGCACGGCGATGACCGCGTTCCCCATCTTCTTCGCGGTGATCGAGAACGACCTCCGCCGCGTCCTCGCCTACAGCATGATCAACCAGATCGGCTTCATGGTGGTGGGCATCGGCATCGGCACCTCGCTCGCGCTCAACGGCGCCGTCTCCCACGCTTTCAACGACGTGATCTTCAAGGGCCTGCTGCTCATGTCGATGGGCGCGGTGCTGCACCAGACCGGCAAGATCAACGGCTCGGAGCTCGGCGGCCTCTACAAGTCGATGCCGCAGACCACCGGGCTCTGCATTGTGGGCGCCGCCTCCATCTCGGCCTTCCCGCTCTTCTCCGGCTTCGTCAGCAAGTCGATGGTGATGAGCGCGGCGGCGGCCGAGGGCTACTGGATCGTCTGGATCCTGCTGCTCTTCGCGTCCGCCGGCGTCTTCCACCATGCCGGCATCAAGATTCCCTACTTTGCCTTCTTCGCGCACGACAGCGGCATCCGCACCCGCGAGCCGCCGCTCAACATGCGCATCGCGATGGCGATGGCGGCGATCCTCTGCATCGTCATCGGCTGCTATCCGGCATGGCTCTATTCGCTGCTGCCCTGGGAGGTGGGCTACGTGCCCTACACCGGCAGCCACGTGCTGGTGCAGGTCCAGCTTCTGTTCTTCTCGGCGCTGGCCTTCGCCTTCCTCAACCTGGTGGGGCTCTACCCGCCCGAATTGCGGTCTGCGAACATCGACAGCGACTGGCTCTACCGGCGCCTTGTGCCGGGCGCGGCCCGCCGCATCGAGGGCGCGGTGGCCGCCCTCAGCGGGTTCGTCCGCGAGCAGTCCACGCGCGGCCTCGATCGCCTGTTCTATGCGATCGCGCAACAGCACAGGCCGGGCGGGGTGATGGCGCGCACATGGCCGACCGGCGCTGCCGCGCTCTGGATCCTGGTCCTGCTTGGCGCCTGCCTGGTCATCTACTACGTTTAGCGGCGCTTGACGCCGGCGCGGCAGGGGGCAACGCGGCCATGAAGATGAACGGCGAGTTCCGGGTCCCGACCGACCGGGAAACGGTGTGGCGCGCGCTCAACGACCCCGAGGTCCTGAAGGAGTGCCTGCCCGGCTGCCAGGAGATCGAGAAGACCTCCGAGACCGAGATGAGCGCGACGCTCGTCATCAAGGTCGGCCCGGTCAAGGCGACCTTCAAGGGCGGGGTCACCCTCTCCGACATCGACCCGCCCAACGGCTACACGCTCTCCGGCCAGGGGCAAGGGGGCACCGCTGGCTTCGCCTCCGGCGAGGCCAAGGTCCGGCTGGTGGAGGAGAACGGCGCGACGCTCCTGCAATACGAGTGCGACGCCAAAGTGGGCGGCAAGCTCGCGCAGATCGGCTCGCGCCTGATCGATTCCACCGCGAAGAAGCTCGCCAAGCAGTTCTTCGACAGCCTGGCCGAGAAGCTCGGCGGCGGCGAGGAGGCGGAGGCTGCGGCCGCTGAGCCTGCCCAGGAGACTGCGGCCGCCGCACCTGCCGAGCCCGCCCCATCGCCCGATCCGGCCCCGGCATCGCCCGAGCCCGAGCCTGCCGCGGCGCCTGCCGATGCGCCGGCAGAGAGCGCTCCGGCGCCCGATGCTGGGCCAGCGCTCCCGCCGGCAACGCAGCGCAAGGGGCTCCCCACCGCGGCCTGGGCCGCGGCCGTGGTGGTCGTCGCCGTGGTGCTGATCCTCGTGTTCACCGGCGTGATCTGAGCCGCGCGTGGTGGTGGTGGCGCTTGCCGGGCCTGCGGAGGAGCGGGACGCGATGGCGACGCAGCTGATCGAGACGCTGAGCGCCCGCGGCCGCCGCGTCGCGGTCATTGCCGCGAGTCCCGGCCCCCTCGCCATCGACGAGCCGGGCAAGGACAGCTACGAGCACGCCGCCGCCGGCGCCCGCGATGTCGTCGTGGTCTCGGGCCGGCGCTGGGCGCGCGTGCATCGCAACGACCCGCCCGCGCCGCCGCGTGCCGCGGCCCTCGCTGCGCTCGCAGACGATGCGGAGGTCGTGCTGGCGCTCGGTTTCGAGGATCACGCCGCGCCCCGGCTCACGGTCGAATCCGGCCCCGAAGGCGAGGCCGACGCAGGGCTGCGGGTGCTGGCCGAGGACGGCCGCCGGCCGGCCTTTCGCCTTGACAAGCCGGAGGCGATCGCCGATCTGATCGAGCGTCTTTCCGAGGAAAGTTCCCAGAATGAGTGACGGCGTGGCGATCCCCGACTCCGTCGACAAGACGCTCGCGCTGCTCTCCGGCGGCGACTACGTGGCGGATCGCAACCTGGCGACCAGCCTGTTCATCGCCTTCCGCCTCAACCGCCCGCTGTTCCTGGAGGGCGAGGCCGGCGTCGGCAAGACCGCGCTCGCCGCCGTGCTCGCCGAGCGGCTCGGACGCTCCCTGCTGCGCCTCCAGTGCTACGAGGGGCTCGACGTCTCGTCCGCCGTCTACGAGTGGAACTACGCGCGGCAGATGATCGAGATTCGCCTGTCCGAAGCGATGGGCGACCGCGACCGCCAGACCCTCGCCGGCGACATCTTCTCGGAGCGCTTCCTCATCGGCCGGCCTCTGCTGGAGGCGCTCCGCCCCCACGACGAAGGCCCGCCGGTGCTGCTGATCGACGAACTCGACCGCGCCGACGAGCCCTTCGAGGCCTTCCTGCTGGAGGTGCTCGCCGACTACCAGATCACGATCCCGGAGATCGGCACCATCCGTGCGGCAGAGCCCCCCATCGTGCTCATCACCTCCAACCGCACCCGCGAGATTCACGACGCCCTCAAGCGCCGCTGCCTCTATCACTGGATCGACTACCCGGATGTCCAGCGCGAACGCGAGATCCTGCGCGTGCGCGTGCCGGATGCCGACCCGCGCCTGACCCACGAGGTGGTGGCCTTCGTGCAGCAGCTGCGCGAGGTCGATTTCTTCAAGTCGCCAGGCGTCGCCGAGAGCATCGACTGGCTGCGCGCGCTCTCCACGCTCGCGCAGGAGAGTCTCGATCCCGCGATCGTCGATCAGACCCTGGGCGTGCTCCTGAAGTACCAGGACGATATCGACAAGGCGCGCGGCGGCGAGACGCAGCGTATCCTGGCGGATGTCGGCACCGGGATGACCGCCGTCGCGGAGTGAGGCGCAGGCGCCCGCCGCCCGCAATCGGCGCAGCACGGGAGAACAGCGATGAGTTCGCAGCAGGCCGCACAGGAAGACATTCTGGGCACCGCCGCCCGCTGGCGCGACGAGGGAAAAGACGTGGCGCTCGCCACCGTCATCGCCACCTGGGGCTCGTCGCCCCGCCCGGTCGGCAGCCAGCTCGTCGCCGATGGCGAGGGCCATTTCGAGGGCTCCGTCTCCGGCGGCTGCATCGAGGGCGCGGTGATCGAGGAAGCCCGCACGGTCATGGGCTCGGGCGCGCCCAGCGTGCTGGAGTTCGGCGTCTCCAACGAGCAAGCGTGGGAGGTCGGGCTCGCCTGCGGCGGCACCGTTCGCGTGCTGGTCGAGAAGGTCGAGTGAGCGGGCAGCGATGCAGCGCACCATCCTCGACCGGCTGAACGGCGACCGCGCGTCCGACCGCGCCGTCGCCCTCGTCACGGCGCTCACCAATGGCGCGCAGGCGCTGGTCTACGCCGGCGGAGACGCGGCGGGCGAAGCGCTGCCCGATGCGGTGGCAGACGAAGCCCGCGCCGCGCTCCGTGCCGACAAGAGCCAGCAGGTGGAGGTCGGCGGCGAGACCTGGTTCGTCCACGTTCACAACCCGCCGGCCCGCATGGTCATCGTCGGCGCGGTCCACATCACGCAGGCGCTGGCAGGCATGGCCGAGGCCGCCGGCTACTCCGTGATCGTCTGCGACCCGCGCCGTGCCTTCGCCGATGCCGCGCGCTTCCCCGCCATCGAGGTCTCGACCGAGTGGCCCGACGACGCGCTGAACCGGCTCGTGCCCGATCACCGCACCGCCGTGGTGACGCTCACCCACGACCCGAAGATCGACGACCCGGCGCTCGAGGTCGCGGTGCGCGCGCCGGTCTTCTACATCGGCGCGCTGGGCAGCCGGCGGACCCACGGCAAGCGGCTGGAGCGCCTGCGCGAGAAGGGTTTTTCCGACGACGAGCTGGGGCGCATCCACGCCCCCATCGGGCTTGCCATTGGCGCGCGCTCGCCGGCCGAGATCGCGGTCTCGAT
Source organism: Alphaproteobacteria bacterium (assembly GCA_965214705.1). Lineage (GTDB taxonomy): Bacteria > Pseudomonadota > Alphaproteobacteria > UBA828 > UBA828 > WTGU01. Next base: position 1,229,825 of record CBDCCI010000002.1, read on the forward strand.
CATGGCCGAGGTCACGCAGGTGCGCCGCCAGCCGCCCGGAGGCAACGCCAAGTGATCTTCGCCCCATGATCTTCGGCGACGTGCCGGTCGCAGAGGCCGAAGGGCTGATCCTCGCCCACAGCGTGCGCCTGTCCGGCGGCGCCTTCAAGAAGGGGCGCGTGCTCTCCGCCGAGGACATCGAGGTATTACTGAAGGCAAAGATCGAGACCGTCTCCGGCGCCCGGCTGGAGCCCGACGACGTGGGCGAGGACGAGGCGGCGCAGGCCGTCGCGCGCGCGGTCGCCGGGCCGGGGCTCACGCTGGGCGACGCCTTCACCGGCCGCTGCAACATCTTCGCCGAAGGCCACGGCCTCGCCGTCATCGACGATGCGCGGGTGGACCGGCTCAATCTCCTCGACGAGGCCATGACCCTCGGCACCGTGGCGCCCCACGCCCTGGTCGAGGCGGGCCAGATGGTGGCGACCGTCAAGGTCATCCCCTTCGCCGCCTCCCGTGCAGTCGTGGATCTCTGCGTCGAGATCGCGGCGGACGGCGGGCCGATGCTGGGTCTCGCGCCGCTCAAGGCGCGCACGGTCGGGCTGATCCAGACCCGCCTGCCGGGCACGCGGGAGAGCGTGCTCGATTCCACCACGGGCGCGGTCGCGACGCGCCTCGCCCAGCTCGACGGCGCGCTCGCCGCCGAGGTCCGCTGCGCCCACGACCGCACCGAGGTGGCGGAGGCGGTGGGTCAGCTTCACGGGCGCGGCTGCGACATCATCCTCATCGCCGGCGCGTCCGCCATCGTCGACCGGCGCGACGTGGTGCCGGCGGCGGTCGTGGAGGCCGGCGGCGCCATCGACCATTTCGGCATGCCCGTCGATCCCGGCAACCTGCTCCTCCTCGCCCGCCTCGGCGAGACGCGGGTGCTCGGGCTGCCCGGCTGCGCCCGCTCGCTCAAGCTCAACGGCTTCGACTGGGTGCTGCAGCGCATCTTCGCGGGCGTCGAGGTCACCGCCTCCGACATCATGCGCATGGGCGCCGGCGGCCTGCTCATGGAAATCCCGAGCCGGCCCTTGCCCCGCAACCGCGCCTCGCCGCGGAGCGCCGCGCGCGAACGAGAGGCGGTGGCCCCTGCGGCACCGCCCCGGATCGCGGCGGTGGTGCTCGCGGCCGGGCAGTCCCGGCGCATGGGCGCGCTCAACAAGCTCCTGATCGAGGTGGACGGCGAGCCGATGGTGCGCCGCGTCGCTTCCGCCGCGCTCGCCTCCGGGGCCGCGCCCGTCGTTGTGGTGACCGGCCACGAGGCCGAGCGCGTGCAGGCGGCGCTCGCCGGGCTCGATGTGACCTACGCGCACAATCCAGACTACGCCGAGGGCATGAGCAGCTCGCTCCAGTGCGGCGTCGACGCGCTCGACCCCGCGCGAGCCCCGGAGATCGACGGCGCCGTGGTCTGCCTCGGCGACATGCCGCGCACCTCCGCGGACCTGATCGACCGGCTCATCGCGGGCTTCAACCCGCTGGAAGGCCGCGCCATCGGCGTCCCCACCTATCGCGGCAAGCGCGGCAACCCTGTGCTCTGGGCGGCGCGCTTCTTCGCCGAGATCCGCAACCTCTCCGGCGACGTCGGCGCGCGCCACCTGATCGGCGACCACGCGGACGCGGTCTACGAGGTCGAGAGCCCCGATCACTCCGTGACCATCGACGTGGACACGCCCGAGGCCCTGGATGCCTTACGTCCCGCCGCCGCCCGCTGACGGCGGAGCCGGCGGAGGCGCCGAGTCCGTCCTCCTCACCCCCGGCCCGCTCACCACCCGGCCCGAGACCCGCGCGGCCATGGACCGCGACTGGGGCTCGCGCGATCCCGCGTTCATCGAACTGACCGCGCGCGTGCGCCGGCGCCTGCTCGCTCTCGCCAACGCGGGCGAGGCCTTCACCTGCGTGCCGATGCAGGGCAGCGGCACCTTCGCGGTGGAGGCCCAACTCGGCACCCTGGTCCCCCGCGACGGCCATCTGCTGATCCTCGTCAACGGCGCCTACGGCCGGCGCATGGCCGAGATTTGCCGCCGCGCGGGCCGCGCCCACAGCGTGCTGGAGACCGGCGAGACCGAGCCGCCCCGGAGGGCGGCGGCGCTCGCAGATCGCCTTGAGGCCGAGCCCGATATCACCGATGTCGCCCTGGTCCACTGCGAGACCACCACCGGCATCCTCAACCCGCTCGCCGAGCTTGCGACTGCCGTGAGCGAGGCCGGCCGCCGGCTGCACGTGGACGCCATGAGCTCTTTCGGCGGCATCCCCATCGACCTCGCGCGGCTCCCGGTCGCGAGCCTCGCCGCCTCCGCCAACAAGTGCCTCGAAGGCGCACCCGGCGTCGGCTTCGTCATCGCGCGCACGGACCACCTCGCAAGTTGCGCCGACAACGCCCATGCCGTCAGCCTCGACCTGCACGGGCAATGGAAGGGGCTGGAGGCCAACGGCCAATGGCGTTTCACGCCGCCTACCCACGTGCTCGCCGCGCTGGACCGGGCGCTGGATGCGCTCGACGACGAGGGTGGCGTCGCCGGCCGCTTCGCCCGCTACTGGGAGAACTGCCGCACCCTGGTGGACGGGATGCGCGGCCTCGGCTTCGAGACGCTGCTGGAGGACGCCGTGCAGGCGCCCATCATCGTGACCTTCCGCGCACCGGACGATCCCGCGTGGAATTTCCAGGCGTTCTACGACCGCCTCGCGGCACGGGGCTTCGTGATCTACCCCGGCAAGCTCGCGCAGGTGGAGAGCTTCCGCGTGGGCTGCATAGGCGCCTTCCGGGCCGACACCATGGCCCGCTTCGTCGAGGCCACCGGGGCCGTGCTGGGCGAGCTGGGTGTCGATATCGAGGCAGCGTCCGGCAAACGCTAGGTGCAGTCCGTCGCACCGGCTTCCACCTGAAAACACATCCGTGTAGAACGCCCGCACCCGGCGGTCGGGAAACGGGCAAACCGATGAGCGGCTTCGAACGAGTACTGGTGGCGAACCGGGGCGAGATCGCCATTCGCGTCCTGCGCGCCGCCTACGAGATGGGCAAGGCCACGGTCGCGGTCTACGCGGAGGAAGACCACCTCTCGCTCCACCGCTTCAAGGCCGACCGGTCCTATCGCATCGGCGAGAATCGCGGGCCCGTCACCGCCTACCTGGCGGTGGACGACATCATCCGCGTCGCGGTCGAGACTCGCAGCGATGCCATCCACCCCGGCTACGGCTTCCTCTCGGAATCGCCCGAGTTCGCGGAGGCCTGCGCCGAGGCGGAGATCGCCTTCATCGGGCCGAAGCCGGAGACGCTGCGCCTGCTCGGCGACAAGGTCTCCGCGCGCGCCATCGCTGCGCGCGCTGGGGTGCCCACGGTGCCCGCGACCGACGCGCTGCCTGTGGAGCCTGCGGCGGCGCTCGCGCTGGCAAGAGACGTGGGATTCCCCGGGATACTCAAGGCCAGCTGGGGCGGCGGCGGGCGCGGCATGCGCACGGTCGAGGCCGAGGACGAGTTCGAGGCCGCCCTGCTCGCGGCAAGGCGCGAGGCGGACGCCGCCTTCGGCAAGGACGACGTCTACTTCGAGCGCTTCATCCGCCGGGCCCGGCACCTGGAGGTCCAGATCCTGGCCGATGGTCACGGCCGGATCGTCCACCTCTTCGAGCGCGACTGTTCCGTGCAGCGGCGCAACCAGAAGATCGTGGAGTGTGCGCCGGCCCCCGGCCTTACGGCCGCGCAGCGGGACGAGCTCACCGGCCATGCGCTCGCCATCGCCCGCACCGCCGACTACCTCAACGCGGGCACGGTGGAGTTCCTGCACGACCTCGACACCGACCGTTTTCACTTCATCGAGGTCAATCCGCGCATCCAGGTCGAGCACACCGTCACCGAGCAGGTGACCGGCGTCGACCTGGCACGGGCCCAGATCCGCGTCGCCGAAGGCGGCGCCATCGGCAGCGCGCCGGAGGACGCCTGCCCGCCGCAGGACGAGATCGCGCTGCGCGGCCACGCCGTGCAGTGCCGGATCACCACCGAAGACCCGCTCGACCGTTTCATTCCCGACTACGGGCGCATCACCGCCTACCGCGCCGCCACCGGCTTCGGCATCCGCCTCGATGGCGGCACCGCGTACACCGGCGCGGTCATCACCCGCCACTACGATTCGCTCCTGGAGAAGGTCACCGCGTGGGCGTCTTCGCGCGAGGGCGCGATCGACCGCATGCGCCGCGCGCTGCAGGAGTTCCGCATCCGCGGCGTCGCCACCAACATCGACTTTCTGGAACGCCTGGTCGGCGACGAGGCCTTTCGGCAAGGCCAGGTGACCACCCGCTTCATCGACGACAACCCCGAGCTGCTCACCTTCGCCCGCCCGCGCGACCGCGCAAGCCGCCTGCTGCGCTACATCGCCGAGACCACGGTCAACGGCCACCCGGAGGTGAAGAACCGGCCTGCGCCGCCGGCCCACGCCCGCAACCCGAGCCCGCCGCCGCTCCATGCGAAGGAGCCCGCAGCCGGCGCGAAGGCGCTGCTCGATGCCGAGGGTCCGGACGCGGTCGCGGCCTGGATGCTCGCGCAGGAGCGCACGCTAGTCACCGACACCACCATGCGGGACGCGCATCAGTCGCTGCTCGCGACCCGGATGCGCACCTACGATCTCTGTCAGATCGCCGACGCCTACGCCTACAACCTGCCGCAGCTCTTCTCGCTCGAGTGCTGGGGCGGCGCCACCTTCGACGTGGCGCTGCGCTTCCTCAACGAGTGCCCGTGGGAGCGCCTGGAGCGCCTGAGGTCGCGTGTTCCGAACATCCTGCTGCAGATGCTGCTGCGCGCGTCCAACGGCGTGGGCTACACCAACTACCCGGACAACGTGGTGCGGGGCTTCGTCGCCCGCGCCGCGGCTTCGGGCATCGACGTTTTCCGCATCTTCGATCCGCTGAACTCGGTCGAGAACATGCGCGTCGCGGTGGATGCGGTGCTGGAGACCGGCCGGCTCTGCGAGGCGGCGATCTGCTACACCGGCGACCTCCACGACGAGAGCCGCAGCCGCTACGACATCGCGTACTACCGCTGCATGGCCCGCGAGCTGCGCGATGCCGGCACCCACATCCTCGGCATCAAGGACATGGCGGGGCTGGTCAAGCCCGCCGCCGCGCGCGAGCTGGTCCATGCGTTGAAGGAGGAGACCGGGCTTCCCGTCCACTTCCACACCCACGACACCTCCGGCATCGCCGCCGCCAGCGTGTTGACCGCGGTGGAGGCGGGCGTCGATGCGGTGGATCTCGCCATGGACAGCCTCTCCGGCTTCACTTCCCAGCCCTGCCTCGGCTCGGTGGTGGAGGCGCTGCGCGGCCAGCCGCGCGAGACCGGCCTCGACCCCGCTCACGTGCGCGAGATATCCGACTACTGGGAGGTGGTGCGCGCGCAGTACGCCGCGTTCGAGACCGACATGCGGGCGCCGGCGTCGGAGGTCTACCTGCACGAGATGCCGGGCGGGCAGTTCACCAACCTGCGCGAGCAGGCGCGCGCCCTCGGCCTCGCCGAGCGCTGGCACGAGGTGGCCGAGGCCTACGCCGAGGTCAACCGGATGTTCGGCGACATCGTGAAGGTGACGCCCACCTCCAAGGTGGTGGGCGACATGGCGCTGGTGATGGTCTCGGGCGGCCTCACGCGGGCCGATGTCGAGGACCTGGACCGCGAGATCGCCTTCCCGGAATCGGTGGTCGGGCTCTTCCGGGGCGAGCTCGGCCGCATGCCGGGCGGCTTCCCCGAGCCGCTTTCGAGCAAGATCCTGAAGGGCGAGGCGCCCATCGAAGGGAGGCCCGGCGCCGTGCTCCCGCCCGCCGACCTGGAGGCCGAGCGCGCGCGGGCGGAGGAAGAGACCGGCTGGTCGCTCTTGGACGAGGACCTCTATTCCTGGCTCTTCTATCCCAAGGTGTTCACGGACTACGCGGCGCGCAACGAGCTTTACGGGCCGGTCTCCGCGCTGCCGACCGACGTCTACTTCTACGGCCTTGCGCCCAGGCGCGAGGTCTCGGTCGAGATCGAGCGCGGCCACACCCTGGTCATCCGCTGCCTCGCCGTCGGCGAGACCGACGAGGAAGGCGCGGTGCGCGTCTTCTTCGAGCTGAACGGCCAGCCGCGCACGGTCAAGGTGGAGAACCGCGAGGCCTCGGCGAGCGTGGTGCGCCGGCCCAAGGCCGATCCCGCCAACCCGCGCCACGTCTCGGCCCCGATGCCGGGCGTGGTGGCCTCGGTGGCGGTGGCGAGCGGGCGCCACGTCGTGGCTGGCGATCTGCTGATGACCGTCGAGGCCATGAAGATGGAGACCGCTCTCCATGCCGAGCGCGACGGCACCGTCGCCGCCCTACACGTGGCAGCCGGCCAGTCGGTCGAGGCCAAGGACCTCCTCCTCGAATACGCCGAGGCTTGAGCTTGGGCCTCCGTCGTTCCGCTTGACGTATCTCAATTGAGATGCATATTGTTGGTAACGACGTAGGATGTCCCATGCCAGCTCAGACTTCGATGCTCCATGTCCGTGTGGACGATCAGCTCAAGGCGAAAGCGGCCGACACGCTGGCCGGCGTTGGCCTGACACTCTCCGATGCCGTGCGCATCCTGTTGACCCGTGTTGCTGCGGAGGGCGGTTTGCCGGTGGGCCTGACCGCCGATCCTGAAGCCTATGATGCGTGGTTCCGCGCCAAGGTACGGGAAGCCCTGGACGATCCGCGTCCCGCGGTTCCGCATGAACAAGTTATGACCGGCACGCAGGCGCTCATTGACGGGAAGCGCCGTGCGCGAACTTGAATGGAAGGCGATGGCGGTCGCCGATCTGATGGCGATCGTTGACTACATCTCGGACGATAATCCAGACGCTGCTCAGGCCTTGAAGGAAGACATCGAGGCCAAGACATCCCGCTTGCGGGAGAACCCACGGCTCTACAGGACCGGTCGCGTGGCGGGCACTCGCGAGATGGTTGTGCGCTCGAACTACCTCGTGGTCTATGCGGAGGACGCCCACACTGTCACGATCCTCCGCGTACTGCACGCAGCCCAACAATGGCCTCAGGCATGAAGGGGACCATCGCGGCCCTGCACGTGGCGGCCAGCCAATCGGTCGAGGCCAAGGACCTCTTCCTCGAACACGCCGAGTCCTGAGCGCCCCTGACGCTATCTACTCACATCGTCCTCGTTGCCGGGGGTGCCCCCTCCCATTCCCCGCCATAGGTACGTTCGATGTGGGATCGGGTGGGACGCAGGCCGCTGGTGCTGGCGATGACCGCCTCGCGGCGGGCACGGGCGTCGAGGTCTTCCGGCGGTGACGCGTCGCGCCGGATGCGGGGCGTCGCCGCGCCCGGAAAGTTCCAAGCGGTGAGCCAGCGGGCGATGGACCCGTTCAACGCGTCGTCGAGCAGGCGGCAGTCGGCGGCGACGGTCTCGTCGCGCACGTCGCGCTGCACTTCGGCGGTGCCGCGCCAGGGCCCCATGTCGGTGGTGGCGGACTGTCCCAGGATCGTGGTCGCGATGGCACGGTCGAGGTAGGCGACGAAGGCCTGGAAATCGCCGCCGGCACGACGCGCGCTCTCGACGATCTCGATCTCCTGGCCCTCGGGCAGGATGACGCCGAGGCTGGTGGCGAAGGATTGGACCAAGTCCAGGAGGTCGGCCTTTTGCTCGGCGCTCGCGTTCCTCGGATAGGTGCCCTTGACGCCGGGCGCGCCGAACTTTTCGAGCGCGACGGACCAGAACTTGAGCCCGTGGCGCTTGAGCCAGACCGGCCAGAAGCACCAGCGCGCGAGGCCCGGCCCGTGGGGCAGGTCGCCGTGCTCGCCGGGGCGGCGCAGGATCGCGAATTTTGCGTCCGGCAGCGGCTCGCCCAGCGGATGCGCGTCGGTGCGGAGCAAAGGCGCGCCCTCCGCCGACCAGCGGAAGCGGTCGGGCGCGCGCACCATGAGGTGGTCGAGCACCACCCGATCGCCAGCGCGGGCCCAGAGCGCCTCGGCGATGGCGTAGCCGTACCAGACCCCGTGCAGGAGCTGGCGGCTGACGGCATCGAAGCCGACGCCTTCGAGCTGACGGGCGAGGTCGTCGGTCGCGGCGCGATCGTTTGGCCCGTCGCCGCCGGGCTCGACCGTCCAGGGCCGCGCGATGGCGGCATCGAGGCGCTGGTCGAGAGCCGCCTGGCAGCGCTCGTCCCGCAGGATGTCGCGATAGATGCGGAGCGCATGCCCCTCGTCGCGGTAGCGCTCGGCGTAGCGCGAGGGCTGACGCGGGTTGAGCGGCAACTCACCGATATAGGGCTGGAGGCGGCCGGCGATGCTGGCGGCGGCGACCTCGCCGTAGGGTGGCCCCGCCGGCACGCTGGCGCGGGAGGGAGGGAGAAGCCGGCGGAGCCGGGCCGCGAGGGCCGCCGCCATCAGACGAGGCTCCGGTTGGCTGGGAGAGACGCGGAGGATTGGGCGTTCGTCATGCCCCGATCATTGCGACCTCGGCGCACCCTGTGCACCGCACCATGGTGCGGGGCCTCTTCGCGCGCCTCGGTCGCCTTCCGCCGATCAGTAGAACCCCGCAAGCGAAGCAGCGCGCGGGCCGGCGCTGGCGCCTCCGGCGGACGCACTGCCGTCGCGGGCGGCGGTGCAGGCCAGGGCCAGCGCCCAGAATCGGTCGGCGTGGCCGTCGGTGCCCGAGCGTTCGGCAAGCAGCCGCGGCGCCCCGGTCGGCCCGGCCTCGGCGCGGACGGCATGGAGGTCGCGCCTAAGCTCCGCGTCGGGCGGGATGCGGAGGCGGCGATCCTCTACCGCCTCGCGCAGCGCCGTTGCCACATCGAGCCTGCGCGGACCGGACATCAGCACGCCCTCGACCACGGTCCGGCCCAGGTCTTCCTGCAGCTGCTCCACCACGGCCTCGCCCATGCCGGTCTGGTCCACGGCGATGCGCACCGGCCGATAGCGCGCCGCAAGGTCGCCCACGATCGCCCGCTGCTGGCTGAAGGGGATGCCCTGGCGGACCGCCAGCTCGCGCAGCCAGAGCACGTCGCCCACCTGCTCGAGCACCGCTGCGACCCAGAGGTCACGCCGCCTCGCCACGTCCACGCCGACGGTGGCGGCTCCGCCGGCGAAGGCGGCGGGGTCGCCTGCGGTAGGGTCTTCGCAGGCGCGGATCGCCTCCCACGCGAGCCAGGCCCCGCCACCGGCGGCGGGGATGCAGTCGAGTTCTTCGCCCGAATGGCTGCCGTATTCGGCCCTGAGCGCGCCCTCCCATTCGGCCTCGGCGGCGGCCGACCAGGGGCGGCCCTGCCCCTCGACGATACGGCGAAAGAGACCCTGCGCCAGCGCCTCCTTGAGCGTGGTGCGGTGCAGCGAGCCCGGCCGCGCGCCCTCGTCGATCTCGCGGCAGAGCGTCGCGAAGGGGTTGGCCTCGCCGTTGTGGGTGCTGATGACGTGCGCCCGCCCACCCCAGACGCGGAAGGCGAGCGCCGCCTTCAGCACCTCACCGAGGTCGTCGACGAAGGCCGCCTCGTCGACGATGGCAAGATCGCCGGGCCGGCCCTTGGAGCGGAAGGCGCGCGGCGCCGAGGTCATGGCGAGGATTTCGTGGCCTGAGCCGAAGGCGATGCGGAAGGCCCGCACGGCACGCCCATCCTCGACCATCAAGGTCTCGCCGAGCGCGCCGGCCTTGTTCTGCAACCTCTCTGCCCAGCCGGCGCAGTCCTCGATGAAGCCCCGGGTCATCTCCAGGTTGTAAGCCTGGTAATAGACGTTGCCGCCCCCTTTCGAGCCCGCGTGTATTACCGCGTCGTAGGCCTCGGCCCAGGAGATGCCGATGCGTCGCGCCTTTTCGATCACCTTGAAACCTGCAGGGTCCGACACCCAGCGGGCCTGATAGGGGAGGAGGGAGAGGTGGAGCGATTCACCAGAAGCAGGGCCAACCATGCCCGTACCATGACGGCACCCGGCGCCAACGGCCATCGCACCAAGGTGCGGGGCGCGCGATCGGGCGCGAGCTCCATCGCGCTGACTATGCGTTGAACGCAGCGCCGCTCCTATGGGACGATGGCAGCAACCACCAACGAATACCGGGAGATGACCGATGACCTACGATCCCCGTACTGCCACCGGAATTCCGACTGAGCCCGTGGGCTCGCTGCCCCGCCCGTCCAAGCTTCAGGCCGCCTACGCCGCCTACGATGCGGGCGACATTTCGAAAGCCGATCTCGAGGCCGAGCAGGAGGAGGCGGTGCGCGATTCGATTTCGCGCATGGAGGCCGCCGGCTCACCCATCGTCTCCGACGGCGAGCAACGCTGGTCCAGCTTCGCCACCTATCCGATCACCGACACGCTCGCGGGAACGGGCCTCGCCGACCATCTTGCGGGCGGCGGCCAGTACTTCGCCATCTTCGCCGATGGCCACCATCGCCAGCTGCCGCGGCTCACCGGCGGCCCGTTCCGCTACAAGAGCTTCGCGGCCGATTCTCTCAAGCTCTCGATCAAGTCCGCGACCAAGCCGATGAAGCAGGCGGTCATCGCGCCCTCGATGCTGGCGCTGCTCTACCCCCTCGACGAGGAGATCGAAGGCTACTCGCGCGAGGCGTTCGAGGCCGACCTGATCGACGAGTGCGAGAAGGACGTGCGCGAGGCCTTTGCCGTCGGCGCGGTGCGCGTCTCCATCGACTTCACCGAAGGCCGGCTCTCCTGCCGCAACGATTCGCGCAATCCCTGGACCGGCCGCCAGATGCTCCCGCACTTCATCGAGCTCATCAACGGCGTGCTCGACCGCTTCACGGCTGAGGAGCGGGTGAACATCGGCATCCACACCTGCCCCGGCGGTGACTGCGATTCCGTGCACAGCGCCGACGTGCCCTACAACGACCTGCTGCCCAGCATGTTCCAGCTCAACGCCGGTTACTTCATGATCCAGTTCAAGAGCGAGCGGAACCAGGAGCAGGTCTACAAGGACATCGCGGCGAGCATCCGCACCGACGCCAACGGCGTCACGCAGATGGCCTACATCGGCGTCATCAACCCGCAGAACCCGCGGGTCGAATCGCCCGAGGAGGTGTGCGAGCAGCTGATCGCGGCGGCCAATCACCTGCCGAAGGAGCAGATCGCGTCCACCGACGATTGCGGCTTCTCGCCCTTCAGCATCGACGTGAAGCCCAACCACGGCTCGCCCGATTACGCCCGCGACGTGGCGTTCCAGAAGATCGAGTCCCGCATCAAGGGAACGCAGATGGCGGCCGAGAAGCTCCGCATTCACTAAGCGACGACGTGCGGCCGGTCCGAGACGGGCCGGCCGCGCGTTTCTCCTACGGCCATGCCGCGGTGACGGCCTCGTGACGCGCTATCAGTGCCGCTGGTGCGGCTACGTCTACGATCCCGCCAGGGGCGAGGCGCAGCGCGAGACGCCGCCGGGCACGCCGTTCGCGGACCTGCCGGATGACTGGTGCTGCCCCGACTGCCGCGCGCCCAAGGCCGATTTCGATCCGGTGGAGGAGGGCGAAGCCGCCTGACGACGGGCCCGCGAGGTGCCTCTCGGTCGTCTGACCGCTTCACTCCGCAAGCGAGATGTCGACGGCGCCCTCGACCAGGTAGTCCATCCCCCACAGCTCTCGGTCGGAGGGAACCTTGCCTTCCGGCACCGCGAGCGTGCCGTTGTTGCGGTAGAGCGGCCCCTCGAAGGGATCGAGCTCGCCCGCGATCATCTTGGCGCGCGCCCGCTCGACGTCCGCCACCGCCGCGCGCGGCACCCACGCGGCGATGGGCTCCAACTCGAAGACACCGGTCTCGATGCCCCTCCACCAATTCGGCCTCTCGGGAGTCCAGGTGCCTTTGACGATCGCTCGAATCGTGGGAATCAGGTACGCCTCCCACGTGTAGATCATCGAGGCCGCGACGCCCTTCGGCGCCTCCTCGGACATGTCGATCTGAAAGCCGATCGACCACTTGCCGCGATCCTCGAAAGCGCGGTGCGGCCCCGGTGCGCTCAGGTTCGAACCCAGCACGTCGACTCCCTGCGCCATCAGGCTCTCGGCCGCCTGCGTTTCCTTGCTCGGGTCGAACCAGGTGTTGACGTAGATGCCGATCATCTCGACGGCGGGATTGACCGACTGGGCCCCGCGCAAGAAGGCGTTGAGGTCCCAGGTCACGGGGCCCAGCCGATAGCCGCCGAGGGCGCCGATCTTCTCGGTTCGGGTCAGGTGGCCGGCGATGATCCCCGCCAGGTACCAGCCCTGATACGTGCGGGCATAGAAGCTCTCCAGATTGGGCGCCGTGGTCGCACCGGCGCAGTTCAGGAAGGCCACGTCGGGGTATCTGCGCGCGGCCTCGCGCAAGGCGTCGCTGTGGCCCCAGGAGGTGCCGATGATGATGTTGTAGCCCTCGCGCACGTAGCGGTCGACGAGCTGCAGGATGACCGCCCACTCCTCGGGCACCCGCTGGCTGACGGCGATCTTGAGCCCGAGCGCCTCCTCGGTCTTGACCCGCGCGCGGTCGAGCGCCTCCGACCAGCCGCCGTCGTCGACGGTGCCGAGATGGAGCATCGCGGCCTTGGGCCTGCCTTCCAGCTTGAATGCCGCCTGCGTCGCGGAAAGGGGGAGCAAGCTGGCTGCGAGCAGCGCGATGACACCGAAGATCAGTCCACGCATGACCGGATCATGCCGCTCGATTGCCTCAGCGGGTCAAGTATGGCGCCTCCAAACGCCTCCTGCACCTGGGAAGGGTCGTCTTGTCGGCGAATCACACGCGATTGTTACGCCATCCACCCGTCACTCCGCCTCGACGACGAGGCGCTGGGCGAAGGCATCGCCATCGTCGAAGCCGCCGAAGCGCGCGATCTCCTCCTCCGGCGGTGCCTCGCAGGACCACATGCGGCTCGGCACCCAGCCGCACTGGCGCTTGAGGTTCGCGGCGTACTCGGCGCGCTTCATCGCCGCGATGGAGGGATCGATGACGGGGACACCGACCGCCCTTTCCACCTCGCGGTAGAAGCCGATCTCCAGCGTACAGCCGAGGATCAGAGCCTCGGCGTAGTCCTCCTCCACCGCCTTGCGCCCCGCCGCGACCAGCCGGCGCTCGGTCTCCGCGTGATCGGTCTGGAAGTCGTTGACCCCGAGCTCGACGTGGTAGAAGCCCGAGAGACGTTCGCCGTAGCCGTGCTCGCGCGCGACCGCGTTCATCTGGTTCACCCACTTGCGGCGGCCCACGATGATGCCGAAACGGTTGGCGAGGCTCGCCGCGATCTCGCAAGAGGCGAGGCACGGCGCGGTCACGATCATCTCGCCCGAAATCTCGCGGGCATCGTGCAGCCCAGTGTCGTAGAAGCAGCCGATGGCGAGCGCGTCGAAGTCCTCGCGCGCCGCCTGCCGCGTCGCCTGGATGATGCCGCGCGAGACGATGGTCTCGTAGGAGCGGTACTCGATATGGGTGAAGCTGCCGCCCGGATCCGCAAGGCAGGTGATGTGCACCTCCGTGCCGGGCTGCTTGTAGGTGCGTGCCATGTCGGCGAACACTTCATCGTAGGCGTCGGTGCCGACCGGGTTCAGGTACATCAGCTTGAGGGGGGCGTTGGCTTTCATGCGGTCCTCCCGTTGTCTGAAACGATTGTCTCGAATTACTCGATGGTTACGCCGTAGACCTCCCGCGCGCGCTCGGCGCTGATGAGGCCGTTCCGCACGTCGCGGCGCACGCGCGCGGGGTCGCGCTGCTTCGGATCGCCGAAGCCGCCGCCGTTGCCGGTCACCACGCGGATCACGTCGTCCCGCTGCGTCTTGAGGCCGGAGACGAAGGCGAAGCGCTGGCGCTCGCCCTCGCTCGGAATGAACTCGACGTAGTTGGGCGAGCCCTCGTTGCCGCCGTCGAGCGCCCAGGCGGGGAACTTGGAGCGCGTGTAGCCCACGGTCAGGAACCCGTCGTTGGCGCGCACCCGGTAATCCATGACGATGCCGCGCCCGCCGGTGTACTGGCCCTCGCCGCCGGGCTCCAGGTTGAGCGCCATCTGGTCCACGTAGAGCCCGTTGCGGGCTTCGTTGACCTCCGCCGGGCAGTTGAAGGTCTCGCCGTGGAAGCCGCAGAACATCGCGTTGTTGCCGTCGCGCCCCTCGCGGCCGCCCCAGCCGCCTAGCTGCGGCTCGATGATGGTGTACTGGCGGCCGGTATCGGGGTGGATGCCGCCGATGAAGGTGCCGCACACCGAGGCGAAGTGCCCCGCCGCCAGGCGCTCCGGCATGTGCTGGGCGAGGCAGCGCCACATCAGGTCGTAGGCGCGCAGGTCGATCTCGTAATAAAAGCCGATGGGCGCGGGCTCCTCCGCGTGAAACACCGAGCCCTCCCGCGTCAGCAGGCGGATCGGGCGGAACGAGCCGGCGTTGCACGGCGAATAGGGGTCGGTCAGCGACTTGAAGATCATCTGCGCGGCCACCATCACCCCGTCCCGGCTGGTGTTGACGGGGTTGGTCGCCTGGTCGGGGTTGTCCCTCAGATCGACCACGAACTCCTCGTCCCGGATGGCGATCTCGACGTTGTAAACCTGGCCGTCGTCCTGCTCCTCTGCGAGCGAGAAGGTGCCCTTGGGCAGCGTCGCGAGCGCCGCGCGGGAGACCCGCTCGCCGTATTCCATGAAGGCCGTCATCGCCTGCTCGAAGGTGGCGGCGCCGAATTTCTCGGCGATCTCCGAGAGCCGCGCGGTGCCGATGCGGACCGACGCGATCGCCGCCCAGACGTCGCCTTCGAGCACGTCCGGCATGCGCGAGTTGACCTTGATGATCTCGAACACCGGCCGGATCGGCTCGCCCCCGGAGATCATCTTGATGGCCGGCAGCCTCAGCCCTTCCTGAAAGATCTCCGTCGCCTCGCCGGTGAGTGAGCCCGGCGCCATGCCGCCCACGTCCGAGTTGTGCGCGATGTTCGAGGTCCAGGCGATGATCCGGCCGTCGGCGAAGACCGGCATCGCCACTACGATGTCGTTCAGGTGCGTCACCCCGCCGTAGTAGGGGTCGTTGGTGACGAAGACGTCGCCGGGCTCGATGGCGCCGGGCTCGCTGAACTTCTCCACGATCACCGCCACCGCCTTGTCGAGCACGCCGACGAAGGCCGGGATGCCAGCGCCGGAGCAGGCGATCTCGCCCCTGGCGTCGGTAATCCCGGTGCCCATGTCGAGCACCTCGTAGATGATCGAGCTCATCGCCGTCTTCCTCATGGCGGCGAACATCTCGTCGGCCGCGCTCTGCAGCGAGTTCTGGATGATCTCGAGGGTGATCGGATCGTTTGTCATCGTGTTCATCGTGCTGCCGCCGTCTCGCTCAGTTGCGGATATGAATGCGAATGTTGCCAAAGTCATCGACCTCGGCGTGGTTGCCGGGATGGACCACCACGGTCGTCCCCGGATCCTCGACGATGGCCGGTCCGTCGAAGGCCATGCCGGGCTCCAGCCTCTCGCCGTCGTAGATGGCCGCCTCGCGCACCCCTTCCAGCGCGTAATCGACGGGGCGGCTTCCCTTCCGCGCCTCGTCGAGCGCCCGTCCCGTCACCTCGCGCCGCGTCATGGTGAGCTTGCCGATCTCCACCCTGGCGACGACGTGGAAGCCCACCATCTCCACCGGTGCATCCAGCCGGTAAGTGTATTCGCGCTCGTAGGTCTCGTGGAAGTCGGCCTCGATGGCGGCGACGCGCGCGGCCGTCACCGGGTCCGTGCCCAACGGCACCTCGGTGGTGTGCTCCTGGTTCTGGTAGCGGAACCGGCCGAAGCGCGAGAGCCGCACCGCGCCGGCATCGACGCCTTCGGCCGCGAAGCGGTTGCGGGCGCGCGCCTCGGTCTCGGCGAACGCGGCCTCGATGGCGTCCGCGTGGTCGGCGTCGAGATCGACCAGCAACGTGACCACGTCGTCGCGGCGCAGGTCGGACATCATCATGCCCCAGGCGGAGAACACCGAGGCATCGGCCGGCACCACCACCTTGGTCACGCCGAGCTCCTGCGCCAACGCCACCGCGTGCATCGCGCCGCCGCCGCCGAAGGCGATCAGGGTGAAGTCGCGCGGATCGAAGCCCCGGTTGACCGAGACCAGCTTGAGCGCGTTGACCATGTTGTTGTTGGCGATGCGCACGATGCCGCGGGCGGCCTCGTCGGCGTCCACGCCGAGCTTAGCGCCCACCGCTTCGATGGCCTTCTGCACCGCGTCCATGTCGGCCTCCACCGACCCGCCGCAGAAGTAGTCGCGGTTGATGCGGCCGAGCCAGAGGTTGGCGTCGGTCGTGGTCGCTTCCGTTCCGCCGCGCCCATAGGCCGCCGGGCCCGGCATGGCGCCTGCGGAGCGCGGGCCTACGCGCAGCTTGCCGAAGTCGTCGACCCAGGCGATGGAGCCGCCGCCGTTGCCGATCTCCACCAGATCGACCACTGGCACCATGATCGGATAGCCGGCCGTGGCGCGGCTCCGTCCGATCCAGTAGTCGGTCTTGATGCGCACGCGCGCGTCCTCGATCAGCGAGCACTTGGCGGTGGTGCCGCCGATGTCGAGCGCGAGCACGTTGGGCTCGCCGATCAACCGGCCCAGCTCGGCCGCGCCCCAGACGCCCGACGCCGGCCCCGATTCCACCATGGTGATCGGGATGCGCGAGACCGTGTCCACGGAATCGACGCCGCAGTTGGACTGCATGATGTAGAGCCCACCGGCGAAATCGCGCTCCGCAAGGCCGGCGTCGAGGCGCTGCAGATAGCGCTCGGCCACCGGCTGCACGTAGGCCGAGAGCACGGCGGTGCTGGTGCGCTCGTATTCGCGCCACTCACGCGTGATCTGGTGGGAGGAGATGGCGGAGACCTCCGGCCAGAGCCGCTCGATCTCCGCAAGCGCCGCCTGCTCGTGCGCAGGATTGGCGTAGGCGTGGATGAAGCAGACCGCGACCGCCTCCACGCCCTCCGCCCGGAAGTCGGCAACGATCTCCGGCAGGGGGCTGAGGTCGAGGGGCTGCATCTCCCGCCCGTGGTAATCCATCCGGCCCGGCAGCTCGCGGCGCAGGCTGCGCGGCACGAAGGGCTCGGGCTTCTGATAGTGCAGGTTGAAGAAGTCGGGCCGGTTGCCGCGCGCAATCTCCAGCGTGTCGCGGAACCCCTGCGTGGTGATGAGCCCGACCTTGACGCCGGTGCGCTCGGTCAGCGCGTTGATGACCACCGTCGTCCCGTGGGCGAGAAAGTCGACTGCGTCCGCAGCGACGCCCCCCTTGGCCATCACGTCGAACACGCCCTCCTCGTAGCCGCTAGGGGTGGTGTCGGTCTTGGCGCTGCGGACAGTCGACGTGCCATTGGCGTCGTCGGATTCGAGAACCAGAAGATCGGTGAACGTGCCGCCGACATCGGTGGCGACGCGGATGGTCTTGGTCATTAGCGAACTTCCTCGGTGGATGGGACAGCAAGAGACGGTCGGCGGGAGTTCGGCGGGTTCATGCGCCGAGCCCTCCTTCTGCGAGGCGGTCGCGGACCATCTCCTCCTCGCGGGAGACCACCGGCACGGCGCTGATGAGGCGCCGCGTGTAGGGGTGCTCGGGTTCTGCGAACAGCGCCTCCGTCACGCCGATCTCCAGCAGGCGGCCCTTCTCGAACACCGCGACGCGATCGGCGAAGTTGCGCACCACCGAGAGGTCGTGGGTGATGAAGAGGTAGGTGAGCCCGCGCCGCGGCTTCAGCTCCTCCAGCAGCCGCAGCACGCGCGCCTGCACTAGCACGTCGAGCGAGGAGGTGGGCTCGTCGAGCACCACCAGCTCCGAGCGGCAGGCCAGCGCGCGGGCGACCGCGACCCGCTGCCGCTGCCCGCCGGAAAGCGCTGCGGGATAGCGCCGGGCGAAGTCGCTGGGCAGGCCCACCTCCTCCAGCAGCGTCGCCACGATCTCCGGCCGCTCGCGCCGCTCGCCGATGCGGTGCACGTCCAGCGCAAGGCGTAGCGAGGCGCCCACGGTGCGCTTCGGGTTGAGGGTGGAAAGCGGGTTCTGCTGCACCAGCTGGATGGCGCGCCGGTGCTCCCGGCGGCGCCGGGAGGGCAAGGGCTCTCCGTGCATCAGGATGGCGCCGGCGGTCGGCGGATAGACGCCGAGAATGAGGTTGGCGACCGTAGTCTTGCCGGCACCGGATTCGCCCACGATGGCGAGACACTCGCCCTCCCGGACATCGAACGAGACATCGAGCAGGGCAGGGACCTCGCGGTCCTCCAGCCGGAACACCTTGCTCGCGCCGTGCACTTCGAGCAGCGGCGGGCTCATGCGCTGGCCCTCTCGCTCTCGTGGACGACCAGGGGCTGCGAGAAGTCGCGCGGCTCGTCGCCGATGTCGGGCAGCCCGCCGCCGGTGATGCGCGGCACCGCCGCCATCAGCGCCCGCGTGTAGGCGTGGCCGGGGCGCTCGAAAACCGAAGCGCACGGCCCCTGCTCGACGATCCTGCCCTTGTAGATCACGTAGACGCGGTCGGCGAACTCGCGCACGACGCCGAGGTTGTGGGAGATGAACAGCACCGACGTGTGGTGATGCTCCACCAGCTCGCGCATCAGCTTGAGCGTCTGGGCCTGCACCGTCACGTCGAGCGCGGTGCCCGGCTCGTCGGCGATGAGCAGCGCAGGCTCGTTGGCGAGCGCCATCGCGATCATCACCCGCTGGTTCATGCCGCCCGAAAGCTGGAAGGGATAGGAGTCGAAGACCCGATCCGGGTCGTCGATGGAGACCTCCAGCAGCATCTGCGCCGCGCGCTCCCTGGCCGCGTGCTCGTTGATCTTGGGCTCCGCCCGCCTGAGCACCTCGTGGAACTGGGTGCCGATGCGGTAGACCGGGTTGAGCGACGAGGTGGGGTCCTGGAACACCATGGTCATGCGGGTGCCGCGCAGCCGCTGGCGCTCCCGCGCCGACAGCCGGTCGAGATCGCGTCCCTCGAAGACCACGTTCCCCGAAATCCGCGCCGAGCGCAGCAGCTGCAGCAGGCCGAGGACGATGCGCGCGGTGACCGACTTGCCGGAGCCGGATTCGCCCACCAGCGCCACCCGCTCGCCCGGCGCAATGTTCAGCGAAATGCCGTGCAGCACTTCGACGTAGGCCTCGTAGGTCCTGAAGCCGAGCCGGAGGTCGCGGATGTCCAGCGTCGGCACGGTCATTGGTCGGCCCCGAAGAGCTCGCGCAAGGCGTCGCCGATGAGGTTGAAGCCGAACACCGCAATCAGGATCGCGAGGCTCGGGAAGATCGTGAGCCACCAGGAATCGGGCAGGTATTTCGCGCCGTCGGCCACCATCGAGCCGAGGTCCGGCGTCGGCGGCTGCACGCCGAGGCCGAGGAAGGAGAGCGAGGACGCGATCAGAATGATGAAGCCGAGATCGAGCGTCATCTTGGTAACGATGGAGGGGAAGCAGTTCGGCAGAACCTCGCGGAACATCACGTGCAGGCGCGACGCGCCGATCAGCTCGGCCGCGAGCACGTAGCCCTCCTCCTTCTCTCCCCGCGTCATGTTGTAGACGAGCCTCGCGTACCACGGCCACCACATCGCTGTGACCGCCAGCATCCCGTTGATCAGCGTCGGCTCCAGCACGCCCATGATCGACATGGCGAGGACCAGCGGCGGGATCGAGAGGAAGACGTCGGTCACGCGCATCAGCGCGAACTCGGTGTAGCGCCCGAAGTAGCCGGCGATCAGCCCGACGGTGACGCCCACGGGAACGGCGATGCCGAGCACCACCACGCCCAGGATCAGCGAGATCCGGTAGGCGTAGATGACACGGCTGAAAAGATCGCGGCCGACCAGGTCGGTCCCCATCAGGTGCGGCCACTTGGGCGCCTGATTGAAGTTCGCGAAGTCGACCACCGCGCCCCGATGCTCGGGGAAGGGCGCAATGAAGTCTGCGAAGATGGCGCAGATCAGGATGATACCGATCAGGATCAGCCCGAGCAGTGAGAGCGGATTCGAGGCCAGGATCGCGAACGCCCGCCTCACGACGCGGTCCTCGAATAGCGGATGCGCGGGTTGATGATGGTGACCAGTACATCGACGATGAGATTCATAATGAGGAAGGTCGCCGAGATGATGAGCACCGTGCCGACGATGGCATCCAGGTCCTTGCGCAGGATGACCGAGACGCCGTAGCGCGAGAGGCCGGGCCAAGCGAACACCGCCTCGACCAGGAAGGCGTTGCCGAGCATGGCCGCGAAGTCGAGCCCGATGATCGTGAGCGACGGAATCAGCGAAGGCTTGAAGGCGTATCGGTTGGCGATGCGCCGGTCCGGCACGCCGTAGGAGCGCGCCATTTCGACGTAGGGCTTGTCGTAGGTCTCCACCATGTTGGCGCGCGTGAGCCGTGCCGTCTGCCCGATGCCCGAGAGCGCGAGCGCGAAGGCAGGCAGGATGACGTGCCAGACGGCGTTGCCGAAGGCCGCGAGGTTGCCCGCGATCAGCGTGTCGAGGAACAGGAAGCCGGTGACCTGCTCGATGGCAAAGGTGTCGGAGATGCGGCCGGCGATGGGGAAGAGTGGCAGGAAGTACGCGAACAGCAGCATCAGAATCACGGCCCAAACGAAGCTCGGCGCCGAGACTCCGAGCAGGGCGATCATTCGGATGGCGTTGTCGATCCAGGTGCCTCGCCAGCGGGCGGACGCGATGCCGAGCGGAAGCCCGATCACGATCATCATCGCGCCGGCGACGAAGATCAGCTCCAGCGTGGCCGGCAGAAACTGCGCGATATCCACCACCACGGGCCGGTTGGTGTAGAGCGAGATGCCGAGGTCGCCCTGCGCGAGCTCGCTCAGGAAGTGCCCGTACTGGGTCGTGATCGGCTCGTCGAGGCGAAGCTCGGCGCGCAGCTTGGCGACCTGCTCTGCGGTCGCGCTCGGTCCAAGCGCGATGCGCGCGGGATCGCCCGGGATGACCCGGGCGATCGCGAAGATCAGCATCGAGACCCCCAGTAGGACGATGCAGGAGATCCCGACGCGCCGCACAAAAATGAGGATCGTCGGCGTCACGACCCCACTCTAAACGACGGGGCGGGCAGGTCGACAGCATGCCCGCCCCGCCGCTGAGCGTTACTCGGTCATTTCCATGAGGCGGAAGCTGAAGCCGAATCCGTCGAGGCCGAAGGCCATGGCCGGATCGCTCAGAGCCGGCACCTTGACCCGGTTGGACGCCGCAAAGACCGACTGCGAATCGTGCGCGTAGATGGTGGGCGAGATCGCGATCAGCCTGTCGTTGAGTGCGGAGTAGGCCTCCTGCCGTGCCTCCGGTGTCGCCCCCGTGCGTCCGGCGTCCAGCAGCCGGTCCACCTCGGCGTCATTGAGGTGTTCGGGCGACTGCCACGTCCCGGCTGCGCTGGAGTGGTACATGCCGTAGAGCAGCGTATCGGTATCGCCGGTCACCGCGGTGACGTAGACCTGCGAGACGTTGGGCGTGGTCTCCGAGTTCGACACCTGCTCGGCGAACAGCGCCCACGGGATCCTGCGGATTTCGGAGTTGATGCCGATCTCCGCGAAGTTCGCCTGCATGAGCAGCGCGAAGCGCTCCTCCAGCGGCACTTCGCCGATCCAGGTGAGCTCCAGAGTGAACTCGTCCGGCGAGTACTTGCAGTCGGCCAGATGCTGCCGCGCCGCGTCGAGATCGCGCGTCTGCGCCTTCTCGCGCGGGTTGGCGCCCAGCATCGCGGCCGGGATCGCGCCGGTCGACAGCGTCCCCTGGGAGACCTCGTCGGTGACCGCGATGATCTTGACCCCACCCTCGTAGTCGAAGGCCTTGGCCAGCGCGAGACGGCAGTTCACATCGTCGAGCGGCGGCTTGGTCGTGTTCAGCTTCATGTAGAAGCCGGTCACACCGCCCTCGGTGAGGAGCTGTGCACCCTCCCCGGCAAGCGCCCCCAGAACCTCCGGCGGCACCCACTGCGAGGAGATGTCGTGCTCGCCCTGAGCGATGAGCGTGCGCACCGTCGCCGCCTCGAGCCCGTAGCGAAGGCGCGCCGTGTCCGGCGCCGCTTCGGCGATGGGCAGGAAGTAGTCGGCGTTCTTCTCCATCACCGTCTCTTCCTGCGGGTTGTGCGAGACCACCCGATAGGCGCCCGTCCCACCCCCGTTCTGGGACAGGAAGGCCTGGCCCCAGTCGCCCATCTCGCCCTCACCTTCGCCGAGATTGGCCATGACGAGCTGCTTGTCGACGATGGGGAGCCGCACCAGCGACGAGACGAAGGGCGCGTAGGGCTCGGAGAGGGTGAAGCGCACGGTGTGCGAGTCCACCGCGTCAGCGCCTTCCACGCTCACGAACAGGTAGGAAAGTCCCTGGCCGATGGTCTTCATGCGGTCGAGCGAGAAGACCACGTCGTCGGCGGTGAGTGGATTGCCGCTCTGGAACGTCACGTCGTCGCGGAGCGTGAAGGTGAAGCTCGTCCCCTCGCCGGACCAGCTCGCGGCCAGATGCGGATCGTGGCCGGGCGCGCCCTGCTGCGGGATCACGAGGGTGTCGTAGACGTTGAACATCAGGATGGAGTCGGCGTAGTCGGTCGCCTTGGCCGGGTCGAGCTCGCCGACCGCGACCTCGTCGAGGCGCAGCACACCGCCCGCCTGGACGATCTGGGGAATCGCCCCCAGGGCTGCCACCAGCGAGGCTGCCGACAGCAGTTTCAGTAGTGTTCTCATGTCATGGTTCTCCCTTGTCTCCTGCTTTTGAAGTCAATTCGCATACGGTCATGCCGGAGAGCGATCTCAACAACCGCGCCTCTCTCTCACGTCGTCATGCCCGGACTTGATCCGGGCATCCACGTTCCTTGCCCCTGCCGCACGAAAAACACGTGGATGGCCGGGTCAAGCCCGGCCATGACGTGAGGGGCGGCGTAGACAAACAGAAACTTCTCGAACGGGTCACTAGTCTCACTCTTCGATCTCGGCCGCCTGCGGCCGCTTGCTGTGGTCGCCAAAAATGTCCGATGTGCACACGTGCAAGATCACGGCCGGCGACGTGCCGTGGTTCCAGCTCGAATGCCGCCGCGTCGACTTGAAATGGATGGAGGAGCCGGCCTCGAGCACCGTGCTCTCGTCCTCGGTCTCCACCGTGATGGCTCCCTCCAGGATGTAGAACAGCTCCTCGCCTTCGTGCCGTATCCACTCGGAGCGATGCCCCGGCGGCTTGTGGATGATGACGCAGTTGAGAACGCTGCCGGGGAAGGACGCCGAAATCCGCTCGTAGCGGAGCGCGAGCTTCTCGATGGTGAAGCTCGGCCGCTCTCCCATCAGCGTAAACGGCGCATCGGGGCGCGGCGGGGCGAGAAACTCGGTGACGTGCGTGCCCAGCACGCCGGATATGGCGGCAAGCGACGACAGCGAGGGCGCGTTTAGTCCTCGTTCAATTTGGGAGATGAAGCCGACCGAAAGCCCGGCCCCGTCGGCGACCTGCTTGAGCGTCAGCCCGAGCTGCTGGCGGCGGTCGCGCAGCCGCTTGCCCAGGGGGGCATCCGCCTCCGCCGACTGTGCCTTCGCCGAACTCTTGGCCATCTCCCGAGGCGCCCCCTGATTTCACTCTGGGTAAAATCCTGACGCATCGGGCTGAGCCGAGTCAACCGCTCTGTGCTGGCAGCGGGATCGCCGCCGGCAGTGTCAGCGAGGGAAGAGAGTCGCGTCCCGCGCGGCATCGCGCGCCCCATGTGAGACGGTCAAGCCAAAAATTCAGGCGGGATTCGCCGGGATCCGGTGAGACCAGTGGGATAAGTGAGATAAGTGAGACAGGCGGGATTTCGCGCGGCCCGAATGACTTCCCTCTCCCCCTGTCCCCCTCCCAAGTTGCTCATTTCCCTCAGTCGCCGGGCGCTCACTCCGTTCGCTTGGCTACGCGCCTATCGGTGCTATTTTTTAGCTTGGTTCATGACGTGCGTTTAATGACCAAAATCATTCAATTACTTGATTGCACCCTCTCCGCATGTAGCATCGCACACTACACTGCAAACACCGAGTCAACACAAACGCCGAGCTCTGTGCGGCCGGGTATGAGAAGGGTCGTTGGCGAGCCTCCGCTCCAGCCGCCTCCGGTCATAGAATGTTGGTTGGCCATGATGAGCGCCTCGAATTCCTCGCGCGGAAGAGTCTGGATTTCGTCGAACAAAATCACGATTGAGGTATTGCGGTCCCTGGCGGCATCGCCGGCGGCCACGAAAACTTCGGCAAGGTCGCGGCTCAGCCTGCCGCTGTCGGCAACGCCCGGCTCGCCATCGATGTCGACCGCGAATTCAACGCCCTCCACCTTCATCGTCACCAAGCCGACGAAACTTTTGAGAACCCGCAGGCCCTTCTTTACATGCTCGCTCACCCCCTTGATCCGGTCGAGCTTCAGCAGGATCGCGCAGGGTGGCAATGATCGATATCGACAGTGGCTCGTTGCTGCCAACCTCAATGAAGTCGGTCAGGTCAGCGCTCCTTCTTCCTCTGCCATGGCCTGAACTTCGTTTAGCAGAACCGTCTTACCGACGCCGCGCAATCCTACGAAAATGAAGCTGCGGGCCGACCGGCCGGACCTGTTGCGCTGCACCGCGAGGCGGGCGTCGGCGAGGACGGCGTCTCGCCCGGCGAGTTCCGGCGGCGGCGTTCCCGCGCCGGGCGCATAGGGATTAAAGCGTGGGTTCATTCAGCCGCTTCCACATAGTTTATCCGCAACCGGCATAAACCGCTTCGATCCGGTCCCCGGCCGGCTCCGTCAGTTTATACATGATTGCCATAAACTCTCTACACGTCCAGCCTGCCAACCGGCATTGCAGGCCAACCGCTGCCATCATTCGTCGCCGCGCCCTTCGCAGCCGGGGGAGGGAAGAGTCGAATCGAAAGCGAGGCAGCGCTCCGAGATCCCGTTCCTGCGCTCGGTCTATGTCCGGCGGGATCGTATCGAGTTCCCCAACGCCAAGACTGGTAAGCGCATGGTGTCGCTTGGCTTCGACCCCCGATTTGCCTCGGCTACATGCCCCCCCCCTCCAGCAGTGCCGCTGACCACGCCGGTGGTCGACGACATCGAGGGCAGTCCCTGGGTCATCCGGAGCCAGACGCGCCTCCGCTCGCAACGCGAGGTTTGTCGGTCCTATGCGGATTCCCATGCACTGGCCTCTTCCATCCCTCACCCACGCTATCTCGGGATCCAATGCTTGAATTCGATCCCAAACCGCTGCGGGCCGAACCGATAGCCCATGCCCTTCGGGTCGACGAACGCTAGCCAGTATTCCGAGGGCGGCACAGAATTCACATAGTGCGGCCGACCCTGCCTTCGCAACAGCGACACGCTCGGTCGCCCTCGATAAAAGGACAGCTCCCTGCGCACGCCGAGCACCTGCCTCACGATATCCTTCTTGAAGTTGGCCTGAGCCTTGCACTCCACGCCCAGAATGATCTGATTGTGAGCAGGCCGCTGCCGGTCCTGTGCGCCCGCCAACAAAACGACATCTATCTCGTGATAGGAACTCGGGCCCCGCACACCACCTGCCAAGGACGAGCTCAGCGTCCTGACCTCGATGTCGGTATGCAACTCCAGCTCAGATCCCATCCCGTCGACGACAAAGTACGACCGCTTTTGGTCGATCATCCCCGGACTAGCTTTGAAATCGACTGCCGAACCTTGGAAGCCGACCGAAACCCCTGGCAAGCCATGCAAAAACTCCACGGCCCGGGCGAGACAATAGAGTTCGTAGACCTTTCCCTTCCCTGTGCCCAGGAGGGATGGCCGAACGTTTTGCCTGTGGCTGTCGAAGAAATCCTCGACTTTCTTCCTGGCCTCGCTCAGTTTCACGATGCACCGCTATCGGGTTCCGAAGGCGGCGATGGCTCCATGAGAGCCGCTTCGAGCATGTGCAACTCGCTGCGAATCTCCACCATGTCCCCCAGGGTTGGTATCGGTACACCTTCATCAGGCCCCGCGAGCCCAGACAAACGATCGTCCTCGAAATGCAACATGGCGCTCTCCGGCCTAGCGCCGTCGTCCAGGCTGTTGCCGATGAGCAAGAGCGATTCGGTCACCGCCTCGGCAGCATTCGCCGCAAGGTAGCGGTCGAACGCCCCGAGCATCCGCTTCACCAACGTCCGCCCAACGGGCAGCGATCGCTCTTCACCTTCTTCGTCCATGTAGTTGCCGAAGTCGGCAATGTCGTCTAGGCCAAGCTCCGAAAGACGCTGGCCGATCAGTCCCGCCAACTCGAGGTACTCCTCATCGTCCATCCGTCCCTCCAGACACCATCCGTCCTGGCGCCTACCGCGGCCTCGTCGACCGCTTCAAGTTCGGCGCACTTCCCAAGCCGCCTCTCCCCATTCACCCAGCCACCTTCGCAAGGCCGGAAATCGCCGATGGTCAGCACGCGGTACCGACCCGATAAACTTACATCCCAATCTCCTGTCGTACGAAATTGGTGACAGCCGGCAGATTGCCTCGCACGATTAGCTCATTTTCTACAATCACCGAAATGCTGCCGCCCACCTTTCGGTAATCTTCTACTGCGATATCGGCTGCACAATTCGACGTTAACGGTCCCGATAGAGCTATTATAAACTCGTCGCCGTTGTTTTTCCGCACCAAAATGGGAGCCACCAACCCTTCCATTTCCTGATCGAGTTCAGCGTCCAGCTCCAGTTCGACGCCAGGTAATCCCTGTCGCCGAAGATCGTGATACAGCAGAGTGGTCGAGCGGGAGAGACGCGCTGGATCAAACTGTGGCATTGTTCCGAACGCTAGATACTCCAGAAGCTCAGCACCCGTATGGCGATCCAGGAGATTGTGTTCAAACTTATTCTTGTAGCTACGCAAACATCTGTAGCATGATGCGTCGCAACCTTCCTTGCACGACTTCAACACGCTCAGTGCCTTCTCCAGCAATTCCTGTCCGAAGTATGCCGCCAATCTCGAAAACCCCGCACCCCCCGCCAATGTGTCGTAGAAAAATATCTCCGCTTCCGACCCCAGCTTTCCTTCTGGCGTAAGAGCCGGACGGTACTCTGCCATGACTTCCCCGCCCTCAACCTGGAGCAACTCACAAGCTGCCTTGGACAATGCCTCACTTACGGTACGCAAGGCTACCTTCGTCGATGAATAGCCTGGTCGAAGGTTCATTGGTGGTGCTACTCGGAACGAGAATAGCGCTATGTCCGTGATGAAGTCTGTCCCTAGCACGATATGTCTAGTAGAGCTGGTCCCATCACAAATGTTTTTCTTGTCATCTTCCGGGTACGGCTTTCGATGCGCACCATTTAGTTTCGGCTCATGTTCATAAGTGGATTCTATTCTTCCGCAACTTGTGCAGTACGTGTACCCATCACTTTTCGGCCCGGTATTCGATACCAGAAGGTGCTGTCGATCCGTTAGCACCCGCACTCGTTCGTTGATTTCTCTCCACCCGGCGGACTCGTCCGGCGGTGTACCCATTGTCAGCTTTGCCCGCGTAGCGTAGCTCGTCTCCGGCATATCATCCGGCGACGTTACTTCTTCGAGATCAACGGGGTGTGCGAATCCTGGTGGGCGAAGCCAATATCTGCCGGGGCCGAAGCTTCCCTCTCCACCACACGCTTCACAGTCGTGTTTATCCCCTCTGTCCCTCTCCGTCGTCTCGAACGTCCTGGCAAACCCGCACTCCCGACACTCCATATAGATTCGCTTGGTTGACCACGCGTCGAACCTCTCGTCCCGGAAAGGCGAGTAGATCGCTCCCGAAGTGTAGCACTTGCCGGAAATCCACACTTGCTTTCCGGGGGCATATTGCGACAGCGCCACCGGCAGACCTTGAGACGGTGCGAACCGCATGATCGGCCGGAACGGCGTCGACCGCCCTTTGTCGAATACGTGAAACGTCGCCACGTCCGTTGGAAATGCGTAGCGTGGCAGAACCCCGCAATACAATAGCCTATCCAGCAGCTTTCCGGAGTTCCAGGACTGCTGCCCCCGCTCTTCTCCCTCCTCCGATGCAACCTCGGCTCCCACTTCTTCGTTGCCGTCGTTCACTTCCGCAGAACCGTCGTCGTCTTCCCTTCGTCCGATCGCTCCGTCTATCGCCCTAAGGCAATCTACCTTCATTCCCTCGAGAAGCCCGGCACGGTCGTGATCAGATAGTTCCTTAGGTATCCAGGAATCGACTTTTCTCCTTAGCTCCTCTTCATTCTCTTCCAACCACTTTGCGAAATTGTCCCGGCTCAGCACCCCCGTCCCGGTTCGGAACTCCGACACCGTACCAAGAACCGAAAACAGATCCTGTCGCATATCCGGATCAAGTTTCGGGATTCGCGCCTGGTGATAGTTCTGTAGCAGGAATGCGCGAATATGACGTCGGGCGATGTCCGCATTGTCAAGAGTCAGTCTCGGATC
This sequence comes from Alphaproteobacteria bacterium, assembly GCA_965214705.1. GTDB lineage: Bacteria > Pseudomonadota > Alphaproteobacteria > UBA828 > UBA828 > WTGU01. Next base: position 1,258,101 of record CBDCCI010000002.1, read on the forward strand.
GACCACGTCACCACGGATCATGCCATCAGGTTCGGAAAAATAATGCTCATCGTGGCTGTCCGAACTACCGAACGCGACGACAGTCGCCACCGCATTGCCTCGACGTCCGGCTCTGCCACTACGTTGCTGGTAGTTGGCCCGTCCCGGTGGCATGTTGCGCAGAGCCACTCCTGACAACGCTCCAATGTCGATGCCGACCTCCATAGTCGTGGTGCTTGACAAGACATCAATGGCCGTTTGTGTCCCATCTTCAGGGTCCAATTGGATATCCTGGAACAGCAACTCGTTTTCCTCTGCCTTGGAAAACACATCTTCATTTTGCGGCGCATTCAGCTGGGCTGTATGTTCGGCGGCGATTAGAGCCATTGGCTGCCGAGGCGGATCCGTCAGCGCTTCCGTCACCGCTTTGCGGTAGAATCCCTTCCGCGCGAGAAATACAATATCCGTATCGGGATGCATTTCGCGAACGCTCAGCTCACCGCAATCAAGGCAATGGTCCAGTCCCGGCACTGGACGATGAACAGACTTGCAACTTGTGCAATGGACCCAAGGACCATCAAAGCTCAAGGAAAGCTGGCTCCCCCGCAGACGCTTGAATCCACCCTCTGCATCCTCCGCGAACAGGTTGAGGAGTTCTGGCGACCACTGGTTCCAAAACACCTTCTCGCCCTCTTTGTTCCTTAGGACGGTAGCCATTGCCCTAAATTTTGCCTTCTGACCGCCTATGCTGATACCTTGCGATCGTGGCCGTTTCCACCATACCGGCGGCATCGCGTTGAGCCAGAAGCCATGTCTTTGCCAGCAACGAAGCCAAGCCCTTGCGAGCCCCACCTTCGCCTCCGCTGTCTCAACAAGACCCGGGATTGACGGAAGGCGTTCCAGCGAAGTCGTCAGCTCTTGACGCTCGACAATCGTGCCCAGAGCCAGTGCCTCAAAACCCAGAAATCGATCTCGGACAGTCGTTACGACGTTATCGAGGAGAGCCTCCGGCGGTCTTTCACTGCGGAGCTTTATGCATAGCGCCAACAACTCCGCGTCATTGTCCAGCACACCCTGCTCGTAGGCTTCTGCGACGATCCCCTCCGCGGCGAAGCTCTCACCGGACTTGATTTCCGGACGAAGACGAACCTTCAACCTGTTCGATGCCAACAAGACCGCCAAATACAAGTCGTCAAGACTTAGTAGTGACGCGAATGCCGGCAGCTCCTGCAGACGTCGATAGCCCCACGCTATAAGAGGTCGCAAAGAATCTCGATCGGAATACAGTTGCAGATTGGGCGCCAGCCGGGCAGCGACTTGCCTCGAATCCGCAAACGTCAATACTTTTCGCCCCTGCAATGGAGCGAAGCCGGTCGCCTCCACCGGTGCTGGTGGCTGAATTTGTACCTGTCGAGAGACCAAAGCCTGAAAAGGTTGGTCCCCTTTCGTCTGATGGTCTTGAACGTATGACCGCCCGAAACGCCCGGTTGCCCTACATACTGCGCACCTGATGAACTGCGCACACGAAGCTTCGTCTGCGACTGTCTCACCATCTTCATCAACCGAATTCGCAATCCTGTCGCCACGGATGAACACGTTTCGCATGCGCTCGCCAGGCGCCGGCGGATTGAGTCGACCTGTTTCAAGGTCGTACTCGGCCAGTTCCACAGCGTCCTCATCCAAAGGCTCCTCCAAGAGAAGGTCGATTGCGGAGAGCGGCTCAGTATCGGCTGTTGCCATCCTTAGGCGTTCGCCGGGTTCGGCCCACAGCGCTGTCGGCTCCAGGGGATCATCGGTGTACGCTCTCGCGTATGCCGTCCCGCAGTTGCGACACGTATACAGTTCCAATACGCGAGCTCCGCAACCGCAAGATTCCCGCGGTTGCCCATACATTTTTCCGCAAACCGGATCTTCGGCTTCCTGTTCCCTCTCAGAGCACTCCGGATCCATGCACACCCACAATCCCGGGAGACCCCTAAAGAAATTGTGAATGCGGCATGGCAGCAGCCCAGGCGTATGTGGTTCCTCTCGGGCTACACTTCCTAGTGCCATCAACGTGGTAAGCGCTGCATTCGCCGCTTCTTTGGGTGCCCCGGGGAAAATTTCGCTGTCCAGCTCACCTAGCGGCAGCGCCTCTTTCATTGTCGCATTAATCAATAGCTTCATTGGCCCGTAGTCGAACAAAGCGCCGTAGAGCACGCGTTCCGCCGTGTCTCCCTTCGATACTCCCCTATATTCAACAAGCTCCTGGACTGTCTCTAGGCGTTCTGAGTCCGTATTCGCTTTGTAGAACCGTTCAAGATCGATTGAAGACAGTATTTCTGCATCCCGCTCCGTTCCAAACGCTTCCTCTTCTTTCAGGTCAAGCGTACCGGTTATGGCAACAAAGGAACTTGACGACAGACCGGACAATTGTGCGCCGAATTCAGGGGCATATTCTCGCCTACGAAAACTGGCCGTAGCACTAATTATCTGCAAACGATCTTCGCCTATTCCCAGTCGATCTCGCAACCTCCGTATAAGCAAACCAACTTCCGCGCCACCAGCACCTCTGTACAGATGCGCTTCGTCAAGAACCACCAGGAACCGTTCGTCCGGATTTGCTTCAAGCCATCGACTCGTCGCGTCAAAAATAGGACGCTCGATCGGCCGCATCAGCATGTATTCGAGCATTGAGTAGTTCGTGACCAAGAGGTCCGGCGGCGCGACCTGCACCTCATGCCGCGTGATCAATTCCGAATCCTCGGGCAGTGTTACCGCTCGCCGAAAATCTCCGGTTTTAGGGTCCTTCCATCGACTGCCTTTACTTCCTAGCCATGCTGACAGGCTCGGCTTGGCTGGCCATTTCCCGTGTTCCTTCAGTTCGTTCAAGAGACTCTGCGCCTTTCCCCTTTCGTCCTGATCTGCCGACTTAGCTTTGCGTTCAATGTCCGCATAGAAGTCGTCAATAGCCTTCAGTTTTCTGCCATCCTTGTTCGGACTGCGCATGCCGGCGTAGGGTGTTCTGCTCGTATAACGCGCGAAACGAGGAGGGCGAGCCGACCAGCTCTTGAAGAGTTCTACGATCCTGGGATCCCCGAACAAGCCTCGTAGCCGACCCAGTTGATCGTTGACCAGCGCGTTCATTGGATAAAGAACCAGCGCGCGCATGGCTGGTAAACCATTGAAGGATTCTGGCTGCCGCTTTGCTTCCCCGGCCAGCTTTCCGAGAATCGGCAGCAGGAAAGATTCCGTCTTCCCGGATCCGGTTCCGGTCATAATGACCAGGTTTCGTCCTTCGATCAGGCATCCGCGAATGGCATCTGACTGATGGCTGTACGGCGGATCGTAAACCAGCTGCGGGAGTTCTCCGTCCTCCTTGGCTATGGCCAGATATGCTTCCAGGGCCGCATCAGGCAGTCCCACCATCTCCGACAGTGCTTCGCCTGACGAATAGCGTGGTGTCGATTCCAGATACGGGACCTGATAAATCAAGCCAGGCTGATCCAGTAGTGCCTTACGCTGCCGAATGAGGGATGGCCCACTGATATGGTATGTCGCTTCAATGTATTCGCTTAGCGCGCGGTGAAGCTGCTCGATCGATTCTTGCGTGGTGTGCATCACCTGTCCTCTATCCGGAGTCTTCTGTACGCGAGAGCCAGAGAGTTTTCTGCAAGAACCGCTCTTCGTCTTCCGCAGCGGCATAGGGCAATGCGTATGCCATCAGGCACGACCCTGCCTGCGCCGCCCTGCCGAACGTGATGAGACGTCTCTCAGCCCAAGCCGGCAGCGGCGAGAAAAACTCGAAACGCCATTCTGCGTCACCGGAATGCACTCGATACCGCTGGGGTTCGCCACGATCCGCATCAATAGCCATCTGGAGATGCCAGGCTTCGTCGCAACCGCGCCAATGCGACCGCTTTCTCGGCATATCCATGAACCGCCTGGAAGCCCCTTCCACCAGTTCGACAAAGCACCAAATCGGGGCACCGTACTCCTGAGGCCGCCTTCCCACGAAGGTGCCCGTTTCCCCTTCACTGCTTTTCCATCGGCCCCGATAATAGGTAACCGGCTGTTCTGCAACTAGGACCTCCAGACCTTCGACTTCACCCGAAGGGGGCACTTCATCGAGTCCTCGGCGATACCGCTCCAATACACGCTTGGCCTCTTCCGCCTTGGGACTCCTGAGCCATGACCTCTCCGACAGTCGCTGAAGCCCCTGCTCTTCCATCCTCCCAGCCAAGTCCTCGCCTGGCTCCGGCGTGATCAGCCTCGTATAGCCCTGCGCACACACCCTTGACGCAAGCGAATCCGGTAGAAAGATATCTTGGTCGCTCACTATTCCGATAACAAATATCTCGTTATTTGGACGGACAACATAACTGGGAGGAGCGGCGAAGACCCATGTACCTCTAACTGACGGATCGAGCGTACTCACATCATGTAACTCCAATAAGTCGCCCGTAACCACCAGCCCCTCGACGATTGCCTCAATCCTTTCTCCGACGAGTTCACCCGAGTCGGAAAGATATTGGAGCGCTTCAGTAAGTGACGTTCGAAGCGTGGCCCTGGAGCACGGACAGCAGATTCCTGCACCCCGCCGAATAAGCGCAATCAGTAAATCGTCATCTACACTTGTACAGCCGGAACTATTTAGGCCAAGCGTTTCCCGACAGACATCCAGTATTTCCTGCTTCTCAATCTTTTCTATCATTCGATCATCCCATGTCTTCAGCTTCACGAAGTCCGCGCAAACAAACGTGACAACTGAAGAAATCGCGCGCCACGTAATACAGACGGATTCTCTCGAACTGCATGGAGAAACTTGTTGACATCGTCACCGAAGAGCTCCGGAATCCGGTGGACTTCGCGCGCCAAACTGAACGCGAATCTGGTTAGCGCAGGGTCGGTACACACATGATATCGCTTGGCCAGATCCATGTACCAGCGCAAGTCCCGGGTGCCCTCACCGGTGGCCTGCTCGTACTCCCGTCGCAAGACCGCGCCGAAGCCTGTAGATCTTCTTTCAACCGATCGCTGGAGCATATCCAGCGACTGTTTATTACTTGGCGACCTTCTTAAGGTTTCTTCGGCCCGTACCCAATTCCGACCACACAATTTCTCATAGACAATGGAGCCTCTTGCAAAATAGCTGAGTCGAGTTGCTCTTCTGCCTGAGTGAAGGCCTTTGCGGTGGGACCGGCCCACCCTCGTGAGTATCATGTGCTGCCGCAAAACACCGCATGATGACCACGGAGGAGTGGAGCCGTGTCCCTGCGCGAGATGCTATCGGATTACTGGTACGCCTTTCAACAAGAGTTATTCCCGAGGCTCGAGAGCGAGCTTGGCCCGATGGGCGAGCGCTACGAGCTGTTCGTCGCGGTTCTGGAACTGGTGCGGGTCGAGGCTCTTCTGCCCTACTTCCGCGGCCAGGTAGGGCGGCCGGAGGAGGACCGCGCGGCGCTGGCGCGCGCCTTCATCGCCAAGGCCGTGTTCGACGTTCCGACGACGCGCGGCCTGATCGAGCGTCTTGAGGTTGACGGCAGGCTATGGCGGCTGTGCGGCTGGAGCGGTGCCGGGCGGCTTCCGAGCGAGGCGACGTTTTCGCGGGCCTTTTCCGAGTTTGCCGAGAGCCGTCTTGCGAACCGTCTGCATGAGACGTTGATTGCGCGGACGATGGATGGCCATCTTGTCGAGCACATCTCGCGGGATGCGACGGCGATCGAGGCGCGGGAGAAGCCGAAGCCGAAGGCAGCGAAGCCGAAGCGGCGCAAGCGGGGGCGGCCACGCAAGGGAGAGGCGCGGGCGAAGGAGCCGAGCCGGCTGGAACGGCAACTGACGATGAGCCTTCCGCAGATGCTGGCAGACCTGCCGAGGGCCTGCGATGTCGGCAGCAAGCGCAACGCCAAGGGCCATACCACCTCCTGGATCGGGTACAAGCTGCACGTCGATACCGCCGATGGCGGGATCCCCATCAGCTGCATCATGACGTCTGCGTCGACGCATGACTCCCAGGTGGCGATTCCGTTGGGAACCCTGACGGCCGGGCGGGTCGAGAACCTCTACGACCTTATGGACGCGGCCTATGATTCCATCGAGATCTGGGCGCACAGCATCTTGCTGGGCCACAAGCCGATCATCGACGTGAACCCCCGCCGCTCGGTCGAAATGCAAGAGGCGTTGAAGCAGGAGAAGAAGGCGCGGCGCACGCTCGGCCTCGTCTTTCCCGAGGAGCGTCGTTACGTCGTGCGCTCGGGGTCCGAGCGGATCAATGGGCGGCTCAAGGATGAGTTCGGCGGCCGCCATGTCCGCGTGCGCGGGTACGACAAGGTTCTCGCCCACCTCATGTTCGGCATGACCGTGCTGACGGCCAGCCAGCTGATGCGCCTTATCGTTCCGCCGATCTAGTCCGGCTCCTCTCCTTCGCCATCACCGCAGCCGCACTTCCTGAGAGGCGGAGCGGCCAAACGCGCCTGGAGTTCGGCGAAAATACCGAATCGGAGGCAGCGCCAACGCTGATCCGACCATGGTCGCGATCAAAATCGCGCCAATTGCCGTGCGCCGACGTCGCTGCTAGCTTGGGTGTTCTTGCGCCGCTCCGAGTCGATCAGAGTTTTGCAAGCGGCTCAATGGCGAGGTACCGTTGCTTTATCTTTTCCCATCTGATTTGTATGATCGGGCCGTACCGTCTAGCATTGTGCCAATTCGAATATACGATCAAGTTGTCATGCTCCAAAGTAGTTACCTTTTGTAGTTGAGAAAAATCTGATTCAACAATCAACCCTTCAAATCCCTGCCCCGTGAGGCCACTACTGACAACTACGCAATCCTCGAACACCCCTTGTCTTGCTACCAACAGTCCACCGGGTGGCTGGACGATCCATCCTCCCAGCATTTGATCGGGCGGACATCGGCGCCCCACTATGGGCGCCTCCATACCAAAGAAGGTTATATCCAAGTCCGTTTCTTCTTCTCCGCTATCATCCACTAGACGCACAACGATATCGTCCTGATCGCGATTCAAGACCCAACGCAATGGAGGAACATCGTGCTCAAAGCGGAAAGAAAGGGTACCCAGCTCCTCGGCCGACACATCTAGGTCGCCGGTCGCTGCTCCAAGATAGATCCAAGTGTTCTTGTCTCTATTCAGAAACTGACCGAACCTTTCTTTCCACACATCTGGACGAAGAGGTAGTTCCATGCGTCCGCCGACTTCTTCGGAGAGTATTTCGCCTCCCGTCCTGTCGCTGAGTCGAACCTTGGCTGACACGGGCCGACCTTCCGGCCCGAATACCGAGAGCCTTACCTCGTTCCTCCAGAACGTTTCCAGATCCGCATCATGCGGCTCGAGGTTACCGATTAGTCCACTGTGTGACGCGACACCTGGAATCCACGGCTCTGGCTCTCTTACGTGAAGCGCAATGTGCCCTTCTGCCTCGGGCCTCGAGATGACTGCGCCAAGCTCGCCACTGCGCCTCGCCTTGACCGTGAGGACATGCTTGCCCGTCTGCAACCGCGGCAACCGTACGAATACGGGTTCTCCAGGCCTATCTGCCTCGACTGCTACCTCGCTTTCTCCGTTGAGGCGCAGCAAGTACCGCTCCACCTCGTAGTCATGCACCATACCGATAATAGGAGTCTCAGTTGTTAACCACTCGCTCAGTCCTTCCCCATTCCAGCCCCGACCCGGAAGCCCGGCAGGCCAGACGCGAGTCGTGTGCACCACCCTCAGACTGAATTGCGAAAGCCACTCCACGATGTCCGCAGTCGTCTCGTCGGGTGCATCCAATCGATAGGCCGATATCCCAGCACAATCGACGTCAAGCGATTGCATACCGAACCTGAGGTCATCCAGCTCCTCGGCGGACACGATGATGTATCTGCCCCCGGGCCGAAGGTTGCCGCCAGCTATTTCCCGCCCCGTTCCATCCTCGCCGATACGGAACAGCCAGATCGGTCCAGCACTCATCCGACATGAGGTCTGGAGGATGTTGTCAAGGCGTGGTTCCGACCGCTCGAACTGGATCATCGGTTGCGCAGGATCGGGCCACCGTTTCAGGACGCCCTTTCTGTTTCCGTATAGCAACCATCCGCCTGGCTTGTAGTCGTCGGCGCCACTAAGTTGACACCTTGTGCCTCTCACGAATGAACGAATATCGCCACTCAGCGCGCAAACTTCCTTGAAGGAGGGCGCCTCCGCCCAGACAATCCATTTTCCTCCGCCGCGATGACTGAAGCAGATCCTGGGCCTTACATCCGGCGCCGACTCTTCCCGCCCATGACTTTCACCCTGGCGAATACCTCCTCCGCCACCTGGGAGCCCTCCTGCTATGCCTACAAACCTGTCCCTGACATACCTTCGGGCCTCGCCAAGCCACTCGCGCGCGTTGCGTGTCTCTTCCAAGTCCCTGACAATGCGTTCCAGCGTGGGCGGGTAGATGGGCTCCGTACCCTCTTCCGGCCATTCTCCGAGGAGTCCCAACACTATTCGCCCGGTCAACTCCTCTTGTTGAAGGAAGTCTTGGAAGCGCGCTGAGCTGTGATATGCATTACCGGCAAATCGTCTACCGACACCACTTGGATTCACTGACGTCAAAATACCCAAACTGTGACGCTGATGATATAGCTCCTTGGCAAACTGCAATTGCAAGTACTTCGGGAGAATGGCATGGGTAATCGGTCTAGAAATGATGCTGAAGTGATTGGCCCACCGACCGCTGGGAACTACCCCGTTGTAGGTTCTCAAGAATCTCCGAAACCACTGAGATAACTGACTACGATGCCGACCGTCCCACAACGGCGTTTGCGTTTCAAATGATGGCCAATACTCGTCACCCTTGTATTGATACCCGTGTTCAGTCGAATAGATGACCCACAACAACCAGTGTGTTGACAGTCGATCACCCCTCTTCAAGCGCAAACGTAGCCCATCGGCAATTTCTTCGACTTCGTCCTCGTCGAGCCCATGCTCGATGGCAAATACACCCAACCCAGTCTCTTTCCGCCCTACCGAAAGCTCTTGAAAATGCCGTTCAATCCGATCCTGCCAATCGTCGAGAGACCTCATCATAGCCACTCTGCCCCATGCTCCGACGTTGCGTCCAGCTAACCTGCCTGCCGAAGCTGGGATCTAATCTTCCGGCTATGTCTGCCAAATAACGACGCCAAGTCTTCAAGTTTCCATTCGAGGTAATCTGACCTCCGCTTCGCCCGCGGCCGTACCCATCGCTCAAGTGCCAACTCTGCCACCTCGCCCACGCTGAGCAGATTTGAAATATCTGGTTGGCCCTTCCCCGTCAGGAGTATCTTTGCTCCCTCGGACACGAGGAACGAGATGAAGACCTCTCTCCTAATCCCGTGCCGAAGGATATTGTCCCTCAATCCCAGTTCTTTCAGTGCGGCTCGTGTCGTTCGCAGTCGCCAATTCGGACCCTCACCAAACCGGTGACGATCTGCATAGGGATGCGCTTCTCTCCTCAAGTAGCTTCGTAGCTCCAAAAACAATTTGTCTGGAATATGGAAATGGCCCCAGCCCTCAGTATAGCCCAGGGACTCAAAATATTGTGTACCATCCAACTTCAGGCGGTTGTACACTGACGATCGACCCATCGAAGAAGAGGTTGTTACGGCTATCAAACGAGCATGTTTATTCGCACCAGAAATGATTCCCGTCGTGTCTCCGTATTCCGCTTGGAAGTCCTTGTATATTTCGCGTGTCCGGATCAAGCACGCAACCATCTTTCCTGCAAGCAACAAATTATAAGGCGGAAGTGCTCCGAGCACGTATGCGTCCATGAGATTCACAAGCCGGGCGCTTCTATCCTGAGCTGACCAGCCAATCAAATTATCTCTCACAGCAAGATTAAAAACCGGATCTCCGATAGCAATTAATCCGATCAACTTGTCGTTACTATCGTCCCATAAAAGATATCTCAGCCTGCGGCCGAACCCATTAGAAACCGGCACAGACCAAGTCAGCGATGCCAAGCGAAACAGCTCGGACTGCTGAGTCCCGGCGTAGATTCTCTCTAGTCTTGGAGAAATCTGCTCGGGACGTATATCTTCACCCGAGGCAAAGTGTTCGACTAGCTTCGGGGCTCGCTCAGATAGAAATTTACGGTTGTTGGCTAATCTTGCCTTTCGTTGGGCACCGTGCAGCGCCCGTACTGCATGCTTCCCATCGCCATCTATTGCCAAGGATCCATCATTCTGTCTCCTGAAACCAATTTGCCTCAGGTGCCGTCGGACTTTTCTCTTGAGGTTGTCTTCATACGAAGAAATTGTGACAACGTTAGTTTTCATCTAATGTGACCTACCAGGCTTATTCATTTGAAGATGGCAATCGTCAACCATTAAATGACCGGAAAGTTTGTTCGATATGAAATTCGTCCATGCGCCAGTTTCCACCTGGCATGGATACCCACCAAGAGATCCATATCTGCTTGTTTCGTAAGCTCGGCAGTAGCGGAGACCGCTGCCCTGCATCAACCCCTTATCCCTGTTTGGCTTCCCGCGGCTTGGCGATCCCGCCGGAGCGCGCGCTGTCTTCGAACGGCAAGCGGCCGAATTCAACTTGCGGCCCCCCTGTCCGCGCTTGTCCTCGGTCGCCCTTCACCCCGATCACGAGTCGCCTGCGTCGACGGCATCCCATTAACGGCTTGCCGGCTTTGAACGTCGGGGCGGTCGAGGCGACGATGTTCAGCTTTCTCCCGTCCTGGGATTGCGCCCAGTGCGGCGGGGCGGCTCCTGGTGCCGAAGATGCCGAAGCCGGCAATCCGAACATGCTCGCCCTTGGCCAGGGCCTCCGAGATCGCCTCGAACACGGCGTCCACCGCATCCTCGGCCGCCGACTTTCCGACTCCGGTCCGGGCGGCCACAAGGCCCGCGATCTCCGACTCGTTCACCCGTTCTCACCCTCCGTTGCCGCGTTCTCGGGACGCCCGATCCGCCCGACAGACCGCAGCCCAGGCCGGCACCCACGGTTAGCACGAAACCTCCGCCGTTTCGATCCCGGTAGCGGCAATTCCGCCCTCTTCCTGCCGGAGCGACGCCACCGGCGCGTCGCACTGCCAAGCCTCGCGGCGGGGCTTCAGGCGTTCGAGGTTGGTCTGCTCCAGGCGCCTCGTGGGGGCCGGAGAGCGGCCTCTCGCGCCACCGCCGGGGGACCGAACCATGTCCAGCCGTATCGCCGACATTCCCGTGCCGCCGCAGTGCGACGACAGGATTCGTGCCGGCGCCCTCGTCGCCATCAACGATTCAGGCAGCAAGGATTCACAGGGCATGACGATCCTGCTGTCGCGGATCGTCCCGCTCGCGCAACTCGTGGCTGTCCACGCACCGCTGGGCGAAGTCGAATGGCCGGGCACGGTCGAGCATATCGAAGCGACGCTGCCCGCAGGCGTGCCGCTCATATTCGCGCCCGTCACATCCGGCAAGTCGCTGCTCCACCGCGTCTCCAGGTGGTCCCGAATTGGGGCCGGCCCGAGACGTTATGGACGGCGCCGGTGCAGCGCCGGGCGCGTTGGCGTCGAGCGACATGGGGTCGGTCGACATTCTCGTCGGCAAACGCGCTGATGGATGTCATCGATCACCGTGGCTCGAAAGGAGGATGCCTTCGGTAGCCGGCAAGCCCAACTTCGTTGCGGCCGCCACCATCGACTTGTCCAGGCTGTAGATCGCATCGGCGCGGCGGTTGTCCGCAATGGCGAGGTGCAATGCGTCCCCCGCCCTCAGACCGGTCTCGAACCGGTTGACCCAATCTCTGGCCCGATCGAAATCGTTACGGTCCGGCAAGAAGACGACAAAGGACTCCTCGATCATGGATTCGAACCGTGACCCCGCCTCGTGCGCCGCTGCGGGGTCAAGGTCGCCCATGCGGACCTCGCGGGCAAGCAGCGAGGCGAACTCGACCCGGGTCCAGTGGCTGACCGCCAGTTCGTCGGCCGGCAGGTTTTCGAAGAATCCGGCTATCGGTTCGCTGGTGGCCTCGGGGAGGATGAGGGGCACGAGGAAACTGGTGTCGAAATAGCGCATCCGCGGGGATTGCCGGCTTCACAAACGCTCGTCCCGCACCTCGCGGAGCAAGTCGGCGGCAGGGCGCCGCAAGCGAGGCATGGCCGCCCGAAACTCTGCCAGGTCTGCCAGCGGCAGCGGATTCCTGGGTCGAACGACGGCAGACACGTGCGCCACGGCCTTGCCGCGACGAGTGATGACCACGTCCTGACCCGACTCAACCTTGTCCAGGAGTTCGCTGAGGCGCGCCTTGGCTTGCGCCAGATTGACGGTGATCACGGCAGCCCCTGTGGTCATGCAACTGGTCACTACTTTAGCGGTCCCGGTGCGATCGGCCTACATTGTTTTCGCGAAGGCACCGGCACCGGGGTGCAGACGACCTCGCGCCTGACGGTCCGGCTCAGACTTTCCTGACGGTCCAGATCACCTTGCCGACGATATGGGCCTCGTCGATCAGACAGGTATAGGGCTCGTAGTCCGGGTTTGCGGAGAGCAGTCGTATCGCGGGGGGGGGGTCGGAGCGGGCCAGCATCTCGACCCGCTTGACCACGAGGCCGCCGCCGTCCCAGAGCACCACCATCTCGCCGGTCACCGGCATGCGGCGGGAGATGTCGACCACGATCCTGTCGCCCTCTCCGATGAAGGGCTCCATGGAATCGCCGCGTGCGCCGAGGATGCGCAGGTTCTCGGGCGCGGTGCGTCCCTCGTGGCGGATCATGGCGTCGGGCATATACCAGCGCGCGGCTTCCGCCGTGTTGTCCTCATTGAGAGCGCCGGGACCGGCGGAGGCGTCGACGGCCATCTCCCGGACGGCCGACACCGGCGCGTTGGGAAGCTGGGGCGGCTTGAAACGGGGAACGCGGGGTTTTGCAGGCCTGCGCCTTGGCACGAAGTCCTGACGCAGGCTCTCGGGATCGCAGCCGAGCCACTCGGCCAGCGCGCTGCGGTCGCGGGAGCGGAGCACTTTGGGGGTTCCGCGCTCGAGAAACTGGTGCACGTAGGAGGGGCCCCTTCCGATGGCGAGGGAGGCCTCGCGCATGGTGCCGTCGCGCTCCCGGAGGAGGTCGCGGATTCTCTGCCTGACGGGGTCTGTCTTGAGAATGTGCCTGTCATCGGCAGGCGTTGAGGCTTTTCGGTCATGGGGCACGGAGTGTTCTCGGGAAGTGGGGATCGTTGATATGTCATAGGCGCTTCATGCGTATTGTCAAGCATATGTTGTATGTCTGTTCTCAATTCGCTCAACCCGTGCCCCGGCTCATCCACACGTCACTTCCGTAGCGTTTGTCGACTCCCCCACGAACTGGTGAGTTCGTCTGCTAAGTCGAGTCACCCCCTTCCCCTTGGACGAACCGGCACGACAGATATGAACGAAGAATCCAATACGACGACCATCATCATTGTCCTCGTCGTATTGGCGTTGTTGGCGGTCGGTACAGCATTCCTCACGCGATTTATCGTGCGCCGCATTGCGCGGGCATTTTCGCGTCGATCATCGCAGCGACGTGTAGGAGGGTCAGAAACCAAGGAGCAACAAAGAACTGCCAAGACGACTCCCGGAACCACCCACAAGGAGCCCACGCTCCGTTCGGGAACCTCAGCTCGTAAGCATACTGCTCCTAGGACCCAACGTCCGGAGGCGCCAGTCGCCCGCACAGCTCCTCCAAAGTCCCAGCCCTCAGAACCGCCGCCGGTCGTCCGCCTGTCCTCTGCCGAGTCCCACCCACAGGAGGTGTCGCCTCCTCCCAAGGAGTCCACGCCAAGGACAACACGCCAAACGAGGACCAAACAGCGCGTCGGATCGGGATGGGTTCCCAAGGACGGCAGCGCCTATGTCGCCGGCCGGGAGATTGGCGGCATGGTCTATGTTGGTCGGGGGGCGCGTGCCGGTAACTTCAACGAACCGGACAACGCGTTTATCGATCCAAGCAAGAATGCCGCCTCGCGTGGAGGCGATTATGAGGGGCAGGGCATGGACTATTGGCCGAATTACTCGGCCATCAATGCTCGGTCGCGAGCAACGTATCTTGATTGGCTTTCCGGTGGCCGCTCCGACACGCGCTACAATGTGGGCTACGTGTTTCTTTATTTCTATGGGCTTGAGCGACGGGTCTTTGTCGACAAGACGGACCCGCAGGAACGTGCCGACATCGTTGCCGAAGTTCGCAGACTGCTTGAAATCTACGGCGATAACCACTCGATACGCCGTTACCTTGGCGCCTTCATCGATACGACAAGCCTCCTGGAATCGGGCAGCGCCCCCCAGCCTGTCTACGAGCACGACGGTTACGAGATGCCTGCGAATGTCCTGCTTGCACTGGGCAGTATGGCGGCGCACGGCGTGCCGCTCTCATCGGATTGGCTTCTATCCTGGTTCCTATGCCACCCTGAAACGAGGTTAAGAACACCGGCCAAGCGCGCCTTTGCCGAGTTCAAGGCTTACTTTCGTCACTTGTTTGACCAGGAATATCCGGATGGACTGAAGATTCGCACGCCAAAGCGGCGCTTGAAGCTTCAATACCATGCTTCTTCCGGCAAATTTGCAACAGACTTGAGCGAGTACCTGGGCGACATACCCGACGTTTCAGGTCTCTCAGCACCGCTTCGAATTGCACAGAAAATAGCCGACGCGAGCGCCGATGGGTTGGACAAGTACAGTCGTTATCTCGGGCGTAATCCCGATGGGAAAGGCACCATTGAGGCCCACGCTCTCCTGCCCGAAGCCCTGTGGCCGTCGTTCCCCTGTCCTGAGAAGGAGGACCTTCAGATCTGGGCGACGACACAGATTGAATCCGGTGGTCTCGTGCCGGTCGAAGACGTCGTGGAGAGGCTGGAAGGGGCTCGGCCCGACAAGATCGGGAAGCGCCAGCTGATTGGAGTTGCCGATGCGCTCGCAAGACTTGGCGTGGGCATGGCGCCCGATCCCCGTTTCGCGCTGAGGAAGCCGCAGTCGGGCGAACCCGTGGTCCTTTTCCATCTGCCGCAAGACACGCGCACCATCGAAAGCCCCGGCGATGCGTATCGAAGCGCGATCCTCAACCTCGCGGTTGCGACGCTGGTAGCCCACGCAGATGGTCAGATCGATCATGCGGAGCGACAGCATTTGGCCGGACAGATCGACGGCAACCAATCGGTATCCGAGGCCGAGCGGGGGCGGCTGCACGCCAATCTCTCCTGGATGATCGCTGTCCCGCCCGATATCGGCATGCTGCGGACCCGCCTCCGCAACGCGCCCGAAGATCTACGCGGTGCGCTGGGTCAATTGGCGGTCGTCGCGGCAGGAGCAGATGGCGCGATCGACCCGGAGGAAATTCGCGTCATCGAGCGGCTCTATGCAGTGATGAGCCTGGAGCGCGAGCGTGTTTACGCCGACTTGCATGCGCTCACGTCCGCGCCGGAGCCGGTAACCGTGCGTCCTGCCGATCGCACCACGCGAGAGTTCGTGATCCCGTCGGCACCGCCCGAGACGCCCGCGGACGCAGTGACCCTGGACGCGGCGCGCGTATCCGCGGTGATGGCCGACACTGCGCGCGTCAGCCAGGTACTCGGCGATATTTTCTCGGACGGAGATGACGACGACGAGGAGAGCGTCGACGACAGCGTTGTCGACGCAGACGATGGATTCAGTGGCCTCGACGCCCCGCACAGGGCTGTCGTGTCGGTGCTCATCACGCGCCACCAGTGGACAGAGGACGAGATCGCAGGCTTGGCCGACGAGCATCAACTGATGACCGCGGGCGCGCTTGAGGCCATCAACGAGTGGGCCTTCGATAGGTTCGACGACGCGCTCATCGAAGAATACGACGGCTATGAGATAAACGGCGATATCGTCCAACAATTGATGCGTTGACGGGAGAAGGACATGGAGCGTCCCAAGATCAAGCGGCGCGAGCGCGACACGATCATCCAGGCATTGAGCGCAGGCGTCGTGCCGAAGCTGGGCCTGCGCCATATCCAGGTCGGGCGTGCACGAGAGACCACCGAAATGGTCCGCGATGTCGAACGGATCGGCGAAGGGGGCGCCGCGATCCGCTTCGTGATCGGCGAATACGGATCGGGCAAGACATTCTTTCTCAATCTCGTTCGACTCATCGCTTTGGAGAAAGGCCTCGTCGTGCTCTCAGCGGACCTTGCGCCCGACAGGCGTATCCACGCCACAGGCGGGCAGGCCCGTTCGCTGTACGCGGAGCTTACGCGAAACGCAGCGACTCGCACGAAGCCGGAGGGCGGCGCGCTTGCCAGCGTGGTGGAAAGGTTCGTCACCCAGGCGGTCCGGGAGGCGGACTCTTCCGACCGGACGGCCGACGCCGTGATCCGAGATAAGTTGGAGCATCTCGAGGAACTGACGGGCGGATACGAGTTTGCCACCGTCATCGCCAGATATTGGGAAGGGCACGAAACCGGCGAAACCGAACTGAAGTCGAATGCGCTGCGCTGGCTCAGGGCCGAGTTTGCGACCAGGACGGATGCGCGCAAGGCCCTGGGTGTTCGCACGATCGTCGACGACGCCGGCGTCTACGATCACCTGAAGCTCATGTCCGCATTCGTGCGCGAGGCGGGCTACGGCGGATTGCTGGTGGAGCTCGATGAACTCGTAAACCTCTACAAGCTCACCAACAGCCAGGCCCGGAACGCCAACTACGAGCAAATCCTCCGAATCCTGAACGACGTTCTCCAGGGTAGTGCCGCGCATCTCGGCTTCATCCTCGGTGGCACCCCCGAGTTTCTTATGGACACGAGGCGGGGCCTCTACAGCTATGAAGCGCTCCAGTCGCGGCTTGCGGAGAACACCTTTGCACGAGACGGCCTGATCGATCTGTCCGGGCCGGTCCTGCGTTTGTCCAGCCTGACGCAGGAAGACTTGTTCGTGCTGCTTGCCAATGTCAGGCGCGTGTTTCTGGGAGACGAAGTTGACGGCGCGCCGGACGATGCCCTGACGGCCTTCATGGCGCATTGCTCACAGCGGATCGGTGATGCGTATTTTCGGACACCGAGAAACACGGTCACTGCGTTCGTGAACATGCTCTCGATCATCGAGCAGAACCCCGGGACCACGTGGCAGGACCTCGTCGCCGATGTCGAGATCACGGCGGATGGCGGCGATGACTTGAGCGACATCGTCAACGACAAGACGTTGAAGACCGCGCCACAGGGTGACGATGACCTCACCACCTTCCGTCTCTAACGGTGAATCCAAGGCGTTCGATCTTCTGGCAGAGCCTGTTCGACGCTGGATCTGGCAGAAGAGGTGGACTTCGCTGAGGGACATTCAGGAGCGCGCGATTCCGTATCTCGTCGATGGCGACGACGATCTCATCATTGCGGCCGCGACCGCAGGGGGAAAGACCGAAGCGGCGTTCCTTCCGCTGATCTCGAAGGCCTTCACGGCCGGAAGTGGCGAGGGCTTCGAGCTGGTCTATGTCGGTCCCCTCCGCGCCCTGATCAACGATCAGTTCCGGCGGCTTGAAGACTTGTGCGAGTCTCTGGAAATGCCGGTTCATCCCTGGCACGGCGACATCTCGCAGTCTGTGAAGGCGCGCGCCAGGAAGAACCCGCGCGGTATCCTGCTGATCACCCCCGAATCGCTCGAAGCCATGTTCGTCCTGCGCGGTGCGGACGTGCCCCGCCTCTTCGCAGGCACCCAGGCCATTGTGATCGACGAGCTTCATGCGCTGCTCGATTCCGAACGGGGCGTTCATCTGCGCTCTCTGCTGACCCGGCTCGAACTCGCAGTCGGCCGTCGAATTCGGCGCGTCGGGTTATCGGCGACCCTGGGCGATATGGCGCTGGCCAACGCCTATCTGCGCCCCGAGGCGCCGGAGAAGGTGGGACAACTGGTCAGTCGCTCCGATGGGCAGGAGCTGCGTGTTCAACTGCGCGCTTACATCGAAGGCCGACGGACGGAGCACTCCGACACGGAAGACGACCAAGCAGACGATGCCAACGTGCAGGATCTAGCCGCGACACGGGCCGTTGGCGAGCACATCTTCGACAAGCTTCGGGGAAGCAACAATCTCGTCTTTGCAGGGTCCCGCGGACACGTCGAACTCTATGCCGACCTGTTGCGCCGGATGTGCGAAGAGAAGCGTCTGCCCAACGAGTTTTTCCCCCATCACGCCAGCCTGTCGCGGGAACATCGCGGCTTCGTCGAGAAGCGCCTCAAGGACGGCGGCCTCCCGCTCACGGCGATCTGCACGTCGACCCTGGAACTCGGGATCGACATCGGCGACGTGACATGCGTCGGGCAGATCGGCGCGCCGTGGTCGGTCGCCGCATTGAAGCAACGGCTGGGCCGGTCGGGCCGGCGGGCTGGTCAACCCTCGATCCTGCGCATGTATGCCATCGAACCTGAGACCGAGGCAGACTCGCACCCCGTCGACACGTTTCATCTGGGCCTGGTGCGCTCGATTGCCATGGTTGAACTGCTAGTCGAGGACTGGTGCGAGCCACCGAAGCCGGAGGCGTTTCACCTTTCGACGCTGACGCACCAGATCCTCTCCGTGATCGCGGAACGCGGGGGCGCATCGGCGCAGCGGCTCTTTGCGACCCTGTGCGACCGCGGCCCGTTTCGGTCGGTCGATCCCGCGCTGTTCGGCCGGCTCTTGCGCCAGCTTGGCGACCCCGACGTTGCCCTGATTGAGCAAGCGCGCGACGGTACGCTTCTGCTAGGCCGCGAGGGCGAGCGCGTTGTCGAGCATTACAGCTTCTACGCGGTCTTTCAGACACCCCATGAGTATCGTGTCGTACACGATGCGAAGACGCTCGGCACGATCCCCGTCAATGCGCCGCTCACAGCGGACATGACCATCATCCTAGTCGGCAGGCGTTGGCGCATTCTTGAGGTTCACGACCGAGATAAGGTCATCGAAGTGGTTTCGGACCGTGCCGGCAAGCCGCCGACCTTTGGCGGAGACCCGGGAGAAATTCATGAGAAGGTGATTCAAAGAATGCGAGAGGTGCTGCTCGCCGATTATCTGCCGTCTTTTCTCGACGATACCGCAGTAGAAGTGCTTTCCTCCGCCAGAGCCGCCTATCGACGATCCAGACTCGATGACGTACCCGTTCAGCCGCTCAGTGATGATCGGCATCTTCTCGCGCCATGGACGGGAACGGTTGGCATCGACTCGCTTGCGATCGTGCTGGCTTGCCTCGATTATCGCGTCAGCAAATTCGATGGCATTCTCGAAGTCTCGTCGACCGGATCCAGATCAGGGAGCTTTGTTTCGGAGCTCGAAGATATCGCGGCGGACAAGATCGACTTGCCCGATCTCATACGAGGTCGCGCCGGCGCATTGCTCTTCGAGAAATTCCATCAGTATCTCGGAGATGATCTGTTGCTTGCCGATGCGCTTTCCCGACGACTGGACTTGAATGCGGCGCCAAGGATCGCCCAAGACTTGTGCTCGCGGTTATAGCAACGTCGATCTGGGTGTAGGTCTGACATGGGGATCGTAAGACATTGATTCACTGCGATAGGCGGGTGGCAGAGGGCACGCCGCGGCCACCTGTGCCATGATATTCCCGTGGCGTTCCGATCTCGCGCCAATGCGCTGCATTCTGCTCACCCGGTGGGGGTCAGGCAGTCGATATCCGGCCACCAAATGTCAGCGGCACGCCGTCGAAAAACGCCACAGCGCACTTGCCTCACCTCTGCTTGACGTCAAGGTGACGCGCCCGCGCCCTTTACATTCCGGCCGTGCCGACCGGCAACGGGCAGCAATTCGGTGCGCCTGCTGCCGTCAAGCGCTTCGAGGAATGCCTTGCCGGGAGGCCGAGGGTGGGTACTAGGGACTACTTGGACGCGTCGCCCAGGACGTGAGCCTCGGCATCCCGCGCAGCCTGAACCGTACGTTCGAGTTGTTCCTGCCGCCCTTCGCGGATCATATCGTCCCGCTTGAGCGTCGAAAGGATGTAGGCGCTGCGATAAGTGCGCTTGACCAGCTCGAGCATGCCGGGCGGAAGGGCGCCGTCCGAGGCCTCCGCGGGTTCGACTAAGGCGTTCAGGACGGCGTTGCGCGCAAAGGTGGCCGTCGAAATGTTGGCTGCTGCTGCTGCGCGCTGGACCTTCGCCCACTCGGCATCTGTGAACCTGACGGTTCGCGGCGAGCGAGTCCCGGTCGGTTTTTCATCGACTTTGGCCTTGGAGGGGGGTCCTGTCTTGCTCTTTTTCGTCACGATAGCGCTCTCCCGCAACGCGATCTCGCTGGGCGTTCATCTTTTCGCGCCCCGGATTGCGGACATGTGTCGCCCTATCAACCCGTTCAAGTCGCGTGTTTCAAAGAACTACGAACCGCTTGGTGTCGCAAAACGCCTTCGTATTTCAATGTATTTCTACATGTCAAGACATGCGTCCAATCAGGTGGCTAAGAGCCGTATTTCAATGTACTTCTCTCGTTCCAACGCCACCGCCAGTGGATTCGCTACAATTTTGTCCTCTCGTGTCCGGCCATGACAGGCTATGTCGCCTCAAAATAGCTCTGCGCCTTCAGGCGCGTGGGGTGTGAGGGTTAAAGCGGCTCCGCCGTAGAGCCGGGACTTGAGGGGGGCGAGAAGAGGGGTCAGGGCCAGCCCTGATTCGAAGGCGGGGAGGATAGTCTGCGGCAGGCGGTCGTGCGACCGCGGCGACCAGGCGACGGTTGGCCGGACGGCAACCGGGACGAAGTGCAGAAGCTCGCGATCGCGAGCGGCGCAGTGGGTCGATCACCATGTTGGTCGCGAGTGTCGGGCGTGGTGACGCCGGGCCGTTCAGGCCCGGCTGCACCAATGTCCGGCGAGGTGTCACGGCGCTCGTCGCCATCGGCGACGGCACTGACGGGGAGCCTGCACGGGGAGCCTGCACGGGGGTCTCGCAGTTCGTCTCGCGGCGGTAAAGTTCAGCACAGCGACAACGGCTGCACTGTCGGTCGCAGCTTCGCCATCGTTGTCGTCATCGTCACAAGCGAAATGGCGAGACCGATGCACGCGCCGGTACACCGGTCGGCGACGGCGACGTGAAGCTGGAGCGCGGGCGAGGGCCGCGCGGACGTCACCGCGGTCGGTCTCGCTGCCATGAGGCGAGCGTCCGTTGACGGTGCGCAGCACCGTGACGGCGGCGATGCCGAGGCCGCGTCCGGGAGGGTTGGCCGTTCGAGCGCGAGCGGCGCAGGCGCGGATGCGCCGAGCCGCGATGCGGGGTGGCAGGCACGGCGAAAAAGGGGGAGCCGATCGCCGCAGAGGCAGCGATCGGCTCGTAGTGGACAGGTGGCGCCATCGTCATGCGGCGAGCTGAACCTTCATGACCGGTATCCCCAGCTGCCGAGCTTTGTCGACGAGGTTGCCGGTGATGCCGGAGCCGGGGAACGCGATGACGCCCTTGGGCAGCAGGTTGAGCAGGTCGTCGTTGCGACGGAAGGGCGCGGCCTTGCCGTGGGCGTTCCAGTCGGGGCGGCAGATGACCTGGTTGACGCCTCTGGCCTCGGCCCAGCTTGCCGCGATCTTCTCGACGCCGGGACCGCCGCCATGTAGCAGCACCATGTCGCCGTACTTCGCGCGCGCCATGTCGAGCGTGCTCCAGACCGCGTCGGCATCGCTGACGGTCTTGCCGCCGGTGACGGCGACCAGGGTGCCCTCGGGCAGGTGCGCGCGGGTCTCGCGGTCCTTGCGTGCGCGCCTGAAGTCGCGTGCGTCGATGGCGGCGGAGGTCAGCGTGCCGGTCTGGCTCGCGTGCGATCCGTGCCTTGGGCGCCAGACGTCGCCGGTCTCGACGCGGTAGGCGTCGGCGGCGAGGTCGCGGAGCTTCTCGAAGGCGTCGCGGCGGTCGCCGAGGTTCTGCGCACGGTCCGTGAGGGTCTGCAGCTCCCACGCCTTGACCTCCGATCCGTCCTGCGCCTTCTCGAGGTCCTTCATCTCGGGCGCGATGCGGTCGACGGCGCGGTCGAGGCGTGTGACCTGTGAGTGCAGCATGTTGGTCAGGCCCCACATCAGCGGCTCGCGCTCGTCGGCCATCTGAGTGCCGTCTACGGTGATGCCGTCGACGATGACGCGGATGGCTTCGTTCAGCGCATCGATGGCGTCGTCCTCGTCCCAGACGACGCGGCTGTCGAGCTCGCCGCGCTCGGGGCTTGCGCCGTAGAGGGCCATGCTGTCGCAGACTGCAGCGGTTGCTGACGCGGTCGGGGTAGCGTTTGTGGTGTCGATCATGTCGACCTCCCTTGTTTCATCCCTCTGGATGTTCATCCTCCGGGGCCCAGTGCCCCTTCGTGATGTCGTTTCTCTTCACGCGCGCGCAGTGGAAGCACCTGGCCCTAGATGGTCTTAGGCGGGAGTCGGTGCGGAACGTCGCCGATGTTGGTGCGGAAGTTGGCGTTCTTCGATCCTGGGAGGCCCGGCGCGCCGCCTCGGTGACTGGCCGCGTTTCGAGTAGGCCTTCTCAAGAACTGCTAGCGCCGGGCCGACGCGCCGGCCCCGCGCAAGGGGCCGGTGCGCCACACACTCGGCGTTGGAGAGTTCTGGCAAGCCAACTTCACGGTCGGCGACGTTCACGGCCCGCCTTAGAGCATCTTGGGCCAGGCCGCAGGGAGCGGAGCGACCGGAGGACCCGCAGGGTTGCTGGAATGAGCACGCGTGACATCCTGCGACATCACGACGGGGTGGCTATTCTCTCCCCACGCACGGTCTCCGTTTCTGTTGTGCCTGCCGGCATCACGACCAGAGTGGGTGTGAGCGGATACGCTGCTCGGCCACCTCGCGAATGCGCGAGCGGTCGTGCACACGCACCGGGCCGCGGGGATCTTCGTCAAGATGGATCACGAAGAAGGACGAACCCGGGTGAAGGATGTCGGGATGACGGAAGAGGTCGCCGACGTGATCGCCGTCGGCGTCGAGGATGCGAGCCTCGTCGTCGCCGACGCGCGTGAAGGTGATGGTGCTGCTCATGCTGCGCTCCTGGCGTGATGGCGGCGGGGAGAAACCTCTCTCCCTCTCTGCGCCGCTCGCCCGGCGCCTGCTCTTCTCCGTCTCTGGCCGGGCGATCGTCACCACCGGTCCCCGGCGCTGACCCGGCGGCAGAAGATCGGGGCGAGCCTGGCGCGAATCGCCGGCGCGCCGAGGGCGACGAGATCGCTGTTGAAGTCATCGCCCGCGGGCGCGACGACCAGTGCGGCGACCCTCGCGCGTGCGCAGCGCCGGGCGAGGCGCTCGGCTGCGCGCTCTCCCTCGGGGTCGTTGTCGCGCGCGATCACCAGCCGCGTGACGCCGGCAGGCGGCGCGAATGCGCCGAGGCTGCCGGCGGACAGCGCCGCGGCAGCAACGGTGTCGGGGATGGCGGTGACGATGGACAGCACGGTCTCGATCCCCTCGCCGACCAGCAGCGTGCCGGCGCCGGGAGCGCCGAAGCGGACGGCCAGTCCGTGGACGCGGCCGAGCGCCTTGCGCGGGCACGCCACGGGCGCCTTGGCCGGGCGCGAGGGATCGAGCCAGGTGCGGTGGACGCCGGTAACGGATCCGCCGGTGCCGGTCACGGCGGCGACCAGCGCCGGCAGGCGGCGCACGCCGCCGCCGTCGCGGTAGAAGAGCGCGGGGTGGAAGCGGAGCGCGGGGAAGCGGCAGCGATGGACATGCCTGGCGCGCAGATAGGCCTCGGCATGGGTGCCGTCGATGGCGCGGCAGCGCTGCCACAGGCGGCGTGCCGCCTCGGTGGCGTCGTAGGCGTCGCCCGGGCCCGCAGCCGGCACAGCCGGCCGGGCGAGGAAAGCGCGCGCCTCGTCGAGCGCCGCGCGAAGCGTCGGCGCGCAGGTGCGACGGCGGATGATGTCGAGCAGATCGCCATGCTCCCCCGTGGCTGCATCGGTGAACTTCCCCGGCGGACCTGGAGGCGCGAGGCGGACGAAGAGGGATCGCCCGCGCCCGCCGTCGAGGTCGCCCGCGACCCAGTACCGGCCCCGGCGGCGCCCGTAGGGCAGGTATCGGCGGCAGACCTCTTCGGCGCGCTCGGCGAGCGCTGCGGCGACGGAAGCCGCGTTCATGGCGCACACTTCTGGATCAAGCGGGAATCGGCGAAGCCGGGACTGTCGGCGGTGATGGGGCGCATGAGAGACCTCTCCGGACGCTGCGTGGGACGCGCCCCGGTCCCGGCCTCGACCGGCCTCTCGCCGGCGCCGGAACGGCAGGCGCCGCGCGAAGCGCACGGCGCGCCATCCGGCCCGTGAGGGACTCGGATCGGGCTGCACGAAAAAGCCCGCCCCGCGCGGGAGGAACGCGGGGCGGGCTCTGGGGCGAGCGGGCGGGGAAGGCCCGCTGCGGGGACAGGCTCAGAACGGGATCGAACTGCCCTGGTCTGCAGCCACGGCCGAACCGTTGGCCGGCTCCGCCGTGTCGGCCGCGCCGTTGCCGCTGGCCCCGGCAGGACGATCGAGGAACTGCACGCGGCCACCGGGCACGAGGAGGATCTCGGTCGAGAACCGGTCGCTGTCCTCACCGTCCTTGCGCCACTTCCTGGTCTGCAGCTTGCCCGCGACGTA
Source organism: Alphaproteobacteria bacterium (assembly GCA_965214705.1). Lineage (GTDB taxonomy): Bacteria > Pseudomonadota > Alphaproteobacteria > UBA828 > UBA828 > WTGU01. The sequence goes on from CBDCCI010000002.1 coordinate 1,282,565, forward strand.
GACCAACCGGCCCTTCTTCGCGTGCTTCTCCAGCATGTCGATCAGCCCGCTCTGGAAGCTGACCACCCTGTGCCACTCGGTCCGATCCACCCGCTCGCCGGATTGCCTGTCGATATAGGATTCGTCGGTCGCCACCGACATATTGGCGACGCGCCCGCCGGAGGCGAGGTTGCTGATGGTCGCATCGGCGCCCAGCCGGCCGATGATCTGAGCGGAGTTGAGTCCGAACGCCATGATCGTGTCTCCTTGCGATTCGAGTTGATGACGAAGGTTGACGAGCGGGCTGGAGCCTCTCCTCGGCCCCGCCCTGCTCACCTTCTCCAAGCCTCACTTCACTCTCGCCTGCGGCCTGCTCCGAGGCCCGCCGGGTTTACGAGGCCTCGCGAATCGCACGGCCGGTGACTGCCGTGGCGCCGGTTCGGGATCGCGATTGACGGGAGCGGGCTCACCTTCGGAAGGCCCGCGGCGGGTCCGCGCTCATGACGGCGATAGAGCCATCAAGGGAATGTTGGAGCGGATCTCGACTTGCTCGGGGCGCAGGTGGGCGAAGGCGATGCAGGCGGCGGCCTCGGATTCGGTCTCGAAGACGCCCAGCTCGTCGCCCGTCTCCAATTCGATCACGGTGATCTGCGGCGGCCAGAGCGCCGCCAGGTGTCGCTCGGGCGCGCGGGAATTGGACCGATATGCGCAGCGCTCACAGCGGGCCGTGCCACCGGTGCGGACCCCACAATCCACACACGCGCCCTGCGCGCGCCTCGCGGCATAGCGCTTCTTCCCGGCAGCGCTCGCTCGGTCGGGACAGACGCGCTCCTTCTCCAGTGCGAGGCAGCGGCCGCAGCGCGACAGGCCCCCGACCGTGGGCTGGTTGCAGCGCACGCAACTGTCGGCAGCGCGCCGCGCGTCATAGCGCCGGCGGTCGCGTGCGCGCCGCTCCTCGCGGCACGGCTCGCAGACGGAGCGGTTCTCGTCCGGCCGACGGAGGCCGCAGGACGTGCAGAGTCCCGCCTCCTGACGCGCCCGGCGGCGGCGCCTGTCGCCGGCGCGGTCGGCTCTGCGGCAGCGCTCCGGATCGCGGCCGCCATATTGCTGGCCCTCGCCGCGGGCCTTCGCCCGGCGGGCGCGCTCGGCGGCGCGGCGCTTCTCGGCACAGCCTGTACACACTTTGCGACCGGGCTCGGGAGGAAGCCGGCCGCAGCGAGTGCAACGGCCGCTGGCGGTGCGCGCGGCGTGGCGCTGGCGGAGGCGGCGATCCCGCGCCTTCTTCTTCACCGGGTCCTTGAGCGGCATGACCGGCCACCCCGGTCAGCGCGCGTGGCGCATGGCGCTCAACCCGCTCGCGGAAATCCCCCAAATCTGCACGCCCGACGCCTTGAGATCGAGCGCGGTGCAGACGATGATCTCGTCGCGCTCGGGCCGCAACTTCCTGACGGCGCCTGCGCTCACGATCGTGCGGCGCGGCCTGCGTCCGCCCTTCTTTGCCTTCGGCTGCCCGGCCTCGACCGGGTGGATCTGCCCGTCGGGCCGGGAGCGGTACTTCTCTACCACGTAGCGCTCCCCGTCGAGCCCCCGCCCGAAGACGTGGACCAGGAACGTGTGCGCGTTGCGATACGACGGCCGGCGAATCTGCATGGCCTGCCTCCCCTTCGTCTGATGTGCCGACGGCGGGGACCCGCTCCGCAGCGCCGCCCCCACCGCCCGCGTCACGGCCGGCCTCTCGCTCGCAGCGGCGCAGAAGCGTGTGGCGGCGGAAGGACGACGGGGAGGCGGCGGGGCGGAGGCGGGTGGGAGTGACGGACACCGCCGTTTCGTCATCCGGGGGACGGCCGGGGCCGCTTACGAGGCGTCCGCCGGTCTGTCACCGCGGGCCGGCCGTGGCTATGATGACGGCCCTGCGGCGGAGACCATCCCGCCGCAGTCATTCGGGTTGCCCGGCGGCGGGTTGGCCCAGGCAAATCACACAAGGCAGGTCGTTCGGAATGCTGGAAGGCGGTTCAGGATCGGCGCCCGGCGCCACAGTCGTTGCAACAGTGAAGTGGTTCAATCCGGTGAAGGGGTTCGGCTTCCTTACGCCCGTCGACGGTTCGCCCGACGTCTTCTGCCATGTCTCGGCGGTGTCGCGGGCGGGCTTTGACACTCTTCCCGAGGGCGCGAGCGTAACCTGTCAGGTCGAGCAGGGCCGTCAGGGTCCGCAGGTCTGGCAGATCCATGCCGTCGATACGTCGACCGTGACCGCGAGCCCGACGAGGGGCGGCGGGCCGCCGCGCGGCGATTACGGACATGGTCACGGCGAGCGGGGTCCTGCTTCCGGCCGCCGCGTCGTGGCTGCCGTGAAGTGGTTCAATCCGGCGAAGGGTTTCGGCTTTCTGGTTCCCGACGACGGCTCGCCCGATGTGTTCTGCCATGCCTCGGCGGTCCGGGACGCCGGGTACGACACGCTCCCGCAGGGCGCGACCGTGACCTGCGAGGTGACGGAAGGCCGGCAGGGTCCGATGGTTTCGTCCATCGTCGCCGTCGATGCCTCGACCGCCATGGCCCAACATGCGGACCGCGACGAGCCGTACCGCGACCGGCGTGAACGAGGGTGGGACCGCGACCAGCCGGCCGGGCCGGTCGAGGAGCGTTCCGGCCTGGTCAAGTTCTACAACGCCGCCAAGGGATACGGCTTCGTGGTTCCGGACGACGGCGGGCCTGACGTGTTCCTGCACGGGAGCGTGCTCAACCGGGCCGGCCTGGGCGCGCTTGAGCCGGGCGAGCGGGTGAGCGTCATGGTGGAGCAGGGAACGCGCGGCGCGCAGGCGAGGGACATCGAGCTCATCTGAGGCGGAACGGCCGCCGCGCGCCGGTACGTCTCACATGCCGGGATGTACGGCCGGAACGCGAGCGCCGATTCGGCAGGGTGGCGTGGAGCTATTCCACCATCCGCTTGAGGCCCGCCAGGACGCGGACCTTGACCGCCGTGGACGCTGGCTTTGCAGCCACCTGTATCTCCTCGCCGGTGCGCGGCGAGATCATCGTCCGCGCCTTGGTGGCAGGCTTGCGTACACGCATGACCCTGAGCAAGCCGGGAAGCGTGAAGGTGCCGACGGCGCGCTTCTTGATGTGGCGCTCGATGAGAATGCCCAGTTCGTCGAGCACCGCAGCGACGTCCTTCTTCGGAAGCCCGGTCGACTCCGAGAGCGAGGCCAGCAGCTGCGTCTTGGTCATCGCTTCCCTGAGCGCGGTGGCCTTGCGGTGAGTTGAAGTTGCCATGTTTCGGGTCTCTGATGGTGGGGCTGGGGCGGCTGCATACTACGCCGGCGAGCGGGCGCCAAGGGACGCTGGTCCCTACCGGAGCCCCACCGGCGTCTTCCCGCTCCGGGAACCTCTTCTCGGCCGGCAGGTACACAACCAGGCCCGAGGGATCGCTGGCGGCAACCGGTCCCGCGTTGCCGCCGGCCGTCGCCGCCACGCCGCGGGCCGTGAGCGCGGGCGACCGCGTCGGTGAATTGCGAATCGGATGTTCGGCGGCCGAAGAGTGGGAGGGAGGCACAGGTGCGTCAGCGTCACGGTCTGCTCAATGGATGGGCGCGGGTAGTTTGCCGGGGATGCTGTGCAGGTGAGAGGCGGATTGCTCGCGGCGGACGCAGGCCACGGATGCCGGACTCTGCCCACGGTCCGATCCCGCCCGGAGATGCCGGTGCGGCGGCGCCGACGGTCCGAGTCCCCACCGCCCGGCCGCAGCCGCTGCGCGCTTCCTACTCGGCGTCCGGCCAGGCGTCCTCGTCCGGAAGCCCTATCGCGAAACCGTATTCCTCCATCTGCCAGGCCGCGATGCTGGCGGAGAGGACGTGCTCCATGATCGGCACCTTCTTCAGCGCCCAGCCGTCGAGCAGTGCGTCCGCCGTCGCTGCGAAGGACCGCCACTCCCCGCCCCTGCTGCCGGCCCTCAGGACATGCGCCGTCCTCAGCATGAGAAGCGCCCAGTAGTCGCGACGCTCCTCCAGGCGGGTCCACAGCGCCGCTTCCAGCTGCCGCGGGCCGGGCGCGTCATCCAGCGCCTCGTCCACCACAGCCGTGCCCTCGCTCCAGGTGGACACCAGCGCGTGGTCGAGCGGCCACTGCGCGCTGCGGCCGACCAGAACTCTCCGCTCGCGGGCCGAGAGCCCGGCGACCTCGCCGCCGGGATCGGCGAGGGCCGTCCATTCCGGCACGCCCATCGGCCGGGGCCGCAGATCGTCGATGCCGCACGCGCCTGCCACGTCCAACAGTCCCGCGGCAGGCGGGCGCCCAGTGATCAGCCCGTCCGCCAGCGCAGCCGTCAAGACCGTCTCAAGCGCCGGCCAGGCCACCTCGAAGCCGCCGGACTCGGCGACGTGAGACGGCACGACGTCCTCGATACCGTTCCCCTGCGCCAGGAAGGCGTCCTTCACTCCCTCGCCTGTCTTGAGCAGCACCAGCGCCGCAGCGGGGCCGTTCCCGCCCTCGAGCGCCGCCGCGAAGGACTGGCCGCCCGTGCCGTCCGGCACCGTGCCGAACAGCTGCAACCGGCGCAGGCCATGTTCCTCCAGCGGTCCCACCGGGCCGCGCCGCCGCGCCTCGCGCAGCGCCGTGTCGAGAAGCGGGCGCGTGCCGTCGGCGGGAAGCCAGCTCCGGATGAGGGGCAGCGCTGCCGCCGAACCGGGGTCGAGGGTGCCCCGCCGCGCCCGCTCGCCCAGCCCCCCGGCGGCGGCGAGACGGACCTCCGACGCCGTATGCAGAAGCCAGTACAGCGCCAGATGGCCGCACCACGGCTCGTCCCGGCCCGCGACACGGTGGACGAAGCCCGGCCGGAGCGGCGCAGGAAGCAGACCCAGCAGGTCTTCGAGCATCGCGTACAGGCGGTAGGTGTCGCCCTCCGCCTGCCGCCGCAGGTCGTCAAGCTCGGCGTCGAGGTCGCCGGGATAGCCGCGGCTCTCCGCCTCGTCCGCAATGGAGGCAAGGAGGAATGAGGCCAGGGCCTCGGGCGCGTCGATCTCGGCGCGGGCGTAGGCGCGAGCGAGCGACAGGGCGGTCTCAAGATCGAGGCCCCCGGACGCGGCCAGCCCGTCGATCGTCCCCTGCGCCTCTGCCAGGAAGCGCTCGCCCAGGCGCCCCCCGCTCTCCCGGTCCAGCCGGGCGTGCTCGACCAGGGCCTCGAACAGGCGCATTCGCCGCTCCGGGTCCCACCGGGGGTCCAGAAGCAGCGCAGTTGTGATCCCCGGCGCTCCCAGGAGCGCCGGGGCGTGGTCCATCGCAGCGCGCATCGCGGCCTCGGCATCGTCGCCTGCGAGCTCGTCCAGCCAATCGGGGCCGGTATCGTCGTCCGGCATGGGTCCGCTTTCCCGTCAGTCCCTGAAAGTGCCGCCGGCAACTTGCGAACACTGCGGCCGGAACGTGCACCGCCCGGTGCAGGGCAGCCGGAGACAGGAAGCCGCCCGGCGCCTCCGGGAACTGTGCCTGTTCGCCTTCCCGGGACTGGCGGTGCCGCAGGCGGCCGATAGTGGGGAATCAGTCATCATCGCCGTCCGTTCTTCCGGGAGGCTTGAGAGGCACCATCAAGTCGGCGTCCAGCTTCGGCTCGTCCCACGCCCGGACGGAGGATTCCCAGAACCCCAGCATGGCCTGGAATTGCGGATCGTCGATCTTCGCATGGAACGTGTAGAGGCGGTCGACAACTTGCCGCATCAGATCGCGCATCGCGTCGTCGTCGAAATGGGACACGCGCGGCCACGGTATTCGCTGTCCGTCGGCGTCGACGACCGTCACGTCCGAGTAGTCGCCGGTGCGGGTGACCGGGACGATGCCGGCGTGGATGTCCTCGAGCTTCGTGTTGCGGACGCAGGTCAGGGCCATCAGCTTGGCTACGATCGACAAGGTCTGTCGCTCACTTTCGTTCATGGCCCCCGCCTCCCGCGCCCGGGTCGTCCGCCGGGGAAGGTTACTGGAAAAGGGAGGGTGCGGCGACGTGGCGGAGGAGGTTCTGGCGGTCCTGCATCGGGCGGCGATGCATCCGCTGCTGCCTGGGCCTACCGGCATCGAAGGCGGAGCCTCGCCGCTTCGCAATCGAGAGGTCCGTGCTGAAGGCGGATCGGCTTGTCGCGGACGCGTGGCAGGCCCCTGCCGCGAGGTGGACGCCTCCTTGAATCGCACCGGACCCTTGCCTATAGCTTCGGGCGCCGGACGGGCGATTCGGAGGACGATCCGGGGCTGCGTGCGGGAGCGAACCCGTTACTTCGTTCAGTGCGGATGCCGGTCCGGTCGAGTGGCCTGTTCGCAGGCGGAGAGGTTCGATCCTCATGGCCGATAGCCTCGATCCTATCGCAGGGCTCGACGAGAGCGCCCCCGCCAGGAAGCGCAAGCCCCAGCGCAAGGCTGCGCGGAAGGCGCCGCGCTCGCCCGGCCGGCGGTCGAAGGCGAGGGCGCCCGCGCCTCAGCCCGCGCCGCCCGGCAACGGCGACTACACTGCGCGCGACATCGAGATTCTGGAAGGGCTGGAGCCGGCGCGCCGCCGGCCCGGCACGTATGTGGGCGGCACCGATCAGCGGGCGCTGCATCACCTGCTGGCCGAGCTCATCGACAACGCGATGGACGAGGCGATCGCCGGCCACGCGAGCCGGATCAAGATCGCGCTCTACGACGACGGCTCGGCCTCGGTCAAGGACAACGGCCGTCGCATCCCCGTCGACCCGCATCCAGGTACGAGAACGTCTCGGCGCTGCAGGTGATCCTGACCACACTGCACTCGGGCGGGAAGTTCGGCGACAAGGTGTACGCGGCCTCGGGCGGCCTGCACGGGGTCGGCCTCTCCGTGGTCAACGCACTTTGGGAGCGGCTGACGGTGGAGGTCGCGCGCGACAGGCGGCTGTGGCGGCAGTGCTACGCGCAGGGCACGGCAGCCGGCCCGTTGGAGGACGCCGACCGCGACCGGCTGCTGGAGAGCGACTTCGCCGGCGCCGGCAAGGTCGAGATCAGCCGTTTCAAGGGGCTGGGCGAGATGCCGCCGGCCCAGCTCAAGGAGACCACCATTGACCCGGCGCGGCGCACGCTGCTGCGCGTCGAGGTTGCCGAAGACGCAGGCACGGCCACGGCGCACCGGGTCGAGGAACTGATGGGCCGCCGCCCGAATCCCGCCTTGCCTTCATTCAGAGCCACGCCGGCCAAGTGAGCGCGCTCGACCTGTGACACGGCCGGCTAACCGGGGCCTCGTTGGGCGTTGGGCCGCGCAGCGGAACGGAGATTTGACCCTTCCGTTGCCTTTCGTATCGTGATCCTGCAGGCGGAGGACTTATCGGCGATGGGGACCTTGACGCGCGCGGATCTGGCGAGGGCCGTCAGCGAGGAGACGGGATGGACGCAGCGCAACGCGAGGAAGTTTGTCGACGCGGTATTCGAGGCGATCATGGCCCGCCTTGAGGCAGGGGAGACGGTGAAGCTCACCGGCTTCGGCAGCTTCAACCTGCGCGATTGACGCGCGCGGATCTGGCGAGGGCCGTCAGCGAGGAGACGGGATGGACGCAGCGCAACGCGAGGAAGTTTGTCGACGCGGTATTCGAGGCGATCATGGCCCGCCTTGAGGCAGGGGAGACGGTGAAGCTCACCGGCTTCGGCAGCTTCAACCTGCGCGACAAGAGCGAGCGTCTGGGCCGCAATCCCCATACCCTGGAGGCGGCGCCGATAGCGCCGCGCCGTGTGGTGATCTTCCGGGCTTCCCATGTGCTGAAGAAGCGAATCGCCAAAGGACTGTCGGGCGGCCGGGACGGCATTTCGGCAGAGAGCCCCGCATCCGGAGTTGGATTATAGGGAGTGCCGGAATGAGTCGGAGCCGTCTCGACGCTGAGCCTACCGTCTTGTCCGATTCCATAGACGAGGCTGTGTCCCCGCCGAGCCCGATTGCAACACTGGCGGAAGCATCGCGGGTTGCAAACGGTATCGAGGATCCCGCCAGTCGGGTCGAGGCGCTCGCTGCGATCTCCGAAGGGCTGCACAAGGCTGGCGATATCTCGCGCGTGGCCGACACCATGTTGGAGGCTCTCGCCGTGGCCGAGGCAATGACGGGAGACACCGCACGGGCGTCCGGGCTCGCCTCGATCGCGGAGGTGCAGGCGTCGACCGGCGACCTTCCGTCGGCGCGGGCGACCGTGGCGAAGGCATTGGAGACCGTGCCCGAGACCGGTAATGACGATGCGCGGGGGGACGTCCTCGCCTCCATCGCACGGGCTCAGGCGAAAGCAGGCGATGCCGCCGGCGCCCTGACAACGGCAGAGCGCCTGGCAACGGAGTTCCTCCGACAGCGCTCGCTGTCCGGCATCGCCATAGCTTTATCTTCGGCAGGCATGTTCCGTGCTGCGCTGTCTGTGTCGCAGGCAATCGCGTCACCTGATGCACGAGCCTATGCGTTGACTTCGATCGCCAGGGAACAAGTCCGCTGCGGCGACGTTTCGGGCGCGGAGCTTTCGATTGCGCGAGCGCTTGAAGCCGCCAGCGTATTCATGGACGTCGAGCGGGTCCTGTTGCTGGTCGAACTCTGCCGTGTTCAGATCTCTATCGGAAGCAATTCGGGCGCTGCGGACTCGATGGCCGAAGCCCTGTTCGTTGCCGAATCGGCCTCCGAGGAGAGCGATCGCGTTTGGGCGTTCGCGCATATCGCCCGCAACCAGCCGAGGCTCGGCTATCCTTCACAGGCGCGGCACACGATCGCCAGGGCAATTACGGCCGCTGAAGGAATTGCGGCAGACCGCGACCGTGCATCCGCTCTCTGCCAAATAGCGGAAGCACAGGCCAGGACCGGCGACCGGACCGGCGCGTTGAGTTCGATCGCCGAGGCAGTTGAAATCGTCAATAGACCTGGGGATGCCTGGGACCGCGACTACATCCTGTCTCAAATCGCCGTGGCGGAGGCTACGGCAGGCGACGACCATGCGGCGCTCTCAACCGCTCGCCGCGTCAAGGAACTGCCCGGGCCCGATGCACTGCTGAGCGAAATCTGCGAAGTGCAGTGCTGGGAACACAATTTCCCGGAGGCCATTGCAACGGCCCGGGAGATTTCGGGGGCTCGTCTGCGGAGCGGGGCGTTTGCCGACATCGCGAGGTACAGTGCTCGAGACGGCAACACTTCGGGGGTTGGGCAGGCGGTAGTCCTGGCCCTGGAGGCTGCGGCGTCGATAGCGGATGACTTCGAGCACGCGATGATCCTGGTGGAGGTCGCCGCGGCTCAGCTCGACGCCGTCACGGATTGACGTCCACTCCCGCCGGCATGACTCGGCTTCGCTTCGACGATGCCGGAGCGGACTGGAGCGGTACGTTGCAGAAGGAGCGTTTCATCGTAAGGCCGGTATCGAGGCCCCATGCTCCAACGAATCTGATTTCGCGGCCGACTCCGGGCGTTGACAAGGAGCCTGAGAGGAGGCATCGCGATGACGGGTTTGGAAATTCTGCCCGGCCACAAGATCGGCAGCATCTCGGTCGAGGCGTCAGTGCGCGGCGAGATCATCGTCTGCGCCTTGCGCGCGGGCTTGCTCACGCGCCTGATCTTCGGGAGGCCGGGCAGCGTGGAGGTGCCGACGGCGCGCTTTCCTTACGTGACGCTTGATCAGGGGTCCCAGTCGGGCGCGGCTGCGACGCCACGGGCTCCGCCTCTCCCTGCGCCAAGCGTTCTGACCCGGTTCCCGCCGCGGCAAGGCCGATGGGAGGAAGCGCGCGCCGGCCATTGGGATCGCGGGCCTCCGAAATCAGAGCGTTCGGGACGCGCGGGCGGGCTCGGCATGTGCACCGCCGCTCCGAGGGCCTGAGCGGCCCGCGTCTTACCGCTGGCACCCGACGTCCGCGTCTGATTGGTGATCCCGCAAGAGCGCGAAGGACATCGGGGTAGCGATCGCGGATCAGGTTGAAGGGCATCACGGCTACTCGCCGTTGCTCGCGGCGGATGGAGAGTACCGCATGGGGATCTCGGGAACCGACAGGACATCCGTGTCCGCGAGATCCAGCCGTCGTGCCCGCGCAAGCTCCGCACGATGCCGGCAAGAAGATGGGGGGCCGGGCATGACGTTGCCGGTTGCCTGCGGACGCCTCAGAATATCGGCCGGCTCGATTGGCTGCCGGTTCTCGAGCGTGGCGAGTCGGTCAACGCCTTGAGGCCTCACCGGCGAGAAGGAACTCCAGGTATGACCGAGCATCGCTGGCAGGACATCTGGATCGAGCAGTGCGAGGCAGCCGAGGACATCATGCACGGTTTTGGAGTCGAATCGGCCTTCGACTACATCGTCGGCGAGAAGCTTGTCACCTTCGCGCAGGCGGCTGCGGAACGTCCCGAGTTCGCGCAGGCGCTGCCCGGTTTCGTGTCGAGGCTGCGGAGCATGTTCACGCCCGAGGAAATGCAGGACAATTTCGCCCGGTTCGAGCAGTTGTTGCACGACATGGAAGAGGCCGCTGCGGAAGAGCCCGAACTGAGCATTTATGATCCGGAGGCGATCGCCGAGCATGCGCGGCAGCTGGGCCTGCTCAGGGAGTTGCTGTTCGCGCCCGCGCTCGGGACATCGTGAAGCCGGGCGTCCGGCCGGCGCCGTCACCGGACCGCGAGGTTCTGGCGGGTCTGGTCGAGCGCGTCACCTTCCACAATCCCGAGAGCGGCTTCTGCGTGCTTCGGACCAAGGCGCGGGGCCACCGCGACCTCGTCACCGTGGTCGGTCACGCCGCCATGGTCGGGGCCGGGGAATGGATCACGGCCTCCGGCGAATGGGTCAACGACCGCACCCACGGCCACCAGTTCAAGGCACGCTTCGTGCGCACCTCCACGCCGTCATCCGTGGAGGGCATCGAGAAGTACCTGGGCTCGGGCACGATCCGGGGCATCGGCCCGGTCTACGCCGGCAAGCTGGTCCGGGCATTCGGCGAGAAGGTCTTCGACGTCATCGAGGCGGAGCCCGGCCGGCTGCGCGAGGTGACGGGCATCGGGCCGATGCGCGCCGGACGTATCACCGACGCCTGGGCGGAGCAGAAGGCGGTGCGCGAGATCATGGTGTTTCTCCACGGCCACGGCGTGGGCACGGCGCGAGCGGTGCGCATATTCAAGACCTACGGCGCCGACGCGGTCGAGGTCATGACGGAGAACCCGTACCGGCTCGCCCGCGACATCCGCGGCATCGGCTTCAAGACGGCCGACGCGATCGCGATGAAGCTCGGCATCGAGAAGACGGCGACGGTCCGGGTGCGCGCAGGCATCTCGTATGCGCTGACCGAGGCTATGGACGAGGGGCATTGCGGGCTGCCGGCGGACGAGCTGGGACCGCTGGCATCCCGGCTTCTGGAAGTGTCCGACGACCTGATCCGCACCGCGCTCGATCTGGAGTTGGCCGAAGGCACCGTGGTCGCGGACACGGTGGAAGACACCCCCTGCATCTTTCTCGGCGGTCTCTACCGGGCAGAACAGGCGATCGCGGAGCGGTTGTCGAGCATCGCCGCGGGCAGGCTGCCCTGGCCCGGCATCGACGCGGAGAAGGCGCTGCCGTGGGTCGGGCGTAAGACGGGGCTCACGCTGGCGGCCGGCCAGGCCGAGGCAGTGCGTCTGGCGCTCACCTCCAAGGTCACTGTCGTCACCGGCGGCCCTGGCGTGGGCAAGACGACGATCGTCAACGCCATCCTGCGCATCCTGTCGGCCAAGGGCGTGGAGCTTCTGCTGTGCGCGCCGACCGGGCGCGCCGCGAAGCGGATGAGCGAGGCCACCGGCCTGGAGGCGAAAACCATCCACCGCCTGCTCGAGGTCGACCCAAGGCATGGCGGGTTCAGGCGCGATGGGGACAACCCCCTCGACTGCAGTCTCCTGGTGATCGACGAGACGTCCATGGTGGACGTCATGCTGATGCGCTCGCTGCTGGCAGCGGTGCCCGACGAGGCCGCACTGCTGATCGTGGGCGACGTCGACCAGCTGCCCTCGGTGGGTCCCGGCCAGGTACTCGCGGACATCATCGCCTCCGGCGCGTTTCCGGTGGCGCGCTTGACTGAGGTCTTCCGTCAGGCGGCGCGGAGCCGGATCGTAACCACCGCCCACGGCATCAACCGGGGCGCCATCCCCGACCTGTCCCGGCCGGACGGCGAGAGCGACTTCTACTTCGTGCCAGCGGACGGCCCGGAAACCGCCGCCGCGAGGATCGTCGAGCTGGTGAAGACGCGCATCCCGAAGCGCTTCGGCCTCGACCCGGTCCGCGACATCCAGGTGCTGTGCCCGATGAACCGCGGTGGGGCGGGCGCGCGGTCGCTCAACATCGAGCTCCAGTCCGCCCTCAACCCTGCCGGCGAACGCAAGGTCGAGCGCTTCGGCTGGACCTTCGCGCCCGGCGACAAGGTGATGCAGATCGAGAACGACTACGACAAGGAGGTCTACAACGGCGACATTGGCCACGTCGTCGACGTGGACCCCGAAACGGGGGAACTCACCGCGCATTTCGAGGGAAGCGATCACGTCTACGGCTTCGGCGAGCTCGACACGCTGGTGCCGGCCTATGCCGCGACCGTGCACAAAAGCCAGGGCTCGGAGTACCCGGCGGTGATCGTGCCGGTGCTGACCCAGCACTACGCGATGCTGCGGCGGAATCTCCTTTACACAGGCGTCACGCGGGGCAAGCGGCTGGTGGTGCTGGTGGGCCAGAAGAAGGCGGTGGCCATTGCGGTGCGCAACGTCTCGGGACGGCGGCGCTGGTCGAAGCTCGACGAATGGCTGGGCCTCAACGGCTCCGATCGCGGAAGCCTTGAGAGTGCATCGCGGCGATAACCGGTGGCGCCCGGCACGCGGTCGCGACGCCGCCCCGGCCGGATGGCGCGGGAGCGGCGGGTCAATGCCCGGTGCCCGGTCCGGTGGCGGGAGAGCGCAGACAGCGGGCAGCGAACGCGGTCCATGAGTCCCGGTCGTGGCCGAGCCGACGGTTCAGGACATCGCACATACGTAGCGCATCGTCGATACCGAGCGCGACCATTGCGGTGGGGATGCTGGCGCTCATTCCGTCGACGGCGATCGCGATGCGGTGGACCCCGTCCTCATCGGGCAGGTCCTCTGCGAAGAAGACGAAATCCACTTCGTCCGGCAGGGCATCGACGCTCATATGCTGGCTCCGTTGGCGATTGTGCCGGTGCCCGCCGCCGGGCCGGCATCCCTATTTGGCGCGGCGGCGGTTTGGCCGTCCACCGGCCGCACGGGTAGAAGAGGCCGACACCTGTCCCCGTCAACGCGTGCTCGCCATCGCCGCGGCGCCCGCGGCGATGGACGAACTGCTGACCGACATCACTCCGCAGCTACGAAGATGCTGAGACGCGCGGCTTCGAAATCGTCTTGCGCCAGGAAATGGAAACGCTCGTCGTTGTGAGTCTGGGCGACGCCGGAGCCGCAGACGGGCCTGGGCATTCGTTGAAGCAGAAGACGATGGGCGGTCTCGATTGCCTGTGCAGGGACGGATGCAGCCCCATGACGCTCACGAAGGGCAGCGCGGTCAAGGAAGGCTCATGACAAGTTGTCCACAGCAGCCGGGCGGGAACAGTCAGCGCTTGAGAGCGGGCGTTCCGCCATGTCCGTTTAGCGGGCGGAGCCCGCGAGGCCGCGTCCACCGCTCGCCAGCCACTCCTCGAATCTCTCGGTAAGCGCGACCTGGTGCGTGGCCCACCATTCGGCGTCGGTCTGCAGGGCGCGGGCGAGGTTGTCCGGCGCGGTGGGCAGGTGCGGCTTGGTCTCGTCGGAGACCAGCGCCATGGAGGACATCCTCGCCGGCCCGTAGGAAATGTATTTCGTCTGCTCCGCGAGCGGCCCCGTGCTGGTCGCGAAGCGGATGAAGTCCGTGGCCTTGTGCAGGTTGTCGCTCCCCTTGGGGATGCCCCAGGAGTCGATGTCCCAGATCTGGCCGTCCCACAGGATGGCGTAGGGCTTGCCGTCTTCGACGATCGGGCGATACATGCGCCCGTTCCACACCGAGGTCATGACGACCTCGTCCGAATTGAGCAGGCGTAGCGGGTCCGCACCCGCCTCCCACCACTCGATGTGGTTCTTGATCTCGTCCATGACCGAGAACAGCGGCTGGTATCACGCTCGCTGGCGGGATGGACCATCCTGGCGACGATCAGCGCGCTGGCGATGCGCCCGTCGCGGCCCTTGATGTCGAGGCCGTGGAGGATTTCGGCGAAGCCGAGGGCGTCGAGGGCCTTGAGGCACAGGCGCTCGCAACCGTGCGCGGGTTCTCGTGCAGGGTATCGAGGTCGACGGTGGCGATGTCGGGCTTCGCGCCTCTTCCTGCATCGCCTCGGAACCCCCTGGCCCTGAGCTTGGCGACGATGTCCTCGGTGCGGCCCGCCCGGTCAAGCCCGTCCTCGGTCTCGAGCAGGGCGTAGACCTCCTCCGGTGCAGCGCCATCGGCGATCAGGGCCCATTCGAGGATCACGCGCGGATCGCGCCGAAGCCCGCGCTTGCCGGGGAACGCATCGACATCGAAGAAGTCGGCGAGGGTGGCGGGAGCGCTCTCGCCCACCGCTTCGGTATCGTAGCCCACCACCGTCGACCACACGGTCTGGCCGACGCCGCAGGGAGTGAACGCGCCGGGGATGAAGTCGTCGGCTGCCGACGTGCCGTCGTCGCCCGGCGGCAGCGTGCCGTGGTCGAATTCTTCCAGCAGGCCTTCGCGGCAGCCCCGGATCAGGTCCGAGAGCTCGAAGTCCACCACGTCCCAGGTCACGTTCTCGGTCTCGACCTGCTCGCGAATCTCATCGAGCCCGCCGTTGTAGGTCTCCATCGACACCCATTCGCCGCTCGAGATGCGGTAGGGCTTCACGTAGGCCAGCATCTGGCTCCGGGTGTAGGCGCCGCCCCAGGAGACGATGGTCAGCTCCTTCGTCGGTGCCGCAACCTGATGCTCCGGCGGCTCGTCCCCGGCAAACGCGGGCACCGAAACCGACAGTGCGACCGACAAGGCAAAGGCCCCAATCCCCCGACAAGATGCCATCTCCGCTCCCCCTCTAGTTCGAGCCTCGAGTAATCGCACGGCAGCGAACTCAGCCTCGAAGGTCACCCTTCAAACTGGTGCCGTCGGGTGCCTTGTCGCCGCTCGGCATGGGCACGGCGCTCGGGTCCTCGTGCAGGGACTTGATGATGCCGTAGGTCATCATCAGCATGATGACGCTGACCGGCAGGGCGGCGGCGATGGAGGCGGTTTGAAGCGCCTTCAGCCCGCCGGCCAGCAGCAGCACCGCAGCAACAAAACCCTCTCCCAGCCCCCAGAAGATGCGGAACTTCCTGGGCGGATTGTCGCTGCCCATGCTGAGCATGGTGGTGATGACGAGCGTGCCTGAATCCGAGGACGTGATGAACCACGTCGCCAGCAGGAAGGTCGCCAGCGCCGCCATGATCCAGTTCAGCCACGTAATGCCCGTCACCAGGTCAATGGTGCCGTAGAGCGCGGCGGGCAGGTTCCAATCCCTGATCAGTTGGGCGACACCGGCAGTGCCGACGCCGCCGGCCGCCTCCAGCTCGGCGTACATGGCGTTGCCGCCGAAGATGCAGAGCCACAGGAAGGCGATGGTGGTGGGCACGAACATCACGCCGACCATGAACTCGCGGATCGTGCGGCCGCGGCTGATCCTCGCGATGAACATGCCGACGAAGGGAGCCCAGGAGATCCACCAGCCCCAGTAGAAGATCGTCCACCCGCCCTGCCATGCGGACGCGCCTTCGGTATTGAAGATCTGGAAGCCCATGGGGATGACGTTCCATAGATAGTCGCCCACGGAGGTGACGAAGAGGCCGAGCAGCCACTTCGTCGGCCCGCCGAACAGGAAGAAGGCGACCAGCACGATGCTGAGCCAGATGTTCCATTCCGAGATGATGCGGATGCCCTTGCCGACCCCGGAGACCGCAGAGAACGTGGCCACGATCGAGATGATCACGATCAGGATGACCTGCGTAATGATGCCGGGGTCGATCCCGAACAGGTGGTTGAGGCCGGTTGCCATCTGGCTGATGCCGAGCCCGAGGGAGGTCGCGACGCCGAACACGGTCCCGAACACGGCCAGCAGATCGACGGCGTGGCCGGCGGGGCCGTAGATCTTGTTGCCGATGATCGGGTAGAGCGCCGAACGCAGCGTCAGCGGCAGCTTCTTGCGGTACCCGAAATAGGCCAGGCAAAGACCTACGATCACGTAGACCGCCCAGCCGTGGAAGCCCCAGTGGAAGTAGGTGACCCGCATGGCGAGGACCGCGCGGGCCTCGTTCATCTCGTGGACGCCGGCCTAGTCGGCGAAGGGATTGTTGGGGTAGCCCCAGGGCATCGTGTTGTCGAAGTAGAACAACGGCTCGGCGATGCTGAAGAAGAGCAGCCCGATGCCGACGCCGGCCGAGAACAGCATCGCGAAACACGAGAAGGTGCTGAACTCGGGCTTGCTGTCGTCGTCGCCCAGCTTGATGCGCCCGAAGCGGCTGAACATCAGGTAGAAGCAGGCGAAGAGCATGACGACGAGCGCGCTCATGTAGTACCAGTTGAGCGCGTGCTCGATCCATCCGCGGATCGCCGAGTAGATGCCATCGGCGATGTCCACGAAGAGCGCCGTGAACAGGACGAACGCCGCGATCATGCCCTTGGACGCGATGCCGGGGTGCAGCCCCTTCCAGAGCCCCCGGTTCGCGACGTTCTTCGGCATGTTGTCCTGCACCGCTCTCACCCCTCTCGGTCAGCTCTCGTATGTATTCGATCCTGGCACTGTTTTGCCTCGGGCAGAGCCGCGAAGAGGGCGCCCCTCCGCCCAATGTGACCGGAGTCTGGCGCGCAGTCGCCGCCCGGCCACCCTTCGACCCCGATTGCTTTCAGGGAGTCCGAGTGTGTGCGACCAACGGCAACAAGATCGCTACAGGGGTGAAACCGTCATATCCATAGTGTGCGTGAGCCTCACGGTTTGCCTGAACGACGCAAGCGAGTAACTTGAAGGGGAAACGAGTCCGCCAAGCATGCCGGTAGCGGCAGACAACGTTCAGGCAACGGCGCGCATCGGCACTTGGAATGTTGAGTGGCCGGCGCCTGATAGCGAGCGGGGCATTCGCATTGCCGCCGCCCTGAACGCGCCCGATTGCGACATCGTGTGCGTGACCGATGGGTGCGCGGATATCCTTCCCGCTGGCGGTCATACCATCGATGGCGGACCGGATTGCAGCTATAGCCACGAAGAAACGCGGCGCAACGTCCTGCTCTGGAGCAAGCAGCCCTGGGCCGCAGTGGACATCGGCGACTCCGGGGCGCTTCCGGGCAGGGGGCTGGTAGCGGGCATCACCCTGACCGCGCTGGGTCCGCTGACGGTGGTCGGTGTCTGCATTCCCTGGCGGGATGCGCACGTGCGCTCGGGCCGCAAGGACCGCAGCCAGTGGCAGGAGCACGAGGCATGGCTGGCGGGGTTCGAGAGTCTGCCGTACCGGCATGCGAAGAGGCGCACCGTCGTTCTCGGCGACTTCAATCAGCGTGTTCCGCGACGGTCGCAGCCGAAGGGGGTGCATGCGGCGCTGCTGCATGCGTTCGAGGGTTTCAGCTTCGCGACTGCCGGGGACCTGGAGGGTGCGCCGGGCAGGGCGCTCGATCACATCGCCCATACGCCGGACATGGCGCCGGCCGGCGGCATCGGATTGTGGCCCCGGGAAGACTGTCACGACAATCGCCTGTCCAGCCACTTCGGGGTATGGGGCGACTTCGCCTTCGGCACGACCGGCATGCGGCCCGCAAGATGGGCTTGAGGATCGTCGCGTCATTGCCGGAGGGAGTGTGCCGGACCGGCACGTCCGGTGGCGGCCGTTCCCGGATCGATGATCACCGGGCGGAATGGCGGAATACCCGGAGGAGTAACCGGCGGCTTTGCGTTGACGCGGCCGGTCCGTGCGAGACTGTCTTGCCCGGGACTTGGTCTTCCTGCCGGGCTTGAACGCGGTCCGGAATCTTCCCATCCTGAGGCTGGATGGTTCCATCGTCGTCGGTCCGCGTCGAGCAGCGCATGCTCGCCGGCAGGCGACTACAATTTCGCACGGAGGAAAGGTCGATTTTGGTGCAACCCTGGAGAAGGGCGTGCCCTACGAGTTCGACCCCGTGATTCCGCAGTCCGACGAGCAGAAGGCGGTGCAGCCCTGGGGGTCAGTGCTGGCCATGTCCCACGGCGACGTGCGCATGTACGAATCGATGGCGATGCGCAACTACATCGACCATGCGTTCGACGGCCTGCCCCTGCAGCCGGCCGATGCGCTCGCCAACGCCCGCTGCTGGCTATGGACTTCGGTCTTCATCCAGTACCTCTACCGGCCGGCGATCGACATTGTCCTGCAGCGCCTGATCGTGCCCGCGCGGGGCGGCGAGCGCGACGAGGCCCTGGTCGCGAGCAGCGTGCCCAGAGCCGACAAGGCGCCCGGCATTCTCGACGGGGGGCTCGAAGGGCAGGCGCACTTCGCCGGCGACGACGCGTTACATGTTGCTGCGCATGTTGCACTACCTGAAGATGACGCCGGAGGGCGCGGACCTGCTCGCGCCCCGCGCCTGCATCGCCCGCTGGCAGGCCGCCATCGACCAGCGCGAGAACGCCGTCGCGACGGGCCCCGATTTCGGCTGATCGTTTGGGCTGTCAGAATCCAGTTCACTCGGCGAGGGCGTAGCCTGCCGCGCGCACGGTCCGGATCGTGTCGTCCTCGCCCTCCACGTTGGCCAGCGGCCGAACGAGCGGTCTCCACACTCGGGCGGGCTGCCCGGCCTGCGCTCCGGCGGGCGTGCAACCTCGTCGAAGGGATCGTCGCTGAAAGACTGCGCCCGCCCAGGTGCGCCGGTCTCGCCGTTGCCCATGAGGACGACGCGGAGGCCCGAACTGCCGATAATGCGCAGGTTCTCGAAGTCCATGATCACCGTGCGGTCCCCGTCCTCGAGCGCGGTCCTGACCGTCTGCTCGAAGTCGCTGGCGTTGCCCGCGTCGATTCGCCCGCTCTCGTGAACCGACAAGTCGCGGTCCTGCCGCTCAGTGGTTATTTCCATGGCCGTGATCAGCTCACGGATGGCATCATCGGGAGTGTCGATGCGGGCGAACGTGGGAGGCGCGCTTCCCGTTGATAATGATTATATTTAGGTAATATCCTGCATTCTCGGCATACGCGCCAGGAGATGACATGAGCCCCGATCCACCGCGAGACAGCCTGCGCCAGGCGCTATGGAAGAACGGAATGTCCCTCTCCGAGGCCTCCCTTGCCATCGGTCGCAACAAGGCCTACCTTCACCAGTACTTCTCTCGCCGCATGCCCCGGGTGCTCTCGCATCAGGACAGCGAAGCGCTCGGCAAGCTCCTCGGCTCGGATCCCGCTGACTTCCGCCACGACGAGCTGCCCGCGCCCAAGCCCTGGACAGGCAAGCGGAAAAAGACCCCCGCACCCGCGCTCGCCACCGTCATGGAGGTCGAGGTCGAGGCCTCCGCCGGGCCCGGCGCCTTCGCCGAGGAGTTCGTTCAGGAGAGAGCGCGCTGGCGCCTGCCGGAGGTCATGGTCCGCCACGAGGGCCACGCCGACCCCGATGCGCTCCGCATTCTCCGCGCACGCGGCAACTCGATGGAGCCCGAGTTGCGCGACGGCGACCGCGTCGTCGTCGACACCGCAAGGCGCATCCCCGTCACGGGCGAGCTGTTCGTGCTCTGGGACGGCACCGGCCTCGTCGTCAAGCGCGTCGCCGGCCTCTCGGCCGACGGCATGCTCAGCCTGCTCTCCGCCAATCCCGACTATCCGGCCTACGAGTGCCGCGCCGAAGAGGCCCACATCTTCGGACAGGTGGCCTGGAAGTTCACAAGGGCATGAAACCGCCGCTCAGCGCCTGTGGCTTCCTCGCCGGAGCGAACGCGCGTGTCCGACGAATCCCCGGTGTAGCCCGTTGTAGCACTACAGCCATCCCCGCTCGCGGAATGCGTCGAGATCCACGCCGGGCGGCGCGTACCAGCCATCCGTCCCGTATCGGGCGCCCATGCTGAAAGCCACCTTCTTGTTCCCGTACGGAATCCGAAGCGGCGTCGGCGAGTTTGCCTTCGCCTGAGGCGCACCGGCCGAAAGTTCGGTCCGGACACGCTTCGACCCGGACGCCAGACGCGATCCCGTCGCTTTCGGCCTCTCCGTGCCCCGCTTGGCGCTCCCCGCCTTGCGCGGCTTCTCCTCCCGTGACGCGACGCGGCCAATCCCGCCGCCCGAATTCGCTTCCTCCCTCTGCCCGGCGTTTCGCTTGGGCGCATGTTCGTCGAGGAACGCCCGGCAGAGCGCCGCCGACTTCGTGTACCCGGTCGGCGGCTTGATCCCCTTGCTCTTCGCGATCGACGCCGCGAACTTCCGCATCTTCGCCGTTGGCGGACGGTCGCTGCCGCCGTCGGCTTCGCCGAGAAACACGCCCTCTGCATCGGCGCCGCGCTCCCCGAGCCGGCCGATGATGCGCCGGGCCGAATCGCACACCGCGTCGATCGCCCCCGCCATCTCCTGCCGGCCGGTCAGCACATCGTCGAGCAGGCACTCCAGCTCCGCCGTCACGCCCGGATCCACCAGCGCGGGATCGGCGCGCTTCAGCACGCCGAACAGCGCGAGGCCCCGCTCGGTGGGCATGACGTTCTTTCCCTGCGCCGTCAGGAACCCCTGCTTCTTCAGGCCCGAGATGATCTCCGCCCGCGTCGCCGGCGTGCCGATCCCCTTGGCCTCCTTCAGACGCTCTCGCAGCGCCTCGTCCTCGACGAAGCGCCAGGCGTTCTGCATCGCCTCGATCAGCGTGCCCTCCCGGTAGCGCGGCGGAGGGCGCGTCTCCTTGTCCTCGATCCCGGGATCGCGGAGACGTGCTGCCTCCCCGTCCCGCAGGGGCGGCAGTGCCTGTGCCGCCTCGCCCTTCTCCTCGTCGGGCCGCCAGTCCGGAAAGGCGCCGCGCCAGCCGGCTTCGATGGGCTGGCGCCCCGTCGCCCGGAACTCGAATCCCCGCACGTCCATCGTCACCGTGGTCTGCCGGTAGCGGTAGTCCGGCATGACCGAGGCCAGGTAGGACCGCGCGACCGCGTCGAACAGTTTCTTCTCGTCTGCCGTGAGTCGCGGCCAGACCTCGCGCAGGTCGCCGATCCTGTTCACGTTGGGGACGATCGCGTGATGGCTCGCGCCCTCCAGCCCCTTGTCGTGGAAGGCGCCGTTCCGGCCCTTGCGGATCACTGGCGGCGACGGCACCGGAATGTCCGCATAAGCCCGGCCCGCGCGCAGACCCGCAACGATCCTCGGCACGTCCGCGGCAGCGCTCTCCGGCAGGTAGCGCACCTCGGCGCGGGGGTAGGTCAGGATCTTCTTGCCTTCCCCGTCGTAGAGCTCCTGCGCCACCTCCAGCGTCTTCGACGCCGTCCAGCCGAAGCGCGAGCTGCACAGCTTCTGAAGCGAGGGCAGGTCGTGCAGACGCGGCGGACGCTGGCGCTTGTCCTCGACGCGGACGCCAAGCGGCCCTTCGAATTCCCGCGCCGCCTCGGCGACCGCCTCCGCCTTCGCGCGCTCGACGATGCGCTCCTTCGGCGCGTGCCGCATCCTGAACGCGCCGCCTTCGGCGTGTGCCGTCGCCACCACCTCGAAATACCCCACCGGCACGAAGTCCCGGATCTCCAGCTCCCGCCGGCAGGCGATCGCCAGCGTCGGCGTCTTGACCCGGCCGATCCCGATCACACCCCGCGAGCCTCGGCCCAGCGTCACCGTCGCGGTGCGGGTGAGCGACAGGTTGTAGATCTGATCCGCCTGCCGGCGTGCCACCGCCGCCTCGTAAAGCCGCGCGTGCTCGCCGTTCGGGCGGGCGCGCCGGAACGCCGCGCGGATGGTCTCCGCGTCCTGCGCCGTGAACAGCACCCTCAGCACCTCGCCCCGGTAGCGGCAGTGCTCCAGGATTTCCTGGCCGATCAGCTGCCCCTCGCGGTCGCAGTCCGTTGCGAGCCACACCCGGCCGGCCGTCTTCAGCGCGGCCCGGATGGCCTTCAGCTTCGCCGCCTTGTTGCCGCCGGTGGCGGGCTTGGTGCCGTAGAGCCCGTCCGGTTTCAGCAATGCCGTCGACCAGCGCTTCCAGGCCGGGTTCACGTCCTCCGGCTCGCACAGGTCCAGCAGGTGGCCCTCCGCCGCGAGAACCGTGCCGTAGCGCGAGCCCACGGCGGCCCGCACGTCCTTCGCCTGGCTCGCCTTCTCGGTGATGACGATCTGGCGCGTCACGGCGGGCCCTCATGCGTGCCTCCGCCTCCGTCGCCCTCTGCCGGCGCGGCCGCGATGGCGGCCAGGAACGGCACGGCGAACTCCTTCAGCTTGGCCGCGCCCACGCCGTTGACCTCGGCGAACTCCGCCTCGGTGCGCGGCCGGCGGCGCACCATGTCGATCAGCGTCCGGTCCGGGAACACGATATAGGCCGGCACGCTCCGCTCCCGCGCGATCTCCAGGCGCAGCGCCTTCAGAGTGCCCAGCAGCGCCGTGTCCTCGCCGCCCAGGGCAGGCTCCCCGGCATCGCCGCGGGCCGCGCCGGAGTCCCGGGCCTTCGCGGGCGTGCGCGCGATGACCGTGTCCTCGCGGTAGAGGAACTCGCCGTCGCCGCGCAGCAGGCCGAGCCCCTTCTCCGTGATCCCGATCCCGCCGTAGCCCCCGATGTCGATCCGCAGGAACCCCGTCGCCACCATCTGGCGGATCAGCGAGCGCCACTCGTTCTTGCCGCGCTCCGCGCCCACCCCGAAGGTCGGTATCCGGTCGTGGCCGAAGCGCGCGATCTTGTCCGTTCCGGTCCCCCGCAGGATGTCGATCAGGTGCGCGGCCCCGAAACGCTGGCCCGACCGGTAGGCCGCCGAGAGGATCTTCCGCGCGTCCTCGGTCCCGTCGACGCGCTCCGACGGATCGAGGCAGACGTCGCAGTTGCCGCACGGCTCGATCCGCTCCCCGAAATACTCCAGCAGCGCCACACGCCGGCAGGCCGGCGCCTCGCAATAGCCCAGCAGGGCATCGAGGCGCTTGTGCTCCCGGCGCTTGCGCTCCGGCCCGGCGTCCTCGTCCTCGATGAACTGCCGTCGCATCCTGATGTCGTCGAGGCCGTAGAGCATGTGCGCCTCGGCCGGAGCGCCGTCGCGGCCCGCCCGGCCGATCTCCTGGTAGTAGGCCTCGACGCTGCCCGGCAGATCGGTGTGGAAGACGTAGCGCACGTCCGCCTTGTCGATCCCCATGCCGAAGGCGATGGTGGCGACGATCGCCACGCCCGGCTCTGTCATGAATATGTTCTGGTGGGCTTCCCGATCTTCCTTCTCCATGCCGGCGTGGTAGGGGAGCGCGCGCACCCCCTCCGCCGCCAGCATGGCGGCCGTCTCCTCGGTCTTGCGCCGCGACAGGCAGTAGACGATGCCGCTTTCACCCTCGTGGCGGGAGATGAAGCTGCCGAGCTGGCGCTTCCAGTCGCGCTTCATCTCCACTGCAAGCTTGATATTTGGACGGTCGAAGCCGAGCACGAACTGCTCGGCCCGTCCGCCGAACAGCTTGTCCACGATGTCGTTCCGGGTCACCTCGTCGGCGGTCGCCGTCAGCGCCGCGATGGGGACGCCGGGGAAGAGCTCGCGCAGCCGGCGGAGGTCCTCGTATTCGGGCCTGAAGGCCGGGCCCCACTGCGAGATGCAGTGGGCCTCGTCGATGGCGAAGAGCCTGACCGGAAGGCGGGCGAGCGCCGCCAGCATGCGCTCGGTCATCAGCCGCTCGGGCGCCATGTAGAGAAGCCGCGTCCGCCCCTCCGCCGCCCGGCGCCAGGCCGCGACGTTGGCGCCCCGGTCGTTCGCGGAGTTGATGCAGTCGGCCGCGACGCCCGCCAGCCGGAGCGCGGACACCTGGTCCTGCATCAGGGCGATCAGGGGGGACACCACCACCGTGAGCCCGTCCATGACCAGGGCGGGGATCTGGAAGCAGAGCGACTTGCCCGAGCCCGTCGGCATCACGGTGAGCGCATGGCGGCCGTCGAGGAGCGCTTCGATCACGGACTCCTGGCCGGGGCGGAACGCCTGGAAGCCGAAGACCTTCCGCAGCGACCCGTGTGCCGCTTTCAACGCACTGCCTGCCGCGCCCGGCCACTGCGCGGCTTCCCCCGATGGCGCTTCCGTCGAGTGACTCGACCGCCCCGGCGGTTGGCTTCCTTCGAGCGCTTCAAACCGCCGGTACGCCCGCTCCATCAGGCGAGGACCCAACGCCATCCCGGCACATCGTCCCCGCCAGACTGCCCTGCAGTCCGCCGTCCCGCAGCACTTCGCCGCCCATCCCGAGTTGTCGAACCCCAACCCGCACGATCGTCCGGTTGATGAAGAAATCCGCTATCCGCGACCCGGCGAGTCATGGAGGACTCGTACCACGAATCGGCCCGCTCGAACGACTACCGAGAAACCCCGCCGCGGCGAGTCGCTGACGAGTTGCGGGGCACCCCCCGAGCCGGAATCGACCGGCATCGGGATCGCGCGCAAACCCTCAGTTGCCGCGCGCCGCAGGGGCGCGCCAGCAATCTTTGTGCGAAGTGCGGCGCCTGGCCGGGCGCCGCCGCGGCTTCAGTCCGGACCAGGAAATGGTGCTGGCCGGCGGCGCCCGAGAGCGCCTAGTCCTGGAGAAAGCTGCGCAGCACGCGCGCGCGGGACGGGTGCTTCAGCTTGCGCAGCGCCCTGGCCTCGATCTGGCGGATGCGCTCGCGCGTCACCGAGAACTGCTGGCCGACCTCTTCGAGCGTGTGGTCGCTTCTCGTGCCGATGCCGAAGCGCATGCGCAGCACACGTTCCTCCCTCGGCGTCAGGGTGCCGAGTATCTGCGTCATCGTCTCGCGCAGGTCGGACCCGATAGCCGCATCCAGAGGCTGCACCGCGTCCTCGTCCTCTATCAGTTCGCCCAGCTGCAGGTCCCCGTCGTCGGCGCCGAGCGGCGTCTCCAGGCTGATCGGTTGCGACGCTACCGTAGCCTCCATCGCCCTGTGCACCGTGTCGAGCGGAATGCGCGTGCGTTCGGCAATCTCCTCCGGGGACGGTGCGCGCCCGAGTTCGCGGCGCATCAGCCAGGACGCCCGCTTCACCTTTGCGACCGTCTCCACCATGTGCACGGGGATGCGGATCGTGGGACCGCTCTCGCTGACCGCCCGCGCAAGGGACTGACGGATCCACCAGGTCGCATAGGTCGAGAACTTGAAACCCCGGCGGTAGTCGAACTTGCCCACCGCCCTCATCAGGCCGGTGTTGCCTTCCTGGATCAGGTCGGGGAGGGCCAGGCCCCGCTTCTGGTACTTCTTGGCGATCGAGATCACCAGGCGCAGGTTGGCCTGGATCAATTCGTCGGTGGCCTGTTTAGCCTCGCGCTCGCCCGCGAGCACCTTCTCTGCGATTCGCCTGAGGTCCGCAGGCTCCATCGCCGTCTCACGGGCCAGAGCCAGAATCTTCCGGCGCAGCGCCAGAACCTCGCCGCGCTTCTCCGTGGCCAGGGTCTTCCAGCCCTCGCCCCGCAGCCGGCGCACCCGAGAGAGCCAGCCGGCCTCCAGCTCGCGCCCCAGGTGCTGCTCCAGGAACGCCTCGCGCGGAACGCCGCACTCGACGGCCACGCGCAGAAGCGCGCCATCGCACCGGCGCAAGCGCCGGCCTGCGTCCCGCACCTCGTCCGCCAGCGCCTCGATGCGGGCGTCGGTCAGCCGCAGGTTCCGCATCGACGCCGCGAGATCGCGCTCCAGCCTGCGGCGTTTGCCGGTCTGCGACGCCGTCAGCAGCCGGTTCTTCCGCGCAAGCTCGATGCGCTTCTCCTGAAGCCGGCGGAGCTTGGCCCAGGACGCCGCGATCCCGTCGAAGGTCTCCATGACGCCGGGACGGACCGCATCCTCCATCGCGGACAGCCGGGGCTTGCCGGCGTCGGCGATGTCTGCGTCCCCTTGTGCTTCACCAGACGTATCTGCGCACGCGCGGCCGTGACGGTCCGGGCGCCGGCCCTCCCAGACAGCCTCGACGTCGATCACGTGGCGCAGCGCCAGCGAGTCCTCCCGGACCGCGTCCCGCCATGCGCTCACGGTCCCCATCGCCGTCATGCTCCCGTAGAGACCGTCGAGCACGGCCCGCGTCCCCGCTTCGATCCGCTTCGCGACCGCCGCCTCGCCCTCGCGGGTGAGCATCGCGGTGCCCGCCATGTCGCGCAGGTACATCGTCACCGGATCGTCGATGTTCCCGGGATCCTCCCCGGCGGTCCCGGCAAGGACGGCTCTCGGGCCTTCGGCCTGCCGTGCAGGGTGGTCCTCGGGCTCCGCGTCCCCGGCCGCGACAGGACTATCCCACGCTCCCCAAATGCGGACGATCTGGGCCGCGTTCGGGCGATTTCGGGTGTTGCGGCTCCCGCGCGATAGCCCGATTCGCAGGCTCACGGCTCTCGGTTCGGGCGAGACGTTGGCTTGGCCGCAATGAACGTCAGTGCTGACAGCTGAGCGGTGACGAGGTTGCACACCGCCATTGTCTGCCGTCCGGATCGGACGGCGTGGTGGCGCTCAGGGGGAAAGGATCGCGGCGAAGGCGTCCTCGCGCTGGAGCGCGAAGTGGCGGGTTGCCGAGGCGACGCTGTCGAAGTCGGTTTTGTGGATGATGAGCGCGATCGCGATGTTGGTGCAGAGCGCGTTGTTCTCGGGCGCGAAGCCGGTGCGCGCGAGGCACGCGTCCTCGTCGAAGAGCTTGTCCCTGACGTGGTGGTTGACCTCGACCGACCAGTGGCCGCGGTTCCAGGCGAGAAGGTCCTTTGGCGAGGCGCGCTCTGCCGGCACCGAGGTGATGCCGTAGGCGTGCTCGATGCTGGTCTCGCCTGTGCCGTTGCGCCGTGCGTCGGTGCGCTTGCGGGTGACACGGAAGATCTGCGCGACATGAGGATAGTTGATCAGGCCTGGAAGCGGGGTCAGGGTCTCGATGCGGCGTTGTTCGATGCGGCCATGGGCCTTGGCGACATCTTCCTCGAAGTGTCCGCTCGCGTCGCGCTCCCAGTCGATGGAGGCGAGGGTCTCGCAGGTCTCGGGCGCGTTTTCCTTGACCGTCATGAGATAGTCGGCGCCGTGGGTTTCCTTGATGGTGCGCGCGGTGTCGCGGGTGGTGTCGCGGGTGGTGTCGCGGGTGGTGTCGCGGGTGGTGTCGCGGGTGGTGTCGCGGGTGGTGTCGCGGGTGGTGTCGCGGGTGGTGTCGCGGGTGGTGTGAAGCGCGTCGATGGTGATCACGCGGCCTTCGACGGGAACCTCGTCGAGCAGCGCGCACACGGCCGCGATCTCGCCGCCTGAGTCGTTGAAGGCGAGGCTTGCGAGCGGCGCGCCGGTTGCGTGGTCGACCAGGGTCGCGGTCTCGTGGTGGCCCTCGCCGTTGCGGTTGGCGCCGCGAATGCGCTTGCCGTCGAGCGCGATCGCACGGCCAAGGTTAAGTCTCGGCATCGAGAAGCGTTGCAGCGCCGCCTCGATCTGCTCGGGGTCGAGGGAGGCGATGACCCGGTGCAGGGTCGACTTCGAGACCGGCACGTAGAGGCCGGTCTTCGGGTTCTTCCAGGCGCCGAGCGCTTCCAGTTCCCGCTGCGCCAGCTTGCTCGCATACTCGGCGGCGGCGACGGGACCGCGCATGTTGGCGAGCCTTGCGAGGATATAGACCGCGAGCGTGGTTGCGACGCTGTGCTTGCGCCCCTGGCCGCGCCGGAAGTCCTCGATCCCGTCGAGTTCCTGGTAGAGCGAGCGCAGTTCGCTCGGCGCCCTGCCGGCGTGGCCCTTGGGCTCCCAGCTTGCGGGCAGCGGGCGGGGCGCGCTGAGCCGCCGGCGGGCATCGCGGCGCAGGGGATAGACATAGAGCCGCTTGGGCTCGCCGTGGGGGTCGGTGTAGCGGCCGTTGTGGCGGGCAAAGCCCCTGGTGTCGCCGAGATAATGCCAGTTGGCGGCCTCGTAGATCGTGCCCTCGAAGAGCGCCGGGTTCACGAAGGTCTCCGCGATCAGAATCGGATGCCCATAACAGGACTGCCAGTCGTCGCCGAGGCGGCGCAGCATCGCGGCGATCGCGAACGAGGCAAGACACGGAAAGACGCGCTTCGCGCCGAGGATGACGAAGCGGGTGTTGTTCGCGATCAGATGCAGGCGCTGGAACTGCTGCGCCGCCGACCACCCGACGGGATCGAGGACTTCCGGCGCGGCCAGGGGCGCAAGCACAGCGTCGCAACCACGCTCGCGGTCTATATCCTCGCAAGGCTCGCCAACATGCGCGGTCCCGTCGCCGCCGCCGAGTATGCGAGCAAGCTGGCGCAGCGGGAACTGGAAGCGCTCGGCGCCTGGAAGAACCCGAAGACCGGCCTCTACGTGCCGGTCTCGAAGTCGACCCTGCACCGGGTCATCGCCTCCCTCGACCCCGAGCAGATCGAGGCGGCGCTGCAACGCTTCTCGATGCCGAGACTGAACCTTGGCCGTGCGATCGCGCTCGACGGCAAGCGCATTCGCGGCGCCAACCGCAACGGCGAGGGCCACCACGAGACCGCGACCCTGGTCGACCACGCAACCGGCGCGCCGCTCGCAAGCCTCGCCTTCAACGACTCAGGCGGCGAGATCGCGGCCGTGTGCGCGCTGCTCGACGAGGTTCCCGTCGAAGGCCGCGTGATCACCATCGACGCGCTTCACACCACCCGCGACACCGCGCGCACCATCAAGGAAACCCACGGCGCCGACTATCTCATTGACGGTCAAGGAAAACGCGCCCGAGACCTGCGAGACCCTCGCCTCCATCGACTGGGAGCGCGACGCGAGCGGACACTTCGAGGAAGATGTCGCCAAGGCCCATGGCCGCATCGAGCAACGCCGCATCGAGACCCTGACCCCGCTTCCAGGCCTGATCAACTATCCTCATGTCGCGCAGATCTTCCGTGTCACCCGCAAGCGCACCGACGCACGGCGCAACGGCACAGGCGAGACCAGCATCGAGCACGCCTACGGCATCACCTCGGTGCCGGCAGAGCGCGCCTCGCCAAAGGACCTTCTCGCCTGGAACCGCGGCCACTGGTCGGTCGAGGTCAACCACCACGTCAGGGACAAGCTCTTCGACGAGGACGCGTGCCTCGCGCGCACCGGCTTCGCGCCCGAGAACAACGCGCTCTGCACCAACATCGCGATCGCGCTCATCATCCACAAGACCGACTTCGACAGCGTCGCCTCGGCAACCCGCCACTTCGCGCTCC
Organism: Alphaproteobacteria bacterium; assembly: GCA_965214705.1. Classification (GTDB taxonomy): domain Bacteria; phylum Pseudomonadota; class Alphaproteobacteria; order UBA828; family UBA828; genus WTGU01. Next base: position 1,311,765 of record CBDCCI010000002.1, read on the forward strand.
AGCGCGAGGACGCCTTCGCCGCGATCCTTTCCCCCTGAGCGCCACCACGCCGTCCGATCCGGACGGCAGACAATGGCGGTGTGCAACCTCGTCACCGCTCAGCTGTCAGCACTGACGTTCATTGCGGCCAAGCCAACGTCTCGCCCGAACCGAGAGCCGTGAGCCTGCGAATCGGGCTATCGCGCGGGAGCCGCAACACCCGAAATCGCCCGAACGCGGCCCAGATCGTCCGCATTTGGGGAGCGTGGGATAGTCCTGACACTGCGGATGCACGGGCTACCGCTAAGCCTACGTCGCGGATATGATCGCCTGCCGGCTCCCAGGGCTCCGGCTACCCTGACCATCGAGCAAGCGGGCATGGCGTCGAGGAAGCACAGCCGCAAGGGGCGCAGGCGCAAGCGGCCTGGCAAGGTCACCGCCGTCCAGCAGCTGAATCAGGCCCGTCGGCGGCTGGCCAGCGGGGACGCCCGCGGCGCCCTCGATCTCCTGAAGCGGGTGCCGGACGGGGAGCACGACCCGGCGGGCAAGGCGTGCCTGCACTTCTGCGCCTTGACGCAGTGGGCCCGTCAACTGGCGCGGAGAGGTCAGAAGAAGGAGTCGGCCGCCATGCGCGCGCGGGCCGCCGAACAGCGGTCATCCATCCCTGCCGGGGCGCTGGGGGAGGAGGATCTGGTGTGCTACCTCCGCCATCTTGATCCTGGCGAGGCGGTCGCAACCTACGCGGCATACCTGAAGGGGGGATCGCCGATCGCCGGGGCTGAGCGCCTGCTCGCCGACAGGCTGGTGACCCGGCGGTGCTGGGCGAGTCTGGACGCCCTCGATGCGAGCCATGCGCTTCGCCGCGACGCGGATCACGTCATGCGCGGCCTCGACGCGATGGACGCGGGAGAGTGGGAGCGTGCGGCGGATCTGCTGCGCGGGCTGCACCGGCGCTCGCCGTTCGCGGCCTGGCGCGTGTTCTGCAAGGCGATGGCGTGTTTCGGTGCCGGCGACGACGAGGGCCTGCGCCGGGCGGCGGACCTTCTGCCCGGGGAGTTCGCGCTTGCCGGCATCGTCGCCGAGTTGCGGCGGGCTGGCGGGGGCGGGGGCAAGGGCGGCTCGTCCAGGGTTCAGCGGGCCCTGGGGACGGACGGCACGACGGTCTCGGAGCTGGGCGCGGAGTTGCGCCAGGCTCTTCGCAGGAACGAGCGCGAGCGGGTCATCGAGCGACTGATGAGCCGCCTGGCCGATGCACTCAGCCCCGACGATCCCCTGCCGGCGCTTGTCGATCTGGTGCAGATTGCGGGCTTGGCCACCGCGCGCAGCCACCTCTCCATGGGCGCAGTGGAGCGGCTGGCACAGCACCTTCTGCCGGCCAGGCGGGTTCCGGGCCTGATCGCCAGGATCGGGTTGGTTCTTCAGCAGGCCTCCCTGGGCGCATGGAACCCCGGGGCGGCGGGATCCCTGCTGGGCCGCCTTCGCGAGGAGTTCCCCCGGTCCGGGGATCATGCTCTGGTTCGGGGCCGCGTATACGAGGCGCTGGCGAGGATCGGACATCGGAGCGTGCAGCCGGAGCTGCTGCCGACCCCGAAGGTGCGGGAGCTGATCCTGCTTCTCGATGGGCGGTCCTTCGAGGCCGGGACGGTGTTTGCCGATCTGATGCAGGAGAGCCTGCTGGCCGATCCCGGCAACCGCGACGGCTATCGCTTCCTGGCGGAGCTGTTGCGGGGCCGCAGGCAGGACAGGAACCGTCTGCGGCGGGTGCTGGAGGACACGGCGGCCCGATTTCCCGAGGATGCTGAGCCCTGGCTTGAGTTGACCGAGCTTCACTACGCCGGCAATGCGTACCGGCGGGCGGAGGAGGCTCTTGCCGAGGCCCGGCGGCGCGCTCCGCATGACGAGCGCATCGTTGGCCTGCAGGCCGTGGGCTTCCTCAAGTCATCGGACCAGAGCCGCAAGAGCGGACGGTTCGAGCTGGCGGCCCGGGATTTGCAGCGGGCCGAGGCGCTGGGGGGCTCCCGGCTGACAGACATCGTGCCGGTGAAGAGGCTTCTGCTGGACCTGGTGTCGTCGGGCGGGGATGCCGCCGCGGTCGTGGCTCCCCGTCTTTCCGCCCTGCCTCCTGCTGGGCAGATCAGGACTCTGGCGCTGTTGCTTCACGAGCTGGAAGCGAACAGCACCGTCAAGAACGTCACGCCCGAGATGACGCATGCCGTGCTAGGTCTTCTGGCTCTCAGGGCGCCCATGATCGATGACATCGATGCGGAGGAGGCGGTCGGTCTTCTCGCTCCGCTTCCTGCGGATTTTGGGATCCTATACGGGCGTCTCCATGTCGCCCCGGTCCTGGCCGACTGGTGGAGCGCGATCATGCGCGGCCAGCGGGACGACGGCCTGCTGGATGTCTTCGACATCCTGATGGACTGCGGCGACCGGGCTGCTGTGCGGGCCGAGATCGGGCTTCGCCTGGCCGGAACGAGCAAGGCGGAGCGGGATCCGTTGCTGCTCCTGTACCTTGCGGCGATCCGCTACCAGGAAGGTGACGACGACGATTCCAGGCGCTTCGTTGAGGCGCTGCAATCGGCAGCCCCGACCGAGCGCGAGCGGCTCCGGGCGGGAGCCGGGCGGCTTGCCCGGGTCACCGCGGGCATCCTGCGCGAGGCGCTTCACACATTCGACTTCGGGCTTCTGGACCCGCCCGAGCCGCTGTTCGGCGGGGACGATCCGGGACCGCTCTCGAACCTGCTGGGCGATATGCTGGGACCCGAGGAAGAGCCGTCCGGCGAAGAGCCGTCTCTCGACGCGTTCCTGGATGCGCTGCGAGTCGGCCTGCAGGCGGGATTGCCGGGCCAGCCCTGCCAGACCTCGTTGTTCGACGACGACGAGGCGTCACGCGAGCTGGAGACGCTGGAAGGCTTGATCGACCGGCACTGGCTGCGCGGGGTTCCCTCTCCGCTGCTGAGGGAGGTGGCGGAGGTGGCCAGGGCGGAGCCTGAGATTCGGCACAACCTGGACCGCAGCGCCCGCACGTGCGAGGAGGCGGGGCTTCGCGGCGGGCTGAGCCGGGAGGCGCGCATCTTCCTCTTTCCCCGCAAGCAGGGTCGCCGGAGGGCGTAGGCGATGCTGGCTCACTATCTTGCTCTGGGGCTTTCCTCCTCCGCCTCGCGGGAGGAGGTTCGCCGGCGCTACCTCGAGCTGATCCGGGCGCATCCGCCGAGCCGGGAGCCGGCGTACAGCGAGCGGATCGTGGCCGCCTACGAAGCCCTGAAGGACGATCGCTCGCGCGTGGAGACGGCGATGTTCGGGATGTCCCGGCACGGCGATTTCGAGCTGGCTCTGGACGCGCTGGTGCAGGCGCGGCCACGCGGGCGTGCCACCCCGGGCCTGCAGGCGCTGATTGCGGCGGAAGGCGCAGAGGATGAGTGAGCCTGACAACGACTGGAAGCGCCGCGCCCTGGAGGATTTCGGGCACTGGCTCGACGAACTGGAGGAGGAGGACAGCGGCGACGGCGGGACCGGTATAGCGCCGGAGCCAGATCTGCGCGAATTGTTCGCCGAGCTTGCGGCGCTGCGCCAGGAGGTCCGGCTGCAAAACCGCGAGCAGTCGAAGGCGGGCCGGGAGCTTGCCCAGGCGGCGGCACGCTACGACGGCGCTGCGGCGTTGATGAAGCGCCGCGAGGACGACCTGGCGGCATTCGAGACGCGGGTCTCGCGCGAGGCCGAGAACCGCTGCCTGCGCTCTGCTCTCGAGGTGCGCAACGCCCTGGTCCGGGGCTTGGAGGCAGCGACGGTGCTGCGCGAACGCCCCGGCTTGTTCCGCCGCCCGCCGCGGGGTATCCGCGGCGTCGCCGAGGGCTACGAGATCGCACTCAGGCGTTTCGACCGGATGCTGTCCGGGTTCGGGGTCGAGCGCCTGCGGACCGCAGGCCAGCCGTTCGATGCGCGCACCATGCACGCGGCGGAGGTCCGCCGGGTCGCGGGGGTCGGGAGCGGCATGGTGGTCGAGGAGCTGCTCAGCGGCTACACCCGGGGCGGCGACATTCTGCGCCTCGCCGAGGTGGCCGTGAACCGCAACGAGAGGCAGGAGTGATCTTGATGGCGAGCGACACGATCATCGGCATCGACCTTGGCACGACTAACTCGGAGGTGGCGATCCTGTCGGAGGGAGAGCCGGAGGTGGTCCGCGAGGACGGTGAGGCGCTCTTGCCCTCCTGCGTCGGTGTGGACGAGGCGGGCAGCGTCATCGTCGGTCGCCAGGCGCGCAACCAGTGGGCGGCGGCGCCCGAGCGGACGGTGCTTTCGATCAAGCGGCTGATGGGCAGTGGCGAGCGGGTGGCCATGGGGACGGAGGAGTACACGCCGCAGGAGATCTCGGCGTTCATTCTCAAGGCGCTGAGGGATCGGGCGGCGCGTGCCCTGGGCCACGACGTGCAGAAGGCGGTCATCACCGTTCCCGCCTACTTCACCGACGCGCAGCGGCAGGCGACGCGCGAGGCGGGCGAGATCGCCGGGCTTCAAGTGGTTCGGATCATCAACGAGCCGACCGCCGCAGCGCTCAGCTACGAGAGCCGCAGCGAGGGGAGCCGCAAGATCCTGGTCTACGACCTCGGCGGCGGCACCTTCGACGTCTCGGTAGTGGTGATCGAAGAGGGTGTGGTCGAGGTGCTGGCGTCCACGGGCGACAACCATCTGGGCGGTGACGATTTCGACGGGATCGTCGCCGATCGGCTCAACGGCCATGTGGAGAGCGAGCTCGGCATCGACGGCGCGGGCGACGACCGCGTTCTGCAGGCCCGGCTTCGGCGGGCTGCCGAGGCCGCGAAGATCGAGCTGTCGAGCCAGCCCTACGTGCGCGTCGAAGAGGACCATGTGGCGATGGTCGCGGGCGAGGCGAAGCATCTGTCGTGTGAGTTGAGCCGGGCCGGGTTCGAACAGGACCTCGAAGAGCTGCTTGCGCGCACCATGCAGTCCGTGGCCACGGCGCTCAACGACGCGGACGTGCGCCCGAGCGAGCTCGACCGCATTCTGATGGTGGGCGGCTCGACGCGTATTCCGCGCATCGCGCAGCTGCTCGCCGAGAGGCTGGGACAGGAGCCCCACGGCGAGGTCGACCCCGACCTGTGCGTGGCGCTGGGGGCTGCGGTGCAGGCCGGGATCGAGATGGGCCGGGACATGCGCGCCGTGCTGGTCGACATCACGCCCTACACCTTCGGGACAAGCACGCTGGGCCAGCTCTACGGCCAGCCCTACGCTCACCAGTTCGTTCCCATCATCCGACGCAACACGAAACTTCCGGCGACCCGGACGGAAGCCTTCTTCACCGTATTCGCGGAGCAGGAAGCCGTGGAGATCAAGGTCTACCAGGGGGAGGACCCGGACGCGCTGAAGAACGTCGAGATCGGCTCGTTCCACTTTGCCGGCCTGAACCGGCGCGCGTCAGCCTACGACGAGGGGCTTCTGTTCACCTACCACCTCGACCTCGACGGACTTCTGAAGGTGCATGCGGTGGAGCGGGCTACGGGCCAGGAGATTCAGGGGATCGTCGAGAACGCGCTCGGGCGCTCGACCGGAGAGGAGCTCGCAGCCTCGAAGGAGCGGATCGAGGGGCTCTGGGACGGAGAGGCGCAGGCCGGGGAGAGCGCCACCGAGGCGCCGGCTGTGGAAGCGCCCACGGCAGGTGCCCGCGGGCCGGTCCAGGCCATCCTGGAGCGGGCCGAGCGGGCGCTCGACTCCGCGCCTGACGAGGACCGCGAGGAGATCGCCTCTCTGATCGAGAGGCTGCGTGCGGCGCTCGGCGAGGGCCGTGACGAGGATGCTGCCGCTATCAGGCAGAACCTCGACGAGATACTGTTCTACCTGGAGTAGGCCGGTGCTCAACTGCCCGACCTGCGGCGCCAGGGGGATCGAGGGCCCATCTTGCCACCGCTGCCGGACCGACCTGCGCCAGGTGCTGGCCGTCGAGCAGGCCGCTGCACAGTGCCGGCGCCGCGCGGCGGCCGCCCTCGCAAGCGGCTGCGTCGACCGGGCGCGCGCCCTTGCGGACAGGGCCTGCGCACTCCACCGTAAGCGGTATCGGGCCCCCATACTTCCAGCGGATCTGATTTCGGGGCTGACTCTCCGCCTTGACCACGAGCCACACAGGAGAGATCGCGATGACAGATTCGATTTTGGCATCTGGCGACGGTGTCGCTGTTGCTTCGGTTGAGATCCCAGCTTCTGAGGGAGCCGCCCCGGCTCCGTCTGAGCCGGCCCCCATGCGACGCTGGCCGGACGATGAGAAGGCGCGGATTGTCTCGGAGAGCTTTGAGCCGGGCTCTTCGGTTGCGGCGGTCGCGCGCCGCCATGGCGTCAGCGATACGACCCTGACCAAGTGGCGGCGGCGCGCGCGGGAGGGAACTCTTCCGGGCGCTCGGATTGGTGGCTCTGCACCGCCATTTGTTCCCGTGGTGGTTGATAGCGTGACGTCCGAGCGGACGGTGGCGATCGAGGCGCTAGGCGTGGTCGTTCGCCTTCCGGTGGAGAGCGCGGTCGATCGGATTGTTGCGGTGGCCTCGGGCCTGGGCCGGGCGTCGTCATGATCGCGGCCCCCTCGCTTCGCATCGTGTTGGCGACGCGGCCGGTTGATTTTCGTCGCGGCCACGACGCGCTTGCGGCGACGGCGGCGGGGGAGCTGGACCTCGATATCTATTCCGGGGTGATCGTGATCTTCCGCTCGCGCCGCGGCGACAGGCTCAAGCTCCTTGCGTGGGACGGCAGCGGTCTGGTGATGACCTACAAGCGTCTGGAGCAGGGCCGCTTCGCCTGGCCTCGGATCGAGGATGGTGTGATGCGCCTTACGAAGGGCCAGTTCGAGGCCCTCTTCGAGGGTCTGGACTGGCGCCGGGTGAAGGCCCGCCCGGTTCGCCGCCCGCTGGCGGCGGAGTGAGGCGGCACGCAGGCGGGGCCGCAGATTTCGGTCGCGGTCCCGCCTGCACTTTTCCCTGGTCATGCATTGGCGAATCGGATTAAGGGGTGGCCCATGCCGAAGGTCACGCCCTCACCCCTCAGCAGCGCCGGTTCGCCGTCGCCTGCGGTGGTTTCGGCGGCGCTGGCGGCCCTGCATGCGGAGCTTGACGACGAGCGCGCGGCGCGCCGGGCGACGGAAGCAGCCCTATGCGAAGCGGAGCAGGCACGCGGCGCGGCGGAGGCGGCGAGGCAGACGGCGGAAGCGCGGGCGGCACGGCTGGAGGCCGAGAACGCGCAGAGCGCGGAGCAGATCAGCCGGCTTGAGCATCTCAACAAGGAGCTCAGGAAGGCGCTGTTCGGTCCGCGCTCCGAGAAGCTCGGCGAGGACGAGCGCCAGCTTACGTTCGAGGAGTTTTGGGCGGCGATCGCTGAAGCCGGCGGTCGGCCCGAGGCAGATGACCAGGAGCAGGACGAGGGGGCTGGCGGCAAGCGCCGGCGGCGCTCTTCCCGGGGGTCGCGCAGCGGGGTGCGCTTCGGGCCCCAGGTCGACCGGCGCGAGGAGGTGATCGAGCCGGACACGATCATGTGCCCCTGCGGCTGCGGCGAGATGACGAAGATCGGCGAGGACCGCAGCGAGCGGCTGGACTATGAGCCGGCGAAGTTCACCGTCATCGAGACCGTGCGCCCCCGCTACGCCTGCAACAAGTGCAAGGGGGGCGGGGTGGTGCAGTCGCCGGCGCCGGCCGCTCTGGTCGAGGGCGGCCTTCCCACCGAGGCTCTTCTGGCGCAGGTGCTGATCGCGAAGTACGGCGATCATTGCCCGCTCTATCGCCAGTCGCAGATCTACGAGCGCTCGGGGATCGAGGTTCACCGTGCGACGCTGGCGACGTGGGTGGGCCAGGCGTCGTTTCACCTGCGCCCCGTGGTCGCTTGCCTGGAGGATGAGCTGAAGAAGTCGGATCACCTGGGTCTGGACGAGACCACGATCCGCGTTCTCGACCCGGGCCGGGGCAAGACGAAGACGGGCTACATGTGGACCCTTGTGCGTGACGAGCGCCACTGGAGCGGCACGGACCCGCCGGGCGTCGTCTATCGCTATGCGCCCGGCCGCGGCGGCAAGTATGGCGCCGAGCTTATGGAGGGCTTTTCGGGGACGGTGCAGCTCGACGGCTACTCGGGCCACAACATCCTGGCGCGGCCGTACCGGGCGGAAGGCCCTGTGACGCGGGCCCTCTGTTGGGCGCATGTAAGACGGAAGCTGAAAGAGGTATACGACTCGAGCGCATCGCCGATCGCGCTGGCCGGTCTGAATCGGATCGCGAAGCTCTATGCGATCGAGAAGAAGATCCGGGGCAAGCCGCCGGCGGAGCGCCGCGCGATCCGTTGGGAGGAGTCGGCGCCGATCGTGAACACCTTCGGTGTCTGGCTCGACGAGCAGCGCTCGCGCGTCTCACCGCGCTCGCGTCTCGGCGAGAAGCTGACCTATATCGCCAACCAGTGGGACGGGCTGCTGGAGTTCCTGCACGACGGTCGTGTCGAGATCGACTCGAACCTGGTGGAAAACCGAATCCGGCCGCTGAAGCTCACCGCCAAGAACGCGCTCTTCGCCGGCAACGACGAGGGTGCGCAAGCCTGGGCCCGCATCGCCTCGCTGATCGAGACCTGCAAGATGAACGGCGTCGAGCCCTACGCCTGGATGCGGAGCACGCTCGAGAAGATCGCCAAGGGCCACCCGCAGTCGGGCATCCAGGAGCTTCTGCCGTGGAACTTCCAGCCCGAGGCAAAATGACTCGCGCGCTCACGGCGCTCCTCAAGAAATCCCCGTCGTAGTCAAGCCAGATTCCGGTATGGGGTCTGCGTACCGCTTACACTCCACCGCTGCCATGCGTCCGTTTCCGTGCGCGCCGCGGTCGCGCTCGTCGATGGCGAGTTTGACCTGGCCCTCCGTCTGTGGCGGGAGGTCCGAAGCGGGCCGCCGGACAACCCCGCTCCGGCGAACGCACGCGCTTCTATCGCTCCCTCGCCCGCCGTTCCACGAAACTGAGTGCCGCGCAGGCGATGAGTCCGGAGCGGGATACCCCCTCCCGCAATGCGGCTTCGTCAATGATCGCAAGCAGGCGCGATGGCACCGAGAGCTGCCCAGCGCGTGGGACGGCTCACCGATCCCTTGCTCCGAAGGGCGTATACGAGAGGCGATCGTGCACTCGGCCGCGAGAGGGCATCCTCCCGGAGACCGGCGTCGCGGAGTTGGCCGGCGTGACCGGCAGGGCCGGACCACGACGACCCAGGATCGAGTTGCGAGGGAGAGCGCTGGGCGAAAACTAATTGCTTGCCGGCCGCGTCTCAGCCAGACCCGGCGCCGACTGAAATCCCATCCTGTTCGGCGGTGCCCTCCGGCGCTTGGCTCATCAGTGCCTCTATCCGATCGGCAACCCTTTGAGCCGGCTCTCGGAGCTGGGCGATCGTCCAGTCCGCAGCGTAACCCTCCGTCACGTCGTTGGGTCTGGCGTGGTTCACAAGGCGCTTGGTCAACGGCGAGGGAAGCATCAAGTCCCGTTCGGCCACCGTGATGAAGCAGTTGCGGAACGCATGGAACCAGAACTTCGCACCGCCCGTCTTCGTGATGCGCGGGTAAAGATAGTGCGGGTCCTCGACATGCCCGGACTTGCTGGCCGGAGAAGGGAATACCCAGTCCCGCACGGTGACCGGCATCGCCGACCTCGCCGCCCGACGCCTCTCAAGGATAAGTTCCAGTTGTCGGGTGATCGGAAGCTCAAGAGGGACTCGGGTCTTGGTCTGCTCGACGCGGAAGGTGAGCGACGCCATGTCTACTCGCTCCCAGCGTAGTGTCAGGACTTCTCTCAGCCGCATGCCGGTGTAAAGCCCGAACCACAGCGCGTCACTCATGGCCGGCATCTTGACCTCGGCCTCGATGCCGGTTCGCCAACAGGGCAGCACCTCGGCGGGCGTGGAGATCTTGCGTCGCGTCTTGCGATGGAACTTCCCGCCTGCGGCGAGCCAGAGGTCGACCGGGTTGCGCAGACCTTCGAGATCGACGCACGGACGGCGGAAGACGGAACGCAGCAGAGACATCGCGTGGTTGGCCGGTGACCAGCCGTGGTCCACGGTAATGCGGTTGAAGCGCGCCTCCACCTCGCGCCGTGTGATGGAATCGAGTGGGCGGATGAGCCAGTCACCGAGATAGCGCTCGGCCTCGTAGCGGTAGAGCTTGTTGGTGTTCTCGGAGCGGTTGGGATTGGCAGCCAGGTAGTCCTTGAGCGCATCCGCCAGGGTCGGCATCCCTCGCGCCTGCGAACGTTCCTCAGCCGGGTCCTCGCCGCTGGCTACTTTGCCGAGGGTGGTCTGGGCAAGGCGCCTGGCCTGACCGGGCGCGATCTTGCCATATCGACCGAGCACGACCTGCTTGTTCGGCGCCTTCCTGCCGCCGTCACCCGCACGGTAGTTGACGATGAAGGACTTGGCGCCGGTGGGGTGCACCCTGACGCCGAAGCCGGTGAGCCTGTCATCCCACGCGATCCAGGGCTTGTCGCCGGGCTTGAGGGCATCGACGGCACGCTTGTTGATGGTAATCTTGGTCTTGGCGACACGTTTTCCGGGCTTCGTCGTCTTCATGGGGACATTGGACCATAGGGCTGTCGAGCTGTCAACACACTGCCCAACACGTGAAAGGGACTGAAAGTCATCTCATGTCGCCTCGCAAAGGGAGAATGCTTCGCGCAATTCCAGCAAACCATTGCAAATATTCGTATAATGTCCTTCTATGTCCTCTCATGCGCGCTTAACGATACATATACTCGTAAGTCTACGCGCCTTCGGCGCGGCGCGCGGTCGCGCGCTCCGGCCCGCTGCGCGGACCGGCCTCTCTCGCCCCCTGTCGTGGGAGGAGGTGCGTCAGGTGACGGGTTTCCAGTCCCCGGCCGGCTTGAGCTTCTTGGCTTCTGGGATGACCTCGGCGCCGAAGCGCTCGATCTGGTCGAGCTGCTCGGAAAGTTCGCCCGAAGGGCACTCCAGCATGCAGACCGCCATCGAGAAGCCGGCGTCGGCCAGCGCCGCGAGATCCTCGACGATCTGCTCGCCGGTGCCGGTACAGGTTTGGCGCGGATTGGCCTGAGAAGCCGGGTCGCTGGCATCGGTGATGCGCGCGGTCGCGGCGCACAGCATCAGGAAGTCGGACGGGCTGCGGCCTTGCGCCTCAAGCTCGCGGCGTACCTCGTCCTGGAGGCCGGTGTAGCGGTCGGCTTGTGTGTAAGAATCGAGGAAGAGCGGATAGAGGCCGTCGCAGAAGCGTGCGGCACGCCGTGCGCCCCTGATCGTGTTGCCGCCGAAGACGATCGGCGGGTGCGGGTTCTGCTGGACAGGCTTCGGGTCCTGGGAAACGTCTTTGAAGCTGTAGTAGTTGCCTTCGAAGGTGGCGAGGTCGCCGGTCCACGAGGCCTTGTAGATCTGGATGCACTCCTCGGTGCGCCGGTTGCGCTCCTCGTAGTCGATGCCGACCGCGTCGAACTCCTCGACCATCCAGCCGACCCCGACGCCCAGCATGAGCCGGCCGCCCGAGAGCTGGTCCACGGTCATAAACTGGCGCGCGTCCGAGAGGGGATGGCGATAGGGCGCGATGAGCACGCTGGTCGCGAGCTTGAGGGTCGTGGTCTGCACCGCGACAGCGCCCATGACGACGGCGGCGTCCAGCATGTTGTGGCGGCGCTGATAGGCGCGCTGACCGGAGACGTTCGCGGTGTGGTGGCTCTCGGAATCGTAGGGCATGCAGACATGGTCGGGATACCAGATCGAGTGGATGCCCGCGCGCTCGGCGGTCTGAGCGACCCGGATCGGGTCCATCTGCTCCGCCGGCGTGTGGTGAAGGAACATGTTGACGTCGTCCCGATAGGACTGGCCGTGGGTGTTTCCGTAAAGCCCGACTTCCATGATGCATTCCCTTTCGTTCGCCCGGTTGCTGGCGCGGCGCGATTATGCCGCTGTCATATCGCTCCCGCTACCGCGCCGGGGCGGCGACAAAACACCGCTTGCTCGGGATCAGGCCGGGGAGGTTTCGTCGGGAGAGTCTGCGCGAATGGGTGCTTCGCGGGTCAGGTCCAGCTTGCGCTTGATGTAAGCGCCAGACGTCGTGGCGCCGTAACGGGGCGGGTTGTCCGGCCCGTGGCATGACGGAATACACTCGATCCGCGCGTCATAGTTTGGCTGGTGGAAGAAGCAGAGCGAAATCCGCGCCTGATCCGCCTGCGCGCGCGGCGGGTTCACGACCCGATGGCTGGTGGAGACCCATCGGTCGTTGGTCCACTCCGCCATCAGGTCGCCGAGATTAACCGTGAGTGCGCCGGGGACACGCGGCACGCGGAACCAGTCGCCGTCCCGGGTCAGCACCTCGATTCCGCCGATGTCGGTATCGGAATAGATGATCGTGAGGCTGCCGAGGTCCGAATGAGCGCCGGCGCGCGCTTCGCCCGCGGCGGGCGTGCTCGGCTGCGGCGGGTAGTGGATGACGCTCGAGTTGGTGATGTGGCGGTCGATGCGGTCGGCGAAATAGTGCTCCGGCTGCTCGAGCGCCAGCGCGAAGCTCTGCATAATGGCGGGCGCGAGCCGCTCCATGTGCCGGTAGTACTCCTCCCAGAGTTCGCGCCATGCGTTCGGGCGCGCGGGCCACATGTTGGGCGCGAAGAACGTGCCGGCGGCCGGCGCCTGATGATAGGCATCGTCGGCCATGTCGAAGGGGCCGATGCTGAATGATTCTTTGAGATCGGGCAGCGAGAGGCTGTCGTCATCCAGGCTCGCCGCCGCGTTATCGCCGCGCAACGGGATATAGCCGCGGTAGCGGTCGGGCGGCATGGTGAGGCGCCGCTTCTCGTCTTCGGGCAACGCGAAGTAGCGGTAGGAGACCGCGACCAGCTCGTTGATCAGGATCTGCGACACGCCGTGGCCGGTCAGCATGAAGAAGCCGATGTCCTCGCAGGCCCGCCCGATCACATCTGCCACGCGCCGCCGCTCGTCGGCACTACCGGCAAGAAACGGAGTGAAGTCGATCAGCGGAACCGGAGCGGCCATTGCGTACCTCCGTCGGGAAAAGCAATTGTAGCACGGGGAGCCGCACGGCTTGGGCGGACGAGGATAGACGGAGCGAGGGCGGTCATGCGGGTTTTCATCGCCTGTCTCGGAACCGAGACCAACACCTTCTCGTCGCTGCCGACGGGCGAGCAGACCTATCGGGACACCGCCGTCTTCGACGGCGATGCGACCCGCCATTCGCCAATCCCTTCAGCCTGCCCCTGCACATCTGGCGCGAGCGCGCCGAGGCGGAGGGGCACGAGGTCATCGAGGGGCTCTGCGCCTTCGCCCAGCGGGGGGGGCGGACGATCCGCCGCGTCTACGAGGACTATCGCGATCGCATACTAGGGCAGGCACAGGCCGCACTGCCGCTCGACCTGGTGCTGGTCAACATGCACGGCGCGATGGTGGCGGAGGGCTACGACGACTGCGAGGGCGACTTGCTGGCCCGGCTGCGCGCGGTGGTGGGCCCCGAGGCGGTGCTGGGCGGCGAGCTCGACCTGCACTGCCACATCACGCCGCTGATGCTGGAGGCCGCGACGGCGCTCGTCACCTACAAGGAATACCCCCACATCGACATCGGCGAGCGGGCGGAGGACTTGTTCGCGCTCTGCCACGACGCGGCCCGCGGGCGCACCCGGCCCGTGATGGCCGCTCACGACTGCCGCATGATCAGCATGTGGCGCACCACGGCTGAGCCGATGCAGACCTTCGTCGCCGACATGAAGGCGCGCGAGGGGAGCGACGGAATTCTCGCCGTCTCCTTCGGCCACGGCTTTCCCTGGGGCGACGTGGCCGAAGTGGGCGCCAAGACCCTGGTGGTGGCCGATGGCGACGAGGGCAAGGCGGCGGCGCTGGCCGCCGATCTCGGCGCCCGGCTCTGGGCGATGCGCGAGGAGACGCGGCCCACCGCAATCGGTATCGACGAGGCTATCGACCGGGCGCTCGCCGTCGATGGCGGGCCGGTGGTGCTGGCGGACGTCTCGGACAATGCCGGCGGCGGCGCACCGAGCGACTCCACCTTCATCCTGGAGCGCCTGATTGCGCGCGGTGTCGGCGATGCGGCGAGCGGCCTCTACTGGGACCCGGTGGCGGTGCGCTTCTGCATGGAGGCGGGGGAGGGGGCGTCGCTCCGGCTGCGTATCGGCGGCAAGTGCGGCCCGGATTCGGGCGATCCGGTGGACCTCGCAGTCACGGTCGAGCGGATCGTGACCGGCGCCGCGCAGACCTTCGGCGCCGCCCGCAACAGGATCGGCGATGCGGCGTGGGTGCGCGCGGAAGGCGGCCTCGACCTCGTGCTGAATACGGTGCGCACGCAGGTCTTCAATCCCGACGCGTTCGCCGCCGTGGGGCTCGATCCGGCGGACAAGAAGATCGTGGTGGTGAAATCCACCCAGCACTTCCATGCCGGCTTCGCGCCCATCGCGAAGGAAATTCTCTACGTTGCGGCGCCGGGCGCCATCGCGCCGGACTTCGCGGCGATCCCCTACACCAAACTGGCGAAGCCCTACTGGCCGCGGGTCGAGGACCCGTGGGCAGGATAGAAGAGTCCCGGCAGCGTCCGCCGCCGCTTACTCCGCAGCCTCAGCCTCGGGGCGCGCCCAGCGGCGCTCGAAGGCCCAGACGTCCTCGAAGCCCATGAGCGCGTGCATCTCGGGCAGCGAGATCATCGGCGCATCGACATTGGCGGTGGAGCCGTCGCGAAGAAGGGACGCGAAGGCGCTGCGCATCGCGCCGGCCGCCGGCAGCATGCCGATAGCGGGATAGATAGCGATGTTGAAACCCAAGGCCGCGAGGCGCTCCGCCGGCACGATGGGGGTCTTGCCGCTGTCCACCATGTTGGCGAGCAGCGGCTTGTCGAAGGTCTCGCCGATGCGCGCGATCTCGTCCTCGTTCTCCGGCGCCTCGATGAAGATCACGTCGGCGCCCGCGTCGGCGAAGGCCTGGCCCCGCGCGAGGGCCTCGTCGAGCCCGAGGCTCGTGCGCGCATCGGTGCGCGCGATGATCAGGAAGTTGGGGTCGCGGCGCGCCTCGGCGGCGACGCGGATCTTCTCCACCATGTCCTCGATGGGGACCACGCGGCGCCCCGGCGTGTGGCCGCACTTCTTGGGGATTTCCTGGTCCTCGAGCTGGATCGCGCTGCAGCCCGCGTCCTCGTAGCCCTGCACGGTGTGCTGCACGTTGAGCAGGCCGCCGAAGCCCGTGTCCGCATCGCAGATCAGGGGCGAGGCCGTGCCGCCCGCGATTGTGCGCACGCGGCTCACGACATCGGCGTAGCTCGCGATCCCGGCATCGGGCAGGCCGAGGTGCGAGGCCGCGACGCCGTAGCCGGTCATGTAGAGCGCGCGAAACCCCATGCCGTCGGCGACCTTGGCGGAGATCATGTCGTAGACGCCGGGCGCCACGACGAACTGGCCGTCCCTGATCGCGCCGGCGAGCGCGGCGCGCTTCTCGCTTGCGTTCATCTCTCTTAACTCCGTCTAGCCGCGATGGGCGTCCAGAAAACCCAGCAGGGTCTCGAAATAGGGCTCCGGCTCCTCGTACATCGGCAGGTGGGACGAGTTGGGGAAGACCTTGATCCGGGAGTTGGGCAACGCTGCGTGGAGCTTCATCGAGCACGCGGGTGTCAGCTCGTCGTGCTGTCCGCAGAGCACCAGCGCCGGCTGGTGCACCCGATGCAGCTCCGGCAGCCAGTTCTTGTCCTTGATGCTGCCGGTGTAGCAGAACTCGTTGGGGCCCTGGATCGCCTCGTAGGGCCCCATGTTCCAGTCGCCGAGCGAGCGCATCACCGGCGCCGGCCACGTGTCCAGCCGGCAGACGTGGCGGTAGTTGAGGATGGTGATCGCCGCCTGATAGGTGGGGTGGTCGATGGTGCCTTCCGCCTCGTGGCGCTGCATCATCGCCTCGGTCTCGTGCCCGAGCGCGTGGCGAAGCCGGTGCAGCTCGCTCACCAGGTGCGGAATGTCGCCCGCGCCGTTGGCGAGGGTGAAGGTCTTGAAGCTCTCGGGGTAGGCCAGCGCCCATTCCTGGCCGAGCCAGGTGCCCCAGGACTGCCCGTAGTAATGCACCGGCCCGAGCCCGAGCGCGGTGCGCACGGTTTCCGTCTCCTCGACGTAGCGCTCGATGGTCCAGAGCGCGGCGTCGTCCGGCCGGTCGGACTTGCCGGTGCCGAGCTGGTCGAAGGCCACCACCCGGTAGTCCTTGTCCGCGAGCCAGGAGTGCGCGTCCCGCACGTAGTCGCAGGGGAGCCCCGGCCCTCCGTTGACGCAGAACAACACCTCGTCGCCGGAGCCGAAGCTGTAGGCCACCACGTTGTAACCGTCGACGGTGACGTTGATGGTCTCGTCCGGCGCGCGATCGTCCATCATGGCCTGCGTCTCCCCTCCGCGTGGCGCGCCGGAGTGTTCCACATTTGCCAACCGCCTCCAAGCGGGGCCGGCGGCAGCCAAGCGGTCCGTGCTAGGATGGCGGCACGACCGGCCGGCGCCCCAAGAACAAGCAACAACGGCGCCCGCAATCGCCGCGCCCCGGCGGCGGCGACGGAGGAGGGGAGGAGAGCGAGATGGCGCGCATTCTCATCACCGATGTGACGATCTTCGACGGCTCGGGCCGCGAGCCCTTCGCGGGCGAGGTGCTGGTGCAGGGCAACCGCATCGTCAAGGTGGCGGCCGGCGGCTTCCCGAGCGGCACGGCGGCCGACCGGGTGATTGACGGCGGCGGCGCCACGCTGATGCCGGGCCTGGTCAACTGCCACGGCCACCCGACCTACCCCAACATGGGCGCGGACTTCTACAGCACCGGCGAGCTCCCGGTGGAGGAGCACGTCTACCGTACCATGCACAACGTGAAGGCGATGCTGGATGCGGGCTTCACCGCCTCGGTCAACGGCTCCTCGGCCAAGACCCGGCTCGACATCGCGACCCGCAACGAGATCGACGCCGGCGGCATCCCCGGCCCCCGGATGCGCGCGGCCACGCCCGAGATCACCGTCACCGGCGGCCTCGGCGACCTGCGCCAGTACCACATGCACCACGAGGGCTTCGCGGTGGTCTGCGACGGGCCCGAGGAGATCCGCAAGTTCTCCCGGCTGATGATCCGCGAGGGCGCGGACAGCCTCAAGCTGATGATCTCCGGCGACTTCTTCGTCCACGACACCGCCACCGGCGACATGACCGTAATGCAGGAGGACGAGATCGTCGCCTGTACCAGCATCGCCCACATCCACAAGCGCCGCGTCATCGCGCATGCGCGCACGGCGGAGGCGGTAAAGCGCTGCGTGAAGCACGGGATCGACCTGATCTACCACGCCAACTTCTGCGACGAGGAGGCGCTGGACCTGCTGGAGGCCAACAAGGACCGCTTCTTCGTCAACCCCGCCATCGGCCTCACCTACACCACCCTCTACGAGATGGCGGACTACGGCATGCCGCAGGAGAAGGCCGAGGAATGGGGCTTCAAGCGCGAGCTCGACGGCGCCATCGCGGTGACGAAGGAGCTGTACCGGCGCGGCGTGCGCGTGCTGCCCTTCGGCGATTACGGCTTCGAGTGGAACCCGGTGGGCCGCGACGCCCGCGACCTGGAGCTCTGGCAGGAGCTCATGGGCTTCTCGTCCATCGACCTGCTCACCATGGCGACGCGCTACGGCGGCGAGTGTTTTGGGGACGCCGTGGGCCTGGTGGCGGAGGGCTATCTCGCCGACCTGATCATGGTGGACGGCGACCCGCTCGCGGACGTTCGGATCCTGCAGGACAACGACCGCATCGTCATGATCATGAAGGACGGCGCCGTCTACAAGGAACCGGGCGCCCGCCAGCGCCAGCAGGCCGCCGCCGAGTAGACGCGCACCTTCGCGGCCCACCTCCCTCGCGGTCAACTGCGGTCTTGAAGCACGCCCCGGTTGCTTCTATATCCGGCCCGCACGCCCGACGAGGGTGGGAATTTGGAGACGTTATTGAGCGAGAGAGATGAGCGAAGCCAAGAGCACCAAGAAGCCATCGAAAGCCAAGTCAGAGTCGGCGCCCAAGGCCAAGAGCGAGAGCACCGACACCAAGACCAAGCCGAAGGACGACACGGCAAGCACGTCCGACGCCTCATCCGATACCAAGTCGTCGGAGGGCGCCAAGGACGCCGGCAAGGACTCGGCAACAGACGCCGGCAAGTCCGCGCGTGACTCGGCCGGCGGCAAGGCCGACGTTCACTACGGCTACTTCTCCAGCGTGAGGACGCCAGCCTACCGCAGCGGTTGGGACGAAATATGGGGCGGCAAGAACGGCGGGAACGGCGCGGACGAAGACGAGGCGCCGCGCCAGCGCCGGGCGGCGCGCGCGAGCCGGCCCGCGAAGGCGCGGAAGCGCCGCGACCCCATCACCGTCACCCTCGACCTCGACACGCTGCCGCCCGAGCTGAAGGACGGCCTGGTGGAGATCGCCAGCGCCGAGCTCAAGAAGTCCCGCGTGAGCTACGCGCGGCGCGACAAGGCCGGCGCCATCGACTGGCGTATCACCTGCCGCGTCGACTGAGCGCGCTACCCGAGATCGCAGGACTTACGGCAAGGGGAGGACCGGGCCGATAGGCCCGGACGGCGCGACTGCGCCGCGCGCGAAGCGCGAAGCGTCGCGCGCCCACGCGCGCGGAGCGCACGATCGAGCGGAGCGAGCGCCCGGCGCCTGAGGGAAACGAACGAGTCGTCGATATTCGTTGCAAACGGGAACGCGTCGGTCCATCTGTAGGAGACGACCTGCGGAGGGCTCGGGCCATGCTGAGGATCGCGGTTTTCTGCATCATGCTGGTCGTTGGCGCCATGCCGCTTCATGCGGACGTCATCCAGGTGGACAGCGCCGGACTTGAGCGGCTGCGGGCGGAAGGAGTCGCCGTCATCGACGTCCGCCGGTCGGAGGAGTGGCGCGAGACCGGCGTCATCGAGGGCAGCCACTTGATGACCTTCTTCGACAAGAAGGGACGCTACGACCTGGACCGGTGGCTGCCGGCCCTCGCTGCGATCACGGAATCCGACCAGCCCGTTGCGTTCATCTGCCGTAGCGGAAAGCGCAGCGGCAAGGTCGCCCGGATGCTGGACGAGCAGTTCGGATACCGGCACGTCTACACCGCGCGCGATGGCATCCTGGGATGGATCGAGGAGGGGCGCTCCACCGTGGATCGCCAATAGCGGCCGCCGCCCGAGGGCTGCCAAATCCGCGGACCGCTGGGCATTTCTGGTAGCCACATGGGAAAAAGCCGCTATATGTAGCGGTTTAGTCACATTCGAGTCGCCAGAGGATAAAGACAGAGGGGACCTCCGACCATGAGCAGAGCCGCATTCATCGAGAACGTCGCCAAGAAGGTCAAGATGAGCAAGGCCGAGGCCAAGCGCACCGTGGACCTGGTGCTGGGCGAGATCGAGGCCGGAATCAAGAAGTCGAAGAAGGAAGGCCGCTATACCATCGGCAACTTCGGCACCTTCAGCATCGTCAAGCGCAAGGGGCGCAAGGGCCGCAACCCGCAGACCGGCGAGGCGATCCGCATCAGAGCCTCCAAGGCCCTCCGCTTCCGCCCCTCCGCCCAGCTCCGGAGAGCTGCCGGGGCGAAGTAGCGCCAGCCGCGCATGACTGGCTGACGAACTGCCCGCACCCCGCAGGTGCAGTGATCCCCTGACACCGGAAAGCCCACTACCAGCGCAGGCGGAGGCCTCTGTCGCTCGTTGAGCGACGAACGCCTCGAAGTGCAAATGGGCGATTTGGTAGTTAATACTTTTGGTTGATAGCGGAGGTCACGCTCCACCCCCGGCTCGTAGTACACCTTGACGGTAGAATACCATTGTCACTCAGTGGTTTATGCGGCGCCCATCACGGGCAAGGGGCCAAGCAATTGGATTTGGCGCTGATCCGTAGCAACCTTCACGATGTCGAAAGTTCTTGCGGTATATCGCGCTTTTAGAGAGAGTACATGCAATGGCTTGTAATGGCCCACCGGCTACGTGAGAGCGGAGCTGGGATGGGCACAAGCACGTGAGTAAAAGCTCGATTCCGTTAGCTAGAGAGCCAGTTATTTGTGGAAAAAATGAAAACTGAGACGGGGAAGAGTCCAAGCACGGGATCAAGATCTGGTCCGGTTAAGAATCGCATACAGATCAAGAATCCTGTGACGGGTCGGTATGTAAAGATAGACACGAGAACTGGCCGAATTATTGACCACAAGAAATCAAAGGGCCCCTACAAGGGTATAAAGGAAAAGTAGCTATTGCATTATGCCTTTAGTATTTTCACCGCTGTCGGAGGAGGTGCTGGATCCCGGGCCACGTAGCCTTATTCCGAAGTCTGTATTCATGATGCGACAACTCGGTGAGCCACCAGATATCGATCAACAGATAAGTGAAGTTTCTGCTGAGGAGTTTGATGCTGCAGGAATCTCGGTTGTTGATGCAAGCTCCTCAATAGGAGGAAAGGATTTTCTTGAACGCATATTAGGTTTGATTAGGGGTGTAGGCTTTGTAGCTGCACTTTTTAGTGACTCCACACGGCGAACAGCCTTCGCCAATATTTCTTTGGAGCTGGGTTTCGCTGCCATGTGTGGCAAACCGTTGGTAATTATCAAGTCCAAGGGTGCTCAAGCACCGTCCGACCTTACAAGGACGGACTATATCGAGTATGATCCCGGAAATCTGACACTTTTCTCCGACAAACTGCGAATGGCGATAGATGAGGTTGGAGCGCTGGCTGACTTTGAGCGAGCTAAGCTGGAAGTGGCGCTGGAGGCAGATCAGATGGATTGTGCGATTGCTTTTGAACGAGCCAGAAAGGCTTTTCTCTTGACGGGCGAGCGCGCATACGTAGATCACGCACAAACGATCCTCGACCGCCTTAACGCTGCGCGGGAAAACCAGGATGTCGATGATCTTAGGCGGGAGCGGGAGGAAATTCGATTGAAGGCTTATCCCTCTGGCTCCGGTTCCCCAACATGTTGTACCGGCCACCTCGGCGGCGGTATCCGACACGGTCGCAGTTCCTTCCGTGTCTCAATGGGTTGCCCGTAAAGTGCCCAGCGATCCGGCACCCCACATATGGAGAAGCCGGATGTAAGGGGATAAGCCTTTTCGATTGTTCATAAAGCAGGCAAAGAAATTGTGTTAAGGGAACTCGCTGGCAAAGGCGAACAAATCCCTCCCCACCTCCTCCACACACCGCTCGTCGTCGTTCGCGGGTTTGTTGACCAGCGTGCTCACGGGGTGAAAGATCATCGCCTCCGCAGGGTAGGGGGCGAGGGGAACCGCTTCGCCCGCGAGCCAGAGGTCGTAAGCACCGGGCGGCAGGATCACGGGCATGCGGGGGTGGATTGGGGCCAGGGCGGCGTTGGCCTCGGTGGTGAGGATGGTGCAGGTCTCCAGCACGTCGCCGGGCGCGAGCTCGGATAGCGAGCCGGTGAGCGCGAGGCCCGCCGGCACGATCCAGCTCTCCCACAGACCCGCGAAGACGAAGCCGCCGCCGTCCTTCATCCCGATCAAGTAGGGCTGCTTGGCCTTGCCCTCGCGCTTCCACTCGTAGAAGCCGTCGGCCGGGATCAGGCAACGGCGCGCTTTGAAGGCAGCGCGGAACGAGGGTTTCTGGTGCGCGGTCTCGGAGCGCGCGTTGATCAGCTTGTAGCCGATGCTGGGCTCCTTGGCCCACGCGGGAATAAGCCCCCAGCGCAGCATGGAGGGGCGGCGGCCGCCATCGGCCAGGCGCACCGCCGCGATGGACTGCCCCGGTGCCACGTTGTAGCGCGGCCGCAGGTTCTGGGGTGTACCGACGAGGTCGAGGAACTCTTGAAGCTCGCGCCAGGGGAGGCGCTGGGTGAAGCGTCCGCACATGGTGGTCGTCTAGCGGCCGGCCGGCGCGCGGCCTACCAGGCGGTCCAGCCGAGGTCGATCATGAGGTGGGCGCCGTGCACCGCATCGGCCTCCGACGAGACGAGGTAGGCCACGGCGCCCGAGACATCGTCGGCCTCCATCCAGTATCGGCCCATCGGCGCGATGGCCTCCATCCGCTCCTCCCTGCCGGGCTGGGCGCGGATCGCGGCGTTCATGTCGGTTCTCGTGGCACCGGGTCCCACCGCGTTGACGTTGATCCCGTGCGGCCCGAGCTCCAGGCCGAGCGCCTTGGTCAGCAGCATCTGGCCGCCCTTCGACGCGCAATAAGCCGCGCCGGCGCTCGAGCCGACGATGCCGAGCGTGGACGTGATGTTGACGATCTTGCCCGCGCCCTTCGCCTTCATCACCGGCGCCACCGCCTTGGCCATGAAGAAGCTGCCCTTGAGGTTGATGTCGATCTGGGCGTCCCAGAGCGCCTCGGTGGTCTCCTCCATGGGCAGCGGGTGGTAGACGCCGGCGTTGTTGATGAGAATGTCGATGGTGCCGAAGGCGTCGGCCACTTCCGCCGCCAGCCGCTCGCAGTCGGCGACCTTGGAAACGTCCGCTTGGAACGGCGCGGCGCGGCCGCCGGCGTCGGCGATCTCCTGCACCACGGCCTCCGCCTTGTCGCGCGCCGTGTGCGCGACCACCGCGATTTGGGCGCCGTCCGCGCCCAAGCGCCGCGCGATACTGGCGCCGATCCCGCGCGAGCCCCCGGTGACGATCGCGACCTTGCCCTCAAGCCTCATGCCCTGCCTCCGCTCGTTTGGGGCGGGCACGATAGCATGCGAAGCCGGCCCCGCTCCCCGTGCGGCGCGTCCCCCACGCGACTGACTACTGCGCCTCCTCCATCTCCATCCCGCCGTGATCCATGTGGCCGCCGTGGTCCTTCATCTCCCCGTGCTCGTGCCCGGATTCGCCGGAGGCCCGGCCGAAATCCAGCTTCTTGACCACGCGGTCCCGCGTCGGGCCGCTGACGTCGAGGGTGAGCGCCCACTCGCCCAGCATCTCCAGCTCCAGCGTGGCGGTGTAGTGACCGGGCATCGAGCCTGCCACCGCCTTCACCGGCCGCACGTTGTGCGCCAGCGGCATCGACGGCATGTCGGCCTTGACCACGACCTCGGCGCCCGCCACGGGTTCGCCGCTCTTCTTGCCCTTGAGCATGATCATGCAGTCGTAGGTCAGCTTTTCCGCCGTCGCCGTGCAGTTCACGTCGGCAGCAACGCGCTCGCCCGCCAGGACGGAGCCGCCCGCGATCAGCATCGCCGACAGAGTCAGACCTGCGATGAAGACACGCATCGTTCATTCTCCCCTCGTTAGACCCAGATAGGCGCTGACCAGAAGCTCGTGTTCGGCGAGTTCGGCTGCCTTGCCGTCCAGTATGATACGCCCGCTTTCCAGCACGTAGCCCCGGTCCGCGATCGCGAGCGCCTGGCGCACGTTCTGCTCGACCAGCAGGATCGTGACGCCTGCGTCCCTGAGCCGGGGGATCAGGGCGAAGACGTCCAGCGCGGCGATCGGGGCGAGGCCGAGGGAGGGCTCGTCGAGTATCAGGAGCTTCGGCCGCGCCATCAGCCCGCGCGCCAGCGCCAGCATCTGGGCCTGGCCGCCGCTGAGCGCCGCGCCCGGCTCGTCGAGCCGCTCCCGCAACATGGGGAACGAATCCAGCACGCGCTCGATGTCCGCCTCGGTCTTGGCGCGGCCTCCCACGTTGTGGGCCCCCAGCCGCAGGTTCTGCGCGACGGTTAGCCCGCCGAAGATCAGACGACCCTCCGGCACCTGCACGATGCCGCGGCGCATGATCCGGTGCGGCGGCAGGCGGGTGATCGCCTGGCCGAGAAAACGAATCTGCCCGCCGGACGGCCGCTCGATGCCGCACACTGCATGCATGGTCGAGCTCTTGCCGGCGCCGTTGGCGCCGATCAGGGCGACGATCTCGCCCTCCGCGACCTCCAGCGACACGCCCTGGACGGCGCGCACCTTGCCGTAGCTCAGGTGCAGGTCGCGGATTTCAAGCATCGGCTGCGCCCTGCCCGAGATAGGCTTCGAGCACCTCGGGATGCTCCAGGACCCGGTCCGGTTCGCCGTCCGCAATCTTGCGGCCGAAATTGAGAACGCAGAGGCGCTGGCACAGCGTCGAGATCAGGTCGAGCTTGTGCTCGATGACGATGCAGGTGCGGCCAGGCACCGCGAAATCCCGGATGAGGGCCGCCATCTCCGCAGTCTCGGCCGGGGTCATGCCGCCCGCCGGCTCGTCGAGCAGCAGTAGCGCCGGAGAGCGGACGAGCGCCCGGGCGAGCTCGAGCCGGCGCTGATCGGGGAGCGGCAGGCTGCCGGCCAGCACGTTCCGCCGGTCCGCGAGGCCCACCGCGTCGAGCAGGCGATCGACCTCCGCCTTCCGCGCCCGCTCGGCCGAGGACCGGTTCGACAGCAGCGCCAGCGGCCCGACATCGGGCAGGCTGTGCTGCGCCACCCAGATGTTCTCGCGCACGCTCATGCGCTGGAAGATGCGGAGATTCTGGAAGGTTCGGGCGATACCTTGGCGAACGATCCGGGCCGGCGTGCTCCTGGTGATCTCCTCGTCGCGCAGGAGGACGCGGCCGGTATCGGCCTGGTGAACGCCGGTGATCACGTTGAACAGCGTCGTCTTGCCCGAGCCGTTGGGGCCGATGAGGCCCACCACCTCGCCGTCCGCGACCGCGAGATCGAGCGCCTCCAGGGCGGCGACGCCCCCGAAGGACCGGCTCAGGCCCTCAACTCTCAGCACGGATCAACCCTCGCCAGCGCCCACGCAGCCAGTGCATGGCGGCTTCGTCCAGCAGACCGCGCGGGCGCACGATGAGCAGCACGGCGACCAGGCCGCCGAAGACGATCATGCGGTAGCCGGAAATCGCGCGGATCGATTCCAGCAGGCCGATATCGATGGCGACGCCGATCAGCGGCCCGAACGCCGTGCCCAGCCCGCCGATCAGGCCGTATGCCAGCGCGTGCACGCCCAGCATCACATTGAATATCTTGGGCTCGACATAGGTCGCGAGGTGCGCGTAGAGGGCGCCGCCGATGCCTGCGACGATGCCGGCCATGACGACGGCAAGGATCTTGTACTTGGTGACGTTGAGCCCCTGCATTTCCGTCAGCATCGGGTCCTCGCCGATCATCCGGAAGATGGCGCCGAGGCGCGAGCGCTCGAGGATCAGGAAACCGATGAGCACCACCGCCAGCAGCCCGTAGATGATCAGCATGTACTCGAAGGCCGAGACGTTGCTGTCGTAGACGGCGCGAATGTCGCGGAAGCCGTCGGAGCCATCGGGGCCGACCAGCTCGCCGTCGATCTCCACCTGGTAGGTGAAGATCTCGAAGATCAGCCGCACCATCTCGGCGAAGGCGAGGGTTGCCACCGAGAAGTAGAGCCCCCTGAGCCGCACCGTCGGGATCGCCACCACCAGCGCCGCCGCCCCGGCCACCAGCGCGCCCCACAGCAGGCCGAGCCAGATCGGCCAGCCCCACATCGCGGTCGCGATACCGGAGCCGTAGGCGCTGACGGCGAAGAAGGCCTGCTGACCGAACGAGATTTCGCCGACCACGAGCAACAGATAGGCCGAGAGCGCGATGAACGAGATCATGCCAATGTTGGAGAGGATCGTGATGAGATAGATGTCGTCCATGGCTCAGACGCGCCGCGTCGCCGCCAGTTCGCGCTCGACGGCAAGCTGGCCCATGAGGCCGCCGGGCCGGAAAACCAGGAACAGGAAGAGCAGGAAGTAGGCGGAGAGGTCGCGGTACTCGGTGCCGAGATACCAGATGCTCTGGGCCTCGACGACGCCGAGCAGCAGCCCGCCGAGGATGGCGCCGGGGATCGAGCCCATGCCGCCCAGCATCATGGCGATCAGACCCTTGAACGTCGCCCAGAGCCCGAAGAGCGGCGTGATCTGGCCGTCGGCGCTGACGATGAGATAGGCGGCGACGCCGCCGAAGGCGGACGCGATGGCGAAGGCCAGGAACATGACCGCGCCGACGTTGATGCCCATGAAGAGCGCCGCGCGCGGGTTCTCCGAGACGGCGCGGAGCGCCAGGCCAAATCGCGTGTACTGCAGCAGCCAGTGGAGCAGCACGGTCATGACGGCCGCAACGGCGAACATCACGATGTTCTCCACCTTGAAGAAGAACGGGCCCAGGTCGATCGGATCGGCGGTGACCATGGGCGGGAAGAAGTAGGTCCGGTCGGGGAAGACCACGGTCACGATCTCTTCGAGCTGCATCCATATGACGAAGCTCGAGACCATCGATGCCACCGCCGCGCCCCTGCGAATGGCCCGGAAGCACAGGCGCTCGACATAGATTCCGACGATCACCGCGCCGACCACGGTGGCCGCGGCGATCGCCACGGCATTGGCCTTGAATTCGAGATAGACCAGCGTGCCGACGAACGCGCCGACCATGATCGACGGCCCGTAGGAGAGGTTGAGCCGGCGCATGACGCCGAAGATCAGGGTGAACCCTATGGCGAGCAGCGCATAGGACGAGCCCAGCATGATGCCGTCGAGGCAGTTCTGGATGAAATCAACCACCGACCTGTTCCCGCGTCGCTGTCGGAGGGTCGGCCATCGACCTCAACCGCTCGGGAGCGTCGTCCTGTCAGGCCGGTCCTGATCCGGCGCAGGCTGATTGCGCTGCGGGCCCTTTCCCAGGTAGGCGCGCTGGATCACCTCGTGCTCAGAGAGCTGGCCGGGCTTGCCGCTGAATGTCACCTGCCCCTGCTCCAGCAGGAAGAAGTGATCGGCCACCTGCAGCGCCATGTGCGCATTCTGCTCGACCAGGAAGATCGTGGTGCCGTCCGCGTTGAGATCGCTGATGATTCGGAAGATCTCCTCGACGACGAGCGGCGCGAGGCCGAGCGACGGCTCGTCCATCATCAACAGCTTGGGCCGCGCCATCAGCGCGCGGGCGACGGCCAGCATCTGCTGCTCGCCACCGGAGAGTGTGCCCGCCATCTGCTTCGAGCGCTCCTGCAACCTGGGAAAACGCTCGAACACGTGGTCGATGTCCTGCTGCACCTGCGACTTGCGCTTGCCGAGCCTGAGATAAGCGCCGGCGACGAGGTTCTCGTGCACGTTCATGTCGGGGAAGACGAGTCGGTTCTCCGGCACCAGCGCGATTCCCCGCCGCACGACCCCGCTCGGCGTCATGCCGGTAATGTTCCGGTCGAGGAAGCTGATGGTGCCCCGTCTCGGCTTCAGAATGCCGGCGATAGTCATCATCAGCGTGGTCTTGCCGGCGCCGTTCGGGCCCAGCAGGCAGGTGATGCCGCCCTCCTCGACCGAGAGATCGACACCGCGCAGGGCTTCGATGTTGCCGTAGGCGGCCGCGATGCCGTCGATCTCAAGCATGCGCCGTCTCCACGCCGCCGCCGAGGTAGGCCTGCTGCACCGCCGGGTCCTCCTGGATCGCGGCCGGCAGGCCTTCGGCGATCTTGCGCCCGAAGTTGAGCACCGCGATGCGGTCGGTCACGCCCATGACCAACTCCATGACGTGCTCGACCAGCACGATCGTCATGCCCGCCTGCTGAAGCGCCCGTAATCGCCCGTCGAGCGCGTGCACCTCCTCCAGGTTCATGCCGGCGGCGGGCTCGTCGAGCAGCAGGAGCCGGGGCTTGGTGGCGAGCGCGCGGGCCAGTTCGAGCCGGCGCTGCTCACCGAAGGCCAGGTTGGCGGCGAGCTCGTTCCGCTTGCCGGCCAGTCCGGCGAATTCGAGCTGCTCGTCCACCGCATCGCGCGCCGCGCCCGAGCCGAAGAACCATCGCTTCGCGAAATTTTCGCTGCGGCGGTCTTCCACCGAATTCTGCGCCACCCACAGGTTCTGCCAGACCGTGAGGTGACCGAACAGGCGGATGTTCTGGAACGTGCGCGCGACGCCCGCCGCCAGCACCCGGTGCGGTGCGGAGCCGGTGATATCGCGCCCCTCGAAGGCGACCCGTCCGGCGGTGACCGACACGACGCCGCAGATCAGGTTGACCGTGGTGCTCTTGCCCGAGCCGTTGGGGCCGATCAGGCCGAAGATTTCGCCTTCTTCCACCGCGAGGTCGAGCTCGTCGACGGCATGGACTCCGCCAAAGTGCTTGGTGAGAGATGTGAGCTCCAATATCGGCATCGCGCTAGTTACGGGTGTCGCGGGTGAACAGCCCGCGGACGAGTTTCACGGAGCGCTCGTCGATCAGCCCGCGCGGCTGGATGTTCATGGCGAGCACGATCAGCGCCCCGAACAGCAGGTTTCGCCAATCGCCCATGAAGCGCAGGCCCTCGACGAGAAATCCCTGGATGAAGATCACCGCCACGAGGGTGCCGAAGACATTGCGGAGCCCGCCCAGGATCGGATAGGCGATGGCGAAGGTCGCCAGCATGACGCCGAAGTTGAGGTGCTCGATGTGCGTCGTGTAGTGGGCGTAGATCGCGCCGCCGATGCCGGCGATGAAGCCGCCTGCGGCAAACGCGCCGACCTTCACAGCCGTCAGGTTGATGCCGACGCTCTGCGCCGCCAGCTCGTCCTCGCCCACCGCCCTGAGCACGGTGCCGGCGCGTGAGCGGTCGGTCCACCACAGCGCCAGCATGACGAGGGCGACGATCACCCAGATGAAGATCGCGACATCCAGGGTGCTCCAGCCGTTCTCGGGGAAGAAGCGGATCTGCTTGAATCCCTCGCCGCCCTGCGGCCCGACGACGATGCCCTTCTTCTCGATTTGGTAGTCGAAATTGAACCAGAAGAGTCGGATGAATTCCCCAAAGGCGATCGTCGCAACCACCAGCATCAGGCCTTTGATCCTGAGTGCCGGGAACCCGACGATGCCGGCCACGATGCCGGCGAGTGTGGCTGAGACCAGAAGCGCCGGAATGATGTGCCAGCCCGCTAGCACTGTGAGCATCGCCGAAACATAGGCGCCGATGGAGAAGAACCCCGCCTGTGCCAACGTGACCTGGCCGGTCTGCAGAACGACGTAGGCGGAGAGCCCGAGAAGCGTGTGGACGCCGATGATCTGGAGGAGCCCGAAGAAGAAGTCCATCGCCTTCTCCCCCGCTCAGTCGCGCGCCACCGAGCGCGAGAAGATGCCGCCGGGCCGAAACACCAGGAACACGAACAGCAGCAGCATCACGTACATGTCCCGTTCGGTGACTCCCCGGAACGCCAGGAAGAAGTTCTCGAAGGCGCCGACCGCAAGGCCGGCAATGATCGCCCCCGGGATGCTACCGAGGCCGCCGATCACGCAAACGATGAGTCCCTTGACCGTGATCGGCACGACCAGCAGGGGCGAGAGCACACCGACCGAGGCGCCGATCATGGCGCCCGCGAGCCCGCCCAGAAGGCCGGTAATGACGAAGGTGAGCGCGTTCGTGCGGTCCAGGCTGATGCCGGCGAGCTGGGCTGCGACCGGCTGCTGCGCCACCGCGCGGGTCGCGATGCCGAGGCGCGTGCGGTAGAGCATGAACATGAGCACGACCATGGCGATCAGCGAGAGCACGAAGATGAAGATCAGATCGCCGCGCAGGCCGAAATCGCCCCACTCGATATAGATGTCCGCAAACAGCGCCGGGTAAGGCTGGGGCATTCCGTCGGTCGCGTGGACCACGATCTCGTCGATCAGGATCAACATGCCGACGGTCGCCATCAGCGTCGCCAGGGGGCTCGCGAGCGGAATGAAGCGGAAGTTGGCGAGGTAGATCAGGAACGCGATCCCGCCCGAGGCGATCGCAGCGATGAGGAAGGTGACCAGGGCCGGCAGCGGCACATAAGCGGCCACGGCGATGCTGACATAGGCGCCGGCGATGGAAGCTGCGCCATAGGCCAGATTGATCTTGTGCATCACCCCGAAAATGAGGGTGAAACCGATACCGATGAGCGCGTAGATGGAACCGAACAGCAGGCCGTCGGTGATCGACTGAAAGAAGTCGAGCCAGTCCACCCGATCATCCCCCGCTCAAGAGGCGTCGGCGAAAACGGGACGGGTGTGCGCCTGAGTGTGTGGCGCACACCCGCCCGAAAACGCTTACTGCGACGGGTCGTGGAGGATGGCCCACTCGCCGGCTTGGGCGTGCACGTAGAGGTAAGGCTTGACCGCCTCGCCCTCGTCCGTGCGCTGGATCTTGCCGAGGAGCCCGTCGGTCTCCTTCAGGTTAGCCAGTCCGTCGCGGATCTTGCGCCTGTCGGCATCCACCGAATCGCCGTCGGCCGCGATCCCCTGGGCTTCCATGACCTCCTTGAGGATCATCACGATTTCCCAGGCGGCAGCGCTGTGCAGGTCCGCGCTCCCTTCGTGCTTCGCCGCCGCGTCGGCCGCAGCCTTCGCGGCCTCGGTGACCGGCGCGAAGCTGGTCGGGATGATGATGCCTTCGGCCTGCTCGGCGCAGCCCTGCAGCGTCTCCATGCTCGACGAGCTGGTGAGCCCGACCAGCAGGCTCGGCTTGACCCGCTGGCGCTTCATCTCTTTCAGCACGCCGCAGGTGGTGAAGGGATGCGCCGAGATCGCCACGATGTCGGCCTTGGCCTTCTTCATCTGGCGCACCTGGGTGGTGAAGTTGGTGTCATTCAGGAGCCACTTGGACTCGCCGAGCACCTCATAGCCGGCCTCGGGCGAGCGCTCCTTCATCACCTTGTGCCAGGTGAAGCGGGAATGGGCGAAATCCTCCTCAACGCCGCCATAGACGGTCTTGAGGTCTGGATGCTCCGTGGCGATCCACTGGAACAGCGCCCTGTACATCTCGCTCTCGTTGGGAACGTTGCGGAACGCCCACTGGGAAATCTTCGCCAGCCCGCCCTTGATGGCGGTATCGGTGAAGACCGGGATTTGCAGCCCGGAATCGCCCTCGTCGCCGACCGTCTTCTGCAGAATGCCGAACAGCGGTTCGGCAACGTTCGAGCAGGTCGGGCCGATGGCGACAACCGCATCGCTGCCGGCGATGCGGCGGAGCACCGAAATGCCCTCTTCCGCGTTGCAGCGGTCGTCGTAGAACGAAAGCTCCATCATCGCCATGGAGCCGTCGGCCAGCTTGACGCCGCCTGCTGCATTCACGGCCTCGATCGCGCCGCTCAACACCGCTTCCGTGTTGATGCCGAACGAGCGAACGACGCCGGACTTGGCGCCGAAGCCGGCGATCTGCACCGTCTTTTCTGCCGAGAACGCCTCGCTCTGCGCCCCGAAGCTCGCGCCCACGGCGAGCGCGGCAACGGCGCCGAGCCTGACTAGCTTGTTATCCAACATCTGCCTCTCCCTCCTTCGATGAAACTCGAGTCTGATCCGACCGACTCCGTGCGGTTCGGAGTTCACGCCTTGGACCGCCACGAACAATCGGTCCGCCGCAGCCGCCGTGCCACCAACTCAATCCTATACCCGCCTCGTTGTCGGAGTCAGCGAATACTTTCCGGGTGGCGTATTCTTTTCCGGCGACGGCCACTGAAATGGGGGTGAGGGCCCGACAGAACGCCCCGCGGCGCGTCGGCTGGGACTAGGACTGGCGCATCCTCGACGGCATGCCTTCGTCGTGGGTGAGGTCCGGGTGCAGGAGACACCAGGGCTGCGCGCTCGCCACGTAGATTTCTCGGCTCGGCTCGTATGAGCTCGGGTCGTCCAGGCTTCCCGCGTAGAGAGCCCGAATCCCCGTGTGACTGTTGTTGGTCAGAAACAGCGGCGAGCCGCACGCGGGGCAGAATGCGCGGCCCATGAGATTTCCACTATCGGCGGTTCTTTCGAACCAGCTCGGCTCGCCGCTGAGCAGGGTGAACTCGCTCTCCTTCACCACCACCACCGGCATGTAGGCACCGCCGGTCGCCTGCTGGCAGTCACGGCAATGGCAATTGCCCATGTAGCGCGGGGCCCCCGCACACTCGTAACGAATGGCACCGCATGCGCAGCGGCCGCCGAAGGGAACATCCATGGCCGAGTCTCCTCGTACTCTGCTGCCGGACTATAACCGCCCCAGAGCCGCATGGTAGAGAAGGCCGGGACTATGGCTTCAGACCGCAGGTCGAACCGGGAGAAACCATGAGCAACAAAGCCGCCGTCATCCACGAAAAGGGCACGCCCGACGTCTTCCGCTGGGAGGAGTGGCCGGTCGGCGATCCGGCACCGGGCGAGGCGCTGATCCGCCACGGCGCCATCGGAGTGAACTACATCGACACTTACAACCGGCGCGACATGCCGCATCCGTGGCCCGTGCCGCCGCTCCCCGTCGTCCTGGGGATCGAGGGCGCAGGCACGGTCGAAGCGGTGGGCGAGGGCGTGACCGAGTGCGCGGTCGGTGACCGGGTCACCTATGCCAGCCCGCCGCACGGCGCCTATGCGCAGCGCCGGGTGATGCCGGCCAGGCGGCTGGTCAGGCTGCCCGACGGCATTTCCGATGAAGACGCCGCCGGCATTACGCTCAAGGGCCTCACCGCCCAGTATCTGCTGCGCCGGACCTACCGCGTCCAGCCCGGCGATCCGGTGCTGGTCCACGCGGCGGCAGGCGGCATGGGGCTGATCCTGTGCCAGTGGGCCAGGCACCTGGGCGCCACCGTGATCGGCACGGTTTCGACCGACGAGAAGGCGGAGCTCGCCAAGGCCCACGGCGCCGACCACGTTGCCGTCTATTCGCGCGAGGACTTCGTGCCACTGGTCATGGAGGTCACCGACGGCAAAGGCTGCCCGGTGGTCTATGAGAGCATCGGCAAGGACACCTTCACCCGATCGCTGGACTGCTTGCGCCCGCTCGGCATCCTCGCGTGCTACGGCCATGCCTCGGGTGCGCCCGACCCGGTCGATGTCGTGGAGCTTGGCGCGCGCGGCTCGCTGTTCGTTACCCGCCCGGCGCTCATGCACTACATGGAAGAACGCGAAGACCTGGTCGCTGCGGCGCAGGAGCTGTTCGACGTCGTCTCGACGGGGGCGGTGACGATCACCGTCCGCCACCGCTATCCGCTGCGCGAGGTCGCCGAAGTCCACCGCGCCATCGAAGAGCGGCGCACCACGGGCTCGACGGTCCTCCTGCCGTTCGCGTAACGCATTTCCCGTGTCGACGCGCTGCTCGACACCGGGCGTCCCGGCCGGTCCTCCCTGATCGACGCCGCCGGCGAGTCATGGCGATCTGCGAACTGAGCGAACTGAACGGCCTGCTGGCGGCCGATGCGCGCCTGATGGGGCTCGATCTCGGAACCAAGACCATCGGCGTCGCGGTCTCCGACCTGAGCCGCACGATCGCGACGGCGCGTACCACGCTTCGCCGGACCAAGCTCTCCCGCAATATCGAGACCCTGCGGGCGCTCATAGAGGACGAAGGGGTCGGCGGCATTGTCGTGGGGCTGCCGGTGAACATGGACGGCAGCGAGGGGCCGCGCGCGCAGTCTGCCCGCGACACGGCGGCGCGTCTTGCCGAGGCACTGGCGCTGCCGATCGCCTTCTGGGACGAACGCTGGTCCACCGTCGCCGCCGAGCGCGCGATGCTCGACGCCGACCTTTCGCGCCGCAAGCGGGCGCGCAAGGTCGATCAGGTGGCGGCGGCCTACATCCTGCAGGGCGCGCTCGACCGCCTGCGCGCGCCGTAACGGAACGATTCCAGTCCGTATTTTTATCAGTGTCCCGCACGCAAAACCGTGCGGGCTTGCGCGACTCAGGTCCGAGCGACCTCGGACCATGGTCCGGTGCACGGCGCGCTGCAGGCGCGCCAGTGTCACGCCATGAAATGCGAAGGAACGCCAACCGAGGCAACCGGGGTCAGGGTGAGCGGGCGCGCGTCACTGAGGCGGTCACTTCCCACAGTCCACGTCACCGCCGCTAACGCAGACGAGGACGGCAGCCCATCCTACTTTGGAATGCCCGTTATCCCTCCCATCCCGCCTAATCCCGGCGTGTCCCGCATCAAATTTTTCGAGTCCGTCCCACGCGGAGTGCCCCTGCGCGCCGCAATCCACCGTCGCCATCATTCGCGGAACTCGCGGATCGCGCCGCGCTGCACCACCAGGCTCGCAAGCAGGACGATGGCGAGGCCTGGCACGGTCATCAGCGGCGGCGCGGGCTTCCCCAAGGCAAGGTCGAGCAGGAGCACGATCGCCGGCAGCGCGTAGCTGTAGGCCTGCACCCGGGTCGCGCCGATGCGGAGCGTTGTGTACTGGGTGATGAAGAAGGAGATGATGGTCGGAAAGATCGCGAGATAGACGATGCCGCCCAGCACCACCACTTCGACCCCGGACCAGTCGGTGCGCCAAAGCTTGACGTTGCTCGCCGCCACCAGCCAGAGCGCCGCCGCCACCAGGGTCCAGAAGGTCAGCACCAGGACCGGCTCGCCCCGATGCAGGCGCTTGATCATCGGGCCGTAGATGCCGAAGCCGACGCATCCGGCGAGGAAGATCCCGTCGCCGATGTTGACCTCGAGCCCGATCAGGCGCGCGGGGTCGCCGCGGAAGATGATCCAGAGCGCGCCGATCATGCCGAGGAAAAGCGCGGCCAGACGATGGACGCCGAGCCGCTCGCCCACCAGCACCGCGCCGAAAATCGCGGAAAGGCCGGGCACGATGGTGAAGATCGCACTGGTGTTGAGGCCGCTCGTGGTGCGCAGCGCCTCGAACATGCACCAGAAGAAAAAGGCCAAGGGCGCGCCGAGCGCGAAATAGCGCAGGCACGACTTGGCATCCGGCAGCTTCAGTCCTTCGCGCCAGGCCACGATCGGCGCCATGAGCAGCGCCGCGAGCACGAAGCGGATGCACATCATCACCGCGGGGTTGAGGCCGTGGGTGATGTGCTCGCCGAGCGGAAAGGACGCGGAGATGACGACGGTCATCAGGAAGGCGAGCACGTGCGCGTGCGCCTGGCCCGTGCGCGCCGGCCCGCCTGGCTCTGATGTCGCCTGCGGAGTCTGCTGCCCCATGCCTCACACTACCGCCTGCATCACGGTAGGAAACAGCCCACTCCGGTGGAGCGGAGCGTCAGGCGGTCGAGCGCTCGCGCAGCGCGTTATGCATTCGCGCGCTCTCGAAGCGCGACGATGGCACCGAGCAGGACGAGGCCATAGATGATGTTGCGCACAGCCTCGGGCAGCACTGTGCCGGACAGCATGATGCCGAGGCCGGTGAACAGGATCGCGCCGCCCAGGATGCCGAGATAGTGGCCCCGGCCCCCGGTGATCAACGTGCCGCCCAGCACCACCACGGCGATGGACGAGAGCAGGTAGGGGTCGCCCATGCCGTAGAACGCCTGGGCGCTGAAGCCCGCGAGGAAGACACCGACCAGCGCGGAGCAGAAGCCGCTCAGCACGTAGGCGCCAACGATGGGGAAGCCGGTGCGCACGCCCGAGAGGCGACTCACGCGCTCGCTGTTACCCACGGCGAAGATACGCCGGCCCGGTGCACTCCTGTTCAGGTAGAGGGTCGCGACGACGACGAAGGCGATGAGGAACCAGCCAATCGGCGCGATGCCGGCGATGCGTCCGGTCACGAACCAGGCCAGTGCCGGCGGTGCCTTGCCGATGGGCGCGCCCGAGCTGAACAGCAGCGACACGCCCTCCAGGATGCCGTTCATGGCGAGAGTCACGATGATCGGCGAGAGCCCGAAGAGGACGATGGTCATGCCGTTGAGGAAGCCGATGGCGATGCCGATCGCGAGCGACACCGGAATCACCCACACCGCCGGCGCGTCGACGCCGTTGCAGAGCGTGGTGACCACGATCGCAGGGAAGGTCATGGTCCAGGGCACCGAGAGATCGAGCCCGCCGGTGATGATGACCGTGCCCTGGCCGAGGCCGAGAATCGCCAGGAAGGCGGTCAGGATCAGCATGGCGTTGAGGTAGGCGAGTGGCGAGAAGTCTCCGCCGAAGATTCCGATCGTCGCGCCCAGGATGACGATGTAGATGAGGTAGGCGGGCACGGCGAAGCGCAGCACCGCTCGATGCCGGTCGAGCCAGGGGACGGCGGCGGCTCCGGCGCCGCCCGCCGGCGGGTCCAGCCCGCCCAGGCGGATCGGCTCGCCCACGACGCGCAGCTTGGAAGGGAGCGAGGACTCCTTGAGCGCCCGCAGCGTCGCCCGCCAGAAGCGCGTGATCTCCACCACCGGCGAATCGCGGCCGAGGGAGAAGCCGAGCACGGCGAGGAGCAGGATCACGCCCTCGACGATCGGCGTGTAATAGGTCCGCACGCCGAGCACGAGGAAGATGTTGACCACTACGGTGAGCGTCAGCGCGCCGAAGATGGTGCCGACGGCGCCGCCCCGGCCGCCGCCGATCAGCGTGCCGCCCAGCACCACGGCGGCGAAGATCTGCAGCAGCATCTTGGCGCCGATCAGCGGGTCGCCGCCGCCCATGTTGGCGGTGATGAAGAGGCCGGCGGCGCCATAGCACATGCCGGCGAAGGTGAAGGTGAGGAAACGCGTGCGGCGCACGTCGACCCCGTTGGCCTCGGCCGATCCCGCATCGCTGCCGATGGCGTAGATGCCGGTGCCGATCCGCGTGTTCTTGAGCAGCAGCCAGAACAGGATGGCGACCGCAAGGACGACGACCGGCGCGGGCAGTCCCTCGGTGATGACATCGCCGGTGAAGACCAGGCTGAAGTCCCACGGCATTTCGCCGCCGGGGAACTTGAGCACGAGCAGCGCAGCGCCCTGGGCGATGAACATGGTGGCGAGCGTCACCACGATCGACTGCAGGCGCACGTAGGCCACGAGGAAGCCGTTAAGTGCGCCGATGGCGGCGCCCAGGCCGAGCGCGATGACCAGCGCAACCAGGGTGAAGAGGCCGGTCCCCATGTCGGCGGCGGGGCCGAGCTGGGTGACCAGGACCACGTTGACCAGCGAGATGACGGCGCCCGCCGAGAGGTCGAGCCCGCCGGCGAGGATGACGATGGTCTCGCCGAGCGCAGCGAGCGCGAGGGTCGCGGCGCTCGCGCTGATGCTGCTGATGTCGAAATACGCGATGCCCTGGCCGGTGATGAGCTGTAGCGCGATCATGGTCGCGGCAAACACGGCGATGGCAATGATCGTGCCGCGCTGGCGCGACCAGCTGAACGGCGGCAGGTAGGGTGCGCGTAGCGCGCCCAGCGGCGTCATCGCGAGCCCTCGCCGAGTGCTGCGCGCATGATGCTGGCCTCGGTGATCTCGGCCCCGGTGAGCGAGGCCGCCTTGCGGCCGCGGTAGATCACCATCACGGAGTCACAGAGGTTCACCAGCTCCGGCACGTCGGTGGAGTAGTAGAGCACCGCGCCGCCGGCATCTGCGTAGGCGCGCACGAGGGCGTAGATCTCCGCCTTGGTGCCGACATCGACGCCGCGCGTCGGGTCGTACATGAGCAGCACGCGGCTCTCGGCGAGCAGCCACTTGGCGATGGCGATCTTCTGCTGGTTGCCGCCGCTGAAGACGTTGCAGGCGCTGTAGAGTGCGCGTCGGTCGACCTGCACCATGTCGAGCGCGCGGCCAACCGCTTGCGCTTCCTGCTCCAGGTTCACGAGGCCGAAGCGCACGCAGCGGTCGATGATGGGGAGCGAGATGTTCTCCCGCCCCGTCAGCGCGAGAAAGAGCGCTTCGGTCTTGCGGTCTTCCGGCACGAAGCTGATGCCGATGCGGCTGTTCACGGCGTCCTTCGGCGTGCGCAGGGTCACCCGCTGATCGCCGATCCGGATGTCGCCAGCGCTGAGCCCGACCATGCCGAAGAGCGCGAGGAAGAGATCGCGCTGGCCCATACCTTCCAGCCCGCCGACGCCGAGGATCT
The DNA here is from genome assembly GCA_965214705.1 of Alphaproteobacteria bacterium. GTDB lineage: Bacteria > Pseudomonadota > Alphaproteobacteria > UBA828 > UBA828 > WTGU01. The sequence continues at coordinate 1,349,355 of CBDCCI010000002.1, forward strand.
CGCCGGACCAGAGATCGAAGGAGAAGTCCTGCACGCCGCCTTCGATGGCCAATCCGTCGCCGGCCAGGATCGGCGTCTCCCCGCGCCGAGCCGGCTGCGCCGGCCTGGGCGGAAACGTCGCGGCGAGCGAGCGTCCGATCACCAGCTCGATCACACGGTCGTCGGAGATTTCGTCGGCCCTGAAGCTCCCCACCATGCGGCCGTTGCGCAGGATGGTCAGGCTGTCGCAAAAATCCCGCACCTCCTGCATCCGGTGCGAGATGAAGACGATGGTGGTGCCCTCCGCACGCAGCCGATCGAAGAGCGCGCCCAGCCACTGCACGTCGTTGCCGGAAAGCGACGAGGTCGGCTCGTCCAGCAGCAGCAACTGCGGCTTGCGAGAGACGGCGCGGGCGATCTCGATTTTCTGCTGCGTCGGCAGCGCCAGCGTCCGCACCTCGGCGTGGAGGTCGATGTCGTCGAGGCCGAGATCGGCGAGGGCGCGCCGCACGCGCTGCTCGGACTCGCGCCGCTTGATGTTGCCGCTCGGGCCGGTCGGCTCGTAGGGCAGCAGCATGTTCTGCACGACCGTGAGGTCGCCGATCAGCGAAATCTCCTGGTAGGCGGTCTGGATTCCGAGCCGATGGGAATCCCTTGGCGTATGGATGTGTGCGGGGCTGTCGAACAAGGCGATCTCGCCGGCGTCCGGTCGGCTGAGGCCGCTCAGGATCTTGACTAGCGTCGACTTGCCCGCACCGTTCTCGCCAAGGAGCGCATGGACCTCGCCGCGCGGAATGGCGAGCGAGACGTCGTCGAGCGCGACGGTCGCGCCGAACGCCTTGCTCAGGCCGTGGGTCTCGACCGCCGGCGCCTGCTCATTCATGGCCGGCTTCCACGCGCTGCCGCCGGCCGGCCATGCCGGAAGCGAGGGGCGCAGCGACGAGCGCTGCGCCCCTCACGCCTCCGATCCGGCCGAGACCGGTCCGGCCCGCCAGCGCTGCCTTGGGGTTGCGATCAGCTACCGTCGGGCACCTTGCCCTCGAGCGCGGAATAGACGTCGAGCTCCGGAACCTGCGAATGCCACACGTCGATGAAGTAGTTCGACGGCGCGACGGAAAGCGGCACCGCATTGCAGGACCACTCCTTGGAGGTGAGCTCGGCCTTGTCTCCCGTGTCGCAGAGCTCCGTCTGCCCCGGCGTAACCAGGGGCATCGGGATTTCGGCGAAGCGCGGGATCTCGGCGCCGTCGAACTTTGCCATCCCGAGCTTGAAGGCATACGGCGCGGCCCAGGGCGGCGAGCCCATGGAGGCGCTGCGCAGCCCGTAAGCGCCCTCGGTCGTCCCCGGCGCGAGCTGGGCCACGCGGTGGCCGTTGGTGCCGTTGCCGGCGCAGGGCTTGAGCGAATCGCCGCGGCCCGCATCCACCTGCATCTGGGTGAAGACGTAGCAGCCGGTCTGGGTCCACAAGCCGTCGATCTTGTCCCAGCCGTGGGTGGCCACGATCTCGGTCAGCTTCTGCTTCGCCGTGGCGTTGTTCCACATGCTCGGCGTGTCGGCGATGATCGTGATGTCCGGGAACTCGGCGAATACCGCCTTGGCCGCGGAGTTCCGCCGCAGGTCGACCATGTTGCCAGGGATCCCGCCCATGAAGACGATGTTGCCCTTGCCGCCAAGCTCCTCGGCCAGCCACTCGGCCGGACCTGCGCCGGCCCAGTCCTGATTGATGCCGACGTGATGGGCGCAAGGCTCGGTAACCTGAGCGTCGAAGGTGATGAAGACCACGCCGCGGCGGCAGGCGTTGCGGATGGCGCGGTTGAGCGCCGTCGGCGAGATCGCCCAGGAGACGATGACCTGCGCGCCGGCCTGCACCATGGCGTTGATCTGCTGGATCTGGGTCTGCGCATTGCCGCGCGCGGACTGGATTTCAATGTCCACCCGGTCCTTGTAGTCCTTGGTCCCGGCTATCGAGCTCAGCAGGTTGGTGGACGCATCCATCCAGGTGTTGCCCTCGAAACCCAGGCTCACATAGACCTTGACCTTGTCTTGTGCGGTGGCGGTCGCGACCGGCGCCATGCCGCCCGCGAGAAACGCCAGTGCCGCAGCACCGAGCGCCGCATTGCGCAAAATTGTTCCTGCTTATCCCTGATTCTCATCCTGCGACGAGGATGCGATAAGGCATCGGGTTGGTTCGTGCGGCGCTGTGGACGAAGCGCGGGATCATGGTCTTGAGGTGGTAGCGCCGGTTGTAGCGCCAGGCGAAGCTGGCGAGGTAGCGCTCGGCATGGTCGGGGCCGAGCTTGCGGTAGGTTCCGGTGACCGCGCTCTTGATGTTGCCGAGCGTCGTGTTGACCCATTTGAACGAGGCCACGCGGGCCGCCTTGGGGCCTGCGCCGGTGCGGATCGCCCGATGGCTGCAAGCACCCTCGTCGAGCGCGCTCCAGCAGCCGAGGCCGTCCGTCACGACCTCCGATCCGGGAGCCAGCCAGCGCGGGGCGCCGCGCGCGATCTCTCGCTTGCGGAAGCCTTTGACCGGGACCAGCTTCAGCTTGCGCGGGCGCCCCTCGGGGCCGGTCGAGACTGCGGCGACGAAGGGCGTCTTGCCGGCCGCACCCCGGCCCCGCTTGCCGCCGGAACGCCTGCCGCCGAGATAGGCGTCGTCCATCTCCACCCGGCCCGAGAGCCGCGTCTCCCCCTCGCGCCGCGCCATCACTGCCATGATCTTGTGCTTCATGGCCCAGGCCGTCGGCTGCTTGACCCCGAGCCGGCGGCCGAGTTCCACCGACGAGACGCCGTTCTTCGCCGTCACGATCAGGTGGATGGCCGCGAACCACAGTGTCAGCGGCAGCTTGGTCGAATGGAAGATGGTGCCCGCCGTGGGCGAGGTCTGCCTCTTGCAGCGGTTGCACTGGTAGAGCCCCCGGCCCGCCAGCAGGCAATGCCCGCGATGGCCGCAGGAGGGACAGACGAAGCCGTCGGGCCAGCGCAGCCGGACCAGCGCCGCGAGGCACTGCTCCTCTCTGCCGAAGGCCTTGCGAAAGGCCTCGTCGCTCATCCCGCGCACCCGCGATGCCACTTTGAACGCCATATCCGTGACCTCCGCATCAGGAACATATTGAGAACATACACGCTGTCCGGCGGAGTGTCACGGATAAGCAGGAAATTGTTTTCATTTCCGTAACCTCCTGTTTGTTTCGCCGGCCGCGCGCGCACTCTTGCTGTTGACCGTTGGCGGACACGCCTCCCTTTCCGGCACCGCAATCATAGGCGGTGCATTCTCATCGGGACAAGCGGGAGGGAATTGGCCTGGCCGAACCAGGCGGCTTTTCGTGCGCGGGTCAGAACGGCTGCGTGAGCATCGGGAAGCTTTGATCGCAGTTCGTGAGATCGACCCGCTTGAGGCGGATGCGCAGCCGCTCGTCCTCATGCACGATGGTGTGGGAGTAGCGGCCGCCGAAGACGCGCTGCGGATTGCCGGGGCGGTCCTCCACCATCACGAACTTGGAGCGGACCAGCCACGCGCCCTCCGAAGTCACCTCGTCGAGGCGGACGCCCGAGATCACGCGCACGCAGTTGGATGGCGGGCTCTGGCAGTGGATGCGGGGATGATTGAGGCGCTGGACGCGGACCCGCATCGTGTGCTTGTCGTCGTAGAAGAGCGAGACGTGGTCCAGCCAGCTCTCCTGCTCCGGCGTGGCGGGCACCCAGTAGGTGGCGTCCTCGGTGTAGAGATCGCACCACTCGTCGAAGCGCCGCTCGTCCAACAGCTCCGCCTCGTGCTCGATGAAGCGGCGCAGCTCCTCGAGGCGTACGGCGTTCGACCCGGCGACGGCGCGGGCGTCGGCGGTGACGCTCATGCGCCCATCAGGTCGCGCCATGCTTCGTGCTGAGCGCGCTGGCCAACCTCGCTGGAGCGGGGCCCGAAGAACACCCCATCGCCCTCGTCGATCTCGGCGCCGAGGCCGCGTGCGACCAGCACCCAGTCGGTGCCCTGGGTCCGCAGCCCCTCCTGGCAGCGCTCGAAGGCCTCCATGTCGTCGGACTGGATGAACGAGGCGGCGGCATGTGTGATGTTCACGAAACGCACGAGATCGTCGGAGATGCTGTCGGGCGCACCCTTGAGCCGCACCGGCCAGACCTCGACCTCGGTGAAGTCCACCGCCACCGGCCTGATCACCCGCACCGAAGTCTGCGCCAGCAGGATGTCGGAGCTGGGGAAGAAGGTCATGCTGTGACGGCGGTTCTTGAGGATGTCCGTCGTGCGCTCCTCCCCGTAGCGGTCCACCAGGATGGCGCGGTAGTCGTCCCAGTGCCCGCCCGACTGCTCCTTGTCGAAGAGCGAGGCTTCGGAGCTGTGCCGGTTGTTGAGACCGCGCACACCGGTCTGAGCCACGATGGCCTCGCCGTTGGGGGCGAAGAACGCCGCATCACCACCTTCGTCGCCGGCGCGGCGCTTGAACTGCCGGCCGTCGGGGCCGACGGTCGACGCGTGGCAGGCGGCGGGGTGGTACATGTCCGCCAGGTTCTCCAGCTGGAGCTTCCAATTGCCGCGATAGTGGTAGCGGTGGCAACCGGCGGAGAGCGCCACCTCGCCCTCCGGCGAGCGGTCGACCAGTTCGTCGATGCCGCGCCGGGCTTCCGCGAGATAGTCCAGCAAAGGCTCGGCGTCGGCGTTGAACGACGCGAACACGAAGCCCCGATAGCTCTCCACCCGCGGCAGCCGCGCCATGCCGAACTGCGCGTCCTTGAGCGGCTCCTCGGGGAAGTCCTTGCGCATGGGCACGCCGGCGAGCGCGCCGTTCGGCCGGAAGCTCCAGCCGTGATACATGCAGGTGAAGACCTTGGCGTTGCCGCGCTCGCGGTTGAGTACCTTGGCGCCGCGGTGGCCGCAGCGGTTGAACAGCACGCAGATGCCGTCGTGCTTGTGGCGGCTCAGCACCACCGGCTGGCGGGCGAGGTGGGTGCAGTAGTAGTCGCCGGGGTTCGGCACCAGGCTCTCGTGGCCGACGTAGAGCCAGACCCGGCGGAAGATCTTCTCCATCTCGATCTCGAAGATCGCCGGGTCGACATACATGGCGCGGTGCACCCGGTCGGGCTGCACCATCTCCCGCAACTCGTCGCTGGTGTAGCCGGCCATCGTCCCCTCCGCCCGGTGCCGACGCGTGCGCATCTTAACCCGGATTTCTCAGTCGTCGAGCAGCGGACCTCTTGCTTGGCGAGCTTCGGCGAAGTTATCGGCGAGGTGGTGAGCGGCGCGGTAGGCGAGGGCGCAGATGGTGCTGGTCGGGTTGATGGCCGCACCGGTCGCCATGACGCTGCCGTCGGTGATGTAGAGGTTGGGGCAGTCCCAGGCCTGGTGCCATCTGGTGACGACCGAAGTCTCGGGATCGGCGCCCATGCGCGCGGTGCCGAGCAGGTGCCAGGCGGGCGGCGCGTAGACCCCGTTCGCATCGCGGAAGGGATTGACCTTGATGTCCCAGGCGTCCATCGCGCCCGCCAGCTCTGCGGCGCGGTCGATGCCGAAGCGCGCGAGCCGTGCGTCGTTCTCGCACATGCCGTAGGCGATACGGGGCGCCGGCAGCCCCGACGAATCGGCCAGGGTGTCGGAGAGGGTGACGCGGTTCTCTGGCCGGGGCAGGTCGTCGCCCACGATGAGGATACCGATGCCGTGCCCGAAGTGCCGGGCGAACCACGCGTGGTGATCCGCGCCCCACGGCGCCATGTTGCCGGAGTGCGAGCCCAGCGCCTGATAGCCCGCGCCGTTCTGGCGCACGATGTGCAGCGTGAAGCCGTTGACGAAGCCCCGCGCCGTGTCGCTCTCAGCAAACTCCTCGCAGATGGCGATGGCGGAGATCAGGCCCTTGTGCGCCTCAGTCGGCGCATCGACCCAGCACTCCACCATGCCGAGCGTGTGGTGCATCAGGTTGCGGCCGACCTGATCGGAGCGGTTGGCGAGCCCGTTCGGATGCGCCGCGCTTTCCGACAGCAGCAGCAGGCGCGGCGTGCCGACGCCGTTGGCGGCGAGGATCACGACATCCGCCGTCTGGACGTGGCGCACGCCGGTGTTGCGTTCGACGTAGACGACGCCGGTGGCCCGGCCCGACGCGTCGGTCTCGATGCGCTCGACCCGGCTGTCGGTGCGCAGCTCGACGCCCGCCGCAAGGGCCTTCGGCCAGTGGGTCACGGCCATGTCGTTGAGCGAGCCGCGCGGACAGCCGCTCTGGCAGGCACCGCAGTTGTTGCAGGCGAGGCGCCCGTCGTAGCCCTCCGCCAGAATGGCGCAGGGCATGGGCCACCAGTGCCAGCCGAGCTTGTCGAAGCCACGCGTCACGAGCTCGCCCATGGCGCCGCGCGGGCCGGGCCGGGTCTGGAAGGGGCCGCGCGGCGGCATCGCCGGATCGCCCGGCCAACCGGAGATGCCGCAGGCCTCGTCCGCCATCTCGAAGTAGGGCGCGAGATCTTCGTAGGAAATCGGCCAGTCGGGCGCGAGGCCGTGCTCGGTCCCCTTGCGGAAATCGGACGGGCGGTAGCGCGGCCAGGTGGCCGTGTAGATGCCCGTGGAACCGCCGACGCCGTTCCACATCAGCGTTGTCTCGTCCGTGCTGTCCACCGGGTAATCGTGCGCGTGGCCGCGCACGTTGACAGCAATCGACCAGTCGGTCGCGCGGCGCCATTCCCAGTCCCGGCCGAAATGCGGGCGTTCGGCTGGCGGGAACCAGGAGCCCTGCTCCAGGCACACCACCTTGATGCCTTTCCTGGCCAGCACGGCGGCCGGAATCACGCCGCCGGGGCCGGAGCCGACGATGACGACGTCGGTGTGGTCGTGGATGGTGCGCTTGGCCACGGCGCTCGTCTCAGGCCTGGCCGGCCGTCTCGAGGCGAACGCCGCTGTCCGCATCGAAGACGTGAGCGCGTTCCGGGTCCGGGTTGATCCACACGGTCTCGCCCGGCCGGACCTCCGCGCGCGCCTGCAACAGCACGCAGATACGCCGCGACCCCAGGGTGCCGAACAGCTCGATCTCCCGCCCGGTCGTCTCTACCACGTCGACACCGAAGGCGATGCCTTCGCCCTCACCGACCAGTTGCAGGTCCTCCGGCCGGATGCCGTAAAGGACGTTGCGGCCGGCCTCCGCCGCGAGGCTTTCCATGTGGCGGACCGTGACGCCGCCCTCCAGCGCGATGGTGCCGTCCGGCCCCAGCGTGCCGGGCAGCAGGTTCATCTGCGGCGAGCCGATGAAGCCTGCGACGAAGGTATTGGCCGGCCGGTCGTAGACGTGCCCCGGCGCGCCGATCTGCTCGATGTAGCCGTCGCGCATGACGACGATACGGTCGGCAAGCGTCATCGCCTCCACCTGATCGTGGGTGACGTAGATCATGGTGGTCTGCAGACGCTGGTGCAGCTCGCGGATCTCGGTCCGCATCTGGACCCGCAGTTGCGCGTCCAGGTTGGAGAGCGGCTCGTCGAACAGAAAAGCGATGGGCTCCCGCACCAGCGCGCGGCCCATTGCGACGCGCTGCCGCTGCCCGCCGGAGAGTTGGCGCGGGTAACGCTTGAGGTAGTCGGTGAGCTCCAGCACCTCCGCCGCCCACCTGATGCGGCGGTCCTGCTCGTCCTTCGGGATCTTCCGCATCCTGAGGCCGAACGACATGTTCCGATAGACGGTCATGTGCGGATAGAGCGCGTAGGATTGGAACACCATGGCGATGTTCCGGTCCTTCGCGGCGACGCGATTGACCACCGTGTCCCCGATCGAAATCTCGCCGGCGGTGATGTCCTCGAGGCCCGCAATCATGCGGAGCAGGGTCGACTTGCCGCAGCCCGACGGCCCGACAAGAACGACCAATTCCTTGTCCGCGATCTCGACGTCGATGCCGTGGATTACCTCGACAGGACCGAAGGACTTGAAGATGTTCCTGACTTCGACGCTGGCCATGAGCCGCCCCTATGTCCCGTCGTCCGCCGGGCCGGCGCCCGCCCGCCCGGCCGGCTTGCTGCCTGCGCCCCTGGCGATTGCGCCGCGGCCGGTCGCCACCGCGTCGTCCTGGGTAATCGTTTCCGGCGCGAGCGGATCGGCCGGCAACGGCGTGAGGTCGAGGCGCGTCACGTCTTCCGTCCTCACGTAGTGGCCACGCCGGTGCGTCGGTGCCTGACGCGGGTCGGTCTCGTCGAAGGGCGCCATGGCGTAGCCCTCAGGCTGCGGCGCGTCGTTGTAGACGTGACCGAGGGAGCGGACGGCGCGCACCACGGCGGGGCTCTCGTAATAGGCGAGGTAGGCGATCATCCGAAGCGTCTCGAACTGCTCCGGGTGGTTCGCCTCGAAGCGCCGCACGACGTTCTGCCGCTCCGACGCGTTCAAGGGCCCGAGCGGCCCGCCGCAGGCCTCAATGGTCTGTGCGAGATCGTCCAGCGCAGCCTCGCCCGACTGCGCCACCAGCCGGTCCGCCACCACGCCGTGGGTGCCGGCATCGCTCGCGGCCGGGAAGCGCCCGTCGCCCGGCAGCAGCACGTCCACCAGCTCTCGCAGCATGGCCGCCATCGCGGCAGGACCGGTCGCCATGGCTACCTCGTGCTCCCTGCGGTCAGGCCGCGAATGAGCCAGCGCTGGAAGAACATCGCCAGCAGGTAGACCGGCACGATGCCGATCAGCGACGCTACCGACATCTGCCCGTAGCGAAGCTGCCGGTCGCCCTGATAGAGCGAGAGGCCCACCGGCAGGGTCTGCGTGCTCTCGCTGCGCGTGAGGAAAGAAGCGAGGAGGAACTCGTTGTAGGCCAGGATCAGGCAAATGATCCCGGTACTGATGATCCCCGGCATGAGCAGCGGCACGGTGATGCGGAACAGCACGGAACCGTAGCCCGCGCCGTCGATCCGCGCGGCGTCCTCCAGCTCCTCCGGCAGCCGGCGCACGAAGCTCGACAGCAGCCAGAACGCGACCGGCAGGTTCATCACGCCGTAGACGAGCGCCATGCCGAAGAGCGTGTTCACCAACCCGATGGAGCGCAGCAGGAAGAAGAGCGGGAAGAGCGCCACGATGGGCGGCGCCACGTAGGTCGCGAGGATGAATGCCGGCAGGAACTTGCCGCCGACGCGATAGCGCACGATGGCGTGGGTCGCAGGCACGGCGATGATCAGCGTCACCAGCGCACCCAGGGCGGCGGCGACGATGGAGTTGCGCAGGTAAGTGCCGACCGCAACGGAGTTCCACGCGTCCGGGTAGTTCTGCCAGAACCACTCCTCGGGTACGAAGCCGCCACTCGCGATATCCGGCTGCGTCTTGAACGACACCATGAGCATGAAGATCATGGGGAAGATGAAGAAGAGCACGACCGCCGCGGTCCCCGCCCAGCGGGCGAGTGTCCAGAGATCGACCGGCGCGTCGGAGAGCCAGGTGCCGCCGTCGAACTTTCTGACTCGGGTGGCCGTCACGACAGCCTCTTCTCGGCGACATCGTGCGCGGTGGTGAAGGGGATGGTGACGAGGCCCACCACCACCGCGAACATGAGGGTCTGCGCCGCCGCGGCGCCGATGTCGAATTGCTGGATCGCGACCCGATAGATGTAGAAGCTCGATACCGTCGTCGCCTGGCCGGGCCCGCCGCCGGTCAGCACGAAGACGAGGTCAAAGACCTTGAAGGCGATGACCAGCTTGAGCACCGCGATGGCGATCAGCGCCGGCGCCAGCATCGGCAGCGTGATGGACCAGAACATCGCAGGGCCCGAGGCACCGTCGAGCTTGGCCGCCTCGTAGATGTCCTCCGGCAGAGTCTGCAGCGCGGCGTAGGTCATCAGCGCGATGAAGGGTGTCCACTGCCACACGTCCGCCAGGCAGACGAACGGGAACGCCATGGTGGGCGAGCCCAAGAAACTTACCGGCTGGCTGAAGAGAGCCATGTCCATCAGGAAGCTGTTGAGCCAGCCGCCCTTCGGCATGAGCAGGAGCTGCCACATGACGGCGACGGTGATCGGCGGAGTCATCAGCGGCAGGAGAATGAGCGTGCGCAGGATCTGCCGCCCCTTCACCGCGCGGTCGATGAGAAGGGCCACGCAAACGCCGAGGATGACCGACGCCAGCGTCGTCATCAGCGCGAAGACGATGGAGCGGAGGAGGGACGCGGTGAACTTCGCCTGGCCGATGGAGTCCGTGTAGTGCTCGACGCCGACCCATCCCCGGAACAGCGTGCCGAGGTTGGAATCGGAAAAGGAGAGAAAGATCAGGTAGATGAACGGATAGACGGCGAACACGATCAAGCCGCCGATGAGCGGCATCACCACCGCCCAGCCGATCAGCCGGCGCCGGTCGATCCCGCCCGTACCGGGCCAGCGCCGGCTTGTCGGCGGCCCTTGCCGCGTACGCTGCGGCGTGGTGTCCAGCTCAGCCATAACGGGAGGACAGGGCGGCCGCAGTCAGGGTAGTCCCTGAGCGTGCGGCCGCCCGGCCCATGGCTGTACTAACCGAGGATATCCTCCCAGGAGGCCTGGGCATCGGCCATGGCCTGCTCGGCGGTCTTGTCGCCGGCCATCATCAGTCCAAGCTCATCCGTGAGCGACTGCATGAGCTTGGGCGATTCCGGCTTCATCGGCCACGGGAAGGCATCGTCGATGGCCTGCTCCACGGCGTCCGCCTGCAGCGGCGCGAAGTCGCGATAGGCGGGCATCGCCGAGCGCCGGGTCGGGTCCACGCCGGTCGTGTTGTCGGTGAGCACGCGGACGTGGAAGTCCTTGCTAGACGACATGCGCACGAACTCCCAGGCCATCTCAGGGTTGTGCGATCCGGACGAGACGCCGAAGGCCCAGCCCGCGTTCATCGCCGGCCGGTTGACCGTGTTGCTGCCGGCGACAGGCATGGGCGACACGCCCCACTTGTCGACGATCTGGCTCTGATTAGCGTCCTGCGCCCAAGTGCCGAGGTCGGTCCAGAACTCGATCATGGCGGCGCCGCCGCTCAGGAACACCGGGATCGAGTTGCCGAACTCGGTCTCCAGCGGCGTCGGCACCGCAGAGGGACCGGCATCGAGCATCGTTTGCGCGGCACCGATCGCGGCGTCGCTGGTCAATGCCGGTGCGCCATTGGCGTCGAGGAAGTCGCCGCCGTAGCCGCCCAGTCGGTTCGCGTAGGTGGAGCACAGGATGATCGGGAACTGCTTGCACATGAGCAGGGCGCCATAGACGCCGTTGGCCGACTCAGCATCCGTTACCGCCTTGGCGACCGCGTTGTACTCGTCCCACGTCGCCGGCGGCGTCAGCCCGTTCCGGTCGAGAATTTCTTTATTATAGAAGAGAACGTGGGTGTCGCCGTCGTAGGGCAGGCCGTAGCGGCGGCCGCCCACCTCGGTATAGGCATCGTACAGCGCACCTAGGAAGTCGGCGGGGTCGATGTCGGCCTCTTCCGCCGCGATGCGGTCGGTGATGTCGGCGAGCACGCCGTCCCGCACCAGCGCTTCCTTGTCGACGTACCAATACTGGAAGACGTCGATCTCGTTGGTGCCGGACATCACGTCGAGCGTCGACTGCGCCGTGATCTGGTCGTAGGGCACCTTCACCGCCTCGACATTGGCGCCGGTGAGTTCGGTGAAGCCCTCCGAGAGCGGCTTGATGGAGCCGGCATGCGGGTTGATGATCATGAAGCGCAGGGTCTCGCCGGACCAGTCCGACGCCTGTGCGCGCCCTGCAAACGCGCCTGAGCCTGCAGCGGTCAGCGCAGCAGCGCCTGCCGCCGTACCTTTAAGGAAGGACCGCCGCGAGAGCGGTGCTCCCGACCAGCTTGTTCTGTGGTCGTCCATCGATTGAATCCTCCTCGTGAGCCGTGTTCGGTTGTGCTGCGATAACGCCTCGTCTTGCTTCCCAATAGGGGATGCACGCGCGCCCATCAACTCAAAACGGGATACAATGCGCTCTCGGAAGCGTCTGAACCGATGAGTTGGTCAGTCTGCCTTGACGTTTCCGCGAAAGTTTCGTGAATATCCGTGCCAGCCGCGCGCGAGAACGCGGCGACAGCAGCCAGCGCCGAGAGCGAAATTCGATGGGCAAGGGAGACGGCGGCGGGGGAGCGGCCGCCGGGGATGGCGGTCCTGCACTTGAGGTCGAGCTGACGCTCGGCGGCGATCCCGCCGCCCTCGATCGCGGTTGGCGCGCGGCGGTTCCCGCGGATGGCGGCGGAACCGCCCAGCGGCTGCGGAGCACCTATTTCGACACCGGCGATTTCCGCCTGCGTCGGCGAGGCTTCACGCTGCGCATCCGTGAGGATGGGGACCGGCTGGTCCAGACCCTGAAGTCCGACGGGCCGTCGTCAGCCGCTGCCGTGCTCAAGCGCAACGAGTGGACTCGCATGGTCGAGAAGCCAGTGCCGAGCCTCCCCGTCGCGCCTGATCCAGCGGTGCGCGATGCGGTGGGGCCGCTCAAATCCGCCGAACTGGCGCCGACGTTCTCCACCGACGTGATGCGCCGCACCGCCATGGTCGAGGTTGCCGCGCCGGATGACGGCATCGCCCTCGTCGAGCTCGCGCTCGACAGCGGAGAGATCAAGGCGCGTGACCGGCGCGACACCGTCTCCGAGCTGGAGCTGGAACTGATCGAGGGGCCGGCAAGCGCACTCTACGAGCTCGCCATAACGCTGCAGGCCTCTGCGCCGCTCCGCATACAGACGGCGAGCAAGGCCAAGCGCGGCTACGTCCTTGCCGGCGGGGAGGGCTACGCCGGCTACAAGGCGCCGGCGCTCGCGCTTGCGCGGGGCATCTCCGTCAACGAGGCCCTGGGCAAGATATTTCGCGTGTGTGCCAATCAGTGTGCGGCGAATCACGATGCGGTGTTGGACCGCAGCGATCCGGAAGGCGTGCACCAGTTTCGTGTCGCGTTGCGCCGGATGCGCTCGGCTCTCGTGGTCTTCAAGACGGTTCTTTTGCCGGGACACACTGCCTGGCTGAACAGGGAAGCCAGCCGTCTCATTAACGTGCTCGGACCGGCACGTGATTGGGACGTATTCATCACCGAGACGCTCGCGACCGTCCGGGCTGCCCGGCCGGATGACGAGTCACTGGAGCGCCTCGCCGAAGCGTCCGAGAGGGAGCGCGCCCGCGCCTACGAGCAGGCAGAGGCGCTGCGCGCGCCCGATTACACGGAATTCCTGCTTCGCTTCGGCCGGTGGATAGAGACGGCGGGCTGGCGTGAAGCTGCGAACCACGCCGCGCTCGATCAGCCGCTCGCACGCCTTGGAGGGCGCCTGCTCGACAAGCGCCATAAGCGCGTGTTGAAGCGCGGGCGCGACTTCGAGCAACTGTCGGACACCGACCTGCACCGGCTCAGGATCTCGCTCAAGAAGCTGCGCTACGCGGGTGAGTTCTTCGCGGCCCAGTTCCCAGACGGCAAGCCGCGTTCCTACATCAGGACGTTGCGTCGGCTGCAGGACGACCTCGGCCAGCTCAACGACGCGGCGGTTGCGGAACGCTGTCTGAAAGAGCTCCTCGATGCCCAGCGCGAAAGCGACCATGTCGCCGCGCTCGGACTGGGTGCCGGGCAGGTGATCGGTTGGCACACTCGTGCCCGTGAGGAGACCCGGAGTCAAATGACCGAAGATTGGCACGCTTTTGCTGCCACCGAGCCCTATTGGCGCACCACCGCAGGCGGACTACACGACTGATCCTGTCGGAATCCGAAGCATCCGCGTCGCATCGAAGCCGATAGTCGCCAACTCCCCCATGATATGAGGAGGAGGGGAGGTGGTGCGGCCCGTCAGGGTACGTGCGCTGACTCTCGCGAAACCGAGAGAGTTCCGCCATGCCCGAGATCATGAGGGACGACGGCGGCGTGGGCGCCGGCAAGCCGCTCCCAAGCCACGCCAGGGTCGTCGTCATCGGTGGCGGCGTGGTGGGTTGTTCGATCCTCTTCCATCTCGCCAAATTCGGCTGGAAGGACGTGATCCTGCTGGAGCGGGAAGAGCTCACCGCTGGATCGTCCTGGCACGCGGCCGGAATGATCCATACGCTTTCGTCGGATCCCAACATCTCCCGCCTGCAGGGCTACACGATCAATCTCTACAAGGAGATCGAGGAGACCTCGGGCCAGTCCGTCGGCATGCACAACACCGGCGGCTTCTACCTTGCCTCCACCAGGGACTGGTACGACTACCTGAAGCGCGAGCGCTCCAAGGCGCGCTACATGGGGCTCGACCAGGAATTCATCTCGCCGAAGGAGGTCGCGGAGCGCCATCCCCTGATCGATCCGAAGCACTACTACGCGGCGCTCTGGGACGAGCTCGACGGCGACGTCGACCCCTCCGGAGCGACCTACGCCTTCGCCAAGTCCGCGCGCGTCCACGGTGCCCAGTATTTCACCCGGACTCCGGTGGTGGAGACCAACCAATTTCCGGACGGCTCGTGGGACGTGGTCACACCGCGCGGCACGGTAAACGCCGAGCACATCGTGAACTGCGGCGGGCTCTGGGCGCGTGAAGTCGGACAGTTAGCGGGCGTCGCGCTCCCGGTCCAGCCGATGGAGCACCACTACCTCATTACCGACACGATCCGCGTGATCGCGGAGAGGATGGGGGAAGGCGGCGCCGGCCACTTGCCGGGGGGTATCGACTACGAGGCCAACATCTATTTCCGGCAGGAGCGGCATAGCGTCTTGCTGGGCACATACGAGCCCAAGTCCACGCCGTGGAACGTCTCCGGCACGCCGCTCGACTTCGGCCAGGAGCTGCTGCCGCACGACCTCGACCGCATCGCCGACCGGCTGGAGATGTCGTTCGAGCGCATCCCGGCGCTCGGTGAGGCGGGGATCAAGGACGTCATCTGCGGCCCCTTCACCTTTGGTCCCGACGGCAACCCGATGATCGGTCCGGTGCCGGGGGTGCGGAACTACTGGGTAGCCGTCGGCGTCATGGCCGGCTTCTGCCAGGGAGGCGGAGTTGGCCGCAGCATGGCCGAGTGGATGATCGACGGCGAGCCTTCGATCGATGTGTGGGCGATGGATATCGCCCGCTTCGGCGAGTTCGCGACGCCCGAGTGGGGCACGGTCAAGTCGGCGGAGAATTACGAGCGCCGCTTCGTGATGACCTTTCCCAACGAGACCTTGCCGAAGGGCCGGCGTCAGAAGACCACCGCGCTCTACGACCGGCTAGTCGCCAAGGGCGCGGTGATGGATCAGGGTTTCGGGCTGGAGCACGCGCTCTGGTTCGCCGATGGGCCGGAGGATGCCCACGAAGACCCATCCTTCCGTCGCTCCCGCGCCCACGAGTACGTCGCGCTCGAAGTGAAGGCGGTGCGCGAGGCCGTGGGCTGCATCGAGATCGCCAACTATTCCAAGCACGGCTTCGAAGGCCCCGGTGCCCGCGGCTTCCTGGATCGTGTGCTGGCCGGCCGCGTGCCGAAGCCCGGCCGCATCGCGCTGACGCCAATGCTGACCGAGCAGGGCAAGCTCTACGGCGATCTGACGGTCGCGTGCCTGGCGGAAGATCGCTTCCTGTTGGTCGGCTCAGGGGTCATGCAGGAGGCGCATCGGCGTTGGTTCGAGCAACGCCTCGGCACCGGCGTCGAGTACCAGAACCTCTCGGACGCGTTGCACGGCATCGCGCTCTCGGGCCCCAACTCCCGCGATTTGCTCGCCCGCATCACCCGCGACGACGTGTCGGCGGAGGCGTTCCGCTTCCGCGATATTCGCGAGACCTTCGTTGGCAGGGTGCCGGCCATCGTCTCGCGGCTCAGCTTCTCCGGTGAGCTCGGCTACGAGATCTATGCCGCGCCGCAGTACCAGATCGCGTTGGCGGAGGCGATCGAGGAGGCCGGCGCCGATCTTGGGCTGCGCTGGTACGGGGCGCGGGCACTGATGTCGCTCCGGCTGGAGAAGGCCTGGGGCGTCTGGACACTCGACTACCGCCCCGACTTCACTGCGGCCGAGAGCGGGCTCGACGCCTTCATCCAGTGGGACAAGGAGTTTGTCGGCAAGGCGGCGGCGGAAGCCGAGCGACAGGCAGGGCCTTCAAGGCGCCTGGTGCCGCTGGTTATCGACTCCCCGTCAATCGACGGTGAACCCATCGACGTTTCCAACGACGAGGCAGTTCTGCGAGACGGCGCGGCGGTCGGATACGTGAGTTCCGGCGGCTACGCGCACCATATCGGGCAGTCCATGGCGATGGGTTATGTGCCGACGGAGATGGCGGTGACCGACGAACGCTTCGACGTCGAAATCCTGGGCGAGATGTTCCCCGCCCGCGTTCACACCACACCGCTCTACGACCCCAACGGCGGGAGAATGCGAAGCTGATATGCATTCTTGGATATCAGCAATCGCCAACTACCGGGAGCCGGCACGGCGACACGCTCTCCCCCAAATGGGGCAAGGGGCGACAGGGCATCAGCAATGGGCTAGGTTTGGTCGGCCAGTTCGTTTGGGGCGGGGAGAATGGGGCCGCGTATCTCTTTCCAAGAGCGGTGCAGCGGTGCCGGCACAGAGCAACACTCGGAGGAAAAGCGGATGAAAGACAGAAAAGTGCTAAGCCGTGATCCACGGCGCTATACGCTGCCGTCGGAGCGCGCATTGGGCGCCAAGACGCATTCCTATATGCCCGAGCTTTGCGACCAGCTTCGAACGGGCAAGATCAACCGGCGCGACTTCCTGCGCCAGGCGGCCCTGCTCGGCATGGCGACCGGCACCGTCTACGCCATGGCCGACCAGCTCACCGGCCGCGGTGACGTGATCGGCTCTGCGATGGCCGACGAAATGCCAAAGGCGGGCGGCACGCTCAGGGTCTCCATGCGTGTGCAGGAGATGACCGATCCGGCGACCTTCCCCTGGACAGAGAGGTCGAACGTCTCGCGCTTCATGGTCGAGTATTTGACTCGTACCGGGTCGGACAACGTCACGGTCCCCTATCTCGCCAAGAGTTGGGAGGCCTCCGACGACCTGGCGACCTGGGTGTTCCACCTGAACCAGGGCATCACCTGGTCGAACGGCGACGCCTTCACCTCCGCCGACGTTGCTCATACGGTCAACCGCTGGCTCGACCCGGCGGTCGGCTCTTCGAACCTCGGGCTCTTCGGCGCCATGGTCGAGGAGGGCGAGGACGGCCAACCGCGCGGCATCCCTGGCGCGGTCGAGGTGATCGACGACCACACGATCCAGTTCAACCTGAAGCAGCCCGCTCTGGCCATGCCGGAGAACTTCTACAACTACCCGACCGCCATTGTGCATCGGGGCTTCGGTGTGGACTACGAGGCCGATCTCTCGGCCAACCCGATCGGCACCGGACCGTTCGAGCTTGCCGAGTACGCGCTGGGCGAGGTCGCCATCCTCAAGCGGGCACGGGACTGGTGGGCCGGGGACTTCTACCTCGACGAAATCCACTATTTCGACCACGGCGAGGACACCAACGCCTGGATCGCGGCGCTCGCATCGCAGCAGGTGGACATGGTCTTCCGCCTGCCGAACAACCTTATCGATGCGGCGCAGGCTCTGCCGTTCGTGGACATTCACCCGGTCACGACCGCGCAGACCGCGGTCATGAGGTTCCGGATCACGGAGGCGCCCTTCGACAATCTCAAGCTTCGCCAGGCGGTCGCGGCGTGCATGGATCACCAGGAGATCCTGGACAAGGCGTTCCAGGGTCGTGGTCAGATCGCCGAGAACCACCACGTCTGCCCGATCCATCCAGAGTATGCGGCGCTGCCGCCGCTAACACGGGACGTCGAGAAGGCGAAGGCGCTTTTGGCCGAGGCCGGCTATGCCGACGGGATCACGCTCGAGATCGCCAACGGCGACACTGAGGGCCCGTGGATGACCGACGCCTGCGCGATCTTCAAGAACCAGGCGGCGCCGGCGGGCATCAACATTGAGATCAACAAGATGCCGGCCAACCAGTACTGGGAGGTCTGGGACAAGGCGCCATGGGGCTACACCGCGTGGACGCATCGCCCACTTGGCACCATGGTGCTCGGCCTTGCCTACCGGAAAGGCGTGCCGTGGAACGAAGTCGCCTACGACAACCCGGCCTTCGATGCGGCGCTCGACGATGCCGAGGGTACTCTCGACGTCAACGAGCGCAGGAAGAAGATGGAGGTTTGCCAGAAGCTCCTGCAGGACGACGCGATCATCCCGCAGCCGTTCTGGCGCTCGGTCTACAAGGCGGCGAACAAGCGGGTGAAGGGCCACCAGACCCACCCGACGCTTTACCACCAGTTCCACAACGTGTGGCTGGACGGTTGAGCAGAAAGCGGCGCGGGAGGTGCAAGTCTCCCGCGCCGCGTTTTCCGCTTAGGCGGGTGCCCTCGGTGCGGGGCGTTTACTAGCCTGGATTTCTCACCAATGTCACAGCCTGCGTCGCGCCCAGACGTTCGATCCGCCAGGAGCGGGCCGAAAAGCGTATCAGGGAATACGGTTGAGGTTCGCGACGCCGCGGGCGAGCGCCGGGGCGCGACCCGAAGGGCGGTGCTTTCAGGCCGACAGAGTGCGTCAAGCCGTTTGCCCGATGCCCCACATCGCGCTGCACGGCTTTCCTGCTCTGTCGGCCTGAAAGCACCGCGCAGACCATGACATTGGTGAGAAAGCCGGGCTAGACACCGGCGTTCGGCATGGTCCAGCTGATCATCCGTCGCATCGGCATGATGATCCTCATCATGCTGGTCGTTGCGCTGCTGCTCTTCCTCATCAACGAGGGCGACCCGAGACTGATCGCCCGCAGTATTCTCGGTCCCTACGCGCAAGACCAGCAGCTCGACGCCTGGGTCATCGAGAACGGCTACGACCGTTCCGTCATCGTCCGTTATTTCGAATGGATCGGCCGAATATTCTCCGGCGATCTCGGAGACTCGGTCATCTACAAGAGGCCGGTCAGCGAGATCTTCTGGGACCGCCTGGGCAACACCGGCATCTTGGCGGGCGTCACCTTCGTCATCATGGTGCTGATCGCACTCACCCTCGGCGTGCTGGCGGGGATGAAGGAAGGCTCCCTGCAGGACCGGGCGATCTCGGTCTTCTCGATCATCACCACCTCGATTCCCGAATACGCGAGCGCCGTCTTCCTGGTCGGTATCTTCGTCTTCTGGCTCGGCTGGTTGCCCGGCACCTCGTCGATGACGTCCGGGTTCGATCCGGTCCAGATGATCCTGCCTGTACTTGTACTGACGCTATATGGCTTCGGCTACATCGCGCGGATGACGCGCGCGTCGATGGCCGAGGTGATGACCACGCCTTACATACGAACGGCGGTGCTCAAGGGCCTGCCCTACCGGCACATCATCCTCAAGCACGCCTTGAGAAACGCGCTGATCGCGCCCTTCACCGTGATCATGCTGCAGATCAACTGGCTGCTGTCCGGCGTGGTCGTGACCGAGTTTGCCTTCGGCTACAAGGGGTTCGGCGCGCTGCTTCTGGAGGCGGCGCTCCGGCGCGACATCTTCGTCATCGAGGCCTGCGGCGTCGCGGCGGTCTTCGTCGCGGTCTTCACCCAGACCGTAGGCGATCTTGGCTACACCTATCTGAATCCGAGGATCAGGTTTAAGTGAGCGACGTGCCTCGCACGAACGACGTCAGCACGCCGCTCGCCAGGCGCGGCGCGAGCTTCGCGGCGTCGCTCAGGCCTGTCTTTCTGCTAAGGGAGAGCCCGGTCGGCATGATCGGGGGCGGAATCGTCCTCGGTTTTGTGATTCTGGCGATATTCGCGGAATTCATCGCGCCCTTCGATCCCAATGCGACGATGGTGCCTTTCGCCTACCCCGGTGCGGAGGCGCCGGAAGGGGGCATCTTCCTACTCGGCACCGACCATCTTGGGCGCGACATCCTGTCGAGGATCATCTTCGGCGGTCAGCGGGTGCTCTTCTACGCCACGGCGGCTACGGTCGCGGCCTACGTCGTGGGCATCCTCATGGGCCTCGCCGCGGGGTACTTCCGGGGCTATCTCGACGAAATTCTTTCGTTTGTTGCCAACGTCATCCTCTCCTTCCCCATCATGGTGCTCTACGTGCTGATCATCGCGAAGGTCGGCGCGTCCGGGATCAACATCATCTTCGCCGTCGTCTTTGCGTCCTCGCCCGGCATCATGCGTATCGTGCGCGGCGTGACCATGGACATCGCGACGCGTGATTACATCGCTGCAGCCCAGACCCGGGGCGAAGGCCCCTGGTACATCATGCTGATGGAGATCCTGCCCAACGCGCGCGGGCCGCTGATCGTCGATTTCTGTCTGCGCATGGGCTACACCACGATCACCATCGGCGCGCTCGGATTCCTCGGCCTCGGCCTGCCGCCGCCGGACCCCGACTGGGGCGGCATGATTACCGAGACCCGCGCCTTCGTCTCCGGCGGCTTCCCGCACATGGCGATCTTGCCGGCCTGCGCCGTCTCCCTGCTGGTGCTCGGTTTCAACCTGCTGGCGGACGGCCTGCGCGAAGTGTCGCTCAGGGACTAGGAGAGGCAGAATGTCGGATCACGCTTCCGAGCCGCCAGTCCTCGAGATCACCGGCCTCTGCCTCAGCTACTACACGCGGGCCGGCGAGGTTCCCGCCGTCTACGACTTCGACCTCACCGTGGCCAGGGGCGAATCGGTCGGCCTCGTCGGCGAATCCGGCTGCGGCAAGTCGACGGTTGCCAACGGCATCATGCGCTACATGGGGCACAACGGCGACATCGTCGGCGGTACCATCAAATTCAAGGGCCGCGACATGGCCGAGATGTCCGAGGAGGAAATCCGCCGGGTGCGCGGCAAGGACATCGCCATGATCTACCAGGAGCCGATGGCCTCGCTCAATCCGAGCCTGACCATCGGCCAGCAGCTCACGGAAGTGCCGATAATCCACGAGGGCGTGAGCCGGAACGAGGCCTTCGAGCGCGCCCACGACATGCTGTCGGCGGTGCATATTCCGGACCCGAAGCGGCTGATGATCTCCTACCCGCACCAGGTCTCCGGCGGCCAGCAGCAGCGCGTGGTGATTGCCATGGCGCTGCTCTCACGGCCCGCACTGCTGTTGCTGGACGAGCCGACGACGGCACTCGACGTGACGGTGGAGGCGGGCATCGTCGAGTTGATCGCTGAGCTCAGCCGCGAGACCGGCTCCTCGCTGCTCTACATCTCCCACAATCTCGGCCTGATGCTGGAGGTCTGCGACCGCATCTGCGTGATGTACTCGGGCGAGGTGGTGGAGGAGGGGACGATCGATTCGATATTCTCCTGGCCCAAGCACCCCTACACGCAGGGCCTCTTCGGTTGCATTCCGTTGCCGCACGCAGACAAGAACGCGCGCCCGCTGGTCTCGATCAAGGGCCAGCTTCCGCTCCCGCATGAGCGGCCCGAGGGCTGCAATTTTGGGCCGCGTTGCGGGTTCTTCGAGCAGGGGCGGTGTGACAAGGGCCTGATCCCGATGGATGAGGTGCACACCGACGACGACCCGGCGCATCGGGTGCGATGTAGGCGCTGGGAGGGGATCGACGTCACCGAGGCGGTGCGTGTCGATGACGTCCGTGAGCCGATCAAGGTCGGCGAGACAGTCCTCGAGGTCGCCGACATGCGCAAGTATTACAAGGTGCGCGACCGCTCGTTGGCGGCGCTCGTCTCCGGCGGTGCCGTGCGCGAAGTCAAGGCGAACGAGAGCATCAGCTTCCGTGCGGGCGAGGGCGAGACGGTCGCCATCGTGGGTGAATCAGGCTGCGGCAAGTCCACCTTCGCCAAGGTGTTGATGGGGCTGGAGACTGCGACCGACGGCGAGGTGACGCTGGATGGAACCGACCTTGGCAGCATTCCGGTCAACAAGCGCACGGCAGCGCAACTCTCCTCCCTGCAGATGGTGTTCCAGAACCCGAACGACACGCTCAACCCGTCTCACTCCGTAGGCTATCAGATCGGCCGGGTGATCAAGCGCTTCGGCATCGAGCGCGATTCGGCCAAGCGGAGGGAGCTGGTGTACGAGCTGCTCGACACGGTGAAGCTGCCGCGCGCCTTCATGACACGCAAGCCGCGCCAACTCTCCGGCGGTCAGAAGCAGCGAGTGGGTATCGCCCGCGCCTTTGCCGGCAACCCGAAGACGGTGATCGCTGACGAGCCGATCTCGGCGCTCGACGTCTCGGTGGCCGCGGCGGTGACCGAGCTGCTGATGGACATTCAGCGCGAGCACCGCACCACGCTGCTCTTCATCAGTCACGACCTCTCGGCGGTGCGCTACCTTTCCGACCGCGTGGTGGTGATGTATCTCGGCCAGATCATGGAGCGCGGCTCAACGGAGCAAATTTTCGCGCCCCCCTACCATCCCTACACCGAGGTGCTGCTCTCTGCGGTGCCGATCGCCGACCCCGAGGTGGAGAGGCGCCGCATCGTGCTGGAAGGCAGCCTGCCGAGTCCGCTCGATCCGCCCAAGGGGTGTCCCTTCTCGACCCGCTGCCCGCGCAAGCTCGGCGAGATTTGCGATAATGAGGCGCCGCCGCTTCAGACCAACGCCGACCGCCACGTCATCGCCTGCCACATTCCGCTCGAAGAGCTGCGCGACGTTGAGCCGGTGATTTCCATTCCCGACCGCGACGAGCTCCACGCTGCACAGTAATCCCACGAACAACGTGCCGCAGGCGCCGGACGAGACGGCGCTTCGGCTGGGACGGCTCAAGCGGCTCCGCGCGGAGATGGCGCGGATGGAATTCGCTGCGCTCGTGCTGACCGATCCGCACAACGTGCGCTACGCCACCGGCGCCCGGAACATGATGCCGTTCCTTCTGCGCAATCCGGCGCGCTACGTGTTCGTGCCCATGGAAGGCCCGGTCGTGTTGTTCGAGTTCGCGGGTTGCGAGCACATGGAACGTGATAACCCGGCGATCGACGAGATCCGCGTTTCGACGACGGTCTCATACGTGGCGCGCGGGCCCCTGCTGGATGAGACGGCAAGGCTCTGGGCCGAGGAGATTGCCGCGCTGATGCGCCAGTACTGTCCGGGCGAGACACGGATCGGCTTGGAACGCATCGATGCACGGGCCGTCGGCTATCTGGCGGATCGGGGGTTCACGATCCTCGATGCGCAGGCCCCGACAGAGAGAGCGCGTGCGATCAAGACGCCGGAGGAAATCGTCTGCTCGAAGCGCTCCATGGCGTGCGTCATGGCGGCGGAAAAGACTCTCGAAGTCTCGATCCGGCCGGGAATCACCGAGAACGCGCTGTGGGCAGAGTTCCACCGCCATGTGATTGCCAATGATGGCGACTACGTGGAGACCCGGCTGCTCAGCTCGGGCGAGAAAACCAACCCCTGGTTTCAAGAGACCGACGACCGCGTGATCCGCGCCGGTGACCTGGTAGCGCACGATACAGATGTCGTGGGACCGCACGGCTATTACGCCGATTTTTCACGCACCTTCCTCTGCGGCGACGGCCGGCCGACCCCGGAACAGCGAACGCTCTATCGCCTCGCCCATGAGCAGATCCAGCACAACATGGCGCTGATCGCACCGGGACGGACGTTCCGGGAAATCACGGAGTCGGCCTGGAAAATTCCCGCACCGTACTACGCCAGGCGCTATTACCTGATGGTTCACGGCATCGGGGCGACCGGCGAATACCCCTATGTCGTGTACGAGGCCGACTACGATGGGGGGCGGGACTACGACGGTGTCATTGAACCCAACATGACGCTCTGCGTGGAAAGCTTCATCGGTCACGAGGAAGGGAGCGAAGGGGTAAAATTGGAGCAACAGGTTCTGGTCACCGAAACAGGTTTCGAACTGATGAGCACGTTTCCCTTCGACGAGAGGTTGCTCGGCCGCGAGCTGTGACGATGGGGATGTTGTTTCCGCCGCTTCCGTCTGGAGAATTCGACATTCTCTATGCCGATCCGCCCTGGGACTACAAAGGGCAGCTGCAGCACGCCGGCGAGGGTAGCCAGGATACGGGAGGCGCGGTCAGGCACTATCCGACCGTGACCCTGGATGACCTCAAGACGTTGAACGTGTCGAGCATTTCAGCACAAGACAGTCTCCTGTTCATGTGGGCAACCAATCCGCATCTGGACCAGGCCATTGACCTGGGAAAGGCGTGGGGCTTTGCGTGGGCAACCGTGGCCTTCGTGTGGGATAAGGTAAGGGTAAATCCCGGCTTTTATACCATGAGCCAATGCGAGTTATGCCTCGTGTTCAAGAAAGGAAAGATCCCGTCCCCGCGCGGCGCCAGAAACGTGCGCCAGCTCGTCACCGCCAAGCGGGAGGCTCACTCGCAAAAACCCGATGAAGTGCGGCTGCGCATCGAAGAGATGTTTCCGCTTCTCCGCAAGATCGAACTGTTCGCGCGCGAGAAGGATGAGCAGTGCCTCACCGATGATCGTTGGACGAAATGGGGATTCGAAGCGCATGGCGCGGAAACACCTGGAGTGTCGGGAGAGTTGGCAGGCCGTTGCTGCTGAGAGAGGAGGAAAACTAGGGAAAGTATTCGACTTGATCATGCTTCACTACTTTATCGATTTGCCAATCGCAAGCGTAGAGAACCCGAAAGAACCCAGAGCAATTTACGGAGACGAACACAGTCGGCACGGTATCGCTCCCGATTGCGCGTTTCGACATCGAGACATCAACAGGTCCGTGTTTATCGAAATCAAACAACAATGGGTAAAGGGAAACGCCCACGAGCGGGCTTGCAAATTCGTGATGCCTGGAATTCTAAACTCGACTAGGCGGATTGGTAATCAGCCTCCGGGATTAATTCCGGTTTGGTGGATTTTTGCTGACGAGGTCGCTTCCGATTCCCGCGACAGGCGAGAGATATTGCATTGGCTTCAGGGGATCAAGGCCCATGTCTTATTATCGGAGAATATCACAGATAAAAACCCGTCATCGATCATTTCGAGCAGCACATACAGCCGCTTATTTCGTAAATCGAAAAAGTGGCTAACAACGCATTGCTAGACGGGAGAAATGGGATCAATCTTGCATCGAGTGCGTGTTCTCGCGCCTGAGCTCAACGGCGTGACATGTGTCAGCGATGCGATCTGCATGGAGGATGTAACGCGCTGCGAGGAGGCGTCGGCCCGTCCTGTCGGAACCCTGGCAAGGATACCGTTCTCAGTTCGAGGCGTGGTTGAAATCAGTGGGAAGGAAACGTCTATGGATAGAAGCGGCCAAGTTGTGACTGCGTCGATCGGCGATCGGGGGCGTCGGCTCTCTCGGAACGGAGGCGCTATATGACACAGGCATCCGGCGGCACCGCCAACACACTGCGCCAGCATGGTGCGATGGAGCACAGCAATTCGCCCTGCGATCTCGACGAGATGCGCCACTACCGGCTCGGGCGCGTGCGCGAGGCGCTGGCCGCCCGCGATCTCGCCGGCATCATCCTCTACGACCCGCTGAACATCCGCTACGCCGCCGATGCGTCAAACATGCAGGTGTGGTGCGCCCACAACGAGGCGCGCTACCTCTACGTGCCGGCGGAAGGGCCGGTTCGGCTGTTCGAGTTCGGCGGCGGCAGCGACCTGCTCACCGCCGGGCTCCCCACCATCGACGAGGTCCGCGGCGCGACCTATGTGCTCTATTTCATCGCCGGCGGACGACAGGCGGACAACGCGCGGGCCTGGGCGGCTGAGCTGGACTCGGTGATCCGTGAGCACGCGGGCGGTAACCGGCGCATCGCCATCGACCGGGTCGGACCGGTGGGCATGATCGAAATGCAGCGCCTCGGCTACGAGATCGTCGACGGCTTCGAGGTGATGGAGAACGCCCGGTCGATCAAGTCAGCCGGCGAGATCACCCTGATGCGCCACTCGATTGCGGTGTGCGAGCAGGCCATCGCGCAGATGCGCGAGGCGCTCACGCCCGGCATCACCGAGAACGCGCTCTGGGCCGAGCTCCATCGCGGCAACATCGCCGGCGGCGGCGAGTGGATCGAGTGTCGACTGCTCGCATCCGGGCCACGCACGAACCCATGGTTCCGAGAATCCTCGATGCGCGTCATCGAGCGCGGCGACATCGTGGCCTTCGACACGGACCTTGTGGGACCCTACGGCTATTGCTGCGACATCTCGCGCACCTGGGTGTGCGACGCGCGCCCGAGCGATGAGCAGCGGCGCATCTACGCCGAGGCCTACGCGCAGGTGCAGGAGAACAAGGCGTTGTTGAAGCCGGGCGCGACATTCCGTGAACTCACCGAGTTCTCGCGCCCCTTCAGCGACGAGTTCGTCGAGGGCCGCTATTCGGTGTCGATGCACGGGGTAGGGCTCTGCGACGAATACCCAGCTATCCTCTACCCGCAAGACTATGAGCCCGGAGACGACGGCGTGCTGGAGGAGGGGATGGTGATTTGCGTTGAAGGCCTCGCCGCTCCCGCCGGCGGCCGTGAGGCGGTCAAACTCGAAGAGCAGGTGCTGATCACCGCAAACGGCCACGAGCAGCTCTCGTCGTATCCGTTGGAGGAGGACTGGCTGTAGCAGGGGAGGGGGCGAGCGAAATCGCGCAAGCTCGTGTATCCATGAAGCATGTTCTCGACCTTGATCGCTGGCCCATGGACGCGCTGAATGGTGTGCCGGGACGGGCGCTGGTCGCCCGTTGCCGCGATGAGCTGCGGGACACAGGCATGTTCAGCCTGCCGGGGCTCATCCGACGGGAGGCGCTTCGGACGTGTGTCACGGAGGTGGCGCACCTGTTCGACACCGCCGCCTTCACCCACGCCCGCGATCACAACATCTACTTCGACGACGAGATCGAGGGGCTGGAAGCCGGCTACCCGGCGCTCCGCCGCTTCACCACCGTCAACCGCACGATTTGCGGCGACCAAATCCCGGCCAGCGCCATCGAGCGTGTCTACGAGTGGCAGCCGCTCATTGATTTTCTGGCGGCGGCGATGGACAAGCCGCAGCTATACCCGATGGCCGACCCTCTCGGCCGGCTCAACGTCATGGCCTACCGGGAAGGGGAGCGGCTCAATTGGCACTTCGACCGGGCGGAGTTCACCATCACCGTGCTCCTGCAGGCGCCGCTCGGAGGCGGAGATTTTCAGTACCGCAGCGGGCTGCGGAGCGATACCGACCCGAACTACGACGGCGTCGGCCGCTTGCTCGCCGGCGACGACGAACGGGTGCGGACGCTGCCGCTCACACCGGGCACGCTCAACGTCTTCAAGGGCAAGAACACGGCGCACAGGGTGACGCCGGTCGAAGGCGACCGCGCCAGGATCATCGCGGTGTTCTCGTACTACGAGACGCCGCACGTCACGTTCAGCGATACTGAGCGCCTGGGCTTCTACGGCCGGACGACCCCCGCGAGGGCGGAAGCGTAGTCCTACCCTCGCGCACGCAGCCAGGCACCGGCGAGCCGATGACCGTCGCTCTCTTCTACAACCCGCGCTGCCCCGACTGCGTGCGGCAGGCGGCGCTTACCCCAAGTTGGCACTTTTGTCCTACCCATGTCCTTTATCGTGTTGATGTAACGCGATATTTCTCTCGGCCGGTTCCAACATGGCACTACATTTTGTTGGATTCTGTCAGTTCGGCAGGCGGGTCCTCGTGCGGTAGATGGCGGGTTCCACGCCCGCCGCCGAGGAGATTGCGGCAACCTCAGCGGCCGGGCGCGTGTCCTGTCGATTGACGATCAAGGTGCCGTCGGTCTGGCGCAGGCGCGTGGTGATCCGCACCCAGGTCCGCATGCTCTCGCGGATCGATGCCCAGCACTTGTGGATGTCCCGCGCGGCCAGCCGGGAACGGATCAGATGCACGGCGTGGTAGGCCAGCACGGCGATCAGCAGGTGGGCCGCGATGCGCCGGTCGAGCTGGTGCCAGATCGGGCGAAGGCCGAGTTCGGATTTCAGGCTTCGGAATGTCGCCTCGATATCCGTGATCCGCCAGTACGTCCGCAGGACCGTCTCGATATCCCAGTCGACGTGGCTGGTGCGCAGCACATAGGCGCCCGCGCCCTCATCGGCCTCGTCGTATCGCGGCCTGCGCTTGAAGCGCACGGCGGTGGCATTGGGGCCGGTGTCCGCCTTCTCGACCGTGATCTCGTAGTGCCTGGCGACGGCGGAGAAGCGCTGCTTGAGGCGGCCTATGCTCTCCAGCACCTTGTCGTAGCGCTTGAGGCGGCCCTTGACCGCAAGGCCGCCGTGGAGCCTTTGCAGCGCCGCCTCGAAGCGGTTCCGCCTCAGGCCGATGATCGCGTTCTCGGCCTTCTTCTTGCCCTCGCTGACGACGTAGAGCCGCGCCTCGCCGTCCTCGCTGGCAAGCCGCCAGGCCCGCACCTCGTGGCGCGCGCTGGTGATCAGCAGGGCCTCGGGTCCGCCCTCGGGCGGCGCAGGCCTGGCACCGCGGCTGACCGCGATCCAGTCGTAGCCCTGCTCGCCCAGCCAGACGATGTTCTCCTCGGTGGCGATGCCCGCGTCCATGACCACCGTGGGCTTCGCCGCCGTGCCGCCGCATACCGCCTCGAGCCGGGCCAGCGCCTCGTGCAGCGTGCCCGGCTCGCTCACGTTGCCGGGCAGGATCTCGCAACTGCGCGGGAAGCCCGCACCGTCGAGCGCCAGCGCCAGCGTGATGAGGGGACAGTCGTCGCGCTTCTGCTTGGAGCGCCCGAACCTGGGAAGCTCGCCGTCGGTGTGGCCGTGGTAGTGGACGTTGGTGAGATCGTAGAAGGCGATCGTCTCGGGCAGGTCGAGCAGCGCGCGCTCACGGTTGAACAGTTCCCTCTGGATGGCGGCCCGGTGGCGCCAGAGCAGGTCGCCGATGCGGTAGAGCGTCTTGCGCCGCAGCGCCTTGCGGTCGCCCTCCAGGCCCAGGAGCTCGGCGGCCGCGCTGTCGTGGCGGAGCCAGCGGCTGGTATCACGCTCGCTGGCGGGATGGACCATCCTGGCGACGATCAGCGCGCTGGCGATGCGTCCGTCGCGGCCCTTGATGTCGAGGCCGTGGAGGATTTCGGCGAAGCCAAGGTCGTCGAGGGCCTTGAGGCACAGGCGCTCGCAGCCGACGGTGCGCGGGTTCTCATGCTCCAGGGTATCGAGGTCGACGGTGGCGATCTCGGGCTTGCGCGCCTCTTCCTGCATCGCCTCGGCACGGAACCCCCTGGCCCTGAGCTTGGCGACGATGTCCTCGGCTGCGGCCTGCACGTCCGGGACGGCTTGGAGCAGCGGCGGGCGGCCGTGCAGCAGCGCCTCGGCGAGTTCGGCCACTTCGCGCCATTTCTCCTTCGGCACCGGATAGTCGGTGCCGAGGTTGAGGAGCGTGCGCTGCCTGACCTTGTCGCCGATGCGCTGGGAGAGCACGAGGCGATGGCTTCGGACGGGCTTGCCGTCGGTGGTGTGGGTCTTGGTTGCCCTGATGAACATGTCGCCCGTCGCGAGATTGTTGCGAGGGGCCAAGATTTGTCGGCTTGGGGTCTGGGGTCAAGGGAAAATCGTCAATACCTAACAACTCCTGGCACTACAACGCGCTTCCAGCGCCTCAATTACACATATAGTGGCATCATCTCGGAGCTACCCCAATATGTGGTACTTCGGTCCGCAAAATATGGGCAGACCGGCATTGAGCAACCGGAAAAAGTGCCAACTTGGGTTACGGCGCGCATGGACTGGCTGGGCCGGATCGAGCTGCGGACTGATGATTCACCCCTGGGCGAAGTCCCCGTTGGCGAGATCGTCGTGGTGGACAAGCAGCGCAGCAAGGTCTTCACGGGCGTCTACGCCACGCGCCAAGTGTGCCTGCAGGTTCCCCTACTATTTCTGTATGGGCTCGCGCTCTACCTGCCGCCACTCCGCCTCCTCTTTGGGCGCGAGAAGCAGGGCTGCAACGGCGACGCTTGCGAAATCTGACTGAGACCACTGCCGCTCAGGCAGCGCCGTTGGCTTCCGCCGCCTCCGTCATCTTCCGTGCCACCCAGCGATAGAAGCAGTGGGTGGTGCGCTCCAGGGCGGGGGAGAGCACGCCGCCCTTGTAGGCCGGTGAGGCGCGGCCGCGCTGCATGCCTTCCACGACAAAGCGGTCTTCCAGGAAAATGCCGCGCCACAGGTCCTTGTTGGCCGCTCGCAGCTCGGCGCAGCCCTCGCCCATGGCCTCGTCGGCAAAGTAATAGAGGTCGACATGTTCGATGGTGCGCCCGGTGCCCGCCGGCATCAGCGTGCCGACGAAGCAGTGATCGGCGTGGACGCCGAACACCGCAGTCGGAAACAGCGCGACGTATTCGGCCGTCCCGTGCCAGCGCTCCAGCAGGCCCGGCATGGTCGGCAAGCCGTTTCCGTTTTCCACGAGCTGCGGCCGGTAGGCGGTGCTGCCCTGCCCGGCGTAGCCGTCATCCTCCTCTGCGATCTGGTAGTGATCTTCGAGCCGCGAATAGCTGTTGAGGCTCGGGTGGATCCACGGCAGGTGGTAGGCCTCGCAAAAGTTCTCCACCGCGAGCTTCCAGTTGCACGCGACGTCCAGGGTGAAGGAGGAGTCACTCTCCTTGTAGTGCAGATCGGCGTCGTCGAAGTCTTTCCAGCGCTCGGCCACCGGCGCGATGAAGCTCTCGAACGGCGGCGCATCGCCACTCAGGTTGACGAAAATGGCGTCGAACCAGGTGGCCGTCCGCACCGGCTTGAGCCCGTGCTTGGCCCACTCGAAGCCCTCGCAGGTGTTCTTGTCGGTGCCGCCAATCATG
Source organism: Alphaproteobacteria bacterium (assembly GCA_965214705.1). Taxonomy (GTDB): domain Bacteria; phylum Pseudomonadota; class Alphaproteobacteria; order UBA828; family UBA828; genus WTGU01. Next base: position 1,379,889 of record CBDCCI010000002.1, read on the forward strand.
GGCGTAGAGCAAAGCGAGCCGTCCAGATCGTAGGTCCAGGAATGGTAGGGACAGCGGATCGTGCTGCGCCTCCGCGCGGGATCCTCCAGCAGCATCATGCCCCGGTGACTACACACGTTGTGGAAGACGCGAACCTCTTCGTCGCGCCCGCGTACCATGAAGAGGGGCAGGCCGGCGAACTCAAGCGGCATGGCATCGCCGGCGTCGGGCACGCGCCTGCCGGTGCCGATGCAGGCCCAGGTTCGGGCAAGCAGAACGTCCTGCTCCCACTCGGCAAATTCGTCCGAGACGTAGGCCTCGTTTGGCAGTCCGCTTGCCCACTCCTCGATGGGTCGCACCACGTTCGCGAGAGTGGTGCTCACGCCCGTGCTGCTTTCCCACCAATGGTCTGTCATGGTCGTGTTCTCCACGTGTGCCGGGGGCCGCGTCCACCCTGCAACTCAAGCTATCGCGGCGCGGACCATCACGACTACTGCGAATCCGCATCAATTTGTCGCGATTGCGACGCTGGTGGGCGCCTTCTAACTGGGCAATGCAAGCGCTGAAGGCGGTCCACCGACTGGCAATCGAGGAGCGGCCTGCCGCGACACGCAGTTCGGCCTCGAATGCACTAGCCCGCATTTCTCACCAAGGAATCCCTGAAAGAGAGAGTGGAGATATACGTGTTTGATCAATGAGTTGGAAGGCGGTTTCCCGGTTCGCGGGAACGCGAAACAGGAAAATATTCACCAAATAAGCACCGCGAAAAGATTTCAGTCCAGTCCTGACTTTCATGTTCCGCCGAGATCCTCGGTGAAGCAGGTGGCGAAAACCTCCCCATCCGCCGCGGACCGTGGCGGAACGATACGGAACTGGCCCGGTTCATCGCCGCTGCCGAGCGCGTCTCAATGCCCGCCTTCTTGGCAGCCCCACACATTCTGCCGGGCGTAACCAACCAAACCGCTTATGCACATAGCTCCGGTTGCGGGAGTTTGTCGCCACATGTTGCGGCCTCAGGCCAACCTCGACGAGTTCTTATCAACATATTGGTCAAGCCGGAAGCAAGTGCATAAGCGGTCCGACCAAAACAGATTGCGCTGGTCGAAGCTGCATCACATCACGTCGCCAGCTCGCGCCGCTGTGCCGCCATCACTCGCGATGAAGAGCAGAATGCGCCGCCAAGCGTTCGATGAATTGCCTCTTTCGTTCGTGCCTCAGCCGGATGGCGTCCAGTCGGTTGAAGAAGCCCGCCACCGTTCCGTTCTCCTCCGCCAGCGCCTTCAAGTCGAGGAGCAACTCCGTCGCCCGGTCGTAGCTCTTGGCGTTGCGCTTGCCGACTTCACTCTCGACCTCGCGCCACACGGCCTCGCCTCGATGTCGAAGTGCGTCGAGACGCGCGCGGCGCGCGTCTTGCGCTTCCCGTTCCTGCCGCCGGCGCTCGGCCTCGCGCTCCTCCGCCTCTGCGGCCTGTCGTTCTTCGCGAATGGCGGCTGCACGCGAGCGCAGATCGGATACCGTCCGAAATTCATTTCGCGCGGCTCCCGTCGCAGGCGATACTGCCTCCCGCACCCTTCTACGCAACTCCGCTGTCGCAAGCGGGTCGCCCTCGAAGAATCGGCGAAGCAACTCCGTCCTTTCGTCATCCGGGATGGAACCGAGCGCGGCAAGGGTGACTTCGGACGAGAGTTCGCCAAGCTCGGCATGCTCGGTCGTTTCGGCGGCCGCTCGGACAAGATCGAGGTCCATTCGGAAGAATCTGGCGAAGGCCTCCAGGCCACCGGTCAGCGGACCGATGCCCGCGAGCGGCTCCAACGCGTCATCTCGCAGCCCACCGCCGTCTACCGCCGCCAACCAGAGGAGATACGGCAGGCGCCAATCGCCGGAGAGCAGATCGGACCGAAGCGGTGCAAGAGCGCCAAGCCAGCCGGAGCCATCGTCCCAGCCGTCGTAATCTGCCTCCTCACCATCGTCGCATACGTCGAGGATCAGGTGCTCGTCCAACTCGATGATTTCGCCGAGATCGCAGCCGTACAGGAAGGACTCAAGGCGGGATTGATCGACGAGCCGTTTGGGCAGCCGGATCATCAGTCGGCGCGTTCCCCAGTTCGCCAGATAGAGATGCACATCGAACCAGAGTTCCATGAGCAACCTCGGATTGCCCTTGAAGTCTCCCCACTCATAGTGATTGGTGAAGCTCGTGGCCGTGATCCGTGCCCGCGTCGAAAGCGTCCGCAACGCCTCCATGTCAGCCTCGCTGAGCGGGCGGTCTATCGCCTGGAACTCGTAGTACTGATATTCGCTCACGCCTTGTCGTTCCAGATAGCCGCGACCGTCCGTAGAACATGTACGTGGAGGACGCTCGCGCGTCAATCAAAGTGAAGATTACCGGTGCCAGCCGCGGGCGCGCGATCGCGGTCGCTGACGGAATCGCAAGGTAGGGTCGGGGGCTGACGCGCCAGCGTTAGGGGCTGGTGGCTGTTCCGGTGCTTTCGCGCCGGGCCGCAGTCCGACTCCCGTGACCGTGTTTCCAGTCCACCGCTCATCAAACCGGACGTGCGGTTTTCCCGCATCCGGCTTTCAGACGAGATCATGCCATCGCCCTCGGAAGGCCCATGGACTGCCGCGTCAGACGGACGAGCACGTATTCGCCGTATAGCCTCTGGTCCGGGAAGCGCACGTGTTTCCCGCGCTGCGTCTGATGCTTTCGACAGAGCCATTGGCGATCTAGCCGCCTACCAGCGTGTCGGTTGATCGTGCTGTAGGCCGGGGCTGGCCTGCCCCAGGCTGAAGTAGTTGGCCCACCCGATCATGGTGCGGTTCAGACGGTCCGCCATTTCCTCGGGCGACCGTCCGCCGTACCCACCCGCTTCCATATCGCTGATCTTGCGGCATATGCTTCGGACGCTGGCCTTGCCGGGCCGGGGCCGACGTATGCTCCCGTCCCTTGGGGTCGATAGTTGCGCCCAATGCGGTATCTTAGGAACTCACCATCACCCTAAAGATGATCCCGATCATGATCACCGTCGCTGCGGGAGCCGCCACCTCCGACAACTCGTTGTGTTGGTGTCGCTTATTCGATAGCCGCTCCACCAGCCCCACACGCAGCCCAACACCGGAACTCGGAACGTGGCGGATCTTGAGGGTTGGCTTGCTACAGAATTCGGGCACTGCCGTCGCGTATGAAACGGTGACCTTGCTTCTCCGGTTTAGCTTGAACATGCGAGCGCCCCGGGTCGGAGCCTCACGGCCTCGAGCGCCGGTGGCGATCAGCGGTCGCTGCGGTCTCCGTGCGAGACAGGCCTGCCGGCAGCCCACTCGTCGAGGTCCACCACGCGCCATCTCACGCTGCGCTTGCCGATCTTCACCGGCTCCGGGAAGCGTCCGGCGCGCATCTCGCAATAGATCCAGCTGCGCGAGACGCCGAAGCGCTCCTCGACTTCCTCGCGGTGCAGCAACTCGCGCACCATGGCGTTGCCCATCACAGGTTTCCTCCTGTTTCGTCGCGGCAGGGTTGGCATTCCCCGCCGCTTTCTCTCCACCGCGGTCACGGCCGCACCGTCAGCGGACAATCGACAACCGTGTCCGTCCGCATGGCCTCGAGTTCGCAATCGACGATGGTGCGACCGTAGGTGTGCCGGATGTGCTCGCCCCAGCCTCGGGTCGGATCGTGCAGGGGGATGACCTCGAATTGCACCTGGACCAGCAGGCCGAGAAGGACGCAGGCGGGGAAGCCCGCGGCCATCGCGAGACCGGCCCAGCGCCTGCGCCGGCGCCTTTCATTGTCGGCCCAATGCACGAAGTCGGCCTTGAAGGCGCGGAGCGCGGCCGCGAGTTCCGCAGCCGCGCTCATCGCCGCGTCCCGGGGCTCGTGAGCCTCGTCCGTCGATCGCTCGGGCTCCGCTCCTGTTCCAGCGGCGTCCCCACCGTGCGGGTCGCCTGGCTGCTCAGCGTCTTCCTGCGCTGGCTGCGGCAGTTCCTCTCCACGTCCTTCGTACTCGGCGATCTTTTCCGCGACATAGCGCGCGAAGAGCCAGCTTTCGCCGTCTGCCCGCGCAACGCCACCGCGCTTCTCCGCCGGAGCGGGGTCAGCCCCGGCATCGGGCGCCGGCGGGGCCGGGCCGTCGCCGGCAGGCGCGCCGCCCGCGCCTGCCGACTCATCCCCCGCCGGCTTGCCGCCGCGGGCTTCGCTCCACGGCTCGTGCCGCTGCCCGTTGACGGGCCGCGCCTCTGCGCGGTCCGGATCCAGGTCGATGCCAACCGGCATCGTGGGTCTCCTGGCAGTCATTCCGCACCTCCCATGATCGTCGTCGGCCGGCGCGTTCCGTCGCCCGCAGCGGCGTTGGCCGCCGCCATCTCCTTGCGCAGAACGTACGGGTTGGGATCGGCCAGGAAGCGCGTGTCCGGCCGCTCCCAGTAGTGCGCGTGGTGGAGATGAAGCGCGTCGCGCTTGATGTCCCTGGCAGCCCCGATCACGTACTGCCGGTCCGGCCCCATCGTCATCAGCTCGTCGGGCGTCACCAGCCGCTCGCGCACGAGGCTGAAGGATTCTCCGGCCTGCCACTGGGTGTTGCCGGCAACCACGCGGCTGTCCGAGACACTGCCCGAGCGGCTCTCCGTCCGGCCCTCGAAGGTGGCGGTGCCGATGGCCTTGGACATCTCCTCCGCGCCCTCCGCGTCGGTGCGCGGGAAGCCGAGGATCTGGACGACCTCGGCAAGGTCCAGCAGCGTCTTGCGGTGCTCCTTGCCCCAGGTCGAATCCAGCGCCGAGATCGACTGGGCGAAGCACCAGAAGTGCACCCCCTTGCCGGCGGCCATGGTATAGCCGTCCATCACCGGCTTGAGGTATCCGAGCCGCGGCATCTCGTCGATGACGATCAGCATGTCGCGCTCGAGCGGCGTGATGCCCGCCACGGCGTTCGGGATGGCGACCCAGAGGCGGAGCCAGCCCTTGACGTGCTCGACGGTCTCCTCGGGCACGACGACGAACAGGTCGGTGTCGCCGTCTGCCAGCATCAGCGGATTGAAGCCCCTATCGGAGCAAGAGGTGTGGTCGAGCAGCTCCGGGTAGTTGAGGAAGGAGAGCTGGTTGGCGATGGTGCTGAAGTTGGACCCGCCTTCCTCCTTGCCCACCTGCGCCTGGCGCTCGACGGCGATATGCGTCAGACCGCCGGCGAAGCGCTCCGTGCGCCGGACATGCTCGGCGAACTCCTCCCGCTCGCCCGGACCCATGGAGAGCAGGCGATGGACCATGCCCAGGGTCTGGAACTCGGGCGGCTCGCGGAAGCGCACCCAGGCCATGTATCCGGCGACGATGGCGCGGGCGGACTCGTAGAAGTGCCGGCTGTTCTCCAGCGCGCCCGGACGCGGCGGCGTCAGCAGGGCGTCGAGCAGCACGTTGATATCGCGCACCGCGAGGCCCTCGTCCTCGCGGATGAACGAGAGCGGGTTGTAGGTGAAGCTGACCACCTCCGGCAGCCGGCACCCCCCGAAATCCTCCCTGTGCTTCCTCACCACGCCGAAGGGGTCGATGAGCACGGTGCGCCGGCCCATCTCGCGGCGGCGGCGCGCGGCGATGCAGTAGAGCTCGCCGCGCGGATCGATGGTGACGGTGGAGCCGTCGAAGCCGCGGCCCTCGGGCGAGAGCAGGTTGAGGGCGATGAGGGCGCCCTTTCCGGCGCGAGGCGGGGCGACGGTGATGGCCGAGCCCTCGAGGGACCAGCCGATCAGGGGCGCGTTCTTTCGCTCGCCCCACTGGCCGAGCAGGATACCCCGGCGCTTCGCCAGCTTGCGCATGGAGCGCCGGTCCAGCAGCGCGGCCCTGCCGTGGAGGTCGGACTTCGCGCGCCGGCGGCGCTCGCCGCCGCCGGCCTGCCCGATCAGATGGAAAGCCGCCCCGCACCAGAGCAGGGCCAGCACCGGGACGGCCGCGATCGGGAGCACCAGCATGACCAGCCCGAACCCTTTCAGCCCAAGCAGCCAGTCCAGGGTGGCGTCGCGCCACTGGACGTCCCCAAGCGGGCGTACGATGCCGGTCCAGAACGACGCGATGGAAACCGAGAGGCCCGCGCTGTAGAGCCCGAAGCGGATCCAGCCTCCGGAGCGCTGGCGGCCGGTCGCGTAGTAGGCCGCGAGCGACGCTGCGGCCGCGAGCGCGAGAGCGGCGGCGGCCAAGTCGTTCGGCCTGTAGCCGGTGGTGAGCCAGATCGCCCAGCCTCCGCCCGCGGCGAGCAGGAGGGCGCAGACGGACAGTTCGAAGGTTCTCATGTCGTTCATCTCCCCTTGGTCGAGAACGGCGCTCGCATGAGGCGGCCCCGGCACGGCGCGTGCGGCGAAAGGGACACCGACCCGGACCTTGCCAGCTGCAACACAGATTGCGCTGCGAAACCGTGAAGAAGGTCCACGAACAACGCGTTCGTTTCACCGCATCCTGTCCCCATTAACATCGCCGTCAGAGCTCTTTCCGGTCTCTGAATACACGCAAGAGAACGTGCGTAAGACGGGCTGTCAACTCGGATCGAGCAATGGTTACAGTCAGTTGCCATAGACATGCGCCCCATAGAGTACTCCTGAGTACGCCTGACTACTCTGGAGTACGCCGAGAATTTATTTTCGTCGGTGCTGATTCTCCAGCGGTCGCGACGGCGATCATCCTCCGACTCGACGGCGACGACGCGCTCGTCCTTGGCGATGCGGCCGTCGAGACCGCGCAGGTCGTGGATCGACCACCGCCCATCGTTGGCGCCGCGCGGCTTGTCCCCAGCATCCGGGCTTGTCCCACGCCGGCGCTTGAGTGGCGCGGCAAAGCCGGAGTCGCCGTGCACCTTCGTTCCCACGCGCCGGACCGAGGGGTCGGAGCGCTTCGGATTGGCCAGGATCAAGTCACGGATGGCGTGATCGAGAGTGTCCATGCGGGTGAACATAGGCGGAACATTCGCCATTGACAATAGGGTTGTTTAGGAAATAGCCTGCATTCCCGCATACGCGCAAGGAGATGACATGAGCCCCGATCCACCGCGAGACAGCCTGCGCCAGGCGCTATGGAAGAACGGAATGTCCCTCGCCGAGGCCTCCCTCGCCATCGGCCGCAACAAGGCCTACCTTCACCAGTACTTCTCCCGCCTCATGCCCCGGGTGCTCTCGCACCAGGACAGCGAGGCGCTGGGAAAGCTCCTCGGCTCGGACCCCGCCGCGTTCCGCCACGAAGAGCTGCCGGCGCCCAAGCCCTGGAAAGGCAAGCGGCGCAAGACCTCCGCCGCCGGACCCGCGCTCGCCACCGTCATGGAGGTCGAGGTCGAGGCCTCTGCCGGGCCCGGCACCTTCGCCGAGGAGTTCGTTCAGGAGAGGGCACGCTGGCGCCTGCCGGAGGTCATGGTCCGCCACGAGGGCCACGCCGACCCCGATGCGCTCCGCATTCTCCGCGTACGCGGCAACTCGATGGAGCCCGAGTTGCGCGACGGCGACCGCGTCGTTGTCGACACCGCTAGGCGCATCCCCGTCACGGGCGAGTTGTTCGTGCTCTGGGACGGCACCGGCCTCGTCGTCAAGCGCGTCGCCGGCCTCTCCGCAGACGGCATGCTCAGCCTGCTCTCCGCCAATCCCGACTATCCGGCCTACGAGTGCCGCGCCGAAGAGGCCCACATCGTCGGAAAGGTGGTCTGGAAGTTCACACGGGCATGAGGTGTTGGCGTCCAACCCTGCCCCCTGAGTCCCGCCAGACTGGACGCTTACCGTGCCGATCGGCAGCCAATCCGCAGGCTGTGCCCAACACCGCGAGCCGGATTATCGCGGACCCCGCCGGAACCTCCGCGCCTTGTCGCGACGGCTCCTCGGAGGAAATCTGCAACGGCTTGACCTCGATGGACGATGTCCGCCCTCATTCTGCCGACCAGGGATCGAAGATCTCCGCGCCCGTGGTCCGGAAATCGGCCACGTTCCCGGTGACCACCGTCATCCCGTGAACTATGGCCGTCGCCGCGATCAACGCGTCCCGTTCGGCCTGCGGATCGGGCACATGCAACTGTGCGCATTTGAGGGCCACGGCGGCATCGACGGGCAATGTGCGCTCCAGGAACTCGGGCAGGACGTGCCGATCCATCCATGTGCGCAGACGCTCACCTTGTCCGGTGTCCCGCCGCTCAACGCGAAGGATGCCGATCTCCAGTTCCATGAGCGTGAGCGCCGAGATGTAGAAGCTCGCCGCGTCCTGGCCGGAGACCCACGACGCAACGCGGGCATTCGCCCTGCCGTCTCCGAGCTTGCGCAACTCGGAGATCACGTTCGTGTCCAACAGGAACATCAGGAAAGATCGGGCGCAGCAGCTTCGATACGCGCGCGCGGCGGCTCGAAGTCGATATCGGCCAGACCCGGCATCGACAGTGCCTCCACGAGACTGCGGCCCTGGCCTGCCAGCCGCCTGTAATCCTCGATGCTGAGAAGAACGTGGGCAAGCTTTCCGCGGTCGGTGATGAACACCGGTCCTGACTTCGCCGCCTTCTTTGCGCGCGCGACGTCTTGATTGAGTTCGCGGCTGGTCACGGTGGTGATGGTCATGCCGGGCTCCATTGCCTATGTAGTCATGTAACTACTACAACGCTCGGCAGGCAAGCCGGAAGCCAGCACAAAATCGTTGCCAACGATCAGCGTGCTTTCCCTTTCGGCTTGCCGAGCACCTGTTCCACCTGCGCGCGCGAGATCCGGAGCTGGCGGGCGATGGCCGCGGGTTTGACCCCGGCCTCGAACGCTGCCCGGACGAGCCTCGCCTGACCCGCCGCGAGCGGCAGCGGCCGCCGCTTCGCCTTGCCGCCGGCGGCCGGTGCCGGCTTCTCCGATCCTGCAGCCTGCGGAGGGGCGAGTTCTCCGCCGAGCGGGCACCTCCGCCGCCGCGCTTCCTTGACGACCGCCCGCAGCAGCTCGTCAAGCTGAGCGTCATCGAGGTGGCGCAACGAGCCCGGCAGATCGGACGGCAGGGAATACCGCGTCCGCCCGGCGGTGCGCGCGCTGCCCGACCCGCGCCATTCCCGCCCATCCGGCGAGTCCGGATCCCACACGCCGAGCGCGAACCTGCCGCGTTAGCGGCCATCGATCCCGGGCCTGCGGTGAGCCTCATGCCCCGCTGCTTCCGAAGCCGGGCCGTCCGCCTCCAGGCGGCGAACCAGCCTCTGCGCCCTCGCGCTATCCATCTCGCGAAGCGCGTCGAGGACGGTCCCCGCGAGCGCAGGATGATTATCGGCACACCGGCCGAGATGAACGATTGCGTCCTCATCCCCGATCATCGTCAGCGCCTCGATCACCTTTTCCGACGGCTCGCATGCGAGTTCCGCCACGAGCGGGGCCACGGCAGCGGCGTCCCCGGCGATACCCAGGGCGATCGCCGCCAGACGCCGCACCGGGGCCGATGAATCGCTCAGCCCCTCGCGAAGCAGCTCAACCGGCACCCCGGCCCTCGGCGCCAGTGCATACGAGGCAGCCCGCACTGCCTCGTCCTCGTGGGCAAGAAGTGGAGCGACGAATCCCGCGGGCAGGGACAGCGCCGCCTCCGCCGCCGCTAGCATGGCCGCCGGCATGAGCGATGCAGGCAGGCCCTTCGACAGCACGATCCCCCTCAGGACCGAGCAGGCCCGCGCGTCCTCAAGCCGCGCGAGCGTGTCCAGAACTGCGCGCTGCTCCACCAGCGGGATGCGCAATCCGAACCCGGCGAAACGCCGCCACAGGCTCTCCAGCGCAGGCACTGCCGCCGCCAGCCTGCGCGACGCCACCTCGGAACACAGCGCCTCTGCGTTCGACATCGTCGCCTGCGGCAGCAGCCCGATCAGCGCCGCGTCAGAAAGCCTGGAGGCGTCAGGAGGCGCCTCCGGGGCGGCCGCCGCGGTGACGCCGCCTGCGTCTGTCAGGCCACGATCGTCGAACAGGTCGGGCTGGCTCTCAGCCGTCGCCCGACCGGCAGCTCCCCGCCCGGACATCCCTCCACCTTATCAATGTTCGGAAGTGCCGGCATCCCGCCGGCCGCATCCCTCGCCTTCGCCGCCCGCCGTGCCTGCGCGCCGCCGGGAGGTAGAGCCTGGCCGGGACGGGGGCGCGGCGGGGTCGGGCTCGCGGAGAGAGGCCTCCCGCCGCTTCCACCAACCAGCCCGCGGGAGGCGGCATCATGCGGACATCAGGCGGCATCCAAGGGAGCGCCCGGACCTTTCTCACCCACTTCTTCGGTCGCGGTCTCGACGACGCGCGCTACGTCGTCGAGAGGTACAAGTCGGATTACCAGGGCCAGATCCGGCCCTGGCGCCCGGCCAGGGGATCGAAGGGTGCGCGCAAGGAGGCGCGGAAGGTGATGAGCCTGCGCGCCGTTCAGCGGCTGCGGCCCGAGCGCGACGAGATCATCGTGGCCACCGGGGTCGAGCTCGCCGGCGGCGTGCAAATGTATGGAGACCTCGCGACCGGGCTCTTCGCCAGCGGCAGGCATCGGTAGGGCCGGCCGGGCCGGGGCGTCCCCAACGGGGCGCCCCGGCCGCCGCCCTCCGTCCGACCCGACCCTTGCAGCGAGGCTCGCCGATCATGTCCTATGCAGACCCCGACCGGGGCCGCGCGCTCGATCGCGAACGCCACCGCCGGCGCGCCGCCGAGCGGATCGCGCGCGGCCTGTGCCCCAGATGCGGCGTCCGCCCGATGGCGCCCGAACGCCGGCTATGCGCCGAGTGCGGCGAGAAGAAACGCAGGGCCGAGCGCGCCCGCTATGCCGCGGGCAAGGCGGCCGCGAAACTTTACGGCGGCCGCTGCGTGGAGACCCGCCGCCGCGACGCCCGCGTCCGGGGCAAGGATCGCCATCGCGCCCGGCGCGAGGCGGGAATCTGCACGACGTGCGGCCGCCAGCCCGCCGCCGAGGGTGCTGCGGTGTGCGCAGGTTGCGGCGAGGCGAGACGCGTCCGCGAGCGGGAGATTTACGAAGAGCGCCGCGCCGCCGGCTGCTGCGTGCGCTGCCGCGGCACGGCGCCGGCGGGCGCTTCGCGCTGCCGCCGTTGCGCGGCCAGGGAGGCCGCGCGGACGCCGCGAGAGAGAAAGAACGCCGGGGACCGAAAGCGGTACGCGCGCCGCCGCGCCAGGAACCTATGTGAAAAGTGCGGCACCTGGTCGGGTGCCGCCTCGGCTTGCGAGGCGTGCGCCCGCCGGTCCCGGATGCGCTCTTCCGAGCATCGCGGGCTGCCCGTGACGGCGACCCGGTACACCGTCATCGAGATCGGCACCAGCCGCGATCACGGGACCTACGACAATCCTGCCGAGGTGGCGGCGTGCCTGGCGTTCGCCAGGCTCGGTCCCGAGGACGTCGAAATCGTCACCGACGCCTCCCCCATGGCCGTGCTGACGTCGTGGTAGGCGCAGGCCTCGCACCCTGGCGGCGGGCCATCGGCGAGAGCGCTCCCGATCATGGGCTGCCCCGACAAGAGGTGCGCGCGGGCGATCGCGGCCGGCGCCAACAAGCACGCGGGAGCCGGTCAAGACAGGGAAAACCGGCTCCCGCGCATCCGCAGGGTCCGCACCACCGCGGAGCTGACAGCAGCAGGAGGCGTCCGGAACCCGACGGATATTCCGTCCCTCTACGGCTTCGCCGCCTCGACAATGATGCGACCGCGCCCGCGCCTGATCAGGTAGCCGCCGCGCGGGATCGCCAGCGTGCCCTGCTGAACGAGCGGCCACAGCGTGTCGACGATCGTCGCCGCGTTGCCGTCGGACCTGGCTCCCGTCGCAGGCTGTGACGCCAGCCACTCCGCGAAAGCGCGCTCAGCGATCCCGTCGCCGACCGACTTGCGCAGCGCGCGAAGCTTGCGCAGCTGGCCCTTCGTCAATGCGCTCTCGTCGATCCCAGCCGATGATGTTCCATCCATTGTCCCGATTCCGTCAGCCGACTCGAAGCTCCTGACAATTACACAGCTTAGCCCCTGGTGGCCACCTGCGCGCCGTCCGCCGCGCCGGCCATCGCCGCCGTCACGTGCTTCTTCAGTTTCTCAGACGCCCGGAAGGTCACCACCCGCCGGGCCGCGATCGGCGCCTCCTCCCCGGTCCTGGGATTGCGTCCGGTGCGCTCGCTCTTGTCGCGCACCGAGAAGCTGCCGAAGCCGGAGATCCCGACAGGCTCCCCCGCCGCCAGCCGCTCGCTGATCGCTTCGACCAGCGTGTCCACCAGCTCGGCCGCGTCGCGCTTGCGCAGTCCGGCCTCCTCGCACACCGCCGCCGCCAGATCGGCTCCGGTCACCGTCGCCATGGCTGATCCGTCCCTCAGATTCCGCGCACCATAGCCGGGCCGGGCGGCCGGTCAATTCGGGGTGACGGGGCTGCTGCTGGGGGGGAACCGGGATCGGTTGCCGAGACCGCGCCCCACCCCGTGTTCATGTGCAGCGCTTCGCGCCGCAAAGGTGCAATCCTTGCCACCCGTTCTTCCGATCCCGGTGCCGCGCCTTCCGCATCCGGCGGCTGCCGGCCTTCGCGGCATCCTGCGCGGGCGTCCGTGCGGTCCGCGAGTTCCGCGCCTGCCCCGTTCCCGTCGAGGCAGGCGGCACAGGAGAGCTAGAGGAGGGCCTTGAGAAGAGTGAGCAGGGAAGGGGTCGAGAGAGATCCCTCTCCCGCTCGTCACCCATCGTCAGCAACCTGGATATGAGGAGACGAACAATGGCTTTCGGTCTCAACTCCGCGCAGCTCATCGGGCGCCTCGGCGCAGATGTCACGATCGGCAACCTCGCGTCCGGCGGGCGCGTCGCCAACATGTCGGTGGCGACCGACGAAAGTTTCATCGACCGGAACGGTACCGGCGACAGAATCGACAGGACAGAATGGCACCGGGTCGTGACCTTCCAGGGCGGCCTGGTGGACATGCTGGAGAAGCACGCGAAGAAGGGCCGTTTGGTCTATGTCGCAGGCAAGCTGCAGACCCGGAAGTGGCGCAAGGACGGCGAGGATAGCGACCGTTATTCGACCGAGATCATCCTCGTTCCGGGCTCGCGGATCCAGTTCCTCGAGCGGCCTGCCGCCGCGAACGGCGATGCCGCTCCGGCCTCCAACAACGAGGCCATGGCGCCGGCTGCGGCCGCTTCCGATGCCTCCGAAGCTGGCTCGGCGATTCCTTTCTAGACGGGTCACTCCCTCCCGTCAGCAGGCCGGTCCCGCCCTTCACCAGGGTCTCGGGATCGGCCCTTCTTTCATCATCAACCGGGACGCGGCGCAGCCCTCTGACGGGCGCAGCCGCGTTCCCGCTGCCTCCCCGGAGACACGTCATGCCGAGCTGCGACTTCAGCATCCATGACATCAAGTTCCGCCGGCGCCTCGACGACGAGTGCGACATCGTCGTCTTCGGCGAGACGGTCGGAACCGTCGCCCGGCGTCCCGATATCGCGAACTCCGCCGGCGGCCGGTACTACGTCGTACATCTTCGGGACGATCACCGCGGTCCCCGCACGGTCGACGACCGCGACGCGATCAAGCCGGCCATCGCCCGCATGCTGGTCGACCGCGATCTCGTCCCCTGGACGCCGCCGCCGGTTCACCCGGCATTCGCCGCGAACGCGCAGCATCCCGCCTGATCCTCAGCTTCTTCCTCCTCCCTCCGTTGCACCTTAGGGGGCAGCCACCGCCGACCTTCGGCGGCTGGCCGCCCCCCTCTTTCTTTGCAGCCAAGCCAGAGCCCGCTTCACGCCGGAATTGGCCCCCGCCCAGAGGCTGTCAACAAGAACAGAAACAGAGGAGCCGTGCGTGGGGAGAGGGAGGTCGTACCCCGTCGTGATGCGTCATTGTGCCACGCGTCCTCGGCCCGGCAACCCTGGCGGGTTCTCCGGTCGCTGCGCTCCCTCCGACCTTCTCCAAGAGTTCCTAGGACCGGCCGTGAAGATGCCCGACCGTGAAGTCGACTTGCCCGAACTCCCCAAGACCTCGTCCGTGGCGCACCGGCCCCTCAAGCGCGGGGCCGGCGCGTCGGCCCGGCGCTAGCAGTTCTTGAGAAGGCCTACTCGAAACGCGGCCAATCACCAAGGCAGCGCGCCGGACCTCCCAGGTCCGCAGAACGTCGACTTCCGCACCAAATCGGGCATCTTCCGCACCAAATCCGGTCCAAGAAACTCTAGGAGAAGGTGCCGGTCCTGCGGGCGCGTGTCCCAACAACGCATCACGACGGGGCGCACCCGCAGGGTGGACACCGCCTCGGAGGATGAACGAAAGGGAGGTCGACATGATCGACACGCGCCAGGACACAGCTTCACAGACCGCCGCCATCTGCGAGAACGTCGCACTCTACGGCGCAGCGCCCGAGAGGGGCGAGCTCGACAGCCGCGAGGTCTGGGACGAAGACGACGCCACCGAGGCGCTGAGCGAGGCCATCCGCATCATGGTGGACGGCATCACCGTGGAGGGGACGCAGATGGCCGACGAGCGCGAGGCCCTGCTCTGGAGCATCGTCAACTGCCTCCATTCGCAGGTGGGCCGCCTCGACAGGGCGGTAGACCGCATCGCCCCGGAGATGAAGGACCTGGAGACCGCCCAAGACGGGAGCGAGGTGAAGGCCTGGGAGCTGCAGCTCCTCACCGACCGGGCGCGCAACCTCGGAGACCGGCGCGACGCCTTCGAGACCCTGCGCGATAGCGCCGCAGACGCCTACCGCGCCGAGACCGGCGATACCTGGCGGCCGAGACACGGCTCGCATACCTCGAAGGCGGCAGCGCTCACGTCGGCCGCCATCGACGCGCGCGACTACCGGCGCGCCCGCAAGGAGCGCGAGACCAGCGCGCACCTGCCCGACGGCACCCTGGTGGCGGTCACCGGCGGCAAGGAGGTCGCAGACCCCGCCGCCGTCTGGAGCGTCCTCGACCGGACGCATGCGAAGCACGGCGACATGGTGCTCGTCCATGGCGGCGCCCCCGGCGTCGAGACGGTGGCGGCGAAGTGGGCCGAGGCCCGCAGCGTGCACCAGGTAATCGTGCGCCCGGACTGGAAGGCGCACGGGAAGGCTGCACCCTTCAGGCGCAACGACGCGCTGCTCGACCTGCTGCCCAGGGGCGTCATCGCCTTTCCCGGCAGCGGCGTCACCGGCAATCTCGTGGACAAAGCCCGGCAGATGGGAATCCCCGTGATGCAACTCAGCGCCGCCTGATGCGGCGCTTTCCCATTCGCCACCGGCCGGTCCTTCGCTTCGGCGAGGGATCGGCTTCTCTTTTTCGCCGCGCCCGGTGTCGCGCAGCGCGTCCCGGCGCTAACGCGCCGTCGCCGCTCGCGCTCTGTATGGGCAGCACCCGCCTCGATCTTCCACCACGGCCGCCTCGCGACCGCCTCGCCGCATACGCGGCTCCGCCGACCGCTCGCTTGCTCCCTCTGCATTGAAGCGCCTCACGTCGACCCACGGATCGCCGTGCTTCGCACGACGCATCGCCGATCCGGGCTCGGTCCGTCTCGGGCTCGACGCTCCGCGTCTTTGCCATGAGCCTTCGTCTTGCAGCCAGCTCGGCGCTTGCGCGCCTTCGACCGGTTCCGGCTCAGAAGGCATCCCCCTCCGAATCCTTGCCGCCGATCTTCGCCGCCACTGAAGCAGCCTTGCGCCCAGGAAGCTCCCCCTTGTCGAGGAAGACCTTAAGGCTTCGTTCGCCCAGCTCGATACCTCGCGCCGTGAGCACTTCGTGCATCTGCGCCACGGTCACGCCCTTGGACCGTTGCTCAAGCATACGCTCTCGCAACCGGTCTAGGACGTCCTTCAATGTCAGCTTAGGCGGCGCCAGCTTCGCCAGGTCCGTATCGATGGCATCGAAGTCGATATCCGATTCGTTGAAGCGCCTCACGACCATGCGATCCCTCCTCGTCTTCCCGCAAAAATTCCAGACAGCTACGCACGATTATCCAAGGTCCTGATTGTGTCAAGACCACCGACGTCCCCAATGCGGTACGTAACTCCGACGGGCTCTTGTGGAGCGCCAACCAGAAAACAAAATCGTGCCGATCCAGAAATCTCCTTGACGTACAGCAAGTCATAGCGCATTGACCCTCCCACACCTATGCACTAAAGTGCGAGTCATCGACATACATAGCCCATTGATGAGACAGCCTGGAAGCGGCCGTCTTGCGGATCCGGGTAGCCGTATGACCATCATGAAAAATCTCTCTCCGACGGCGTTCAGGTCCGCTCCGGTCTCAGGCCGGGAGCGGGGACCCGGCTGCGCCGCCCGCATCGGCCCGGCCAACCCGCGTGGCGCGCCATGGTAGCGACGCTCGCCCAGGCGGCGTCTGCCGCGTACTACCTGGAAAGCCAGCGCTCGTTCCGCCATCCGAACGAGTACTATACGGCGGGCGAGGAGCCGGACGGGGTGTGGTTCAACCCCAAGGGCCTGCTCGGGCTGGAGAACGGCGGCAAGGTCGACAGCGGCGACTTCCACCGGCTCTATAACGGCTTCGCGCCTGACGGCTCGCAGAGGCTCACCAGGAACGCCGGCAGCGAGAGCCGCTCGCCCGGCCTGGACATGACCTTCTCGGCCGACAAGAGCGTGTCCGCGCTCTGGGCCATTGCCGATCCCGCGCTTCGCTCCCGGATCGAGGACGCGCACAACGACGCCGCCCGGGTCGCCCTCGAAGAGACGGTGTTCCGCTACTGCGCCTATACGCGAATCCGGGACAGGGAGGGGCGGATAGGGGTCCTGCCTGCCGATATAGCCGCCGCGATGTTCCAGCACGGCACCAGCCGCGAGAACGACCCGCAGCTCCACACCCACTGCCTCGTCTTCAACGCGGCCCGGACCCATGAGGATGGCAAGTGGCGGGCGATGCACCAGTACCCGGTCTACAGCTGGGCCAAGGCCGCGGGCGCCGTCTACCGCAATGCGCTCGCCTGGAACCTGCGCGAGCGCCTCGGCGTCCGCATCGGGCAGTATGGTCCCGACGGCGCGTTCACCCGCATCGAGGGCATGCCGGAGGACTTGCAGGTCTTCTGGTCCAAGCGGCGCAAGACGATCGTCGCGAAGGCCGGGGAGCTGGGTATCCCGACGCTCGCCAATGCCTCGCGCATGGCGGGCGTCAACAAGCTGACGCGGGCCGGCAAGTCTCACGACAACGATCCCGAGGTGCGTCACGGTCGCTGGCGCGACGAAGCACAGGGCTTCGCCGAGCGGGAGGAGCTGATCGCCTCAGTCACCGCCCATCAGGTCGCGATAGGGCGAGAAAAAATCCGTGAGCTGACGGACCGGCTCGACGACCTTCCCGCCCACCTGGCCCGTGAGGAGGCCGTGTTCCGGCGGCCTGACATGGTGGAGGCGGCCGCGAATGCGGCGGCAGGCCTGATCGGACCTGAAGCGCTGAAGACCGCCATCGAGCGGCTGCGGCGCAACCCGGAGATCGAGCGGCTTGAGCCGAAGAAGCCGACGGCCGAATCCCTCGCCGGCATGGTCCACACCGAGGTCTATTCCACCCGGCACAACCTGGGGCTGGAACAGGCCGTGAAGGACATGGCGTCGTCAATGGCGTCAGACGCCGGCCACGGACTGCCTGAAGAGGCGGTGGCGTTGAAGGTCGAGACCCTGCTGGACCGGAACTATCCGCTGAGCCAGGAGCAGTCGCTGGCCATCCGCCATGCCACCGTCAAGGGCGGTCGTGTCGCCGTCATCGAGGGCGCGGCGGGCTCGGGCAAGACCACTACACTCCGGCCCATCACCGACCTGCACAGGGAGCACGGCTACGGGATCGTTCCCACTGCCGTCGCCTGGCGCACCGCCGTCGCACTGGGCGACGACTGCGACGCCCGCCCCTACTGCGTGGACAAGCTGCTGAAGCTCGCCGCGAAGGGGCAGCTGGAGATCGGCCGCAATACCCTCATCGTGGTGGACGAGGCGGGGATGCTGTCGACCCGCCAGGCGCATCACATCCTCCAGCTCTCCGAGCGCCACGGCTCCAAGGTGGTGTTCGCCGGCGACACCCGTCAGCAGCAGCCCGTGGAGGCGGGGCCGGGACTGCGGCTCATCCGGGACGTCGCGGGCAGCGTCCGCGTCGACCGCATCCGGCGCCAGAAGGCGGACCTCGAAGACGTGCTGGTTCATGTGCACGGCGAGACGCCGGAGCAGGCGCGCTTCCGGACCGGACTGACCTCGCGGGAGGAGCGCGATGCGATTCTTGCCGACTACGAGGCGATGGAGCGGAAGCCGCTGTTCACGCCCTGGCAGGTGGCGGTCTCGGAGGCGCTCAGGGACGGCGAAGCGGCACAGGCGATCGAGGCGTGGCGCCTGCGCGGCCGGCTTCACCTCTGCTACGACGAGGAGAAGACGCTCAAGCGTCTGGTGGACGACTGGGCGCACCACGCGCAGGCCGAGCCCGAAAAATCCGCTGTGGTGCTCGCGCGCACACGCGCGGAAGCAAGGGCGCTGTCATGGCTGATGCGGGAGCGGGTGCTTGCCCGAACGCCGGACGCAAAACGCGCGGTGATCGAGGTGAGCCGGGACCTGGACGGCCGCGTGACGGAGCCTCTGGAGATCGCGGTCGGGGACCGTCTCCGCATCGGCGCCACACAGTGGGAGAAGCAGCTCTTCAACGGCACCGTGGTCACCGTCGAGGGCATCGAGATGCAAGACATCGAGGTGAGGAAGGAGGAAGGTGCGGCGGTATCACGAAAGGCTCGGAACCGGGAAGCCAGGGAGCAAGCGGCGCGCGGCACGGAGGCAGGTGAGGATCGCCTTGAAGCGGGTCATGCCAGCGAAAAGTCCGAAGGAAAAGCGGAAGACGGGCCATCGGTGTTCATCACCGCTCGGACCGACGACGGCCGGGCGGTCTCGTTCCGCCAAGACGAGATCCGGGACTTCCACGACAACATCCGCCTCGACTACGGCTATGCCACGACCATCGCGTCCGCCCAGGGGATCACGGTCGACCGGGCCTTCCTCCTTATCGACGACAGGCCCTCCCGCGAGACCGTCTATCCCGCCGCGACCCGCCACCGCGAGGGGATCGACGTCTACGTCAACCGCGCGCCCATCGTCTTCGACATCGCCGAGCACCGGCCCGAGGACGAGGCGGACATGCCCGTCACGGACAGCGACGTCCGCGCGTATCTGGCGGAGCGCTGGTCGCGCTCACAGCCCAAGGAAGCCGCGCTCGACTACATCGCGGACGGCGCATGGCGGGATGCGAGAGAACGGGCTCAGCTCGCAGCACGGCACGGAGCGCAGATCGGGCGCGGCGGCAACGGGAGCGAAGCAAACCCGCCAGGGGGCGCGAATCAACACGATCCCGGCGAACGGCAGGCAGCCGCAGCGCAGGCGGCGGCGAACGACAACGCCATCGTGCGGATCGCCCGCGAAATCTGCCATGCGGTCAACGGCTGGCGCCACGGCGCCGCCGTCGACGCCTTCGCGGCGGAGAGCACCGCGGTCATGGCGTCATGGGAGGAGCTGCGCCGGCGCGCACGCGCCGAGGGCGAGGCGGTGGCGCTCAGTCCGGCCTTCCGCGAGACCCTCGACCGTCACCGCGCGCTGATGAAGCAGGCCGCGTCCTTCCGCTCCCGGCCGCAGGCGTTCGAGCGCCTGCTCGCCGAGCGCGCGGGTATTGGCGAAGCCGAGATCGGGGAACTGCACAATCAGCACGCGCGCGCCGGCAAGTGCCTGCGCTCCGCGGCGGCCAGGGCCGCCCACCGGGCGCGGCAAGACGCGAGGCGCCAGGACGCGCAACGCCAAGACGCACCGCGCGAAGAAGCGGGGATCGCCGAGGCCATCGCAGCCGAGGCTGTCACAGCCGAGGCTGTCGCAGCCGGGATCGCCACCCCTGCCGCCGGGCCCGCTCCCGAAGAGACCCTGCCGCCCCGGACGCCGGAGGCGCTCGCGCCCGGCCCGGAGCGCGAGGCCCCGCCCGACTGGCGGACCCTCTACCGGGAGCTGCAATGCGACTGGAACGATCTTGTCGCGCGCGCCGAGGAGCCCGACCTGCCCCTGCCGCTGATGGATGGGTACGACACGCTCATCGGCCGCGTCCGCGCGCTCGCCGATGATCCCGGCCTGTCCGAGCGCGCGCGCAGCGTGATCGACGGGCTCCTCGACTACCATGACGACGAGACCGCGGCGCGCGAGATCGCCGAGGGCTATCTTGCGGCAGCCGAGCGGCATGTGGAGGCGTACAGGGCCCTCGAACGTCACGCCGGCGAGCGCGGCGTTCCCATGGTCCGTCTCGACGCCTGGCCCCGGTGGCGCGAAACGGCCGAGCTGCTGGCGGACACCGGCAAGGCCGTGCTCGCCAACGACGAGAGATACGGCGCATATCTCGACGCGATCGCCGCCGGAAAGCCGCGCGCTCGCTTGACGGTCGACCAACTGCGCAACCGGCTCGACGAGAATCGCACGGTCGCAACTAAGCCGGAGGAGTCACGGACTCGGCGCGAGCAGAAGCCCGGGCAGCAGCAGGGTTTTGCGCACCGGCTGGACGATGATCGCCAGCCTCGGAATCAACCCCGGCCCGCGGTCGAGGGCGAACGGCAGGGCTTCGCCCACATCCTCGACGATCCCGAGAAACTACGCGAACTGCGCAAGAAAGCGGAGCAGCGCGACCGCAAGCTCGGCAGGCACATGCGCAGGAGCCGGGGGATCAGCATGTAGTCCAACCATCGTCGTTACTGGTGTGAGCCGCTGCTACGGACCGCTATCTGAGCATCCGCGCTGCCTGTCGTTCGCTCTTGGAGTGTGGCCCTCGCAATGCTATATGACCAAGTCATACCCAGGAGACGCCGATGACCGTCAAGACGACACTTAGCTTCACGGACCGGCATCATAAGTTCATGTCGGCGAAAGTTGACGACGGCGTCTTCGCCTCTCAAAGCGCAGTGGTCGCCTCTGCCATCGAGAATATGATGCGCGACGAACAGGAACGCGACGTCGCTCTTGCAGCTATGGCAGAAGAGGTTCGCGCGCGCATGCAAACGGCGCGATCCGAATATGTTGACGGCGAGCGAACCTTCTCCGCTGCTCGCGCAACCGTCGCGGCGGCGCGAGAGGGGTGACATATCGTATCCGTTACCACCCACTCGTATCCCGTGATCTTGAGGTGATCGCCCGGTGGATCGTCGACTACGCGGGAAGCGAAGCGGCAAACCGCAGGCTCACAGAGATAGAAGAAGCGATTGCCGCTCTGGCGCAGACGCCGCACAAGGTTAAGGGTTGGGCAGGCTCTCTCTCGAGAGCCTGCCCAACCCTTTTGAACGAAGCCGCGGGCCACGAGAGGCGAAGTTGAGCTATGTGGAAAGTGCGCTGATGTCAGCGTCAGGCGGCATCCACCGGCAGCAGAGTTGCGCATAAAATCGACGCTCGCGCCGGTCTTTCGGCAGGCATGCGGGCGCACGCTGCGAGGACTGAGCGGGGTGTGAGCCGAGGGCTGTCAGCCCGGCTCAAGCGGAGACAGGTTCGGTCGTGCGTCGGCGCTTTGGCGCCGTTGCGCGGGGCCGAAGCGAGCGGGCGTCTCACGGTTTCCCCCTGTGGGTCGGCGGCAGCGCCGGCGGGCCGCGCGTCGAGCGGGGCTCATGGCGGCGGCGGATTTCGCGGACGAGGCGCATGACGCCGCCGCAGTGGGGGCAGGCCACGGGCGCGGTGCCGATCTCGGGCTCTTCGTCGGGCTCGGCCCGAGCGCCGTCCACGCTTCCCTCGGGGGCGGCGCAGCCGAGGGCGCCGAGAGCCTGGCGTGCTCTCTCCAGCGTGCTGGCGCGGCAGCCGTTGGCGAGGATGCCGAAGTAGCGAGTGCGGTGCATGCCGTCCGGCAGGACGTGCCTCAGGAAGCGGCGGATGAACTCGTCGGCGCTCACGGTGGCGATGCCGTAGCGCGGCTTTCTCTGCCCCGGCGCCTTGGGCTTTCGGTGGCGGAAGGAGACCGTCTCGCCGTCGAAGGAGACGATGCGGCTGTCGGAGATGGCGATCCTGTGCGTGTAGTGCGAGAGGTACCGGAAGACCTGCTCAGGCCCGCGGAAGGGCCGCTTGGCGTAGACCACCCAGTCCCTGGCCCGGGCGGCGGCAAGCGTGGCGTGGAACTCGCCGGGATTGGCGAGGTGGGCGACGGTGCCGTGGAACTCCAGGTCCCCCCGGCCGTGGGCGCGGGCGAGCTCCTCGAGGAAGAGGCGGCGGAACAGGCTGCCGAGGACCTTGACGGGGGCGAGGAAGGTGGTGCTCCCCGTCTTCCACTCGCCACTGTCTACGTCGAAGCCCGCGTTGGGCACGACCACGTGCAGGTGCGGGTGGAAGCGGAGCTTCTGATCCCAGGTATGGAGGACCGCGGTGCCGCCGATGCGCATGCCGCCGTGGCGGGGATCGGCGGCGATGGTGCGCAGGGTCTCGGCGACGGCCCGGAAGAGGATGTCGAACACCACCCTGCGGTTGCAGAAGGCAATGGCGGCAACCTCCTTGGGCAGGGTGAAGACCACATGGAAGTAGGGCACCGGCAGGATGTCCCCGGCGCGCTCCTCGCTCCAGAGGTTGGCGGCGAGACCCTGGCAGGTGGGGCAGTGGCGGTTGCGGCAGGAGTTGAAGAGCGGATGCTCGCGCCCGCAGCCCTCGCAGGCGTACATGTGGCCGCCGAGCACGGCGGTGCGGCACGCCTCGATGGCGCCCATGACCTTGAGCCGGGCGGCGTCGATGCGCCCTTTGTGGCGCTCACGGAAAGCGGCGCCGGCGCGGCGGAAGATCTCCGCCACGCCCGCGCGTTCGGCCTCCACGCGCCGTCAGTTGCGCAACGCTGCGAAGCCTGAGATCGGGTGGTCGAGGCCCTCGAACATCTTGCCGGTGACGCGGGCGTAGTGACGGGTCGTGTTCGCGCTTCGATGGCCGAGCATGTCCCGGATCACCTCGATATCGCCGCCGCGCTCGAGGAGATGGGTCGCCGCCGAATGGCGCAGGCAATGGAAGGTGTAGCTGCGGTCGAGCTCGGCAATGTCGCGCGCCCTCCTGAAGGCGGCCTGCAAGGTCTCCGTTGCGATGGGCCTGTCGAGCGAGACGCCGTAGAAGAGCCAGCTCGTCGGACGCGGCCAGATGTTCCTGTAGTAGACGCGCAAGTAGTGGATGACGATGTCCGGCAACGGTGCCATTCTCTCGGTGCCGCCTTTGCCGGAGGGGATGTGCAGCAGCTTCTTCTCCGACAGGATGTCGCCGACCTTGATGGCCAAGGTCTCGGAGATGCGGAGCCCGCCGCCATAGCCGGTGACAATGGCAGCACGGTGGCGGAGGTCGGGTGTCGCAAGGATGAGGTGCTCGACCTCCTGCTCCGACATGTAGCGCGGCAGCTTGCCGGGCTTCTTGCGGGAGCGCAGGCCGGCGACATGGTCAGGCCAGCCGAGTGTGTCGATGTAGAGGAAGTTCAGCGCGGCGAAGGAGACGTTGGTCGTGCCCGGACTGAGCCCCTTGTCGATCCGCCCCAGGTACCACTGGCGCACCTGCTCGGCGTCGAGCTCGTCCGGCGAGGCGTCGTAGTACCTGGCCAGGTTCTTGATCTCGCAGATGTAGGCCTTGGACGTGCTCGCGGCCAGATTGGCGATGCGGAGCTGCTCCTCCATGCGCTGGCGAAGAGGGGTGACGGTGTTCGTGTCGCACGCGGTCCCGGTCATTATCGATCTCCCTGGATCGCGACGGCGCGCCGCCGGACCGATCCGGCGACGGTCCGTCGCAGGGGTCGATGCTAACCACTGGTGATCGGGAGGCTGCTGGGGATCCGCCACCCGACGGGCGGAGCGCCACTGACGCAACCGGGAAGCGAACGCACAGAACAAACGGCACCCGCGACGCCTCGGAAATGAATGAACTCTACGCCGCTAACTCCGCGTAGCGGCTTCGTTCAAGGGAACCGTACGCAATGAAATTGCTCCCGGTCTCCGGGCCATCCCAGCCGGAAAGAGGGCCGTCATCGTGTTCACGGTCGACGACGCAAACGAGGAAGTACTCGTTCACGTCGTAAGCTACAGCGGAGCCGATTGGATCAGCCGCAGCCGCGCGAGAGTCTTGTAGTTCCGCACCGCCGGTGTTCAAAGGTTAACGCCCCGAGTAGCGGTGATTGCAGGGAGACACTCGGTTCCCCAGAGTATTGCAGGCTGCTCCAGTACGAACGCGGATTCATGCGTAAGACGGAAGCTCTACGATCCATGAACAAAATGGCCGAACGAGGCGAGATGCGTGAAGCCTGGGGCAAATTCGACGGTGAGAAGACTCATCCACTCGCACATCACTGCATAGATGTCGCCGCGGTCTTTGCGCGGATGATCGAACTGCCGGTCGTTCGAGACCGGTTGGATAAGGCGGTCGGAGTGCCGCTGGACGACGTGCAACGACACCGGCTGTCGGCGTTGGTGTTCCTGCACGACATCGGGAAGCTGCATCCGGGATTTCAGGCCAAGGGCTGGCCAAACGGGGCATGGTCCGGTCCGGTGCGTGGCCACCTGAAGGAAAGCTGGGCGTTCTTGACGCTCGCCCTCAAGTGGCCGGAGCATCCATTCAATGGGACGATGCACCGGATAATGACATGGGGCGAGGCGGTCGGCCCTCTCCTCGCCGCAGCGGTCGCGCACCACGGCCGACCCGTGTCGCCGCCGGCCGGCCCGACGCTCATGGACTGGGATGGGCGATCGTTGCTTCACTACGATTGGCGAGCGGAGGCACGGACGATAGCCGACGCGTTTACCCAGTGGTTTGCCGGAGCCTTCGATACGGCCGCGGAGCCGTTACCGGATACTCCCCGGTTCCACCATGCGGTCGCCGGACTCGCCGCCCTTGCCGACTGGATCGGATCGGACCAGCGGTTTTTCGAGTTCCAGGCGCCATTCGATCCATGCTACGACGTCACCGCACATCGTCAGGCGGCACAGGCGCTAAGTACGGTTGGCTTGGATGTTCGCACGCTTGCCGACGGGTCTGCGCCCGAATTCACGAAGATGACGGGTTTCGCGGCGCCGAGGCCCGCGCAGGACGTAGCGGGTGCGGTGGGGGCCGAGGCCCGACTGGTCATCCTCGAAGCCGAGACCGGATCGGGCAAGACCGAAGCTGCGCTGTGGCGGTTCGCTCAACTCTTTGCGGCAGGCAAGGTTTCCGGTCTCTATTTCGCTGTGCCCACGCGCGCGGCGGCGCGCCAGTTACACCGGCGCGTCGTCGAGACGATGCAGCGCACTTTCGGCGAGGACGCGCCGGAGCCAGTACTGGCCATCCCCGGCATGTTGCGGGCGGGTGAGTTCGACGGCCATCGCCTACCCGGATGGGAGGTGCGATGGGACGACGACAGGGATACGGCTCCCCGACGTTGGGCGGCCGAACACGCGACCCGATTTCTTGCCGCGACGATTGCCGTGGGCACGGTGGACCAAGCGATGCTCGCGGGCCTTCGAGTCAAGCACGCGCATCTGCGGGGCAGTGCGCTCAGTCGTAGCATACTGGTGATCGACGAGGTTCATGCTTCCGATGCCTACATGACAGAAGTCCTGAAGCGGCTTCTTGATGGACATCTCGCGGCCGGCGGATATGCGATGCTGATGTCCGCCACACTCGGCGCGCGAGCACGAGTCCGCTGGACTGGTGAAGCCTTGCCAGACTTCACGACCGCTCACGCGTTGCCCTATCCAGCGGTCTGGGTGAAGGGGGAACTCGAACCACGTGCCGTCGGCGAAGCGGAGCGCCCAAAGACGGCGCACTTGGAGACCGTGCCTACGATGGACGCGGTGACGGCGGCGGCGCGGGCTATCTCAGCGGCAGAGCACGGCGCTCGGGTCCTGGTAATCCGCAATACGGTGGCCGCGGCGGTGGCGACGTGGCGTGCGGTTCTGGAGGCCGAAGCGGAATCCCTGCTCATGCAGGTCGAAGGACATTCTGCGTTGCATCATGGACGGTTCGCCGCAGAGGACCGCCTCCTCCTGGATCGAGCCGTGGAGGCGGCACTGAAACCGGAACAAGACCGGGAATGCAAAGGCTGCATCGTCATTGGCACGCAGACACTGGAACAATCCCTCGATATTGACGCCGATTTTCTCGTTACCGACTTGTGTCCGATGGATGTGCTGCTGCAACGGATCGGTCGGCTTCACCGGCATGACATTCGCCGGCGACCGTCAGACTTCGATAATGCCCGCGTCGCATTGCTGTTACCTGAGGATGGGCTGGACCCACTCGCGAAACCAGCGTTCAAGAACGGACTTGGCGCGTGGGAGACGCCGGAGGGTATTAACGGGATCTATCGCGATCTCGCGGGGCTCGAGCTGACTTCGCGAGCAATCGCAAAGAATCGGAAATGGCGGATACCGCAGATGAACCGTGCGCTGGTCGAGGGTGCTACCCATCCCGAGCACATCGACGCGCTGATCGAAGAGAAGGGCCAGGGCTGGAAGCGTTACGAGAGAAAGGTCGGCGGTGCGGCCTTGGCCGAAGGCATGATCGCCGAGCTCAACTCCCTGGACCGTGAGGAGCGGTTCGAAGACGCGATCTTTCCCGATTCGGACGAACGGATCATTACACGGCTCGGAGAGGAGGGAATCGTGCTGAGGCTCGATCCGCCGCCTGTCGGCCCGTTCGGTCGTTGCATAAGTCGTATTGCCCTGCTGGCACGCTGGTCCCGCGGCATCGGTATTGACGAACCCGTGGAGATATGCGCCGAAGCGGAGAGTCTTGTCCTGTCGCTCGGGGGTAGGCGGTTCCGCTATTCGCGAGAGGGGTTGGCAGTCGAAACGGGACGGCCTTGACAAGAGGCGAGCGAGTTCCTAGTGTTTCCAAAACAGTGTAACTGGCAGAAGATCATCTTCCCTAGGAGATCCCACGATGCGCTTCAGCATAGGTCTTGGTTTAGGGGTCGATTGGCGACGCGACAGCCATGTCAACCACCGCTGGACGGCACTTGTGATGCTGGCGCTTAGCGCCATATGTTATCCCCGAAGCTGGATTCGGGATAGACCTAGTGTGACTGGTACGCCCGTGTCGCACCGGATGGATTCCCCGTTGACTGCGGGGGTGAGAAGGGACCGGATCGGCGAATGAATCTCATTTCCGATCCGATCCTGACCCTTGCCGGTCGTACCAGGGCTTCGCTCCCCGGTCTGCTCGCGGCGATGGCGTGCCGCGAGGTGCGGGGATTTCCGGCGCTGCGTCCACACCAGCGGCCAGCTTGGCACATGTTTCTTGTTCAGCTCGCTGCCCTAGCGCTCTGGACGGCTGGCCGCGACGATCAGCCCCTCGACGTCGAATCCTGGGCCGAGACCCTACGTGGGCTGACGGCGGACCATCCGGACGACTCGCCCTGGCGATTAGCGGTTGCGGATCGGAGCAAGCCCGCCTTCATGCAGGCCCCGGCACCGGACGGATTGAAGTGGTCCGAGGTCCCCACGCCCGACGCACTCGACATGCTCATCACCGCGCGCAATCACGACTTGAAGCAGGCGGTCGCGCGGCAGGCGACGGCCGAAGATTGGGTCTACGCCCTGGTGTCGCTGCAGACCTGCGAAGGATACGGCGGTAGAGGGAACAACGGGATTGCGCGCATGAACGGCGGTTCGTCCAGCCGCCCGTTGCTGGGCCTCGCGCCGACCCGCGGAGAGGACATGTCCATCAATCCCTCAGCTTGGTGGGCGCGGGACGTGAAGCTGTTGTTGGCTGCACGGGAGAAGGGCGCGCATGGCCAACTCGGCACGCAGGGCGGACCGGCACTGCTTTGGTGCCTCGACTGGCCGGAGGGCCGACAGCTCGACATTCGCACACTCGATCCCTGGTTCATCGAGACTTGCCGCCGCGTGCGCTTGACAGAGTCGGGCGGGCGGCTATCGGCGCACCGCGCTACTTCTAATGGAACGCGCATCGACGCAAAAGCGCTCAGGGGCAATACCGGCGATCCCTGGACGCCGGTCGACAACAGTGGCAAGAGCCTGACCCTCAGCGAGAGTGGCGACTTCCACTATCGCCGCCTCTACGACTTGCTGTTCTCCGGCAATTGGAACAGGCCGCTTCTCGCTTGTCCAGGGGACGACGAGACCGTTGACATGCTCGTCGTGGCGGAGGCGTTCGCGCGCGGCAACAGCAAGACCGGGGGCTTCAAGTCGCGCGTGGTGCCGGTGCCGGGAAGAGTCTTGCCGCTATTCTCGTCCGGCGATATCGGCAGACTTGCCTCGGAGCAGCTAAAGGAGATCGAGAGCTTCGACAAGGCGCTGGCATATGCACTCGCGTTGACGGCTGCGGGCGGCAAGACCGAAGACGGCGCCGTTGGAAAAAAACACTTCGCTCATGCCGGCCCCGCCCGAAAGCGCTTCGATCAGGCCGCCGACCGGCTCTTCTTTCCGAGCCTGTGGCGTCGGACCGGCGCGGCAACCGAAAGCGACGACGCGGCCTTCGAGGCGAGGCGGGCATTCCTTGCCGATCTGTGGGAATCGGCGAAGACCGAGTTCGAGGCGGCGCTGCCGTCCATCCCCTGCCCGACGGCCTTGCGTCCGAGGGCTGAGGCACGAGCACGGCGGGCGCTCCGTAACCGAGTATGGAAACACTACTACCCCGAGTTGTTCGACCGGGAGGGGGCCGATGACGCTGTCTGACGACAAACAGGCGGAAGCCGCGTGCGCCGCCGCCAAGAGGTTGCAGCACCTACCGCCTGGTCCACTTGCCGAATTGCGCCTGATGACCGAAGAGGCGGCAGCGCCGGAATTCTGGCGACTGGCCGCGCGGCATCCCGACACCATCGGAAATCGAAAGCAATACCCCGAATGGACTGCCATCGTGCGCGTCCTTGCGATCCTCACGAAGAAGGGCAATCCCGCCAGGCGGCGTCCTCTGCACGATCGTCGACGCTCTCTCGGTGAAGTGTTGTGTGACGGAGGCGACCAGAAATGGCCACCGCCGGGCGGTGGACCTCCCAGACCCGTGTTCAGCGAACGGCGTCTCGCGCAACTTATGGCAGCGCGTGGGCCGCAGCGCGCGGTCCTGCTGACGCGCGCGGCCCGCGCCCTGGCCCGAAGCCGCGACCCAAGCGGCGGCATCAATGTCGTCGATATCGCCTATACACTGTTGGCGCCCGATAACCGACGTCAACTGGCCGAACCCTACTACCGCCGGCTCGACCGCGCAGAGCTCGCCGCCCAGGAATCAGAGGAAGGAACGGAATGATGACCCGTCCCCGTTTTCTGCAAGTTCACACCTTGACCTCCTATACAGCCGCGCTGCTCAACCGCGACGACAGCGGATTGGCCAAGCGGTTACCCTACGGCGGAGCGCTGCGCACGCGGATTTCCTCACAGTGCTTGAAACGGCATTGGCGCATCGCCGATGATCCGCACGCGCTGGACAGGATTGACGGGGCGACTGCAGCGTTCCGTTCGCGCGAGTTGGTCACACGCAAGGTCATCGGTCCCTTGCGCGATAACTTCTCCGAGGACGTTGTCGCGGCTCTTGAAGGCGAATTTCAATTGGCGGTCTATGGTGACAAGGGCGGCGACAGGGCGAGCCGCCAGACCCTGTTGTTGGGCGAGCCAGAGCTGAATTGGCTCAAGAACCAGGCCGAGGATTTGGCGCAACAGGCGTCGGGCGATGCGAAAGCGGCGGCAGACGGCGCTCAGAAATGGCGAAAGGATTTCCAGGCGAACATCAAGACGATGCGCGACGGCGCATCGCTGCCTGCCGGCTTGGTCTCCGCGTTGTTCGGGCGCATGGTCACATCCGATCCGGAAGCCAACATCACCGCGCCCGTGCATGTCGCCCACGCCTTCACCGTCCACGAGGAAGAGCCGGAGAGCGACTACTTCACGGCGGTCGACGACCTTGGGGAGGACGAGCCCGGTGCAGACACGATCCAGGAGACCGAACTCACTTCCGGCCTGTTCTATGGCTACGTCGCGGTCGATCTGTCCGGCCTCGCGACAAATCTCGGCGGCGACACCGGCATGGCGGGCAGCGTGCTGCACAATCTCGTCTACCTCATCGCCGAGGTCTCACCCGGCGCCAAGCTGGGCTCGACCGCCCCTTACGGCCGGGCAGCCCTAATTCTACTGGAGGCCGGCGACCGGCAGCCGCGCAGCCTCGCCGAGGCATACCGGACACCTTGCGCTCCGCACGTGGGCCCGGCCATCGAGGCGCTCACGAATCATCTCGTCGCGCTCGACCAAGCCTACGCCACCAGCGAGGAGCGGCGGACGATGTCGCTGGCGAACGAGACCAATGTCCCTGGCGCCGAGCGCGGTACGCTGGCCGATTTGGCCGAATGGGCCCGAACCCTGCCGGAAAGGGCTATGCCGTGACGCACCGCTGGCTGGTCCTGCGCCTTGAAGCGCCCCTGATGGCCTTTGGCGGCGTGGCCATCGACCAGGTCGGCCCGACGCGGAACTTCCCGGCCGCCTCGATACTGACAGGACTGATAGGCAACGCACTTGGCTGGCACTGGTCGGACCGGGACGCGCATCAGGCGACGCAGGATCGGTTGGTCTTCGCGGCCCGTTGCGACCGGGAGGGTGCAGTGTTGACCGACGCGCAGAATGTGCAACTCGCCGGGAACGACAAGGGCTGGACGACCCATGGTGCACCGGAGGGACGGACAGGTGCCAGTTACGACGCGCCGCACAGGCGGTTCCGAGACTACTTAGCCGACGCATCGCTGCGCATCGTCCTGCGTCTGGATCCGGTCGAGGAAGCGCCGACTCTAGTCGCGGTGGCGGAGGCAATCGACCGACCCGCGCGGCCGCTGTTCCTGGGGCGCAAGCCGTGCCTGCCCTCAGCGCTGCTGCTAGAGAGTGGAGACGAGCGGTGGGTGAGCGCCGGCAACGCTTGGGAAGCACTCCGCGCCGTACCCGGTGCCGGAACGCCAGCGCGCGCCCAATGGCCCTCCGGCCAGGGGCCTGAGTCGGGTGACAACGTGGATCGCATTGCCGATTTGGCCGACCTGCGGAACTGGCGCACCGGCCTGCACGGCGGGACGCGCCGGGTGGTGGAGGGTTGGATCGTTCCGGCCGCGGCGGCATGACGACGTTCCATCTGGTCCGCGCTCCCGTCGACACCGGCCGCTTGGCCCGATGGGCCGACGAACGCGGTTGGGCCGGGTTGAAAGGCTCCGTGTATGACGAAGGCCGCGCCCTGCACCATCTCGTGACCGAAGTCTGGGGACCGGGAGTCCTCCCCTGCTTCAGGTTTCTCGTCCCGCCCCGCCGACGGGCCGGCAATCTCTACGCGTACTCGGCAATGGACGCGGAAGACTTGCGCGCAGCGGCGGACGTCCAGGCCCCGCCGGAACACCTGAAGGTCCTGTGCCTCGACGGGCTGGAGAGCAAGCTGATGCCGGCGGACTGGCGCGCGGGGCAACGGTTGGGCTTCGATCTGCGGGCTCGACCGATCCGACGCCTGCGGCGCGACCTGAACGGCCCGAGAGAGCGGGTCCCCGCTGGACGCGAGGTCGATGCGTTCCTGGTAGAGGCCTTGCGCGGCCACCCCGAAGCGCCGGACGGCATGAGCAACGAGGGCCGGACACGGCAGGAGGTCTATCTCGACTGGCTGGCCGAACGGCTTACCCCCACGGCCACGCTCGACCGTTCAGCAACTCATCTTGTTCGTTTCAGGCGCCAGCGGGTCGCACGAGAGAATCGCGATTCTGAGGGGCCGGACGCCACCGTACACGGCGTTCTCGTCGTGGCCGATCCGACAGCGTTCTCCGCGCTACTGATGCGGGGCGTTGGGCGGCACCGAGCCTATGGCTACGGCATGCTGCTGCTGCGCCCGCCCGGCCGCCCGATTCCGGTGCGGTAGATGCTGAAGGGCCGGCTTGGACTCGACAGCGCCAAGGTCCCGCACAAGGATCGGGCCGGACTTCTCTATCTCGCGCGCGGCGCGTTGACAGCCAGAGACGGCACGCTCGCCTTCCTGCAAGGGCAAGCGACAGCGGCGGACGCGCTCGGGCCCGGCGATTACGCGATCCCGCTTCAGGGAGTCTCGATGATTTTGCTCGGCCCTGGCTCCACGGTCAGCCATGACGCGTTGCGTCTACTTGCCTACGCCCGCACCGCGCTCGCGGCGGTGGGAGAGGACGGGGTTCGTCTCTACACCGCCCCTCCGCTGATTCCCGACCGCTCCGGCCTTGCGCGGCGGCAAGCGCGGCTGTGGGCCGACGACGCCAAGCGCATTGCCGTTGCCCGTCGAATGTACGCCTGGCGCCTGGGCGAAGTATTGCCGCATCGCTCGCTGGACGTGCTGCGCGGCATCGAGGGCGCGCGAATGAAGGAGAGTTATCGCCTGCACGCCCAGCGAGCCCGGATCGAGTGGCGTGGACGCCGCTATGATCGCGCCGACCCGGGAGCGGCGGACCTGCCCAATCAGGCCCTCAACCACGCATCGAGCGCGGTCGAAGGCGCCGCTGCCATCGCTGTCGCCGCTACCGCGACGATCCCGCAGCTCGGTTTCATCCACGAGGACGCGGGGCAATCGTTCGTTCTGGACATCGCTGACCTTCATCGCGACACCATCACCATTCCCTGTGCTTTCCGTGCTGCCAAGCGAGTCGCCGAACGCCCCGACGAGAACATCGAGCGGCTTACCCGCCGGCTGACGGGGGAAACATTGGCACGCGAACATGTGATCCCAGCGATGATCGAGCGAATAAGATCCCTCTTCGAGGAACCCTCCGGGGAGGAGTGATCGGACGAATGGCCATGGCGATGGTCGTCACCCGCAACGTGGAAGCCCGCTATCGCGGCTTTCTGACCTCCGTCATGCTTGAAGTCGCACCCGGAGTCTACGTGGCACCCGACCTGTCGGCGGGCGTGCGGACACGAGTGTGGGACGTGTTGTCGGCCTGGTGGTCGGCACTGCGCAAAGGGTCGATCGTCCTGGTATGGAGAGACACAACAGCCGTTGGGAAATTGCGCATTCAGACGCTCGGCGAGCCTCCTAAAGAGATCGTGGACGCAGACGGTGTCCTTCTCGTAAAACGGCAAGGGGATTAGCGCATATCACCCGCTGCTCTTTGACATTGTAAATATATCAAGGGGTTGATCGCTAGAGGCTCCCCCGCCCGCGCGGGGATAGCCCCAGAGAAGGGACTCAAGATTATGACAAGCACGGGGCTCCCCCGCCCGCGCGGGGATAGCCCCATACTAGTCCTCGTCAGCAGTCATGCGGCGGGGGCTCCCCCGCCCGCGCGGGGATAGCCCCCGGCCTCTGACCAACATCAGCATCGCCTATATGGCTCCCCCGCCCGCGCGGGGATAGCCCCATCCCGGTGATGAAGCAGTCCGACGCGTACTGGGCTCCCCCGCCCGCGCGGGGATAGCCCCCTGCATCATCCTGCACGAATCTCTTCAGCACAGGCTCCCCCGCCCGCGCGGGGATAGCCCCGGTCTAAACAGGGAGACAACAGGGAGACTGGAGGCTCCCCCGCCCGCGCGGGGATAGCCCCCTCTTGCCGTATTCTTCCGAAATAACCTGTGCGGCTCCCCCGCCCGCGCGGGGATAGCCCCGAGAGGTGAGGAACAACGGCCGGGGTCGCTAAGGCTCCCCCGCCCGCGCGGGGATAGCCCCCCGTACGTGTGCCACGACGCGGAGGCCGCCGTGGCTCCCCCGCCCGCGCGGGGATAGCCCCGATCCCCTCCAGGAGCGCCGGCCGCAGCTCGTGGCTCCCCCGCCCGCGCGGGGATAGCCCCGCCTTGTTTGGCTCGCGGGATGCGCTCTTCACGGCTCCCCCGCCCGCGCGGGGATAGCCCCAATGAAGGGACTCAGATATGACGTGCACGGAAGGCTCCCCCGCCCGCGCGGGGATAGCCCCCGAGCAGCACTACCCCGACGCCCTCGTGCTCGGGCTCCCCCGCCCGCGCGGGGATAGCCCCCTCGACGGCGCCAACCTCGCCCGCGCCAACCTGGCTCCCCCGCCCGCGCGGGGATAGCCCCCTTGACGCCGTAGTAGTCAGAGCTGCCCGTTCGGCTCCCCCGCCCGCGCGGGGATAGCCCCGCCATGAAGCTGGTGATCGACTACGCCGACATGGCTCCCCCGCCCGCGCGGGGATAGCCCCGCAGAAGCCGACGCTGGGACCAGCGATTCGAAGGCTCCCCCGCCCGCGCGGGGATAGCCCCGATCCCTCGGTCGGCGCTTTCGTCATGATCATGGCTCCCCCGCCCGCGCGGGGATAGCCCCATTGCGGTCGAGTCCGCCAGCTCCCGCACGAAGGCTCCCCCGCCCGCGCGGGGATAGCCCCGAGAGACATGACCGATTCAGCCCACCCAGCCTGGCTCCCCCGCCCGCGCGGGGATAGCTGCGGCCTCAACACCCGCCACATCTCAGCATTAGTCCGAACTTCCCCAGCAGATATTGAGCTAAGTTGTTGCGGTGGCTTTCCAAACCACCGTTTCGCGGAGTCGCGTACTGGGTACGCTACAGGCTGACGCCAAGCAGATCGAGCGCCTGGCGCTGTACCGGCGTCGGCTTGGTGACCAGATCGAAGGGCGGTGCTCCGGCGAGTTTCGGTTGAACGCGGTTCCTGGCGATGGTCGCCAAATCATCGAGGAGCGTGCGGAAGCTGTGCACCGGCATCCCGTCTGGCGTGCGTTTGCCGGCGGCCTTGCGACGGGCGGAGGGCGAGGGCTTTGCCGGTGAGACGATGGAAGCGCGCGCGGCGTCCGCAGCGGCCGGGTCGTCCTCGTCGAACAGGATGGGGGCGAGCCTTTGGCGCATGTGCCATTCGACGTGGTAGGCGAGCATGCACAGCAGCACGTGGGCGCGCACGCGCTCGGGGCGGTAGTGGTGGATGGGCCGCACCTTGAGGTCGACGGTCTTGACGCTGCGGAAGGCGCGCTCGATGCGGCTCAATCCCTTGTAGGCGCGCACCGTGTCCTCGGCTCCGAGCTCGCCCTCGGGCACGCTGGTGCGGATGACGTAGAGGCCATCGAGCGCCGCCTCCTCGGCGATCCGCTCCCGGTTGCGCTGCCAGGTGAAGCCGTCATCGGCGATCTCCAGCTCGAAGTGCTTGGCGACCTTGTGCTTGCCGATGACCTTGCCCACGCGCAGGCCGATCTTGTCCTTGCCGGCGAGGCGGCGCTTGGCGCGCCGTGTTGCCGCTCGGATCTCGTCGAGGTCGCCCTCGGTGGCCTGGAGCAGGGCCTCGCGCTTGCGCGCCCTCTCGACGGCGAGCAGCGGGTTGCGGCAGGCGATCAGGCGTTCGCCGGGGAAGTCGGGATGATGGATCTCGGCCAGGTCGCGTTCGTCGAAGAGCGAGGGCTGCAGCGTTCCGCTGGAGGCCAGCTCCCGGATCGCCGGCGCCCGCAGCGCGCTGATCCACTCCAACCCGGCCGGCTTCACCTCCTCGCGGATGCGCGCCTCGGTGAGCATGCCGCGATCGCCCACCAGCACCACCCGCGAGAGGCCGAAGCGCCGGCGCAGCTTGTCGATCTGGGAGCCCAGGGTGGCCGGATCGGCGGTGTTGCCCTCGAACACCTCCACCGCCACCGGGCAGCCCTGCGCGTTGCACAGGAGCCCGAACACGATCTGCAGCTTGCCGCGCTTGCCGTCGCGGGAGTAGCCGTGATGCGCCAGCGGGCAGCAGCGCCCCTCCAGCCATGTCGAGGTGACGTCGTAGAGTACCAGAGCGCCGTCCTCGAGGTGACGCTCGGCCAGACGCCGTTCGATCCTGCCCTGGCGCTCAAGCAGCCAGTCCATCGCCTGGTAGAGTTCGTCTTCGTCGACCTCGCCCAGGTCGAGGGCCTCGCCGAGGCCGCAGCTCAGGGTGTCGCCGCTGAGCCCGCGTGCGGTGGCGAGCTTCGAGCGCGGCGCCACGATGCGGGCGACGATCATCGCCGCCGCGAGGTCGCGCAGCCGCGAGCGCCTGGCCGCGATCAGCCGTTCCAGACCGAGGCCGCGCAGAGCCCCGAGCACCGCTGCGACATGGCCGAAGGGACGCGAGCGGGTGATGTCGAAGCCGTCGTCCTCGCGGCGCTTCTCGCCGCGGGGCACAGCGGTTCCGCCGCGCAAGAGGATGCGCAGGCCCTCGACCAGGTGCGGGGGCCACCTGGAGAGGTTGG
Source organism: Alphaproteobacteria bacterium (assembly GCA_965214705.1). Taxonomy (GTDB): domain Bacteria; phylum Pseudomonadota; class Alphaproteobacteria; order UBA828; family UBA828; genus WTGU01. The sequence continues at coordinate 1,415,819 of CBDCCI010000002.1, forward strand.
CGAGGGTGCGCTTTCTGATTTTTCCGCCTTCGCGCCATGATTCGCGCAGGAGGATTGCGGGGGGTGAGTTCCGGTTTGGGACGCTTTCGATATACATGGGGACGGATCATAGTGCCTGACCCGCAAAATATCAACGCCCCATCCTCATTTACATGGGTACACTTTGCATCCGCACCAACGGCCGATACGTCCGCAAAAACAAAGACTTATGCCCGAAAATCAGCGAAATTCTGGGGGAAGTTCGGATTAGTGGCTCCCCCGCCCGCGCGGGGATAGCCCCGTCGAACGGCAGCGGGTGGTCCACAACGCCCTGGCTCCCCCGCCCGCGCGGGGATAGCCCCCGGGCATCCAGCGATCCACGTAAGTCAGGTGGGGCTCCCCCGCCCGCGCGGGGATAGCCCCCAACATGGATGACCAGCCCTCGGCGTTCAGCCGGCTCCCCCGCCCGCGCGGGGATAGCCCCTATCGTTGCGGCGCCAACTGGCGGACGCGGAGGGCTCCCCCGCCCGCGCGGGGATAGCCCCTGCCCGATCGTGCAGTTGCCGGCACCGGCGGTGGCTCCCCCGCCCGCGCGGGGATAGCCCCTTTTCGCAGGACGCCAGCCCGACGAAGCGGCCGGCTCCCCCGCCCGCGCGGGGATAGCCCCCCTCCGGCGACGCTCGAGATGCTCACGGAGGTGGCTCCCCCGCCCGCGCGGGGATAGCCCCCAACGGTGGTGCATCAACTCGACGGCACACTCGGCTCCCCCGCCCGCGCGGGGATAGCCCCCCACCGCATAGGCCGCAGTCGCGATCAGCGAGGAGGTGATGGAGGTGCGGAAGCGGTCGAGCGCCGGCCCCAGCCCCGCCACGGAGACGGCGAAGCGCCGGTTGGCGACGATGGCCCGGTTGACGCCCGCCTCATAGGGCAGCGCGTTAGCGGAGAAGTCGACGTGGGCGCCGGCGACGCGGATGGATGTGGGCATGGGCGTCTATTACCCTCCCCCCATGGGACAGACGAAGACTATTGCGGCGTCATCTCCGCACGAACGCCCTGCCCCACCATTATGTCGATGCACCGCTCGCGCAGTTGCTCATAGATGTGCGGATGCACTTCTTCAGGATATTGCGCCACGATCCCCTCAAGCACCTTGCGCGTCTCCTCGATTATCTCCCGCCCAGCGGCGCGATACGCGATGAGCGTCCCGTCGGGATCGAAGTTATCCCAGAGGCTGTCCTGGGAGATGTACTCGCGGAGGCAAGGCGTGATGACCTTGGCCTCCATCTCGGTCTCGTCCGGTGCGACGCGATACTTGTGCACGGAGCCGAGAGGCTCCATCTCGGCCAGCTCGCAGCCACGCTCGCAGAGCCTGACCGCGATGGGGTCATCGTATCCGAGACACTCGGACTTGCAATCCGCCAGAGCGGGTCCGATGAACATGGCCAGAGCCAAAATCCCGGCCACAGCCATCCCGAAGTACGGGATTGTCCGCATTGACGACATCTATCCCCTCCCCATCTCGGCCAGACACGCTTGGCGGTCAGCCTCCATATCGGCCTCGCGTTGCGCCGCCGCGCTCGCCCCGTCTTCCTTGAACTCCTCCCAAGGGAACCACGAGGCCACGTCCGGGCGCTTGCCGGTGACCTTGAGCTCGAAGAAAACACCGATTTTCGCGAGCGTCAAACGGATGTCGCTGAGCAACACCGGATCGGGCGGCACCCGATCGAAGTGCCGCTCCCAAAGCTCTACCTCATGGGGATTATCGAGGAAGTGCTGGAGCGGCTGCCCCGTCTCCCTTGATGCTAGGTAGGGCCGTCGCCGACGGCTTCGTCTACCTCCGCCGCCTTGTCGATGACGCCGGCGGCGTCGGCAGGATCGCCGCCCTCGCCGTCCTCGGTCATGTCGATCAGCTTGTCCAGCTTGCAGAGCTTGAGCGCGGCGTTCACGACGAGGGGGAGTCGCTCGAACTTCTCCGGCTCTTCGCGCGATTTGCCGAGCAGCCGATCCCAGGCGTCCTCGTCCATGTCGTCGTGCCCTACGACGGTGATGACGAGGGCATTGCAGATGATCCGCTCGAGATCGACGGCCAGCCGCGCGCCGAGATCGGATTCGTCCTCGCCCTTCTGCTTCTTGACCCAAGTTGGCAGTGCGCCGTGGAAAGGCGCTCTCTTTCAGCGGGTGCGAATCCCGCCCAACAACTGTCGCTCCGGTTGGTAGCAGCCAGGGCGGTTCATGGAGGTGACGACATGGGCTGAAGCACCTTGGTGGAAAAGGGCCACCGTTGGGTGGCTCAGCGACCGTGCGGGCCGGAACGTGAGTGAACGCTGAGCAGGCCTCGAAACGGGTAATGCGAGTGTCGACCCTCCTGCCAAAAGGGGAAGACCGTCGCCGATCGGGAAGAGAGCGACATGCGCACCGATCGCGGCTCGCCGGGGTAGTGGCGCCGGCACGCACGGAAGAGGAAGAGAGCAGCAACACGGGAAGCCCTGACGGTGGTGCGCGCACATCAACCGGAAGCCCGCGAGGGACAGGCCGGGCCGTCAGGGTGGCGGAGAGGCCCGTAAGACTGAGGACGCCGGGTAATGCCGGCCGAGGAAAGGGGCCTCAGGTGTGGAGGGGTGCCTTGAAGGGAGAAGGGCCAGGGAGTGGCTAAGCCTGTAACCCCGAGAATGGCCGGAGATCCCGGCGGCATCACATGCAAATGGAAGCGAAGGGGCCGCCCGGAGCAAATCTGCGCGGTACCGCCGGGGCATCGACAGGCCCGGCGGTCAAGGCGGACGACGAATGGACCGCGATGGTTGAGGGGATGCGCACCCTTGCGACCGGATCGGAGGTTCCGATCACGTGCGCCATCGTCGCGAGCTTTGCCTGTGTGCGAGATGCATGATCCCACTGGAGAGCTCGGTGCTCGAAATGGGCACGCCGGGTTCGGAGAGCGGGGACCGGAAACGCGGCCAAGGGAGCCGGATTGAGGCCCGCAGCGAAAGCGGCGGAATTGCCACCGGACCCTACAGCAGGCGCGCCAGTCCTCGACTCTACCTTTTCCGCTGTCTGTGTTCCCTATTGGTTTGATTCAACGCGATATTTTTCTCGGTCGATTCCAACATGGCCCCACATTTTGTGAGATTCTGTCAGCTCATCAGACGGGTCCTCGTGCGGTGGATGGCGGGGTCCACGCCCGCCGCCGAGGAGATTGCGGCAACCTCGGCGGCCGGGCGCGTGTCCTGGCGGTTGACGATCAAGGTGCCGTCGGTCTGGCGCAGGCGCGTGGTGATCCGCACCCAGGTCCGCATGCTCTCGCGGATCGATGCCCAGCACTTGTGGATGTCCCGCGCGGCCAGCCGGGTACGGATCAGATGCACGGCGTGGTAGGCCAGCACGGCGATCAGCAGGTGGGCCGCGATGCGCCGGTCGAGCTGGTGCCAGATCGGGCGAAGGCCGAGTTCGGATTTCAGGCTTCGGAATGTCGCCTCGATATCCGTGATCCGCCAGTACGTCCGCAGGACCGTCTCGATATCCCAGTCGACGTGGCTGGTGCGCAGCACATAGGCGCCCGCGCCCTCATCGGCCTCGTCGTATCGCGGCCTGCGCTTGAAGCGCACGGCGGTGGCATTGGGGCCGGTGTCCGCCTTCTCGACCGTGATCTCGTAGTGCCTGGCGACGGCGGAGAAGCGCTGCTTGAGGCGGCCTATGCTCTCCAGCACCTTGTCGTAGCGCTTGAGGCGGCCCTTGACCGCAAGGCCGCCGTGGAGCCTTTGCAGCGCCGCCTCGAAGCGGTTCCGCCTCAGGCCGATGATCGCGTTCTCGGCCTTCTTCTTGCCCTCGCTGACGACGTAGAGCCGCGCCTCGCCGTCCTCGCTGGCAAGCCGCCAGGCCCGCACCTCGTGGCGCGCGCTGGTGATCAGCAGCGCCTCGGGCCCGCCCTCCGGCAGCGGCGGCCTGGCGCCGCGGCTGACCGCGATCCAGTCGTAGCCCTGCTCGCCCAGCCAGACGATGTTCTCCTCGGTGGCGATGCCCGCGTCCATGACCACCGTGGGCTTCGGCGCCGTGCCGCCGCACACCGCCTTGAGCCGGGCCAGCGCCTCGTGCAGCGTGCCCGGCTCGCTCACGTTGCCGGGCAGGATCTCGCAACTGCGCGGGAAGCCCGCGCCGTCGAGCGCCAGCGCCAGCGTGATGAGGGGACAGTCGTCGCGCTTCTGCTTGGAGCGCCCGAACCTGGGAAGCTCGCCGTCGGTGTGGCCGTGGTAGTGGACGTTGGTGAGATCGTAGAAGGCGATCGTCTCGGGCAGGTCGAGCAGCGCGCGCTCACGGTTGAACAGTTCCCTCTGGATGGCGGCCCGGTGGCGCCAGAGCAGGTCGCCGATGCGATAGAGCGTCTTGCGCCGCAGCGCCTTGCGGTCGCCCTCCAGGCCCAGGAGCTCGGCGGCCGCGCTGTCGTGGCGGAGCCAGCGGCTGGTATCACGCTCGCTGGCGGGATGGACCATCCTGGCGACGATCAGCGCGCTGGCGATGCGTCCGTCGCGGCCCTTGATGTCGAGGCCGTGGAGGATTTCGGCGAAGCCAAGGTCGTCGAGGGCCTTGAGGCACAGGCGCTCGCAGCCGACGGTGCGCGGGTTCTCATGCTCCAGGGTATCGAGGTCGACGGTGGCGATCTCGGGCTTGCGCGCCTCTTCCTGCATCGCCTCGGCACGGAACCCCCTGGCCCTGAGCTTGGCGACGATGTCCTCGGCTGCGGCCTGCACGTCCGGGACGGCTTGGAGCAGCGGCGGGCGGCCGTGCAGCAGCGCCTCGGCGAGTTCGGCCACTTCGCGCCATTTCTCCTTCGGCACCGGATAGTCGGTACCGAGATTGAGCAGCGTCCTGTGGCGCACCTTGTCGCCGACGCGCTGGGCGAGCACGAGGCGATGGCTTCGGACCGGCTGGCCGTCCTTGTCGGTGTGCACCTACTTTAGCGAATATTTGGCGAGCGCACCGTGACGCAGGGTTGCAATTTTCTCCTGTATGTTGGTTATGATACAGTGGGTTATGGTTGGCGTCAAGAACGGTTGGGCCGGGCCTGGAGAACACATGGGCTGATCTTGTGTCACTGAGTAGTTGCATTCGGGGAAACAGGTAGTGGAGTTTTTCGTGGAGCGCTGGTATGGTCGTGGCATCCATTGTGGCTCGCTATGTAGGGACACAATAGAGACATAGGATTATGTCTGCGACGAATACCATAGGAATATCGTCACACATTCTACGTCATTATGCAGCTGCGTGTCGCTGTCTCCACAGGCCTTGCCGGACGGATGGCCGCGATTAGGGAGGAGGCCGGCGGACGCCGCCAGCGCGCGGTGATGGCCACCGATACGGAGTGGGAAGGGATCGGCCGGGCGGCTGCGGCGAGCGGCATGGACCTGTCGCGCTTCGTGATCCATCGCGCGCTGGACCGGGACCTCTGCCGCCGGAGGTTCTGCGCCGGGCGGTCCGCGAGATGCTGGTGATGTCGAGGCTGGAGGAGAGGCGGCTGCGCGGGGCCGGCGAGGCCTGGGAGGACGCCTGCGACGCGGTGGACGAATGGATCGAGCGGGAGGGCACGCTGGACCGGCTCACCGATCCCGGCGCGGCGAACCGCTGGAAGGCGGCGGGGCCGGCCGAGGAGGACGGGTCGTGACGGAGGAGGCGGTGCGGGCCCGTCAGGCGTGGGCCCGTCAGGCGTCAGCGGAGCCTGCACTGCAAGCCGGCGAAGCAGCAGGCGATGATCCGGGAGCGCGCGGCGGCGGCGGAGAAGACCGTGTCGCGCTATGTTCTGGAGCTTGCGCTCGCCGACGATCCGGACCGCAATCCTCTGGTGCTGACGGAAGCGGAACAGGTTGAGCAGCGGGACGGGGTGCGATCGCCACGTACAGCGTGTCATGCTCCGCCCTGATCGGCGCGGCCGTCTCATTTGTGCGGATTCCGGTTCATTTGACCGCCGGTTCTGATTCTATCTGACCGGGGTTCTGATTTTATTTGACCGGGGTTCTGGCAACACTTGACCGTGCTGCGGGCGCGCGCCAGCGCGCTGTCTCTCCCGGATTTGGCGGTGTGACCCTCCCCTTGGTGATGTCGGGGGGCTGGCCTCTGGCCAGCCCGAGCCGAGCGTATGCGAGGCCTCTTGGGCATGCAAACGGCCGGCGGGGCGCGGCGGCAAGCTCTCACACACAGCATGCCGCCGCGCACCTCCGCCCTCGCAGCCTGGAAGGCGCCGCAGGCGCCCATGGACCCCGGCCTTCAGGCCGGGGCTCTGTTGCCGTTGCCGCCGCCGTCGAGTGGCGGGGGCTTGTTGCGCTTGCGCTGGGACTCTCCCTTGAGCTCGATGCGATAGGCGTTGTGGACGATGCGGTCGAGGACCGCATCCGCGATCGTTAGCTCTCCGATCACCTCGGGCCAGCCGTCTACGGGGATCTGGCTGGCGATCAGGATGGACTTGCGTCCGTGGCGCGCCTCCACGATCTCCAGCAGGTCGCGCCGGCCCTCGGCGGAGAAGCCCTGCAGCCCCCAGTCGTCGAGGACCAGCAGGGAGACCCTGCCCAGGCGGCCCATCAGGCGCTCGAGCGTGCCTTTGTCGCGGGCGCGGGTCAGGGCAGCGACCAGTTCGGGCACGCGGCGATAGAGGACGGACTGGTGCTGGCGGCAGGCCTGGTGGGCGAGCGCGCAAGCGACGAACGTCTTTCCCGACCCGGTTGGCCCACCCAGGATCAGATTGTGGCCTTGGCGGATCCAGTCGCCGGCGGCGAGCTGGGTGAGCGTGGTCCGGGCGATGCCGCGCCCCGCGCGGCAGTCGACGTCCTGGACGTCGGCGCGGATGCGCAGCTGGGCCTGGCGCAGATGGCCGAGATAGCTTTTGTGATCGCGGTGCTCGGCCTCGCGCTCGATCATCAGGGCGAGGCGGTCGTCGAAGCCGAGCTGGTCGACGTCGGCGATGTCGCGCTGCTCCTCCAGGGCCTCGGCCATGCCGCTGAGGCCGAGCTGCAGCAGGCGGTCGATATTGGGTTGTCGCAGGGTCATGGTGTCGCTCCTCCGTTGTTGCCGTAGTACTCGCCACCGCGGATGTTGCCGTGGCTGGGGATGGTCTCGTCGGGCTCGGGGCGCGGCCGATCGGGCTCGCCGCCGCCGTTCTTGAGGCGCTCCCTGAGGAAGCCTGAGGCGAGGCGGTTGAGGTCGAGGGCCTCGGCGCAGAGCACGTCGAGGCGCTCGGCACCGTGATCGTCAGCGAGCTGGATCATGCCCTTCACGGTGGCGAAGGCTTGTTCCGGGAAGTCGCGCGAGGCGTAGCATCGCTCGGCCCAGGCCAGGGCATTGGCTCCGATGCGGCGCGCCTGATCGAGCAGGATGTCGCCGTAGTCGGGGCGGCGGATATCGCAGACCGCCCGGTGGTTCTCCGGCATGTGCTCGGGGGTGGTGGCGTACTGGTTGCGCCCGGCCTTGCGGCGATGGACAGCGATGCGCTCGCCGCCGCGTTCGAGGAACACCTCGACCATGCGTTCACCGGCGCGGACGTCGACCTGGCGGCCGATGTAGCGCTCCGGCACGGAGTAGTGATTGTGCTCGAGGCGGACGTGGCAGTTCGGCCCGACCTTGCGCTCGACCCACTCTCCCCACTCCCAGGGGTGAGCCGGCAGGGCGGTCAGGGCCGCCCGCTCGTTCGCCTCGAAGAGCGCGCGGCGGCTCTCGCCGCACTTGGCCATGGGGGCATCGTTGAGGCGGTCGAGCTCGCGGCGGATCGCGGCGTTCATGGTGTCGAGGGAGAAGAAGGTGTGGTGGCGCAGCGTCAGCAGGATGCGTGTCTGCACGGCCTTGACGCAGCTCTCGACCAGCCCCTTGTCGGTGGCCCGGTACTGGCGCGCGGGCAGCACCGCGATCTTGTAGTCGCGCGCGAACTCCCGGTAGGAGGGGTTGAGCCGGATATCGTCGCGGTCGGGATCGTCCACGCCCGACTTGAGGTTGTCGATGATCCACCGGCGGGGGGTGCCGCCGAAGTACTCGAGCGCGCGCCGGTGCGCCATGGTCCAGTGGCGCACCGTCTGGTCGGGGACCGCCTCGGCGTAGATCAGGTTCGAATGGGCCAGGACCGCGACGAAGATCTCCACGTCGGTCTCGCCGCGCCCGGTGCGAAGGGCCAGCGTCTTGCCGGAGAAGTCCGCCATCCCGTACAGCCCGGGCTCGTAGTCGAAGTGCATCTGCGCCGAGCCGCCGCAGCTGCCCTGGTGCGCCTTCAGGCGCGCGCAAAACTGGCTATAGCTGTACGCCTTCCCGCCCTGGGCCTGGGCCTCGTCGCGGTACTCCTCCCAAAGCGTGCGACGCGTCGCACGCACCCGGCGCCGCTTGCGCTTGGCTCGAAGCTCACGGAGCACATCATCCCAGTCCGGCTGCGCATACCCGCTCTCGCGCGGCGCCGGCGGATACAGCCGCGCGCGCAGCCCGTCATCGTCGAGATCGGACGGCAACGGCCATGACAGGCCCGCCGCCTGCGCGCGCTCCAGAACGTTCGATACCGTCCCCGCGCTCACGCTCACGGCCACCGCGATCTCCGCCCGGGGCAAGCCCAGGTCGTGATGGTGCCGAAGGATGTCCCTGATGCTCATGGTGTCGATCCTCTTCATTGGGGCCCTGCCTCCTCGAGTCGATCGATGGATCGATGAGGCTGAGCCGGGAGAGGATCGGCGCGTCTGGAAACATGGGTGTCGGTGGCGCCCGCAGGGCGATCGGGCCGGGCCTCTGACCCGGCCTCCGGCGGTCAAATCACGCCGGAATCACGGTCAGATGTCGCCAGAACTTCGGTCAAATAAAATCAGAATGGCGGTCAGATAAATTCAGAACTGCGGTCAAATGAGGCCAGATTTGGCCAAGCCAAGCTGATATCGACTTCGCCCGAAAGGAGGGCCTCGACGATGGACACATTCGACGAACCGCTGACCGCTTCCGTGACTACTGGATTGCCCAGCCCGACGCCAAGGGACGAAAGCGTGATTGGGCCGCGACCTGGCGAAACTGGGTCCGCAAGGATGCCGAACAAATGCACGGACCCGGAACCGCTCGAGTCGGGAACCGCGCGATGGGACAGCTTCATGGAGGCGGCGCGGGCGAGGGACGCCAAGCGCGAGGCCGAAATTCGCAAGCTGAAAGATAGCGCGCCGTGGCACGGGGTGCCGATCGAGCGCTTCACGAAGGGAAGATGGATCAGGCCGAGCGATCTGGACGCGCCTCGCAAAATCGAGGACACGAGATCGAACTACTTGCGGCGGGAGTATTACGAGAGCATTCCGCCGTCGCTGAGTGATGCACAGGCTGCGGAGGTTCATCGTCTCTTGGCCATCGCCCGAGAGCGGGCAATTCCCGCACCTCGCGAACAGATTGCCGCGATGATCTTGAAGCTCGCCGCTGTGGTGAGGATCCCTGAAATGGCGGGGATCGAGACCATGACCGGGATCATGATCGAAGAGCTCTCCGACGTGTCTCCCGAAGCGCTGGAGCACACCTTTCGCCACTGGATCAGGACACAGAAGTTCTTTCCGACGATAGCTGAGTTGATCGAGATCACCGAGCCGCAGATGGCAACACTCCGCTATGAGCAATACAAGCTGGAGAGGCTCGCAAGCGTTGCGGCAAACCCTGCGCCCGATCTGTGGGTTACGGGCGATTGGCTCGACGCGCGGAAATCGGACGCTCGCGCCGCCGTCTATCCACCTCCGGTCAAGGACAAGCTGAACAGCCGCCGGTTGGTCGAGCAGAAAGAATATTGATGGCAGGCCCGATGAATTCTCGCACTTCCCGTTCTCTCGTATCCTTGGGGCCGTCACGATGGCCGCCCTGAGACCCCCTGCACCGCATCCGCCACGCGGGACTCAATGTGCACACCGTTAAGGAAGGTCTGATCAAGTCGGGTGTGCCATGATTTTCGTAGGAGTCGCGGATTGGATGATCGGGCCATGGCACAGGCAAGCTTTGCGGAACTGGAGCACGAGATGAAGAAGCGCCGGACGCGGCGCGAGCTGTTCCTTGAGAACCCATCTTTGCCACTTTTCGGTCCCGAAGGCCTGATTTTGGGTAGCCTTTGGGATCTAAGGCACTGATTTTGTTGGATTGTGTTTTGGGAAGTCCATTGTAGTGCCATAATCTTTGGTCTGTGGGCCGGCGCTCCTTGACAGTCCGCAAACTGTCCGTGACCCTGCCGCCATGTTCATTCGCAAAACCCTCACCGGTCGCGGAGACGGTGGCGAGCGCTATGCCACCTACCGCCTCGTGCGCAGCGAACGCATCGGCGGAAGGGTGCGCCAGGTCACGCTCCTCAATCTCGGCGCCGACTTCGGTGTGCCCGAGGAGCAATGGCGCGAATTGGCGCTTCTGATCGAAACCCTTCTCGCCGGCAGCGAGCCGCTGCTGGAGCCGGATGCCGCCTTGCGCCCCGTCGCCGAGGACGTCGTACGGCGGCTTCACGCCCGCGATCTCGGCGCGTCGCGGCCCGGGGACGAGAGCGACCTGGCCACGGTCCGTCTCGATAGCCTCTCCCACGAACAGGTCCGCTCGGTGGGCTGCGAGCGCCTGGCTCTCGCCGCGCTTGACGACCTTCGCTTCATCGAGACGCTGGAGAGGCTGGGCGCAAGTGAGCGCGACGCACGCATCGCGGCGGCACTGGTGGTCGCGCGCATGATCCATCCCTCCAGCGAGCGCGAGGCCTTCCGCTGGCTGAGCGCGAACAGCGCGACCCTGGAGTTGCTCGATGTCGACAGCGGCAAGTCGCTCACGCTCAGCAAGCTCTACCGCATCGGCGACCTCTTGTGGCGTCACCGCGCGGCGCTTGAAGAGGCGCTGTGCGCCCGGGAGCGCGATCTCTTCGGCATCCCCGACACCATCGTCTTCTTCGACCTGACCAACACCCATATGACCGGACGGCCCAGCTCCGCGCTGGCCCGCTTCGGGCGCTCGAAGCAGAGGCGTGACGATTGTCCGATCGTGACCCTGGCCCTGTCGCTGAACCAGGCCGGCTTTCCGCAGCACAGCGAGATCCTGCCCGGCAACATCTCCGAGCCGGCCACTCTCGCCGACGCCATCGGGCGGCTGGAATGCCAAGCGCGCGGCAGCAACGCCCCCAGGCCCACGGTCATCATGGACGCCGGCATCTCCACCGAGGCCAACCTCGCCTGGCTGCGGGCGGGCGGCTATCACTGGATCACCGTTCGCCGCGGCGTCTCGGCGCCGCCCGGGCGCGAAGCCGATGCCGCCTTCGAAACCCGGGCCGGCCACGATGCCCGCGCCTGGCGTCTCGCGGCAGGGGACGACGAAGCGCACCTGTGCGTCTGGAGCCATGAGCGCCAGCAGAAGGACGAGGCCGTGCTCGCCCGTCAGCGTCACAACTTCGAGGACGCCCTGCGCGCCCTGCATGGCGGGCTGTCGAAGAAGAACCACATCAAGCAGTTCACCAAGGTGATGGAGAAGCTGGGCCGGCTGAAGGAAAGGTACAGGCGCGTCCACCGTCAGTACGACATCGAGGTCGAGCCCGGAGAGAAGGGGCGGGCCAGTGCGGTCCGCTGGAGGCGCAACGCTCTCCATGCCGAGCGCGACCGCCAAGCGGGCATCTATGTGCTGCGCACCAGCCACGTCGAGTGGGATCTTGAAACCGTGGTCCGAACCTACTGGAAGCTCACAGAGCTCGAGGCCACCTTCCGCAGCCTGAAATCCGAAATCGGCCTGCGCCCGGTCTGGCACTCCAAGACCTCGCGCATCGCCGCCCACCTGTTCATCGCCGTCCTCGCCTACCACGCGGTTCATCTGCTGCGAACCCGTCTGGCGGCGCACGGCTTGCATGACCGCTGGAGTACGATCCGCGACAAGCTCGCGGGCTGGGTGCGTCTCACCTCCACCATCCGGGAGGTGGACGGAAACCGCATCGTCATCCGCCAGGATGCTCAACCCGACGCCGAGGCGCGCGTCATCGCGCAGGCGGCGGGCCTCACGGTGGATCCCCACAGGCGCCGGGCGGTGCTCCCGGGAGTGTCGCGATGAGCGCACAAACGTAGTGCCATAATCCCAGATGGGCCAGAAAATCAGCCCATCATCGCAACTACTTAGGTCGCAGGCGCGCGCCAAAATGGCAAAGATGGGAGAAGATGGACAAGCTGGTTCCGTGGGAGCGGCTGGAGCGACGGATCGAGCCGTTCTATCCGAAGGCGGGGCGCGGTCGGCGCCCGTACCCGCTTGGGGTGATGCTGCGGGTTCACTGCGTGCAGTTGTTCTACAACCTGAGCGACCCTGGGATGGAGGACCTGCTCTACGAGGTGGAGTCGGTGAGGCGTTTCGTGGGGCTGCGCCTGACGGAGGCGCTGCCCGACGAGACCACCATCCTGAACTTCCGGCATCTGCTGGAGAGGCACGATCTGGGCGCGGGTCTGTTCGAGGAGATCAATGCGCACCTGGCGTCGCGCGGCCATCGGCTGCGCACGGGGACGATCGTTGGCGCGAGCATCATCGAGGCGCCGTCGTCGACGAAGAACCGGCGCCGCGCACGGGACCCTGAGATGCGTCAGACGAAGAAGGGCAAGCAGTGGTATTTCGGGATGAAGGCGCACATCGGGGTGGACGCCGGGTCGGGTCTGGCGCACAGCGTGGTGACGACGGCGGCCAACGCAAGCGACGTGACGCAGGCGGGAGCGCTGCTGCATGGCGCTGAGACGACGGCGTGGGGCGACGCGGGCTACCAGGGGGTGGAGAAGCGGCCTGAGCACCGGGATGGCGGTGTCAAGTGGCGTGTGGCGATGAAGCCGGGGCGGCGCCGGCTGCTGGGCGAGGGCGGCGCCGAAGCGGCGGCGGAGACGCGCAAGGCGTCGGTGCGGGCGAAAGTGGAGCATCCGTTCCTGTACGTAAAGCGGCACTTCGGCTACGCCAAGGTGCGCTACCGGGGCGTGGCGAAGAACAGGCAGCGCATCGCGTTGCTGCTGGGGTTCTCGAACCTGCTGATCGCCGGCCGCTACGCGACGCAATGACAGGGGAGCAGGTTGCCCGCTGCGGGCGGGACGGCGGGGAAGGAGGCGGACCGACGCGGATATCGCCCGCTCGCAACGCATCCCGTGGCAAAAGTAGCCCCCAGCCTGTCGGCAATATCGTCGAGCTTCAAATCCAAGCTGCCTCTACCCCTCGAAGCCGAGAAGATGGGGTTGTTCAGACTTTCCCTAGGTGTTCCCACCGGCAGTGCCAGCGCCGCAACCAGCAGCCCTACCGCAATCGTTCGTCTGAACCCATCTTTGCCACTTTTCGGTCCCGAAGGCCTGATTTTGGGTAGCCTTTGGGATCTAAGGCACTGATTTTGTTGGATTGTGTTTTGGGAAGTCCATTGTAGTGCCATAATCTTTGGTCTGTGGGCCGGCGCTCCTTGACAGTCCGCAAACTGTCCGTGACCCTGCCGCCATGTTCATTCGCAAAACCCTCACCGGTCGCGGAGACGGTGGCGAGCGCTATGCCACCTACCGCCTCGTGCGCAGCGAACGCATCGGCGGAAGGGTGCGCCAGGTCACGCTCCTCAATCTCGGCGCCGACTTCGGTGTGCCCGAGGAGCAATGGCGCGAATTGGCGCTTCTGATCGAAACCCTTCTCGCCGGCAGCGAGCCGCTGCTGGAGCCGGATGCCGCCTTGCGCCCCGTCGCCGAGGACGTCGTACGGCGGCTTCACGCCCGCGATCTCGGCGCGTCGCGGCCCGGGGACGAGAGCGACCTGGCCACGGTCCGTCTCGATAGCCTCTCCCACGAACAGGTCCGCTCGGTGGGCTGCGAGCGCCTGGCTCTCGCCGCGCTTGACGACCTTCGCTTCATCGAGACGCTGGAGAGGCTGGGCGCAAGTGAGCGCGACGCACGCATCGCGGCGGCACTGGTGGTCGCGCGCATGATCCATCCCTCCAGCGAGCGCGAGGCCTTCCGCTGGCTGAGCGCGAACAGCGCGACCCTGGAGTTGCTCGATGTCGACAGCGGCAAGTCGCTCACGCTCAGCAAGCTCTACCGCATCGGCGACCTCTTGTGGCGTCACCGCGCGGCGCTTGAAGAGGCGCTGTGCGCCCGGGAGCGCGATCTCTTCGGCATCCCCGACACCATCGTCTTCTTCGACCTGACCAACACCCATATGACCGGACGGCCCAGCTCCGCGCTGGCCCGCTTCGGGCGCTCGAAGCAGAGGCGTGACGATTGTCCGATCGTGACCCTGGCCCTGTCGCTGAACCAGGCCGGCTTTCCGCAGCACAGCGAGATCCTGCCCGGCAACATCTCCGAGCCGGCCACTCTCGCCGACGCCATCGGGCGGCTGGAATGCCAAGCGCGCGGCAGCAACGCCCCCAGGCCCACGGTCATCATGGACGCCGGCATCTCCACCGAGGCCAACCTCGCCTGGCTGCGGGCGGGCGGCTATCACTGGATCACCGTTCGCCGCGGCGTCTCGGCGCCGCCCGGGCGCGAAGCCGATGCCGCCTTCGAAACCCGGGCCGGCCACGATGCCCGCGCCTGGCGTCTCGCGGCAGGGGACGACGAAGCGCACCTGTGCGTCTGGAGCCATGAGCGCCAGCAGAAGGACGAGGCCGTGCTCGCCCGTCAGCGTCACAACTTCGAGGACGCCCTGCGCGCCCTGCATGGCGGGCTGTCGAAGAAGAACCACATCAAGCAGTTCACCAAGGTGATGGAGAAGCTGGGCCGGCTGAAGGAAAGGTACAGGCGCGTCCACCGTCAGTACGACATCGAGGTCGAGCCCGGAGAGAAGGGGCGGGCCAGTGCGGTCCGCTGGAGGCGCAACGCTCTCCATGCCGAGCGCGACCGCCAAGCGGGCATCTATGTGCTGCGCACCAGCCACGTCGAGTGGGATCTTGAAACCGTGGTCCGAACCTACTGGAAGCTCACAGAGCTCGAGGCCACCTTCCGCAGCCTGAAATCCGAAATCGGCCTGCGCCCGGTCTGGCACTCCAAGACCTCGCGCATCGCCGCCCACCTGTTCATCGCCGTCCTCGCCTACCACGCGGTTCATCTGCTGCGAACCCGTCTGGCGGCGCACGGCTTGCATGACCGCTGGAGTACGATCCGCGACAAGCTCGCGGGCTGGGTGCGTCTCACCTCCACCATCCGGGAGGTGGACGGAAACCGCATCGTCATCCGCCAGGATGCTCAACCCGACGCCGAGGCGCGCGTCATCGCGCAGGCGGCGGGCCTCACGGTGGATCCCCACAGGCGCCGGGCGGTGCTCCCGGGAGTGTCGCGATGAGCGCACAAACGTAGTGCCATAATCCCAGATGGGCCAGAAAATCAGCCCATCATCGCAACTACTTAGGTCGCAGGCGCGCGCCAAAATGGCAAAGATGGGTGGAGACGATCACGCGGGAATAGCCCGGGTCCCTAACCAAGCTTGCGGAAATCGCGGGACTGAGCAAGTTGAACCTGTCGCGGGACGCTGAAGAGGATGTCGCGCTACGGGCTGGTGGAATTGAACGAGGGAGAGCACGGCACGCTTGTGCCACGGGTCCCCTACGATCAAGTGAGGCTGGATGATTCGTTGACTGCGAACGCCCGGCGGGTTGGGTGAGCGGTTCTAGATTCACTTGCCGTTCAATGCTGGAATCGCATGGGAATCAAACGAATTCAACCTCCAGGGCGCTTAAGACCACTCGTGACCTGATCGGCGCTGGGGCAGCGCTGGATGGTGAAAAGACGCTGCCGCCCGGTCTAAATCCGCATGCCCGGCCCAGCTCCTGAAGGCGCGAATTATTTAGCTACAAGAACAGGTTACAGCATGCGAAGCGCCGGATCGAGTCGGCTCCAGGAGGGCCCCGGCGTGAGGCGGCGACGATACACACAGACCTGACCTTCAGGTGGAACACCTGACATACTTGTTTGCGGATCTCGGTCCGTTGGAACCGGCGCCGCTCTGGGGGCTTGACGCAAAGCGGCATCCTCGCTCTGTCGTACCAGAGGCACATTGCGAGGCACCTAGACAACCGCAGGAAAACGGCGACACTTTCGTTGCCGTCGTTTGAAGCTGCACCGGCTTTCAGAGGTTTTGGAACGGAGAAGCCGGCTCCGGCCCCGCCGCTACCGCGCGAGATCGAAGCGGTCCAGGGTCATCACCTTGGCCCAGGCCTCGATGAAGTCGTGCAGGAACGCTTCCTGTCCGTCGTCGGCTGCGTAGTGCTCCGCGACGGCACGCAGCTCGGAGTTGGAGCCGAAGATCAGGTCGACCGGAGTGGCCGTCCACTTGAGCGCGCCGGTTGCGCGGTCGCGGCCCTCATAAACCCCCTCGGTGGACGCAGCGGACCATTGCGTGGACATGTCGATCAGGTTGACGAAGAAGTCGTTGCTCAGCGTCCCGGGACGTTCCGTGAACACGCCGTGAGGCGAGCCTCCGGCATTGCTGTCCATCGCGCGCATGCCGCCGACGAGCACCGTCATCTCCGGGATCGTCAGGTTCAGAAATACCGCCTTCTCCACCAGCATTTCAGCCGGCGAGCGGGAGTTGCCGTCGCCGAAATAGTTGCGGAACCCGTCCGCCCTGGGCTCTAGCAGAGCGAAGGAGTCGGCGTCTGTCTGCTGCGCCGATGCGTCCATGCGGCCCGGTACGAAGGGCACGTCCACCTCGAACCCGGCTTCTGCAGCGGCCCGCTCGATGGCGGCGGCCCCGCCCAGGACGACCAGGTCCGCAAGAGAGACTCGCTTGTCGCCGGATTGCGCGGCGTTGAACTCTCCCTGGACGGCCTCAAGGGTCTCCAGCACGCGGGCCAGCTCCTCCGGATCGTTGGCGGCCCATTCGTTCTGGGGTGCAAGACGGATGCGCGCCCCGTTGGCGCCGCCGCGCATGTCGGTCCCGCGGAAGGTGGACGCCGAGGCCCAGGCGGCCCGGACCAGTTCGGCGCCGGAAAACCCCGAAGCGAGAATCTTGGCTTTCAGCGCGGCCGCGTCCTGCGAGTCGATCAGCGTGTGATCCACTTCGGGGATGGGGTCCTGCCAGACGAACTTCTCATCGGGCACGTCGTTGCCCAGGTAGCGCGAGGTCGGACCCAGGTCGCGATGCGTCAGCTTGAACCAGGCCCGGGCGAAGGCGTCCTCGAACTCGTCCGGGTTCTCGAGCCAGCGCGACGTGATCTCGCGATATGCCGGGTCCTCCTTCAGCGCGAGGTCGGTGGTGAGCATGATGGGCGCGTGCTGCAAGGACGGATCGTGCGCATCCGGCACCAGGTCCGATGCCGCCCCGTCTGCCGGCACCCACTGGATTGCGCCGGCCGGGCTTCGAGTCTGCACCCAGTCGAAGGCGTAGAGGTTCTCCAGGAAGTTATGCGTCCAGGCTGCAGGGGCGACCGTCCACGCGCCTTCCAGACCGCTGGTGATGGTGTCCGCGCCATGGCCGTCCCCAAAACTGTTCCGCCAGCCGAATCCCTGCGCCTCGATGGCGTCCGCCTCCGGTTCGACGCCCACGTACTTGGACGGATCAGCCGCACCGTGGGCCTTGCCGAAGGTATGTCCGCCTGCAATCAGCGCAGCCGTCTCTTCGTCGTTCATGGCCATGCGGCCGAACGCCTCGCGTATGGCGTGGGCGGCCGCCAGCGGATCCGGGTTGCCGCCCGGGCCTTGCGGGTTCACGTAGATGAGACCCATCTGGGTGGCGCCCAAGGGAGGAACCAGCCCTCCCTCCTCGTTGCGGCGATCGGCAGCCAGCCACTCGCCCTCGGGGCCCCAGTTCACGTCTTCCGGTTGCCAGGCGTCGATACGTCCGCCGGCAAAGCCCAGGGTCTCGAAGCCCATGGAGTCCATCGCTACCGTGCCGGCGAGGATCAGCAGGTCGGCCCAGGAAATCCTGCGGCCGTATTTCTCCTTGATCGGCCAGAGCAGGCGGTGCGCCTTGTCCAGGTTGGCGTTGTCGGGCCAGCTGTTGAGCGGCGCGAAGCGTTGCAGGCCGCCGTCCGCTCCGCCCCGGCCATCGATGGTCCGGTAGGTGCCCGCGCTGTGCCAGGCCATTCGGATGAAGAGCGGACCGTAGTGGCCGAAGTCCGCCGGCCACCAGTCCCGGGAGGTCGTCATCAGCTCTGCGAGCTCGGCCTTTACCGCATCCAGGTCCAGGCTTTCGAACGCCTCGGCATAGTCGAAGTCCTCGCCGAGGGGACTCGATCCCTGGGAGTTCCGGCGCAGCGGCTCGATGTCCAAGCGGTTCGGCCACCAGTACTCGTTATCCGGTGCGCTGCTCCGGGCAACCGCGAGGTCGACAGTCAGGCTCACGAGAATCCCGACCGTCAGCACGGCAATGACAGGTATCCTTTGCTTGAGCATGGTGGTTGGCTCCTTCGGCAAAGAAGTCATCTCAGATGCGACGTAAGCTGCGGAGATCGGCTTTCAATACTAGGCCCCGTCTCTGGAGTGGGCCGAACATGGCTCTTGTTCCGCTCGGCATTCCTCTTCCGCGTGCGAGCCGCTATCGGGCCTGGCCCGTCGCGTGGCGCCCTGACGGGTGAAGCATTTACCGCCGCGCCCGCCGGGGCGAGCCACGGCTTGGAGCGGGCGGCGCAGACCGAGAGAGCGCGGGCGCGGGGTGCGGTGTTGCCGGTGCCCGAGCAGCTTGCCCGCCAGGGGCAGGTGCTCGCCGGGACATTCCGCGCCTTTTCCAGCGCTCACATGCTCCACGACCGCCCCCTGTCGCGGCTCCGCGACTGGGCCTGATGCTGCGGCGAGAGGCGGTCCATCCGCGACATCGAGTCGGCCACGGGTTCCACGAAGTCTTCCCCGCGCTTGAGGTGGACGCCGTAGGTCCCGGGATCGTCGAGGATCACCCTGCCCTCCCGGCGCAGGCGCTCGTTCCGCTCCAGCCAGTCCGGCCAGGCGCGCAGGGTGACGATCCGCACGTCGAGCGCCCTGGCGCGGCGCCTCAGCCTGTGGAAGCGCTTCCAGTGCTCGTCGGAGGCCTTGAGCCAATTCCTCACGTGGGTGCGCGCGCGCACGTGCGCGCGGTAACTGTCAACCATCGTTTGAAGTTGCCGGCGCGGCTCGGCAGGAACTCGCTGGTTCTCGGCGAACTCGGCGATGCGCTCGATCAGTGCGGCGGCGCCGTCGAGATCGTAAGGGGAGATGCCGGTCCGTTCCGCGCGTGCGCGATGCAGGTTCCAGTCGAGGCGCAGGAGCCGGTATTCGACTCCCGAAAGCGGCGACGGCACCGCGTTGTTCGCCTGACCTGTGGCTGCGGGGCGCTTCGGCGTGCGGGCCGGGGGGCGAGCCTCTGTCTCGACCGGCTTCTCCGCGCGGCTGGCCTGCTGCGCCTCCTGCGAGCGCTCCGGCGGGCGAGCCGCCACCTCCACAGGCGCCTGCGTGCGTTGCGGCTCCTGCGAGCGCTCCGGCTCGGCCCGCCGTGCGTGCGCGGCCTTGCCGGTGACAGAGCGGCGGTAGCTGCCCGCCCGGGCATAGACTTGCCCGAGCTCCTCGATCTCGCCTTGGCCGATACCGGCGCGCTCGGCCAGCAGGCGCTCGAAGACCTGCGGCCGGGCACTGAAGGATGCTGCCTGCCTCATCAGTGCGCCGTGGCGGTCGAGGGTCTCGCGGAAAGCCGGGCTCAGCGCCACGGCGTCGCCGTCCGCTCGGGTTCTCTGGCGCAGATCATCCCACGTCGACAGCACCCGCGTCCGCTCGGCGGCGAATGCGTCCACCGCCGCGCCGTGGCGCCAGCCGACGACCGCGTGGCGGATTTCTTCGGCAATGCGCACGATCGCATTGTCGTTCGCAGCAGAATGGCGCGCTTCGGTCGCCTCCCCACTCCCGCCGCCGGGAACGTCGTGCCCTCTGCCGTTCGATCGGCCGCCGCCGTTGCCGCCGCCGGCCCGCGCACCTTTCCTCGCATCCTGCCATGCGCCGTGCGAGACGTAGTCGAGCGCCGCCTCCTTGGGCACGGACCGCGACCAGCGCTCGGCCAGGTACGCCCGCACATCCGAGTCCGTCACCGGCAAATCGGCCTGATCCTCCGGGCGGCGCTCGGCGATGTCGAAGGCCAGAGGAGAGCGGTTGACATAGATGTCGATGCCCTCCCGGTGCCGGGTGGCCGCCGGATAGATCGTCTCCCGTGCCGGCCGGTCGTCCACCAGCAAGAAGGCGCGGTCCACGGTCAACCCCTGGGCCGACGCGATGGTCATCGCATAGCCGTAGTCGAGGCGGATGTTGTCGTGCCAGTCACGGATTTCGTCGTGGCGGAACGAGACGCGCCTGCCGTCGTCCGTGCGCGCGGTGATGTGAACGGAGTTCTGCGGCTCGGAGCGGCCTGTGTCCGCATGCGGCGGCCGTCCGCCGGCTCGCCGGTTCCGGGCCTTGCGCGTGACCGCCGTGTCCTCCGCGCGCTTTACTTCGAGATCCTCGACGGTGACGACGGTGCCGTTGAAGAGCTGCTTCTCCCACTGCGTGGAGCCAATGCGGATGCGGTCGCCCACCGCGATCTCCAGCGGCTCCGTCACCCGCCCGTCCAGGTCCCGGCTCACCTCGACGACCGCGCGCTTGGCATCGGGGGCCTGCGCGAGCATGCGCTCCCGCATCAGCCACGACAGCGCCCGTCCCTCCGCCTTCGTGCGCGCGAGCACGACGGTGGAGGTGCCAGGCTCGTGCTTCACATGGCGCTCCCAGTCGTCCACCAGACGGGTCAGCGTCTTCTCTTCGTCGTGGCAGAGATGGAGCCGGTTGCGCAGATGCCAGGCCTCGATCGCCTGCTCCGCCTCCCCGTCCCTGAGCGCTTCCGAGACCGCCACCTGCCACGGCGTGAACAGGGGTTTCTTCTCCATCGCCTCGTACTCGGCGAGGATGGCGTCGCGCTCCTGCGGGTTGGTCAGGCCCGCCCGGAAGCGTGCCTGCTCGGGCCTCTCCTTGTGGACGTGTGTGAGCACGTCCTCGAGGTCCGCCTTCTGGCGCCTGATGCGGTCGACGCGGATGCTGCCTGCGACGTCCCGGATCAACCGCAACCCCGGCCCCGCCTCCACCGGCTGCTGCTGCCGGGTGTCGCCCGCGAACACCACCTTTGCGCCGTGGCGCTCCGAGAGCTGCAAAATGTGATGAGCCTGCCGGGTCGATAGCATCCCCGCCTCGTCCACCACGATCAGCGTGCGCTTGCCGATCTCCACCTGCCCCTTCGCCGCGAGCTTGAGGAGCTTGTCGACGCAGTAGGCGCGCGCGTCGCAGTCGTCGCCCAGAGCGACGGCGGTCCGCCACGCCACCGCCGTCGGTACGATCTCGTAGCCGTGCTCCTTGTGAAGGTCCGTGATGGGGCGAAGCGTGGTGGTCTTGCCCGAGCCCGCCGCCCCCTCGATCACCGCCACGCGTCCGCTCTTCACGGTGGCGTGGCGGATCGCCAGCGACTGCTCCTGGCTCAGCGGATAACCGTCAGCCAAGAGGGTCTCCACCTTCTCCTTCACCGCCTGTTCCGGCGGGCCATGACCGCTATCGGCGGCCATGGCCTCCGCCATGTCGCGCACCGCCTGCTCCAGGCCGAGATTGTGCCGGGTGGAATAAATCTCGGTGTGGACCATCCCTGCCTTGGATTCTGCGGTCGGCTTCTTGGGCTCAAGGCGCTCGATCTCCGGGTTGCGGCGCAGACGCTCGATCGCCGTGCCCACCGCCTCCCGGCCCATGAGGTCTGCCGCCGCGTTGGCCGCCGCCTCCACCATGTCAGGGCGCCGGAACACTGCTTCCTCGCGCGCCAGGTGGGCAGGAAGATCGTCGAGCCGGCCGGTCAGCTCACGGATTTGCTCTTGCCCAATCTTGACCTCGTGGCCGGTGACTGCAGCGATCAGCTCCTCGCGCTCGACATAACCCTCGGCCTCGCCCCGCCAGCGGCGGTGTCTGACCTCGGGGTCGTTGTCGTGCGACTTGCCCTCGCGCGTGAGCTTGTTCACCCCCGCCATGCGGGCAGCATTGCCCAATGACGGGACGCCCAGCTCCCCGGCTCTGGCGACGATCGCCTTGCGGCGCTTCGACCAGAAGGATTGCAAGTCCTCCGGCATGCCTTCGATGCGCGTGAACTCGGCATTCGGGCCGTACTGCTCGATCCGCACCCCAAGGTTCTGTTGCAGCTCCCACGCCACATAGGCCCGGAACAGAGCGCCCGCCGCCTTCTTCCAGCTGTAGACCGGGTACTGGTGATGCGCCCGCCACTTGCCGTCCTCGCGGGTCCTGGCCACGTTGAAGATCGTGCAGTGGACGTGAAGCTGCGGATCGTTCTCCCGGCTGGTGCCGTGGACGAAGGTGGCGCCCATCAGGTCCGCCTCCACCGGCCGGGTCACCCTCTTCTCGCTCATACGGGTGTAGCTGCAATGCTTCAGCACCGTGTCTTCGAGCGCCGCCCTGGCGGCGGCCACCGCCATCGCCTCGATCCGCTCGCGCATCTCCGGCTCGGCGATGGCCCAGAGCGAGGACATGCTCTTGTCGACCGAGAACGTCATGTCGATGCCGGGGGAGCGGTCCGGGTTGCCGGCGCGCTGCACCAGCTTGCCGGAGCCGTCGGGAGCGAAGCCCGAGTAGAGGCGGTGGAAGTGGCCGGAATCCACCTTGCCGCCGTCCTCAAGGCCGAACAGGCTCTTGGGATTGAACCAGGTGCCGTCAGGCTCCTCTCCGGCCGTGTAGTACTCGTTGGGGTGCCGGAAGGAGCGCTGGCTCTCCAGATAGTACTCGGCAGAGGCCATCTGCCCGATGGTGGCTACCATGGCGGGCGGTTCCCGAGCCGTTGGGCGAGCACGTTCATGACCGCCGGGGCCTGGCTCTCGGAACTCGGCGCCGCCAGCCTCTCATGGCCGGCTGCGACTGCGTGAAGAGGCACGCCAGGTCCTTGTATAGGTCTTGTATCGTTCAGCCTGCATGGGCCGGTCAGGCGACTCCGGCTCGCTCGCGCAAGCGCCAGCTTGCACAGGCGTGCAAAGCTATCTATTCCCTGATGTGCGCAAAGCTATCTATTCCCTGATGTGCTTCGCTCACGATGAGGTACATCATATAGTGGGTCGCCCGAAGGGGAGAACTAGGAGTAGCATCAGGTCGGGCGCGGCACCTGATCGATGCGCCGTCCTGGATGGCAAGGTGGGGCCGTATGGCGCTCATTCGTAACTGCTTGAGGCTGTTGAGATAATCGAGGCGTCGGGCGATGGTGCCGAGGCGGTACGATTCAGCGGGGATGGGCGGCAAGGCGATGCGGTCGTTTTGGCGGCCTGTGCGAACCACTATGAGCACCATTGATGAGCGGGCTGGCTGCCAGAGCGTAGGCTCGAGCGACGGTCCGGGGGCATGGTGCTGATGATCACCATGCGATTTGCAGAGGCAAATTGGCATCGGAGAGCTTCGGCGCGAGGCGAGAGAGTGGAGCGCAAGCGAAGGCGGAGCGGAGCGACGCATCGCCAGGCGCGAGGCGACCACGGTGGGGTGATGCTGGCCATTCTGGCGATGGCGCGTAGTGCCGAGCGCTGGGTGGCGATGCCGTCCGCAGGACAGCGACCCGTGATCGGCGCATTGACCTTCAACTATAGGGAGAGGCTGCGAGCATTGGGCGACGGTGCGCAGCACCGAGCTGAAGCGTCCAACGTCACGACACTCGGGACTAGCGCGAACGACGAAGGCGCAAAGCACCGGGTCATGAAGCGCGACACGGTTGCCGGGGGCGGCAGAAGATCGATCATGGGAGGGAGCGAAGCCGCGAAGCAGCGAGCGCGCTGTCGCGATGAAGGCGTCTGGCTTTGTAAGCTCGTCGGAGAAGTGGCGAACCCGACCGCCGGACTGCTGAACCGAGCCGCGACTGCGGCTACGCTAATGAGACGGTCAACCGGCGGCCAGGTGATGCGCAACGCGCAGTGCTTGTGCAGCGATGGTGAGAGAGGGGTTTACGGCAGCTGAACTCGGTAGAAAACTGGCATCAACGACGTACAGGTTTGGGTGGTCGAAACTCCTGCAAAAGGGATCGAGTGCCGCCTTCGCGGGATCGTTACCCATCCGAACAGTGCCGCACTGATGGGACGGTGCGCCGCTGTCGAAGGGCTTGGTGAGAATGAGCTGGTAACCCGCGCGGCGAAATATGCGGTGCATGCGATCGACGAGGAGCCCGTGGGCCTTCAGGTTAGTCGGCCGCCAGTCGAGGACGATGTGGCTGCCCTCCAGCAGGACGCGGCTTTCCGATGACGGCAGATCCTCGCTCATGAGATACCAATCGAGCGCTCGTCGACAGACCGGACGAAGCGCAAACTCGGGAGCCGGGAATGGAAGATTTGCCGCTAGTATTGGCGCGGAGACCTTGCCCAGGAGCTGGACATTGCCCAAGGGTACGCCTGCCTCATCATCGGCGAGGTAGAAGTCGTTGATTGCCAACGTCTTGGCGTGAACCGTGTCGTAACTCTGGCGGACGTCGACAGCAATCATCGCCGTCGCGTTGTGATTCATGAAGTAGCGCCCGACCAGGCCCGCGCTGTTGGCGACGCCACCCTGCCCGTTACGCCGGTCTGAGCGCAAGAGAATGACTGCCGAGTTGACGGCGCCAGCCGCGAGGATTGTCGTCCTAGGGCGTATACGGTGCTCGGTGTTGTTGCGACTATAGACGACGCCGGTGACGTTCTTGCCACGCGGATCGACCTCCAGTCGCTCGACCTTGGCCCCCGTCACAAGGCGCACGTTCGGGAACTCTAAAGCCCTCGCAAGCGGCCCGGTCTCCGCATCGATCTTCCCGCTGAACGTGTCCGGCACAGCGTCCCACGGCGTGGGGGCCCGCCTGAGCCACGCCTTGACGTCGACCGATAGCGGCAGCGGTGCGGGATGCAGACCCTGGCGACGAAGACGCTCGGCCGCGTCCTCTACTTGAGGTTCGTGGGGGACGGGTGGAAAGGGATAGTCCTCGGAGTGGTACGGCTCGGTCGGGTCGTCGCCAAGCTGGCCGCGCACGCTGAACAATTTCTCGGCCTGGCAATACCACGTCTCGAGTTCGTCGTAGCCGAACGGCCACGACTCCGTGGTCCCCTCCAGGTGGTCGTGCGCCTCGAAATCCTCGGCGCGAAAGCGGTATAAGACGGCGCCGAAGAATTTGGAGTTGCCGCCCACATAGTAGTAGTTGCCCGGGTTGAACGGCCTCCCGTTGCCATCGAGCCAGGTCTCATCGGGACGAAACACGCCCCGTCTGAAGATCGCGGCGAGGTCGCGCGTCTCCGGCGTATCCCTCAGCCGTTCACCGCGTTCCAGAATCACGATTTCGGCACCAGTGGGCGCGAGGCCAAAGGCCGTCGTCGCGCCGCCGATACCGGAACCGACAATGACGAAGTCCGGTAGGCCACCCACGGTCTGTCGCTCACGGTCTCGCCGTGGCTCGATCAGGTCCTACGCGACCGTCGGCCCGTCCACGCGCTCACCGCTGTCAACGTCGAACAGACAGGCATGCGCCATGTTGAAGTAGAGGCGGGTCGGCTCCGTCAGTGAGGCGGTAGTATTGGGTCTCAAGCGGCTGACGGTCTCCCTCTCACCCAGTTGGAGAACGCCCAGCGTGTCTGCGCCGGTCGGCTCGATCAGGTCCAGAATGCAGTCGGCGGCGACAAACAGTCCTTCGTCTGTCTCCCTGGGCTGCTCTTCGACAATGTGCTCAGGTCGAATGCCCAGGATCACGCCACGGCCGTTCAACGCCGGGTCGACACGCAGACCGCAGGTCAGCTTCAGAGGCTGCTCATTCTCCCGCGTCACGGCCAACTCCCAACCGCCGTCGGCCCCTCGGCCGAGCGTTGCAGGGATCAAGTTCATGGGTGGCGAGCCCATGAAGCCGGCGACGAAGACGTTCGCCGGGTTCGAATAGATTTCGTACGGGGTGCCTTGCTGCTGGATGATTCCGCTTTCAAGCACGCAGATCTGTGTGGCCATGGTCATCGCCTCGATCTGATCGTGAGTCACGTAGACGAATGTTGTCCCTGTTCTCTTGTGAATACGCTTGATTTCGCTACGCATCTGAACGCGAAGCTTGGCGTCCAAATTTGAAAGCGGCTCATCGAACAGGAAGACCTTCGGGTCGCGCACCAGCGCCCGGCCCATCGCCACCCGTTGGCGCTGACCACCGGAGAGCTGACTCGGCTTGCGGCCAAGCAGGTGACCAATCTCCAGGAGCTCGGCGACGCGTTCGACAGCCTTCCGACGCTCGGCCCTGCGCACGCCCCGCATCTCGAGACCGAAGCTGATGTTCCCGGCGACTGTCATAGTCGGGTAGAGCGCGTAGGACTGGAAGACCATGGCGATGTCGCGGTCCGCCGGCGCTAGGTCGTTCACGACCCTGTCGTCGATCTCGATCGTGCCTTCGGTGATGTCCTCAAGCCCTGCGATCATGTTGAGCAGGGTCGACTTTCCGCACCCCGACGGCCCTACAAGGACCAGAAACTCGCCGTCCCCGACCTCGATGTTGATGTCTTCGAGAACGCGAACGGTTCTATCGAAGGTCTTACCGACTTGCTTGATGCTGAGACTGCCCATGATGTCGTCCTAGGGGCTCCGGCTCTCAGCGGATGTCATTTGCACGGTGTCTATCCCTTCACTGAGCCGCTCATGAGGCCGCGCACGAAGAAGCGGCCGGCAAAGATGTAGATGAGCAAGGTGGGAATGGCGGCGATGAATGCGCCGGCAAAGTGCACATTGTATTCCTTCACACCAGTCGAGGTGTTGACGAGGTTGTTGAGGGCCACCGTCATCGGATAGCTGTCGAAATCAGCGAAGGAGACCCCGAACAGGAAATCGTTCCAAATGTTCGTGAATTGCCAGATCACGGAGACGATTATGATCGGGCCCGACGCTGGAAGCATGATCCGAAAGAAAATTCTGAAGAGGCCAGCGCCGTCTACCTTGGCGGCCCTCACCAGTTCGTTGGGAAAGGCGATGTAGTAATTGCGGAAGAACAGCGTGGTGAACCCGATGCCATAAATCGTGTGCACGAGAATGAGGCCCGGAATGGTGCCGGCCAGATGGAGAACACCGAGCACACGCGCCATGGGAATGAGCACGATCTGGTAAGGAATGAACACGGCACCCAGAAACGCGAGAAACACCAGCTTGTGCCCGCGAAAGGTCCACTTGGTCAGCACGTATCCGTTGATGGCACCGAGCATCGTCGAAATCACGACGGCGGGAACCACCATGAGAATGGTATTGACGAAGTAGGGGCGCAGTCCGGTGGGGTCGACGCCGACCCGCGCGGTGGACCAGGCCTTCACCCAAGGCTCGACGATCCACTCGTGCGGCAGGCTCATCATTCCGCCGGCCTGAATCTCGGCCAACGGTTTGACCGAGTTCACCAGCATGACATACATCGGGAGAAGGAACAGAATCGCGAACACGATCAGCGTGAAATATAGAAAAGTGCGAAGAATACGCTCTTCAGGAGAGCGTCTCCTGCGATTCATTTCTTGCCCCCGCGCAACTCCCAATAGATGTAGGGCACCACGAAAACTGCAATGAGTGCCAGCATGATGATGGCGCTAGAAGCGCCGATGGCCATCTGGTTGCGCGTGAAGGTGTACTGATACATGAAGACCGACGGCAACCAGGAGGAACGGCCGGGGCCCCCGCTCGTCATGACGACAATAAGGTCGTAGGTGCGAATGGACATATAGATCAGAATGACCAGGACACTGATGAACGTATAGCCAAGCTGAGGAATAATGATGCGCGCGTAGAGCTGGAGCTTAGAAGCGCCGTCAACTCGCGCAGCCTTGAGAATTTCAGTATCGATTCCGCGCAGTCCGGCGAGGAACATGGCCATCACGAAGCCGGTCGTCTGCCAGATTGCGGCGATGGCGATGGTGTAGATCGCGAAATCGCGGTTCTTGATCCAGTCGAAGCTGAAGCTCGCCCAGCCGGCAGCATGCATGACGCTTTCGAGGCCGACGCCGGGGTCGAGAAACCATTTCCATGCCGTACCCGTCACGATGAAGGAGAGCGCCATCGGATACAGATAGATCGAGCGAAAAGTGCCCTCTGCCCGAATCTTCTGATCGATCAGGATGGCCAGGAGCAACCCGAGTGCACAACAGACAACGATGTAAAGGGCGCTGAAGAGCACGAGGTTGACGAGGGCGATGTCCCACGCCCGCAGCGAGAAGAGCGCTTCGTAGTTGCGGAAGCCGACACCGCCGTAGCTGGGCAGGATCTTCGAATCGGTAAACGAGATGACCAGGGTGAAGGCGATGAAGCCGTAAACCCCGGTGATGACCAGTAGGACGCCGGGCGACAGAACAATCTGGGGCAGGCGGGCTTTCAGGATTGAGCGAACACGCATCTCAGCCGGCAGCCCCTTCGCCCGCGTAAGGTGCAAGCATCGTGGGCGCTGCGGGTGACGTCAAGGGCGGATGCCACCCCGCAGCGGGCGGAAAAGCGGGTAAGCCGCTCGCACCGCAAGGAATTGCGGCGCGAGCGACCGGCCTGGTGGCCGTGACTACAGCTTGGCTAGCGCCACCCCTTCCGCCATTTCTTCGACGGCCTCTTCTGCGTTCAACTCGCCGTTGAAGTAAGCGGTGACCGCGTCGGTAAAGGCGTTCTTCACAGCAGCCCTGTTGGTATGGCTCAGTCCTTGCGAACCCACGAGAGTGCCGTTTGCGTTTGCTTCCTTGAGATGGGCAATACCCTTCTTGCCGCAGTCGTCGAATGCCTCGTCGGTGACGTCTATTCTGGCCGGCACAGAGCCCTTGACGATGTTGAAGGCGACCTGGAACTCAGGATCCAAGATGGCGGACGCCATCTTGGCCTGCGCCGACTGACGCTCCTCGCCGACGTCGAACATCGCGAACTGATCGGCGTTGAAGGTCACATGGCCCTGAGTGCCGGGCACACGGAAGCAGAGAAAGTCGTCTCCCGGCACCTTGCCCGCGTTGATGAACTCGCCCTTGGCCCAGTCGCCCATAATCTGGAAGGCAGCCTCGTCGTTGATGACCATGGCCGTCGCCAAGTTCCAGTCACGACCTGAGAAGTTCTCGTCCACGAGTTCGCGGAGCTGTCCCATGCGCCCCAACGCCTTCAGCATCGTATCGGAGCGGATCGCGTCTTCGTCAAGGTCGATGAAGACTTTCTTGTACCATTCTAGGCCGCCGGCCGAGAGGGCGACGGAATCGAACGTGGTGATGTCTTGCCAGTGTTGACCGCCATAGGCGACACCGACGAAGCCTGCGTCCTTCGCCTTCTGGGCGACCGCGATGAACTCCTCCCAGGTCTCCGGCGGCTCGGTCTGGCCGATCGCGTCGAACACACGCCTCGACGCCCAGACCCAGTTGGTGGAGTGCACGTTGACCGGCGCCGAAACCCACTTGCCGTCATGGGTCGCGAAGAATTGAAGTGCCTCCGGAATGAGAGCTGTCCAGTTTTCGCTTTCGGCGACCTCGTTCAGGTTTCCGAGGGCTCCCTGCTCGGCCCACTCGAGAATGTCATAGCCAAGCATCTGCACGGCGGTCGGCGGATTGCCCGCCGTGACCCGCGCACGCACGGCCGTCATGGCCGCCTCGCCGCCACCGCCAGCAACGGGCATGTCATTCCAGACGACTCCCTGCGCCTCCAGTTTTTCCTTGAGAACGGATACCGCGGCGGCCTCGCCGCCCGACGTCCACCAATGAAGCACTTCGACCTCGTCGGCTGCGGTGGCGGCAGCCGGAAGCGCCATCGTCGACATGGCTAGGATGCTGAGGAATCGTTTCATTTTGAGCTCCCTCGTTCGATCTCTGATGCCTGTGCCACGATGATTTCCGCCGTGGCGCGTCAGGTATTATCGGGACCCGGGTTCAGCCCGCTCCCTATGAGGCGAGTTTGCGAGCCAGTTCGGAGAAACTCAATTTCGCAAGGCGTTGAAACATGGCGCAGTATTGCGTACTCTGTGCGACATAGCGCATAAAACTGAGGGTCTACATGGACGAGGCGACCCGTCGTGTGGCGACCGAGAACATCCGGAGGCTCGTCCGCGCGCGCGGTAACATCTCCCAGGTTTGTCGGCGCCTCGGCATCAACAGGCAACAGTTCAACAAGTATCTGACCGGCCAACATCTCCCCTCTCAGCGAAATCTGAACCAGATCTGTGCGTTCTTCGGCGTGAGCTTCGCCGATCTCATATCTCCGGACATGCAAGTTCCGGAAACGCTTCATCCGTCCGAGTACCTCCAAGGCTACAAAGCGTTCTCCTCTCTAGGGATGATCCAAGACGTGATCGGGAGGTCCGATCGGCGTCGGTTGCGCCAGTTCGAAGGCGTCTACGAGAAGTATCACTATTCGTCAATCTATAGGGGTGACATCGTTCGAGCGGTCACGCAAATCAGCCCCTACGAGGACATCTATGTCTACTCCAATCTTGAGCGTTTCCCAAACAAGGACGATCCAAAGAAGCACGACTACGTTTTCAAGTATCACGGCATTGTATTTTTTGTTGACGAGAGATTATTCATGATGGACATTGAGAAAGTCCAAAAGAACGAACTTACCTTTTCTATTTACACCCCTATTGCCCGGAACCCGGTGAGGTTTTTTTTCGGCGTAACTTCGGGTGTTGCCTCTAATCTCTATCGCGAGCCTTATTCGTCGCGCTCTGTGCTGGACTTCCGAGGAGCCGTGCCGTCGACCAAGGACGCCTTGCGTCGAGCAACCGTTGTGACACCCGACGATCCGTCGATTCCGGCCGAAGCGCTGGAATACCTGAACAGCCGCTGAGGAGAGGCGGCTGCCCGCGCGCAGTCGGGGCCGGCGGACGTGGCGGTCGAAGGAAGGCCTGACGTTCGATCCCGGACTGCAGCAGTGATCAGAAGTGCTGTTCCAATGCCCGGTTCATGGCGTAGTCCGCCTGCTCCTTCTCGTAGTAGGCGGGCGAGGGGAAATCCCACCAGCCGGGTGTGAACGGGCCGGCGGCATCGCGCGATGTCATGACCTCGACCAGGGCCGGCCCACCGCAGGCGAGTGCCGCTTCCAGCGCGGGCCTCAGGTCGTCGTCATCGTCGATACGCCAGCTCTCGACCCCAAATTGCTTCGCGAGGCCAGCGATGTCGGCGCTGTAGGGCTCGCCATTGCCGCTATGCTGGTTGAACTCCGAGCCGATGTGACGCCCCATGAACTTGCGCTGACCTCCCCGGATGGACATGTAACCGCTGTTGTTCTGCACCAGGATGACGACGGACAGATCATGCATCGCGGCGACACCGAGCTCCGGCGCCGACATCATGAAGTCGCCGTCGCCGACGATGGAGACCACCTGTCTGTCGGGGCATGCCAATTTGGCGCCAAGCGCAGCCGGTACTGCCCATCCCATCGGCGAGAACGAGCCGGAGGTGAGATGCGTGCGCGGATGATAGACCGGGAACGCCTGCTTGACGGCACCCTGGGTGTTACCCGAGCCGACGGTGACGATCCCTTCCCGGTCCATAACGTCGCGGAGGACTTTCAGGGGGCGTTGCGACGTGAACGGTGCCTCCGTCGAATCCCGCCGCGGTGCGAGCATTGCCTCCCATTCGGCCTTGGCGCTCGCGATGTCCCCGAAAAAGGTCTCTCGGCTCGCGAGCGCCTTCGACGACTGAAGATCGGAAATCGATTGCACCATCGCCTCGAGCGTCACGCGGGCATCCGCGACGATGCCGACCTCCGTCGGATAATTCTTGCCGATCTCGTGATGATCGAGGTCGATGTGGATCAGCTTGCCAGGCGGAATGGAGAAGCTGGCACCCTTACGATAACTGGACGCGGACCAGTCAGTGAAGCGGCAACCCACCGACATCACGACATCGGCGCTCGCCGTGATGTTGTTGCCGCAGCTAGTTCCCGTCTGTCCTACCGCGCCGATACAAAGCTCGTGATCTTCGCGTATCGCGCCCTTGCCGTTCCACGTGAATGAAACGGCGGCACCAACCTTCTCGGCAAGTTCGGTAAGCACCTCGCAGGCTCCCGACAGAATGGCGCCGCCGCCGGCACAGATCACAGGACGTTTTGCTGAGAGCAAGAGCTCCACCGCCTTGTCGATCGCTCGAGGGTCAGGATAGCTCACACCGACCGCCATCCGCTTGTCGAGCGGGTGAATCGTGACATCGGCCGTCTCACACTGGAGGTCCATCGGCAACTCGACGTGAACGGGACCGGGACGACCCGACAGCATGGTGTTGAAGGCGCGGTGCATGACGAAGGGGATTTCATCGACGCGCATGGGCTTGTAGGAGCGCTTCGTCACCTGCTCGATGATGTGCGGGAACGAGTTTTCATTCTGCCGCTCCAGCTCCTGCATCACGCCGTGGCCCTTCATGTGCGTGGCTGGGCCACCGTTGATGTAGAACGCCGCCGTTGAGTCCGCGTAGCACGTGGCGAGTCCGATCACGGTGTTGGTCGCGCCCGGCCCGACCGATGTCGTGCACGCCATCGGCGTCCCGCTGGCTCTGAAGTGTCCGTCCGCCATGTGAATGGCGCTCTGTTCGTGCATCACCTGAATGAACGGAATCTCGCTTCCTTCTTGAAGGAATGCATCGAGCAGGCTCCAGTTTCCGTGTCCAGGAATGCCTGCGAGGTAAGTGATTCCGTACTCCTTCAGCGCGCGAGCGACAATTTCGCCACCGGTTAACTTCATGATTTCCTCCGTGTGGCCTTGCGCAAGGCTCGAAGCCGCGAGGGCGACGCCAAGACTGCGCCACACTCAGACAATGCCGATCCTGATTAAAGGTCCCCAAGACTGGGATGTTGGTCAATTTCGCATCGGCGAATTTCTTATGCGGATTTACGCGAAAACCGCTAAAGTTCGCGTATGTTTCGGAAAACCTTCTTACCGACTTTGCGACCTGGCTTTCCCCAATGCCGTGTGCCGGCAATCGCGCATGCCGCGGACAACTTCTGTCCCGATGCTCCCAATTACGACGCACTATGGCGCGCTTTCTGCGCAAGAGAGCGTCAGAAAACAGGATTGTGCGAAATTGACCCAAGATCGTCTTAGGCGACACTCTACGACTGCGGTGGTCGTCGACCGCACCAGAAACGGGAGAACCCCGAATGCCGTCGGATCGGAATGTATCGCGCGACTTGGCGTTCGCCGACAACCATCTATCGGCGAAGCTGTTCAGCGATGTAGACCGTTTGGACGCTGACGGTATCGTCGTCAACTTGTCTCCGCGAGCAATCCATGTGGACGGCGACGTCCGAACGCTAATCCAACCATGGCGCTCCACAATCGTGCGAGGAAACCAAATCCTTGAGGCGGAGCGCATCGCGGTCCTACGCATCGAGAGGCTTGAGAACCTTGGCGGCGTCATGTTCCGTGGCTGGGACTGGTTCGGCGATCTATATGCCGGGTTTCCTAGGCAAACGCCCTTGTACATGTCGCCGGTCGACATGGTCGGTCACACCGAAGAGGATCCTCTGGCTTTCACGCGGGAGCGCGAGAGTCGCGAGGAGCTCCATCCGTTTGATGTCGCGCTGAAGTGCTGGTGGTCGCCCAACGAGACGGATTGCTTTATTCACAACGAGCATCCGTTCCTCGAAGTGCACACCCAGGTGCATGGTATGGGCCGCATGCAGAAATTCCGCGAACGCGATGCGTCCACACTCTACGAAGACGTTGTCATGGCGCCAGGCTTCACCCATGAGCCGTTCTGCACAGTGGCGGGTGAGAAGGAATGGGCCTACCCTTGGCACCGCTACTACACGGACACGGAGAGCATCTGGCTCGCGATCGAATTGCACCCCGTGTGATGCGTTGGCGCGTTGCCCAATCCGGTTCTGCCGCATGGACCATTGAGCCGCCCATTTCAATTGCTAGCAGACAACGACCCCAGCGCAAGAAGCCTTCTCAGACGCGGCGCGGGACCAAAGACTACCGTTTAGGAGAGTGGAAGAACGGAAGATCAGGGTGGCCCCGGTCTGACCACTCAGACTGCCCGACAGAGAGCGAGAATTCTCATGCCTCGATACCTGAAGACCGGCATCAGCGATGCCGAGGCGGCGGCGGACGAGAAGGTCCGCCGCGTCGTGGAGGACGCGTTGAACGACATCGCCCGGCGGGGCGATGCGGCGGTGCGCGACATGTCGACCAAGTTCGACAGCTGGGAGCGCGAGGATTTCCGGCTGAGCGCGGGCGAGATCGACGCCTGCCTCGCCCGCCTCACGGGGCAGGACCGAGACGACATCCTGTTCGCGCAGGAGCAGATCCGGAACTTCGCGCAGGTCCAGCGCGACGCGCTGCAGGACGTCGAGGTGGAGACCCTGCCCGGCGTGGTGCTCGGCCACAAGAACATCCCCGTGAACGCGGTCGGCTGCTACGTGCCCGGCGGCAAGTATCCGCTGCTGGCGTCCGCCCACATGTCGGTGGTGACGGCGAAGGTGGCGGGGGTCGAGCGCATCGCCACCTGCGCGCCACCCTTCGAAGGCGGGCCTGCGCCCGCAATCGTTGCCGCCCAGCATCTCGCGGGCGCCGACGAGATCTACGTCATCGGCGGCATCCAGGCGGTGGGCGCGATGGCGCTGGGGACCGGCAGCATCGCGCCGGTCGACATGCTGGTCGGCCCCGGCAACGCCTTCGTGGCGGAGGCCAAGCGCCAGCTCTTCGGCCGGGTCGGGATCGACCTGCTGGCGGGTCCGACCGAGACCCTGGTGATCGCCGACGAGAGCGTGGACGGCGAACTCTGCGCCGCCGACCTTCTCGGCCAGGCCGAGCACGGCCCCACCTCGCCGGCGACGCTGCTGACCAGCTCCGAGAGGCTCGCGCGCGAGACCATGGCAGAGGTCGAGCGCCAGCTCGCCGTCCTGCCGACGGCCGGGATCGCGGGCCAGGCCTGGCGCGACTACGGCCAGGTGATCGTCTGCGACACGCCTGACGAGATGGTGGCGGTGGCGGACGAGATCGCCGCCGAGCACGTGCAGGTGATGACCGAGGACTCGGACTGGTTCCTCGAGCGCATGATCAACTACGGCGCGCTCTTCCTCGGCCCCCGCACCAACGTCTCCTACGGCGACAAGGTGATCGGCACCAACCACACCCTGCCGACGCGCCGGGCCGCGCGTTACACCGGCGGCCTCTGGGTCGGCATGTTCCTCAAGACCTGCACCTACCAGCGGGTGCTGACCGACGAGGCCTCGACCATTGTGGGCGAATACTGTTCGCGCCTCTGCGCCCTCGAAGGCTTTGCCGGGCACAAGGAGCAGGCGGACATCCGCGTGCGCCGTTACGGGGCGAAGAACCTTACTTGATGCTGGTCTGGATTGTTGATCGGCGCGCCGATTCGACGCCGTGCAACAGTCTGGAATGGGCCGGAGTTTGATTCTTGGTGCTCATTTAGTGAATATTCTTGCGAATTTGGTGTCGCACTCACACTCTAGAGCGCCTCTAAGCTATTGATGTGAAAAGAATAGACACGTTCCCGCCTCGAAATCTGCTTGTGGTGAGAAATGCGGGCTAGTCCTCACGCCCGCGCGGGATTCGACGTTGGGCCTTGCAGTGCTACCCGGTAGCCGTCACGGCACCATTGGCCCGGCCCACCGATTGAGGCCAACGTCGTCGTCCGCAACACGCAAGTGCATCTCGCGCCAATATGGCAGCAGCCTGTCGGCGCCTTCGGCCACCCGGGCGAGATCCTGCCGGAACCCGGCAGAGAGGTGACGCACTTCCTCCTTGACCCACTCCTCGTCGACCGTGAGCACCTTCCCGTTCTCAACGACAACCTCGCCGCCCACCATCGTGAGGACGACGGACGAGCCGTTCTCGCTGTAAATTAGTTGCCGTCGCAAGTCGTTGAGCGGCGTAAAGGCCGTTGTGTTGAGGTTCAGTAGAATCAGATCGGCTTGGTAGCCTGGTGCTAGCATTCCGAGCTCGTTCTGGAGGCACATCCCGCGGGCCCCGCCACGAGTCAATGACCACAGAAGCTCGGATGCCTTGGGCCACTTCAGCCAATCCGGCTCCGAAATTCTGTGCATCACACCGGCGGTTTTTGCTACACCCCAGAGATTGAAGGTGCCATCCACCGCCATGTCATCTATTCCGAGGCCAATGGGAATTCCTCTTTCCCAAAGGCGCCGATAAGGCATGACACCGCTACCGATCCACAGGTTGCTTACGGGATTGTGAACCACCGAGCAGCCGCAGTCGGCGATGGCATCAATGTCGTGTTCATCCGCCCAGATGGCGTGAATGATCATGACATGTTCGTCCAGGCATCCGAGCTCCTTCGCATATTGGAAGAACGACTTTCCATGTTTATGGAGTGCCAGAACCCTTTGGTACTTCTGTTCGCCGATATGCATGTCAAACGCCAATCCATGCTTCCGGCTCAAACGAGAAAGCGCCTTGAAGTAATCGGGAGTTACGCGTTCCGGGGTAGATATCGACACCGCGGCACGCAAGCGACCGCCTCCGGCGCCGTGCCACCGCTCGATATAGCGATCGTACAGTCCTAACAGGTGGTCCGGCGAGATTGCCGCGGCAGACTCGTCCATTCGCTGCCGAATCTCGTTGGGCAGCATGTCCTTTACGTACGGATACTTCTCGTATTCCGGAACGATGGGATAGGCGATCGTCGCCGTTGCACGCATTCCGGAGTCCAGATAGGCCTGCATGGTTCCGTCAATTGAAGCCTCCGTCGGTACCGGCGCGTAATGCGGGTCGTCGTGAACGGCCGTGATGCCGTTCTTCAGCATTTCGATGGCGCCCCAAAGTGCTCGTACGTAATGGAGATGCCGGTCCGGCGGCTCTGAGCTTCCGTACCCGTAAAGCATGAGCACGGAGAGCGGTACGTCCAGATCCACACCGCGCATCAGATTGCTTCCGGAGTGGAGATGTCCGTTGACAAGGCCCGGCATGGCGAGGAGCCCTTCGGCATCGATCACACGCAGATCGCGCTCGCTAGCGGAAGGACGGATATCGGGTTCAAGTGCCTCGATCTTCGTCCCGCGGACAAGAATATCGGCCCGTTCAAACTCGGTGTCGTGGTCATCCATTGTGAGCACGCGCGCATTCTTGATGAGTACCGCCATGGCGTCGTCTCCCCTTCGACCGAGCCCGAATCGAGGCTATCACGAATGTTGCCGGGATAATCTGCACATCATGCCGGGCGGCCCGCCGCGAGATTTCCGGGTCGAGATCGGACGCTGAGCGATGGGAGACGGTGCGCACCTGATGACCGACGAGAGCGGAATACCCGGCTCGAATAAAGGGCGGCGAATTGCGTAGGCGCTTCACCCCAACTCACTGTAGAGTCGCACGCTTGAAGCCGTTCGACCGTGCTGGAGCGCAGTCATGGGCAGGACGGGTGCCGAGCCGCAACGATGGGACGCGACAAGTCCCGCCCGGTCCGGAGATGCCGTCCTTTCGGTCGAGCGTCTGAGGACCTATTTCGACACGCCGGCCGGCGTGGTGAAGGCGGTGGACGACGTCTCCTTCAGCCTGAACCGGGGGGATATTCTCGCCATCGTCGGCGAGTCCGGCTCGGGCAAGAGCGTTACCGCCCAGTCGATCATGAAGCTGGTCGCCATGCCGCCTGGCCGATACGCAAGCGGCCAGGTAGTCCTGGACGGGATCGATCTCCTGTCGCAGAGCGAAAGGGCGCTCGGCGCGATACGCGGCAAGCGCATTTCGATGATTTTTCAGAACCCGCGTGCCGCGCTCAACCCTGCCTTCACCGTCTCGACGCTGATGGTGGAGACGCTGCGCCGCCACGATTCTTCGCTCTCGAGAGCGGAGGCGGTCAAGCGCGCTGCGGCCCTGTTACGTGCTGTCGACTTTCCCGATCCCGAGCGCGTTGCCGCCAGCTATCCCCACCAGATGAGCGGCGGCATGTGCCAGCGGGTAGGTGTGGCGCTGAGCATGGCCTGCGAGCCGGAAGTGCTCATCGCCGACGAGCCGACGACCGCCCTCGACGTTCTGGTGCAGGCGACGATTCTTCTTCTCCTGAAGCGCGCGCATGCGGAGCGCGGACTCTCGATCATTCTGATCACCCACGACTTCGGCGTCCTGCGGGCGCTGGCCACCCGGGTCATCGTCATGTACGCGGGGCAGATACAGGAGCAAGGCCAGGTCGACGACGTTCTCGCCAATCCGCAGCACCCTTACACGAAAGCGCTGATCCAGGCGGTGCCTGATCCGGATAGCACCGACCAACGGCTTCACCAGATCGAGGGCCAGCCGCCCGATCTGCTGAACCTGCCCGCCGGCTGCAGCTTCGCCGATCGCTGCGCCTTCGTCATGCCCAAGTGTCGGAGCGAGCGCCCGGAACTCTACGAGGCCGCTGCGGGGACCGACGTTCGCTGTCACTTGTTCGGGCCGGAAGCGAGCGCGCACCAGTGAGCGAGCCCCTCATCAAGGTGCGCGGCCTGCGCAAGGCCTTCCCCGTGCGAGAGGGAACGGTTCTGCGCAAGAAGGTCGGCGAGATCGTGGCAGTGGACGACATCAGCTTCGATGTCTTCGAGGGCGAGACTCTGGGCTGTGTCGGCGGCTCGGGTTCTGGGAAGTCCACTCTAGGGAGGCTGATTCTCAACCTGATCCGCGCCGATGTGGGAAGCGTCCAATTCGGCGATGCCGATCTGGTTAGTCTCTCCCCGGCCGAGATGCGGCCGTACCGCAAGGATCTGCAGATCGTCTTCCAGGACCCCCTGCACACGCTCAACCCGCGGCGCACGGTTGCGGAGAACGTCACGCGCTCGATGCTCAACTTCGATATCCCGCGCCAGGAGGCCAGGGAGCGGGTCCAGTACCTCTTCGACATCGTCGGCCTCAACCCGGCGCACACCAATCGCTACCCGCACGAGTTCAGCGGGGGGCAGTGTCAGCGCATCGGCATCGCCCGCGCGCTGGCTCTTGAGCCGCGCTTTCTCTTTCTGGACGAGCCGGTCTCGGCGCTCGATGTCTCAATTCAGGGGCAGATCCTCAATCTGTTGAAGGAGCTGCAAGAGACCCTTCAGCTGACTTATCTCTTCGTTTCTCACGACCTGAAGCTCGTGAAGAATTTCTCCGACCGCATTCTCGTTCTCTATCACGGCCGCGCCGTCGAAATCGGCGGCAGCGACGAGGTCTATCATCAGCCGAAGCATCCCTACACCAGGACGCTCCTCGATGCGGTGCTGGGCCTCAAGAAGGACGACGCCTGGGAGAGGGTTGCAAGCCAAACTGGCGTGCTTGCCGATGACGAAGACCTTGAGAGCGCCATGCGCGCCTCTGCGGCGGCAAGAACCGGCTGCATCTATTCCGGCACCTGCACGGAGCGCTTCGAACCGTGTGCCACGCAGATGCCTGAGCTGCAGGAACTTGAGGCGGGCCATGCCGTGGCCTGCCATCTTTACGAGGGCTCAAAGAAAGACTGGAACGCGTCGGCGGCCGCCGGGGACGCACGACGTGAACGCGAACACGCTCTCCGGCAGGCGCGCGAGGAGAATGCGCGCCAACTCATGACATAAAGGGAGGATAGCATCATGAGAGGGTGGCTAAAGGGAATAGGCCGGGTGAGCCCGACGTGGCTGTGTCGCCACGCCGTGGGCTTCCTTGCCCTGGTGGCGCTTGCCGCCGGTTCGCTGTTCGCGGCGGACCAACCGGCGCAGGCGCAGGACAAGACCATCGTTCTTGCCGTGGAAGGCGAGCCCAGTCGTCTCGATCCCCATACACATGTGTTGTGGCTCACCTATCGCGAAACGTTCCACATTTACGAAAGCTTCGTGCAGCAAGACCTGACCATCAAGGACGTCGATCGTCCGCCGGTCATTCCCGCTCTTGCCACGAGTTGGGATATCTCCGAGGACAAGCTGCAATACACGTTCCATCTGCGTGAGGGTGTGACGTTCCACGATGGAACGCCGTGGAACGCCGATGTTGCGAAGTTCAACTTCGATCGGGTCCTCGACAAGGACTTCGAGCACTTCTACCCGCTGGCCAACGCCTTCAACGGCTGGTGGCACGGCGATATCGAGAGCTACGAAGTCGTCGACGAGTACACGTTCCGGGTCAACATGAAGCAGCCGAATTCCGAGTTCATCCGGCGGCTCTCGCAGGGCGGTTTCGGCTCCTCGGGCATGATCAGTCCCAAGGTCGTGGAGACCCACGGCAACGAGGAGGCGCATCTGCACGGCATCGGTACCGGCCCGTTCAAGCTGACGGAGCGTGTCTTCGGCGAAAAGATCGTGATGGAGCGCAACGCCGACTATTGGGACCCCAATCGGATTCCCAGGGTCGGCAGGCTCATCATTCGCGGCATCCCCGATGTCGCGACCCGCGAGCTTGCGCTTCTCACCGGCGAGGTCGATATCATTGCCACGCCGTCTCCAGACTCGACGGACTTTCTCGCGTCGCAGGGCATGGTCGTCGACATGGCGCCGATCACGACGATCTACAACCTGTGGGTCAACACGCGTCTGAAGCCGCTCGACGACCCACGCGTCCGGCGGGCGCTCTACATGGCGATCGACCGCGAGGGTCTGTGCAAGTATCTGAGGCGCGGCCAGTGCTCGCCCGCCTACAGCATCTTGAACTATGGCGGGCCGGGCCACGATCCCGACTACCAGCCCTTCCCCTACGACCCGGCTAGGGCGAAGGAGCTGCTGGCGGAGGCCGGCTATCCGGACGGCTTCGATGTGCGCGTCGATTGGACGCCGGGCGGTGCCGGCGACGTCAACACCGTGGCCGATGCCGAATGGATCCAGCGCGATTGGGCCCGTATCGGCGTCAATCTGAGCATCGAGCTTTTCGAGATCAGCACCTACATGGACACGATGTCCCAGGGCATGCGTGAGGGCACCGGCTTCATGCAGCTCTCCTGGGGTGAGAGCGCGTTCCATTGGCTCGACGCCGTCATCTCGCCGGCGGCCTTGCCGCCCAACGGCTTCAATGCCGGGTATTACGACAACCCGAGGATCGGTGAGCTGCTTTCCATGGCGCGGGCTGCGCTGACCGAAGAAGAGATGGTGGCCCACCTCAGGGAGATCCAACGGATCGTCATCGAGGAAGACACGGCCTTCATTCCCACCCACAGCCCGTGGGGAGTCTACGCCATGCGGCCCAATCTCAAGGGCTTCGTGCTTGCGCCGCAGCACTGGCACGACATGGCGATCGTCGACAAAGAGTAAACAATAAGGTGGGGCGGTCTCGCCGGCGACTTCCTGCCGGCGGGGCCGCTACTGCCCCTCCGAGCCGACCATGCTCAGATTCATTATCTGGCGCTTGATTCACGTGGTGCCGGTTCTACTCGGCGTTTCTTTCGTCGTTTTCAGCATTCTCTATCTCATTCCGGGCGACATCGCGACCACGCTGCTCTCGATGTTCTACACCGAGGAGCGCGCGGCCATGCTGCGCGAGCAGCTCGGCCTGGACAGGCCGATGTTCGTCCAATACGGCCGCTGGCTCTGGGCCGCGTTGCACGGCGATCTCGGCCAGTCGCTCATGATGCGGATGCCGGTGATGACCGTGCTGCTGGACAAGACCGGCAACTCGCTCATTCTGACCGGTGCAAGTCTGCTCATCGTCATTCCGGTGAGCTTCCTGATGGGCACCGCGTCTGCGGCCCGTTTTCGCAAGCCCTTCGACCGCTTTACCGTCTTCTTCTCGCTGCTGCTCGCGAGCATGCCGGTCTTCTGGCTCGGAATTGCGCTGCTCTACCTGTTCGGCGTGCGGATACCGCTCTTCCCCATGTCGGGCATGTACAACATGGCGAATCCAGGCGGGATCCTGGACCTGCTTCATCACCTCTTCCTGCCGGCGGTGACCACGGCAGCCACCTCGGTCGCCATCGTGACGCGGGTCACCCGAGGCGCCATGCTCGATACGTTGAGCCAGCCCTACATCCTGGCGGCACGGTCGCGCGGATTGCCGGGGTCACGGGTGATCTATCGCCACGGCGTGCGCAATATTTTGCCGACTTTCTCCAACATGATCGGCCTGCAAATCGGCTATCTCTTCGGCAGCGCCATCTTTTCGGAAATCATCTTCAACTGGCCCGGAATCGGCCTGCAGCTTTACCAGTCGATCCTGCATCGCGATCTGACAATGGTGCAGGGCTGCGTGCTGGCCGTCGCCATCATATTCGTCCTGGGCAATATGTTGGCCGACATCATCGTCTACGCCCTCGACACCACCCGGAAGTAGCGAGGGCGGCGTCGCATGGCCACGGGCAGGATCAGGAGGAGCAGGGCATCGAAGCGCTCCCGACGCAGCGTGGAGACGGAGCGCGCGCGGTCGACGCTCTATTTCATCTGGCGCGGCATTCGTAACGATCCCTACGGGATGGCCGGTGCCCTGATCATCCTGGTTCTCGTCATTTGCGCGCTGTTCGCACCCTATATCGCACCCTACGACCCGCAGTATGCCGACCCGAGGCTGCGGCTGCGCGGTCCGGGAACCGAGGGTCACATCCTGGGCTTGGACCAGCAGGGGCGGGACATCCTCTCGCGCCTAATCTACGGCACCCGCTACTCGCTCATCGCCGGAGTCACGCCAGTCGTGCTCGGCGGCCTCATTTCGATCCCCCTCGGTACCATTGCCGCGTACTATGAGCGTGTCGGCTATTTCATCATGCGCTCCATGGATGTGCTGTTCGCCTTTCCCATGGTGCTGCTGGCGATCACGCTCTCCTTCTTCATGGGGCCGGGGCTCGGCAATCTGATCATCGCCCTCGTCGTGGTCCTGATCCCCTACAACACGCGCGTCGTCTACGTGCAGGCGCTGGCGCAGAAGGAGCAGGGCTATATCGAAGCCGCCCGCGCCGATGCGACCAGCGATTTCAAGATTCTATTCGTCGAGATGCTGCCCCACGTCGTTTCCGCATCGGTCGTCTATTCCATGACCATCGTGGGGACGATCGTGGTGACGGCGGCGGGGTTGAGCTTCCTCGGCCTCGGCGTACAGCCGCCCACGCCTGAGTGGGGCATCATGACCAGCGACGGCCGCACCGTGCTGCACATCGCCCCCCACGTCTCGACCCTGCCGGGAGTGGCGATCTTTCTCATGGTCACGGGTTTCAACCTGCTCGGCGACAGCCTGCGCGACGCGCTCGACCCGAAGACACGGCTGGTTCGCGCCGGGGCACGATAGGGTGACGCGTCGCGGCGGATCGCCATGAACCACGAGGACACGCTGCCATGACCAAGACACGATTGATGCCCAAGAATCACTGGGACTGGAGCATGCCCGTGCCGTTTTCGCAGGGGTGGAAGATCGACGACGTGATCTTCGTCGGCGGTCAGGTCTCCGCCGATGCCCAGGGCCGACCCGTCGGGGCCGGCGACATCGCGGTGCAGACGCGAAACACGTTCGAGTTCGGGTGTAGGTCTGGCATGGCGATCGTAAGTCATTGATTTAGCGCGATTGGCGGGTGGCCGTAGGCAGCCAGAATCGGGTTTTCGTGACAATCGGCCGGTGCAGGGCCGGATTTTGTCACAACGGCGGCATCCAGCAGTGGTGGGTGGGAACGCTCCGCACCGCGAGATGCGGTAGGATGCCGCGCCGACAACCCAACATCAGACCCAACATCAGGAGCGTTCCCATGCCAGTGTCGCAGTCTCTCATCGCCTCGTCCATCGACCTTTTGGGCCTGCCTGCCGAAGTCGCCGAAGCGGTCGCCCAGGTGGTGGAGTTCTGTCGCGAACAGGCTGGGTCTGACCCGTCTGCCGAGACGTTCGAAACGGTTGAGACGGGGCTGCGGGACGCCATGAACGGCTTGGGTTGCAAGCTCCTTGGGGCCTTCGCCGAGA
Organism: Alphaproteobacteria bacterium; assembly: GCA_965214705.1. GTDB lineage: Bacteria > Pseudomonadota > Alphaproteobacteria > UBA828 > UBA828 > WTGU01. Next base: position 1,459,435 of record CBDCCI010000002.1, read on the forward strand.
GCCGCGACGACGGTGCGAGCCGGATCGAGCGCGACGGACAGAGCTGGGTCCGGGTGGCGGCGACGCCGAAGACGATCATGACGACGCTCGGTCCCGTGACCTATCGGCGTGCGCGCTATCGCAGCGGCGCGAGCAGCACGTCGCTGGTGCCGGTGGACGAGAGCCTGGGCCTCATCGACGACTACCTGACGCGGCCGGCGGCGCAGCTCGGGCTGATGATGATGGGCCACTGTACGCCGCGTGAAGCGGAGGAGTTCTTCGCGAAAATGGGCGGAATGACGCCGTCGGTGAGCACGCTGCAGCGCCTGGCCCTGAGCATGCATGAGCACTGGGAGAGCGTCGCCCCGGAGACGCTGGCCAGCATCCGTGAAACCCAGGGCATACCGCCCGATGCGGTCACCGCGTCCGTCTCCCTTGACGGCGTCATGGTGGCGCTGCGGGCCGGCGAGGACGGCCGTGCCGAGGCGTGCTGGCGCGAGGCCTCTTGCGGCACGGTCTCCTTCCACGACGCCGAGGGCCAACGGCTGAAGACCCTCTATCTCGGCCGTATGCCCGAGAGCGGCAAGGCCGCGCTGAAAGCGCAACTTGCAAGCGAGGTCGCCCATATCCGCCGTGTGAGCCCGAAGATCAGGATCGGCGCCGTCGCCGACGGGGCCGCCGACAACTGGACCTTCCTCGAAAGCCTCTCGCCCGAGACCGAGGTCATCGACTTCTGGCACGCTTGCGAGCATCTCCGCGTGGCCTCTGACCATGCGGTGGCGCGCCACTGGTTCGAGAAGCACCGCGAAATCCTGCGCCACGACCCCCGCGGCGTCGACAAGGTGATCCGGGCACTGCGCTACCTCCTGGACAGGGCAAAGGGGGACCCGGCCGAGATCGAGCGCGAGCTGGCCTTCTTCCGAAAGCACCGCCATCGGATGCGCTACCACGCCCTGAAGGAAGAGGGCATCGCCATCGGCTCGGGTGTGGTCGAGGCGGCCTGCAAGACCCTCGTCGCGCAGCGCTTGAAACGCTCGGGCATGCGCTGGCGGATCGACGGCGGGCAGGCGGTTCTGACCTTCCGCGCCCTGATCAAATCCGGCCTCTTCGACCGGGCATGGGATGCGCTCATGGACGCCCGATCCGGACCAGCTAACGACAACATCAGCCCAACCGAAGTCCTGGCACTCGCTGCTTGACCAAAATGAACCAGCCCATATCCTTTAGCGCCATCACGACTGGCATATCGCCATACGAGAATCACACCCTCGAGTTCATCAAGCGAGTCCTCGAGGAGGCCGGCGGCGATCTCTCCGACATCGTGAAGCTCAACACTTACTACCAGCACGACGGGGAGGGCGCCGACATCACCCGTTTCTGGGAGGAGATGACCGAGGTCAGGAAGGAATACCTGTCCGATCCCGGCCCGGTGGGGACGGCCGTCCGCGTCCGGGGCTTCGCTTACGAGGGGCTGCTCATCGAGATCGAGGCCATTGCCGTCGTCGGCCGCAAGAAGCAGCGGCTCATGCCTGCCAACCACTGGGACTGGAGCATTCCGGTCCCATTCTCCCAAGGCTGGAAGGTGGACGATCTGATCTTCGTTGGAGGACAGATATCATCTGACGACAAGGGGCACACCATCGCTCCCGACGATATCGGCCAGCAGGTGAGGAACGTCTTCGGCTCGATCCAGAGCGTACTCAGGGAGGGCGGCGCGGAGCTATCCGACCTCATAAAGTTCAACACCTACTACGAGTTCGAGGGCGAGGGCGACGCGCTCCGGCAATATTGGGAAGACATGACCAGAGTCCGCATGGAATATCTCAGCGATCCGGGCCCTGCCGGTACCGCGGTCCGGGTCAACGGCTTCGCCTTTGAGGACCTGCTCGTCGAGATCGAAGGCATCGCCTGCGTGGGCGCGGACAAGCAGCGCCTGATGCCGGCCAACCATTGGGACTGGAGCATACCGGTCCCGCTCTCGCAGGGCTGGAAGGTCGGCGACTACATCTTCGTCGGCGGTCAGATATCAGGCGATAGCAAGGGAAGCGCCATCGGCGTCGGCGACATCGCCACGCAGACCCGCAACACCTTCGAGAACATCCGCGCGGTGCTTAAGGAGGCCGGGGCGGACCTGGAGCACATCGTGCGCCTCAACACGTACTACGACCAGGTCGGTGAGGGTCAGGCGCTGCAGGACTACTGGGAGGCCATGACCAAGGTCCGGATGGACTATCTCGCGAACCCGGGGCCCGTCGGTACCGCCGTTCGCGTCAACGGTCTCGGCTATCAGGATTTGCTCATCGAAATCGAGGCCATCGCCTACGTCGGGTCGTGATTGGATAACCCGTCTTGGCGCCAAGGAGGAGCTGACATGATCAAGAACCCCGTTCCCTGGCCGGACGGCGCCAAGTGCGCCGCCGCCATCACATTCGACATCGATACCGACAGCATCCTGCATCTCGAGCACAGGGAGAGGGCGGATACGATGCTGTCGTCGCTGTCGTGGCTGAAATACGACGAGGTCGCGATCCCGCGCATTCTCGACATGTACCGGGAATGCGACATCAAGCAGACCTTCTTCTATCCGGCGTGGTGCATGGAGCGCTATCCCCATCTCGTCGAGATGATCCTCAAGGATGGCCACGAGATCGCCGCCCACGGCTACATTCATGAAGACCCGAACAAGCTGCCGCGGGAGGAAGAGCACTACTGGCTGAGGCGCCAGATCGACGTCATCGAAAAGATGACCGGCCAGCGCCCGCGCGGCTGGCGCGGCCCGCTCTACAACGCGTCCAAGTACTCGGTCGACCTCTTGATCGAGGAGGGGCTCATCTACGACGCCACGCTGATGGGCGACGACGTGCCCTACGTCCTGAAGACAGCGCAGGGGAGCGTCATCGAGCTTCCCTCTCACTGGGCCATGGACGACTGGCCGCACTACACCCACTCGTTCGACTTCAACTACATGATGACGATCAAGTCGCCGGACGAAGCGATGAACGTCTTCATGTCCGAGTTCGAGGCCATGTACGACTTCGGCGGCCTGTGGGTCACCGTGTGGCACCCCTTCGTCTCCGGGCGCCTGGCGCGCTGCCGCCGCGTCCAGCAGATGATCGAGTACATGCAGAACAAGGGTGGCGTCTGGTTCACGACCATGGAGGAGATCGCCAAACACGTCCAAGCGTGTATAGACGACGGCAGCTGGACGCCGCGCGTGGACAACCTGCCCTACTACGACGGCCTGGTGCCGGAACTGGAGAGGCTGGCCGCCGAGTAAGGCGAGACGGACTGTCCCGTCACAGACGGCTATCGGGATGGAGGGAGAAATGGCTGGCACGACGCTCATCAGGAACGCCGACTGGGTCGTGGGCTACGACCCTGACAAGGACGGTCACGTCTACATGCGCGGCGCCGACGTGGCCTTCGCGAACGACACGATCGTCCACGTCGGCAGAGACTACGGTGGCGAGGCCGAGCATGTCATCGATGGCAAGGACGTGATGGTCCTTCCCGGAATGCTCGACCTTCATCTGCATGGCTACATGGAAATGCACGGCAAGGGGTTCTTCGAAGACCTCGCCACCAAGCACATGTGGATGACGCAGCTGCTCGAGTACACGTGGATTCTGCAGGACGACAGGGAATCGTCATTTGCTGCGACTCAGGCGTCGGCCTGCGATCTGCTGAAGAGCGGCTGCACCACGATGGCGGAACTCTACTGTTCCGGCCTGCCGTTCGACGGATGGGTGGACATGCTGGCAGGCACGGGTATTCGGACCTATGCGTGCCCAATGGTGCAGTCCGCTCACTGGTACACGTCCGACGGCAAGGATCACCTCTACGAGTGGTACGAAGAGAAGGGCTTCGAGAACCTCGAGCGTTCCCTTGAGATAATCGACGACGCGATTGCGCATCCCAGCGGCCGCTTGCACGGAATGGTTGGCCCGGCCCAGGCCGACACCTGCACGGAAGAGATGTTCCGGCGGTGCAAGGGGGCCGCTGACTCCAGAGGGATTCTGTTGCAGACCCATGCTGCACAGTCCGTCATGGAACATCGCGAGATGGTCCGGCGCCACGGCAAGACGCCGATCGAATGGCTGGACGATATCGGCGTGCTCGGCCCGAACACGCTGTTAGGGCACGCCATCGACATCGACCAGCATCCCTGGGTCAACCACCACGAGCATCGCGACCTGGAACGCCTAGCCCGGTCCGGCTCGTCCGTCGTGCATTGCCCGCGCGCCTTCGCCCAGTGGGGAGACATGATGCGGAGCCTCGGCGGCTACCGCGCCGCCGGCGTCAACATGGCGCTCGGCACCGATTGCTACCCGCACGACCTGGTCGAGGAGATGCGAATCGCAGGCCTCATGTCGAAGGTGGCGAGCGGCCATGTCGACCTGCTGCCGACAGACGCCGTGTTCGAGATCGCGACGTTGGGCGCCGCCCGGGCGCTCGGTCGGGACGACCTGGGGCGTTTGGCGACCGGTGCCAAGGCGGATCTCGCCCTGGTCGATCTGCGTCATCCCTCGATGCGCCCGGTGCGCGATCCGCTGAAGTGCCTGATCTATTCCGGCACGGCCGCGGCGGTCCGCGACGTTTTCGTGAACGGCGAGCAAGTGGTGAAGGACCGCACCGTGCTCACGATCGATCAGGACGATGCGCTGGACCGTCTGCAGGAAGGCCAACAGCGGGCGCTCGACCGAATTCCGGAACTGGACTGGGCGAAGCGCAGCGCCGACGATATGTCTCCCTTCTGCCTGCCAATCGACTGAACGGCGATGACCTTTCACGTCCGGCTCTGCTGTTCGGCGCGCCGAACGGCAGAGGAGGGTTACACACAAACTCGGGTGTGGCGACATTGGGGGCGGATCAGGAACAGAAATTGATTGACCTTTCCGAAAAGTTGGTCAAACGGGGATCCTAATCCGCTGAAAAGTAAGAGAGAATACAAATAGGTGGTGACCCCTACGGGAATTGAACCCGTGTCTCCACCTTGAAAGAGTGGTGTCCTAACCTCTAGACGAAGGGGTCAGCGCGTCAGTCGGCGCTATGTAGCGGGCGTGGTGCCTCGAAATCAAGGGGCGATCAAGGGTCGGATGGCGGGGGCGCCGGGGCGCCGTCGTCGATGTGGAGCTCGACCGCGCGGGTGCCCCGGCGTCGGTCGAGGCGGAGCCGGCCCGCCAGGTGGAACGGCTCGCCAGCGCCCGCCAGCAGCGCGTGGCCCAAGGCGTTGTCGGCGGCGCGGAAGGCGATGCCCTTGAGCCGCCTGCCCGAGCGGCCTGCAAGCTGGCAGCGCACGTGGCCCCGGCCCACGATATCGGTGCGCAGTAGCTGGGCGCCGGCGACGGCGAAGCGGGGCTCCGGGTTGCCGGCGCCGTAGGGGCCGGCCGCCTCCAGCATCTCCAGCAGGTCCGCCGTCGCGCCCTCGACGCCGAGCGCGCCGTCGAGCCCGAGGGTCGGAGTGCGCTCGGCTTCGTCCGCGTCCGCGCCCAGGCGCTGATGCAGGAACTCCTCCAGCGGTGAAATCTTCGCACGCTCCACGGTGAAGCCCGCTGCCATCGGGTGGCCGCCGCCATTGACCAGCAACCCTGCCTGACGCGCGGCCGTGATCGCGGCGCCGATATCGACGCCCGGCACCGAGCGGCAGGACGCCTTGCCGACACCGTCCGCGCCATCCTCCCAGGCGACGACGACCGCCGGCCGGTTGTAGCGCTCCTTCAGCCGGCTCGCGACGATGCCGATGACGCCGGCATGCCAGCGCTCGTCGTGGGCGAAGACCAGGGGGACCGCCGCCGTCGCGCCATCGCCCGCCGTTTCGACCTGCTCGATGGCCTCCTCCAGCACCGCCTGCTCGATGGCCTGGCGCTCGCGGTTGAGCGCGTCGAGGTGCCGGGCGATCTCCCGTGCCTTGTCGTCATCCTCGGTCGTCATCAAGCGCGCGCCCAGGCTGGCTTCGCCGACCCGGCCGCCGGCGTTGACGCGCGGCCCCAGAATGAAGCCCAGGTGATAGACCCCCGGCGGCTCCTCCAGCCCGGCGACGTCGCCGAGCGCCCTGAGCCCGACGTTGCGGCGCTGGCGCATCATCGTGAGTCCCTGGCGCACGAAGGCGCGGTTGACGCCGGTAAGCGGCACTACGTCGCAGACGGTGCCGAGCGCCACCAGGTCGAGCCATTGCAGGAGGTCGGGCTCTTCCCGCTCGCGGTACCAGCCCGCCTCGCGCAGGTGCCGGTTGAGCCCGACGACGAGGAGAAAGGCCACGCCCACGGCGGCGAGCTGGCGGTGCGGGCTCTCGTCATCCAGCCGGTTGGGGTCGATCACGGCGCACGCCCGTGGCAGCCGCGCTTCGGCCACGTGGTGGTCGACCACGATCACGTCGAGCCCGGCGTCGGCGGCGTCTTCGAGCGCGTCGAAGGCGCTGATCCCGCAATCCACCGTGACGACCACGCGCACCTCCTGCGCAGCCAGCATGCGCATGGCGTTGGCATTAGGGCCGTAGCCCTCGCGCAGGCGGTCGGGGATGTAGATGGTCGGCGGATCGGCAACGGCCTCGAAGAATCGGCTGAGCAGCGCGGCGGAGGTCGCGCCGTCCACGTCGTAGTCGCCGAAGATCGCGATTTTCTCGCCCGCCTCCAGCGCGCCTGCGAGCCGCGCGATGGCCCGCTCCATGTCCTTGAGGTGGAGCGGATCGGGCAGCAGCCGGCGCAGCGTCGGGTCGAGGTAGTCCGGCGCGTCTTCCGCCGCGATGCCGCGGGCCGCGAGCACGCGCCCGACCAGCTCCGGCACCTCGATGGCCTGGGCAAGCGAGAGGCCGGCCATCGAATCGTCGAGCCTCGCGCGCCAGCGCTTGCCGAGCAGCGACCGCTCGACCCCGAGCATCGCCGCCCCGTCTTTCATCGCCTCGCTCTATGCCGTAGGGGAGGGGAGCACGTGCCCCCTCCTCACCCCAGCCCTCTCCTCCCCCCGGGGGGAGGAGAGGGATAATTTCCCATTGCCGTCTACGACCTCTCTCCGCCCTGTCGGGCCGCAGGCCCGGAGCGCGCGACTGCGCGCCGCGCCGTATGGCGCGAAAGCCAAGCGAGCGGAGCGAGCGCCCGGCGATTGAGGGAAATGCATAAGCCGGGAGAGGGACAGGGAGAGGTGGGAGGGTCGCAGCGGAGTCACATCACGCGCCGATGCGCTCGGGCGCGCGGGAGAAATCGTGCTCGGCTTCGATCATGCGCACGGTGCCGGTGCGCGAGCGCATGACCACCGAGCTGGTGCGCGCGCCGTGGGGGAGGCGCGAGACGCCCCGCAGCATCGCGCCGTCGGTGACTCCGGTGGCGCAAAACATCACCTCGCCGCCGGCAAGCTCGTGCAGGGTGTACTTGCGCTTGAGATCGGTGACGCCCATCGCTCGAGCGCGCGCCTTCTCGTCGTCGTTGCGGAAGACCAGCCGGCCCATCATCTGGCCGCCGATGCAGCGGAGCGCCGCGGCGGCCAGCACGCCCTCGGGCGCACCGCCGATCCCCATGTAAATGTCGACGGTGCGGTTGAGCCGCGTGGTCGCGATCACGCCGGCGACGTCGCCGTCCCGGATCAGCTGGATACGTGCGCTGGTCTCGCGCACCTTGGCGATCAGCTCCTCGTGCCGGGGCCGATCCAGGATCAGCACGGTCAGCTCGTTGACGTCGCAGTCCTTCGCCTTGGCGAGCTTGGCCAGCGTCGTGTCCGGGGGGTCGTCGAGGTCGACCAGCTCGTCCGGCAGCCCGTCGCCGACGGCGATCTTGTCCATGTAAGTGTCGGGAGCGGCGAGGAAGCCGCCTTTTTCCGCCATCGCGAGCACGGCGAGCGCGTTGGGGCCGCCGGTGGCGCAGATGGTTGTGCCTTCGAGTGGGTCGAGCGCGACATCCAGGCTGGGCCCCTTGCCGGTGCCCACGGTCTCGCCGATGAAGAGCATCGGCGCCTCGTCCCGCTCGCCTTCGCCGATCACCACCGTGCCGTCGATATCGAGCGCGTTGAGGCCCCGTCGCATGGCATCGACGGCGGCCTGATCGGCGGCCATCTCGTCGCCGCGACCGATTAGCCGGGCCGCCGCGCGGGCCGCGGCCTCGGTCACGCGCACCGTGTCCAGCGCCAGGTTCCGGTCGAGGGAGATCGTCTCCTCTGCCATGGACGCCCCCTAGAACGCTTCGATCCGGATCATGCGCGGCGGCTCCAGCACCGTGTCGAGACGGTCGATGGCGGCGAGCGCGCTGACCACCGCCGCTTCCTGCGCCTCGTGGGTGGTGAGCACTACGGGCACCAGCTCGCCGGGGTTGCGACCGCGCTGCAGCATGGCCTCCACGGAGACCTGCTCGTCGCGCAGGCAGGCGGCGATGCCGGCAATCACGCCCGGCTTGTCCACCACCATCAGGCGAATGTAGTAGGCACCGACGTGGTGGTTCATGGGCTTCGCCGCTGGCCGGGCCGTGCCGGCTGTCGCGGCGGGGAAGGCCGGCATGATCTGGCCGCGGGCGATATCCGCGAGATCGGCGACCACCGCCGATGCGGTCGGGCCTGCGCCTGCGCCCGGCCCCTCGAACAGCGCGCTGCCAATCCGATCGCCCTCCGCCACCACGGCGTTGAAGACGCCGTCAACGCGGGCAATGGGTGCCGTCTCGCGGATCATGCAGGGATGCACGCGCCGCGTGATCGCGACCTCGTCGGCGCGGGCGATTCCCAGGAGCTTGACCCGGTAGCCGAGCTCGATGGCGAAGCCGATGTCGAGCGCGCTGACGTGGCGAATGCCCTCGACGTGCACGGCGCCGAAGTCGACCGGGCAGCCGAACACGACGCTGGTGAGGATCGCGAGCTTGTGGGCCGCGTCGATGCCGTCGATGTCGGTCGAGGGATCGGCCTCTGCATAGCCGAGGTCCTGCGCCTCCTGCAGAACGGAGTCGAAATCGCGCGCCTGGCCGGCCTGCACGGACTCGTGCATCGCGGTCATGATGTAGTTGCAGGTGCCGTTCAGGATGCCGTAGACGCCGCCGATCCGATTGCCGGCGAGGCCCTCGCGTAGCGCCTTGACGATGGGGATGCCGCCGGCGACTGCGGCCTCGTAACCGAGGTGGCGGCCCGCTTGCCGGGCCGCTTCCGCGAGCGCCGCACCGTGATGGGCGAGCAGGGCCTTGTTCGCGGTCACCAGGTGCTTGCCGTTGGCGAAGGCGGCCTCGGAGAGCGCCCGCGGGATCCCTTCCGAGCCGCCGATCAGCTCGACCACGACATCGACAGCGGGGTGGGCGGCAAGCTCCCGGGCATCGTCGCGCCAGTCGAGTCCTTCGAGCCCGACCCCGCGATCTTTACCCCTATCGCGCGCGGAGACCGCGACCGCCTCGATCGATCGGCCCGTGCGTTGTTCGAGCAGCGCAGCGTTGTCGCGCAGCAGCGCGAGCACGCCGCAACCGACCGTGCCCAGCCCGGCAATGCCGATACGTAGCGGTTCAGGCATGAAGATTTGCTTCTTTCAGGTTGGTCTGTGGCGTCGGGTCAACGCGGCCGGCCGATCCTCGACCGCCCGGCACGCAGTGGGGGCGATGGGTCACGACAGGGGAGGGGTCTCGGCGAGCCGGTCGCGATGCGGGTGGTGCCGCAAGCCGACGGCTGCCAGCGCGCCGTTGGTACGGTCGAGCAAGACGCCCGGCAGGATCATCCGCCGTTTGCCGCTGCGGGCTACTCGGTTTCCTCTGCCGGCTGATACACGGCGCGAACCTGCGTCATCGGCTCTTCCGACTCCACCCGCGCACGGAGTTCGTCGGCCGTGTGTTGTGCCTTCTCGCGGTCCGCTACCAGGCCGGCGGCCAGCTCGACGCGCTCTTCAGCACTCGAAACGGCGGGCGCCTCGCTCGGCACTTCGCTCACGGAGCGATAGGAGTCGTCGCCATCGGACACCGCATCGCCGGCGAAGATTTCATCGTCATCCTCGACATAGCTGAAAAGGTCGCCGATGTAATCGGTCGTGTCCTCGACTGCCGTGCATCCGGTCACGATGAGACCGAGAGCAAGCGGTGCGATCGCGAGGAGCGCAAGTGGCCGCATCCGCTGCCGCCTGAGAGTGGGTGTGGTCGTCTGCTGGCTCGGGGAATCGTGCATGGGGAATTCTCCTGGTTGGCTGGCGATGCCCTGCAACCGCCAGCGTTGAGAACCGTCCGACTCGTGGGTAGCATATACGCAATTCAGATCATTCGCATTGGCGGGCGGCGGCCGACAGGCGCGCCTGCCAACCCACCCCACACGGACACGGCTCACGATGCCTGACGACCCGCCCGCCGCAGACGCGACGGAAAACAACATGGCCGACCAACTCGCTGCCATTGCGCAGCAAAGCCAGCGGATCGCGGCGCGATTCCTGAGCGGGCAGGGCGCGACGGGTGCCGGGACGGCCTCGGACCCGCTCAACCTCAGCGCCGCCCTGGGGGCGATGGCGCGGAGCCTGGCCGAGGACCCGTCGCCGCTGATCGACGCCCAGATGAAGTGGTGGGACGGCTATCTCAGGCTGTGGCAGCAAGGCGCTCAGCGCCTGCAAGGCGAGGAGCCGGTCCAGCCGGTGGCCGCGCCCGAGCCCGATGACCGGCGCTTTCGCGATCCTGCCTGGACCGAGAGCTGGGTCTTCGATCACCTGAAGCAATCGTACCTGCTGACCGCCGCCTGCATGCAGGCGGCGGTGGGGAACCTGCGCGGCCTCGACGAGAAGGACGCTGCCAAGCTCGCCTTCTACACGCGCCAGTTCGTCGATGCGCTGGCGCCCACCAATTTTCTCGCCACCAACCCCGCAGCGCTCAAGGAGACCGCCGAGACCAGGGGCGAAAACTTGTTAAGGGGCCTGCGCAACGTGCTCGACGACCTGGAGCGCAACGAGGGTCGGTTCGCGCCGCGCATGTCGGACGAGGACCACTTCGTCCTGGGCGAGACCATCGCCACGACGCCCGGAAAGGTCGTCTTCCAGAACGAGCTGATGCAGCTGATCCAGTATGCGCCGAGCACCGAGACGGTGTATCGCCGGCCGCTCCTCGTCGTGCCGCCCTGGATCAACAAGTATTACGTGCTCGACCTGCGGCCGAAGAACTCGTTCGTCAGGTGGGCGGTATCGAAGGGCTATTCGGTCTTCATGATCTCGTGGGTCAATCCCGACGAGGGCCTCGCCGAGAAGACCTTCGAGGACTACATGCTGGAGGGCCCGCTGGCCGCGCTTGATGCGATCGAGCAGGCGACGGGCGAGCGCGATGTCGCGGCGATCGGCTACTGCCTGGGCGGCACGCTCGCGGCAGCGACGCTGGCATATCTCGCGGCGCGGGGCGACAAGCGGATCAGGAGCGCGACCTTCTTCGCCTCCCTCGTCGATTTTGCCGAGCCCGGCGAGCTCGGCGTCTTCATCGACGATGCCCAGCTCGAGTCGCTCGAGGCCATGATGGCGGAGAAGGGTTATCTCGACGGCCGGCACATGGCGACGACCTTCAACATGCTGCGCGCCAACGACCTGATCTGGTCCTTCGTGGTCAACAACTACCTACTCGGCCGCGAGCCGCTGCCCTTCGACCTGCTCTTCTGGAACGCGGATTCGACCCGGATGCCGGCGGCGATGCACGGCTTCTACCTGCGCAAGATGTATCAGGAGAACCTGTTGGCCCAGCCGGAGGGACTGAGCCTCGCCGGCGTCACCATCGACCTCAGCCGCATCGACATCCCGACCTATATCGTGGCGACGCGGGAGGACCACATCGCGCCGTGGCAGTCCTGCTTCGCCGCGTGCGGGCTCTATCGGGGGCAGCGCCGCTTCGTGCTCGGCGCCTCCGGCCATATCGCCGGCATCATCAACCCGCCGGAGGCTGGCAAGTACGGCTATTGGACAGGCCCGGTCGTGGAGGCGCAGGACGCCGATGCATGGCTCGCCGCAGCCGGCCACCACGAGGGCTCTTGGTGGAACGACTGGCACGCCTGGCAGCGCCGCCGCTCAGGCGGCAAGAAGGTGCTGGCGCGCGTCCCCGGCGAGGGCTCGCTCAGGCCGATAGAGGACGCGCCGGGCGCCTACGTCTTGGAGAAGTAGCTGCCGACGCGCGCTGCGGCGGGCCCGAGGATGCCCGGTATTCGCCGGCACGGTTCGCGTAGCGCCGGGCGATGGTGGTGATGGTCTCACGCTCCGCGTTGCTCACCATGCGCACCGCCTTCGCGGGCCGGCCCATCCACATCTCGCCGCTCTTGACCCGCTTGCCTGGCGTCACCAGCGCGCCGGCGGCAACCCACGCGCCGCTCTCCACCACCGCGAAGTCCATCACGGTGGCGCCCATGCCGATCATGCAGGCGTCTTCCAGGATGCAGGCGTGCAGCAGGCACATGTGGCCCACGACCACGTCGTCGCCGATGAGCGTGGGGCCGTCCGCCGTGGCCGTATGGATGATCGTTCCGTCCTGGACGTTGCTGCGTGCGCCCATGCGGATGTAGTTCACGTCGCCGCGCAGGACACAGTTGAACCAGATGCTCGACTGCTCCCCGAGGATGACGTCGCCGATCACGTTGGTGCCGGCGGCGACGAAGGCGCTCGGCGCCACCTGAGGCCAGCGGTGGCGATAGGGGAGCAGCAGGCCGGCGGACATAGGCTCCCGTCTCGCTAAGGAAAGAGCGGCGCCTGCTCGAGCCCGGTCGTCTCCGGCAGGGCGTGCATCAGGTTCATGTTCTGAATCGCCTGGCCCGAGGCGCCCTTGACCAGATTGTCGATGGCCGAGATCAGGATGGCGCGCCCCTCGATCCGGTCGTCGAAGACCCCGATGAGGCAGTGGTTGGAGCCCCGCACGTGGCGGGTCGCCGGCGCGGCACCCGCAGGCAGCACGCGCACGAACGGCTCGCTCGCGTAGCGCTTGGCAAGCGCATCGCGCAGGGCATCGGCGCCCGCGCGGCTGCGCACGTAGATCGTCGCCAGAATGCCGCGGTTCATCGGCATGAGGTGGGGCGTGAAGTTGACCCGTACCGGCGCGCCTGCCGCCGCGGACAATCCCTGCTCGATCTCGGGCGCATGGCGGTGGGCAGCGATGCCGTAAGCGTGCACGCCCTCGCCGACCTCGGCGAAGAGACTTCCCTGCTTGGCCTCGCGGCCCGCACCTGAGACGCCGGACTTGGCGTCGATGATGATGTCGTCGCTCTCGATCAGCCCGTCTCCGAGCAGCGGCGCGAGCGGCAACTGCGCGGAGGTCGGGTAGCAGCCAGGGTTAGCCACCAGGCGGGCGCCGCGGACCTCATCGCGTGCGAGCTCGGTCAGCCCGTAGACCGCCTCGGCCTGAAGCGCGACGGCGCCGTGCGCCCGCCCATACCATGCGGCATAGACCTCGGGGTCGGCGAGCCGGAAGTCGGCCGACAGGTCCACGACCTTCAGGTGCTTGGGGAGGGCAGCGATGACCTCTTGCGTGGTGCCGTGGGGCAGGCAGCAGAAGACAGCATCCAGCGCATCCCAGGCGGCGTCCTCGATCTTGACAAGGTCGGGATAGCCCGCGCCGTCGAGATGGGGAAAGACTGCGCCCAGGCTCTGGCCCGCACGGCGCTCGGCGGTCAGCAGGCCGACCGAGAAGCCGTCGTGATGCGCCAGCAGGCGCAGCAGCTCGCCGCCGGTATAGCCGCTCGCGCCGAGCACGCCGACGCGCGCCGTGTTGCCCGTGCCTGAAGAGGAGGGGCTCATGGGTAGCCTATGTCGATCGCGAAAGCCGGAGGTAAAGGCGCGCCGGCGACGCCCAACTCAGCGTTTGGAGAACTGGAAGCTTCGGCGGGCCTTGCGCTTGCCGTACTTCTTGCGCTCCACGACGCGGCTGTCACGGGTGAGGAAGCCGCCGGACTTGAGCATCTTGCGCAGCTCCGGCTCGCGCGCTGCAAGCGCCCGGCTGATCCCGTGACGCAGCGCCCCGGCCTGACTCGAGAGGCCGCCGCCCTTGACCGTGCAGATGACGTCGTACTGAGTGCGGCGCCCGACCAGCTCCGCCGGCTGGTTGATAATCATCCTGAGCGCCGGGCGGGCGAAATAGTCCTCCACCGGGCGCTTGTTGACCGTGATCGTGCCGATGCCGGGCCGCAGCCACACGCGCGCCACCGCGTCCTTGCGCTTGCCAGTCGAATAGGTGCGGCCGAGCCGGTCGATCTGCGGCTCCGGCTCGATGTCGGCGTCGGGCCGGGCGACCTCGCCGAGCTCGGCAAGGCTGGTCAGAGTCTTCGGCTCGTCAACCACGGAGCGTGCTCCTCGCGTTCTTCGGATTCATCGCGGCGATATCAAGGGGCTCCGGCTGCTGCGCCTCGTGCGGATGGTCCGGGCCGGGATAGACCTTGAGGTTCGCCATCTGCCGGCGCCCCAAGGGGCCCTTGGGGATCATCCGCTGCACCGCCTTGATCACCACCTCCTCGGGCTTCTTGCCGCCGAGAATGCGGGCCGCCGTGCGGGTCTTGAGGCCGCCGGGATACCCGGTGTGGTGGTGATAGAGCTTGTCTTCCCGCTTGCGCCCGGTGAGCCGGACCTTCCCGGCATTGACGATGATGATGTTGTCGCCGCAATCCATGTGCGGGGTGTAGCTCGGCTTGTGCTTGCCGCGCAGACGGGTCGCGACGATGCTGGCGAGCCGGCCGAGGACGAGGTCCTCGGCGTCCACCAGCATCCACTTCTTCTCGATTGTGGCAGGCGTTGCCGAGAAGGTTTTCATTTCGCTCACGACGATGGGATGTGACAAAACGGCGCGCGGCCTCGTTCGGCTCTCGCCGGCCCGCGCGCCGCCGGGAGTATGCCACAGGACTTTGCCCAGTCAACGGCAGCGTTGCGAGATGATGCGTGGCACTATCGCATGGATCGAAGACGGAGTTTGGAGACCATGTCCGACGTAGCGGGGAAGGTGGCACTCATCACCGGTGGCGGCACCGGAATCGGAAAAGGCGTCGCGTTGCTGTTCGCGCGCGAGGGCATGAGGCTCGCCCTCAACGGGCTGGAACACGCGCCGAGTGCCGAGAACCAGTACGAAACGAATCACATCGGCGGCTACTCCGCGGCGCTTGCCGTGGCGCAGGAGATCGGCGGCGATGCCATCGCCATCGATGCGGATGTGTCTGACGCCGCCGCCGTCGACGCCATGTTCGCACAGACGGTGGAGCGCTTCGGCCGGGTCGATGTCGTGGTCAACGCGGCCGGCGTGATCACCGCCCGCCCGATCGCCGAGATGAGCGAGGCGGAGTGGGACAACATCATGGACGTGAACGCCAAGGGCACGTTCCTGGTGAACAAGGCGGCGGTCATCCAGATGCGCGCGCAGGGGGACGGCGGGCGGATCGTCAACATCTCGTCGGTCGCGGGCAAGTTCGGCACCGCCACGCTCTCGCACTACTGCGCCTCCAAGTTCGCGGTCATCGGCTTCTCGAACGCGCTGGCCAAGGAGGTCGCGCGCGAGGGCATCACGGTTAACTGCATCTGCCCCGGCATCGTGGGCACGCAGATGTGGACGCTGCTCAACGTCGCCTTCGGGGAATCGGGGGAGACGCCGGAGCAGACCTACGCGCGCTTCATCGAGGGCTACATTCCCCAGGGCGTGCCACAGACCGAGGAGGACATGGCCGAGCTCGCGCTCTATCTCGTGAACGCCCCCCATGTCACAGGGCAGGCCATCAACCTGGACGGTGGCGCTGCGCTGTAGCGTTTCCGTTTCGCACGGAAACGCTACCGGATTTTTCGCTCACGGCAGCCGGCCTTCGGCCGGCGCCTCCGCGTCGCGCGGTCACGCGCGCGGGAGCGCACGATGTGCGCCGCATTAGCGGCGGGCCGCAGTCGCGGCCTGTAGCGAGTCCGTCAATGACGGACTCGCGAGCCATCATCACACCCCGCGGATCATGTCGGCGGCCTTCTCCGCGATCATGATGACCGGCGAGGCGGTGTTGCCCGACGTGATCCGGGGCATGATCGAGGCATCGACGACGCGCAGGCCCTTCAGCCCGTGCACGCGCAGCTCCGAGTCCACGACCGCGTTGGGATCATCGCCCATCTTGCACGTCCCCACCGGGTGGAAGATCGTGGTCGCGATGTTGCCGACCTCCTTCACAAGGTCCTCGTCGGACTGCACCTTGGGGCCGGGAAGAAGCTCCTTCGGCGCGTAACGCTTCAACGCCCTGGCCGTCATGATCCGGCGGACCTGGTGGACGGACTTGACCGCGATGCGGCGGTCGTGGGCGGTCGAGAGGTAGTTCGGCTTGATCTCGGGCTGTGCGGCTAGGTCCGTGGTGGTCACGTGGCAGGTCCCCCGGCTCTCCGGGCGCAGGTTGCAGACCGACATCGTGATGGCGGGGTAGGGGTGGAGCGGATCGCCCAGCCGGTCGGTGGAGAGCGGCTGGACGTGATACTCCAGATCGGGCGTGGCGAGCGCGGGATCGGACTTCGTGAACATGCCGAACTGGCTCGGCGCCATCGACATCGGCCCGCTCCGGCGCAACGCGTATTCGAGGACGATGCCCGCCTTGCCCCAGAAACTGTTCGCAAGCGTGTTCAGCGTCTTCGCGCCGCTCACCCCGTAAACCGTGCGGATTTGCAGGTGATCCATCAGGTTCTCACCCACGCCAGGGCTCTCGTGCGCCACCTCGATACCGAGCCCGGCGAGCCGCGCGGGCTGACCGATGCCGGAAAGTTCCAGGATTTTGGGTGAGTTGATCGAGCCTGCGGCGAGCAGCACCTCGGCATCGGCGTGTGCCTCGCGCCGGGCCCCCTTGTGGCGATAGACCAGGCCGCGCACGTCGCGTCCTTCGAGGATCAGCCGCTCGGTCTCGGCCTGGAGGACGACCCGCAGGTTGGGCCGCTTCATCGCCGGCTTGAGGAACCCGCGGGCCGTGGTCCAGCGCACGCCGTTGCGCTGGTTCACCTCGAAGAAGCCCGAGCCCTCGTTGTCACCGTCGTTGAAGTCGGCACGGGGCTCGATGCCGAACTCTTTCGCGGCCTCCTGTACGGCTTCAAGGATCTCCCAACTCAGCCGCTGCGTCGTGACCTTCCAGCCGCCCCCGGTGCCGTGCATCGGGCTCGCGCCGGCGTGGTAGTCCTCGGACTTGAGGAAGTAGGGCAGCACGTCGTCCCAGCCCCAGCCGAGGTTGTCGAGCTGGCGCCAGTGGTCGTAATCCGCCGCCTGGCCTCGCATGTAGATCATGCCGTTGACCGCGGTGCAGCCGCCCAGCACCTTGCCGCGGGGGTAGACCAGGCTCCGCCCGTTGAGGCCCGGCTCGGGCGCCGTCTTCATCATCCAGTCGGTGCGGGGGTTGCCGATGCAGTAGAGGTAGCCCACGGGGATATGGACCCAGTGGTAGGCGTCGCTGCGGCCGGCTTCCAGAAGCAGCACTCGCGCCCGAGGGTCTTCGGTCAGGCGATTGGCGAGCACGCAACCGGCCGTGCCGGCGCCCACAATGATGTAGTCGTAGCGGCCGTCGATCGGCTCGGGGGCTGCCACGCGAATCCCCCCGCCCTACAGCGAGAGGCCGAGCCGGCCGCGGGTGAGCTGGAACTCGGTGACCCCGCGCGACCAGAGCGCCGGCCGGTAGCGGGCGGATGCCACGTCGGCGATCAGCGTGGCGAGTTCGGCAACGGTCCCTTCGACGCCTTGTTCGGGTTCGAGGACGCGATCCAGGTCGCTGCCGTACTGCGCCGCGACCTCGGGAACCGCCGTCACCTGGACGAGGGGGAGCATGGGATGCCCCTGAAGCGGGGTCTGGCCTGCGTGGCAGAGCATCAGATCGACCCCGGTCGCGCCGAGCCCCGTGAACGCCTCCACCGGGTTTTCCGTCGGGGTCTCCATGACGTGGAACCCCGCTTCCGTCGCCGGCCAGCCGAACGCGAGCGAGGCAGAGGGCGCCATGCCGTCGGGAAAGACCGCGCGTCGGAACCCGTCGTTGCCGAGCAGGCCTTCATTGTCGGGCACCACCACCGTCGCGCCGGCCGCGACGAGGCCGGTGGCGAGGCGGCCGAACGCTTCCCCCATCATGTTCGGCAGTGGGCCGTGTCCGGCGAGGCCCACGCGCATCTCGTCTGCGCCGACGCGCCGCCGCTCGGATGCAGGCGTGGCGCGGGCCGCCGCCATCGCCTCGAGCTGCCGGGTCACCTTGGCCTTGACGCTGGCGATGCCGCCATCCAGCTGCACGCTCGCCCAGCCGAAGCGCTCCGCCGCGACGCCGTGCGCGGCCAGGTGATTCCGCACCGCGTCGTTGTGGGTCATCTCGCAGCCGTGCTCCAGCAGCACCGCGTGGCGCACGCTCCGGTGCGCGAGGTGGCCGGTGAGGGTGTCGAGATAGAGGCCGGCGCCGTTGGCCGAGCCGCAGCCCTCGGTATGCACGAGTGCCACGAAGCGCGACACGTCGCTCCAGGGCGGCGGGTTGGCGTCGAGCTCGTCCGCGATGAGGCGCGCGACTTGGCCGGAGCAGAGGCTGGTGGGCATCACCAGGGCGATTTGGTCCGACGCCACGCCTTCCTCGGTGATCACTGCGTCGAAGGCGAGGTCGAGCGGCGGCGCCTTCTGCACCGGTATGGGCCGTCCGCTCGGGACAGGACGCCCGCGCGCCTCCTCCAGCCCGTGCCCGTCGGTGCGCGGCCAGTCGCGCCAAATCGAGACCTGCGCGTGGCCGGCAAGCTCGCCCTTGCTGCGCTGCCCCGACGCGATGTCGAGCGCGAGCTTGAAGGTCTCCGCGCCGAGCGCGTCCATCTCCATGCCGTCGTTGTAGCGGCCGGCGTTCACGTCCATCTCGTTCGCGAGCAGCTCGAAGCGCCCGGTGGTGGTCACGAACTTGAGGGTCGGCACGAAGGGGAAGTTGGTGATCGAGCCGTTGCCGGTGATGAAGAGGATGAGGTTGGAGCCCGCCGCCACCTGGCCTGCGATGCTCTCCAGGTCGTTGCCGGGGCTGTCCATGAAGTAGTAGCCCGGCGCGCGCATGGGCGCGCCGTAGTCGATGACGTGGTCGAGCCTGACTTCCGGCGCCTTCTTGCGCGCGGCACCGAGGGATTTGAGGGCGATGTTGTAGAGGCCGCGAAAGTTGTTCCCGCCCGTCGGGTTCCCTTCCGCCGTGGCCCCGTGGTTCGCGGCGTAGCGCTTGAAGTTCTCGATCTTCTCAAGGAACGCGCGGGCCGTGGCGGCGTCGCTGACGTTCTCCAGCACGTAGGACTCGGCGCCGATGAGCTCGTCGGTCTCGGCCAGGTTCGCGGCGCCCCCGTGGCGGATGACCTCCTTCGCCACCCAGCCGGCGAGCGCGTTGCCCGAGACGCCGGAGAACGCGTCCGAGCCGCCGCACTGCAGCGCGAGCCGGAGCGCGCCAGCCGGCGCCGGCGTGCGCCTGGCGGCCGCGACCTCCGGCAGCCAGCCTTCGATCAGCGTTGCCGCGCGCGCGACTTCCGCCTCAAACCCGCCTTCGATACGGAAAAACGCGTGCGGCACGTGGTCGAGCGGGTCGCTGCGGTCCGCCATGAAGCGCCGCAGGTCGTCGTTGGTGTAGGCGCCCGCGCCGTCGTCGGCCGCGAGCACCGCGCCCACGTTGGGGTGCACCATGAAGCCGGCGAGCACCCGAAGCACGTGGCCCAGGTTGTTGGGCCGACCGGCCCCGCCGCCTTCGGTATGGGTGACCGCAACCACCCCGTCGATCCCGTCGGGCGCGTGGGCCGCCGCGCGCTCCGCCACCGCGCGCACGAAGCCGTTGGCGCGCGACGTGGTGGCCACCACCACCACGAAGTTGCGGGTGCCGACGCCCCGCCCGCCGGGGCGGCGGAAACCCTCGAAGGTGGCGCCCTCATCGGCAGGCGCGACCTGCGCGCCCGGCGTGAAGCGGGCTTCGTCCAGCGAACAGGTCTCCATGGTGTCCACGAAATTGGCGGCGTCGGGCAGAGCGAAGTCGATATCCCGGGCGCCCAATGCCGCCAGAATCCGCTCGTTGCAGACATACTCGCCGGGTTTCAGCGCACGGGTCGCGATGCCGAAGGGGGGCCCCCAGGAGGTGAGTTGCGTGCCTTGCGGGACCGGCACGCGGACGAAGCGATGCCCTTCGAGGATCGTGTGGGGCAGGCGGAACTCACCCGTCCCGTCGGCGACGAGCGTTCCGGCCTCCAGGCGCCGCGTCGCGATCGCGACGTTATCGCCCGCCGTCGGAAGACGGGCCAGGGTGTGATTCTCGTATGGCGATATGCCAGTCGTGATGGCGCTAAAGGATATGGGCTGGTTCATTTTGGTCAAGCAGCGAGTGCCAGGACTTCGGTTGGGCTGATGTTGTCGTTAGCTGGTCCGGATCGGGCGTCCATGAGCGCATCCCATGCCCGGTCGAAGAGGCCGGATTTGATCAGGGCGCGGAAGGTCAGAACCGCCTGCCCGCCGTCGATCCGCCAGCGCATGCCCGAGCGTTTCAAGCGCTGCGCGACGAGGGTCTTGCAGGCCGCCTCGACCACACCCGAGCCGATGGCGATGCCCTCTTCCTTCAGGGCGTGGTAGCGCATCCGATGGCGGTGCTTTCGGAAGAAGGCCAGCTCGCGCTCGATCTCGGCCGGGTCCCCCTTTGCCCTGTCCAGGAGGTAGCGCAGTGCCCGGATCACCTTGTCGACGCCGCGGGGGTCGTGGCGCAGGATTTCGCGGTGCTTCTCGAACCAGTGGCGCGCCACCGCATGGTCAGAGGCCACGCGGAGATGCTCGCAAGCGTGCCAGAAGTCGATGACCTCGGTCTCGGGCGAGAGGCTTTCGAGGAAGGTCCAGTTGTCGGCGGCCCCGTCGGCGACGGCGCCGATCCTGATCTTCGGGCTCACACGGCGGATATGGGCGACCTCGCTTGCAAGTTGCGCTTTCAGCGCGGCCTTGCCGCTCTCGGGCATACGGCCGAGATAGAGGGTCTTCAGCCGTTGGCCCTCGGCGTCGTGGAAGGAGACCGTGCCGCAAGAGGCCTCGCGCCAGCACGCCTCGGCACGGCCGTCCTCGCCGGCCCGCAGCGCCACCATGACGCCGTCAAGGGAGACGGACGCGGTGACCGCATCGGGCGGTATGCCCTGGGTTTCACGGATGCTGGCCAGCGTCTCCGGGGCGACGCTCTCCCAGTGCTCATGCATGCTCAGGGCCAGGCGCTGCAGCGTGCTCACCGACGGCGTCATTCCGCCCATTTTCGCGAAGAACTCCTCCGCTTCACGCGGCGTACAGTGGCCCATCATCATCAGCCCGAGCTGCGCCGCCGGCCGCGTCAGGTAGTCGTCGATGAGGCCCAGGCTCTCGTCCACCGGCACCAGCGACGTGCTGCTCGCGCCGCTGCGATAGCGCGCACGCCGATAGGTCACGGGACCGAGCGTCGTCATGATCGTCTTCGGCGTCGCCGCCACCCGGACCCAGCTCTGTCCGTCGCGCTCGATCCGGCTCGCACCGTCGTCGCGGCTCTCGGCGAAGGCCCCAAGGAGCTTGCAACCCAAGCCGTTCATGGCGTCCCGCAGCCCCGTCTCAACCGTTTCGAACGTCTCGGCAGACGGGTCAGACCCAGCCTGTTCGCGACAGAACTCCACCACCTGGGCGACCGCTTCGGCGACTTCGGCAGGCAGGCCCAAAAGGTCGATGGACGAGGCGATGAGAGACTGCGACACTGGCATGGGAACGCTCCTGATGTTGGGTCTGATGTTGGGTTGTCGGCGCGGCATCCTACCGCATCTCGCGGTGCGGAGCGTTCCCACCCACCACTGCTGGATGCCGCCGTTGTGACAAAATCCGGCCCTGCACCGGCCGATTGTCACGAAAACCCGATTCTGGCTGCCTACGGCCACCCGCCAATCGCGCTAAATCAATGACTTACGATCGCCATGCCAGACCTACACCCACGGGCCACCCGGTCGAACTCGAAACGGTCGGTCATCGCGACTTACTCGGCCCACTCACGAGACATGGCAGGGACGCCATCATTATCGGGAAACACCGACCATGGGTAGTCTCGGGGTGTTGCAACAGGCTGCAATCGGTATCTTCACGCCATGAGTCAGGCTGAGACGCACAAGACAACGACTGACGACGGGACGGATCCTGCCGACATCGAGGCCTTCATCAGCCGGTGGGAAGAGTCCGGGGGCTCTGAGTCGGCAAACTTCCAGATGTTCGCCAACGAACTCTGTGAACTCCTTGCCTTGGAAAAGCCCGATCCGTCGCGGGCAAAGAACAAATACAACGAGCCACTTGCAAAATTCCGCATTTGAGCGGGATTTTGCCGCCGTGGCGGTCAGATTGTCCTGGAAATCGGGACCGCTCTCTGTTCCTGTCGGGTTTCGGACAACGTCGACGGAGAGGGCGGCCCCATGTCGCTGGGACAGACACTATCCGGATTCTGGCATCACATTCAAGCGGATCTTTTCCCGTGGCTTGAGGAGGAGCTCGGGCCGCTCGGCGAGAGGTACCGGCGCTTCGTCACCGTGCTTGAGCTTGCGCGGGTCGAGAGCTTCCTTCCCCATTTCCATGGCCTGCCCGGTCGGCCGGTCGAGGATCGGGCGGCCTTGGCCCGCGCCTTCATCGCCAAGGCGGTGTTCGACGTACCCACGACGCGCGCCCTGATCGAGCGCCTTGAGAACGACAAGACGCTACGCCGTCTCTGCGGCTGGACCTATGCCGCAGAGATCCCGAGCGAGGCGACGTTTTCGCGGGCGTTTGCGGAGTTCTCCGAGAGTGCGTTGCCCGCTCGCGTGCATGAGGCGCTGATCAAGCAGACCCTCGGAGACCATCTGGTCGGGCACGTCTCGCGCGACTCGACGGCGATCGAGGCGCGCGAGAAGCCTCAGCCCAAGCCCAAGGCGGAGAAGCCGAAGCGCAAGCGCGGCCGCCCGCGCAAGGGCGAGGAGCGGCCCAAGGAGGAGCGCCGCGTGAAACGCCAGCTCACGATGAGCTTGCCCCAGATGCTCGACGACCTGCCGAAAGCCTGCGACGTCGGCACCAAGCGCAACGCCAGGGGCCATACCACATCGTGGATCGGTTACAAGCTGCACATCGACGCCGCCGATGGCGGCATTCCGATCAGTTGCATCCTGACGTCCGCCTCGCTGCACGACAGCCAGGCCGCGATCCCGCTGGCGAGTATGACCGCCGACCGCGTCACCAATCTGTACGACCTCATGGACTCAGCCTATGACGCGCCCGAGATCGGCTGGCACAGCTACCTGCTGGGCCACGTCCCGATCATCGACGTCAACCCTCGCGACAAGGAGTACAAGGAGGAGCTGGCGCGCGAGGCCAGGGCGCAGAGAGGCGTCGGTCACCGCCACCCGGCGGACGAGCGCTACAACGAGCGCTCGAACATCGAGCGCATCAACGGTGGGCTGAAGGACAACTGCGGGGGCCGCCATGTCCGCGTGCGCGGCCATGCCAAGGTTCATTGCCACCTGATGTTCGGCATCCTGGTGCTGACGGTCGACCAGCTGATGCGCCTCCTGGCCTGAGCGGCGCCTCCGTCGCTGTCACGCCGGCACGCCTCCCTCCGCGGAGGCGCAAAAAGCCATGTCCGCATCGCGACGGCGGGTCCAAAATGCGCCCGCATGGGCATCGGTTTGCGGCGAATCGGCGCCCCGGCGGCAGCCAGCGACGTCCGCTCGTCCCGAAGTTCATGTTACGTTCCGACCGTCAATGTCCTCACGCCGGGCTCTCGGGAAAAGCAGACCGCGCCTGGGAGTTTTGCAAGTGGCTCCAACGACTACGTCTTCGAGCGGCGCGTCGACTACAAATTCGACGATGGCACGACGGCCAGGCGCCGAATTGACCTGTACAAGCGCGATTGCTTCGTCATGGAGGCCAAGCAGTCCGCCAAGCGAATCAAGGCGAAGAAGGCCGATCCTGACCAACCAGAGCTGATCCCCGAGGACGCCACGCCACACAAGTCAAGGCCGGCACAGCTACCCGCGGCACGGGGCGCTGGGACAAGGTGATGCGCGCCGCCAAGCGGCAGGCGGAGGACTACGCCCGCGCACTGCCGAAGGAGCACGGCTGGCCGCCCTTCATCCTGGTGGTCGACGTGGGTCACGTGATCGAGGTCTACGCCGACTTCTCCGGCCAGGGGAAGAACTACGCCCAGTTCCCTGACCGGGACGGCTATTCCATCCCGCTGTCAGGTCTGCGCGACCAGACGATCCGCGACCAGCTGCGTGCGATCTGGTGTGACCCGCATTCCCTCGATCCCGCCAAGCACAGCGCCGAAATCACCCGCGACATCGCCGAGCGCTTGGCGCGCATCGCCCTCAGCCTGGAAGGCAAGCACGACCCCAAGGAGGTCGCCGAATTCCTCATGCGCTGCCTCTTCACAATGTTCGCGGAGGATGTCGGTCTGCTGCCCAAGAAGGGGTTCGAGACGCTGCTGGGCGAGATGGTGGACACGCCCAAACATTTCGCCCCGGCGCTGGAGAGCCTGTGGCGGGTCATGGACGAGGGCGGTTACGCCCCGCATCTGAACGCGACGATCAAGCGCTTCAACGGCACGCTGTTCAGGAAGCGCAAGGCGATCGCACTGGAGAAGGACGATATCAGCGAGCTTCACATCGCTGCCGGGCGGGACTGGCGCGACGTCGAGCCCGCCATCTTCGGCACGCTGCTGGAGCGTGCGCTCGACAAGAAGGAGCGGGCCAAGCTCGGCGCCCACTACACGCCGCGCGCCTACGTCGAGCGGCTGGTCGTCCCCACGATCATCGAGCCGCTCCGCGCCGACTGGGAGGAGGCGCTGACCCGCGCCCACGCGCTGGAGGGGGAGGGCAAGCACCAGGCGGCGCTGCAGGCGATCAAGGACTTTCACCACCGGCTTTGCACCACCCGCGTGCTGGACCCCGCCTGCGGCACCGGCAACTTCCTTTACGTCTCGCTGGAACTGATGAAGCGGCTGGAAGGCGAGGTTCTGGAGGTGCTGGCCGACCTGGGCGAAAGAACATCGCGCCTCGCGTTGGAAGGCGTGAGCGTCAGCCCGCGCCAATTCTACGGTCTGGAACTCAACCCCCGCGCCGTCGCCATCGCCGATCTGGTGCTGTGGATCGGCTTTCTCAAGTGGCAGCTTCGGACCATTGCGGCCGAGAGCATCGGCGAACCCGTTCTCCACGCCTACGGCACGATCAAGGAGCAGGACGCGATCCTGGCCTGGGACAAGCAGGAACTCCTCCGCGACGAGAACGGCCTGCCGCTCTCCCGCTGGGACGGCGTGACCATGAAGCTCCACCCCATCACGGGCGAGGAGATTCCCGATCCCGACGCCACGGTGGAACTCTACCGCTACGAGAACCCGCGCCGGGCCGCGTGGCCGGAGGCCGAGTTCATCGTGGGCAACCCGCCGTTCATCGGTGGCAAGGACATGCGTGCGGAACTGGGAAGCGGATACGCCGAGGCGGCGTGGAAGGCCCGCTCGAAAATCCCAGGTGGCGCCGACTTCGTCATGCACTTCTGGGACGAGGCGGCGACCCGGCTCTTACGCAAACCGGTGAAGGGCAAGACGAACCCGCTGCGTCGCTTCGGCTTCATCACCACCAACTCCGTGACCCAGACCTTCTCCCGCCGCGTGATCGAACGGCACGCGCGGGCGAAGGAGCCACTGTCCCTGCTGTTTGCCGTGCCCGACCACCCCTGGCAGAAGGCGGCAGGCAAGGCGGCGGTGCGCATCGCCATGACCGTCGCCGCCCGCGGCGAACGGGAGGGTACACTGGCCACGGTGTTGCACGAGAGCGGGCTCGAAACGGACACGCCGGTCGTCGAATTGAACGAAGGGACAGGAAGGATCAACGGCAGCCTGAAGATTGGAGCAAGTCTATCGGTAGTCCAACCGATGATGGCGAACGAGGCTATTTGCAGTAGAGGCGTCTCACTCCACGGTTCCGGTTTCATCGTGTCCTCAAATCAGGCTGAGGTCCTCGGCCTTGGAACAACGCCGGGGCTGGAGAACCATATCCTGCCCTACCGCAATGGCCGCGACATTGCCCAGCGTCCGCGCGGAGTCATGGTGATTGATCTCTTCCAACTTTCAGACGACGATGTGCGCGACCGATTCCCGAAGGTATATCAGCACGTTATCGAACGAGTGAAGCCGGAGCGGGATCAGAACAATCGGAACACCTATCGAGATTTCTGGTGGATTTTCGGCGAACCACGTTCTGATTTCAGGCCGGTACTGGAACCACTCGATCACTATATCGCGACGGTCGAGACATCGAAACACCGATTTTTTCAGTTCCTCGATGTGAATATTCGGCCAGACAATAAGCTGGTGGGCATTGGATTGAAGAAGGGCTCATCGTTGTCGATTTTGAGTTCTCGGGTTCACGTCCATTGGTCGATCAACAGCGGGAGTTGGATGGGCGTCGGGAATGATTCCGTTTACGCCAAATCGAAGACCTTTGATCCATTTCCGTTTCCCGCAACCGAGACCGCCGACGCACTGGAAGAGCTGGGTGATCGCCTCGACACGTTCCGCAAGGAACGCCTCGCCGAACACGACTTCCTGACCATGACCGAACTCTACAACGTGCTGGAGCGGAGGCGGGAGCTGGAGAACGGCTGCGACGTGCCACGCTTAACGGCGAAGGAGAAGGATATCCACGAGGCGGGACTGATTTCCGTCTTGAAGGACATCCACGACCATATCGACCGTGCCGTGTTCGAGTCCTATGGCTGGGCCGATCTGATCCCTACACTGGTCGGCAAGCCGGGGGCGACGATGCCTTCGCCCCACAAGACGCCGGAGCAAGAGGAGGCAGAGGAAGAGGAAGAGCTGCTTACGCGCCTTGTCGCCTTGAACCAGGAGCGAGCAGCAGAAGAGCGGCGCGGCACCGTGCGCTGGCTGCGGCCCGACTATCAGATCCCCAAGCTCGGCCACAAGGTGAAGGCACCCGAAGACGTCGAGCAGGTCGAGGCCCAGCTAGTGGTGCCAGCACCTGCCGACGGCAAGCTGGCTTGGCCGAAGGATGAGATGGACCGCATCCGTATCGTCCGCGACATGTTGGGCCACGCGCCCGGCCCACTGGGGCCTGAAGTCCTGAGCACCGCGTTCAGGGGTAAGAATACGCTCCGACGCACGAAGGGAGTGGAGAAGGCTCTCCAAACCCTCGTCGCCGCCGGCGTTGCCCAGCAAGGGATCGACGGACAGGACGGCGGCAGCCGATATTTCATTCCGCGCTAAACTCTCATGCTCCGGCTGCGGACGGTCTCGCGATACGCAAGTTCGACAAGCGCCGGTCTCTCTAATCTCGTGCCCCTCAATGCGCTGGCTCCGTCCCGGTTTACGCCTTCGCCGTGCCGCCCTATCGTCCGCCGCAATAGAAGCTCCGGGGCGGAGGGCGGCGGCGCATGGCGATCCACTTCACGAGGGACGAGTTCGACCAGCGACGCGATGCGGTGGTCCGCGCGCTGAAGGGGCGCGGCCTCTTCGGCATCCTGCTCTTCAAGCAGGAGAGCATGTACTACCTGACCGGCTACGACACCTTCGGGTTCTGCTTCTTCCAGTGCCTCTGGCTCGGCAGCGACGGGCGGATGACCCTGCTCACCCGCGCGCCGGACCTGAGACAGGCGCAGCACACCTCGATCATCGAGGACATCCGCATCTGGGTCGACGAAGCCGGCGCGGACCCTGCTGGCGCGCTCCGCGATGTGGTCACCGGGCACGGCGGTGCTGGCACCTTGATCGGCGTCGAGCGCGACACCCAAGGCCTGACCGCGGCAAACTGGCTCAGGGTCGAGCGGGCGTTCGACGAGTTCTGCACGCTGGAGGATGCGTCCGACCTCGTCTCCGCGCTCCGCTTGGTCAAGAGCGACGATGAGCTTGCCCACGTGCGCCGCGCGGCCGAACTCGCCGACGACGCCCTGGCGGAGGCCGAGCGGCTGGCCGCGCCGGACGCGTTCGAGGGCGACATCCTGGCCGCGATGCAAGGCGCGGTTTTCAAGGGCGGCGGCGAGTATCCCGGCAACCCTTCATCCTCAGCTCCGGCCCCGACGCGCTCTTGTGCCGGGACAAGGCCGGGCGCCGCCGGCTCGCGGAGCAGGACCAGCTCACCCTTGAGTTCGCCGGCGCCTATCGCCGCTATCACGCTGCGCTCATGCGCACCCTCGTGGTCGGCCCGGTCTCCGACGAGCACAAGGCCATGCATCGGGCCTGCAGCGACGCGCTTGACGCGTGCCGGGATACCCTGCACCCCGGCCGGCGCTTTGGCGAGGTCTTCGATGCCCACGCACGCGTGCTCGACAAGGCGGGCTACCGCAAGCATCGCCTCAACGCCTGCGGCTACAGCCTGGGCGCGACGTTCGCCCCGTCGTGGATGGACGGCCCCATGTTCTACACCGGCAATCCGCAGACCGTGGAGCCCGGCATGGTGCTCTTCGTCCATATCATTCTTGCGAACAGCGATGACGGGCTCGCCATGACGCTGGGCGAGACCTACGCGATCGGGGATGACGGCCCGGAGTGCCTCAGCCGAGCGCCGCGCAACCTCGCGCCCGGCGGTGGAGGGGCCGCCGGATAAGCCATGTACGAGGTCGCTCTCACCGAGGCTTACTTCCCGGCGCAGAAGGATATCGACGTTCGCGAGATCACCGTCGGCGGGCTGCTGCGCGAGACCGCCGCGCGGCGTGCGGAAGCGGAGGCGCTGGTCGAAGTCCGGCAGTCCGGCGAGATCGGACGGCGCTGGACCTATGCGGCGTTGCTTGCGGATAGCGAACGGCTGGCGGCGGCGTTGGCGTCGCGCTTCCGCCCCGGCGAACGGGTCGTCGTGTGGGCGCCCAACAGCCCGGAATGGGTGCTGATGGAGTACGCCTGCGCCCTCGCCGGGCTGGTGCTGGTGACGGCGAACCCGGCCTACCAGGTGCGCGAGCTGCGTTACGTGCTGGAGCAGTCGGGCGCCGTCGCGCTGTTTCTGGTCGAGCAGTTCCGGGGCAACCCGATGGCCGAGATCGGTGCCGCGGCCGCCGCCGGCCTGGACGCGGTCCGCGAGATCGTCGACATGAACGATGCGGCGGCGCTCCATGCCGTGGGCGGGGAGGGACCGCCGGCGTTGCCCGCCGTGGCGCCCGGCGATGCGGCACAGATTCAATACACCTCCGGCACGACGGGCTTTCCCAAGGGCGCGGTGCTGAGCCATCGCGGGCTGGTCAACAACGCGCGCTATTACGCAGGCCGCTGCGGCGTGACTGAGCGCACCACCTGGATCAACCCCATGCCGATGTTCCACACCAGCGGATGCGGCATGTTGACCTTGGGCTCGCTCCAGGCCGGCTGCCGGATGGTCCTGGTCAGCCTGTTCGACCCGCACGTCGTCGTCGGCCTGATCGAAAGCCAGAGGGCGACCATCGCTCTCGGCGTGCCGACGATGATCCTCGCCATGCTCGACGCCCACGAAGCCGCGCGCTGCGACACCTCGTCGCTGGAAATGGTGAACAGCGGTGGTGCCATGGTGGCGCCGGAGCTGGTGCGCCGCGCGCAGCGGAACTTCGGTTGCGCGTTCTCCACCGTTTACGGCCAGACCGAGCACAGCCCGCTCATCACCCAGCACTATAGCGGCGACACCATCGACGATATCTGCAACACGGTGGGGCAACCCATTCCGCAAACCGACGTCTCGATCCGGCGCGTTGCCGACAACAGCACCGCCGCCATCGACGAGATCGGCGAAATCTGCGCCCGCGGGCCGAGCGTCATGCTGGGGTATCACGACAACGAGGCGGCGACGGCCGAGGCCATCGACGCCGATGGCTGGCTCCACACGGGCGACCTCGGGCGCATGGATGCGCGCGGCTACGTCACGATCACCGGCCGGGTGAAGGAGATGATCATCCGTGGCGGCGAGAACCACTTTCCAGCCGAGATCGAGAACGTCCTGCTCGAGCATGCAAGCGTGGCCGAGGTCGCCGTGGTCGGCCTGCCCGACGAGACCTGGGGCGAGGTGATCGCCGCCTTCGTTCGCACCGAAGGCGGGCGGGAGGTGGACAGGGACGCCCTGCATGCTCATTGCCGCGCGAGCCTTTCGCCCCAGAAGACGCCGACGGTCTGGAGCCGTGTCGACGCGTTCCCGATGACGGGCTCGGGCAAGATCCAGAAATTCGTGTTGCGGGACGGCTACCTCGCGGGGCAGTACCGAGGGGGGCCACGATGACGACGCCAGTCCTCTACGAACGCGATGGCCGGATCGCGCGGATCACGCTCAACCGCCCGGAGGTGCTGAACGCCATCGACGACGAACTGCCGGGCGCGCTCTCGGACGCCGTGGCGCAGGCCGATGCCGATCCGGGCGTCCACGTGATGGTGCTCTCGGGCGCGGGGCGGGCCTTCTGCGCGGGCTACGACCTCACGCGCTACGCGAGCGGAGAAACCGGCGAGGACGATGGCAGCTACACGGGCCAGGAGATGCCCTGGGACCCGATCAAGGACTACGCGTTCATGTGGGCGAACACCCAGCACTTCATGGCGCTCTGGCGGGCGCTGAAGCCGGTGATCTGCAAGGTGCACGGCTTCGCGCTCGCGGGCGGCTCGGACATCGCACTCTGCGCCGATCTCACGCTCATCGCAGACGACGCAGAGATCGGCTACATGCCGGCGCGGGTCTGGGGCTGCCCCACGACCGCCATGTGGGTCTATCGCCTAGGGCCCGAGAAGGCGAAGCGAATGCTCTTCACCGGGGACAGGATCACCGGCAGGGAGGCCGCCGACATGGGCCTCGTGCTGAAGGCCGTGCCCGCGGCGGCGCTCGACGACGAGGTGGAGGCGCTGGCCCGGCGCATGGCGAGCGTGCCGGTCAACCAGCTGGCCATGCAGAAGCTGGTCATCAATCAGGCGACCGAAGCCACCGGTCTCATGAACACCCAAAGGCTCGCCACGATCTTCGACGGCATCACACGCCATTCGCCGGAGGGCGTGAACTTCAAGAAGCGGGCCGAGGAGGTCGGCTGGAAGCAAGCCGTGCAGGAACGCGATGCAGGCACCTACGATTGGACTCTGAACAGGCCGATCGAAGGCTCGGACTGACCTTCTCTTTTCGCGCTGCCCCCTCCGGCCGTAACCGTTTCGAAATTTCCGCGTCAGGACATTGGCTTGACGGTCCCCAACCCGAGGGATAGCCTCTTGAAATAGGTGGTCGGAGATGTGGGAGGCACGGAGACCATGCTAATGAAATCAAACCATAAATTGAGCCGTCGCGGGTGGCTGAAGCGGTCACTCGCGTTGGCAATCGTCGCCGGGGCGGTTGCGCTCTCGGCGCCGGCACAAGCAAACGACACCATCAAGATCGGCTTCAGCATGGCGCTCACCGGCGGTCTCGCCGGGGCGGGCAAGGGCGCGCTCATCGCCATGCAGGTATGGGCCGAGGACACCAACGCCGCGGGCGGGCTGCTCGGCAAGCAGGTCGAGCTGGTCTACTACGACGACCAGACCAACCCCGCGAACGTGCCCGGCATCTATACGAAGCTGCTCGACGTCGACGATGTCGACTTCGTGGTGTCCGGTTATGGTACGAACCTGATCGCGCCGGCCATGCCGATCGTGATGCAGCGCGGTCTCGTCTTTCCGTCGCTGTTCGGCCTCGCGGTCAACGAGAAGTTCAACTATCCGAACTATTTCCAGATCATGCCGGCAGGGCCGGAGCCGTTGACCGACTGGTCGAAGGGCTTCTACAGCGTTGCCATGGCGCAGGATCCGCCGCCGAAGACGATCGCGCTCGTGGGCGCCGATGCTGAGTTCGCCAAGAACGCGGTCAAGGGCGCCCGGATCCAGGCGGAAGCACTGGGACTCGAGATCGTCTATGACGAGTCCTACCACCCGAAGACGCCGGACTTCACCCCGATCGTCAACGCCATTCAGGCGCGCAATCCGGATATGGTGTTTGTCGGCTCGTACCCGCCCGATTCGGTCGGGATGGTGAAGGCGGCTACCGAGGTTGGCCTCAAGACCAAGATTTTCGGCGGCGGCATGGTGGGGCTTCAGTTCGCCTCGATCATGACGGCGCTCGGGCCGAAGCTGAACGGCATCGTGAACTACGATTTCTGGGTGCCGGAGCCGACGCTGAAGTTCGAGGGCGTCGAGGCGTTCCTCGCCAAGTACCAGAAGGCGGCCGAGGGCCAGGGCGTGGACCCGTTGGGCTACTATCTCCAACCCTACGCCTATGCGTATCTGCAGGTGCTGGGGCAGGCGATCACCGCCACCAACAGTGCGGATCACGCCGTCATCGGGGAGTACATCCGCAACAACTCGTTCGACACGGTGGTCGGCAACGTGAGCTTCGCCCCGAACGGCGAGTGGGCGAAGACGCGGGTGCTGATGGTCCAGTACCAGGGGATCGAGGACAACGAGCTCGCGACCTTCACCAAGGCCGGGACGCGCGTCGTGCTCTATCCCGAGGAGTGGAAGTCGGGGACCGTCAACTACCCCTACGCCGAGTAGCCAGCGCTCCCGAGAGGAGCCTGACAGCGACTGCCAATGGGAATGTCATCCCGCCGCATTCGACGGGATGACATTTCCTATTACCGGTAGGACGGCCAGCGGTTGTTCTCCGTCGAACTCCTAGTGAATGCGCTGATCGCCGGCGTGCTGCTCGGCGGATTCTATGCCGCGGTCAGCCTCGGGCTGACGGTCTCCTTCGGGCAGCTCAACATCGTCAACATCGCCCATCCGGCATTCATCATCCTGGGCTCGTACATCGCCTACATGTGCAACAGCCTGTGGGGGCTGGATCCGATCCTGACGGGAATCATATTCATTCCCGTGTTCTTCCTGATCGGAGCCGGGGCTTACCGGCTTTACTACGAGAGTTTCGAGCGCAAGGACGACGAGGCGCTGCGCGGCCTCGCCTTCTTCTTCGGCGTCATGTTCATCATCGAGGTCGCGCTCATCATGGTTTACGGCGTGGATTTCCGCACCGTGCAGGCGTCCTACATCGGGCAAAGCTGGAAGGCCGGCGGGATCGGGGTGCCGACCCGCATGTTCGTGCCGTTTTGCGTCGCCATCGCCATGTTCACCGCGGTCTATCTCTACATGTCGCGCACCTTCAACGGCCGCGCCATCAAGGCCGTGGCGCAGGATCGGCTCGCGCTGCAGCTCATGGGCGCCGATCCGGTCAAGATCAAGCAGCTCGGCTTCGGTATCAGCATCGGGACCGCCGCGCTGGCGGGTGCGCTGCTGATCATCATCATTCCGGTCGAGCCGTCGGTTGGCCGGCTCTATATCGGCCAGGTGTTCGCGATCGCCGTCCTCGCCGGGCTCGGATCGATCCCCGGCACCCTCGTTGCAGGACTCATCCTCGGCATCGCCGAGAGCCTGGTCTCGACCTTCTTCGGCCCGTCATGGGCGCCCGCCGTGGCCTTCGGCATCCTGCTGGCGGCCCTGGCCTTCCGGCCACAAGGACTGTTCGGCCGATGAAGTGGCCTGCGCTGAAGCTCTCGCCCTTCTGGTTCTGCGCCGCCGCCATCGCGCTGCTCGGCATCGCGGTGACGATCTTCGACCTGTTCAACATCAACACCTTCATCTTCTTCGCGGGCTATGTGGTCCTGCAATACGTAGTTCTCGCGACCGCCTGGAACATCATGGGCGGCTACATGGGGTACGTGAATTTCGGCACCGCCGGCTTCTTCGCGGTCGGCGCCTATGCCTCCGTCGTGCTCTACAACCTCTTCCAGGCGCCGTTGGCTCTGATGATCCCCTTCGCGGGCGTGGTCTGCGCCCTGCTCGGGCTCGCCATGGGCTACCTGACGCTGCGCCTGCGCGGTGTCTTCTTCGCCATCGCCACCCTCGCGATGGCCATCGTCCTCGAGACGCTCATCATCAATTGGGAGTTCGTGGGCGGCGCCACCGGCGCCTACATCCTGCGCTCGCGCGAGCAGGCGCCGTTCGGCGACTACATCGAGTTCCTGTTCTTCGTGATGCTCCTGCTCGCGATCTTTGCCGTCTCGGTCGCGCGCTGGCTCGAGCTGTCGAGGACGGGGCGCGGCTTCATCGCCATTCGCGACGATGAGATTGCCGCCGAATGTGCCGGCGTTCCGACGCTCAGGCTCAAGCTGATCGCGACGACGGTTTCCGGATTCCTGATGGGTGTCGCCGGTGCGCCGTTCGCGCTCTACGTGAGCTTTATCGAGCCGTCTTCGGCGTTCAATCTCATCTATGCGGTGAACGCCATCGCGATGCCGATGATCGGCGGCGCCACCACGTGGCTCGGCCCGGTGATCGGCGCTCTGTTGCTCGGCACCGTTCAGCAGGTCGCCACGGTGACGATTTCCTCGGAGCTCAACCTCTTGATCGTGGGCATCGTCCTGGTGTTCTTCGTGATCGTGGCCCCGGAAGGGATCGTCGGGCTGCTCAAGAAGTGGTTGGGAGGCCGTCGCGATGACCGCTGACGCGCTGCTCGACGTACGCGCCGTCACCAAGCGGTTCGGCGGCTTCACGGCGCTGGACCAGATCGACATGGAGGTGAGGGCGGGCGAGCGCTTCGGCTTGATCGGACCCAACGGCTCCGGCAAGACCACCATGATCAACTGCATCTCGGGGACGCTTGCGAACGAGGGCGGCGAGATCGTCTTCAAGGGCGTCAAGCTCGACGGCAAGAAGCCCCATCAACGCACGCGGCTGGGCATCGCGCGCTCGTTCCAGATTCCCAAGCCGTTCCGCTCGCTCACGGTGCTGGAGAACTTAGGAATCGCGCTCGAATTCGCAACCGGCACCAGCCGGTCTGAGGTTCAGGAGCGCGGCATGGCGATCCTGGAGACGATCGGGCTTGCGGAGCGCGCCCGCGCGAACGCCGGGTCGCTCACGCAAATCGACATGCGCAAGCTGGAGCTCGCGCGCGCGATGGCGACTCAGCCCGAGCTGCTGATTTCCGATGAAGCGATGGCCGGCCTCTCCTCCACCGAGGTCGACGATATCCTCGATATTCTGTTCAAGCTGAACGAGGGCGGCATCACGATCATCATGATCGAGCACATCATGCGGGCGGTGATGCGGTTCTCGACGCGCATCGTGGTGTTGGACGCAGGTCGCAAGATCGCGGAGGGCAATCCCGACGAGATCGTCAACGACCCCGAAGTCGAGAGGGCCTATCTCGGTGAGTAGGATCGTCGTCGATAACATCGAGGCCGGCTACGGCTCCGTGCGCGTCCTGCACGGCGTGTCGGTCTCCGTCGATCCCGGCGAGACCGTCGTGCTGCTCGGCACCAACGGCAACGGCAAGTCGACCCTCATCAACTGCATCATGGGGATCGTTGCGCCTACCGCTGGCTCCATCACCTACGAGACCGACGAGGGCGAGCAGATCGAGCTGGTGGGCAAGACCCCGCAGGACGTGGTCGAGCTCGGCATCTCTTTGGTGCCGGAAGGCCGGCGCCTGTTTCCCCAACTCACGGTGGCGGAAAACTTGACGCTGGGCGCCTATCGGGAATCGGCGCGGAAGCGGATCGACGCCAATCTCGCGTTCGTGTTCGAGGCCTTCCCGGTGCTGGCCGAGCGTCGGCGCCAGCTCGCCGGCTCGATGTCGGGCGGCGAGCAGCAGATGCTGGCCATCGCCCGCGCGCTGATGTCGGAGCCCCGCATCCTGGTGATCGACGAGCCTTCCGTCGGCCTCGCGCCGATCCTGGTCAGCCGCGTGATCGCCAAGATCAGGGAGCTGAAGGAGCAGCGCAGTCTGACCGTGCTGATGGCCGAGCAGAACTTCAACCAGGCCATCAAGATCGCCGATCGCGGCTACATCATCGTCCACGGCGAAATTGCGTTCGCCGCCGGCTCCGCCGCCGATCTCTCCGAGAACGAGATGGTCAAGCAGTACTACCTCGGCGCCTGAGACGAGCACCGGTAACACGTCGCCCACACCGTTGCCGCAAGGGACGCCCTGACATACGCTTGCCGGCCCCGGCTGCCGTCTGGTCCGACCATTGCGGCGGCTTGCCAGCCCTCAACATGGAGACGCAGCATGTCGCTCGATCAGGCCCAAAACATCTCGCTGGAGGAGCTCGACAAGCAGGTCCTGCTCCACCCGGTCACCTCCATCGCCGAGCATCAAGACGCAGGCCCCGTCATCTACGGCAAGAGCGGTGGGGTGAAGGTCTACGACCGCCAGGGCAAGGGTTACATCGACGCAGCAGCGGCGCTCTGGTGCGTCAACATCGGCTACGGGCGGACGAAGCTTGCCGAGGTCGCGGCCGAGGAGATGGCGCGCATCGGCTTCTTCCATACCTTCGGCGCCGCCTCCAACGAGCCGCAGATCAGGCTCGCCGAGAAGCTGCTCTCTCTGCTGCACGAGCACGCCGACTGCCACCACATCGGCAAGGTGTTCTTCGGGCTTTCGGGCTCCGACGGCAACGACACCCAGTTCAAGCTGGTACGCTATTACAACAACCTACGCGGCCGGCCCGAGAAGAAGAAAATCATCTCGCGCCTCGGCGCCTATCACGGCGTCACCGGCGCGGCGGGCAGCCTCACCGGCATCCCGCTCTACCACAAGGCCTTCGACCTGCCCTTCGAGGGCGTGCTCCACACCGACTGCCCGCACTACTGGCGGGAAGGCCTGGAGGGCGAGAGCGAAGAGGAGTTCGCCGACCGCACGGCCGCATCGCTCGAAGCCATGATCGAGCGGGAAGGGCCCGAGACCATCGCGGCCTTCATCGCGGAGCCGGTGATGGGCACCGGAGGCGTGATCATTCCGGGTGGCGGCTACTACGACAAGGTGCAGGCGATCCTCAAGAAGCACGATATCCTCTTCATCACGGACGAGGTGATCTGCGGCTTCGGACGGCTCGGCACCTGGTTCGGCGCGAGCTACTTCGGGCTCAAGCCCGACATGATGACCTTCGCCAAGGGGCTCACCAGCGCCTACTTCCCGATGTCGGCGGTCGCGATATCGGACGAGGTCTGGCAGGTGCTGGCGGACGGCACGGCCGAGGTCGGCATGTTCGCCCACGGCTTCACCTATTCGGGCCATCCGGTGGGCGGCGCCGTCGGCCTCGCCAACCTGGAGATCATGGAGTCCGAGAACCTGGTCGCCAACGCGGCCGAGGTCGGCCCCTACTTCAAGCAGTGCCTGATCGAGCGGGTGGGCGATCACCCCAACGTGGGCGACATCCGCGGCGCGGGCCTCATGCTGGGCGTTGAGTACGCCGCCGAGCGCGGAAGCAAGGCCGCGCCGGACATGACTCCGCCGGCCCATCGGCGCGTCTCGGCCGCAGCGCAAGAGCGCGGAATGCTCACCCGAGCGCTGCCGTTCCTGCCGGTCAACGCCTTCTCGCCGCCGCTCACCTTCTCGCGGGACGATGTCGACGAGACCGTCGGCATCTTCGGCGAAGCCGTAGAAAGCGTCTTCGGCAAGGGCTGAGCCCTCGTTCATAGGGGCTCCGCCGTGGGATTTCGCATCTCCGTCGATACCGGCGGCACCTTTACCGATGTCGTGGCCGGGGGCGACGGGCGGGAGGTGGTGGGCAAGGCACCGACCACGCCCGACCGCATCTTTGTCGGCATGCAGGGCGCGCTGGAGAACGCGGCCGAGCAGTTGGACCTGAGCCTGCCTGCGCTGCTCGGCGAGACCGATCTCCTGATCTACGGCACGACGCGGGCCACCAACGCGATCGTGCAGGGCGCGGTCGCCAAGACCGCGTTCCTGGTCACCGCCGGCTTCCCCGACATCCTTGTGCTCAAGGAAGGCGGCAAGCACGGGGTCCACGACTTCGAGACCGACTACCCGGACCCCTACATCCCGCAGGCCCACACCTTCGAGATCGACGAGCGCATCGACTCCGAGGGCGGAGTGGTGACGCCGCTCGACCGTGAGCAGGCCCGCGCGGCGCTTGCGCTGGTCGAGGAGCGGGGCTTCGAGGCGGTCGCCGTGTGCCTGCTGTGGGCGGTCGCGAACCCGGCGCATGAGCAGGCGCTCGCCGCGCTGATCGAGGAGGTGCTGCCCTGCGTCCCCTACACGCTCTCGCACCGGCTGATCCCCATCGTGCGCGAGTACCGGCGCGCGTCGGCCACCGCCATCGATGCCTCGCTCAAGCCACTCATGCAGGCGCACCTCCAGGGCATGGAGGACGACCTGCGCGCTGCCGGATGCAAGGGGGAGATTTTGGTGAGCACCTCCGTTGGCGGCTGCATGCACGTGGACGAGCTGGTCGAGCGCCCCATCCACACGGTCAAGTCGGGCCCCGCCATGGCGCCGGTGGCGGCGCTGGCCTACTCGCAGATGGAAGGCTTCGGCGACGATGTGATCGTCTGCGATACGGGCGGCACCACCTTCGATGTCGGCCTGGTTCGCGACGGTGCGGTAAAGCAGACCCGCGAGACCTGGATCGGCGGTCTGTGGACCGGCCATATCCTCGCAATCTCTTCGGTCGACGTGCGCAGCATCGGCGCGGGCGGCGGCTCCATCGCCTGGATCGATCCGGGCGGCCTGCTCCGGGTGGGCCCCCGCAGCGCCGGCGCGGTGCCGGGGCCTGCCTGCTACGGCGCGGGCGGCACCGAGCCCACGGTCACCGATGCGGCCTTGCTCCTGGGTTATCTCGACCCCGACTACTTCCTCGGCGGCAGGCTCGCGCTCGACGAAGGCGCGGCGCGGCGTGCGGTCGGCGCGCTCGCCGATCGGCTGGGCAAGTCCTTGGACGACGGGGCGCACGCCATCATGAGCCTCGCCAACGAGCTGATGATCAAGGCGATCCAGGACATCACCGTGACCGAGGGCTTCAATCCGCGCGAATGCACGCTGGTCGCGGGGGGCGGCGCGGCCGGCCTCGGCGTCATGGCGATCGCGGGCGAGCTCGGCTGCGACAGGGTGATCCTGCCGCGCACCGCCGCCGTGCTCAGCGCCTGCGGAATGCAGGTCTCCGACGTGATTCACGAGCACTCGGCGAGCATGGTCACGCGCTCAGCCGGCTTCGACTTCGAAGGCGTGAACGCCGTGCTCGAGTCGATCGACGCCGAGCTCGAGCGCTTCGCTGCGACGCTGGGCGAGCGCGGCCTCGAGACCATGCGGATCGAGCGCTTCGTCGAGGCGCGCTACCTGTTCCAGGTGTGGGAGCTCGACGTGGCGCTGCCGGTCGAGCGCTTCGAGAACGAGCACGACGTGGCCGCGCTGGTGGAGCGCTTCCACGCCACGCACGAGCAGGTCTTCGCCGTGCGCGATCCCGACAGCATCCTCGAATGCCTCAATTGGAAGGGGCGGGTCTCCGTCGGCCTCGACGCAGCCGCCCGCCCGCCGTCGATCGCCGGCGCCGGCGGGCCGCCGGAGGCCGACAGCCGCCGGCCCGCCTATTTCGGTGGCGGTGCGCGTGTGGACACGCCGATCTATCTCGGCCGTAACCTGAGCCCCGGTGCCGCGATCGAAGGCCCCGCGATCATCGAGGAGCCGACCACCACCATCGTGGTCGACCCCGGCACGCGGACCTGGCTGAGCGAAGCCGGCAACTTCATCCTGGAGGCCCGCTGAGATGTCATCGCCCGAACCCGCGCCGGGGACTCTCGACCCGGTCCTTCTTTCGGTGCTCTCCAACCGGCTCGACGGCATCGTGCGCGAGATGTCGAACACGCTGCTCAAGGCCGCGCGCTCGGCGGTGATCGCCGTGGCGCGGGATTTCTCCTGCGCGATCTGCACCGGCGACAACGAACTGCTGGCTACGGCGGAGGGCCTGCCGGTCCATATCTTCGGCTCGCACCTGCAGACGCGGGCGATGACCGAGCTGCACGACGATCTCGCCGAGGGTGACGCCTTCCTCCACAACGACCCCTACCTCGGCAACACCCACCCGGCCGACCACGCGGTGCTGGTGCCTGTCTTCATCGATGGCGAGCACCTGTTCACCGCCTGCGCCAAGGGGCATCAGGCTGACATCGGCAACAGCATCCCCACCACCTATCACGCCGCGGCGAAGGACGTGTACGAGGAGGGCTCGCTGATCTTTCCCTGCGTCCGCGTCCAGCGCGACTACGAGATGGTCGACGACGTGATCCGCATGTGCCGCCGGCGCATCCGAGTGCCGGAGCAGTGGTACGGCGACTTCCTGGCCGAGCTCGGGGCTGCGCGCATCGCCGAGCGGCGCCTGAAGGAGCTCTGCGCCAAGTACGGCAAGGAGACCATCAAGACCTTCATCCGCGAGTGGTTCGACTATTCGGAGCGCCGCATGGTGCAGGCGATCAAGGAGCTGCCGAAGGCCGAGGTCGAGGCGGAGGGCGTGCACGATCCCTTCGAGCCCTTCCTGCCGGACGGCATCCCGATCAAGGTCCAGCTCCGCATCGATCCCGAGGAGGGCCGGGTCACCATCGACCTCCGCGACAACATCGACTGTCTCGACTGCGGCCTTAACGAATCCGAGGCCTGCGCGATCAACAACGTCGTGGCCGGCCTCTTCAACTGTTTAGGCCCCGAGATACCGCACAACGGCGGGTCGTTCCGCCGCGTGGACGTGCTGCTGCGCGACGGCTGCGTGGTCGGCCGCCCGTCCTTCCCCCACTCGACCTCGATGGCGACCACCAACGTCGCCGACCGCTTGGTCAACATCACCCACTCGGCGATGGCCCGGCTCGGCGACGGCTACGGCCTGGCGGAAGGCGGCAGCGCCATGGGCTCAGGCGGCGCGGTCATCAGCGGCCCGGATTTCAGGCGCGGCGGCGATCCTTACATCAACCAGCTCATGATGCTGGTGAACGGCGGGCCCGCCGGACCCAAGGCCGACGGCTGGGTCACCTACGTGCTGCCGGTGGTCTCCGGCCTCATGTATCGGGACAGCATCGAGCTCGCCGAGGTGAAGCACCCGATGCTGTTCAAGACCGTGCGCCTCATGCCCGGCACCGGCGGCGCCGGTCGCCATCGCGGCGGCCCCGCCTGCGAGGTGGTCTACGGGCCGCGCGAGGACCCGATGACGGTGGTGATTCCCTCCGACTGTCAGATCAACCCGGCGCGGGGCGCGCAAGGCGGCCACGACGGCGCGCCGGCGGTCCAGTACAGGGTCGGCGCCAACGGCGACGAGACGCTGCTCCCCAACGTCGTGCAGCTTGCCCTGCAGCCGGGCGAAATGATTCGCGGCTTCGATGCGGGGGGCGGCGGGTACGGCGACCCGATGGAGCGCGATCCTGAGCGGGTGCGCATGGATGTCGCGCGTGGCTGGGAGACGCCCGAGCGCGCCCGTGATATCTACGGAGTCGTGCTGACCGGGGACCGGGAAACCGACTCGCTGGCGGTGGATCAGGCGGCGACCGAGGCCCTGCGAGCCACCGGTTCTTGAGGTGTCGTCTCCCCGCGCTGGCTCCACTCTTTCGGGTACTACGACGGCAAAATCGGGGTGCGAAGAATGACGAGCATGGTGACGGGTCTGAGGATGCCGAGGAGCGCCACCGCAGCAGCCACGACGTGCATTCTCGCTCTGGCGGCGTTGCTCGCGCTTGGCGGTTGCGGCGCCGGGCCACTCTCCCCCATGGACGAGCCCACGCGGGCCGTCGGCGACGTAGAGGTCTGGAAAAGCCGGACGGGAACGACCACTCACACGCTCGTGGCGATCGAGACCGACTCGATTCGCTACGAGGTGGCGGAGAGCGGCTGCACCTACACAAGGCCGCGAGACGGCATCTCGCCATGGACGGCGTGGGAGAACTGCCGGCGCATTCCCGACGGCACTCAGACCGTCACCCTGACTTCCGGGCAAGTGTGGCCGCTCGAGATCGGACGGACGTGGCGCTACCGCAGAGTCGGATTGGATGCGAGCGCGAACCAGTGGGATGAGGAGGTGCTCTGCAAGGTGACGAAGCAAAGGCGCGTGGAGCGCTCGGTCGGCTTCTTTCGTACATTTTACACGGTATGCGAGTCGGAGACCGAACGACGCGTTCTCTATATCTCGCCTGACCTCGGGCGAAGCATCCGAATCTGGTACACGCGCCTCGACCGGTCCGCGCCGCCCGAAAAGCGGGATCTGGTGCACTTCACACCCGGAAAATAGAGTGTCGGCGGCGCCCCCTTCTTAGCGTCTTGCCCTTGCCTACGGTGCGTGCTAACCCTGTCGCCGCTCGCGGCGGCCGCCGCGAGCGTGTCGTGATGGTTGCTCGTTTCTAGGTTCCCGAAGGCAATCCCATCAGGCAGTTCGAAGGGGGTTCGACCATGGCTGACGCCGCGCCGCCCACGGAAAGCTCGTCCGAGCACGCGGGCACGCGACGCGACTTCCTGGTGCTCGCGGCCGGCGCCATGGGGGGCATGGCGGTCGTCGGCATCACCTGGCCGCTGATCGAGACCATGAACCCCTCGGCCGACGTGCTCGCTCTGGCGTCCACCGAAGTCGATCTTTCCGCTATCGAGGAAGGCCAGACCATCGTCGTGAAGTGGCGCGGCCGGCCGGTCTTCGTGCGCTATCGCACGGCGGAGGAAATCGCCGCGGCGCAGGAGACACCGCTCGACGACCTCTCCGACCCGCAGCCTGATTCGGAGCGGGCGCCGCAAGCGCAATGGCTGATCGTGGAGGGGGTGTGCACCCATCTCGGCTGCGTGCCGCTCGGCTCCAAGATCGGCGACCCGCGGGGCGAGTTCGGCGGCTGGTTCTGCCCCTGCCACGGCTCGCACTACGACACCTCCGGCCGCATCCGCAAGGGGCCGGCGCCGGCCAACCTGCCGGTGCCGAGCTACGAGTTCCTTGACGACGAACTGGTTCGGATCGGGTAGGGGACCGCGCCGGATGACGACACCCGTACCGCAGAACCGTGTCGCCCAGTGGATCGAGTACCGGCTGCCGGTCTTCAGCTGGACCAACAAGCACCTCATCGACTATCCGGCGCCGCGCAACCTGAACTACTGGTGGAACTTCGGCTCCCTCGCCGGGATCATGCTGGTGGTGCAGATCATTACCGGCGTTGTGCTGGCGATGCACTACACGCCGCATGCCGATCACGCTTTCGATTCGGTCGAGCACATCATGCGCGACGTGGAGTGGGGCTGGCTCATGCGCTACCTCCACGCCAACGGCGCCTCGATGTTCTTCGCCGTGGTCTACATCCACCTCTTCCGTGGCCTCTACTACGGCTCCTACAAGTCGCCGCGCGAGATCCTGTGGTGGATGGGCGTCATCATCTTGCTGCTCATGATGGCGAGCGCCTTCATGGGCTACGTGCTGCCGTGGGGGCAGATGAGCTTCTGGGCGGCGACGGTGATCACCAACATGACCTCGGCGATCCCGTGGATCGGCGAGACGGTCGTCACCTGGCTGTGGGGCGGCTTCTCGGTCGATCACCCCACGCTCGTCCGCTTCTACGCGCTGCACTACCTGCTGCCGTTCGTGCTCTTCGGCGTGGTCTTCATCCACCTCTGGGCGCTGCACCACCGCAAGTCGAACAACCCGCTCGGCATCGATATCAAGAGCGAGAAGGACACCATCCCCTTCCACCCGTACTACACGGTGAAGGACTCGTTCGGGATCGGCGTGATGATGTTCATCCTGCTGATCTTCACCTTCTACATGCCGAACGTGCTGGGCGAGGTGATCAACTACGAGAAGGCGAACCCGCTGCAGACGCCCGCGCACATCGTGCCGGAATGGTACTTCCTGCCGTTCTACGCGATTCTGCGCGCGATCCCCGACAAGCTCGGCGGCGTCGTGGCGATGGTCGCCTCGATCTTCATCCTCTTCATCCTGCC
The DNA here is from genome assembly GCA_965214705.1 of Alphaproteobacteria bacterium. GTDB lineage: Bacteria > Pseudomonadota > Alphaproteobacteria > UBA828 > UBA828 > WTGU01. Next base: position 1,502,963 of record CBDCCI010000002.1, read on the forward strand.
GTGGCTCGATTCGTCCCGGGTGCGGAGCGCGCGCTTCCGCCCGATCTACAAGTGGGCGTTCTGGGTCTTCGTCGTGGATTGCATCGCGCTCGGCTGGGTCGGCGCCAACACGCCCGAGGGCAACTTCATCTGGATCGGCCAGGTGACCACCGGCTACTACTTCGCGCACTTCCTCATCATCGTGCCGCTCATCGGCAAGTTCGAGCGGCCCACGAAGCTGCCAGAGAGCATCCATCAGGCGGTGCTGAAAGGTGGGGGTGAGGACGGGACTGCTGCGGCGCCGGCGGATGCTGCGGCTGCGGCACCGGCGGCGTCCGGGGAGAAAACGTGATGCGCGGCGCCCTCCTCGCCGGGCTGATCGGCGCCTTCGCGCTCTTCGGCGGCAACGCAGCGCTCGCGGCCGGCGACACGCCGAACGTCCCGGATCAGGACTGGCAGCACGAAGGCGTCTTCGGCACCTTCGACCGGGGCGAGCTACAGCGTGGCTTCCAGGTCTTCCAGGAAGTCTGCTCCGCGTGTCATTCGCTCCAGTACATCGCCTTCCGCAACCTGGTGGAGATCGGCTTCACCGAGGAGGAGGCGAAGGCGATCGCCGCGGAGTACGAGGTCGAGGACGGGCCCGACGACGAAGGCGAGATGTTCGACCGGCCTGCCCGGCTCTCCGATTACTGGCCCTCGCCCTTTGCCAACGACAATGAGGCGCGGGCCGCCAACGGCGGCGCGCTGCCGCCCGACCTCTCGCTGATCATCAAGGCGCGTGAGGGCGGTCCAGACTACATCTACGCGCTGATGACCGGCTACGAGGAAGAGGCGCCGGAGGGCATGGAGCTTTCCGACGGCATGAACTTCAACCACTTCTTCCCGGGCCAGCAGATAGCCATGGTGGAGCCTCTCTACGACGAGGCGGTCGAATATGTCGACGGCACGCCCATGACCCTCGAGCAGCATGCGCGGGACGTGACCGCCTTCCTCTCCTGGACCGCGGAGCCGGAGCTGGAGGAGCGCAAGCAGACCGGCCTCAAGGTGCTGATCTTCGTCTTCGTGCTCACCGCAGTATTGTTCGTCATCTACAGGCGCGTCTGGGCCAGGCTGCACTAGCGCAACGTCACACCCCCTCGTCGGGCCGGGCGTGACGGCGGGGCAGGCCGCCGGAACGAACGTGGAGGGAGTGAACCATGGCCCAACCCACAGGCTCACAGCACACCGATCCCAAGAGCGATATCGACATCGCGCGGGCAGCCACCAAGCGCCCGATCCTCGATCTCGCCCAGGACCGCCTCGGCATCGCGGCGGAGCATCTGGTCCCCTACGGCCACGACAAGGCGAAGATCACCCTCGACTACATCGGCTCGCTGCAGGACCGGCCCGACGGCAAGCTGATCCTGGTGACGGCGATCACGCCGACCCCGGCGGGCGAGGGTAAGACCACCACCACGGTCGGCCTCGGCGACGGCCTCAACCGGATCGGCAAGAAGGCCGTCATGGCGCTGCGCGAGCCGAGCCTCGGCCCCTGCTTCGGCGTAAAGGGGGGTGCTGCCGGCGGCGGCTACGCCCAGGTGGTGCCGATGGAGGACATCAACCTCCACTTCACCGGCGACTTCCACGCCATCGGCGCGGCCAACAACCTGCTCGCCGCGATGGTGGACAACCACATCTACTGGGGCAACAAGGCCGGCATCGATCCGCGTCGGGTGAGCTGGCGCCGCGTGGTCGACATGAACGATCGCGCCTTGCGCAGCGTCGTCTCGTCGCTCGGCGGCGTCGCCAACGGCTTCCCGCGCGAGGACGGCTTCGACATCACCGTCGCCTCCGAGGTGATGGCGATCTTCTGCCTCTCGCGCGATCTCGACGATCTGCGCGCGCGCCTCGGCAACATCGTGGTCGGGCTCACCCGCGAGCGCGAGCCGGTGCGTGCCAGCGCGGTGAACGCCGACGGTGCCATGACCGCGCTGCTCAAGGACGCGCTCGCGCCCAACCTGGTGCAGACGCTGGAGAACAACCCCGCCCTCATCCACGGCGGCCCGTTCGCCAACATTGCCCACGGCTGCAACTCGGTGATCGCGACCAGGGCTGCGCTCAAGCTCGCGGACTACGTGGTGACGGAGGCCGGCTTCGGGGCCGATCTCGGGGCGGAAAAATTCTTTGACATCAAGTGCCGGAAGGCTGGATTGGCGCCGGATTGCGCGGTGATCGTCGCGACCATCCGCGCGCTCAAGATGCACGGCGGCGTGGCGCGGGGCGACCTCGGCACCGAGAACCTGGAGGCGCTTGCGGAAGGCATGGAGAACCTGGCCCGCCACGTGCGAAACGTCCAAAGCTATGGCGTGCCGGCGGTGGTGGCGATCAACCGCTTCTCCGCCGACACCGAGGCCGAGCGCGCGCTGGTGGCGGAGCGCTGCGGCGAGATGGGCGTCACCGCGGTGGAGTGTGATCACTGGGCCATGGGCGGCGCCGGCTGCGAGGCGCTGGCGCACGAGGTGGTGGGCACGATCGCCTCGAAGCCCTCGTCGTTCCAGCCGCTCTATCCGGACGATCTCACGCTCTGGGAGAAGATCGAGACCGTCGCCAAGCGAATCTACGGCGCCGACGGCATCACGGCGGACGCGGCCGTCAGCCGGCGGCTCGACGAGCTTCAGGCCGGCGGCTTCGGGCACTTCCCCGTGTGCATGGCGAAGACGCAGTACAGCTTCTCGGCCGATGCGGGGCTCAAGAACGCGCCCAGCGGCTTCGAGGTGCCGATTCGCGAGGTGCGGCTCTCGGGCGGCGCCGAGTTCGTGGTGGTGATCTGCGGCGCGATCATGACCATGCCGGGCCTGCCGCGCGTGCCCGCCGCCGACAACATCGCCGTCGACGAGAACGGCCACATTACCGGGTTGTTCTAGCTCTCAGGCACCATTGTCGCGTGGCCGGCATCAGCGCGGCCCGGTCGCCATGGTTGGGTTGCTGGGAGAAAGATGTTGAACAACTCTCATCTCCATCAATCCAAAGGGCGACGTAACCGTCATTTTCTGCGTTTCGTACTCCATGTCGCCGTTCCGCTTTGTGCCACGACCCTGATCCTGGGCGCGTGCCACAAATTCGTGGATGGGGACGAAGACGAGCAAGAGGCGTGCGTCGAGACTCACGACCGGGGCTGCGTTCTTGAGCCCGAATTCGAGGCATTGGTACAGGAAATCGCGGCTGAGTATGCCGAGCCGTCGAGCTTCCAGAACCAGTGGGGCCTGGCTGCGATCAACGCCGACCAAGCGTATGCGAACCTGGAGCTGGAGTTCGGGCCCGGTGTCGCGCCCGGCGAGGGCATCACCGTCGGCGTGCTGGATACGGGGATTGACGGAGCCGACCCTGCGTTCAGGGACAAGACCGTCATCGAACGGTTTCTACCAGGCGCGAACGATGAGGTCGGGAACGAGACTTCTCACGGTACCGCGGTAGCCAGCATTCTTGCCGGAGAGGATATCCCCGGTTTCCCGCACGACGCGCAGGGCGTGGCCTGGGGCGCCGACCTCGTCGTCTTCGCGATCCCGCTGGGCGAAGCGCCCGAGTTGTACAACCCGATTGCGATAAGCTTGCTGCCGGAAGTCGCAAGAGCTTTCAAGGCTGACTTCGAAGAGATACTCGCATGGCGGTTCGGCTCCCGGAGCATCGATTTCCTGAACTTGAGCCTTGGCGTCTCGGGAATTATCGAGAACTACGGCGAAGAAGTCGTTCGCGAGCCTTTCGCACCCTTGCTCCCCGTAATGCTCCAGGAAGGTGCCGAAGAGAAGGTCGTTTTTGTCTGGGCAGCGGGAAATTCGCACGGGAGGACATGCGATATCCCGATACCCCAGTGCGTTGACGGCGCGGTAGAGGCGAGCTCAATCGATTTACTGCCGGGCTTGGCCGTGCACTATCCAGAATTGCAGGAGACGACAGTCGCCGTCGTGGCTATACGCCCGGATGGCGAGATTGCCGACTTCTCCAACCGCTGCGGCATCGCGGCTGACTACTGCCTGGCGGCTCCGGGAGACGACCTTCGGTTTTCCTATTTCGGTCCGGGCCCGGACGGCCCAGGCTTTCGGGGCGTTGGGGTTGGGGGCGGCACGTCGTTCGCCGCACCGATGGTGACCGGCGGCCTCGCCGTGATGAAGCAGTATTTCCGGGGCCAGGTCTCCAACACGGACCTGTTGGCGAGGCTCCTCGAGACCGCGAAGCGCACCGGCCTCTACGCCGAGTCGGCAATCTACGGTCGCGGCCTCATGGATCTGGGTGCCGCGACCTCGCCCGTGGGGGCGACGGTCGTCGCCATGGGCGAACGGGTGGGAAGTGCGGGTGCCGCATTGAGCGGTTCGAACTTGCAACTCGGCCTCGCCTTCGGCGATGCGCTCGCTCCCGTTCTCGAAGGCCAACAGATCGCCGCGTTCGATACACTCGGCGCGCCGTTCTGGTACGACATCGACACGATGGTGAGCGCTGCAGCGAGGCCCGCGCTGCACGATCGTTTCCGCGATTTCCAGCAGCTGTCGCTCTCGGAGCCGCTTGGCGCCCCCGCAAGCGCCATCCGGCTCCCCATCCTTGGAACGCGCGGCGCGCCGCACGGCGCCGCCCCCGGCCTCTATCTCGCGAAAACCGGTGCTCCGGCCGCCTCGAACGCCAACCACTTCGCTCTCGCCAGACACAGCGTCGTCGCAACCCTGCCGGTCACCGCGAACCTGACCGCCACGGCGCTCACCACGGAAGGACTGGCCCGGCAAAAGCCCGCGTCCGGCGTTGCGCTGACGTGGCGTGAGCCTGAGACGCCGATTGGTCTCCGGGCCGGCTGGATGGGCGAGCGCCAGACCTTGCTCGGCAGCGAGTCCGACGGCGCCTTCGGAGACCTTCAGGCGCACGCCGCGTTCGCGGGAGTCGAGGCGGGCACGGAACTCGGCCCGTGGCGCCTCGGCGGCAGCGCGGAAATCGGCACCGTGACTGCGCAGGCGCACGGCGGCGTGATCCAGGAGATTTCGCCTCTCGCCACCAGCACATTCGCATTGCATGCCACCCGGCAGAATGAGGACGGCAGCGCGTTTCGTGTGTCGCTGTCGCAGCCGCTCCGCGTGGAGAGAGGTCGGGCGCTGCTCTCACTTCCCTCGGGACGAACGACAGCGGGCGAGGTGATCCGCAATATCCTGTCTGCCGATGTCGAGCCCGGCGGCAGGCAGGTCGATCTGGCAGTGCAGTGGCAGCAGCCGATGGAGCTCGGGCAGTTGCGCCTCGGCGCCACGCTCTCCCACGAGCCGGGCCACCGCAGGAACGCCGACGCTGAGCTAATATTGCTCTCAAGCTGGAGCCACCTCTTCTGACGCGGACGACAGCCTGAGTGGTCTTGCCTCACGCCATCGCGGCGCGCAGGCGGCGGTCGATCGCGTCCAGGAAATCCTTGGAGTTGAGCCAGCCCTGGTCGGGGCCGACCAGAATGGCGAGGTCCTTGGTCATCTCGCCGGCTTCCACGCACTCGATGCAGCAGCGCTCCAGCGTGTCGGCGAAGTCCACGAGCGCCTGGTTGCCGTCGTGCCGGCCGCGGTGCTTGAGGCCGCGGGTCCAGGCGAAGATCGAGGCGATGGGGTTGGTCGAGGTCTCCTCGCCCCGCTGATAGGCGCGGTAGTGGCGGGTGACGGTGCCGTGCGCCGCCTCGGCCTCCACCGTCTTGCCGTCGGGCGACATCAGCACCGAGGTCATCAGGCCGAGCGAGCCGAAGCCCTGGGCCACGGTATCCGACTGCACGTCGCCGTCGTAGTTCTTGCAGGCCCAGATGAAGGCGCCCTCCCACTTGAGCGCGGCCGCGACCATGTCGTCGATCAGCCTGTGCTCGTAGCCGATGCCGGCGGCCTCAAAGCGGTCCTTGAACTCGGCCTCGAAGACCTCCTCGAACAGGTCCTTGAAGCGCCCGTCGTAGAACTTGAGGATCGTGTTCTTGGTCGACATGTAGACCGGCCAGCCCCGGTCCAGCCCGTAGTTCATGCAGGCGCGGGCGAAATCGCGGATCGAATCGTCCAAGTTGTACATGGCGAGCGCGACGCCGCCGCCGGGAAAGTCGAACACCTCCCGCTCGATGGTCTCGCCGCCGTTCGCGGGCTCGAAGCGCACCGTGAGCTTGCCCTTGCCCGGCACCACGAAATCCGTGGCGCGGTACTGGTCGCCAAAGGCGTGGCGGCCGATCACGATCGGGTGCTCCCAGCCGGGCACGAGGCGCGGCACGTTGCGGCAGATGATGGGCTCGCGGAACACCGTGCCGCCCAGGATGTTGCGGATGGTGCCGTTGGGCGAGCGCCACATCTTCTTGAGGCCGAACTCCTCGACGCGGGCCTCGTCCGGCGTGATGGTCGCACACTTGACGCCGACGCCGATCTCCTTGATGGCCTCGGCGCAATCGACCGTGACCTGGTCGTCGGTGGCGTCCCGATGCTCGACGCCGAGGTCGTAGTAGTGGAGGTCGATGTCCACATAGGGCAGAATCAGCTGGTCCTTGATCCAGGCCCAGATGATTCGCGTCATCTCGTCGCCGTCGATCTCGACGACGGGGTTGGCGACCTTGATTTTCGCCATCCGAAGCTCTCCAGGAATGCGTTGCGGGCGAGGGGCCCCGGGGAGGAAGGCGTCGCGGCTAGCGGAGCCGGGCGCACCTTAGCAAAGCGGTCCGACCGGTCAAGGACGGGGCTGCCGCGACAGGCGACTAGGAGGGGCGGCTAAGCCTCGCCGTTGTCAAGGACGCGAAACAGCTCGTCGACGGTGCGGACCACGGTGGCGAGGCCGGGTGCGGCAGACGGCGCAAATCCCTCGTCGCTCACATGGTCGAGCAGGTCCTGCAATGGCCCCCAAAAGCCCTCGCTGTCGAGAACGACGATCGGCTTGTCGAGGAGTCCCAGCTGCTTCCAGGTCAGCACTTCGAAGAACTCGTCGAGAGTGCCGTAGCCGCCTGGCAGGATCACGAAGCCGTCGGCGCGGTCGAGCATGATGCGCTTGCGCCGGAACATGTCCTCGGTGACCACCGTCTCGGTCAGGCCAGGATGCGCCACCTCGAGGCTCTCCAGTTTCTCGGGAATCACGCCGATGGCCTTGCCGCCGCCCGCCAGCACCGCATCAGCCACCACCGCCATCAGACCGATGCCGCCGGCGCCATAGACGAGCGTAATCCCGCGCTGGGCGAGCGCCGTGCCGAGACTGCGGGCGGCCTCGGCATGGGCCGGGTTGCGGCCCGTTTGAGAACCGCAAAAGACGCAAAGGGACGCGATCGCCGCCATCGCCGATCTGTTCCTGGTTCAGTGGCTGGACGTGTAGGAGCGCCGCTCTGTAGCAGAGACCGCTGCCGGCCGCCAGCCGTGATGACGGCCGGGGTCTCGGTTGCAATGCCCACCGAAGCAACTATGTCAGAATACAGACCCCAAGTGCCGAGGGCAGGACCGAGCGCGGGATTCCATGAAAGGGTTCAACACCCGTTTCGCCCATCGCCTCGCCTGTCTGCTGCTGGCGATGCTGGCGGGCGTCGTGCTCGCCGGTGCCGCGCCCGCGGCGGAACCGGCGATAGAGCCCGATCCGGCAAGCGCGGACCCGGTGGCGCGCGGTGCCTACATCCTGCGCGCGGCCGGCTGCGCCACCTGCCACACCGATGTTGCGGGCGGCGGCGCGTTTCTCGCCGGCGGGCGCATGATGTCCTCGCCCTGGGGGGCGATCGCCGCGCCCAACATCACGCCGGATCCCGAGACCGGCATCGGCGGCTGGTCCGACGAAGACTTCGTCCGCGCGCTGCGTGACGGCAAGTCGCCCGAGGGCCGCACCTACTACCCGGCGTTTCCGTATACCGCGTATGCCGGCATGAAGCGCGAGGACATGCTCGACCTCAAGGCCTACCTCGACGCGGTGGAGCCGGTCATCGCCGCCAACAAGCCGCACGAGCTGCGGTTTCCGTTCAGCGTGCGGCTCTTCCTCCATCCCTGGCGCTGGCTCTTCTTCGATCGTGAGCCCGAAGCCGTCATTCCCATCGAGGACGAGCGCCTGGCGCGCGGGCACTATCTCGTGGAAACGCTGGGCCACTGCGCCGAATGCCACACCCCGCGCAGCATGCTGGGCGCCCTCAAGCGCGGCCCCCACCTGGCGGGATCGCGCTACGGGCCCGGCGGTATCTTGGTTCCCAACATCACCCCCGATGCCGAGACGGGCATCGGCTCCTGGTCCGAGATCGATCTGGCATTCTTCCTGCGCACGGGCTTCACGCCCTATGGTGATGACGTGCAGGGCGAGATGCGGGAAGCCATCGACGACGGCCTGCGCCACCTGACCCAGGAGGATCTGGAGGCCATGGCCGCCTATCTCAAGGCGCTGCCTGCGATCCGTAACCCGGTGAGCCCAACACCGTCCCCACCCCCGGCGTTTTCGTCGGGCAGCGACTGGTAAGGCACCGCGCTGGGCGCGCTGTCACGCCTCGACCGACTCGTGTATCGTGACGCTCTCAATGACCGCTAGGCGATTCGAGTGAGCGAGACAGGGACTTTCACCAGTCGCGTGGCCGACGTGCTGACGCGGCGCAAGACGCTTCGCATCGCAGCCCCGGCGGGCGCCGCCGTCGTGGTCGTCGGCGTCCTGCTCGGCGTGTTCCTCACGGGCGGGGACGAACCAGACGAAACGACGGGGCAATCCGTCGAAATCGCAGACAGCACGGCCGAAAGCGCCGGCGAAAGCGTGTCGCCGACCGACGATTCCACGACCACAACGGCTGACACGGGCGCAGCCTCTCAGGCCGAGCCGGCCGACGCAGGGACAGGTGATCCGGCCGATGAGACGGCGCCCGCCACCGCCGACGTCGACGCTCCCACCCCGGCCGAGCCCAAGCCCCAAGAGAGAGCTGAGGCGCCACCGGTGCCTGCCGACGTTCCGGGCGGCGACATCGATGTCGGCCCGGCGGAGGACGAGACGGTCGGGGCGACCCCGGCAGCACCCGAGAAGCCGACCGAGACCGCCGCTGTCGAGACACCCGAGGCGGCGCCGACGCCGGCCGACCAGCCGGGCAGCGACACCGATGCCGCTGCGCAAGATGACGAGACGGCCGAGCCGGATACTGCGGACGATGGCGCGCCTGCGGTCACGGAGACAGGAGACGCCAGCGAAACCGACGTTGCCGCCACGACCGGTGACGGCACCGCCCCCGCGACCGAGACGGTGGAAGACACGGCCGGCACCGACATGATGGCCGAGGCCGACGACGGCACCGCGCCCGCAACCGAAGACGACGCAGCGGTTTCGGCCGGGGCAGAGGCAAGGGACGACGCGGCCGACATCGGCACGATGGCGGAAGCCGACGACAGCACCGCGCCTGCGTCCGAAGACGACGTAGCGGTTGCTGACCAGACCGAGACGGCGGAAGACGCGGCCGGTGCCGATACGATGGCGGAGGGCGACGACAGCACCGCGCCCGCGACCGAGGATGACGCGGCTGCTACGGCCGAGGGAGAGGCAGCGGACGACGTGGCCGGCACCGGCACGATGGCGGAAGCTGACGACAGCACCGCGCCTGCGACCGAAGAGGATGCGACTGCTGCGGCCGAGGCAGAGACAGGGGACGACGCGGCCGACACTGGCACGATGGCGGAAGCCGACGACAGCACCGCGCCTGCGTCCGAAGACGACGTAGTGGTTGCGGCCGGGACAGAGACGGCGGAAGACGCGGTGGCCGCCGACACGATGGCGGCGACCGACGACGCAGCACCGTCAGACGAGCAGGGTATGGCAGCCGCTCCGGATGCAGCCGGTGCCGAGTCCGAGGCTGAGACTCCGGCAGAGCCACGGAGCGGAGACGCAATGGCATCGGCCGACGTTGCCGGATCCGGTGCCGCGGACGATGTGGCCACCACGTCTGACTCAGCGGCACCCGAGGACTCGAGCGATGACGCCGCCGCCGAGGTGACATCCGACGCCGAGCAGGACGCAACCACCGAGCTGGCGACGGCGGCAGAGCAAGCTGACGCTGACAAGGCGACTCCCGAGACCGAACCTGCGGATGAGCAGGACGAGACGGTTGCTGCGCCGGATGACACGGAACCCAGCGTCGGTGAAGGCACTACGGCGACGGCCGAGACAGACGAACTTGCCTCCGATGCCGAGCAAGAGACGGCGACTGCCTCCGAAGACGCGGCACCGGAAGACGCAACAGGCGCTGACGCTATGGCAGAGGCCGCAGACGGCACCGCGCCTGCCACCGGGGAGGAAGCCGCGGCTACGCCTGAGGCGGGGGCAATGGACGACGCGGCCGGCACCGACACGATGGCGGCGACCGACGACGGCACTGCGCCTGCCACCGGGGACGATGCGGTGGCTACGCCTGAGGCGGGGGCAATGGACGACGCGGCCGGCACCGACACGATGGCGGCCACCGATGATAGCACCGTGCCCGCCACCGAAGACGATGCGGCGATTTCGCCTGAAGCAGGGGCAACGGAAGACGGCGACAGCACCGGCACGATGGCAGCGACCGACGACGGCACGGCTTCCGCCACCGAAGAGGACGAAGACGTTGCGGCCGAACCGGTAGCGACGGAAGACGCGACCGACGCCGACACGATGGCGGAAGACGATGAGGGCACCCCGTCCGCCACTGACACGATAGCGGCGACCGAAGACGGCACTGTGCCCGTCTCCGAGGCAGACGCTTCGACGGCTGGGTCCGTAGCGACGGCTGATGGAACCGAAGACGCGGCCGACGAGGGCGAACTCGCTGCCACCGAGGAGGGGGCACAGGAGACGGAACAGCCCATTGTCGAGACGCGCGTCGTGCCCGACGAGCCGGTGGAACAGGCTGAGGAGCCGACCGTCGCGCCGGATGTGCTGGAGGAGAGAACGACGGAAGACGAGCCCGCACCGGCTGTGATTCCACCCAGCTTCGATATCGTGCGAATCAAGCCCGACGGCAGCGCGGTGATCGCGGGCCGCGGCCCGCCCGGCGCCGAGGTCACCGTGAAGAGCGAAACGGTCGACCTGGGTTCGGAGACCGCCAACCGTAGCGGCGAATGGACGCTCCTGCCGGATATCCCCATCCCGCCGGGCGACCACCAGTTCTCGGCGGTCGCGACCCTGCCGGATGGCACGCAGGTGGAATCGGATGAGGTGCTCATCGTCTCCATCCCCGATCCCGACGAGGACGGGGGATCGGTGCTCGCCCTGCTGACGCCGCGTGACGGCGAAGGCGGCAGCAGGATTCTGCAGAAGCCGGAACCGGCTCCAGAGAAAGTGGAACCTGAGCCGGCTCCGGAAGTGGCGGACGAGGAACCGATTGAACTGGCGCGTCCTGATACGACGCCCGAAGATGAGGCCGCCCCAGGCGCGGAACAGCCGGACGAGGCCCGTCCGGAAGAGACTCCGCCGGCACCCGATGATACTGAAGTGGCGGCCGTAGACGAGACTCCTGCGGGTGAGGCTCAGCCGGCATCTGAAGATACTGAAGTGGCGGGCGTGGACGAGGCCCCTGCGGCTGAGACTCCGCCGGCACCCGAGGATACCGAGGTGGCGGATGTAGACGAGGCTCCTGCGGCTGAGACTCCGCCAGCACCCGAAGATACTGAAATGGCAGGCGTGGATGAGGCCCCTGCGGGCGAGGCTCAGCCCGACGAAGAGCCCATGGACCAAGCCAGCCTGACCGAGGACCGCTCCGACGAAACCGACGCGCCGGTCGCCGCGGACGCTGCCGGCGAGGCGACGGCGGATGCGCCGTCAGACGACGCGGAAACCGTGTCCGAGGCGACGCCAAGCGAGGAGGACGAGGGCTCTCTCGTGGTCGATACGGTCGATTACGACGATGAGGGCGACATGACGATCACGGGATCAGCCGAGCCGGCAGCCGACCTGCACGTCTATCTTGATGAGCGGCATGTCGGCACCATCGAGAGCGATGCGACCGGCGAATGGGAAGTGTCGCCGGACGACGAGGTCGCGCCCGGCACCTACACGCTCAGGGTCGATCAGGTCGATCCCGCCGGCGTGGTCCTTGCCCGCATCGAGACGCCGCTGACCCGCGCCCGGCCCGAGGAGCTCTCGTTCGGCGATGCCATCGTGGTGGTCCAGCCGGGGAACAGCCTCTGGCGCATCGCCCGGCGCACCCTCGGCGGCGGCATCCACTTCACCGAGATCTACGAGGCGAATCGCAGCCAGATCGCGGATCCCGCGCTGATCCATCCCGGCCAGATATTCACCGTTCCCGAACTCGACTGAGGACGCGCTCCACGGCGCGGGGCGCTCAACTCAGCCGGGCGACCACGTAGCCGAGCAGGCTGAGGAGGCGCTTCTTCTCGTCCTCGGAGAGGCCGTGGGTCGCGAGCGCGTTGACCTCCAGCGCCGCCGGCACCAGCTCGCCGCAGAGCTCGCGGCCCCGCTCCGTCAGCACCACGCGGCGCCGGCGGCCGTCCTGCTGGTCCTCCACACGGCGGATCAGACCGTCGCGCTCCATGCGCTGCAGGGTCCGCGCCGCCGTGGGCTCCTCGATCTGCTGACGGCGGCTCAGCTCCTTCTGGGTGAGGCTTTCCTCCTCCCAGAGCAGCAGCAGCATCGACCATTGCGCGACCGAGACCCCGTAGCGGCCCAGCCGCTCCTGCAACGCACGGGAGAAGAGGCGCGAGGCAAGAGAGACCAAGTGGGCGGTGCTTTCCTCGATCACGAACGGCGTGGCGCCGCTCGTCTCGTCTCCGCCCCGTGCCGCCGGCCGGCGGCGGATTACCGCGTATGACACGGCACTCGCTCCCCTGACGACCCGCTTCAATCCTATGGTGCGCCGGCAGGCCCGGACAAGGAAGGGGTGCGGCAGGGCGGTATGCCGGGCAAGCCCGGAGCCATGCGGAAAACCATTCAAACTGCCCGCCATCGCTGGCATAGTGCGCGCCGCGCCGCAGCCAGAGCCAGCGGGCGCGCCGGGGAGGCGAGGGGGGACATGGCACTTAGCGTGGCGATCGTCGGCTCGGGGCCGGCGGGTTTCTATACGGCTGATTCGCTCCTGAAGGCTGACCCGGAGTGCCGGATCGATATCATCGACCGGTTGCCGACGCCCTACGGGTTGATCCGCTTCGGGGTGGCGCCCGATCACGAGAAGACCAAGAACGTGATGCGTGGATTCGCCCGCACCGCCTCCGACGACCGCGTCAACTTCTACGGCGATGTCGATATCGGCGAGGCGCTCTCTCTCGACGAGCTGCGCGAGATGTACGACGCCGTGGTGCTGGCGGTCGGCGCCGCCCACGACCGGCGCCTCGGCATCCCGGGCGAGGACAAGGCCGGCGTGGTCGGCTCGGCGAGCTTCGTCAACTGGTACAATGCCCACCCCGACTTCGTCGACCGCACGCCCGATCTCGACACCTCGAGCGTGGTCATCATCGGCGCCGGCAACGTCGCCATCGACGTGGCGCGGGTGCTGGTCAAGACCCCGGCGGAAATGGCGGCGACCGATCTGCCGGACTACGCCGCCGACCCCATTCACAGCGCGCCCATCAGCGACGTCTACATGGTGGCGCGGCGCGGCCCGGTCGAGGCCAAGTTCACCAATGTCGAGCTGCGCGAAATGGGCCACCTGGAGCAATGCGTGCCCCAGGTCGCGGCCGCTGATCTGCCCGCTGAGGTGACCGGCGAGATGTCTCCGCGCGACCGCCGCGTGCGCGAGAAGAACCTGGAGACGCTCCGCGCCTTCGCCGGTCGGGAGGCCAATGAGAAGCCGAAGCGTGTGCACTTCGTCTTTTTCGCGAGCCCGGTCGAAATCCTGGGCGGCGAGCATGTGGAGGCGGTGCGCTTCGAGCGCACGCGGGTCGAGAATGGCCGCGCCGTTGGCACCGGCGAGCATTACGAGATCGCCTGCGGTCTGGTGGTCGCCGCCGTGGGCTACCTCTCACTGCCCGTGGATGGCGCGCCCTTCGACCACAAGCAGGGCGTCGTGGTGAACGAGGAGGGCCGGGTCGGGCCCGGCCTCTACGCGGTCGGCTGGATCAAGCGCGGCCCGACCGGGGTGATCGGCACCAACAAGCCGGACGGCCGGGACGCAGCGCAGCAGATCATCGAAGACCTGGGTGTGGGTGGCGGCAAGCCCGGCCGCGAGGGACTGGAGGCGCTGTTGCGCGCGCGGGGGCGCCGTTGGATCGATTTCGAGGACTGGCAGCGGATCGAAGCCGCGGAGATCGAGGCCGCTGCGGAAGGCGCGCCCCGCCGCAAGCTCTACCGCCAAGAGGATTTCCTGGCCGTCCTGGACGAGCAGCGCGCCGCCGGCTGAGTACCGTCACCCAGCGTTGCTACGTTGGATGGGCGTGGCATGCATCAATCGTCGTCGTCGCCAATCGATCATTGGCGACCGGTCCTCACCACCTCAAGTACCCAACTGGCCTCCGCCATGGGGGTAGCGGGCAACTGAACGGCTTGAGGACGAACAGCTTAAGCGTGTCTTCGGCCAAAGCCAGGAAACGCCAGATCTCTGGATCATTATCGCTCTAGTAGGCGGTAGGTAGCGCTCTCTCCCTTTCCTTTCTTCCGTATGGCGGTTACTTTATCTCCAGATACGATCAATACTTGACAATCAAAGGGAAGCTTCTGGTCGTCGAGTTTTACGATTCTGCAATAGTATTTTCCTTTCCAAGCCCATTTCCCGGTCAGCTTTTTGTTGCCGACTTTTCCTGTTATTTTCCCATTTTCATGAATGTCTGCGTATCCATTTACCAGATCAATTCTCTTTCCAACGATTGTGGCCCTATACTGCTCTTCTGTCATGATTCTCCCATCGACTACCGCCTCAGCTGAGCTCTCCTCAGCCTGGGCAAACTGCCCGAAGGCCACCGAGGCGACGAGTGCCAGGACGGCAATGAGGGAAATGAGAGACCTTGTGCACATCGCGAATTTCCTCCCTCAGTGAAGCACTTGTTTCGTAGTCTGCGTTAGCCAGTCTGGTGGGGACATCACTCGATGACCCAACATCCGCTATAGGCCCGAGAACAGTATATCGGCTGACCCCTCACGTAAGAAGTAAGTCGGACATCCGGTACTGCTGCGTGTCTCGTTGGCTACGCTCGAAGCATTCGCCGAGCCCTCTGGCGTGACATGCCGCCGAATTACGAGACACGCGGCCCGAGAATCTCAAGGAAACAACCGACAAATAGGTCGGACCACTAGACATCGGGGGCCGCTGGGAGTAAGTGAATCCTCCCGCCCCAGTCGGCTGACTCGGCGGGCTTCATGGAGAATGACAGGGCCATGGCAGAAGCAGCATTGACGCTCGACGAGGTGCCGCGCGAGGAGCTGGAATCGGCCGTGATTCGCTTCGCCGGGGATTCCGGCGATGGCATGCAGCTTACCGGCGGGCGCTTTACCGAGACCACGGCGCTCGCCGGCAACGATCTCACCACTTTCCCGGATTTCCCGGCCGAGATCAGGGCGCCGATCGGCACGACCTACGGCGTCTCTGCCTTCCAGATCAACTTCGGCTCGCGCAACGTGATGACCTCGGGCGATCTGCCGGATGTGCTCGTCTGCATGAATCCCGCCGCGCTCAAGGTCAATCTCTCCGAGTTGAGAGAAGGCGGCCTGATCATCGTCGATACCGGCACCTTCACCGACAAGAACCTGCAGAAGGCGGGCTACGAGGCCAATCCCCTCGATGACGGCAGCCTCGACCGTTATCGGATCATGGCCATCGACATCTCCAAGCTCACGCTGGAGGCGGTCAAGGAATGCGACGTCTCCAAGAAGGAAGGGCTCCGCGCCAAGAACCTCTGGACCCTCGGCCTGATCTACTGGATGTACGACCGCGACGTGGCGGCGACGGTGGAGTGGCTCGGCACCAAGTTCAAGAAGCTGCCTAACATCGCGGCCGCCAATATCGCATGCCTCAAGGCGGGGCACGCCTTCGGCGAGACGGCCGAGCTGCCAGATGGCGCGCTGGTCTACGAGATCAAGCCGGCGACCTTCCGGCCGGGGCTCTACCGCACCGTCACCGGAACGGAAGCGCTGGCCTGGGGCCTCGTGGCGGGATCGCAGCTCGCCGGGCTCAAGCTGGTGTTCAGCTCCTACCCGATCACGCCGGCGTCTTCCGTGCTGCACGTGCTCTCCCGGCTCAAGGCCTATGACGTGGTGACCTTCCAGGCCGAGGACGAGATCGCCGCAGCCGGCGCCGCGATCGGCGCCTCCTACGCCGGCGCCCTCGGCGTCACCTCCAGCTCAGGCCCCGGCGTCGCGCTCAAGACCGAGGCTCTGGGCCTCGCGATCACCGCCGAGCTGCCGCTGATCCTGATCAACTCTCAGCGTGCCGGCCCGTCTACGGGTATGCCGACCAAGACCGAGCAGTCGGACCTCTACCTCGCCGTCTACGGACGCAACGCCGATGCGCCGCTGGTGGTACTCGCGGCGCGCTCGTCGGCCGAAGCGTTCGATGTCGCCATCGAGGCGGTGCGCCTCGCCACCCGCTACATGACCCCGGTGGTGGTGCTGTCCGATACCTTCATCGCGAACGCGGCAGAGCCGTGGCGGCTGCCCGATGTCGGTACGCTCGAGCCCTTCCCGGTGGCGTTCCACACCGATGCGGAGGGCTTCCAGCCCTACCGGCGGGACGCGGAGACGCTGGCGCGGCGCTGGGTGAAGCCCGGCACGCCGGGTCTCGAGCACCGCATTGGCGGGCTCGAGAAGGACTACACGACGGGCAACGTTTCCTACGATCCCGAGAACCATCAGCGCATGACCGACGTGCGCCACGAGAAGATCGCCCGCATTGCCGACGACATTCCCGAGCAGGAGGTCGATCAGGGACCCGCGCGAGGGCCCCTCGCGGTGGTCGGCTGGGGCTCAACCTACGGGCCGATCAGCCGGGCCGTCGAGCGCAGCCGGGAGGCGGGCATCAGCGTCTCCCACATCCACCTGCGCTACCTCAACCCGTTGCCGCGCAACCTGGGCGATCTGCTTGCGGGTTTCGACAAGGTGCTGGTGCCCGAGATGAACATGGGCCAGCTCACCACCGTGCTGCGCAGCCGCTACCTGGTGCCGGCCGAGAGCGTGCCCAAGGTCACTGGCAAGCCCTTCAAGATCGCCGAGATCATGGACGCGATCCGCGCCCATTCGGAGGCATGAGATGAACGATACCGTCGCGATCCCCGCGCTGACGCCGCAGGACTTCACCTCCGATCAGGAGGTCCGCTGGTGCCCCGGCTGCGGCGACTACGCCATCATCAAGGCGGTGCGCAAGGCGCTTGCCGAGATCGGCACCGACACCAAGGACGTGGTGTTCGTCTCCGGCATCGGCTGTGCGGCGCGCTTTCCCTATTACATGGACACCTACGGGTTCCACACCATCCATGGTCGCGCACCAGCGATCGCGACCGGGGTGAAGCTCGCCAATCCCGAGCTCGATGTCTGGGTGGTCTCGGGCGACGGCGACGGGCTCTCGATCGGCGGCAACCACACGCTGCACGCCCTGCGCCGCAACGTTGATCTCAATATCCTGCTGTTCAACAACGAGATCTACGGCCTGACCAAGGGCCAGTATTCGCCGACCTCGCGCGAGGGCACGCGCTCGCCGTCGACCCCGCTCGGCTCGGTCGACCATCCCTTGTCCGCGACCCGCTTTGCGCTTGGCGCCGGGGCGCGCTTCGTCGCCCGCGCGGTCGATACGGACCAAAAGCGGCTCCCCGACATCCTCAAGGCGGCGCATGCGCACAAGGGGACCTCGTTCCTCGAGATCTTCCAGAACTGCATCGTTTACAACGACGGCGCGTTCGATGCGTTTGCCGAGCGCAAGAACGCGCCCGAGACGCAGATCTTCCTGGAGCACGGCAAGCCGCTGATCTTTGGCAAGGAGCGGGACCGCGGGCTGCGGCTCGCGCCCGGCACCTTCTCGCTGGAGGTGGTGCCGCTCGGCGAGGGCGGCGTGGACGAGTCCGAGCTCCTGGTTCACGACCAGACCAACCGGCCGCTCGCCGGCATCCTGGCGGAGATGGAGCCGCCGGACTTCCCCATGGCACTCGGTGTGCTCTTCTGCGGCCCGGAAGAGAGCTACGAGGCGGCGGTCTATGCGCAGATCGAGGACGCCAAGGCAAAATCCAAGGCCGACGGAATCGACGCCCTGCTGCGGACCGGCCATACCTGGACAGTCGAGGCGCGCTGATCGCCGATCCCGCCGCCCCGGCACCCCGTCACTGACTGGCCCATGAGGCTGCGATGATCGAAGCCTTGATCTTCGACGTCTTCGGCACGGTGGTCGACTGGCGCACCGGTGTCGCCCGCGAGGTCGAGGCCTTCTTCGCGGAGTCGGACCGGACGGTCGATTCCATCGCCTTTGCCGATTCCTGGCGGGCCAAGTATCAGCCCTCTATGGAGGAGATTCGCTCCGGTCGGCGCGGCTACACGGTGCTCGACGTGCTTCATCGCGAGAACCTGGACGCGACGCTCTCTGAGTTCGGGCTCGACGACGCCGTGGACGACGAGGGCCGTGTGCGCCTCAACCGGGCGTGGGAGAAGCTGCCGCCGTGGCCGGATGTGGCGCCCGGCCTTGAGGCCCTGCACAGCCGCTATCTGCTCGCGCCCTGCTCCAATGGCTCGATCGGGATGATGGCGCGGCTTGCGCGCTTCGCCGGGTTGCCTTGGGACGCCATCGTCGGCGCCGACATCGCGCACGACTACAAGCCGCAGGCGGCGGTCTACCGTGCCTCCGCCGCCGCGCTCGGCCTCGCACCAGAGGCCGTGATGATGGTCGCCGCGCACAACTTCGACCTCGCGGCCGCGCGCGAGGCGGGGCTGGCAACAGCCTTCGTGTCGCGCCCCGATGAGTACGGTAATGGCCCGGTCGGCACCCCCGATCTCGCCCCCAGCGACGACTGGGAGGCGGTGGTGCCGGATTTTCGGGCTCTCGCACGGCAAATGGGGGTGGCCGAGTAACGGTTGGGAATAATCCCGGTCCTATCGTTCAGCCTGCGGTCGCGGGCAAATCAACCTTGATCAGCGATTCCGCTGGAATGCCCAGCCCCTGGTGCAGCCGCCAGATCATTCGCAGGCTTAGCGGGCGCTTGCGGTTGAGGACCTCATAGACCCGGCTTCGGCTCCCGATGTAAGGCACGAGATCCTTCGGTGCCAACCCGCTCTGCTCCATGTGATAGCGGATGGCCGCGATCGGGTCGGGCAAGTCGAGAGGAACGTGTTTTGCTTCCCACGCCTCGACGAGTGTCACCAGGACATCGAGACGGTCGCCCTCCGGGGTGTTGCGCTTCGCCGTCATCAGGCCCTCGATCTCCTTCAACGCGCGCTGATGGTCGCGTTTGGTCTTGATCGGTGCGATGTCCATCCTTCGCCTCTCAAATCGTCTGTGCATCGATGGCGTCGTAGTCACGGTGGCTACCGACGAACCGAATGTAGACGACACGGTACGGGTAGTTGATCCACACCACGATGCGGTACTTGTTGCCGGCGATGTTGAACACCGCGCGGCCGTCCTTGAGGATACTCGCGTTCCTGATGTCCCGCTTGACCTCGGCGGGACTGGCCCAGTCAGCCGCCCTGACTTGGCGATACCATGCCATCACCGGTTCACGGGCGTCGGCGTGAGAGCTCCTGGCGTCGACGAACCGCTTCAAGGTTGCAAGCGCGATGACCCTCACGGGAGAGAAGATAGTGTGATCCCAAATTGGGATCAAGCCGAAATTCGCTGTCACTACTCCTTTGGCACGAGGCCGTGGCGGGCGAGGAATTCGAGCACGTAGGTCGGCAGGCCGAAGTCCACGAGGTCGGCGTGGTCGGCTTGGGGGATGAACACCGCCTCCTTGGGCTCGCGCGCGCGTTTGTGGAGTTTGCGCGCGAGGCGCACGGGGATGGTGCGGTCGCGCTCGCCGTGCACGATGAGGACAGGCGCTGCGATCTTGCCGATCTTCGCGGCCGAATCGAAGCGGTCGACAATTAGCGGGCGGACCGGGAGCAACGGGAAGCAGCCCGAGGCGATATCCACGACCGAGCTGAAGGGTGCTTCCAGCACCACGGCGGCTGGCGTCGCTTCGCGGGCAAGGTGAACCGCGACGCCGGTGCCGAGCGATTCGCCGTAGAGAATCTGCTGAGTATCGCTGCAGTCGCGGGCGCGCAGGAAGGCGCGTGCGGCGCGGCCGTCGGCGTAGAGGCCCTCTTCGGTCGGCGTGCCGGGGTTGCCGCTGTAGCCGCGCCAGGTGGTGAGCAGGACACCGAGCCCGGCGTTGAGATAGGCCCGCACCTTGAAGCCCCGCATACCGATGTGGCCGGCATTGCCGTGGAAATAGATCAGGCTCGGTGTGTCCGCGGCGCGGGGCGGGGCATACCAGGCGAGCAGCGCGAGCCCGTCCTCGGTCTCGAGCGTGACCGGTGCAAGCTCTGGAACGTCCGACTCGGCCGGCGTCGGCTGGGTCCGATCGGGATAGTAGGTGAGAGAGCGCTGGAACGCCGCCACCGGACCGGGCGGCCCGTGACGCCAGAGCCATCCAAGCATCGTTCAACGAAAAGGGCACCGGGCGTTGGCTGCCCGGTGCCCTCCGCCCCTATCCAGCCGCGCCGCTATTCGCGTGCGGCGCCAAAGAGATGCAGCAGCAAGATGAAGATGTTGATGAAGTTGAGGTAGAGCGAGAGCGCGCCCATCACCGACTTCTTCACCATGACCGCCTGGCCGTCGGTCTCGCGATAGACGTCCTTGATCCTCTGGGTGTCGTAGGCGGTGAGCCCGAGGAACACCAGAACGCCGATCACCGAGATCACGAAGTGAAGCAGCTCCGACTGCAGGAAGATGTTCACCACCATCGCGATGATGACGCCGATCAGGCCCATGAACAGGAACGAGCCCCACGAGACCAGCGAGCGCTTGGTGGTGTAGCCGTAAAGGCTCATCGCCCCGAACATGCCCATGGTGATGAAGAACACCCGGACGATGCTGGTCGCCGTGTAGGCCATGAAGATGTAGGAGAGCGAGGCCCCCATGAGGATCGAGAAGGCCCAGAACAACCACTGCGCCGTGGTGTGCTTCATGTTCTGGATCTTGATTCCTAAGAAGAACACGATGCCGAGCGGAGCCAGCATGACCACGAAGCCGAGGCCCGAGCCGTAGAGCACGTTGAAAAGCCCGGTATTGGCGATGATGTAGGCCGTGACGCCCGTGAGCGCGAGGCCCGAGGCCATGTAGTTGTAGACCCGGAGCATGTAGCTCCTGAGACCCTGGTCGACCTGTGCCTGGGTCAGAGTCGTGCCAGCGAACGGCTGGCCTTGCGTCCCGAGTGCCATCGAAGCGTCCTCTAGTGCCCGCAAACTGTCGGATTCGAAGACTCATATTAGGTAGCCGGCGGCCCAGTTTCAACGCCTGGCCGCATTACTGTTTCTCCAGCGACGAGCCTGCAGGCGGACGATCAGGTCTCGGACGGGGGGCTTCCCGCGGTCCCGAGCGGGGATACCGGCGTGTTGAGCTTGCGGTAGGCGACCGAGACCACTGCCACCGGGATGCTCACGGTGAGGAAGGTCAGCGCGTTGAAGAAGGACACCATCGCGCCGGGCCCGAACGTGGCGAGAATCAACGATCCGAGCACGCCGCCGAGAAGGAACAGGATGACGGTAATCGCCACGAAGGAGAGCAGAATCGCGCCCACGAGCTGCAGCGTGGCGCCGCGCAACTTGCGTCGGGCGGCGAGGAGCCCCTGGTACTCGTCGACCGCCGTCGCCGGGAAGGCCAGCGCGAATGGTGCGGCGACGAAAAGCGTGATCAGCAGCAGCACCAGGACCAGCAGCAGGTCCTGCGCCTGCATCGCCACCAGGATGATCTCCTGCGGCAGCAGGAAGAGGATGAGCCGGCCGAAATACTTCACGTCCCGCATGCCGGGCCAGAACTGGACCGGCACGCTCGTATCCCGCGTCCCCAGCAGCAGGTAGCGGTGCCAGGCGACCGCGAACACCGAGAGCAGGAAGAGCCGAGCGAGCGCGTGGATGACCAGCAGCTCTTCGGAGGCCATGGACTCGAGGTCGAGTCGCATCACCGCCGGCAGCAGCACCGCCAGCACCATCGGCGCCAGCGCGAGCCCGAGCATGGTGCGGAAATTGCGGAAGGTGAGTCGGAAGGCCTCACCGACCGTTTCATACACCCTGAGCCTCGGCGGCGAGGGGGCTCCGTGGCCGTACATCTATTCCACTCGCAGGAGGGGCGCGGCCTTGCGGCCGAGCGCGCGCCATGTGCTCGCGAATCCGAGAACGAGCGTCATGGTTATACAGGCTGCGGCGGTCACGGCCACATATTCGGGCAGGAAGCGCCATTGCAGGTCGAGCACCTGGGTCACGAAGGCCCAGGCGGCCAACGTGCCGATGCCGATGGCGAGCCCGGCGATGGCGCAGCCGAGCAGGATGTGCTCGGCGAGGAAGGCACGCAGCAGGTCGCCACGCCGGGCGCCCAGCACCTTGAAGACCACGGCGTCGTGGACCCGGCGCTCGTGGCCGGCAGCGGTCGCGCCCGCCAGCACCAGCAGGCCCGCGGCAACCGTCAGTCCGGCCACCGCCTGAATCGCCGCGCCGACTCGCCCCATGAGTTCGTCCAAGGCCTCGATGATCGCGCGTATGGGGATCGCCGTGATGTTGGCGAAGCGCTCCGTTACCGCACGCTCGAGCACGGGTTCCGCCTCCGGTGTCGCGTGCGCGGTGGCAAGCTGCGTCTGCGGCGCTCCCTCCAGGACTCCGGGCGAGAATATCACGAGGAAGTTGATATCGAAGGCAGTCCAGTCGATCCGGCGCAGACTCGCGACCTCGGCCGTGAACTCGCGCCCGAGCACGTTGATGGAGAGGGTGTCGCCCAACTCCAGCCCGAAATCGAGCGCCTCCTCTTCGGCGAGCGAGACCAGCGGCGGCCCGTCGTAGTCGGCGGGCCACCATTCGCCCGCGACGATCTCCGCGTTGGGCGGCGCATCGGCGGCGTAGCTGAGGCCGATATCGCTCTGCACCACCCATTCCGAGCCCGGCGCGACCTTGGCGTCGCGCACCGGGACGCCGTCGATGCGGACGACTCGGCCGCGCAGCATCGGCACCCGACGGCCATAGTCGACGCCCGCAGTCTCTTCGATCAGCCGCTCGAACGGCGCGATCTGCTGCTTCTGGATATCGAGGAAGAAGAATGTCGGCCGCTCGTCGTTGCGCTGCTCGCTCAGCATCGCGCCGAGATTGCCCTCGACCAGCGCAATCGAGACCAGGACCGCGAGTCCGGTGCCCAAGGACATCGCGACGGGGACCGTGGGCGCCCCCGGCCGCGCCAGGTTGGCGAAGCCCAGCCTCAGCGCAGGGAGCCGCCGCGGGCGTGTGCGTCGCGCCAGGACGACCACCAGGGCCGCCGCCGCCCTGAAGATCGCAAGCGCCACCGGCGCGCCCAGGACGAACCCCAGCGCGATGCTCATGCGGGGCGCGGTGCCGACGGCGATGCCGGCAAGCGCCAGCGCGGCCAGAGCCGTGCCCACGATCGCCACAAGGGGCGGCCAGCCCGAGGCCGGCGCGGCGGCACCGCGAAAGAGCACACCGGGCCGGGTCCGGGCGGCGCGCCCGAGCGGCCAGAGCGAGAAGGCGAGCATGGTGAGCGCGCCATAGGCTGCGGCGAGGGCGAGCGGCGCCCCGTGGATCACGCCCGCCAGCGGCACCGGCAGCGTGTCGCCGAACAGGGCGGAGAGAACGGGCGGTGTCGCAGCGCCGAGGACCAGACCTGCCGCGATGGCCCCGAGCCCGAGAACGCCGAGCTGCAGCAGGAAGGCGCGCTGCACGGTGGCTTGCGTCGCGCCCACGCACTTGAGCGCCGCGATGGTGTGCAGCTTGCCGTGCAGATGGCTCGAGACGGCGCTGGCGACGCCAATTCCCCCGACCAGCAGGGCAGCGAGGCCCGCGAGGGTGAGGAACAGCCCGACCCGATCGAGCTGGCGCCGGAGCGACGGGTTGGCGTCGCGGGTATCGCGCAGCCGCCAGACCGCATCGGGAAACGCCGTCTCAAGGCCCGCCACCCAGCCCGCGACGGCCGTGCCGTCGGGCACGAGCGCGCGGTAGCGGTGCCGTACAAGGGTGCCCGGCCGCACCAGCTGTGTCTCTTGCAGCGACGCATGGTCCATCATCAGGCGGGGGCCGAGCGCGATGCCGCCGGTAAGCCGGTCGGGCTCGCGCAGGAGCACGCCGCGCACCGTCAGGAGCGCCGCGCCGATCCGGACCCTGTCGCCAATGCCGATGCCGAGGCGGTCGAGCAATCCCTTGTCGACCGCAGCGCCCCCATCGGACAACGCGTCCGCGAGCGCCGTACCGTCCTCCAGGCGCGCGCGATCGACCAGCGGATAGGCGCCGTCCACCGCCTTGAGCTCGACCAGCGAGCGGTGCGCGCCGTCCTCGTCGCGGGCCATGCCGCGCATGGTGACGACATGCGAGAGGGCGGCGGTGTTCGCCTCCAGATAGGCCATCGCCTCCTGGGCGAGCGGTTGCGAGAATTGGACCAGCTCGACATCGCCGCCCAGGATCATGCGGGCGTCGCGGGCGAGACCGGCCTTGAGCGCCTCGCCGAGCGAGCCGACGGCGGCGGTAATGCCGACGCCCAGGATCAGACAGGCGAGGAAGACGCGAAAGCCGCGCACGCCGCCGCGCAGCTCGCGCCGGGCAATGCGCCAAGAGGCCGGCGCCTGAAAGGGCAGTACCATCGGGCCTCAGCCCTCGGCGGGCGCCACGATCCGCCCGTCGGCGATATGCACCATGCGGTCGCAGCGCGCGGCGAGGTCGTGATCGTGGGTAACCAGGATCAGCGTCGAGCCCCCCACGGCGCGCATGCGGAAGAGCTCCCCCATCACCGCATCCCCGGTCTCGCCGTCGAGGTTGCCGGTGGGCTCGTCGGCGAGCAGCACGTCGGGCTGGGGCACGAAGGCCCGGGCAAGTGCGACGCGCTGCTGCTCGCCGCCGGAGAGCTGGCTCGGATAGTGCTGCAGGCACTCGCCGAGGCCGACGCTCTCCAGTGCCTCCCGCGCCGCGCCGAAGGGGTCGCCGTGGCTGCCGAGTTCCAGGGGCAGCGCGACATTCTCCAGTGCCGTCATGGTCGGGATCAGGTGGAAGGCCTGAAACACGATGCCGACGGCGCTGCGCCGAAAGGCGGCGAGATCGCTCTCGCCCAGACCGCCGATGTCCGTGCCGCTCACGACGACGCGGCCCTGGTCCGCCCGCTCCAGGCCCGCGATGATCGCGAGCAGGGTCGACTTGCCAGCGCCCGACGGCCCTAGCACGGCGATGCTCTCGCTTCGCTCCGCGGTGAGCGAGACGCCCCGCAGAATGTTGACGGGACCGGCCTTGCTGGTCAGGGTGAGGTGCACGTCATCCAGCACCACCGCCGGATCGCTCATGTCATCCCGCCGCTCCCCCGGCCGCGTCGTATCGTGGATCGGAGCCGCCTTGTGCGCGTGGCTCCTGCTGCTCGGCCCGGTGCCGGGCGCCGCCGGGGAGCCCCGAATCGCCGTGCTGGGCGACAGCCTGACCGCCGGCTTCGGCTTGCCGCAAGAGGACGCCTTCCCGGCAGGTCTGGAGGCCGCGCTCAGGGCCCAGGGCCACGCCTGGCAGGTGATCGACGCCGGGGTCTCCGGCGATACCAGCGCCGGCGGGCTGGCGCGGCTCGACTGGGTGCTCGCCGACGAGCCGGAGGTCGTGATCGTCGAGCTCGGCGCCAACGACGGCCTGCGCGGACTGCCGACGGAGCAGATGGAGGCCAATCTCGACGCGATCCTGACTCGAACCCGCAACTCCGGATCGACGGTGCTGCTCGCTGGCATGCGTGCGCCGGCCAACTTCGGCCCCGACTATGAAGCCGCGTTCCACGCCGTCTATGAGCGCCTCGCCGCCAGGCATGGGGTGGCGTTCTATCCGTTCTTCCTCGAGGGGGTGGCCATGGAGCCCGACCTCAACCAGACGGACGGCATTCATCCCAACGCGGCCGGCGTGGCCGAGATCGTGCGGCGCATCCTGCCCCATGTGGTGGCCGTCATCGCTCGGCACAAGGGCGGCTGAAGAGCCAGGGGTAGTCGGCCGATGATCCGCCTGTTCGTTGCTCTCGCGCTGCCGGAGGACGTGCGCCGCCGCATGGAGGGACTGCGCGGTGGACTGCCCGGCGCGCGCTGGCAAAGCGCGGAGCAGATGCACCTGACGCTGCGTTTCATCGGCGAGGTCGACGGCGGTGCTTTTCGCGAGATCGGGGACGCGCTCGCGGACATCGAAGCGGAGGCCTTCTCGCTGACGTTGGATGGAGTCGGGCACTTCCCGCCGCGCGGGCGGGCGCGCATCGTCTGGGCTGGCGTGGTGCCGAACCCGGCGCTCGCGCACCTGCGCGAGCGCACCGAGGCCACCATCACCAGCCTCGGCTTCGAGCCCGACGGCCGCAACTATGCTCCGCACGTCACCCTCGCGCGCCTCACCTCGCGCGTGCCGGCCCACCGGATGCAAGACTTCGTCTCCTACCACGGCATGTTCAACAGCGGGCCGTTCCCGGTGCGCTCGTTCGAGCTTTTCTCGAGCCATTTCGGCGCAGGCGGCGCGCATTACGAGATCGAGGCGAGCTACCCGCTGGCGGGCGCGGAAACCTAGTCGTTGGCCGAGGCACCGGCGCGCGCCGCGTCATCCGGTTTCCTCGATCCGTTCCATGTCCTCGTCCGAAAGGCCGAAATGGTGGCCGATTTCGTGGATCAGCACGTGGCGGACCACGTCCTCCAGGCTGTTGCCGGTCTCGACCCAGTAGTCGAGGAGCGGCCGGCGGTAGAGGAAGATCAGGTCGACATCCTCGCGGATGTCGTGGACCCCGCTCTGGTCGAGGGAGACGCCCTGATAGAGGCCGAGCAGCTCGTAGGGGCTCTCAAGCTCCATTTCCTCCTGTACCTCGTCGCTGGGAAAGTCCACGACTTGGATCATCACCGGGTCGACCCTCTCGCGCATGAAGGCGGGAATCCGGCGGTATTCCCGATCCGCGATCGACTCGATGTCCGCCGCGCTCGGCGCTTGGGTCTTCGCCCCGCTCATGACGGCAAGCCTAAGAGCAATTTGGTGTAAGCGGAACTAAGGTGCGTTGCGTCCCCGGCCCGAACGGGTGTGACAAGCCCCGATGCGCTGGCTCACGAATCAGCTTGCAGAGCCTATCCTGTGGGCATAGGTTTGCTTCAACATAACCCATCGGACTACCGCCCAGACAGGGAGACACGGAGTCCGATTATCATCACCCCAGGGACGCCTCGCGCGTCCCTGTGTTTTGTGGATTCCAAGATGCCCAATGACGAGCCAGCTCCAGGGCCCCGCCATCGCGTGCGGGTGTTCGTTGACTTCTGGAATTTCACTCTCTCCATGCGGGATGCAGACGAGGCGTTCCGCACAGACTGGTCTCGGCTTGGACCGATACTTTCTCGCGCCGCGGCGACAGTCGTTGACGCCGCCGCCACAAGTGAATTTCAAGGACTGAATTTCTACGGCTCCTACGACCCGGTCAGCGAAGCAGACCGGAAACTTCACCGATGGGCGACGAGAGTGGTGGACACATTTCCCGGCGTGCGCGTGTCGATCGTTCCGCGTCAGAGGAGGCGTTCGCCGCCCGCGTGCCCCACCTGCCATGCGGCAGTGGCCGAGTGTCCTGCTTGCGGTGCCGATATGCGCGGCACCGAGGAGAAGGGCGTCGATGTCCGCATGGCAACGGACATGATCAGCCTTGCCTGGGTCGACAACTACGATGTCGCAGTTCTGGTCTCATCCGATCGCGACTTCGTGCCGGTAGCCGAGTTTCTCGAGACCAAGGGCATCAAGGTGATACACGGGGCTTTCCCGCCGAAGGGCGCGCAGTTGACCGCTCGATGCTGGGGAAGCATCGACATAGCCGGATTGCGGGAAGGGTTTCGCTTCGTCCGGCCTGAGTCCTGAGGTGGCGACGCCCATTCGAAATGTCCGGCGGCTCGTTTAAGGTGCATTCGGGTTTTTCCGAGCAGCCTATCCTCCAATCAATCTGTCCGTTGGGCCGGTGGCGATGTGGGCAAAGCACGGGGTGGTTGCTTAAATCCGCCGTGGTAAAGAGAGTGCATGGCGCGTCGCCCAAGGGTGGGCGTGTCGTGTCGCGCTGCGTGGAGACCCAGAGGGAGGCCGGGACGGTGAGCAACAGAGAGGCGCTGCTGCGCGAACTGCGCGAGCAGGCGCTCGACATCCGTCGCAATACGTGGCGGGCGTTGCGTGCGGCGGGTTCCGGCCACATGGGGGGCTCGCTCTCCGTGGCCGATCTGCTGGCCGCACTCTACTTCCACTACCTCGACCTCCGGCCCGACGAGCCCGACTGGCCCGAGCGCGACCGCTTCGTGCTCTCCAAGGGGCACGCCAACACGGCGCTCGGCGCGGTGCTGGCCCAGGCGGGCTTCGTGGACGACGGCTTCATCGACACCTTCTACGCCTACGAATCGCGATTCGGCATGCACCCGGACATCAAGGTCCCCGGCATCGAGATGTGTACTGGCGCCCTCGGCCACGGCCTCTCCGTCGGGCTCGGCATGGCGCTCGGGTCCAGGCTGCAGGGCAAGGACTGGCGCACCGTGGTGATGCTGGGCGACGGCGAGCTGCAGGAAGGCTCGAACTGGGAGGCGGCCATGGCCGCCGCCCACCTGGCGCCGCTCCAGCTCACCGCCATCCTCGACTACAACAAGGTGCAGCAGAGCGGCCATGTCGCCGAGATGCTGGGGCTGGAGCCGCTGGCGGACAAGTGGCGCACCTTCGGCTGGACCGTGCGCGAATGCGACGGGCACGACATGGGAGAGATCGTCGATGCGCTTGACGCGCTGCCCGCCGCGCCCGACCGGCCCTCGCTGCTCATCGCCCACACGGTGAAGGGCAAGGGCGCGAGCTTCGCCGAGGACACCTACCTCTGGCACAACAACTTGGTGGGCGACGAGGTCTACGAGAAGGCCATGGCCGAGCTGGGAGAGCCCGCATGAATGCGCCCAAGCAGGGCAACGGGGCGGAGCCCGCCTGGGTCAAGGCGGCGGCCAACCAATCGCGATTGGCCTTCGGGCTTGCCGTGACCGAGCTCGGCCGGCGCGACGCGCGGGTGGTGGCGGTCGGCGCCGATACCCTCGACCTCATCGGGCTCAGGGGCTTCATCGAGCACGCGCCCGCGCGCGTCATCGACGTCGGCATCGCCGAGCAGAACGCCATGGGCGTGGCCGCAGGGCTCGCCACCACGGGGCTTCGCCCCTTCGTCTGCGGCTACGCGCCCTTCATCACCGCGCGCTCCATGGAGCAGATCCGCAACGAGGTCGCCTACGCCGATCAGCGCGTGGTGATCGGTGCGGCGGCGAGCGGGGTCTCGCTTGCGGTCTCCGGCGGCACGCATCATGCGCTGGAGGACCTCGCGCTGATGCGGAGCCTGCCCAACATGACGGTGCTGGTGCCGGCGGACGCCCACGAGGCGTGGCACGCGACGCTGGCGACCGATGAGATCGACGGCCCCGCTTACATCCGCCTCGGCGGGCGCGTGCCGGAGCCCCCGGTGACGCCGGTCGATGCGCCCTTCGGCCTCGGCAAGGCCACGTGTCTCGCCGAGGGCTCGGACGTTGCCGTGATCGCCTGCGGGGCCCTGGTGGCGCCAGCCGTGGACGCGGCAAAGGAACTCGCCGAGCAGGGTGTCGGCGCGCGCGTCCTCAACATGTCCACCATCAAGCCGCTCGACGAGGATGCGATTCTCGCCGCTGCCGAGGAGACGCGCGGCATCGTCACCGCCGAGGAGCATCATCTGACCGGCGGGCTCGGCGGCGCGGTGGCGGAGCTGCTGGCGGTCAAGCGGCCCACGCCCATGCGCCTGGTCGGCATGCCCGACGAGTTCGCGGTCGTCGGCCCGACCGATCGCATCCGCGCGCGCTACGGCATGAGCGCCCGGCACATCGTGGACGCCTGCCTCGATCTGTTGAGCTAGTGACCCGTTCCGGAAGTTTTCTATCCGTTTGCGCCGACCCCAACTCGTCATGGCCGGGCTTGTCCCGGCCATCCATGGGTTCTTCGTGCAGCAGGGGCAGAGAACGTGGATGCCCGGATCAAGTCCGGGCATGACGATGAATTGGAAAACCGCGGTTGGAGAGATCGCTCACAGGCCAGACTGCGTGAGAATAGTATTTAGAAACAATATACTAGGGGTGTTTCTCTAAGCGAATTATGAGAGTTCAGCATCGGCGCTAGGGTCGAAGAGCGATGCGAAAGTTCGCATCTGTTTGCGTCATCAGGGAGATGGAAAATGAAGCGAATTGCAGTTCTCGGTTTCACGCTGCTGATGGCCGGTTGCGGTGGCGGCGGTGGTGGTGGCGATATGGGGATGGTGGCCACGGACCCGGTTGAGCCCGCCGATGAATTCACGCTGAGCACCACGGGCGAATTTCGAGCTGTCCCGATCGATGGCACCGGAGATGCCTTCACGGCGGATTTCTACAAATGGGGGGTATGGGGAGGAGTCCTCAGAGATGACTATGTCACGTGTCAGGCCATCGGTTGTCCGCCCGCGGGCGACACGATCTTTTGGGCGCACCTGACCAGCGAGACCGATGGGACTGTCACTGCGACGGTGGACGGCACGCGGTCGGGAACCTCGCCGGTGAGCGGGGGTGCCGTGTGGAGCGGCGATGTCCACGCCTATGAGACGGAAGACGTTATGACCTCCGGGGGAACGTCCGTCACGACTTACGCGCCGGTGGAAGGTGACGCCCGGCTGGAGGTCGATTTCACGGCCGTTACCGTCGATGTCGCTTTCACGAACTTGGACAACAGCCAGGCAGACATGTCCTGGGACGGGCTCGCCGTGGACAACGGCGCGTTCGGCAGTGGAGCCGCGGGCATAGAGGGCTCGTTCTATGGCGCGGACCACGAAGGCGCCGCCGGCACCTTCGCCCGCGACC
Source organism: Alphaproteobacteria bacterium (assembly GCA_965214705.1). GTDB lineage: Bacteria > Pseudomonadota > Alphaproteobacteria > UBA828 > UBA828 > WTGU01. The sequence continues at coordinate 1,533,844 of CBDCCI010000002.1, forward strand.
GCCTTACGGGCGTGTTCGGCGCCCTCCGTTCTCTTGAGTAACTTCTCTCTAAGCCGTTGACATAGAGGCATTTGTGTTTTTGTTGTCGTCGTCGATCTCGACCAGTTGGAAGCCGAGCTTCTTGGCCTGTCGACGGAGCGAAGAGAACTTTCGGTCCAGGCGTCGGCTCTCGTAGACCTCCATCCCCTTCTCGGCATATTGCTGGCCGCGGGTCACCATCAGGTAGATCAGGCAGGCGAGTTCTCGGGCGGTGGCGACAACGGCTACGCTGGTGTCCATCCGGGCGAGGCGGCTGCGGTGCTTGGCGCCGATGAAGGTTTGGCTGGTGCGAGCGGTCATGGCCGCCATGCGCAGTGCCTGGCCAACGCGGTTGACCACCTTGGGCCCCCGGCCCGGCAACGGTTTGCCGCCGCTGATCCTGGTCCCAGGCGCCAGCCCCAGCCAGGAACTGAAGTGCTGTGCGGAGGGAAAGGCGGAGAAGTCAGGACCGATCTCGGCGGCGATCACCAGGGCAGTGTTGACGCCGACGGTGGGGATTGCGGTGAGATCGACCCCCATCATCTTATGCAGCGCCATAGCCATGGCCTTATCCTGCCCGCGGAGCGCCCTGCCGCTGCTGCTTGGGGTCTCGTTCGACGCCGTGCCCGATGATCCGACACTGGGAGTGTCCTCGGGCGTACCCTCATCCGTCGGATCGTCCGGCGGGGTCAGGTGCTCAACCTCCGCCATGATCCGCGCCTCGCAGTCCGCGATCTGCTGCTCCAGAAAGTCGTAGCGCTGCATCGCCTGCTCAAGCGCGAACAGGTGCTCCTCGCGCCAAGTGCCCTCCAGGCTCGCGGCAATCGTGTCGGCGCTGGCCTTGATCCGCCTGTCGCGAAGCGACGCCAGCCGCCCGGGGTCGCGCTCGCCGGCGATGATCGCCCGCAGGATGCGCTCACCCGTCTTCCCCATGATATCGCTGATCACCGAGTCCAGACGCACGTTCATCTGGGTCAGCGCCTTCTGCATATGCAGCACGCAGCGAGAGCGGTCCTCGATCAACTGCTTCGCCTGGCGCATGAAGGAGCGCAACGGGCAGATCGCGTCGCCCGGCCGGAAGGCGCCGCGCAGAAGGCCGTAGGACATCAGCTGCCAGATCCACTGGCAGTCCAGCACATCGCTCTTGCGCCCGCCGATCTGCTTCGTCATCCGGGGCGGCACAAGCATCACCTCGAAGCCGGCTCGATCCAGGACCTCGTAAACCGGGATCCAGTAGACCGAGGTCGACTCCATCGCCACCTTCGTCACACCGCACGACTTCAGCCACTCGGCCATCGCATCCAGGTCGCGCGTGAACGCGCCGAACTCCCTCACCGGTTCCTCGGCTCGCTCCGGATCCACCGCCACGAAGTGCCGGTCCTTGCCGATGTCGATCCCGGCGCAATTCGGGTGCACTACCTTGAGGCGCTGCCTCCTTCTCCGCTTGCGCGCCATCGAGAGCCCTCCCAAACTCCGTTGACGTTGCGGGTGGGGAGGAACCGCGGCGAAGTCTCAATCTCTTGAACGAGGTCACGGGCGAACCCGCGCCATCAGTGACAGAAGCCGATCACGGTTCGGGCCAAGCTTCCAAACGGGTGCCCTCGCACGCCACTGAAGGGACGGCCTCGTCTGCCCTACCCGCTACCACTTCACGCTTCAACCGTCGAAGACTCAACCCCAGTCGAAGACTCTACCCCCAGTTACTTCAGCGACTGAGCCGCTGCGCCGCAGTGGTGGTGGCTTCCAACTGAGCCGGCGCAGGCGGTTCCGCCGTCGCCACCTGTACCCTCCTTGGGCCCTGGACCATGGTGCGGTGCTCGGCGGGCAGCGGCCGCGTCATGATCGCGCCATGTGGAACGAGGGCGAGCGGCGCGCGATGGTTTCGGCAAAGGGGCGTTTCCCGGTCGAGGGGCCGCCGCTCGCGCCGGCGGCCGCCCGTCCGGCAATCCCTGACTTGTCTCACGCATCCCGCCTAATCCCGGCGTGTCTCGCCTCAAATTTTTGTTTCGCGTCCCATGTCCTTGGCGCGGGCCGGCATCGTCGATCCAGGCGCACCCGTCTGGATTACGAGGTCTGCCCCCGTCGCGAGCTTGCGTCGGTCCTGCTTTGACAAGAAAATGATGGGCATTGCGGCTGCAGCGGCGCCGGGCCGCGGCGCCCCGGAATCATCAGCGTGCGGGAGGCCGGCGATGCTCGAACGCTCCGAATGGTACGATATCGCGCGGGATACCAACTGGACGCCCTCCTACGTCTCGCAGGAGGCGCTGTTCCCGCCCGAGATGGGCGATCCCTACGGCATCCCCACCGAAGAGTGGGAGACCTTCGACGAGCCCTACAAGGTCGCCTACCGCGAGTACGTGAACATCCAGCGCGAGAAGGATTCGGCCGCCTATTCGGTGAAGGCGGCGCTGGCGCGCTCCAAGTTCCACGACGAGGCCGACGAGGGCTGGGCCTGCGTGCTCAAGCTGCACTACGGCGCCGTGGCGCTCACCGAGTATCAGGCCTGCCAGTTCCAGGCGCGGATGTCCCGCTTCGGCCCGTCGCCCGCGATGCGCAACATGTCGGTCTACGGCATGCTGGACGAGCTGCGGCACACGCAGCTTCAGCTCTTCTTCCCGCACGAGCTGGTCCACCGCGACCGCCAGTACGACTGGGCGCACGAGGCCCAGCATTCCAAGAACTGGGCGGTTTTAGGCGGCCGTCACGCGATGGACGACATCATGATGACGCGGGACGCCATCACGTCCTCGGTGATGGTCTCCTTCGCCTTCGAGACCGCGCTCACCAACCTGCAGATGATCGGGCTTTCGACCGACGCCGCCAATCTGGGCGACCACACCTTCGCCAACCTGATCACCAGCATTCAGTCGGACGAGGCCCGTCACGCCCAGCTCGGCACGCCCACCATCGAGATCATGATCCGCAACGGCCGCAAGAAGGAAGCGCAGCAGGCCATGGACATCGCGCTCTGGCGGGTCTGGCGGCTCTTCTCGATCACCGTCGGCATCCCGATGGACTACTACATCCCGCTCGAGCAGCGGCACATGTCCTTCAAGGAGTTCATGCACGAGTGGGTGATCAACCAGTGGGAGCGGCAGGTGCAGGACCTCGGCCTGGAGCGGCCGTGGTACTGGGACATCTTCCTCCTCGACATCGACAACCACCACCACTGCCAGCAGGGCGGCATCTGGTCGTGGCGGCCCACGGTCTGGTGGAACCCGCCGGGCGCGGTGGGGCCCAAGGAGCGCGCGTGGCTGGAGGAGAAGTATCCCGGCTGGAACGAGAGCTACGGCAGTTACTGGGATGTCATCACCAACAACCTGCTGCAGGGGCACGAGGAGAAGACGCACCCCCAGTGCATCCCGATCATCTGCAACATGTGCCAGATCCCGATCTCGCACCGGCCGGGCCCTGAGTGGGGCGCCCGCGCCTACCAGCGCGAGTACGGCGAGCGGCGCTACAACTTCTGCACCGAGGTGTGCCGCTGGATCTTCGATACCGACCCGGAGCGCTACAAGGACCACGAGACCATCGTGGACCGCATGTACTCGGGCGAGATCGACCCGCCGACGCTGGAGAACGTGCTCACCTACATGGGCATCGGCGTCATCAGCGAGGGCGGCCGCGACGGCCACGACTACCGTTGGGTCGAGGGTTTTCGGGCCCAGGCGGCGGAATAGCCAAGCGGCACCTATCGCGTTGCTGAGGGCGGCATGAGCGCGTTCCCGATTCTCTCGCGCTTCCAGCAGGACGCGCACATCAAGACGGTGGAAATCGAGCCGGGTCAGACCATGGACGAGGTGGCGGCGGCCTGCGCTTTCCACTCGATCGGCTTGCACGTGGCGGACAAGCCGGGCCGGACGCTGCGCGTGCGGCCCACAACCGAGGACGACTCCGCGCCGCCCTGGCCGCGCGATCTCACGGTCGAGAAGGCGGGCATCCGCTTCTACGACTGCATCGACATCTATTTCGAAGAGCCCCAATAGCCCACGCGCACAGGGGATGGAGTGATCGACGCATGGCGTTCAAGAAGGCCTGCACGCTGGACGACATCTGGGAAGGCGACATGGAGACCTTCGACGTGGACGGCACCGAGGTGCTGCTCGTCCATGTCGAGGGCGAGGGCATTCACGCGCTCCAGGCGCAGTGCCCGCATCAGGAAGTCGATCTCGTGGACGGCGATCTCGACGGCCGGGTGCTGACCTGCATGATGCATCTCTGGGAGTTCGACGTGGTGGCGGGCAAGGGAGTAAACCCGGCCGATGCCGAGATCGCCCAGTATCCGGTCAAGATCGAGGGCGAGGACGTCCTGGTCGACGTCGAGGGCATCGAGCCCAAGCATGCCAAGCCCTGACCGCGGGCGGAGCGGAGGATGCGGCAATGAGTGGTGACGACACGGCACGCAAGAACGCGGTCGGGCCGGTGCTGCGCGCGGGCGAGGTCGCCGACGCCGTGGTCGAGGCCCTGGAGGAGGACAATCCCGGCAAGGAGTTCACGGTCGAGGATCGGGTCGCTTACGTTCGGGCCGAGACCGAGGGCGAGTGCGTGGTGCGGGCGGAGACCGTGGCGCGGGTGCTCGGCCGGCCGTTCAAGATCGCCGAGCTGGAGATCAATCTCAGCTCATTCTCGGGCCGGATCGAGACCACCGACGACACCATGCGCTTCTACTTCGAGAAGAGGCTGTAGGTACTATCCAACCGGACAGGACCGTATCCAGTTGCTGCAAGTTTCCATTTCGCCTGAAGTGCGGCTAGAGACCCCCCCACCTCACCCCGGCCCTCTCCGCCCCCAGGGGCGGAGAGGGAGAGCCGCGTCGGCCCCACCCACGTCCCCCCTCCGCCTTTGGGGGAGGGGGACAGGGGGAGGTGGTTGTTCTTCGGACCGCAGTGATCCAGTCAGGCCGGATAACGCTCCAGAGACTCGCTCGCGTTGGACGCGAAGGGCATTGGGCTGAGGCATGGCGATTGAGGGTGAAGGCGGGCGTGTTCAGGCTGCGATCCGCCAAAAACTGAGCGAGGCGCTCGCACCCAGCCGCCTCGATATCGTGGACGATTCCGCGCGCCATGCCGGCCATGTCGGCGCGCGGCCCGAGGGCGAGAGCCACTTCATCGTGGAGATCGCCTCGGCGCAGTTTGCGGGTCTCTCGCGGGTCGCCCGCCAGCGTCTGGTCCACAGCGTGCTCGAAGACGAGCTGCGCACCGACGTGCACGCGCTGGCGCTCAAGACCGTCACGCCTGAGGAGGACGCCGCGCAGTAGGACGGCTTACTCCGCCGCCATCAGCGTCTCGACGTGGGCTGCGGCGCTGGCGCCGAGGGCGCGCAGGTCGTAGCCGCCTTCCAGGGTCGAGACCACGCGTCCGTCGCACACCTCGCCCGCGAGCCGGGTCAACTGCGTGGTGATCCAGCGGTAGTCGTCCTCGACGAGCTCCAGGTTCGCCAGCGGATCGTCGCGGTGCGCATCGAAGCCGGCGGAGATCAGGATCATCTCGGGGCGGAAGGCGCGAAGCGCCGGCAGCATGCGGCTCTCCATCGCATCGCGGAAGCCGGCTGAGCCCGTGCCCGGCGAGAGCGGCGCGTTGACGATGTTGCCGACGCCGGTCTCGCTTGCAGCGCCTGTGCCCGGATAGAGCGGCCACTGATGGGTCGAGCCGAAGAAGAGGTCGCCGTCCTGCTCGAACGCGGCTTGCGTGCCGTTGCCGTGGTGGACGTCGAAGTCGATCACGGCGATCCGCGTCAGCCCGTGGGTGCGCCGCGCCCGCTCAGCCCCGATCACGACGTTGTTGAAGAGGCAGAAGCCCATCGGCCGACGGGGCTCGGCGTGGTGGCCGGGCGGACGCACCGCGCAGAAGGCGTTGTCCGCCTCGCCGGTGAACACCGCATCCACCGCAGCCGCAACCGCACCCGCCGCCCGTCGCGCCGCCTCGCCCGAGGCGGGCGAAATCACCGTGTCAGCGTCGATGGCGACGCGTCCCTCATCGGGCACGTTCGCGAGAATGGCGTCCACCAGCTTCTCGTCGTGCGCCCAGGCAAGGATCTCGGCATCGCCCATGGGCGCCTCGCGGCGATCGAGCGGCTCGAAGGCGTCGGCGGCCAGCGCATCCTCAATCGCCCCCAACCGCGCGCCCGATTCCGGGTGACGCGCGCCGGGGTCGTGGTCCGCGCACACGGGATGGCTGTATAGGATCGTCTTCGCCACGGCCTGCCCTCCAGTTGCCCAGAGCCTAGCACGGCCTTATCGACGATGTTCCGCCGAAGCAAAATTCGCGGCTCATTGGGGCTGGACCTGCGCCGGATAATCGCCACATTGTGGATTAACGATTCGAGGGAGGAATCGATGCGCTTCCCGCTGTTGCTGCTCACCCCCATCGCGCTCGCGGTCACGCTCTTCGCCGCGGCCCCGGCGCACACGCACATGACGGCCGACGAGGTGCCCTCGCTGGCTCCGCTCGTGAAGGAGAGCGCGCCGGCGGTGGTCAACATCAGGACCGTGGGCCAACTGGAGGAGGCGCCGCAGCATCCCTTCTTCGACAACCCTTTCTTCGAGCGCTTCTTCGGCGAACGTGAGCGCGAACGCCCGCGCCGCCGCCAGCCGCGCCGCAGCCAGGCGGCCGGCTCGGGTGTGATCGTGGACGCGGAGCAGGGCTATCTGCTCACCAACCAGCACGTGATCGCGGACGCGCACGAGATCGCCGTGACCCTCACCGATGGCCGCAGATTCGAGGCCGAGGTGGTGGGCGCCGATCCGGGGACCGACGTGGCGTTGCTCAAGATCGACGCGGACTCGCTTTCCGCCATGCCGCTCGCCGATTCGGACGCATTGCAGGTGGGCGATTACGTCGTCGCCATCGGCAACCCGTTCGGGCTCGGCCAGACCGTCACCGCCGGCATCGTGAGCGCGGTCGGCCGTTCGGGGCTCGGCATCGAATCCTACGAGGATTTCATTCAGACCGACGCGGCCATCAATTTCGGCAATTCGGGTGGCGCGCTCATGAATCTCAAGGGCGAGCTGGTCGGCATCAACACCGCCATCTTCGCGCGGGCAGGCGGCAACATCGGCATCGGCTTCGCGATCCCGATCAACATGGCCCGCCAGATCATGGACCAGCTCCTCACCCACGGCGAGATCCAGCGCGGCCGCATCGGCGTGCAGATTCAGGACCTAACGCCCGATCTCGCCGAGGCGCTCGGCACCACCCACCAGAAGGGTGCTGTGGTAGCCCAGGTAATCCCAGGAACGCCGTCGGCGGCGGCGGGTATCCAACCCGGCGACGTGGTCGTCGGGATGAATGGTGAGCCGGTCTCCGGCTCGTCCGACCTCCGCAACATGGTCGGCATGCTGCGGGTGGGCGATGCGGTTCAGCTCACCATCGTCCGCGAGGGAGAGACGATGACGATCGATCTCGCGGTCGGCGAAATCGGCGAGGTGGCGCTCGGCGCCGGGAGCCAGATCCCCCAGCTCGAGGGCGCGGTGTTCGGGCCGCTCGGCTCGTCCTCACCCCTCTACGGCAAGGTGAAGGGCGTGCTCGTTGTGAGCGTCGAGGCCGATACGCCCGCCTGGGACGCGGGGCTTCGCGAGGACGATGTTATCACCTCGGTTAACCGCCGCCCGGTGGAGACTCCCAACGAAATCATCCAGGTGGTGGAGGAGACCGGGCTCCCGATCCTGATGAACGTCAGGCGTGGCGACGGGGCACTCTTCCTGTTGATCCGCTGACGCTCTGCCGCAGCCAAGCGTTCGCGTGTGCCGCGCGCTCACGCGGTGATGCGCATCTGGATGGGGCCTTCGGCACGCTGGTTGATCAGTTGGTCCAGGTAGGCGTTGCCGCTCTCGTCGATCTCGTCGGGTGCGCCCTGCCACATGATCGTGCCCTCGTGCAGCATGGCGAGGCGGTCGAAGCTGCGCCGGGCGATCGCCATGTCGCTGGTCACGGTGAGCGCGGTCGCGCCGCTTCGTTTTATGGCGCCCCGGATGAGCGAGACGATCGTGCCGGTCAGGATCGGGTCGAGGCCGGCGGTCGGGTCGTCGAGCACGAGGAAGCGCGGCTCGGCGGCGATCGCGCGGCCCAGTGCCACGCGCTTCTGCATCCCACCGGAAAGCTCCGCCGGCGACAGGTCGGCGACGTCGGGCTTGAGACCCACCGACGCGAGGGTTTCGAGCGCCCGGTCTCTGGCAGCACGCCGGTTCATCCCGTGGCCGTGAATCAGGGTGAAGGCCACGTTCTCCCACACGGTGAGGCTGTCGAAGAGCGCGTTCTGCTGAAACAGCACGCCCACGTCGCGCATCAGGCGCTCCAGCCCGCTCTTGTCGAGGGTCGCGAGAGCGGTGTCGCCGTAGCGGACGCTGCCGCTGTCCATGGGCAGCAGCCCGAGCAGGCATTTCAGCAGCACCGACTTGCCGCCCGAGGAGGGGCCCACCAGGACGGTCGAGCGCCCCTCCGGCACGTCGAGATCGGCGCCGCGCAGCACCGGCTTGCCGTCGAACGCCTTGACCACGCCGCGCGCCGTGACCGTAATGCTCATGGCACGTCTCTAGCGCGGCCCGCGCCCAAAGTCGAACCACACCCTGGGGAGAGGTCGGTGTCCTGCCGGCTGACAAGTGAGGACTCCGGATATGTCAAACGACACGCTGCTTGAACGCCGGCACCGGCTGCTGGGTGCCGGCGCGCCGCTCTTCTACGACCGTCCGCTCCACCTGGTGAAAGGGGAGGGGGTCCGGGTCTGGGACAGCGACGGGCGGGTCTACCTCGACGCCTACAACAACGTGCCCCACGTCGGCCACTGCCATCCCCATGTGGTGGAGGCGCTGGCGAATCAGGCCGGTCGGCTCAATCTCTCCACCCGCTATCTGGACGAGCGCATCCTCGACTACGGCGAGGCCCTGACGGCTACGTTTGCGGACGAGCTCTCCCGCGTCTCGTTGGTCTGCTCGGGCACCGAGGCCAGCGAGCTCGCGCTCAGAATGGCCCGCGCCTGCACGGGCAACGAGGGCGTCATCGTCACCGACTTCTGCTACCACGGGAACTCCGCCGTGGTCGCCGGGCTCTGCACTGCGTTCGCGATGCCCGAGGGCATCGACCCCAGGGTGCGCACGATCAGGGTGCCCGAGGCCGACGACGACCCGGCCGAGGCGGCGGCCGAGGTGGAGGCGGCCATCGCCTCGATGGCCGAGGCCGGCATGAAGCCCGCCGCGATCTTTTTCGACACGATATTCGCGACCGAGGGCATGCCGGCCGTGCCCGTGGGTTACGTCGAGCAGGCCGTCGCGCTCACCCGCCAAGCAGGTGGGCTCTACATCGCGGACGAGGTGCAGCCGGGCCTTGGGCGCACGGGCGCCGGGATGTGGGGGCATCAGCTCTACGACGCCGTGCCTGACCTCGTGACCCTCGGCAAGCCGCTCGGCAACGGCCATCCGCTCGCGGGCGTCGTCGCCCGGCCTGACCTGATCGACGATTTCGCGGACAGGGCGATGTACTTCAACACCTTCGGCGGCAACCCGGTCTCCTGTGCGGTGGGGCATGCGGTGCTGGAGGTGGTCGAGCAGGAACGCCTGATGGAGAACGCGCGCAAGGTCGGCGAGCACCTGCAGGAGGGGCTGCTGGCTCTCGGCAACAAGCACGCCATGATCGGCGCGCCGCGCGGGCGGGGGTTCTTCACGGGCGTTCCGTTCTTCGCCGACGGGGACAGGGAAACGCCGGCGCCGGACCTGACCAAGGCCGCCGTGAACGGGATGCGCGATCGCGGCGTGCTGATCAGCCGCACCGGCCGGCACGATCACGTGCTCAAGATTCGCCCGCCCATGCCGTTCTCCGCCGCCGACGCGGATCAGCTTCTCGCCGCTCTCGACGAAACCCTCGATTCGCTCGTGTGACCGGGCGCCAATGACCGACTTCTATCGCCTGCCGCTCGATGAGCGGGCCGAACGCCTGCGCGGGCTTGCGGTCGAGGCTCTCCTCCGTTGGAGCGTGGAGGAATGCGAGCCCGAGATCGTCAAGTTTCGCGAGAACGCGATCTTCCGGGTGGTTTCAGCGGATGGGGACGACGCCGTGCTCCGTGTTCACCGCCACGGCTACCACAGCGATGCGGCGCTCCGCTCCGAGCTTGCCTGGATGGAGGCGCTGCACGCCGAAGGCATCGACGCGCCGGCGGTGATCCCGAGCGCCGCCGGAGAGCGGTTCGAGACGGTGCAGACCGCAGGCGTGCCGGAGCCTCGCCAGGTGGACATGCTGACCTGGATGCCCGGTATCCCCATCGGCACCCTGGAGGAAGGCCTGAACCCGGCGATTGGAGACGTGCACGCGGCCTTCGCCGGAGTCGGCCGGCTTTGCGCCCGACTTCACAATCAGGCCGAAGCGTGGCCGCTGCCGACGGGCTTCACCCGCCATGCCTGGGATCGCGACGGGCTCGTGGGCCCGGAGCCGCTTTGGGGCCGTTTCTGGGAAGCCGCCGTGCTCGGCGCCGAGGAGCGCCGCCTGATCGATCGGGCCCGCACCAGCGTCCACGATGCGCTGACGGTCTACGGCCGCTCTCCGCGCCGCTATGGCTTGATTCACGCAGACTTCAACCTCGACAACATGCTGCTCGACGGCGATCGGGTGATCCCCCTCGACTTCGATGATTGCGGCTTCGGCTGGCACCTCTTCGACCTGGTGACGGTCTGGACGATGTTTCACGGCAGCGATCTGGCTGAGGCCATCCACGCAGGGGTCGTCGAGGGCTATCGCCGCCACCGCGCCCTGCCGGACGAGGAGCTCGCCCACTTTCCGCTCTTCGAGCTTGCGCGCGCCTTCAGCTACCTCGGCTGGGTTCACACGCGGTCGGAAACCGCAAGCGCGCAAAGCTTGGCGCCCGAAGTCGCCGAGCTCGCATGCACGCTGGCGGAGGAATATCTTCGCGGATAACCGGCCGGCTTACGGGAAGAGCGTGAGCACGCCGGTGTAGCCGTAGAGCCGGTTGTGCGATATCTCGCCGTTACAGAAGAAGCCTACCAGCGGCACGTCGCCGAGAGTTCGTTCAATCAGCCGCAGTTCCTCGGACGTTTCGCCGAACATGTTGGGGCCGCGGGCGAGACAGCTGATGTAGAGGGCGCCACGCGGCTCGGCACCGGCCCGGCGCTTTACCGACTCCACCATGCGGCCGAGATCGTGCTCTGCGGCGGCCGCGTCCCGGCGGCAGAACTGAACCTGAGTGCCGCGCTCCACCAGCTCGCCGATGCCGATCAGCCCCCGGTCGACGTCGAAGCCCACGATGTTGCGCACCAGATAGTCGCCAGTATCGCTGCCCGAGACCGGCAGGGAGGCGAAGATGAGGCCGCCGACCCGACGCAGGTCGCTGGCGAGCTCCTCGCCGATCTCCTCCTTGAAAATCTCCAGCGCCGGTCGGCCGTTGAGCTCGATCAGGATGTTGGCCCGGCAGTCGGTGATCTCGTGGATCGCGCCGATGGGCATGCAGCTCTGGCTGAGCGCGGTGGCGACGGCGACGGTGTCCGACAGGAGGACGCCGGAGAGCCCGCCCTCGGTAACGCCGCCTGCAATTTGCGCGGGCACGGCGCGCGACGACGAGAGCCCGCCGACCAGGAAGCCGTCCAGCTCGTCGGCGAGATCCGCGACGATATCGCCCGTACGCTGGTTGCGCGGGTCGGCGTGAACGATGCCGAAGTGTGCGGGCGCGCGGGCAATCCACGCGCCGTTCGAGCGGCTGAACTCGCCCAGGTCGTCGCGGATGGTCTCGAAGACTCGATAGCTCTGCTGGTCGAGGTCGGCGATCATGACCGCTGCGGCGGGCTCGTCGAAATACTCTCGCCCGGTGGCGCAGATGCCGATGCCGACCGAGCCCACCCACTCGTCGATGCCGGTCGCGCGCTTGAGGCGGTCCAGCCCGGCGGGCAGATGATCGCCGATCGAGTCGGTCACGTAGAGCATGCCGAGGCCCTGCTGCGGCAGTGTCGGCCCGAGCCGCTGGATGCAGGCTTCGATGGCGGCTTCGCCGGTCGGCCCGCCGGCGTGGGCGAAATGAAATCGGGTCATCCTCTGCGTCCCGGCGCTGTGGCGCAGCTAATGGTGCGCTTACTCGCCCGCTTCCTGCAAGCGGGCGCCGCACCACGCCGCCGCGCGCAGCGTCGTCGCATCGGCGCCGAAGCGCCCCACGACCTGAAGGCCGAGCGGCAGCCCATCCAACGCGAGGACGGGAACATTGACCGCAGGCGCGCCGAGCATGGTCCAGAGCATGGTCTGCAGGCGGCTGCCGGTGAAGGCTAGGCCCTCGGGCGCAGCACCCGGCGCGGCGGGGGTGAGCACTGCATCGTAGGGCCGCATCGCATGCTCGAACGCGCGCCGCATGGTGTCCGCCGCGTCGAGCAGAGCGAGATAGCCGTCGGCATCGATCTCCCGGCCCGCTTCGATATGGGCGCGTATGGTGTTGGAAAGGTCTGTGGCGCCCCGTTCGTACCAGGGGGCAAGGGCGTGGGCGACCTCGCGCCGCATGATGCCGAGGTGCACCGCCGCCGCGTCGTCGAAGGGAGAGCCGAGGATGAGCGGCGCCGCGCCGCAGGCTGCCGCGGCGGCTTCGAGGGCTGCCGCGGCGCCCGGCTCGACCTCCTCCCAGGCCGGCTGTCTGATGAAGGCAAGCCGGGGCCGCCCGAGAGGCAGAGCGAGGGCGGCGGAGAGGCGGGTCGGCGCGCGCCCGGCGCTTGCCAAATCCACCCCATCGTCTCCGGAAATCGCGTCGATGCCGAGCGCCACGTCCTGCACCGAGCCCGCGAGCACGCCGACGTGGTCCAGCGTGCGCGACAGCCGCGTGATCCCGGTGCGCGGGATCGCGCCGAAGCTCGGCTTCATGCCCCAGACGCCGCAGAAGGTCGCAGGCCGCACGACCGAGCCGGCAGTCTGGGTGCCGAGCGCCAGCGGCACGCCGCCGGCCGCCACGGTGGCTGCCGAGCCTGAAGAAGAGCCGCCCGGCGTGCGTGCTGGATCGTGGGGGTTGCGGGTGGCGTTGGCGGCACCGCAGGCAAGCTCGGTGGTCACGGTCTTGCCGAGGATCAGCGCGCCCGCCGCGCGCAGCCGGCGCACAACCGTGGCATCCGCGCTTGGCCTGCGTCCTTTGTCGAGCGGCGTGCCGTTCTCGGTCGGCTGGTCGGCGGTATCGATGATGTCCTTGACGGCCACCGGAACGCCCGCGAGCAACCCGCGCGCGCCGGCAGCGTCGATCGCTTGTGCCCGCGCCGCAGCCTCGGCGGGGTCGAGATGGCACCACGCCCGAACCGCAGACTCGGTCGCGGCAACGCGGTCCAGCGCCGCAGCACAGGCCACCGCCGTGCTCTCGCGCCCGGCCCGCACCATGGCCGCGATCTCCTCCGCGCTCGGGCATTGCGGCAGCGCGGGCGCCGCCGATTCTCTCCTGTCGGTCGTCGTCATGGTCTGCTCACGTGTGTGGTCCAGTCCCCGTTCTCGCCGTCCGGCCCCCGGCGCTCTGCCGTTGCTTGGCAAGCATAGCGGGCAGGGCTATAAGCCGACGCATGCTTGTCACCTTGGTTGACGACTCTATCCCATTCAACGGGATGACCCCGGCATATCAACCCATCGGTGGCGCCGAAAAGGCGTTCGCCAGCTTGCCGGCGGCGCTCGCGCGCCAGGGCCACGTCGTGCGCGCCGTCAACCGCAGCCCCAACAGCCTCGGCTTCGAGAACGTGAGCTGGATCCACTGGGAGGGCCGCAAGCCGCCGATCACCGAGGTGCTGATCGCCTTTCGCAAGCCGGCGCTGCTCGAGTTCACGCGGGCAACGCGGGCGCGCATCCTCTGGGTCACCGGGCCGCCCGACTATCTCCACCGGCCACCGGTTCACGAGGTGCTGAACCGCACGGATGCCAAGCTCGTATTCTTGGGCAATACCCATTCCGAAGCCTATCGGACCCAGGGCGAGAACCTGGTCTACTACCGCTCGATCACGCCAGGTGTGCGCGAGGAATACCGCAGCAAAACCGAGATGTCGCCGGAGGATCCGCCGACTGCGGTGGTCACGACCCACCCCAAGCATGATCTCGACTGGCTGCTCGACTTGTGGACCGAGCGGATTCGCCCGCAGGCGCCGAACGCCCAGTTGCAGGTCTATTCGGCCGCCTTCAAGCGCGCCGAGACCGCCGGTGACGCTCTCGCCGACGATCTCAAGCCGATTTACGAGAAGGCGCGCGCCGGCGCCGACCACGGTGTGACGATCATGGCCCCGGCCGGCGACCGGGACATGGCGAAGGCCTACGCCAGGGCCAGGGTGCACCTCTATCCCGGCTCCGAACGCGAGATGTATTGCTCGACGCTGGCGGAATCGCAGGCCGTGGGCTTGCCTGCGGTGGCTCGGCCGGTCGGTTCCGTGAAAGAACGCTTCACCGATCGTCAGTCGGGCTTTCTTGCGCCCGACGACGATGCCTTCGTCGAGAACGCGCTGGCCATGTTGAAGGACGACGAGGCCTTCCAGGCAGCGAGCAAGACCGCCACCCGGAGCGGCCGGGGACGAAGCTGGGATGCCGCGGCCACCGAGTTCGAAACGCTCTTCCGGTGAAGAGTTCCTTCATCGCCGCGACATGAAGGGGTGACGCGGACCTTTAGAAGCGTTGATGGCCCGCCCGGACGACGCTGTCGCATTCGTGGTGCCGGTCTACAACAAGGCGCGCTGGCTGCCGAGCGTCTTGGAGCAGATCGCTGCGCAGCGCGGGAGCTTCGCCCGCGAATACATCTTCGTCGATGACGGCAGCACCGACGGGTCGCTGTCGGTCCTGAAGCGCCACACCGCGGGCTGGCGCAACATTACGATCGTCGAACAGGCGAACCACGGGCCGGCACACGCCACGAACCGGGGCATTGAAAGGGCGACGGCGCCCTTCATCAAGCTCTGTGACGCCGACGACCTGCTGGCCGACGACGCGACGGCGGTGTTGCTGGACGCTCTGCGCCGGGACGAGAGGCCGGTTCTCGCCTATGGCGGCGGCGAGGACTTCGATGACGAAGTGGATATCGTCCTGAACGCCCCGCTCGCGGGCGCCCCTGCCGCCGTGATCGCGCGGCCGCTCAGGCCGACGCTCAGGCGCAAATTCTTCGGGCCGGCCCAGTGCCTCATTCGGACCGCTGCGGCCCGAGACTGCGGTGGCTGCGACGAGCGCATTCCCTTCGCGCAGGACTATACGCTGGCACTCAGGCTGGCGGGGCAGGGGCCGTTCCTCCGCGTGCAGGCCACGGTCGCGTTCTTTCCGCGCGATGTGCCGGACCGGCTGAGTGCGGACACACCCCGTGAGTTACGCGATTCGACGACGACCCTCGCGCGTTTTGTCGAAGACCGACCGCGGCTGCCGTGGCGTCACAAGCAGTTCGCGTGCCGGCGGGCCGCAGGCCGGTGCCGCCGCTTCGCCGCCCGCAGCGGGGCAGGCACGGGTGCACTGCGGCGCGGGAACGCACTCTACCGGCGCAGCCACCTGCCGATCATGCGCAATCATGCGGCATTCATCGAGCGCTGTACCGAAGTCATCGCGACGAGCGCGGGCACGGCGGGGCCATCGGCGCGCCCTCGCCTCTCGGCCCTTGTGGTCGCGCGCAACGAGGAAGGTCAGCTCGCGGACTGTCTGGAGACGCTACGCTTCGCCGACGAGATCGTGGTGGTGCTCGACCGCTGCACCGACTGCTCGCGGGCGATCGCGGAGCGCTTCTGCAGGACGATCGTCGAGGGCGCCTGGCCGCTCGAAGGACCGCGCCGCCATGCCGGTATCGATGCCTGCACGGGAGACTGGATTCTGGAGGTCGATGCCGACGAGCGGGTGCCCGAGGCGCTGGCGCGGGAGATCCGCGAGACCATCCGCGATGCGGCGCCGGGCTACTTCATGGTTCCGTTCGAGAACTTCGTCGGGGGGCGGCTGGTGCGCCACGGCTGGGGCGGCGTGTGGGGGGTCACGAAGACCGCGCGTCTCTTCACCCCCGGTGCCAAGCAATGGAGCGATCAACGCATCCACCCGCGGGTCGCTCTGCAAGGGCCGGAGCGCCGCTTGAAGGCGGCCATGCATCACTACGTCGACCGGGATTTTGCTGACATGGTGGTGCGGCTGCAGCGCTACACCGACGCCCACGCTGCCGACCTGCGGGACTCCGCCGCGTCCTTGCCGCCGTTGATCTGGACGTTCCGCCGCTCGCTCTCGCGCTTCCTGAAGTGCTACGTGAGCCGGCGCGGCTATCGAGAGGGGCGATTGGGATTCGCCATCGCGCTCATGGCCGCGCTCTATCCATTGCTTTCACACCTCAAGGCCGAGCTGGACGGGCGGGCCGCCGAGGAGGGGGTTCCTCCCGTCGGACAAGGCCCTACATGACGCCGTATTTCTCCCAGGCCTCGGTGGTGGACAGGCCGCCCTCGATCTCCTGGGCGATGATGTTTTCCATGCGACGCTTCTCCAGCGCTTTCTCCACGCATTCGGCCGCGACGTCGCTCGGGACCACCAGCACGCCGTCGTCGTCGCCCACGATCAGGTCACCCGGCTGGACGGCGACCTCGGCGATGCGAACCGGCTCCCGATAGGCGACCACCCGGCCTCGGCCGCGCTGGTCCTGCGCGTAGGAGCCGCGCGCGAAGACCGGCAGCGTCATGGCACGAATCTCCCGCGTATCGCGCATGTAACCGTCGAGCACAGCGCCTGCCGCGCCTTGCGCCAGCGCGCGGGTGGTCATCAGTTCGCCCCAGAGCGCGAAGGGAGGCGCCCCGGCCGCGGCGACGTAGACCTCGTCCTTCCCAAGAGAATCGAGGGCCTCGAACATCAGGCCGAAGCTGTGATCGTCCGGCGTTGCCGCGATCTCCAGCAGTGGCATCGCCCGGCCGACCAACGTGGTGCCGGACATGGCCGAGCAGATTTCGGGCGGCAGGAACTGATGGCGGCGGCCGAGAGTGTCCAGCACGTCCCCCAGTTGCGCGGTGGAAAGCTCGGCACGGACCTTCGCGAGAAGCGTGTCGGGAACCTGGGTCATGGTGTTTCTTCCTCCGGCTGGGTCGGGCGCGTGCGGTCGATCAGCGTCGCGATGACGGGATGGTAGCGCGCGCCGAGCCCGCACTCGATGGCTTCGGTGAACAGCGCCTTGACCAGCGCTGCGCCCTCGGCGTCGACCCCCGACTCCTGCGCTAGATCAAGCGCGTAATCGAGGTCTTTCAGTGCGTAGGTGACGGGAAACGCGCCCTCGGGGAAGCGCCCTTCCAGCATCGCCTTCATGCCGTGATTGCGCAGCGCAAAACTGTCGCCTGAGCTGCGGCCCACCGCCTCCAGGAACGTCTGCGGCTCGATCCCCTGGCGGCGCGCGATTGTAAGCCCCTCCGCCAGTGCCCGCACGTTCTGGAAGAGGATCATGTTGTTCAGGATCTTCACCACCTGCCCGCTGCCGACCGGGCCGCAATGGGTCACGTCCTGCGCGATGTAGGCGAGTAGTGGGTGCAGGCGCTCCACCAGCGCAGCATCGCCGCCCACCATGATGCTGAGCGTACCGTCGATGGCGGCCTGGCGCGTGCGCGCGATCGGCGCATCGGCGAAGGCGATGCCGCGCGCGACGAAGGCGCTTTCGAGCTCGCGGGCGAGGGCAGGCGGCGCGGTGCTGGTATCGACCACGGTGCACCCGGTGGGGAGGTGGTCGATCAGGCCGCTTTCGCCGAGGCACACAGTCCGCACCTCGCGGCCCGAAGGGAGCGACATGAAGATCAGATCGGCCGCCTCGGCGAGCGCCGCGATGGACGGAGCGACCCGCGCCCCGTCGGCGGCGAGCCGCTCCAGCGGCGCCGGGTCGAGGTCGTAGGCGGTGACCGGCCCGTCGTGCTTGCGCACGAGGTTGCGGCACATGGGCTCGCCCATGACGCCCGTACCGATGAAGCCGACGCGGATGCCGCTCACCGGTCGCGGCCTTCCTTCGCGAATTGGGCGGCACCGGTGCCGGCGAGGTGGCCGAAGACCGCGCCCGAGACCAGGCCCGTGCCGCCGGGATAGTTGCCGTAGAAGAGCCCACCGACCAGCTCACCCGCCGCGTAGAGGCCCGGAATCGGCGCGCCGGAGACCGCCTGCACCCGCGCGCCGGGGTCGATGGCGAGACCGCCGAAGGTGAAGGTGATGCCGCAGGTGACGGCATAGGCCTCGAAGGGCGGGGCCTCGATCCGGTTGGCCCAGTTGGTCTTGGGCGGCGCGAGGCCGCGGGTGCCACGGCCGTCCTTCACGGTGGGGTCGAAGGGCACTTCCGTCATCACGGCATCGTTGTATGTCCGCACGGTCGCGAGGAAGCGCGCGCCGTCGATGCCCTCCATGCGCGCCGCAAGCTTTTCCAGCGTGTCGGCCTTCGCCTTGGTGACTTGCCGGATGCGGTACTCGTCGCGAAGCAGGTGAGTCACCTGCGCGTCGAAGACCTGCCACGCGACCTGACCGGGCTGCTCCAGCACGCGTCGGCCGTAGGCGGCGTAGGTGTAGTTGCGAAAGTCCGCACCCTCGTCGACGAAGCGATCGCCCGCCGCGTTGACGACGATCGAGAACGGGTAGCTGTGCTTCTGGAAGCCGTCGCCCACGGCGAGGTCGCCGAAGGCTGGTGCGTTCCGGTCCCAGGCGACCGCGTGGCAGCCCGACCAGTTGCCGGCCGGCATGGCGCCGGCTTCCAGCGCCATGCGGATGCCGTCGCCCTGGTTGAAGCGGGTGCCGCGTACCTTGGCGAGGTCCCAGCCGGGCCCGAGATAGCGCGCCCGCCACGCGGCGTTGGCCTCGAAGCCGCCGCAGGCGAGCACCACGGCAGGCGCATGGACGTCTGCCGTGCGCCCGCCGATGCGCGCGATCACACCGCGCACACCGTCGTCGTCGGTGAGCAGGGAGCGGGCTTCAGCTTCGTAGTGAACGGCAACGCCCGATTCTTGGGCGCCCTTGTAGAGCGCATCGACGAGGCCCGGCCCGCCGCCCCAGGCCTCGACCGCGAGCCCACCCCAGAAGCGGAAGCGCCCGCCCTCCCGCTTGAACGCCTGGCGACCGTAACTCGGCTGGAAGCGCACACCCCTTTCGCGCACCCAGACGAGCGTGGCGTGGCTGCGGGTGACGAGCTGCTCCACGAGGTCGGGGTCGGCGCGGTACTGGGTAAGCCGCGCCATGTCGTCGTAGTAGTCGGCCTCGGTGTAAGCGCCGAAATCGGTTTCGGCCAGCTCGCGATCGGTGAGGTCGGGCATCAGCGCGCGGAGCGAATCGGGACCGTCGAAGACCACCCGCATGGCGCCGGCGGTATAGGTGCTGTTGCCGCCGCGCTCCTCTTCCGGCGCGGCCTCAAGCAGGCGCACACGGGCGCCGGCCTCCGCCGCAGCGAGCGCTGCCGTAAGCGCGGCGTTGCCGCCGCCCACGACCACAACATCCGCCGACAGCACCTCGGTCATCTCGCTCCTGCGGTCATGCTTGCTTGAACGAAGCCGCTACGCGGAGTTAGCGGCGTAGAGTTCATTCATTTCCGAGGCGTCGCGGGTGCCGTTTGTTCTGTGCGTTCGCTTCCCGGTTGCGTCAGTGGCGCTCCGCCCGTCGGGTGGCGGATCCCCAGCAGCCTCCCGATCACCAGTGGTTAGTATCGACCCCTGCGACGGACCGTCGCCGGATCGGTCCGGCGGCGCGCCGTCGCGATCCAGGGAGATCGATAATGACCGGGACCGCGTGCGACACGAACACCGTCACCCCTCTTCGCCAGCGCATGGAGGAGCAGCTCCGCATCGCCAATCTGGCCGCGAGCACGTCCAAGGCCTACATCTGCGAGATCAAGAACCTGGCCAGGTACTACGACGCCTCGCCGGACGAGCTCGACGCCGAGCAGGTGCGCCAGTGGTACCTGGGGCGGATCGACAAGGGGCTCAGTCCGGGCACGACCAACGTCTCCTTCGCCGCGCTGAACTTCCTCTACATCGACACACTCGGCTGGCCTGACCATGTCGCCGGCCTGCGCTCCCGCAAGAAGCCCGGCAAGCTGCCGCGCTACATGTCGGAGCAGGAGGTCGAGCACCTCATCCTTGCGACACCCGACCTCCGCCACCGTGCTGCCATTGTCACCGGCTATGGCGGCGGGCTCCGCATCTCCGAGACCTTGGCCATCAAGGTCGGCGACATCCTGTCGGAGAAGAAGCTGCTGCACATCCCCTCCGGCAAAGGCGGCACCGAGAGAATGGCACCGTTGCCGGACATCGTCATCCACTACTTGCGCGTCTACTACAGGAACATCTGGCCGCGTCCGACGAGCTGGCTCTTCTACGGCGTCTCGCTCGACAGGCCCATCGCAACGGAGACCTTGCAGGCCGCCTTCAGGAGGGCGCGCGACATTGCCGAGCTCGACCGCAGCTACACCTTCCATTGCCTGCGCCATTCGGCGGCGACCCATCTCCTCGAGCGCGGCGGCGATATCGAGGTGATCCGGGACATGCTCGGCCATCGAAGCGCGAACACGACCCGTCACTACGCCCGCGTCACCGGCAAGATGTTCGAGGGCCTCGACCACCCGATCTCAGGCTTCGCAGCGTTGCGCAACTGACGGCGCGTGGAGGCCGAACGCGCGGGCGTGGCGGAGATCTTCCGCCGCGCCGGCGCCGCTTTCCGTGAGCGCCACAAAGGGCGCATCGACGCCGCCCGGCTCAAGGTCATGGGCGCCATCGAGGCGTGCCGCACCGCCGTGCTCGGCGGCCACATGTACGCCTGCGAGGGCTGCGGGCGCGAGCATCCGCTCTTCAACTCCTGCCGCAACCGCCACTGCCCCACCTGCCAGGGTCTCGCCGCCAACCTCTGGAGCGAGGAGCGCGCCGGGGACATCCTGCCGGTGCCCTACTTCCATGTGGTCTTCACCCTGCCCAAGGAGGTTGCCGCCATTGCCTTCTGCAACCGCAGGGTGGTGTTCGACATCCTCTTCCGGGCCGTCGCCGAGACCCTGCGCACCATCGCCGCCGATCCCCGCCACGGCGGCATGCGCATCGGCGGCACCGCGGTCCTCCATACCTGGGATCAGAAGCTCCGCTTCCACCCGCACCTGCACGTGGTCGTGCCCAACGCGGGCTTCGACGTAGACAGTGGCGAGTGGAAGACGGGGAGCACCACCTTCCTCGCCCCCGTCAAGGTCCTCGGCAGCCTGTTCCGCCGCCTCTTCCTCGAGGAGCTCGCCCGCGCCCACGGCCGGGGGGACCTGGAGTTCCACGGCACCCTCGCCCACCTCGCCAATCCCGGCGAGTTCCACGCCACGCTTGCCGCCGCCCGGGCCAGGGACTGGGTGGTCTACGCCAAGCGGCCCTTCCGCGGGCCTGAGCAGGTCTTCCGGTACCTCTCGCACTACACGCACAGGATCGCCATCTCCGACAGCCGCATCGTCTCCTTCGACGGCGAGACGGTCTCCTTCCGCCACCGAAAGCCCAAGGCGCCGGGGCAGAGAAAGCCGCGCTACGGCATCGCCACCGTGAGCGCCGACGAGTTCATCCGCCGCTTCCTGAGGCACGTCCTGCCGGACGGCATGCACCGCATTCGCTACTTCGGCATCCTCGCCAACGGCTGCCGCGCCAGCACGCTGGAGAGAGCACGCCAGGCTCTCGGCGCCCTCGGCTGCGCCGCCCCCGAGGGAAGCGTGGACGGCGCTCGGGCCGAGCCCGACGAAGAGCCCGAGATCGGCACCGCGCCCGTGGCCTGCCCCCACTGCGGCGGCGTCATGCGCCTCGTCCGCGAAATCCGCCGCCGCCATGAGCCCCGCTCGACGCGCGGCCCGCCGGCGCTGCCGCCGACCCACAGGGGGAAACCGTGAGACGCCCGCTCGCTTCGGCCCCGCGCAACGGCGCCAAAGCGCCGACGCACGACCGAACCTGTCTCCGCTTGAGCCGGGCTGACAGCCCTCGGCTCACACCCCGCTCAGTCCTCGCAGCGTGCGCCCGCATGCCTGCCGAAAGACCGGCGCGAGCGTCGATTTTATGCGCAACTCTGCTGCCGGTGGATGCCGCCTGACGCTGACATCAGCGCACTTTCCACATAGCTCAACTTCGCCTCTCGTGGCCCGCGGCTTCGTTCAAAAGGGTTGGGCAGGCTCTCGAGAGAGAGCCTGCCCAACCCTTAACCCGAACTTCCGTTAGCATCTGATTGCCGATCTGGCCGGATTTTGCCTGTTTCCGCCCTTTCTGCGCAGTTTAGCGCCCGGTTTGGCGCGAAATTCCCGAAATGATCGCCGAAACCGCCGCGATTCGGCGCTCCAGCGCTGGATCACGCCGTCCCGGCGCATCCACCAAAACCTGAATACTAGTCAGTAGATAGTTTTCTCGTTACGATAATTGCTCCGCATTCCCAAGCCTTTCCGATATGATTGCCGCGATTCGCTAGGCAGATCGATATGCACATCGAAACCACCCGGTCCGGAAACTCCCGCTGCCACCTCCTCAGACAGTCCTACTGGCAGGACGGAAAACCCAAGAAGCGCACCCTGTGCAACCTCTCCGCCCTCCCGGAACACGCCATCGAAGCCCTCAAACGCGCCCTCAAGCGCGGACCCGCCCTCAATCCCGACAGCGCCGACGTCGAACTGCGCGCCAGCCGGGCGCACGGCGCCGTCAGCGCCGTTCTCGGCACCCTTCGCGACATCGGCCTCGACCGCGTCATCTTCCACCGGCCCGATCGCCGCAGGGCCCTCGTCATCGCCATGATCGTCGCCCGCCTGATCCGGCCCGGCGCCAAGCTGCGCGTCGAGCGCGAACTGGGAGCGGCCGGCACAACCACCCTCGCCGCCCTGCTCGGCGTCGAAGGCGTCAGCGTCGACGAACTCTACGCCGCCATGGACTGGCTGGGCGCGCGACAGGGCGCGATCGAGCGCAAGCTCGCCCGGCGCCATCTCGGAGAGGACGATCTCGTCCTCTACGACGTGTCCTCGAGCTACATGGAGGGCAACGCCTGCCCCATGGCGAAGCGCGGCTATTCGAGGGATCGCCGGGGCGACCGCCCGCAGATCGTCTACGGCCTCCTCTGCACCCGCGATGGCTGTCCGGTCTCGATCGAGGCCTTCGCCGGCAACACCGGCGACCCGATGACTCTGGCCAGCCAGGTGCGCAAGGTCCGCGACAGCTTCGGCATCCGGCGGGTGGTGTTGGTGGGGGACCGCGGCATGATCGCGCAGACCCGCATCGACCGCGACCTCGCGCCCAACGGCATCGACTGGATCACGGCGCTGCGCGCATCCTCGATCCGCAAGCTCGTCGACCGGGGGCATGTCACGCCCGGCCTGTTCGACACCTGGGGCCTCGCGCGGGTGACCACGCCGGACTATCCCGGCGAGAGGCTGATCGTCTGCTACAACCCGGTTCTGGCGGCCGAGCGCAAGCGCAACCGCGACGGGCTGCTCAATGCGACCGAGACGGACGCGCGCGATTTCGCCGCGCGCCACGCCGCCGGCGACATCGACCGCGACGAGTTGAACCGTCGGCTGGGAACCTTGCGCCGCCGCAAGATGGCCAAGCACTTCCGCTTCGAATTCGACGAGGGCAGCGGCACCTTCAGTTGCGAACGCGACCGGGCGTCGATCGACGCCGAGGCCGCCCTCGACGGTCTCTACGTCATACGCACCAACGTGGACGAGGACGAGATCGAGGACGTCGAGGCGGTCCGCGTCTACAAGAGCCTGTCACGCGTCGAGCGCGCCTTCCGCTCGCTCAAGACGGTGTCGTTGCGGATCCGCCCGATCTTCCACTGGCGCGACGACCGAGTACGGGCGCATCTTCTGATCTGCATGCTGGCTTGGTATGTCGAGTGGCACATGCGCCGCAGGCTGGCGCCGCTGCTGTTCGCCGAGGAGGACGGAGCGCCGCTGTCCGCGAACCCGGTGGCGCCGCCGGAACGCTCGGAAAAGGCCCGGCGCAAGGACAAGCGCCGAAAGACGGATGATGGACTTGCGGTGTGCGACTTCCGCGATCTCCTCGGCCATCTCGGCACGCTTGCTGCCACTGAGATCGCCACCGGAACCGACTTCGCCGTGCCCGCCCTGACCAAGCCGACCGAACTGCAGGAAAGGGCGTTCGCATTGCTCGGGCTGCGGCCCCATCCTGCGCCCGCGCTCACCGAAAAGGGGATGACCACCGCCAAACCTGTCCAGTAATCGTCGCTTCGAAACTCGCCGAAACCCCTGCCGCACAACGGTTCTTTGACTATCCCACACTGGAAGTTCGGCTTAACCTTTGCCGTGTCTGTCGTCTGGTGCGGCGTGAGCCCTTCTCGTCGCGGCAGTGTACGATACCGGCGGCCAATCGCAGGAGGAGACGAATGAGCGCAGCCGCAGCCGAGGGAAATCAGTCCGCGTCCGAGCTTCGCCTGGTGTGGGAGCCGCTGGAGATCGGCTCCACGCGGGTGAAGAACCGGATCATGATGACCGCCCAGACCACGCTCTACGGCAAGGACAACATCCTCAGCGACCGGCACATCGAGTTCTTCCGGGAGCGAGCGAAGGGTGGCGCGGCGCTCTTCATCACCGAGCAGCAGGCCGGCCACCGGATCGCCAAGGGGTCGTTCGTGAATGGCTGCACCGCCTGGGAGAAACGTGCCATCCCCCAATACGCCAAGCTCGCCGAGGCGGTGCACGAGCATGGCGCGCGGCAATTCATCCAGCTCTTCGGCTGCGGCGTGCACGACAAGGGCACGACGATCATGGACGAGTGGCACCCGCTCTGGGGCGTCTCGAAGCTGCCCTCGATCGTGCACCACGAAATTCCCATGGTCATGGAGCAGGAGCACATCGACGACATCGTCAGGGAGTTCGGCGAGGCGGCGCTCAACGTCAAGGTTGCGGGCTGCGACGGGGTGGAGCTACACGCCGCGCACAGCTACCTGCTCGGCCAGTTCCTGAGCCCGGTCTACAACGACCGAACGGACCGCTACGGCGGCTCGGTACGCAAGCGCTGCCAGATCCTGCTCGAAATCGGCGAGTCGGTCCGCGCACAGGTCGGCGACGGCTTCACGGTCGGCGTCCGGCTCTCCTTCGACGAGTTCCTGGGCGAGGCCGGGATCACGCCAGACCAAGCCGAGGAGCAGCTGGAAATTTTGTCGACTAGCGGGCTCTTCGACTTCTTCAACATCTCCGGCGGCGGCTACTACACGCTGCACCATGCCGTCGCGCCGATGGATGTGAAGAACGGCTTCATGCTCCCCTTCGCGAAGCGTGCCAAGGCGGTGGTAGGCAACCGAGCCAAGGTCTTTACCGTCGGCCGGATCATCGACCTGCATCAGGCGGAGCAGGCGATCGCCGAGGGCACCACCGACATGGTCGCGATGACCCGCGCGCAGATGGCAGAGCCGCACCTGGTGAAGAAGACCCGCGAGGGCCGCCAGAAGGAGATTCGGCGCTGCATGGGTGCTAACGAGTGCGTCGCCCGCCTCTTCGACAACCGACCGGTGACCTGTGCGGTCAATCCGTCGGTCGGCCGCGAGGCGCGGTGGGGGAGCGACACGCTGCAGCCGGTGGCACCGGAGGAGGCGAAACACATTCTCGTCGTGGGTGGCGGCATCGCCGGGATGAAGACGGCGGCTGTCGCGGCGAGCCGCGGCCATCGGGTGACACTGCTGGAGCGCGAGGAGCGCCTGGGCGGCCACCTGAACCTGCTGCTCAGCTTGCCGACGCGCAAGGAGTGGGACATCGCCATCGACAACCTGGTCCGCGCGATGGAGGTGGCTGGTGTGGAGGTGAGGCTCGGCGCGGAGGCGACTCCCGAGGTGATCGAGCGCGCGCAGCCCGACGCCGTGGTCGTCGCCACCGGCGCGCGCTGGGACTGTGACGGCCGCAGCGAGTTTCGGCCGGGTCAAGCGCGCCTCGCGGGGACGGAGCAGGAGAGCGTCATCGACGTCGGCACGGCGACCGAACGCGCGCTGGCAGACGCAAGCGCCCTCGGGCAGAGGGTCGTGATTCTGGAGGAAACCGGCTTCTACCTGCCGCTCGGGCTCGCCGAGATCCTAGCGACGGATGGCGCCCATGTGGAGATCGTGACACCGCGCGCCATGGTGGGCGAGGACGTCATGCGCACCCTCGATCTCCCGTTCGTGATGCCGCGCCTGGAAGAAGCCGGCGTGGTTTGCAGCGCTCACACCAACGTCGACAAGATCGAGGGCGATGCGGTGCACGTCCGCTCGGTCTGGGGCGGGCAACCGCGCGTGATCGAGGGGGTGGATACCGTCGTCGTCTCGATGCTGCGCTCGCCCAATGATGCACTCTATCGAGCGCTCGAGGGTCGCGTCGCCTCGATGCACCGGGTCGGCGACGTGGTCGCGCCGCGCCGTCCGGTCCAACTCATGTACGAGGGCGAAGAGCTCGGCCGCGCGCTGTAGGTCAGTTGTCGCTCACGGCGGCCAGCATTTCTCCGGTTTCGCGCGCCTGTCGGCGCGACCGCCGCGCTACTCCGCCGCTCGCTCGCTGAGGCGCGATTGCAGCGCGGCGCAGAGCGTTCGCAGGACTTCCAAGCGGGCGTGCCTCTTGTTGTTGCCGGGGACCAGAGTCCACGGCGCCTCTCGGGTGCTGGTGCCGGCGATCATGTCGTTGGCGGCGTCCTCGTAGGCCTCCCACTTGGCGCGGTTGCGCCAGTCTTCCTCGGTCAGCTTCCAGCTCTTGTAGGGGTTCTCCTTACGCGCCAGGAAGCGCCGCTCCTGCTCGTCCTTGTCGATGTGGAGCCAGAACTTCATGAGCAACGTGCCATGGCCGATGATCTGCTCTTCGAAGTCGCGAATCTCGGCGTAGGCGCGCCGCCATTCCGCCTCGGTCGCGAAAGACTCGACGCGCTCCACCAGCAGCCGCCCGTACCAGCTGCGGTCGAACACCGCGATCTGCCCGGCCTCGGGCAGGCGCCGCCAGAAGCGCCAGAGGTAGTGATGAGCGCGCTCCTCGTCGCTCGGCGCGCTCACCTGATGCACACGGTAGCTGCGGGCATCCAGCGCCGAGACCATGCGCCGGATGGCGCCGCCCTTGCCGCCGGCGTCCCAGCCTTCGAACACGAGGACGACCGAGAGCCCATGCAGCAGATTCTGCGCGGCGAGCCAGTAGAGATCGGCTCGCATGCGAGCCATCGACTTTTCGTAGGCCTTGCGGCCCACGGTCTTCGTCTGATCGATCGTGGCCAGCGGCTTGACCTCCCGCACCGCCGCACCGACCACCGCCGGGCTCACGACTGGCGCACGGGCGCGAAAGCCGGCATCCGGCGGCGGCAGGCCGGCCAGGCGCGCTTCGAGCGCCCGGTTCACCATGCCCAGCACCCTGAGCGAGCGGTGCCGCGCGTGACGGCCATCGACCACGAGCCACGGCGCCTCGGCGGTGCTGGTGCGGGTGATGATGTGCTCGGCGGCCTCGTTGAAGTGGTCGTAGCGGTGCCAATTGCGCCAGTCCCACTGAGAAATCCGCCAGTGATCGCGCGGGTGCTTCTGCAGGGCTTCCAGGCGCTGCTGCTGCGCCTTCTTGTCGAGGTGCATCCAGAACTTGAGGATCAGCGCCCCATCGTCGGCGAGCGTCCGCTCGAACGCGGCGATGCGTGCGAGCTTCCGATCGAGGGCGCTCGGCCCGATGCGCCCGTAGGCACGGTCCAGCAAAGGTGCCGAGTACCAGGAGCTGAGGAAGAGTCCGAGCCTGCCGCGCGCCGGCAGGTCGCGCCAGTAGCGCCAGAATTCCGGCCGCTGGCCTTCCTCTTCAGTGAGCCGGTCGTATGCATGAGTGACGATCCGGCGCGGGTCGAGCCACTCGGTGAGAAGGTTGACCGTCTCCCCCTTGCCTCCGCCGTCCACGCCTGCGAACAGCACGACGACGGGAAAGTCCGCCTTCGCCAGCGCGCGCTGGGACTCCACCAGCGAAACCCTGAGTGCCGTCGCCTGTTCTTCGAACGCGGCCTTGGAAAGCTCCCGTACCCGCTCGCGTTCAACCTCTTCGAATACCCGAGCGCTCATCTCCCTCCCCGTCGAGGGCCATCCCCGCTCGATTACGGGGACGCTCCCTCTTGCGCCGCAGCCGGCCTCTCCGGGCTCGTCCTGCACGCTCGGGTTATAACGGTATTACGCCCGCAAGACGATTTCGACATGGATTTGGCGGGGCCGGCCGCGCGGGTCAGCCGTGGATATCCTCCGTTTGCGCGCAGAGGGCGCCGTAGAGGTCCGGCCGGCGGTCGCGGAAGAAGGGCTTCTTTTGACGCACCTCGAAGACGCGGCGGCGGTCGAGCGTTGCCGTGATGATCTCGTCGCCCTCGTTGCCGGCGCAGGCCAGCACCTGACCCTCGGGATCGACCACCATGCTTTCGCCGCCGAACCGCCAGCCGCTCTCCGGCCCGACCTTGTTGCAGGGCGCGAAGTAGACAGCGTTCTCCCAGGCCCGGGTGATCATCATCTCGCGCCAGGGACCGACGCGCGGAGCCGCGAACGGCACCACGATCAGCTCGGCGCCGTTGACCGCCGAGCAGCGTGCGTGCTCCGGAAAGAACGTGTCGTAGCAGATGATGATGCCGATTTTCCACTCGCCGACTTTGAAGACCGAGAAGCGAGAGCCGAAGCGGAAATACATGCGCTCGAGGCTGAGGTAGAGCCCCGGCATCACCTTGCGATACTTGCCGACGATGTCACCTGTGGGGTCGATGACGAAGGCCGTGTCGTAATAGAGGCCGGCTGATTCCTCTTCATAGAGCGTCGCGATCAGGTGGATCTTGTGCTCGGCCGCCTTGGCCCGCATTGCGGTGATGCTCGGGCCCGTCGCGGGCTCGGCCCGTTTCAAGTGTTCGTGGTCGCGTTCGTTGAAGACGTAGGGGTGATTGAAGAACTCCGGGATCACCACCAGGTCGGGCCGCTCGGTCTCCACCGCGCGGTCGATATGGGCGGCAGCCCGCGCGATGTTCGCATCGCGATCCGGCCCGCTGTTCATCTGCACCAGGCTGAGCGTGATCTGATCGCCGAGGCTCATGGGCCACTTCTCCCGCCGGCGTATTTCATTGAAGGCTAGCAGTTAGGCCCGGCGCGGTCAGTGGCTATGATGCACGTGTTCGGGGACGGTCGAGATCACGCGGGGAGGGGCGCAAAGTGAATCGGGCCGCAGCCGGCATCGATCCGGTCACTGCGAATGTGATCTACGGCGCGCTGGAGACCATCGCCGTCGAGATGGGCTTCAAGCTCATGCGCATGTCGCATTCGAGCCTGATCCGGGAATCCGAGGATTTCGGCGCCGCCGTGCTGGACGCGGCCGGCAACCAGATCGCCGAGACGCCGCAGAGCACGCCGCTCCAGTCGGGTCCGTTGCCGGGCTACGTGCGGGGCATTCGCGCGGCGCTGGAGAGGCGCGGCGAGGCCATCGAGCCGGGCGATGTCTACATCCACAACGATGCCTATGGCGGCGCCAGCCACGTGCCCGACGTGGCGTTCTGCGTGCCGGTGTTCCACGAGAGCGTGCTGGTGGGCTTCACCGGCACCGCCGCCCATCACGTCGATATCGGTGCCCACACACCGGGCAGCGCCGGAATCGTCGATGCGGTCGACGCCTACGCCGAGGGCATTCAGCTCAAGGGCCTCAAGATCTACGACAAGGGGGTCAGGAACACGACGCTCTGGGCGGTGCTGGGCGACAATATTCGCGCCTCCCACCTGGTGCTGGGCGACATGGAGGCGCAGATCGCCGCCGCCCGAATCGGTGCCGAGGCGTTTCTCGCCCTGATCGAGCGCCACGGTCTGGAGACGGTGCAGGCGGCCTGCGCCGCGCTCATGGACTATTCCGAGCGCATGATGCGGCAAGCCATCGCGGCGCTCCCAAACGGCCGCTACCAGGCGCAAGGCGCCATCGACGGCTTCCTGGACGACGACGACCCGGCGCGCCGCGAGCTCCCCATCGCGGTCACCCTCACCGTCTCAGGCAGCGACATCACCGTCGACTTCACCGGCACGTCGGCGCAGGTGGACGACCGGCCGATCAACATGCCGCTCCACGGCACGGTCGACTGCGCTGTCTGGATGACGCTCCGCTCGATCCTGCTGGACTCGGCCGTGCACGGCCGCGTGCCGCTCAACGCCGGGCTGACCCGGCCGATCCGCATCGTCGCGCCCAGGGGAACCCTGGTGAACCCCATCTTCCCGGCGCCCACCATTTCGCGCGCCTGCCCCGGGATTCAATGCGCCGACACGATCATGAAGGCGCTCGCCCAGGCCGTGCCAGGCCAGGTCTCGGCCGGTGTCGGCAACCTCAACGTCGTCGCCTACAGCGGGCTGCGCGGGGAGCGCCACTGGGTCCACATGGAGATCTACGAGGGCGCCTACGGCGGGCGCGCCGGCAAGGATGGCATGGACGCGGTGGACATCCTCTTCACCAACACGCGGAACAACCCCATCGAGGACGTCGAGTCCCACTTCCCGCTGCGCATCCACCGCTACGAGCTGCGCGATGAAGGCTGCGCGGCGGGGCGGTGGCGCGGCGGGATCGGGCCGATCCGCGAGACCGAATTGCTCGACGATGCGGGCTTCTCGATCGAGGGCGAAGGCCAGCGCTTCCCGCCTTGGGGCCATGACGGCGGTGCCGAAGGCCGAGCAAACAGCATCAGCCTCATTCGCGCCGACGGTTCGGAGCAGGCGCTGCCCTCCAAGCTCGCGCACATGAAGGCGGCCGCCGGCGATCGCGTGATCGTCACCTCGTGCTGCGGCGGCGGCTACGGCGATCCGCTGCTGCGACCGGCCGAACAGGTGGCGGCGGACGTCGTCGATGGTCACATCAGCGCCGAGGCCGCGCGTCGCGACTACGGCGTGGTGCTCACCGAAGCGCTCACGCTCGACGCTGCCGCTACTGCACGCGAACGCACGGCCCGCGCCACGCCGGCACCGTAAGACCCGTCGGAGCGCTCTCGGCACGCCGGAGCACCCGAGCGGCCAATCTGATCGATGCGGCTAATCCTCGGCCTGCTCGGCGGTGCTCTTCCTCAACGTGATGACGTTGAGCGCATCCCGGCGCTGGTAGTCCACGTCGTCCATCATCTGCTGCACGAGAAAGAGGCCGAGCCCGCCGAGAGCACGCTCTTCAAGAGTCGCGTCGACGTTGGGTTCGCGCTCCAGCGAAGAGTCGAAGGCCCTGCCATCGTCGACGATCACCACGACCAGCGTGTCGCCTTCCTGGCGCAGGGTGAGGTCGATGCGGTGCTCGGCCTCGTCGTCGTATCCGTAGCTGATGGTGTTGGTCAGGATCTCGTCGATCGAGAGATTGACCGCATAGGCGATCTGCGGCGACAGCCTCCGCGCCTCGCAGAACGCGTCGATCTTCTCGGCCGCGGCACCGATTTCCCGCAGGTCGTTGACCAGCGAGAGTTCGAGTGCGCCGTCGCTCACGGATTCGTTCATTGGCCAAACGTGTCGCGGTGCCCGCAGGGCCACGTATCGGCCCTCATAATGTGCACCCTTTTCGCCTATTCGGGGGGACATGCCAACCGCTTTGGACTGGCGTGAACGCCCCTGCTGCCTGTCTGGCCTCACTTGATCGAACCCGCCCTGCCGGCCACACTGGCAACGGAGGACTGGCCGGGCGGGCGCACGCGCGGTCGCAACAGGGAGGAACGACCGAGATGTCCAACGACGCCGAAGCTGCGCTGCTCGATCGAGACAACGCGCACCTGCTCCATCCGCTGCACAGCCATGCCGTCCATGCCACCGGCAAGGTCTGGGTCGGCGGGGAAGGGGCCTTCCTCGTCGATGCGAACGGGGATCGCTACATCGACGGTCTCTCCGGCCTCTGGAACAACACCGCCGGCAACGGCTGCCGTGAGCTGGTCGAGGCCGGGAGCAAGCAGCTCGCCGAGATGGCCTATGCGTCCGGCTATTCCGGCAGCACCAACCCGCGCGCCATCGAGCTTGCCGAAAAGCTCGCCCGGATCACCTACCCGAATATCAACCACTTCTTCTTCACGTCGGGCGGCGGCGAGGCGACCGACAGCAACATCAAGATGGCCCGCTACTACTGGAAGCTGAAGGGCCAGCCGGAGAAGACCAAGGTCATCTCCCGCATCTGGGGCTATCACGGGGTCACGCTCGCGGCCATGTGCGCGACGGGCATGAGCATCTACTGGCCGAGTTTCGAGCCGCGCATGCCGGGCTTCGTCCATATCCCGAGCCCCTATCCCTATCGCTACGAGGCGCCGGAGGGCGCGGAGAGCCAGGGCATCGCCGCAGCCGATGAGCTCGAGAAAGCCATCCTCGCCGAGGGGCCTGAGACGGTGGCGATGTTCATTGCCGAGCCGGTGCAGGGCGGCGGCGGCGTGATCCCGCCTCAGCCCGACTACTTCCCGCGCATACGCGAGATCTGCACCAAGTACGACGTGCTGATGGTCTCGGACGAGGTGATTACCGGGTTCGGCCGCACCGGCAAGATGTTCGGCCTGCAGCACTGGGACGTCGAGCCCGACATGATCCAGTACGCCAAGGCCATTACCTCGGGCTACTTCTCACTCGGCGGCATCGGGATCAGCGACGAGATCGCCAACACGATGCACGAGAGCGGCAAGCCCTGGATGCACGCCTACACCTACAGCGCACATCCCACCGGATGTGCCATCGGCTGCGCCATGATGGACCTGATCGAGCGGGAGGATTTCCCCGGTCAGGCCGCGGCGAAGGGCAAGCGCCTGCTGGTTGGCCTCAAGGACGCGCTCGCCGATCATCCCAACGTCGGCGATATCCGCGGCCTCGGACTCATGTGCGCCGTGGAGTACGTGAAGGATCGGGCGACCAAGGAGAGCTTCGATCCCGCCGACGGCATCGCCGCGAAGATCAACGCCGAGGCGGTGGCGCGCGGGCTCTTCAGCCGCTCCCGGCCGGACGTTTTCATGGTTGCGCCGCCGATCATCATCGACGACGAGACCATCGATCAAATGGTAGAGATCACCGCCGAGTCGACGCGGGCGGTCCTTGGCTGAGAGCGGCACGCAGGCCGCGCTGGGGGAGGATCGTCCGGCGCCACGGCCGCCCATAGACTGGGAGGCGCCCGAATTCCTGGACGCGAGCGCGCTCGATGACGAGCTGCGCCGCGTCGCGGGCGTCTGTCATACCTGCCGCCGCTGCGAGGATCTCTGCGAGAGTTTTCCGCGACTCTTCGATCTGATCGACAGCGCGGGCAGCGTCGAGGCGGTCAAGAGCGCCGACTTCGAGAGCGTGGGCGCGGCCTGCACGCTCTGCGACATGTGCTACCCGGTCTGCCCCTACACGCCGCCGCACGTGCACGCGGTCGATTTCCCCGCGCTGATGATCCGCCAGCGGGCGCATGCCAAGAGCAAGGTGGGCCTCTTCGAGCGCGCATTGGGTTTGACCGACCGCAATGGCCGGCTGTTCGGCGCCATCGCTCCGCTCGCCAACTGGGCGGCGCGCCGGGGCAACCGGCTGACCCGGTCGCTCATGGAAGCGTTCGCCGGCATTCACCGCGATGCGGTGCTGCCACGCTTCCATGCCCGCAGCTTCAGCCGGCAGGCCGCCACACGCCCCCCGACCGTCGCCGCGAACGCGCCGGCCGCCGGCCGCAAGGCCGTGCTCTACGCCACCTGCTTCGTCGAGTACAACAATCCGGGAATCGGCCGAGCAGCCCAGGGCGTGCTGGCGAAGAACGGCGTCGAGACCAAGATCGTCTACGACACATGCTGCGGGATGCCGCAATTGGAGCGCGGCGATATCGCGGAGGTTTGCCGCCGCGCCCGGCGAGTCGCCAAGGCGCTCATCCCTTGGATCGACCGAGGCTGGGATGTTATCGCGCCGGTTCCCTCCTGCGCGCTGATGATGAAAACGACGTGGCCCCAGTGCCTGCCAGACGATCCGGCGGTGGCGCGCCTCGCGGAGCACACGAGCGATATCTCCGAGTACGTCGTGGGCATCGCTCGCAGCGAGGGGCTCGCCGACGGGCTGGCACCGCTCGACGGCGATGTCGCCCTCCACCAGGCCTGTCACGCCAGGGCCCAAGATATCGGCGCCAAGGCCGCGGTCATGCTGCGCATGATCCCGAAGAGCAATGTGCTGATGATGCAGCGTTGCGCCGGACACGGCGGCACCTGGGGCGTCATGAAGCGGAACTTCGAGATCGGCATGAAGGTCGGCGAGCCGGTCATCCAGCAGGCGGCCGAAAGCGGCCGCGCTTACCTCGCCTCCGAGTGTCCGCTTGCCGGCGACCACATCGTGCAGGGGATGGAGCGCCTGGATGCGGGCCGCGCCCGTGCGAAGCGCGCCCACCACCCGATCGAATTGCTGGCCAAGAGCTATGGCATCGACGCCTGACCGCGCGCTCGACGCGCACGCGACCGAGACACTGGCCGCGATGGCGCGCGTGCTCTATCCCCACGACTTCCTGGACGACTCACCCTATCGCCAGGTGGTCGACATCGTGGCCGGGGAGGCGGATGCCGCGCAGCGCACGCTGCTGGCAGAGGGCGTCGCGGTACTGGATGGGGCCTCGGACCGTCCGTTCCTCACGCTCGCGGAGGGGGAGCGGCTCGCGGCAGTCCAGGCGATCGAGCGCACTCCCTTTTTCGAGACCATGCGCGCGGCCACGGCGCGCCACCTCTATTCCAATCCGGCAGTGTGGCCCCACTTCGGCTATGAGGGGCCGTCCCACCATCGCGGCGGTTACATCGATCGCGGCTTCGACGATATCGACTGGATTTCCGAAGAGGACGTGAGGGTGGACGAATGATTGCGCCTCACCGCGACGACGACGATATCCCTGCCGTCACCTACGACCTGGACGACGACAGCGTCGTCGTGATCATCGGCTCCGGCGCCGGTGGCGGCACCATGGCCGATGAGCTGACCCGGCGGGGCATCGACGTGGTTCTGCTGGAGGCCGGCCCGCGCTTCAAGACGAGCGACTTCGTCAACGACGAGTGGGCGATGAACGACCTTCTCACCTGGAAGGACAAGCGCGACTGCACCGGCGGCGCGCCCGTCGCCCGTGACTACCCCACTGCGCCCACCTGGACCTGCAAGGCCCTGGGCGGCACC
Source organism: Alphaproteobacteria bacterium (assembly GCA_965214705.1). GTDB lineage: Bacteria > Pseudomonadota > Alphaproteobacteria > UBA828 > UBA828 > WTGU01. The sequence goes on from CBDCCI010000002.1 coordinate 1,568,823, forward strand.
ACTCTCCACTGGACTTCCATGTGCCCGCGTCCCGAGGACTACGAGTTCAAGGTACGCACGACTTACAGCGACATGGACGGCGCCGCCTTGGAGGACTGGCCGCTCGACAATGAGGAGATGGAGCCCTTCTACCGCGAGGCCGAGATCAAGATGGGCGTCACCGGGCGGAACGGGATCCCGTTTCACCGATCCTCCAACGCAGTCCGGGTCATGTCCCTCGGCGCGAAGCGCATGGGCTACCGAGACTTCGGCCCCAACAACTTGGCGGTCAACCCGCTGCCCCGCGACGGCCGCAACGCTTGCGACCAGATCGGCTTCTGCATTCAGGGCTGCCGCTCCGGCGGCAAGTGGTCCACCTTCGTCTCCGAGCTGCCGCGCGCCGAAGCCACGGGGCGCTGCGAGATTCGCACCCGCTGCATGGTGCTCCGCATCGAGCATGACGAGCGCGGCCGCATCAGCGGCGTCCTCTACGCCGACGCCGTGGGAGACCATCACTTCCAGAAGGCGCGGCTGGTCTGCGTCGCGGCAAATTCGATCGAGACCACGCGGCTGCTGCTCAACTCCGAGTCAAGCGCGTGGCCCGACGGGCTCGCCAACTGCTCGGGCATGCTCGGCAAGCACTACATGCGCCACGTGACCGCCTACATGTACGCCGAGTTCCCAAGGCCGGTGCGCATGTACCGCGGCCTGGTCGCCGCGGGGGTCATTCGCGACGAAGCCCGGCTCGATACCACACGCGGCTTTGCCGGCGGCTACTACTATGGCTCCATCGGCCTCGGCCTGCCTTTCTACGCGGCGTTCCTGAGTCCGGGGCGCTGGGGCGCCGACTACGCGAGCTGGATCGAGGCCTATGAGCGCGTCGCGGGCCTGTTCGTGAACGGCGAGGACATGCCCATCGCCACCAACCGGGTGACGCTCCATCCCACCGAGAAGGACCAGCACGGGCTGCCGATCCCCCGTCTCAACCTCGACGATCATCCTAACGATCTGGCGATGAAGCGCCACGCCTACCGCAACGGGATCGCCATGTTGGAGGCGGCCGGCGCGCTCCGCGTCTTCTGCTCGCCGCCGCTGCCTGTCTCCCACAATCTCGGCACCTGCCGCATGAGCGAGGATCCCGACGCCGGCGTGGTCGACCGCTGGGGCCGGAGCCACGAGATCCCCAACCTCTTCATCTCCGACGGCAGCCAGTTCACCTCGTCGCTGGCGGGCAATCCCACGCTCACCATCGTCACCCTCGCCATCCGCCAGGCGGGCTACATCGCCCGACAGATGAGCCGCGGCGAGCTCTGATCTGCCGCCCCCGGTCCGGTTTCGCCTATCGAGCGATCCCGGCACCCGAGCCAGACGAATCATGGGAGGAAGACATGGCAACTCTGCCGATGGTCGACTACGACGACGCTCCGCCGGAGGTCCGCGCGGTCTACGACGACATCATGGAGACCCGCAAGACCGACTGGATCAACAACTTCTGGAAGGTGCTGGCCAACGATCCGCCGACTCTCGCGCGCACCTGGAACAGCATCAAGGAGGTGATGGCGCCCGGCGCCCTCGATCCGCTCACCAAGGAGCTGATCTACGTCGCGGTGAGTGCCACCAACGGCTGCGAGTACTGCATCCGCTCCCACACCGCAGGTGCGCGGCGGCAGGGGATGACCGATGCCATGCTGGCCGAGCTGATGGCGGTGGTGGGCATGGCGAACGAAACCAACGCGCTCGCCAACGGCTACGCCGTCGACGTCGACGCGGCGTTTCTGAAGAAGTAGGAGGAGCGGCGCCTGCGCACCCTGCCCACATCCCCACGGGCGCAGCAGCAACAGGAAGATCGATTCAAGAGGATTCTGGCGGCCTGAACATCAACCCGAATACACCTCAGCCCAGCCGTCAGGCTGTCCGAAAAGGCGAGGCCACCTCACTCTTTCTCAGGCTGCCATCCCCGAGTGGTGCGCCCGACGCGGTTGAACATCAACCCGAATACACCTCAGCCCAGCCGTCAGGCTGTCCGAAAAGGCGAGGCCACCTCACTCTTTCTCAGGCTGCCATCCCCGAGTGGTGCGCCCGACGCGGTTAGCGCCGGGTTCATTCCTGGTTGTTGATATATTGGAAACGACGGTGAACAATTGCTCGATTGTTGAATAATTCGGAATTGAACTTCTCATAAAATCGCTTGTCCTGTTGCCATCCGATCATGCACCAATTGTCCGCTGTGCGCATACGATCCGATGCCTCCATGTTCGAGCGGCTTGGGCACCCCACAGAGCTTGCATCAATTCCGTTGCCGACGACTTCACGGGTTCTTCCGGGTGGCGTGATTTCGGCTGGGGCGGGCGCAGGGTAGTTGCCGATGCCTTCCAGGTACCGCGATATCGCCTTTGGTCCCGTAAGCACCCGGGTGAGTCGAGCCGTGGGCCGTTTCTTCGTCGGCACCCGCGCGGGGGCCACATCCATCGTTACGGCAGCGGTCGCGGTGATGTCGGTCGCAGGCTTTGCGTTTGTCACCGACCACATCTGGCTGATCGATCAGCGCGACGTGCTCAAGAACGCCGCCGATGCAGCTGCGATCGCTGCCACGCAGGAGATGAATCGCCGGCTTATCCCCACTCCGGACATGAGCGAGGACGATCTGAAGACTGCCATTGCCCCCGTGGCGGAAAACTACATCAAGCTGAATCTCGCCTATCTGCCGACTGACCGTCTCACCCGAGCCGAAGAGACGCTCACGGTGGCCGTCACGCCCGATCGCAACCTGGGCACGGTGGATGTGGCGACGACGGCGGACCTCGGCGGCACGCTGTTCTCCCGGCATCTGCCGATCCTCAGCAACTACAAAGGGCCTGCAAAGGTCGGCATCCGTGCCGGCGTCGAGACCAGGGTGACACCCGTCGAGGCCGTGCTCGCCATCGACGTGAGCATATCCATGCTAGCCAAGCTGGACGGAGGATTTCCGGACAAGGATATGAATGAGAAGAGCCGCATGGACATCGTCAAGGACGCGGCCAAGGCACTCGTCAACATCCTCCGGCCCAACGAGCACAACCGCGTCGCGATCGGCGTCGTGCCGTGGCACTTGAACGAAGCCGCTACGCGGAGTTAGCGGCGTAGAGTTCATTCATTTCCGAGGCGTCGCGGGTGCCGTTTGTTCTGTGCGTTCGCTTCCCGGTTGCGTCAGTGGCGCTCCGCCCGTCGGGTGGCGGATCCCCAGCAGCCTCCCGATCACCAGTGGTTAGCATCGACCCCTGCGACGGACCGTCGCCGGATCGGTCCGGCGGCGCGCCGTCGCGATCCAGGGAGATCGATAATGACCGGGACCGCGTGCGACACGAACACCGTCACCCCTCTTCGCCAGCGCATGGAGGAGCAGCTCCGCATCGCCAATCTGGCCGCGAGCACGTCCAAGGCCTACATCTGCGAGATCAAGAACCTGGCCAGGTACTACGACGCCTCGCCGGACGAGCTCGACGCCGAGCAGGTGCGCCAGTGGTACCTGGGGCGGATCGACAAGGGGCTCAGTCCGGGCACGACCAACGTCTCCTTCGCCGCGCTGAACTTCCTCTACATCGACACACTCGGCTGGCCTGACCATGTCGCCGGCCTGCGCTCCCGCAAGAAGCCCGGCAAGCTGCCGCGCTACATGTCGGAGCAGGAGGTCGAGCACCTCATCCTTGCGACACCCGACCTCCGCCACCGTGCTGCCATTGTCACCGGCTATGGCGGCGGGCTCCGCATCTCCGAGACCTTGGCCATCAAGGTCGGCGACATCCTGTCGGAGAAGAAGCTGCTGCACATCCCCTCCGGCAAAGGCGGCACCGAGAGAATGGCACCGTTGCCGGACATCGTCATCCACTACTTGCGCGTCTACTACAGGAACATCTGGCCGCGTCCGACGAGCTGGCTCTTCTACGGCGTCTCGCTCGACAGGCCCATCGCAACGGAGACCTTGCAGGCCGCCTTCAGGAGGGCGCGCGACATTGCCGAGCTCGACCGCAGCTACACCTTCCATTGCCTGCGCCATTCGGCGGCGACCCATCTCCTCGAGCGCGGCGGCGATATCGAGGTGATCCGGGACATGCTCGGCCATCGAAGCGCGAACACGACCCGTCACTACGCCCGCGTCACCGGCAAGATGTTCGAGGGCCTCGACCACCCGATCTCAGGCTTCGCAGCGTTGCGCAACTGACGGCGCGTGGAGGCCGAACGCGCGGGCGTGGCGGAGATCTTCCGCCGCGCCGGCGCCGCTTTCCGTGAGCGCCACAAAGGGCGCATCGACGCCGCCCGGCTCAAGGTCATGGGCGCCATCGAGGCGTGCCGCACCGCCGTGCTCGGCGGCCACATGTACGCCTGCGAGGGCTGCGGGCGCGAGCATCCGCTCTTCAACTCCTGCCGCAACCGCCACTGCCCCACCTGCCAGGGTCTCGCCGCCAACCTCTGGAGCGAGGAGCGCGCCGGGGACATCCTGCCGGTGCCCTACTTCCATGTGGTCTTCACCCTGCCCAAGGAGGTTGCCGCCATTGCCTTCTGCAACCGCAGGGTGGTGTTCGACATCCTCTTCCGGGCCGTCGCCGAGACCCTGCGCACCATCGCCGCCGATCCCCGCCACGGCGGCATGCGCATCGGCGGCACCGCGGTCCTCCATACCTGGGATCAGAAGCTCCGCTTCCACCCGCACCTGCACGTGGTCGTGCCCAACGCGGGCTTCGACGTAGACAGTGGCGAGTGGAAGACGGGGAGCACCACCTTCCTCGCCCCCGTCAAGGTCCTCGGCAGCCTGTTCCGCCGCCTCTTCCTCGAGGAGCTCGCCCGCGCCCACGGCCGGGGGGACCTGGAGTTCCACGGCACCGTCGCCCACCTCGCCAATCCCGGCGAGTTCCACGCCACGCTTGCCGCCGCCCGGGCCAGGGACTGGGTGGTCTACGCCAAGCGGCCCTTCCGCGGGCCTGAGCAGGTCTTCCGGTACCTCTCGCACTACACGCACAGGATCGCCATCTCCGACAGCCGCATCGTCTCCTTCGACGGCGAGACGGTCTCCTTCCGCCACCGAAAGCCCAAGGCGCCGGGGCAGAGAAAGCCGCGCTACGGCATCGCCACCGTGAGCGCCGACGAGTTCATCCGCCGCTTCCTGAGGCACGTCCTGCCGGACGGCATGCACCGCATTCGCTACTTCGGCATCCTCGCCAACGGCTGCCGCGCCAGCACGCTGGAGAGAGCACGCCAGGCTCTCGGCGCCCTCGGCTGCGCCGCCCCCGAGGGAAGCGTGGACGGCGCTCGGGCCGAGCCCGACGAAGAGCCCGAGATCGGCACCGCGCCCGTGGCCTGCCCCCACTGCGGCGGCGTCATGCGCCTCGTCCGCGAAATCCGCCGCCGCCATGAGCCCCGCTCGACGCGCGGCCCGCCGGCGCTGCCGCCGACCCACAGGGGGAAACCGTGAGACGCCCGCTCGCTTCGGCCCCGCGCAACGGCGCCAAAGCGCCGACGCACGACCGAACCTGTCTCCGCTTGAGCCGGGCTGACAGCCCTCGGCTCACACCCCGCTCAGTCCTCGCAGCGTGCGCCCGCATGCCTGCCGAAAGACCGGCGCGAGCGTCGATTTTATGCGCAACTCTGCTGCCGGTGGATGCCGCCTGACGCTGACATCAGCGCACTTTCCACATAGCTCAACTTCGCCTCTCGTGGCCCGCGGCTTCGTTCAAAAGGGTTGGGCAGGCTCTCGAGAGAGAGCCTGCCCAACCCTTAACCTTTCACCGTGCGCCTTGCGGATGCGACGGCCACGGATTGGAGCACCAAGCGCTGGGCGCGCTATCCGACAGAGCGAACCTACGGCGTGCCCTACGAATGCACTCCTTCGTTGAACACCTGCAAGCCGGACGCCATCAAGGCGGAACTCCCGTCGTCTGCGCCGGAAGATTGGGACGGATGCCTCGACGGCCACCGCATGGGAGGCAGCGGAACCAGTGCAGCAAACCCCGCAGTGGCGGATCTCTTCACCACGCCGTCGGTCAATGCATTCTCTCAGGCGTACTATCCCTCCCTCTACGGGTTCCAATATGAGTGTTCTCCCTGGGACGCCATCGAAGACTACCCTTCCGATTTTTGGGACATGAGCTGCTACAATCCCTACGATCCCAACGACCTCCGTTCTGGCGATTATCGACCACAGTACGGTTGCGACGACACGGATCCGACCATCCTTCCCTTGAGCACCGACCGCACCACCATCATCGGTGCCATAGACGGTCTCTCCGCCGACGGCTCGAAGACTTACTCCGCGCTCGGCGTGCTGTGGGGCCAACGCATGCTTCTGTCGTCGTGGCGGAGCGTGTGGGGAGGGACCGTTCATCCCGTGGACCCCGCCTCCGCCGACGGGAAGGGCGTCCGCAAGGTCATCGTTCTCCTCACCGACGGCTATGACTCCATCTGCGGTGACGATAATGTCGCCTGCACCGACAGCGCGATCGGCATATCGCGCACCGACGCGTGCACGCTGGCGAAGAACGCGGGGATCGAGATCTTTGTCGTGGCGGCCATGCACCCGGACTACGTCTCGACCGATTTCGGGACATCGCTGACCGAATGCTCCAGCGAATCCGACGACTCGGACGAAACTTACGCGTTTCTCAACAATGCGACCTCGGAGAGCCTTCAGACCGCGTTCGAGAGCATTGCGAACCAGTTGCGGGTCGTCCGGCGAACTCACTGACGTGCTCCGAAATCCCGCTTTCCTGGAATGCCCATGACCGGCCTCTGTGGGGCATCGCGCAGCGCGTTCGGGCGCCCGGACCAATCAGCCATTGCTGTTGTTGGGCGCGCAATCTAGACCTAGCAGTAGCAAGAAGGTTCAAGAATTTGTGTTGCCGACAGGCGCACAACAACCGGGCTGAACATCAGGCGGGAAATGGACCGTACCGGCATCAGCCCTTCATAGTCACCGGCGCGACTGCCCTCAGATAAGGCAAAGGCGTTCAGCCTCGGGAGTATTCAATGGAAAACGACAATCTGCTTCTTTTTCTGCTGCAGCGCTTCCCCGGATTGAACGATGAGGAACTTTCCAGACTGTCCGGGTTGACGCCGACCCGGCGCGTCAAGCGAGTCTGCCGCGATCTGGAAAACCGCCAGCTTCTGGAGCGCAGAGCCGGGCACGAAGGCAAAATCGGAAACTATGTGCTCGGTTCCGAGTCGTAGTTCGTTTCGGTCAGGTTGAGCGCGGTGACCGAAGCGCGGGAAGCTATACGCTGCGTCACCAGCGTTCCGAGACAAAGCTCCCTTGGATGGCTGGCTCTATGAGCCATTCCACGAGGTCGTGCGCCAGCGGCAATGAGTGTGCTCCCGACGGAGATTTGCCACACGCGACCACGGCGGCTGGCACCTCTTGGATTTCGCGCGCCTGCGCGGGCGCACCACTGAAGCGGCGGGCCGCGATCGCGGCTTGTCACGCATCCGTCAAAGACGGACGCGCTCTATCTAGAGGGACCGTCTGCCGGTGCGAGCGCGACCCCGAGCCGCCCGGCGAGGTCCTGCACGAACTGCCAGGCCACGCGGCCCGACCGGGCGCCGCGGGTCATGCTCCACTCGATGGCTTCTGCGTGCAGGGTCTCGCGCTCGACGGCGAGGCCAAAATGATCGGCATAGCCCTCGACCATGGCGAAGAACGTCGCCTGATCGCACGGATGGAAGCCTAGCCAGAGCCCGAAGCGGTCCGAGAGCGAGACCGACTCCTCCACCGCCTCGCCGGGGTGGATCGCGGTCGAGCGCTCGTTGTCGATCATGTCGCGCGGCATCAGATGGCGCCGGTTCGAGGTCGCGTAGAAGAGCACGTTGTCGGGCCGGCCGCTGATGCCGCCCTCCAGCGCCGCCTTGAGCGACTTGTAGGTGGTGTCCTCGGATTCGAAGGAGAGGTCGTCGCAGAAGAGCAGGCACTGGTGCGCGCTGCCGCGCAGGCGCCCGAGGAGGACCGGCAGAGAGGAAATCTCTTCCCGGTGAATCTCGATGAGCTTGAGGCCGCTTGTGGCGTCCGCCGCCACCACGCCGTGCGCAGCCTTGATGAGCGAGCTCTTGCCCATGCCCCGCGCGCCCCAGAGCAGGGCGTTGTTGGCCGGCAGGCCGCGAGCGAAGCGTTGGGTGTTGTCGAGCAGGATATCGCGCACCCGGTCGATGCCCTTGAGCAGCGATAGCTCAAGCCGGTTGATCCGGGGCACGGCCTCGAGACGCGCGCCATCGGCATGCCAGACGAACCCATCTGCCGAGTCGAGGCCCGCGTCCTCTACCCCGGCCGGCGAGAGACGCTCCAGCGCTTCCGCGACCCGCTTGAGGAGGGGCGCCAACTCAGAGTCCGACATGAGTGCACCGGCTGGTTGAAAGGCGCGCGGACCCTAGCCTGGATGACTCGCCACTGTCACGGCCTGCGTCGCGGCGCCTATGCCTTGGGCGCGACGAAGGCGCGGGTGATCTCGACCGCTTCGGCGAGGCCGACGCGCTCCACCGCGACGCCGGCCGGGAAGGCGCCCTTGAGCCGGCTCGGCAGCGCGGGGTCGAGCAGGACGAAGACACCGCGATCGTCCGCGCGGCGCACCAGCCTGCCGTAAGCCTGCCGGAGCCGCCCGCGCGTGAGCCGGTCGTCGTAGCGCCCGCCCCCAAAAACCCGCCGCCGCGCCTTGTGCAGGATGTCGGGGCGGGGCCACGGCACCCGGTCGAAGACGATGAGGCGGAGGCTCCGCCCCGGCACGTCGATGCCGTCCCGCATCGCGTCGGTGCCGAGCAGGCAGGCATCGGTCTCGCTGCGGAAGATGTCGACCAGCGTGGTCGGGTCGAGCGGGTCCACGTGCTGGGCCCAGAGCGGGAGATTGGCCTCGTCCAGCGCACCGGCGATGCGTTCGTGCACCCCGCGCAGCCGTGCGATCGCGGTGAAGAGACCCAGAGCGCCACCGCCGGCGGCCGTGAAGAGCGCGCGGTAGGCCGCCGCCACCCGGTCGGGTGCGCCCCTTCTCACGTCGGTCACCACCAGCACGCGGGTCTGCGCGCCGTAGTCGAAGGGGGAGGGCAGGGCGGCACGGATCGCCGGGGCCTTCAGGTGGCGCCCGCCCGTGGTCGCCTCGGCTGCGGCCCAGTCGTGCTCCGGATCGCCGCTGCCGTCCCGCAGGGTCGCCGAGGTGATGAGCGCGCCGTGGGAGCGGCCCGTGACGAAGGCGGCAAAGGGAATCGTCGGGTCCACGTGGTGGCGGTGCATGCCGACATCGACGTCGCGCCCGTCGATGCGGGAGATCGCGAACCAGTCGACGAAGCCTGTGGCATCCGGGGCGTCTTCCGCGTCCTGCGACAGCTCCTCGTCGGCGACGGGCGTGGCCGTCATGTCCGACAGCATGGCGCGCCACGAATCGAGCTGTTCGCCCACCCGGCGCTCGATGCCGCGCACCACGGCCTCGATGCGCTGGCGCTCGGCGGTCTCCAGGCTCTCGGCCTCGGCGTCGAGGTGCGCCGCAAGTGCCGCCGCGAGCCGGCCGAGGGGCCGGGCGATCCCGTCCAGTGCCGTCTCCAGCGCCGCCGCGGCGTCGGCGATACCAGGAATGAGCGGGTGCACCGGCGCTTCGATGCTGTAGCCGCTCCGGGGCTCCGGCGCCCGCGCCATGACCTGGTCCCGCGCCAGCGCGAGGAAGCGCTCGCACGGCCCCTGCGCCGAGCCGGACGCGAGCCGCTGGTGCCACTCGTTGCCGGGCAGCGCGTGCGCCGCCTTCAATGCGTCGTCGAGGGCCTCGCGCGCCGCCTCGCGGTCCGCGATCAGGTCCTCGATCCGGCTGCGCAAGCCCCGCGCGCGGCCGCCATCGCCGCGGCCCCGCGATTCCGGCCCCAGCAGCCAACGCCTGAGCTCCCGCGTCTCGCTGCCGGAGAGATGGGCGGAGAAGGCGCTGTCCGCCGCGTCGAAGAGATGGTGCCCCTCGTCGAGCACATAGCGGGACGGCACGCTCCGCTCGTCGCCGGTGCCGAAGACCGCGCGCGCCGCCTGCACCATGAGCAGCGCGTGGTTGGCGATCACCATGTCCGCCCGCCGCGCCTTGCGCTGGCTCTTCTCGATGAAGCAGCGGCGATAGTGGGTGCAGGCGCTGTGGATGCATTCGCCGCGGCGATCCGCGAGGCCGAGGGTGCGGCCGTAGCCGAGCAGGTCGGCGAGCCAGGCCGGCAGGTCGCCGCCGGTGATGTCGCCGTCCCGCGTCGCCGCCGCCCAGCGGGCCATGAGGCCCAAAGCGATGCGGTCTCCGGTCATCAGCGCGCTGCGGCCGAGCGCCTCCTCCATGTTGAGCAGGCAGAGATAGTTCTCGCGGCCCTTGCGCAGCACCACCTTCTCGGCCTTGACCCTGGGCTCCGGGTAGAGCCGGTCGAGCTCCTGGTCGATCTGGCGCTGCAGGTTGCGGGTGAATGTGGAGAGCCAGACCGTGCCCTCGTTGCGCTCGGCCCAGAGGCTCGCCGGCGCGATGTAGCCGAGGGTCTTGCCGACCCCGGTGCCGGCCTCGGCCAGCACAACGTGGGGCTCTTCCTCCGCCTCGATGGGATCGAACGCGGCGCACGCGGCCGACGCATAGTCCGCCTGCTCGGGCCTGGGCTCGGCGCCTTCGCCCAGCAGGTGCGCGAGTCGCTGCCGCGCGGCTGCGGTCGGCACCGGGTCGTGGCCGGGCGCCGGTGGCGGTGCACTCTCCTGCCACTCCTTGAGCCGGGTCCAGACCGCGAGCGCGCCGCCGTCGCCGGTGCGGCCCGCGCCCGCTGCGGAGCGTCCGCCCGCTGCCAGCGCCGCCACCGCCGCATCGCCCCAGAGCCAGCCGGCGCGGGCCATGGTGCGCGCAATGGCGGGCGCGTCCTTCTCGCCCGCGAGGCCCGGTGCCGAGAGTGCGGCGAGCAGGGTCTCGGCCGCCCTGAGCAGGGTCGATGCTTCGTCCTCGATGCTCGCGGGCAGCGGGAGCCCCAGCGCCCGTGCGAGTCCCCGCACCGTGGGCACGGCCTGCCGCGCCGGATGGACGAAGGCGAAGAGCTCCAGCACGTCGAGCGCCGCCAGCGTGTGCAGGCCGAGCCGGCGCGCGGTCGCCTTGGCGTGGCAGACGTAGGGCGGGCGGCCGTCGGCGGCCAGGCGCTCGGCTGCGTCCTTGTGGGTGAGCCGCGCGAGCGCGCCGTGCTCGTCCAGCCAGGCCGCGTGGCGCGGCGCCACCGCGAGCACGGGCGCGCGCGGCAGCAGCGGCGGCGCGGATGGCGCTGGGGAAGGCTCGGGTGACTCGAGGGGCGCCGGCATCGGGCGGCAGTATAGCGGTTGACGCGCGCCGGCGGCCCGGCGCATGTTCCGCCCGCTTCCGGACCGGGACGATGAACGAGACCTCACACGACCTGCGGGCGCTGGCCCAGAACGCCAAGGCCTGGCCTTTCAAGGAGGCTGCGGCGCTCCTGAAGCGCATCGGCGGCACGACGCCGGCGAAGGGCTACGCGCTGTTCGAGACCGGCTACGGCCCCTCCGGCCTGCCCCATATCGGCACCTTCGCCGAGGTCGCACGCACGACCATGGTGCGCCACGCCTTCGCGACGCTTTGCGACATCCCGACGCGCCTCGTCGCCTTCTCGGACGACATGGATGCGCTGCGCAAGGTGCCGGACAACATCCCCGAGCGGGCGATGGTCGAGCAGCATCTAGGCAAGCCGCTGACGCAGATCCCGGACCCCTTCGGCACCCACGAGAGCTTCGGGGCGCACAACAACGCGCGTCTGCGCGCCTTCCTCGACGACTTCGGCTTCGACTACTCCTTCAAGAGCTCGAGCGAGGCCTATCGCTCGGGCGAGTTCGACGGCGCGCTCATGGACGTGCTGCGTCACTACGACGAGATCATGCGGATCATCCTGCCGACGCTGGGGGCGGAGCGGCAGGCGACCTACAGCCCCTTCCTGCCGCTTTGCCCGAAGACCGGCCGCGTGCTGCAGGTGACCATCACCGCGCGCGACGAGGACGCGGGCACCGTGAGCTACGTCGACGAGGACGGCGAGACCATGACGGTCCCGGTCACCGGCGGCCGGTGCAAGCTGCAGTGGAAGGCGGACTGGGCCATGCGCTGGCATGCGCTCGGCGTTGACTACGAAATGGCGGGCAAAGACCTGATCAGCTCCGTCGAGCTCTCGGGCAAGATCTGCCGCGCGCTGGGCTCAAAGCCGCCCGCCGGCTTCATCTATGAGCTCTTCCTCGACGAGAGCGGCGAGAAGATATCGAAGTCGCGCGGCAACGGCCTCGCCATCGAGGAGTGGCTCACCTACGGGCCGCGCGATTCGCTCTCGCTCTACATGTACAACGCGCCGAGGCGGGCCAAGCGGCTCTACTTCGACGTGATCCCACGCCACGTCGACGATTACCTGACCCACCTCGCGAAGTACCCGGAGCAGGAGGAGGCCGAGCGGCTCGAGAGCCCGGCCTGGCATATTCACGCGGGCCACCCGCCCGCGCCCGAGAGCGGATTGAGCTACGGCATCCTTCTCAACCTCGCGAGCGTCTGCAATACCGAGGACCCCGCCGTGCTCTGGGGCTTCATCACCCGCTACGTGCCCGGCGCCTCGTCGGAGACCGAGCCCATCCTCGACGCGCTGGTAGGCCACGCCATCGCCTATTACCGCGACAGGGTGAAGCCGACGAAGGCGTATCGGGCGCCGCTGCCGGAGGAGCGGGCGGCGCTCGACGACCTGCGTACCGTGCTCGCCGCAATGCCGGCGGATGCGAGCGCCGAGGATATCCAGACCGAGGTCTACGAGGTGGGCAAGCGCCACCCGTTCGAGTCATTGCGCGAGTGGTTCCGCGCGCTCTATGAGATTCTCCTGGGCCAGAGCCAGGGCCCGCGCATGGGCTCGTTCATTGCGCTCTACGGGCTCTCGGAGACGGTCGCGCTGATTGACCGGGCGCTGGCTGGCGAGGACCTGGCGGCCTGAGCAGTACAGCGGCATCCCAAGCGTCCCTTCGACCTCGGCCTCCCTGTTGGGGCTAGGTGAGAATAGAGCCACTCCAACTCTTCTTCTTTCAAACATCTAACCTGATTTTGGCTGCTGATTGCGGCAAATGAACCGGCATGATTTGTAAAATATAATCTGGATATCGATGCGGAATGGTGCTATATTAATTGGCGGAGACTGATACCACGACACTCGTTGTATTACGTTAATGTAGGTCTATTGCAAGATCATGGTAAATGCCCGGTATATCTAAATTCACTCGCCCAGCGTTCAGAAAACGCATTGCCATACTGGCACCCAGTCTAGCTGGGCAAGGGGCCGAGAGGAAGGCACTGTATATTGGAGCCGGACTGCTTGAGCGAGGCCACGAAGTCGATCTTCTCCTCTATCGACTCGTCTGCCACTATCCTGAAGAAGTACCGGATGGGGTACGTATCTTCTATGCTTCAGGCCGAAACGACAGTAGAACGCGTTTGAATTTGGATCGAATCACTGCGATCCATCGGCCTTTCGTGTCCGATCCTCTTCCTTGGCACATTCGCCTTCCACGTCTGGGAACGGCGAACCGTCTGTCGCGCAAGCAATTGCCGCTGCTCACGAGTACGAGACTACCTCGATGGGCCGTTTGCATCGCCGCATACATGGATCGAGAGAACCCGGACGCGCTTCTGGCCATGCACGTTCTCGCGACAACAGCAACAGCAATGGCAAGGCATCTCACTTCCCACAGGGCGAAAACGGTAGCCTCGCTGCACGGACCGTTAACACGCCGACTTCTGCATCGAGCGCGCCGCTCGTATCCCTACGCGGATGAGGTTGTTGGAGTCTCTCATGGTATAACGGGCGAGTTTTCCAAAATCCCAGGCTTGTCAGATGATCGGGTTCACACTATTTACAATCCCATTGACATCGACTATATAAAACGCAAATCGAGAGAACGGATTAGCCATCGTTGGCTTGTTAGTTCTGACTGTCCAGTCATAGTGGCCATCGGTAAGTTGATTAAGAGGAAGGGTTTTGCCACTCTTCTTCGCGCCTTCGCGCGTCTCGTGTCCAAGCGGAAGGCCCGATTGATCGTTCTCGGAGAAGGTCGCTTTCGATCAAACCTGCTTTCGTTAGCAAATGGGCTAGACGTCGCTGAGTGTGTCGATTTTCCGGGTTTCGCAGAAAATCCTTTCGCCTTTCTCGCAACAGCCGATTTATTCGTTCTCTCATCCCGAAACGAGGGGCTTCCTACCGTTCTCATCGAAGCGATGGTTTGCGGATGCCCGGTCGTCAGCACGGACTGTGACTTTGGGCCCAGGGAAATTCTGGAAGACGGCCGCCATGGGCCTCTGGTACCCGTGGGAGAGCCGGAGGCACTTGCAGGCGCCATGCTCTCCGTTCTGGACAACCCGCCGCGGCGCGAGGCGCTGCAGACTCGAGCAGAATTCTTCAACGCCGCTCGGGCAGTAGACCGCTACGAAGAGCTGCTGTTGGGTGAGGAACGCTCGGTAGAACAGCGAGCGTGAACCTCGCGAGATCGGCGGCCTCCTCGTCCGTCATTGGGTCGATCCGTTCGAGCGTTCTAAATTTAGCTCGTAAGTAAAGTGTATGGTCCGGATCTCCGATATTTGTGTTGTCGCGCCGCACTTCAAGCGCCGATACTCGGGCGTGACCAGCACGATCATTCAGTTAATTCCCAAACAAGCAGAAAAAGTCGGAATTGCCACGCTGGGGCCGGGCTTGCCCAACGGTCTTCCCAAGATCGCTTGGTGGCAGATGCCCTTGCTCCTCAAGCGACCGCGCCAGCGCCCCCTCCGCATTTGGCACGCCCGGCGAAATAACGAGATGCTGATTGGGTTGTTCCTGAAAACCGCCTTTCGAGCACCGTTGACGCTCGTTTTCACCTCTGCCGCGCAGCGTTCGCGCAGTTGGTTCAGCCGGTTCCTGATATCGCGAATGGACACTGTTATTGCAACCAGCGGTTCATCTGGACAAACCTTGGCAGTGCCCCACACCGTTGTCATGCATGGAGTGGATTGTGCGCGATTTCGCCCGCCCGTGTGCCTGGACGATCATTGGAAACGAAGCGGATTGCCAGGTCGGTACGCAATCGGGTGTTTTGGCCGTATGCGATATCTGAAAGGAACCGATCTCTTCGTCGACGCGATGGTTCACCTGTTGCCAGATTATCCGGACTGGACTGCTGTGCTGGCGGGGAGAGTAACCCGTCGGAACCGTGAGTTCTATGAAACATTACTACGTCGCATCGCGCGTGCAGACTTGGAGAGGCGGATCGTATTTCTGGGAGAAGTATCTGATGCAGATCTTTGGTTTCGGCGGTTGACGTTACATGTTTCACCTTCGCGATATGAGGGCTTCGGACTGACCCCGCTCGAGGCCATGGCTTCTCAAACCGCGGTCGTGGCGAGCGACGCCGGATCGTATCCGGAAATGATCGTGGAGGGTGTAACAGGGACTGTCGTACCAGCCGGGGACGGCGACGCACTCGTCGAGGCAATCAGACGCTATATGGCAGATCCTGAACTTGCGGCCGTACATGGACGCGACGGTCGCGAACATGTGTGTGAGAACTTCCCTGTCGAGAAGGAAATGAGCGGCATTAACGCCGTTTACGATCGGATTTGGCGAGACAGCAAATGAGCTTCGTGAAGTGCCCCCGCCGGGGTGTGATTCTCGTATGGCGATATGCCAGTCGTGATGGCGCTAAAGGATATGGGCTGGTTCATTTTGGTCAAGCAGCGAGTGCCAGGACTTCGGTTGGGCTGATGTTGTCGTTAGCTGGTCCGGATCGGGCGTCCATGAGCGCATCCCATGCCCGGTCGAAGAGGCCGGATTTGATCAGGGCGCGGAAGGTCAGAACCGCCTGCCCGCCGTCGATCCGCCAGCGCATGCCCGAGCGTTTCAAGCGCTGCGCGACGAGGGTCTTGCAGGCCGCCTCGACCACACCCGAGCCGATGGCGATGCCCTCTTCCTTCAGGGCGTGGTAGCGCATCCGATGGCGGTGCTTTCGGAAGAAGGCCAGCTCGCGCTCGATCTCGGCCGGGTCCCCCTTTGCCCTGTCCAGGAGGTAGCGCAGTGCCCGGATCACCTTGTCGACGCCGCGGGGGTCGTGGCGCAGGATTTCGCGGTGCTTCTCGAACCAGTGGCGCGCCACCGCATGGTCAGAGGCCACGCGGAGATGCTCGCAAGCGTGCCAGAAGTCGATGACCTCGGTCTCGGGCGAGAGGCTTTCGAGGAAGGTCCAGTTGTCGGCGGCCCCGTCGGCGACGGCGCCGATCCTGATCTTCGGGCTCACACGGCGGATATGGGCGACCTCGCTTGCAAGTTGCGCTTTCAGCGCGGCCTTGCCGCTCTCGGGCATACGGCCGAGATAGAGGGTCTTCAGCCGTTGGCCCTCGGCGTCGTGGAAGGAGACCGTGCCGCAAGAGGCCTCGCGCCAGCACGCCTCGGCACGGCCGTCCTCGCCGGCCCGCAGCGCCACCATGACGCCGTCAAGGGAGACGGACGCGGTGACCGCATCGGGCGGTATGCCCTGGGTTTCACGGATGCTGGCCAGCGTCTCCGGGGCGACGCTCTCCCAGTGCTCATGCATGCTCAGGGCCAGGCGCTGCAGCGTGCTCACCGACGGCGTCATTCCGCCCATTTTCGCGAAGAACTCCTCCGCTTCACGCGGCGTACAGTGGCCCATCATCATCAGCCCGAGCTGCGCCGCCGGCCGCGTCAGGTAGTCGTCGATGAGGCCCAGGCTCTCGTCCACCGGCACCAGCGACGTGCTGCTCGCGCCGCTGCGATAGCGCGCACGCCGATAGGTCACGGGACCGAGCGTCGTCATGATCGTCTTCGGCGTCGCCGCCACCCGGACCCAGCTCTGTCCGTCGCGCTCGATCCGGCTCGCACCGTCGTCGCGGCTCTCGGCGAAGGCCCCAAGGAGCTTGCAACCCAAGCCGTTCATGGCGTCCCGCAGCCCCGTCTCAACCGTTTCGAACGTCTCGGCAGACGGGTCAGACCCAGCCTGTTCGCGACAGAACTCCACCACCTGGGCGACCGCTTCGGCGACTTCGGCAGGCAGGCCCAAAAGGTCGATGGACGAGGCGATGAGAGACTGCGACACTGGCATGGGAACGCTCCTGATGTTGGGTCTGATGTTGGGTTGTCGGCGCGGCATCCTACCGCATCTCGCGGTGCGGAGCGTTCCCACCCACCACTGCTGGATGCCGCCGTTGTGACAAAATCCGGCCCTGCACCGGCCGATTGTCACGAAAACCCGATTCTGGCTGCCTACGGCCACCCGCCAATCGCGCTAAATCAATGACTTACGATCGCCATGCCAGACCTACACCCCCCGCCGGCCATGGCTGACCGTTTCCCGCATTTCTCGGAATTCCGCTCATGGCAATCGTCTGGCGAGGGAGTCGAGAGCCCGGCCTGGCACGGCTTTCTGCCACGAAGGATCGACGGCGTGTGCCGAACCTTGATCATCAATTTCGTCACGAAGGAATGGCGTAACCGTCACGAGTGTGCCTGTCCCAACAAACCCGTCGGTTAGAACCGTCTGGGCTGTGACCACCGGTGAAGCCGGCAAGGTGTCTCAGGCGGAGGGGTTGGCCGAGGCGCTCGGCTGGCCGTTCGAGAGCATCGTCGTCCGGCTGCGCCGGCCCTGGTCGTGGCCGCCCGCGCATTGGCAGTCGCCGGGTCTCTTGCGCTATGGGGTGGAGGAAAACCTCCCGCGGCCCTGGCCTAACCTGCTGATCAGCTGCGGCAGGCGCAGCGCCGCGGTCTCGGCTGCGGTGCGGCGCGCCACCGGCGGCCGAACCTTCGCCGTGCACATCCAGAACCCGCGAACGCCTCTCCCTTGTTTCGACCTGATTGTGCCGCTGGCGCATGACGGGATCGCCGGGCCCAACGTGGTGGCGACGCAGGCCGCCCTGAACCGTATAACGCCCGAGAAGCTCGCGGCCGCGGCCGAGGAATGGCAGGAACGGCTCGGCAACCTGACTGTCGCCGTGCTGCTCGGCGGCCGCTCGCGGTCATATCGCTTTACGCGGGAGACAATCGACAAGCTGGCGCGCGGCCTCGCGAGCCTCGACGGGGAAATCGCGATCACGCCGTCGCGGCGGACGAGCCCCGGCGTGGTCGATGCGCTCAAGGCCCGTGTGCCGAAGGCTTGGTTCTGGGACGGCACCGGTCCCAACCCCTATCTCGGCATGCTGGCGTTGGCGCGGCACGTCGTGGTCACCGAGGACTCGGTCTCCATGATCAGCGAGGCCATCTCCACCGGAAAGCCGGTCTACGTTGCCAAGATGGCGGGCGGTAGCCGCCGGCTCGCGCAGTTCCACGCCTCGCTCGCGGAAGGCGGTGTCGTGCGGCCCTTTGACGGCCGGCTCGCTCAATGGCGCTACGAGCCGGTCAACGAGACTCCGCGCATCGCTGCCGAAGTGCGCCGACGGATGGGAGCCGCTTCAGCCGCCGCGCCATCCCCCTGGACCTGTCACCAGGGTATGCCTCTCTCGCAGGGGTTGGGAAGGTCTGCTACTGTCCCCGCCAACTCTTGTGTACGGCGATTTCCGGGAGAGGAGACCAGTCAATGACGACCGAGAGCCGCAGGGCAAAGGGTGCCGGCCGCACCCGTCGCGAGATCCTGAAAGCAGGCGCCGCCGGTGCCCTGGGGACGGCCGCGCTCAGCGCAGGCTTCCCCTCAATCGTCCGCGCTGCGGATACGGTGCGGATCGGTTACGTCAGCCCCAAGACCGGGCCGCTCGCGCCCTTCGCCGTTTCCGACGAGTTCAACGTCGCCACGGTGCTGGAGGCCATCGGCGGCAAGGTTCAATCCGGTGGCAAGAGCCTCGATGTCGAGATCATCGTTAAGGACAGCCAGTCGAACCCGAACCGCGCGGCCGAGGTGGCGAGCGAGCTGATCCTCTCCGACGAGGTGCATTTGCTCTGCGCCGGCAACACGCCGGAGACGACCAACCCGGTTGCGGACCAGGCCGAGATCAACGAGGTCCCCTGCGTCACCACGCTTTGCCCGTGGCAGCCATACTTCTTCGGCCGCGGCGGCAATCCGGCGGAGGGCTTCCAGTGGACCTACCACTATTTCTGGGGGCTGGAGGACGTGATCGCGGTCTTCCTCAACCTCTGGGCCAAGATCGAGACCAACAAGGTTGTCGGCGGGCTGTTCCCCAACGACGGCGACGGCAATGCCTGGGGCCATCCCGAGCTGGGCTTCCCCAAGCCCCTCGCGGCCGCCGGCTATACCCTGATCGATCCGGGCCGCTATCAGAACCTCTCCGACGACTTCTCGGCTCACATTTCCGAGTTCAAGGAAAACGGCGTCGAGATCGTCACCGGCGTCGTGCTGCCGCCGGACTTCACCACCTTCTGGACCCAGGCCGCGCAGCAAGGCTTCCGGCCCAAGGCGGCGACCGTGGGCAAGGCGCTGCTTTTCCCCGAGGCGATCGGGGCACTCGGCGACGCCGGGCACAACCTGAGCTCCGAGATCTGGTGGAGCCCCTCGCACCCCTTCACCTCGAGCATCACCGGCCAGAGCTGCGGCGAGCTCGCCGCTGCCTTCACCGCCGCCACCGGCAAGCAGTGGAGCCAGCCAGTGGGCTACGGCCACTCGATCTTCGAGGTGGCGCTGGACGTCGTGAGCCGGGCCGAGGACGTCAACGATCCTGAGTCCATGCTGGCGTCCATCGTCGCCACCAACGTCTCGACGATCGCAGGGCCGGTCTCGTGGGGCTCGGGCCCGGTGAAAAACGTCGCCAAGATGCCGCTGGTGGGCGGCCAGTGGCGGCGCACGCCGGACGGCCCCTTCGACCATGATCTCACCATCACGTCGAACGAGACGGCGCCCGACGTTCCCACCAACGCCGAGATGGAGATCATCGGCTAAGAAGCGAGACCTGCGGAGGGCGCCCCCGGCGCCGCTCCGCAGGCGCGTGCCGGCATGACGGCGCTGATCGCGCTGGAGGGCGTCTCCAAGAGCTTCGGCTCGGTCAGGGCGACCGACCAGTTCAGCATGGAGCTCGTGGACGGCGAGGCGCTCGGCGTCATCGGCCCTAACGGCGCCGGCAAGAGCACCATGTTCAACATCATCACCGGCGCGGTGCGGCCGAACGCGGGGCGCGTGCTCTTCGCCGGCCGCGACATCACGCGGGCGCCCGCTCACGAGCGCTGCCGCATGGGGATCGGGCGCTCCTACCAGATCCCCCATCCCTTCGCGAACATGACCGTGTTCGAGAACCTGCTGGTGGGCGCGGCCTTCGGCGGCAGCCGCTCCGAGGCGGCCTGCTACGAGGAGTGCTGCGAAATCCTGGAGCGCACCGGCCTGCTGGAGAAGGCGAATGCGCTGGCCGGCGCGCTCACCCTGCTGGAGCGCAAGCGGCTGGAGATGGCGCGCGCGCTCGCGACCCGGCCTCGCGTGTTGCTTCTGGACGAGATCGCAGGCGGGTTGACCGAGCACGAATGCGTTGCGCTGGTCGAGACCATCAAGGCGATCCACCGCACCGGGGTCTCCATCGTCTGGATCGAGCACGTGGTCCACGCGCTGCTCTCGGTGGTGAGCCGCCTGATCGTCATCAACTTCGGCCAGAAGCTCGCCGAGGGCGACCCGCACCAGGTGATGGCGAGCGCCGAGGTGCAGGAGGTCTACATGGGGATCAGCGCCGAATGAGCGCGGCGCCGGAGCCGGTGCTGGCGACCCACGAACTCACCGCCTTCTACGGCGATTTCCAGGCGCTGTTCGGGATCGACGTGCATGTCGCGCGCGGCGAGACCGTTGCCATCATCGGGGCCAACGGCGCGGGCAAGTCGACGTTCCTGAGAAGCGTGGTCGGGCAGCTGTCGTCCGGGCGGGAGCAGGTGACGTTCGAGGGCGAGCCCATCGGCCATCTGCCGGCGCACGAGATCGTGCGCCGCGGAGTCGCGCTGGTGCCCGAGGGGCGGCTGCTCTTCCCCTCGCTCTTGGTCGAGGAGAACCTGCGTCTCGGGGCCTATGGCAAGCGCGCGGGTCCGTGGAAGATCGAGCGCGTGCACGAGCTCTTCCCGGTCCTGCGGGAGCGCCGCGCGACGCCCGGCACCGCGCTCAGCGGCGGCGAGCAGCAGATGTGCGCCATCGGCCGCGCGCTGATGAGCAACCCGACGCTCTTGCTCTGCGACGAGCTCAGCCTGGGGCTCGCGCCGGTCATCATCCGGCAGATCTACGCCGTGCTGCCGGTAATCGTTTCCGAGGGGACGACCATCGTCGTGGTCGAGCAGGACATCAACCAGGCGCTTGCCGTCGCCGACCGTGTCTGTTGTTTCCAGGAAGGCCGCGTTTCGCTCCAGGGCAGGCCGGACGACCTCTCCCGCGAAGACGTCGCCACGGCGTACTTCGGTGTTTAGAGCGGCCTGACCCGCGATGGAGTGGCTCGACGCCATCATTCAGGGCGTGTTGCTGGGCGGGCTCTACGCGCTGTTCGCGACCGGGCTCTCGCTCATCTTCGGCGTGATGCGGCTGGTCAACATCGCGCACGGCGATCTGATCGTGCTCGCCGCCTTCCTCGGCCTCGCCATGGTCAACGGCACCGGCGTGCATCCGCTCATCAGCCTGATCGTCATCGTGCCGGTGATGGCGGCGATCGGCTACGCGCTCCAGCGCGGCATCCTCAACTTCACGCTGGGCCGTGACATCCTGCCGCCGCTGCTGGTGACCTTCGGCCTCTCGATCATCATCCAGAACGTGCTGCTGGAGGTGTTCTCCGCCGACACGCAGCGCCTCAAGGCCGGTGCGCTCGAGACCGCGAGCATCGCCATCGGCGAGCAGATCGCCATCGGCTGGTTCCCCCTCATCGTCTTCCTGTCTGCGGTCGGCGTGATCGCTGCCTTGCAGCTCGTGCTCTTCCGCACCCGGCTGGGCACCGCCTTCCGCGCGACCTCCGACGACCACGAGACCGCGGCGCTGATGGGCATCGACAACCGCCACGTCTTCGCGCTCGCGATGGCGTTGGCGCTCGCGGTGGTGGCACTCGCCGGCACCTTCATGGCGATCCGCACCAACTTCTCGCCCGCCATCGGGCCGGCGCGGCTGCTCTACGCTTTCGAGGCGGTGATCATCGGCGGACTCGGCAGCCTGTGGGGCACGCTCGCCGGCGGCGTGATCCTGGGCGTGGCGCAGGCCATCGGCGCCAAGTTTCACCCCGGCGGGCAGATCCTCGCGGGGCACGTCGCGTTCCTGATCGTGCTCGTGCTCCGCCCCAACGGGCTCTTCCCGCGCACGAGGGATCGGTGAGCGAGGGCGCCGCCAGCTACCGCGTCGCGCGCGGCACACGCGCGAGCCGCTACGGCGCGCTGGTCGCGATCGCAGGCCTCGCCGTCCTGATCTCGCTCCCGTTCTGGGGCGGGCGCGCGGACATGCGGACCATCGTCGAGATCGCCTACTACCTGGCGCTGGCACAGCTCTGGAACCTGCTCGCGGGCTACGCCGGGCTGGTCTCGGTCGGCCAGCAGGCCTTCCTGGGCCTCGGCGGCTACGCGCTTTTCGTCTTCGCGATGAACGCGGGCGTCCACCCCATCGCGGCGATCCCGCTCGCGGGCATCGCCGCCGCGCTCTTCGCCGTGCCGACGGCGTTCATCGTGTTCCGCCTGCGGGGCGCCTACTTCGCCATCGGCACCTGGGTGGTGGCGGAGGTGTACATGCTCTCCTTCGCCCAGGTGTCCGCGCTCGGCGGCGGCTCCGGCATGAGCCTGCCGGCAGCCGTGGTGAAGGGCATCGCCGCAGGCCGCATGTGGCGGGAAACGGCGATCTACTGGACCGGGATTGCCATCGCGGTCGGCGCCATCGCGCTGGTCTACCTGCTGCTCCGCTCGCGCCACGGCCTCGCGCTGACCGCGATCCGCGATTCTGAGGAGGCGTCCGGCAGCCTCGGCGTCGACAACTTCCGCACCAAGATCTGGGTCTATATCGTCGCCGCCTTCGGTACCGGCATGGTCGGCGCGCTGGTGTTCCTGACCAAGCTCCGCATCTCGCCGGAGGCCGGCTTCAACGTGGTCGACTGGACCGCCAACGTCATCTTCATCGTCGTGATCGGCGGCATCGGCACCATCGAAGGGCCGATCATCGGGGTCATCATCTTCTTCGTGCTGCGCGAGCTGCTCGCGGACTTCGGCAGCTGGTACCTGATCGTGCTCGGCGGGATTGCGGTGCTGATGATGCTGCGGGCGCCGCAGGGCGTCTGGGGCCTGATCGCCGAGCGCTTCGATATCCGCTTCTTCCCGGTGCAGCGGCGCCTCGTGTTCGACCCCGCGTCCTTCAGTTTCGTGTCGGACTCCCAAGACGAGAACGATCGCAACCGGTGAACTTCCGGCGGGTGTATCGCTTTCGGGTTCCGGCTACTTCACGGCGCCGAGGGCGAGGCCGCGGATCATGTGGCGCTGAATCAGGAACACCACGATCAGCATCGGCACGAGCTGGATCACCACCGCCGCCGAGAGCGGCCCCCAGAGCACGTTGTAGAGGTCGATCATCTTGGCGATCTGCACCGGGATCGTGACCGCCTTGTAGCTGGTGAGGTAGAGCGCGAAGAGGAACTCGTTCCAGGCGAAGACGAAGGTGAAGACCGCGGTGACCGCAATGCCGGAAGTCGCCATCGGCAGCATGATGCGCCAGATGATCGAGAACCAGCCGAGGCCGTCCAGCCGCGCCGCCTCCTCGACCTCGCGCGGCAGGTCGAGCAGGAAGCCGCGCAGCAGCCACACCGCGAACGGCAGGCCGTAGGCCACGTAGACGATGATCATGCCGAGGTGGCTGTCGGTGAGCCCGGTCCACTGCGCCATCAGGAAGTAGGGCAGCGCGATCACTACGCCCGGCATGAAGCGGAGCGAGAGGATCAAAAGCGACATGCCGTCGGCGCCCCGCATCTTCATCCGCGCCAACGCGTAGGCCGAGATCAGCGCCAGGAACATCGTGATGATGGTGGAGACGATGACGATGATCGCGCTGTTGAGGATGGCCTGGGCGAAATCGAAGCGCTCGAAGGTCGTGTGGTAGTGCTCAAGCGTTGGGTCGAAGGCGAACTGCGGCTTCGGGGCGTTGATCACGTTCGTCGGCTTCACCGAGGTCATCGCGATCCAGTAGAGCGGCGCGAGGTAGACCGCGACCACGACCACCGCGCCGACATCCAGGAATCGTCTGAGCGGCGTGCGCATCAGACGCTCACCTTCTGCCGCGTCGCCTTCTCCTGCCGATGCAGGACGCGGAGGAAGCTGATCACCACGATGTTGATGGCGATCACCATGAGCACGCCGTAGGCCGCCATGACGCCGAGCCGGCCGGCGTGGAAGATGGAATAGATGTTCATGCTGGCGAGCAGCGTGGACGAGCCGGGCCCGCCCCGCGTGATGATGAGGATCACGTCGAAGATGCGGATCTCATCCACCAGCCTCAACAGCAGCACCACCGTCACCACGGGCCAGATCAGCGGCAGCACGATGCGGCGCAGATAGGTGAGGCCGCGCACCCGGTCAAGCCGCGCGGCCTCGACCACCTCCGGAGATATCCCCTGCATGCCGGCGAGCAGGATGAGCGTGACGAAGGGCGTCCACTGCCAGATGTCGACGATCATCACCGAGAGCAGCGCCGTATCCGGGTGGGTGTGCCACAGGCTCTTCTCGAGGCCCACGCCCTGGAGCAGATAGTTGAGCAGGCCGCCGATGGGCTCGAACATCGCGCGCCAAGAGAGCCCGAGCGCGACCGGCGTGATGAACACCGGGATCACGATGAGGGTTCTCAGAATGCCGATGCCGCGCATGGTGGTGTCCAGCAGCATGGCCAGGAACAGGCCCAGGATCAGTTGAACCGGCACCGTGATGGCGCACCAGATGCCGGCGAGCCGGAGCGTCTTCCAGAACGTGTCGTCGTTGAAGAAGAGGAATTCGAAATTGCGCGGGCCGACCCAGCGCGCCGCCAGCGGGTTGAACAGGTTGTCGCTGCGGAACGCCGTCGCCACGGTCCACCCCAGGGGATAGACCGCGAGCCCGATCAGGATGAGGAGAGTCGGAAGGACGAGAAGGTAAGCGATCCGATTCTCGCTCAGGTGAAGAAAGGGCTGGCGGCGCCCCCCGGAGGAGCCCGCCAGCCCTGGTACAGCCATGCAGAGAACGCTTAGTCGTAGTAGCCGTTATCCGCCATGATCTGGCGCTGCGCCTCGTCGATGTCCACGAGCGCCTCTTCCATGCCCTTTTCGCCCGCGATCACCGCGGCGACGTCGTTGCCGAGCGTGTCGGCGAGCGTGAAGGTCGGCGGCACCCAGACAAAGCCCGGCGTGCAGATCGGGATGGACCTCGCAAGCGCGTCGAAGTAGGGCTGCTTCTCCGCGTACTTGTTGAGCAGCGAAGTCCGCGCCGGCTGCCCGGCCGCGTTGACGAAGTCCTCGCCAATGCGGGTGTCGACGTAGTCGCCCGAGCTCATGTGCTTGACCCACTCGAACGCGGCCCGCTGGTCGTCGCCGAAGCTGTTGACGTAGAAGCCGAAGCCGCCCATCAGCGGTTCCTGCTTGCTGATCTCGGTCTCGCCGCCGGGTACGACATCCGAGCGGAAGTTCGCGTGGTGATCCGTGAAGTTGGGATCCTGCAGCACCGAGGTGCCCCACTCCATCGGCGCGAACACGGCGGAGCCCTTGGCGAGCACCGAGTTCGCCTCCTCGTCCGTCGCGTTCATCGTGATCGGGTGGCGATATTCCATCAGCTTGAGCAGCATGGAGAACGCCTTGTGACCGATCTCGGTGTTGAACTGCGGCTCCCAGTTCTCGTCGAACCAGACGCCGCCGTAGGAGCGGATCATCTGGTAGAGCTCGAGGCCGGCGAAGAGGCCGCGGCGCCCGGTGGTGACGAAGCCGTAGATGTCGTTGTCAGGATCGTGCAGAGCCTTGCAGACCTCGATGGTCTCTTCCCAGGTCGTCGGGACCGAAGTGATGCCCGCTTCGTCGAACTTGTCCTGGCGGTAGTACATCAGCTTCGTGTTGCTATCGAAGGCGATGGAGGCGTGGTGGCCCTCCGGCGTCTGCGGGAAGTTGTAGCCCACGGTGACGTTGGCCGGGACATCGGCGTGGTAGTCGTCCAGCCAGCCCTGGTCCTCGGCGAGCCACTCGTCGAGGTTGAGCGGCGTGCCGATGGTGCCGATCGACGACATCACGTTGTGGTCGTTGATGGCGCAGTTGTAGGAGTCCGACTTGGACGCCGCGTAGACCTGCATCTTGGTGTAGGCCTCGCCCACCGGCTCCGCGATGATCTTCACATTGACGTTGGGGAAGCGCTCCTTGAAGGTCCCGACCACGGCTTCGAGCGGCAGGCCCCAGCGCTGGCCCGCGAAGGTGTAGGCCACCACGTCGCCCTCGAGGCTGTCGTCGGTGTACCAGCCGGGCCCGTTGGTGTCTGACGAGCGCGCCCACTTCGGCGCGACGCCGACGCCTGCGGCCGCAGCCATGGCTGCCGAGATCTGGAGCATCTGCCGGCGCGTGATCTTCGCCCGCATGTCACGCGCGTGCTGCATCGATTGCTTGTAGAGAGTCTCTCTGTCCGTACCCATGTGAACCTCCCCTGGGATTTGGTCGTGGAAACTATAGCGCCGCGCCGTGGGGAGTGTATACGTTGACGGAGCCGTAAACTCGGCGTCCAACCCGCGGAGAGCCCCCATGTCCTACTGGATCAGCCAGAGCGTCGATGGCGCGCCCTTGCCCAAGGCGGTTCGTGCCGAAGGCGTCTACGTCTACGGCGAGGACGGCAAGCGCTACATCGACAGCACCGGCGGGCCGGGGCTGTTCTCCCTCGGTCACGGCCACCCGGAAGTGACGGCGGCGATCAAGGACCAGTTCGACCGGATGGCCTACGGCTTCAGCATGACCTTCACGACGGATGTGGTGGAGGAGCTCTCCGAGAAGGTCGTGACGGCCGCCGGCGCCGATCGTTTCGGCGGCGTGTTCTACTCGTCGAGCGGGTCCGAGGCCAACGAGCACGCGCTGAAGGCCGCGCTACAGTATCACCTCGCGAATGGCGAGCCCGAGCGGACCCGCTTCATCGGCCGCAAGCTCTCCTGGCACGGGGCGACGCTCGGTGTGCTCGACGTCGGCCATCACCTCTGGCGGCGGAGCCTCTACGAGAGCGAGCTCGGCCGCGCGACCCACGTCTCCGCGCCGATGCTTTATCGGCCGCCGGAGGGCGTCGCGCCCGAGGACCTCGCGCAGCACTATGCGGACGAGCTCGATGCCGAGATCCGGCGCGTAGGCCCCGGTCGGGTCGCGGCCTTCATCTTCGAGCCCATCGGCGGCGGCACCGGCGGCATCCTGCCGCCGCCCGCCGGCTACGCCCAGGCCATGCGCGCGGTCTGCGACGAGCACGGCGTGCTCATGATCGCGGACGAGATTTTTTGCGGCGTGGGGCGCTCCGGCAAATGGCGGGCGCTGGAGCATGACGATGTGAACCCCGACATCATGACCATCGCAAAGGGGCTCTCGGGCGGCTACATGCCGCTCAGCGCCTGCGTGCTCTCGCGCCAGGTGCGCGAGACGATCGACCGCGCCTACGGCAATCTCGAAGCGGCCCGCACCTATTCCGGCCACACCGCCGCCTGCGCGGCCGGGCGCGCGGTGCTGGGCATCATCGAGCGCGACGGGCTGGTGGAGAAGGTCGCGAGCGACGGCATCTACCTCAAGGAGCGGCTGGACCGGGCGCTGGGCCAGGACGACGCGGTCGGCGATATCCGGGGCTGCGGCCTCATGTGGGGGATCGAGCTGGTCAAGGACCGCGACACCAAGGAGCCGTTCGATCCCGCGCTCCAGGTGTGGAAGCGCTATCGCGACGCCGCGCTGGAGAACGGCATGCTGAGCTACCAGGGCGGCGCCATCATCGACAGTAAGCGCGGCGATTACGCTCTCGTCACCCCGGCCTACACGGCGACGCGGGACGAGCTCGACGAGATCGTGGACAAGGTCGCCCTCTCGATCCGCCAGGCCGTGGAGTCGGCGCGCGCCGCGGCCTGAATCCGCCGCGCCGACGGGCTCCCCCGCTTCGACAGCGATACGTCTCGTGTTCTCCGTTCCAATTTGGGACGAGCTAGTCCCCACTCTCGGGCTTTCCGGCGTGGCGGTCCTCGCTCTGGTGGGCGGCTACTTGTACGGCGGCAATCTGTGGTGGGAACGCCACTCAATCCGCTTCGGCGGCGACCCATTGCCACTGCAATTCAGCGGCGCAGTTGGCGAGCTCGTGGTTCTCGCCATGGTGGTCGCCGGAGTCGTCATTGTGATGGTCTCTTGCCCGGACGCGAGCCTGTACCACTCGGAAGGCCCGGAGCTGGCCTTAGTCTTCCTCTGGTTCGGCTGCGTCTATGCTGGCGCCGTCTTCCACTCGCAAGGCGAGATTGAAGCCGGCGCAGACAAGAGCGAAATCGAGGCCATCGGCGGCAGCGATCAGTCGCCCGAAGCGAAAGCCGAGCTTGACAAGCAGCTTCGTCAGAAGTTGCGGAGGGCGTATCGCGTCTACGATCTCTATTCCTGTGTGGTCTTTGGCCTTGGCGGTCTGGCGCTTGCCAAAGCCGCTCTCCAATTCTGGCATGACTGGCAGAGCAATGCGTCCGCCTCCCGGCACTTGGTTGCTCAGGCCGACACGCTCCTGGCGATCCAGCCCGCCGTGTTTAACCTGAACGCCATCATCGAGGTCGAGCGGGCCTATCTGTCATTTCGAGAACTGCTGAACGACGTGCTCCTCCAGGTCGAGCCGATCGCCTTCCTGTTTCTCTATGTTATGTTGATGAGCCTGCTGGTTTCTGTGACGCCCATCTCGGCCGCGTATCGCAACCGTGCGCGTCGGCTGGGCTCGACCGTCTCATTGATCGCGGTGATCGTCCTCCTGGCGATCTCACTTGGTAGCTATTTCCTGCACGCGACGGTCGCCTCGCGCGGCCTAGCAAGCTCGCTCTCGTACCTGGAGTCGTGGTCCGCCACCGATTTCCGCCATTATCTGCGGTATTCGGAGATCTACACGGAAGTGAACGCGGCAGGTGGGCTCAGCGGGTTCATCAGGGCGCTGCTTTCCGAAGCGGTGTTTCTTGTCATCCTGGTGGGTGTTGCCCAGCAGGCGGCCTCCTGGGTGCGCCATCTGATGGGACGATCAAAGCAGTGATCGCAGCCGTGGCGGTCCTGCTCGCGCTGGTTGTCGCGGCCGGCGTCGTGTTCTTTGCCAATCGCCTTAAGTCTCCGCGCTACGGCGGCATCCCCTTCAGCGGGCCGGACCAGGCAGGCGCAGCCGGCGCCGCGTTGCAGATCGTTACTTGGAACATCGGCTACGGATCACTGGGGGCAGGTGCGGACTTTGTCGCGGATGGCGGTCAGAACGTGCGCGCCCTCGGCCGCCGCAGCATAACCAGCGCGGTTGACGCCATCGGCGAGACATTGGGGAGGCTGGATGCCGATCTCGTGCTCCTGCAGGAGATGGCGGCGGCAAGTTTCATGACCCGAGGAGTCGATGTCAAAGCGGGTGTACTAAGGGCGTTGAACCGCTACCGCGTTGCCTTTTGGAAAGATTTTTCAACGACGATGGTGCCGCCGCCCTTCAATCTTTCCAACGGATTGATGACGCTCGCTTGCGTCGCCGGCGCAGAGTGCACAGCGCAACCTCTGCCGCAAGAGCCAGGCTTTCGCCTCGGAATCCTCAAGAAGCAATACGGTGCTCTCGTGACCCGAATTCCGGTCGAGGACGGCCGCGAGTGGGTCATCATGAACATCCACCTTGCCGCGTTCGACGACGGCGGACAGGTCAGATCAAGGCAGGTCTCGGCGCTGCTGGAGTTGGCACAGGCCGCGTATCGAAGCGGCGCGCATGTGGTGATCGGCGGCGACTGGAACTTGCGACTGGTCGATACGGCGTTTCCTCATGGAACGGAGGAGAAGTTTCTCTGGTGGATTCACGACTTTCCCCACGAGGCCGTTCCCGAGGGATGGACATTCGGCCTCGATCCGTCCGTGCCCAGCGTTCGCACGCTGCATCGGCCCTATGAATCGGGGGTCAACTACGTGACCGTCATCGACGGATTTCTGGTTTCGCCCAACGTGGTCGTCGAGCGAGTCGAGACGTTGGATCTCGGCTTTCTCCACACCGATCATCACCCGGTGCTGGCGACCCTGCGAATGAACACTGTGCAATAACGCCCGATCCGGATTCGTCACGACGGTCATGGAGAGCGCCGCGCAATCTATGACGCTCGCGCGACACGACGCCTACCCGGAGAGCACCACGCCCCAGGGCAGGACCTGGTTGCCGGAGACGAGGCTCGCGCCGAGGATACGCGTCGGCTTCAGCAGGTGGGTGGGGTCGTCGTCGCTCGGCTCGAAGCGCACCGTGCCTTCGCCCCAGACGGTCTCGGTGATCTCGGTCTCGGCCGGGAGCTGTACGATCTGCCGCTTCACCGCGTCCGGCCGGTCCGCCTCCGGCAGTGCCTTCACGAAGAGGCGGGGGAAGGTCTTGAGGGGCTCGAATTCCTGGCCGGTGGGCCGCATGTCGATCTCGATCACGCGCCGGCCCAGGCGCTCGGTAAAGCCCCAAATCCGGTTTGTATCGACGTGAAGCTCCATGGCCGCGAGCTTCATGCGGAAGCCCCAGAGCTCGCGGGTGCCGGAGCAGACCTGATCGGTGCTGGTGAAGGCGTGCACCCAATGCCCACCGATCTCGCCGCCGTAGCGCACCTGCGCGATGACGGCGCTGTCGTAGTAGGGGCGCGTCGGCACCGTGCTCTCGAAGTGCATGACCGTGATCTGCACGACGTTGGTGGCAAGCTCCAGCGGCGCTGGCACGCGCGGGGCAAGGGCCGCCTCGTCCACCTCGCAGAAGATGCTGAGGGTGCGGAAGCGATGCTTCCAGGGCGGCAGGGGGTAGGGCAGGAGCTTGGTGTCGAGCTGCTTCTCGTTCATGGGCGCACTCGTCGGGGGTTGGTCGCTCAGGAGCGGAGCCGGGTGATGACCTCGCCGGCATAGAGCCTGAGCGAGCGCACCACGGCCTCGTGCTCGATGCCGGGCACGCGGAAGCGGCAGATCACGTGGTTGATGCCGGCCTCCTGCTGCAGGGTCTTGAAGCGCTCGAACACCTGGTCGGGGTCGCCGAGGACGAAGCGCTCCTGCATCAGTCGGTCAAGCGACGCCTCCGCGTCGCCGAGGGCGCCGGCTTCGGCATGGCGGGCGTAGATCGCCCGCAACGGCTCGCCGGCGATCGCGATGGCCTCATCGCGGGACTCTGCGCAGAACACCTCGCGAATGACCGGGCGCTCGACCTCCGCGAGGCTGCGGCCGGAGCCGGCCATGCGTTCGCCATAGGTGCGGTAGAGGGCGATTACCTCCGCATCGCTCGCCGTCGGCGCCGGCAGGATGGCGTAGCCGTTCTGCGCGGCCAGCGCCACGTCCTCACCGTCCCCCGCCTCGACCCAGATCGGCGGGTGGGGGATCTGCACCGGCCGGGGCGTCACCGCGAGATATTTCGGCTCCAGCCCGGCCCGCTGCCACTGCAGCTTGAAGGGCTTTTCGTAAGGCTCGTGGGTGAAGGGTTGCTCGGCGTTCTCCGGCGTCTTGCGCGGGAAGCGGGTGAAGCGCCCGCCGTAGGAGAACGCGTCGGAGGTCCACGCCTTGGCGATGAAGTCCAGGGCCTCCTCGAAGCGCGCGCGGCGTTCCTCGAAGGGCACACCAAAGGCGGCGAACGCGGCCTCGCTATCGCCGATGCCGGCGCCCAGGATGGCGCGGCCGTTGGACAGCAGGTCGATGACCGCGAAGTCCTCTGCCGCGCGCGCCGGGTGCTGCAACGCCAGCGCCTTGCCCGCCGAGCCCAAGCGGATGAAGCGGGTGGAGCCCGCCAGCGCGCCCAGCAGGTCAACGACAGAGCCGGTGAGGGCGCCGTCCTCGAAATGGCTCTCGCCGATCAGCGCCGAGTCGAAGCCGAGGTGATCGGCAAGCTCGATCTGCTCCATTATCTCGCCGTAGAGGTCCGCCGCGGCGCGGCTTCCGCCGCCGGTCAGCTCCCAACCGTAGTAGAGCCCCGACCTCATGACGCGCCCCTGAAGTGCGGGATCACGTGCTCGGCGAAGAGCTCCATCTGCCTGAAGAGGCGCTCCTTCTTCTGGCTGATGTGCATGATGCGCGGCATGAAGTGGTCGAAGTGGACCGTCTCGCGGTAAGTCTCGATCTTGCGGATGATCTGGTCCGGCGTGCCGACAAACGACGCCTCGATGATCTCCCGGAACACCGGGTGCGCCAGCATCTCGCGGCGGCTGCCGGTGGCCTCGGGCACGTAGCCGTAGGCCACGTACTGCTCCTCGTACATCGGCAGCAGGTCTTCATCCATGATGCGGAGCGCCTCTTCCTGGGTCTCGGCGATGCAGACATCGCGGAAGAGGCCGCACTTGATGGCGCTCTCGGGGTGGCCGGCGGCGCGCGCGGCCTCCTTGTAGATCCCCGCGTTCCTCTCGAAGAGATCGATGCTCATGGACGGGCCTTCCCAGAAGCCCAGTCCGGCCTTGCCGATGTTGGTGGCCTGCAGCTTGGTCCGGTTGGCGCCGACCCAGATCGGCGGGTGCGGCCGCTGAAGGGGCGCGGGATCGAGGCGCAGGTCGTCGTAGTGGAAGAACTCGCCGTGGTGGGAGAAGGTCTCGCCGGTCCAGGCCTTCTTCATCACTTCGACGGCCTCGTAGAAGCGCTTTCCCCTGGTCTTCTTCTCGATGTCGAGGCCCTCGAACTCCTCCGGCCGGTAGCCCGGTGCGAGGCCGAGCAGGAGGCGGCCGTTGGAGAGCACGTCGAGGGAGGCTTTGTCCTCGGCATCGCGCAGGGGGTCGTGCAGGCCGAGCAGCGAGCAGCCGGTGCCGATGCCGATGCGCGACGTGCGGCGCGCGATGGCGGCCAGCACGGGCAGCAGGTTGGGACAGTAGCCGTCGTACCAGAAGTGATGCTCGGTCAGCCAGAAGCTGTCGAAGCCGACCTCCTCGGCGAAGACCGCGTGCTCGACGACCTCGTCGTAGAGCCCGGCCCACGAGCGCGGATGAACGCGCGGGCTCTGCATCCCGTATAGGCCAAGCCAGAACTCCACGTGA
Organism: Alphaproteobacteria bacterium; assembly: GCA_965214705.1. Classification (GTDB taxonomy): domain Bacteria; phylum Pseudomonadota; class Alphaproteobacteria; order UBA828; family UBA828; genus WTGU01. The sequence continues at coordinate 1,601,875 of CBDCCI010000002.1, forward strand.
TCCCCTAACGGTCGTTTGTTTGTGACAGAAGGCGGCGCGCATCGAAGCACAAGACCGCGCGCGGAGGCAAACGTGCGGGGCACGCGGGACGGCGGCTCGTCAGGGCAGGTCCAGCTTCGCCCGGTTCGCGCTCATGCTGGCGCTGATGCGGTGGGCGACCTCGAGCGAGCGGACGCCGTCGGCGCCCGTCACTGCCGGCACGCCGCCGGTCCGCACAGTGTGGACGAAAGACTCGACCTCGCGCATGAGTGCGTCGCCCTGCTCGAAGTCCATGCGCTCCATCGCCACGCTCTCCATGCTTGGCGGCGCATCGCCCTCCTTCTTGCGCGCGATCCTGACGCTGCGCGCGCCGTGGTCGACCTTGATGTACGTGTCGGGCTGAAAGATGCGGAGCGTGCGCTCGGTCTTGAGGCTGACCCGGCTCGCGGTGACGTTGGCGACGCAGCCGTTGGCGAACTTGAGCCGGGCGTTGGCGATGTCCTCGCTGGCGGAGAACACCGGCGTGCCCACGGCATCGATCTCGGTCACCGGCGCGTCCACCAGCGCCAGGATGATGTCGATGTCGTGGATCATCACGTCGAGGACCACGCTCACGTCGGTGTTCCGCTGCGGGAAGGGGCTGACCCGGACCGATTCGATATAGAGCGGGCGGGCGATGCGCGGGGCGATGGCCTGGAAGGCGTCGGAGAAGCGCTCGATCAGCCCGACCTGCAGCACCAGCCCCCCGGCCTCGGCCAGCGCCGTGAGCTCCCGGGCGGTCGCCACGCTCTCAGTGAAGGGCTTCTCCACCAGCACGTGAATGCCGGCGTCGAGGAAGTCCTTTACCACCGCGTAGTGGGCGGCTGCCGGCACGGCGACCGAGGCGGCGTCGATATTGCCGATCAGCGCGTGGTGGTCGGCCACGGCATCGGCGCCGAGCGGGCTGGCGACGGCAGCGGCACGGTCAGCGTCGATATCCGCGACCGCGACCAGGCGGGCGCCGTCGATGGCCGCCGCCTTCTCGGCGTGGTAGCGCCCGAAGTGGCCCGCGCCGACCACGCCGAGCCGGAGCGCGCCGTCAGCGCCGTCCTGCGCGGCTCCCTCCCGCGTCGCCGTACCGGGCGCCACAGCCGCCTCAGGCCGCCTCGTCGACGAAGAGCTCGGCGAGCTCGAAGCGGTCCTGGGTCATGTAGGCGAGGCCCTTGGTGCTGATGCGGTAGTAGGGGATGGTGACGAGCGAGACGAATTCGAGGTTCATCTGCGGCGTTTCCAGTTCGCACCCCATGTCACGCCAGGCGTCTATCAGCTTGTATTGACGCTCGAAAAGCTCGTCGAATGGGAGGTCTGAGGCGAGGCCGTTGAGCGGCGTCGGCAGCGAGGCTTCGACCTCGCCGTTGCGGAGCGCGATGAAGCCGCCGTCCATCTTGATGGTCTCGTTGGCGGCTGCGGCCATGTCGTCGTCCGAGGCGCTGACCAGCACGATGTTCTGGTTGAAGACGTTGGCGGTGGTGCCGATGCAGCCTTCCTTGATCCCAAACCCCTTGACGAAGGCGACGCCCACCTCGCCGGTGCCCATGATCCGGTCGATCATGCAGATCTTGTTGATGCCGTTCTCCGGGTCCGCCTGCACGAAGCCATCGACGACGGGGAGCGTTTCGACCGACCCTGGCGTCTCCAGGGAGCCGTCCCGCGTGTTGATGCACTGGACCCTCACGGTATCGCCGCCACCGGCCGGTGCCTTGATGCGAAAGTCTCTGGGCTCGAGCACGCGGTCGATGTTCATGGTGCCGTAGAGCCAGTCGGGGTAGTCCGGGTTCTCTAGCGAGGCGACGAGCTTGCCGCCTTCGACCCAGACCTTGCCGTTGGCCATCACCCGGTCGATCTCGAAGCCCTCGAGAGTGTCGACGAACACGATGTCGGCGAAGCGGCCCGCCGCTATCATGCCCATGTCGTGGTTCACCCGGTAGAACTCCGCCGGCTGGATCGTGGACATCTGAATCGCGGTCATCGGATCCAGGCCATTCTGCACGGCGACGCGGATGGCGTTGTCCATCTGGCCGCGCTCCAGCATCCAGTCGGGCGTGATCACGTCGGTGCAGAGCTGGTAGGCGCGGGCGTGGTATCCCTCCTCGGTAATCACCGGAAGACACGCCTCTATGTCCTTGCAGGCGCTGCCTTCTCGGATCACGATCCAGATGCCGAGCTCGGCCTGGCGGCGGGTCTCCGAGGCATTGACGATCTCGTGGTTGTGCATGATCCCCGAGGCGACCCAGGCGTTGGTGATCTTCTCGTCGGTCATGCCCGCCGAGTGGCCCTGGATCACCTTGCCCAGGTCGAGCGCCTCTTCCATGAGGCTGAGCAGCGCCCGGTCGCGCTGGTTCTGATAGAGCATCAGCTCGGGGCTGATCTCCTCGATGCCCTTGGTCTCGGGCCAGGTGAGCGAGTCGCGCAGGTCCTCGATGCTTGGCGCGTTGGGCGAGGCGGGGAAGCCGATGCCGCGGTTCTGGGTGTAGCACATGGTGGGGGTGACGAAGATCGGCTTGACCGGCGTCGCCAGCAGCTCGTCGAGGAAGAAGCGCGAGGCGCGCATGCCGTTGACGATGGCGTGGCCATAGAAGCCGTCCACGATGGTGGTCGAGCCGTGCAGCAGCCGGCAGGCGGCGAAGACGGTGGAGTTGGCGTAGGTGTGCCACTGATGGCAATGGGGGTCGATCAGTCCCGGCACCAGGAAGCGGCCCTCGGCATCGATGACCTCGGTGTCGTCGCCGACGGCGTAGGCAACGTCGCCGACAGCGGCGATCCGCTCACCCTTGATGGCGATCCCTTCGGCCTTGATCGTGCCGGTGTGGACGTTGACCACGCGGCCGCCCGTGATGACAGTGTCGGCGGGCTGGTAGCCCATGGCCACGTCGATCAACGCTTCCCGTTGCAGCTCCATCGTTACCCCCCTCTGCCGCATTCTCGGGGCGGCACCGTAGTCGGACTTGTGGGGCCCTTCAAGCCGAGGCCCCGGCCGGCAGCGACAGGGGATGGACACCGGGCGATCGGCGCGTTATTCAGACAATGACTTGCAATTGCATCGCGTGGTTCGATCCATGGCGGTCGACGGGGAGGCACACGCACCGGGCGAGGGCGCGTCGAGGTGGCTGGTGCTCGAGGGCATCCACCACGCCTACGATGCGGCACCGGTGGTCCGGGGCGTCGATCTGGTGGTTGGACCCGGCGAGATCATGTGCCTGCTGGGCCCGTCGGGCTGCGGCAAGACCACCCTGCTCAGGATCGCCGCAGGCCTCGAGCGCCAGAGCGCGGGCCAGGTCTTCATCGACGGCGAAGAGGTCGCCGGCCCGCACCGCTTCGTCGCACCGGAGAAGCGCCGCATCGGCCTGATGTTCCAGGACTACGCGCTGTTCCCGCACGTGCGCGCCATCGACAACGTGGGCTTCGGGCTGACGGCCACGCCAAGGGCGGAGCGCCGGCGCGTGGCGTTCGCGATGCTGGAGCGGCTCGGGCTCGCGGACCTCGCCAACGCCTACCCGCACGAGCTCTCCGGCGGGGAACAGCAGCGCGTGGCGCTCGCCCGTGCGCTCGCGCCCGCGCCCCGCGCGATGCTGCTGGACGAGCCGTTCTCCGGCCTGGACGAGCGCCTGCGGGAACAGGTCCGCGACGACACCTTGCGCTTCCTCCACGAGGCCGGGGTGCCGATCGTGCTGGTCACCCACGATGCGGACGAAGCGCTGCAGATGGCAGACCAGATCGCCCTGATGCGGGACGGGGTGCTGGTCCAGGTGGGCAGCCCGGACCGGCTCTGCCGCAAGCCGGCGAGCCCGTTCGTCGCGCGCTTCTTCGGCGCGCTCCCGGCTTTCGACGGCTGGGTTAAGGACCGCGCGGTGGAGACGCCGATCGGACGCGCGCCCACCGGCTGCGGCGAGGGTTGCAAGGTGCGGGTCTACGTCAGGCCCGAGGCCGTGGAGCTGGTGAATGGCACGGCGGACGACGCCAACGGGCTGCCTTCCGCCCGTGTTCTGGACAGCCGGCCGATGGGCTCAACCAGCCATTTGAAGCTCGCGATCGACGGCCACGCGGCGCCGCTGACGCTCAACGTCGCCGACGACGGCGCGCCAAGCGTCGATGATGTCGTCCGCATTCGGCTTGACCCACGCCGCACTTTTGTGTTCCCTGCGACACAGGACCTGTAGGCGACAAGGCTGCGGGACCGGTAACGTGTGGCGGTTGATGCGCCCGCGACCGGGCGTCGCGCCGCCCCCGCCGTGGTGAGACTGGAGCCGTGTCATGGGTATCTCGATCTGGCAAATCCTTCTGATCGTCCTGGTGATCGTGCTGCTGTTCGGCGCCGGCAAGCTGCCGCGCCTGATGGGAGACTTCGCCAAGGGCATCAAGAGCTTCAAGACCGGCATGCGGGAGGGCGAAGCGCCTCCGCCGCCGGCACAGAGCGCGGCCGCGTCCGCTGAGGCTCCGCAGGAGCCCAAGGTGATCGAGGGCGATGCCGCAACCATCGAAGCCAGCGCCGTCAAGAAGGACGAAGCCGCCAAGAGCTAGACGCTAAACGCCGAGCGGCTGAACAGAAACAGGGAGATCACCCGCTCCTGTAGCGGGCGAAGCAATGCTCGACATCGGTTGGCAAGAGATCATCATCCTGATGCTGATCGCCCTGATCGTCGTCGGGCCGAAGGACCTGCCGCGCATCGTCAAGACCGCAGGCCAGTGGATGGGCAAGGCGCGCGGCTATGCCCGCGACTTCCAGAGGACCATCGAGGAGGCCGCGGACGCGACCGAGATCGACGCGGTCAAGAAGGAAATCGACGAAGCCAACCGCGAGCTCGCCACGGCGCGGCGGGATGTGGCTGAGGGTGCGGACGCGATGCAGCGCGATGTCAACGAGGGCACGGAATCGGTGAACAAGATGTTCAGCGAGGATGCCATGGCGCCCGACAAGGCTGCGGCCGCAAAGGCGAATGGCGGAGAGCCACCGAGCGGTCAGGCGGCCGACGCCGACGGCGGCCAGGCCGAGAACGCTGCCGCAGCTGAGATAGAAAGCGAGACCGCCTCCGCGCAGGCGGAAGCGACGGCGCCCGCTGCGGAGACTCCAGGCAACGGCGCGGACGGCCCACCCGGGCGCGGCGCGAGCGCCTAGGCGCACGGCAGAATAGCCGGATGTTGCAGCGGCTCCTGCTTGACGTGTCAACGCCGCACAGGCCCGAATCGAGGGCGAGCGAGCGGCATTCCCTTCACCGGACGAGACGGGGCGCTGCCCCGGATGGCGGTTAGCCCGTGGTCGACAGTATCGAACAATCGCGCGCGCCGCTGATCGACCATCTGATCGAGCTGAGGCGTCGTCTCGCCTTCGCGGCGATCGGGCTCGTCATCGCGTTTCTCGGCTGCTGGTACGTGGCCTCGGACATTTTCGCCTTCCTGGTCGAGCCGTTGCGCGACGTGCTGGCCGAGGGAGGGTACGATACCAACCTGATCTACACCCACCTGCTGGAGGCGTTCTTCACCGAGCTGAAGATCGCTTTCTGGGGCGCCTTCTTCGTCTCCTTCCCGCTGATCGCCACGCAGTTCTGGATGTTCGTGGCGCCGGGGCTCTACCGGAACGAGAAGAAGGCCGTCCTGCCCTTCCTGTTCATAACGCCAATCCTGTTCTTCTCGGGCGGCGCACTGGTTTACTACTTCATCTTCCCGCAGGCGTTCAATTTCTTCATCTCCTTCCAGGAAGGAAGCACCGACGATCGCCTCGGCCTCGAGCTGCTGCCAAGAATTGGCGAGTACCTCTCGCTGGTGATGAAGCTGATCTTCGCGTTCGGCATCGCCTTCCAGCTTCCGGTGATGCTGACGCTGATGGGCCGCGCGGGCCTTGCCACGTCTGCCGGGCTCAAGCGCAAGCGCAAGTACGCCATCGTCATCGTGTTCATTGCCGCGGCAATTCTCACGCCGCCTGATCTGTTCAGCCAGATCGGCCTCGGCATCCCGCTGATCGCGCTCTACGAGATCTCGATCATCTCGGTCGGCTTCGTCGAGAAGAAGCGCCGCAAGAAGCAGGAAGAGGAAGAGGCGATGTACGCGGAGATGGACGAGCTGCTCGCCGAGTACGAGGACAGCGAAGAGACCGACTTCAACTTCGGGCGCTAAACGCCGCCCCGCGAGCCGGGTCCAGCGGGCCTCGCCGTCATTTGAATAATCTATTTGTGACATAAGAAAATCGATCTTCGATCAGGGGATTGTTGCGCTTATGCTCGCGCCATCGTCCGGGCGCCGCGCGTAAGATTCGGCGTTATGCGGCGAGGGGAGGGCACCCGTATGAACGCGACACATGTGAATCCATCCGGCAAGGGCCGTGGCCGAAACGGAATGAGAGGCCCGAAGAAGGTTAAGGGTTGGGCAGGCTCTCTCTCGAGAGCCTGCCCAACCCTTTTGAACGAAGCCGCGGGCCACGAGAGGCGAAGTTGAGCTATGTGGAAAGTGCGCTGATGTCAGCGTCAGGCGGCATCCACCGGCAGCAGAGTTGCGCATAAAATCGACGCTCGCGCCGGTCTTTCGGCAGGCATGCGGGCGCACGCTGCGAGGACTGAGCGGGGTGTGAGCCGAGGGCTGTCAGCCCGGCTCAAGCGGAGACAGGTTCGGTCGTGCGTCGGCGCTTTGGCGCCGTTGCGCGGGGCCGAAGCGAGCGGGCGTCTCACGGTTTCCCCCTGTGGGTCGGCGGCAGCGCCGGCGGGCCGCGCGTCGAGCGGGGCTCATGGCGGCGGCGGATTTCGCGGACGAGGCGCATGACGCCGCCGCAGTGGGGGCAGGCCACGGGCGCGGTGCCGATCTCGGGCTCTTCGTCGGGCTCGGCCTGAGCGCCGTCCACGCTTCCCTCGGGGGCGGCGCAGCCGAGGGCGCCGAGAGCCTGGCGTGCTCTCTCCAGCGTGCTGGCGCGGCAGCCGTTGGCGAGGATGCCGAAGTAGCGAGTGCGGTGCATGCCGTCCGGCAGGACGTGCCTCAGGAAGCGGCGGATGAACTCGTCGGCGCTCACGGTGGCGATGCCGTAGCGCGGCTTTCTCTGCCCCGGCGCCTTGGGCTTTCGGTGGCGGAAGGAGACCGTCTCGCCGTCGAAGGAGACGATGCGGCTGTCGGAGATGGCGATCCTGTGCGTGTAGTGCGAGAGGTACCGGAAGACCTGCTCAGGCCCGCGGAAGGGCCGCTTGGCGTAGACCACCCAGTCCCTGGCCCGGGCGGCGGCAAGCGTGGCGTGGAACTCGCCGGGATTGGCGAGGTGGGCGAGGGTGCCGTGGAACTCCAGGTCCCCCCGGCCGTGGGCGCGGGCGAGCTCCTTGAGGAAGAGGCGGCGGAACAGGCTGCCGAGGACCTTGACGGGGGCGAGGAAGGTGGTGCTCCCCGTCTTCCACTCGCCACTGTCTACGTCGAAGCCCGCGTTGGGCACGACCACGTGCAGGTGCGGGTGGAAGCGGAGCTTCTGATCCCAGGTATGGAGGACCGCGGTGCCGCCGATGCGCATGCCGCCGTGGCGGGGATCGGCGGCGATGGTGCGCAGGGTCTCGGCGACGGCCCGGAAGAGGATGTCGAACACCACCCTGCGGTTGCAGAAGGCAATGGCGGCAACCTCCTTGGGCAGGGTGAAGACCACATGGAAGTAGGGCACCGGCAGGATGTCCCCGGCGCGCTCCTCGCTCCAGAGGTTGGCGGCGAGACCCTGGCAGGTGGGGCAGTGGCGGTTGCGGCAGGAGTTGAAGAGCGGAGTGCGCCAGGCGAACTGGTGCGAGTGCAGTTGGTGAAAGTCCAACAGGAAGGAGAAGGTGAGCCACCACTTCCACCCCGAGTCATGGGCCGTCGCTCGCGAGGGCGAGGGTCAAGCGTTGACAGGGGCGCGTGTGGGCGGGGCTATTGAGCACCGAAAGAAACATCATCCGGGATGCCGAGGCTCTTTCGTTGGCCGAAGGTCGCATCTGGCCCACCGATATGGCGAGGGGGGTCTGAATCCCGCGGTGTCAGAGAACCCACGCACGTACGTACGCACTGCACCGGGACCTGGGAGGTCTCCATGTCATCCCGCTGAGTCGTGGCGGGAACGCTGAGGAAAGGAGGAGTCCGTAACCGAAGATGAACGACATGGAGAAATCAGACTCGGCCATAGTGTGTGCTGGGCAGCGCCCAGATCAGGTGGGTTCAAGTCCCACTGGCGCTCGGGTAAGGGGCGCCATATCCAAAAGTGGGGGTAATTCCTCACTGGCCGGAGTGAGCCGATAAGCGAAACTCTAAACGGGCACGAAGCCGGAAACGGCGGAGACAGCCAAGGGAGGAGCTAAGTTGGTCCACTGTCGAAAGACAACCGGAAGGCAGGGTGTCCACCGCGAGGTGGAATCTGAAGGGCTTGCGGAGAAGTACCGGGCCGTAATCGAGGGGGCCACCCCATGATGAATCGGTCGGCCAAAGACGGGGCAAGGTCGAGCCGGCACTATGGCGGCGAAGGCGTTCTTACCCACCCGTCGCACCAAGGTGTTTGCGAGCGGCACGGTACGGAAGATCTGGACGTGACCCCAGGAGGGCTCGCCGCGTTCCCGGGTGGCACCGGGATAACGGACCCTATAAGCCGAAAGGCGAAATGGGAAAGGATGCGCGGCGAGCAATCGGACAACCGAATAGTACCTGAAGCCCGGCGAAAGCCGGGTGACCGCGCGAGCGGCGGCCGTGTGGGCCGGGGAAGGCGGTTGGCAGAGGTGGTCGGCGAGAGACAGCGATGAGTGAGTAAGGACCATGACGCGGACAAGTTCCTTGAGCGAAAGACCCGGACATCATGGCCCGAGGAGACTCATCGACTGGATCAACCCGGCGGGTGACAGGAAGGTCCACTCACTGGTGGACAAGGTGTACAAGCGGAAGAACCTTGAGGTGGCCTGGGAAAAGGTGAAGCGCAACCGGGGTGCCGGTGGCGTGGACGGAGAGGATTTAGCGGCGTTCGAGGCATCGCTGGATGCAAATCTCGATCGCCTGCACCGGGGGGTGTGATTCTCGTATGGCGATATGCCAGTCGTGATGGCGCTAAAGGATATGGGCTGGTTCATTTTGGTCAAGCAGCGAGTGCCAGGACTTCGGTTGGGCTGATGTTGTCGTTAGCTGGTCCGGATCGGGCGTCCATGAGCGCATCCCATGCCCGGTCGAAGAGGCCGGATTTGATCAGGGCGCGGAAGGTCAGAACCGCCTGCCCGCCGTCGATCCGCCAGCGCATGCCCGAGCGTTTCAAGCGCTGCGCGACGAGGGTCTTGCAGGCCGCCTCGACCACACCCGAGCCGATGGCGATGCCCTCTTCCTTCAGGGCGTGGTAGCGCATCCGATGGCGGTGCTTTCGGAAGAAGGCCAGCTCGCGCTCGATCTCGGCCGGGTCCCCCTTTGCCCTGTCCAGGAGGTAGCGCAGTGCCCGGATCACCTTGTCGACGCCGCGGGGGTCGTGGCGCAGGATTTCGCGGTGCTTCTCGAACCAGTGGCGCGCCACCGCATGGTCAGAGGCCACGCGGAGATGCTCGCAAGCGTGCCAGAAGTCGATGACCTCGGTCTCGGGCGAGAGGCTTTCGAGGAAGGTCCAGTTGTCGGCGGCCCCGTCGGCGACGGCGCCGATCCTGATCTTCGGGCTCACACGGCGGATATGGGCGACCTCGCTTGCAAGTTGCGCTTTCAGCGCGGCCTTGCCGCTCTCGGGCATACGGCCGAGATAGAGGGTCTTCAGCCGTTGGCCCTCGGCGTCGTGGAAGGAGACCGTGCCGCAAGAGGCCTCGCGCCAGCACGCCTCGGCACGGCCGTCCTCGCCGGCCCGCAGCGCCACCATGACGCCGTCAAGGGAGACGGACGCGGTGACCGCATCGGGCGGTATGCCCTGGGTTTCACGGATGCTGGCCAGCGTCTCCGGGGCGACGCTCTCCCAGTGCTCATGCATGCTCAGGGCCAGGCGCTGCAGCGTGCTCACCGACGGCGTCATTCCGCCCATTTTCGCGAAGAACTCCTCCGCTTCACGCGGCGTACAGTGGCCCATCATCATCAGCCCGAGCTGCGCCGCCGGCCGCGTCAGGTAGTCGTCGATGAGGCCCAGGCTCTCGTCCACCGGCACCAGCGACGTGCTGCTCGCGCCGCTGCGATAGCGCGCACGCCGATAGGTCACGGGACCGAGCGTCGTCATGATCGTCTTCGGCGTCGCCGCCACCCGGACCCAGCTCTGTCCGTCGCGCTCGATCCGGCTCGCACCGTCGTCGCGGCTCTCGGCGAAGGCCCCAAGGAGCTTGCAACCCAAGCCGTTCATGGCGTCCCGCAGCCCCGTCTCAACCGTTTCGAACGTCTCGGCAGACGGGTCAGACCCAGCCTGTTCGCGACAGAACTCCACCACCTGGGCGACCGCTTCGGCGACTTCGGCAGGCAGGCCCAAAAGGTCGATGGACGAGGCGATGAGAGACTGCGACACTGGCATGGGAACGCTCCTGATGTTGGGTCTGATGTTGGGTTGTCGGCGCGGCATCCTACCGCATCTCGCGGTGCGGAGCGTTCCCACCCACCACTGCTGGATGCCGCCGTTGTGACAAAATCCGGCCCTGCACCGGCCGATTGTCACGAAAACCCGATTCTGGCTGCCTACGGCCACCCGCCAATCGCGCTAAATCAATGACTTACGATCGCCATGCCAGACCTACACCCGCACCGGGAGTTGCGGGACGGTGAGTATCACCCGCAGCCGGTTCTCCAATGCCTGATCCCCAAGGCGGGCCAGCCGGGGAAGTTCCGCCCGCTCGGCATCCCGACAATCTACGACCGGGTGTGCCAGCAGGCGCTGCTGAACCGGCTGGAACCGATCTTCGAGCCGGTGTTCGACGATGCCAACTACGGGTACCGGCAAGGAAGGTCTGCCCATGGAGCGTTACGCAAGATATGGAGGGAACTGGACGAGGGCAACGAGTGGGTTCTCGATGCGGATTTGAAAGACTTTTTCGGGTCCGTGGACCACGAAAAGCTCCTCGAACTCGTCAACCAGCGAGTCTCGGATGGCCGGGTATTAGGTCTGCTCAGGCAGATGCTCACGGCCGGGGTGGTGGCCGACGGTAAGAGGCTGCCGACCGAACAGGGCACTCCGCAGGGCGGCATCGTTTCACCGCTGCTCAGCAATATCTTGCTGACCCCGTTCGATTGGGAAATGCGTCGTCGCGGCTATCGACTAACGCGATACGCCGATGATTGGCTGATCACGTGCCGCACACGCGGGGAAGCCCGCGCAGCACTGGAGACGGCCAGGCGGATTCTGGCAAAGCTGGGTGTGTCCCTCAACGCCGGGAAGACCCGCATTGTCCATGTCAGGCACGGGTTTGAGTTCCTCGGCTACAAGATCAAGCAGGGCGAGCGGCCTCTCCGGCTGTCGTCCTCCAAGATCAAGAGCGGGGTTCGCGGGGGAGCGCGCTACGCGGTTCCGCGTGAGAAATCCATCCGGCACTTCAAGGACCAGATTCGCCAGCGTACCCGGCGCAAGGCTCCTGTCAGCACGCAGGAGCTGATTGACGAGATCAACCCGATCATTCGGGGATGGGGCCAATACTATTGCAAGGCCCACGTCCGCGGGCTCTTCCACCAGCTTGACGGCTGGATCGTGCGGCGGCTCTGGTCGCATCGTCGCAAGCGCTGGCGCAACGCTGGCTGGAAACAGTTGCCGGAGCGCAAGCTGATCGACGAATACGGGCTTGTTCGCCTGATCTCACTGGTTCCGTCCTTGAACCTTCGTTGAGACACCTTTGTGAAAGCGGCTTACGGGAAAACCGTACGGGCCGTTTGAGCGGCGGACGGAGGCTAGCCTCGCGGGGCGCCTCCTCCGACCCGACAGCGATGAAGCCGGCGAACAATGGGGCACCTGCCCCGGCGGAGCCGGTGGAGCCAAGGGCCGAGCCCAAGGGGAATCTGGAAGGCCAAAGCACGCGCCGGACGCAGGACCGGGAGAGCGTGTCACAAGCGGCTGACCGGATACGGCAGTTTGTACAAAGGGAACCTGGGGTGCGTCTCACGACGCTCCTCCATCACGTCACGGTCGCTGCGCTGCGCTGGGCGTTCTTCGAGTTGAAGAAGGACGCTGCGGCGGGTGTCGATGGCCTGACGTGGCGGATGTACAAGGAAGGGCTGGAAGGCCGTCTCGCCGACCTGCACGACCGAGTGCACTCGGGGGCGTACCGGGCGACGCCATCACGGCGGGTGAACATCCCGAAGCCGGATGGCGGCACACGACCGCTCGGCGTCGCGGCCATAGAGGACAAGATCGTCCAGAAGGCTGTGGCGGAGATAATCCTGACGCCGATCTACGAGGCGGAGTTTCTGGGGTTTAGCTACGGGTTCCGACCCGAGCGTGGGGCGCACAATGCGCTCGATGCGCTGGCGGTCGGGATCGAAAGGCGCAAGATCAACTGGATAGTGGACTGTGACATCCGCAAGTTTTTCGACACGGTTTCGAGGGACTGGCTGGTCCGGTTTCTAGAGCACCGGATAGGGGACAGGCGGGTTATCAGGCTGATTATCAAGTGGTTGAACGCTGGCGTCATGGAAGCTGGAGAGTGGCGTGACGACCTGCGGGGAACTCCGCAGGGTTCGGTGATTTCGCCGATCTTGGCGAACGTTTATCTGCACTACGTCCTCGATCTTTGGTTCCAGAAGAAGTGGCGCAGCCACGAGGTCAACGGCGACTCGATCATCGTTCGCTACGCCGACGACTCTGTGGTGGGTTTTCAGCACGAGCAGGACGCGGAGTGCTTTCTGGAGGCCGTAAAGGAGCGGCTCGGACGCTTCGACCTGGAACTGCATCCCGACAAGACCCGGCTCATCGAGTTCGGGCGGCACGCCATAGAGCGCCGCCAAGGCCGAGGGCAGGGTAGACCGGAGACCTTCGATTTTCTGGGCTTCACACACTACTGCGCGAAGACCAGACGGGGGTACTTCATGCTGGGGCGCAGGCCGATGGCGAAGAGGATGGCCCGCACCCTGAAGCGGATCAAAGAGGTGCTACGCAGGCGGATGCATGACAACATCGAGGATACGGCCAGGTGGCTGGGCAAAGTGGTGGACGGATGGCTGAACTACTATGCCGTCCCGACCAGCAGCCGGTACTTACAACGCTTCCTCGTCCGCCTAAAGCGGGTGTGGCTCGCCATTATACGCCGCAGATCGCAAAAGGACCGATTTACATGGGCCGACATCGACAAACTTAAAGCTCGACACTGGCCCAAGCTGAGAATCCGACACCCGTGGCCGGATCAACGACTAGCCGTCAGTTCGACCTGAGGGAGGAGCCGGATGCCTTAGCGGGCACGTCCGGATCTGCGCGGGGGGAGCGGGGCAACCCGCTTCCCTACCGCGATTGCTCGCGCCCGCAGCCCTCGCAGGCGTACATGTGGCCGCCGAGCACGGCGGTGCGGCACGCCTCGATGGCGCCCATGACCTTGAGCCGGGCGGCGTCGATGCGCCCTTTGTGGCGCTCACGGAAAGCGGCGCCGGCGCGGCGGAAGATCTCCGCCACGCCCGCGCGTTCGGCCTCCACGCGCCGTCAGTTGCGCAACGCTGCGAAGCCTGAGATCGGGTGGTCGAGGCCCTCGAACATCTTGCCGGTGACGCGGGCGTAGTGACGGGTCGTGTTCGCGCTTCGATGGCCGAGCATGTCCCGGATCACCTCGATATCGCCGCCGCGCTCGAGGAGATGGGTCGCCGCCGAATGGCGCAGGCAATGGAAGGTGTAGCTGCGGTCGAGCTCGGCAATGTCGCGCGCCCTCCTGAAGGCGGCCTGCAAGGTCTCCGTTGCGATGGGCCTGTCGAGCGAGACGCCGTAGAAGAGCCAGCTCGTCGGACGCGGCCAGATGTTCCTGTAGTAGACGCGCAAGTAGTGGATGACGATGTCCGGCAACGGTGCCATTCTCTCGGTGCCGCCTTTGCCGGAGGGGATGTGCAGCAGCTTCTTCTCCGACAGGATGTCGCCGACCTTGATGGCCAAGGTCTCGGAGATGCGGAGCCCGCCGCCATAGCCGGTGACAATGGCAGCACGGTGGCGGAGGTCGGGTGTCGCAAGGATGAGGTGCTCGACCTCCTGCTCCGACATGTAGCGCGGCAGCTTGCCGGGCTTCTTGCGGGAGCGCAGGCCGGCGACATGGTCAGGCCAGCCGAGTGTGTCGATGTAGAGGAAGTTCAGCGCGGCGAAGGAGACGTTGGTCGTGCCCGGACTGAGCCCCTTGTCGATCCGCCCCAGGTACCACTGGCGCACCTGCTCGGCGTCGAGCTCGTCCGGCGAGGCGTCGTAGTACCTGGCCAGGTTCTTGATCTCGCAGATGTAGGCCTTGGACGTGCTCGCGGCCAGATTGGCGATGCGGAGCTGCTCCTCCATGCGCTGGCGAAGAGGGGTGACGGTGTTCGTGTCGCACGCGGTCCCGGTCATTATCGATCTCCCTGGATCGCGACGGCGCGCCGCCGGACCGATCCGGCGACGGTCCGTCGCAGGGGTCGATGCTAACCACTGGTGATCGGGAGGCTGCTGGGGATCCGCCACCCGACGGGCGGAGCGCCACTGACGCAACCGGGAAGCGAACGCACAGAACAAACGGCACCCGCGACGCCTCGGAAATGAATGAACTCTACGCCGCTAACTCCGCGTAGCGGCTTCGTTCAAGACCCTTCTGGCGTCTTTGGCTTCGCTCGCCGCTTTCGTCTTGCTGGCGACGAATGCAGTTCATGCCGGCTCACTCGCGCCCGGCCCGCAGATCATCACCGAGTACGACCGCAGCTTCATCGAGCGCTCTGGCGCCCAGACCTTCGGCGAGATGCTCGACACGGGCATCATCCGCTACTTCTTCACCGGAGGGCGCGATCTGCTCATCCTGGTGAACGGGCGGCCCTACGCAACGACCGCGCACAATCTGGACTCCCTCCCGCTTTCGGCGGTCGAGCGCATCGAGGTGCTGAGAGGCGAGAGCCTGGGGACGATCGGCGGCCACGCCGCGGTACGTGGCGCATTCAACCTTGTGCTGAGGAAGGATCTGGACGGCTTCGACGTGCGCACCGTCGCCCGGCTGCCGAGCCGCGACGGCGGCGACGCGCGCCAGGGCAGCGTCGTATGGGGCGGCGCGATTGGCGACGGCGGACACATGACCCTCGGCGTCGATATCCTCGACCGCGAGGAGATCGTCGGCAGTACACGCGAGCACAGCCGCTCGGAGTGGGCAGAGGGCGGGAGCTTCGCCGAGGCGAAGAACGTGAGCGTCGGCGGCAACACCGTCTACATCTTCGACACAAGCGCGGGCGAGCTGAGAGCCGTGGCGCTCGGCGCGTGCGACCCGGCGCACGGCTACACCGGCCCGCTAAGCAACCCGTCGGGGATCGACTCGGGCGACAAAGGCTGCGGGTTCGCTTACGGCAACTTCTGGTGGGACAGCGGGAGCTACGACCAGAGTAATGCAATCCTGAGCCTCGACCACCCGCTTGGAGAGCGCGCCGAGCTTCACGTGGACGCAAACGCCACGCTTGGACGCTCGGCGTTCCGCTACGCACCGTCGATCGATGTCTTCTCGATCGCCCCGAGCGAGAGCCTGCTCGACGCAATCAACGCATCGGCGCGCGAGGCCGACCCGGCGTTCGAGGCGACGAGAGACGACATCTTCGCGGTGGGGCACCGCTTCATCGGCCATGGCAACCGAGACTGGAGGACGACCACCGAGGAGTACGACCTCTCGGCAAGCGTCGAGGGCCGGCTTTCCGAAGACCTGGGCTACGACGCCGAAATCAGCGCCTGGAGGCTCGACGGCTCGGTGAGAGGCGATACCTTCGTGGACGCCGAAACGATCGGGCAAGAGATCGAGGCAGGAAGGTACGACCTGACCGATCCACTGTCGATGGAGACGGACCACCTGAGAGCGATCGAGAGGAGCAGCCTGCGCGAGGAGGAGGACTTCGGCGGGAGGTATCTGGGCGCGCGTCTTGCGCTCGAGGGGGCCGGTCCGGGCATCGGCGGGCGCGACACGGCATGGACTGCGGGGGTCGAACTCGCCGACGTGGAGGCCCACAGACTGCTGGCGTTCCGGGCGAGCGACGGCCGGACCCGCGACGTGAACGGGGTGCTCGGGTCGGGCGGCACCAGCTACGCCGGCGAGCGCGAGGCGGCAGGGGCCTTCGCCGAGGTGTCCCTGCCCCTCGCCGACGCCGTGGACGTGAGAGCCGCGGCACGGGCGGACGAGTACGACGACGTCGGCGGGCTGCGTGCGTGGCGCCTCGGGGCCGAATACAGTCCGAGCGACATCGTGACGCTGCGCGGCTCGTGGAGCACGGGCGACCAAGCGCCCTCGATGCACCACCTGTACAGCACCGCTGCGCAAGACCACCCCTACGTCCGTTGCGTCCCGGAGAGCGGGCCGCCGCCGCGCACATGCGACACGTCGAACTACCGGCAAGTGACGCGCAGCACGAGCGGCAACCCCGAGCTCGAGCCGTCTGGATCGGAGAGGCGCACCATCGGCGC
This sequence comes from Alphaproteobacteria bacterium, assembly GCA_965214705.1. GTDB lineage: Bacteria > Pseudomonadota > Alphaproteobacteria > UBA828 > UBA828 > WTGU01. The sequence goes on from CBDCCI010000002.1 coordinate 1,618,373, forward strand.
CGAGGCCCGCAGGGGGCCGTTCTACCTCGTCGCCGACTGGTACTGGCTCACGACCTCGGATCTGCCGGGGCAGCACGATGCCACCTGGGCGATGCTGAATTACCCCGAGTGCCCGCCGGGCGGTGGCGGCAACTGCATCGGGCGCGCGGCCGGAGACATCACCATCCACGACAACTTCGCGAATATCGTCGAGATCGAAATCTCGGGGGTCAACACCCGGTTCGGGGCCCGCGCGGAGACCGACTGGGGCTTCGTCGCATTGCGCGGATTCTGGCGCTATGTGGCCAGCAGCGAGGAGCGCATCGCAGGCGACGAGCAGCCGTACCCGCTCCCGCGCAACGCCGTGCGCATCGTGACCTCGGCCGGGCGCGGCGACCTCACCGCCCTCTGGGCCGTCAACTACCGTGATGAGATCGAGAACCAGCGGGGCGATGGACGGTTCAAATCCTGGATCGGCCACGACCTGACGCTCGACTGGAGAGCGCCGATTGGCCTCGAAGACACGCGGTTAACCGCGGGCGTGTACAACGTCACCGACGCGAAGCTCTCCACGAACACCGCGAACCCCTCCTTTACCGACGGGCCGCGCGCAGCCGGCTGGGGGCGCACCTTCTTCCTCACATTCAACATGATGTTCTGAGCAGGGGGCGGCGCCTGACCCTCTTCCCGAACTCCGCAGTGGCGCGGTGACAGCTGCGGGCTAATCTCCCCCGCCGCCGCCGTCGACCGAAGGCACGATCTCGGCCGGCTCGACGAAGTTCGGCTCCACCTCGGGCGGCCGGGCCTCGGCGCCGACGGCATCGGACGCCTGCGCCTGAGCCGCCTGCTGCTGGCGGTTGCGATAGAGGGCGAGGAAGTCGATCGGCGCGAGCAGGAGGGGCGGGAAGCCGCCGTCGCGGGTGACGTCGGCGACAATACGCCGCGCGAAGGGGAAGAGAAGCCGCGGGCACTCGATCAGCAACGCCGGCTCCATCGCGTTCTCGGGGATGTCGATGAAGTTGAAGACCCCGGCATAGCTCAGCTCCACCAGGAAGACCGGCTTCTCTTCGTGGCTGGCGTGCGCGGTGATCTGCAGGACGACCTCGAAGGTCTGCTCGTTCAGCCGGCGCGCCTCGACCTGCACGTTGACCGTGATCTGCGGCGAGCGCTCCGCCTCGGGCGGCCGCTCCAGCGCGGACGGATTCTCGAACGAGAGGTCCTTCACGTATTGGGTCTGTATCCCGAGCTGCGGGCGTGTTTCCTGCGCCCCTTGCGCGTTGCCTGCGCCTGCGGCGGCGGCCGACGTGGGGGGTGTGGTGCCGGTCTCGTCAGCCATCATCGCTCTCCTTGGGGGCGCACATTCGGGGGGCCGGGTTCGGGTGTTTCGTCGAGCACGGTGTATTCGCCGTCGATGACCCGCCCGCCATCGGCGGCCGACGCCGGGCCGGCATCGGAGCCGGCATGGCGGGCGTGCGGCGCGAAACGGGCCAGCAGGCGGCGCAGGAGACTACGGCGGAGCGGCGGCAGCAACAACAGCGTCCCCAACGTATCGGTGAAGAAGCCGGGCGTCAGCAGCAGCACCGCCGCGAGCGCCAGCGCCGCGCCCTCGGCCATCTCGGCCACCGGCAGACGATTCGCCGCGAGCTGCTGACGCGCCCGTGCCAGGGTCTGGAGCCCTTGCCAGCGCAGGATCAACCCGCCGACCACGGCGGTGCCGACGATCAGCCCGATGGTCGGCCACGTCCCGATGACGCTCCCGACTTCAAGGAAGATAAACACCTCGCCGACGGGAATCGCCAGCAACAGCAGAAGTAGGGGCATAAAGGCGGTGTGCTCCGTGCTTGCGCTCGCGCGGCGCTCTACCTATCTTGCGTTATGTCGGCTCCCCGCGCCGGGCTTCGGCGGGACCGTCGCTCACGCCGGGGTTGCCGGCGAGCGCCGCCGACGAGGGCCCGGAGTTCGCTGGCCGGATTCGGCAGCCATTTTGCGACGGAAGGCCGCCTGCCCACAAGGTTCGGGACATGTCCGACGGATTTCAATTCTACGACATCATATTTTTCGCGCTAATCGCGATCTTCATTATCTTGCGCCTGCGCGGCGTTCTCGGCCGGCGAACCGGCCAGCATCGCCAGCGCCATCCCGATCGTTTCGCCCGGACCGAGCAGCCCCCTGAGGAAGGCCAGGGGCAGGGGCCGAGCCAGGGCCAGGGCGAGGTCGTCCAGCTGCCGGATCGCACCCGACCCGTGCGCGAGGCGCCGCAGGACGTGGCACCGCAGGACGAAGAACCGGAGCCAGCCGCACCGCGCCCGGCGTTCGCGGCCAAGAAGGAGGCGCCGGCGCGGGACGCGACGGCGGACCGGGACGAGGCCATCGGCGGGCTCCGGGCCGGCCTGGAGCAGATCAGACGGGCGGACCACGAGTTCTCGCCGAAGCGCTTCGTTCAGGGCGCACAGGCTGCCTTCGAGATGGTGGTGGACGCCTTCGCCAAGGGCGATACGGCAACGCTCCGGCCGCTCTTGGGCGACGATGTCTACGACGAGTTCGCGGCGGCCATCCGCGAGCGCATGGCGGACGGCCACGTTCAGGAGACCACCATCGTCGCCCTCGATGCGGCCGAGATCATCAGCGCCGAGATGCGCTCCAGCACCGCGCGGGTGACGGTGAAGTTCGTGAGCCAGCAGATCAATGTGGTGCGGGACAAGGACGGCGAGGAGGTCGGCGGCGACCCCAGCCTGATCGAGCGGGTCACCGACATCTGGATTTTCGCGCGCAACACCCGCTCGTCCGATCCCAACTGGTCGCTGATCGAGACCACCATCCCCAATTGAGCGCCATCCTTCGGCGCTGGTCGTGGCTGCTGGCGTTGGCCCCGCTTCTCATGCAGGCCTGCGCTCCCCAACCCGAGCGAGCCGAACCGGACCGGCTGGTGCTGCGTGCGGTCTCGTTCGACGATTTGCCGGGGTGGGAGGCCGACGACCACAGCGCCGCGCTGGGGGCACTGCAACGATCGTGCACGGCGCTCGAGGAACGTGCCGACGACGAACCGCTGGATATCGCAGCGCTGGGCGGGCGCGTGGGCGATTGGCGCGCGATCTGCGCAGCCTCCGCCGGGTTGGAGGCTGCGGACCAGGCCCGCGAGTTCTTCGAGGCACACTTCGCGCCCCACGAGGCACGCAACGGCGCGGAGGCCGAGGGCCTCTTCACCGGCTACTTCGAGCCCGAGCTGCGCGGCGCGGCGCGGCCAGGCGGGCGCTACGCTGTGCCTCTCTACGCGCGCCCGCACGATCTGGTGACGGTCGATCTCGGGCTGTTCCGGCCCGATCTCGCTGGCGACCGGCTGGCGGGACGGGTCGCGGACGGTGCGCTGGAGCCCTACGCGACGCGGGCCGAAATCGACGGTGGCACGCTGGCGGCGCAGGGGCTGGAGCTCGTCTGGGTGGACGACCCCATCGACGCCTTCTTCCTGCACATCCAGGGCTCAGGCCGGATTACCTTCGAGGACGGCACGAGCCGCCGCCTCGCCTACGCCGCCACCAACGGGCACAGCTACTTCGCGATCGGCCGGCGGCTGGTCGATCTCGGCGCGCTCGACCGCGAGGACGTGTCGATGCAGACCATTCGGGACTGGTTGGCAGCGAACCCCGAGCGGGCGTCAGAGGTCATGCACGAGAACGCGTCCTACGTGTTCTTCCGCTGGCTCGAGGAGGAGCAGGCGACGGAAGGCCCGGTCGGCACCCAGGGCGTGGCGCTCACCGCCGGGCGCTCGCTCGCGGTGGACCGCCGCTTCGTGCCGATGAGCGTGCCGATCTGGCTGGAAAGCACCGCCCCCGACCCCGATCCCGCCAGGGAGGATCGCCCGCTCAGGCACCTCATGGTGGCACAGGACACGGGCGGCGCGATCCGAGGACCGGTGCGGGGCGACGTCTTCTGGGGCACGGGTGCCGAGGCCGGCGCGGTGGCCGGGCGCATGAAGCACGCGGGCCGCTACTGGCTGCTCCTGCCCCGCGGTCTCGACGTGAGCGCGCACCTGGACTAACCTCCCGGTCCGTTTTCCCAAGCTGTAGAGCCGTCCATGCCCGCTACGCCTCGCCGGGTCGGCCTCTTCGTGACATGCCTCGTCGACCTGTTCCGGCCGACGGTAGGCTTCGCTGCGGCGAAGCTGCTGGAGCGCGCCGGCTGCGAGGTGGTCGTGCCGAAGGCGCAGGTCTGCTGCGGCCAGCCCGCCTACAACTCGGGCGACCGCGCCGACACCAAGGCCGTCGCGCGTGACGTGATCGCCGCGTTCGAGCCCTTCGACGCGACGGTGGCGCCGTCGGGCTCCTGCGCCGGCATGATCAAGCGCCACTATCCCGCGCTCTTCGCCGGCGATGCTCACTGGGAGGCGCGTACCCAGCGCCTTGCCGAACGCACCTTCGAGCTGGTCTCGTTCCTGATCGATCAGTGCGGTGTCGAGACGGTGGACGCGCGCCATGAGGGCACGGTCACCTACCACGACTCCTGTTCGAGCCTGCGCGAGCTTGGGGTCCATGCGCAGCCGCGGCGCCTGCTCGGGACCGTGGATGGGCTGGAGTTGACCGAGCTTTCGGCGCCGGATGTGTGCTGCGGCTTCGGCGGTACCTTCTGCGTCAAGTACCCCGACATCTCCGGCCGCATGGTGGCGGACAAGGCGAAGGACATCGCCGCCACCGGCGCGGGCACGGTGCTCGCCGGCGACATGGGCTGCCTGCTCAACATCGCCGGGCGGCTGAGCCGCGAGGGCTCGGGCGTGAAGGCGCGTCACGTCGCCGAGGTGCTGGCAGGCATGGCTGACCGCCCGGCCATCGGCGAGCCCGCGCGGGGGCGCTGAGCCGTGGATGCCACCAGCCGCACCTTCGTCGCCAACGCGCGCGCCGGGCTGCAGGACGCCGATCTGCAGACCTCGCTCGCACGCTTCCAGGGCGGCTTTCAGGTCAAGCGGGCCGACGCCGCGAAGCGCCTGCCGGAGTTCGAGGCGTTGCGCGATGAGGCGCGCGCCATCAAGGACCACGTGCTGGCGCATCTCGACCACTACCTGGAACGCTACGAAGAGCAGGTGACGGCGGCGGGTGGGATCGTCCATTGGTGCCAGACGCCGGAAGAGGCGCGCCAGGTCATTCTCTCGCTCTGCCGGGAGGCGGACGCCAAGACGGTGACCAAGAGCAAGTCCATGATCGCCGAGGAGATGGAGCTCAACCCCTTCCTCGAAGAGCATGGCATCGAGCCGGTGGAGACCGATCTCGGCGAGTACGTGGTGCAGCTTGCCGACGAGCGGCCGAGCCACATCATCGCGCCGGCGGTGCACAAGACCCGGGACCAGGTCGCCGATCTCTTTCACGAGAAGCACACGCCGCTCGGTCGCACCCGCCGGCTCGAGCGCGTCGAGGAGCTGGTGGAGGAGGCGCGCGAGGTGCTGCGCCCGCGCTATCTCGCGGCCGATGTCGGCATCACGGGCGCGAACTTCCTGATCGCGGAGACCGGGTCCTCCGCCATCGTCACCAACGAGGGCAACGGGGACCTGACCCAGATCCTGCCGCGCATGCACATCGTGATCGCGACCCTGGAAAAGGTGGTGCCGACGCTGGAGGACGCGACCACCATCATGCGCGTGCTCGCGCGCTCGGCGACCGGGCAGGAGTTCTCCACCTACACGACCGTCTCGACCGGCCCGCGCCGGCCGGACGACGCCGACGGCCCTGAGGCCTATCACGTCGTGCTGCTCGACAACGGCCGCTCGCGGATGCTGGGCTCGGAGTTCCGGGAGGTGCTGCGCTGCATCAAGTGCGGCGCCTGCATGAACCACTGCCCGGTGTACGGCACGGTGGGCGGCCACGCCTACGGCTGGGTCTATCCGGGGCCGGTGGGCGCGGTGCTGACGCCCAACCTGATCGGCCTCGAAGAGGCGCGCCACCTGCCCAACGCATCGAGCTTCTGCGGCCGCTGCGAGGAAGTCTGCCCCATGCGCATCCCGCTGCCGGGGCTGATGCGCAAGCTCAGGGAGCAGGAGTTCGACCGGCGGTTGAACCCGGCGGCCGTCCGCACCGGGATCGGTGCCTGGGCCTGGCTCGCGCGGCGGCCCGCGCTCTACCGCTGCATGACCGGCCTCGGCATCCGCGTGCTGGGGGTGATGGGCCGGCGAAGCGGGCGCTTCACGCGGTTGCCGCTTGCAGGCGGCTGGACTGCGGCGCGCGACCTGCCGGCGCCCGAAGGGGCGACCTTCCACGCGCTCTGGCGCAAGGGGCGGCGGGCATGAGCGCGGCAAGCGGTCGCGACGCCATCCTCGGCTCGATCCGCCGCTCGCTCGGCCGCGGGCCGCTGGACGATACGGCACGCGCTGCGGTTGACGAGCGCATCGCTCAACCGAAGCCCAACATCGTGCCGGCGCGCACCGACATTCCCCAGGACGAGAAGGTCGCGCTCTTCACCTCGATGGCCGAGGCGGTGTTCGCGACCGTAGACCGCGTTGCCGGCCCGGACGCAGTGCCGGGCGCGGTCGCCGACTACCTGGCGCAGCACAACCTGCCGCCGGCGCTGGTGATGGCGCCCGATCCCGCGCTCGACGCCTATCCCTGGGACGAGCGGCCCATGCTCGCCATCCGCCGGGGCCGGGCGGAAGAGGCCGACCGGGTCGGCGTGACCGGCGCCGTCATGGGCTTCGCCGAGACCGGCACCCTGATGATGACCTCCGGCTCCGAGCACCCCTCCACGCTCAACTTCCTGCCGGAGACCCACATCGTGGTGCTGCCGGCGGAGAAGATCGGCGGCGCCTACGAGGAGGGCTGGGCACACTTGCGCGCCGAAGGCGGGTCGGACGCAGGCGGCGGCTTCATGCCGCGCACGGTCAATCTCGTCACCGGCCCGTCGCGCACCGCCGATATCGAGCAGACCATCGCGCTCGGCGCTCACGGGCCGCGCCGGCTGCACATCGTCATCGTGGAAGGCGACGAGTCATGAGCGAGCGCGGCCGCCGTATACGGAACGAGGAGGCGGCGCTCTGGCAGCGCGTCTCCCGCGACGTGACGCCGCTCCCGCGCGGTGCCGTGGTGCTGGAAGAGGCGGAAACGCCGGAGGAGGAGGCGCCACCGCCGCCACCAGCGCCGAAGAAGATCAAGAAGCCCCGTCGTGCGGCGCCTGCGGCGACCCCGGCACCGCCCCCGCCTCCGCCGCTCCCCGAGCTCGACCCGGTGATGCCGGCCGGCCTCGACCGGCGCACCGCGCGGCGGCTGAGGCGCGGGCAGCTCGCGGCCGAGGCGCGGCTCGACCTCCACGGCAGGACGCAGGACCAGGCGCACGACGCGCTGCAGGACTTCATCGAAGAGAGCCGCATGGCGCGGCGCCGCTGCGTGCTGGTCATCACCGGCAAGGGCTCGGTCGCGAGCGGCAGAGGCGGCGTGCTGCGCCAGATGGTGCCGCGCTGGCTCAACGAGCCGGCGCTGCGCCGGCACATCATCGCCATCACCAACGCGCCCGAGAGCAGCGGCGGCGCCGGCGCGCTCTACGTGCTGCTCAAGAGCCGGGAGCCGCTCGAGCGCGACAGTGGCGCCGGCTGAGCCCGAGCCGGACAAACCGGAGCCCGGCGAGGTCGCCGACGGGCTCATCGCCTTCCTCGACCGGCTGGCGCGGCGGCTCGCGCTGGAGGTCCACACCCTCTGGCTGGTGTTCCGCCACCGCGAGACGCCCTGGCCGGTCAAGGCGGTGCTGATCTTGCTGCTGGCTTATCTCGCGAGCCCCGTCGACCTGATTCCCGACGTGATTCCCGTGCTCGGGATGCTCGACGACCTCGTGGTGGCGGCGGTGGCGCTCTGGCTCGCCTACCGGCTGACGCCGCCCCACGTGATGGAGGAATGCCGGGCCAGGGCGAGCGAAGCGGCGGAGGGAAAAGAGGGCTGGGTCTCGAAGCTCTGGCGCAAGCTCACCGGGCAGGCGCGCCCCAATCGCGGGGGCTAACGGCCTCCGCCGCGGGCCGCGAATTGCACTGAAAGGTCACACCAATAGCCGCTCTTGTCATGACTGAAACCGTGGGGCAATTTGCCGCCGGTTCCGTCGGCCGTTCTGCCTCTGGCGGCTGAGGGAGGCGGGACGCGCGTTAGGGAGGAAAGGATGCGACCGAATATCCCCGAAGAGACCGGTATTCAGCTCGATCAGGGCCGGGCCTCGACCGATGACTTCATCACCCGCACCTACGTGTTGCCGCTGCTCTCCGACCCGGCGACGCGGGCGAGGCTGATCGAGGAGCACCGCAACAATCCCGTCGGCAAGCCCGGCAAGGCGGGCAAGGCCGGCGTCGGCCACAGCCCCGATCTCATCACGGTGATCGACAAGCTGCGCCGCGCGCCGATGACCGGCAAGTACGTGCGAATCTGCACCAGGCCGCACGAGGAATACCGCATCGGCATCACCTCCGGCGTGCGCGGGGAGCCGGTGAAGATCCTGGAGGATGAGAGTTATCCGAGCGAGGACTCGTGCGAGCACGCGATCTTCGTGAAGCGCGTGCATGACCTGCTCGCGCTCTACGGCTACGACGCCTAGGCGTCCGCTCCAGGCTTCAACTCAAGACTTAGTTGGGAGACACGACATGCTTCGGATCACCGGATACAGCGACCGCTACTCGATCCGTCCGGGCGATGACATCACGTTCTATGTGAACTCCGAGAACGGCGAAGACTACGAGGCCAAGCTCGTCCGCCTGATTCACGGCGACACCAACCCCGACGGGCCGGGCTACAAGGAAGAGGAGATCGACGCGCCGTTCGACGGCAACTACACGGGGCGCAACCAGAAGATCCACGGCGGCTCCTACGTGATCGTGCCGCACAATGAGCGCATGTCCGTGTCGAGCTTCACCATCCAGGCATTCATCTTCCCGACCACGCCGACCAAGGGCCGCCAGGGCATCCTGACCAAGTGGGTGAACGACACCGGTTACGGCCTCTTCGTCGACGACGACGGCAGCCTCGCGGTCTGCATCGGCGACGGCAACCAGGTGCACAAGCTTTCGAGCGGCAAGCCGCTGCTGCGCAAGGTCTGGTACCTCGCCGCCGCCTCCTACGACGCCGACAGCGGCGAGGTGCGCCTCTACCAGGAGCCGGTGGTGACGTCCGCCAACGGCGGCCTTGGCATGGCGCTGCTGCATCCGGCGGAAGAGACCACGGCTGAGGTCTCGGACAGCTGCGACACCGGACCCGGGGCCAACGACGCGCCCTTCCTCATGGCGGCGTCGACGCAGGTCTCGGATTCCGGCCGCTCGATCTGCGGCGCGCACTACAAGGAGGCGCTGACCCCGGTGGGGCTGCCCGAGCAGTGCGACACCTACAACGGCAAGATCGACCGCCCCCGGCTCTCGGACGCAGCCCTCGGCAAGCACGAGATCGACGCGCTGGCGCGGGGCTTCAAGGGCTGCCCGGCGGACCTGCGCCGGAGCGTGGTGGGCGCCTGGGACTTCCAGGCCAACATCACCAAGCACATCTCGTCCTCCTACATCATCGACACCTCGCCGAGCGTGTTGAACGGCTTTGCGATCAACCTGCCGGCGCGCGGCATGACCGGCTACAACTGGACCGCGGACGAGATCGTCTACCACCACGCGCCGGAGGAATACGGCGCGATCCACTTCCACGACGACGACATCGACGACGCCCGGTGGGACGCGGACTTCAACTTCACGGCGCCCGAGGGGCTGAAGAGCGGCTTCTACGCCGCGCGACTCCGCATCGGCGGGGAGGAGTCGTCGGCGACCGAGGACTACATCCCGTTCGTGGTGCGCCCGCCCAAGGACCAGCCCTCGGCGAAGGTCGCGGTGATCATCCCGACCAACAGCTACCTCGCCTATTCCAACGACAACCTGGCGACCAACTCGGTGGTGGCGCAGCTCCTGGCCGGCAAGGTGCCGCTGATGCAGGCCTCCGACCTCTACCTCAACGAGCACCGCGAGTACGGGCTTTCGACCTACTCGCTGCACTCGGATGGCAGCGGCGTCTGCTACTCGTCGCGGCTCCGGCCGATCCTCAACATGCGGCCGAAATACCGGCACTGGCTCTCGCCCTCGCTCTGGCAGCTCAACGGCGACCTGCACCTGACCGACTGGCTGGAGGCCGTGGGCTTCGACTACGACCTGCACACCGACGAGGACCTGGACCGCGAGGGCGTGGCGCTGCTCAACCAGTACCGCGTGGTGCTCACCGGCTCGCATCCGGAGTACTCGTCCGAGGCCATGATCGACGCCTATGAGGCCTATCAGCAGCAGGGTGGCCGCTGGCTCTACCTCGGCGCCGACGGGTTCTACTGGTGCAGCCAGTACCACCCGGACAACGGCAACATCATCGAAGTGCGCAAGGGCGAGGCCGGCACCCGTGCCTGGACCGCCAATCCCGGCGAGTACAACAACGCCTTCGACGGCAAGTTCGGCGGCATGTGGCGGGCGCGGGGGCGTATCCCGAGCAAGGTCTGCGGCCTCACCTTCACGGCCTACGGCTTCGACGTCTCCTCCTACTACCAGCGCGAGCCAGACAGCTTCCGCTCCGAGTGCGAGTGGATCTTCGAGGGCATCGGCGATGACGAGATCATCGGCGACTTCGGGCTGGTGGGCGGTGGCGCTGCGGGGCTGGAGCTCGACCGCTACGACCTCGAGTTCGGCACGCCGCACCACGGCTACCTGCTCGCCCGCTCCGAGGGCCACACCGACCTGATGCTCCAGGTCAACGAGGAGATCCACTTCGCCTGCCGCGGCTACTACGGCGGCGGGCACGAGAACCCGCAAATCCGGGCCGACATGATCTATTACAAGACGCCCAACGACGGCGCGGTGTTCGGGCCCGGCTCGCTGGTCTGGTGCGGCAGCCTGTCGCACAACAACTACGACAACAACGTCTCTAGGATCATGGAGAACGTGATCAACGGTTTCCTCAAGGACGGGCCGCTGCCCTGACCCGGAGGAGGCGACACGACCGGCGGCAGGTTAACGCCGCCTCGGCCTGAGCGGAGAGAGTCTGCGGATGAGCATTTCGGACAAGACCCGCAGCTCTCTCATGCCCATGGTCATGCCGCCGCCGGGCAAGAAGATGCTGCCGACTCGTGCGCAGGCGACCGCGCTGGAGGAGGCGCTGCTCGGCGACCTCGACCCCGACAAGCTCAACGACCTTTCCGAGGTGCTGTTCGCGCTCAACGCCCACAAGCTCGGCCCGATCCCCGGCTTCTACGTCGTGGTCTGCACCAAGCCCGACGAGGAATGGTGCGTGGGCCAGCTTGCCGCCGACCGCGCCAAGCCGCTGATCATGTTCGAGGACATGCGCTTCGATAAGCCGGAGGCGGCGCTGGCTGCGGCCGAGAAGCTCAAGGCCGAGGACGACGCAGCGGGCCGGAGCCCAATCGTCACCGGCTGATGCGGAACGGCCCGGCTCAATCGCCTCGTAACCGATGACTGCCGAGACGCGCCTCGCCAGCCTGCCGATGTACTGCGAGGACGAGGTTCGTCCCGCGACGGAGCGCTGGTGGGCGGGCCTTGCCCGGCACCTGCGGGAGTGCGGCGTGGAGGGCGTTCCCGACACGCTGACGTGGCCCGACGACTATCAGGGTCATTGGCGCTCGCCGGGGCTCCTGTTCAGCCAGACTTGCGGCTACCCCTACGTGAACGTTCTCGGCTCGGCGGTGAAGCTGGTCGCGACCCCCAGTTACGACGCGCCAGGCTGCGAAAGGGCCCGTTATGGGGCGCACGTCATCGTCCGCGAGAGCGCGGAGGCGCAGAGCGTCGCCGACCTGCGGGGCGCGCGGCTGGCAGCCAACGGCACGGGGTCCTTCTCGGGCTATCACGTCTGGCGGCACATGCTGCCGGCCGGCGACGACCCGCCGTCCTTCTTCGGAGAAATCGTCGCCTCCGGCTCCCACCGCGCGAGCATCCGCCTCGTCGCGGCCGGAGAGGCGGATGCCTGCGCGGTCGATTGCGTCACCCACGCATTGCTCTCCGACCAGGCCGGGGACGAGCTGCGCGGCACCCGGATCCTGACCTCGTCGCCGACCGCGCCGGGAATGCCTTACGTCACCGGCGCCGCGACATCGGACGAGGACATCGCGAAGATGCGCGAAGGGCTCCTCGCCGCCATCGCCGATCCGGCGCTCGCGGCCGACCGCGAAGTGCTGCACCTGACCGGCGCCAGTGTCCTGACGGACGAGGACTACCGGAGCGCGTTCCAGGGTTAGGGCCCTATCCGAGCAAACGGGACCGTACCTCGTGGCCGTACGGTCCCTTGCTTCCCATGCACTGTGGCCCGAGAGCCCCCTCCTCACCCCAGCCCTCTCCTCCCCTCGGGGATTCCTCTGCGAAAGGGGGTTTGCGGATTTCGTTGCATGTGATTCGTTGCAGCAACGATGTGGAGGTCGAGTCGATGAGCGGCACGGGTCAGCTGGGATTTGCGGAAGCGTTCATGTCTGCGGGGCTGGGTACGAACCGGAAGCTGGAACGGCTGGATGGGCTGATCGACTGGTCCCGGCTCGAGCGCCTGGCTGCGCGGGTGCGCGAAGGACGGCGGGGGCGCCCGCCCTATGCGCCGCTGTCGATGCTGAAGGCGCTCTATCTTCAGGCGCTTTACGACCTCTCGGACCCCGGTCTGGAGGAGGCGCTGCTGGACCGGCTCTCGTTTCGTCGCTTCTGCGGCTTTGCGCTGGACGGGGGCACGCCGGACGAGACCACGATCTGCCGCTTCCGCGCAGATGCGGGCGCTGTCCTGGAGGCGGCGTTCGAGGAGATCAACCGCCAGCTGGATGCCGCCGGTCTGATCCTGCGCAAGGGCACGCTGATGGACGCGACCTTGGTGGCCTCGGCCTCGCGGCCGCCGCCTTATGCGGCCGGTGCTGGCGCCAGGAGTGCGCGCGAGCCGGGCGCGGATTGGACGCGCAAGAAGGGCCGCGCGGTCTTCGGCTACAAGGCGCATCTCGGTGTGGACCAGGGCTCGGGGCTGATCCGTCGCCTGGTTCTGAGTTCAGCCAAGACTTACGAGAGCGAGGTTGCGGATCGTCTGGTCTGCGGCGACGAGGGGGCGGTCTACGGCGACCGCGCCTACGAGGGCAAGCCGAGACGGGCCAGGCTCAAGGCCGCCGGTATCAAGGACCGCATCATGCACCGGCGCAACAAGCACATGGCCTCGCTGCCGCCCTGGCAGCAGCGCCGCAACGATCTCATTGCGAGGCGCCGGGCGCCGGTGGAAGCGGTCTTTTCGGCGCTGAAGCGCCTCTACGGGCTGAGGCGGGCGAAGAGCCTCACGCTTGAGAGGAACACCGCCCGCCTCTACGCCGCTGCCACCGCCTGCAACCTGCGCCGCGCCAGCCTGATTGCGGGCTGCTGACCGACCAGTGCGCCCGCAAACCGCCGTTTCAGACACAAGATCGTCCAACGATGGCGACACACCCGCCTCCATCAACACCGCCCAGCACCAAAAGCCTTCCCCAACACCCTGTCGAGCCCCTTTCGCAGAGGAATCCGAAGGGCGGAGGGGGGACGTAGGCGGCGCCACCCGTTCTCCCTCTCCGCCCCTGGGGGCGGAGAGGGCCGGGGTGAGGTGGGGCATATGCGCATCCTCACTTGTTTGCGGCTCTTCGATGAAGCGTTCCGCGATTTGGGTCAGGCGCCGTCGGGACAGTTCGGAGAGGGATTTGGAGATCTGGTTCCATTGGTCGATCACCTCGGCGAGGGACAAATGGGGTTCGATGGCTCGCACGACCTGGTTGAGCATGAACCTGAAGTCACGCCAGGTGCTGTGCGGCCCGCCTCCAGGCTGTATCCCCAGGGGGAAACCGTGCTGGCATGACGGATCAGCTTTTCCACCAGCAGCGCCACCAGGAGTTTGCCGTAGAGCCACGCCTTGGCGCTCTCGTCGTCGTATTTGGGCAGATGCCCCAACTGCGCCAGAGACTTGAAGCGCTTGAAGACCAGTTCGACCTGCCAGCGGGTGCGATACCACTCCAGGACCTGCGCCGCGCTGAAGGCCGCTTCGGGAAAGGTCGTGAACACGATGACGTAGCGCGCGAACTCCAGGGTTCGCGGCCGAACCTGCTTGCCCTTGCGCCCGGCCTCCTTGCGCAGCTTGCGCTGCGCCAGCCTGATGGCTTCCTGCGTCTTTCTGATCGCGCACACGCGCCCCGGCACCGCGATGCCGTCGCCGACCGCCAGCACGGGCCAGGATCGCACGCTGCCGACCCGCTTCAGCGTCGTGACGTGTGCAAGCAGGTCGAACGGCGCGCCGTCGCGCGTTCGAAGCGACAGCGACCCGGTGTTCACGCGCACGGTGACGTGACCCCCCGCAGACACCACGTGGTGGAGGCCCGCAGCAGTCGAGTACGCCCGGTCGGCGAGCACAAAGTCGCCCTCGCCGACCGGGAACTGCGAGAACGCCTCGCCCGTGCCCCGTCCCTCGCTCGCCGTGAGCTTGAAGAAGTCGCACGCCAGCGACGGAAGGCGCACGCTGTAGTGCAGGCGCCACAGCGCCCCGGTCCGGCCCGGCTCCTTCACCGTCGTCGCGTCGAAGGCCCTGACCTGGAACCCGCCAGCGGCCGACATCGCCATCCCCTGTTCGCGAAACAGCGCGACGCACAACGCGTGAAGCCAATCCCCCGACTTCCTCAGCCGCTTCAACAAGGCCACGTCGGACAGATCGGCCAGGTTCGCCTTCCTCGCACGCACCACGGTCTCGCGCAGCGAGTGTCCGCAGGCCAGATGCAGCAACAGCGTGCGCAGCAGGGCATCGACCGACTTGTCCTTGCGCAGACCCTTCAAGGCCCCGGTCTCCCGTGCCAACTCCCGCCAGCCCTCGGGCAGAAACAACGACACCACTTCCCACTCCTCGTCCATCCGCCAAGCCTCCCCGCAGCGCGCACCAACCCACAATACGGAGTGCCGACATGACAAACAAGTTAGCGCTTATGGGGCCTACACCACGGCCGACGGCACGATCTACGAGGGTTCGTGGCGCGAGCGTTGCTTCGGCGAGCGCGAGGGTGGACGGGCGTGGAATTGCGGTACTCCATCCGTGTATAGTGCGGCTCGGAGTTGTCATGGGAACCGAGCCGGGGACCGTAGCGGGCCGCGCCGGCTCGGGGCGCCGAGAAATGGATTTCTGGAGGAGTGGGAGGCTGAGCATGAGCGAAAAGTTGCGTATTCCGGACATATCGCGCCGCGACGTGCTTAAGGGCACGGCGGCTGCCGCGACTCTGGCGGCCGCTGGATCGCTGGCAACGACGCGCGTGGCGCAGGCGGCGTCCACGACGGTGAAGGGCTACGGCGTCACCACGTCGCAGCTCAAGGACTGGTCCATCATGGAGAAGGCCATCGGCATCACGATGGAATTCACCGGGACCAACGCCGACATCGGCACTTACATGCGTGACGTGATCTCGAACGACCTCGGCGAGACTCACGATATCTTCATCTTCGACGGCGGGACCGAGGACATCCTGGGTCCCCAGGGCTACTACGCTACCGTCATCGAGGATCACCCGAACCTCGAGCTCTGGGGGCGCACCTCCGACGATTGGAAGCGCACCGATCTGCTGCAGGACTACGACGGCAACCAGTACGGCGTGCCCGTCATCGGTAATGCGGACAGCTTCGGCTACTTCCCCGAGGCCATCGGCGCCAACCCTGAGGGTCTCGACGAGATCCCCTGGAGCAAGATGTTCGAGGACGAGGACACCAAGGGCCGCGTCTCGCTCGACCGCAGCTGGCTGCTTTCGAGCCCCGAGGTCGGCCTCTACCTCAAGGCGAACGGCCGGGCCGAGATCGAGGACGTCGCCAACATGACCGGCGAGGAAGCCCGCGTGGTCGCGGACTTCGCGGCCGACCGCAAGCGCGCCGGGCAGTTCCGCTCACTCCACGCGGCCTTCGAGGAGCAGGTGCAGCTGCTCAGCAACAAGGAGATCGACCTGATCAACTGCTGGGAGCCGGCGACCAAGGAGGCCAACAACATCCTCGGCCCCGGCACGGTGATCTACGCCTTCACGGTCGAGGGCTATTACAAGTGGGGCCATGGCGCCTACATGCACACCAAGGCCGGCGAGCGCGACAACGTCGACAACATCTACAAGGTGCTCAACTACTACATGACCGGCGAGTATCGCGCCTACCAGGCGATCCAGCGCGGCTACGCCGGACCCAACATGGACCTCGGCGTGAAGTACGCGGAGGACAACGGCTGGCCGCAGGAGCAGATCGACGAGCTCAAGTGGACCGAGGTCAAGGTCAACAAGAAGTTCGAGAAGCCCTTCTTCGGCAAGCCCGCAGCGCCGAACTCCGATGTCATGGAAGAGGAGTGGCAGCGGTTCCTAAACGCCTGACCGCGCCATTCGCGATGTGACGACAGCCCCGGTGCGCCCCGCGAACACCTTCGCACGGCGCGCCGGGGCTCTTTCTTTGTCGGCGAGCGATGACTGACTCGGCGGGAAGCGGCTTCCTCGACGATCTCCGCGCCGGCTACACCCGGATGTTCTCGGGCAACTGGGTGGTGCCGGTGTTCGTCGCCGCGTGGGTGGTCATCGTCATCCTGCCGTTGCTGGTCATGGTGGCGCACTCGTTCTTCGAGATGAAGAACTACCAGGTGTCCTACGACGCCTCGTTCAAGACATGGAATTCGTTGATCGACTCCGGGCGCTGGATCGCGGCGGTGCGCACGCTCCGCGTCGTGCTCGTGATGACGGTGGTCGAGTTCCTGATCGCCTTCCCCTTCGCGCTGTGGCTCGCCAAGACCTGCAAGTCGAAGGTGACCAAGGCGGTCATCATCACGCTGCTCACCATCCCGTTCTTCCTCGACCCCTCCTCGCGCACGATCATCTGGCGCGCCATCCTGGGCAAGAACGGCATCATCAACACCGTCCTCATGGAGCTCGGCATCATCGGCGAGCCCATGGAATGGATGCTGTTCTCGGAGTTCGCCGTCCACTTCGGGATGCTCGCGCCCTACTTCCCGACGATGGTGTTTCCCATCTTCCTGGTCGTGAGCCTCATCGACGACCACTACCTGGAGGCGAGCCGCGACCTCGGCGCGAGCAAGCTGCACACGCTCTTCTTCATCATCTTGCCGCTCTCGCTGCCGGGCATCGTCGCCGGCGCCGTCTTCACCATGGTGCCGCTCATGGCGACCTGGGTAGAGCCGGAGATGCTGGGCGGCGGCTTCGTCAACCTGCTCGGGCCATCGGTGGAGGCCGCGATTCGGAATCTGAAGTACCCGACCGCGGCCGCGCTCTCGGTCTTCGTCATCATCGTGCTCGCGCTGCTGCTCACGCTGCTGATCCTGGCGACGCGGCGGCTCGGCTCCATCGGCGACGTCTTCCAGACGTTGAGGCGGTGAGACGATGAGCGAGCGGGCGCAGCACAGGATGGCGGCGACCATCGACGACCAGATCGGCCACGGCGGTGCGCTCTTCTGGCGGCGCCTCTCGGCGTGGCGGCTCTGGACCGCGATCGCCAAGTGGCTCGGGCTGATCGTCATCCTGCTGATGTACATCCCGCTGGTCTGGCTCGCGGTGATGTCGTTCAGCGGCCGGCCGCTCTCGGGCATCCCCTACCCGCTCACCATGGAGCACTACGACGAGCTCATGGGCGCGTTCAACAAGTGGGGGGAGCCGCTCTACGAGAGCGTCGCCATGGGCGTGGTGGTCGGCATCGTCTGCATGATCGTGGCGACCGCCGTGGGCCGCGCCATGCCCCGGATGCGCAAGCCGGGCGGGGTGATCCTGATTGCGCTCATCCCCCTCTTCGTGCCGGGGCTCACCATGGGTGCGGCGCTCTTCATCTCGGTCCGCTCCTTCCTCGACCTCCGGCTCGGGCTCTGGTCGATCTTCCTCGGCCACATGGTGTGGTCGCTGCCGTTCTCGCTCCTGCTTGTGCTGATCATCGCGACCCGCTTCGACCACCGCCTGCTGGAGGCCGCCCAGGACTTGGGCGCCACCGGCTGGCGCCGCTTCTGGGATATCGAGTTTCCGATCCTGCGCCCCGGCATCGTCGGCGCCGGCATCTTCGGCTTCCTGCTCTCCTTCAACGAGCTGCTGCGCTCGATCTTCCTGCGTGGCTCGGAGACGACGATGCCGATCTATAACTGGACCATGACAGCGTCGCACCAGTCGCAAGTGCCGATCATCTTCTCGTTGTCGACGATCATTCTGGCCGTCACACTGCCGATCCTCGGCGGCTTCTTCTGGCTGCTGTTCGCGAAGTTGGATCGCGGCTGAGCGCCGACCGCTCACTCCGGGCGCAACACGTCGAAGGCGATGCTGATACGCTCCTCGTCGCCTTTGAACGGAAGCGTGCGATGAAACGTATAGGAGGGAAACAGGAGCATCAGCCCTTCCTCGGGTTTGACAAGCCTGGTCTCGGGCTCCGCTCGGATCTGGAAGTCCCAATAGGGCCGCCCGAACTCGATCCACCCGGCATGGGCAGCATCGTCCTCGTCGACGGCCCTGGGCAGATGCACATAGTAGACCCCGCTCAGCCAAGCCGATGGATGGATATGGGGAACCTGATATGCGCCCGCATCGAGGATCACCCCCCACGCCGTGGTTCTGGTTTGGCGCGGAACATCGGCCATAAACGGATGATCCGAGCCCCGCGGCAGCGCCTCTCGATAGTCGTCTACCGCGCGTTCGATCATCTTATGAAATGTCGCGATCGCGGGCCCGCGGCCCGGGAACAACTCTCCCGTGCTCTTGCCCCTCTCCATCGAGTAGCTTTCGGGCGCCTCCTGCAAGGTCGGATGGCTTCGGATATGGGCGGCCAAGGCCTCATTGAACGCGGTCATGTCCGCAAAACCGGCGGGCGGCGAGCAACGCACGTGCCGAATCAAGCCATCGAAGCCGAGCAGCTCTCGCGCCGCGGCGTGCTCCCCCAGCTCCCATAGGGCGACCGCCTTCATGGCGAGCGCACCGCTTTGGCCCGGACGGCGAGCCAAAAATGCGTCGCAGGCCTCAAGCGCAGCGCGCGGATCCTTCCGATCGAAATGCGCGTGGACATGGCGCGGCTTGCCTACCTGGAACGAGGCATCGAGAACATCGACCTTGAGCGCCGCCGCCCGCTGATAGGCTCTCAGAGCATTGTTGAGACTGCCACTCGCGTAAAGCGCGTTCCCGAGGGCGAAGTGCGCCTCCGCATTTTCGGGATCGATCGCGATCGCCCGGTGGAACGCGCGCTCGGCCCGGTCGAGGTCCCCCTTCGCGTGGTCGACCAGGCCGATCTGAAGCATGGTACCGGCATGATCGGGGCGAAGCTCGGCGGCGCGACCAAAGGCCGCGGCGGCGCCATCCAGATCACCCTTCCCGCGCAGCGCGTGACCGAGGTTGAAATGCGTCTCCGCTTTGGCCGGATCGATCTCGACTGCGCGGCGATATGCGGTGATCGCCCCGTCGATATGACCGGCTACCTGGAGCGCGTTGCCAAGATCGTTATGTGCGCCCGAATCGCGATCGTCGAGCGCGACGGCGCGCCGCAACAGCGCGACCGCCTGTCTGGGCTCGTCGAGTTGGAGCGAGACCACGGCGCAGGCCTTCAACGCATCCTTGTGATCGGGGCGTGCGGCGAGAACCTCGCGATAGAGCGCCTGCGAATCGGTGAGCCGCCCGGTTCGCCGATAGAGGGCGGCTCGGCGCAACGCTTCACGGATGCGGGTCGCCGACATCGTCGCACGACGACCGCCGTCGCTGGTGCCTTGGCGCGCCGCTCCCGGTGCGTCAGTGGGCCAAGAACTCTTCCCTCGCGAACGTCTGCTCTGGTTCAGCGCCATGCCGCCTTCCGACCCTCGCCCCCTCCGTTAAGGGAGCACGACGTGAGGTGATGCTAGAGTATTTTTCGGCCTCAGAGAATCCGTACAATTTTCAGTTGGTTGGGTTCGCAATTCAAGATACGGGCTGGTGAGGGAGGCCAACCCGCATGACGCGACGTCCCTCGAATGATTTGCGTCACCGGGTCGCGGTGGCAAGCGCCGAGCCCGATTACGGAATCTTTGCCATGAGCGTCGAACTTTCCACTGCCCACGGTAAATCTCCCATCTGGCAAATCCATCTTCAAATAGTGTGCGAATTAACACCCGGCCCTGCCTGCCGGATGCCGCGCAAAGCGCGAGCCTCCTAACACCATCACCTGAGACGCGATCGTCGGGTCGAACGCTTGCGCCAAGTAAGGATTGGGGCTTCGCCTGCCAAGCACGCTCACTTCGAGGCCGAATGAGCCGCCTTCATTGCGGCTTTCGCCCAAGTGCAGGGCTCGCGAGGGAACTGTTCGCAGAACCTTGTGATTGAACCGCCGTTACCGGTATCCAGTGCAGCACACATCAGGAACAAGGGGTATTAGGCTGCGTACTCATAAAGTAACGCCTCCGTGCAGGCCGAACATGGCTCTTGTCCCGCTCGGCATTCCGCTCCCGCGTCCGAGCCGCAATCGGCATGGCCCGTCGCGCGGCGCTGCCCGGACGCCCGGCTTCTCCGCTCCGAACCCAGTCCATTTCGGACCTCCGGCGCCGACGCGGTATCGACTCGCGGGCCCGGCCCTCGCCCGCGAAAGAGTTCAGAGCAGCCGGCGCAGCCCGACCCGGAGCGTTGAAGGCGGCCGATCTCCCTCCGGAAGAGCCGGGGCCGCGATCAGTGGCGAGCGGGCCACAGCCGACCCGAAGCGGTACGGCAGGACCATTTACAGTCGTGCATCGGGCGCTGTCGGAGGCGCCGGGGGCAACGAGTGTGGTGAACAGGACCGTCACTCGGACTTGATTGCCGACAGCAGCGGTTCGACGATGGGTACAATCGCGATCTGTCGGTATGTCGCCGTGACCGCGCAATGGTTCGGCGACACCTGTTCGTAACAAATCGTTTCTACCCTCGACCAGCACCTTCGCGCGCGTCTCCTCTGCTGAACGAGATACAATCGGCGGGCCGGTCCCATGATCGAGATCATCGCAGGCATAGCGGGAGGACTCGGGCTCTTCTTCGTCGGCATGTGGCTGCTCACGGAAAACCTGCGAGCACTCGCCAGCCGCCGCCTGCGGATGATCGCTCACCGGTGGACGGAGAACGGACTGAGCGGGTTCTCGTGGGGAGCGCTTGCCGGCACCGTCACCCAGAACTCGACCGCGCTGACCTTCATTCTGGTGAGCATGCTGAGATCGGGCCTGATCTCCACACGCGGCGCCCTCATCGTCCTGATCGGCGGCAATATCGGCGTGACGCTGCTGGTGCTCGTGGTGACGTTCGACATCGAGCTGATCTCGATGTGTGTCCTCGGCGTCGCGGGCGTGGCCATGATCAGCGAGCGGCTGTCGAGGTACAGGCTTATCGCCGCGTCCTTCTTCGGTGGCGCCATGATCATTCTCGGGCTCGTCTTGCTCAAGCAGGCGGTCGCGCCATTGGCGGACGAGCCCTGGTTCGGCGGGATGGTCGAGTCGATGGAGGGCTCCCTGGTTCTCGCTTTCCTGATCGGCGCGCTGCTGACCTTCATCGTGCAATCGGTGATCGTTGTCTGCGTCGTCGGCGTCAGCGTGGCGACGCTCGGCGTCATCACGATCGACCAGACGATCATGCTCATCTATGGCAGCGTTCTCGGAGCCAGCGTGACCTTGCTCGTCTTGGCGGCCGGCCTCACCGGGCGAGCCCGTCAGGTTGCCATGTACCAGGTGCTCGTCAACGGGCTGAGTAGTCCTGTACTGGTTCTGTTGTTCGTCATCGAGCTCAATTTCGATATCCCGTTGCTCAAGTCCCTGGCATTCTCGTTCGATGTGAGCCTGGCCCAGCAACTGGCCCTCTGCGTTGTCTTCATTCCCCTGTTCTGCTCGCCCTTCATGGTTCTTACCCTGAAGCCGTCGGTCCGTCTGTTGGAACGGTTGTGGCCGGACACGGCCGAGGAGCAGGCGTCACGGACGAAGTTCATCCACGACCACGCCTTGACGGACGTGGAGAGTGCGCTCGCGCTGGTCGACCTCGAGCAGCGGCGTGTGCTGGAGATCCTGACGCAGTATTTCGACCGGGTGCGGCAGGGAGACAAAGTGGACACGCTTCACGAGGCGACACGCAACCTGTTGACCGAAATCGAGGAGTTTCTGGTTGAGTCGGCCGGACACCACCCCAGCCAGAGTGTCGAGGATCACAGCTCCATGCTGACCCGCCAGAAGCTTCTGTCTTGGTTGGAGGATCAGGTGGCAAACCTGTGCACGATGCTGCAGTCCCTGTCCGATCGACCGGACGACAGGGCGCTTCGAACCACCATCTGCGAGGGCGTCGACGCGGTATTCCTGTCACTGCACTATGCCATCGAGAGCGACGACGACGAATTGTGGCCGATGGCAAAGAAGCTGGTCGACGATCGCAGCGACTTGATGTCGAACATTCGCCGCACGTACCGGCAATCGGGACAGCCTCTCGACGAGGCGGAGCGCGCTCGCATCGTGGAGATCACCAACACGGTCGAACAGATCTTCTTCCTTCTGTCCAAGTTGGTTCGGGAGTTGGACGCCTCTCCGATCCCGTCCACATACGACCTGGTGAGCCGGCACATGCGGCCCGACCGAGCCGGTATTGGTTCGTGAGGCGGATGAGGAAGACCGATGCAAGGGTCACCCTCGAACGCCTGATGGCGGGCGACCCGGTCACGGTCGTCGTGTGCGTGCAGCCGACCATGACATGCAGTGAGCCGAGGATGTTCGACAGCGATGTCCCGAAGCAGGGTGACGGACGCGGACGCACCGGGGTGCAGCAGCCGGAAGCCCCGCCGCGCGTTCGTGTCCCATTGACTGCCGACGCTCAAGGATTGACGGTACGGCAGCCAGGACCACTCGGGTAGCCTCGATACGGCCATGAAGCCCTTGGCACCGCCGGCCGGCGATGCGGAAGCCGACCATTCGACCCATCTGCTCCGCCTGATTGAGAGCCTGTACCGGGAGGTCCACCCCGGTCGCGCTCCGCCGCCAATATCTCTCGAGAGCAGGCTGACCGAGGATCTGGGCTTCGACAGCCTGGGACGCACGGAATTGCTGCTGCGCGTCGAACGGGAGTTTTCTGTCTCGCTGCCTGCAGAGACGCTGGCCGGGGTGGAGACCGCGGCCGATCTCTGGCGCGCCATCGAGGCGGCCGCTCCCCGGCGTGAACGCCGGATCGCGCAATCTGCAACGGCCGCGCTTCCGGGTCCGGTCGAATCGATACCGCGAGACGCCGGGACCCTGACCGAGACACTCGACTGGCAGGCGGCGGTCCACCCGGATCGTACCCACGTCTGGCTGACGGAACGGGAAGGCGACTGCGAGACCATCAGCTACGCGCAGCTTCGCGAGCGGGCACTCGCCGTCGCGGGCGGGCTTCTGGAAGCCGGACTGACGCCGGGCGCCCGCGTTGCCCTGATGCTGCCCACGTGCGCCGGATTCCTCCATGCCTTCATCGGGATTCTCTATGCCGGGTGCGTCCCGGTTCCGATCTATCCGCCCGCGCGGCTGTCGCAGCTCGAAGATCATCTGCGCCGTCAGGCCGCGATCCTCGCGAATGCAGAGGCCGAACTGCTGATCACGGTGCGCGAAGGCCTCGCGCTGGCGCATTTCCTGCGCTCGACGGTCGAGAGCATGCGGTCGATCGAGACCGTGGACAGCTTGGTGGCCGCCGGCAGCTCGGAACGGGGTCCGGCCCGCAGCGCGGAGGACGTGGCCCTTGTTCAATACACCTCCGGCAGCACGGGGGATCCCAAAGGCGTGGTGCTCAGCCATGCCAATCTGCTCGCCAACATCCGCGCCATGGGTCAGGCCATGGCCGTCGAGCCCGACCGCGACTTCTTCGTCAGCTGGCTGCCGCTCTACCACGACATGGGACTGATCGGCGCGTGGCTCGGCAGCCTCTATTTTGCGGTTCCGGTGTCGATCATGTCGCCGCTGGTGTTCCTGGCCCGGCCGGAGAGCTGGCTGTGGGAGATCCATGCGCGCCGGGGAACCCTGTCGGGAGCGCCGAACTTTGCCTATGACCTTTGCGCCCACCGCATCGACGACCGAGCGATCGAGGGGCTCGATCTGAGTTCGGCCCGGATGGTGGTGAACGGCGCGGAGCCCGTGCGGGCGTCGTCGGTTCGCGCCTTCTGCGAACGCTTCGCCGCCTACGGATTCGACCCCGGGGCTCTGTCCCCGGTCTACGGCCTGGCCGAGAACAGCGTGGGTCTGGCGTTTCCGCCGCCCGGCCGGGGGCTGCTGTGCGACCGCATCGATCGAAGCGCGCTGGCGGCGCGCTCCGAAGCGGTGACGGTACCGGCCGGTCACGGCGATGCGCTGGAAGTGGTGGCGTGCGGCTCCCCGATCCCCGGACATCAGTTCCGGGTCGTCGACGAAAGCGGCCGCGAAGTGGCGGAACGCCGCCAGGGGCGGCTGCAATTCATGGGTCCCTCCGCGACCCGCGGCTATCGGCTCAGCGAGAAGGCGACGCGGGAGCTGTTCGACGGGGAGTGGCTGGAGACCGGCGATCTGGCCTACGTCGCCGGGGGTGACGTCTATCTCACGGGCAGGATCAAGGACGTCATCATTCGGGGCGGCCGCAACATCTACCCGCACGAGGTGGAGGCCGCCGTCGGGGACCTGAAGGGCGTTCGGCGGGGATGCGTCGCGGTGTTCGCTGCCTCCGTTGCGGACGAGGCCGAAAGGCTTGTGGTGGTCGCGGAGACGCGCGAGGAGTCCGGCGAGACCCGTGCGCGGCTGCGACGCGACGTCGAGGCGGCGGCCTTGGACGTCGCGGGAGTGGCGCCGGACGAGGTCGTGCTCGCGCCGCCGCGCTCCGTGCTCAAGACCTCGAGCGGCAAGGTGAGGCGCGGCGCCACCCGCGCGCGCTACCTGGAAGGGCGTCTGGAGAGACCCGGCGCCGCACTGTGGTGGCAGCTCGTTCGCCTGGCGCTGTCGGGAATGGCGGCCAGGGTTTCCGCGGCGCACCGCGCGATCCTGGACCGTGCATTCGCCGCTTACTGGTGGGCGGTGCTGGCTGCGCTGGCGCTGGTCGTTTGGCCTTCGGCGGTCGCATTGCCGCGGCGTGCGTGGCGCTGGCGGGCGCTCCGCGTCGCCGCTCACCTGATGTTGAAGCTCACGGGCACGCGCTTGACGGTGGATGGCGGGATCGGGGCGGAGCGAGGCGTGATCGTCGTGGCCAATCACTGCAGCTACTTCGACAGTCTGGCGCTGGTGGCGGCCCTGCCCGGCGAGACCGCGTTCGTCGCCAAGGCAGAGTTGGCGCCGCAGCTCTTTGCAGGGACGCTGCTGCGGCGCATCGGCACGCTGTTCGTGGAGCGGTTCGACGAGACGCGCGGGGTCAGCGATCTCGACGTCGTGATCGAGGCGGCCCGCGCGGGGCGGCGGGTGGCGGTCTACCCGGAAGGGACCCTGACCCGACGCCCCGGCCTCCTCGCTTTCAAGCTCGGTGCTTTCGCCGTCGCCGCCGCTGCAGACGTTCCCGTGGTGCCGGTGACGCTGCGCGGTACCCGGTCGATACTGCGGGGCAGGCAATGGTTTCCCCGCCCCGGAAACGTGCATGTGACGATCGGCCCTCCGCTCGATGCGAGAGGACCGGGCTTCGACGCGGCGATCCGGCTGCGGGACGAGGCGCGGGCTGCGATCCTGGCCACCTGCGGGGAGCCGGATCTCGCCGAGGAAGCGACCCTGCTGGCGGATCGCAGGAAGAGACGGCCGTCGTTGGCCGGCGGTGCCGCCGCGTCCTGAGGGCGCGGTGTGCCGAGGGTAGCGCTGCCGGCAGATCGACACCCCGACAGCGTGTCCTTAGAGTGTCGTGGACAGGGCGGGTCGCCGGGGGAACGGCATGCGGGGCAAGCGCAAGGCCATATGGGGGTGGATGTTCTTCGACTGGGCAGCCCAGCCCTTCTACACGCTCGTCCTCACGTTCGTCTTCGGTCCCTATTTCGTGTCCGAAGTGGTTGCCGATCCCGCGCAGGGCCAGGCCCTGTGGGGTCTTGCGATCGCGGTGGGCTCGATCGTCGTCGCGCTGACGGCTCCTCTGCTGGGCGCCGTCGCCGACGCGAGAGGACCGCGCAAGCCGTGGATCGTCGGCTTCTCCGTCCTCTATGTCGCCGGCGCCGCCGGGCTTTGGATGGCAGCGCCGGGATCGGCCGACCTTACGGTGATCCTGTTCTTCCTCGTTCTTGCCCTGATCGGGGCCGAGTTCACGGGAGTGTTCACCAACGCTGCCTTGCCGTCGCTCGGCGGCAAGGACGAAATCGGCCGCATTTCCGGCTCCGGCTGGGCGCTGGGATATTGGGGAGGGTTGGCGAGTCTCGTGATCGTGCTCGGTCTGATGGCGCCGGTGCCGGGATCGGAGAGAACCGTGACCGGCCTCGTCCCGATCTTCGGCCTCGACCCCGCGCTGGGCGAGGGCGCCCGCGCCGCCGGCCTGCTGTCGGCCGTCTGGTACATCGTTTTCATCGTCCCGTTCTTTCTCTGGACCCCCGACACGAAGCGCCAGGCCCCGGCCACGAACACCGTCATTCGGGGGTTGAAGGACCTGAAGGATACTCTGGCTTCCCTGCCTTCGCGGGGCAGCTTCCTCGTCTATCTCGCCTCCTCGATGTTCTACCGCGACGCGCTCGGCGGGCTCTTCATCTTCGGCGGCATCTACGCGGCGGGCGTTCTGGAATGGGGCATGTTCGAGCTCGGCGTATTCGGGGTGGTCGGCCTCGTCGCCGGCGCGGCTGGAGCCTGGATCGGCGGCTGGGCCGACGTGCGGTTCGGACCGAAACCCGTGATCGTCGCCACCATCCTCGCGTTGATGATCTTCTCCTTCATCATCATCACCACCGGCCCGGACGAAGTTCTGTTCATCGGCGTCGGCACCGCCGAGGCGCCATCGAGCCTGCCGACCATCGTGTTCTACGTCTGCGGTGCGGTTATCGGGGCGGCGGGAGGGCCGCTCCAGGCGGCGTCCCGAACCATGCTCGTGCGGCAGGCCGGAGAGGAGCGAATGACGGAGGCGTTCGGTCTCTACGCTCTGGCCGGCAAGGTGACCTCTTTCGTGGCTCCTCTACTGGTCGCATTCGCCACCGACGCAAGCGGCAGCCAGCGCGTCGGTGTCACGCCGATCCTGGCCCTCTTCCTCGTCGGCCTGGTCCTCATGGTCTGGGTGCGGTCCGACGGCGCGGAGGCCCGTCACCGGCAGGCCTGATCGAAGAGAATCCAGCGGGCGATGACGGCAACGACTTCGGGCGGAGCCGATCGCAAGGCGATGTCCGCAGGGGGACGGATCCTGAACATCGGAGGAGGCTCGGTGAAAGTCGTTGCAGTCGCCGTCGCAGCCCTCGCGGTCGTCATCGCACCTACGCTTGCTCCGGCGGCCGACATGGCCAAGGGGGAAACTATCAACACCGATGGTGCGGTCATCGTCAAGGCCAGCTTCGAGCAGACAACGACCGGCGTGCTCATGTGCGTCGTCGTCGGACTGCCGGATACCGACGGCATTGAGCTCATGGAACAGGTCCCGGGACTCACCTACCTGCCGGTCATCTTCATCTCCGCCTACGGTCGCGGCGAGACGATCGCGCGCGCCTTCGAGAGCGGCACCGCCGACTACATAGTCAAGCCCTTCTCGCCGACCGAGCTCACCGCGCGGGTCAGGCGGCGCTGCGCAGCCGCTCCGGACCCGAGCCCTTCGTGCTCCGCGAGCTCGTCATCGACTACGAGCGGCGACGGGTGACGGCGGGCGGGGAGGCGGTGCCGCTCACCGCCACCGAGTACGAGCTGTTGCGTATCCTGTCCGTCAACGCCGGGCGGGTGGTGACCAACGAATCGCTGCTCCGCCAGGGATGGGGCGCGCGCAGCGCCGGCGACACCGAGCCGGTGCGCGCCTTCGTGATGAAGCTTCGCGCGAAACTCGGCGACGACACGGCGAGTCCCGTCTACATCTTCAACGAGCGCGGCGTCGGCTACCGCATGCCGAAGCCCGGAGACGAATGAGGACCTACAGCCGAGTCCAGCGCTTCATCAGCAACACCCTCATGTCGGTGATCGCGTCTTCGCGCCCTCAATCGATCAAGAGGTCATGATCCCACCGGTGCTGTGATGAACCCAGCGCGGCTTCGCCAAACGTATATGTTCGGTCAGCGAGTGATGGAGCGGAACACTACCGCTGCCGAGGTGACGGAAGCGCCGGGCCAAACGGGGCTCGTTCAGGACGCTGAGCAACATCGACTACGATTCCCAACTCGGTGACCGAACGAACACCGCCAAACAGATACACCTCCACGCGCACCTTCGGTGCTATGACACTGATACAGAGTTGCTTTTCCTCTCCCACAGATGCGGATGGAAGCGGTTTCCAGAGCCGTTTCCGCCCCGCCTGCAACCGTTCAGGGGAGGAAAAGCCCATGCCCACCGTCAAGCTCGACCAGCGCCGGGTCGATGCGCTGAAACCCCGCAAGCGCGCCTATGACGTGCGCGACAGGAACCTTAAGGGCTTCGGCCTGCGGGTCTGGCCGTCGGGAAAGAAACGCTACTTCGTCCACAGCCAATACGAGGGCCGGCGCGTCTGGAAGACCGTCGCCTGTGCCGAGAGCACGAGCGCCGGCGACGCCCGTGCGCAGGCCGCCACGATGCTGGCCGCGATCCGGCGAGGCGGCAACGCATCCCCGTCGCCCAAGCAAGCCGTGTTCGAGGCCGTCGCCGACGAGGTCTTCACCCGCTACGCGCGAAACTGGAAGCCCGGCACTCTCAAGGTCAGCCGGAACTACTACCGCAACCATATCCTGCCGCGCTTCAAGGGCCGCCCGATCACCGGCATCGACAGCCGCGACGTTCGGCAGTGGTTCGCATCGCTCCACGCGACGCCCGCGGCGGCGGACCGCTCCGCTCCGATCCTGTCCGTCATCATGCGCCAAGCCGAGATCTACGGCTATCGCCCGGAAGGCAGCAACCCGTGCAAGGGCATCAAGCGATACCGGCGCCAGGGGCGCGAACGGTTCCTGTCGGCGGCGGAGATGCGCAGCCTGGCGGCGGCACTCGGCCGCTTCGAGGCCGATCGTCCACAGCAGGTCGCCATCATCAGGCTGCTGTTGCTGACCGGGTGTCGCGGCAGCGAGGTTCGCACGCTGAAGTGGCGCTACCGGCGCGAGGGCAAGCTGTTCCTGCCCGATAGCAAGACCGGGCCGCGAACCATCTGGTTGTCGTCCGCTGCCCGCGCGGTCCTGGACCGCGTGCCGCAAACCGCAAGCTGGATCTTCCCCTCGCCACGGACGGACGGTCCCCTCAGCCATGGCGGCCTCGACGGAGCGTGGCAACAAATTCGCGAGGAAGCCGACTTGCGCGATGTGCGCCTTCATGACCTGCGCCACACCTACGCCAGCATCGCCCTCCAGCACGGCGAGACCGTCCCGACCATCGGCCAGCTGCTCGGTCACGGCCATCCCGCGACCACCCTGAAATACATGCACTTGGCGGACGCCACGGTGCGCGAGTCGGTCGAAACCGTCGGCGCGGTTCTGGAGGGTTGAGCCATGACCAGGGCGAGAAAGATGCGCCTGACTGACGCCGGCGTCGCCAAGCTCAAGCCCGCCGCGAGCGAATACACGGTCTGGGATGTGCGCGTGCCCGGTCTCGGGGTCCGTGTCCGCCCGTCGGGGCATCGTGGTTACGTCCATCATGTCAAGGTGGGCGGTCGCGCGAGGCGCGTCACGCTCGGGCCGGCGGCGCTGAAGACCGTCGCAGAGGCGCGCCGGGAATGCCTGGAGCTCGAGGTCGCCGGGAAAGGTGGCGAAGGGGCCGGGAGCGCGCGCGGCAAGACGCCGACCTTCGCCGCCTTCGTCGCCGGTCCGTGGAAGTCGGCGTGCCTCGACCGATACAAGCCGGCGACGCGAAAGAGCGCGCGCTCCTCCTTGAGAAGCCAGTTGCTGCCGGCCTTCGGAGACCTGCCGCTCGACCGCATCGACCGAATGCGCGTCTGCCGCTGGTTCGACGACTACAGCCGCACTGCGCCAGGCGGCGCCAACCATGCGCTCGACACTCTCCGCGGGATCATGAACCACGCCATCGCCCTCGGCCATGTCGAGACGAACCCGGCCCGCGACGCGAAGCCGAACCCGCGCGCAGCGCTGACCCGCTTCCTGTCGCAAGAGGAGATCGCCCGCCTTCACCGGATCCTCGATGGTTATACGTCCGGTCGCGCGTCGCGCCGGCGGCAGGCGGACATCATTCGTCTGCTGCTATTGACGGGCTGCCGGAAAGGCGAGATCGTGACCCTGCGCTGGCGCGAGGTCGAAGGCGATACCCTCAATTTGGCGGACGGCAAGAACGGGCCGCGCAAGGTCTTCCTGAATGCGCCGGCACGGGCCGTTATCGAGCGCCAGCCTCGGACGGACAGCCCCTTCGTGTTCCCGTCGCCCCGAGATCCGGAGCGCGCGTGTTCGCCCAACCTGCCTCTGTGGTATTCGGTGCGCAAGGAGGCCGGGATCGAAGACGTGCGCCTGCATGACCTTCGTCACACCTTCGCCAGCCACGCCGTGCTGCAAGGCATCCCGCTGCCGGTAGTATCCCGCCTGCTCGGCCACAGGCAGCCGAGTATGACGCTTCGCTACGCTCATGTCGGCGACCGGGAGACCGAGGCGGCGGCGGAGCGCATCGGTATAACCATCGATCAGATACTGGATGGTAGTACGGCTAGCACAACAGGCGACTGACTCGAAGCACTCGTGTCCGCGCCGTCAACGCACTTCAAAGAGGCCAGGGCCGAGAGAACCGGATAGCCTCGTTGCTTGGTGGCGATGCAGATAGCCCTGAAGAAGGTCGGCGATGATGGTTGGTGGTCCGCCCACCACCCGCCGTCGCCGGATTGCCTCAGGCAAGAACAGGGCGTACACAGTGCAGCGCACACAGTGCAGCGCACACCATTGATTCTCACGACGCACTTGGCCGAGACGTCAGATGAAACACGTTGAAGCCCATTTCAAGGTCGTGACGCCGTGCTTCGTCGGTTCGGGCGGGGATGACGCGGAAGTACGGGTTCCCTCGATCAAGGGCGCGCTGCGCTTTTGGTGGCGTGCGCTCGCGTGGGCGCGGTACGCCGGCGCGGATGGAGCCACAGATACGGTCCGGCGCATGAGGGAGCGAGAGCACGCATTATTCGGCTCCAGCGACATGGGACAGAGCCGGATCGCGATGCGGCTCGACACGAAGGCTATGCCCAGGATCGTGGAAAAGGACAAGGTTCTGCCTGTCGGCCCCGGCGCCCGCTATCTCGGCTACGGGGTCATGAAAGCCTTTGGGAGCAAGGGCACCAAGCCGGGACAGTTGGTCCGTCCGTGCCTCGAAGCGCCCTTCGAGTTCTCCTTGCGGATCGCCGCGCGGGATGCGGAGGCATTGAACGAAGTCGAACCCGCACTACGGCTTTTCGGCTTGGTCGGTGGGGTAGGCGCCCGGTCCCGCAAGGGCTATGGCAGCCTCGCCCTGACCGCCCTCGAAGGCGACGGTGTCGCCGACTGGCGGCCGCCCCGGGATATCGGGGCGTACCGCAGCCACTTGAGCGCGCTGTTGAAGGGCGCGGAGGCCGCCGACCGCGAGCCGGAGATCAGCGCGTTTTCGGCATGGACGCGCGTCGATCTGATGTTCGAGGATGTCCGCACACCCGCGAAGGTTCTCGACGAATACGGCAAGACGATGGTGCGCTACCGAAGCTGGGGCCGAAAGGGAAAGATTCTCGACGGCGAACAATCCACATGTCGTTTCCCCGAGGATCATGCCTGGATGAAGGGCGAGAAGACAGCGGACGACTTTCACCCGCGGCGGGCGGTGTTCGGGCTGCCGCACAACTACGGGAGGCACATTGAGGTTAAGCCGGAACGGCCCGACCGGCGCGCGAGCCCTCTCTTCTTCCATGTCCACGAAATCGGCGGCCGGTATGCGGGTGTCGCGTTGCTGCTGCGGTCGCGTTTTCTGCCCGAAGGCGAGAAGATCAAGGCGCGCGGCAAGGCCGTTCCCGCCAGACCCGACTGGAGCGTGTTGACGACATTTCTGAACGAAAACCGCAAACGCCGGCTTTGGCCCGATGGCTGACCGCATCCTGCATGTCTCGATCGGACCGGTGCAGGGCTTCGTCGCCCAGGCGCGGCGCACGCGGGACTTGTGGGCCGGGTCGTTTCTGCTGTCGTGGCTGGCGGGGCAGCTGATGGCCGCGACGCTGCGCCAGGACGGTCGGATTCTCTTCCCAGTGGTCGGTACGGAACGAGAGCCGGAGGACCCGACGCTGGCCGCCATTCTCGGGCGGCCGCTGTCTGGCGAACCGCCGCGTATCGGTAGCCTGCCCAACCGCTTCAAGGCGTCGGTCCCGGACGCGTTCGACCCCAAGGCAGTGGCAGACGAGACGCGGCAGAAGTGGCGCGAGTTGGCGGAGTGCGTATGGCAGCGTTTCGTCGCCGGCACGGCTGATCGCGGGCACGATACCCGCGTTATCTGGAACCGCCAGGTCGAGGGATTCTGGGACATCCAGTGGGTGACGGGCGCCGACCCCGGCAACGGGAGTGACGCTGCTTGGCTCGACCGGCGCAAGAACTGGCGATCTCACTGGCCGCCCGAAGAAGGCGGCGACCACTGCACGACGATGGGCGAGCGGCAGGAACTGTCGGGTTTCGTCCGCGGCCGTGAGCGGCATGCCCAGGACGCTTTTTGGGGCGCATTGCGGCAGCGGACCGGGCGGCTCGATCTTCGCGACGGCGAGCGCCTCTGCGCGGTTGCGCTGGTCAAGCGCCTGTTCCCCAAGCTCGAACCGACGGAACTGGAGCGGACCGTCGGCTGGAGGATCAGTGCGGCGAACTGGCCCTCGACCGCCTATATGGCGGCGGTGCCCTGGCTCGCCCATGTCGCCGCTGCCCCCTGAGCGCCGTGCGAAACTTCAGGAATACGTTAAAGCTGTCCGCGACGCCGTAGGCCCGGCGATCTTCGGCAAGCTGAGCGGCGAGCGCGCCGCGCGGCTGCCCGGGCTTGCCCCGCTTGGCGCCGCCGCGGATCTGGACGGCAACCTGTTTCTCGAAGCCGCGCTGGCGAACCCGCGCGCGACACCATTGAGCGACGACGCACACCCGCCCGGCGAAGCCGATGCCAAAGACGACCCGGACGCGGCGCTTCGCGAGCGGTTGTCGAGTGCTTTGCACGAACTCAGCGAGACGGTCGGCGCCGCACAGCCGTTCTATGCATTGCTGCTGATGGACGGTGACCGACTCGGCAAGTTGTTGCGAAAGAACGGCGAAGAACGGGTTTCCGAGGCGTTGGCGGAATTTGTTCGCCGCGTCCCCGACATCGTTCACGATAACGACTGATGACGACCGTCTATGCTGGCGGCGACGATGTCTTGGCGATGCTGCCCGTCGATCGGGATCGAGCGATCGCGGTGTGACCGTCTATGCTGGCGGCGACGATGTCTTGGCGATGCTGCCCGTCGATCAAGCGATCGATTGCGCGACTGCATTGCGCCGTGTCTACGGCAAAGTGTTTGCGAGTCGGGCTTTCAAGAAAGGCGACAAGGAGGGCGCATCCGCCACCGCGTCGTGCGCCATTGTCTTCGCGCATTATCGCAATCCGCTACGCGAAGTACTGGCGCTGGCTCACAGGGAACTCGACGAGACGGCCAAGGAAAGAAACGGGCGCGACTCCCTCACGCTCGCCGTCGTGCTGCCCGGCGGCGTCAACCATCGTTGGGTCGCACGTTTCGGAGAGGCGCCGGAGGCGCTTGCGGCGCTCTGGCGGAAGCATTTTCCGGCGAGCTTCTTGTACAATTTGCGTCGACGCTACGACGTCCTGATCGGCGATCTCGACCCGGGCGACCGACGCGCCGTCGTTCTGGCCGAATACGTCAAGGGCGCGCCACCGAAAACCGAGGACGGACATGCACGCGCCGAAGCCGCGGTGGACGGGCTGCTTGCCGCCTGCACCACGCTTCGCGGGGACGACGCGCCCGACGAGGGTGGGGCGTTCCGTCTCGATGGCGCATTCATCGCCCGCTTTCTGGCGGAAACCTGCGACTTCGAACGCGCGGCGACGCCATCATGACCTTTGTTTGTTTCGAGCCCGTGGATACGCTTTTCTTCCGTGACGGGCGGCCGTACGAACAGGGAGAGGCGAGCCAGGCGGGAGTCGTGAGCGGATTTCCGCCGTCGCCGCCGACCCTCGTCGGAGCGGTCCGCGCCGGCCTCGCTCGATCCATGGGTTGGAAGCGCGGCGGCTGGAGTGCCGACATATGCGCGCGGCTGGGAAACGGTGCCGACCTCGGCCCCCTCCGGTTCCGTGGGCCGATCCTGACCAGAAACGGCGAAAACCTGTTCCCCGCTCCGGCGCATCTGATGGGCGCGGCGCCGCGCGAAGAAGAGGACTTTCCGGGGTCGCTGACCTTCCTGTCTCCCGGCCGCGGCTTGATCTGCGATCTCGGGCCCGACGCCCCGTTGCCGTCCGCCCCGGATGCCGCGGAAGGCGTCAAGCCGCTGCTTGATCAGGGCTGGTGGATCACCGCGTCGGGACTTGCGGCGGTTCTGCGAGACGACCCTCCTGCCCCCGAAGATTTGGTTCACCGCCGTGAATTATGGAGGGAGGAGCCGAGGGTCGGCATCCGCCGCTCGAAAGGTACGCGCGTCATAGCCGAAGGTGCGCTGTATTCTCCGAGCCACATTCGCCTTGGACGCGGGATTGCGTTGACGATCGAAGCCCACGGGTTGCCGCCGGATCATGTCGGCGTCCTGTCCGGGCGGCCGCACCCCGTGGGAGGGGAAGCGCGCGCATGCTGGCTGCGCTTCGTCGAGGGGCGGCTGTCTTTTCCCGCACCGCCCGATCTGCGAGCCGCGCGGGGATCGCTTCTCTACGCCGCGACCATTCTGACACCCACCGATATGAAGGCACCGCCGCGCCCTGGGGAGCGCGGATATGCAGGGCTGCCCGGCCGCATCGTCAGCGCCTGTCTGCCTCGTCCGACCCTCGTCGGCGGCTGGGACTCGCAAGCGGGAAGACCGTTGCCGTTGCGTCCCTATCTTTCGCCCGGCAGCGTGCTGTTCCTGGAGGCCGAACGAGACGACGCATCCCGGGTCGAGGCCTTGCACGGTGCCGCCATCGGCGCGCGCGCCGCCTGGGGCTTCGGGCTCGTCGCGGTCGGGCATTGGAAGCGCAGAAATGACCGAACCGGGGAGCCGCCGCAATGAACCATGCGCTGCTCGGCCTTCTGGCCGAAACCTTTGTCCATCCCGGCGCCGGCCAGAGCGGCGGCGCCATCGACCTGCCGGTCGCGCGCGAGGCGGCGACCGATTATCCCTTCATCCCCGGTTCCGGCCTGAAGGGCGCGTTGCGCGATGCCGTGGGGCAGAACCTGGGGCCGGAAGAGCGGGATCGGGTGTTCGGCAAACCCGACCGGGCCGGCGCCTTGCTGGTCTCCGACGCGCGGCTGCTCCTGCTTCCGGTCCGCAGTCTGACGGGCGCCTACCGCTGGGCGACGTGCCGCCATCTGCTGGAGCGGTTGGCGCGCGATCGACGCCGTGCCGACTTCGCAAACGCACCGGCAACTCCAGAAAGTCTGCCCGATGTCGAGCCATACTGCTATGTTGCCGCGTCGGTAGCGGAAGGCAGCGACAAGCTCTATCTGGAGGAACGCAGTTTCCGCGCCATGCCGTCGGCCGGCGCCGGTCTGAGCGGCTGGATCGACGTCATCGCCGACCTGATTGCCGATCACGCTGCACGCGAGCGGCTGACCCGGCAACTGGTTCTGCTGTGCGACGACGATTTCTGCTGGTTCGCCCGCAACGGTCTCTCCGTCCAGGCGCGCAACGTGCTCGACGAGCACAAGAGAAGCGAAAACCTCTGGTATGAGGAGACCTTGCCGCCGGATACGTTGATGTACACGCTCCTCGCGGAACGGGAGTCCGAAGCCGGCGGTGTGGAGGCGGTCGGCGCGGCGTTCGCGCGCCGGCCCTACATCCAGGTCGGCGGCAACGAGACTGTCGGCCAAGGTTGGTTGCATACGGCTTGGCGGGAGACGGGCGGATGACCGCCCGCAGCCTCGACCAGCGCCGCGCCGCACACGCGTTGGGTCGGATCAGGAAACGGCAGGCTCACCCGAAACAGTCCGACTACTTGGCCTACGTCAAGGCGTTGCCGGCATCGATCCTGCAAAACGGGTTCGGGCAGGCGATGGCGACCCTGCGCGCGGCGGCGAAGTCGGAGGACCGCAGCGATCCGCATCTTCTTCTGTATCAGGATGTGCAGGACTGGCTGTGCGGCGGCGATGAGGATGCGCCCTATCGAAACGCGCGGGATCTGTTCGAAGCCATCGTCGGCAACGACCAACGAACTTATCTGCGCGCGCACGCCGAGGCGCAGAGCTATCTCGACTGGTTGAAGAAGTTTGCCGCCGCTTGGCTGAAGCCGTCTCCGAAACAGTCTTCGGAAGAAGGCGGCCAATGAACAAGCGGCCGCTATACTACGGTGCCGATATACTTTCCCTGCCGGACGGCGGCAATGCCGGGCTGTGGTACGACAAATTTTGCTGTTCCTGGACGAGCCTGTCTGCGCGCGACGCCGATTTCAACAAGGCGAAATGGGTCGGCGACGCCACCGGACCGTGCGGAGATCCGGATGAACTCCAGCGCCGGGCCGAACGGCAGAGCGCTATGATCGAGCATCTGAACGGCCGGTGTCTCGACCTTCAGGCCACCGGTCCTTTCGTTGCCGGTCTCGGCCGCGCGCACCCGGTGAAGAACGGGTTTCTGTGGCATCACGGTCTCGGCGTTCCCTATCTGCCTGGCCCGTCGGTGAAGGGCGCGGTCAGTGCCTGGGCCAAGCGGTGGAAAGCGGAGGACGACGTGGTTTGCCGCCGTACTCTCGGGTCGGAAGGGCAGGTCGGCGACGTGATCTTCTTCGACGCCCTGCCGACAAGGCCGGTTGTGTTGAAGGCTGATGTCATAACCCCACACTATGGCGACTATGATCGGGAGGGCAAGCCGCCGGGGGATTGGATCTCGCCGGTTCCGATATCGTTCCTCTCGGTCGCTGCGAGAGCTATCTTCCGCTTCGCTGTTGCGCCGCGGGGGCAATCCGGCGAAGCGTCGTGCGATACGGTGTGCCGTTGGCTCGAAGACGCGCTGGAATGGCTGGGTGCAGGTGCTCGCACCGCGGTCGGTTACGGACGCTTCGACAAGGCTCGGCCGGCCCCTCCCCGCGAATTCGAAAAGGGAGACGAGGTCGAGGCGACCTTGTTCAAGGACGCCAAAGGTCGTTGGTGTGGGCGTACCGGAGACGGGCGGGAAGGAACGGTGTTTTCCGCCGGTCCGGTACCGGACGACGCGGTCGACGGTGAGACGAGACCGCTTTATGTGCGCGTCGTTCGGCCCCTTCAATTCCAGTGGGAGAAGCCCGGACCGAAATCGCAGCCCCGGCAATCTCCGAGAAGATCACAGCGCCGTTGATGCATGAAGGCGCGCCATGTCACAACCGCAGACCGCGCATAACCTGTTGATCGCGACTGTCGGCGGCAGGCCGGAACCTTTGGTCGCCTCGATCGCTCACTGGCGGCCCGACCGGGTTCTATTCGTGCCTTCGTGCGGTACCGTGGGTCAGATTGCCGATATTCGGAATCTGATGGGCAAGAAGGATTACGATTTGGCCGAAGGAGCATACGATACGGTCCCGCTATCGGACCCTCAGGACTTCTTGCAATGCGTGCGGGAGATGCGCGCCGAATTGGAGTCGCGTGTCCTCCAATGGCGCGGGCGCGGCGAGGGATATGATTGCATAGTGGATTTTACCGGCGGCACAAAATGCATGAGCGCCGCTCTCTCCCTGGTCGCGCGGCCGTGGCCGAACTCCCGATTCTCGTATGTCGGCGGCGTCGAACGCGACCGAAACAACATGGGCGTCGTCGTCTCCGGCAGCGAGCAGGTCGTACACGCAGCTAATCCGTGGGACGCGCTCGGTTATCAGGCGGTCGAGGATGCCGTGGCGGCATTCGACAGACACGCTATCGGCGAAGGCGCTCAACTGCTTCGGGACGCCTTGAAGCGGATTTCGGATAACGGATCCCGCAAGAGCGAGCTTAACGTTCTTGCCACATTCATGGATGCTTACGATCTCTGGAGCCGGTCGGAGTACGGGAAGGCTTTCGAGAGGTTTGGGCAATGCGAAAGCCGCCTGAACGATCTGGCCGCAGCCCTCCACCCGACTCCGAAGAGTCGACTGAAAGATCACATCGATGAGGCAAGAACCCGCTTAGAAGGCCTGAAGCGAGGTTTCGACCATCCGACGCGAGCATTGCTCGAAGACCTGATCTCCGATGCCAAACGGCGTCAGCGGGAAGGCCGTCACGTAGATGCCGTGGCCCGGCTCTACCGCGCGGTCGAGGCGACGGCCCAACTGCGCTTGTGGGAAAAGTACGAGATCCGCACTTCCAGCGTACCATTGAAAAAGCTGCCGCAACCCATGCGCGAACGCTTGAAAGCTCAAGCTGAAGACGGGACATTGAAGCTTGCACTGCAGGAGTCCTTCGAGTTGTTACGACGTTGGCAGGATCCCTTGGGTGAACGCTTCGTCGAACTGGGCTGGCATAGTCGTGGTTCGCCGCTGATCCGGCGCAACGAGTCGATCGCGGGGCACGGTTTTGCACCCGTATCGCCGGAAACATCCGTCCAACTGTGGGAAGGAGCGTTGTCGCTGGCGGAATTGGCCGATAAAGACGTCTTCCAGTTTCCACAGCTTGGTCGACAGCCCGACGCGGCGCTTCAACGAGGCCGGGGCGACAATGCCCCGGAATTTCGCGGGCGCTGATTCATTCCTGCGCTACTAGAGCCGGCTTCAATGAGGCCAGGGCGACAATGCCCCGGAATTCGTATTCCTCCAGAAGGCTTATCCCTCTGGCTCCGGTTCCCCAACATGTTGTACCGGCCACCTCGGCGGCGGTATCCGACACGGTCGCAGTTCCTTCCGTGTCTCAATGGGTTGCCCGTAAAGTGCCCAGCGATCCGGCACCCCACATATGGAGAAGCCGGATGTAAGGGGATAAGCCTTTCCTCCAGATCGTCGGAGCCGATGCTATCGACGCTTCAATGAGGCCGGGGCGACAAAGCCCCGGAATTCCTGATGCGGAGGAATTTCCAGGCATGGCTGATCGCGGCTTCAATGAGGCCGGGGCGACAAAGCCCCGGAATTCCTTCAAGGAAGCGCCCCCGTGCCTACAGGTATTGAGCGCTTCAATGAGGCCGGGGCGACAAAGCCCCGGAATTCGAACTGGTAGCGCAATACCTTAGGTGCATGAACCAGCTTCAATGAGGCCGGGGCGACAAAGCCCCGGAATTGGTTTGGCCTGAGTGGGTACGGCCCAGCACACTGGCGCTTCAATGAGGCCGGGGCGACAAAGCCCCGGAATTGGCCCTTGGGTGCTACGGGTACTGGTGGCTAGGCTACCGCTTCAATGAGGCCGGGGCGACAAAGCCCCGGAATTTTCGAGGTTGCGGCAGAGATGTGGCAGTTCGTGGAGGTGCTTCAATGAGGCCGGGGCGACAAAGCCCCGGAATTGAGCGGGGTTGGGTTGGGCTGGGCCGGCTTGGCGCGTTGCTTCAATGAGGCCGGGGCGACAAAGCCCCGGAATTCATCCAGGGGATATCTGAGGCGATCCAGTTTTTGATCCAGCTTCAATGAGGCCGGGGCGACAAAGCCCCGGAATTCGGCCCAGAGCCCGAGCTACTTCCTCGACCAGGCCCGGCTTCAATGAGGCCGGGGCGACAAAGCCCCGGAATTCACTGGGATGGTCAGAGCTCAGCGACATAGTATACGCGCGCTTCAATGAGGCCGGGGCGACAAAGCCCCGGAATTTAGACGCGCGTATTAATGTTCGGCGTCTGCTCGAACGCTTCAATGAGGCCGGGGCGACAAAGCCCCGGAATTCGAGATGGACCGTGCCTATCTCGATTGGATAGGCGACCAGCTTCAATGAGGCCGGGGCGACAAAGCCCCGGAATTCCATTTTGGGACTATGCTGCGGCGGGCCGAGGAAAGTGGCTTCAATGAGGCCGGGGCGACAAAGCCCCGGAATTGGCCCGGTTAGATCGCCACAATCGGCGCGCTCGAGCGCTTCAATGAGGCCGGGGCGACAAAGCCCCGGAATTCGCCTACGTTGCAACCTCCTGAGGCTTGGACTGAAATTCGCACGATTTCGAGCGGCTCGCCGCCAGCCGCCTCGAGACTACGGTCAGGTCCCGACTCGATGCCTTCACGATGTCAAAGAGCCCAACGAAATCAGAATTCAACGCCGAATCGAGCGCTCCCCGGCGCACCCTTACTGCCGCACCGCTCGAAATCGCGCGGCGGCAGGTATAGCCCACCCTCGGCACTCTACAGCCGGCGGGCAACATCATATCACGACCGCCTCCCTCTCGATGACGCTGAAGGTCTTGCCGATGCTCTC
This sequence comes from Alphaproteobacteria bacterium, assembly GCA_965214705.1. Taxonomy (GTDB): domain Bacteria; phylum Pseudomonadota; class Alphaproteobacteria; order UBA828; family UBA828; genus WTGU01. The sequence continues at coordinate 1,658,747 of CBDCCI010000002.1, forward strand.
GACCACGAGCGCGCTCCGGTCCGCTGGTCCGACATCGATCAGCAAGACGTGATCTTCCCCCGCCTTGACGAGCTCGCGAAGCTGCGTTTCCAGCTCAGCCCGCCGGCGCCGCGACAGGCGGCACTGGAAGACGGAGAGCTGAAGCCATTCGCCAAAGCCGTTCATGGTCTTGAAGACGCGACGCCAGCGCCGGGCATCGGCGATGTCGTAGGTGACAATGTAGGTCCTTTCGTCGCTCAAGGCGGGCCTCACCGGGGCAGATAGTGGGGGCATGACGGCAACTCCCCTAGCAGGTGCCGGCCGAGCAGCCTTGCCTGCAACACCAGCAAGCGGCGCATGCTGAGATGGTAACCGAACAGCGGGTGTGTCGTCTCCTGCGAGAGTCGCCGCTCGAAGGCGGCGACGAAGCGGCGGCGGCCGGCCGCGCTGAGAGCGGTGCCGGTGGTGCCGGAAACGAAATCGGTCGCCGAGACCTCGCCGGTATTGACCGCCGTGAGCACCACCGAATCGGCGATTACCGGCCGGAACGGCTCCATCAGATCGAGAGCCAGCGCCGGCCTGCCGTGGCGCAGGGCGTGAAACAGGCCGCGGTAAGGATCGAGGCCGACCGAGGCGAGTGCGACGGTCACGTGCCGTGTCAGCATCGCATAGGCCAGCGACAGCATTGCGTTCACCGGGTCGGTGGGCGGGCGGCGGTTGCGCGCTTCGAAGCGGAACGGTGCCAGATCCTCGACCCTGTTCTTCTCCGCTACGGGCGGTACCAGTAGCCCGGCGAAGGCACGGAAGTAGGTCGCGGCGGCATCGCCCTCGTAGCCTAGCAGCGCCGCAAGTGAAGACGCGCGCATCGTCCCACGGCGCACCGCGTCGAGCCGGTCCAGCACCGGCTTTCGCTCTTCCTTCGTCCCCCGCCAGTTGCGGCGCAGGATTGTCCGCTGGTTCACGATCTTGGCGGCGACGAGGTCGCGCGCAAAGCGCAGGCAGGCGGCTTCGTCGAAGCTCACCCGGTACTGCGCGGTGCGCACCTCCACGTTGCGGCTGCCGAGGCCCTGGGTCACGCCGCGAAACCAGCCGCCGTGACTGTGGAAGGTGACCGGAATGTCGCGCTCCATCAGTGCTGTGAGCGCGGGCGTGGTAATGGCGACGTTGCCGAAGAGCGCCACGTCGGAGATCTCGATCAGGCGCACCGTGGTGTCGCCCTGCTCCTCGTCGGCGATCTTGAGCGTATTGCCCGTCTTGGTGATGCGCGCCCGCTGCGACTGGACAACCAGCGGCAGCGCCTCGTCGGCCGGTACGGCGATGGGGCGGGGCGCAAGGTCCGAGCCGCCGAGCGCGTTCACCTCGTCCGGCAGGCAGACCGAGACCAGTGCGCAGCGCGGGCACTTCGGGCTGTCCCGCAGCGGCGGCGGGATGCGGCCGTGGGCGACCGTGAGGCGCAACCGGCTCACCGCGTCGCGCGTCGCCTGCCGCAGCTCGTCGTCGAGAGCGACGCGCACCCGCTCACGGCTCTCGGCGTACCAGATCGCGCCTTCCTCTACGCGGTAGCCGTGCTCCTCCAGCAGTAGCGCCTGGAGGCAGACCTGGACGCGCTCCGGCTCGTAGGCGCCGCGCGCGACGTGGGGGCGCTTGCCGCGTTTGTAGTCGACCGGCGTCACCGCGCCGTCCTCGGCCTCGGCGACGTCGATCTTTGCGATCACGCCGAGCCGCTCCGATGAGAGGGTGAGCGCGCGGCTGGTGATCTTCTCCGGCGCGTCGTCCAACGCTTCGGGCGCAGGCAGAGGCGCGCCGGCACGGTCGACCCGGGCGTGGACGCGGCGCCCCTCCACCGTATCGCCGGTCTCCGCCCATTCCGCCTGCGCCCACATGAGATAGGAGAGGCGCGGGCAGTAGACGAACTCGTTCACCATCCGCGCCGGCACCAGCGGCACGTCGCCAGTGGCCGGCGGCGCGGGGAGCGAGAGCTCGAGCTGGGTGTGAGTCAGTGCACCTAGCCTTCTTCGGTCACCGTATCGGCTCTCGTAAAATTCATGTACTTGCCGACGTGAATCCTTCGTGCGCGGCGGCGATCAGCGATGCCGAGCGCCGCGCGCGTATCTCTGCGGTCGAGGTGCGGATGGCCGATCAACGCCTGTATGCTTGCAAGACTGATTGGTTCGCGCCAAATTGGCCAACCAAGAGTGATGAGGCGATCAATATCACGCCCCCCACCAAGGATCGAAAGTTCCGTTTCACCGAATTGTTTCCTTGGGACGACAGTCAGAACAGAAAGGCCAATAGCAGCCAGCCTGTTGGCCCCATGTTGCGTGGGTTCCTTATCGTCAGTTGGAGCGCTCCAGCGTAGTGCGTGACGAGTGTCTTCAATTGGATCCCATCTGAAGGCACTCGTCTTGTCCTGTCCATCCGTCCTGTCTGGTCTCTCCCAAATCTTGAACAGTGCTTCATACAAACAATCGTACTCGGAGATCTCGACCTTTTTCCCAGTGGAATTGCGCTTTGGCGGCGTTCGGCGATTCGCGACCGATTGGAAGGTCTTGAGGAAATTTGTTTGGCCAGTACCGAGAAGACACAAGGGTGTAGGCCTCGTTTTCCCCTCCTTGTCAATGACAACATCGCTGAGAAGCGCTGCCCATAAATCAGCGCTGTAGCGATCACGAACCGAATTCGCAGCGGCGTCTTGAAGCCTCTCCTTGGCACGTTCTGAGGGAAGCTTAATATCCTTGAGATCATCGAAATCATGGTATTGCGCAAGCGCGTTAAGTCCTTCGGAGACCGCCTCGATCACAGCGTCCCGATCCGCTGCATCCGGGACTCGAAGCGCCGGACGAAGCGGCGGCTCATCTACCGTCCAGGACACGCGCGGGTGCCAAACGGGGCGGGCCTCTTCGACGGTGCGCATCAGACCCAGCAACGCCATGAAGGCGAGCAGGTTGTCGGGCTCCAGCCCGTCGAGACGATGAACCACATGGCTGGTTGTCATGATGCGCCCTCCTCCTCTGACGCTCGGTGGTCAGCGAGGCGCAGGATCGTCTCCAGATGGGCCAGTCCCCAAGCCCCGTGGCGGCGCTTGAGCCCCTCGAACAGAGACGGCCAATCTGCGCCGCTAAAGTCGAACGCCAACGAATGCGGTCCCGGCTCAGCCGTCGCAAGCCGCCATTCGTCGACACCGAGGCAGGGAAGAGGCTTCTGTTCGGACGCCGGATCGAGGAAATTGAAGAACGGTCGCCCAAATCCGTGATGGCTGCCGATCAGCCAGAGCACGAGCGCGGGATCGTGCGCGTCCGCGAAGCGGGGGTGCGCCCGCGCCATCCGCACCGAGAGCGCCTCGTGTCGCCAGCCCTTGGGCAGCCCGCTGCGCTCCCCTGCGCTCGGCAACCAAGTCCGCCCGCTCTTGGCGAGCGGCGGTCCATCGGGCCGGTTCCAAGGATCGCCGCCCGATAGCATGGTCTGGAACCGCGGGTCCGCCTTACCGGCGTCGTGCAGGAAGGCCGCAAGCCGAAGGTCGTCGGCGACATCTTCGAGGCCGAGCGTCTCGGCAAACCGTTCGGCGAAGTCGGCGACCCGGCAACCGTGATCGTCGAGGGGCACTGGTTCGGCGGCGGTGTGCGAAACGATGTCGTCTTCGGTCGCGGGCGCACCCAACTCCCACGAGCGCCCGCATCGGACTCCGTGCACCGCGACAAGTACGGCGCCACTCCCTCGCCCCCCGCCATAGGGAAAATGAACGTCGATCCGTTTTCTGGCGCGTCGCAGCGCTTCCAGCGTTTCCCTCACGTCGAAGGTTGGCGGGCCGTCATCGCCCGCTCCCTCGCCGTCCTCCATCGTTCCGGCGGGGGGCACTGCGTCGAGCAGACGTTCCACCAGATCGGGGCCAGCGACGCCATCGTCCGCGAGCACCGTCGAGAGCCGGTCCCATTGGGCATCGGTTCGCACGATGTCGGGCGCGATCCGAACCGCGCATCGCCGTCCCCACCAAGGTTTCGCAGCAGCATCGGCGACATCCTTGACACGAACGACGGACTCGGGTGCCCAGCCGAACGCGTCGCAACCACCGTACTCGGCCGGGACGATCACCATGTCGCCCGGTCGCAGCGCCTTCGGTTCCACTACACCAGTACGCGGATCGTCGGCGCCGGCCCAGCGGAAGGCGGATCGCCCCGCCCGTCGATTCCAGACCGCGCCAGGCTCGTCGGGGGCGCGTTCCGGCGCGTCGGACAGGTGGGCCGGCTCATCCCGCACTTGGCGCAGCCATGACCGGGCGGTCCAAGGCGGCACCTCGACCGCCTCGGCAGCGCGTGGCGGGAAGAGACGGACCAACTCGTGCAAATCGCTTGACGAGTCACCCTTTAGGTCGTCCTCGGAGATATCGCCGCGCCAGACGATGGAGATACCGGCGGCCGTCCGCTCCGCGCCATGCAGGAAGAGCGAGACGTCGGGGTCCGCTGCCGGCCGCGGCCATGTCTGCGACCACAGATCGAGGTAGGCCGGCATGACGACCGGGGCGTCCGGCCGTTGCGCCACGAGACCGTCCTGATCGATGCCAGCCTCCTTGAGCCGCTTGGGCAGGACCTCGACGCCGAAGTCCACATTGCCGTCTGTGGCGATCCCTTGGAGCGCCTCCCACGTCAGGCGGATGCGGTCGCCATAGACCGGATCGTCGGCCTTCTTGGCGATATCCTCGGAACGGCCCAGGATCGCGCCCTCGGCAGGAACCGGCCGTCCGGCACGGTTCAGCCGACCAAAGCGCTGGCGCAGCGAGTCGAGGGATGCGGCCTGGGTCACCAGCCCGTCCAGGTCGAGATCGACTCCGACTTCCAGACACTGGGTGGCGACGACGAACAATGGGCTGGCTTCTGAGCGGATCTTGGCGTCCGTTTTGAAGGGGGTAAGATTCTCCATGATCCCGGATCGGTCCATGTCACGGCAGCGCCCAATCAGCAAGATTGCATCGTCGACGCCATCGTTCGGTTCATCGCCATCTTCGCGCTTTGAATCGAGCTCCTCATAGATCATTCGCGCCAGAGCGACGCGGTTGACGACGACACCGACGGCGGGCGGCGAAACCCCTCGCTCCTTCAGCCGCCCCATCATCGCCCGGGCGGTCTCGGCGAAGGTCCGGGCGACGACCGCGTCCTTGCCGCGCTCGACCGTCAATGCTGCGGGCTTGGGTGCCTGGAGCCGCTTCGTCAGTACGGGATGAGCGCGATCCGCCAGCGATAGCGGCGGGAATGGCCGACTCGCCGTTGCTCCCGGCGTGGCGGACAGGAGGGCCAACTTGACCTTGGCGCCGCCCACGCACCGAACGGCGGCAAGCGTCTGTCGGAACGGTTCGGACAAATGCGCTTCGTCTAGAAGGATGAGGCTGTTCATGCCGAGCAGGCCGGCGTGGACAGGCTTCATACGGTCCGATACGCCATAGCCACGGAACAGCAGCCGCGAGCCGACCTGATCGACGGTGGAGCAGAGGATCGTCGGTTGCGTCGGCGTGCGCGCCCAATCGTGCTCCAGCGGTGCGCCGCCGCGAAGCTGCTGGGCGATCAGCGGCTTCGCGTCTTTGCCCGCAAGTCGGCGCAGCCGGCAGGCGACCTCCTTGAGGACGTCATCGACATCGGCATCGGAACGTAGGGCGCCGCGCAGCGAATCGACGATCCTTTCTGCGTGCGCGAACGCATCGTCCACCACTAGGCGCCGATCCACGACGAGCGCAATCCGCAAGGCAGCTTTTCCCGGCTCATCGGCGCGCAACGCCAGATGGAACACGGCCGCATCCAAGGCCGCGGTCTTCCCCGCACCCGTTGGCAAGTCCAGCACGTCGGGCCATTCGTCACGTTCGGCGAGCTGTTCGACCAGGGCTTGTTGCCAAGGGAACGGGTCGTGGTCGTGGATCGCCCGAAAGAACCCGGAGAAGTCGGAAGGACCGAGTTCCATGCTCAGGCCTCCTGACGGCGGCACAGCCCGAACCCGGTAAACCGTCCGGCTCCGAGGAGAACTGGACCGGCAATCTCCTGCTCGAAATCGATGACGGCGTGGACCAGTTGCCGGCTCGCCAGCGCGTCCGGTACTTTCCAACGCATCCATGACGGCTCGCCCGCTAGGGGCCGGGCCGGCGGCACACCTTCGAGCGCCGAATACTTGCCGACTTGGACTCGATCTGGATGTGGGCGCGGCAGGCCGGCGTTCTGGCAGGCCCTGGCGACGAGCTCCCGCTTCTCGGCCTCGTCCTTTCGCTTCAGGTGACGTTCAAGAACGATCGGCGTCACGCTGGCCCATAGGTGAGACGGTTTGAGATAGAAGTCGGGTCGGAGAGAGCGTTTCCGCGCGCTGTCGTCCGGTGCAGGTGCAAGATGCAACGGCTGATGCAGCGGAGGTCCCTCCAGCTTCAGGATGCGGCGTTCCTCGCTGCGACGATAGCGCGCCACCCTCTCGAAGGCCGCACGGAACCCCTCGACTTGGTCGAGCGCCAACCCGCGCGGTGGGATCAGCGCGAAGCCGAGGATGTGGCCGTCGGCATGCGGGAAGCCCGCGAAGGCCATCGGCGCGATCGTGAGATGTGGGAGTCGAGTCGGGGCGCCGTCCAGAGCATGGCCGGAAACGATCTCCGGTATGGCATCTTCCAAGCCCGCCTCGCGGTAACCGCTCATCAGAGTATGCCGCAAAAGGCGGCACACGAGTGCCGCCGCGCGGATATCCGGGACTTCGCCATCGACCGCTTCCAGCACGAGCCAATCGTCTCGCGGCACAGGCTCCGGCAGCGGTTCGGCGAATACCGGCGCGCCGGGCCGGATCATCGGGCGAACGGGGTTGGCGCGATGAGCCTCCTCCAGTTCGCGCAGGCGTCCGGGGTAGAGGCGCCTGCGTGCGCGCATCGGGGCGTGTTCGCGCGTCGAGACATCGCCGCGCAGGAACCGGCAGCGCGCTAGGCTGGTGGAGTGACCGAGATACCCGACGCACCCCGCGAGCGCGTTCAATGCGTCGAGCGCCGCTGGCTCCGGCTCCGTCGGCCAGACCAGTTCCATCTGCGGACGATCGGGGCGGGCGGTGGGGAAGCGTCGCGGCTGGCGCCGACGCCTGTCGGGCATCACCTTCATATAAGCCTTCGCCGTTTTCGATGCCCTGGAATCGTTCGGCGGGACAAACACATCGGGCGATGTTCGAGAAGTGTGACCGCTCGCGTAAATGGCCGGCGGCGGTTGGACCTCCAGCCACTCGAGCGCCGCCTGCTCCTCGGGCCGTTCGCCCCTCGCCGCCCAGGCGGACACGAGTGCCGAAAACACCCGATCCGGCTGCGGCGGCCAATCGGGCGCGTCGTCGCCGGGCTCGCGCGCCGCGCGGCAAACCTCCGTCAGGAACTCGATTTCAAGAACCAGACCCATTGTCATCCCCGCCGTCGTCGCCCTTGCTTTCCAGCGCCAGTTGGCGGCTACGGCGGACGATCTCGATCAGCTTGTCCTGCGGCTTGAGGGTGAGTGACCGGAACTCGAAGCCCGCCGCCTCCGCCTGTGCGTAGGTTTGCCGATAGAGCGCCCGTGCCGCAACGCGGTCGAGTTCCACGGCGTCCGTGGTGCCGTCCGCATGCACCAGCTCCAGCGGCGCGGCACCCTCGCAGACCAAATCGCAGCGCGAGCGCAGGGCGTAGCCGCGCGCGTCCTGTTCCGCAAGCGCCAGAAGACCGAGCGACGCGATAAGGGCACGCCCGGCGGCATCCCGCTCGCCGCCGCCGAAGCGCAATCGCCGCAGCCCCGCCAGCGTGATCGTTGATCGGTGTTCCGCATGGTCGCAGGTGACCCCGAGAGGCTCTATCGTGGGAGCGATGTTGCTGTGATTGATCTCGGATGGCCGGACTTTCTTGGCACCCCTCCCTGCCTCATTCTGTTGGGTGCTCCATTCGGATACTGAAGCGCCCTTGAAGACCTCAACCTTTCCGAGGATGCCCAACGGGTCGATACGGCTTCCTGTGCGCCGTCCCGCCGTACGAGTCTCCACTTCACCGGTGCGTCGGTCGGCCGGGCCGTCTTCGACCGGCGTGTCGACCCCCATGATTTCGGAGACGACCGCGCGCGGGAACTTCGCGCCGAGGCCGCCGCCCTGGCCTTGGCTGTGCCAAGCGCCGAACAACAGGGCCGTGGGAGACAGCTCCAGCAACGCCGTCGCATCGGCAGGCTTCGCCGCCGCTAGGCGCTGGCCCTCGTCGCTTCGCATGAAGGGCGTGCCACTTAGGAGGCTGTCCCGCAGGATGGCGTCGTAGACCCGGTGCGGCGCATCCAGCGAGGTGATGCGCTCCAACGGCTCCAGCCCCGCGCCGCGAAAATCCACCGTAACGTAAGGCAGTGGCAGCCGCTCATCCCTGGCTTCTTCTTCCTCAGCCGCCGCCAGCAGCGCCTCTTCCAGCCGGTTGGCTTGGCTCTGCACGCTGTCGATCAAGACGCACCAGATTTCCTTGCCGTCCACTCGGCGCAACTCGAACACGTGACGCGGTGGATCGTTGCGGCCCTGACCGCGATAGGTTGGCGGAAATATCTTGTCGCCCTGCCCGCCAACCGGCTGAAGCCGCCGAACGCGGCGGAACGCCGCATCACTCCCAACCGCGTCCATCAAGGCGCGCAACTCGATTGTCATGTCCCGTTCCTCTGATCGGTGGTGTAGTCACGTTCTTTCGTCATGCTCGATGAGTCTTGGCGTAGCTGTAGCGCCGAGCGTCATCGCTTAGCCGGTGCTGCGGATAAGACGGATTCGCACCATCGAAGCCCCCATCGAAACGCGCAATGCTTCGGCCCCGAGCGCAGTGTACATGGTATACGTGGTGCGTTGGCGAGTCATAAGGATACCTGCTTATCCATGAGAGTCATCCAGGCTCCTCGACAGCGAAGGCTTCACGGAATGCGACAACGCGGGAACCTCGCATGCGAAAGGCGACATTCGCCGCCATCACTATGACCTCCCAATTCGGAACACAAAGAAGGCACTGGCATTCGATGGAGGACTTTCATGGATAAGGCTTATCCCTCTGGCTCCGGTTCCCCAACATGTTGTACCGGCCACCTCGGCGGCGGTATCCGACACGGTCGCAGTTCCTTCCGTGTCTCAATGGGTTGCCCGTAAAGTGCCCAGCGATCCGGCACCCCACATATGGAGAAGCCGGATGTAAGGGGATAAGCCTTTCATGGATAAGCAGGTAAGGATATGCCTGCGCAACCAGATACTGCCCCATTTCGCCGGCCGCCAGATCCACGACATCGAGAGCGGTGACGTGCGGAATCGCGATGCCGGGGCAGGGGTTGGAGCCGCGCTCGCGCAGGCCCCACCTCGGTGTGGAACATCATCGCGCGCAGTATCTCGAAGGTGCGATTGACTGCGCCGGATGTTGTCGGCGGGATTCTCGCCCGCGCGGATGCGTGCGAGCATGGCGCCGGCGCGGCGACCTGCGCCTACATCGACATTCCCCGGTCCTTGCTCATTCGCAGGGCGGCCTGCTTTTCCTGTTCCCGGGCGATCCTGTTGCGGATCTCCTCTTCCCGCTCTTGGACCGCGTCCGGGCCTGCGCCGGCGGCGCCCAGATGAGCGGCGAGCTCGTGTTGCGGCACGTCCTTCCTGAGCGCGGCCGCTTCGTCGAGAACCTCCTTCTCCTTCTGCCGGCAGTCTTGCCGGGCCTGTCGACGCTCCTCGAACGAGTTGGTCGTGACGTCCATCTGCGTCAGAGCGTTCCGCGCGCGCTCGAGCTCCGCAGCCCGCACGAGGAATGCTTCCACCCGATTCCGGTTGAACGGTAAGCGGTATCGAGGCCCCATACTCTCTTGAGTAACTTCTCTCTAAGCCGTTGACATAGAGGCATTTGTGTTTTTGTTGTCGTCGTCGATCTCGACCAGTTGGAAGCCGAGCTTCTTGGCCTGTCGACGGAGCGAAGAGAACTTTCGGTCCAGGCGTCGGCTCTCGTAGACCTCCATCCCCTTCTCGGCATATTGCTGGCCGCGGGTCACCATCAGGTAGATCAGGCAGGCGAGTTCTCGGGCGGTGGCGACAACGGCTACGCTGGTGTCCATCCGGGCGAGGCGGCTGCGGTGCTTGGCGCCGATGAAGGTTTGGCTGGTGCGAGCGGTCATGGCCGCCATGCGCAGTGCCTGGCCAACGCGGTTGACCACCTTGGGCCCCCGGCCCGGCAACGGTTTGCCGCCGCTGATCCTGGTCCCAGGCGCCAGCCCCAGCCAGGAACTGAAGTGCTGTGCGGAGGGAAAGGCGGAGAAGTCAGGACCGATCTCGGCGGCGATCACCAGGGCAGTGTTGACGCCGACGGTGGGGATTGCGGTGAGATCGACCCCCATCATCTTATGCAGCGCCATAGCCATGGCCTTATCCTGCCCGCGGAGCGCCCTGCCGCTGCTGCTTGGGGTCTCGTTCGACGCCGTGCCCGATGATCCGACACTGGGAGTGTCCTCGGGCGTACCCTCATCCGTCGGATCGTCCGGCGGGGTCAGGTGCTCAACCTCCGCCATGATCCGCGCCTCGCAGTCCGCGATCTGCTGCTCCAGAAAGTCGTAGCGCTGCATCGCCTGCTCAAGCGCGAACAGGTGCTCCTCGCGCCAAGTGCCCTCCAGGCTCGCGGCAATCGTGTCGGCGCTGGCCTTGATCCGCCTGTCGCGAAGCGACGCCAGCCGCCCGGGGTCGCGCTCGCCGGCGATGATCGCCCGCAGGATGCGCTCACCCGTCTTCCCCATGATATCGCTGATCACCGAGTCCAGACGCACGTTCATCTGGGTCAGCGCCTTCTGCATATGCAGCACGCAGCGAGAGCGGTCCTCGATCAACTGCTTCGCCTGGCGCATGAAGGAGCGCAACGGGCAGATCGCGTCGCCCGGCCGGAAGGCGCCGCGCAGAAGGCCGTAGGACATCAGCTGCCAGATCCACTGGCAGTCCAGCACATCGCTCTTGCGCCCGCCGATCTGCTTCGTCATCCGGGGCGGCACAAGCATCACCTCGAAGCCGGCTCGATCCAGGACCTCGTAAACCGGGATCCAGTAGACCGAGGTCGACTCCATCGCCACCTTCGTCACACCGCACGACTTCAGCCACTCGGCCATCGCATCCAGGTCGCGCGTGAACGCGCCGAACTCCCTCACCGGTTCCTCGGCTCGCTCCGGATCCACCGCCACGAAGTGCCGGTCCTTGCCGATGTCGATCCCGGCGCAATTCGGGTGCACTACCTTGAGGCGCTGCCTCCTTCTCCGCTTGCGCGCCATCGAGAGCCCTCCCAAACTCCGTTGACGTTGCGGGTGGGGAGGAACCGCGGCGAAGTCTCAATCTCTTGAACGAGGTCACGGGCGAACCCGCGCCATCAGTGACAGAAGCCGATCACGGTTCGGGCCAAGCTTCCAAACGGGTGCCCTCGCACGCCACTGAAGGGACGGCCTCGTCTGCCCTACCCGCTACCACTTCACGCTTCAACCGTCGAAGACTCAACCCCAGTCGAAGACTCTACCCCCAGTTACTTCAGCGACTGAGCCGCTGCGCCGCAGTGGTGGTGGCTTCCAACGAATCTGATTTCGCGGCTGACTCTGGGCCTTGGCAAGGAGCCTGGGAGGAGGCATCGCGATGAAGGATTTGGATCTGCTGCGTGGCCACGATTTCGGCGCCAACTCGGTTGAGGCGTCAGGGTCTGAGGAAGCCGCCCCATCTGCTGCAGCCCCATCTACGGCAACCGGTTCGGCTGATCACACTCGGCGGTCATGGTCCGCCGAGGAGAAGGCACGGATTGTCGCGGAGAGCGACAGGCCGGGGGCCGTGCAGAAGGAGGTCGCGGCTCGTCACGGCATCACCGGGCAAACTCTTCGTCAGTGGCGCAGTCGGTCGCGCGCTCGTGGTCTCTCCGGCGCGAGCGGGGCAGCGGCTTCCGGGGACCGGCATGGCCGGCCTTGGCCGGATGATGTGAAGGCGCAGATCGTTGCGGAGAGCGAGCGCCCGGGAGCCACGATATCGGCAGTTGCCCGCCGTCACGGCATCAGCGAGAAGACGCTGCGCACCTGGCGTCGTCAGGCGGCGAGTGGCGCTGGCGGTGATCGGCGGGGAGCCGAGTCTGCGCCCCCCTATATTCCGGTTGTGGTTGACGGGGCCGCGTCCGAGCAGACGGTCGCGATCGAGGCGCTGGGCGTCGTCGTTCGCCTTCCGGTGGAGAGCGCGGTCGATCGGATCGTGGCTGTGGCCTCGGGCCTGGGTCGTGCGTCGTCATGATCGCGGTTCCCTCGCTTCGCATCCTGTTGGCGACGCGTCCGGTTGATTTTCGTCGCGGCCACGACGCTCTTGCGGCGACGGCAGCGGGGGAGCTGGACCTCGATATCTATTCCGGAGTGATCGTGATCTTCCGCTCGCGCCGCGGGGACAGGCTCAAGCTTCTCACCTGGGACGGGACCGGTCTGGTGATGACCTACAAGCGTCTTGAGCAGGGCCGCTTCGCCTGGCCCGCGATTGAGGACGGTGTGATTCGCCTTACGAAGGGCCAGTTCGAGGCTCTCTTCGAGGGTCTGGACTGGCGCCGGGTGAAGGCCCGCCCGGTTCGCCGCCCGCTGGCGGCGGAGTGAGGCGACACGCAGGCGGGGCCGCAGATTTCGGTCGAGGTCCCGCCTGCGCTTTTCTCTGGTCACGCATCGGCGAATCGGATTAAGGGATCGGCCATGCCGAAGGCCACGCCCTCACCCCCCAGCAGCGCCGGTTCGCCGTCGCCTGAGGTGGTTTCGGCGGCGCTGGCGGCCCTGCAGGCGGAGCTTGCCGACGAGCGCGCGGCGCGCCGTGCGACCGAAGCAGCCCTAACCCAAGTTGGCACTTTTGTCCTACCCATGTCCTTTATCGTGTTGATGTAACGCGATATTTCTCTCGGCCGGTTCCAACATGGCACTACATTTTGTTGGATTCTGTCAGTTCGGCAGGCGGGTCCTCGTGCGGTGGATGGCGGGTTCCACGCCCGCCGCCGAGGAGATTGCGGCAACCTCAGCGGCCGGGCGCGTGTCCTGTCGATTGACGATCAAGGTGCCGTCGGTCTGGCGCAGGCGCGTGGTGATCCGCACCCAGGTCCGCATGCTCTCGCGGATCGATGCCCAGCACTTGTGGATGTCCCGCGCGGCCAGCCGGGTACGGATCAGATGCACGGCGTGGTAGGCCAGCACGGCGATCAGCAGGTGGGCCGCGATGCGCCGGTCGAGCTGGTGCCAGATCGGGCGAAGGCCGAGTTCGGATTTCAGGCTTCGGAATGTCGCCTCGATATCCGTGATCCGCCAGTACGTCCGCAGGACCGTCTCGATATCCCAGTCGACGTGGCTGGTGCGCAGCACATAGGCGCCCGCGCCCTCATCGGCCTCGTCGTATCGCGGCCTGCGCTTGAAGCGCACGGCGGTGGCATTGGGGCCGGTGTCCGCCTTCTCGACCGTGATCTCGTAGTGCCTGGCGACGGCGGAGAAGCGCTGCTTGAGGCGGCCTATGCTCTCCAGCACCTTGTCGTAGCGCTTGAGGCGGCCCTTGACCGCAAGGCCGCCGTGGAGCCTTTGCAGCGCCGCCTCGAAGCGGTTCCGCCTCAGGCCGATGATCGCGTTCTCGGCCTTCTTCTTGCCCTCGCTGACGACGTAGAGCCGCGCCTCGCCGTCCTCGCTGGCAAGCCGCCAGGCCCGCACCTCGTGGCGCGCGCTGGTGATCAGCAGGGCCTCGGGTCCGCCCTCGGGCGGCGCAGGCCTGGCACCGCGGCTGACCGCGATCCAGTCGTAGCCCTGCTCGCCCAGCCAGACGATGTTCTCCTCGGTGGCGATGCCCGCGTCCATGACCACCGTGGGCTTCGCCGCCGTGCCGCCGCATACCGCCTCGAGCCGGGCCAGCGCCTCGTGCAGCGTGCCCGGCTCGCTCACGTTGCCGGGCAGGATCTCGCAACTGCGCGGGAAGCCCGCACCGTCGAGCGCCAGCGCCAGCGTGATGAGGGGACAGTCGTCGCGCTTCTGCTTGGAGCGCCCGAACCTGGGAAGCTCGCCGTCGGTGTGGCCGTGGTAGTGGACGTTGGTGAGATCGTAGAAGGCGATCGTCTCGGGCAGGTCGAGCAGCGCGCGCTCACGGTTGAACAGTTCCCTCTGGATGGCGGCCCGGTGGCGCCAGAGCAGGTCGCCGATGCGGTAGAGCGTCTTGCGCCGCAGCGCCTTGCGGTCGCCCTCCAGGCCCAGGAGCTCGGCGGCCGCGCTGTCGTGGCGGAGCCAGCGGCTGGTATCACGCTCGCTGGCGGGATGGACCATCCTGGCGACGATCAGCGCGCTGGCGATGCGTCCGTCGCGGCCCTTGATGTCGAGGCCGTGGAGGATTTCGGCGAAGCCAAGGTCGTCGAGGGCCTTGAGGCACAGGCGCTCGCAGCCGACGGTGCGCGGGTTCTCATGCTCCAGGGTATCGAGGTCGACGGTGGCGATCTCGGGCTTGCGCGCCTCTTCCTGCATCGCCTCGACGCGGAACCCCCTGGCCCTGAGCTTGGCGACGATGTCCTCGGCTGCGGCCTGCACGTCCGGGACGGCTTGGAGCAGCGGCGGGCGGCCGTGCAGCAGCGCCTCGGCGAGTTCGGCCACTTCGCGCCATTTCTCCTTCGGCACCGGATAGTCGGTGCCGAGGTTGAGGAGCGTGCGCTGCCTGACCTTGTCGCCGATGCGCTGGGAGAGCACGAGGCGATGGCTTCGGACGGGCTTGCCGTCGGTGGTGTGGGTCTTGGTTGCCCTGATGAACATGTCGCCCGTCGCGAGATTGTTGCGAGGGGCCAAGATTTGTCGGCTTGGGGTCTGGGGTCAAGGGAAAATCGTCAATACCTAACAACTCCTGGCACTACAACGCGCTTCCAGCGCCTCAATTACACATATAGTGGCATCATCTCGGAGCTACCCCAATATGTGGTACTTCGGTCCGCAAAATATGGGCAGACCGGCATTGAGCAACCGGAAAAAGTGCCAACTTGGGCTAAGCGAAGCGGAGGCGGCGAGGCAGACGGCGGAAGCTCGGGCGGCACGGCTGGAGGCCGAGAACGCGTACGGCGCGGAGCAGATCAGCCGGCTCGAGCATCTCAACAAGGAGCTCAGGAAGGCGCTGTTCGGTCCGCGCTCCGAGAAGCTCAACGAGGACGAGCGCCAGCTTACGTTCGAGGAGTTTTGGGCGGCGATCGCTGAAGCCGGCGGCCGGCCTGAGGCAGATGACCAGGAGCAGGACGAGGAGGCTGGCGGCAAGCGCCGGCGGCGCTCTTCCCGGGGATCGCGCAGCGGGGTGCGCTTCGGGCCCCAGGTCGACCGGCGCGAGGAGGTGATCGAGCCGGACACGATCATGTGCCCGTGCGGCTGCGGCGAGATGACGAAGATCGGCGAGGATCGCAGCGAGCGGCTGGACTATGAGCCGGCGAAGTTCACCGTCATCGAGACCGTGCGCCCCCGCTACGCCTGCAACAAGTGCAAGGGCGGCGGGGTGGTGCAGTCGCCGGCGCCCGCCGCTCTGGTGGAGGGCGGCCTTCCCACCGAGGCTCTTCTGGCGCACGTGCTGATCGCGAAGTACGGCGATCATTGCCCGCTCTACCGTCAATCGCAGATTTACGAGCGCTCGGGGATCGAGGTTCACCGCGCGACGCTGGCGACGTGGGTGGGGCAGGCTTCGTTTCACCTGCGCCCCGTGGTCGATTGCCTGATGGCGGAGCTGAAGAAGTCGAGCCACCTGGGTCTGGACGAGACCACGATCCGTGTTCTCGACCCCGGCCGGGGCAAGACGAAGACGGGCTACATGTGGACCCTTGTGCGCGACGAGCGTCACTGGAGCGGCGCGGATCCGCCGGGCGTCGTCTATCGCTATGAGCCCGGTCGCGGCGGCAAGTATGGCGCCAGGCTCTTGAAGGGCTTTTCGGGGACGGTGCAGCTCGACGCCTACTCGGGCCACAACATCCTGGCGCGGCGGGACCGGCCCGGCGGCCCTGTGACGCGGGCTCTCTGCTGGGGGCACGCCAGGCGCAAGCTGAAAGAGGTGTACGACTCGAGCGCCTCGCCGATCGCGCTGACCGGTCTCACGCGGATCGCCAAGCTCTATGCGATCGAGGAGAAGATCCGGGGCGAGCCGCCGGCGACGCGTCAGGCGATCCGCTGGGAGGAGTCGGCGCCGATCGTGAACGCCTTCGGTGTCTGGCTCGACGAGCAGCGCTCGAAGGTCTCACCGCGCTCCCGTCTCGGCGAGAAGCTCGCCTATATCGCCAACCAGTGGGACGGGCTGCTGGAGTTCCTGCGCGACGGCCGCGTCGAGATCGACTCGAACCTGGTGGAGAACCGAATCCGCCCACTGAAGCTCACCGCCAAGAATGCGCTCTTCGCCGGCAACGACGAGGGTGCGCAAGCCTGGGCCCGCATCGCCTCGCTGATCGAGACCTGCAAGATGAACGGTGTCGAGCCCTATGCCTGGATGCGGAGCACGCTCGAGAAGATCGCCAAGGGCCACCCGCAGTCCAAAATCCAGGAACTGCTGCCGTGGAATTTCAAGCCCGAGACAAAATGACTCGCGCGCCCACGGCGCTCCTCAAGAAATCCCCGTCGTAGTCAACCCAGATTCCCATATGGGGTCTGCGTACCGCTTACGTTGAACGTCCAGCATTCGTCTCTGGTGAGAATCCCCTCGACCGTGTCGCGCAGACCCTCCGGCAGATGCGGCCTGGCATCGAGGGAACGTGCGCGCTCCATCAGCGCGGCATAGTTGCGGCTGTCGAAGCCGATCCCGCCCGTCTCCTTCGTCCACTGCTGCACGACCGAAGACAGCACGTTCATCTCCCGCGCCTCGACCTCCATCAGCGCGTGGTCGAGGCGGTCCGTTCCTTCGGCCAGCACCCCCCGCTCGTCCGGCATGGCGGCCAGATGGCTTCCGTGGGGGGCGTCGTTTGCCAGCATCGCGCGGGCCTCGGCGAGCAGGGGCTCCGCCTGCTGCCGCCAGCCGGTCAGGGACACGAGCGTCGCGGGACGTTCGGGACAGTCCGCCGTCAGCGCGTCCAGCCGTGCGGGCCATTCCCGGATCTGCCGGCAGACCGGCTCGCACCTGGCATGGTAGCCGAGCCACGAGGCGACAACTTCCTGCGTGCGCGCCGGCAGCGACGCCTGCGCGGAGAGCGCCTCGGCCTGTGCGACCAGCTCGCCGTAGCGCGGCACATGGAACGCCTCGGTCCCGGTCTCGCGCGCCTGCCGGTTCACCTCCTTCGTCAGCCACCCGAATGCCCGGTAGCCGTCGTGCCGCAGCGCGTCGGCGACCTCCTCCGCAGCCTGCCGGACAGCCTCGCGTCCGCCCGGTACGGCGTCCAGGCAGGGGGCGCGGGCGTCTTCGGGGCGCAGCATGTTCCCGGCCATGGCCTCCAATGCGGCGCCTTCCTCGCGCCAGGACTGCCGCGCAGGATGGTGCGGATCGAGCCCGCCGGGCTCGTCCTGCGGCAGGTCCGCTGCCTGCCACGCCGCGACACGGCCGGGCAGGGCGCGCACCTCTTCCGCCAGCGCCGTCTGGGCGGCATCGACCTCCCGCCATTCCGCCACCGCGCGCTGCGCCTGCGCATCGAGCCCCTCGGCGGCCGCGAGCCTTTCGCCAAGCGCCGCCACCTGCCGGTAGCCCGGCGCGTAAATCTCCGGGACGACGCTCTCAGCCGCCCGTTCGCGAAGCGCGTGCCATACCCGTTCGAAGCGTCCGGCATCGTCGAGGAGCCGCGTGCGCTCGAGCATATCGACGGCGTCCTCCAGGCCGGCGCGCCCGCCCGGCATGGCATGGAGGTGGTGGGCCACCTCGCGGTGTACAGTCTCGCCCTCCGCCCCGAGCCGGGCTGCGGCCTCCAGGAGCGCCGTCCCTTCCTCGCGCCAGGCAGCGTGTTCGGTGAGTTGCTCCACCGGCACTCCCTGCGAGGAGGCCGTCCAGCCGAGCTCCGGCCAGTGCCGCCAGTGGTCCCCAATGCGCCCGACGAGGCCCTGCACCTCCCGGTCGTGCGCGAGATGCTCCTCGTGTTTCGCCAGCATGGTGTCGGTGAGGCGGCGCATGTCCTCCGGGAGGTCCTCGATCTGCGCGAGCGCAGCAGCCTGCGCCATCGTGTCCCGGTAGCCCGGGAGGAGGAACGGAACGGTGTTCGTCGCCTCGCCCTCCCGCAGGAGCGCCCGCCAGTCCGCCGCGAGCGCCGCGAACACCTCGGGGTCCACCGCGGGGGTCTCGGAAAGGTCGATCCCCAAGGCCTCCAGCGCCCCGTCCTCGCTCCGCTCGTATGCCATGCTCTCGATGAGCGCGTCGCGGTCGTCGGTCAGCAGCAGGAACTCTTCCGAGACCCGGCTGAGCTCGACATGGAACAGCTCGCGGTCGGCCCCGGCGCCCGCGTCCAGCACCGCGATCGCCGCCCGCGCCGTCCGGCCCTGTGCAGAATGCACGGTGGAACAATACGCATGATCGAGATGGCGCAGCTGCGGGTCGGTGAGCGCGAGACCGAACTCCCGGCCGCCCTCGCGGAAGCGCACCCGCCTGTAGCCGATCTCCACGATCTCCGCTTCGCCGCCGTTGACCAGGTCCGGCGCCCGGGGATGCCTGCCGCGGCCGGGCGGGGCCTTGCGGTTGCGCGTCCAGCGGATCAGGTCGCCGGCGCGCAACTCGATCCGCTCGGTGTCGTAGAGGCCCAGATAGCGCGCCGCATTGCCCGAAGGCCGGAACCGGCGCTCGCCGTCTGCATGGGCCAGCACGACCCTGCCGTCGTCGTGACCCATGACGGTGCAGACGTCGTTCGCGCGGCAGCCGAAGACGTCGCGGTGGAACACTATAGTGTCACCGGGCTCGTAGCTGCGGATATCGGAAGCCAGCGCACGGGTGAGCCGCCGGTCGACCAGGCGGTCGACGGCCAAGGTGCGGCCCCGCAACACGCCTTCCTCCGCGAGCCCTTCGCGCACCGCCTCGTTTGCCTGCCGGCGGATTGCGTGCGTGGGGGCGAGGATCAGGGTGTCCGCCCGCTGCTCCGGCGCCAGCGTGAGCCAGCGCCGCGCCGCCTCGATGCCGAGCTCCTCGCGGGGCGCCTCGCGCACCCGGTTGCCCAGCGCCGCGATCGCCGCGCCCGGCTCCCCCTCCCTGACGCGGCCTACCGTCGCGCGCAGCTCCGGGTCGCGCTGGCGCAGCACCTCGTCCATGGTCGCCGTCGCCATGCCCGCCTTCTGCAGCAGACGGAAGGGCTGGCCCGCATCCACCGCCCTCAACTGCGCGGTGTCGCCCACCAGCGCGACCCGCGCCACGTCCAGATCGCGCGCGATGCGCAGCAGCGCCTCCATGCGCACGGTGTCGATCATCGAGGCCTCGTCCACCGCCAGCACCACGCCCCCGTACTCCTCCCGGCCCCGCGCCAGACGCGCCGGGTCGGAGAGGTCGTTGAAGCGGGTCAGGAAGTGCTGCAGCGTCCTGGAGGGGATGTCCGCCTCCCTGGCGAGAACCCGTGCGGCGGCGGCCGAGGGCGCCAGGCCCCGTATCGTCCGCTCCCCGAGGAGCGCCTTCACCTCCCTCAGCATGGTCGTCTTGCCGCTGCCGGCATGGCCCTGCACGCCGATCGTGAGATCGTTGGACAGCAGCACCGTACGGACCGCCTCCTTCTGGCCCCGGGTGAGGTCCGACGCCCCGAGCCGCGCCTCGACCGCATCCGCACCGGCCAGCGCCATTCCCTTGCCCCGTCCTGCCCGCATGGACGCCAGCACTTGGCGTTCGGCCTTCACCGCGCGGTCGGTGACGAAGGCCCGATCCATGCCCCGGCGTTCCGCCTCGATCAGCTCGCCGCCGGCCGCGAGCCGTGCGATCGCCCCGTCGACCTCGGCCAGGGTGTAGCGCCCCGGCGCGTGGCCCAGCGCCACCGCCCGGATCTCCGCCTCCGGGATCGCGGTGCGCCGCTCCGCAACGTGCGCCACCGCACGCGCCACCGCCTCCAGGACGCCCCGCTCGGGCTCCTGCGACAGCTCCGCCGGCGCCGGGGAGCGAGAGGGCGTGGGATTCACCCCCGCCGACGCGGCAACGTCGTCGCGGCGCTGCCTCGGCAGCGCCGGCAGCGCCGGCGCGCGCTTCAGGCTGCGGATCTCGTTGGGCGGCAGGTCGGGCGCAGGCGCGCGCGGCAACCCCACCCGCTCGCCGGTCGCCGGGTCGAGGGGGCGGGGCGGCGTGAGAGCCGTCTTCTCTCGGACCAGACCCAGTGCCCGCGCCCGTTCGCGCCATTCCGGCACCAGGTCCGCGAGGGTCCGCTCCTCCTTGCGCCGCCGCGTGTGAAGCGCCGCCATCTGCGTGTGCTTCGCCGTGTAGGACAGGTCCTGGCGCTCCAGGTACGCGAGAATCTCGCGGCGCCTGCCCGAGAACGCGTCCAGGAAGGAGCGCTCGTAGCCCGCAAGCTCGAACCCCGGCACCCGTCCCACCAGGGTCGGCGAGACGGCCATGCCGAGCGCCTGAAGACGCAGCGCAAGCTCGTTCCGGTAGTACGCCCCGATCAGCTTCTCGCTGCGCCGGATCTTCGTCGGCTCCACGCTCCGCCATTCCCCGGACGCGGCGCGCGTCATGTTGGCCAGCACGCAGTGGGTGTGCAGCTGCGGGTCCTGGTCGCGGCTCGCGAGGTGCCGGAACCCCGCCACCACCATGCCCTCCGCCTTCACCCGGGGACGGCGCCGGGTCGCCGGGTCCCAGCCCCGGGTCTGCAGAAGCTCCGACTCCACGAGGCCGAGCGTCGCCCGCACCGCCTCGTCGTGAGCCCGGATCACCCGGCGGTCGCCCATCACCAGCGCCTCCAGCGATACCGACTTCGGGGCCGACAGGGTTATGTCCCAGCCGGGCCGGTGATCGTGCTCCCCCTCGCGCATCCGGCCGAGACGCAGGTCCGTTCCCGGCACGTATCCCGACAGCACCGATTCGAAGCGCGAGGGACGCACATGGGCCTTGAGCCCCAGCGCCTTCGCCGCGTCCCCGTACCAGAAGCTGGCCTGACGGTGCTCGGCGTCATTCCGGGCGTAGTAGCCGTCGCGCTCGTAGTAGGTCACCGCCATGGCGGACGAGCGGAGTTCCGTGACCGTGGCTACCATCGGCTCAGACCCCGATTACGACCGCGCCGGTGCGCTGCAGAGGCAAAGCGGAACGCCGCCGGCTCGACGGGCTCACTGCCATCCGTAGAGGACGTGTATGCGGCTCTCGGTCAGCATGCCCAGGATGAAGACGATCAAGCCCGCAAGCACCGTCTTCAGGCCGAACCTCGGTCCGGCCGTTTGCGTGAGGATGTCATAGAGAAGCCCACGGATCGGACCGGACTGCTGGATGACTTGGGCGCGCGTCGCCGCGAGTCCCGTCTCGATCCTGGTCACGGCCTCCTCGATCTCGGCCGCAACCCGGTCCGCGGTGGTTGCCATACCCTCATCGATGCGCTCCGCCGCCGCTGCCGCCTTCGCCGCCGCTTCCTCGATCCTGCCGGCATGGTCTGCGACCGCCGCCGCGTCCTCCCCCGGCGCGTCCGGCGGCGCGCCCCCGGTTCGCGCAGCCTCGGCGACACAGGCCACGAGTCCGTCGCCCCAGGCCTCAAGAGCCTCCCGCGTCAGTACCTCAGGTACTGCCTCAGGCACTGCCGCAGGCTCTGGCGCAGGCCGTTCCGTAGACACCGTTTCCCTCAGTCCGGCCACCTGCTCCCGGAGGTCCCGCACTTCGGTGAGCAGTTCCTCGATCGCGGCCGGATCGATACCGGGCGCCGGTGGCGAAGCGGGCGGGCCCTCCGCCGGCAGGCTCGCCAGGAGGTCCGGCTGGCCCGTCCGGTCGCTCTTGCCGTCGTCCTCCGCAGTCACGCCATTTGTCCCCTCGTGTGGACGGCCTCGTGCACCTCATTCATGCCGGCGGCGCACATGGTGCCCGCCTCACAGCAACCGCTTCCGGCGAAAATCCGTCTCCCTTTCGCGGACCTGAGGCGCGACCCTTTGCTTCTGTTGTTGCGCTCCGCAGTCACGCTATCCCTCTCCTCGTTCGGCCGATCTCGCGCACATCGTTCATGCCGGCGGCGTACATGGTGCCCGCCTCACAGAAGCCGGTCCTGGCGAGAATCCGTTTCCCCGGCGGACGGCTCTGGCGCGACCTCCGGCTTCGCTGCCGGCGGCTCGGTCGAGACCGTGACCGAGGTCACGACCGAGGCTGAAGCGATACGTGCCCGCTCCTCGCCAAGCACCGCGGCCAGCGCCACGCGCAGCTCTTCAGCGCGGCCCGACCCTGCCATCGCAGACGCCCACGCGGCGAACATCACTGCGATCCTCTCCTGCATGTCGCGCACAAGGGGACCCGCATCCTCACCCTCCAGCATCAGCGCGCGAACCTCCTGCAGCGCCTCCAGTTGCTCCCGCTGTTCTTCCTTGGCGAGCGCCAACGCGGGATACTCGTGCCGGGGACCCGCGTCCTCTTCCGATGCGTCCCGCTCCACCAGCCCCAGCAGGTAGCGCGCGATCGACAGGCCGCGCCGGTCGGCCTTATTGCGAACGGTCTCCCACTCCGCGTCCGTCGCCGAGATCGAGATGTGCCTGCTCGGGCTGCGCGCCTTCCGCCGACGCCGCACCCGCCTCACGGCGCACGCTCCCTCGCAAGGACGGAGATCGCGCTCAGCAGGCTGAGCCCGCTGCCCCCCGGAAGCTCGCGCCGGAGAGCCCGCACGAATGCCTGCAACTCCCGCACCCCGTCTCGCTGCTCCACCTGTTCCGCTTCCGTCAGCACCAGGGGATGGCGGTCCGGATCGTCGGCGAGCGCGAGCTCCAGAATGTAGCGCGACACGGTCTTCTCCGCCGCCGCCGCGCGCTCCCGGATCATCGCCTGTTCAGCCGGCTTGCAGTGCAGGCTCCGCTGACGCCTGACGGGCCGCGCCGCCTCTTCCGTCACGACCCGCCCTCCTCAACCCGCCCCGCCGCCTTCCAGCGGTTCGCAGCACCGGGATCGGTGAGCCGGTCGAGCATGCCCTCGCGCTCGATCCATTCGTCCACCGCGTCGCAGGCGTCCTCCCAGGCCGCACCGGCGCCCGCCCCGCGCAGCCGCCTCTCCTCCAGTCTGGACAGCACCAGCATCTCGCGCACCGCCCGGCGCAGGACTTCCGGCGGCAGCGGATCGCGATCGAGAGCGCGATGGATCACGAAGCGCGACAGGTCCATGCCGCTCGCCGCAGCCGCCCGGCCGATCCGCTCCCATTCCGCATCGGTCGCCATCACCGCGCGCTGGCGCCGTCCGCCGGCGTCCTCCCTCATCGTGGCCAGCCAGCCGCAGGGACCTGCTGCAACCGGGACACGTGGCTTCTTGAAGACGAGGAAGATGTCACCAAAATCCTATGGCATTCCTCGTGAGCGATAGTATATGCCGCCAGTGTGTCCTCGCAGAGCCCCCCAATTCGTGATAAGAACCATACCAGCGCTCTACGCCAATATCAACAACCCACTTCCCCGCGTGCAACTCCTGAAAGACACAGGACTTGCCAATGTGTTCTCCATCTCCGCCCAATCCGTCCTTGACAAGCGTCCTAACCCACTGGAGTATAAGCTATATACAGGAGGAAAGAGCAACCCTGCGTCACGGTTCGTTCGCTAACAGTTCGCGTTAGGTAGTGCACACCTTAACCCGCTGACCGAACGGAATCGGTCCTGAGGGGTCTGGAGCGCCCTGGAGATTGATCCAAAACGTTTGCCAAACCGGCAGAATCGCAGAGAGTTGCAAACGGAAAACGGCACCAACTCATTGAGTTAGAGCCGTTTTCGATGGTTGCAGGGGCTCGCAACCCCCGAGACCGACATTCGATCGAAATCCCGGTCTGATCCCGCGTAACCTTCTGAATTATAGCGGGTTCTTGTGCAACGGCATCATCTCATTTGCCGGGTAAGTCTGATCTTACCGCGCTCTCCTGTGCCGATCCAGTCCCGTAGACACTCCGCCAGGCGCCTCCTGCGCACACTTCTGTATCCGCTTCTCATCGATGTCCTCGCTCCTCGCGCGCGCATGCATGTACGGCAGACGGAAGCAACAAGAGCTCACGAAGGTCGGCCATCATGGCCCGCAACCGGTCGCGCTGGCCCGCCGCCGGGGACTTCATTGCAGCGCCTCGGCGTAGACGCTGAGCGGTCGCCGTTCGACCTCTACGGTCACCGGCAAGCGTCGCCGTTCGGGTTCCGGCGCCCAGATAGCCCGCCGCGCGAACCTCGTCGAACAGCCGCAGCGCGGATCTTCCAGACAACCACTCAATCCCACAGCGAGCTTGGCTGACCAGCAGCGAAAGCGAACCGACTATCGTGTTCGATGCAGTCCTTGTTCTCGTCCCGAAACGATTCTGCCCAGGAGCCAGCCATTGTGACCGGTGACAGCCGTAATTTACTGCTGTAACTTACGGCTGTCACGATTAGGAAGCACCCGGCTATGCCTTTCACAATCCCGGAGCTAGCTCGTGCCGTGGGCAAGACCGAGAACTATGTACGGCAGCATGTGTTCCGCAAGCACCTGGTTGTGCAGAAGGATGGACGCCACGTTACCGTCACGCATGATGAGGCACTGCGTTGGGCACGTGAGCGTCAGCTCCCCTTTGAACCCCCAGCGAAAGCATGGGAACCAACCCAGACGGCAAGGAGCCGGGCCGCTCGGATGAGCGTACTGACCCTGCATCACCCGGCAACGAAGCCGTGCAACCTCTTGACGGTCGTACGCCACCGTCGCCAGGACGCACTCGGTCCCTGGTCGAACGACACGAGCAAGACCTGGACGAGCGAGGCTCTCGGACATGGGCTGCGGCTGTCTTCACTCGATGCCCCTCTGGAACACTGCCAAGCACTGGTTGACGGCATCCTCGATTCTGCAACGCTCGTGACCGACGATGAACAAATTCACTATGCCGTAGAACGAACTCCCCGGCATCGCCGCGCATTTCGCGATGAGCGAGGGCTCGCCGACGCCTCCATGACCAGCCCGTTCTCACGCTACAGCGCGGAAGTTGTCGAGTACTGGAGCCGTTCAGCCGAACCTCGCCGGCACTGGCTGAACTTGCTCGATTCTCTTCCCGGACCCACGCCCTTCCCCCTCTCTCGTCTGGGCATTCCGCTTGACCGCCTCTCCGACCGCGTTGGAAACATCATGATCGCCGGGGCCGAGGATGAAGTCGCCTGCGATCTGGCAGTGGGAAACGGCCGGACGCTCAGACTCCATGTCGATGCCGAACCACTTCTACCAGGCGCCTATCGCGCCATGGTCTGGGCCAGTTACGCCGGAGACGAGGTGCTTCGAAAAGAAGTCACCGTTACACAGCGCCTGACGACGATTCAGCTCGAATCCGATGTTGATCACATTGGCTTCGCCATCTTCCGGACCTCTGACGGACAATGCCTCGACCTCATGGAGGCGCCCCTGTGGTTGCGCATCGGTGGCCGAATAAGAGTCAATTCCGCTTCGACCCTGCGGTTCAGTGATCGCCAAGGCCGCGTGTACCACGAAGTGAATCCGCCTGGCCCCTCCACAGAGATCGACGTTTGTCTTGACGACGAACGCTGCGAACTTGACAAGGAAATCAGGCGACGATGGCTTGACCGGCGGGTTCGTGAACGAGAGGCTGCCGCGCGCAGGGAACGCAACTTGGCGCGCTTCCTGCCCCCTAACCTTGACGACGCGGTCGGCTACCTCGTCGAGCTTCTGCGCCACGACGCAGACCAAAAGACACCGATCTATCTCGCTGACCCCTATTTCGAGACGCTATTGCCGAGCGACGCCCGGAGGCACCAGGTCCTCAGAAAGATCTACCTCGACATATTCGCAGCCACCGCTGGCACCCCGCTGCGGATACTGTGCGCAAAGAAGAAGCCGGCGCAAGGCGAGCCACCGCCATGGTGGTCCGCATGTCCCGAACAGATAACGGCCCATGTCCGTGTCCGCTCATTCCGCAGCCAGGACGGCAGGACAGACGGATTTCACGACCGCTTCCTGATTACGCCCCGGCGCGAGTTCATCATCAGCCACTCGTTCAACGGCTGGCACAATCACGGCGTTACTTTCGTAAGCCTTCCTTACAATGTGTACCGCGCCGAAGCGGAGCAGCTCTGGTCGATGGACGTCGGATCCCCGACTGCCGACCTCCTGGTCTCCGAGATCGGACAATGACCACCCAAGCCGTGCAGCCGCCATCACTGACCGAGGACGCCAGGGCCGTTGTCTGGCAGATCTTCAGCGACGGCGCATCACCGCATACCCGGCGATCACCTTACGATGCGATCGAGCCGGTCATCAGCAAGCGCCTATCTTCCACTGATGCAGCCCCGTCCATCGCTGCGATACGTGAGTGGTTCGACTCTTACGACGATCAACGCTGGCTCAAGTCTGACATGCGAGAAGCGGTTGC
Source organism: Alphaproteobacteria bacterium (assembly GCA_965214705.1). Classification (GTDB taxonomy): domain Bacteria; phylum Pseudomonadota; class Alphaproteobacteria; order UBA828; family UBA828; genus WTGU01. The sequence goes on from CBDCCI010000002.1 coordinate 1,685,100, forward strand.
CCACATGATTCTCGAAGGTGTGGGGACCCCGTGCAGAGAGGCGGAGGTCTGGGCCGTCGGGTCGATCGATGCCGAGGTGGCAATTCCACTCGTACGCTCCGTCTGGTCTTGCGAGCAAATCGACTCCCTTGTGGAAGCCGCGCTCGATGCCCTGGAGCAGCTCTGCAATCGCGACAACGTGCTCGATGCGTCCCGTCTCGTGAGGTCCCATTCCGCCCACTCCAGGATTGCGAGGCAGGACATAGAACGCAAAGGGCGGCTGGAGACCTTCAGCCAACTCGAGAGCCATGGTCTGGACCTGGTTCACCAAGCGCTGCACCCAGCGGCCGGCAATCTGCTCGCTCTCGTCGTCGACCTGCGACCCGAAGGGTTCGAATCGATGGTCGAGAGACTCGACCATCCCGTGGTGCAGGCGCGTGCCGCCCACCACATGGTTGCCGCAACCCGCCTTTCAGATCACCGCATCACCCTCCGATGGATAGCCCATGGTTCCTGCGATGGCTTGATAGCGCTGGCGATCGTGAACACTCTGAATACCGTCAACAGGCTGGACAGCGCTATCCGGCTTGCGGATCGCGCGGATTCCGATCGATACCCTCCAAACACCAATCCCCGTCCCCACCACGGCGACCTCGATACTGCCGCCGCAAGCCTGCTCGAAGGCCTAGTCGACCGGCTGGCCGTACTCGATCCTCCCGCCTGTGCCCGTTGGATCGGCGAACTGCTCAGCGGTGCCACCTTCGTGCTGAACCGACACCAGGACCACGAGATACCGCGCCGCGTCGCCCAACTCGAGAAGGCGTGCACCGACTTGTGTGTGCGCCTCTTTCGAACGTCATGGTCCGACAATCTGCTGCCCGAACTCATTGCCGGACTCAGTCATACGCCGCGCATGAGCTGGACCCGACACCTAGGCGAGATTGCCTGGGAGCTACGCGATTTAGAGCCCGTACGGGCAGCCGAGATTTCCAGAACCGCGTTCGTTGAGCACGAGCGACAGATCGCAGCGGAGTTGGAGCGCGGCCATGTATTCTTGGAGTGGCAAGATTGGGACCACCCTGAGTGGCTCACCTGCCTCGGCATTGCCCTTGCCATCTCCTGCAAGGATATCGACCTTGCGCACTGGGTCAGGACCCGGTGCCACGATTTGCCGTTAAGTGTCTGGGACGCAGAGGAGGACTTCAGCGCATTCAGCTCCGCCGATCGCGTCGTCCAGCACCGGTTCCTCGTCGCCCTCCACGCGATTCCGATACTGAAGGAACTCGGGCGCCCTGCCGATCCTGCTGCGGTCCTCGCTCTTGCAGAAACTCTCTGGGCCCACTGCAGTTTTGCGGCAAGCCGCCTCAACGGCGGTGCCGACGCGTCCATCGCGGCGGAGTACGCCGCTCGCTATGCCGTCGAATATGGTGCACCGTCCGACGCGTGGTTGTTGGACCGGGTATGCGATCCCCAGGTCCCACCGCGATCTCTGTGGGGGCTGATCAACCAGCGTAACAAGAAAAACAACCGCGCAGGGGGCAATGATGCTGCCGACGACGATTTTGTCGTGGATGAGTTGGCGCGCATTGCCTCCGACCGTTTCGGCGATGGATCGGAATTCAATCTCCAAGCCCTGCACTTCTGGGGTTTGCTATGGCTCCTTCTCGGCGCAACCGACGAGGCTGAAAAGACTGCCACGGCCATACTTGCTTTCCCGTTGAGACCGCACGAACGCGCCTACAAGATTCTGGCACTGAAATTGCTAGCTAGGGTGTCCAGATCAAGGAGTCTGCCCCCAACGCTAGTCGAATTTACCGCTTCCGTCTACAGACAACTCTGGCCGGGCTACACGCCCCACGAAGAGCGCTCGGACCGCCAGTACATCGACGAGATGCTGGAACAATCTATGTCCCGCATTCTTTGAGTCAAACTCGCTGCAACCTCGAAGCTGAAAGACAATCAAGTTGGACGAAGCGGGTATCCGGTTTCGACCAGCCTCGTCAGCTGCTCTGCAACCGGCCTATTCCACCCGTCGCCGCGCGTGGCTCACCTGCGCCGTCTGCCGTTGAGTCAGACAGACCTGTATCCCGGGTTTGACAGCACATAGATACGCTTCGTGCCTTGCTGAAAAATGGAAAGTTTCCAAGTTGGGAGGAGTTGATTCTCTCGCCGTAGCAGACAAATTGGAATGCTGCAAAGAACCGGTGGACGTGACAGGTTCGGCGATGCCGGCTTGGCGACCAACGGCAGCGCTATCGCATCTATGTCTGCTAACTGACCGCTATCGAACAGCACAACGCCAACCCCATCCCCTTCGTCAGTACAGCCACCGACGGGGCAATCATCGAAAAAGTCACCCGTGGAAGTCAAGCATTGGAATCTCGGCACTCGCGACAGCAATTTCTTCGTCAGAAGAACGGTTCCTCCAGAAGCTCAGATTGGCGCACTTCAAAAGAATATCCAAACTCTTCTATTGCGCCGGATACAACGTCGGGAAACCACAATGGTGCAAAGGGAGATATGGTCACATCGTTGATTAAGAACCATTAGGTCACAGGTCAATGTTTTTCCTTTCACCGGATTTTTATGTTCGTTTTGCAGAGTTACCCTAACCTCGCATTCATGACTGAGCGATCGGCGTTTACAGAAAATGCGTTCATTTTGAATCGTCGCAAAAGAGTGTCGGAAATCCAAGTAATGGACCCGCCCTACAAATGCACTGGCATCTCGTGCGGTCGCTTCCCAAAGCTGGTCTACGGTCGTTCGAATCGCAACTCTCGGTGTTGGAGAAGGACAGTAGAGCCGCCAAAGAGCTTCAGACTCCGTATCATTATCATGCCAACAGCTGACTAGCAAACTCCGTGCACGCGATGACCCAGCTTTAAGTTGCTCAAGCAGTTTATTGGCCTCGCTCTCGATCCTCTCTTCTGACCAGTCCGGATGCGAGAACCCTGGAGGTGGCGTCACTACTATTTAACGGAAATAGCTGAGATAAAACTCATCCCAGTCTAGCTCTCGGCGTGCTAGCCCAATCGCACCCTCGAATTGATCTTCGAGTCCATGGACGCTCGGCAAATAAAGCCCTCTCTGCTGTAACATTGCGACGAACTTGGCGAATTCCATATAACGCCAAACCCACTGATTGTCCTCGACTGATAAGTCTTATGTACCGGTCCAAAATACCGGAATTGCTAGCTCCTCGAGTTGATGGGCGCAGCAGGCACCGACCAATAATGATCTGCCACCGGCCTCATATCCCGCAAAAGCAGGACGTCCCTTGGGGATCTTATGGTTGCAGGAAACGCACCGATTCCACTGTTGAGTCATCACACGGCGCAACCCGGGAGTGATATGAGCAGTGGACTTCAGGCGGTCGAAGACTGCCAGATCTTCTGGCTGAATATCTATCTCAGAAATTGTTCAACCTCCTACAGCCGCTTGTATGACCACATCCGCCTCAGCGAGGGCTTGCCCGGGGGCGTGTTTTGTCGCGGCACAACTCGTCGACGCCGGCCTCAACGTAGCGCGCGCCAACGTCGTGTGGTCGGCTTGCTCACCCCCAAGCAACGCCGAATTTCATCCGTGTCGACGCCGGCCAAGGCCAATATCTGCGCCCGCCGGGCATGTTTCTGCGACGTATTGCCGTTGGAAATCAAGGCCCTCAGCCGCTCCCGATCCCCGGGAACCAGCTGAATCCTCACCATCTTGCCCACACACGCACACTCATATCAAATCCACCGGATCGGAAACTTTTGTTTCCCGCAACGGCGCGGACCGATCTCCAGCACCGCACTCAATCGCCTTGGTCTTCCCGCGCGTTTGCCCTGGCTTCGATGCCGGCGCAGCGCTCCATCAGGCGCCCGAAGGGCTCGTCGACATCGATCAGCATGCCGTCGGTCAACATTCTGCCGTAGTCGTCGGCCAGGACATCGAAGGCCGGGCCTGACGGGATCAGCTGCAGTCCGCCGCCGATTGCGTCGTGGTAGTCGATTTCGTTGCCGGCCGCGTCCTTCTCCCGGAAAAACATCGCCTTGTGGCGTGCCACGGAACGGGCGATCGCACCGTTCGCGAGAGCACGGGCCGCAACGCCGGCATCGTCGAGCCGCGCTAGGTCGTGCCAGTGGCGGGACAGGCGCTCGCCGCGTTTCCTCTCCTGTCGGCAGAAGACATGGATGGCGGTGGCTTTCTCCCAGAACGTCCGCTCGGCCAGCATGACGGACGGTCGAGCCTCCGGAAACAGAAGATCGGGCAACAACGGGGCCGCGTCGCATTCGACCAGCCGGACGACCCGGGGTTCGCCCGTCGAGCGCGCCCCGAACTCCACCGTGACTTCCGGACGCACGAAGGCGTAGTCGTCGAACAGCGGTTCATAGACGATGCGCAGGCGCTCCGCATCTGCCCTTACCTGGGGCTTGAAACCGTCGCGGCGAAGGTGCGCTTCAACCGACGGCGTGGCCTCGTCGACGACCCAGGCGTCGAGACGGGCCCGGATCGCCTTAGTCCAGCGGCGCTCCTGGCTGCGCGTGGGCGGCAGCGCCTCGGCCCCGGCATCGGCGACCAGGTCGGGGGCGAAGGCCCGGATGTCATAAGTGATGTCGACGTCTTCGGAGAAGCGGCGGATCGCGCGGTATGCCTTCGACAGCGAGGTTCCGCCCTTGAACGCGAGGCCCTTGCCGAAGGGCGCATCGAACAGGGCGTGGAGCGTTGCGACGACCCAGATGTCCTTCTCGAGCAGGAACGCACGGTGCGGGCTGCCGGCTTCGGCAACGCGCAGGGCATCGCGCCGGTCGGCGGCGGAGAGCGACCGATACGGCGTCTCAGCCATGGGAGAGGCGCGCGCTGATCGGTTCCGCCATCCAGATGGGCATGATCGCCCGCGCGGCGGCGAGCTCGTCGACTTCAGCACCGGAGAGCCGGGGCAGGAGCGCCTCGAGACCCTCCTCGACCTCGAGCGGGCCGAGCCAGGCAAGAGCGCGAATGACCTCGCCCGCCTTGCGGCGCGGCGCCGCCAGTTGCCAGCGGGGAGCGTGACGCAGTTCGACCGTGACGCGCCCGAAATGGAGCCGACGGCTGCGGCCCGAGGTGAGATACACCGCGCGGACGGGATTCTGAGCGGTCAGGCCCAGCCGGTTGGCCGCGGAGCCGCCGCAGGGGACGATGATCTCGCCCCAGAGCTCGGAGAGCGCTTCGAGCGCCTTGCCGATGCGCGGCGGACACGGACCGAAGCGCGTCTCGACGGGGCGCATGTAGACGCCCTGGCAGATGCGCATCAACCGTCCGGCGCGAGCGAGGCGCGCCAGCGCCTGGTCCACCGCCGCACGCTTGCCCAGGTGAAGGAGGGCGGCCGGACAGATCGGGGTCGCCTCGGGAAGGCCAGAGGCGTGCTCCATGATGCGTTTCGGAAGGCTGGGCATGGCTCTGTCCCGTAAGTCTGTCAGAAATATAGGTGTGAAAACGCCATTTCGCAACGTAGGTTCGGGGTGAGGCTCTCCGACGTGAACACCGGTTACGGAGAGCCGTTCCGCCACGGGCCCGGCGGGAGATCCTGCGGCTGACCCGTATCGACGACATCATCCGGCAGCGCCGCACCATCTATGCGGAGGCCGCACGAGGACTCTGCTTCTCGACATAACCTGTCGCGACCGCTTTGCGGTGAATTCCGCGAGTATTCGCTGGAGCGCCTTCTACGCCTCCTGATAGCACTCCGCTGCGATATCGACGTCGTCATCCGACCTTCGGTTTCAAACACCTGAGGATCGCTACGCATCTCCCCGCCCGAACTCGACTGAGGACGACACCGATGCGTTCACGACGGGGATGCCGCGTTAGTGCGCGAGAGGGTCTTCATGGTCTTCCGTATCCTGCAGACTTCGGGTTTTTTCTCTGAATTCCGCGAGCGCAGCCTCGTAGCGTTGCCTTGCGTTCCCAGAATTGGAGATCACTGCCAATTGGGACAGCTGCCCGGATTGGGCACTCCCGTAGATCATTCCGAGCGCGTCACCTGGGGAATACGCACCCGGTGCGAAGGAGTCGTCGAAGGGGTGTAGTTCTCGTATGGCAATCGTAAGCCATTGATACAACGCGGTTCATGGGTCGAGGCAAACAGGCGAAATCGTAGTTTCGTGACAATCGCCCGTTCCAGGGCAGGATTTTGTCACGACATTGGGCGTCACCGGGAGGTGAGGATGCTCCGCACCGCAGGAACTCATGGATCAAGCCGAGTCAATCATCGCCATACGAGAACTACACCCCGTCGAAGAGCGCCCTGAACAAGTAACTCGGCAAGTCAAGACTCTCTTGTAGAACGGCCGTCCGGGACGGTGGCGCACGAACCTTGGATACTGGCTTGACCAGAGGTGGGAGCGGCCATTCGATCTTCTTGGTGCTGTTTTCGTAAAACACATAAGCTGAGGCACATGGGTTTTGAGACAGCAGATCGTACTGGAAACCCCGAGTGGCGTGCTTCTGCGATACATCCGCATTTGGCCGAACATATCTCTTGGCTTGAAATATCAATGGAACAATCCTGACACTTGGGGAACTATCCTGCCCACCTGATTGAGATTTTTTTTCGTCGAACTCCAGAATTAATCCAAAATCGCCTCCTGTTTCCTGTTCACCTCCAAGAATCGACAGGTCAATACGTTCGAGAGACAAAATTGCTTCTGCACGGTCCAGCGGTGCAGCCGCTATCTTCCTCCATTCCTCGCACTGCCTGGAAATCTCAGCAAAAAGCATTCCAGTGAGCTGACCCTCTTCAGTGGGGCTTGAACAGTAATCCAACTGAAAATTGACTGAGCTTTCGTGCAGAGCGAGATAAAAGCACCAAGTAATGACGCTCCGGTGCATCACTGGATCCACAAGAACGTGCCGCAGAACTCCTTCAAGGGATCGCAACGCTTCGGGACCATCCCGCCAGAGACCAACAAGACTAGCCTGACCAACCTCAGAAAATGACTCCAACCATTTCGAGACTAACGTCTCGCGAATCCGTTCACTTATGTCAGGCGACGCATGGTTAAGGATTTGGCGAGATAGAATCGACTTCTCGGAGTTGATTGCTTTTTCCGCAACGGACCTCAGGTCGACGGCCTCATCGACTGTTAATCCGAATTCGTCGACAAATGACATATCAGGTCAGGCTTCTACTTCGCCAAGGTTCTCAAGGTCATTGTTTCTTCCACCCATCATACTCCCACGCGTTCGTTCCTTCGCGAACGGGGCCTCCCACATCTCGCTGTATCACTCCTCACGCTCCGCCCGGCCCAAGATGATCAAGCGGGCGTTTGCACGCAAGATTGACTCTCCGTTTGAAGTGAAGTAGAGTAATGTCACTCGCTCCTACGCATATTGGAACCGCCATGCCCCAACAGGTGACAGCGCGATTGCCGGACCCGGTGGTCGATGCGCTGGATGCGGCCGCACAGCAGCTCCGTCGCAGCCGCGCGGACGTGATCCGCCTCGCCGTCGAGCACTACCTCGAAGACTTCGACGATCTCTCCACCGCCATCGACCGGCTCCGCGATCCCACGGATCCGGTGCTGGACTGGGACGAGGTCCGGCGTGAGCTTCTCGATACAGATTAAGGAGAGCGCGGCCAAGGAGCTGAGGCGTGTGGCCAAGCCGGACCGCACGCGCATCGTCGCAGCGATCGACCGGCTGGCAGAGACCCCTCATCTCGGTGCCGCGCTGAAAGGCGACCTGCGGGGGCTCAGGCGACTCCGGGTGGGAGACTACCGCGTCGTGTACGAAATCCGGGACGAGGAACTCATCGTTCTGGTCGTTCGCGTCGCGCACCGGCGAGACGCCTATCGGCGGACAGGATCGTGAGACTGGCTGCGAAGACCGCCCCGAACCATCGATTGTGACGTCCCCGCCAAAATATATTCGTCGGGTCAGCCAGGGCCACAGGGGGGCCTCCGCGTGGCCTCCGAGGGCCAAGGGTATGATGTAGCCCATTGATACCACTGACTAAATCCCTTGACAATACTCGCCCCGTCCCAAAGATCGCCCTTCATATGGGCCGAAGTTGCGGGGAGGCGGGGCATTATGGGAAGAAGCGGGAGCGGACGGTCCAGGGACCGCGTCGCCGCCAACGACAACGGCGCGGCCGAGGCCCGGGTCCGGTCTGCCGTGCTGACCATCGCACGTCTGCTCGGACGCCAGATCGCCCGCGAGCAGTTCGAGCGACAGGTTGCGGCAAACGACAATACGCCGGTCAAGAAGACCGGAGACCGACAGAAGCGATGACATGATCCGTGCCGCCCTCTACGCCGCTACTCCTCGGACCTCCAGAGCGAAGCCTCGATCGAGGACCAGTTCCGGATTTGCCGGGAACACGCGGAGCGCGCGGGCTGGACAATCGTGGACACCTACCGCGACGCGGCTATCTCCGGCGACAGCATGATCCTGCGCCCGGGCATCCAGGCGCTGCTGGCCGATGCCCGCTCCGGCGCATTCGACGTGGTGATTGCGGAAGCATTGGATCGGATGAGTCGTGACCAGGCCGATGTCTCGGCGCTGTTCAAGCACCTTCAGTTCGCCCGGGTGATGATCGTCACGCTCGCCGAGGGTGAGATCAACGAACTGCACGTCGGCCTCAAGGGCACGATGAACGCGCTCTTCCTGAAGGACCTCGCGGCCAAGGTTAAGGGTTGGGCAGGCTCTCTCTCGAGAGCCTGCCCAACCCTTTTGAACGAAGCCGCGGGCCACGAGAGGCGAAGTTGAGCTATGTGGAAAGTGCGCTGATGTCAGCGTCAGGCGGCATCCACCGGCAGCAGAGTTGCGCATAAAATCGACGCTCGCGCCGGTCTTTCGGCAGGCATGCGGGCGCACGCTGCGAGGACTGAGCGGGGTGTGAGCCGAGGGCTGTCAGCCCGGCTCAAGCGGAGACAGGTTCGGTCGTGCGTCGGCGCTTTGGCGCCGTTGCGCGGGGCCGAAGCGAGCGGGCGTCTCACGGTTTCCCCCTGTGGGTCGGCGGCAGCGCCGGCGGGCCGCGCGTCGAGCGGGGCTCATGGCGGCGGCGGATTTCGCGGACGAGGCGCATGACGCCGCCGCAGTGGGGGCAGGCCACGGGCGCGGTGCCGATCTCGGGCTCTTCGTCGGGCTCGGCCCGAGCGCCGTCCACGCTTCCCTCGGGGGCGGCGCAGCCGAGGGCGCCGAGAGCCTGGCGTGCTCTCTCCAGCGTGCTGGCGCGGCAGCCGTTGGCGAGGATGCCGAAGTAGCGAATGCGGTGCATGCCGTCCGGCAGGACGTGCCTCAGGAAGCGGCGGATGAACTCGTCGGCGCTCACGGTGGCGATGCCGTAGCGCGGCTTTCTCTGCCCCGGCGCCTTGGGCTTTCGGTGGCGGAAGGAGACCGTCTCGCCGTCGAAGGAGACGATGCGGCTGTCGGAGATGGCGATCCTGTGCGTGTAGTGCGAGAGGTACCGGAAGACCTGCTCAGGCCCGCGGAAGGGCCGCTTGGCGTAGACCACCCAGTCCCTGGCCCGGGCGGCGGCAAGCGTGGCGTGGAACTCGCCGGGATTGGCGAGGTGGGCGAGGGTGCCGTGGAACTCCAGGTCCCCCCGGCCGTGGGCGCGGGCGAGCTCCTCGAGGAAGAGGCGGCGGAACAGGCTGCCGAGGACCTTGACGGGGGCGAGGAAGGTGGTGCTCCCCGTCTTCCACTCGCCACTGTCTACGTCGAAGCCCGCGTTGGGCACGACCACGTGCAGGTGCGGGTGGAAGCGGAGCTTCTGATCCCAGGTATGGAGGACCGCGGTGCCGCCGATGCGCATGCCGCCGTGGCGGGGATCGGCGGCGATGGTGCGCAGGGTCTCGGCGACGGCCCGGAAGAGGATGTCGAACACCACCCTGCGGTTGCAGAAGGCAATGGCGGCAACCTCCTTGGGCAGGGTGAAGACCACATGGAAGTAGGGCACCGGCAGGATGTCCCCGGCGCGCTCCTCGCTCCAGAGGTTGGCGGCGAGACCCTGGCAGGTGGGGCAGTGGCGGTTGCGGCAGGAGTTGGAGAGCGGATGCTCGCGCCCGCAGCCCTCGCAGGCGTACATGTGGCCGCCGAGCACGGCGGTGCGGCACGCCTCGATGGCGCCCATGACCTTGAGCCGGGCGGCGTCGATGCGCCCTTTGTGGCGCTCACGGAAAGCGGCGCCGGCGCGGCGGAAGATCTCCGCCACGCCCGCGCGTTCGGCCTCCACGCGCCGTCAGTTGCGCAACGCTGCGAAGCCTGAGATCGGGTGGTCGAGGCCCTCGAACATCTTGCCGGTGACGCGGGCGTAGTGACGGGTCGTGTTCGCGCTTCGATGGCCGAGCATGTCCCGGATCACCTCGATATCGCCGCCGCGCTCGAGGAGATGGGTCGCCGCCGAATGGCGCAGGCAATGGAAGGTGTAGCTGCGGTCGAGCTCGGCAATGTCGCGCGCCCTCCTGAAGGCGGCCTGCAAGGTCTCCGTTGCGATGGGCCTGTCGAGCGAGACGCCGTAGAAGAGCCAGCTCGTCGGACGCGGCCAGATGTTCCTGTAGTAGACGCGCAAGTAGTGGATGACGATGTCCGGCAACGGTGCCATTCTCTCGGTGCCGCCTTTGCCGGAGGGGATGTGCAGCAGCTTCTTCTCCGACAGGATGTCGCCGACCTTGATGGCCAAGGTCTCGGAGATGCGGAGCCCGCCGCCATAGCCGGTGACAATGGCAGCACGGTGGCGGAGGTCGGGTGTCGCAAGGATGAGGTGCTCGACCTCCTGCTCCGACATGTAGCGCGGCAGCTTGCCGGGCTTCTTGCGGGAGCGCAGGCCGGCGACATGGTCAGGCCAGCCGAGTGTGTCGATGTAGAGGAAGTTCAGCGCGGCGAAGGAGACGTTGGTCGTGCCCGGACTGAGCCCCTTGTCGATCCGCCCCAGGTACCACTGGCGCACCTGCTCGGCGTCGAGCTCGTCCGGCGAGGCGTCGTAGTACCTGGCCAGGTTCTTGATCTCGCAGATGTAGGCCTTGGACGTGCTCGCGGCCAGATTGGCGATGCGGAGCTGCTCCTCCATGCGCTGGCGAAGAGGGGTGACGGTGTTCGTGTCGCACGCGGTCCCGGTCATTATCGATCTCCCTGGATCGCGACGGCGCGCCGCCGGACCGATCCGGCGACGGTCCGTCGCAGGGGTCGATGCTAACCACTGGTGATCGGGAGGCTGCTGGGGATCCGCCACCCGACGGGCGGAGCGCCACTGACGCAACCGGGAAGCGAACGCACAGAACAAACGGCACCCGCGACGCCTCGGAAATGAATGAACTCTACGCCGCTAACTCCGCGTAGCGGCTTCGTTCAAGCTCTGGACCGATTCCACCATCCGGGGCCAGGTCAAGCGCGGCACCGGGCTGATCAACAACGAGCTCTATATCGGGCGCCTGGTCTGGAACCGGCTGCGCTACGTCAAGAACCCGGAGACCGGCAAGCGGGTGTCGCGGATCAACCCGCGCGAGGAGTGGATCGTCACCAAGGTTCCCGAGCTCCGTATCGTTGACAATGCACTCGGGCAAGCGGTGAAACAGCGCCAGGAAGAGCTCACCGCGAAATACGCCACCGTCATCGAGGCCACGCGCACCGCGCGTGCCAATCGCCTGAACGGCACCCACCGCCCCCGGCATCTCCTCTCCGGCCTCCTGGAGTGCGGCGCCTGCGGCGGTCCCTATGCCATGCGCGGGCAGGACCGCTACGGCTGCTCCAACCACGTGATGAACGGGAGCTGCTCGAACAGTCGGGGCATTCGCCGTGTAGAACTCGAGGGCCGCGTCCTGGTCGGTCTCAAGGATCACCTCATGGCGCCCGAGGCCGCGGACGCAGCGGTGCGCCCTGGGCGGAGGAGACCAACCGGCTCAACCGCGAGCGCAGCGCCTCAAGCGAGGCGGAATGCAAGGAGCTCGTGGACATCGAGAAGAAGATCGAAGGCATCGTCGACGCCATCCAGGACGGCGCCTACAGCGCCGTACTTAAGGAACGGCTGCACAAGCTTGAAGCTCGAAAGGAGGAGCTGGCGAAACGTCTCGCAACGGTTCCTCCCGAGATCCCGGACATCCACCCGAACGTTGCCGGCGTTTATCGCCGCAAGGTGGCCCGTCTCGCGAGCGCCCTCAGCAAGCCGGAGGAACGCGATGCAGCCGCGGCCGCAATCCGGGGATTGATCGACGGGATCGTGCTGACGCCCGGCGAAAAGCGCGGCGAACTCCAGGTCACGCTGCGCGGCGAGCTCGGCAAGATACTGGAGTGGACAGGAACCGGGGCCGAAAAGGAAAAGACCGACACGCCCGTCTCGGGAATGCCGGTCTCGGTGGTAGCGGGGGAGGGACTCGAACCCCCGACCCATGGATTATGATTCCACTGCTCTACCGACTGAGCTACCCCGCCCCAGGAGCCGGAAGCGCATCGCTATACGCAGCGCCCTCGCCGCCTGTCAAGCACACTGCAGAAAGGGCGCCCTCGGCTAGGGCCTGTTCACACTAATTGTGCGAATCGTGTTACCATTCTGGGATGGAGATCACGGAAGCTCAATACGCGCGCCTTGCCCCGTACCTTCCGGTGCAACGCGGCAACGTCAGGCTGTCGAACCTGCAGGTGCTGAACGCCATCCTCTACGTGGCCGAGCACGGCTGCAAGTGGCGCGGACTGCCGGCCCGCTTCGGCAACTGGCACACCATTTACATGCGTATGAACCGGTGGTCGAAGAACGGGGTGCTCGACCGGGTATTCGAGCAACTGCAGCGGGAGCAGATCGTGCGCATCAGGCTCGAGGCCGTGTCGCTGGACAGCACCATCATCAAGGTCCATCCCGACGGGACGGGGGCGCTAAAAAAAACGGACCCCAGTCGATCGGCAGGTCACGAGGCGGCTGGACCACCAAGCTTCATATGGTTGCCTCGGATGCCCGGACGGCCGTGACCTTCTCGCTCTCCCCCGGTCAGGCGCACGTCGCGCCGAAGGCGCGCGTATCCGCGCGACGCGCCGGAGGGGCGCAAACTGTTGCGCCGCCTCGGCCGCCAGCGCGCCAAGCCAGCGCTGGTGATGGATCGCGCCTACGAGGGCGACGAGACGCGCCAACTGGCGCTCGACCTCGGCTTCACACCCGTGGTTCCGCCGCTCAAGACCCGGCGTGACCCCTGGCTATACGACCGGGAGATGTACAAGCGGCGCAACGAGATCGAGCGCCTGTTCAGAAGACTGAAGGGCGTCCGGCGCATCTTCTCCCGCTTCGAGAAACTCGATGCCCTGTTCCTCGGCTTCGTCCACTTCACACTCATCTACGATGCCCTGCGTTAAGGAAGGTCTGATCAAGTCGGGTGTGCCATGATTTTCGTAGGAGTCGCGGATTGGATGATCGGGCCATGGCACAGGCAAGCTTTGCGGAACTGGAGCACGAGATGAAGAAGCGCCGGACGCGGCGCGAGCTGTTCCTTGAGAAGATGGACAAGCTGGTTCCGTGGGAGCGGCTGGAGCGACGGATCGAGCCGTTCTATCCGAAGGCGGGGCGCGGTCGGCGCCCGTACCCGCTTGGGGTGATGCTGCGGGTTCACTGCGTGCAGTTGTTCTACAACCTGAGCGACCCTGGGATGGAGGACCTGCTCTACGAGGTGGAGTCGGTGAGGCGTTTCGTGGGGCTGCGCCTGACGGAGGCGCTGCCCGACGAGACCACCATCCTGAACTTCCGGCATCTGCTGGAGAGGCACGATCTGGGCGCGGGTCTGTTCGAGGAGATCAATGCGCACCTGGCGTCGCGCGGCCATCGGCTGCGCACGGGGACGATCGTTGGCGCGAGCATCATCGAGGCGCCGTCGTCGACGAAGAACCGGCGCCGCGCACGGGACCCTGAGATGCGTCAGACGAAGAAGGGCAAGCAGTGGTATTTCGGGATGAAGGCGCACATCGGGGTGGACGCCGGGTCGGGTCTGGCGCACAGCGTGGTGACGACGGCGGCCAACGCAAGCGACGTGACGCAGGCGGGAGCGCTGCTGCATGGCGCTGAGACGACGGCGTGGGGCGACGCGGGCTACCAGGGGGTGGAGAAGCGGCCTGAGCACCGGGATGGCGGTGTCAAGTGGCGTGTGGCGATGAAGCCGGGGCGGCGCCGGCTGCTGGGCGAGGGCGGCGCCGAAGCGGCGGCGGAGACGCGCAAGGCGTCGGTGCGGGCGAAAGTGGAGCATCCGTTCCTGTATGTGAAGCGGCACTTCGGCTACGCCAAGGTGCGCTACCGGGGCGTGGCGAAGAACAGGCAGCGCATCGCGTTGCTACTGGGGTTCTCGAACCTGCTGATCGCCGGCCGCTACGCGACGCAATGACAGGGGAGCAGTCTGCCCGGCGCGGCCGGGACGGCGGCAAATGCCGCTGATCGACACGGATATCGCCCGCTCGCAACGCATCCCGTGGCAAAAGTAGCCGCCGGCCTGTCGAGAATATCGTCGAGCTTCAAATCCAAGCCCCCTCTCCCCCTCGAAGCCGCCAAGATGGGGTTGTTCAGACTTTCCCTAGAGCACTATCCGATCAGACACGGTCATATCCTGTAGCAGCGAAGTAGTTTTGGCACTCGGCGGGTGTGAAGGTGTCTGTGGCTTGGCCGATGGCGTCCCAGAGTTCCGGGACGGTGCGGGCGGCGCGTCGCTTGAGGTAGGCCTTGAACTTGGAGAAGGCCATCTCGATCGGGTTGAAGTCGGGTGAGTAGGGCGGCAGGAAGCGCAGCTCGGCCCCGGCCCTTTGGATAGCCTCTCGGGCGGCGGCACTTCGGTGGGCGGGAAGGTTGTCCATCACCACGATGTCGCCGGGTTTGAGGATGGGCACCAGCACCTTGTCTACGTAGGCGAGGAAGGCGGCGCCGTGCATGGCGCCGTCGAGCACCATGGGCGCGGTCATTCCGCTCAGCCTCAGCGCGCCGACGAAGGTCGTGGTCTTCCAATGGCCATGAGGCACCGGAGCGCGGCAGCGGTGTCCGCGCAAAGCTCGGCCTGAGCGCCGCGCCATTTTGGTGGAAGCACCGGTCTCATCCACGAAGACCAGCTTCTCAGGGTCGAGCCCGGGCTGGGCTTCGACCCAGGCGCGCCTGCGCCTGAGCACGTCAGCGCGTTGCTGCTCGCTGGCGTGCGCCGTTTTGCCGTGAAAGTTTCTTCGGGACGGGCACGAGTAGGGGAATTACGACGAGGCGTCGCGTTGTCGGCGTGAGGCCGCGCTCGCGGTGCTTGGAGACGCGGTCGGACTTCGGGCTGCCCTGGATTGTGGCCCGGTGCCGACCGTGCTCCGACCAGGTAATGCTTCAGGCGGTCGCGGCCATGGCAGTTGGGATACGACCGGGCTCGAGCAAGCCGTGCCGGCGGAGCATGCGGATCCAGCGCGGGGCATTTCGCCTGACCATGAGGGCTTCGTAGTCGGCTTCCGGATCGTAGTAAGGCTTGGCGTCGCGCAACACGACGTAGAGGACCCGCAGCATCTTGTGCGCGGTGGCGACGATGGCCCGCTTGTAACCGCGTCGGATCATGAGAGCCTTGTGGTAGCCGCGGAACTGGCAGCCATGGGTTCGCGCCGCGCCATGAGCGCATTCGACGAGCACGGCGCGCAGGGTCTTGCTGCCCATGCGTGTGCGGGCGGCACGGCGCTTTCCGGCGCTTTGGCTGTTGCCGGGACAGAGACCGGCCCATGCGGCAAGCCGATCAGTGGAGCCGAAGGCGTCGAGGTCGGGGCCGATCTCGGCGAGGATGGCGCAGGCCGAGGCCCGGTCGATCCCGGGGATGGTCTGGAGAAGCAGGATGCGGTCCTCCCAGGGCACGAAGCCATCGTCGATGGCCCGGTCGAACCCATTGCTGTCCGGTTTAGATTTTGGCGAAGGGGATTTGGAGCTGGTCATGGGCTTGCGGTGTGTCAGGCGGTGGTTCGAAGAGGTCGGTGAGGGCCCGGCGTTGGAAGGTCGTCTTGGCGACGAGGCGGGCGATGGCCTGGAGGCCGAGCCCGGTTCCGGTTCCGATCTGCGCCAGCCGCAGCAGCAGGTAGGCGATCAGCGCGGTGACGATCTGGATGCGCACGGCATTTTCGCTGGTGCCGAGGAAGTGTCTGATCTTGAGGTTCTGCTTGATCCACTTGAAGAACAGCTCGACCTGCCAGCGCTGCTTGTAGAGCGCCGCGATCTCTTCGGCCGGGGCATTGAGGTCGTTGCTGACCAGCGTGATCTCCCTGCCGCTGTCGATGCGCACGTCGACCAGACGCACCGGCTTGTCGAAGGGGTTCTTGCGGCTCGCCGCCAGGCGCTTCGACAGCAAGGCGACGCGGTCGGCCACGACCGGGCCGTCCGGCTTGACCGGGCGGGTCTCGATCAGGCTTGTGGGCGAGTTCTTCTTCAGGCGGGTGACGAAGCGGCTCCCCTTGGCGTCGATGTCTGCCCAGAAGGTGAAGTCGTAATAGCCTCTGTCGAAGACGTAAGTCGCGCCGGGCTCGATGGGGAGGCGCTTGGCCGGCGTGATGTCGTTGACCCTGGCCGAGGTCACGGCAAAGCAGACAGGCGCATCTGCGTCCGGGTCGTAGACCACGTGCAGCTTGACGGCACCGTCGGCCTCCCAGCTCTCGATCCGCTTGCCAACCAGGACCCGGGTCGCATCGACGAGGCGCAGCATCTCCCGCCCGCGCTGGCCCGCAGATGCGCCCAGCCGGGCGACCAGGGCTTCCAGCACGTCCTCGAACAGGGCCGCCGGACGTACCCGGTTGGCATCCGCGAGCGTAGACCGCCGCACCGGCGCCAGACCCAGATGGGCGTGGACGCCCGGAAAGCGTTCCAGCGCACCGACCGCCTCGCGCAAGGAGCGCGAGCCCGACAGCTGGGCGAACACCATCGCCTGGAACTGGCTCCACGACGAAAGGCGCCGGACCCGGTAGTCCGCTCCGTGGCGCTCTGCCAGCTTGTCGAAGCGCCAGCGCGGAAACGCCTTCATCAGTTCGCCGAAAACCGTATCCTGGTAGGGCATGGCTTGGGCTCCATTGCGAGCTTCGATTCAACAGGTCTTGCAAAAACCAAGTTGAATCCAAGCCATGCACCTTGTCTACCCAAGCTAAACCGGACAGCAGTGATCACCGGCCAAGAATGACGTGTAATTCGACAAGAGTGACTGATGTGCAGATAACGGCGCCAAACGACTGGGAGTATTGCGCGAACCTATCACCGGCGGGAGGGGCGCGTCCTTCGGTAGGCGTGATCGACGCAAGAAGCGGAACTGGGTGGCCGGGAGCGTTGCGCGAACCCATCACTGTCGTGGCTTGTTTCTTGAACGAAGCCGCTACGCGGAGTTAGCGGCGTAGAGTTCATTCATTTCCGAGGCGTCGCGGGTGCCGTTTGTTCTGTGCGTTCGCTTCCCGGTTGCGTCAGTGGCGCTCCGCCCGTCGGGTGGCGGATCCCCAGCAGCCTCCCGATCACCAGTGGTTAGCATCGACCCCTGCGACGGACCGTCGCCGGATCGGTCCGGCGGCGCGCCGTCGCGATCCAGGGAGATCGATAATGACCGGGACCGCGTGCGACACGAACACCGTCACCCCTCTTCGCCAGCGCATGGAGGAGCAGCTCCGCATCGCCAATCTGGCCGCGAGCACGTCCAAGGCCTACATCTGCGAGATCAAGAACCTGGCCAGGTACTACGACGCCTCGCCGGACGAGCTCGACGCCGAGCAGGTGCGCCAGTGGTACCTGGGGCGGATCGACAAGGGGCTCAGTCCGGGCACGACCAACGTCTCCTTCGCCGCGCTGAACTTCCTCTACATCGACACACTCGGCTGGCCTGACCATGTCGCCGGCCTGCGCTCCCGCAAGAAGCCCGGCAAGCTGCCGCGCTACATGTCGGAGCAGGAGGTCGAGCACCTCATCCTTGCGACACCCGACCTCCGCCACCGTGCTGCCATTGTCACCGGCTATGGCGGCGGGCTCCGCATCTCCGAGACCTTGGCCATCAAGGTCGGCGACATCCTGTCGGAGAAGAAGCTGCTGCACATCCCCTCCGGCAAAGGCGGCACCGAGAGAATGGCACCGTTGCCGGACATCGTCATCCACTACTTGCGCGTCTACTACAGGAACATCTGGCCGCGTCCGACGAGCTGGCTCTTCTACGGCGTCTCGCTCGACAGGCCCATCGCAACGGAGACCTTGCAGGCCGCCTTCAGGAGGGCGCGCGACATTGCCGAGCTCGACCGCAGCTACACCTTCCATTGCCTGCGCCATTCGGCGGCGACCCATCTCCTCGAGCGCGGCGGCGATATCGAGGTGATCCGGGACATGCTCGGCCATCGAAGCGCGAACACGACCCGTCACTACGCCCGCGTCACCGGCAAGATGTTCGAGGGCCTCGACCACCCGATCTCAGGCTTCGCAGCGTTGCGCAACTGACGGCGCGTGGAGGCCGAACGCGCGGGCGTGGCGGAGATCTTCCGCCGCGCCGGCGCCGCTTTCCGTGAGCGCCACAAAGGGCGCATCGACGCCGCCCGGCTCAAGGTCATGGGCGCCATCGAGGCGTGCCGCACCGCCGTGCTCGGCGGCCACATGTACGCCTGCGAGGGCTGCGGGCGCGAGCATCCGCTCTTCAACTCCTGCCGCAACCGCCACTGCCCCACCTGCCAGGGTCTCGCCGCCAACCTCTGGAGCGAGGAGCGCGCCGGGGACATCCTGCCGGTGCCCTACTTCCATGTGGTCTTCACCCTGCCCAAGGAGGTTGCCGCCATTGCCTTCTGCAACCGCAGGGTGGTGTTCGACATCCTCTTCCGGGCCGTCGCCGAGACCCTGCGCACCATCGCCGCCGATCCCCGCCACGGCGGCATGCGCATCGGCGGCACCGCGGTCCTCCATACCTGGGATCAGAAGCTCCGCTTCCACCCGCACCTGCACGTGGTCGTGCCCAACGCGGGCTTCGACGTAGACAGTGGCGAGTGGAAGACGGGGAGCACCACCTTCCTCGCCCCCGTCAAGGTCCTCGGCAGCCTGTTCCGCCGCCTCTTCCTCGAGGAGCTCGCCCGCGCCCACGGCCGGGGGGACCTGGAGTTCCACGGCACCCTCGCCCACCTCGCCAATCCCGGCGAGTTCCACGCCACGCTTGCCGCCGCCCGGGCCAGGGACTGGGTGGTCTACGCCAAGCGGCCCTTCCGCGGGCCTGAGCAGGTCTTCCGGTACCTCTCGCACTACACGCACAGGATCGCCATCTCCGACAGCCGCATCGTCTCCTTCGACGGCGAGACGGTCTCCTTCCGCCACCGAAAGCCCAAGGCGCCGGGGCAGAGAAAGCCGCGCTACGGCATCGCCACCGTGAGCGCCGACGAGTTCATCCGCCGCTTCCTGAGGCACGTCCTGCCGGACGGCATGCACCGCATTCGCTACTTCGGCATCCTCGCCAACGGCTGCCGCGCCAGCACGCTGGAGAGAGCACGCCAGGCTCTCGGCGCCCTCGGCTGCGCCGCCCCCGAGGGAAGCGTGGACGGCGCTCGGGCCGAGCCCGACGAAGAGCCCGAGATCGGCACCGCGCCCGTGGCCTGCCCCCACTGCGGCGGCGTCATGCGCCTCGTCCGCGAAATCCGCCGCCGCCATGAGCCCCGCTCGACGCGCGGCCCGCCGGCGCTGCCGCCGACCCACAGGGGGAAACCGTGAGACGCCCGCTCGCTTCGGCCCCGCGCAACGGCGCCAAAGCGCCGACGCACGACCGAACCTGTCTCCGCTTGAGCCGGGCTGACAGCCCTCGGCTCACACCCCGCTCAGTCCTCGCAGCGTGCGCCCGCATGCCTGCCGAAAGACCGGCGCGAGCGTCGATTTTATGCGCAACTCTGCTGCCGGTGGATGCCGCCTGACGCTGACATCAGCGCACTTTCCACATAGCTCAACTTCGCCTCTCGTGGCCCGCGGCTTCGTTCAAAAGGGTTGGGCAGGCTCTCGAGAGAGAGCCTGCCCAACCCTTAACCTTGTGGCTTATGGGTTGTTTCGCGATGGATGTTCTTTTGGTCCTCTATCTGCGTCAATATGCTCTATCTGCATCAATATGCGCCCAACAACGCCAAACTGCGCCAATCGACGTCAAACTGCGCTCGGCGTGGCGCGCGCCGGAACGGGCCACGGCAGCCCCGCGCGCTCGGCGAAGCGCCGCGCCATGCCCCGCGCCGTGCGGTCGCTCGCGTAGCCGAGCCTGCGCGCGATCAGCGGCCACGGCTCGCCGCGCTCCCGACGCTTGTACGCCAGCCGCGCACGGGGAATCGTGCCGCCGTCTGCCAGCCGCGCCCGATAGCGTCTCGCCATCTTGCGGGCGGTGGCAGCGTTCGCGTAGCCACAGGAGCGCGCGACATGCGACCACGACAGCCCCCGCTGTCTCAGCCAATTCGCCTGCCGGGCGCGAGCCATGTCGGTCGGCCCCCGTGGCGTCCGCCGCCGCAGCCGCTCCCGGTGCTCCACGAGCCACGAGACGCGGGGATCGCCGGCGTCGGCCGCGCGCAGCGCCAGCCGCTTCACTTGCCAGACGCTCAACCCCGCTGCGCGCGCCGCCGGCGCCCACAGGGAGGGCGGCAGCACGACCCCGTCCGGTGGCTCGGTCTTGGCGAGCCAACCCAGCGCGCCATGCTCGCGTGACCCCACGCGGGGCGGGAACCAAGTTGCAGTCTGTCCATCCGTCTGGCCAGCCATCAAGAATCCCCCCTCGGCTGCTCACTTCGCCGAATGTTGCATACCCCGCAGGGTGCCGATTCGCCAGATGCGTGTGGGGATCGTGCGGGGATCGCCTCGACGACTGAAACCCTTGAAATCGCTGGTGTTTGGTATGCCGCGCAGTCGATCGCGCAGGGTTCGCCGATCAGTTGGCCGCGCTGTCGTGTGTGTGGCCCCGTTCACCTCCCAAAACGGGCTGTTGGAGCGCTGTCCGGCTGTGTTGCAGTCCCCTAAGGAAAGTCTGAACAACCCCATCTTCTCGGCTTCGAGGGGGAGAGGGGGCTTGGATTTGAAGCTCGACGATATTCCCGACAGGCCGGGGGCTGCTTTTGTCGCGGGATGCGTTGCGAACGGGCGATATCCACGTCGATCCGCCGCATTTGCCGCCGTCCCGCCCGCAGCGCGCAGACTGCTCCCCTGTCATTGCGTCGCGTAGCGGCCGGCGATCAGCAGGTTCGAGAACCCCAGTAGCAACGCGATGCGCTGCCTGTTCTTCGCCACGCCCCGGTAGCGCACCTTGGCGTAGCCGAAGTGCCGCTTCACGTACAGGAACGGATGCTCCACCTTCGCCCGCACCGACGCCTTGCGCGTCTCCGCCGCCGCTTCGGCGCCACCCCCGGCCAGCAGCCGGCGCCGCCCCGGCTTCATCGCCACACGCCACTCGACACTGCCATCCCGGTGCTCAGGACGCTTCTCCACCCCCTGGTAGCCTGCGTCGCCCCACGCCGTCACCTCGGCGCCATGCAGCAGCGCTCCCGCCTGCGTCACGTCGCTTGCGTTGGCCGCCGTCGTCACCACGCTGTGCGCCAGACCAGACCCGGCGTCTACCCCGATGTGCGCCTTCATCCCGAAATACCACTGCTTGCCCTTCCTCGTCTGACGCATCTCAGGGTCCCGTGCGCGGCGCCGGTTCTTCGTCGACGACGGCGCCTCGATGATGCTCGCGTCAACGATCGTCCCCGTGCGCAGCCGATGGCCGCGCGACGCTAGGTGCGCATTGATCTCCTCGAACAGACCCGCGCCCAGATCGTGCCTCTCCAGCAGATGCCGGAAGTTCAGGATGGTGGTCTCGTCGGGCAGCGCCTCCGCCAGCCGCAGCCCCACGAAACGCCTCACCGACTCCACCTCGTAGAGCAGGTCCTCCATCCCCGGGTCGCTCAGGTTGTAGAACAACTGCACGCAGTGAACGCGCAGCATCACCCTAAGCGGGTACGGGCGCCGACCGCGCCCCGCCTTCGGATAGAACGGCTCGATCCGTCGTTCCAGCCGCTCCCAGGGAACCAGCTTGTCCATCTTCTCCAGGAACAGCTCGCGCCGCGTCCGGCGCTTCTTCAAGTCGTGCTCCAGTTCCGCAAAGCTTGCCTGTGCCATGGCCCGATCATCCAATCCGCGACTCATGCGCGAATTGTGGCACACCCGACTTGATCAGACCTTCCCTAGTACTTGAGGCAGACCACTTCGTGGAGGGCCGTCATGACCTCGTCCATCGATGCCCCCTCTTCAAGGGGTCGAAACACCACACCCCCTCGGCACATCGCGATGCCGTCGGGAGGAGACGTCCACTCCAACAGTATTAAATGCCGATCGACATTTGGGCGGAACACTCGCGACCGATCCGACCCGTCTGCCAGTTGTCCGTCACCAGCGGGGCGCGCTCAGATGGCTCGCAGGGCGGGCGGGGCCGGGGGCAGATCGCGTGAGCGGCTTTATGCGGAGCCCCCAGCTTCTCGTGCGCTGATGGGCCGTTTTCGGGCCACTGCGGGCCAATCGCTATTTCAGGCCTCTTTCTGTCCACTCGACGAGCACAAAATTGAGCTGGACTGTGTGGCGACCCGAGATATGGGGGGGCGGCTGGTTGCCGCCGGACCTCCCCCTGTACCTCTCACGATGTTTTCTTCGCAGTGAGGTTGCGTTGTGATTGACGGTGCGCTCTCGGGTTCAGCCAGCAGCGGTGCTGTCCGCCCGCCGGCTTCGCCGAAGCGCGTAGCGCGGAGGGGAAGACGGCGGGCGGATGCAACCTGCGAAGGCTTCCTACCATCATGCGTGTTCCGTCCCTTGAGGACGGGACGGGCCAAGGGATCGGGAGCAACCGACTGCCCCCTGCGCCGTGAGCACCTGGGGGGGCGCCGGCCCGACACCAGGAGAGTCTTCGCCAACCGGATGTCGGACTTCCGATTCTCGGTCAGCGCGTGTAGCGCTAGCCTTCTGAAAAGCGAATGGCCCGACAGCACCCAGCGGCGGACCAGGTTGTCCCCGCGAGCACGGTCGCTCATTGCGAGTTCCAGATAACTGTCGCGAACTAGGGAACCTCTGATTTATCAGGGGTTCCCGTGGCACAGGGATGTGCCACCATTTTCGGTGGCTGTAAGTCACTGAAAATGTGAGCAAAGCGGAAAGCGCGCTTCCGCCTTGCGCGTCTGAGAAATGCAGGAGGCACTTATTCAGACCTTCCCTAGGTCGATGAGGTGGCCGAAACCTTCATTACCGTGATGCCGATTCTGGTCGCTCTCCACGATTGAAGGCCGGTAGAAAGACGAGTTCGATGGGATCTCCTCGTGTTCCAGCCCGAGTGTCAAGGCGCACTCCAGATGACCTGTCAGCATCTCCGCGTGGCGTGACAGAATGCTTGAGTTATTCAGGATTCCCTCGACGTAAGACCAGGATTCCTCGTCGACTACCACCAGCTTTGGATGCCCGCATGCATCGATGGGCGGGATTGGTTCCGTTTCTCCGTCGTAGTACCGGCCGAACTCAAGTCGGGAAGAGGGACCTGGGACCACGATCAGACGTGGCGCCATACCCGCGATTGCCATTTCTTCGATGCGACGTCGCTCGCTATTCCAGTGCGCTTCCTGGTATTGCTGAAGACTCCAGAGGAATCGATGGGGATCCTTTGGTTCGTGGCTCGACAATATGGTCCAAAGAAGCCTCAAACGAGGCGGGATATCCGCGTTCGCGCCACTAAGATTCATTCGAACCATGTTCCCGAGACCCGGGTGTAAATGCCCGCCGGCGCGCAAAGCCCAACCGAGGACTTGGGGCACGTGCAGATGACGAGCTATCCAGCGCGCGAAGTGCGCCCTGGTCGTGTCCAAGGACTGCGGGTTCAGCGAGAGAAATCCACTGTCGACCAAGCGCACGAACGCGGGGTTCAAATCGTCTGCATCGGGATTTGCCTCCTCAGCGGCACAGCACAGCCACCCTTCTTGCTGGAATATTTCCAGCCAGCTCTCGATCTTCGGGAAATTGACTTCGTCAAAGATGGGAACCGCCTCGGCAAGCGCCCTGGAGGCGACCGGGTCATCCAATGCCCATAAGACGCGTTCGACCACCGGGTCGCTTGGCCCAGCGGGGAGTTTGCTAATGCCGTTGAGCGCGATCTGGGGTCGAAGCTGAATGGGGTCGGTTCGGATGCGGGCCCACTCGATGAGTGTCTCGCCGACCAGGCGATGACCCTCCCGGCTGTCATACAGGATCGGTTTGACGTTCTTCGCGAGTCAGCCGTCGCGTGCCTTGTCCTGTCCGGCGGGCGTTCCGTCGTGGGGTGCAAACGCGAATGCGTTTGCGAACCGTGCGCCCTTGGCGCGTTCCGCGGCAAGGGAATCGACCAAGTAGCTCATGACGGGATCGGACACGCCGTATCCGACGAAGATGACGGTGAACTCGCGGAACAACTCGGTGACGAACCGCGCTGCCCAGCGTTCGGTCAGATACGCCCTCCCGAAGTCCGCCGCGGTAAGAACCAGATTCGAGCCGTCGTTGCCGGGAACGATTCGACCGTGCAAATGGACAAGGCTCGACCAGCTGTGCCGCTTGGGCACGGGCAGCATGGGAGCAGCATCGACGAACTGTTCCCCAGGTCTGGCTTCCACAAACCGGTTGTCGAAATTTGTGGTAACCAGGCGAGCTCCCTGTTCAGTCCGCGAAAGGTCAAGCAGCGCCTCGTGGACGTGGAGCGGGGCAGTGGGCTGCGTCGAGAGACAATCGATGACCGTGTGCCGCAGGGCGGACGCTCCCAAGCGTTCTGGTCTCTCCAAGAGGCCCAGGGCCTTGTCGAATTGAGGCCTCCGGAGACTCGGTTCCGGTGCATCAAGGTGGAGGGCCTCCCGCTCGACATCATCTGGCTCCATACGGTTTTCTTGGTAAACGTGATCCACGAGTTCGGCGAAGTTCGGAAGACCGGAGCCGCCACCGCGAGAAACGCCCGCGCCGCAGAAGAAGACGACGCTGCCGGTGTCGGCCTCATTCATGAGGTGGATTGGAATCCTCGGTTCATTCGCCACTAGTTCAAGCATTGAGGGCTCTGTCGCGCTCCGTCTCATCTGTTGTTCGGCACTACAAGCTAAAACGGAATCTATAGATTGGACTGGAAGTCTTGCTCATTTCGGACAGGTTTGGGGTTTCACGTGTAGCCGTTGGGCTGGTGACATTTTGGTGACATGGCGGCGTTTCATCGCATCATAGCCGCTCAGATTACCCACTAAGTATTTGATTTGATTGGTGCGCCCGGCAGGACTCGAACCTGCGACCCCTTGATTAGGAATCAAGTGCTCTATCCGGCTGAGCTACGGGCGCTCCGGTGCCATCGATAACGGCGGAGCAGCGTTTGTCAATCGGGCCGGTTCGGCACGCGGCGACGCCGCGTCAGGCGTCGGCGAGGGCCGCCGGGCTCTCCGGCAGGATCTGGCCGCCGTCGAGTACCAGCGCCTGGCCGGTGATGTAGCGCGCCTGATCGCTGGCGAGGTAGACGGCGGCGTAGGCGATGTCCTCGGTCTCGCCGATATAGCCGGCCGGGATGACCGACCTGATTTCCTCCACCTGGTCCCCGCCCAGCTCCACCAGGCCCGGCGTCATGATCGAACCGGGGGAGATCGCGTTGACCGTGACGTTGTGCTTGGCGAGCTCCAGCGCAGCGCCCATGACGAAGGCGTTCACGCCGCCCTTCGACGCCATGTAGTGGGCAAGCCCCGGCCAGCCAACGTTGGGGCCGGTGATGGACGAGATCACGACGATGCGGCCTCGCCCTTGCGCCTTCATCTGCGGGATGCACGCCTGGACCCCGTAGAAGACGCCCTTGAGGTTGGTGTCCATCACGTCGTCCCAGGTCTCGTCGTCCATGTCCACGATATGGGAGGTGGGAAAGACTCCGGCATTGGCGCAAAAGACGTCGATAGCGCCGTAGCGCTCGACGCAGGCCGCCGCCATCCGCTCCATGTCGGCGCGTTGCCTGACGTCGGCCTGGAGGAACGATGCCTCGCCGCCGGCGGCCGCGATCTCATCGGCAGTGGCCTGGCCTGCCTCGGCGCTGCGGTTCACAACCAGCACCTTGGCGCCTTCCTTGGCGAACACGGTCGCGATGCCCTTGCCGATGCCGCGGCCCGCGCCGGTCACGATCGCGGCCTTGCCCTGTAACGTGATCGCCATGCTCCCCTCCCGCCGGTTGCGGCGGGACGATAACACGAAGCGCGCTCGGCAGGCGCTTGCGACCTTTGCTCCAAGAGCGCGATGCGCTGTCATACAGTCGCAAGGGAGACGAAGCCGTTCTGTCTGGCTGCTCAACCACCCGGACCATGGTGCGATGCACGGCGATCGCAGCTCGCGCCAGCATCGTGTCATGGAACGCAAGATCGAAGGGGGTGCGGTGCATGAACGCAGGAAAAGCGGGTGCTTGCTTCTCACACGGATGTCCAGCGAGGGTCATGATCTCCGCAAAATAGAAATTTGCAAAACGAACCCAATTTGGCGTAACGCCTTGTTTTGTAATGAAATAAGTGATTCCAAGTGAGATTACGCCCCACTTGGAGCCACTGATCGAGTTGCATGCCGCGACTGAGGGGAGAAATCCGGGCTAGCCCGACCTATTCATGGAGAGCCTTGCACATGAGGCTCGGCTGAGGGGTCGCGTCGTGGCCTGACGCGGTTTGGCGCCGGGATCTGAGGATGGGTCGCTATTGGGTTGAGGGTTGAACGAGCCTGGGTTGTCGGGGCACATCGCCCCGGCGCTCAGGGGCCTGCTGCGGCGAGGCGGCCTGCGAGCAGTCGGAAGAGAGCGGCGTCCGGGCAGGCCGAGGCGAAGTGGATGCGGACGCGGGTGGCCTTCTCGATGACGCGGGCGCCGATCTTGAGGAGGCGCAGCCTGAGGGTTGCAAACTCGGCGCGGGCGAGCGGCGCTGTGCGGGGAATGGCGTCGCGGAGCGCGAGCATCAGCCAGTAGGCTGCGGTGTGGAGCACCAGCCTGAGCTGGTTGGCGAGCGGGCTCTGGCAGGAGGTGCGGTCCGAGGCGAGCTGGCCCTTGTGCATCTTGATCAGGTTTTCGGCCTGGCCGCGGGCGCAGTAGATGTCTTCGTAGAGGTGGCGGGGCTCGCCCTTGAGCGAGGTGACGACATAGCGGGCATCGAAGCCGCGCGTCGTCGCCTCCAGCCGAGCCACGACCCGGCGTTCGCGGCTCCAGGAGCGGGCGGCATAGGCGAAGGCGGCGAAGCTGCGCATCCTGTCCGCGCCGGCCTCGGCGCGGCGGACCTTGAGATCGTCGGCCACCTCGTAGGCCAAGGCGTTGAGCGCGCGGTTGCCCGCGAGGCCGAAGATGTAGTCGACGCCGTTCTGCTCGCACCAGGCCATGGCTTGCGCGCGGCCATAGTGGCTGTCTCCCCGGAAGACGATCCGAGTGTGCGGCCAGTGGCGGCGGATGCGGCGGACCAGGTGCTTGATGAGGGTGCGGACCTCGATCCCCGAGGGCGTCTTGAACGAAGCCGCTACGCGGAGTTAGCGGCGTAGAGTTCATTCATTTCCGAGGCGTCGCGGGTGCCGTTTGTTCTGTGCGTTCGCTTCCCGGTTGCGTCAGTGGCGCTCCGCCCGTCGGGTGGCGGATCCCCAGCAGCCTCCCGATCACCAGTGGTTAGCATCGACCCCTGCGACGGACCGTCGCCGGATCGGTCCGGCGGCGCGCCGTCGCGATCCAGGGAGATCGATAATGACCGGGACCGCGTGCGACACGAACACCGTCACCCCTCTTCGCCAGCGCATGGAGGAGCAGCTCCGCATCGCCAATCTGGCCGCGAGCACGTCCAAGGCCTACATCTGCGAGATCAAGAACCTGGCCAGGTACTACGACGCCTCGCCGGACGAGCTCGACGCCGAGCAGGTGCGCCAGTGGTACCTGGGGCGGATCGACAAGGGGCTCAGTCCGGGCACGACCAACGTCTCCTTCGCCGCGCTGAACTTCCTCTACATCGACACACTCGGCTGGCCTGACCATGTCGCCGGCCTGCGCTCCCGCAAGAAGCCCGGCAAGCTGCCGCGCTACATGTCGGAGCAGGAGGTCGAGCACCTCATCCTTGCGACACCCGACCTCCGCCACCGTGCTGCCATTGTCACCGGCTATGGCGGCGGGCTCCGCATCTCCGAGACCTTGGCCATCAAGGTCGGCGACATCCTGTCGGAGAAGAAGCTGCTGCACATCCCCTCCGGCAAAGGCGGCACCGAGAGAATGGCACCGTTGCCGGACATCGTCATCCACTACTTGCGCGTCTACTACAGGAACATCTGGCCGCGTCCGACGAGCTGGCTCTTCTACGGCGTCTCGCTCGACAGGCCCATCGCAACGGAGACCTTGCAGGCCGCCTTCAGGAGGGCGCGCGACATTGCCGAGCTCGACCGCAGCTACACCTTCCATTGCCTGCGCCATTCGGCGGCGACCCATCTCCTCGAGCGCGGCGGCGATATCGAGGTGATCCGGGACATGCTCGGCCATCGAAGCGCGAACACGACCCGTCACTACGCCCGCGTCACCGGCAAGATGTTCGAGGGCCTCGACCACCCGATCTCAGGCTTCGCAGCGTTGCGCAACTGACGGCGCGTGGAGGCCGAACGCGCGGGCGTGGCGGAGATCTTCCGCCGCGCCGGCGCCGCTTTCCGTGAGCGCCACAAAGGGCGCATCGACGCCGCCCGGCTCAAGGTCATGGGCGCCATCGAGGCGTGCCGCACCGCCGTGCTCGGCGGCCACATGTACGCCTGCGAGGGCTGCGGGCGCGAGCATCCGCTCTTCAGATACCATGAGCACGGTGGCACCGAATCGATTCTGGCGGTTAGACAAGCTCGGAGAGAAGGCCAGCACCTTCTCTCCGAGCGGAATCGTCAACAACGGAGTGGACGGATGTCGGATGGTCCAGACACGACCGCGCTGACAGGCGCAAGTAGTAGCACGATTTATGTCGCGGTGGAGATCAGCCTCAAATCGTGGATCGTTGGCGTGCATTGCCCGGATGCCTCGGGTGGCAGCATCAGCATCCACACACTGGCTGCTGCCGACACGGCGGGACTGTTGGATCTCGTCGGGTCGGTGCGGGAACGGGTGGCGAGGGAGCTCGGCGCCCGTCCTCGGGTGATGCTGACCTACGAGGCGGGCTACGAGGGGTTCTGGCTTGCCCGCGATATCGAGCGCCGTGACGCGGAGATCGATATCTTCATGAACGATCCGGCGAGCCTGCGGGTGAACCGGCGCGCCAAGAAGAAAAAGACCGACCGTATCGACGCGAGGAGGATGGTTCGGGCTCTGAAGGCATGGGACCAAGGCGATTCGGAGGCCATGTCCTGGGTGCGCGTGCCCGATGTGGACCAGGAGGATGCCAAGCGCCTGCTGCGCGAGAGGGACACGCTGATCAGCGAGCGTACCCGCGTCAACAACCGGATCAAAGGGCTCTTGCAGTTGCACGGCATCTTCGATCTGGCGCCGCGCAAGCCGGACTTCCTCGAACGCCTCGCGACCGCGCGGACGGGCTATGGGGCGCCGTTGCCGCCGCGTGCGCGGGCAGAGATTGAGAGGGCGGTGGGGATGCTTCGCCTGGTTGAGGAGCATATCGAGATGATCGAGGCCGAGAAGAGGGCCCTGCTGAAGGCTGGCCGGAAAGCCCAGGACGCGACCAATCGTGACGGGACGGCGATGATCGCGGCGCTTACGCGCATCCATGGCATCGGCCTCAATGACGCCACACTGCTGGCTGGCGAGGTGTTCTATCGGGACTTCCGCAATCGCCGGGAGTTGGGCAGCTGGGCCGGGTTGACGTCGGTGCCGTGGGCGAGCGGAGATGTCGACCACGATCTTGGCATCAGCAAGGCCGGCCCCTCGCATGTCAGGAAGCACATGATCCAGATGGCTTGGCGCTGGCTGAAGCTGCAACCGGAAAGCGCGATCACGAAGTGGTTCCACGCCTACGTCGCCAGGGATGCCGGTGGCGGGAGGGACCGGCGAGCGAGGAAGCGGGCGATCGTGGGGGTCGCGCGCAAGCTGCTGATCGCGCTGTGGCGCTATGCCACCCAAGGACTGGTGCCTGAGGGCGCCATCGTCTCCTGAGGGCACCGGCCGAACGAACGGGAAAATACAGGGTAAGCGGTATCGGGCCCCCATACTTCCAGCGGATCTGATTTCGGGGCTGACTCTCCGCCTTGACCACGAGCCACACAGGAGAGATCGCGATGACAGATTCGATTTTGGCATCTGGCGACGGTGTCGCTGTTGCTTCGGTTGAGATCCCAGCTTCTGAGGGAGCCGCCCCGGCTCCGTCTGAGCCGGCCCCCATGCGACGCTGGCCGGACGATGAGAAGGCGCGGATTGTCTCGGAGAGCTTTGAGCCGGGCTCTTCGGTTGCGGCGGTCGCGCGCCGCCATGGCGTCAGCGATACGACCCTGACCAAGTGGCGGCGGCGCGCGCGGGAGGGAACTCTTCCGGGCGCTCGGATTGGTGGCTCTGCACCGCCATTTGTTCCCGTGGTGGTTGATAGCGTGACGTCCGAGCGGACGGTGGCGATCGAGGCGCTAGGCGTGGTCGTTCGCCTTCCGGTGGAGAGCGCGGTCGATCGGATTGTTGCGGTGGCCTCGGGCCTGGGCCGGGCGTCGTCATGATCGCGGCCCCCTCGCTTCGCATCGTGTTGGCGACGCGGCCGGTTGATTTTCGTCGCGGCCACGACGCGCTTGCGGCGACGGCGGCGGGGGAGCTGGACCTCGATATCTATTCCGGGGTGATCGTGATCTTCCGCTCGCGCCGCGGCGACAGGCTCAAGCTCCTTGCGTGGGACGGCAGCGGTCTGGTGATGACCTACAAGCGTCTGGAGCAGGGCCGCTTCGCCTGGCCTCGGATCGAGGATGGTGTGATGCGCCTTACGAAGGGCCAGTTCGAGGCCCTCTTCGAGGGTCTGGACTGGCGCCGGGTGAAGGCCCGCCCGGTTCGCCGCCCGCTGGCGGCGGAGTGAGGCGGCACGCAGGCGGGGCCGCAGATTTCGGTCGCGGTCCCGCCTGCACTTTTCCCTGGTCATGCATTGGCGAATCGGATTAAGGGGTGGCCCATGCCGAAGGTCACGCCCTCACCCCTCAGCAGCGCCGGTTCGCCGTCGCCTGCGGTGGTTTCGGCGGCGCTGGCGGCCCTGCATGCGGAGCTTGACGACGAGCGCGCGGCGCGCCGGGCGACGGAAGCAGCCCTATGCGAAGCGGAGCAGGCACGCGGCGCGGCGGAGGCGGCGAGGCAGACGGCGGAAGCGCGGGCGGCACGGCTGGAGGCCGAGAACGCGCAGAGCGCGGAGCAGATCAGCCGGCTTGAGCATCTCAACAAGGAGCTCAGGAAGGCGCTGTTCGGTCCGCGCTCCGAGAAGCTCGGCGAGGACGAGCGCCAGCTTACGTTCGAGGAGTTTTGGGCGGCGATCGCTGAAGCCGGCGGTCGGCCCGAGGCAGATGACCAGGAGCAGGACGAGGGGGCTGGCGGCAAGCGCCGGCGGCGCTCTTCCCGGGGGTCGCGCAGCGGGGTGCGCTTCGGGCCCCAGGTCGACCGGCGCGAGGAGGTGATCGAGCCGGACACGATCATGTGCCCCTGCGGCTGCGGCGAGATGACGAAGATCGGCGAGGACCGCAGCGAGCGGCTGGACTATGAGCCGGCGAAGTTCACCGTCATCGAGACCGTGCGCCCCCGCTACGCCTGCAACAAGTGCAAGGGGGGCGGGGTGGTGCAGTCGCCGGCGCCGGCCGCTCTGGTCGAGGGCGGCCTTCCCACCGAGGCTCTTCTGGCGCAGGTGCTGATCGCGAAGTACGGCGATCATTGCCCGCTCTATCGCCAGTCGCAGATCTACGAGCGCTCGGGGATCGAGGTTCACCGTGCGACGCTGGCGACGTGGGTGGGCCAGGCGTCGTTTCACCTGCGCCCCGTGGTCGCTTGCCTGGAGGATGAGCTGAAGAAGTCGGATCACCTGGGTCTGGACGAGACCACGATCCGCGTTCTCGACCCGGGCCGGGGCAAGACGAAGACGGGCTACATGTGGACCCTTGTGCGTGACGAGCGCCACTGGAGCGGCACGGACCCGCCGGGCGTCGTCTATCGCTATGCGCCCGGCCGCGGCGGCAAGTATGGCGCCGAGCTTATGGAGGGCTTTTCGGGGACGGTGCAGCTCGACGGCTACTCGGGCCACAACATCCTGGCGCGGCCGGACCGGGCGGAAGGCCCTGTGACGCGGGCCCTCTGTTGGGCGCATGTAAGACGGAAGCTGAAAGAGGTATACGACTCGAGCGCATCGCCGATCGCGCTGGCCGGTCTGAATCGGATCGCGAAGCTCTATGCGATCGAGAAGAAGATCCGGGGCAAGCCGCCGGCGGAGCGCCGCGCGATCCGTTGGGAGGAGTCGGCGCCGATCGTGAACACCTTCGGTGTCTGGCTCGACGAGCAGCGCTCGCGCGTCTCACCGCGCTCGCGTCTCGGCGAGAAGCTGACCTATATCGCCAACCAGTGGGACGGGCTGCTGGAGTTCCTGCACGACGGTCGTGTCGAGATCGACTCGAACCTGGTGGAAAACCGAATCCGGCCGCTGAAGCTCACCGCCAAGAACGCGCTCTTCGCCGGCAACGACGAGGGTGCGCAAGCCTGGGCCCGCATCGCCTCGCTGATCGAGACCTGCAAGATGAACGGCGTCGAGCCCTACGCCTGGATGCGGAGCACGCTCGAGAAGATCGCCAAGGGCCACCCGCAGTCGGGCATCCAGGAGCTTCTGCCGTGGAACTTCCAGCCCGAGGCAAAATGACTCGCGCGCTCACGGCGCTCCTCAAGAAATCCCCGTCGTAGTCAAGCCAGATTCCGGTATGGGGTCTGCGTACCGCTTACAATACAGGAGGTTCCGACGTGGTCGGACGCGGCCGCGGAGGATGCCGGGCAAGGCGTGTGACCGGGCAAGAGTTGGGTCGCCGCTTGGCACCGTTCTACAGATGGGTCCCGCCTCCCGGAACGTCACCACCGCTTGGATGCGGTATTGGGGTCACGGAGCCGGCAAGCGCCGGAGTTCCGAACCGGATAAGAGCTGAGCAGCGTGGCGGATCGCTGCGTGGAAACGACGTTCTGCCTGGACATCGGCCGCGGATTCGAGTGGAGAGATTGCGAATGCCATTGACGTAGATGAAGCCGGGCCTTGCGGAGAGAGCTCATAAGAACTCCTGCCGCAACCGCCACTGCCCCACCTGCCAGGGTCTCGCCGCCAACCTCTGGAGCGAGGAGCGCGCCGGGGACATCCTGCCGGTGCCCTACTTCCATGTGGTCTTCACCCTGCCCAAGGAGGTTGCCGCCATTGCCTTCTGCAACCGCAGGGTGGTGTTCGACATCCTCTTCCGGGCCGTCGCCGAGACCCTGCGCACCATCGCCGCCGATCCCCGCCACGGCGGCATGCGCATCGGCGGCACCGCGGTCCTCCATACCTGGGATCAGAAGCTCCGCTTCCACCCGCACCTGCACGTGGTCGTGCCCAACGCGGGCTTCGACGTAGACAGTGGCGAGTGGAAGACGGGGAGCACCACCTTCCTCGCCCCCGTCAAGGTCCTCGGCAGCCTGTTCCGCCGCCTCTTCCTCGAGGAGCTCGCCCGCGCCCACGGCCGGGGGGACCTGGAGTTCCACGGCACCCTCGCCCACCTCGCCAATCCCGGCGAGTTCCACGCCACGCTTGCCGCCGCCCGGGCCAGGGACTGGGTGGTCTACGCCAAGCGGCCCTTCCGCGGGCCTGAGCAGGTCTTCCGGTACCTCTCGCACTACACGCACAGGATCGCCATCTCCGACAGCCGCATCGTCTCCTTCGACGGCGAGACGGTCTCCTTCCGCCACCGAAAGCCCAAGGCGCCGGGGCAGAGAAAGCCGCGCTACGGCATCGCCACCGTGAGCGCCGACGAGTTCATCCGCCGCTTCCTGAGGCACGTCCTGCCGGACGGCATGCACCGCATTCGCTACTTCGGCATCCTCGCCAACGGCTGCCGCGCCAGCACGCTGGAGAGAGCACGCCAGGCTCTCGGCGCCCTCGGCTGCGCCGCCCCCGAGGGAAGCGTGGACGGCGCTCGGGCCGAGCCCGACGAAGAGCCCGAGATCGGCACCGCGCCCGTGGCCTGCCCCCACTGCGGCGGCGTCATGCGCCTCGTCCGCGAAATCCGCCGCCGCCATGAGCCCCGCTCGACGCGCGGCCCGCCGGCGCTGCCGCCGACCCACAGGGGGAAACCGTGAGACGCCCGCTCGCTTCGGCCCCGCGCAACGGCGCCAAAGCGCCGACGCACGACCGAACCTGTCTCCGCTTGAGCCGGGCTGACAGCCCTCGGCTCACACCCCGCTCAGTCCTCGCAGCGTGCGCCCGCATGCCTGCCGAAAGACCGGCGCGAGCGTCGATTTTATGCGCAACTCTGCTGCCGGTGGATGCCGCCTGACGCTGACATCAGCGCACTTTCCACATAGCTCAACTTCGCCTCTCGTGGCCCGCGGCTTCGTTCAAAAGGGTTGGGCAGGCTCTCGAGAGAGAGCCTGCCCAACCCTTAACCTTGCCGGGGCGCAGGAGGACCGCCACCGGCTTGCCGCTTTCCACGTGATAGACGTGGATGGGGAGGAAGCAGCGGGTGTCGTAATGAGCGTTGAACGAAGCCGCTACGCGGAGTTAGCGGCGTAGAGTTCATTCATTTCCGAGGCGTCGCGGGTGCCGTTTGTTCTGTGCGTTCGCTTCCCGGTTGCGTCAGTGGCGCTCCGCCCGTCGGGTGGCGGATCCCCAGCAGCCTCCCGATCACCAGTGGTTAGCATCGACCCCTGCGACGGACCGTCGCCGGATCGGTCCGGCGGCGCGCCGTCGCGATCCAGGGAGATCGATAATGACCGGGACCGCGTGCGACACGAACACCGTCACCCCTCTTCGCCAGCGCATGGAGGAGCAGCTCCGCATCGCCAATCTGGCCGCGAGCACGTCCAAGGCCTACATCTGCGAGATCAAGAACCTGGCCAGGTACTACGACGCCTCGCCGGACGAGCTCGACGCCGAGCAGGTGCGCCAGTGGTACCTGGGGCGGATCGACAAGGGGCTCAGTCCGGGCACGACCAACGTCTCCTTCGCCGCGCTGAACTTCCTCTACATCGACACACTCGGCTGGCCTGACCATGTCGCCGGCCTGCGCTCCCGCAAGAAGCCCGGCAAGCTGCCGCGCTACATGTCGGAGCAGGAGGTCGAGCACCTCATCCTTGCGACACCCGACCTCCGCCACCGTGCTGCCATTGTCACCGGCTATGGCGGCGGGCTCCGCATCTCCGAGACCTTGGCCATCAAGGTCGGCGACATCCTGTCGGAGAAGAAGCTGCTGCACATCCCCTCCGGCAAAGGCGGCACCGAGAGAATGGCACCGTTGCCGGACATCGTCATCCACTACTTGCGCGTCTACTACAGGAACATCTGGCCGCGTCCGACGAGCTGGCTCTTCTACGGCGTCTCGCTCGACAGGCCCATCGCAACGGAGACCTTGCAGGCCGCCTTCAGGAGGGCGCGCGACATTGCCGAGCTCGACCGCAGCTACACCTTCCATTGCCTGCGCCATTCGGCGGCGACCCATCTCCTCGAGCGCGGCGGCGATATCGAGGTGATCCGGGACATGCTCGGCCATCGAAGCGCGAACACGACCCGTCACTACGCCCGCGTCACCGGCAAGATGTTCGAGGGCCTCGACCACCCGATCTCAGGCTTCGCAGCGTTGCGCAACTGACGGCGCGTGGAGGCCGAACGCGCGGGCGTGGCGGAGATCTTCCGCCGCGCCGGCGCCGCTTTCCGTGAGCGCCACAAAGGGCGCATCGACGCCGCCCGGCTCAAGGTCATGGGCGCCATCGAGGCGTGCCGCACCGCCGTGCTCGGCGGCCACATGTACGCCTGCGAGGGCTGCGGGCGCGAGCATCCGCTCTTCAACTCCTGCCGCAACCGCCACTGCCCCACCTGCCAGGGTCTCGCCGCCAACCTCTGGAGCGAGGAGCGCGCCGGGGACATCCTGCCGGTGCCCTACTTCCATGTGGTCTTCACCCTGCCCAAGGAGGTTGCCGCCATTGCCTTCTGCAACCGCAGGGTGGTGTGGTCCTAAACTTGATATTATTGGGGTACGTCAGGTAGTGGAGTGGGTCGTTTTCTCTCCTGCATATGTGTTACATTACAGGTGATTGGTTCGTTTCGCAAGAGGATTGTGGCGGCTCTTATCTGATATAAAATTTTGTGCCGTGAACCGATCAGTTGCATTTTGGGAAGTGAAGGCGTATGTCAGGAGCGGTGAGTCTGTCATTGCGGAGACACGCACGATGGATATTCGTGCTTGTAGAGGGTATAAGGCGGTGGGTATTCGTGACGTATGCGGATGGGCGGTTCGTAACTGTTTTATATGGTGTTATGCAGGTGGTTTCGGCACGAACG
Source organism: Alphaproteobacteria bacterium (assembly GCA_965214705.1). GTDB lineage: Bacteria > Pseudomonadota > Alphaproteobacteria > UBA828 > UBA828 > WTGU01. Next base: position 1,721,451 of record CBDCCI010000002.1, read on the forward strand.
CGGGTCCTTCGAGGTTTGTCACGCAGTATTGCACCGTCCCCGGGGTGCCCTCATGAGCCGCCGGCCGGTGGAGCGCCGCAAACAGCACGCGGTAATGGCGACGGCGAGCGAGTGGGTGCGAATCCGCGAACTCGCGGCCGACGCAGGCATGGATCTCTCGCGCTACATCGTGCACAGGGCGAGCGCGCCGGACCCGCTGCCGGATAGCGTTCTGCGCCGCGCGGTGCGCGAGCTTCTGCTGCTCGCGAAGATCGAGCAGCAGCGTATGGCCGACATGGGGCTGGAGGAGCGCTGGAAGGCGCTCGGCGATGCCGTCGACGCGTGGCTCGACCGCGAGGCGGAGCTCGACCGGCTGATCGATCGTAAGCGGTATTGGGCCCCCATACTTCCAGCGAATCTGATTTCGGGGCTGACTCTCCGCCTTGACCACGAGCCACACAGGAGAGATCGCGATGACAGATTCGATTTTGGCATCTGGCGACGGTGTCGCTGTTGCTTCGGTTGAGATCCCAGCTTCTGAGGGAGCCGCCCCGGCTCCGTCTGAGCCGGCCCCCATGCGACGCTGGCCGGACGATGAGAAGGCGCGGATTGTCTCGGAGAGCTTTGAGCCGGGCTCTTCGGTTGCGGCGGTCGCGCGCCGCCATGGCGTCAGCGATACGACCCTGACCAAGTGGCGGCGGCGCGCGCGGGAGGGAACTCTTCCGGGCGCTCGGATTGGTGGCTCTGCACCGCCATTTGTTCCCGTGGTGGTTGATAGCGTGACGTCCGAGCGGACGGTGGCGATCGAGGCGCTGGGCGTCGTCGTGCGGCTTCCGGTGGAGAGCGCGGTCGATCGGATCGTGGCGGTGGCCTCGGGCCTGGGCCGGGCGTCGTCATGATCGCGGCCCCCTCGCTTCGCATCGTGCTGGCGACGCGGCCGGTTGATTTTCGTCGCGGCCACGACGCGCTTGCGGCGACGGCGGCGGGGGAGCTGGACCTCGATATCTATTCCGGGGTGATCGTGATCTTCCGCTCGCGCCGCGGCGACAGGCTCAAGCTCCTTGCGTGGGACGGCAGCGGTCTGGTGATGACCTACAAGCGTCTGGAGCAGGGCCGCTTCGCCTGGCCCCGGATCGAGGATGGTGTGATGCGCCTTACGAAGGGCCAGTTCGAGGCCCTGTTCGAGGGCCTTGACTGGCGCCGGGTCAAGGCCCTCCCGGTTCGCCGCCCGCTGGCGGCGGAGTGAGGCGGCACGCAGGCGGGGCCGCAGATTTCGGTCGCGGTCCCGCCTGCACTTTTCCCTGGTCATGCATTGGCGAATCGGATTAAGGGATCGGCCATGCCGAAGGTCACGCCCTCACCCCTCAGCAGCGCCGGTTGGCCGTCGCCTGCGGTGGTTTCGGCGGCGCTGGCGGCCCTGCATGCGGAGCTTGACGACGAGCGCGCGGCGCGCCGGGCGACGGAAGCAGCCCTATGCGAAGCGGAGCAGGCACGCGGCGCGGCGGAGGCGGCGAGGCAGACGGCGGAAGCGCGGGCGGCACGGCTGGAGGCCGAGAACGCGCACAGCGCGGAGCAGATCAGCCGGCTTGAGCATCTCAACAAGGAACTCAGGAAGGCGCTGTTCGGTCCGCGCTCCGAGAAGCTCAACGAGGACGAGCGCCAGCTTACGTTCGAGGAGTTTTGGGCGGCGATCGCTGAAGCCGGCGGTCGGCCCGAGGCAGATGACCAGGAGCAGGACGAGGGGGCTGGCGGCAAGCGCCGGCGGCGCTCTTCCCGGGGGTCGCGCAGCGGGGTGCGCTTCGGGCCCCAGGTCGACCGGCGCGAGGAGGTGATCGAGCCGGACACGATCATGTGCCCCTGCGGCTGCGGCGAGATGACGAAGATCGGCGAGGACCGAGTGCAGCGAGACTAGCTGCTGTGCTTGCAGGTGAAAGTCCTGCCGGCGCAATTCTCAGTTTGGCGCCGTAGTCATATCCGGCAGGCATCTGGGGCGACCCGATGACCTGAAAGCCCGGACGGAAAAGCCTCGGGGGGCCGGGGAACCCAGTGGGTCCCAAGGTCTGGTCAGCTCGGTGAGGCGAGCGAACAGGAGGGCCGCAGCGAAAGCGAACGGACTAGACGCCGAAAATGCCGATCCGCATGAAGCTGATTCGAGCGGGACTATTGGAGCTGCCAAGGGTTTCTGTGGTCTACCCGATGGCCAGTGCCGATGCGGAAGAACTGAGGCGCACGTATCGGGGCTCCCGGCGTAAGCTGATGGTGGCAATTCTGGAAAGCACAGTAGTGAAAGTCCGGAAGGTGTGGAGGTTGGACAGGATGACCCTACGAATGTCGAAGACCGTCGCTATAACCGGGCGATCCGGGAAATGAGACGGAGATCTTCACACTGGCGGATGAGGTCGCCAAGCGTAGAGGGGCGGGACAACATAACCCGTCCTGAGCGAGGACCTCTGGGCACAGGTGGGCGACGCCGTAGCAGGCAATCCGCACACAGAGGCGGGCTAACGTGCCGCGCAGGGTGGCGTCTTGAGGACGGAGTAAACGTGGGTCTCGTTCGGGGGCATGGCGGGGTCGGCCTTAATCCCGGCGGTCCTGCGGAAGGCTCCGCTCCAAACTTCGCGGTGCCTGTTGCTTGAAGCCGTACCGTGGGAAAACCCGATGTACGGAATTTTAGGGGGGGCGGCTGGAAACGTGGCCTACGGCGGAACTGTGACCCCACCCTGCAACCGAAAGGGCAGGGATGGAAACCCTCCGCCTACGGGTGCGCGCGCCAGTGCCCTACCCGACAGCGAGCGGCTTCCGTAATGGGGCGGTTGATGTCAAGCACCGATCTTCACAACGTTCCGGCCTGGCACGGCCATTCGAACATGGGGCACCGTCGCCTGCGGTTGGGCCTCTCGCAGGCATGGTCAACATGATCGACACAGGTGGTTGCCTTGGCGGCTTCCGTAATGGGGCGGTTGATGTCAAGCACCGATCTTCACAACGTTCCGGCCTGGCACGGCCATTCGAACATGGGGCACCGTCGCCTGCGGTTGGGCCTCTCGCAGGCATGGTCACCATGATAGACACAGGTGGTTGCCTTGGCGGCTAACGGGCTCGTCGACGCGGCACGGTGAAGGAAGCGGGACCCCCGGATATGTCCCCGTCGCCAGGCTCTCGCTTCCGTCCGTGGTCAGCGCAGAGCGGCTGCCAACTTCATGCCTGGTGCAAGACGATTCCCGAGTGCCGATCTGGTGTGCGTGCTCGAACGCCAAGAGGCGATTCGGCAACAGCCGCTAGCACGTGCATCATCGGGAACCGCGTCCCGGCGAGGGGATAGCGGTGGATCGCCACCTTCAGGCGCGGCTCTTTCCTCCTCTCGCTGCTGATTGCCGGTGGGATGCAGCCGCGCCTATGCCGTCTGGAGCGCCATCGCCTCCTCGCGCGTGAAGCGGAACTCGGTGCCGTCCCGCCACATCCGGTGAAGTACCACGCCGATGCGCCGGGCCAAGGCGACGGTCGCCCGCTTCTTGCCGCGGAGCTTCGCCAGACGCAGCGTCCAGGCCTTCAGATCCTATGGGGCCGACTCGGAGACCGGCACTACGGTGTCGTTCTCGCTAGACCTCATCAGGAGACAAGAGATGTCCCCAACGAACGCAGGGCGGATTTGTACTTCAGCCTTTGGCTAGGCCGGCCAGCGAGTTGCCTGAAATAGTGGACTTGCTCCCCGTGTCCTGATATGAGTGCCGCGAGGCAGCCGTGGGGACTGGCAAGCTGTGGCAGCTCTATCGGAGGTGGCGGTCGACATCGTGGCGGCGGAGGACGAGGCCCGCTTCCGCGACTTGATGCAGACACACCACTACCTCGGCGCGGTGCCGGGGATGGGCGAGACCGTGCGCTATGTCGCGCACCATCGAGGGCGATGGCTGGCGTTGGCGGTCTTCTCGGCACCGGCGCTGAAGTGCGGTGCGCGCGATCGCTGGATTGGCTGGGACCGCGGCCTTCAGTTCGGTCGTCTTCACCTGGTCACCAACAACTCGCGCTTCCTGATCCTGCCCGGCGGTCCGCGCAATCTCGGCTCGCGGGTGCTGTCTTTGTGCACGCGCCGTCTGGTGAGGGATTGGCCGATCCGCTTCGGTCACGACGTGCTGCTGGCGGAGACGTTCGTGGACCCGGCGCTCTTCCGGGGCACGGTCTACCGCGCGGCCAACTGGATCGAGGTCGGGCGCACCCGCGGCTTCGCTCGCGGCGGGGCCGGCTACAGCGAGCACGCACGGCCCAAGCGCGTGTTCCTTCTTCCCCTGTCCCGCACCGCGCGGGCCCGGCTGCGGGCCGACGATCTCGACCCCCGTCTGCGACATGGAGTGCCGAAGATGACGCTCACCGCCGCACAGATGCGATCCCTCCCCGAGTTCTTCCAGGGCATCGACGATCCCCGCCGCCGCCAGGGCCGGCGCCATGCGCTGCCCACGGTACTGGCGCTCGCCGCCGCCGCGACGTTCTGTGGCATGCGCGGCTACAAGGCGATCAGCGAATGGGTCGACGACCTCAGTCCCAGGGTGCTGCAGCGCTTCCGCGTGCGCCGCCGCGACGGCCGGTACCGCCCGCCCAGCCTGTCGGCGATGCGCAGCCTGCTGATCCGCGTCGATCCGGTCCAGCTCGACGCCGCGCTCAGGGCCTGGCACGAGGCCCACGGCTCGGGCGACAGCGCGCTGGCCATCGACGGCAAGACCATCCGCGGCGCCATCGATGACGATGGCAGGCAGGCTCATGTGCTCGGCATCATAGGCCACGACACCAAGGCGCCCCGGGGGCAAAAAAAATCGGCATGAGGCCCGACGCCAACGAAGGGGAGAAGCGCACCAACGAGATCGGCACCATCATCCCCCTGCTCGAGACGGTGCCCGACATCGCGGGTCGCACCGTCACCGCCGATGCTCTGCTCACCCAGCGGGCGCTGGCCTCCTAATCTGCGCGACCGCGGCGCCGACTATCTGTTCACCGTCAAGGGCAACCAGCCCACCTTGCTCGACGACATCCGGCTCACTCTCGACGAGGCCATCGCAGGCCGCGCGCCGGACTTCGCGGACGAGAGCCCCAAGCCCGAGCATGGCCGCCGCGAGCGGCGCTCCATCTGGGTCTCCAGCGAGCTCAACGACTACCTCAACTTCCCCGGCGTCGGACAGATCTTCGCCGTGCGGCGCGAAACCCGGCACGTCAAATCCGGCAAGAGAAGCTGCGAGACGGCTTACGGCGTCACCAGCCTGAGTGCGCAGGCCGCATCGCCGGAACGCCTGCTCACCCTCAATCGCGGGCACTGGACCATCGAGGCGACCCATCACATCCTCGACTGGAGCTTCGACGAGGACCGATGCCGTATCCGTTCAGGCTACGGTCCGGAGAACATGACCCTGCTGCGGCGCTTCGCCATCGGCGTTATCAAGGGGCGCGGGCTCGCCGTCGCCGAGACCATGCGCAATCTGGCCAGGAAACCGAGGCGGGTTCTCGACTTCCTGAAAATGACCGACAACGTCGCTCCGAGGACAGCGCCCAGCTGACCGCCCCCTCCGGGCCGCGTCCATCGCCGCGACGCCAACCCTCGGAACGCCGGGGGCGAGCGGTCATGTCCAGATGAAGCCGTGCTCGACTCTCGCGGCCAAGGGCAGCGCTATGCGGCGGCGCCATGGCGGCCAAATCCGGTGGCCAGCCCCGCAAGGTCCTCAACGAAAGCGCGTGGAGCATGATTGAGTGCCGTCAGCCAGCGGCGAAAATCAGAACGATTTTGCCGTGGGGTCATCGCCTCCCTCGACCCCGAGCAGATCGAGGCGGCGCTGCAACGCTTCTCGATGCCGAGACTGAACCTTGGCCGCGCGATCGCGCTCGACGGAGAGCGCATTCGCGGCGCCAACCGCAACGGCGAGGGCCACCACGAGACCGCGACCCTGGTCGACCACGCAACCGGCGCGCCGCTCGCAAGCCTCGCCTTCAACGACGCAGGCGGCGAGATCGCGGCCGTGTGCGCGCTGCTCGACGAGGTTCCCGTCGAAGGCCGCGTGATCACCATCGACGCGCTCCACACCAAGCCCGTTTCAAGATCTTCACACCAAGCCCGTTTCAAGATCTTCACACCACCCGCGACACCACCCGCGACACCACCCGCGACACCGCGCGCACCATCAAGGAAACCCACGGCGCCGACTATCTCATGACGGTCAAGGAAAACGCGCCCGAGACCTGCGAGACCCTCGCCTCCATCGACTGGGAGCGCGACGCGAGCGGACACTTCGAGGAAGATGTCGCCAAGGCCCATGGCCGCATCGAGCAACGCCGCATCGAGACCCTGACCCCGCTTCCAGGCCTGATCAACTATCCTCATGTCGCGCAGATCTTCCGTGTCACCCGCAAGCGCACCGACGCACGGCGCAACGGCACAGGCGAGACCAGCATCGAGCACGCCTACGGCATCACCTCGGTGCCGGCAGAGCGCGCCTCGCCTCAGGACCTTCTCGCCTGGAACCGCGGCCACTGGTCGGTCGAGGTCAACCACCACGTCAGGGACAAGCTCTTCGCCGAGGACGCCTGCCTCGCGCGCACCGGCTTCGCGCCCGAGAACAACGCGCTCTGCACCAACATCGCGATCGCGCTCATCATCCACAAAACCGACTTCGACAGCGTCGCCTCGGCAACCCGCCACTTCGCGCTCCAGCGCGAGGACGCCTTCGCCGCGATCCTTTCCCCCTGAGCGCCACCACGCCGTCCGATCCGGACGGCAGACAATGGCGGTGTGCAACCTCGTCACCGCTCAGCTGTCAGCACTGACGTTCATTGCGGCCAAGCCAACGTCTCGCCCGAACCGAGAGCCGTGAGCCTGCGAATCGGGCTATCGCGCGGGAGCCGCAACACCCGAAATCGCCCGAACGCGGCCCAGATCGTCCGCATTTGGGGAGCGTGGGATAGTCCTGGACGATGCGCTGTCGGACCTTGCCGCCGTCGCGCACGCCCTCGACGAGTTGCACCGAGCGGCGCGGGCTGTTGGGGGTGGTCTTGATACGCACGAACATGGGGGAAGCATAGCGAGCGGCGGCGCCATAGACAACTCAAAATAACTACTAGGCACAACAAGGCGGCTTGACCGCACCGTAACTGCCAAGTCATTGTCTTTACTGGAATCCCGAACCGGGATTCCAGCGTAAACTCGGCTCAACCGTCGAAGTCAGGAATACTCCTACTCGCCATCTCCATGCTCCATGTGGAGTTCCTTCGACCCTGGAGACAAGCTCAGTGGCACGATTTCGAGAAGACCTCAGCGAATGGGCACTGCATTTTATTCACGACCACAATCCGGATACCGACCCCACGGACAACGAAATCGACTACGAATTCTACGGTGGCCTCCCCTACCACGAGAGTAAGGAAGTCAACGACCGCTTTGACGCGTGGAGAATCAGCGATGAATTCTATCCTATCGATCCCGACTCAGATGCCTTGCAGGTATTGCTGAAGATCATTGCCGATGGCCACATTAGGGCGAGCTGGGCTTTCAGAAACAATCGGCCCACAATTTATGGACCCCGGGCCGCAGTATGCTTCACGGAAATGCCACTATACGCGTTGCTTGATTATGCCAGCCAAAGGGAGAAACACGCCGTCGCACCTTATGCGATTGGACTCTACAAACAAGAGCTGTTCCGCGCTGGCGCGAGACCCGTCATTTATGGGCTGACCGGAAAACACGCCGAGCAAAGAGATGGCTCGGTATCCTCCAGGTCATGGCCAAGAAAACTCACGCTGTCATGTGGGCTCGCCGAATCCGAACAATACCGCTATGTCGCAATGTCCTCCGATCCCATGCGAGCAATCAACTGGTCCCATGAGCGGGAATGGCGATGGGCCGATCACCAGGATCGATGTTCCTGCCCCGGAGTGCCAATTTGGCTGTCCGACGAGCCTACTTGGTTCACGCGTGTATTCATTGTGGTGCCGAATTCCGTAGCCATGGACCGCGTACTGAACAGACTGAAGGAGCTTCACGACGCGGGAGCGAATGACGCGGACCACGCGTTCTCGAGAAAAATGCTGCGTTCGACCGCAGTAGTCGCACTGGATCGTCTGGAACAGGGGATTGGAGACAAACCAATCAATCAATTGCGTCTCGACGACATCTCGCCGTCATATATGCAAGTCTTCGAGCGGCCGCCTGCATCCCGCGAATTGTTGAAGAAGGCAAGCAATGTCCTGAAGGAGGCGAGAATTTCGGCCGACCAAGCGGGCGCCACCCATTACGAGTCGGCCCCAAGAACGAAAGACGGCCACCACATCGCGGATGTTGCCGGCTGGGCTCACCTTGTCATCCATGACGGCCAAACTCCCTTGATCTCCGCACTCTTGGAGTTGAACGAAATCTATTCCGTTCCCGGGGAAGGATATTACTTTCGCAATGTCGGTGGCCTTGGCTGGAAAGACCACCAGGCACTCTCGCTAGCTGAGGCCGCTGTACGCGCCGCCATGGAAGTCTTCGAGAAACACTTTCCAGAGACCTCGTTCAGCATGACGACAAGATGGGACTGATGCTGTTGTACGTCGCGGCGTAGCTATTCGCGAAGAGGCTTCTCCCTTTGATTCCAGTTACGAAAGATGTTGGGGGCAGTTTGCGAATGGGGTGGACGAGGCGCGGGGCTCTTGGTCCTGGCAAGGCGCCGTCATACCAAACGCAAATCATATGAACCGATACGGTGAGGCATCGGGATCAGCATGATGGCGCGACGGCCCAGTTGCGCCGGGTCGTTTTCGTGATGACGTCGGGCTGGTCGGTCAGCCATTGCCACCCCGCCCAGCAGGCCTCCTTCAGGGCAGCCACATCCTTGAACACGCGGTTGGCGAAGCGGTTCGATTTCAGGAACAGAATGATCTGCTCCATCGGATTGAGTTCCGGACTGTAGGGCGGCAGATGCAGGAGCGTCAGGTTGGGTGGCACAACCAGATCGCCCGAGCGATGCCAGCCTGCGCCGTCCAGCACGATCACCCCGTGCGTACCCGGCGCCACGGCCGCGCCGATCGCCGCCAGATGCTCGTTCATCGACGCCGTGTTCGCCCTGTCCGCCACATGGGCGATGCCGACGCCGCGCTGTGCGCAGGTGGCGCCGAACAGATAGACGTAGCCATAGCGATGGTCGCGCACGATGCGCGGACGCTGCTTCCCATGCGCCCACACCCGCGTCGTCATCCCCTTCTGGCCGACGCGCGCTTCGTCCTGGAACCAGATCTCGATCGGACCCGCCAGCGCCTCAGGGCTGAGCATCGACGCCAACGTTGCCTCGAAGTCCGTCACGAACTCCTTCTGCCGCTCTTGATCGGCTTTGGGGTGGACCGGTCGTCCCGAGACAAAGCGAAACCCGGCCCTCCGGAGCATCATACGGGCGCCGCTCTCCGTATAGATGACCCCGAAGGCCTCCTCGATTTTCCCGACGATGTCCTGAACCCGCCAGCGCGTCACCCCGTCCCGCTCAAGATCGGGACCCGCCTTGAGCCACGCGCCGACCTCGGCGATTTGCGCCTCCGTCAACCGGCCCTCGCTCCCGCCGCGAGGACGATCCGCAAGGCCGTCGAAGCCCTCCGCGTTGTAGCGCAACACCCAGTCGCGCAGGATTTGAAGCTCCATGCCCTGCGCCCGCGCCGCCTCCGTACGAGACGCGCCATCCATGATCATCGCGATCGCACGCGCGCGCGAGGCTTGCTTGGCGTCCCCGCACTGCTTTGCCAGCTCATGGACCTCGTCCGCCGTGTGTTCCGTCCAGGTTATCGGCGTTGCCGCACTCATCGTCCTCCTCCGGCGCTGGTGAGTCGATCACCACAGTCTATGGAGGTGGTCCAGCTCGTCACCACAACATATTGGGCCGGTGAGTCAATTTGGAACGCGCTTGGTATCAGATGCCGTCTGGCGAGCTGGGGAGCCGCTGTGGCGGCGCTGATCGGATTGGCTTGGCGAACGGCGGCGAGCGGCCGCTGAGATCAGGCGCGTTGTTTGACGATGTCGCGGTAGCTGGCGGGTGGCACTCGGGTGCCGATGGCAAGCAGGGTATCGAAACAAAGGGAATTATATACCAACGCAGGACCAATTTTTTGTCGTCATCAAGTGCCAAGAATCAGTGCGGAGTGGCCGCCTGCGAGGTTGGTGCTACCTCCATGAGGCCCAAACCGGCGCTCAGACAACAAAATGCGTCCCAAAATGGGTCGCTGAATACGCCCACGCCGCGCCTTGTCGGACAAAAAACGAGCCCTGTATACCAACGTTGACGGCGACCAGTTAGCCCGCTAGCCTGTCGCGCGTACCCACTTGCGCACTGCGTGAATCGGGAGGGTTGGCGATGGGACGGGTTTCCCTGTGGGCGATTATGGCGCTCGCAATTGCCTTAGTGCCTGGAATTGCGAAAGCGGATGCCGTCGACTGCAAATTGTCGGAGGTGACGAGTCTCCTGGACGAGGCGAAACAAATCACAAGCAAAGTAAAACGTGGCAATTATTTAAGTCCTTTTGACGAAATCAAAGCCGATTATGTCTACAATATGGGTATCAATTGTTACAAGGCCGGGAAAAGACCAGAGGCGCGCTCGTTGTTTAGAAGCCTGCATTTAATAGACAGAATCGATTCAAACTATATGGCTCTGAGGATAGATCTCGAGGACGAAAATATGGCTCTGGGCACCAACATTCGTCTTGCCATACTTCACCACATGGCGGAGGCGGGATATGGGCCGGCCCAACAGTATTTGGGTGCTGTTTACTGCGGCCTCGCCCCCCTGGCTCGCCCTGTCTCCCAAGACTTCCCCGAATGCGCGAGGTGGCTCAAGAAAGCTGCAGAGCTTGGGGAAACTTGGTCACAGGCATACTTGGCGGGCATGTATGCCATGGGGGAAGGAGTTCCGCAGCACCGCATTCGGGCATACGCTTGGGTGAGCATCGCCGTCGCCAATGGTTTCGACGGGATCGAGGCTCGTGACGAACTCGCCAGCATGCTGAGTGAGGCAGAACTTACCAAAGCTCAGGAGCTGTCCGCTGAGCTTTGGGAACAGATCCAAGATCGCAAGAACAATCCAGCACCCAAGGGAGACACACCATGACAATCGAAACGGTGTGGTCCTGAACTCGATATTGTTGGGGTGCGTCAGGTAGTGGAGTAGGTCGTTTTCTCTCCTGCATATATGTTACATTACAGGTGATTGGGTCGTTTCGCAAGAGAATTGTGGCGGCTTTTATCTGATATAAAATTTTACGCTTCGAACCGATCGGTTGCAATCTGGGAAGTGAAGGCGTATGTCAGGGGTGGTGAGGCTGTCTGTGCGCAGAAACACACGATGGATATTCTTGTTGGTAGAGGGGGTAAGGCGGTGGGTGCTCGTGACGTATGCGGATGGGCAGTCCGTAACTGTTTTAAAGGCTTATCCCTCTGGCTCCGGTTCCCCAACATGTTGTACCGATCACCTCGGCGGCGGTATCCGACACGGTCGCAGTTCCTTCCGTGTCTCAACGGGTTGCCCGTAAAGTGCCCAGCGATCCGGCACCCCACATATGGAGAAGCCGGATGTAAGGGGATAAGCCTTCTGTTTTATATGGTGTTATGAACTGTTTTATATGGTGTTATGCAGGTGTTTGCGGCACGAACGCGGGTCCTTCGAGGTTTGTCACGCAGTATTGCACCGTCCCCGGGGTGCCCTCATGAGCAGCCGGCCGGCGGAGCGCCGCAAACAGCACGCGGTGATGACGACGGCAAGCGAATGGGCGCGAATCCGCGAACTCGCTGCCGACGCAGGCATGGATCTCTCGCGCTACATCGTGCACAGGGCGAGCGCGCCGGACCCGCTGCCGGGTGCCGTTCTGCGCCGCGCGGTGCGCGAGCTTCTGCTGCTCGCCAGGATCGAGCAACAGCGCATGGCCGACATGGGGCTGGAGGAGCGCTGGAACGCGCTTGGCGATGCCGTCGATGCCTAGGAGGATGCCCTCTCGCGGCCGAGCGCACGATCGCCTCTCGTATACGCCCTTCGGAGCAAGGGATCGGTGAGCCGTCCCACGCGCTGGGCAGCTCTCGGTGCCATCGCGCCTGCTTGCGATCATTGACGAAGCCGCATTGCGGGAGGGGGTATCCCGCTCCGGACTCATCGCCTGCGCGGCACTCAGTTTCGTGGAACGGCGGGCGAGGGAGCGATAGAAGCGCGTGCGTTCGCCGGAGCGGGGTTGTCCGGCGGCCCGCTTCGGACCTCCCGCCACAGACGGAGGGCCAGGTCGAACTCGCCATCGACGAGCGCGACCGCGGCGCGCAGGGTGTTGTTCGGCGTGCAACTTGGACCCCCCAGTATCGAGCCGCTTCAATGGCTTATCGCGCCGATCAGCGCGCAATCCACGCGCCGAACAACAATGGTATCGGCGTCGGCCTTGATGCCCCGGTGGCGGAGCGCCGCCAGGTGCTCCGGGTCGCGCTCGCCGTCGACGATCGCGCGCAGGATGCGCTGGCCGGTCAGCCCCACGATGTTGGCGATCACCGAATCAAGCCTGACGTTCATCTCGGTCAGCGCCTTCTGCATGTGCAGGACGCAGCGGGAGCGGTCCTCGGTCAGCCGCCTCATCTGGCGTGCGTAGGAGCGCAGCGGGCAAACCTCGTCGCCCGGACGGAACGCGCCACGCAGCAGCCCGTAGGACATCAGCTGCCAGATCCACTGGCAGTCCAGCACGTCGCTCTTGCGCCCGCCGATCTGCTTCGTCATGCGCGGCGGCACGAGCATCACCTCGAAGCCCGCGCGCTCCAGCGTCTCGTAGACCGGGATCCAGTAAACCGAGGTCGACTCCATCGCCACCTTCGTCACCCCGCACGACGCCAGCCACGCCGCCATCGCCTCCAGATCGCGGGTGAAGGAGCCGAACGAACGCACCGGCTCATCGCTGCGTTCCGGGTCGACTGCCACGAAGTGCCGATCCTTGCCGATGTCGATCCCTGCGCAGTCCGGGTTCACCACCCTGAGGCGCCGGGTTCTGCGAGACTTGCGCGCCATGGAACATCCTCCCGCCTTTCGTCTCCGCCGCGGGCGGGGAGGAACCATGGTCGAAGTCCCATTCTCTTGAACGAGGTCGCGGGAAACCCGCGCCATCGGTGACCGGCGGCGACTATATGGTTCGGGCCAAGCTTAACAGCGGGTGCCGCTACAGCACGCCAGTGCGCGAACGGCCTCTTCACCCCACCCGCGGCCAGTTCACGACCGAGCCGTCGCAGACACAAGCCCCCGTTACTCCCCGCGACCGAGCCGGAGCGACGCACAGGTGGAGGCTTAACAGCACCGCTGGAAGCCGCGCACCCTGAAGGTGAACCGCGACTACCTCCATCTGCAGATCCTGCCCTTTTTCGCGGGCAGGCCCATCGGAGAGATAACCTAGGAGGACGTGCGGGCCTGGTTCCGTGGGCTGCACGCGGCGCCCGCCGCAACGAGTTTGGCCACAGCCAACCCCCATCCACTTGACTTACATCGGTTTCCCATCAGGACACAGATTCTCTGTAGCACAAAGAGTCGTCTTCTGCCAAGATCGCAGAGTTAAGTCTTATGAGCTTCAGCTTTGGAGTTAGAGACGTGTCTAGTGCATACTCCGTCGCCAACACCATCAAGGTGGCCAGTCACCGCAGTTTTCGCAACTTCTATCAAGCGGCTTGCTACCTTCAGGGCAAAGAACATTCCCCTTTCGGGACGCTCAAGGTAAAGGAGACTTCGATAAGCTACACGCGAAAGATTATGCGTGAGACAGGTATGACACTGGCTCAAGTGGAAGAGTGGGCCGCTAGCAGAATGCAGTAGTGCATTTTGGAGGTCCGCACTAGCCTGTATCGGTTTCAGATAAAGACTTCCTACTGAACAATTTTCGATGGGACAACTGTTGGAACGTATGAAATGACGGTATGATCGCAAGACACTATCCCTACTCCGCCAAATCGCAAAGGTGATGGATGTGGTGCCGTCTAAACCCTCGAAGGCGTCCCAGCCTAAGAGCGACGACGATCCAGATATCGAAGATGGCGAAGCATCTGATCTTGACCAAATTGACGCCAATCAGAGAGACCAAGAAGCCAGAAAGTCTTCGAGAAATTCTCGTCCATGAGATGGTGCCTCCTGGATGGGAGCTTGCCCATGAGCTCTCTCCCCGTGGGTTGAGCCAGCGCGCGACCACCGCGCGCTTCCAAGGCCGGCTCCGTTGCTGCGGAGCCGACCCCACTTCTGACATGTGGTGAAGACCAAAGTCAAGGTGGCGTAGAATGGTCGGAGAAGCCTGGAAGAACGTCGTGACTCACAAGCGTTTTTGCGCTGATATTCAAGGTCTGGTGAACAAAGCGCAAGCTATCGGTGATCCATCAGAACAAGAATTGAATAAGGCGCTTGAACGTGTGAAATCACGAGAGCTTATTCGTGCGCAGAATGCTACAGTTGATCTTGGTCGAGTGAAAGGTCTCTGTTCAGATGAACAGTTGCGCAAGCAGATCGAGACTATTGGGCGCGAACTTGATACGGTGGTCTATTAGGAACTAAGTGTCCGGCCCGAAACGAATTGAGTGATTTCAGTTGGTTATGCTTCACTGGTTGTGTCCGAGCAATCAGCGAGGCACAAGATGTGGACTGAAATCACTCGACCGAAGTATGACCGTACGGGGCTTCGTTACGCAAGCGATCTGACCGATGCCGAATGGCGCGTGATCGAACCGCATATGCCGGCGCCGCAGGCTCTGGGCCGGCCGCGGACGACGGACCTGCGGGAGGTGGTAAACGCCATCCTGTATGTCTTGCGCTCGGGCTGCCCCTGGCGGTTGCTGCCGAAGGACTTTCCGCCGCGTTCGACGGTGCAGCGCTATTTCGCCGCGTGGCGGGACGACGAGCGGTGGGCGCGCATCAATCACCATCTCCTGATGGCGGCCCGCGAGGCCGAGGGGCGCGAGGCCAGCCCATCGGCCGGCGTCATCGACAGCCAGTCGGTCAAGACCACGGAAAGTGGCGGTCCACGGGGCTTTGACGCGGGCAAGAAGATCAAGGGCCGCAAGCGCCACATCCTCACCGACACCGGCGGTCTGCTGGTTGCCGCTCAGGTCCACGCCGCCAACATCCAGGATCGCGACGGCGCCCCCTCGGTGCTCGCGTCCATCCGCCACGCCTTCCCCTGGCTGCGTCGCGTCTTCGCCGACGGCGCCTATGCCGGCCCCAAGCTCGCGGCGGCTTTGCAGCGGATCGGTCGGTGGACCCTGGAGATTGTCAAACGCCCGCACGGCGCACGAGGTTTCGACGTCCTGCCGCGCCGCTGGGTGGTCGAGCGCACCCTGGCTTGGTTGAACCGCAATCGACGGCTCGCCAAGGACTTCGAGGCCAGCGTCGCCACTGCCCAAGCGTGGCTCTTCATCGCCAGCGTTCAAGCTCCTTACCAGAAGACTGGTAAGATATCGCAAATCAATACCTTATTATGGGCCAGACTCTAAAGTAGCTAAAGGCAGAATGTAACTGCCCAGGTTGTCTGATTTGTCATTTTGGGCCAGTGAGTTGAGGTGCGGTTCGCTCGGAATTGACGCGAAGGGCTTGACGGGAGTTTCGGAAAATGACTCAACAACGACATGACCAATCCCGAGTCGCCGCGCGGCCCTTCGACGGGGGCACAGCCCGAAAGTTCCGAGCAGAAGATCGCTCGCCTGGAGGAGGAGAACGCCTGGCTTCGGCAGCAGAATGCGCGGCTGGAGGAACAAAACACGCGTCTTGTCGAGCGTATCGAGGAGTTGGAACGCCGTCTCGGACTGAGCAGTCGCAACAGCGCCAAGCCGCCGTCGAGCGATGGGTTGAAGAAGCCGAGGGCCAAGCGGCGAACCCAAAGCCAGCGGGGCAAATCGGGGCGCAAGCCGGGCGGTCAGCCCGGCCACAAGGGCGAGACGTTGCGCCGCACGGATCACCCGGACCGGGTGGAGAACCACGTTCCGGCTGCCTGCGAGGGATGCGGTTCGTCCCTGTCGGCGGCGGCCACGGCAGGGGTGTCGCACGCCCGCCAAGTCTTCGACCTGCCCGAGGCGCGTGCGCTGGAGGTGACCGAGCACCGGGCGCATGCCAAGTGCTGCGGGCATTGCGGGACGGTGACGCGGGCGGCGTTCCCCGAGGGGGTGTCGGCGCCGGTGCAGTACGGGTCGCGCATTGCCGGAGTGGCGGTCTACCTTCAGCACGCCCACTTCCTGCCGGAGGACCGGCTGTCGCAGGTGATGGCGGAGCTGTTCGGCGCGCCGGTGACGGCTGCGACGCTGGCGGCGATGAGCGACCGGGCGGCCGATCGGCTGCGGGGAGTTGCCACCCACATACAGGAGCTTGCGGCGGGCACGGCGCGGGTGAAGCACCTCGACGAGACCGGGTTGCGGATTGGCGGGCAAACGCAGTGGCTCCATGTGATCTGCACGCCGCATCTGGCGGCATTCCGGGTCAGCGCCAGGCGCGGCGACCTGCTCTCGGGTGTTTCCGGCATCGTCGTTCACGATCACTGGAAGCCGTACTTCACGTTGGAGGGGGTGGAGCACGGCTTGTGCAACGCCCACCACCTGCGGGAGTTGCAGGCGCTGGTGGACATCGAAGGGGAAGGCTGGGCCGGATGCATGCAGCAGCTCCTGCGCCGGGCCAATCGCGCCGCCCGGATCGCGCAGGACAAGGATATCGCCGTTCCGGCGAGGCTTGTGGCGCTGATCGAGCGCCGCTACGACAGGATCGTCGCCGAGGCGCTGGCCTTCCACGAGAGCCAGCCGCCGCTCTCGCCTCCCAAGCCCGGAAAGCGGGGACGCAGGAAGCGGCGGATCGGCCACAACCTCGCCCTGCGCCTGCGCGATCGAAAATGCGCGGTTCTCCGCTTCCTGACCGACCCCGAAGTGGCGTTCACCAACAACGAGGCCGAGCGCGACCTGCGGATGATGAAGCTGCGCCAGAAGATCTCCGGCGGCTTCCGATCCGCAAAGGGGGCCGAGAACTTCGCCATCCTGCGCAGCGTGATCACCACCGCCAGAAAGCAGGGCTGGAACATCATCGAAGCCCTGATGAGCCCATCGGATCGGCTCATCGCCACCGTCAAGTGCGCGTGAGCCTACCGGGCAAGAACTCCCCAACACCGGAATCACCTCAGTAAGCGACCTGGGCAGTTACTTCCGGTCATCGGTTTCTCTCCCTCAGTAGTCCTGACTTCGACGGTTGAGCCGAGTTTTCGCTGGAATCCCGGTACGGGATTCCAATAAAGACAATGACTTGGCAAGTGCGGCGCGGTCAAGACGCTTTGTTGTGCCTAGTATGTATTGTGGGTTGTCCATGGCGCCGCCGCTCGCTATGCTTCCCCATGTTCGTGCGCATCAAGACCACCCCCAACAGCCCGCGCCGCTCGGTGCAACTCGTCGAGGGCGTGCGCGACGGCGGCAAGGTCCGCCAGCGCATCGTCCGCCACATCGGCGTGGCCATGGACGAGGACGAGCGCCTGGGGCAACTCGGCGAGTACGTCAAGGCGAAGCTGACCTCCCTCCAGGACTATCCCACGCTGGCCGAGCATCCGCTCCAGGGGTGGGTCGGGGCGATCCCATCCGTGCCGTGATGGCGGTCTGTGGGCTCTGTGGGCGTCGCCAATCGGCCATATCTCGTTCGGAACCCGTCATCCGGGCGACCGATTCCGGTCTGGGCCGTAGCGTGGGATCACCCTGGACCTCCCTCTCCGGCCCGTGTCCATCGCCTCGCCAACCCTCGGCACGCCGGGGGCGAGCGGTCATGCCCAGATGAAGCCGTGCTCGACCCTCAGCGGCCAGGAGGACCGCTATACGGCGGCACCATGGTGGCCAAATCCGTTGCCCAGCCCCCGCAACGACCGCACCAAAGCGGGTGGACCATGATTGGGTGCCGCGAAGCAGCGACGAAAATCAGAACGAATTTGTCGCGCCTAACAATGGCCATCGGGGTGTTCGGCCAAGCCATCGGCGCGCCGGGATGGGCTGACATGCCGCTCGTGGGCGGGCGCTTCGCCACCGGCGCCGCCGGCACGGACTACATAGCCGGCGCCTTCCGCGGGCCTGACCAGGAGGAGGTCTGGGGCGTGCTCGACACCGGGGCGTATGTCGGCGCGTTCGGGGCCAGGCGGGAGCGCTGAACGGCAGGGCCGTATCGATTGCCTACATGCCGATGATGTCTGCGATGGCCTTTCCGACCCTCTCGGCCGCCGCTTCGATGTCACGATCGCCGAGGTGGGCATACCGCAGAGTCATGCGGACGTTGGCGTGACCGAGAAGGCGGGAGACGACGGGGACCGGCACGCCCTTCATCACGGCGTGGCTGGCATGGGTATGCCGGAGATCGTGAAGGCGGACGTCCTCGATGCCGGCCTCGCGGCGCACCCGGGACCAGAGCCCGAGATTATCTCCGAGCGGCCGCGCCGGATCGCGCGGCGAGGGAAACACGAAGGCGCTCCCCTGCCGCGGTTGCCGTTCGATGATTCTCCGGGCATGGGAGTTGAGCGGAACCTTTCGCGGTCCGGTCTTGGCTTCGGCCAGCATCAGCGCGTCGCCCTGGACCTCGGACCAGCGGAGGCGCACGATCTCGCCCTTGCGGCAGCCGGTCAGCAGCAGAAGCCGGACGATGTCGGCCTGCTGTCGGTCGCTCTCGCGGGGTAGTCCGTCGAGCGCCCGGTGCAGGCGGCCGATCTCCTCGCGGGACAGGAAGCGGGTGAGCGGCTGGCGGCGGTTCCCCTTGATGCCGCGCGTCGGGTTGGCGTCGATGTAGCCGCAGGCCATGGCGAAGTTCATGATCTGCCTGAGAAGCTTGAGGGCGCTGTTGGCATTGCCCGGCGCAGTCCGGCTGAACGCATGGAACCATTGCGCGGCCTGAGCCGGGGTGATGCGGTCGAGCGGCTTCGATCCGAAGGCGGGCAGGATGCGGCCTTCAAGCACGGAGCGGACGCCCCGTTTCGTGGACGGCTTGTATCGGTCGAAATGAGCCTGCTTCCACTCGTTTGCGACGAAGTCCCGCATCAGCGGCGCAGCGCGCGTCGGCGCGGCCTCCCTGTCGGGCTCGGGGCCGGCCTGCCGGGCGAGGCACTCGCGGCGCGCCTCGGCGACGCTCGCGGTCTCCACCGGGCCGAGCGACACGCGTCTCGATCCGCCCGCGGATTGCCGCAGGAGAACCCAGCTCTTCCCGCCGGTGGGCCTGACCCGGACGCCGAGCCCCGGCGCGCGGCTGTCCCATACGGTATATTCCCGCTCGCGGGGCCGCAGGCGGGCAACGGCGGCGTCGGTGAGGCGCATGCGTTTTCTGCCGGACATGGCTCATGTTCCCCCCAGCGCGTCGCCGACGGTCTCGGCGGCCTCGGCGATCATGCTGTCGGCGAGATGAATGTATTTGAGGGTGGTCTCGGGGCTGGCGTGGCCGAGCAGGCGGGCGATGGCGAGGACGGTCTCGCCGCTCCGCAGGGCGATGCTGGCATAGGTATGGCGGAGGTCGTGAAGGCGCACATCCGCCAACCCGGCCTCGGCGCGAAGCTCGCGCCAGAATGTGTCGAGCCAGACGGCGCCCCGCGGCCCTCCGGTGCGGGGCGCCGGGAAGACCCACCGCCCGGTCCGCTCGATGCGGTCGAGGACGTTCCGCGCCGGGCTGGAGAGCCAGACGGTTCGGGGACCCGTCTTGCTGTCGCGCAGGAAGAGACGGCCTTCGCGATAGTCGGACCAACGCAGCGTCAGGATCTCGCCCTTGCGGCACCCCGTGAGGAGAAGAAGGCGGATCGCCGCGACCTGAAGCGGCTGCCCGTCGGCATGAGCGGACAACACCGTGGAGAGGCGGCGGATCTCGCCGTCGGACAGGAAGCGCTCGCGCCCCTTGCGGCGGTAGCGCCGGATGCCTCGGCAGGGGTTGGAGCCCTCGGGACGAAGGCCCATGGTTTCCGCCTCGCGCATGATGACCGAGAGAACCGGCATGGACCTGTCTGCTGCGACCGGGGTCGCACGCAGGGCAAGGAACCAGTCGCGGACGTCCTGAGCGCCGATGTCGGCGATCTGCCGTCCCGAGAAATGAGGCAGGATCCGGCTGCGCAGGTAGCGGCGGTTGACGTTGAGGGTTCCGGTCTTCCAGAGGTGGCGGTGACGCTCGAACACGGTCTCGGCGACGGCCTCGAAGAGGGTTTCGGCGGAATCGCGGGGGACTTCCTCGCCCCGCCGCATGGCGGCGAGCGTCTCGCGCGCGCAAGAGCGCGCGTCGTCCACGCTCATGGTCCCGGCGTCGCCTATGATCTTCCAGACCCGCTCGCCGCGGTGCTGGCAGTGGACGAAAAAGCGCTTGCGTGCGGAGGGCAGGATCCGGACGCCGAAGCCCCTGAGGGCACCGTCGCGGAGGTCGTAGGTGGCCTTGCGGGGCTTGAGCCTGCGGACGCGGGCCTCGGTGAGGGTGATCCTGGGCATGAATTTGCTCCCGGCTGCGGTTGCAGGCGGGGAACGGCCGGTCTCCGGATTGGCCCCGCTGCAACAAGTGTCAGGAGAAAAAACGACCCTGTGTCAGACAGTTAGCACCGAAGGTGCGTAGGGTGGTGTTCGACATCCTCTTCCGGGCCGTCGCCGAGACCCTGCGCACCATCGCCGCCGATCCCCGCCACGGCGGCATGCGCATCGGCGGCACCGCGGTCCTCCATACCTGGGATCAGAAGCTCCGCTTCCACCCGCACCTGCACGTGGTCGTGCCCAACGCGGGCTTCGACGTAGACAGTGGCGAGTGGAAGACGGGGAGCACCACCTTCCTCGCCCCCGTCAAGGTCCTCGGCAGCCTGTTCCGCCGCCTCTTCCTCAAGGAGCTCGCCCGCGCCCACGGCCGGGGGGACCTGGAGTTCCACGGCACCCTCGCCCACCTCGCCAATCCCGGCGAGTTCCACGCCACGCTTGCCGCCGCCCGGGCCAGGGACTGGGTGGTCTACGCCAAGCGGCCCTTCCGCGGGCCTGAGCAGGTCTTCCGGTACCTCTCGCACTACACGCACAGGATCGCCATCTCCGACAGCCGCATCGTCTCCTTCGACGGCGAGACGGTCTCCTTCCGCCACCGAAAGCCCAAGGCGCCGGGGCAGAGAAAGCCGCGCTACGGCATCGCCACCGTGAGCGCCGACGAGTTCATCCGCCGCTTCCTGAGGCACGTCCTGCCGGACGGCATGCACCGCACTCGCTACTTCGGCATCCTCGCCAACGGCTGCCGCGCCAGCACGCTGGAGAGAGCACGCCAGGCTCTCGGCGCCCTCGGCTGCGCCGCCCCCGAGGGAAGCGTGGACGGCGCTCGGGCCGAGCCCGACGAAGAGCCCGAGATCGGCACCGCGCCCGTGGCCTGCCCCCACTGCGGCGGCGTCATGCGCCTCGTCCGCGAAATCCGCCGCCGCCATGAGCCCCGCTCGACGCGCGGCCCGCCGGCGCTGCCGCCGACCCACAGGGGGAAACCGTGAGACGCCCGCTCGCTTCGGCCCCGCGCAACGGCGCCAAAGCGCCGACGCACGACCGAACCTGTCTCCGCTTGAGCCGGGCTGACAGCCCTCGGCTCACACCCCGCTCAGTCCTCGCAGCGTGCGCCCGCATGCCTGCCGAAAGACCGGCGCGAGCGTCGATTTTATGCGCAACTCTGCTGCCGGTGGATGCCGCCTGACGCTGACATCAGCGCACTTTCCACATAGCTCAACTTCGCCTCTCGTGGCCCGCGGCTTCGTTCAAAAGGGTTGGGCAGGCTCTCGAGAGAGAGCCTGCCCAACCCTTAACCTTGAACAGCGACAGCTGCTGGTGCCCGTGCACGGCATCGCAGGTGTCGTCGATATCCAGCGTGATGGCGGCGGGTGGGGCTGAGAAGGAGCGGCAGAAGAGATCGACCAGGGCGGCCGTCATGCGCGCCACCTCGATGCGAGACGGAGCGTTCTCCAGGCGGCTCATGGTGGGCTGGGAACAGAGATCGCGGCCGTTCTCCGGCGCCCGGCCTGAGGCCAGCTTGAACAGAGGGTCCGCGCGCAGCGTGTCGCAGTCGTCGGCGTCCTCGTACCCGCAGGCGATGGCCAACATGCGAAAGCGGAGCATGGCCGAGAGCGAGTGGATCACCTGCGCCTGATTGCGCCGGTCCCGGATGCAGCCCGCCAGGGTCTCGGCGAGACGCAAGCGGCGTTCCGCTTCGCGCAGCAGGACGAGGCCGCCGTCAGACGAGATCAGGCCGCCGTCGAAGGCGGCGCTCACCTTCTTGCGCGCGACGGCTGGCAGATCGAAGGGGAGAAGGCTATCGTCGGTCATGGCGGGCGTGGCGTGGCGTGGCTCGGAGAGGAAGACGCTCGGACAACGAATTCCTACCCGATGGCAACGGCTTACGCTACGTTCGCCACCCCAAAATCAGACCTGCCATGAATAATCCGGGCTAGAGTGGCGGCGCGGCAAGGCGAGGGCGCGGATGAGGGGCGAGGAGCTGGTCTTTTTCGGATGGCCCGATCTGGCCGGCCTCATGCGCGGGCGCGGATTCCCGGCGGCCGATCTCGACCAACGCCTTTTGAACGAAGCCGCTACGCGGAGTTAGCGGCGTAGAGTTCATTCATTTCCGAGGCGTCGCGGGTGCCGTTTGTTCTGTGCGTTCGCTTCCCGGTTGCGTCAGTGGCGCTCCGCCCGTCGGGTGGCGGATCCCCAGCAGCCTCCCGATCACCAGTGGTTAGTATCGACCCCTGCGACGGACCGTCGCCGGATCGGTCCGGCGGCGCGCCGTCGCGATCCAGGGAGATCGATAATGACCGGGACCGCGTGCGACACGAACACCGTCACCCCTCTTCGCCAGCGCATGGAGGAGCAGCTCCGCATCGCCAATCTGGCCGCGAGCACGTCCAAGGCCTACATCTGCGAGATCAAGAACCTGGCCAGGTACTACGACGCCTCGCCGGACGAGCTCGACGCCGAGCAGGTGCGCCAGTGGTACCTGGGGCGGATCGACAAGGGGCTCAGTCCGGGCACGACCAACGTCTCCTTCGCCGCGCTGAACTTCCTCTACATCGACACACTCGGCTGGCCTGACCATGTCGCCGGCCTGCGCTCCCGCAAGAAGCCCGGCAAGCTGCCGCGCTACATGTCGGAGCAGGAGGTCGAGCACCTCATCCTTGCGACACCCGACCTCCGCCACCGTGCTGCCATTGTCACCGGCTATGGCGGCGGGCTCCGCATCTCCGAGACCTTGGCCATCAAGGTCGGCGACATCCTGTCGGAGAAGAAGCTGCTGCACATCCCCTCCGGCAAAGGCGGCACCGAGAGAATGGCACCGTTGCCGGACATCGTCATCCACTACTTGCGCGTCTACTACAGGAACATCTGGCCGCGTCCGACGAGCTGGCTCTTCTACGGCGTCTCGCTCGACAGGCCCATCGCAACGGAGACCTTGCAGGCCGCCTTCAGGAGGGCGCGCGACATTGCCGAGCTCGACCGCAGCTACACCTTCCATTGCCTGCGCCATTCGGCGGCGACCCATCTCCTCGAGCGCGGCGGCGATATCGAGGTGATCCGGGACATGCTCGGCCATCGAAGCGCGAACACGACCCGTCACTACGCCCGCGTCACCGGCAAGATGTTCGAGGGCCTCGACCACCCGATCTCAGGCTTCGCAGCGTTGCGCAACTGACGGCGCGTGGAGGCCGAACGCGCGGGCGTGGCGGAGATCTTCCGCCGCGCCGGCGCCGCTTTCCGTGAGCGCCACAAAGGGCGCATCGACGCCGCCCGGCTCAAGGTCATGGGCGCCATCGAGGCGTGCCGCACCGCCGTGCTCGGCGGCCACATGTACGCCTGCGAGGGCTGCGGGCGCGAGCATCCGCTCTCCAACTCCTGCCGCAACCGCCACTGCCCCACCTGCCAGGGTCTCGCCGCCAACCTCTGGAGCGAGGAGCGCGCCGGGGACATCCTGCCGGTGCCCTACTTCCATGTGGTCTTCACCCTGCCCAAGGAGGTTGCCGCCATTGCCTTCTGCAACCGCAGGGTGGTGTTCGACATCCTCTTCCGGGCCGTCGCCGAGACCCTGCGCACCATCGCCGCCGATCCCCGCCACGGCGGCATGCGCATCGGCGGCACCGCGGTCCTCCATACCTGGGATCAGAAGCTCCGCTTCCACCCGCACCTGCACGTGGTCGTGCCCAACGCGGGCTTCGACGTAGACAGTGGCGAGTGGAAGACGGGGAGCACCACCTTCCTCGCCCCCGTCAAGGTCCTCGGCAGCCTGTTCCGCCGCCTCTTCCTCGAGGAGCTCGCCCGCGCCCACGGCCGGGGGGACCTGGAGTTCCACGGCACCCTCGCCCACCTCGCCAATCCCGGCGAGTTCCACGCCACGCTTGCCGCCGCCCGGGCCAGGGACTGGGTGGTCTACGCCAAGCGGCCCTTCCGCGGGCCTGAGCAGGTCTTCCGGTACCTCTCGCACTACACGCACAGGATCGCCATCTCCGACAGCCGCATCGTCTCCTTCGACGGCGAGACGGTCTCCTTCCGCCACCGAAAGCCCAAGGCGCCGGGGCAGAGAAAGCCGCGCTACGGCATCGCCACCGTGAGCGCCGACGAGTTCATCCGCCGCTTCCTGAGGCACGTCCTGCCGGACGGCATGCACCGCATTCGCTACTTCGGCATCCTCGCCAACGGCTGCCGCGCCAGCACGCTGGAGAGAGCACGCCAGGCTCTCGGCGCCCTCGGCTGCGCCGCCCCCGAGGGAAGCGTGGACGGCGCTCGGGCCGAGCCCGACGAAGAGCCCGAGATCGGCACCGCGCCCGTGGCCTGCCCCCACTGCGGCGGCGTCATGCGCCTCGTCCGCGAAATCCGCCGCCGCCATGAGCCCCGCTCGACGCGCGGCCCGCCGGCGCTGCCGCCGACCCACAGGGGGAAACCGTGAGACGCCCGCTCGCTTCGGCCCCGCGCAACGGCGCCAAAGCGCCGACGCACGACCGAACCTGTCTCCGCTTGAGCCGGGCTGACAGCCCTCGGCTCACACCCCGCTCAGTCCTCGCAGCGTGCGCCCGCATGCCTGCCGAAAGACCGGCGCGAGCGTCGATTTTATGCGCAACTCTGCTGCCGGTGGATGCCGCCTGACGCTGACATCAGCGCACTTTCCACATAGCTCAACTTCGCCTCTCGTGGCCCGCGGCTTCGTTCAAAAGGGTTGGGCAGGCTCTCGAGAGAGAGCCTGCCCAACCCTTAACCGAAACCGGCATCGGCTGGGTGCCGGTGGCGCAGGCGATCGGCCCGCTCTCGACGCTGGCGCCGAGCCCGTGGGGTGCGCTGGGGGATGTCTGGCTGGTCGCCGACCGGGAGGCCCACGCCAGGGTCGACCTGTGGCCGGAGCAGCCGCCGTTCCACGCCTACATCTGCGATGGCATCGCGCCGGACGGTGCGCCCTGGGAGGCGTGTCTCAGAGCCTTGCTGCGGCGTGCGCTTGACGCCCTCGAGCAAGAGTTCGGCCTGCGGCTCATGGCTGCCTTCGAGCAGGAGTTCTATCTGGTGGAGGGGCTGGAGCGGCTCGGACCCAACTACAGTATCATCGCCCACGAGCAGGCATTGGGTTTCGGCGCCGTGCTGGTGGCGGCGTTGCGCGCGGCGGGGCTGGAGCCCGAGACCTTCGAGCCGGAAGGAGGGCCCGGCCAGTACGAGGTGAACTGTCGCCCTGTGCTCGGCCTCGCCGCCGCAGACCGGGCACTGCTGGTGCGCGAGCTCGTGCGCGCCGTCGCAACGCGCGAAGGGTACCGCGCGACCTTCACGCCGATGATCGCGGCGCAGGGTTTTGGGAACGGCGTTCACGTGCACTTCAGCCTGCAGGACCTCGACGGCGCGCCGGTCTCGCACGATCCGGCTCAGCCGGCGGGTGTGGCGGCGCAGGCCGGCAGCTTCGTCGCGGGGATCATGCGCCGGCTGCCCGCGCTCGCGGCGTTCACGGCGCCCTCGCCGGTCTCCTACCTGCGGCTCGCGCCGGGCCATTGGGCGGGCGGGGCCGCGGCCTTCGGCGCCGACAACCGCGAGGCGGCGCTCCGCATCTGCGCCGGCCGGCATGGGCCCGGCGGGGTCGACCCTGGCCAGTACAACTTCGAATTTCGCCCGGCCGATGCCGCCGCTTCGCCCCACGTGACGCTGGCCGTGCTGGTCCAGGCGGGGCTCGAAGGCCTGCGCGAGGACCTGCCGACACCGCCGCTGGTCGAGCGCGATCCGTCCGATCTGAGCGATGAGGAGCGCGAGGCGCTCGACGTGCGCTGGCTGCCACGCTCGCTGGAGGAGGCGCTGGCGGCGGCGGGGGCCGACGAGGCGGTGCACGGCTGGTTTTCCGATCCGCTCTGGCAGGCCTATGTTTCGCTCAAGCGCCATGAACTCGCGGCGGCGGGCGAGCTTTCCCCCGACGCCGTAATTCGGAGTTATCTCGATGCCTATTAGCGACATCACCGCAACGCTGCCGCTGGTCGACCATCACTGCCATGGTCTCTTTCCCGTGGACCTGGATGACGAGCGACTCGCCGATTCGCTGAGCGAGGCGTTTGCGCCGGCGCCTCCCGGCACGAACCACTGGGACAAGCCGGTGGCGCTGAGCGTCCGGCGCTGGTGCGCGCCGCTGCTGGACCTGGAGCCGTTCTGCGCACCGGCGGCGTATGCCGAGCGCCGCCGGGTGATCGGCGCAGCGGAGGTGAACCGGCGCTTCCTCGCCGCATCGGGGATCGGCACCTATGTCGTGGACAGCGGCAACCGGCCGGAGGAGCTCTGCAGCGTCTCCGAAGTGGGCGCGATCGCCGGGGCGCCGGCGCGGGAGATCGTGCGCATGGAATCCGTCGCCGAGCGCGTCGCGCAGGGCGGCGTGTCGGCGGCGGGCTTCGCGCAGGCGTTCGAGACGGCGTTGCGCGCCTCACTCGGTGAGGAGGTGGTGGGTCTCAAGTCGATCCTGGCCTACCGCGCGACGCTCCGCATCGACTACGCGAAGCCCACGCCTGCCGAGGTCGAGGCGGCAGCAGGACGCTGGCTCGCCGAGATCGAGCAGACCGGCACGGTGCGCCTCACCGACCCGGTGCTCGAGCGGCACCTGATCTGGACCGGAGCCGACATCGCGCGCGAGCGGGGCTTCCCGATCCAGTTCCACATCGGCATTGGCGATCCCGACATCGAGCTGCACCGCGTGGACCCCAGCCATCTCACGCCCTGGATCAAGGCGGTGGAGCCCTGGGGCTTTCCCATCACGCTGCTGCACTGCTACCCCTTCCACCGCGAAGCGGGCTTGATGTCGGAGAACTTCCCGCAGGTCTATTTCGACGTGGGTTTCGCGCTGAACTGGGTGGGGCCGAGCTATCAGCGGATCATGGACGAGGCGCTGGAGCTCGTGCCTTTCACGAAGCAACTCTTCAGCACCGACGCCTTCGGCCTCGCGGAGCTCTACTACCTGGGCGCGCTGCGCTTCCGCACCGCGCTCGCCCGCGCGCTCGGGCGCTGGGTGGAAGACGACGAGTGCTCGGTGGCGGACGCCGAGCGCATCGCGGCTCTGATCGGCGTCGAGAACGCCCGGCGCATCTACAAGGTCTAGGCGTGCCGATGCCTGCGACGCTGCTCGGGCCCGACGATCCGCCGCCCTTCGAGACCCTCAACGAGGGGAGCACATCGCGCGTGTTGCTGGTGTGCGACCACGCGAGCTGCCGGGTTCCCGCCGCGCTCGACGACCTCGGCTTGAGCGAGATCGAGCGCACCGAGCACATCGGCTGGGATATCGGGGCAGGGGCCGTGGCCCGGCGGCTTTCGGCGCTGCTCGACGCGCCGGCGATCCTCGCCGGCTATTCCCGCCTGGTGATCGACTGCAACCGGCCCGTGGGCGCGCCGGACAGGATCCCGCCGGTGAGCGACACGGTGCCGGTGCCCGGCAACATGGACCTCGATCAGGCGGCAGTGGATGCGCGGATTGCCGAAATCTTCGAGCCCTATCACGACGCGATCGCCGCTGCGCTGGACCGCATGGCCGCTGCTGACCAGGTGCCGTTTCTGGTAGCGGTCCACAGCTTCACGCCGCAGCTTGTCGGCGGCGATCCGCGGCCCTGGGAGATCGGCATCTGCTGGGACAAGGACCAGCGCATGTCGACGCCCTTGATCGAGCGCCTGCGGACGGAGGGGCTCGTCGTCGGCGCCAACGAGCCTTACGACTTCGGGGTGCTCACCGACCACACGCTGCCGGTTCACGCCGAGCGTCGCGGGCTCCCGTCGCTGCTCATCGAAATCCGCAATAACGAAATCCGCACGTCGGAGGCGGTGGAGGCCTGGGCGGAGCGCCTCGCCGGCCACATCCGCGCGCTGCTCACGCTGCCAGAGGCGCAGCGCCTGGAGTACGTCTTGGTCTGACGCCGGTGCGGCGCCCGATTACTCGTAGGGGAGTGGATCGATTATGTTGCGCCGGTGGTTATGTTGCGGCCCGGCGCTGGGCGGCGCAGCTGCACGCGCTTTGCGGTTTCTCGGCAACATAACCTCAGTCCCGCGGGGAGGGTCGCGTGATGCCGCGCGACGCTTCCGAGCTGGCACGGCGCCTCGCGCGCGACGCCGAGGCGGTCTGCCGCCACTATCTGTCGAAGGGTCGGCGTCAGGGCCGCTACTGGATGGTGGGCGACGTGCGCAACACGCCCGGCCGGTCGATGTACGTGCGGCTGAGCGGGCCGGAGGCCGGCCCTGGGGCCGCCGGGCGCTGGAGCGATGCGGCCTCGGCCGAGCACGGCGACCTGCTCGACGTGATCCGCGAGAGCTGCGGGCTCACGGAGTTCCGCGAGGTCGCCGAGGAGGCGCGGCGCTTCCTGTCGCTGCCCCGGGCCGAACCGCCGGTCGCGTCAAGAGCGCCCGCCCCGAGGGGCTCGGCCGAAGCTGCGCGCAGGCTCTGGGCGATCGCCAGACCGATCGCCGGCACGCTGGCCGAGGCGTACCTGCGCAACCGCGGGATCGTACATCTGACGAGCTGCGAAGCGCTCCGCTTCCATCCGCGCTGCTGGTATCGCCCGGATGGGCATGCGCCGACCGAGACCTGGCCGGCGATGATCGCCGCCGTCACCGACCTCTCGGGCGCGATCACCGGCGTGCATCGCACCTGGATCGCCCCGGACGGGTTGGGCAAGGCGCCGATCGATACGCCGCGACGCGCGATGGGCGACCTTCTCGGCCATGCCGTCCGGTTCGGTGCGGCCGGCAACGTCCTCGCCGCCGGCGAAGGCATCGAGACGATGCTGTCGCTGCGATGCGCGCTGCCCGCCATGCCCATGGCGGCGGCGCTCTCGGCGAACCACCTCGCCGCCCTCGAACTGGCTGCCGGTCTGCGACGGCTCTACATCGCGCGAGACAACGATCCCGCAGGCGATACGGCGGTCGCGGTGCTCACCGAACGAGCCGAAGCGGCCGGCATCGAAGCGCTAGCCCTCGCTCCGCGCCTCGGCGACCTCAACGAGGATCTGCAAGCGTTCGACTTGGGCGCCGTCCGCGCATTTGTGCGCATCCAACTCGCCCCCGAGGACGCGGTTCGCTTCATGCGCCGGCGGACAGTTGGGACGGGGTGACCGAGGCCGGTGCCCCGTCGCCGCTTACAACGCCTTCAGGAAGGCCATGAGGTCCTTGTCCTCCTTCCATGACCGAGCGGGTCGCGGCTGGCCCACCTCGCACATCGCGACGGCGTTGGCCTTCAGCGTCAGGTCGATCTCGGTATAGATGTTGGTCGTGCTGATCGAGACGTGTCCGAGCCAGGCACGGATGGTGTTGATGTCCACATCGGCGAGGGCCAGGTGGCAGGCCGTGGTGTGCCGGATCACGTGCGGCGTCACCGTCCGATCGGCCAGTTCCGGGACCTGGGCCGCACACCGCTCGGCGCACCTGCGGTGCTAAGTATCTGACTAAGGGTCGCTTTTTCTCCCGCATATTGTTGCATCCGGACGGATCGGTCAACGCCCGGTTCCCCGGCTGCAACCGCAACCGGGAGAGAGGATATGCCCAAAACCAACCTCACCGACGCCCGCATCGGGGCGCTCAAGCCCCGCAAGGCCGCCTACGACGTCCGCGACGGCAAGCTCAAGGGTTTCGGCGTCCGGGTGCTGCCCTCGGGCGGCAAGCGCTTCTTCGTCCACTGCCAGCATCGCGGCAAACGAGTGTGGAAGATCGTCGGAGACGCCGAGGCGGTCGGCGTGATCGAGGCGCGCTCGCGCGCGAGCGGGATGCTGGCCGCGATCGGGCGGGGCGACACCGCGCCGCCCCGTCCCGAGGAGGCGCTCTTCGAGGCCGTCGCGGAGACCGTATTCCGACAACACGAGCGGACATGGAAGCCGCGCACGCTCGCTGTCAACCGGGGCTACCTCCGCAACCAGATCATGCCCCATTTCGCGGGGCGCAATGTCGCCGATATCGACCGGCGCGAGGTGCGCGACTGGTTCGCATCGCTGGCCGCCACGCCGGCTGCCGCCGACAGGTCCATGCCGATCCTCTCGGTCATCATGCGCGAGGCGGAACGGATGGGGCTGCGGCCCGAGGGCTCCAACCCATGCCGGGGCATCCGGCGCTACCGCCGCAAGGGGCGCGAGCGGTTCCTGTCGGACGACGAGATCCGGAGGCTCTCCCGGGCGCTCGCGGCGCACGCCGAGGCGTGTCCGGGGCAGGTCGCCGCGATCCGCCTGCTCCTTTTGACCGGATGCCGCAAGAGCGAGATCCTGACGCTGCGCTGGTCCGACTACCGCGAGGGCCGCCTGTTCCTGCGCGACTCCAAGACCGGACCGAGGACCGTCTGGCTGTCCGCGCCCTCGCGGGCCGTCCTCGACGGCATCGCGCGGACCGGCCGTTGGGTCTTGAACGAAGCCGCTACGCGGAGTTAGCGGCGTAGAGTTCATTCATTTCCGAGGCGTCGCGGGTGCCGTTTGTTCTGTGCGTTCGCTTCCCGGTTGCGTCAGTGGCGCTCCGCCCGTCGGGTGGCGGATCCCCAGCAGCCTCCCGATCACCAGTGGTTAGTATCGACCCCTGCGACGGACCGTCGCCGGATCGGTCCGGCGGCGCGCCGTCGCGATCCAGGGAGATCGATAATGACCGGGACCGCGTGCGACACGAACACCGTCACCCCTCTTCGCCAGCGCATGGAGGAGCAGCTCCGCATCGCCAATCTGGCCGCGAGCACGTCCAAGGCCTACATCTGCGAGATCAAGAACCTGGCCAGGTACTACGACGCCTCGCCGGACGAGCTCGACGCCGAGCAGGTGCGCCAGTGGTACCTGGGGCGGATCGACAAGGGGCTCAGTCCGGGCACGACCAACGTCTCCTTCGCCGCGCTGAACTTCCTCTACATCGACACACTCGGCTGGCCTGACCATGTCGCCGGCCTGCGCTCCCGCAAGAAGCCCGGCAAGCTGCCGCGCTACATGTCGGAGCAGGAGGTCGAGCACCTCATCCTTGCGACACCCGACCTCCGCCACCGTGCTGCCATTGTCACCGGCTATGGCGGCGGGCTCCGCATCTCCGAGACCTTGGCCATCAAGGTCGGCGACATCCTGTCGGAGAAGAAGCTGCTGCACATCCCCTCCGGCAAAGGCGGCACCGAGAGAATGGCACCGTTGCCGGACATCGTCATCCACTACTTGCGCGTCTACTACAGGAACATCTGGCCGCGTCCGACGAGCTGGCTCTTCTACGGCGTCTCGCTCGACAGGCCCATCGCAACGGAGACCTTGCAGGCCGCCTTCAGGAGGGCGCGCGACATTGCCGAGCTCGACCGCAGCTACACCTTCCATTGCCTGCGCCATTCGGCGGCGACCCATCTCCTCGAGCGCGGCGGCGATATCGAGGTGATCCGGGACATGCTCGGCCATCGAAGCGCGAACACGACCCGTCACTACGCCCGCGTCACCGGCAAGATGTTCGAGGGCCTCGACCACCCGATCTCAGGCTTCGCAGCGTTGCGCAACTGACGGCGCGTGGAGGCCGAACGCGCGGGCGTGGCGGAGATCTTCCGCCGCGCCGGCGCCGCTTTCCGTGAGCGCCACAAAGGGCGCATCGACGCCGCCCGGCTCAAGGTCATGGGCGCCATCGAGGCGTGCCGCACCGCCGTGCTCGGCGGCCACATGTACGCCTGCGAGGGCTGCGGGCGCGAGCATCCGCTCTTCAACTCCTACCGCAACCGCCACTGCCCCACCTGCCAGGGTCTCGCCGCCAACCTCTGGAGCGAGGAGCGCGCCGGGGACATCCTGCCGGTGCCCTACTTCCATGTGGTCTTCACCCTGCCCAAGGAGGTTGCCGCCATTGCCTTCTGCAACCGCAGGGTGGTGTTCGACATCCTCTTCCGGGCCGTCGCCGAGACCCTGCGCACCATCGCCGCCGATCCCCGCCACGGCGGCATGCGCATCGGCGGCACCGCGGTCCTCCATACCTGGGATCAGAAGCTCCGCTTCCACCCGCACCTGCACGTGGTCGTGCCCAACGCGGGCTTCGACGTAGACAGTGGCGAGTGGAAGACGGGGAGCACCACCTTCCTCGCCCCCGTCAAGGTCCTCGGCAGCCTGTTCCGCCGCCTCTTCCTCGAGGAGCTCGCCCGCGCCCACGGCCGGGGGGACCTGGAGTTCCACGGCACCCTCGCCCACCTCGCCAATCCCGGCGAGTTCCACGCCACGCTTGCCGCCGCCCGGGCCAGGGACTGGGTGGTCTACGCCAAGCGGCCCTTCCGCGGGCCTGAGCAGGTCTTCCGGTACCTCTCGCACTACACGCACAGGATCGCCATCTCCGACAGCCGCATCGTCTCCTTCGACGGCGAGACGGTCTCCTTCCGCCACCGAAAGCCCAAGGCGCCGGGGCAGAGAAAGCCGCGCTACGGCATCGCCACCGTGAGCGCCGACGAGTTCATCCGCCGCTTCCTGAGGCACGTCCTGCCGGACGGCATGCACCGCATTCGCTACTTCGGCATCCTCGCCAACGGCTGCCGCGCCAGCACGCTGGAGAGAGCACGCCAGGCTCTCGGCGCCCTCGGCTGCGCCGCCCCCGAGGGAAGCGTGGACGGCGCTCGGGCCGAGCCCGACGAAGAGCCCGAGATCGGCACCGCGCCCGTGGCCTGCCCCCACTGCGGCGGCGTCATGCGCCTCGTCCGCGAAATCCGCCGCCGCCATGAGCCCCGCTCGACGCGCGGCCCGCCGGCGCTGCCGCCGACCCACAGGGGGAAACCGTGAGACGCCCGCTCGCTTCGGCCCCGCGCAACGGCGCCAAAGCGCCGACGCACGACCGAACCTGTCTCCGCTTGAGCCGGGCTGACAGCCCTCGGCTCACACCCCGCTCAGTCCTCGCAGCGTGCGCCCGCATGCCTGCCGAAAGACCGGCGCGAGCGTCGATTTTATGCGCAACTCTGCTGCCGGTGGATGCCGCCTGACGCTGACATCAGCGCACTTTCCACATAGCTCAACTTCGCCTCTCGTGGCCCGCGGCTTCGTTCAAAAGGGTTGGGCAGGCTCTCGAGAGAGAGCCTGCCCAACCCTTAACCCGAACTTCCAGTGTGGGATAGTCAAAGAACCGTTGTGCGGCAGGGGTTTCGGCGAGTTTCGAAGCGACGATTACTGGACAGGTTTGGCGGTGGTCATCCCCTTTTCGGTGAGCGCGGGCGCAGGATGGGGCCGCAGCCCGAGCAATGCGAACGCCCTTTCCTGCAGTTCGGTCGGCTTGGTCAGGGCGGGCACGG
The DNA here is from genome assembly GCA_965214705.1 of Alphaproteobacteria bacterium. Lineage (GTDB taxonomy): Bacteria > Pseudomonadota > Alphaproteobacteria > UBA828 > UBA828 > WTGU01. The sequence continues at coordinate 1,755,104 of CBDCCI010000002.1, forward strand.
CGAAGTCGGTTCCGGTGGCGATCTCAGTGGCAGCAAGCGTGCCGAGATGGCCGAGGAGATCGCGGAAGTCGCACACCGCAAGTCCATCATCCGTCTTTCGGCGCTTGTCCTTGCGCCGGGCCTTTTCCGAGCGTTCCGGCGGCGCCACCGGGTTCGCGGACAGCGGCGCTCCGTCCTCCTCGGCGAACAGCAGCGGCGCCAGCCTGCGGCGCATGTGCCACTCGACATACCAAGCCAGCATGCAGATCAGAAGATGCGCCCGTACTCGGTCGTCGCGCCAGTGGAAGATCGGGCGGATCCGCAACGACACCGTCTTGAGCGAGCGGAAGGCGCGCTCGACGCGTGACAGGCTCTTGTAGACGCGGACCGCCTCGACGTCCTCGATCTCGTCCTCGTCCACGTTGGTGCGTATGACGTAGAGACCGTCGAGGGCGGCCTCGGCGTCGATCGACGCCCGGTCGCGTTCGCAACTGAAGGTGCCGCTGCCCTCGTCGAATTCGAAGCGGAAGTGCTTGGCCATCTTGCGGCGGCGCAAGGTTCCCAGCCGACGGTTCAACTCGTCGCGGTCGATGTCGCCGGCGGCGTGGCGCGCGGCGAAATCGCGCGCGTCCGTCTCGGTCGCATTGAGCAGCCCGTCGCGGTTGCGCTTGCGCTCGGCCGCCAGAACCGGGTTGTAGCAGACGATCAGCCTCTCGCCGGGATAGTCCGGCGTGGTCACCCGCGCGAGGCCCCAGGTGTCGAACAGGCCGGGCGTGACATGCCCCCGGTCGACGAGCTTGCGGATCGAGGATGCGCGCAGCGCCGTGATCCAGTCGATGCCGTTGGGCGCGAGGTCGCGGTCGATGCGGGTCTGCGCGATCATGCCGCGGTCCCCCACCAACACCACCCGCCGGATGCCGAAGCTGTCGCGGACCTTGCGCACCTGGCTGGCCAGAGTCATCGGGTCGCCGGTGTTGCCGGCGAAGGCCTCGATCGAGACCGGACAGCCATCGCGGGTGCAGAGGAGGCCGTAGACGATCTGCGGGCGGTCGCCCCGGCGATCCCTCGAATAGCCGCGCTTCGCCATGGGGCAGGCGTTGCCCTCCATGTAGCTCGAGGACACGTCGTAGAGGACGAGATCGTCCTCTCCGAGATGGCGCCGGGCGAGCTTGCGCTCGATCGCGCCCTGTCGCGCGCCCAGCCAGTCCATGGCGGCGTAGAGTTCGTCGACGCTGACGCCTTCGACGCCGAGCAGGGCGGCGAGGGTGGTTGTGCCGGCCGCTCCCAGTTCGCGCTCGACGCGCAGCTTGGCGCCGGGCCGGATCAGGCGGGCGACGATCATGGCGATGACGAGGGCCCTGCGGCGATCGGGCCGGTGGAAGATGACGCGGTCGAGGCCGATGTCGCGAAGGGTGCCGAGAACGGCGCTGACGGCGCCGTGCGCCCGGCTGGCGCGCAGTTCGACGTCGGCGCTGTCGGGATTGAGGGCGGGTCCGCGCTTGAGGGCGCGTTTGAGGGCTTCGATGGCGTGTTCCGGGAGGGCGGAGAGGTTGCACAGGGTGCGCTTCTTGGGTTTTCCGTCCTGCCAGTAGGACTGTCTGAGGAGGTGGCAGCGGGAGTTTCCGGACCGGGTGGTTTCGATGTGCATATCGATCTGCCTAGCGAATCGCGGCAATCATATCGGAAAGGCTTGGGAATGCGGAGCAATTATCGTAACGAGAAAACTATCTACTGACTAGTATTCAGGTTTTGGTGGATGCGCCGGGACGGCGTGATCCAGCGCTGGAGCGCCGAATCGCGGCGGTTTCGGCGATCATTTCGGGAATTTCGCGCCAAACCGGGCGCTAAACTGCGCAGAAAGGGCGGAAACAGGCAAAATCCGGCCAGATCGGCAATCAGATGCTAACGGAAGTTCGGCTTAACCTTCCGTCGCCGCATACCGGACGCGCGCACTGCGAACACTGGCTGGACAGATTCTGGTGGCGCATCCGGGCGGAGGCCGATCTCGGCGACGCCCGTCTTCACGATCTCCGCCATACCCATGCCAGCATCGCGCTGCGCGAGGGCGAGACCGTGCTCGCCATCGGCAGACTGCTCGGACATGCCGATCCGGGGACCACCCTCAAGTATGCCCACCCGGCCGACGCCATGACGCGGCAGGCCGCCGAGACCGTCGGCGCCGTGCTGGGGAGCTGAGCCGTGCCGGCAAGGGAACGCAGGAAGCTCACCGACGACGCCGTCGCAGGTCTCCGCCCCCGCGCGCGGGAGTATGCCGTCTGGGACAAGAGCGTGCCCGGCCTCGGGGTCCGGGTCCGTCCGAGCGGCGGAAAGACCTGGGTTCTGCTGGAGCGCGCCGGGGGGCGCTCCAGGCGCGTCTCCCTCGGCCCGGTCTCGACCAGGACCGTGGAGCAGGCGCGGCGGGAGTGCCATGAGCGCCGGGCAAGCCCGGAGACGGACAAGCCCGTCCGTCCGGCGCCCGCCGCCCCCCTGTTCCGGGAGTTCGTGGAGGGTCCATGGAAGGAGGCGATTTTCGGGCGCTGCAAGCCCGCGACCGGGAAGTCCTATGCCTGCCTGCTCGATACCCGCCTCCTCCCCGCCTTCGGCGCGACCCCGCTCGAGCGCATAACGCCTGCGCAGGTCAGGCGCTGGTTCGACGCATTCAGCTGCGCCGCGCCCGGCAACGCCAACAATGCGCTCAAGCTGCTTCGCTCGATACTCAACCTCGCCATCGCCCGCGGCCTCCTCGACAGCAACCCCGCGCAGGGCATCGCGCCCAACCGCCGGCCGCCGATGACGCGCTTCCTGTCGCGCGAGGAGATCGCGCGTCTTCACGCCGTCCTCGACGAAGAGGCCAAGCGGGGAGAGCGGTTCAGGCCGCAGGCCGACATCGTCCGCCTGCTGCTTCTCACCGGATGCCGCAGGGGAGAAATCGCCGGGCTCCGCTGGTCCGAGGTCCAGGGCGGCGCGCTGATGCTTGCCGACAGCAAGACCGGGCCGAGAAAGGTTCCCCTCAACGCCCAGGCCAGGAGCATCCTGGACCGCCAGAAGCGGGGAGAAAGCCGGTTCGTGTTCCCTTCGCCGCGCGATCCGTCGCGGCCGCGCGGGTCCGAACTCTCTCTCTGGTACCGGGTCCGCCGCAAGGCCGGCATCGAGGACGCGCGCCTTCATGACCTGCGCCATACCGTGGCGAGCCACGCCGTGATGAACGGCGTGCCGGTCCCTGTCGTCTCCCGGCTGCTTGGCCACTCCAATTCGCGCATGACGCTCCGCTACGCCCACCTCGGCGACCGCGACATCGAAGCCGCCGCCGAGAGGGTCGGAAAGGCCATCGCGGACACCATGGGCATGCAGGCTCGGTAGCCGCGAGGCGAAAGTCCCTTCGCGTTCCACTCGCCGCGCGACCGGCCGCGCCGACCGTGCATACGTCGGCCGCGTTAGCGCATGCGCAGATAGAGGAAGACACCGGAGCTTCACCGTGATCGAAATTGACACCGGGATCGATCGCGGCACCTGCGCCTACGAGACCGAGGCCGAGATCCTCGCCTGCCTGGCGCTCGCGCGGCTGGCGCCCGACCGGGTGAAGATCGTCCAAGACGTCTCCGAATGCACGTCCCTTGGCTCTTGGTGATCGGCTGCGCCGACGCCCCCCCCTCGGCCGCCGCCCGCCGGCTGGTTTGGGATCCCGTCATTGGGCATCCGCGATGCCCGACACGGGGGTTCGCAGACCGCGGGCGCCGCTTCACCGCAGAGACGGCCCGGGCATGAGCCCGGCCGGCCCGTTGCCGATCGACTTCTTCAGCTTCTGCGACGCGCGGAACACCACGACCCGGCGCGGCGATATCGCAGCCGGTTCACCGGTCTTCGGGTTGCGGCCCATGCGCGCCTTCTTGGCCCGCACGGCGAAGCTGCCGAAGCCGGAGATCTTCACCGGCTTCCCGGCGGACAGCCGCTCGGCGACGGCCTCGATGACGGTATCGACAAGCGCCGCCGCCTCGTTGCGCGGCAGCCCGATCTCGTGGTGGACCGCGTCTCTCAAGTCGGCCCGCTTCAGCGTCGCCATGCCAGCACCTCCCTCAGGTTCGCCGACACCCTAGCCGCGCCGCCTTTGCGATCAAGCGGAATGCGGGCTAGTCCAGCGCCACCTGATCGGCCCAATCATGGCTGGTAATCGTAGACCATCATCGGGGATTCGCATGTTCTGGCAGGATGACTGCCGCGGCCCGGTCTATGGCGGCAAAAACGCCCTGCTCGTCCAGCAGCGAGCGAATCCGACTCGATGCGGCGACCTGACCATATCGAGCGGTTTGCCGGGAGAGCCAAGTCCTAGCGGCCCGCTCAGCTCGATTGCACAGACGCGCCAGGTCGCGATGCACCTCGTCGGTGGCATCGTAGCGGGGGATCGGGATCGTGCGCCAGGGATGTTGATGGAAGTCCCGGCCGCTCGTTCGAGATTCCTGGAATGCCCGCGACAGGCAAGGAGCATTCAGGAGTGCGGTCAGATATCCAGCTTCTCCGGCGCTGGCTGCGTTGAAGTAGTAGAGGGTGTCGTCAACGACAAACGACCTCGCTTGGCTCCGAGCTCCCCGCATGATGTCTCCCGACTTCGGATACAGGACGAGGGTTCGCCGTGTGCCCGCGCGGGCTAACTGCCCGGAGAGCTTGCCGTTGTGGTCAAGCTGCGCAATCAGCCTTTCCGGGGTATTGCGGCCGCGTCCGCGGAACTCGTCATAGGCGGCATCCAGAACCCGCCAGAAAGGAGAGAAGCGTTCGGGAGCCTCTTCCAGTTGCCCGTCGGCGTCCGTCGGGATGATCGCGCGCGGCAACTCTGGAAGGATTGCAAACGCGAACATCTCCTTCGAGGTCAGCAGCTCCCGAGCCCAGCGTGCGGGAACGACACCGGTCTGCGGCTCAAGTTCCGTCCAAGGCTCCTGTCTCGAAGGTACGGTAGTCACCGTTATTTCTTCATTCCGTGGCCCGTCGGCGATCTCGCCGACGACAAGAAGCACCCTGGGGCTCACCGACGCCCCTTGCCGAAACGGAGTTCGGAGTTGCTTGTTGACATAGCCGGATGCCTGACGCGGTAGCGGCGCAGGCGAACCTTCGAATACGAGGATATTTCTTGCTTGATCGAGAGACGTGTGCGCCTCGGGTCTGCGGTCGGGACAGTAGGCCCAGAGCGCGCGAGCCACGTTACCGGGTGCGAGCGAAGCCGACGGTCTTCGCTCGAACAGGACACAGCATCGGCGGGCATCGCCCCCTCCGAACGGTCGTACGGCCTCAAGATCGAGCGATTGCGCCAGGATCGGTTCGTGCCATTCGCGAAATCTGGCCCAGCTTTCCGCCCGCAAGGCGGACTTCTTAACAATCCAGGCCGCCGGGTCATGGTCCGGGCTTGCGAGATACAGCTGCCGCGCACGTTTGATGAAGAGCTGGGCGATGTCGAAGTGCGGCGCATTCCTCCCGCCGGTCCAGAGATCGAGGTCCCTGTCGGCAAATTGCTCTAGATCTCGCTTGCGCACTTCGGCCTGGATATCCGCCATGGAAACCCATGGAGGGTTGGCGACGATACGGTCGACCTTTTGGTCGGACAAGCGGACCGGGCCGGTGGTGTTGGCGATGTACCAAGTCCACACGGAGTTCCCTTCCTTGGCGACGATCTCGATGAATGCGGCGTGGCACGCCTCTACTGCGGCCCGGTCGTCCTCTGGAACCGAATTGCCGATGTCGGCCGACAATGGCCGGCCCATGCTGGCTTCCTCGATAAGCCGACGCAGGTCGTCGGTGAAGGTCGGCAAGTCGACGAACGATCGCGGTAGCAGCAGTTCGCGCCCTTGCGGGGTCACAATCCGGATTTCCCCGTTCAGGGGACGGAAGAGCGACGTCTCGTCGTCCGCATTGACGAGCAGCGAGTCCCCCTCGTAGATCCGGATTCCCGCTTTCCCTCCTGGAGGTTCTGCAGGAAGGGCGCGGAGTAAAGTGGCCCGGGATATTTCCGCAGCTACCGGATGAACGTCGATACCGTTTATCAGTCTCGCGACAACCGCGGCGCGTCTCGCGGCTGTATGGCCTTCAAGGGACGGTGTGCCGAGCAGGCGCTGCGCGGCGTAGTAGAGAATCGTCCCGGAGCCACATGCAGGATCGAGGAACCCGATGCCCTCCAATCGCCCCTGGTTCCGCTCATCCGCGATCGCTGCCGCAATGGCGCGATCGCACCAAGCCTCGTCGAGCAACTCCTCGACGATCAGACCGGCCAACCAATCCGGTGTGTAATATTCCCCAAAGACCTTACGGTCGCGTTCGCCGACGAAACGTTCGTAAAGCGGCCGAAGGACGTCTCCCCGCCGCCGGCGCCATTCATAGCCGTGGACCTGCTCCATGAGTCTTGCTGCCCACGTGCGACCACGGGTCGTTGCAAGAATCCAGGCGACAATTCCGTCTACCAGCACGTCCGAGGGATTCGGAGCATCGTTCGGCTCGGCCAGTGTCTGCACCACGCCCCGGGCGAGAGCCACCAGAAACGAATGAGTGACGAAGAGACGGTCTCGCGCCGCCTCGTTTTCCGGCTCCATGCTTGCGGTTCGGAGCATATCGAGCCACAGGTCTCTCTTCGTCCGTGTTTCCGCGAGATACGCGCCTCCCAGTTCCGAATAAATCGCCTGGAGCTCGTCGTGTGCGGGCTCGAAGAGGGGCCGCGGGTCCGAGGGAACCCATGGTTTTCCTATCGGGTCACCGCCGACGAGGGGACTGATGCGATGAATAAGGTCCTCGGCGCCCCTTGGCACGAACCCTTCGAGGAGTGTTCGGGCGCGCGTTTCGCGCTCGTTGTCGTAAACCCAGGCATGCCATACACGCCCGTCTGTCAGAATGCCCACCCACGGGCGCTCGGCACGTTCGTCGAACGCGAACATCTCCTTGTCACGACGCAGTTCGCTCAGGACATAGCGCTCAAGCTGTTGCAGCGGCGATTCGTTGTTTTCCCGGGCCTGCGGTGCGTGGGGATCGCGCGCCAGTCCGCGAGCTTTCGTTTCGATGATCGTGCGCCGGCGTTGAAGGTAGAGGTCAGCCGGACCACCAGGAGTGGGGTACGAGAGGGTGTAGTCGACATCGAAGGAGCCGAGAAAATCCCCAACATTGCGCCGAACATTGTCCTCATGAAGCCTCGGTGACGCGTCCAAAAGCTGCTGGGCCGCCTCGATGGTCCAGTGCCCGCGATTGAGGGTGAGCAGGCGTTCCGGCGATGCGGCCTGCGGGGTCAGGCTGGTGACGCCGTAAGCCGTCTCGCAGCTCCTTTTATGAGGCTGTGGAAGTCAAGGAACGAAGCCTCTGTCTACCTCATGTGGAGCCCTCCCTGGGTTGGCAGTATCTTCGGCAGCTTTCGCCGGGTCGAAACGCTTCTTGCATCGGTCGCGCCTCAAGTACGCATACCCACCTTTTATCCGGGCGGTTGTCGGCAAGGGTGTGCCGAATCCGTCCCCCAATCCCGCTTGCTGCGGGCGCAGCGTTCCGGAGGCGGGACCCATCTCTTGCCCGGCGTATTTCAGCCCGCGAGCAACCCGGCCACACGCCACCCGGCCCAGCGCCTGCCGCGTCCGGCCGGGCTGGAACAGTGCGGTCTCGGTGTCAGGCGAGCTTGGCGCCCGTCGGCACGAGACCGGTCCCGGAGAACCGCCACAGCGCGATGAGCAGCTTGCGGGCGAGCGCCACGATCATCACTCGGCGAATGCGGCCCCGAGCTCCGGCGGTGCGTTCCTCGAACCACTTGCTGAGCACGCTGTCGGGTTGATGGCGCAACCAGCGCCACGCCATTTGGATGAGGAGGGCACGGATCCAGGCCGGACCGTCGCGGCCGATCCCCTGATCGCGTTGCACGTCCCCGCTTGCCCATGGGGTCGGCGTCAACCCGACCCAGCTCGCAAGCTCACGGCGGTTGTGGAAGTCGCGGTAGAAGATCTCGTGCTCAAGCAGCGTCGCGTCGTTCGCGCCGATCCCCTTCAGCTGGGTCAACGTCGCGATCTTGGCCGCCGCCTTCTCCTGGCTTCCCTCCGGGGCGACCGGCGCCGGGATAGCCTCGCCCTGGCGGGCAACCGCATCTCGCTCCGCCTCGACTTCCGCGATCTGCCGCTGCACGAGCGACAGCCGCTCCACAAGCCGAAGGATCTCCTGGCGAGCCCGCGGCGGGAACGGCGATCCATATGCGGTCACCGTGTCCGCGAACGTCTCCTCGAACCCTTTGGCGCGGGGGTCCAGGTCGAAGATGCCGTGCAGCTTCAGCAGCCCCTTGATCGAGTTGGTCAGCGAGGTCCGCTCCTTCACCAGGCGCCGGCGCTCGCGAAGCAGCCGCTTGCGATCCTCCTCCTCGACGCTCGGAACCCGCACCTGGCTCAGCACCGCAGCATCGCCCCGGTCGTGCGCGAGCAGCGCACGTACCATCTTCTTCGCGTCGATCCGATCCGTCTTGCGCTGCTTCGCCTTCCGGTTCACCAACAGGCTCGCCGGATCGAGCACCACCGTCTCGATGGACATCTCCCGGTCCAGCCAGCGCTCCAGCCAGAAGCCCTCGTAGCCCGCCTCGTAGCAGCACAGAACGCGCACCTCTCGGTCGAGAGCCCGTTCAGCCTTGGCCCGCTGCTTCTCGATCAGATCCCTGAGGCCTTCCGTGTCCGCCGGCCCGAGCGAGTGCAGGCCGATCTTTTCGCTGGTCGGGCTCTTGACCCCAACCACCCAGCTCTTCCGGCTGACCTCAATCGCCACGTACAGCGTGTCATGCTCCGCCTCGGCCGGCGCAGCGGTCTCGTTCAATGAGGACATATCGTGTCTCCTTATGAGGATTGGTCAGAACGGCACCGTAGCGCCGGTCTTCGAGTCGCCTCATAGGATCTCTTGCCGGATTTGACGTGCCGGGTTTCGCGCCGCACGGCGAAGATCTGTCCGACGCCGGGGAAGTTGAGGTAGTCGTTGAGCTCGCTGGAGACCCAGATGGAGCGCCGCTCGCGGCGGCCGTGCTCGGGCTTGGGGCTCTCGTCCGCGAAGTCCGGCGCGCGGCCTGCGATGGCCTCGTCGAGAGTGAGCCGGATGTCGTCGAGCAAGGTGGGCTGGTTGCCCTTGACGGTGAACAGATAGTCGGCGCCGCGGTCGCGCAGATAGGAGGCCAGCGCGCGCTGGGTGAGCAGAGCATCGGCGGTGACGGTGCGGCCCGCGATGTCGGGCACCGTCTCGATACCCGGATCAAGTCCGGGCAGGGGGATGATGGTGCCGATCTCGTTGGTGCGCTTCTCCCCTTCGTCGGCGTCGGGCCTCATGCCGACTTTTTTGACCCCAGGGCGCCTTGGTGTCGTGGCCTATGATGCCGAGCACATGAGCCTGCGTGCCATCGTCATCGATGGCGCCGCGGATGGTCTTGCCGTCGATGGCCAGCGCGCTGTCGCCCGAGCCGTGGGCCTCGTGCCAGGCCCTGAGCGCGGCGTCGAGCTGGACCGGATCGACGCGGATCAGCAGGCTGCGCATCGCCGACAGGCTGGGCGGGCGGTACCGGCCGTCGCGGCGGCGCACGCGGAAGCGCTGCAGCACCCTGGGACTGAGGTCGTCGACCCATTCGCTGATCGCCTTGTAGCCGCGCATGCCACAGAACGTCGCGGCGGCGGCGAGCGCCAGTACCGTGGGCAGCGCATGGCGCCGGCCCTGGCGGCGGCGGGGATCGTCGATGCCCTGGAAGAACTCGGGGAGGGATCGCATCTGTGCGGCGGTGAGCGTCATCTTCGGCACTCCATGTCGCAGACGGGGGTCGAGATCGTCGGCCCGCAGCCGGGCCCGCGCGGTGCGGGACAGGGGAAGAAGGAACACGCGCTTGGGCCGTGCGTGCTCGCTGTAGCCGGCCCCGCCGCGAGCGAAGCCGCGGGTGCGCCCGACCTCGATCCAGTTGGCCGCGCGGTAGACCGTACCCCGGAAGAGCGCCGGGTCCACGAACGTCTCCGCCAGCAGCACGTCGTGACCGAAGCGGATCGGCCAATCCCTCACCAGACGGCGCGTGCACAAAGACAGCACCCGCGAGCCGAGATTGCGCTCACCGCCGGGCAGGATCAGGAAGCGCGAGTTGTTGGTGACCAGGTGAAGACGACCGAACTGAAGGCCGCGGTCCCAGCCAATCCAGCGATCGCGCGCACCGCACTTCAGCGCCGGTGCCGAGAAGACCGCCAACGCCAGCCATCGCCCCCGATGGTGCGCGACATAGCGCACGGTCTCGCCCATCCCCGGCACCGCGCCGAGGTAGTGGTGTGTCTGCATCAAGTCGCGGAAGCGGGCCTCGTCCTCCGCCGCCACGATGTCGACCACCACCTCCGATAGAGCTGCCACAGCTTGCCAGTCCCCACGGCTGCCTCGCGGCACTCATATCAGGACACGGGGAGCAAGTTCACTATTTCAGGCAACTCGCTGGAGGGCCTAGCCAAGGGTTAAGGGTTGGGCAGGCTCTCTCTCGAGAGCCTGCCCAACCCTTTTGAACGGAGGCGCGGGCCACGAGAGGCGAAGTTGAGCTATGTGGAAAGTGCGCTGATGTCAGCGTCAGGCGGCATCCACCGGCAGCAGAGTTGCGCATGAGATCGACGCTCGCGCCGGCCTTTCGGCAGGCATGCGGGCGCACGCTGCGAGGACTGAGCGGGGTGTGAGCCGAGGGCTGTCAGCCCGGCCCAAGCGGAGACAGGTTCGGTCGTGCGTCGGCGCTTTGGCGCCGTTGCGCGGGGCCGAAGCGAGCGGGCGTCTCACGGTTTCCCCCTGTGGGTCGGCGGCACGGCCGGCGGACCGCGCGTCGAGCGGGGCTCATGGCGGCGGCGGATTTCGCGGACGAGGCGCATGACGCCGCCGCAGTGGGGGCAGGCCACGGGCGCGGTGTCGATCACGGTCTCTTCGTCGGGCTCGGCCCGAGCGCCGCCCACGCTTTCCTCGGGGACGGCGCAGCCGAGGGCGCCGAGAGTCTGGCGTGCTCTCTCCAGCGTGCTGGCGCGACAGCCGTTGGCGAGAATGCCGAAGTAGCGGATGCGGTGCATGCCGTCCGGCAGGACGTGCATCAGGAAGCGGCGGATGAACTCGTCTGCGCTCACGGTGGCGATGCCGTAGCGCGGCTTTCTCTGCCCCGGCGCCTTCGGCTTGCGGTGGCGGAAGGAGACCGTCTCGCCGTCGAAGGAGACGATGCAGCTGTCGGAGATGGCGATTCTGTGAGTGTAGTGCGACAGGTACCGGAAGACCTGCTCAGGCCCGCGGAAGGGCCGCTTGGCGTAGACCACCCAGTCCCTGGCCCGGGCGGCGGCAAGCGTGGCGTGGAACTCGCCGGGATTGGCGAGGTGGGCGAGGGTGCCGTGGAACTCCAGGTCCCCCCGGCCGTGGGCGCGGGCGAGCTCCTCGAGGAAGAGGCGGCGGAACAGGCTGCCGAGGACCTTGACGGGGGCGAGGAAGGTGGTGCTCCCCGTCTTCCACTCGCCGCTGTCTACGTCGAAGCCCGCGTTGGGCACGACCACGTGCAGGTGCGGGTGGAAGCGGAGCTTCTGATCCCAGGTATGGAGGACCGCTGTGCCGCCGATGCGCATGCCACCGTGGTGGGGATCGGCGGCGATGGTGCGCAGGGTCTCGGCGACGGCCCGGAAGAGGATGTCGAACACCACCCTTCGGTTGCAGAAGGCAATGGCGGCGACCTCCTTGGGCAGGGTGAAGACCACATGGAAGTAGGGCACCGGCAGGATGTCCCCGGCGCGGGCCTCGCTCCAGAGGTTGGCGGCGAGACCCTGGCAGGTCGGGCAGTGGCGGTTGCGGCAGGAGTACTTATGAGCTCTCTCTGCAAGGCCCGACTTCATCTACGTGAATGGCATTCGTGATCTCCCCATTCGCATCCGCGGCCGATGTCCAGGCAGAACGTCTTTTCCACGCAGCAGCTTGTCACGCTGCTCAGCTCTTATCCGGTTCGGAACTCCGGCTCTCGCCGGCTCCGCGACCCCAATACCGCATCCAGGCGGTGACGACGTTCCGGGAGACGGGACCCATCTGTAGAACGGTGCCATTCGGCGACCCAACTCTTGCCCGGTCACACGCCTTGCCCGGCATCCTCCGCGGTCGCGTCCGACCACGTCGGAACCTCCTGCTCTCTCCTTCTCGTTCGGCCAACGCCGTCAGGAGACGATGGCGCCCTCGGGCACCAGTCCCTGGGTGGCATAGCGCCACAGCGCGATCAGCAGCTTGCGCGCGACCCCCACGATCGCTCGCTTCCTCGCTCGCCGGTCCCTCCCGCCACCGGCGTCCCTGGCAACGTAGGCATGGAACCACTTTGTGATCGCGCTTTCCGGTTGCAGTTTCAGCCAGCGCCAGGCCATCTGGATCATGTGTTTCCTGACATGCGAGGGGCCGGCCTTGCTGATGCCGAGATCGTGGTCAACATCTCCGCTCGCCCACGGCACCGACGTCAACCCGGCCCAACTGCCCAGCTCGCGCCGATTTCGGAAGTCCCGATAGAACACCTCGCCGGCCAGCAGCGTCGCGTCGTTGAGGCCGATGCCGTGAATGCGCGTGAGCGCCGCAATCATCGCCGTTCCGTCGCGATCGGACGCGTCCTGGGCTTTCCGGCCAGCCTTCAGCAGGGCCCTCTTCTCGGCCTCGATCGTGTCGATTTGGCCCTCAATCAGGCGAAGCATCGACGACGCCCTCTCGATCTCCGCCCGCGCCCGCGGCGGCAGCGGCGCTCCATAGCCCGTCCGTGCGGGCGCGAGCCGTTCGAGAAAGTCCGGCTTGCGCGGCGCCAGATCGAAGATGCCGTGCAGCTGCAAAAGCCCCTTGATCCGATTGTTGAGGCGGGTGCGCTCACTGACCAGCGTGTCCCTCTCGCGTAGCAGGCGCCTGGCGTCCTCCCGGTCCACATCCGGCACGCGCACCCAGGACATGGCCTCCGAATCGCCCTGGTCCCACGCCTTCAGTGCGCGAACCATCCTCCTCGCATCGATACGATCGGTCTTTTTCTTCTTGGCGCGCCGGTTCACCCGCAGGCTCGCCGGATCGTTCATGAAGATATCGATCTCCGCGTCACGGCGCTCGATATCGCGGGCCAGCCAGAACCCCTCGTAGCCCGCCTCGTAGGTCAGCATTACCCGCGGACGGGCGCCCAACTCCCTCGCCACCCGTTCCCGCACCGACCCGACGAGATCCAACAGTGCCGCCGTGTCGGCAGCGGCCAGTGTGTGGATGCTGATGCTGCCGCCCGAGGCATCCGGGCAATGCACGCCCACAATCCACGATTTGAGGCTGATCTCCACCGCAACGTAAATCGTGCTATGAGTTGCGCCTGTCAGCGCGGTCGTGTCTGGACCATTCGACATCCGTCCGCTCCGTTGTTGACGATCTCTCTCGGAGAGAAGGTGCTGGCCTTCTCTCCGAGTTTCTTTAGCCGTCAGACTCGATTCGGTGCCACCCGCTCATGGTATCTGAAGAGCGGATGCTCGCGCCCGCAGCCCTCGCAGGCGTACATGTGGCCGCCGAGCACGGCGGTGCGGCACGCCTCGATGGCGCCCATGACCTTGAGCCGGGCGGCGTCGATGCGCCCTTTGTGGCGCTCACGGAAAGCGGCGCCGGCGCGGCGGAGGATCTCCGCCACGCCCGCGCGTTCGGCCTCCACGCGCCGTCAGTTGCGCAACGCTGCGAAGCCTGAGATCGGGTGGTCGAGGCCCTCGAACATCTTGCCGGTGACGCGGGCGTAGTGACGGGTCGTGTTCGCGCTTCGATGGCCGAGCATGTCCCGGATCACCTCGATATCGCCGCCGCGCTCGAGGAGATGGGTCGCCGCCGAATGGCGCAGGCAATGGAAGGTGTAGCTGCGGTCGAGCTCGGCAATGTCGCGCGCCCTCCTGAAGGCGGCCTGCAAGGTCTCCGTTGCGATGGGCCTGTCGAGCGAGACGCCGTAGAAGAGCCAGCTCGTCGGACGCGGCCAGATGTTCCTGTAGTAGGCGCGCAAGTAGTGGATGACGCTGTCCGGCAACGGTGCCATTCTCTCGGTGCCGCCTTTGCCGGAGGGGATGTGCAGCAGCTTCTTCTCCGACAGGATGTCGCCGACCTTGATGGCCAAGGTCTCGGAGATGCGGAGCCCGCCGCCATAGCCGGTGACAATGGCAGCACGGTGGCGGAGGTCGGGCGTCGCAAGGATGAGGTGCTCGACCTCCTGCTCCGACATGTAGCGCGGCAGCTTGCCGGGCTTCTTGCGGGAGCGCAGGCCGGCGACGTGGTCAGGCCAGCCGAGTGTGTCGATGTAGAGGAAGTTCAGCGCGGCGAAGGAGACGTTGGTCGTGCCCGGACTGAGCCCCTTGTCGATCCGCCCCAGGTACCACTGGCGCACCTGCTCGGCGTCGAGCTCGTCCGGCGAGGCGTCGTAGTACCTGGCCAGGTTCTTGATCTCGCAGATGTAGGCCTTGGACGTGCTCGCGGCCAGATTGGCGATGCGGAGCTGCTCCTCCATGCGCTGGCGAAGAGGGGTGACGGTGTTCGTGTCGCACGCGGTCCCGGTCATTATCGATCTCCCTGGATCGCGACGGCGCGCCGCCGGACCGATCCGGCGACGGTCCGTCGCAGGGGTCGATGCTAACCACTGGTGATCGGGAGGCTGCTGGGGATCCGCCACTCGACGGGCGGAGCGCCACTGACGCAACCGGGAAGCGAACGCACAGGGCAAACGGCACCCGCGACGCCTCGGAAATGAATGAACTCTACGCCGCTAACTCCGCGTAGCGGCTTCGTTCTAAAGCCGAAGTACAAATCCGCCCTGGCAGGAATCTCGCGCAGGATGACGACATTGGTCAGATGTGGTAGCCTGTGGCCGTTCTCTTCACGGGGCCTCTTCACGGGGCCTCTTTACGGGGCCTCTTTACGGGGCCTCTTTACGGGGCCTCTTTGAAGCGCGTTCGGGAGGGAGGCCCTGAAATCCATGACTACAAAAATCAGGAATTTACCGCTTGTGGCGGTGGCAGCGTTGGTGCTGACCGTGTCCGCATGCGGGGGTGGCGGCCCGGCCACCGACGGCGATGACATGATGCCCGGTGACGGCGACGGCATGACGCCTGGTGATGGCGATGGAATGATGCCGGGCGACGGCGACGGAATGGTGACCGAATACGGGCACGGGTTGGAAGCCAGCCCCCTGTCCTCGCCGACTGCCTCGAGCGCGACGGATTCGCTGGAGAATTTGGATGCCGCCGAGACGGCGTTTGCGCCTGTAACGGCGCCCGTCAAGATCACGTCGGACGACATGGGCCAGGCAGGCGTCGTGTTGCTGGAGGACGACGAAGAGGCGTAACCCAAGTTGGCACTTTTCCGCTGCCTGTGTTCCCTATTGGTTTGATTCAACGCGATATTTTTCTCGGTCGATTCCAACATGGCCCCACATTTTGTGAGATTCTGTCAGCTCATCAGACGGGTCCTCGTGCGGTGGATGGCGGGGTCCACGCCCGCCGCCGAGGAGATTGCGGCAACCTCGGCGGCCGGGCGCGTGTCCTGGCGGTTGACGATCAAGGTGCCGTCGGTCTGGCGCAGGCGCGTGGTGATCCGCACCCAGGTCCGCATGCTCTCGCGGATCGACGCCCAGCACTTGTGGATGCCGCGCGCGGCCAGCCGGGTACGGATCAGATGCACGGCGTGGTAGGCCAGCACGGCGATCAGCAGGTGGGCCGCGATGCGCCGGTCGAGCTGGTGCCAGATCGGGCGAAGGCCGAGCTCGGATTTCAGGCTCCGGAATGTCGCCTCGATATCCGTGATCCGCCAGTACGTCCGCAGGACCGTCTCGATGTCCCAGTCGACGTGGCTGGTGCGCAGCACATAGGCACCGGCGCCCTCATCGGCCTCGTCGTATCGCGGCCTGCGCTTGAAGCGCACGGCGGTGGCATTGGGGCCGGTTTTCGCCCTCTCGACCGTGATCTCGTAGTGCCTGGCGACGGCGGAGAAGCGCTGCTTGAGGTGGCCTATGCTCTCCAGCACCTTGTCGTAGCGCTTGAGGCGGCCCTTGACCGGGAGGCCGCCGTGGAGCCTTTCCAGCGCCGCCTCGAAGCGGTTCCGCCTCAGGCCGATGATCGCGTTCTCGGCCTTCTTCTTGCCCTCGCTGACGACGTAGAGCCGCGCCTCGCCGTCCTCGCTGGCAAGCCGCCAGGCCCGCACCTCGTGGCGCGCGCTGGTGATCAGCAGGGCCTCGGGTCCGCCCTCGGGCGGCGCAGGCCTGGCACCGCGGCTGACCGCGATCCAGTCGTAGCCCTGCTCGCCCAGCCACGCGATGTTTTTCTCGGTGGCGATGCCCGCGTCCATGACCACCGTGGGCTTCGGCGCCGTGCCGCCGCACACCGCCTCGAGCCGCGCCAGCGCCTCGTGCAGCGTGCCCGGCTCGCTCACGTTGCCCGGCAGGATCTCGCAACTGCGCGGGAAGCCCGCGCCGTCGAGCGCCAGCGCCAGCGTGATGAGGGGACAGTCGTCGCGCTTCTGCTTGGAGCGCCCGAACCTGGGAAGCTCGCCGCCCGTGTGGCCGTGGTAGTGGACGTTGGTGAGATCGTAGAAGGCGATCGTCTCGGGCAGGTCGAGCAGTGCGCGCTCACGGTTGAACAGCTCCCGCTGGATGGCGGCGCGGTGGCGCCAGAGCAGGTCGCCGATGCGGTAGAGCGTCTTGCGCCGCAGCGCCTTGCGGTCGCCCTCCAGGCCCAGGAGCTCGGCGGCCGCGCTGTCGTGGCGGAGCCAGCGGCTGGTATCACGCTCGCTGGCGGGATGGACCATCCTGGCGACGATCAGCGCGCTGGCGATGCGCCCGTCGCGGCCCTTGATGTCGAGGCCGTGGAGGATTTCGGCGAAGCCGAGGGCGTCGAGGGCCTTGAGGCACAGGCGCTCGCAGCCGACCGTGCGCGGGTTCTCGTGCTCCAGGGTATCGAGGTCGACGGTGGCGATGTCGGGCTTGCGCGCCTCTTCCTGCATCGCCTCGACGCGGAACCCCCTGGCCCTGAGCTTGGCGACGATGTCCTCGGCTGCGGCCCGCACATCCGCCTCGCCCTCGAACAGCGGCGGCTTGCCGTGAAGCAGCGCCTCGGCGAGTTCGGTGACGGCCTTCCACTTCTCGCGCGGCACCGGATAGTCGGTGCCGAGATTGAGCAGCGTCCTGTGGCGCACCTTGTCGCCGACGCGCTGGGCGAGCACGAGGCGATGGCTTCGGACCGGCTGGCCGGCCTTGTCGGTGTGTGTCCTGGTTGCCTTGATGTACATGGCGGCGCCGTTTCTGCGATGCCTGTTTCGCATACACGGCGTTCGCGGCATCTGGCAAGAGGGATATCGACTCAACTCCAAAGTCCTGGCCCCACAATTGGCTTCCAGGACCACGAATGGCAAATGTGGGTCTCAGGTGTCCTCCAACCCCAACATCTAGTGGTTCAGCGCCGCAAAACTAGCTCGAACAGGCTCGGCTGGTCGGAAAAAGTGCCAACTTGGGGTAAGCGGTACGCAGACCCCATACCGGAATCTGGCTTGACTACGACGGGGATTTCTTGAGGAGCGCCGTGAGCGCGCGAGTCATTTTGCCTCGGGCTGGAAGTTCCACGGCAGAAGCTCCTGGATGCCCGACTGCGGGTGGCCCTTGGCGATCTTCTCGAGCGTGCTCCGCATCCAGGCGTAGGGCTCGACGCCGTTCATCTTGCAGGTCTCGATCAGCGAGGCGATGCGGGCCCAGGCTTGCGCACCCTCGTCGTTGCCGGCGAAGAGCGCGTTCTTGGCGGTGAGCTTCAGCGGCCGGATTCGGTTTTCCACCAGGTTCGAGTCGATCTCGACACGACCGTCGTGCAGGAACTCCAGCAGCCCGTCCCACTGGTTGGCGATATAGGTCAGCTTCTCGCCGAGACGCGAGCGCGGTGAGACGCGCGAGCGCTGCTCGTCGAGCCAGACACCGAAGGTGTTCACGATCGGCGCCGACTCCTCCCAACGGATCGCGCGGCGCTCCGCCGGCGGCTTGCCCCGGATCTTCTTCTCGATCGCATAGAGCTTCGCGATCCGATTCAGACCGGCCAGCGCGATCGGCGATGCGCTCGAGTCGTATACCTCTTTCAGCTTCCGTCTTACATGCGCCCAACAGAGGGCCCGCGTCACAGGGCCTTCCGCCCGGTCCGGCCGCGCCAGGATGTTGTGGCCCGAGTAGCCGTCGAGCTGCACCGTCCCCGAAAAGCCCTCCATAAGCTCGGCGCCATACTTGCCGCCGCGGCCGGGCGCATAGCGATAGACGACGCCCGGCGGGTCCGTGCCGCTCCAGTGGCGCTCGTCACGCACAAGGGTCCACATGTAGCCCGTCTTCGTCTTGCCCCGGCCCGGGTCGAGAACGCGGATCGTGGTCTCGTCCAGACCCAGGTGATCCGACTTCTTCAGCTCATCCTCCAGGCAAGCGACCACGGGGCGCAGGTGAAACGACGCCTGGCCCACCCACGTCGCCAGCGTCGCACGGTGAACCTCGATCCCCGAGCGCTCGTAGATCTGCGACTGGCGATAGAGCGGGCAATGATCGCCGTACTTCGCGATCAGCACCTGCGCCAGAAGAGCCTCGGTGGGAAGGCCGCCCTCGACCAGAGCGGCCGGCGCCGGCGACTGCACCACCCCGCCCCCCTTGCACTTGTTGCAGGCGTAGCGGGGGCGCACGGTCTCGATGACGGTGAACTTCGCCGGCTCATAGTCCAGCCGCTCGCTGCGGTCCTCGCCGATCTTCGTCATCTCGCCGCAGCCGCAGGGGCACATGATCGTGTCCGGCTCGATCACCTCCTCGCGCCGGTCGACCTGGGGCCCGAAGCGCACCCCGCTGCGCGACCCCCGGGAAGAGCGCCGCCGGCGCTTGCCGCCAGCCCCCTCGTCCTGCTCCTGGTCATCTGCCTCGGGCCGACCGCCGGCTTCAGCGATCGCCGCCCAAAACTCCTCGAACGTAAGCTGGCGCTCGTCCTCGCCGAGCTTCTCGGAGCGCGGACCGAACAGCGCCTTCCTGAGCTCCTTGTTGAGATGCTCAAGCCGGCTGATCTGCTCCGCGCTCTGCGCGTTCTCGGCCTCCAGCCGTGCCGCCCGCGCTTCCGCCGTCTGCCTCGCCGCCTCCGCCGCGCCGCGTGCCTGCTCCGCTTCGCATAGGGCTGCTTCCGTCGCCCGGCGCGCCGCGCGCTCGTCGTCAAGCTCCGCATGCAGGGCCGCCAGCGCCGCCGAAACCACCGCAGGCGACGGCGAACCGGCGCTGCTGAGGGGTGAGGGCGTGACCTTCGGCATGGGCCACCCCTTAATCCGATTCGCCAATGCATGACCAGGGAAAAGTGCAGGCGGGACCGCGACCGAAATCTGCGGCCCCGCCTGCGTGCCGCCTCACTCCGCCGCCAGCGGGCGGCGAACCGGGCGGGCCTTCACCCGGCGCCAGTCCAGACCCTCGAAGAGGGCCTCGAACTGGCCCTTCGTAAGGCGCATCACACCATCCTCGATCCGAGGCCAGGCGAAGCGGCCCTGCTCCAGACGCTTGTAGGTCATCACCAGACCGCTGCCGTCCCACGCAAGGAGCTTGAGCCTGTCGCCGCGGCGCGAGCGGAAGATCACGATCACCCCGGAATAGATATCGAGGTCCAGCTCCCCCGCCGCCGTCGCCGCAAGCGCGTCGTGGCCGCGACGAAAATCAACCGGCCGCGTCGCCAACACGATGCGAAGCGAGGGGGCCGCGATCATGACGACGCCCGGCCCAGGCCCGAGGCCACCGCAACAATCCGATCGACCGCGCTCTCCACCGGAAGGCGAACGACCACGCCTAGCGCCTCGATCGCCACCGTCCGCTCGGACGTCACGCTATCAACCACCACGGGAACAAATGGCGGTGCAGAGCCACCAATCCGAGCGCCCGGAAGAGTTCCCTCCCGCGCGCGCCGCCGCCACTTGGTCAGGGTCGTATCGCTGACGCCATGGCGGCGCGCGACCGCCGCAACCGAAGAGCCCGGCTCAAAGCTCTCCGAGACAATCCGCGCCTTCTCATCGTCCGGCCAGCGTCGCATGGGGGCCGGCTCAGACGGAGCCGGGGCGGCTCCCTCAGAAGCTGGGATCTCAACCGAAGCAACAGCGACACCGTCGCCAGATGCCAAAATCGAATCTGTCATCGCGATCTCTCCTGTGTGGCTCGTGGTCAAGGCGGAGAGTCAGCCCCGAAATCAGATCCGCTGGAAGTATGGGGGCCCGATACCGCTTACGAAGAGGCCTATCTGGAGTCGGTCATACACGACGGCGCGGCGGGGTATAGCGTCGTCTACGTTATCGACGGACAGAAGACGCAAGGGGTGTGATTCTCGTATGGCGATATGCCAGTCGTGATGGCGCTAAAGGATATGGGCTGGTTCATTTTGGTCAAGTAGCGAGTGCCAGGACTTCGGTTGGGCTGATGTTGTCGTTAGCTGGTCCGGATCGGGCGTCCATGAGCGCATCCCATGCCCGGTCGAAGAGGCCGGATTTGATCAGGGCGCGGAAGGTCAGAACCGCCTGCCCGCCGTCGATCCGCCAGCGCATGCCCGAGCGTTTCAAGCGCTGCGCGACGAGGGTCTTGCAGGCCGCCTCGACCACACCCGAGCCGATGGCGATGCCCTCTTCCTTCAGGGCGTGGTAGCGCATCCGATGGCGGTGCTTTCGGAAGAAGGCCAGCTCGCGCTCGATCTCGGCCGGGTCCCCCTTTGCCCTGTCCAGGAGGTAGCGCAGTGCCCGGATCACCTTGTCGACGCCGCGGGGGTCGTGGCGCAGGATTTCGCGGTGCTTCTCGAACCAGTGGCGCGCCACCGCATGGTCAGAGGCCACGCGGAGATGCTCGCAAGCGTGCCAGAAGTCGATGACCTCGGTCTCGGGCGAGAGGCTTTCGAGGAAGGTCCAGTTGTCGGCGGCCCCGTCGGCGACGGCGCCGATCCTGATCTTCGGGCTCACACGGCGGATATGGGCGACCTCGCTTGCAAGTTGCGCTTTCAGCGCGGCCTTGCCGCTCTCGGGCATACGGCCGAGATAGAGGGTCTTCAGCCGTTGGCCCTCGGCGTCGTGGAAGGAGACCGTGCCGCAAGAGGCCTCGCGCCAGCACGCCTCGGCACGGCCGTCCTCGCCGGCCCGCAGCGCCACCATGACGCCGTCAAGGGAGACGGACGCGGTGACCGCATCGGGCGGTATGCCCTGGGTTTCACGGATGCTGGCCAGCGTCTCCGGGGCGACGCTCTCCCAGTGCTCATGCATGCTCAGGGCCAGGCGCTGCAGCGTGCTCACCGACGGCGTCATTCCGCCCATTTTCGCGAAGAACTCCTCCGCTTCACGCGGCGTACAGTGGCCCATCATCATCAGCCCGAGCTGCGCCGCCGGCCGCGTCAGGTAGTCGTCGATGAGGCCCAGGCTCTCGTCCACCGGCACCAGCGACGTGCTGCTCGCGCCGCTGCGATAGCGCGCACGCCGATAGGTCACGGGACCGAGCGTCGTCATGATCGTCTTCGGCGTCGCCGCCACCCGGACCCAGCTCTGTCCGTCGCGCTCGATCCGGCTCGCACCGTCGTCGCGGCTCTCGGCGAAGGCCCCAAGGAGCTTGCAACCCAAGCCGTTCATGGCGTCCCGCAGCCCCGTCTCAACCGTTTCGAACGTCTCGGCAGACGGGTCAGACCCAGCCTGTTCGCGACAGAACTCCACCACCTGGGCGACCGCTTCGGCGACTTCGGCAGGCAGGCCCAAAAGGTCGATGGACGAGGCGATGAGAGACTGCGACACTGGCATGGGAACGCTCCTGATGTTGGGTCTGATGTTGGGTTGTCGGCGCGGCATCCTACCGCATCTCGCGGTGCGGAGCGTTCCCACCCACCACTGCTGGATGCCGCCGTTGTGACAAAATCCGGCCCTGCACCGGCCGATTGTCACGAAAACCCGATTCTGGCTGCCTACGGCCACCCGCCAATCGCGCTAAATCAATGACTTACGATCGCCATGCCAGACCTACACCCGACGCAAGTCGATTTCGAGGCTGCCGACTGGGTTTGGGTTCCGCCAGTAACAGACTACTACCAAAAGACCGTCGGCGGTACGACATACGGATTTGCGCACACTCCAATGGTCGCAGACTTTAAGACCGTTCACCGGCGCTATTTTCAGCTCTTCGCGTGGGAGACGGGCGAGCTGCGAGGCTACGCGGCGCTCGGGGCACTCACGCCGTCGCAAACTCTCGTAAACCTCGGTAGTGCGACTTACCAAGGCCATATCATCGCCGAGAGACACAACAACTTTACCGACCCGGATTTCAGGGCGGTCCGCGACCTGATGTGGGGTGAGTTGACCCTGAACGCCGACTTCTCTGCGAGCACGATATCTGGAGGCGCCCAAAACTT
Source organism: Alphaproteobacteria bacterium (assembly GCA_965214705.1). Taxonomy (GTDB): domain Bacteria; phylum Pseudomonadota; class Alphaproteobacteria; order UBA828; family UBA828; genus WTGU01. The sequence continues at coordinate 1,777,453 of CBDCCI010000002.1, forward strand.
GTGGATTCTACCGTCAGCCGGAACTTGGACGCCGGCTCCGGATACGAACTCGATCGCCATTTCGAACGGCGAAATCGATGGGAGTCAATTCCACGCCGAATGGGCGGGCCAGGATACCGACACGAGCTCGGCTCAGGAGGACAGCTTTCGCGGATTCGAGGGGTCGATGCTGGGCGAGTTCTACGGGCCCAACGGCGAGGAGGTCGGCGGTGTGTTCAGCGGCGAGCGCGCAGCGACCGACCAGGTCATCAACGGCCGCTTCGGCGGCGAATCCCAGTCGGCAGCCGCGGCGCGAGCGGCGGTCCAGACCGCGGCGGGTCGCGATGAAGGCATCTCAGTGAGTCAGGACCCTGCGGTGTACGCTGACAGTTCCAGCGACACCTTGGCGAGCTTGCTGCCGGACGGCAACACGGTCTTCGCCCCGATCACCGCGGCGCTATACAGGGACTGGGACAACAATGAAGTCAGGCAGCCAACAAATGGTGCTGCGTTCGTGAAGTCCATTTCGAGCGACGGCGCAAACGGCTTCAACCTCACCTACGTGATCGATGGTAGAGATACAGTGGTGAACTTCTCGACCGATACCTGGAATGAACAATGGAGCAGTTATAATGTGAACCGGAGGGGCGGTGAACTCGATATATGGCGGTTCAACGACTATTGGCTATGGGCCCATACCGGCTCCTTCTACGATGACCCGAACGACAGAACGAGCGGTTCGTCGGAATTCGCCTACTTCGATATCAATGGATGGCAACTTGATAGGACTGGCGACCAATTCCGAGGGTACTCGGTCTACGGCGCGCAGACGCGGCCGCAGAACTTGCCAACGGGAAGCGCCACCTACTACGGACGCATGAGCGCTAGCATGTGGCTTGGCGATAATTCGGAACCGTATCCGGGAGATAGCGAATATGTCTACGGCGCTCTGACACTAAACGCCAATTTCGACAACAACGAAGTCGACGGGCTAATTGACGATCTCTACACGCAGGTCGGTGACTTCAGTACTCCATCCGAGGCGATGGGGACCGGGAACTCGATCGACATTTCCAACGGCGTGATTGCGGATAGCGGGTTCTCTGCTGACTGGGCGGGCTTGGACACTGACGCCAACTCCGCTGCCGAAGACACCGTTCGCGGTTTTACAGGAACCATGCTTGGCCAGTTCTACGGACCGGCGGCGGAAGAGGTCGGTGGCGTCATGAACGGGCACCGGCCTCCCATGGGCGACCTTCCTGACTTGTACTTCAGCGGAGCGTTCGGAGCGTCGCAGCCCGATCCTAGCGCCCAGCAGTAGGCGAAACATTCGGTTCGCGTTCACGGCTAGACGAAGGTGTCCCCATAGTTCGGGTCACCACTGTTGTTGCCGCGTGCGCCTTGACGGCCTTGGTGGCTGCCGGAGCGCACGCGGAGCCCGTTGAAGCAACCGCTCAGCCTCCGGCCGCCGCGCCCGAGATTTCGGACTTGGCGGCCGGTCGCCTGCTGATGGAGGCCGGGCGCTTCGAGGATGCGCTGGCGTTCCTGAAGCAGGCCCAGCCAGCTAGCGAAGAGGAAGCGATCCAACGGCGCTTCTTGTTGGGCGCGGTCTACATGCGCTTGCGCCAGCCGCGCGAGGCTGCCGAACAATACGAAGCGATCCTCGTCATCCGTCCCGATCTGACCCGGGTACGACTGGAGCTGGCCCGCGCGCATTACGCCGCCGGACAGGACGACAAGGCCAAGTACCACTTCCAGCTCTCCCTCGGGGACAAGTTGCCTACGTCGGTCGAGAGTGTGGTGGAAGGGTTTCTCAACGCCATCGACGCGCGCAAGCGCTGGTCGGCCTATGTCTCGATCGCCGCACTGCCGGAGACCAACGCCGTCCGCCGCACCGACAGGGAAACCGTGCAGATCGGCGGCGCGACCTTCCGGCTGAACGAGGACGCACGGGAAGCATCCGGCATCGGCACGCAGCTCTCGGTGGGCGGCGCCTTCTTTCCGACCATAGGCCCTGGCCTGCGCGGGCACTTGGCCCTCTCCACAGCCGCCAAGCTCTATGAGCAATCGGCATGGAACGACATCGCGCTCGTCAGCAAGGCCGGACTCACGCGGCTGTTCGATGGCGGCAGCGCGTCAGGTGGCGTACAATTTGGTCGCCGCTGGCAAGGCACGGCAGGGTTCCAGTCCAGCGTCGGGCCCTGGGGGAGCGTCGACTACCGCCTGTCCAACCGGACGCGCGTCAGCGCCTCCACGAGCGCCGATTACCGCAAGCACGATGAGAGGGACGGCCTGGATGGCTGGCGCGTGTCGCTCAATCCCGCCGTCCGCTACGTGCTGGACAGTCAGACCGTGCTGGAGGCGGGGCCGCAGTTCGAACTTGTCGACGCGCGCGCGGATCACCGGAGCAGCCGCCTGACCGGTCTTGGGGTCGGTATCTCGCGGGCATTCGAGAACGGGATTACGGCATCGCTTTCCGCATCGGCCCAACTGAATGGATACCGTGGCGAGGACCCGCTGTTCGGGAAGACAAGGGAAGACCGGATTGCGTGGCTGAGCGTCAGGGTGTTGCACCGGTCCTTTCAACTTGGCGGCTTCGCGCCTTATGTAGGCTACACCTACGAGCGCAGCACCTCCAACATTTCCCTGCACAATTACGAGAACCACGGCGCGATCCTGGGCCTCACCCGAGAGTTCTGACAGCCGCCTCGACCTGCTCTGATGCCCGCGTCTGACACCGCGGGATTCAGACCCCCCCTCGCCATATCGGCGGGCCAGAGATGCGGCCTTCGGCCAACGAAAGAGCCTCGGCATCCCGGATGATGTTTCTTTCGGTGCTCAATAGCTCCGCCCACACGCGCCCCTGTCAACGCTTGACCCTCGCCCTCGCGAGCGACGGCCCATGACTCGGGGTGGAAGTGGTGGCTCACCTTCTCCTTCCTGTTGGACTTTCACCAACTGCACTCGCACCAGTTCGCCTGGCGCACACCGTTCCCACTCCGCATCGGTGGCCATGACCGCGCGCTGGTGCCGTCCGCCGGCGTCCTCCTTCATCGTGGCCATCCGCCCGTAGGGACCTGCTGCAACCGCGACACGCGGCTACCCTTGAATGTAGAATAGATCACGAAATTCATATGGAATTCCTAGCACCAAATATTATATGCCATACGTGTGTCCTGTCTGAATGATCCATTTTCGCCACAGGCACCATATCAGTGCTCCACAGGAAATTCCACATCTCGGCTTCCCCAAATGCAACTCACAAGAGACACAAGATCAGCCGATGTGTCCTCCACCTTCGCTCCATTCGCCCTTGACATCACTCATAACCCACTGTAGCATAAGTCTAATACAGGAGGAAACTGCAACCCTGCGTCCGCCCTCGTTTGCTGCAAAATTGCTTAAGGAAGTGCACACCTCGCGATCAGCCGATAGACGCCGAAGCGGGTGAACGGTGTCCCGAGCCGGCTGACGAACACCGCGTCATCGCCTGCGCGATCGCTGATCTCCTCCGCGAGTACGCGCTCGGTTTCCGGCCATAGCGGGCACTGGCGCGTCTTGCCGCCCTTGCCGTGCAAGGTGGCGAGATCGTGCCCGCCTTTCCGCGTTCCGATCTGCAGATCGCATACCCTCAGCTGGATGGCCTCGGACACTCTTGCGCCGGTGTTGTACAGGAAGAGCATAAGCGCGTACTCGCTCCGGCCCCGCCGGGTCTTGCGGTCGGGCGTCGCCAGCATCGCCTCCATCTCCGCCCGGGTCAGCCATCCGACCGGCGGCGGCACCGATCTCTTCGACGCGATCGCCCGGATATGACCGCACCATTCGACATGGACCGGGTCGCGGCTGCCGACGAAGCGCGCGAAGGCCTGGATCGCAGCCAGTCGCTGATTGCGAGTCCGGACGGAGCAACCTCGATCCGTCTCGACATGGGCGAGGAACTCCCGCACGCATCCGGATGTGATGTCCCATACCGCGAGCCGGTCTACGGGCTTGCGCACCTTTCGGCTGACGAAGGGCAACAACAGGCGGAAGGTGTCGCGGTAGCTCTTGCGGGTGTTCCTGGCCAGATTGCGTTCGGTGACGATGTGCTCGGTGAAGAACCGGCGGAGCCACGGGCCGAGGGTTGCGGGCTCAGGCATGCCGACCTCCCGCCGCATAGCGGGCGAACCGTAGCGACGCCTCTTCCAGGAGCTCCGGCGTCATCGACAGATAGATCTTCGTGCCCTCCAGATCGGCGTGACCGAGATAGGTGGAGAGCACCGGCAGCAGCCGTTGCACATCAGCGCCTTGCCGATACCAGCTCGTCAGGCGGTGGACGGCGAAGCTGTGCCGCAGATCGTGCAGCCGCGGGATCGTCCGCCCCGCCGCGGGACGGTGGACCCCGGCGAGGCGCCTCAGCGTGTCGAACGCGGCCAGCACCGTGCTACTGGCGAGCCGCGTCCCGTCCCGGTTCGCCAGGAGCAACGCGTCCCGGCCTTCCACCAGTCCGGCGCGCTGGCGCAGGGTCACGTGGCTTCCCAGAAGCGCTGCAAGCTGAGGGCCGACCGGGACCAGCCGGCTCTTGTAGAACTTGGTGGCCCGGATGGTCAGGACGGCGTTCGCCAGATCGACGTCGGCAAGGGAGAGGCGAGTCGCCTCCCCGAATCGTAGGCCCGCGCCGTACAAGAGCAGAAGCAGCGTCCGGAACGTCACCGCGTCCAGCTGGACTGCGCGGCGCCGGCTCGCTTCCACGGTCGCGGGGTCGAACAGGCGCGCAAGTTCGTCGCGCGAGTAGATGTAGGGCGGCGCTCGGACGGGCGATCTCGGTGCGTCGGCCGGCATCGGTGAGCGGGACGCATGGCCGCGGCTGATCGCATGGCGCCAGAAGCCGGCAAGCGCATAGTATCTGTTCTCGCAGTGGCGCCTCGACACGCCTTCGCCCGCGAGATACGCCCGTACCTGCCCGGCGTTGATCGCGTCGCAGGCGGCTTCGCCATCGGCATGGTGAAGGAAGCCGCGCAACAAGCTCGCGCCGCTCGTGAACTTCGCGCCGTGAGCCTGTCGCCAGAGCACGTAGCGTTCGATCGCTTCTCGCAGGTTCATACCAGGCCCTCCATGTCGAGAGCCGCTACTTCGCGAAGCGCAGCGAGGTCGACCTTGGCGTAGATGGTGGTGGAGGTCGGATCTCGGTGCCCGAGGAAGTCGCCGATCACCTTCATCGACGTGCCCCGATCCAGCAGATGCTGGGCTGCGGCATGCCGCAGGGCGTGAGCCCCGCGTCGCCCGGTGACGACGCCGATGCCAGCCAGCCGATCGCGGACGATCTTGCCCAAGGCCTTCCGGTCGAGCGGTCGGATCGGCGCGCGTGTTGTCAAGAAGAGACTGCGCCCGAAGCCGGACGGCCGCGCCTCCCTGATGTAGCACAGGATGGCGTGGCCCACGCCCTGCGACAGCGGCCACAGATGAGTGCGTCCCGGTTTCGGACAGCGGACCCGGAGCATCGCGTTCTCCCAGTCCAGGTCATCGAGCTGCAGCCCGCCGACCTCTGCCGTCCGAAGCCCGTATGCGATGAACAGCATCAGGATCGCCCGATCGCGCTTGTCGATGGCCCGGTCGCCCGTAACCGACGCCAGCAAGCGCACGACATCCTCGCGCGGCAGCCCCTTGGGCACGGCCTCGTCGGCCATGAAGCGGGGCGCCACGATGCCCGCGGCAAGGCCCTCTCGGCACCAGCCGCGCATCTCGGCGAACAGGAAGAACGCTCTCAGCCGCTGCGCATAATCATGCCGCGTCCGGCGGCTCCAGGCACCCCGCTCATGCTCCGCCGCCATGGCATCGTCGATGTCGGTCATGCCGACCGCGCTCAACTGCACGCCCTTGGCAGCCAGGTGCAGGAAGAAGTGGTCGGCCGCTTTGCAATAGCTCTGCACGGTCGCATCGGAGAGCCCGTGTTCCTCGCGCGACCATCGTGCGAAGGCCTGGACCTCGGCGTGATGCGGATGGCGGTCGTCATCGACCTCGTCGAGCCAGCCCAGGAAAGCGAGCCAGCGAACACCGTGGCTGACGAAGCGGTCGCGCGTCTTCGGTGTTGCGGCTCGGTCGCACCGACGACCTCCGGGCCGCGCCCATATCGTCGCGGCTGCCTCGATCCGCGACCGGTCCACCGGTTCGCCATCTTCGAGGTTGAGAAGACGCACCAGACTCAGCTGATCGTTGGCGCACTTGCGCAAGGTCGACCGTCTCGCGCCGGTCGCCTTGAGATGAGCGAGGTATCGCTCCCGCTGCTCCACCAGCGGCGCCTCTCGATACTTGTCGGCGGTGTAGGGGAAGAAGATGTCATCGAACATGTTGGCCTCCTTGTGGTTGGAGGCGCGAGTTTCCCGACGATGCAGGGTGATGGAAGCTATGTTGATCCCACGAGGGGCCTATCGGTCAGCGCGAGTTGGGTATGCAGGCGGCCACTCAGCACCTCGACGCCGAGCCGGCGCAGGTCGCCGTTGAAGTCGTCCAGCGCGGGCACGAGCGTCAGCGCCTCGACGCCAGCGCCCCGCGCGCGATCGGCCAGGGTTCCCGCCGCACGCCGTCCTGCGGGATCGTTGTCTCGCGCGATGTAGAGCCGTCGCAGACCGGCAGCCAGTTCGAGGGCGGCGAGGTGGTTCGCCGAGAGCGCCGCCGCCATGGGCATGGCGGGCAGCGCGCATCGCAGCGACAGCATCGTCTCGATGCCTTCGCCGGCGGCGAGGACGTTGCCGGCCGCACCGAACCGGACGGCATGGCCGAGAAGGTCGCCCATCGCGCGTCGCGGCGTATCGATCGGCGCCTTGCCCAACCCGTCCGGGGCGATCCAGGTGCGATGCACGCCGGTGATCGCGCCCGAGAGGTCGGTGACGGCGGCGATCATCGCCGGCCAGGTCTCGGTCGGCGCATGCCCATCCGGGCGATACCAGCAGCGCGGATGGAAGCGGAGCGCTTCGCAGCTCGTCAGATGTACGATCCCGCGGTTGCGCAGGTACGCCTCGGCCAGCGTGCCGGCGATCGGTCTGGCGATCGCCCAGAGCCTGCGCGCAGCTTCGGCCGAGCCCCTCGGGGCGGGCGCTCTTGACGCGACCGGCGGTTCGGTCCGGGGCAGCGACAGGAAGCGCCGCGCCTCCTCGGCGACCTCGCGGAACTCCGTGAGCCCGCAGCTCTCGCGGATCACGTCGAGCAGGTCGCCGTGCTCGGCCGAGGCCGCATCGCTCCAGCGCCCGGCGGCCCCAGGGCCGGCCTCCGGCCCGCTCAGCCGCACGTACATCGACCGGCCGGGCGTGTTGCGCACGTCGCCCACCATCCAGTAGCGGCCCTGACGCCGACCCTTCGACAGATAGTGGCGGCAGACCGCCTCGGCGTCGCGCGCGAGGCGCCGTGCCAGCTCGGAAGCGTCGCGCGGCATCACGCGACCCTCCCCGCGGGACTGAGGTTATGTTGCCGAGAAACCGCAAAGCGCGTGCAGCTGCGCCGCCCAGCGCCGGGCCGCAACATAACCACCGGCGCAACATAATCCGTCCTGAACGAAGCCGCTACGCGGAGTTAGCGGCGTAGAGTTCATTCATTTCCGAGGCGTCGCGGGTGCCGTTTGTTCTGTGCGTTCGCTTCCCGGTTGCGTCAGTGGCGCTCCGCCCGTCGGGTGGCGGATCCCCAGCAGCCTCCCGATCACCAGTGGTTAGCATCGACCCCTGCGACGGACCGTCGCCGGATCGGTCCGGCGGCGCGCCGTCGCGATCCAGGGAGATCGATAATGACCGGGACCGCGTGCGACACGAACACCGTCACCCCTCTTCGCCAGCGCATGGAGGAGCAGCTCCGCATCGCCAATCTGGCCGCGAGCACGTCCAAGGCCTACATCTGCGAGATCAAGAACCTGGCCAGGTACTACGACGCCTCGCCGGACGAGCTCGACGCCGAGCAGGTGCGCCAGTGGTACCTGGGGCGGATCGACAAGGGGCTCAGTCCGGGCACGACCAACGTCTCCTTCGCCGCGCTGAACTTCCTCTACATCGACACACTCGGCTGGCCTGACCATGTCGCCGGCCTGCGCTCCCGCAAGAAGCCCGGCAAGCTGCCGCGCTACATGTCGGAGCAGGAGGTCGAGCACCTCATCCTTGCGACACCCGACCTCCGCCACCGTGCTGCCATTGTCACCGGCTATGGCGGCGGGCTCCGCATCTCCGAGACCTTGGCCATCAAGGTCGGCGACATCCTGTCGGAGAAGAAGCTGCTGCACATCCCCTCCGGCAAAGGCGGCACCGAGAGAATGGCACCGTTGCCGGACATCGTCATCCACTACTTGCGCGTCTACTACAGGAACATCTGGCCGCGTCCGACGAGCTGGCTCTTCTACGGCGTCTCGCTCGACAGGCCCATCGCAACGGAGACCTTGCAGGCCGCCTTCAGGAGGGCGCGCGACATTGCCGAGCTCGACCGCAGCTACACCTTCCATTGCCTGCGCCATTCGGCGGCGACCCATCTCCTCGAGCGCGGCGGCGATATCGAGGTGATCCGGGACATGCTCGGCCATCGAAGCGCGAACACGACCCGTCACTACGCCCGCGTCACCGGCAAGATGTTCGAGGGCCTCGACCACCCGATCTCAGGCTTCGCAGCGTTGCGCAACTGACGGCGCGTGGAGGCCGAACGCGCGGGCGTGGCGGAGATCTTCCGCCGCGCCGGCGCCGCTTTCCGTGAGCGCCACAAAGGGCGCATCGACGCCGCCCGGCTCAAGGTCATGGGCGCCATCGAGGCGTGCCGCACCGCCGTGCTCGGCGGCCACATGTACGCCTGCGAGGGCTGCGGGCGCGAGCATCCGCTCTTCAACTCCTGCCGCAACCGCCACTGCCCCACCTGCCAGGGTCTCGCCGCCAACCTCTGGAGCGAGGAGCGCGCCGGGGACATCCTGCCGGTGCCCTACTTCCATGTGGTCTTCACCCTGCCCAAGGAGGTTGCCGCCATTGCCTTCTGCAACCGCAGGGTGGTGTTCGACATCCTCTTCCGGGCCGTCGCCGAGACCCTGCGCACCATCGCCGCCGATCCCCGCCACGGCGGCATGCGCATCGGCGGCACCGCGGTCCTCCATACCTGGGATCAGAAGCTCCGCTTCCACCCGCACCTGCACGTGGTCGTGCCCAACGCGGGCTTCGACGTAGACAGTGGCGAGTGGAAGACGGGGAGCACCACCTTCCTCGCCCCCGTCAAGGTCCTCGGCAGCCTGTTCCGCCGCCTCTTCCTCGAGGAGCTCGCCCGCGCCCACGGCCGGGGGGACCTGGAGTTCCACGGCACCCTCGCCCACCTCGCCAATCCCGGCGAGTTCCACGCCACGCTTGCCGCCGCCCGGGCCAGGGACTGGGTGGTCTACGCCAAGCGGCCCTTCCGCGGGCCTGAGCAGGTCTTCCGGTACCTCTCGCACTACACGCACAGGATCGCCATCTCCGACAGCCGCATCGTCTCCTTCGACGGCGAGACGGTCTCCTTCCGCCACCGAAAGCCCAAGGCGCCGGGGCAGAGAAAGCCGCGCTACGGCATCGCCACCGTGAGCGCCGACGAGTTCATCCGCCGCTTCCTGAGGCACGTCCTGCCGGACGGCATGCACCGCATTCGCTACTTCGGCATCCTCGCCAACGGCTGCCGCGCCAGCACGCTGGAGAGAGCACGCCAGGCTCTCGGCGCCCTCGGCTGCGCCGCCCCCGAGGGAAGCGTGGACGGCGCTCGGGCCGAGCCCGACGAAGAGCCCGAGATCGGCACCGCGCCCGTGGCCTGCCCCCACTGCGGCGGCGTCATGCGCCTCGTCCGCGAAATCCGCCGCCGCCATGAGCCCCGCTCGACGCGCGGCCCGCCGGCGCTGCCGCCGACCCACAGGGGGAAACCGTGAGACGCCCGCTCGCTTCGGCCCCGCGCAACGGCGCCAAAGCGCCGACGCACGACCGAACCTGTCTCCGCTTGAGCCGGGCTGACAGCCCTCGGCTCACACCCCGCTCAGTCCTCGCAGCGTGCGCCCGCATGCCTGCCGAAAGACCGGCGCGAGCGTCGATTTTATGCGCAACTCTGCTGCCGGTGGATGCCGCCTGACGCTGACATCAGCGCACTTTCCACATAGCTCAACTTCGCCTCTCGTGGCCCGCGGCTTCGTTCAAAAGGGTTGGGCAGGCTCTCTCTCGAGAGCCTGCCCAACCCTTAACCTTGAACTGAGCCGCGTTCCGCGGCGGGGCGCCTCGGCCGCCGGGTGCCCAGAGTGATCTCCTTGCCGCGCGTAAGTTGAGTGTGGCCGTTCGCTCCAGCGTCTGGGCGCAGGGTCGAATCCTGTTTCTCCCTCGTTGATCGATGGTCGTCGACCGCCAAGCCGGCGAGCAAGAGCATGGGCGTGTCTTCGTGACAGACCAAACCCAGAGGGAGACGCCCCATGACGGCACTTCGCCAGCGCATGATCAACGACATGACGGTTCGCGGCTTCGCCGAGAACACCAGGAAGTCCTACCTCAACTCGGTCTCCGGGCTCGCGGTTCACTACGGTCGCAGCCCCGAGCACATCTCAGCGGAGGAAGTCCAGGAGTACCTCATCTTTCTTCACGAAGAGCGGGGGCTGGCTTGGCAGAGCTGCAACAGCGCTCGCCAAGGGATCCGCTTCCTCTATCGCATCACGCTGGGCTTGCCCGAGCCGCACTTCTATCTGCCCTTCGCCAAGACGCCTTCCACCCTGCCCGTACTGCTCAACCAAGACGAACTGGTGCGGCTGTTCAGCGTCACCATCAACCGCAAGCACCGCGCCTTGCTGATGACGGCCTATGCAGCGGGGCTTCGGGCGAGCGAGCTCGGCCGGTTGCAGATCAGCGATATCGACTCACAGCGGATGTGCCTGCGCGTCGATCAGGGCAAGGGCAACAAGGACCGCTACGTCCCGCTCTCGCCCCGGCTGCTCGACGAGCTGCGCGAGTACTGGCAGCGGGTACGGCCCGAGCACTGGCTGTTCCCCGGTCGGATTCCCGGCCGGCCGATGACGCGCCATGGGCCAGCACACGTTTACGATCGAGCCAAGGACAAAGCCGGGATCGCCAAGCCCGGCGGGATCCACACGCTGCGCCATTGCTACGCCACCGGGCTCCTCGAGGCCGGCGTCGAGCTGCATGTCATCCAACGCCGCCTCGGGCACACCTCAATCCGCTCGACCATGCGCTACCTTCACCTTGCTCACGACAAGACGTCCGCCACGCCGTCGCCCCTGGACCTGCTGGAGTTTCCGCGTCCTGCCCAGGCCTGACCGGTGGCTCATGTCGGCCACGCGGCGCCAGCCACACGGCCGGCGCTGGAGGTCGCGGACATCCTGCGCGAGCGCGGCGACGCCTATGGCGAGACACATCTGCTCTCGGCCCAGCAGCAGAGGGTCGTCGACGCGCTGGTGAACTGCCGCACCGCTGTGCTCGGCGGGTTCAAGGCAGAATGCGATCACTGCGGGGCGGTGACGATCCAGTACGCCTCGTGCCGGAACCGTCATTGCCCCAAGTGCCAGACCCTCTCGCAGACCAGGTGGGTTGAGCGTCAGTGCGCCGATCTGCTCGACATCGACTACTGGCATGTCGTGTTCACCCTGCCCCACGAGCTCAACCCCGTGGCCCAGGGCAATGCCGCGCTCATCTACAGGCTGCTCTTCAAGGCCGCCTCCCAGACCCTGCTCGAGTTCGGCCGCAATCCCCGCTGGCTCGGCGGCGAGCTCGGCATCACCATGGTGCTGCACACTTGGGGGCAGAATCTGGGAGCGCCAGGCTAACTCTGTCGTGGATAGCCGGTGAAAGTCCGGTGAAGGGAAGGACTAACGAACCACCCTTGCCTTGAGCCGTGCGTCGGCCTTCGCGAGGAGGCAGGCGAAGCGTCGGTAGAGGTGCGCGTGGGCAGGACATTGAGCACCGAAAATGCCGTCATTCGGAGTGCCGAGGCCATCCAGAAGGTCGAAGGCAACACCGGCCGCCCGCTTTCGTGAGGGCCGGCAGGGCTCCGCGGTGTCCAAGACCCCAGGCACGCGCGTACGTCCACACAGGGGACCTGGGAGGCCTCTTCATCACCCGTGCCTCAGAGTGCGGGTCGTGACGGGAAGGGTGGATGCCCATAGCCGTCGATGTACGATGGGGAGGAATCTGACTCGGTCGTAGTACCGTTGAAACGGGGGAACAAAGGGGCGTGACAACCTTGGCGGACTTCGTGGAGGAAAGGACCGGGGCCAACGGGAGATCGGGGACCTGAAGCATGTGCCGGGCACAGAACCGGGTAAGCATGTCACAGGAGGGTCTCCGAACACGCCGCCGTGCGAGACGTCGCAAGAGCGACGAGAGTGCGCCGGACGTCTGACCGGAGGCAGGAGCCGGATGCCTTAGCGGGCACGTCCGGATCTGCGCGGGGGGCGCTGGGTAACCAGCGTCCCTACCGCGAAGACAGCACATCCATGTCCACTGTATCGTCACCGACGGCGGTCTGAGCCCGGACAGAGAGCGCTGGCTCACTCCCGCGCGCAAGGGCTTCCTGTTCCCCACGGTCGCGCTCTCGAAGGTCTTCCGCGGCAAGTATCTCGACTTCCTCGGCGCCGCGCACCGCGACGGCGAACTCCGGCTCAAGGTCGTCGGCGGTGGTGACGACAGCCGCGAGTTCGAGTGTCTGAAGACCGCGCTGCGGTCGAACGACTGGGTGGTCTACACCAAGGCCCCGTTCGCCGGCGCCGGGCACGTTCTGGCCTATCTCGGGCGCTACACCCACAAGGCTGCCATCGCCAATCATCGCCTCGTCGACTTCGACGGCGAGCACGTTCGCTTCCGTTGGCGCGACTACGCTGACGGCAACAAGGTCAAGGTGATGCGTCTCGACGTCGACGAGTTCATCCGCCGCTTCCTCCTGCACGTCCTCCCGCGCGGCTTCACCCGCCTGCGCCACTACGGCTTGCTCGCCAATCGCTGCCGGGCTCGCAAGCTCGCCCGCTGCCGAGACCTGCTCGGCCAGCCTGCCCCTGAACCGCGGGAGCCGGAAACGACGCAGCAGATGATGCTGCGACTGACGGGGATCGACATCACCGTGTGCCGCCAGTGCGGCGAGGCAACGCTGCGGCAAACCGTCATTCTTGAGCCGCAGCCCCAAGCAGCCATGCGGGCGACGAATACCCGACCGCCGTGACGATGCGTCAGAACCGACAAGGTCCGACAACAGTCCCCCCGGCCGCCGCGCCGCGACCGCTCCTGCGCCCGCTTCGTGCTGCCCGGCGGCGAAACATCGTCGCGAGCCCCTGCACAGCCGCGTCGCAACCTGATAAGTGGAGATTCAGAGTGCCGGCGCCGCCAGCGACACCAACAGGTTGCACCGCTTCGGCCTAATCGGCTCCCACCCAGCGGTTACTTTCCCCATAGCCCGGCACTACGGCCGTGCAGCGCGGCTCAGCTCAATGCCTGTATCGGTCCTGCTGCGCACGACCGATACAGGCCAATTCATTATGTGCAGTTGAACATAAGACGGAGGCCGCTCCTGGGCTCGGTCGGGCTGATCCTGCGCGACAGGTAGCGGCGCAGGAACTCCTTCTCCCAGGCGCGGGTGCGCTTGAGCGCCCGAGTCAGCTCCGGCTCTTCCATCGTCATCATCACGATGTAGGGTAAGCGGTATCGAGGCCCCATACTTCCAACGCATCTGATTTCGCGGCTGACTCTTGGCCTTGGCAAGGAGCCTTGGAGGAGGCATCGCGATGAAGGATTTGGATTTTCTGCGTGGCCACGAGTTCGGCGGTCACTCGGTCGAGGCGCGAGCGCCTGAAGAGGCCGCCCCATCTGCCGCAGCCCCATCTACGGCAACTGTTCCGGCTGATCACACTCGGCGGTCATGGTCCGCCGAGGAGAAGGCACGGATCGTCGCGGAGAGCGACAGGCCGGGAGTTGTGCAGAAGGAGGTCGCGGCTCGCCACGGCATCAGCGCACAAACTCTTCGTCAGTGGCGCAGTCGGTCAGCGGCTTCCGGGAAGCGGCGTGGCCGGCCTTGGCCGGCTGATGTGAAGGCGCGGATTGTTGCGGAGAGCGAGCGCCCGGATGCATCGATATCGGCAGTTGCCCGCCGTCACGGCATCAGCGAGAAGACGCTGCGCACCTGGCGTCGCCAGGCGGCGAGTGACGCTGGTGGCGATCGGCAGGGAGCCGGGTCTTCGCCCCCCTATATTCCGGTTGTAGTTGACGGGTCTGCGTCCGAGCGGACGGTCGCGATTGAGGCGCTGGGCGTCGTCGTTCGCCTTCCGGTGGAGAGCGCGGTCGATCGGATCGTGGCTGTGGCCTCGGGCCTGGGTCGTGCGTCGTCATGATCGCGGTGCCCTCGCTTCGCATCGTGTTGGCGACGCGTCCGGTTGATTTTCGTCGCGGCCACGACGCGCTTGCGGCGACGGCGGCGAGGGAGCTGGACCTCGATATCTATTCCGGGGTGATCGTGATCTTCCGCTCGCGCCGCGGGGACAGGCTCAAGCTTCTCACCTGGGACGGGACCGGTCTGGTGATGACCTACAAGCGTCTGGAGCAAGGCCGCTTCGCCTGGCCCCGGATCGAGGACGGTGTGATTCGCCTTACGAAGGGCCAGTTCGAGGCTCTCTTCGAGGGCCTCGACTGGCGCCGGGTGAAGGCCCGCCCGGTTCGCCGCCCGCTGGCGGCGGAGTGAGGCGAGACGCAGGCGGGTCCGCAGATTTTTGTCGAGGTCCCGCCTGCACTTTTCCCTGGTCACGCATTGGCGAATCGGATTAAGCCGAACTTCCAGTGTGGGATAGTCAAAGAACCGTTGTGCGGCAGGGGTTTCGGCGAGTTTCGAAGCGACGATTACTGGACAGGTTTGGCGGTGGTCATCCCCTTTTCGGTGAGCGCGGGCGCAGGATGGGGCCGCAGCCCGAGCAATGCGAACGCCCTTTCCTGCAGTTCGGTCGGCTTGGTCAGGGCGGGCACGGCGAAGTCGGTTCCGGTGGCGATCTCAGTGGCAGCAAGCGTGCCGAGATGGCCGAGGAGATCGCGGAAGTCGCACACCGCAAGTCCATCATCCGTCTTTCGGCGCTTGTCCTTGCGCCGGGCCTTTTCCGAGCGTTCCGGCGGCGCCACCGGGTTCGCGGACAGCGGCGCTCCGTCCTCCTCGGCGAACAGCAGCGGCGCCAGCCTGCGGCGCATGTGCCACTCGACATACCAAGCCAGCATGCAGATCAGAAGATGCGCCCGTACTCGGTCGTCGCGCCAGTGGAAGATCGGGCGGATCCGCAACGACACCGTCTTGAGCGAGCGGAAGGCGCGCTCGACGCGTGACAGGCTCTTGTAGACGCGGACCGCCTCGACGTCCTCGATCTCGTCCTCGTCCACGTTGGTGCGTATGACGTAGAGACCGTCGAGGGCGGCCTCGGCGTCGATCGACGCCCGGTCGCGTTCGCAACTGAAGGTGCCGCTGCCCTCGTCG
This sequence comes from Alphaproteobacteria bacterium, assembly GCA_965214705.1. Lineage (GTDB taxonomy): Bacteria > Pseudomonadota > Alphaproteobacteria > UBA828 > UBA828 > WTGU01. Next base: position 1,792,873 of record CBDCCI010000002.1, read on the forward strand.
AATTCGAAGCGGAAGTGCTTGGCCATCTTGCGGCGGCGCAAGGTTCCCAGCCGACGGTTCAACTCGTCGCGGTCGATGTCGCCGGCGGCGTGGCGCGCGGCGAAATCGCGCGCGTCCGTCTCGGTCGCATTGAGCAGCCCGTCGCGGTTGCGCTTGCGCTCGGCCGCCAGAACCGGGTTGTAGCAGACGATCAGCCTCTCGCCGGGATAGTCCGGCGTGGTCACCCGCGCGAGGCCCCAGGTGTCGAACAGGCCGGGCGTGACATGCCCCCGGTCGACGAGCTTGCGGATCGAGGATGCGCGCAGCGCCGTGATCCAGTCGATGCCGTTGGGCGCGAGGTCGCGGTCGATGCGGGTCTGCGCGATCATGCCGCGGTCCCCCACCAACACCACCCGCCGGATGCCGAAGCTGTCGCGGACCTTGCGCACCTGGCTGGCCAGAGTCATCGGGTCGCCGGTGTTGCCGGCGAAGGCCTCGATCGAGACCGGACAGCCATCGCGGGTGCAGAGGAGGCCGTAGACGATCTGCGGGCGGTCGCCCCGGCGATCCCTCGAATAGCCGCGCTTCGCCATGGGGCAGGCGTTGCCCTCCATGTAGCTCGAGGACACGTCGTAGAGGACGAGATCGTCCTCTCCGAGATGGCGCCGGGCGAGCTTGCGCTCGATCGCGCCCTGTCGCGCGCCCAGCCAGTCCATGGCGGCGTAGAGTTCGTCGACGCTGACGCCTTCGACGCCGAGCAGGGCGGCGAGGGTGGTTGTGCCGGCCGCTCCCAGTTCGCGCTCGACGCGCAGCTTGGCGCCGGGCCGGATCAGGCGGGCGACGATCATGGCGATGACGAGGGCCCTGCGGCGATCGGGCCGGTGGAAGATGACGCGGTCGAGGCCGATGTCGCGAAGGGTGCCGAGAACGGCGCTGACGGCGCCGTGCGCCCGGCTGGCGCGCAGTTCGACGTCGGCGCTGTCGGGATTGAGGGCGGGTCCGCGCTTGAGGGCGCGTTTGAGGGCTTCGATGGCGTGTTCCGGGAGGGCGGAGAGGTTGCACAGGGTGCGCTTCTTGGGTTTTCCGTCCTGCCAGTAGGACTGTCTGAGGAGGTGGCAGCGGGAGTTTCCGGACCGGGTGGTTTCGATGTGCATATCGATCTGCCTAGCGAATCGCGGCAATCATATCGGAAAGGCTTGGGAATGCGGAGCAATTATCGTAACGAGAAAACTATCTACTGACTAGTATTCAGGTTTTGGTGGATGCGCCGGGACGGCGTGATCCAGCGCTGGAGCGCCGAATCGCGGCGGTTTCGGCGATCATTTCGGGAATTTCGCGCCAAACCGGGCGCTAAACTGCGCAGAAAGGGCGGAAACAGGCAAAATCCGGCCAGATCGGCAATCAGATGCTAACGGAAGTTCGGATTAAGGGATCGGCCATGCCGAAGGTCACGCCCTCACCCCTCAGCAGCGCCGGTTTGCCGTCGCCTGCGGTGGTTTCGGCGGCGCTGGCGACCCTGCAGGCGGAGCTTGCCGAGGAGCGCGCGGCGCGCCGTGCGACCGAAGCAGCCCTATGCGAAGCGGAGCAGGCACGCGGCGCGGCGGAGGCGGCGAGGCAGACGGCGGAAGCGCGGGCGGCACGGCTGGAGGCCGAGAACGCGCACAGCGCGGAGCAGATCAGCCGGCTTGAGCATCTCAACAAGGAGCTCAGGAAGGCGCTGTTCGGTCCGCGCTCCGAGAAGCTCAACGAGGACGAGCGCCAGCTTACGTTCGAGGAGTTTTGGGCGGCGATCGCTGAAGCCGGCGGTCGGCCCGAGGCAGATGACCAGGAGCAGGACGAGGGGGCTGGCGGCAAGCGCCGGCGGCGCTCTTCCCGGGGGTCGCGCAGCGGGGTGCGCTTCGGGCCCCAGGTCGACCGGCGCGAGGAGGTGATCGAGCCGGACACGATCATGTGCCCCTGCGGCTGCGGCGAGATGACGAAGATCGGCGAGGACCGCAGCGAGCGGCTGGACTATGAGCCGGCGAAGTTCACCGTCATCGAGACCGTGCGCCCCCGCTACGCCTGCAACAAGTGCAAGGGCGGCGGGGTGGTGCAGGCGTCGGCGCCCGCCTCTCTGGTGGAGGGCGGCCTTCCCACCGAGGCTCTTCTGGCGCAGGTGCTGATCGCGAAGTACGGCGATCATTGCCCGCTCTACCGTCAGTCGCAGATTTACGAGCGCTCGGGGATCGAGGTTCACCGTGCGACGCTGGCGACGTGGGTGGGGCAGGCGTCGTTTCACCTGCGCCCCGTGGTCGCTTGCCTGAAGGATGAGCTGAAGAAGTCGGATCACCTGGGTCTGGACGAGACCACGATCCGCGTTCTCGACCCGGGCCGGGGCAAGACGAAGACGGGCTACATGTGGACCCTTGTGCGCGACGAGCGCCACTGGAGCGGCGCCGACCCGCCGGGCGTTGTCTATCGCTATGAGCCCGGTCGCGGCGGCAAGTATGGCGCCAGGCTCTTGAAGGGCTTTTCGGGGACGGTGCAGCTCGACGCCTACTCGGGCCACAACATCCTGGCGCGGCCGGACCGGCCCGGCGGCCCCGTGACGCGGGCTCTGTGCTGGGCGCACGTCAGGCGCAAGCTGAAAGAGGTGTACGACTCGAGCGCCTCGCCGATCGCGCTGGCTGGCCTGAAGCGGATCGCGACGCTCTATGCGATCGAGGAGAAGATCCGGGGCGAGCCGCCGGCGACGCGTCAGGCGATCCGCTGGGAGGAGTCGGCGCCGATCGTGAACGCCTTCGGTGTCTGGCTCGACGAACAGCGCTCGCGGGTCTCACCGCGCTCGCGTCTCGGCGAGAAGCTCACCTATATCGCCAACCAGTGGGACGGGCTGCTGGAGTTCCTGCACGACGGCCGCGTCGAGATCGACTCGAACCTGGTGGAAAACCGAATCCGCCCGCTGAAGCTCACCGCCAAGAATGCGCTCTTCGCCGGCAACGACGAGGGTGCGCAAGCCTGGGCCCGCATCGCATCGCTGATCGAGACCTGCAAGATGAACGGCGTCGAGCCTTACGCCTGGATGCGGAGCACGCTCGAGAAGATCGCCAAGGGTCACCCGCAGTCCAAAATCCAGGAACTGCTGCCGTGGAACTTCGAGCCCGAGACAAATTGACTCGCGCGCTCACGGCGCTCCTCAACAAGTCCCCCTCGTAGTCAACCCAGATTCCGGCATGGGGTCTGCGTAACGCTTACGATGTAGGCGTAGTTCTCGGCGGCGGCGCCGATCTCCTGCAGGTTGGCCTCGGGGTCGCCGGCGATGATCGTCGCGGTACTGAGAAAGAAGATCGCTTCCTCGTCGTCCTTCGGCACGCCGAGGCCGCGCGCATAGAGCACGCCGAGATTGAAGCGGCTGGCTGCATCGTCCTGCTCGGCCGCGCGCCTGAACCACTCCGCCGCCGCCTCGTAGTCGCGCTCGACACCGAGGCCGCCGGCATAGATGGTGCCCATGTTGAACTGCCCGGTGACGTCGCCCTGCTCGGCGGCGCGCCGGGTCCAGCGCAACGCCTTGGCATAGTCGACCGCGACCCCCTGGCCGTGGATGTAGAGGCTGCCGATCGCCGCCTGCGCCCGCGCGTCGCCCGCTTCGGCGAGCGGCTGCCATGCCTCGAGCGCAGCGGCTATATCGCCCCGCTCGAAGGCGGCCTGGCCCGTGCCCCAGTCCGCGGCGGCGGGCCCGGTGCCAAGCGCGAGCGCCGCAACGAAGAGGACCGCGAGCGACAAGCGTGTGCGCCGGCGCATTCGCCTGTTCACTCCCATTCGATCGTTCCCGGCGGTTTCGAGGTCACGTCGTAGACCACGCGGTTGATGCCCTTCACCTCGTTGACGATGCGATTCGCGACACCGCCGAGGAAGCCCATGTCGAAGTGGTAGAAGTCGGCGGTCATGCCGTCTGCCGAGGTGACGGCGCGGAGTGCACAGACGTGCTCGTAGGTGCGCGCGTCGCCCATCACGCCCACCGTCTGGACCGGAAGGAGCACTGCGAAGGCCTGCCAGATGGCGTCGTAGAGGCCGGCGCTCCGGATTTCCTCGATGAAGATGGCGTCGGCCTGCTGCAGGACCGCGACCTTCTCCGCCGTCACCTCGCCGGGGATGCGGATCGCGAGGCCGGGGCCGGGGAAGGGGTGGCGCCCGGTCAGCGCTTCGGGCATCCCGAGAGCGCGGCCGAGGTCGCGCACCTCGTCCTTGAAGAGCGAGCGCAGCGGCTCGACCAGGCTGAGGTTCATCCGCTCAGGCAGCCCGCCGACATTGTGGTGGGACTTGATTACGACGCTCGGCCCGCTGACGGAGACCGATTCGATCACATCCGGGTAGAGCGTTCCCTGGGCCAGGAAGTCGGCATCGCCGGCGCCACGCGCGGCCTCCTCGAACACGTCGATGAAGGTGGCGCCGATGATCTTGCGCTTCTCCTCGGGCTCGGTGACGCCGGCGAGCCGTTCCAGGAACACGGCCTGCGCATCCTCGTGGACAAGCGGGATGTTGTAGCTGCCGCGAAAGAGACTGGTGACCTCCTCGGCCTCGCCCTGGCGCATCAGGCCGGTGTCGACGAACACGCAAGTGAGCTGGTCCCCGATCGCCTCGTGCAAGAGCACCGCCACCACCGAGGAATCGACGCCGCCTGAGAGCCCGCAAATCACCCGTCCGTCGCCGACCTGTGCCCGAATCGCCTCGATGGCGCTGGCGCGGAACGAGGCCATCGTCCAGGTGCCTTGGCACCCCGCGACCCTGCGCGCAAAGTTCTGCAGCAGCGCCGCGCCGTGGGGCGTGTGCACCACCTCCGGGTGGAACTGGATACCGTAGAAGTGGCGCGCATCGTCCGCGATAGCCGCGAAGGGGGCCGAGTCGGTGCGGGCGACCACGCGAAAGCCCTCCGGCACCGCCGCCACCGCGTCGCCGTGGCTCATCCAGACTTGCTCGCGCGCGCCCACCTGCCAGACGCCATCGAAGAGCAGGCAGGGCTCGACGATATCGAGGTGCGCCCGGCCGAATTCGCGCTGTGAGGTGGATTCCACGGCGCCACCGAGTGCCGCGCACATCGCCTGCTGGCCGTAGCAGATGCCGAGAAGCGGAATGCCGAGCGCGTAGATCGCCTCGTCGGGGCGGGGCGCCTCGACCTTGGTAACGGACGCCGGGCCGCCCGAGAGGATGACGCCTTGGGGCGCCAGGCGCTCGATCTCTGCTGCCGGAGTCGTGAAGGGCCTGATCTCGCAGTAGACCCCGGCCTCGCGCACCCGGCGGGCGATCAGCTGGGTCACCTGCGAGCCGAAGTCGAGGATCAGGATTTGCTCGGTCATGAGTCGGTCTTAGGCGCGACCCTCAGCGTGCGATGGACTGCGATGCGGTTGCCGCCTATCGTAAAGCGGCACGGGAAGCGGAAAGGTCGCGGTCGTGGATAGCACGGCACTTGCCGAGCCAAAAGTGCCAGCGAAGGCATGGCTCAGGCGGACGGCGATCGCATGCGGTGTGCTGGCGGCCATGGCGTGCGCCGATGCGCTCGCCGGTGACCCGATCACGGACGCACTCTCCCTGGTCGCCCAGGAGCGCTACGCGGAAGCGCACGAAGCGCTCGAACCGCTGGTCGAGCGCGAGCCCAATGCGCCCGGCGTGCGGCTGATTCAAGGCATCCTGAATGCGCGCGAGGGAAACTTCGCCGAGGCGATCGCCATATTCGAAAGCCTTCGAGACGATCATCCCACGATGTTCGAGGCGCACAACAACCTTGCCGTGCTCTACGCCAAACTCGGACGGTTGAACGATGCGCGGGAGACGCTCATCGCGGCACTGGAGCTGAGACCCGACGCGGTCGTGTACGCCAATCTCGGCGACGTCTATTTGCAGCTCGCGGAGAAGGCCTACATGCGCGCCCATGAGCTTCGCGTGGAGGGCTCTCCAGCGGCTGAGGGGAGCGAACAGGCCGCGGCGAGCCCAGAGCCGGCAGCGACGGCGGAAGAGCCTGCCGCAGTTCAGATAACGCAGGACGAAGAGCCTGCCGCAGTTCCGACGACGCAGGCCGAAACGAAAGTGGAGACCGCAGAGGCGGAGAAGCCCGAAGTGTCGCCTGCCCAAGCGTCGATCGAGAACTGCGTTCGCGCGGAATGGTTCAAGAATTCCGATGCTGCTTACGAGGCGGCGGCCTGGATGCGCGCGCGCGGAGCGACGGAAATCAAGGTGCGCCAGGAGGAGCGCGAGGCGGTCAAGAACCACCACGTGTATATTCCGCCGCTTGCGAGCCGCGCGGCCGCTTCCGAAGTGGCGGACGAGCTTCGAAGCCGGGGCGTCAGCGACATCTGGATCTTCCGTGAAGGTGCGCGGGCCAACGGGATATCGCTGGGCGTCTTCCGGAACGAGCGTTACATGCGCCGCCGCGTCGCCGAGATCAGGGCGCTGGGCTATCCGGTCGTGTCCGCGCCGAATATGAAGGCCGTCAACGTCCATGTGATCGAGGCGGGCCTGGAAGGCGACCGCTCCGCCTTCGACGAAGCCTGGAAGACGGCGTTCCCGGAACAGGCCATCCGCACCATCGATTGCGCCGGACAGGGCTGAGGCGCCGTCCAGCACCATCCCAGCGTTCACGACTCCCTTCGGATCGTTCGTCCGGAGCATCGGAACGCGTATGCTGTCGGCAGCGAGAAGGGGGACGGAGAGCGGGGCGGGCATTCCGATGGAACGATGCAACCCGCACGCGTGGCGGACGCCGGTCGTCGGCGATACAGCGCTCGTCTGCGACGTCTGTGAATACCGGATGGACCTCGCGCGCGACATCACTGCCGAGGCGCAGGCGGAGATTCTGCGTGAATACCGCCGGCACAACGGGCCCATCGTGGGCGGTCACTTCGAGATGGCGCTGGAGGCTGCCCTGGCGGCTGCACGGGAGCGTGCCTCGGATGTCAATCCAGAGTCATCGGAGGAGGTGGGCGCGTAGCATGAAGCGCTTCCTGAGGGACGCTGTCGTCGCGCTGTTCGTCGGCGCAGTCCTAGTGGCGCTGGCCATGTTCCTGAAGCAACCTGCCAACGACGACCCGTCAGGCGACGGCCCCACACCGGCCCAGGAGTCGCCGACACAGTAGGGCACCTCAAACTGACGCCTTCAGACGCGTACCCAGGTAATCGATGGCGGCGGAGGTGCCGCCCTTGCCGTGGGGGATATCGAGGGTGGCGAGACCAGTCTCGATGGCGCCGAGCGTGCCGAGCATCATGGGCGCGTTCACGTGGCCCATGTGGGCGATGCGGAGGGCGTGGCCGGAAAGCGGCCCGAGCCCGATGCCGAGGCTGACGTTGCAAACCTTCCAGACCCAGTCGAGCAGCCGGCCCAGGTGGGGCTCTTCCAGAAGAATCGTGGTTACGGTGGGCGAGCGCTCGGCGGGCTCCGGTATGTTGAAGGAGAGCGGCCCGGTTTCGCTCCAGCGCTCCACGGCCGCCTGGGTCGCGCCCGCCAGCAGCTCGTGGCGGCGGAAGGCGGCCTCCATGCCTTCCTCGAACAGCATGTCGAGGGACTTGCGCAGGCCGAACAGCAAGTGCACCGGCGGCGTGCCGCAATATTTCATGTAGTGAAGCTCGCCCTCACGCACGGTCCAGTCCCAGTAGCGGGTGCGGAGGCCGGCGTTGGCGTGGGCGGCCAGCGCTCTTTCCCTTGCGGCGATGAAACTCAGGCCGGGCGTCATCATGAGCCCCTTCTGCGCGCCACCGACCGCGACATCAATGCCCCACGCGTCCATCTCGAACGGCATCGAGGCGAGCGAGGCGATGACATCGACCATGAAGAGGGCGCCGTGCCCGCTGCGGGCGATGGCCTGGCCCAGCGCCGCGATGTCGTTCGCGATGCCCGAGGCCGTGTCCACCTGCACTACCAGGATGGCCTTGATCTCGCCCGCACTGTCGGCACGGAGGCGCAGCTCCAAGGCCTCGGGCAACACCGCCCGATTGGGCTCGGCCTCCAACTCCTCGACCTCGATGCCGAGCGGCTCCGCCATCTCGCCCCAGCCGACGGCGAAACGCCCGCTCTCCAGCACCAGCACCTTGTCGCCGCGCGAGAGGACGTTGGAGAGCGCCGCCTCCCAGGCGCCATGGCCGTTGGCGATGTAGATGTACGTGCGGCCCTGCTCAGTGCGGAAGACGCGCCGCAGATCGTCCAGGCAACTGTCGGTGACGGCGGTCAGCTCCTCGCCGTAGATGTCCACCGCCGGCCGCTGCATGGCCTGCAGCACCTCGTGGGGGACGGTAGTGGGGCCGGGGAGGGCCAGGAAATCGCGGCCGCGGCTTACGGTCATGGCGCACCTCGTGGAGTTCGGCGGCCGGGCGGGCCGCCGGCGCTTGGCCTACTCCTCCCGCATCGGTTGGGCAAGCCCGTCGTTCAGTGCCTCGGCGGCATGGGACGGCCGGGGCGCGAAGGTATCTCCCTCACAGCCCCATCTGGGCGAGGGCCGCCTGCGTGAGGGCGCTGCCGGGGCGGCCCATCTCGCTCACCACGTTGAAGTGGTGGAGCCCTTCGATCTCCATGACGGTGGCTTCGAAGCCGCGCGCCTGCCAGGCCTCGGCGAAGGCGCGGTTCTGAGCGACGAACGCGGGCGTTTCCTCTGCCCCCACGACGGCGATCAGGGGCGCGCCGGCCGCCGGCAGGTTGTGGATCGGGCTGTTGCGCGCGGCCGATTCGGCGTCGAGCCGGACATCGTCGTTGATGCTGGTCTCCAGGATCGGCGCCAGGTCGAAGATGCCGGAGATCGGGGTGCCGCCCTTCACCAGACCGGCCGGGCGCCCGCGCGCCGCCCAGTCTGTGCAGAGCATCATGGCGGTGAGGTGCCCGCCGGCTGAATGGCCGGAGACGAAGATGCGGTCAGGATCCCCGTTAAGCCGGCCGGCATTGTCCGCGATCCATTCGAGCGCCGTGCGGCACTGCTCGACGATGGTATCGAGGGTCACCGCAGGCGCCAGCGCGTAGTTGAGCGACACCGCCGCACCGCCGGCGGCGACGAAGCCCTCGGCGGGGAACGAGTGCACGTCCTTGTCCATGGCGCGCCAGTAGCCACCGTGGATGAAGACCTGGATCGGCGCGCAGCCCGCCGGCGCCGGGAACAGGTCGGCGGTCATGTTGGGGCCAGCGCCGTAGCGGACATCGAGGGTACAGGCGAGGGCCTCGCGCACCCGCACGCTCTCGGCTTCCCACACCGCGAAGTAGTCTTCGAAGTCGGGGTGGCGCTTGCGCAGGTTGTAGCCCGGCTCCTGGGGCAGATCCCGTTGCTCGTTCATCCGCTTGCTCCCGTTGTTCGTCAGCGCCGTTACTCTCCCCGAAGCACGTCGAAGGCGATGCTATCACGGACCGCCACCGCCTCAGCCGCGCTCGGCACTTGACTTCGTTACCGGGCCGGGCCGGTGGCGCGCCGCGTAGCGCACGAGCTTTCGCGTGAGCGTCGGGAGCGCATGTTCCGAGAAGCGCGATGGCGGGCACCAAATGCCGCTCTTCTCGGAGCCGTACTCAGTTTCCGCTGCGGCCACCAGCAGCTCGATCTCGAAATGGGTGAAGCCATGGCGGACCGGCTCCGGCAGCGCCTGCCACGCCAGCGACTGGGGCGCATGGGCCGAGGCTTCTGCTAAATCCCAGGGCTCGTTGCGCCAGGGCGTAGTCGGCAGCTCGATCATCCCGCCGAGCAGGCCCTCATCCGGCCGGCGACGCAGCAGCACGGCGCCATCTGGGCGCATCAGCCAGAAGGCGACGCCGTGGCGCAGCGGGCGCTCTCGCTTCGGCGACCGGCGCGGCAGGTTCTCCGCCGTGCCGCGCGCGCGGCCTTCGCAGGCGTTCTGCCAGGGACAGGCGAGGCAGCCGGGATTGCGCGGCGTGCAGACGCTCGCGCCGAGGTCCATCAGCGCCTGCGCGTAGTCGCCGGGGCGGGCCTCGGGCGTGAGTTCGGCGGCAAGGGCGTAGAGCGCGGTCTTCGCCTGCGGCAGCGGGGTCTCCACCGCGCGCAGGCGGGCGATCACCCGCTCCACGTTGCCGTCGACAACGGTCGCCGACCGGTCGAAAGCGATGGCCGCGATCGCCGCGGCGGTGTAGCGCCCGATCCCCGGCAGGTCCCGCAGCGCGTTCTCTTCGGCCGGGAAGCGCCCGCCGTGCTCGGCGACGAGGCGCCGCGCGCAAGCGTACAGATTGCGCGCGCGGGCGTAGTAGCCGAGCCCCTGCCAGGCGTGGAGCACGTCGTCGAGCTCGGCTTGGGCCAGCGCTTCGAGGGTCGGCCAGCGCTCCAGGAAACGCTGGAAATAGCCTCCGACCACCGGAACAGTAGTCTGCTGCAGCATGATCTCGCTGAGCCAGACCCGGTAGGGATCCGGGCGGACGCCGGGGGCGGCGCGCCAGGGCAGCCGGCGGCGGTGGCGGTCGTACCAGTCGAGCAGCGCGTGCGCCAGGTGCGCGGGCGAGGCGGGCCGGGCGGCGCTCATGGGCGGCGGCGCTTCACAGCGGGCGTCGGAGGGCGTACACCCATGGTCTGGACCCTGCGACTCCCGGCCTCAGCCATGCGCAAACCCCGCCAGGCGCAGCCGCTCGCCGCACTGATCGGTAAGATCACCGCCAAGTCCTTCGAGTCGCGCGGGCTGGTGGCGGCGGGGATTGCCACCGAATGGCCGGCGATCGTGGGCGAGGCCGTCGCCGCCTCTTCGTGGCCTGAGCGTCTGGGACGGGACGGCACGCTCAGAGTGTGCGTCTCCGGGCCAGTCGCGGTCGAGCTTCAGCATCTCGAACCCCAAATTCTGGAGCGGATCGCCGCTTTCTATGGCTACCGCGCGGTGACGCGGATTGCCTATGTAAACCGTGCGCCGTCGCCACAGCCAGCGCGGGTTTCGGAGCGCCGGACCGCGCCGAAAATCGACTCGGAGTCGGCTGCACGTGTCGAATCTGCCGTCGATTCCACCGGGGACCATCGCCTGAGGTCGGCCCTTGCGGCCCTGGGCCGGGCGGTCGCCGCCCGCTCGCAAAGAAAGTAAGCTGTTGATAATACGCAAGTATTGCGATTGAAACCGCAGGGCGCAGCCGGGTGCTTGGGTGGCGCGGCGGCCTTCCGTGTTGAAAGCTATACAATTTGACGCAGGCGGGCGTACAGTCCGGCGCGAATGGTGAACGACGTCTCTACGCCGCTGGAAGAGCCGCCGAGCACGGAAAGCGTCTCGGTGTTCTCGTCCGTGCGGCAGGTGGACCAGCCGCCATTGGCGTTGCCGCCGGGCCTCGCCTTCAATTGCCGGCTGGAGATGGAGGGGCTGCGCTTCCTCGGCCTGCTGCCTTCCGGCGCCGTTCCCGTCGCGTTCCTGGATCCGCAGTATCGCGGCGTGCTCGACCATCTCGCCTACGGCAACGAGGGTGTGCGCCGGGGCGCCGCCCGCGCCTCCCTGCCGCAGATGACCGACGAAATCCCGCAATTCATCCGCGAGATCGACCGCTGCCTGATGCCGAGCGGCCATCTCTTCCTCTGGACCGACAAGTATCACCTTTGCACCGGGATCGGCGACTGGCTTGAGGGCACGTCCCTCGAGATCGTGGACATGGTCACGTGGCACAAGAAGCGGATCGGCATGGGCTACCGCACCAGGCGCGCGAGTGAGCACCTGATCGTGCTGCAGAAGGCGCCGCGCAAGGCCAAGGGCGTGTGGAAGGTCCACACCATCCCGGATGTGTGGAGCGAGGCCATCGGCAAGCGCGACCGTGTCCATCCGAAGCCGGTGGGGCTCCAGAGCGCTTTGATCGAGGCTGTCAGCAATCCGGGTGACGTGATCATCGACCCTGCGGCCGGCTCGTTCTCGGTCATGGAGGCGTGCAGGCAGAAGGAGCGGACCTTCCTCGGATGCGACATCAACGGATGAGGATACGCAGATGATTTCGCGCCGTTTCCTGGTTGGGGCAATGGCGGTCCTACCAGCCGCCGCTATGCTGGTGCCGGTCGCGCCCGGCCGCGCCGCCGGCATCGGCGAGAGGCCCGGCGACATGGCGGTCGGCGACCCCGACGCGCCGGTCACCGTGATCGAGTTTCTCTCACTCACCTGCCCCAGTTGCTTGCGGTTCCACAAGAACGTCTACAACCGGCTGAAGCCGGAGTACGTAGACACCGGCAAGGTGCGCTTCGTGGCCCGCGACTTTCCGCTCAACATGCCGGCCGTTGAGGCGGCAGTGCTCGCCCACTGCGCCGGCCGGGACCGCTACTTCACTTTCATCGACGTGCTGTTCCAGACCTTCGACGACTGGGCAAGTTCGCGCGACTACACGGACATGCTCGCGCAGATCGGCGAGCTGGGCGGCGTGAGCCGGGACCGGTTCGAGGAGTGCCTAAACGACAAGGCACTCGAGAACACGATTTTCCAGTCGATAGTGGACGGCCAGGCCGAATACGACGTGAGCGGGACACCGACACTGGTCGTCAACGGCGAGAAATACGACGGCAAGATGACCTTCGATGCGCTTTCCAGGCACATCGACCGTCTCCTCGCGGGGTCGTAGACGGAGCGCACGGCCGTGCAGGTAACGAAGCTCAGGGTCGCGGGCTTCAAGTCCTTCGTCGAGCCGACAGAGCTGCACATCGAGCCGGGGCTCACCGGAATCGTCGGCCCCAACGGCTGCGGCAAGTCGAATCTCGTCGAGGCGATGCGCTGGGTCATGGGTGAGACCGCGCCCCGCCAGATGCGCGGCGGCGGCATGGAGGACGTGATCTTCGGCGGCACCACCCGCCGCCCGGCGCATGATATCGCCGGGGTCACGCTCGGCCTCGACAACTCGGACGGGACGGCGCCGCGCGAATTGAGCGACGCCGCCGAGATCGAGGTGACCCGCCTCATCGAGCGCGGCGAGGGCTCGACCTATACCGTGAACGGCAACGAGGTCCGTGCTCGCGACGTGCAGCTCCTGTTTGCCGACGCCGCCACCGGCGCGCACAGCGCTGCACTGGTGGGGCAGGGGCGCATCGGCGACATCATCGGCGCGAAGCCGGCCCAGCGCCGCGCCTTGCTCGAAGAGGCGGCCGGAATCACCGGCCTGCACGCCAGGCGGCATGAAGCAGAACTCAAGCTCCGGGCGGCGGAATCCAACCTGGAGCGTCTCCAAGACGTGATCGGCACTTTGGAGACTCAACTGCGCGATCTCGAACGCCAGGCACGCCACGCCAAGCGCTACAAGCGTCTCTCCGAGAGGATTCGCGAGACCGAGGCGGCGCTGCTTCTGGTGCGCTGGATGGCGGCCCGAGCCCGTGTCGAGGAGGTGACGCGCCAAGCCGATGACGCCGCTCGCCGGGTGGCCGAGGCGACGGAGGCCGCTGCCCAGGCTGCGCGCCGGCAGGCGGACGCCGAGACGGTTCTACCCGAGCGCCGCCAGCAGGAAGCGGAGCGCGCCGCGGCCCTGCATCGGTTGCGCATCGAGCATGAACGGCTGGCCGAGGAGGAGGAGCGCGTCGCGCGCGCCCGTGAGGAGAATGCGCGCAAGCGTTCCCAGATCGCCGCCGATGTCGAACGCGAAGAAGCCCTCGCGCGGGATGCGGAGACGGCGCAGGAGCGCGTCGACGAGATCCGCGAGAGGCTCGCCCGTGCGGCCGAGGGCGATGCCGCGGCCGAGGCGGCGGCGCGCAGTGCGCGGGAGGAGGCACGCGCCGAGGTCGAGGCGGTGGAGCAACGCCTTGCGGCGCTTGCCCAGACACAGGCCAGGGCCGAGGCGGAGCGCGAGGCGCTTGGCAGGAGGATCGAGGAAGCGCGAACCCGACGTTCTCGGCTTGAGCAAGAGCTTGCGCGGGGGCGGGAGGAGCGCGCCGCGCTGGAGCGGGATGCGCCCGCCGATGGGCGGTTGTCGGAAGCCGAGGCAGAAGAACGTGTCCGGAGCGAGAGCTTCGAGGCGGCGCGCACCGCGCTGCAGGAGGCGGAGACGGCGCGGGCGGAGGCCGTAGACCGCGAACGTGCGCTGCGCGAGAAGCTGCGCGAGGCGGACGCAGCGCTTGCAGGCGGCGAGGCCGAGCGTGCGGCCCTTACCGCGCTGCTCGACGACCCGGCCGCCGGCCCCGGCCGGGCGCTCTGGGATCGGGTTACGGTCAAGCCCGGCTTCGAGGCGGCCGTGGGCGCCGCGCTGGGTGACGACCTCCAGGCCAGCACGGACACCGACGCACCGGTCCATTGGCGAAGACTGGCGCATGCGGACGATGCCCAACCGCTGCCTGAAGGCACTGCGCCGCTGGCGGAAGCGGTTCGCGCCCCCGAAGCGCTGGCCGCTCGGCTCGCACAGATCGGGGTGGTGGCGGAGGCGGACGGAGCCCGCTTGCAGGCGGAGCTTCGTACCGGCCAGCGCCTGGTGAGCCGGGAAGGCTCGCTCTGGCGCTGGGATGGCTTCTCGGTCGCCGCCGAGGCGCCGACGGCCGCCGCCCGTCGGCTGGAGGCGCGCAACCGGCTGGCCGTGCTGGCGGAGACCTGCGCACAGGCGGAAGGCGACAAGCGCACGGCGGAGAACGCGGTCACGGCGGCGGCCGCGGCCAGGGAAGACGCCGAATTAGCGTGCCAGCGTGCCCGCTCACGTGCTGATGACGCGGCAGAGGCCTTGCGGGCGGCTCGGGAGGCGCGCGCGACGGCCTCCGCCGAGGCTACGGCCACGCGCTCGCGTCTCGCTGCGCTTGACGAAACCGCGGCGCGGCTCGAACACGAGATCACCGAGACCAGGGAGGCGGAGCGCGCAGCCCGTGCTGTGCTTGACGCGCTTCCCGCAGAGGGTGCCGGGGGCGAGGACGAGGGCGAGCGGCTACGCGCCGCTCTCGTGGGACTGCGCGCGCGCCACGAGGAGGCAGCGCAGCACCACCATAAGGTTGCGCAAGCGGCGGACGGGCGTGGCGCCCGGATCGCCGAGCTGGTGCGGGAAAGCGAGGGCTGGGCGGCGCGCGCAGACAGCGCGCGGAAGCGACTCAGCGAGCTCGCCGACCGTCTTGACGAGGCCCGATCCGAGCAAGCGGCGCTCGACGCCCGACCAGCCGAGCTCGAGGCGCGGCGCGCCGGGCTTCTGGGCACGATCGAGCAGGCGCAGGGCGAGCACCGCGCCGCCGTCGATGCCCTGGCGAGCGCCGAGAGGGAGACGAAGGAGACCGCAAGCGCGCTCAAGCAGGCCGAAGCGACTCTGGGTGAGGCGCGCGAGGCTGCGGCCCGGCTGGACGGCCTCATGACCGAGGCCGGGCAAGCGGAGACGGTTGCCGGCGCCCAGATCATGGAGCGCCTCGGCGTCGGGCCGGAACAGGCGCAGGAGATCGCCGGGATCGATCCCGATGCCGAGCTTCCCGATGCCGAAGCCGTAGAGATCAAGCTGCAGCGGCTGATGCGCGAGCGCGAGAACATCGGCGCCGTCAACCTGCGTGCGGAGGAGGAGGCGAGCGAGCTCGACGAGCGCATTCGCGAGATGCAGGACTCCCGCACCGACCTGCTGGAGGCGATCGGGCGCCTGCGCCGGGGCATCGCCGGCCTCAACCGCGAGGGGCGGGAGCGGATGCGGGCGGCGTTCGAAACGATCGACGGGCACTTCCGCAAGCTCTTCACGGAGCTCTTCGCTGGCGGCAAGGCGCATCTTGCACTGGTCGATTCGGACGATCCCCTGGAGGCCGGGCTGGAGATAGTGGCGAGCCCGCCCGGCAAGCGACCGCAATCGCTCTCGCTGCTCTCCGGCGGCGAAAAGGCGCTGACTGCCATCGCGCTGCTCTTCGCCGCGTTCCTCACCAACCCGGCGCCGATCTGCGTTCTTGACGAGGTGGACGCGCCGCTCGACGACAGCAACGTGGAGCGCTTCTGCACACTCATCACGCGGCTGGCGGAGGAGACCGACACGCGCTTCATCGTCGTTACCCACCATCGCATCACCATGGCCCGTGTCGACCGGCTGTTCGGCGTCACCATGGTGGAGCAGGGGGTCTCCGAACTCGTCTCGGTCGATCTGGAGCGCGCCGTGCAATTGCGCGAGACAGCCTGAGCGCCCGCACGCAATTTCTGGCGGCGCAAATTCATAAGTTATTTCAGTCCTCTAAGGCGCTTGGGGGCGCCGTTTCCCCGGCTTGACAGGGGGCAGGGCAGTCCCTATGGTGCGGGCGCTTTTCGACTGCGGGGCACGCGCGCGCCCTGGCCGAGCGGGTTTGCATGGACGACAAACCACGGCCATCCCTGGAGGATCTGGACTCCCGGCTGCGCAAAGCCCGAGGCGGAAACGAGTCGGGCAATCGTGGCCGGTTGCCCGACACGCGTCTTGGGCAAGCGCTGCACCTCGCGATCGAGATGGCGGCCGCGCTGGCCGTCGGCGGCGGCATCGGCTGGCTGCTCGACGAATGGCTCGGTACAAGGCCGTGGCTGTTCGTGGTCTTCATCTTTGTGGGGATCGCGGCCGGCATCCTGAACGCGTTTCGGGCGGCACAGAGAATGGGGGCCACGCCGTTGTCCCGCGAGAGCGCGGACGAGCGGGGTGAAGGACAAGACGGGCGAAGCCAGGGGTAGGACAGCCAGTGGCAACGACGGATAACGGCGCCGGGCATAACGGCGACGCGCATCACGGCCCGCTCGATCAATTCGCGATCAACCGCTACGTCGAGATCGACCTCGGCGGTTTCGACGCGTCGTTCACCAACTCAGCGCTGATGATGTGCGTGACCGTGATCATCATCACGCTGCTTACCACGGTAGGCATGGGCCGCGGGCGACTGGTGCCGGGGCGGGTGCAATCCATTGTGGAGATGAGCTACGAGATGATCGCCCGAATGTTGGGCGACATCGTGGGCGGCCGCGGCGCCCAGAAGTTCTTCCCGTTCGTGTTCAGCCTGTTCATGTTCCTGCTGCTGGGCAATGTGCTCGGGCTGATTCCCTACTCCTTCACCTTCACCAGCCACATCATCGTGACGCTCGCGTTCGCGCTGGTGGTCTTCGTCGGTGTGACGATTCTCGCGATCGTCATCCACAAGCACCGCTTCCTGACCTTCTTCCTGCCGCCCGGCGTGCCCATGTGGATGGCGCCGCTGCTGGTGCCGATCGAGGTCGTCTCCTACATGGCGCGGCCGATCAGCCTCTCCGTGCGGCTCTTCGCCAACATGATGGCAGGGCACTCGATCCTGCACGTGTTCGGCGCCTTCGTCTTCGTCCTGAGCTTCGCCGGCGTTCTGCCCTTCGCGTTCATCGTGGCGCTCTACGGGCTCGAACTCCTTGTCGCCGTGCTCCAGGCCTACGTCTTCACCATTCTGACCTGCCTCTACATCCGCGACGCGATCGAGTTGCATCACTGAGCGGCGAGACGCGGGTCACAAGCCACAAACTCCGAACAAACCGAGGGAACCAGGATCATGGAAGCAGATGCAGCGAAACTGCTCGGTCAGCTCATCGGCGGCGGTCTCGCCACGATCGGTGTGGCGGGCTCCGGTGTCGGTATCGGCATCATCTTCGGCAACTACGTCTCGGCGGCGGGACGCAACCCGGCGGCGGCGCCGAAGCTGTTCGGTAACGTGCTGCTGGGCTTCGCGCTGACCGAGGCGATCGCGCTGTTCGCGCTCGTCATGGCCTTCATCATCCTGTTCGGCTCCTGATCGACGGCAGTCCGGCTGCCTGAGACGGAGGCAGGAGGCGCCCCATGCCACAGCTCGAGATGGGGGACTACGCGCCCCAGATCTTCTGGCTGGTCGTCACCTTCGTCGCGCTCATGGTGATCATGTGGTCCGTGGGCCTGCCGCGGATCCGCCGCGTCATCGAGGCGCGCGAATCGAAGATCAGCGACGACCTGGCCGAAGCCGAGAGCGCGAAGGGCAGGGCGGAAGCCGCGCTCAAGGCCTACGAGGAGGCGCTGGCAGAGGCGCGCTCCAAGGCCCACGGCGTGCTCGCCGAGACCCAGGCGAAGCTCTCGGCGGAGGCGGACGCGCTGCGCGCGGAGCTCGACGCCGACCTCGCGGCTAAGGCGGCAGAGGCGGAGGCGCGCATCCAGGAGACGCGCGCCCAGGCGCTCGCCAGCCTGCGCGACGTGGCGGGAGACGTGGCCCGTGCCGCGACCGAGCGGCTGGTCGGCACCGCACCCTCCGAGGCCGCCGCCCGTGCCGCGGTGGAAGCCAGCATGGGCGAGGGGCGCTGAGCCATGAAGAGGATGGTCCGCAAGCCCGAGTTCTGGGTCATCGTCGCCGCCTGCGTCTTCGTCGTCGTCGGCAGCCAGATCACCGAGTCGGCAAACTTCTGGATCCTGATCGCCTTCATCACCTTTTTCGGCGCCTTCGGCCGTGCGGCCTACAAGAAGGTGACCGAGATCCTCGACAAGCGGGCGGAGCGGATCAAGAACGAGCTCGACGAGGCGGCGGCGCTCCGTGCCGAGGCCCAGGCGCTGCTGGCGGAGCACGAGCGCAAGCGCCAGGAGGCCGAGGAAGAGGCGCGCCAGATGGTCGAGCACGCTAAGGCGGAGGCCGAGCGCCACGCGGCCGAGGCGCGCGCCGCGCTCGAGGAGACCATGAAGCGCCGCGCCGCGCTCGCCGAGCAGCGTATCGCCCGCGCCGAGGAAGAGGCGATGCGGGAGGTGCGCCAGACCGCCGCTGTGCTGGCCATCGAGGCCGCGCGCCGTCTCATGAGCGAGACGATCGACGAAGACCGCGCCAACCGCATGATCGAGGAATCGATCCAAGAGGTCCGCGACCGGCTGAACTGACCCACGCGCCGGGCAGTATAATGACCGCGCCACGGGCGCGGCGCGGGAGGCGCGACTGTGTACAAGGGCATGTACGCGTACCCCTGGGACCTGGTGGACGAGGGGATCGGTGTCGCAACGGGCCGGATGCGCGACTGCGGCATCAACACGGTCACCCTCGCTGCGAGCTACCATGCCGGCAAGTTCCTGCGCCCCCACTCCCCGGCGGGGAAGGTCTACTTTCCCGAAGACGGCACCGTCTACGTGCGACCGCGCGCCGGGCGCTACGGCGCCATCAAGCCGATCCAGAGCAAACTCGCCGGCGAGCGCGACGTCTTCGCCGAGCTTGCGGCGGAGGCGCCCGACATGGGGCGCGTCGCCTGGACCGTGTGCCTGCACAACACGCCGCTCGGCATGCGCCACCCGGAGCTCACGGTGCGCAACTGCTACGGCGATTCCTACGTCTACAGCCTGTGCCCGGCTTACGAGGAGGTGCGCCGCTACGTTGTGACGCTCTTCGTCGACATGGCCGAGCGCTACGAGCTCGACGGACTGGCGCTGGAGACCCCCGGATTTCTGCCCTTTGATCACGGCTTCCACCACGAGTTCTTCCTGCTGCCGATGAACCGCTGGGCCGGCTGGCTACTCGGGCTCTGCTTCTCCGAGGGCACCATCGCCGCGGCTGAGGCGCGTGGGATCGATGCCGAGCGGCTGCGCTGGCAGGCGTGCGCGGCGCTCGACGGGTTCTTCGCGCGGCCGGAGCCGGTGCCGGACCTCATCGCCGCCGAGTGGTGGATCGCGGACCTAATCGCGGATCCCGAGTGGGCGGTATTCCTGAGCTGGCGCTGCCAGCTGGTGGCGGACCTGGTGGCCGAGGTCCGTGCGGCGCTGCCGGAGGAAACTTCGCTCGCGGTGATCCCGACCGTGCAGCGGCCGACGGCGGCGGCCTGGTCGGAAGGGACCGATCTGCGCCTGCTGGCCGAGGCGGCGGATACGCTGGAGGTCCCGGCCTATGAGGCGAGCGCGGCGGCCGTCGCATTGGACGCCGGTGACGTGCGCCGCCGGGCGGGCGCGGGAGCGCGGATCAGTTACATCCTGCGCCCGGCTCACCCCGACCTCGCGAACGGGGCGGAGACCGCTGCCGCCGTGCGTGGGCTCAAGGCAGGCGGGCTTCAAGGAATCGCGTTCTACAACTACGGCCACGTCGCGCTCAGCGCGCTCGAGCGGGTGCGCGAAGCGCTGGCCGTGCTGGAGGAGGCGACATGATGCGCTTCGAGGGGAAGGCGGCGTTGGTGACCGGCGGGGGCGGCGGCATCGGCAGCGCCATCGCGCTGCGGCTGGCGGAGGAGGGCGCCGCGGTCGGCGTGCTCGACCGGCGGGGCGACGCGGCGAAGGCTGTAGCCGCGCAGGTGGAGGCGGCGGGAGGGCGCGCGCTGGCGCTCACGGCCGAGATAACGGACCCCGATTCGGTCGCCGCCGCATTGGCACAGATGACCGACGCCATCGGCGCGCCGGACGTGCTGATCAACAACGCGGCCTGGGCGCTCAAGGGCGATCTGGAAAGCACCGACCTCGCCGACTGGCGGGCGGAGGTCGGGATCGACCTGGACGGCCAGTTCGTCTGCGCCAAGGCCGTGCTGCCCGGCATGGTCGCGCGTGGCGCCGGCGCCATTGTCAACATCGGTTCGGTGAACGGCCTGATGGCGCTCGGCAACCCCGCCTACAGCGCCGCCAAGGCCGGGCTGCTCAGCTTCACCCGCTCGCTTGCGGTGGAATACGGTTCCAAGGGCATCCGCGCCAACATGGTCTCGCCCGGCACGGTGGAAACGGATATCGAGACCTGGCGTATCCGGCGCGAGAAAAATCCTGGAATTTTCGATCAGCTTGCGCGCTGGTATCCCGTCGGGCGCGTGGGCCAGCCGGAGGATATCGCCGCAGCCGTGGCCTTCGTCGCGGCCGACGAAGCGGGCTTCGTCAATGGCGCCAACCTGGTGGTCGACGGTGGCCTGACCGCCGGGCTTCCGGTGATGATTGAGGAGCTGATCCTGGAATAGACGCATCCCCAACCGACCTTTCCCTCGCTGCACAAACAGGCTCCCTTGCTCAGGCTTCCGGCCTGCCCTACTAGTGGACGGAGGCATTCAATTCGTGAGGTGGATATCCATGTCCGAGACGCTCTCTGGTGGCTGCCTCTGCGGCGACGTGCGCTACCAGGTCCAAGGCGAGCCGGTGTACGTCTTCCATTGCCATTGCTCGATGTGCCGCCGGGCGGGTGGCACTGCGTTCCAGACATGGGCGGGCTTCGGAGACGATGCCCTCACGGTTACGCAGGGAACGACGGAACGCTACAAATCGTCGTCGTTTGCGACCCGGCGTTTCTGCGGACGCTGTGGGGGACAGTTATTCTACAATTACACCTCGGGGCAGAGCCCGTCGGTGTGGGTCACGGTGGGAACGCTTGACCACCCGGAGTCGATGACACCCCAACGCCACGTATTTGAGGGGGACCGCGTGCCGTGGGTGCACATGGAAGACGGGCTGCCAAGGACCGAAGGGGACCCGGAACTCTAGCGGGCGGCGCGGTCAGAAACGGCGGCGGACGTAGTGCAAGACTTTCTCGATTCGACCGACTTGATGGGCAATGGGCCGGCGCTGGCCGAACGGCTCAGGCGCGACGGCTATCTCTTCCTGCGCGGATTATTGCCTCGCGAGGCCGTGCTCGCGGTTCGCCGACGCCTTTTGGAAAAAGCGGCGGCGGGGGGCTGGCTCGACCCGGCGCACTCGATCGAGGAGGGCATTGCCAACCCGGATGCGGCCTGCAAGGACCCCGAGGAACGCTACATGGCGGTGTTCCGCGGCATCTGGGCCGACGAGGCGCTGCACCGGCTCCGGACCCATCCGGCAGTGCTGGCGCTCTTCGAAGGCATCTTCGGCGAGCCCGCGCTCGCGCATCCCATGTTCGTCCAGCGCAACATCTTCCCGCAAAGCGAGAGCTTCGACTTCACCACGGGCGAGCATCAGGACAAGGTCCATATCGGCGGCGCAACCAATCACGCGATGTGGGTCCCGTTGGGCGATTGCCCGAGAGAGAAGGGGTCGCTGGCGGTCGCGGCCGGTTCGCACCTGGCGGGCGTGCTGGACACGAAGGTCGGCAGCGGTGCCGGTGGCATGGACATCTGTGTGCCGATCCCTGGTCGATGGGTGAGCGGCTCCTTCGAGGCAGGAGATGTGCTGATTTTTTCGGATACCACCGTGCATCGCGCGCTGCCCAATCGCTCGGCTGAGTTGCGGCAGTCCTTCGATGCCCGTTACCAGCCCGCAAGCCAGCCTGTAGCCGAGACCAACATGGTCCCGTATTCCGGTTGTGGGACCTGGGAAGAGGTCTATACGGGCTGGTCCTCCGACGACGAGAAGTATTACTGGACGGCGCTCTCCCCCCATGTCGTGCCGCTCGACCGCAGCTATTACGAGCGTCGTGACCAGATGGCGTTCGAGATGGCGGAGAGCGGCGACATCACGGCGCGCGATACGCTGCTGCGCATCGCCCAGCGCGATCCGAACGAGGAGAAGCGGCAGCGCGCGGAACACCTGCTGCGCCGTCTCGACGAAAAGGAAATCCCCGCCATCTCAGCGTGATGGCGGGGATTCCTAACTCGAGAACTTTACTGTGATAGCGGCCTATTCGGCGGCTTGGTCGAGCTCCGCGATGGCGTCGTTCCAGTGGGCGGCCGAGCGCTTCTTCATCATCGTGCGGAACTCGGCGGTGGTCTTGGGGAAGTACTCGCCGGTGCCCCAGTCCACGATGACGCCGTAGCGGCGCACCATGTCGAACTCGTCGAGCTCGCCATTGCGGTAGCGCTCGGCGACGGTAGCGCCGTCCTCCTCGAGCCAACTGCGCCGGGCCTTGGCGATGGCCGCACGCTCGGTGCGCGTGGCCTCGACGTCCACCTCGTAGCTCGCGAGGTCCAGATCGATGACCTTGAGCACGACGCCGTAGTCCTTGCGCGCGCGCTCGATCGAGACGTAGTCGTCCTCCACGTCGCGCATCACCAGGGCCGGGTCGCGCTCGAGTGGGTCGCCCAGGCCGCCGCCGCCGGCGGTGGGCCGCGAGAAGATGTCGCCGGACTCGATGGGTACGTCAGAGAAGATCGAGCCGAGCCACTCGCGCTCGTTCTTGCCCTTGCGCTGGATGTAGAGGCCGTGGGGCATGGACGGCAGGCCGCCCTTGATGCCCCAGACGATCGCGCGCTCGCGGTCGCAGATGTAGGAGATGACGGTGCTCTCGGCGTCTTGCAGCGTGCTGGTCTTGACCACGCCGGCGCCGCCCCGCCACTTGCCGGGGCCGGGGGAATCCGTGTTGATCTGGTACTCGTTGGCGATGATCGGGCAGAGCCGCTCCTGGCCCTCCACCGGTTGGGTCATCAGGCCGGTGCCGAAGCAGGCGGTGGTGACGTTGCAGCCGTCCTTGCCGTTGCGCCCGCCCCAGCCGCCGGGCAGCCAGTCGTAGAACATGAAGATGTTGCGGTCCTCGGTGCGCAGGTCGCGGCCGCCGGTGAGCAGGTATTCCAGGTTGAAGGCGCAGGCGATGGCGCGCTCGGGCATGATGTCGGACCAGATCTCGTAGATCGAGTTCATGATCTTCTCGAACGGCATCAGGAAGCCCGTCACCGCGACCGGCCACTTGGCGTCAACGATGGAGTTCTCGGGCGCGATCACGTTGATCGGCCGGTAGAAGCCGGAATTGAGCGGGAGATCGGGGAAGTAGGTCTTCATGCCGGCGACCACGGCGGAGAAGGTGCCGCCGAAGGCCGAGTTGTAGAGCGTGCTGATGGTGTCGTGGCTGCCGGTGAAGTCGTAGGTGACCTCGTCGCCCTTGATGGTGAGCTTCACCTTGATCGGGATCATGCCCTCGCCGAGGGCCGGGTCGCGGTCGATGTAGTCGACGTTCTCCCAGGTGCCGTCGGGGAGCTCGGAGATGCGCTGGCGGGTGGCGAGCTCGACGTAGTCCTGCACCTCCTTGCAGCCGGTGACAACGGTGTCCTTGCCGTACTTCTCCACCAGCCGCAGGATTTCGCGCTCGGCGACGCGGGTGGCCTCGGCCTGCGCGTTCATGTCGCCGATGATGGATTCCGGATCGCGGGTGTTGGCGGCGATCATCTCGGCGAAGTCGTGGCGCCACTTGCCCGCATCGATGAGTCGGGTGGGGGTGATGCGGATGCCCTCGCGGAACATCTCCTTGGCGAGCACGTCGAAGGAGCCGGGCGTGGAGCCGCCGACATCGGACCAGTGACCGTTGGACTGGGCGAAGGCGATGATCTCGTCGCCCACGAACACCGGGCGGATGATGCGCACGTCGTTAAAGTGGGTGCCGCCGGCGTAGGGGTCGTTGGTCATGAACACGTCGCCCGGCCGCATGTCGTCCTTGAAGGTGTCGATGACCGCCTTGCAGGTGTAGTGCAGCGTGCCGACGTGGACCGCGATGTCCATGTTGCCCTGGGCGATGGAATCGCCGTTGGCGTCGTTCAGCGCGGAGGAAAAGTCGCGGTTGTAGATGACGAAGGAATAGCAGGTCCGGAGGATCTGCTCCGCCATCTGATCGACGGTCGTGATGAACGAGTTCTTCAGGACCTCGAAGGTGACGGGATCGAGCGTGATGCCGCTGCCGTTCTTGCTCATCTTCATGCCTCCGCTACGTGGATTCGAATGTTGAGCCATTCGTCCACTTCTGCGCGTACGCCGGGCGGGATGACGGTCGTCGAATCGAGCTGCTCGACGATGGCCGGCCCCTCGATGGTCACACCCGCCGGAAGCCCTTCGTGGGAGTATATCGGGGTCTCGAGGGCGCCCTCAACCTCGTCGAAATCGACCATGCGCGAGGAGTCCGCCACGGCCTTGGCTCCGTTCGCCGTATGGCTCATCAGCTCGGCCTTGGGCACCGTGCCGATGGCCGTGACGCTGAGGCGGAAAAGCTCGACCGGCGTGTCGTCGCGGCGGAAGGCGTATTCGCGGTCGTGGTCCGCGTGGAAGGCGGCGACCGCCTCGGGCACCGACGTGAAGGGCGAGGCCACCGGCACCTGGAGCGAGCGCCACTGGCCCTGGTACATCATGTCGATGCTGCGCTGCAGGACCATGTCGGCCTCCGCAACGCCTTCCTTCACCAGCCGGCGGTGCGCCTCCGCCTCCATCTCACCGAAGCGGGCCTCGATATCGGCCGGGTCGGCCTCGGCGGCGAGCGCGAGGTACGTCTGCGAGAGGTCGTGGCGCACGTCCACGAGCAGACAGCCCAGCGCCGAGGTGACGCCCGGATTGGGCGGCACGATCACGGTCGGGATGGAGAGTTCCTTGGCAAGCGCCACGCCGTGCAGTGCGCCCGCGCCACCGAAGGCGACGAGCGCGAAGTCGCGCGGATCGTAGCCCCGGCTGATGGAGATGAGCCTGACGGCGTCCGCCATGTTGGCGTTGGCGACGCTGACGATGGCCTTGGCGGCGGTGACGGGGTCCATGCCGAGCGGCTCGGCGACGGCGGTGCGCACGGCTTCTTCCGAGGCCGTCTTGTCGAGCTCGATCTGCCCACCCGCGAGCGAGGTGCCGAGCCGGCCGAGGGCCAGGTTCGCATCGGTGTTGGTGGGCGTGGTGTTGCCGCGCCCGTAGCAGGCCGGGCCGGGATCGGCGCCCGCCGACTGCGGCCCGTTGTGCAGCGAGCCGGCATCGTCGATCCAGGCGAGTGAGCCGCCGCCCGCGCCGATGGTCAGCACCTCGATGCTGGGGAAGCGGATCGGGTAGCCGAACTCGATGTGCCAGTCCTTGGTGACGCGGGATTCGCCGCCGAAGACCAGCGAGACGTCGCAGCTGGTGCCGCCCATGTCCAGGCCGATGGAGTTCTCGTAACCGCAGAGCATGGCGATGTGGCGGCTCGCGATGGCGCCGGCGGCGATGCCGGAGCCGGCGAGGCGGCCCGCGAACTGGCCGGCAGTCGCGGGCGTCATCACGCCGCCGCCTGAGTGCAGCATCAAGAGGTCGCTGGCGTAGCCGCCCTGCTGCAGCGCGTCGTTCATGCGCTTCACGTAGCCGCCGACGACCGGGCTCAGGATCGCGTTCACGACGGTGGTGGAGAAGCGCTCGTGCTCGAAGATCTCGGGCAGGGTCTCGGAGGACGTGGTGATCTCCACGCCCGGCAGCTCCTCCTGCAGGATCTCCTTCATGCGCGCTTCGTGCTGCGGGTTGATGAAGGAGTTCATGAAGCAGACGGCGACGGCCTCCACGCCGCGCTTGCGCAGGATTCTGGCTTTCTCGCGCGCGTCCGTCTCGTCCAGCGGGGTGGCGACCCTACCGCCGTGATCGATGCGCTCGCGCACGGTGAGCCGGTCGCGGCGCCGGATATAGGGCTGGGCCACGTCGTTGTAGGTGTCCCAGAGGTCCTCCTTGTTGGAGCGCCTGATCTCGATCACGTCGCGATAGCCCTCGGTGCAGATCATCGCGGCGGGCGGCAGCCGGCGCGTGATGAGCGCGTTGGTGGCGACGGTGGTGCCGTGGGAGAAGAGGGTCACGTCCTTGAGCGAGACGCTCGCCTCGTCCAGCCCGCGCATGGCACCGATCAAGGGGTCGTCGGGCGTCGATGCCGTCTTCGCGACCCTGAGCGCGCCTGAGTCCTCGTCGAGAATACAGATATCGGTGAACGTGCCGCCGATATCGACCGCTACCCTGAGCTTCGTCACGAAGTCCTCCCTTCCGCGCTCTACCTGTTGTCGCCGCCGCGCCGGGGGCGCCGCGGCCTCCCTGTCTCCTTTGGCCCCGGCCTTACCCCGTCGCAGATGCCTTGCTGTCGCGAAGGTCGAGCTCCGGCGGCAGAACGGTCCGCTCGTCGAGGATTGCCGCCTCCAGTTGCGCCGGCGTGAGGTTGCGCACCTCGCCCAGGTCGGCGCCGGAGAGATCGGCGTCCGCGAGAGCCACGCCACCAAAATAGGCGCTCCTCAGCGACGCATTGCGAAAGCTGGTGCCGGGGAACTCGGCGCCCACCAGCATGGCGCCTTCCAGGTTCGCCTGCTCGAAGCTGGCACGACCCGCCCAGGTGCCGTGCAGATCGGCGCGGGTCAGCGTCGCGTGCTCCAGGTGCGCGCGGCCGAGCCAGGCGCGCTGCAGGCTGGCCTCCACCAGTGAGGCGTGCTCCATGCGGGCATCGCCGAGGGCGGCGTCGGAGAGATCGGTCTTGTCCAGCACCGCGCGCTGCAGCGTGGAGCCGGCGAGGTCGGCGCGGTTCAGGTTGGCGCCCGTGAAGTCGGCTTCCGAGAGATCGGCGCCCGCGAAGTCGGCTCGGAAGAGGTTGGCGCCCGTGAAGCGCGCGCGGCGCAGGTCCGCACCGGGGAAGCGCACGTCGAAGAGTTCCATGCCGGAGAAGTCGGCGCGCGCGCCCTCCGCACCGTCGCTCTTGAGCCAGCGCGCGTGGTCCGCGCGCGCCTGCGCGATGGTGTCGAGGTCGGGCCTCTCGCCCGCCGCCGTGCCCCCAGCGGGGTTCGCCATGGCGCACACTCCCTTGCCCCGCGCAGCCGCGTCCCGGCGCCGCACAGGGTCCCTTCGCCGATGGTGGCTATCCAATAGCGATAGAAGGCGTTTCGATCAATGGTGAAGGGGAAAGGGGAACCACATGGTTAGATGGATGGACGGGGCGATCACCAAGCCCAGTATTGGTCGCGGAGGCGCTCAGTCACAGCCTTCTGGGACTCGTCGATCTCGCGGATGTCGGTTTGCTCGCGGGCCATCTCTTCAGCTGCGCTCAAATCGGACTGCACGTCGAGATGCTCTGGCGCGTCCGGGGCTGCGAGCCTGAGCGGCGCAGGAGTCTCCGGCGCCTCGATGACGCCGACGGCGCGCAAGGCAATGCCGGGGTTCTGAAGCCGGGCGTGCAAGGCGGCGCGTGCGGCTTGCGTGTGCCTCTGCCACGCCGCCGCGAGGTGCTGGAGCCCGGCCAGGAACTCGAAGAACGACTGCACCTCGGCTTTTTGGGGTTGCACGACGCACTCCTCTGTCGGTCGGCGTGAGGTCTCGGCTTCGGTCTTCGCGGGCCACCGCGACCCGTAGGTGTCACCAAACCGCAATATATAGGGGTGGGGCGGTGCGTCAACCGCTTTCACTGGTATTGCGGCCCAAGGGAAGGGTTCGAGACTGCGGGCCCGGTTTGGTGCGTGTGGTCTATCCGGCGACCGGTGCGCCGGCCAGGCGGTTAGCGGGGACGAGGACGCGGCCTTCCATCAGGCGGCGCGCGGTGCGGATCACGGTGAGGCGGGCGATGCGGGGTGGGTCGGCGGCGGCGAAATCGACCGCGACCTCGGCGACGCCGGAAGGATGGCCGAGGCGGACGGGGGTCTCGTCGGCCGTGCCGGGGCGGGCGGCCTCGGCGGCGAGGGTGCCGGGGATGTGCGCGGCCGCGGCCAGCGCGAGCGCGGCGGTGAGCGGCAGCGCCCGGTGCGGACGGCCCATGGAAATTGCCCGCGTCGTGAGATCGACCGAGTCGGCCGCGAGGCGCGCGCCGCTCAGCGTCGTCGCGTCCGCAGGAGAGGCGACGAAGGCGACCTTGGGTACGCTCTCTGTCTCCGGCGCGAGCCTCATGGCGGCGGCGCCGGCACGGCGGATCGCCGCCAGCCGCGCGGCCAGGGCGGGGTCGGCTTCGATGACGCCGGGCAGCTCGACCCCGGTCAGGCCTAGGGCGTCGGCGCGGACGATGACCAAGGCGGTCGATGCGTCGATCAGCGTGGCCTCGATCGGGCCTTCGCCCGGCACATCGAGCATGTCGCGGACGTGGCCCGTCGGCAGCAGGCAGCCGGTGACGGCGCCGCCCGGCTCCAGGAAGGAGAGGCCGATGGGCGCGCCCTGGCCTGCGACGCCGTCGAGCACCGTCTCGCCGTCGGTCGCCGCGCGGCCGTTCGCAACCTGGAAACGCGCCTCGATCCGTTGATCCAGATTGCAGTTGTGCAGGGTGAGGGCGGCCTCGCCGTCCGCCGCCGGCACCAGCCCTTCGTCCACGGCAAACGGCCCGACGGCGGCGCTGAGGTTGCCGCAGTTGCTGCGGTAATCGACGCGTGCCTTCTCCACCGCCACCTGGCCGAAGAGATAGTCGATATCGACGCCGGGGCGTGTGCTCCGGCTCACCACCACCACCTTGCTGAGCGACGAGATGCCGCCGCCCATGCCGTCGAGCTGGCGGCCGTAGGGGTCGGGGCTGCCGAGCGCGGCGAGGAAGAGCGCGTCCCATTCGGCGCGCGCTGCCGGCAGGTCGCGGCGGTGGAAGAAGAGACCCTTGCTGGTGCCGCCCCGCATGAAGACGGCGGGGAGCGCGATCTGGCTCACGTCGGGCTCGTCACGGGCGGTTCTTGCGCGCCGCCGCGTCGAGGCCCGCGATCCGGCCGAAGACCGCGCCGCGCATCACCGAGGTGGAGCCGGTGTAGGTGCGGTAGTAGAGGCCGGCGGTCTCGCCTGCCGCGTAGAGGCCGGGGATGGTCTCGCCGTCGGTGTTGAGCACCTGGGCCGCCGGGTTGATCTTGAGGCCGCCGAAGGTGAAGCAGTTGGCGGCGATGATCGGCCAGGCGCGGTAGGGCGGCCGGTCCACGGGGCGCGCCCAGTTGGACTTGCGGGGCACGAGGCCGTCGGTGCCGAGGCCGTCGAGGGCGAGGGGGGTGAAGCCGTCCTCGGGCCGGCAAGCGGCGTTGTAGTCGCCGAGGGTGCGCGCGAGTCCTTCGCCGTCGATACCGAGGGCCTGGGCCAGCGCCGCCGGGGTCTCCGCCTCCACCGGCGGCCGGTCCGTGCGCACGGACTTCTGCCAGTTGGGCACGTCGTCGAGTCGGGCGTCGGTGATGGCGAAGGCGATGCCCTCCGTCTGCGCCATCATCCGGCGCGAGGCGGCCTCGTAGCTCGCGTCCACGGTCGCCGGCGCCTCGTCGACGAAGCGGCGGCCCTCGCGGTTTACCAAGATGCCGTAAGGATAGTTCAGCACCACGGGCTCGTGTTGGCCGGAGCGGGGGTCTACCGGCTGGGCGTGGAAGCTGCCGTAGTCGCCGCAGGGGGCGGCGCCGATCTCCAGCGCCATGCGGATGCCTTCGCCCCGGTTGTAGTAGCCGCCGCGCGCGACCGGGCGAATGAACTGGCTCTGCGGGCCGAGATAGCGGCTCAGCATCTCGGGGTTGCCCTCGAAGCCGCCGGAGGCCAGCACCACCGCACGCGCGGTGAGGCGCGTGGTGCGGTTGCGGGCGCCGGTCGCCTCGATGCCGGTGACGCGGCCCGTCTCGTCCTGGGTGAGGCGGCGCGCCGTGGTCTCGTAGTGGATGGCGATGCGGTCCGGCACGGTCTCGGCATGGGCCGCGAGCGCCTCCACCAGGGCGAGGCCGCCGCCGGCCGGCGCCATGCGGGTCGTGCTCTCGGTGATGAAGTAGTTGGGCAGGAAGTCGAACGCGACGCCGAAGCCGGTGAGCCAGCGGAGCGTGGACCCGGCGTTGTCCGCAAGCGTCGCGACCAGCTCGGGATCGACGAAGCCGAGGCCGCGCAGGAGCCTGGGCCACTCGTCGTAGGGCCTGACGCTGTCCCCGATCACGGCGGGGTCGAGGTGGCCGCCCGCGTTCTCGGCGAAGCGCTCCAGAAAATCCTCGGAGACCTCGTCGTGGCTCCGCATGCGCCAGAAGGATTCGGTGTAGCGGGTGTTGCCGCCGCGCTCCTCCCTGGGCGCGCGCTCCAGCAGCGCGACGCGGGCGCCGGCCTGCTGGGCGCTGACGGCGGCGGACAGGCCGGCGATGCCGCAGCCCACCACGATCGCGTCGTAGCCGTCGTCCCCGCTCGCCACGTCCCCGCGTGTCCCATCTTGTCCCGGCGTTTGCGGCCGGGCGCCCGGCTATCTAACGTGCGCGCGCACGCACGGCAATGCGGGGGCGGGATGACGGACGGTATCGGCGCGGCGGAGCGGCGGATGGAGGACGAGCGCTTCCTCACCGGGCGCGGGCGCTATCTCGACGATCTCGCGCTGCCGCGCCAGGCTTGGGGGTGCGTGGTGCGCTCGCCCCACGCCCACGCCGAGCTGGGCGCGATCGACGCGCGCGCCGCGGCGGTGATGCCGGGGGTGCTTGCGGTCTACACCGCCGCCGATCTGGCCGAGGCCGGGATCGGGGCGATTCCCTGCGTGATGGCGCCCAAAGGTGCCGACGGCAGCGAGAGCGCGACTCCGCCCCGCCCGGTGCTCGCGGCGGGACGGGTTCGCGTGGTGGGCGATCCGGTCGCCTTCGTGGTGGCGGAGAGCACCGCCGAGGCGCAAGAGGCGGCCGAGGCGGTCACTGTCGATTACCGGCCACTGCCCGCGGTCACGGATGCCGAGGCCGCGCTGCGCGAGGACGTGCCCGAACTTCACGCCGAAGCGCCGGGCAATCTCTGCCTCGACTGGGAGCTGGGCGACCGGGCGGCGACGGAAGCGGCGCTGGCCAAAGCGGCCCACCGGGTGAGCCTGGAGAGCCTCAACCCGCGGGTCAGCGTCTGCCCCATGGAGACCCGTTCGGCGCTCGGCGCCTACGGTGCCGGCAGCGGCGTCTACACGCTGACCGCAGGCACGCAGGGCGTCCACCTGGTGCGGAGCGTCCTGGCCAAACACGTGCTGAAGGTGCCGGCGCAGCGGGTGCGCGTGGTGACGCCGGATGTGGGCGGCGCCTTCGGGGTCAAGCTCTGGGTCTATCCCGAGTACGCGCTGGTGCTGTTCGCGGCATACAAGCTGGGGCGCCCGGTCAAGTGGGTGGCGGAGCGGGGCGAGGCCATGGCGAGCGATCACCAGGGCCGGGACCTCCGTTCGCGGGCGACGCTCGCGCTGGACGCTGATGGGTATTTCTTGGCGCTTGCCATCGAGAGCGTCGCCAATCTCGGCGCCTATGCCTCCAACTATGGGCCCTCTGTCGCCACTGTGGGCGGCACCCGCGCGCTGATCGGCCCCTACCGGACGCCGGCGCTCCATGTCCGCGTGCGGGCCGCCTACACCAACACGGCGCCGACGGACGCCTACCGCGGTGCCGGGAGACCCGAGAACGTCTATCTGCTGGAGCGCCTGATCGACAAAGCGGCGCACGAACTCGGCCTCGATCCCGCCGCGCTGCGCCGGCACAACATGGTTGCCGCCGACGCCATGCCCTACCTCACGCCGCTGGGGCACACCTATGATTCGGGCGACTTCCCCGCGATTCTGGAGAAGGCATGCGATGCGAGCGGCTGGGACGCGGCGCGCAGGCGAGAGGCCGGAGCGGGGGAGGGGACGTGCCTGCGCGGCATCGGGATGGCCTTCTACGTCGATCCCTGCGGCGCCAACCGCAACCAGTGGGTAGCGTTGCGCTTCGACGCGGAAGGTGCTGCGACGCTGCTCATCGGCAGCCAGTCGACGGGGCAGGGGCACGAGACGGCGTATGCCCAGATCGTCGCCGATCATCTTGGCATGCCCGTGAGCCACGTGCGCGTGCGGCAGGGAGACACCGACCTCATCGCGCACGGCAGCGGCTCCAGCGGCTCGCGAAGCCTCCCCTACGGCGGCAACGCGGTGCTGCGCGCGGCGGACGAAGCGGCGGAGCGCGGGCGCGCCGTTGCCGCCGCGCTGCTGGAAGCGCGGGAGGCGGACGTGCGCTTCGAGGGCGGGCGCTACCGCATCGCCGGCACGGACCGCGCGGCGGGCTTTGCGGAGGTGGCGCGCGCCTCGTTCGACCCGGCGCTCCGACCTGAAGCGGAGACGCTCGGCCTCGACGGGGAGGTCAATCACGTAGGCCGCGCCGTGACCTTCGCCAACGGCTGCCACGTGTGCGAGGTGGAGATCGAGCGGGCCACCGGCCGGGTGCGGATCTTGCGCTACACCACCGTGGACGACTTCGGGCGGATTCTCAATCCGCTTCTGGCGGAAGGCCAGAACCACGGCGCCATCGCGCAAGGCATCGGCCAGGCATTGACCGAGCACGCGGTCTACGACGAGGCGAGCGGTCAACTCCTCGCCGGCTCGTTCATGGACTACACGCTGCCGCGCGCCGACGACCTGCCGTTCCTCGACGGGCAGTTCGCCGTGGTACCGTGCCTCACCAACCCGCTCGGCGTGAAGGGCTTGGGCGAGGCCGGCTCCATCGTGTCGCCGGCGGCGGTGATGAACGCGGTGGCCGATGCGCTTCGCGACCACGGCGGCCACGACGCGGTCGCGATGCCGGCCACACCCGAAGCGATCTGGCGCATCCTGCACGGGCAATCGCCATCCGGCCCAAAGGAAGGAACCGACCACTCATGACGAGCTGGCGCAACCGCAAGACCTTGATCCTCAGCCGCACCGACATGATGGGCCTGCTGGAGCCCGGCGAGTACGTCGATTGCGTCGAGACCGCGTTCCGCCGGCACGGCGAGGGGCGCTGCTACCTGGAGCCCAAGGGCCACATCGTGCTCGACAAATATCCGGGCGAGTGGGAGGTCATGCCCTCCTACATCGAGGAGCCGGCGGGCG
The DNA here is from genome assembly GCA_965214705.1 of Alphaproteobacteria bacterium. Taxonomy (GTDB): domain Bacteria; phylum Pseudomonadota; class Alphaproteobacteria; order UBA828; family UBA828; genus WTGU01. The sequence continues at coordinate 1,825,989 of CBDCCI010000002.1, forward strand.
CGGGCGTGACCGAGGCGGCAGCATGCAAGTGGGTCTCGATCCGCGAGCACAACCGCGCGAAGTTCGACTTGCCGACGGTGTTCTCGATCTTGGTCTATACCGAGCCCGAGACCGGCTTTCCCCTCGCCATCGTGGACGGCAGCTACCACACCATGATGCGCACCGGCGCATCGGCGGCGGTCTCGATCCGCTGGCTCGCGCGCAAGGATGCGTCGGTGCTGGCGCTGGTGGGCGCGGGCGACGTGGGCATTGGCTCGCTCCGGACCTGCGCGGCGGTCCGCGAGTGGTCGGAGGTGCGCGTGTGGAGCCGCACGCAGGCCACGCTCAATGCCTTCATGGCGAGCGAGGCGCCGCGCCATCCGGACCTCACCCTGGTGGCGTCGACCGATCTGGAGGCAGTGGTGCGGGGCGCCGATGCGGTCGTGACCACGACCACCGGCGCGGATCCCGTGGTTCGCGACGCATGGATCGCGGACGGCACGCACATCGCGGCGCTGGGCTCCGACCTCGCCGGCAACCAGGAGCTGGAGAGCGCGATTGCAGCACGGGCCCGCATCCTCGTGGACGACATCAGGCAATGCGTGCCCGACGGCGAGATCAACGTGCCGATTACAGAGGGCGTCATCGGGCCGGACGACGTGGCCGGCGAGATCGGCGCCGTCATCTGCGGCCGGCTAGAGGGCCGGCGGGACGATGCCGAGATTACGCTCTTCGATTCGACCGGAATCGCGATCCAGGATTCGGCGACCGTCCCGCTCGAGTATCAGCGCGCGGTGGAGGCCGGAGTCGGCATCGAGAAGAAGATGATCTCGACTTGATCGGCGCCCTGCGATCAGCGGTCGCCTAGCCGTTGTCCCAGATCACCTTCGGGTAGGGCACGACCCAAGAAGCCTTGAGGTACCAGGTCTCCAAAATCTCCACCGGCGCGAGCCTGTGGAGATGCGGGTAGAGGCCGGAGCGCCCGAGCTCCAGATGGCCGGTGCCGGTCCAGATCTCGTGCAGGGCGAAGTCCTCGGGCCGGATCAGGAGCAGCTGCTTGATCGGCTTGCCGCCTTCCTCGGGGTTGGGAATCTTGCGGATCTGCAGGAAGTCGGCGTCGACTAGCTCTGCGAAGCGATCCTCGATGGCGCTGTCGGCGCGGCGGATCGGCGGCGGGCTGGTGACGTTCATGCTGAGCCGCATGAGGCATTCGCTGGCGCGGTCGCAGTGGCCGATCACCTGGCTGCCGTAGAACTTGAGCGGCGTGGTGTCGCACAGGTTGGCGGGCCAGCCGTAGATCTCGCGCTCGAAGGTGAGCGCCATGTCGTTGTCGACCCAGATGTAGTTGATGTACCAGCCGGTCCACTCCTTGTAGCGGACCATGATGCCGGTCAGGCACTCGTGATAGAGCTCGACCGAGTGGGTCGGCTGACCCATGTCGCCGAGCCAGGCGAGCACGAGGTTGGGCTCGACCGGCTCCAGCGGCTCCGGCACCTCGAAGGCGACCGCGGCCGGGTCGGCGCGGTAGGCCATCATCAGGATTTTGCTGTCGGGCGTTGCGTAGAATGGCGGCTTCGTGAAGGTCGGCGCCGCGAGCGGCATCGAATAGCCTTCTTCGTGCTCCTTCATGGTCTCCCTCTTGTCGTTGGTCGCGGTGGCGTATCGGGCGCGGCGAGTGTGGTGGCGATGGCTGGGGTGGTCAAATTGAGGCCGGCTAATAGGTCGCGCGGCCGCCTGACAGATCGAACACGCCGCCGGTCGAAAACGAGCAGTCCTCCGAGCAGAGCCAGGCGACCATGGCGGCGATCTCTTGTGGCAGCCCGAAGCGGCCGAGCGGAATTTTCGACTTCATCATGTCGATGTGGGTCTGGGTCATCTGGTCGAAGATGCGGGTCTCCACGGCTGCAGGCGTCACGCAGTTCACCAGCACGCCGGAGCCTGCGAGCTCCTTGCCGAGGCTCTTGGTAAGCGCGATCAGGCCGCCCTTCGCCGCGCTGTAGGCAGGCGCGTTGGGGTTGCCCTCCTTGCCGGCCACCGAGGCGATGTTGACGATCCGCCCCCAACCAGCGTCCTTCATCAGCGGCACCACGGCGCGGCTCACCAGGAAGGGGCCGTTGAGGTCGATTTCGATCACCCGGCGCCAGTCGTCAACGGGGTATTCCCAGGTCGGCATGTTGGGGCCGGAGATGCCCGCGTTGTTGACCAGGATGTCGATGCCACCGGAGCTGGCCAGCGTCTCGCGAAGGGCTGCCTCCACCGCATCCGGATCGGAAACATCGACTTCGATCCACCCGGCAGGGCCACCGTGGGGCCAGTCGGCCTGCGCCTTCTCCATCGCGGCTGGGTCGAAATCCCAGACGTAGACGGCGGCGCCCGAGGCCTGCAGCCGCTGGCCGATGGCGCGCCCCAGCCCCTGGGCTGCGCCGGTCACGATGGCGCGGCGGCCATTCAGGTCGATGCTGTTCATGGAATCAGTTCCTTTGTCTGCCCGGCGTCTGTCATCGGTTGCCAGGAATGCCAGCAGAGGCACGCGAGGGCATCAAGAAGCAGGAGGCTCGCTACCGTCACCGTAGAATCCTATCTCCAGCTCTTTCGGGAGTGGGGCGTCGAAGTCGTCGGCCATCCAGACTTGGCCTTCCCAGCCGCCGGGCTTGCGCGGGCGCGTCGAGGCTTCCAGCGCGACCAGGCGTGCTACCGGCCGGTTGTGCTTGGTGATGACGATCTCCTCCCCGTCGGCTGCCTCTTCGACGAGACGCGACAGAAGGGCCTTCGCTTGGCTGATGTTGACTACGCGCATCTGGATGACCTAAGCGCGACCATGGGCGCCGTCAACAGCTTCCAGGTGTTCACCACTGGCTCTGGCGCCGCAGGTCGTCTCGGGCCACCATGCGGGCCACCATGAACGGGATCGTCGACGCTCACCATCACATCTGGCGCCAGCGCGACCTGCCGTGGCTCATGGGCCCGATGCAGCCGCGCATCTTCGGCCCCTACGAGCCGATCCGGCGCGACTATGCCATCGAGGAGTATCTGGGCGACATCGAGGGCAGCGGCGTCGCGCAGTCGATCTATGTGCAGGCCAACTGGGCGCCCGCGCGGGCGGTCGACGAGGTGGCGTGGGTGCAGGGCGAGGCCGACCGCACCGGCTACCCTCACGCCATCGTGGGCTACGCCGACCTGCGCGACCAGGACGTCGGCGCGGTGCTCAAGGCGCAAGCCCAGTACCCGCTGCTGCGCGGCATCCGCATGCAGCTACACTGGCACGAGAACGAGCAATACCGCTTTGCCGACGGGCCTGCGGTGATGAACGACGCGGCGCTGCGCCGCAACGTCGGGCTGCTGGCCGATCACGGTTTCGTCTTCGAGCTGCAGATCTTTTCCGCGCAGATGGCGGACGGCGCCGCCTTCGCTGCGGCGTTCCCCGACGTGCCGATGGTGCTCGCCCACTGTGGGATGCCCGAGGACCTCACGACCGAAGGCTGGCAGGCCTGGCGCGAGGGTATGGAGCGGCTCGCCGCCGTGTCCAGCGTCTCCGCCAAACTCTCGGGGCTCGGTACCTTCATCCACCGGGTCGACCAGGCCCATATCGCGCGCACGGTGCGCGAGACTGTCGATCTGTTCGGGCCGGAGCGCTGCCTCTATGGCAGCAACTTCCCCATCGAGAAGCTGTGGACCGACTACGCGAGCCTGATCGGCGCCTACCGGAAGGCGCTGGCGTACTTGAGCGAGGCGGATCAGGCGCAGATATTCGCCGGCACCGCTCGGCGGCTTTACCGGCTGTAGCCGGGCGGCAACGCCGCCGGCAGGGACGAGACAGAAGGGAAGGAACGACAATGGCAATCGAACGCGTGCGGACGCCCCACGTGGCCGAGCCGGCCCCCGGCCTCTGGTCCAACTGCCTGCGTTGCGGCAACCAGGTCTACATTGCGGGCCTCGTGGCGGTGGACGCGGACTTCAACGTGCTTGCGGTGGGCGATCCGGGCGAGCAGTCGCGCATCATCTTCCGCAACATCCGGCACTATCTCGAAGCCGCCGGCGGCAGCCTTGCCGACATCGTCCGGATGCGGGTGTATCTGTCGAATCTGGAGCGCGACCGCCCGGCCTTCTTGGAGGCACGGCGGGAGTTCTTCACGGGCGACTTCCCGTGCTCGACTCTGGTGGAGGTCGCAGCGCTGGTCTCGCCGGAGATGCTGGTCGAGGTGGATGCCGATGCCATCATCGGTGCCGGTGCGGCATAGCATCGGCGACACGAAGTGATAGGATCGGGCCGCCGCCGGGCGTGAGCGAGGCGCGTCGCCGCAAAGGGAGATGAGAAGATGATCGAGGTCAATTCACCGAGGCTGCTGGACCTCGTGGCCGAGGATGCCAGTGTCGACCAGATTTGCACGGGCTTTATGTTCACCGAGGGGCCGATCTGGCACCCCGGCGAGCAATGCCTCTACTTCAGCGACATCCCGGCGGACACGCGCCGGCGCTGGAGCGCGGCGGACGGTGCCAGCGACGTGCGCCACCCCAACAACAAGGGCAACGGCATGACGCTGGATGCCGACCTCAACCTCTACATCTGCGAGCATGTGACCAGCGTGCTGGCGCGCGAGACGCCGTCCGGCGAGCGCCAGGTGCTGGCCTCGCATTACGACGGCAAGGAGCTGAACAGTCCCAACGACGTGGTGGTGAAGTCAGACGGCTCGGTCTACTTCTCCGATCCGTGGTACGGCCGCATGCCGGTCTTCGGCGAAGAGCGAGAGCGGGAGCTGGGCTTCCAGGCGGTCTTCCGCGTCGCGACCAACGGCGAAGTCCATTGCGAGGTCGATGACTTCGACCAACCGAACGGCCTCTGCTTCTCACCGGACGAGAGCATCCTCTACGTCAACGACACGACCCGCGCGCACATCCGGGTGTTCGACGTGGGCGAGGACGGCTCGCTCTCCAACGGGCGCATGTTCGCCGAGAACGTCGGTGACGGTGTGCTGGAGAACGGCGTGGTCGACGGCATGAAGTGCGACGAGCACGGCAACGTCTACGTCACCGGCCCGCGCGGCTTCTGGGTTTACGCGCCGGACGGCGAGCACCTCGGCGTGATCGGAATGCCGGAGCACTCGGCCAACCTCAACTGGGGCGGCACCGGGTGGAACGAGCTCTACTGCACCTGCTCGACCTCGGTTTATCGGATTGCGCTTAAGGTCGCCGGCAACCGCCTGGCGTACATGTAGGGGAGGGAGCCATGGCCTTCGAACTGGACCCTGCGCGCAGCGCGCTGATCATCCAGGACCTGCAGAACGACGTGATCGCGGAAGGCGGCGCCTTCGCCGATTCCGGCGCGCCGGCGCACGCGCAGTCGCAGAACGTGGTGGAGAACGTGAAGTCTCTCGCCGCAGCCGCACGCAAGGCCGGCATGGCGGTCATCCACGTCCATTACATCGTGGAGGAAGGCGCGCCGGGCCTGAAGCTGAACGCGCCGCTCTTCCAGGGCATCGCCGAGGCGAAGGCGATGGTGCGCGGCAGCTGGGGTGCTGCGGCTGTGGCGGGGCTGGAGCCGCAGTCGGGCGATCTGGTGGTCGAGAAGATGCGCATGAACGCGTTCCACGACACACACCTCGAGACCATCCTCAAGGGGCTCGGCGTGGACACCATCGTGATCTCCGGCGCGTGGACCAACTTCTCGGTCGAGCACACCGCGCGGCACGGTGCCGATGCCGGCTACCGTGCCGTCGTGCTCACCGACGGCACCTCCACCGTCAACGATGAGTGGCACAACGCCGGCCTCAACTACGCGCTGGAGAATATCGCCGAACGCGTCACCTGCGCCGAGGCGGCGGCAGCGCTGGGGGGCTGAGACACCGCTGGCGTGTCAGTCCGGCAGGGGCGCGAGAAGGTCGTTGCGGGCGCTGAGGAAGTTGACCACCACCCGCATGTTCTCCTCGGTGCCGTCGAACAGCGTCGAGTGGTTCGAGCCCCGGACCACGTACTTGACGGCGTTCGGGATGTTCTCGGCGAGCCAGGTCTGGCCGGCGCCGGTCTCGCCCACCTCCCACGGCGTCATGATGTCCTCGTCGCCGCCGATCACTAGGGTCGGCGCCTTGATCTGCGCGGCGTAGGGCCGGAGGTCCATCTCCATCATCGCGCGGCAGGCCCGCTGGTAAACCTCCCGTCGGTTCGAGCGCTCCAGGATGTCCTGGATCATGTCGACCGCGCCGGCGCCGTTCGGCCCGTCGAGAAATTTTCGGGAGAGCGCCTGAACTGCGATCAGCTCGGCCAGGGTGCGGCTGCCGCAGCCGTAGGCCTCGGAGATATCGATCCAGTTCTGGAAGGTGAGGCGGCCGGCGAGATCGAGCTTCGCGGCCGAGCAGTTGATGACTAGCCGGTCGGTCCGGTCGGCGTACTTGGCGCCGAAGACCTGGGCGATCATTCCGCCCATCGAGGTGCCGTGGATGTGGGCGCGCTCGATCTTCAGCGCGTCCATGAGGCCGGCCACGTCGTCGGCCCACACTTCCATGTCGTAGGGCTGGATGGGCTTGTCGGACTGCCCGTAGCCGCGCATGTCGAAATCGATGCAGCGGAAGTATTTCGACGCGATCGGAGTCGCGGTGGCGAAGTTGAAGTGACCGAAGCCCGCACCGTGGATGTGAACCACGGGCGTGCCTTCACCCGTCGTCTCGTACCAGAGCTTGACGCCGTTGACCTCCGCGAACGCCATGACCGCCTCCCCTTTGTCAGCCTCGCGTGCCGTGAGCGGCCGATACTACACCGCTGGCGCTGCGAAAAAACGCGCGGTTGTCTCGGGTCCGCGCGATTCTGTTTGCCATCCAGGGGCGTTGAGACCAAAGTCCCGCGGCCGCGACGCGGCGAATCGGGCAAGGGGACAGGGCATGGCGGAAGACCTGCGCCAAGCGGCGCTCGACTATCACCGCGAGCCCAAGCCGGGCAAGCTCGGCATCCACGCCACCAAGCGCATGGGCACGCAGCGCGACCTCGCCCTCGCCTACAGCCCCGGCGTGGCCGCGCCCTGCCTGGAAATCGCCGAAGACCCGGCGCGGGTATGGGACTACACCGCGCGGGCTAACCTGGTCGCGGTGATCAGCAACGGCAGCGCAGTCCTGGGCCTCGGCGCCATCGGCGCGCTCGCCTCCAAGCCGGTGATGGAAGGCAAGGCGGTCCTCTTCAAGAAGTTCGCCAACATCGACGTGTTCGACATCGAGGTCGACGAAGGCGACGTGGACGCGCTGGTGGAGACCGTGGCCCGGTTGGAGCCGACCTTCGGCGCGATCAACCTGGAGGACATCAAGGCGCCTGAGTGCTTCGAGATCGAGCGCCGCCTCAAAGAGCGGCTCAACATTCCGGTGTTTCACGACGATCAGCACGGCACCGCGATCTGCGTCGCCGCCGCCGCGCTCAACGCGCTGAGGATCGTCGGCAAGACGCCGGACGCGGCGCGGGTGGTGTGCTCGGGCGCTGGCGCCGCAGCGATCGCCTGCCTCGATCTTCTGCAGGAGCTCGGGGTCGCGCGCGCCAACATCGCGGTGTGCGACAGCAAGGGCGTGGTTCACACGGGCCGGACGGACTTGAACGAGCAGAAGCAGCGCTACGCGCTGGACACGGATGCGCGCACGCTGGACGACGCGATTGCGGATGCGGACATCTTTCTGGGCCTCTCGGGCCCCGGCACCATGACCCAGGCGATGGTGCGGAGCATGGGCTCCAAACCCATTATCCTCGCGCTCGCGAACCCGACGCCGGAGATCATGCCGGAGGACGCGCTCGCGGCACGGCCCGACGCGATCATCGCGACCGGGCGTTCCGACTATCCAAACCAGGTCAACAACGTGCTCTGCTTCCCGTTCATCTTCCGGGGCGCGCTCGACTGCGGGGCAACCGAGATCAACACGGCGATGAAGCTCGCCTGCGTGCGCGCGATCGCCGATCTCGCTACCGCCGAATCCTCCGATGTCGTGGCCGCGGCCTACGGCGACCAGTCGCAGAAGTTCGGCCCGGACTACATCATCCCGAAGCCTTTCGATCCCCGCCTGATCGAGACCGTGCCGGCTGCCGTGGCCGAGGCCGCGATGCAGAGCGGTGTCGCTGCCCGGCCGATCGCCGACCTCGCGGCCTACCGGCAGGAGCTCGCGGGCCTCGTGTTCCGCACCGGCTACCTGATGAAGGTGGTGATCGACCAGGCCAAGAAGGACCGGCAGCGGGTGGTCTACGCCGCCGGCGAGAACGAGCGCGTGCTGCGCGCTGCCCAGCAGGCGATCGACGAGGGCATCGCGCGGCCAATCCTGATCGGGCGGTCGTCGCGCATCGAAGAACGGATCGACCGGCTCTCGCTCCGGCTCGAGCCCGGCGCCAACGTCGATGTCATCAATCCGGCGGACTACGAGAAGTACGACACCTATTGGCGGCTCTATCACGAGCTGATGGGACGGCGCGGAGTCGCGCCTGCGGCGGCGCGCACGACACTCCGCAACCAGCCCACGGTAATCGCGTCGATGATGGTGCGCTGCGGCGACGCCGACGCGCTGCTGGCCGGCCCGGCTCCACGCTTCCGGCCTGAGCTCAACTACGTGCTCGACGTTATTGGGCTCCGGCCCGGCGTCGACTCGGCGGCGGCGCTGCGGGTCCTGATCCTGACCAAGGGCATCTTCTTCATCGCCGATACCGATATCATGGAGGATCCGAGCCCCTCACAGATATGCCAATCGGCCGTGCTGACGGCCAGGCAGGTGCGGCGCTTCGGCATGACGCCTAAGATCGCACTTCTGTCCGCCTCCAACTTCGGCAGCAACGACCTCGCGTCGTCGGTCAAGATGCGCGAGGCGCTGCATCTGCTGCACCAGCACGCACCCGAGCTGGAGGCCGAGGGCGAGATGAACGCCGATGCCGCGCTCGATGAGGCGATCCGCGCGGAGAGGTTCCCCAACTCACGGCTCAAGGGTCAGGCCAACACGCTGATCCTCCCCGACCTGACCACGGCCAATATCGCTTACGGCATGCTCAAGGTGCTGGCCGACGGCATCTCGGTCGGCCCGATCCTGCTCGGGCTCGCGGCGCCGGCCTACGTGCTACACGGCTCCGCCACCACCCGCGGCGTTCTCAACATGACCGCCGTTGCCGCCGTCGAGGCGCAGAGCCGGGCAGAGGAGGGCGACAGCGCGATCGCCGCCGACGCGGCGAGCTAGGAGAGGCTTCGGTGGCACAGTCCGACTTGCCGCCGGAAGCAGGCACGGCGCCCGAGCCAGGCGGGCGGGAAGGGCTCTACGGCCTCACCACCGAACTCGTCAGTGCCGTGCGCGCGGCGCTCGCGGAGTCGAACGGTGACCGCGTCCGCGCCCTGGTGGCGCCCTTGCACGAAGCCGACATCGCCGATCTGATCGAGCGATTTAGCGCCGGCGAGCGCCGCCGTCTTGTCGCTGTCGCCCACGACGTGCTGAGCGGCGACGTGCTCCCCCATGTCGAGGATGAAATCCGCGAGGAACTGATCGGCGAAATCGGGGCAGAGCGCGCCGCCGAGGCCATCGCGGACATGGAGAGCGACGACGCGGTCGCCGTGCTCGAGGATCTCGACGATCCGCAGCGCAAGGAGATTCTCGACGCGATCTCCAGCGAGGAGCGGGCCGGCGTCGCGGAAAGTCTGACCTATCCCGAGGATAGCGCCGGCCGCCTGATGCAACGCGAGCTGGTCGCGCTGCCGGCGTTCTGGACGGTGGGCCAGACCATCGACCACATGCGCGAGACCGGCGGCGACATGCCGGACGACTTCTACGAGATCTATGTCATCGACCCGCAGTACCGGCCGATTGGGCGAATCCCGTTGCACCGGCTGCTCCGCACCCGGCGCCCGGTGCGGTTGCGCACCATCATGGCGACGGATGTGAGGGCGATCCCCGCCGAGACCGACCAGGAAGAGGTAGGTCACGTCTTCGACCAGTACGACCTCGTGTCTGCGCCGGTGGTTGGCGAATCCGGGCGCCTGATCGGCGTGATCACCGTGGACGACGTGGTCGACGTGATCCAGGAGGAGGCGGAAGAGGACATCCTGCGCCTCAGCGGCGTGCGGGAGCCGGACATCTACCGCGCCGCGCTGCGCACCGCCACCGGCCGCTTCACTTGGCTGCTGGTCAATCTCGGCACCGCGATTCTGGCGTCCCTTGTGATCTATCAGTTCGATGGGACCATCGATCAGATGGTGGCGCTCGCGGTACTCATGCCCATCGTCGCCTCCATGGGCGGCAACGCCGGCACCCAGACCATGGCCGTGGCGGTGCGCGCCATTGCCACCAAGGACCTGACGACGGCCAACTTTCTCAGAGTGCTGTGGAAGGAGGTCCTGGTCGGCGGCTTCAACGGCGTGGTGTTCGCCGTCCTCATCGGCGTCGCCGCCGCGGCCTGGTACGACAACATCGCGCTTGGCATCGTGATCGCCGCCGCGATGATCATCAACATGCTGGTGGCTGGTGTGTTCGGCCTGGTGATCCCGGTGGCGCTGTGGCGGCTGAAGATCGACCCGGCGACGGCGGCCGGCGTGGTGCTCACAACCATCACGGATGTGATCGGCTTCCTCGCCTTCCTCGGTCTCGCGGGGATGCTGCTGGTGTGATGGCGGCTCAACGGCCGCTGCTGGCGGAGCTGCGGGGCCGTTGATAGATTCGAGGAGGCGCGCTCACGTTTCGACGCGTGTTCAGCGCCCGCTTCTCCGGACTGGCAGGGAACCGGAACCGACGAAGAGGTATCGAACCATGGCGCATGCCGCGAAACGCGCAGCCGTCGCCCTTGCTTCCGCGGCGCTGCTCTCAATCTCACTGACCGCGACCGCCGTCGCCGAGACCGAATGGGACCTGCCGCTCGCCTGGCCCGACGGCAACTTCCACGTCGAGAATGCCAAGACCTTCGCCAAGGTGGTGGGGCAGGTCACCGGCGGCGAGGTCGTCATCAATATCCACGCGGGCGGGTCCCTCGGCTTCAAGGGGCCGGAGATGCTGAACGCGGTCGGCGACGGCCTCGTGCCCATCGGCGAGATGTTGCTCAACCAGCAGGTGGGAGAGCGGAAGATCCTGGGGCTGGAGACGCAGCCCTACGTCGTCGAGGACCTCGACCAGTTCGCGATCTTCCACAAGCACTTCCGCCCGGCCATCGAGCGGGTGGCGGCGGATTACAACCAGAAGGTGCTCTACGTGGTGCCGTGGCCGCGCCAGTACGTCTACACCAAGGTGGAGGCGATGGGCGTCGCGGACCTCACCGGCATCAAGATTCGCACCTACAACGACACGACGACCGAGATGTTCAACCGCATCGGCATGACCTCGGTGCAGCTCCCCTGGGGCGAGGTGGTGCCCTCGCTCGCGGCCGGCACCATCGACGCGGTCACGACATCGGCGAGCTCTGGTGTGGACGGGAAGTTCTGGGAGTTCCTGACGCACATGTACCCGACGAGCCACGTCTGGTCGTCGAACGCGGTTTCCGTGAACCTCGATGCCTGGAACGACCTCACCGGTGGCCAGCGCGACGCCATCGAGGCTGCGGCCCGGATGCTTGAACCGGTGTTCTGGCAGGTCAGCAAGGCGGAGGACGCGGCGAAGTCGAAGATCCTGAACGAGCGGGGCGTGGCGATGGCGGAAGTGTCGGCGGCGATGCTGGCCGACATGCAGGCCGCGACCGAGCCGATGCTGGCCGAGGCACTGGCCGAGCTCGGCGACGAGGGCGAGGCCATCATCGACGGCTTCTTCCGAGACATCGGCCGCTAGCGGGGCACGGCTCCGGTGCCCGGCGGAGCGTCGCCAGCGCCGGGTTCCGGTCTGGATAGCCTGGAGCGGGCAGGGGAGGCCGGCACCGTGTCCGTTCTGGTGCGGATTCTGGCGGGGATCGACGCGTTGTCGCGCGCCTGCGGCTACATCGCGGCCGCGCTCGTTCTCGGGATCGCGGGGCTCATCCTGGCCGAAATCTTCTGCCGCACGGTGCTCAACCTAAGCCTCTCCTTCGCCTGGGAGTACGCCGTGTACTTCTTCGCCGTCTCGATCCTGCTCGGCGCGGCGTTCGCCTTGCGGACGGGCGGGCACGTCAGGGTGATGCTGCTCTCGCAGAGCGTCCCGCCGAGAGTGGCGCACTGGCTCGACGTCGCGGCCACCGTGGTCGGCACTCTGATCGCCGGGTTCCTCGCGTGGGCGCTGACCGCCTTCGCCGCGCGGTCATGGGTGAGCGGCAGCACGTCCCCCACCATCGATGAGACGCCGCTGGTCTATCCGCAGGCCGCGATGGCGTTCGGGGCGGCGCTGCTCACGCTGCAGCTCGTGGCCCGTGCGGTGCGGCTGCTCGTTGGCGAGCCGCCCGAGGACGAGGAGCAGACGCGGGAGTTCGGCGCGGGATGAGGGCATGACCGTCGCCGCCGCCGGCGCCGTTCTCGGCGTGCTCGCCCTGGTGCTGGGCGTCGGGGTCTGGGTCGGACTCGCGCTCTTCGCTCCCGGCCTCGTCAGCCTCGCCGTCTTCCGCAGCCTGCCGGTCGAGAAGCTTCTCGCGCAGCTCACCTGGAACGCGACCACCACGCCGGAGCTGATCGCGCTCCCGCTCTTCATCCTGATGGCCGAGATCCTGTTCCACTCGCGGCTCTCGGCTTCGCTCTTCACCGGGCTCGCGCCGTGGACGACCCGCCTGCCGGGCCGGCTGCTGCACGTGAACGTGCTGGGCTGCACCATGTTCGCGGCGATCTCGGGCTCCTCGGCCGCGACCACCGCCACCGTGGGCCGCATCACGCTGACGGAGCTCCTGCGGCGCGGCTACGACCGCGATCTGGCCATGGGCTCGCTCGCAGGCGCCGGCACGCTGGGCTTCCTGATACCGCCGAGCATCATCCTCATCATCTACGGCGTGCTCTCGGAAACCTCGATCCTCAAGCTCTTTCTCGCTGGGATCATTCCGGGGCTGATGCTCGCCGTGCTCTACATGACCTGGCTCGGCATCCGCGCGCGCTGGAAGCCCTCGGTCGTGCCGGAGGAAGCGGAGAGCATGAGCCTCGCCGAGAAGCTGCTCGGGCTCCGGCACCTTATCCCCGTGGTGTTCCTGATCCTCGCGGTTCTGGGCTCGATGTACGGCGGCATCGCCAGCCCGTCCGAAGCCGCGGCAGTGGGCGTGCTGGGCGCGCTGATCGTGAGCGCCGCGCAGCGGACGCTCACTTGGGAGACGATCCGCAAGGCAAGCCTGGGCGCGGTTCGGACCATCAGCATGATCGGCCTGATCATCGCGGGCGCGTACTTCCTGTCGATCGCCATGGGGTTCCTCGGCATACCCCGCTTGATCGCTGGCGAGATCGCGGCGCTCCAGCTCTCGCCCATCGCGCTCATTATCCTGCTGCTCGCCTTCTACGCGATCCTCGGCTGCGTGCTGGAGGGCATGTCGAGCATCGTCATGACACTCCCCATCACCTTGCCGCTGGTGACTGCGGCGGGCTTCGACAAGATCTGGTTCGGGGTGTTCCTGGTGATCGTGGTGGAGATGGCCCAGATCACGCCGCCGGTCGGCTTCAACCTGTTCGTGATTCAGGGGATGACGGGGGAGCGGATCGGACGGATCGCCCGCGCGACGCTGCCGTTCTTCCTGATCATGGCGGGGCTCGCGCTGCTCATCACCCTCGTGCCTGAGGTTGTGACCGTTCTGCCGAACGCGATCCGCCTGGGTAACTGAAGGGTGAGACAACGGAGATCAACGGTGTGCAGTGAGCGCTATTCCTCCCGCAGCCAGCGGGTCGCGTGCGCCGGCGCATGCGTGGGGTCGAACTCGAAGAGCTCCAGCAGCACGTCGTCGGGCGCGGCGCACATGATGTAGCGCCAGGTGCCGAACTCGCGGATGTCGCTGCGGAAAGTCACGCCTTGGGCCTTCATGCGTGCGACCAGGGCGCGCAGGTCGTCGCTGCGGATGCCGATGTGGTGGACGGCGCCGCGGCCTTCGTCGCGGGGCGGCTGGTCGTAGAGGTGCAGCCCGCCGCTACCGATGCGCATGAAGACGTTGCGGGAGCCGGCGAGCACGCCGTCGTAGATCAACTCGCCGTCCAGCATGTCGTGCCACCAGGCGATGGTCGCGTCGATGTCGCGGGCGAAGATGTGGACGTGGTGGAGGCTCTCGGCCATGGTGAGTTGAAGCTAGAGCCCTTTTCGCGAGGCGTCTTTGCACCCGCACGAATTCCCCCTTGCGTCATGGCCGGGCTTGTCCCGGCCATCCACGTCCCTCCGCAGCACGTGGCCGACATGGATGCCCGGATCAAGTCCGGGCATGACGAGAGAGGTAGTCACCGGCTCGGAAAGCGATCCGACCGACCCGCCATCGCACAAGTGTCGGAACCGGGACACTAGGCGGCGCCTTCGACCAGCGGCACCACCTCTTCGGCGAAGAGCCGCATGCTGTCGGTCACCTGGGCGTGCGGCATGCCGAGCCAGTCCATGCCGAGGATGAACGTGGTGATGCCGAGGCGGCGGTCGTAGCCAGCGATCTGCTCGGCGACCTCCTCGGGCGAGCCGAAGAGGAAGCGGTCCCGCATCAGCTCCTCGAAGTCGAGCGAGAGGTCGTCGTCGCCCTTGGGCATGGCCTTGTCCTGACCCCACTGGTGGTAGGTCTTGTACTTCTCCTCCAGGTAGGGGCGGGCAAGACGCTTGGCTTCCGCCCTGGTGCGGGCGACGAAGATCTCGCGCATGAGCGGGAGTTCGTCGGGGAAAGGTTTCTTGGCCTCGTCAAGCGCGCGCCGGTAGATCGCGAGTTGGCGCTCGGTGGTCTCCATGCGCTGGTGCGGGTTGATGAACCAGGTGTCGCCGAGCCGGGCCGCGCGCTCGACCGCGGCGTCGGCATTCGCGCCGAGCCAGATCGGCGGGTGCGGCTGCTGCATCGGCTTGAGCGAGACGGTCGCGTTCTCGAGCGTGAAGTGGGAGCCCGCCATGCTGACGCCGTCCTCGGTCCAGAGGCGGACGACGGCCTCCAGGTTCTCCTCGAGCCGCATGACGCGCTCGACCTGGGTAGTGCCGAAACCCTTGAACTCCACCTCGCGATAGCCGAGGCCCGCGCCGAAGATCATGCGCCCGCCCGACATCACGTCGAGCGTCGCGACCTGCTCCGCGATATCGAGCGGTTTGTGCAGCGAGAGCAGGATGATCCCTGGCAGCAGGCGGCAGCGGGGCGCCTCGACCATGAGCCGCGCCAGCAGCGGGATCTGCTGATACTGCTGCAAGGGGTAAGCGGCGTAATGCATGCCAGTGGCGAGAATGTCGAAGCCCAGCTCGTCCGCGAGCCTCGCTTGAGCGCAGAGGTCCGCGAAGCGCGCGTTCATGTCCTCGCCGCGGCGGAACTGGCCGCGGATGAAGAATCCGTACTTCATGGTGCTCCTCAGCCCGCCGCCGGCTCCTGCGAGAGCGTGCGGAGGCAATCGTCGTCCAGGGGCTCGATCGGCGACCAGTCGCGGGTGCAGTGATGCTCGGCGCGCTCGAACCTGGTCGGCGGGTTATCGGTGGCGGCGACGTTGAGATAGAAGATGCGGCGCGGCCAAGGGGTGATGTTGCCAGCCGAGCCGTGGACCATGTTGGCATGGCTGATCAGCACCGAGCCGGCCGGACCGGTGACCTGTTCGATGCCGCCCGCGTCCACGATGTGGGTAAGGTGCTCGTCGGAGATGACGAAGAGCGTGTAGCCGGGCGATTCCTCGTTGTCCGCAGCCTCGGCGATCAGCCCGTAGTGGTGCGAGCCCGGCACCAGCATGAGCGGGCCGTTGGCGGCGCTGGCCTCGTCCAGCAGGATCGCAACCATGAAGGCTCTGGGTTCCTTGAGCCCGTCGCGGTCCGACCAGGTGGCGTAGTCCTGATGCCAGTCCCACGGGCCGCCGTGGAACGCCGCCTTGGGGTTGAGCCGCGACTGGTGGATGTAGACCGGGCCGCCCATCAGCTCCTGCACCGGCGCCAGCCAGCGCGGATGGCGCGAGAGACGGTGGAACGCCTCGTTGAAGCGATGGGCGCCGTAGACGAGCCTGACCGCGTCCGACTCCGCTTCCGGGACCACCTCGGGGCCTTCCCGCGCCGCCACCGTCTCGACCTCGGCCCGGAGCGGCGCGATTTCCTCCTCCGAGAAGAGAGCGGGGAGGAGCAGGTAACCGTGGTCCTCGAATTCGCGCCGCTGGGCGTCGGTGAGCGCGGGCATGGCCAGAGACCCTAGCGTCCTGTTCTGCAACAGAAGACGAACGGTAGCCGAGTCTCCTTCTCGTCATGGCCGGGCTTGTCCCGGCCATCCACGGGGGCGCCCCGGTCTCGCGTGGCGGAACGAGATGCCCGGATCAAGTCCGGGCATGACGTGAAGGGGAGACTGGCGAATTTCATGCGACTTTCCGTGACACGACCTAACCGCCCATGCCGACGAACTCGGCGACGAGGTCGGGGTCGGAGAGCTGCGACGGCGACACCTCGCTGGTGAACTGGCCGCGCTGGATGATGAGCACGCGCTGGGAGAGCTCGGCGATGAAGTCGAGGTTCTGCTCGACCAGCACGACGGTGAGCTTGCGCCGGGCCTGCAACGTCTTGAGGATCTCGACGATCTCTTCGACGATCGAGGGCTGGATGCCTTCGGTCGGCTCGTCCAGGAGGATCAGGCGGGGGCGGCCGCAGAGGCAGCGCGCCAGCGCCAGGATCTGCTGCTCACCGCCGGAGAGCACGCGGCCGGCGCGGTCGAGCAGCGGCTTGAGGCGCGGAAACTCCTCCAGCACCTCGTCGAGCACCTCCTGCTCGTCCACCTTTTGCACCGCGAAGCCCAGCCTGAGATTGTCGCGCACGCTCACGTTGGGGAAGATCTCGCGGCCCTGCGGCACGTAGCCGATGCCGCGCCGGTTGCGCCTGTGCGGTGGCTCCCGCGTGATGGTCTCGCCCTCGAAGGTGATCGTGCCATCAGTGGTCTTGACCAGGCCGATCAGGGTCTTGAGCAGCGTGGTCTTGCCCATGCCGTTGTGGCCCAGGATGCCGACGAATTCACCCTCTGCCACCTGGAGGTCGACGCCGTGCAGGATCGGGATCCTGCCGTAGCTCGCGCGAATGCCTTCTGCGCTCAGCATCGCTCAGGCCTGGTGCTGCTTGCCGAGGTAGATGTCGCGCACCTGTTGATTCTTCTCCAGGTTCGCCATGGTGTCCTCGATCAGGATCGCTCCTTGATGGAACACGGTCACCCGCTTCGCGATCGACTTGATGAACTGCATGTCATGTTCGACAACGATCATCGACGTGGTCTTGTTAATTTCGAGAATCAGGTCTGTGGTCTGGTTGACCTCCTCGTGGGTCATGCCCGCCGTCGGCTCGTCGAGCAGGATCAGCTCCGGCTCGCCGGTGAGCACGGTGCCGAGCTCGACCCGCTGGCGCTCGCCGTGAGCGAGCTGGCCGACGACGCGGCGGGCGAGGGCGCTGAGGCGGAGGCGGTCCAGAATCTCGTCCACGATGCGGTTGGCCTCGCGGCGGCCGTGATGGCGGCGGGCTGCGACCCAGATGTTCTCGTGCACGCTCAAGCCGTCGAAGACGCTCGGCACCTGGGTCTTGATGCCGATGCCGCGGCGCGCGATCTGGTAGGTGTGGGAGCCGGTGATGTCGGCGCCCCGGAAGCGGACCCGCCCGGCGGACGCCTTGTACTGGTGGGTCAGGCACTTGAAGAAGGTGCTCTTGCCGGCGCCGTTGGGGCCGATCAAGCAGCGCAGCTCGCCCTCATCCATGGAGAAGTCGACATCGTCGACCGCGACCACGCCGCCGAAGCGCATGGTGAGCCGGTGCGTCTCCAGGATGGGCACTCCGTTCGTCGCTGAGTCGGTCACCGCGCCGCCTCCTGTCGTCCCCCGCCGCCCGGGCCGCCGAAACCCGCCCCGGGCAGAATACGCTCCGCCAGCATGCGTGCGGTAGGCAGCAGCCCGGCCGGCACCGCCAGCACGAACACCATAATGATCCCGCCGAAGATCAGGTAGGTGTTGGTGATCTGCTGCTGGCCGATCTCGAACTTTAGCATCAAGAGCCCGATGCAACCGATCATCGGCCCGACCAGGGTGCCGAGGCCGCCGATCAGCGTCCACATGATGATCTCGGCCGCGAAGTTGAGCGCGAACACGTCCGGGTTGACGAAGGAGTTGAAGTTGACACCGAGGCAGCCTGCGAGGCCCGCCATGCCGCCGCCGATGGTGAAGGTCTGCAGCTTGTGCAGGCGGACGTCGTAGCCGAGCAGCTCGGCGCGCAGCTCGTTCTCCCGGATCGCAACCGCGACCCGGCCGAAGTGCGAGCGGTTGAGCAGCTTGAGGCCGAAATAGCACAGAATCAGGCACCCCATCGCGAGATGGAATATCTCGTCGGGGAAGAGTAGAGCGTTGCCGTCCCCCGGCCAGTTGATGGGCTGGATCGACGAGATGCCGTTGAAGCCCATCAGCCGCTGCGCGCCGATGACGTATTCCTCGCCCGCCGTCGAGCGCATGAAGTTGTAGAGGATGAGCGTGACCGCGAGCGTCACCACCGCGAGGTACACGTCGCTGAGGCGGCCGTAAAACATGAAGTAGCCGAGCAGGGCGGCGAAGGCGGCAGGCACGATGATCGCCAGGAAGAAGGGCCCCGTGCTCTCGCCGATGTTGCCCACGGCGATGGCGTAGGTGTAGGCGCCGAGGCCGTAGAAGGCGGACTGCCCGAAGCAGAGGATGCCGCCATAGCCCCAAATGAAGCCCATGGAGAGCGCCAAGATCGCCATGGCAACGAAAAGCGTCACCTTGAAGAGCAGGAACAGGTCGAAGATGTGCGGGCCTGCGAACAGCAGCACCAGCATGACCAAACCGACCAACGCGGTGCCCAGGGTCTCCCAGCTTCTCAGGTTGACGCCGAGGACGGTCACAGCGAACGCCTGAAGATCTTGCCGGTGATGCCTTGCGGCAGGAGCCGCAGCATCACCACCGCGACGATGAGCAGGCCGACGCCGCCGAGCACCGGCGTGAACTCGTAGCTCAAGAGCTGCCGCACGGTGCCAAAGACGCCCGAGGCGACCAGAGTGCCGGTCACGGCGCCGGTGCCGCCGGTGATGACGGTGATGAACGTCTGCGCGACGTAGGCCGCGCCGGCGGTCGGGATGACTTGCGAGATCGGCGCAAGTAGGCCGCCCGCAAGCCCGGTCAGGCCAGCGCCGACCGCGAAGGTCACCATGTAGACGCGCTGCGTGCTGATGCCGAGCACGGAGGCTTGGGCCGGGTTCTGCATGGTGCCGCGCGCGATGAGGCCGAGCTTGGTGCGCGTCAGTACCAGGAAGACCCCGATGAACAGCAGGATCACGATGCCGATGAGCACCATGCGGTACTGGGCGACGTTGTAGACGCCGACCTCGAAACTGCCCATGGGCGCGGAGACGCCCTCGATGATGTTGCCGAAGATGGCGGTGACGATGCCAATGAGCAGCAGGCTCAAGCCCCAAGTCGCGATCAGCGTGTCGATCATGCGGCCGTAGAAGAAGCGGATGAAGGTCCGCTCCACGATGACGCCGATGATCCCGACGACGATCGGCGAGATGATCAGCATCGAGATCCAGATGTTGATGCCCAGCGTCTTGGTGCACACCACGGTGGTGTAGGCGCCCAGCATCATGAACTCGCCGTAGGCAAAATTGATCACCCGCATCATGCCGAAAATGATTGCCAGCCCGGCGCAGGCGAGCGCCAGGCTGGCAATCCCGTTCAGCACTTCGATGATCAGGAGCGCAGCGGTATCCACGGCGCGCCCGTCGTCAAGCGTGCTTTCGCACTCGTTACGCTGCGACCTTCAGAACGCCTAGATGATCGGCTCCAGGTGGGCGTTCATGTCGGGATCCTTGGTCAGGTCGCAACGATCGATCACGTCGCTCGGGTACATCTGCGAGTAGCTCTCGAAGATGTTCCAAGTCTGGTTCTGGCACTCGGCCATGTGCATGTCCTGGATGACGTGGTTGGTCACTGGATCGACCACCATGTGCCCGGCCGGGCCGTCCCAGGCGATGTCGCCGCTGCGCAGCGCCGCGATCACGTCCTCGCGCTCGTGGCTGCCGGCGGCCTTGACGCCGAGCGACCAGAGCATGGTGCCGAGGTAGCCGCCGATGCCCACCGAGTTAAGGTACTGGGCATCGTCGCCGAAGCGCTCCTGATAGCGTTTTACGAACTCGACGTTGGCGGGGAGCTGCAACTCCTGGAAGTAGGGCTGGGCGCTGACGATGCCGTTGCCTTCCTCGGCGCTGAGCTGGACGTGTTCGTTGCCGACGCCGAAGGTCACCGAGACGATCGGGATCTCGTTCAGCATGCCGGCCGCGTACCACTGGCGGTAGAAGCCGGTGTGCGCCGCGCCCACGAGACAGGTGGAGAGCCAGTCGGGCTTCGCTTCCTGAATCTTGGCGATGGCCGGGCCGAACTCCGCCACGTCGAGGGGGAAGAAGTCCTTGGTGATGACTTCGGAACTTTGTTCCTTGGCAAAGACCTCGGTCCACTTGCCGATAATCTGGGGCGCGTTGTAGTCGGCGCCGATGTAGTAGCAGCGCTTGCCGTGGGTCTTGAAGCCATAGTCAGCCATCGGCTTCACCCACTGCACGGCGGTCACGCCGCTGACGAAATTGTTGATGTCGCAGACGCCGCCTTCGTAGATCACGCTGTACCAGAGGAGCGTCTGGAAGCGGCGCAGGATCGGGCGGATCACCTCGCGCGAG
This sequence comes from Alphaproteobacteria bacterium, assembly GCA_965214705.1. Classification (GTDB taxonomy): domain Bacteria; phylum Pseudomonadota; class Alphaproteobacteria; order UBA828; family UBA828; genus WTGU01. Next base: position 1,846,647 of record CBDCCI010000002.1, read on the forward strand.
GCGCTGGTGATGGCGCCGTGCACCAGGTCGACACGCTCCTTGAGCGCCGCCTCCTGGGCGTACTGCGCGTAAAGCTCCATGTTGGACTGCGGGTCGTACTTGATCAGCCGGATCTTCTTGCCGAGCAGGCCGCCGGCCGCGTTGATCTCCTCGACCGCGAGCTCGCAGGTCTGGGTCATCGGCGTGCCGTAGATGTCGAGGCCGCCGGACTGGTCGAAGATACTGGCGACGACGATCTCGTCGTCGTCGGCATAGGCCTTGGGCGAGGCCGCCAGGCCTGCTGCCACCAGTGTTGCGGCACTCCCAACCGTGCCCTTGAGGAAACCTCTCCGAGTGCTGTCGAACATGGGTTCTAGCCCCTCCCTAAGTTCATCGAATGCGCGCTCCCGCGCCCTGCCGCAGGGTAGGCGCACGGCGCTGCCCGCGCAACGCTGCGGCGTGCGGTAGAATACTCGCGCGCTACAGGATTCGCCTCTCTTCGAAGGCTTTTAGCGGATACAGCCCGCTACGTCCGCCTCCGATCCGGCCGATAGTCCCTGGGATCGAGACAGGCATCGTAGAAGTCCCGGTCCATCCGGAACCAGTCGGTCCGATCAATACCCCGCCGCACGGTCGCGTTCGGCCCGACGGGGAAAGCCGAGACCACTTTCAACCAGCGCCCAGCGCTTCGCGAGATGTCGCGGACTTCCCGCGCTACTTCGCTGAGGTCCTGGTCCTGACTGAAAATGATCGCCACATCCAGCTCCGCGTTTCGCGCCATGCGCACCACGTCGAGGCCGAGCCGGAGATCGATTCCCTTCTCCCTCTCGACCGGAAGCTCGTGAATCGTACCGTCAGGCAGCCGGATCCGCTCGACCCGATAGCGCAGGCTTCGTGACGTGACGACGATGCCCGCTCGCCGCATTGCGGTTAGTCGCCGCGTCCAGTAGCCGTGCCACATCGGCGACCTGTCGGCGCTGGGTACGCCGGTATAGAAGCGGACGCCGCAATCGACCCAACCTCGATCGGCGCACACCGCGTCGGCAAGCCTGCGGGGATCGAAGTTGGGATGATGGTAGCCGAACGCGTCCTTCGCGTGCCGGTACAGGTTCTGCCCGTCGATAAACGAGACGGCGCGTTTGATTTTAGGTTCGGCGGGCATGGCGGAAGAAATAACCCCGCCGGGGCCTTGCGGCGAGTCCGGCGGGGACCAAGTGTCCGGCACCATAGATGTGCCTGCAGCCGAGCGTCAACGTGAAAACCCAGGCGGAGCGTTGTCGGCGGCTCACCCGGCGAAACCGAGGGTGCGCTCGATCAAGGCGCGGAGGATCAGCGCCGCGTCCACCATTTCGGCGAGAGGGATGAACTCGTTGGCGGCGTGGCTCATGGCGCCGTCGCCGGGGCCGAAATTGACGATCTCGATGCCGTCGCGGGCGAAGAAGCGGCCGTCGCTCGCGGCGAGCGCGTTGAGCACCGCCGGCGGCTTCCCCAGGCGCTCTTCGATGGCCGCCACCAGCGCCGACACGTGGGGGCCGTCGAGGGGCGCGGAGAAGCCGTTGGTGCCGACCAGGCGGCGCCCGGTGCAGGTCCCCCTGGGCTCGCCGGCGCTGGCCACCAGGGCCTCGATCTCGGTGAAGGCCGCATCGACTGATTCTTCCGGCAGGAGCCGCCGGTCGATCAGGAGCGTGCAGCGGTCGGGCACGACATTGGGGTTTTCGCCGGCATGGATCGTGCCGATGTTCATGGTCGAAACTTTTTCGCCGCTGCGCCGTGCGGCGAGCCGCGGCGCGAGCTCGGCCTGGAGCCTCTCCAGCAGGCGCATCATGCGGAGGATGGCGTTGTCGCCGGCCGGCGGATCGCCGCCGTGGGCGGCCCGGCCGGCGGTCTCGATCTCGACCCAGAGGATGCCGCGCTCCTCGATGATGATCTGGTTCTCGGTGGGCGAGCCGAGCACCAGGGCGTCGGGCTCGATCAGGCCTTCCTCGCGCAGGAAGGCGGTGCCCTCCGGGCCCAGGCGTTCCTCGTCGCCGGCGAGCACGAAGACCACGCTTCCTAGCCTGGGCCCGCCGCGCCGGGCGATTTCGTCCGCGAGCCAGAGGTGCACCGCCGCCGAGCCCTTGCAGTTGTTGGCGCCGGGCCCGTAGATGCAGCCCTTCTCCAGCGTCGCGGCGAAGGGGTCGGTGCGCCAGGCCGCGCGGTCGCCGGTGCCGACCGTGTCGATGTGGGCATTGAACACCACGCAGGGCGAGCCCTCGCCCAGCCGCGCAACCAGGTTGGCGATCGGCGGGGTCCGCATGGGCATGGAGACCTCGTAGCCGGCCGCCTTGAAATGCTCGCCGGCGGCTTCGCAGATCGCCTGCGTGTCGCCGGGCGGCGTGGTGGACGGGATCGCGATCAGCTCGGCGAGGAGGGCGTGCAGCGATTCGGCAATGGATTTCTCGGTGTCCGACACGGTCACTTGTCCTTGTCGGCACGGATGATGGACGTGCCGGAGAGCGAGCGCGGATCGCGGGCGCCCCAACGGCCGTTCTCGACCTGGGCGAAGAAGTCCGCGCACGCCTGGTTGAAGGCGTCGGGCTCTTCCAGGTTGATCGTGTGGCCCGACTTCGGGATCACCAGGAGGCCGGCGGTCGGGATCGTGCGCTTGAGGTAGAGGTTGGCGTCGAGGCAGGGCTCGTCCTCATCGCCGGTGATGAGCAACGTCGGCACGGTCAAGGCTGCGAGGCCGTCCTCCAGATCGTAGAGCGAGGGGCGGCGAGACTGCACGCCGCGTAGGGTGTTGGCCGTGCCCTTGGCCGAATGGTCGACGAGCCGGTTGCGGAAGGTGGCCCAGCCTCGCGGGTCCTTAGTCTGGAACTGCACGCGGGTGGGGCCGAGCGCGTAGTCGGCTCCGACCGGGCCGGCGCCCTCGCGCTCCAGGCGGTCGGCTACGGCGTTGGTCTCACGCTTGAAGTCCGAGCGGGCGTCCTTCGGCGCGCCGTAGCCGCAGCCGGCGACCACGAGGGCCGACGCGCGCGCCGGGTGCTTGAGGCCGATGTGGATGGTCGCGAACCCGCCCATGCTCAAGCCCACGACGTGGGCGCGCTCGATACCGAGATGGTCGAGGACGGCGATCGCGTCTGCTACCGCGTGGTCCTGGCTGTAAGCCTCCGTGTCCTCCGGCACGTCGGAGGGCGGGTAGCCGCGGGCGTTGTAGGCGATGCAGCGGTAGCGCCGCGAGAAATGGCAGAGTTGCGGCTCCCAGCTCAGGTGATCGCCCGCGAACTCGTGGACAAAAAGTACAGGATGGCCCGACCCGGCCTCTTCGTAGTAAAGCCTGGTCCCGTCCGGTGACTGCGCGTGGGGCATGGCTGATCTTCCTCAGACTGGGGGCATGATAAAGGTGCGTCGGCGCGCGAGTCCTAGAATCGTGATATGATAGAGCACCTTCGAGGGTATGGAACGGGACTCAGCGCATGTGCGGAATAGCGGGCGTGATGTTCAAGCACGGGAGCACGGGACTTGGCACCGGTCAGGCTCTGATCGATATGCTGGACGGCTGCCAGCACCGTGGTCCGGATTCCACCGGCTTCGCGCTCTACGAGGATGTCGAACCGGGCAAGCTCCGGCTTCGCTTTCTCGTGGAGGAGGAGAACGGTGCGAGCGATGGCGTTGGCCACAATAGCGGGGTCGAGGCCGCGATCGCAGACATTCGTACCACGCTTGAGGACCACGGCGCCGAGATCGTGGAAGACGAGCACGTGGGCAACAGCTACCGGGTGGTCGTGCGCTTCTCCGGCGATGTGCAGAAGCTCACCTACGACATGGAGCATGCGGCGACGCTGATCTCGATCGGCGAGAGTCTGGACATCCGCAAGGACGTGGGCGGCGCCCACGACGTGGACGATGTGTTCCACGTGCGCGAGGTGCAGGGCACCCACGGTCTGGGTCACGTGCGGCTTGCGACCGAATCCGAAGTGAAGCCCGAGGCGGCGCATCCCTTCTGGGCAACCGGGTTCACCGACATCGCAATCGTGCACAACGGCCAGATCACCAACTACTGGAAGATGCGGCGCAGGCTCGAGCGGCGCGGATTCGAGTTCCACACGGATAACGACAGCGAGCTGATTGCGGTCTATCTGGCGGACAAGCTCGCCAACGAGGTGCCGCTGGAAGACGCGCTGAAGACCTCGATCGACGACCTCGACGGCACGTTCTCGTTCCTGGTCTCGACCAAGGACGAGATCGGCTACGCCAAGGATCATCTCGCGGCGAAGCCGATGATCATGTACGAGAACGACGACCTGATCGCGATTGCCTCGGAGGAGGTCTCGTTGAACCGCCTCTTCCCAGGCCGCGCACTCGATACCAGGGAACCGCCGCCGGGGAGCTACGGTACATGGTCCAGATTGACCTAGGACAGGTTTCGGTCCGGGACGCCAACGAACAAATCCGCAAGTGGGGGACTGAGGGCGAGGACGTCGAGGTCCTCAACCCCGACGCGCGCCATCACATCGGCGTCGGCCTGATCCACCCGGTGCGGGTGCACATCAAGGGCTCTGCCGGCTACTTCTGCGCAGGGCTCGCGGACCAGGCGCGGTTCGAAATCGACAACAACGTCGGCTGGGGCCTCGGCGACAACATGTACGCCGGCACGGTGACGGTGCGCGGCAACGCGGGCGCGATCGCGGGTGTCGCGATCCGGGGCGCCGAGATCGTGGTGCACGGCAATGTGGGCTCGCGCGCGGGCCAGGTAATGAAGGCGGGGACGCTCTGCTGCGTCGGCAACGCCAATTTCATGGCCGGCTACATGATGTATGGCGGGCGCATCATCATCCTGGGCGAGTCCGGCGAGCGCGTGGGCGAGGACATGGCGGCCGGGGATATCTATGTCGGCGGCGCGGTGCGCTCGCTCGGCTCCGACGCGCAGCTGACCGATATCGAGGAGGCCGAGGTCGACGATATCCGCGCGTTCCTGGACCGTCACGAGATCGCCTACAAGGGCGGCTTCCAGAAGATCGTGAACGCCGGCAAGCGGCTCCGCTACGCCACCAGCGAGCAGCAGGTGCGCAGCATCCCCTTCTTCACCTTCTCGGGCACGTCCGACTACTGGAACCCGAAGGTGCAGGAGGATGTCTACATAAAGTCGCAGGTCGGCCGCTATCGGGTGCGAGGCTACGGCGGCGCGCGCACGCTGCCGCATCTCTCGGACCTCGCGTTCAAGCGCGATCTGTCCAGCGCGGGCACGGCAGGCGATCCGGTGGCAGCGGTCGAGATGTATACGGAGATCGGGGGCCTCAACGGGGCACGGCCGCTCAAGCTCTCGATGCCGGTGATGATCGCGCCGATGAGCTACGGCGCCTTGTCACGCTCCACCAAGCAGGCGGTGGGCATGGCATCCAGCATGGCCGGCATTGCCGAGAACACCGGCGAAGGCGGCATGAGCGACGCCCAGCGGGGCGCGGCGGAGCAGCTGGTGTTCCAGTGTCTGGGCGGCCGGCTCGGCTGGAACATCCACGACATGAATCGGGCCGACGGGCTCGAGATCTACATCAGCCAGGGGGCCAAGCCCGGCTTCGGCGGCCAGTTGATGGCGAAGAAGGTGACCAAGGAGCTCGCCACCATCCGGGGGATTCCCGAGGGCATCGACCTGCGCTCGCCCTCGCGGCACCCGGACATTCTCGGCGCCGACGACCTGGTCATCAAGGTGGAGGAGTTCCGGGAGGCCACGGGCTACCGCATCCCGGTGAGTGTGAAGCTGGGTGCGGGCCGGGTGCGGGACGACATCAAGATCGCCTACAAGGACGGCTTCGACTTCGTGGAGCTCGACGGGATGCAGGGCTCCACGGGCGCGGGCGGCGCCGAGGTGATGGAGCATGTGGGCGTGCCCACGCTCGCCGCCATCACCCAGGCGATGGCGGCGCTGGGAGAGGTGGAAGGCCTCGGCAAGATGGAAGTCGTGCTGATGGGCGGCGTCCGGGACGGCATCGACGCGGTGAAGGGCCTCTGCCTGGGCGCCAATGCGGTCGCGATGGGGACGGCGGTGATCATCGCCGGGGGCTGCATCGCCTGCATGCAATGCCACGTGGGGCAATGCGTGACCGGGATCGCCACCCAGGACCCGCAGCATGAGCGGCGTTACAACCCGGTGGCGGAGGCGCGCAATATCCACCGCTACTTGGAAGGCGTGCGCTGGCAGATCGCGGCGCTGACCCAGGCGATGGGCTATGCCAGCACCACCCAACTCTGCCGCGACGACCTAGTGGCTCTCACGCGCGACGCGGCGGAGATGACAGGCCTGCCGTATGCGCCGGAATATCGCGAGCGCGAGCTGGCGCTGCGCGGCAGGGTGGGCTGAGCCATGGCGATCCTGAAGGAGATGGAGGCGGGCGGGCAGCTTCTCGCGGAGCTGCCGGACGACACGGACGACGCGCACTTCGTGCCGGCGCCCTGCCAGATCGCCTGCCCGGTGGGGACGGATGCGCCGTCCTACATCGCCTATATCTGGGAGCGGAAGTTCGAGGAGGCGTTCGAGGCGATCACGGCGACCAACCCGTTCAGCTCGATCTGCGGCCGGGTGTGCGATGCTCCGTGCGAGCCGGCGTGCCGGCGGACCGATTCCGACGGCCCGGTTCAGATCCGCAACCTGAAGCGCTTCGTCATGGACGAGGTAGGGCACGACTACGACCCGCCGCCGGTGCCGGTGCGGCACGAGCAGAGCGTGGCCGTGGTGGGCTCGGGCCCGGCGGGGCTAACCGCGGCGCACGAGCTCTCGGTCGCGGGCTATCGCGTTCACGTCTACGAGATGACCGACCGTCTCGGCGGCATGATGATCTGGGGGATTCCGGCGTTCCGGCTGCCGCCCGGAATCATCCAGGAGGATATCGACCGCATGGCCCGGCGCTGCCCGGGGATGGAGGTTCACCTCAACACTGCGCTCGGCCGAGACGTGACGCTGGACGACCTCAAGGAGCGGCACGACGCGGTGGTCCTCGCCATCGGCGCATGGTGGGGCAAGAACATGGGCATTCCGGGGGAGGACGACACGCGCGTGATCGACGGCGTGCAGTTCCTGCGCGACGTGAATGAAGGCGCGCGGCCCGAGATGCCGGAGACGGTGGTGGTGGTGGGCGGCGGCGATGTCGCCATGGACGCCTGCAGGGTCGCGAAGCGCCTACCAGGCTGCAAGGACGTGAAGGTGATCTACCGACGGGGCCCGGCGGAGATCCCGGCACGCAAGATCGAGCTCGAAGGCGCGATCGAGGAGGGAATCGAGTTCATCTACCACACCCAGCAGACCGCGATCGTGCCGAAAGGCAACGAGCTCGCGGTGCGCTGCGTGCAGACGACGCTAGGCGATCCGGACGAGTCAGGCCGGCGCGCGCCGGTGAATGTGCCGGGCACGGAGCACGACATCGGCTGCGGCATGGTGATCGCCTCGGTGGGGCAGGAGGGTCTCTGTGACGACCTCGACCGGCGCGGCATGATGCTCTCCGACCGGGTGCGGACCGAGTGGGAAGGCATGCGCACGAGCGATCCCAACGTGTTCGCGGCGGGCGACGGGGCCTTTGGCGGGTCCACCATCGTGATGGCGATGAACCACGGCCAACGCGTCGCCTACTACGTGAAGGCGTTTCTCGAAGGGCGCGAGGACCCGTTGCCCTATCGCACGCCTCACCGGACGCGCCGCGTGCCGGTGGCGCAAGACCTGGAGTGGGAGCTGCTGCCGGTACAGCACCCGGACTTCCTCGGCCTTGGCGAGAACCCGGTGTCGTTCCCGGAGATCGAAACCACCTATGGCTGGGAGGCGGCACGCAAGGAGGCGGCACGGTGCTTCCGCTGCGATGCGGAGACGGGCTCTGCCGACTATGCGGTGGACCATCGCGAAGACATCTTCGTGATGGCCCGCACCAGCCCCGACGACACGGTGCGCCAGAAGGCGATGCTGGAGAAGCGCATGGTCGAGCGCGGCGATCCCTTCCCGGCTGAGCTTCCAGGGGTGCTGGACGATATTGCGTTCCTGCCGGCGAACCTGTCGCGGCTGGTGATCGACCCCTATCGGGAGGCCTGCCGCATCGGCACCACCGTCGGCGGCACCGATCTGGCGCTGCCCTTCATGGTGACGGGCTTCGACGACGCGCCGGCCGAGGTGCGGGCTGCGGTCGGCCAGGGCATTGCCGAGGTCGATGCGAGCTACCTGGGGGTGCGGCCCGTTGGCGGCGACGCGCGCTGGTTCCAGCTTGTGCTGCCGGGGCAGATCGCGCCGAGCTCCGACGCGGCCGGGCTGATCTACGCGCTCGGGCATCGCTTCGCGCCGGTGGAGGCGACAAGGGCGGCCGAGGGCCAGATACTGGGCCTCTCAGTCTCCTCGCCGGCGGTGTTGGAAGAGGCGATACCCTACGCGCTCGATGCGGGCTTCGACATGCTGCTGCTGGACGGCAGCGCAGGCCTCGGCACGCCCTGGGCGGAGCTTACGGGTGCGCCCGACCTCACCATCCTGCGCGATGCCGTGGCGATCCTGCGCCGGTTGGATCGCGAGGAGGAGATCGATCTCGTCTACTTCGGCGGTGTGCGCTCCGGCACCGATGCGGCCAAGGTGATCGCGCTTGGTACCGTCGCCGTGGTGCTGGGCGTGGCGGTCGGCCTCGCCGCAGGCGGCGCCATCACCGGTACCCGCGAGCTCACGTTCGCCGCCGACCGCAGCGACGAGGACCGCACCCACGGCACCGCCAACATCATCAAGGCGACCGCCTCCGAGGCCTCGATGATGGCGCGCTGCACCGGCAAGACGAACCTGCAGAACGTCGAGCCCGAAGACCTCCGCGCGCTCACCGTCGCGACCGCGACCGCAACCGGTATTCCCCTCGCCGGAACGAGGTAGGGCGCGAGGGCTGCCGTTGCATCGCGTGATGGCATAGGCTGAGCACGTGCTCGTCCACCTGAATTACGGCCGGGGACAGCGGGCGGTGGATCTGCCCGACGACCTCGATGTCTCCGTGATCGCCAAGCAGGCCATGCCGTTGCTCGCGGATTCGGCGGCGGCGATGGACCAGGCGCTCGCTCAGCCCGTGGGTTGCCCGGCACTCGCGGAAGAAGCGGCACGCGCCGAGAGCGCCTGCATCCTGATCTGCGACTTCACGCGCCCGGTACCGAACAGCGTGATTCTGCCGCCGCTGATCCGCACCCTGCTCGGTGCCGGGATGGCGCCGGAGCAGATAACGGTGCTGGTGGCGACCGGGTTGCACCGGCCCAACGAGGGCGAGGAGCTTGCCGCCCTGGTGGGCGATCCCTGGGTGCTGGAGACGGTGAACGTCGCGAACCATTTCGCGCGCGAGGACGCCGACCACGTGCTGGTGGGCACGACGGAGCGCGGCACGGTGGTGCGGCTCGACCGGCGCTTCGTCGAGGCCGATCTGCGCATCGCGACCGGCCTGGTGGAGCCGCACTTCATGGCCGGCTGGTCCGGTGGGCGGAAGGTGATCGCGCCCGGCGTCGCCCACGCCGAGACCATCACCACCTTCCACAGCGCGCGCTTCATGGAGCACCCCAACTGCACCAACTGCGTGCTGGAGGGCAATCCGCTGCACGAGGAGCAGCTGGAGATCATGGCGATGCTGGGCGGCGCGCGCGCGGTGAACACAGTCATCGACGACGAGCGCCGGATCGCCTTCCTCAACTATGGCGAGGTGGTGGCGAGCCATGAGGCTGCGGTCGCATTTGCCGAGCAGTTCTGCACTGTCCCCGTGGCCGAGCGGTTCAACACCGTGCTGACCAGCTCCGCCGGCTATCCGCTCGACGCGACCTATTACCAGACCGTCAAGGGAATGGTCGGGCCTTTGGAAATCCTGGCACCGGGCGGCGACCTCATTGTCGCGTCCGCCTGCTCCGAGGGCCTGGGCTCGGCGCACTATGCGGACGCACAGCGCCGTCTGGTGGAAAATGGGCCGGAGCACTTCCTCGACGAGATCAGTGCCAAGACCCACGCCGCGATCGACGAATGGCAGACCGAGATGCAGCTCCGCCCCATGCGGGTCGGCACGATCCATCTATTTACCGACGGCCTCGCGCCGGAGGAACGCGCGCTCACCGGAGTCAACCTGACCGACTCGCTGGCGAGCACGGTGGCGGAGAGCACCGCCCGGCACGGTGATCCGCGTGTCGCTGTGATCCCTGAAGGGCCTTACTTGGTTCCTGTCCACCGGCCCGCCGCATAGCACCTCGCCGTCTTTCCGCTTGCGTTTGCCGCGCCCTTGGCGAACGCCGAATCCAAAGGTAGGTTTTCCACACGCGGCCCGGCTCGGCCGATGGACAGCAGGGGGTATGCGATGTCGTGGCAAGGCAGACTGTTGCGGGTTGACCTCAGTGCAGGCACCTGCACCGAAGAGGCGCTCAACATGGAGTGGGCGCAGGCCTATCTGGGCAGCAGGGGCCTTGCCACCAAGTACATCGTCGAGGAGATGGACCCGAAGGCGGATCCGCTCTCGCCCGAGAACGTGCTCATCTTCGCCACCGGCCCGCTCACCGGGACCACGGCGCCGACGGCCGGACGCTACACCGTCGTCACCAAGGGTGCGCTCACCAACGCCATCGCCTGCTCGAACTCGGGCGGCTACTTCGGCGGGGAGCTGAAGCTCGCCGGCTGGGACATGGTGATCTGCCAGGGCCGCTCGCCGCGCCCGGTCTACCTCTACATCAAGGACGACCACGCGGAGCTGATCGACGCCGAAGGCTTCATCTGGGGCAAGTCGGTCTGGGATACCGAGCCGGCGATCAAGGCGCGTCACCAGGACGGCGCCATCAAGATCGCCTCCATCGGCCGCGCAGGCGAGAACCTGAACCGCTATGCCTGCGTGATGAACGACCTCGACCGGGCCGCCGGGCGCTCCGGCGTCGGCGCGGTGATGGGGTCCAAGAACCTGAAGGCCATCGCGGTGCGTGGCACGCGGGGCGTCGCAGTGGACGATGACGACGCCTTCGCCGACGCCGTGGAGAAGGCCGCCGGCGCGCTCGCTGCGAGCCAGACCCGCGCGGACCTCGCGCGCACCGGCACGCTCTCCATGATCGACGTGACCCAGGCCTTCGGCAGCTTGCCGACCCGCAACAACCAGGACGTGCAGTTCGAGGGCACCGGCAACCTGGGCCCCGATGCGATGGCGAAGGTGCGGCGCTCGGACGGCTCCGCCAACCTGGTGGCGAACCGGGCCTGCTTCGCCTGCACCATCGGCTGCCAGCGGGCGTCGAAGATGGAGCCCAACCACTTCGCGATCAAGGAGCGCGACCGCTACAAGAAGGTGAGCGGCGGGCTGGAGTACGAATCGGCCTATTCGCTCGGCCCCATGGTGGGCGTGGACGATATCGAGGCCGCGACCTTCGCGAACTTCGTCTGCAACGAGGACGGGATGGACCCGATCTCCTTCGGGGCGACCGTCGCGGCTGCCATGGAGCTCTATGAAGAGGGCGCCATCACCGACGCCGAGACCGGCGGTGTGCCTTACAACTTCGGCTCGGCCGAGGCGCTCTGCCGGGCAGCGGAGGATGCCGGCACGGGCACCGGCTTCGGCCAGGACCTGGGCCTCGGCGCCAAGCGGCTCTGCGAGAAGTACGGCCGGCCCGAGCTCGCCATGGTCGCCAAGGGGCAGGAGTTCCCCGGCTACGACGGCCGCTCGATGCAGGGCATGGGGCTCGCCTACGCCACCAGCAACCGCGGCGCTTGCCACCTGCGCGCCGACCCTTACGAGGACGATTTTTCCGGCGGCAAGCTGGAGGGTAAGGCGAAGATCGTGAAGGACAGCCAGGATTCGAATGCCGCCATCGATTCCGTCGGCATCTGCGCCTTCCCGATGATGATCTGGGGCCTCGACGAGGTCGCCAACCTGGTCAACGCCGGCTGCGCTGGCGAGTGGACCGTGGACCGGCTGAACGAGACCGGCGAGCGCATCTGGAACATGGAGCGTCAGTTCAACCTCGACGCCGGCATGACCGCCGCCGATGACACGCTGCCGCAGCGCATCCTCAAGGAGGCGGTGAAGAGCGGCTCGGGCAAGGGCAAGGTCTGCGAGCTCGACACCATGCTGCCGCAGTACTACGAGCTGCGCGGCTGGACTGCGGAGGGCCGGCCCACGGCCGCGACCATGGAGCGGCTCGGCCTCGGCTGAACGTTAGCCCGCTATCGGGACCGCTGCGTCAACGGCGGCATAGCCGCAATCAAGCCGCAGTGGAGATCGCGCCCACCTCGTTGTCGACGATCACCGGCGATTCGAAATACTCGATCGAAGGCTCGGCGCCCAGGCGCTCGCGGATGCCGGCTTTCCAGGCCGCGCTATAGAGGCGCTCGGCATCCTCGCGCGACTCGAAGAGATACACGCCGCCGCCGGTCCGGCCGTCCTCGGACAGAAGATAGTACTTGCGAACCAGACCCTGGACGCCCTGGTAGAGCGGTGCAGATGCCTCGAATGCGGCCTTTGCCGCCTCGCGCGTCTTGTCCTCGGGCAGCGCGAAACGAACGATCGCGGTTACCGCCATGGCTGATGTCTCCTCGGTTCGTCGTTCGGGGCGGAGGATAGCAGCCGTTGCGCACGCGGTCACCGCACCCCTTCGGCAACCGCTCCAGAGCCATCCTTTGCCGTCAATCGACGCCCTCGACCACCCGGAAGTCGCGCTCCACCGCGCCTTCGAGCTTCGCGACGGCGGCCTGATAGGCGGCACCATCGTGGGTGGCGAGCGCCTGTTCGAAGCTCTCGAACTCGACCACGACGGTGCGCCCGGCAATGCCGGCGTCGAAGGCCTGGACCTTGCCGCCGCGCGCCAGGAACGTGCCGCCGCCGGCGATGATTGCAGGCCCTGCCAACTTGGCGTATTCCGCCAGCGCGTCGGGATCCTTGATCTCCCGGTAGCAACTCACCCAGTAACCCTTCGCCATTGTGTCCTCCTTTCGTGATTGCGTCCGACGCGACCGGTGCGTCGGGATGTCGATGACCCGGCCCGTCCCCGGCCTCGATAGTCTCCGCCACGGGTTCGTGCGAGGTGTTCTCGGGCTTTTACCCGAGCAGGACGGTGGGGTCGATTGTGGTGCACAGGATGTTATGTGCTATGTGAGCCAATCTGCGGCGGCAGTGCGGGAGCGGGTGAGACATGCGGGTCAAGGTGGAGCTCATCGCCATCGAGCTCCCTCAATTCGGCAGCGACAAGAGCCGCGACCTCGACCTCGAGGCGGGCGCGAACGTCGCGGACGCGCTCTCCGGCCTCGGCGTGGACGCCGATCCCGCCATCCTCGCCATGGTGAACGGCGAGGCCGTGCCCCGCGATCAGTGGCCCGAGACGGCGCTCTCGGCAGACGACACGATCAGCCTGTTCCGGCCGTTCAAGGGGGGCTAACCTATCCCAAGTACTCTATTTCTCCAATTGCTTATACCTGACACACAGTTTTTGCTTTTGTCTTCTAACGACCGGGGATAATATGTCCGCCAACATAACAGCCACTTGTCGCCTTGCCCATAAAAACATACATTTTCATCTATTCAATTTAGTCTTAAAATCGCTAACGCTGTGCCACTTCAGGAAACTCTTAACGAGAAATCTCACCGCTTGCCATTACATGAATTATTGCTCCCAATAGGTCTTGCGCAGACACTCCTGCGACTTCTTCACACACCTCCTCTAACTCACCTTCCCAGACTTCCCCCCGTCTCGGATTGACAATTCCCATTCTCGATACACCGAATTGGTTTGAAGACAAATTCAATGCAGAGTAAACGATTAGCTGCCTTATGTCGCTACTGCGAAACCGTCGATCCACGGACTTTATCTCAAAAATCGTCTCCTTAACTAACACGTCTCCTTCGGAATTATCCACGAAGCCGCAACCTGCAAATTTTGGACGCAAGACAACGCAATCGAGTTCCTTTCTAAAGAATTTTCCCAGTCTAATCGAAATCTCTTGCGCCTCCTCTTCTTCCTCTTTCGCAAGACCTTCTCGCAGTACCAGCCCTCGGCCTACATATTGCCCCATTCGCGCCTTTGCAATCCTCCATGCGCTTCGATTCAACTGCGCTTCTGATCTCTTTCGCTTCCGTGCCTCATCTCCAACGCGCTCGCAGAACACTGAAAAACCATACTCGGCAATCAAAGCCCTATTACTTGTATTCGAATCGTTCATGGGGTTTTCAAAATTCCTGACCTCCGCAATATTCAAGCGACGCACGAAATGCTCACAGGTCGGAGCATGTGTGTGCCAAAAGGCATTGTAGGAATGCGCAAATGTTAAGGCATCTATCATATCGGAGTAACCCAACGAGCATTTTTTGCTTTTTTCCCCGCCCATTCCAACATGAATTTTTCAAAGAGACTTAACTCCGTTTGGATATGACGTCGCCAATGACGACCCTCGTCTTTCAAAGTGTAAGACGCCACAATGAAGGCTGTCCGCTCTGGACCGCTCAACTCCCTGAAGGCATTCTTGACATTTGAGAGCCAATACCAGTCGCCGAGTTTGGCGGCTGCTAGAATAATACCCCTTCGAATGAGAGGCGAGGACCGCCGCTCGTATATACCTTGAAGAAGGGCCCGGCTCTTGCCTGTCTTAGATCTGGCCAAGAGCCGAATCCCATAGCTGAGGTGTACATCTACCCGGAAAATATACGAGTCGTTTTCGATCAGCTGTTGCAGTTCATCTATAATCGCCCTTTGTGTTGATGTTGAGAGCTCGTCAAACACCTGATCAACCACCAGGAGAACGGAAGAAAATATGGGATAGAGTACATCGTTATTGTTCAATAATGAGCGCACTGCGTTGTCCTTATAGTTTCCTTCAAGGAAACGAATGGCTGCAACCACTTTGCGCGCTAAAGCCGTATGCACACGGCTCTTAGCCAGCTCTTCTTTGAGCATACTAATAATGTCAAATTTCCTAACTTCGCGTTTCAATCGCTCAAAGTCCTCATCACGAGTTGGTGAGTAGGGGTCAAATCTTAACGAGAATCGTAGTAGCTGACTACGTTTGTGAGCATCTGCCGCAGCTTTGCCCTCAGCTTCCGGATCCGCTTCGGGCAATTGATGTCGAAGAGGGTTAGTCGCACGGAACTCTATAGAGGTCATAATTCGAGTTTTGGACTTTTGCAGGGACAGGCCTTGGTTGGTGAATAACATTTCGGATAAAAGCACGAGTTGACGGTATGCTGCCTCGCGTGTGTCGGCGAAAATGTGATAATCATCGGCAAAGCGAGTAAAGACAACTCCCTGCCCGATAAGCAATTGATCGATTTGATTGATGGTCAGCTCAGAAAGTATGCGTGAGGCTGGACCGCCAATAGGCAGACCAAACGAACGTGTGTTCGAATAGTTTGCGAGAAATGACATAATTCGTTTCGGATACGGTGTATCCCCAGCAATTTGCATTAAGGCGTTTTCGATTCGATGATGACCCAATCTGGAGTAAAACTCGGCAATATCGCAAATGACGACGAAAGAATACTTTTTGGATAGTGCTATCGAGTGGTTCATGAATTGAAACCATCCAAAATTACGATCAAATAGATCTGCGGTTTTCTTGCTTAAGGAATAGCGATAGGAAAAAACCATTCGCTCAGTCTTGTGGGGTCGGGTTCTTTCAATTTTGGTGGTGAGGGCCAAGACACACGTAAGAAAATGAGCGTTCCAAATGGGATCAATTTGGGTGGCCCATCGGAAGCCCGAATAGCTAACAGGGGTTAGAGAGTTTACATTGCGGGGAGAGAAGCGCGTGAGATAGGTATCAAAGTTCTTATCGTATTCCAAAATTAGTTCAACTATGTCTTCCTGCATGTCTGAAAAAGCCAAATTTTCGATTGGAAAGGGGAATATATCTGTGTCCCCATGTGCGACTATATTGCGAACAGCCCTAGTGGCTGCACTCCTAAACTGGGCCGGCTTTACCATAGTTGATCTTTTCTGTTGTTGGCATACGGTATTCTAAATCGGTATCGCGCTTCGGCCGCTCCCGTCGGCGATGGCGATAACGCCTGTGGCGTTGCCGCCGGCCAGGGCGACGATCCCCATCGCATTACCCCCTCCGATGGCGACGAATCCCATGGCGCTGCCAGGAGCGATGCAGACCAGGCCCATCGCGTTGAAGAGGGCGACGGCGACGAGCCCGATGGAGTTCCAGAACCCCGCCGACACGAGCCTGATTGCGTTCTGACTGCAGGCAACGGTGCCGATGGTGCCCCACTTGCTCTTGATCGCTTCAGCCATGGCTGAGGGTTCCCCTCGCGTTTGAGCGTATCGTAAAGGGTAAAAGGTCAGCCGTCGGCGGCGTTCAGCGCCTGCACCGCCTCCAGCACGGCCTCCACGTGGCCGGGGACCTTCACCTTGCGCCAGATCTTGCTGACGGTGCCGTCGGAGTCGATGAGGAAGGTCGCGCGCTCGATGCCCATGTAAGTCTTGCCGTAGTTCTTCTTCTCGACCCAGACGCCGTAGCGCTCGCAGATGTCGCTGTCTGCGTCGGAGACCAGGGTGAAGGGGAGGCCGTACTTCGCCCGGAATTTGTCGTGTTTGGCGGCAGTGTCCTTCGAGACGCCGACGATCTCAGCGCCGGCCGCCGCGAACGCGGGCAGGGCCTCGGTGAACTCTTGCGCCTCGCGGGTGCAGCCGGGCGTGTCGTCGCGCGGGTAGAAGTAGAGCACCACCGCCTTGCCGCGCAGGCTGTCGAGGCTCAGAGAGCCGCCGTCGTTGGTGGGCGCCGTGAACCCCGGCGCAGGCGTGCCGGCTTCGATCGCCGTGGTCATGGTCGTTCTCCTCTCATTCTGTGGTCTCGCGGTCGAGCGCCGCCGCAGGCGCCGCAACCAGGCGATGATAGGCGGCGCGGACGCGATCCTGAATGGCGACAACCCTCTCCTCAAGGGCGGCGAAATCCTCGATCCCCATGGCCCGCGCCAGGGTCTCGCGCACGCCGGGGGTGAAGCGCTCGACCTCGCGGTTGGTGCCGACGGTGAGCCGGAGCAGGCCCTGGAGGCGCTGGAGGAAGGCCAGCATCTCGGCAAGCTCGGTGGCGTCGTCCGAGGCGAGGACGCCGGCCTCGCCCAGCCCGCGGTACATCGACTGGGTCGATTGAACCAGGATCGAGGGGTGGCGCGCGGCGTGGTGCAGCAGGTGGTACTGGGCGATGAATTCGAGGTCGAGCAGGCCGCCCCGCACGTGCTTGAGGCGCCAGCGGTTCTCGGTGTGGCGCTCGCCGTCGATGCGCTCGCGCATGGCGGCGACGTCCGCCAGCAGCGCGTCGGAATCGCGCGGGGCGCAGAGGACCGCGCGGATGTCCGCCATCACCGCCGCGGAGAGGTCCGGATCGCCCGCGACCGGGCGCGCGCGGGTAAGCGCCATGTGCTCCCAGGTCCAGGCGTCCTGCTCGTGGTAGCGGCGGAAGGCGGCGGCCTCGGTCGCGATCGGGCCTGAGGTGCCCGACGGCCTGAGCCGGGTGTCGATCTCGTAGAGCCGGCCTTCGGCAGTGAGCGCGCTCACGGCGTTGGAGAGACGCTTGGTGAAGCGGGCGTAGTAGTGGCTCGGCGCGAGGCCCTGAGCGCCGTCAGATTCCACGTTCGTTTCGTCCGGCAGGCCGTAGAGGAAGACCACGTCGAGGTCGCTGTCGAAGGTGAGCTCCCGACTGCCGAGCTTGCCCATGCCGAGCACGGCGAAGGATGCACCCGGCAACGATCCGTGGCGGCGGGCGAAGTCCTGGTGCACGCGCGGCAGCAGGGTCTCGATCACCGTGTCGGCGATATCGGAGAGCGCGCCGGAAAGCCGGTCCACCGCCACATCGCCCCGCAGAATCTGCATGCCGACCTGGAACTCGCGCTCGTGCTGCCAGCGGCGCACGCCGTCGAGCACGTCGTCGTAGTCGCTGGAGGGCGCGAGCGCTTGCGCGAGGTCGTGGATCAGCTCGTCGCGATTCGGCAGGCGTTGGTGCAGGTCGCCGCTGATGAGGCCTTCGAGCAGGCCGGGGCTGCGGCTCAGGTGCTCGGCGATGCGGGGCGCGCTGCCCAGGATCTCGGCGAGCTGGGCGAGTAGGCCGGGGTTGTCGTGCAGCAGCAGGAAGGGCTGGACCCCCGACGGCAGCCCGGCGAGGAATTCGTCCAGCTTGCGGAAGGCGGAGTCGGGATCGGCGGTGTTGCAGAGAGCGCGGAGGAGGGCCGGCATGAGCTCGGTGAGGAGCTCTCTCGCGCGCGTGCTGCGGGTCGCCTGGATGCGGCCGTGATGCCAGCGGCGCACGGTCGCCGAGACGCCCGAGGCGTCGCCAAAGCCCATGCGCTCCAGACTCGCGAGGGTGTCGGGGTCGTCGGCGGTGCCCGTGAACACCAGGTTACCGCCTTCGTCGCCGAGGTCGGGCTCGTCCTCGAAGAGCGCGGCATAATGCTCCTCGACGGAGCGGACATGGCTTTGCAGTGAATCGGCGAGGTCTGCTTCGTCGGCAAAACCCATGAGGCGGGCGAGCGCGGTGCGTGCGTCTGCGCCGTCGGGAATTCGTAGGTCCGACTCGTCGTCGATCATTTCGATGCGGTGCTCGAGACGGCGGAGAAAGCGGTACGACTCGATCAGCGCCTCCACCGCCCACTCGCTGGTGCGCTCGGCGGCGGCGAGCGCGCTGAGCGCGTCGCAGGTGGCGCGGAAGCGGAGCGAATCATCGCGGCCGCCCCAGATGAGCTGCTGAGTCTGCGCGTAGAGCTCGATCTGGCGGATGCCGCCCCGGCCACGTTCGATGTCGTGGCCTGCGACGTCGAAGTGCTGGCGGCTGGGCTCGGCGTTGATCTGGCGCTTGATCGACTGGATGTCCTGGATGGCGGAGAGGTCGAGATACTTGCGCCAGATGAAGGGGCGCAGGCGCTCGATCATGTCGGCGCCGACCGCCATGTCGCCAGCGGCCGGGCGCGCCTTGATCATCGCGGCGCGTTCCCAGTTCTGCCCGTGGCTCTCGTAGTACTGCTCCGCCGCCGCCGTCGAGAGCGCGAGCGGCGTGGAGCCCGTGTTGGGCCTGAACTTGAGGTCGGTGCGATAGATGCAGCCGTCGTCGGTGCGCTCACCGAGCAGGGCGGCGAGATCGCGCACGAGGCGGTGCAGGGTTTCGGCGGGCTCGCCCCGTCCTTGGTGGCGCACGCGCTCGGGGTCGAACAGCACCAGCAGGTCGAGCTCGCTCGAATAGGTAAGCTCGCCCGCGCCGAGGCCGCCGACGCCGAACACGGTGAGCCCGCACGCCGCCGGTTCGTCTTCGTTTGGGCGCGCGAGGGTGCCCCGTGCGGCGGCCTCCCTGAGCAGGTGGTCGAGCGCGCTTTCGAGCACGGTGTCGGCCAGCCGGGTGAGGGCCTGGGCGATGCGATCCAGCGGCCAGGCGCCGGCGAGCTCGGCGAGCGCTGCGGTGAGCGTCGCGCGCCGCTTGGCTCCCCGAAGCCGGCGGGCGAGGGCGCGGCGGTCGGTGGTCTGGCCGGCGGCGTCCGAAATCTCGGCGAGCGCGCTCGCGAACGCGGCGTTGGGACCCTGTTCGGCCACCTCGCGAAGCTGGGCCGGTTCGCGGACCAACGCTCGACCGAGCGCAGGGGCGTTCCCGAACACGCCATCGAGGAAGGCACGCGCCTGATCATCGCCATCGAGTGCGCTCGCGAACGACTCTTCGTCGCCGCCGAGCGCGGCTGCCGCTGCGAGCCACTCGTCACGACCCGCACGCGCGCGTTCGCCCGAGGCTGGCTCGGGACACATCGCATCGTCTGTCAGGAAGGGCAGTCGCGACACCGTTGGCCGATTGTATTACAAGGATCGCAACGGGGAAGAGGCAAAGGGGGCCAAGGGGGCGCACTGGCGGCCGTCTCCCGACCATCGACATGAGCTCGACGGCCCGAATCGCTCTCCAAGCTTTGGGCGCCCTGTTCGGTGTGCTCGCCATCCTCTTCGGCCTGGCCGCATGGCGGCTTTCGACCGGCCCGATCTCGCTCGGATTCCTCTCTCCCTATATTCAAGAGGCGCTGGAGGGCGAGGGTCTCTCCTATCACTTCGAATTCAAGGACACGGTTCTGGTCTGGCCCGGCTGGGGCGAAGCGCTCGAAGTCCACTTGACCGATCTCCGGGTTGCCGACGCGAGCGGCACGACCCTGGCGGCGGTGCCGGCGGCGTCGCTGGGACTGAGCGGCGTGGCTCTGTTGAGCGGCACGATCGCCCCCACGTCGATCGAGCTGATCGGGCTCAGCCTCGCTTTGGTTCGTGACGCGGACGGGCAGGTGCGCCTTGCCGGCAGCGACGAGGCCGGCATGGCGGACGACGACGCGGCCGATTCCCTGGTCGACGATCTGCTCGACCCGCCGCGCGAGGATCACCCGATGGCGCGGCTACAGCGGGTCAGCCTGCGCGATGCCTCCATCGTCCTGGTCGACGAGACAACCGATTTCACCTGGACCGCGCCGAGCGCCGACCTCACCCTCAATCTGGACGAGACCGAGATCCTCGGGCACCTGTCGGCAGAGCTGCAGGTGCGGGACCTGGAGACCCATCTGGAGGTGGAGCTGTTCCACCACCGCGAGAGCAAGATGGGCAGCGCCGCCATCGGCTTCTCCGGCCTCAATCTGGTCAAGCTCTCCTTCATCGCTCCTGAGCTTGAGGAGTTCACCGGGTTTCGCGTTCCACTCTCCGGCACGATCGCGATCGATGTGGCCCCCGGCGGCATTCTCGGCGGCGCCGTGTTCGATATCGCGGGCGGGGAAGGGGAGATCGCCTTGCCTGAGATCTTTCCCGCACCGGTTCCGGTGCAACGGATCGTCGCGACGGGTTCGATCGACGGCGAGCTGTCCCGGCTTAGCCTCGAAAAGTTCGAGGTCGATACGGACGGCCCGCGCTTTTCCCTCGACGGCACGCTCTGGCAGACCGATGCCGGCGTCGGCGTCAAGGGACGGTTTCAGGCGCATGACATGCCGTTCGACTCGCTCGGCGATTACTGGCCCGAGACGTTCATCGAGCCCGGACGGCGATGGATCGTGGAGAACGTCAGCGACGGCGTGATCAGCCGGTTCGATGCCGTGCTCGACATCGAGCCCGGCGACTTCGAGAACGAGCGCTTCGGTGCGGACTCGGCCGCCGGCTCGCTCGCATTCGAGAATGCGAGCATCGACTATCTGCGCCCGATGCCGCCTGTGACGGGGGTCAGCGGTACGGGGCGGTTCAACGGGGAAGCCCTCGCCCTCACGATGAGCGGCGGACGCATCGCGGGGATCACTGCGTCTCGCGGGACGGCCGTGCTGAGCGAGATTCATTCGGCGGTGCCCCGCATGTCGGTGGAGATCGAAGCCGAAGGGCCGACGGCCGACGCCCTCGACCTGCTCGACCATCCGCGCCTCGCGCTGGTGAGCAAGGTCGGGCTCAAGCCGGTGGGGGTCGGCGGCGCGGTGCACACCCTGTTCGCGCTCGAGCTGCCGATGCTGCAAGCGATCGAGCCGGAGGAGGTGGACGTGAACGCCGTCGCCCGGGTACGGGACGCCCGGATGGCGAACATCGCGGGCATGGCAGACATGACAGAGGGCGCGCTGCGCCTCGGTGTCGACAACGCCAGCCTGGAACTTCGCGGCACGGCCAGGCTCCAGGGCATGCCCGCGACGATCGCGTGGCGCGAGAACTTCGGCGACGACGCGCCATTCGCGCGGCGGCTTGACGTGACGACGGCGCTGACGCCGGAAGCCCAGGCCGCGCTCGGCTTCGACATGGCGCCTTACGTTCAGGGCACGCTTGCGCTCGACGGGGAATACACGGATCCGGGGGGCGACGGGACGCCACGCACGACGCTTCACGTCGATGCGACGGAGGCGCGCCTCGAGATTTCGGAGCTGCACTGGGCCAAGCCCGCAGGAGCGCCTGGGACGATACAGGCTCTTGCCAGCGTTCCTCCGGAAGGGCCTGTCGAGATCACCAGGGTCGAGGTCGAGACGGAGACTCTCTATGGCCTCGGCCGGGCCGTACTCGCCCGTGACGCCGGGGGCATTCGTGAGATCACGATCGAGAGGATGCGGCACGGCGCGACGGACATCTCAGGCACAATCGCAATCGAGGACGTGGTCACACGGATCTCGATTGAGGGCGCAAGTCTCGACGCTCGACCCTACATCGAGGATCTGATGGGGGATGACGCGCTGCATTCCGGCCAGCTCCTCCTCGATCTCGATGTCGAACGCGTCATAACCGCCGACGATCGGCATCTGGCGAATCTGCGCGCGCGTTTCGAGACCGATAGCGAAGGCCGGCACATCGGGTTCATGGAGGGAACGCTGGTCAGCGGTGCGCCCATGACATTCTCCCTGAAGCCGCAGGGAGGCAAGCGCCTGATCACGGTCCGCTCGCGCGATGCGGGCGCCGTGGCCCGGACCTTCAAGATCTACGACAACGCCGTCGGCGGCGACCTCGTGATGGAAGCGGTGCTGCACGACGACCAGCCGGGTGCGCCTGTCACCGGCACGGTCAAGATCGACGACTACCGCGTGATCAACGCGCCGACGCTGGCAAGGCTGCTCACCGTGGCGACTCTGACAGGCATCCTCAGTGAATTGCGGGGCAAGGGGATACGCTTTTCGCGGTTCGAAATGCCTTTCACCCTCGAAGAGAACGTTCTCACCATTCGGGACGCGCAGACATCAGGCTTTTCCGTAGGCGTCAATGCCGAGGGGACGGTCGATCTCGAATCGGATCGGGTGGACATCAGCGGCACGATCGTGCCGGCCTACACGTTCAACACCCTGATCGAAGCCATTCCCGTGCTGGGGGAGCTGCTGACCGGCGGGGAAGGCGAGGGGCTGTTCGCGGCGGACTATCGGGTTGGCGGGACGACCGCTGAGCCGGATATCTCGGTGAATCCTCTCTCGGTCCTGGCGCCCACCTTCCTGCGCAAGCTGTTTTCGTCCGACAAAGAGGAGAAAGCGGAATAAGTACGCTGGCGCGACTATCGCGCAACCCATGCCGGGCTACGCCGGCGGAGGCGGAGACTGGGTGGAGCTCTCGGGGTTGGCAGCGGCGGCGGCGAGCTCGAACACCCGCTCGAAGACGTCCGGCGTTTGCGCGCCGGTGACCGCGTAGCGGCGCTCGAAGATGAAGCAGGGCACGCCGGAGATGCCCGCGCGGCTCGCGGCCTCGCTCTCTCTCTTGATTTCCTCGACCCCGTCACTCCCGTCCAGATAGCGGCGCAATTCCGCCTCGTCGAGACCACCGTCAACGCCGGCAGCAGTGAGTACGCCGTGGTCGCTGATGTCCTCGCCCTGCTCGAAGTAGCGGCGAAACAGCGCCTCCACCACCCCATCCTGTGCCCCGCGCTGGCCGGCGAACTCGATCAGCCGGTGCGAATCGACGGTATTGGGGGTGCGTCCGATTTGGTCGAAGACGAATTGGATGCCTTCGGCTTCACCCGCCTGCTCGATCGTGGTGAAGATCTCGGCAACCCGCTCCTCGGAGCCGAACTTGGCCACCAGGTAGGGGAGCCGCTCGACGCCCTCGGCCGGCATGTCCGGATTGAGCTGGTACGGGCGCCACTCGACGGCGAGATCGGTCGGTCGGCCGGCGTTGGCACGCTCGAAGCGGCGCTTGCCGATGTAGCACCAGGGACAGATCGTGTCGGAAACGATGGCGACGTGCATCGGCTGAGTATATCGACCCGTCGTCCGTGGCGCGAGTGCGCCGAATCAGTGCCGGTTCTTGACGCCGCGTCGGGCGAGCGTCGACCATGACGATCATCACCGAAGGAGCCGATAGGTGCCTGACAGCAACCGCTACGAGCGCGGACTCGAACGGGGATCCGCCAACCACGTCCCACTGACCCCGTGCGACTTCATGGCGCGGGCGGCCGCCATCTATCCCGCGCGGGCGGCGGTGGTGCGCGGCGCGCTCAGGCGAAGCTACGCGGAGACCTACGCTCGCTGCTGCCGACTGGCCGGTGCACTCGCGGCGCGCGGAGTCGGCATCGGCGACACGGTCTCGATCCTGGCGCCCAACGTGCCGGCCATGCTGGAGGCCCATTTCGGCGTGCCGATGGCGGGCGCCGTGCTCAATGCCCTCAACATCCGCCTGGATGCGGCTTCCATCGCCGCGATGCTGGAACACGCGCGCTCTCGCGTGCTCATCGCCGATGCGACTTTTGCGAGCGTGGTGGAGGAGGCGCTGGCGCAGGTGGACCGCCGCCCGCACGTGGTGGCGATCGACGACTCTGCGGAAGGCGAAGGGAAGGGGAGGGGTTTCGCCGACGAGAGCTACGAGGAACTGCTTGCCTCCGGGGCGCCCGAATTCGCGTGGCCTTGGCCCGAGGACGAGTGGCAGGCGATCTCGCTCAACTACACGTCGGGCACGACCGGGCGGCCCAAGGGGGTCGTCTATCACCACCGGGGTGCGTATCTGAACGCGCTCAGCAACGTGCTCATGAACGGGTTCACCCGGGATTCGGTCTACCTTTGGACCCTCCCCATGTTCCATTGCAACGGCTGGACCCACACCTGGGCCGTGACCGCCGCCGCCGGCGCGCACATCTGCCTGCCCCGGATCGAGCCGGCGGAAGTCTTCCGCCTGATCGCCGAAGAGAGGGTGACCCACATGGCCGGAGCGCCGGTCGTGCTCGGTATGCTGATCAACGCACCTGAGAGCGACAAGCGCCGCTTCGATCATGTGGTGGAGGTGGCGACCGGGGGCGCGGCGCCGCCGGCACCGGTCATCGCAGCCATGGAGGAGATGGGCTTCAACGTCACCCATCTCTATGGTTTGACTGAGGTTTATGGGCCGGCGCTGGTAGCAGCACCGCAGGAGGACTGGCCGGACCTGCCGCTCGACGACCGCGCGGCGCTGATGGCACGCCAGGGTGTGCGGCACCACGCGATTCAGGGCGCGATGGTGGCGGACCCGGAGACCCTCGCGCCGGTGCCGGCGGACGGTGCCACGGTGGGCGAGATCATGCTGCGCGGGAACACGGTGATGAAGGGCTACCTCGACGATGCCGGCGCCACTGCGGAGGCCTTCGACGGCGGCTGGTTCCATACCGGCGACCTCGCGGTGACCCACCCGGACGGCTACATCCAGATCACCGATCGGGCCAAGGACATCATCATCTCCGGCGGCGAGAACATTTCGAGCATCGAAGTCGAGAACGCGCTCTACAGCCACGAGGCCGTACTCGAAGCGGCAGTAGTGGCACGACCCGACGAAAGGTGGGGCGAGACGCCCTGCGCCTTCGTCGCGCTGAAGCCCGATGCGCACGCGGTCTCGGAGGAGGCGCTGATCGACCATTGCAGGGCGCGAATGGCGCGCTTCAAGGTGCCGCGCACGATCGTCTTCGGCGATCTGCCGAAGACAGCGACGGGCAAAATCATGAAATTCGAGCTGCGTGAGCGCGCCCGCGCGCTGCCCACCGACACCGCGGAGGGAGGGAGGGAGGGAGTGAAGAAGCAGGGTGACGGCCGTTTCTCTGCCTCTTAGCGCCTCGATTTATGACTTCAATATCAGCATATTATACCACTTTCCTAGAACATTTTCTTAGTTTGCCCGATGCCCGAAATTCGGCCCGCCCGATGTCGCCACGCCGGATGAGTTTCGAGTTGGTCGTTAGCTAGGCATCTATTCAGCCGACGCGGCGAGAGGCTCCGGTCCCATGCCCTCACGGGTGGCGGCATCGGCGAACTCGTCCAACACCGCGCCAAGCGTCGCCATCATCTCCTCGATCTGCGCATGCGTGATGATGAAGGGCGGGGCGACGATGACCGAATCGCCGATCGGGCGCGTGATGAGCCCGCGGGCGTAGGCCATCTCCACGATGCGCTCGCCGATGGCGTGCTCCGGCGCGAAGGGGCGCTTGCTGCCCTTGTCCGCGACGATCTCCAGGGCGCCGAGGAGCCCCACATGCCGCACCTCGCCCACCAGCGGGTGGTCCTCGAAGCGGCGCATCGCCGCCTCGAGCGAGGGCGCCACCTCGCGCACGTTGTCGAGCAGGCCGCCGGGCTCGGTGATCAGCGCTATGGTTTCCAGCGCGACCGCCGCTGCGGCCGGGCTGCCGCCGGTGGTGAAGCCATGGGGAAACTCCTCATATTCTTCCGCCGCGCGATGCAGGCGACGGTCCATCTCCGGCGACAGCAACACCGCCGCCATCGGGTAGTAGCCGGAGGTGAGCGCCTTGGAAGCCACCACCACTGCGGCGCAGCGGCTCAGTCGCTGAAGTAACTGGGGGTAGAGTCTTCGACTGGGGTTGAGTCTTCGACGGTTGAAGCGTGAAGTGGTAGCGGGTAGGGCAGACGAGGCCGTCCCTTCAGTGGCGTGCGAGGGCACCCGTTTGGAAGCGGCTCAGTCGCTGAAGTAACTGGGGGTAGAGTCTTCGACTGGGGTTGAGTCTTCGACGGTTGAAGCGTGAAGTGGTAGCGGGTAGGGCAGACGAGGCCGTCCCTTCAGTGGCGTGCGAGGGCACCCGTTTGGAAGCTTGGCCCGAACCGTGATCGGCTTCTGTCACTGATGGCGCGGGTTCGCCCGTGACCTCGTTCAAGAGATTGAGACTTCGCCGCGGTTCCTCCCCACCCGCAACGTCAACGGAGTTTGGGAGGGCTCTCGATGGCGCGCAAGCGGAGAAGGAGGCAGCGCCTCAAGGTAGTGCACCCGAATTGCGCCGGGATCGACATCGGCAAGGACCGGCACTTCGTGGCGGTGGATCCGGAGCGAGCCGAGGAACCGGTGAGGGAGTTCGGCGCGTTCACGCGCGACCTGGATGCGATGGCCGAGTGGCTGAAGTCGTGCGGTGTGACGAAGGTGGCGATGGAGTCGACCTCGGTCTACTGGATCCCGGTTTACGAGGTCCTGGATCGAGCCGGCTTCGAGGTGATGCTTGTGCCGCCCCGGATGACGAAGCAGATCGGCGGGCGCAAGAGCGATGTGCTGGACTGCCAGTGGATCTGGCAGCTGATGTCCTACGGCCTTCTGCGCGGCGCCTTCCGGCCGGGCGACGCGATCTGCCCGTTGCGCTCCTTCATGCGCCAGGCGAAGCAGTTGATCGAGGACCGCTCTCGCTGCGTGCTGCATATGCAGAAGGCGCTGACCCAGATGAACGTGCGTCTGGACTCGGTGATCAGCGATATCATGGGGAAGACGGGTGAGCGCATCCTGCGGGCGATCATCGCCGGCGAGCGCGACCCCGGGCGGCTGGCGTCGCTTCGCGACAGGCGGATCAAGGCCAGCGCCGACACGATTGCCGCGAGCCTGGAGGGCACTTGGCGCGAGGAGCACCTGTTCGCGCTTGAGCAGGCGATGCAGCGCTACGACTTTCTGGAGCAGCAGATCGCGGACTGCGAGGCGCGGATCATGGCGGAGGTTGAGCACCTGACCCCGCCGGACGATCCGACGGATGAGGGTACGCCCGAGGACACTCCCAGTGTCGGATCATCGGGCACGGCGTCGAACGAGACCCCAAGCAGCAGCGGCAGGGCGCTCCGCGGGCAGGATAAGGCCATGGCTATGGCGCTGCATAAGATGATGGGGGTCGATCTCACCGCAATCCCCACCGTCGGCGTCAACACTGCCCTGGTGATCGCCGCCGAGATCGGTCCTGACTTCTCCGCCTTTCCCTCCGCACAGCACTTCAGTTCCTGGCTGGGGCTGGCGCCTGGGACCAGGATCAGCGGCGGCAAACCGTTGCCGGGCCGGGGGCCCAAGGTGGTCAACCGCGTTGGCCAGGCACTGCGCATGGCGGCCATGACCGCTCGCACCAGCCAAACCTTCATCGGCGCCAAGCACCGCAGCCGCCTCGCCCGGATGGACACCAGCGTAGCCGTTGTCGCCACCGCCCGAGAACTCGCCTGCCTGATCTACCTGATGGTGACCCGCGGCCAGCAATATGCCGAGAAGGGGATGGAGGTCTACGAGAGCCGACGCCTGGACCGAAAGTTCTCTTCGCTCCGTCGACAGGCCAAGAAGCTCGGCTTCCAACTGGTCGAGATCGACGACGACAACAAAAACACAAATGCCTCTATGTCAACGGCTTAGAGAGAAGTTACTCAAGAGTGACCAGGATGTCCGGCGTGAATTCGTAGGTCTCGGCGCCCCACAGGTTCCCGGTGCGGCCGAGCCCGGTGACCACCTCGTCGGCCACCAGCGGGATGCCGTGGCGATTGAGCACCGCCTGGATCTTTGGGAAGTAGCCGGCCGGCGGCGGCACCGCGCCGCCGGCGCCCATCACGGGCTCAGCGAAGAAGCCGGCGAAGGTCTCGGGCCCCTCGGCCTCGATCAGCGCCTCCAGTTCGCCCGCCAGGCGCGCGGAGTAGGCGTCCTCGCTCTCGCCGGGATGGGCGTTGCGCCAGTAGTGCGGCGCCTCGACGTAGCGCACCTCCGGCAGCGGAAGCCCGAAGGCGCCGATGTAGGGCTTGCCGTTGAGGCTGCACGAGGCGACGGTCGTGCCGTGATAGGCCATGGAGCGGGAGATCAGCTTGCGTCGCTCGGGCTCGCCGGCGCCTCTCGCCATCATCCAAAGCATCTTGATCGTGGTGTCGTTGGCCTCCGAGCCCGAGTTGACGAAGTAGACCCGCGCCACCTCCATCGGCGCGATCTCCACCAGCCTCTCGGCGAGCACGACCGGGGGCAGGGCGGTGCGGCCGAAGAAAGTGTGATAGGCCGGCATCTGCTTGAGGGCCTCATGGGCCGCCTGCACCAGCCTGGGCTCGCTGAAGCCGACCACCACGTTCCACAGGCCCGAAACGCTTTCGAGATAGCGCTTGCCATGCGTGTCGCGGACGTAGATACCTTCGCCCCGCTCCAGCACAAGCGGGCCATCCCGCTCCAGGCTGGGGAGATGGGTGTAGGAATGAAGATGATGCGCGAGATCGCGCGCCTCGGGGGAGTTCAGCGCCATCGCTCGGGACCTCGGATCGTTCCGTGGGTGGAGGCAGGCCCCGCCGACCGCCGTGTTCGACCGCGAGCAGCGGAGCCACCATGCCGAAGGTAATCATACACGATGCGATCGACGAGGCAGGCGTCGATCTCTTGAAAAGCCGCGCCGACCTGGACATCTGCGAGGTGGCGCGGGACGACGACGACACGCTGCTGAGGGAAATTGCGGACGCCGACGGCCTCATCCTGCGCTATCTGCCGTTGCGGGCCGAGATGCTTGAAGCATCGACCCGGCTCAAGGTCATCGCACGGCACGGCGTCGGCTGCGACAACATCGACCTGGAGGTCGCGACCGCGCGAAAGATACCGGTGGCCACAGTGGGCGACGCCAACGCCGTGACGGTTGCCGAGCTCACCCTCTACTTCATGCTCGCGGCGTCGAAGAAGGCCCGCCATTACGACGAGTCGGTGCGGCGCGGGGAGTTTCTCGTGCGCGAGGCCGCCGACCATCTCGAACTCTACGGGCGCACCGTTCTGATCATCGGCTTCGGGCGCATCGGGCGGCGGGTGGCGGCGCGCTGCCGGGCCTTCGAGATGAAGGTCGAGTGCTGCGATCCCTACATTCCGCAGATGGAGATTATCGATGCCGGCTGCACGCCGGTTGCCGACCTCGCCGAGGCGCTGCCGCGGGCGGACTACGTCAGCGTGCACGTGCCGCTCAACGACGAGACCCGACACCTGATCGACCGGGCGGCGCTGGCCCGGATGAAGCCGGGCGCGATTCTCGCCAATGCGGCGCGGGGGCCGATCGTCGATGGCGTAGCCCTCCACGAGGCGCTCCAATCGGGACATCTGGCGGGGGCGGGCCTCGATGTGTTCGACGAGGAGCCGCCGCGACTCGACGACCCGTTGCTCAGTCATCCGGCGACCGTGCTCATGCCGCACATGGGGGGCTCCTCCCGCGGTGCCTTTATCCGCATGGCGACGCGGTGCGCGCAGAACGTGCTCGACGCGCTGGATGGAAAGCTCAATTCTTCCTTTGTATTCAATACCGAAGCACTGGATTGAGGCTGCTTCCCGACGCGGCTTGCGGGCTCCCGGTCACCAACGCTTGAACACCGCCTGGACAATTGGGGGGTTGGCGCGCGCGTAACAGGCGTGTCATAGGGGCCCGCCATGAAACGGCGCGAGTCGCGAATCGGACTGAGATCCGCGCGTATGGTGGCCAGTGCGGCGCTGATCGGCGTGCTGCTGGCGGGTGGCGCGATGGCGCAGGAAGAGGGTGCCGAGAACTTCGCCGAATGGCGCGAGGGGGTGCGCAGCGAGGCTCTGAGCCAGGGCATCAGCGCCGCCACCTTCGATGCGGCGTTTGCGGGAATCGAGCCGATCCCCCGCGTCATTGAGCTGGACCGCTCCCAACCCGAAGTTACCCTCACCTTCGCCGAGTATCTGGAGCGCGTGGTACCCGAGTCGCGCGTCGTGCAGGGCAGGGAACTGCTCGCCAAGCACCGGGACTTGCTCGAGCCGATCGGGCACGAGTTCGGGGTTCCGCCCCGCTTCATCGTGGCGCTCTGGGGCATCGAGACCAGCTTCGGCAGGTTTCTCGGCGGATTTCCGGTGATCGGCGCCCTCGCGACCCTCGCCCATGACGGCCGGCGCAGCGCCTATTTCCGCGGGGAGCTGTTGCACGCGCTCCGCATCCTGGAGGACGGCCACATCACGCCGGACGCCATGGTCGGCAGCTGGGCCGGCGCCATGGGGCAGAGCCAGTTCATGCCGTCGAGCTTCGTGCGCCACGCCGTGGACCACGACGGCGACGGCAAGCGCGATATCTGGGGCACCCAGGAAGACGTCTTTGCCTCGGCGGCGAATTACTTGGTCCAAGCCGGGTGGCGCAACGGCGAGACCTGGGGGCGACAGGTGCAGTTGCCGGCCGGCTTCGATCAGGGGCTCGCCGACCTGAAGGTGAAGAGGACCCTCGCCGAATGGCAGGCCCTGGGTCTTCGCCGCGCCGATGGCAGCGATCTGCCGCAGGCCGCGATGAGCGGCTCGGTGGTGCTGCCCGGTGGGGAAGGGGGGCCGGCTTACCTCGTTTACGATAACTACCGGACGATCATGCGGTGGAACCGCTCGTTCTACTTTGCGACATCCGTCGGCCTTCTGGCCGACAGGATCGGGAGGCGGTAGCGGCCGGCGGGTCCGGCCGATGACCAGAAAGCCGCTTCTCCTCGCCTCGCTGGCGCTCTGCCTGCTCGCATTCGCGGGCTGCAGCGAGGTCAAGCTCGCCCTTCATGTCGTCAAGAAGTTCAACCTGGAGACGAAGGAGGAGGAGCCGCCGGTTCGCGTTGCGAAGCCGCATTACAAGCTCGGCTCGCCCTACCAGGTCAACCACGTCTGGCATTACCCGAGCTACGATCCCAACTATGACAGGACGGGCGTCGCCTCGTGGTACGGGCCCGCGTTCCACGGCAGGCCCACGGCGAACGGCGAACGCTTCGACATGAACGGGGTGACCGCCGCGCACCCGACGCTGCCGCTGCCCAGCCGTGTGCGCGTGACCAACCTCGAAAACGGGCGGCAACTGGAATTGCGGGTGAACGACCGGGGCCCGTTCGTCAACGGCCGGATCATCGATCTCTCCCGCCGCGCCGCGCAGCTTCTCGGCTTCAAGCGCCAGGGCTTGACCAAGGTGCGCGTCCAGTACCTCGGCCTGGACCGCCTTGAGCCGCCGGAGCCCCCCGCTGACCAGCCGGTCGTCGTAGCTGCGGTCGAGCCTGACGTCGCTTTGAAACCCCGCTGGACGAAGCCGTCGAACGGAACGGTGGTGCTGCCGCCGGACAGGCCGGTGCGGCGCGTGGCGAGCGCGAGCCCGCCCCAGACGCCGAAGAGTGAGACTGCCAGCGTCACGTCGCGGAGGCTCCTGGTCGAAGCGGCAGTCCTCAACGGGCGCGACGATGCCGACCGTTTGGGCGATCAGGTGCGCTCTCTCGGGGCGGTTGCGGTCGAGCCCGAGCGCCGCAACGGCCGCGTGGTCTACGCGGTGCGCATCGGCCCGGTGGACACGGACGACGAGGCGGCGTTCATCCTGGCCGAGCTCAACCGCGCCGGCTTCACCGGCTCGCACATCGTCGCTGCGGGGTACCGCTGACGAGAGTGGCGCTTGGCCCGGCCCCCGGCGAGGGTGTACACCTTGCGATCCGCCCTGATGCGATGCGGAGGAGCCGGAACCAGATGGCCGATCGAAATCCCGTGCGCCGGCGTGCCGTGCCCGTCGCTCTCTACTTGGCCCTGTGTCTCTGCCTGAGCGGTGCCTTCATCGCTGCGTCCCAGCCCCGCCCTGCCGCGGCGGTCGACACCGAGGCGAAGCAGTTCATCCTGATGGATGCAGGGACCGGCATGGTGCTCGCCGAAAAGAACGCGGACGAGCCCATGTATCCGGCCTCCATGAGCAAGATCATGACGCTTTACGTCGTCTTCGAGCACCTGGCGGACGGCCAGCTCGACCTGGAAGACACCTTCACCGTGAGCAAGAAAGCGTGGCGTATGAAGGGCTCACGCATGTTTCTTGAGGTCAACAAGAAGGTAACGGTCAGCGAGTTGCTGCGCGGAGTCATCGTGCAGTCGGGCAACGACGCGAGCATCGTGCTGGCTGAGGGTCTGGCGGGATCGGAAGCCGCCTTCGCCGACCTGATGAACGAGAAGGCCGACGAGCTTGGCCTCGCCGACAGCCACTTCACCAACTCGACCGGATGGCCGGATCCCGAGCACATCACGACTGCGCGTGATGTCGCCGAGCTGTCACGGCGCATCATCGTGGACTTTCCCGAGTACTACCCGATGTTCGCCGAGAAGAGCTTCAGCTACAACGGCATCAAGCAGGGCAACCGTAACCCGCTGCTCTACCGCTACGACGGGGCTGACGGCCTCAAGACTGGATATACGCAAGCATCGGGCCACGGCCTCGCGGCATCGGCGAAACGCGGCGAGCAGCGTCTGGTGCTGGTCGTAAACGGCATCAACGGCGTCGATTCTCGTGCACGGGAATCGGAACGCTTGCTCAGCTACGGCTTTCGGGCGTTCAAGACCTACGTCCTGTTCCGCGCGGGCCAGGTGGTGGACAACTTCGAGGTCTGGCTTGGCGAGGCCGACGAGTTGCCCCTGGTAACCGAGAGCGACGTCGTGCTGATGATGCCGCGCAAGTCCCGCAAGAGCATGGAAGTAAAGATCGTGGCCGAGGGTCCGATCGCAGCGCCTGTTGAGAAGGGCGCGCGGGTGGCCACGCTGGTGGTGAGCGCGCCGAACGTGGAGACGCGCGAGTGGCCGCTATTGGCCGGTGCCTCGGTGGACAGCCTCTCCGGCTTCGGCCGGATCGGGGCCGCAATCGATGCGCTGATCTGGGGCAAGGGCGGCTAGGGTCCGGAGGCCACCACGCCGCGGCATGACGCGCGGACGCTTCATCACGCTGGAGGGCGGCGAGGGCGCCGGAAAGACCGTTCAAGCCGCCCGGCTTCGCGATGCGCTCGAAGCACGAGGCGTCGGGACAGTCCTGACTCGTGAGCCCGGCGGCTCTCCCGGAGCGGAAGAGATTCGTCGACTTCTCGTGTCGGGCCCGGTGGAGCGCTGGGAGCCGCTGGCCGAGGCCATGCTGCACGCGGCCGCTCGTCGCGATCACCTGTTGCACACCATCGAGCCGGCGCTGGAGCGCGGACTCTGGGTCATCTCCGACCGCTTTGTGGATTCGATGATCGTCTACCAGGGCTACGGCCAGGGCGCCGACCTCGGCGTCATGGAACGCCTCAGTGAACTCTCTCTCGGAGGCTTCGCGCCGGATTTGACGGTGGTGCTGGATATCCCGGTGTCGGAAGGGCTGAGGCGGGCCGCTGCGCGCGCGGGATCGAACCGTTACGAGCGCATGGGCACGGACTTTCACGAAACGGTGCGGCGGGGCTTCCTCGCTCGCGCGGAATCAGATGAGAGGCGTTACGCGGTTGTGGATGCGACGGCGGACCCGGACACGGTCGGTCGAGCGATCCAGAAGATCGTGGCGGCGCGACTTCCGGTCTCGTTCGATGACTGAGGGCGCCGATTCGACCTTCACCTGGCCGGTCCCGCGCGAGAACCCGCATCTCGTTGGGCACGAGACGGCCGCCGGGGCGCTGGTGGAGGCGTGGGGCAGCGGGCGGCTGGCCCACGCCTGGCTGATCGCGGGTCCGCGCGGCATCGGTAAGGCGACGCTGGCCTACCGCTTCGCGCGCTTCGTGCTCGCCGGCGGGGAAGGGGGAGGCCACGACGGGCTGGCGATGGCACCGGAACACCCGGTCTTCCAGCGAACCGCGGCGGGCGGGCATAGCGACCTTGCGGTGATCGAACGGGGCCTCGGCGACCGGGGGCGGCTCCGCGCCGAGATCGTGGTGGACGACGTGCGCAAGGCCAACGCCTTCCTCTCGCTCACGGCGGGCGAGGGCGGCTGGCGCGTGGTGATCGTCGATGCGGCCGACGAGATGAACCGCAACGCCGCCAACGCCCTGCTCAAGCGCCTGGAAGAGCCGCCCAGCCGCGTGCTTTTCCTGCTCGTCAGCCACGCGCCGAGCCGGATGCCGGCGACGCTGCGCTCGCGCTGCCGCCTGCTGACGCTATCGCCGCTGTCCGCGCCGGCGCTGGACGGGCTGCTTGCCGACGCGATGCCCGACTTGCCGGCGGCGGAGTGCCGCGTGCTCGGACTGCTCGCCGAAGGCAGCCCCGGCCGCGCGGCGGCGCTGGCGGAGCAGGGCGGAGTCGCGCTCTATCGGCGCCTCATCGGCCTGGTCGGCGCGCTACCCGCGCTCGACGTGCGCCCGCTGCACCAGCTTGCCGACGGGCTCGGCGGACGAGACGGGGTGGATCGCATGCGCACGCTCAGCGAGCTGATCCTGTGGTGGCTCGGCCGCTCGATCCGCCACGCCGCGCGCGGCGAGCTCGAGTCCATGGAGGAGGTCGTGCCCGGCGAGAAGGCGAGCGCGGCGCTGCTGCAGGGAGCGGCGCTTGATCGCTGGGTCGGCGTGTGGGAAAACCTCGGCCGCTCGTTCGCGGAGGCGGACGGGCTCAACCTTGACCCCCGGCAGGTCCTGATCGGCGCGCTCACATCGCTGCAGGAGGCCGCGCGGGCCTGAACCGCAGGACCGGAAGCCGATGGCGCCCCGAGCGGCCTACTACCTCAGCACCCCGATCTACTACGTGAACGATTCGCCCCACATCGGGCACGCCTACACCTCGCTCGCCTGCGACGTGCTGGCCCGCTTCATGCGGCTCGACGGGCGCGACGTGATGTTCCTCACCGGCACCGACGAGCACGGCCAGAAGGTCCAGAAATCCGCGATTGCCGCCGGCATGGAGCCCCAAAAGTTCGTCGACCAGGTCTCGGAGCGCTTCCGCGCGCTTGGCGGGGTGATGGGCTACAGCAACGACGACTTCATCCGCACCACCGAGGACCGCCACACCCGCTCGTGCCAGGAGCTGTGGCGCCGCATCGCGGCCAACGGCCACATCTACCTCGACAAGTATGCGGGCTGGTACTCGGTGCGGGACGAGGCCTTCTGCACCGAAGCGGAGGTCACGGACGGCCCCGGCGGCGGCAAGGTGACGGTGGCGGATGGCTCGCCGGTCGAATGGGTCGAGGAGCCGAGCTATTTCTTCCGCCTCTCCGACTGGCAGGAGCGGCTGCTGGAGTTCTACGAGAAGAACCCGCAGGCGGTGGCGCCCGAGAGCCGGCGCAACGAGGTGATCAGCTTTGTTTCCGGCGGACTGAACGACCTTTCGATATCCCGCGCGAGCCTAAAATGGGGCATTCCGGTGCCGGACGCGCCGGACCACACCATGTACGTGTGGCTCGACGCGCTCACCAACTACATCAGCGCCGCCGGCTTCCCCGATACCGAGTGCGACACCTGGCGCACCTACTGGCCCGCCGACCTGCACATGGTGGGCAAGGACATCCTGCGCTTTCACACGGTCTACTGGCCGGCCTTCCTGATGGCGGCGGGGGTGGAGCCGCCGACCCGCGTCTTCGCCCACGGCTGGTGGACCAACGAAGGCGAGAAGATGTCGAAGTCGCTCGGCAACGTGATCGACCCGCATCAGATCGTCGCGCGCTACGGGCTGGATGCCGTGCGCTACTTCCTGCTGCGCGCGCTGCCCTTCGGCAGCGACGGCGACTTCTCGCACCGGGCGATCGTGGGCCGCATGAACGACGACCTGGCCAACGACTACGGCAACCTGGCGCAGCGGGTGCTGACAATGGCTTACCGCAACTGCGGCGCCGCCGTGCCGGAACCCGGCGCCTTCACGGCGGCGGACGAGGCGATGCTGGGCGCGGCGGAGGCGCTGGTGGGAACGGTGCGCGCGGACATCGGCGAGCAGTCGTTCCACCGCGCGTTGATCCACATCTGGGAGGTGGTGGGCCAAGCCAACCGCTACGTCGACGAGCAGGCGCCCTGGGTGCTGCGCAAGGAGGACCCGGCGCGCATGGCGACGGTGCTTTATGTGGTGATGGAGACCCTGCGCCATCTGGCTGTGCTGACCCAGGCGTTCATGCCGGACTCCAGCGGGCGTATGCTGGACCAGCTGGGGGTGGAGGCGGACGCGCGCGACCTCGCGGCGCTGGGCCCGGACGGGCGGCTCTCGGCGGGGACGCCGCTGCCGAAGCCGGCGCCGATTTTCCCGCGATTCGTGGAGGGTAGCGCGGACTCCTGAGTCTACAGGCGAGCACGGGGATGCTGGTCGACAGCCACTGCCATCTGGACTTTCCCGACTTCGGCGACGACCTCGACGGCGTGCTCGCCCGTGCAGCCGAGGCCGGAGTCGGCACCGTGCAGACCATCTGCACGCGGGTGACCCGGTTCGACACGGTTCGCGCGCTGGCGGAGGACCACGAGCGGATCTGGTGCTCGGTCGGGATCCATCCGCACCACGTGGCCGAGGAGCCGGAGGTGAGCGCCGAGCACCTCGTGCGCATGGCGGACCATCCGAAGGTGATCGGGATCGGCGAGACCGGGCTGGATTTCCACTACGACAACAGCCCGAGGCCGCAGCAGGAGGCGAGTTTCCGCCAGCACATCGCGGCGGCGCGCAAGACCGGGCTGCCGCTCATCGTGCACACGCGCTCGGCGGACGAGGATACCTGCCGAATCCTGCGTGAGGAGGCGGGGAAGGGGGCCTTCCCCGGCGTCATTCACTGCTTCAGCGCAGGTCTCGCCGTGGCCGAGACCGCGCTCGACATCGGTCTTCACGTTTCGTTCTCCGGGATTCTCACCTTCAAGAAGGCCGAGGAGGTG
Organism: Alphaproteobacteria bacterium; assembly: GCA_965214705.1. Taxonomy (GTDB): domain Bacteria; phylum Pseudomonadota; class Alphaproteobacteria; order UBA828; family UBA828; genus WTGU01. The sequence goes on from CBDCCI010000002.1 coordinate 1,883,738, forward strand.
CGCGCCGCCGCCCGCGACGTGCCGGTGGACCGCCTGCTGGTGGAGACCGACGCGCCCTATCTCGCACCGGTGCCGCATCGCGGCCGGCGCAACGAGCCTGCGCACGTGGTGCACACCGCCGCCCGGCTGGCCGAGATCAAGGGGCTGGACGAGGCCGAACTGGCCCGCGTGACCACCAAAAATTTCTTCAGGCTGTTCTCCAAGTCCACGCCGCATTCGCCTGATATGGCATGAAAATCACCATTCTCGGCTGCGGCACGTCGAGCGGGGTTCCGATGATCGGCTGCGACTGCGCGGTGTGCCGCTCGCCGGACCCGCGCAACCGCAGGCGCCGGGTCTCGGTGCTAGTGGAATCGGGTGACGCGCGGCTCCTGATCGACACGCCGCCGGACCTGCACGCGCAGCTGGTGGATGCCGAGGTCACGCACCTGGATGCGGTGCTCTACACCCACGGCCATGCCGATCATGTGCATGGCATCGACGACCTGCGCTCGATCAATTTTCATACCGGGCGGGCGCTCGACACCTATGGCTCGGCCACGACTCTGGCAGCGATCCAGGGGCGCTTCGCCTATGCCTTCGAGCCCATGGGCACAAGGGGTTGGGCGAAGCCGAGCCTGAATCCGGTGGCGGTGGACGGGGCGTTCGAGGCGGCAGGCGTCGCGGTGACGCCGTTCCCGCAGGAGCACGGGCGCAGCATCACCACCGGCTACCGGATCGGCGCCATGGCGTATTCCACGGATGTGAAAGCGTTCTCGGAGGAGGCCTTCGCCGCGCTGGAGGGCGTCAAGCTCTGGATCGTCGATTGCCTGGGCTACCGGGAGCATCCCACGCACGCGCACCTCGACCTCACACTCGAATGGATCGCGCAGGTGAGGCCGAAGCTTGCGGTGCTGACCCACATGTCCCATCAGTTCGACTACGAGACACTGCGGGCGGCGCTGCCGGCCGGCGTGGTGCCGGGGCACGACGGGCTCACGATCGAGACGGATCAACTTTGAACGCTGCCGCGCTACGCTCAAGCGGCCGCACCTATTGCATAACCTATTGTGGCCAGTGTAGCTGTATCCGAGCAATCCAATGGGCAACGTATAGATGAGCGTCACGGATAATGGAACCTATGAATTATGCTGAAGTTTCAAGGCGGCAGAATTCTTAGATTGTTTGATGTGCTACATCGCATGGAAAAACTTGCCATTGGCGATCCAACTGCGGCACATGGCGATGCGACTTATCGAAAGAGCTTGAGTTCTAGTGTTGAAATGCTGATTGGTGAGCCGGAAATACTCAACGCACCTGTTTCGATAAAGCACGCGCGCACTATACTTATGTACGCTAATGCCTCAAGAGAACGGTGTGGGCCAGCTGCATTTGTTAAGCTAATATCTCAATCTTTAGAGGAACTTAGAGAACGCATCAAAGACGAATTGGATGACCGCACATTATATTACTTGGGACCGAAGGAGTCTGAGTTACTACTGGTCGGAAATTACACTTTCGGTAATGAGGTGCTGGATGCCTTTCCAAAGGCCTCGGCTGACATGTCAGAAGCTGTGGCGTGCTTAGTTTGGGGCAGATATACGGCTTGCGTCTTCCACCTCATGAGAGTCATGGAAATTTCCTTACATGAGGCCGGAGAGAAGCTTGGTGTGAACATTGTGGGCAAGGATGGAGAATTTCGTGAGTGGGGACCCATCACTCGCCAAATGGACGACGCCATTGGGAGACTGGCGAGCAAAGACGAAAAGCGACGGTGGTCAGAAGTCCGCGCGCTTCTGGATCATGTCAGGCACTGCTGGAGGAATGCCACGATGCATCCACGGCGCACCTATACCCATGAGGAAGCTCTCGCGGTATTCGACGCAGTGAAGTCGTACCTTCGTTCTGTTTCCGCTTTGGTGAGCCGCGAGGTGTAAGAATGGATCGCGCGATCGAGACGGATGGGCTGTGATGCGGCGCCTAAGTCATTGTAGCGCTGCGGACTCTCGGAAGAGTCAATTATTTTCCATAATATATCTTATGCGAATTAGACATGAGGATGGCCGGTTGGGACGGACGGCGCATCGGACGGCGCATCGGACGGCGCATCGGGCGGCGCGCGCGGGCCTGCCCCGCCCCGGACGCTTCATTCCGCCCGCGGCCGATATGGACCCGGATTGATGAGCGACGCGCCGCCGCCGGACCGCGCGGAAGCTGCCTCCGCGGGCATCGACCGACTGCTCGACGTGATGGCGCGGCTGCGCAATCCGGATGGCGGCTGCCCGTGGGACCTCGAGCAAAGTTTTGAGACCATCGCGCCCTACACCATCGAGGAAGCCTACGAGGTCGCCGAGGCGATCCGGCAGGACGACCGCGCGGCGCTCCGCGACGAGCTGGGCGACCTGCTGCTGCAGGTGGTCTTCCACGCGCAGATGGCGCGGGAGGACGGCAGCTTCGACTTCGACGAGGTCGCGCGCGGCATCGCGGAGAAGATGATCCGCCGCCATCCCAACGTCTTCGGCGACGACGAGTCCGACGCGCGGCACTCGGCGCCGGCGCAGATGCGCTCCTGGGAGGCCCAGAAGGCCGCCGAGCGCGAGGCCAAGGCCGAGGCCGAAGGACGCCGGCCCAGCGTGCTGGATGGCGTCGCGCTGGCCCTCCCTGCCCTACTCCGTGCCGAGAAGCTCCAAAAACGCGCGGCCCGCGCGGGCTTCGACTGGCCGGGGCCCGAGCCGGTCTTCGCCAAGGTGCTGGAAGAGGTCGCCGAGCTGCGCGATGCCAACTCGGCGGCGGGGCACGATAAGGCGGCGGTTGCCGAGGAGGTCGGCGACCTGCTGTTCGCTTGCGTCAATCTCGGCCGGCACCTGGGCGTGGATCCCGAGGCCGCGCTGCGTGCCGCCAACGCCAAGTTCACCGCGCGCTTCCACCGTGTCGAGGCAGCGCTGGCGGACTCGGGCCAGAGCGCTGCCGACGTCGGCCTCGCCGAGCTGGACCGCCTGTGGGAAGAAGCTAAGCGCGCGGAGCGCACGCCACCGGCAGCCGGCACAGCGCCGGCCGATCCGACGCGGGGAGAATAGCGCGGTTTAACCCCCACTCCCGTAAAGGCCATCGTTTATTTGCGACAATTCGAAAAGAGAGACAATTAGGGCCGATAGGGTGTCTTACATTAATTCTTCACTAACTCAGTGATCGTCAACATATTCTGACCCGACGTAGCACCAAGTTCACCATTCTGTTTGAAACACATTATTTTGGACGTGTCTATTCGGATATATCACTATAGTCGGCATGTGTTCCTCTTATGGGTGGCACGGGCAGGGTTCTTTCAATGCTGACGCCGTGGTATGCTTCGAAGGCATAGACCAGAGTCACTTCACGAGGAAGCTCCTCGGAATGGCTACAAACAAGCTCTGCAACCCACGCGGAAGTTCAATTGAGTGCGCTCGACTAGCTGAGGGCCCAGTGGCTATTGCCCCTCTGATACCGTTTACATTCGAGCAAAGTTTCCCAACCATCCAAACCGCGCTGGGTTCAAGACGGCAAGGACGTACAGGGGTGAATTGGTGCTCGAGTAGGCGCGTGGCACCTAAGCAGGAGAAATGACGATGACCCATCTGACAAGAATCACCACGGTCATGCTGGCAACGGTTGCTCTTGGTTTCGGTATTGCCGGATGTCAGCCCTAAGGCGAGGCTCCGGCGACTGACGCCATGATGGATGACGCAGACACGTCAGCCGCCCAGGAAGACACGTCAGCTGCCCGAGAAATGGCTCCTGACGATATTGAGCTTCTAAGCGCTTCTGAACAGGAAGAGTTGCTGGTTGGAAATACCATCATAGGAGTCTACGAGCCTTGGAAGCTGAACTGGGCTGAGTATTTCGCACCGGACGGAACGGTAAAGGCGAGGCTGAAGTTCGAGGGTCAAGATGAAATGAACATGACTGGAACACACTACACAATCTCGGACGATCGTTGGTGTAACGAGTATCCGGAGGCGCAGGGGGAGCAGAAGGTGTTTTGCCATCAGCTTTATTCGCTGGGCGACGGTCGTTACGGGCAACTCGAAGCCGACGGCACCGTAGAAGCGACCTACACTCAAATTCTTCCGGGTGAACAGCTGGATGCGCTCGAATAGGGAGCCCGCAAAGGCTTATAAGACCGGAGCTGTCTAAACTGGACATAAGCCAGCCCTCTCGGGAAGGTACGCGCTCCCCGCCATCCGACTGATGCCACTTGCGGGTGCAGGGTCAGGCAGATTGGGAACCGTGTCGCTCCTGATGGCGGGGGAGTTTCCTCGGGTCGTTGCTCGTGTGTCCGCAACCTTGTTCTGGGCGCGGAGCCTTGCTCATGCGTCCACGTCGAGAGCCGATGTGCGCCGAGCGACAAGCCCTACGCGGGCACGGGTGCGCCGGGGGCGGGGAGTGGCGGGATGCGCGGTTCACGTCCCTATCTATATACAGCAGGTAACGGAACGGCCCGTGGCCAGAAGGTGCGCAAGCCATGTAGCTGAGGAGAACCGGGCGCGGGCGACTCCATGTTTGCGCACGGGACCTCTCAGGCCCGCTTGGCTCTTTTCTGCGCCCGCAACCCTTCCGACCCAACTTCACCCCGGCCTCTCCCCTCCCCGATTCTCCGGACCATAGTGCGGTGTACGGCGCGTGCGGCTGGCGTCAGAATCGCGCCATGAAGCGCACGGGAATGCAAGTCGAGGCAGGCGGCAACCGGGTGAGCGGGCGCTCGTCTCGCGGGCGTCTTCTTTCCGCGATCGGCGTGATTGCCGACGACGACGCCAATAGGACAGAAGCCGTGAGCGCCGCAGCATCCCTTCTATCCCGCTTAATCCCGGCGAATCCCGCCTCAAATTTTGTTTGCTTGTCCCAGACACCCGCATGGAGGACGCCGCAACCGGAACACCGGCACGAAGAAGGGGGCCATGCGGCCCCCTTCCCGATTACGTGCGATGGAACGGACGGGCTTACATGCCCATGCCACCCATACCGGGCATGCCACCCATTCCGCCCATACCGCCCATGCCTCCCATTCCGTGCATGCCGCCGCCGCCCGGAGGCATCGGCGGTGGCACCTCGGGAATCTCCGCGATGCCGGCCTCGGTCATGATCAGAAGTCCGGCGATGGACGCGGCGTCCTGAAGCGCGGTGCGCACGACCTTGGCCGGATCGAGGATGCCGGCCTCGATCATGTCGCAGTACTGGCCCTCCTGGGCGTCGAATCCCCGGGTCGCGCCGCGACCGTCGAGCAGCGTGCCCACGACGAGCGAGCCGTCGGCGCCGGCGTTCTCCGCGATATGGCGGGTGGGCGTGCGGATCGCGCTCCGCACGATAGCGATGCCGCGATCCTGGTCGGCATTGTCCCCCTGCAGCTTGTCGAGCTTGCGCGAGGCCGCGAGCAGCGCCACGCCGCCGCCGGCGACGACGCCCTCCTCCACCGCCGCGCGCGTGGCGCGCATGGCGTCTTCGACGAGCTCCTTCTTCTCCTTGACCTCGATTTCGCTGTCGCCGCCGACCCTGAGGATGGCAACGCCGCCGACCAGCTTGGCGAGTCGCTCCTCGAAGCGCTCCTGGTCGTATTCGGAATCGGTGGTCTCGATCTCGGTGCGGAGCTGCTGGCAGCGTTCGTTGATGGCCTTCTTGGTGCCGCCCCCGCCGACGATCACGGTCTCGTCCTTGCTCATCTCGACCCGCTTGGCCGTGCCGAGTTGGTCGAGCGTGATGCTCTCCAGCTTGATGCCCTGCTCTTTGTTCACCACGGTGCCGCCGGTGAGCACGGCGATATCCTCGAGCATGGCCTTGCGCCGGTCGCCGAAGGCCGGTGCCTTGGCCGCCGCAGCCTTGAGGCCACCGCGCAGCCGGTTGACCACCAGAGTTGCCAGCGCTTCGCCGTCCACGTCTTCGGCGATGATCGCAAGCGGCTTGCCGGTCTGACCCACTTTCTCCAACACCGGCAGCAGCTCCTGCATGCTGGTGAGCTTTTCCTGGTGTACCAGGACGTAGGCGTCGTCGAGCTCCACCGTCATACGCTCGGCATTGGTCACGAAGTAGGGCGACACATAGCCCTTGTCGAAGTTCATGCCCTCGACGACATCGAGCTCAGTGTCGATGCCGGCCGCTTCCTCGATGGTGATGACGCCGCGCTCGCCCACCTCTTCCATGGCCTGCGAGATCATGTCGCCCACCACCGGGTCATTGTTGGCGGCGACGGTTGCCACCTGCGTGATCTCCTCGCGGGTCTTCACTCGCTTGGACTTCTTGCCGATCTCTTCGACCACCGCATCGACGGCGCGGTCGATGCCGCGGCGCAGGTCCATCGGGTTCATGCCCGCCGCAACCGCCTTGGCGCCCTCGCGTGCGAGCGCACGAGCAAGGATGGTCGCGGTGGTGGTTCCATCGCCGGCGGATTTTTCGGTGTGAGTCGCGGCCTCGCGGACGAGCCGGGCGCCCATGTCCTGGAGCCGGTCCTCGAGCTCGATCTCCTTGGCGACGGTCACGCCGTCCTTCGTGATCCGCCCGTCGCCGCCCGCCGTCTGATAGACCACGGTGCGGCCCTTCGGGCCGAGCGTGACCGATACGGCGTCGGTGAGGATGTCGACACCTTCGAGAAGGCGCTCGCGAGCCTCCTCGGCTTGGTGGATTTCTTTCTTGGCCATCGCCGAACGCTCCAGATTTCGATGCTTGTGCGGGAGGGTGCCGCGCTACTCGATCACGCCCATGATGTCGGACTCCTTCATGATCAACAGCTCCTCGCCGTCGACCTTGACTTCGGTGCCCGACCACTTGCCGAACAGGATGCGGTCGCCCGCCTTGACATCGAGGGGGGTGAGCCTGCCGTCCTCCCCGCGCTCGCCGGGGCCCGCGGCGACGACCTCGCCTTCCTGCGGTTTCTCCTGGGCGGTGTCGGGAATGATGATGCCGCCCGCCGTCGTCTGATCCTGCTCGATCCGCCGCACCAGCACGCGATCGTGCAAAGGCCTGATGTTCATGCCGCCCTCCAAGACGTGACCGTGTTCAATTTCGCCAGTGTTCCGCTGCGAGCGCTTGTTAGCGCTCTCGCGTGGCGAGTGCTAAGGCTTAATAGGGAGGCGGCGCGGCGGTGTCAACAGCAAGCCGGGCCGACGGGGGAGCCTATACGCGAGCCGCAGTTTCCCAATTGTTCTTCGTTCATCCCATGCCAAATGTCGGCCTCTGAGGCCCTTCCGGACGCGCGCAACGCGTGGATGCCAGGCATCCTCGCGCATCCCCCCTCTGCTTGGCCGGAGGATCGTTGAGTGAGGGAAAACATATAAGATACAGTCAGCTAAAAGATAATACTCCGATTATACGTTACGTAAATTATCAGCGAATCAAGCGTGGCCGTGGAGAAATCAGCGGGCCGCAAGCGAGATGCCGGGGCGTCGCTCCAGCCGGCCGGCGTCCGCCGGCGTGAGGCTGACCCTGAGACGGGCCTCGCCGTCGTCGTCGGCATGCTCCAGGACCTTGCCGTGGCGATAGAGCCAGGCCAGAGTCGCGCCGTCGGCATAGGGCACCCGCACCTCGACGATGCGGCGCGCCGCCGTCAGCCGGGCGTCGATCGCCCGGATCAAGTCGTCGACCCCTTCTCCGGTGAGCGCCGATGCCGCGACGACGCTCTGGTGATCGGTGAGGCCGTTGGCGCCGTTGCCCCCTTCCCTTCCCCGCTCCGCGAGGCAGGCGCGCTGGCGCGCCTCGAGCAGGTCGAGCTTGTTGAGCACCTCGACGATGCCGGTACCGAGGCGATGTTCGAGACCGAGCTCGGTCAGCACCCGGAGCACGTCGGTGCGTTGCTCGGCGCTGTCCGCGTGGGCGCAGTCGCGGACATGCACGATGAGGTCGGCCGCGACCACCTCCTCCAGGGTCGCGCGGAACGCCGCCACCAGATCGTGCGGCAGATCGGAGACGAAGCCGACGGTATCGGAGAGGATGACGCGCTGGCCCGATGGCAGGACGACCCCGCGCATGGTCGGATCGAGGGTCGCGAAGAGCTGGTCGCGCGCGACCGCCGAGGCCCCGGTCAGCCGGTTGAAGAGCGTGGTCTTGCCGGCGTTGGTGTAGCCGACCAGGGCGATCACGGGATAGGGGACGCGTTGGCGGGCGGCACGATGCAGCCCGCGCGTGCGCTTGACCCCGTCGAGCGCGCGCTCCAGGCGGTCGATGCGGACGCGAATCTGGCGCCGGTCGGCCTCGATTTGCGTTTCGCCCGGCCCGCCCACGAAGCCAAGGCCGCCGCGCTGGCGTTCCAGGTGCGTCCAGGACCGCACCAGGCGGCTCCGCTGGTAGCGAAGGGCGGCGAGTTCGACCTGGAGCCGGCCCTCACGGGTGCGGGCCCGCGCCGCAAAGATTTCGAGGATGAGCGCGGTGCGGTCGATGACCTTGCAGTGCCACGCGCGTTCGAGATTGCGCTGCTGGACCGGGGTGAGCGTACCATCCACGACGGCCAGTCCGAGCTCGTGCGCGGACACGACATCCGCGACCGCCTCCACGCGCCCGGGGCCGAACAGGGTCGCCGGCCGCGGCTTCTGCACGGGCACGACGTCAGCCTCCACGACATCGAGATCGATGGCGTGGGCGAGGCTCACCGCCTCGGCGAGGCGACTCTCGGGCTCCCGCGCGCGTTCGCACGCGTTCCCGGCCGCCGGCGGGCGAGCCAGCGCCGGATGCAGGACGCAGGTGCGCGGTGGCGAATTAGCGTCGCGCGGGACGCTGACGCTCGCCACTTACGTATCGTCCTCCTCTGCCGGCTCGGCTCCCTGATCGAACAACTGGATCGGCTGAACCGGCATGACCGTGGAGATCGCATGCTTGTAGACAAGCTGCGAATGGTCATCGCGTTTGAGCAAAACACAGAAATTGTCGAACCAGGTGATAATTCCCTGGAGCTTGACGCCGTTCACGAGAAAGATCGTGACCGGCATTTTTCCTTTGCGGACGTGATTGAGGAAGACGTCCTGGAGACTATGAGATCCCTTGCCAGTCATGTGTTTCTCTATCCTTGCCTGCCCCCGCCTCCGAGGGGCCGGGCGCCTGGCATGCTCATGCAAGCATGCCACTGTTGACTATATGGTGATTCCGTGCGCCCGCAAGAAGTCATGCAACCCCGCGTGATCGGCGACTTGATGATCCGGCACGCGCGGGTAGTCGCCATCGCGGGGCGGGTCGGCACTGACGATCACCGCGGCGCAGCCCGAATTTCGAGCGCAGGTCACGTCGATGCCCGTGTCGCCGACATACCATACGTCCAGGCCAGGAGTAATATCGGTGCCGTCGAGTGCCAGAGTCACGGCCTCTGGCGCCGGCTTGTCCACCGGCCCATCGTCGGCGCCGACGATGCGCCCGAAATAGCCGCTCCAGCCCAAATGTTCCGCTTCCTCCCGGACCAGGTCACCCTGCTTGCTGCTGACCACCCCGAGAGGCAGCCCGTCGCGGTGAAGCGCGACCAGCGTGGCCGCGGCGCCGGAGAGTGGGGTCAACCGACGCAGGTGATGCGCCCTGTAATGCCGGTAGAACGAGTGTTCGGCCCGCACCGCGTCGTCTCCGAAGAGGTCGGGGAACGAATCCCGCATGGAACGCCGCACCCAGGCCTTGGTCTGCTCAAAGCTCCAGGGCTCGCGCCCCAGGTCGAGGAAGGTCTGCCGCAGGCTCTCGTGGATGATGTCCCAGCTCTCGACCAGCGTGTTGTCCCAGTCGAACAAGACGGCGCGCGGCCTCCTCAGCCTCACTGGTTGGCGAGCCCGCCGCGGCAATAGGTGAGATAGAGGTCGCGCAGCCGCAGGGTCACCGGGCCCGGCTCCCCAGTGCCGACCGGCTGACCGTCGATGCGAACGATGGCCCGGACGAAGGACGTGGTGCTGGTGAGGAAGGCCTCAGGCGCGGCCTGCGCCTCGGCCAGCGTGAACGGACGTTCGTCGACCTCGATCCCTGCCTCGCGAGCCAGTCGGAGCACCGTCTGGCGGGTTATGCCGCCGAGGATGTTCGATTCGAGGTCGCGAGTCACCACGCGGCCGGCACCGTCGACGATCCAGGCGTTGGTCGAGGAGCCCTCAGTGACCCTGCCTTGCGGATCGATGAACCAGGCCTCGTAGGCGCCCTGCTCGCGCGCCTCCTGCTTGGCCAGGACGTTGGGAAGCAGGGAGACCGACTTGACGTCGCAGCGGCCCCAGCGACCGTCCAGAATCGAGACCACTTCGGCACCGCGATCTGCCTCCGCGGTCTCGGGCCATTGAACCGAACGCGCGGTGAGAACAACGGCGCCCTCGGCATCTTCTGGGAAAGGATGATCCCGCGCTGCGGCGCCGCGCGTGACCTGCAGGTAGACCATGCCGTCCTTCACCCGATTGCGGCGCAGCACCTCGCGGGTCACCAGCTTGAGCGCGTTGCGCGGGATTGGCAGGTCCATCCTCAGCTCGCGAAGCGAGCGCTCCAGCCGATCCAGGTGTGGCTCTTCGTCGATCACGCGGCCGCCGAAGACCGCCGCGACTTCGTAGACCCCATCCGAGAACTGGTATCCCCGGTCTTCGACGTGGACGTGCGCCAGGTCGTGGCGCACATAGCAGCCGTTCACGTAAGCGATGCGGGACATACGTGCCTCCGGTCAGAAGAACTCCAGGCGCACGGCGAACATCTGCTCGATCTTCTTCACCGCGCGCGCCGCCGTCAGCATCACGACCCGGTCATGCTCCTGAACGACCGTCTGCGGGCGCGGAATGATGACATCGTCGCCGCGCACGATCGCGCCGACGATGATTCCGGTGGGCAGCTTGGTCTCCATGAGTGGTTGGCCGACGATGGGAGACGTCCCGAGAGCTTCGGCCTCGATGATTTCGGCGGCGCCGTCCCGGATCGAATGCACAGCCAAAATACGGCCGCGTCGGATGCGCTGCAGGATGGTCGAGACCGTCGACTCTCGCGGGCTTACCGCAACGTCGACACCGAGGCTCCCCATCAGCGGCCCATAGCTGGAATTGTTGACAAGCGAGATTGCGGTCCTGCAGCCGGCCCGCTTCGCCAGCAGCGCCGCCAGGATATTCACTTCGTCGTCGTTGGAGACCGCGATCACCGCCTCGGCGAGTCCGATATTGATTTCGATGAAAATCTCGGGGTCCAGCGCATCGCCGCCGATGATGGTGGCCCGGGTGAGCCGCTCGGCCAGATAGCGCGCACGCTCCGGTAGCAACTCGACAATCTTTACGTCCAGTCCTGGATGAGTCTCCTCCAGCTCCTGCGTCAGGAAGTAGCCGATGTTGCCGCCACCAATGATCACGACCCGGCGCGCCTCCGGCTCCTCGTGCCCGAACACGGCCATGCCACGCGCAACGTGCTCCGAGTCCACCGCGAAATAGACTTCGTCCCCGATAAGCATCTGGTCGTCGCCGCGCGGCACGATGAGCCGCGAATCCCGGCTGATCGCAAGCACCATGATGTTGAGTTCGGGAAAGAGCTCGGTGAGCTGGCGGAGCGGTGTATTGATGATGGGACAGCCTTCCTCGCAGCGCACCGCAATCACGCGCAAGCGCCCGCCGCCGAACGGCAGCATGTCGAGGGCACCCGGTACTTGAAGCCGGCGTTCGATGGCACGGGCGACCTCGATCTCGGGCGAGATGATCAGGTCGATCGGCATATGGTCGCGGCTGTAGAGCTCGGCCCAAGCCGGGTTCAGGTAGCTCTGTTGCCTCACTCGCGCGATCTTTTCGGGTACGTCGAAGAGGGAATGGGCAACCTGGCAGGCCACCATGTTGACCTCGTCCGAGTGGGTCACGGCAACGATCATCTCGGCGGTCTTGGCACCTGCCTCTTCGAGCACGTCGGGGAGCGATGCGTTGCCGACGATCGCCCGCGCGTCCACCGTGTCGGACAAGCGCTGCACGACCGCCCGGTCGCTGTCGATCACGGTCACGTCGTTCGCCTCGTTGGCAAGCTGGCGCGCGATGTTGGCGCCGACCTGGCCGGCGCCGCAGACGATGACCTTCATGGGCTGTTCGGCTTGTCGGTGCTGGCGGGGCTCGTCTCCGCACCTCCCTTCCCGTCTCCCCCGTGCGCATCGTGCTCTCGGTCCAGCACTCCCAGCGAACGCAGCTTGCGATGCAGCGCCGAGCGCTCCATGCCGACGAACTGAGCGGTGCGCGAGATATTGCCGCCGAATCGTTTGATTTGAGCGTGTAGATAGTTTCGCTCGAACTGCCGTCGGGCGTCGCGCAAAGATAGCGCCATCAGGTCGCCCTGGCTTGAGAGCGCCTGTGCCGCCCCAGGCCTCGGCCTGAGGGCTGCCCGGATCATCTCCGCGCCAATCGGCCCGTTGGCGGGCATCGGTGCCATGATGAGTAGCCATTCCACGAAGTTGCGGAGCTGACGCACGTTGCCCGGCCAATCGAACGACTGCAGCATCGCGGTCCCGTCGCTACCAATCTCGCGCGGCGACACCCCGGCACTGTCTGCCGCCCGACGAATGAAGAAGTTTGCCAACTCGGGAATATCCTCCCGGCGGTCTCGGAGCGCCGGCACCTCGATGGGCGTGACCAATAATCGGTAGTAGAGGTCTTCACGAAAGCGCCCCTGCTCTATCTCATTCTCCATGTCCCGCGTCGTCGCCGCCATCACGCGGATATCGACCTCGATCCGCTGCGAGCCACCTTCCCGCTCGAACGTGTGCGCCTGCAGGGCACGCGCTATCTTGCCCTGAGTTTCAAGGGGCATGTCGGCGATCTCATCGAAGAAGAGCGTGCCGCGGTGGGCGCGCTCAAACGTGCCAATCTTGCGTGAATCGGCGGCGGCAACCCCGTTTCCCTCGCTGCCGAACAGCTCCAACTCCACACGGTCGGGCCTCATCATCGCTGCGTTGGCTACGACAAACGGTCCCGACGAGCGGCACGAGCGGCTGTGGATCAGGCGCGCGAGCACCTCCTTTCCCGCCCCGGCGGGGCCGGTAATAAAGACTCGTCTGTCGGTTGGCGCCGCGCGCTCCGCAACCGTTCGAATCTGCTTGATTGCCGGCGAAGAACCGATCAGTTCCGTCGTTTCGCCGGCGCGCAGCTTCAACTCGGCGACCTCCCGCCTTAGTTCGGCTGCCTCAAGGGCGCGCGCGACCGTAATGAGCAGCCGATCGCTGTCGAGCGGCTTCTCGATGAATTCGTAAGCCCCCTTCTTGATGGCGGCGACGGCGGTATCGATAGTGCTGTGTCCGCTGATCATGATGACGGGCACTTCGGGATGCCGGTGCATAACCCCGTCCAGAACGTCCATTCCGTCGAGCTCGCTTCCCTCCAGCCAGACGTCGAGGATGACGAGTGACGGCAGTGGTCCGGAATCGATTGCCTCGATTGCGGCAGCACCATCGGCGGCATCACGCGGCGTATACCCGCCGTCCTCCAGGATCCCGGCAATGGATTTGCGGACGTAGGGTTCGTCGTCGACGATCAGAATATCGTGGGCCATTGGCTCTCACCCCTCGCCGGCAAGGAGGGCTCCGTCCCGGCCGCGGCGAAGACGAGCGTGACACGGGCTCCGCCTTCGGCCTCGTTCTCGAGGATCAACCGGCCACCGTGATCCTCCATGATCCTTCGCACGATGGCGAGGCCGAGGCCCGTGCCATCGGCGCGGTTCGTGACGTAGGGTTCCGTCAATCTGTCGCGCAGCTCGGCGGGTAGCCCCGGACCGTTGTCCTCGACCTCCACCCGCCAGTGCCGGTCGACTTCACCCACGCGAATGACGATGTGCCCTGGTGGACCGGCGTCGGGTGCTCGGCTCTCGATCGCTTCGACGGCATTCTTCAGCACGTTAGTAAGCGCCCGGCCAATCTGGTGTACGTCGCAGTTGAGGTGAACGTCGTCGTCGGGACGCTCGATTTTGATGGCGATCTCGGGGTTCGCCAGACGGTGCAGGGCGACCGCTTGCTCGACGATGCCCGTCAGCTCCGCCCGTTCGATCACGGGCGCCGGCATCCGCGCAAACGACGAGAATGCGTCGATCATTTGGCGTATGTCGCCGACCTGACGGACGATGATGTCGGTGCAGTCCTCGAACACTTCCGGTTCGGTGCTGATCTCGCCGAGATATCGACGCTTCAGCCGCTGGGCGGAGAGTTGGATTGGGGTCAGAGGATTCTTGATCTCGTGGGCGATGCGCTGGGCGACGTCGGCCCACGCCGCCCGCCGCTGCGCCGACACCAGAGCGGAGATGTCGTCGAAGGTAACGACGAAGCCGTCAATCTCTTGGCCATCACGTTCGGTCACGATACGCACGAGCAAGGTGCGGCGGCGCTCGCCGCGAACCAATTCGACCTGATCCTCGACCAAGGGCTGGGGCTGCGTTCGCGCCTGGGTCAGCAGGTCGGCCATTTCCGGGATTGCCTCTTGGAACGCCTGGCTGGAGAGGTCATCTTGCCTCGCGTCCAGCAACGCAAGAGCTGACGGGTTGGGCAGCGTGATCAGCCCGTCCGCGTCCAGGCCGATGACGCCGGCGGAGACGCCGGCAAGCACCGCCTCGGTGAAGCGCCGCCTTTCGTCCAGTTGCAGGTTGGCGTCTTGCAGCTCCTGCTGCTGGCTGTGGATTTGACCGGTCATCCGATTGAAGGCGCGGCTGAGGGAGCCCATTTCGTCGTCTTGCGGGGGTTCATCGACACGCGCTGCAAGCTCGCCGGCGCGAACCCGGTCCGCGGCAGCGATGAGGCCGCCGATCGGATGGGCGATGCGGTTTGCGAATTGGAGCCCGAGCCACACCGCTGAGAGCAGGACAAGAAGAGCGACCAGGATGAAAATCATCACGAACGTGATTTGGATGCCGTAGCGCTCATCCTCGAGGCGCTGGTAATCCCTCGTCACGGCCTGGATTTGGCGGGTGTGAGCGATCACGTCTCGTTGCAGCGACCGGGCCACATAGAGGTAGCTGTCGATGAATCCGCCGAGCTTGATCAGCGCACGCACGCGGTCGTCCTCGGCCGGAAGGATCACGAGGCGCCCCTCGGCTGCGGCATTCATGGCCCATTCGGGCACGGGATCGATCACAGCAGCGAGGCCCAGGTCGCTGCGGGCCAAGATATCCCCGTTGCGGCGGAGAATAACCGCGTCGGTAAGCGAGAGCGCGTTGGCAGTGTCGTTCAGGAGTCGCGGCATGAGCTGAGGGCGTCGTGCAAGATGAACGGCCTGACCGTTGAGCTGCATGGCCGCAGCCAGGGTGCTGATGCGAATGCTGTCGCCCTGCTCCTGCACATAGGTCTGCGCGACGACCAGAGAACGGTTGAGAGCAGTCGAGACCTTCTCGCTGAACCAGGACTGCATCCCGAAGTGGAGAAAGAGTGCCGAGAACACGGCGACGACGATGGTCGGCGTCAAAGCCACGAGGCTGAACAGCGCCGCCATGCGGATATGCATGCGCGCGCCTGCTGCCCCGCGGCGGCGCTCCATCCAGAGCTTCACCAGCTGCGAAGCGACCAACGCACCGAGCAGCAGCAGCAACACCAGGTCGATGTTGAGGAGAATCAGGATGGTCTGGGGCTCGGGGCCGAACGGCGCCGATCCGCTCATCGTGGCGTAGGTGATCGCACCGCAAATCACCGCGGCGCAGGCCAGCCCGATGGCGAGCCAGCGCCGCACATCGGGACGCTGCAACCACGACACGAAACGCTGGCGCAACGCGCTGCCCGCCGGGCGCGGGTCCGCGCTTGCGGCGGCCTCGGTTCGGATCAGCGCCTCGTCAGCCATCGCCCCTGTCGCTTGCCTGACCGCCGACCAAGCTCAGCTATCGGCCTCGCCGCCGTGCGGGCCGTAGAACACGACCCACACGTAAAGGTCGTCGCTGAAGTCCTCGAATACGTGCGATACGCCGGCGGGCACGAACAGCACGTCGCCGGGCTGGAAGGGATGGCTCACTGGCCCGTTACGAAAGGTCCCCCGGCCGCTCATGACCACGTAGACCTCGTCCTGGTCGTGGGGCTGCTGCGGGTCGGTGCCACGCGGCGCGTAGAGTCCGACACGGAGCGTCCCGCGTGAGATCAGCTCGGCCCAGGGCCTGCCGCCCGCCGGAACCTCGGCGAGGGCCGCCACCGCCTGGGCCAACGTGACCTGGCCCGGAGCATTCATCGGGTTCTCCCTATTGCAGTCTTCAGCCGTCGTCCCAGACCCAGGCGATCTGCTCGGTGTCCTCGTACGCCTGCCAATGCACGATGGCGCCGTCCACGATGCGGAAGTGCCAGGCCGTCTCTTGATGAAGGAGACGTCCGGTGTTCTTGGCAGCCGACGTCTCGTCGATGAGCACCATCACGTGCTCGCCCTCGCCGAACATCAGATTCACCGTGTGGTCGCGGATGTCCAGCAGGGCCCCGATCGCCTGGAAGCATTGCTTGATGGGCTCGCGCCCTCGCCAGCGGCCCGCCCACGCGACCTTGAACGAGCCCGGCAGGACCACCACCGCGTCCTCGGCAAGCAGGCTCATCATGGTCTGGCCGTCGCCGCCCTTGATCGCATCCAGGAACTGCTGAACGACCCTCTTCGGTTCGTCGTCTGCCATGATCATCTGCTCCCTGCCGTGGATGCTTGCCCGTCCGCCGCTCTACGCGCCGCAGGCTTTCGCCAAGAGGCGCGTGCGGTCGCGTGCGACTGCCGAAGGCTCCATTGCCACGCTCCCGGTTCGACGCAGGGGCCCCCTGCCCTCACCGGCCATATGGTGACGCCCACTCATATTGCACCCCTGCCCCGGTGCTGTATACAGGGCCGTCCTGCACTCCCGCGCCTCCGAGGTGCCGCTCATGGCCAGGATTTCCGCCGATCTCATCGCCGCCCAAGCCACGGCAGCGGGGCGCAAACCGCCGAGCCCGGAGCGCGCAGCAGCCCTCGCCGTCGCGGTGGAGCTGATGGTGCAAGCGGCCGACGACGCGGCCTCCGGGCTCGCCTTCGAAAGCGAACCCGCGCACATCGTGATCGCCATGGATGAGACGGCGGCGCGCTGACATGAGCGACGACATCCACCTGTTAAGCCTGGTCGAGCTCGCCGACGCGATTGCCGCGCGGCAGCTCTCCGCCGTCGAAGTGATGACGGCAACAGTTGCCCGCGCCGAGCGACTTCAGCCGGTGCTCAACTGTTTCATCTCCCTGCAGGCGGAGGCGGCATTGGAGAGCGCGGCGGCTGCCGATGCCGCGCTTGCGCGAGGCGAGGCGCCGGGCCCGCTGCACGGCGTGCCGCTTGCCCACAAGGACATGTTCTACCGCGCGGGCCACGTCACCACTTGCGGCTCACGCATCCGCAAGGACTTCGTACCGGACCACGACAGCACCGCCCTCGCCCGCCTCCACGGCGCCGGCGCGATCTACCTCGGCGGGCTCAACATGGCGGAGTTCGCCACCGGGCCGACCGGCCACAACGAGCACTGGGGCGACTGCCGCAACCCCTGGAACCGGGATCACATCTCCGGCGGCTCGTCGAGCGGCTCCGGCTCTGCCGTCGCGGGCCGGGTGGTCTTCGGCGCGCTCGGCTCCGATACCGGCGGCTCGGTGCGGCTGCCGTCGGCCTGCAACGGCGTCGTCGGGCTCAAGACGACCGCCGGCCTGGTCAGCCGCCACGGGATCATGCCGCTCTCCCACACGCTGGACACGGTGGGGCCGCTCACGCGCACCGTGCGCGACGCGGCCCGGATCGTCAGCGTGATCGCAGGCCACGACCCGCGCGACCCCACCTCCAGCAACCGGCCCGTCCCCGACTACGATGCGGCGCTGGCGGAGGGCGTCCAGAGCCTCAGGATCGGCGTGCCGACGAGCTACTTCTACGACCTCGCCACCGACGAGGTGCGGGCGCTGATGGAACAGAGCCTCGACGTCCTGCGCGATTGCGGCGCCACGGTCGTCGAGGTCTCGGTGCCCGACATCGAGCGCATCAACAACCTCTCCAACGTGATCCTCTCCACCGAGGCGGCGGCGATCCACGAGCCTTGGCTGGTCAGCAGGCCCGAGGACTATCAGGCGCAGGTCCGCAACCGCTACGAGCCCGGCCTGCACGTGCCGGCGGTCAAGTACATCCAGGCCCTCGCCGCCCGCGCCGGGCTGCTGCGCGAGTTTGTGGATACCGCGCTCGACGGCGTCGACGCGCTGCACACGCCGGCCATCCCCTTCCCCATCCCCACGCGGGAGGAGACGAATGTCGGCGGCGGCGACCGCATGGCCGCCATGGTCGCGGGCCTGAGCACGTGCACCCGCGCCGCCAACTACCTCGGTGGCCCCGGACTGATCGTGCCCTGCGGCTTCACCGAGAGCGACCTGCCCGCCGCCTTCCAGCTGATGGGGCGTCCGTTCTCGGAGGCGACCCTCTTCCGCCTCGGCCACGCCTACCAACAGGCGACCGACTGGCACACCCGGGCCCCCGACCTATGATCCCCGGTCCACGCCGTGCGGACGGGGGGCAGTCAACACAACCCAGGAATCTCGACGGAGGGCGAAAGCGATCCCGATGAAGCTACACGGTACATTTTTCTGGAACGAGCTGATGACCGGGAGCGTCGACAAGGCGAAGGCGTTCTACGGGGAGACCCTGGGCTGGCAGTACGAGTCGCACCCGATGGCCGACGGCGGCACCTACACGCTCTGCAAGGCCGGCGAGACCATGGCCGCCGGCATCTTCGAGATGAAGCCGGGCACGGGCTTCGACGGCGTCCCGGACCACTGGTTCTCCTACATCACCGTGGACGATATCGACGCCCGGCTCGCAGGAGTCGAGGCGGCGGGCGGCGAGATCATGCGCCCGGCCTTCGACGTGCCCGACGTCGGTCGCTTCGCCGTGGTCAAGGACAGCGCCGGCGCCTCCATCGGCTGGGTCACCCCGTTCGAGTGCAGCGAATGATCTAGGAGGCGCGCGATCTACGACGCGATCGTCGTCGGCGCCCGCTGCGCGGGTGCGCCCACAGCCATGCTTCTGGCCCGCAAGGGCCACCACGTGCTGCTGCTCGACCGCGATCGCTTCCCCAGCGAGATGGGGCAATCGACGCACCTGATTCATCCGCTGGGTGCCGCGCACCTGCGCGACTGGGGCGTACTGCCGCAGATCGCGGCGCGCGCCGAGCCCTTCACCGGGTGGCGGGTCGACCTGCACGGCACCGTGCTTGAGGGCGCGCCGCCTGCGGTGGACGGCCAGACCGAGTCCTACGGCCCCCGACGGCAGCTACTCGACGGAACGCTGGCGGAGGAGGCGGTCGCCGCCGGCGCGGAGTTCCGCGACGGCACGCGCGTGGTGGATCTGGTCGAGGATGGCGGCACGGTTGTCGGCGTCGTGACCTTGGGCCAGGACGGCAGGCGGCAAACCGAGCGCGCGCGCCTGGTCATCGGCGCGGACGGGCCCGCCTCGGTCGTCGCGCGCTGTACCGGCGCGAAAGAGTCCCTGTGCGAGCCGGTCGTGCAGAGCAACATCTGGAGCTATTGGGAGGGCATCCCGCTCGACCACGTCCGGCTCTACATCCGAGAGCACAAGGGAGCCTTCGCCTTCCCCGCGAGCGACGGCACCGTGCTGGTCGCCGCCAACCTGATGCACGACGAGTTCGTGGCCGCCCGCCGGGATCGCGAGGCAGCGTTCCACGCGAGGCTCGACGAGGTCGCACCGGACCTTCGCGAACTGCTGCCCGGTGCCAAGCGGGTCGAGGGCTTCCACGCCGGCTGCACGCGGGCCTTCGTGCGCGAGGCGGCCGGCCCCGGCTGGGCCCTGGTCGGCGATGCGGGCATGAAGAAGGACCCGGTGACCGCGCAGGGCATCTCGACCGCGTTCCGCTGCGCCGAGATGCTGGCCGAGGCCGCCGACGACGGGCTCAACGGCCGGCGCCCGCTCGAGGACGCGCTCACGGCCTACGGCGAGGCGCGCGACAAGTGGCTGCTGCCCTACTACCATTTCACCGCCCAGCTCGCCCGCTTCGCCAGGCCGACGGAGACGCTGGCGGCCTACTACCGCGCCATCCAGCCCGACCCGGCCGCGACCGCCCGCCTCTTCGGTTGCGTCGCCCTCACCCACTCACCCGACGAAGTGCTGCCGCAGGCTTAGTCCGGTTCCGTCGTCACGCTCGTGGCCTCGACCCAATGTGGGCCGTGACCGCAATTGGAAATCCAGGCTAGTCTACGCGGCGCCAAGAGCAGCCGCTCCCTCGAGCGGCGGGCGAAGGACGGCAGGCGGACATGACCGAGGCGCAGCCGGCGAGCACTGAGACGGGCAATCGCGAGGCAGCCCTCGCCGCTCTCTACGACGACGTCCACCGCGGCCACATGTTCCCCTTCTGGGCGACTACCACCGACGTCGCACACGACGAGATCAGGCAGCTCATGGGGAGCCGCGGCGCCATTCCCTACCTCTGGCGCTACGAGAGCGAGATCGGGCCCCTCCTCCGCCGCTCCGCCGAGCTGGTCTCGATGGCGGATTCCGAACGCCGCTCGCTGATCCTGGTCAACCCCGGCCTCGCGCCCACGCGCGCGACCGTCTCCACCATGTACAGCGCCTACCGCCTCAACGACCCCAACGAGGTGATGCCGCCGCACCGGCACTCGCCCAACGCCATCCGCCTCGGCCTCACGGGCTCGATGAACTTCACCGGCGTCGAGGGCGAGGACATCGTCTTCGGTCCCGGCGACATGGTGCTGACGCCGCAAGACACCTGGCACAACCACGGCAACAAGGGCGATGAGCCTGCCGTGAACCTCTCCGTACTCGACCTGCCGCTGGTGGAAGTCCTCAACGCGATCTACTTCGAGCACGACTACAAGGAAGAGAAGGACGGCCGCGCGGTCGCCGCGAAGGAGCAGTCCGCCCGCTTCAGCGCCGACTATTCGGCCGAGGTTTACGGCTCCGGCGGCCTGATGCCCTGCTTCGTGCCCCACGGGCGCGGCAGCGGCACCGGCTCGCCCATGTACGTCTACCGCTGGGAGCCCATGCGCGCGATGCTGGAGGCACATCGGGACCGTGACGGCGACCCTCACGAGGCCTTGATGGTGGAATACGTCGATCCCACTCGCGGCGGTCCGGTGTTCAGGACCATGACCTTCTACGCGCAGATGCTCAGGCCCGGTGAGAAGACCCAGCCGCTCCAGCAGACCGCGAGCCTGCTCGTCTCCCCGCTCGAAGGGAGCGGCCACAGCATCGTGGGCGAGACCCGCTTCGACTGGCGGCCGTTCGACACGCTCGCGGTTCCCGGCGGCCAGTGGTGCCGCCACGTCAACGATTCCGAGAGCGAGCCCGCCATCCTCTTCGTGGCGAGCGACAAGCCGGCGCTCCACGCGCTCGGACACTTCAAGAAATGGGGCCGGGACGCCTCGGGCGACACGGTCCGCCTCGTCTGAGGCGGGCCAGCCAGCGGCGGCATCTACCAGAGGGAGAACCACGGACATGACCACGGCAGCGGTGATCGGCCTCGGCACCATGGGGCCCGGCATGGCGGCAACGCTCGCGCGCGGCGGACTCACGGTCCGAGCCTTCGACACGGAGGCGACACAGTTGGAGAAGGCGCCGGGCACCGCCGGCATCGCCTTCGGCGTACTGGAGAAGCTGGGGATGCCCGATCGCGGCGGGGCCGAGCTGATCAGCTATCACGACACCCTCGCCGATGCCGTCGCCGGCTGCGATATCGTCCTGGAGAGCGTGCCCGAGAAGGTCGAGATCAAGCGAGCCGTCTTCGCGGACCTCGACAAGCTGGTCTCGAAGGAGTGCATCCTCGCCTCCAACACCTCCGGCATCCCGGTGACCACGCTGCAAGAGGGCAACTCGGCGCCGGGCCGCGTCGTAGGCATGCACTGGTCGAACCCGCCCTTCATCATTCCGGTCATCGAGGTCATCGCCGGCGCCGAGACCACGCAGGCCACCTGCGACGCGATGGTGCAGGCGATCAAGGACCTCAACCTGCTGCCAGTGGTGGTCAAGAAGGACGTGCCCGGCTTCGTCGAGAACCGCATTCTCTACGCGATCATGCGCGAGGCCTGCGATCTGGTGGAGAACGGCGTGATCGAGCCGGAGGGGCTCGACACCTGCGTCTCCTGGGGAATCGGCTACAAGCTCGCCGTGGTGGGGCCGATGTCGCTGCTCGACATGGCCGGTCTCGACATCTACCAGGCGGTCGGCAGCTACCTGAATGCCGACCTCTGCAACCGCGACAACGTGAGCACCTACATCACCGAGCGGACGGAGAAAGGCGATCTCGGCATGAAGACCGGGACCGGAATTTTCTCGTACACGCCTGACGACATCAAAGCCCTGCAAGGCAAGCGGGCCGGCCAGCTCGTCGCCGTCCGCCGCGCCCTCGAAGGCCGCTCGTAGCGCTCTGCCTAGGGACCAGAGATGAGCAACCGCAACACCCCTTTCTCGTCATGCCCGGACTCGTTCCGGGCATCCAATCTCGGAAGGCGCACTCCGTGCGCCCTCGTGGATGGCCGGGACAAGCCCGGCCATGACGATGAGGGGCAAACGACACTATTACTGCGTATTGCCGGGGCGGGTCACTTGCCGCGCGAGGCCAAGTGATGGCCGACGCGCACCGGACTCGCCGGATCGCCCATATCGACTGCCCCGGCGGCGGCCAGGTCTGGGTCGACGGCACCACGCTCTATATCGGCCACATGCGCTGGCCGTCAGGCACCACCATCGTCGATGTGGCCGACCCGGCGAGCCCGCGCACGCTCGCGCGCATCGAGCTGCCGGAAGGCTGGCATTCGCACAAGGTCCGCGCGGCTGACGGAGTCATGCTGGTCAACCACGAGCGCCTCGGCGGTGGCGGGAACGATGCCAACGGCTTCGGTGGCGGGCTCGGCATCTACGATGTCTCCAACCCCGCCAAGCCGAGCCTCATCACCAAGTGGCGCACCGCCGGTAAGGGCGTGCACCGCTTCACCTTCGATGGCCGCTATGCCTATATCTCGCCCACGGTCGAGGGCTACGTCGGCAACATCGTGATGATCCTCGATCTGGCGGACCCGGCGCAGCCAGAAGAAGTCGGCCGCTGGTGGATCCCAGGCCAGTGGCAGGCGGGCGGCGAGGAGTACCCCTGGAACGACTGGGTGGCGCCCCGCTGCCATCATCCGCTCCGCCTCGGCGACCGGCTCTACGTCAGCTACTGGCACCACGGCCTCTTCATTCTCGACATCGAGGACATGTCCCGGCCGAAGCACGTGGCGGGTATCAACACCAGCCCGGCCTTCCCGCACCCCACCCACACCTGCCTGCCGTTCCCCTACAAGCTCAAGGGCCGGCACATCATGGTGGTGGCGGACGAGGACGTGGCGAAGCTCTGGCCCTCGCCGCCGGCCTTCGCCTGGGTCTACGACATCACCGAGGAGCGCTGCCCCATCCCCATCAGCACCATCGACGTGGAGGGCGTCGATCAAGACGGCAGCCCCCAGCCCGACATGACCGGCTGCCACCAGCCGTCGGACAGGTTCACCGGCAACGTCGTGCCCTTTGCCTGGTTCGCCCAGGGCCTGCGCCTGGTGGACGTGTCGGACCCGTTCGCGCCGCACGAGGTCGCGCGCTACGTCCCCGACCCGCCGGAAGGCTGCGAGCGCGCCTCCTCCAACGATGTCACCGTGGACGACCGCGGCCTTATCTACCTGATCGACCGCCAGCGCGGCGTCGACATCATCGAGACCGACGCTCTCTAAACCGCCCCGCCGTGGCGTCCCGCCGGATTTCGGGCTAGGGTCCGCCCGCCTGGCGGCGAGAGCCGCCGGCAGGGAGAGCTATCTGACACGGCGGGAGAGCCATGCGATTTGCGGTCGATACCGGGGGAACCTTCACCGACCTTGTCGTCGAATCCGACGACGGGGGCCTGCGCATGTACAAGGCGCCGACCACGCCGTCGGACCCGGTCGCCGGCGTGCTGGAGACGCTCTCCCACGCCGCCGAGGATCTGGGCGAGAGCCGCGAGGCCCTGCTCGGCCGCGGCGAGATGCTGATCCACGGCACCACGCACGCGATCAACGCCATCGTCACCGGCAACACCGCGCGCACGGCCTTTCTCACCACCGAGGGCCACCCGGACGTTTTGGTGTTCCGCGAGGGCGGGCGCATCGAGCCCTTCAACTTCACCGTGCCCTACCCCGAGCCCTACGTGCCGCGCTCGCTCACTTACGAGGTGCCCGAGCGCGTGGCCTACGACGGCACCGTCACCGAGCCGCTGGACGAGGCGGGCGTCGTCGCGATCATCGAAGAGCTCAAGGGCCAGGATATCGAGGCGGTCGGCGTCTGCCTGCTCTGGTCCATCGTGAACCCGGCGCACGAGCTTCGCGTCGGCGAGCTATTGGAGCGCCACCTGCCGGGCGTGCCCTACACCCTCTCGCACGTGCTCAACCCCTCGCTCCGCGAATACCGCCGCGCGTCGTCGACCTGCATCGACGGCTCGCTCAAGCCGCTCATGGGCAGCTACCTCGGCGGCCTGGAAACGCGCCTGCGGGACGCGGGTTTCGGCGGCCGGGTCCTGGTGGTCACCACCCAGGGCGGCGCCATGGATGCCGCCGACATGGCGAGCGCGCCGATCCATTCGATCAACTCCGGCCCCGCCATGGCGCCCATCGCGGGCCGCGCCTATGCCCAGGCCGATTCCGGTGTCGATACCGCCATCGTCGCCGACACCGGCGGCACCACCTTCGACGTGAGCCTGGTGCGTGGCGGGCGCATTCCGTGGACGCGCGAGACCTGGATCGGCCAGCCCTACCGCGGCCACATGACCGGCTTCCCGGCGGTGGACGTGAAGAGCATCGGCGCCGGCGGCGGCAGCATCGCCTGGGTCGACGAAGGCGGCCTGCTCCACGTCGGGCCGAAGAGCGCCGGCGCCGTCCCCGGTCCGGTCTGCTACGGCGCCGGCGGCACCGAGCCCACCGTGACCGACGCCTCGGTGGTCCTCGGCTGGATCGACCCCGCCTACTTCCTCGGGGGCACCATGGCGCTGGAGACCGAGGCGGCGGCCGCCGCCATCGAGACCCACGTCGCGAGCAAGCTCGGCCTCTCGCTCCACGAGGCGGCAGCCGCGATCATGAGCGTCGCCACCGAGAACATGGTGCATGCCATCGAGGACATCACGGTCAACCAGGGCATCGACCCGCGCGAGGCCGCCATCGTCGGCGGCGGCGGTGCGGCCGGCCTCAACGCCGTCGCCATCGCGCGCCGGCTCGGCTGCGCGCAGGTGATCCTGCCCGAGGTCGCGGCCGCGCTGAGCGCCCACGGCGCGCTCATCTCCGACCTCAGGGCCGAGTACAGCGGCACGCTCTACACCTCCACCGGCGATTTCGACTTCAACGGCGTCAACGCGCTGCTGGAGGGGCTGGAGCAGAAGTGCCGGGCCTTCATCGAGGGGCCGGGCGCGGGCTCGCTGGAACAGGTCGTGGAGTTCACCGCCGAGGCGCGCTACCCCAGCCAGATCTGGGAGATCGAGGTGCCGCTGCGCGCGGACCGGATCGAGGACGAGCCCGCGCTCGCGGCCTTCATCGAGGACTTCCACAAGACCCACGAGGCGCTCTTCACCTTCGCCGACACCGAATCGACCATCGAGACCGTCGGCTGGCGCGCCAACGTGCGCTGCCACCTCAGGGACGGCGTCAACCTGAGCGTGGAGAGCGCCGGCGGCGGGCCGGAGATCGCGCACAGCCGCTCGGTCTATTTCCCGGACACCGGCTTCGTCGAGGCGCGCGTCGTGCACTTCGACGGCATGGGACCGGGCGAGACCGTGGAGGGGCCCGCGATCATCGAATCGTCCTTCACCACCGTTGTGATCGACCCCGGGGCCAAGGCCGAGCGCCGGCCCTCGGGCAGTCTCCTGATAACGCCCTGACCCAAGGAGCCGGGCGATGGCAAGGAACACACTGACACTCAACGCGGACGGCACGCTCGACGGCGTGCAGATGGCGATCATCAACAAGCGGATGGAGGCCATCTGCGCCAAGATGGCCAACACGCTGCTGCGCACCGGGCGCTCCGGCGTGCTCAACAGCGCGCGCGATTTCTCTTGCTGCATCGTCACCGCCGAGAACCGGCTGCTCACGGTCAACGAGAGCCTGCCGATTCACGTGCTGCGCGGCGCCGACATGATGTGCGAGTCGATGCAGGAGTTTCACCCCGTCCTCAAGCGGGGCGACGCCTTCCTCCACAACTCGCCTTACCACGGCTGCTCGCATCCGGCCGACCACACCATCCTCGCGCCAGTGGTGGACGACGACGGCGTGCACCGCTTCACCATGGTCGCCAAGGCGCACCAGGCGGACTGCGGCAACTCCATCGCCACCACCTATCACGGCAGCGCGCGCGACGTGTACGAGGAAGGCGCGCTGATCTTCCCAGCGGTCCAGATCCAGCGCGACTACGAGGACATCGAGGACATCGTGCGCATGTGCCGGCTGCGCATCCGCGTGCCGGAGCAATGGTGGGGCGACTATCTCGCGGAGCTCGGCGCGGCACGGATCGGCGAGCGCGAGATCATGGCCTTCGGCAGCGAGATCGGCTGGGACACCCTGGCCCAGTTCGCCGACCAGTGGTTCGACTACAGCGAGCAGCTGATGATCGCGGCCGTCCGCAAGATGCCGGGCGGCCGGGCCGTGACCACCTCGATGCACGACCCCTTCCCCAACGCCGAAGGCGGAATCCCGGTCAAGATCGTGGTCGACGTCGACCCCGACGAGGCGACGGTCGACATCGACCTCCGCGACAACCCGGACGCGATGCCCTGCGGCCTCAACCTCTCGCAGGCCTGCTGCGAGAGCACGCTGCTGCTCGGCGTCTTCAACAGCATCCCCGATTCTGTGCCGACCAACACCGGCTCCTTCCGCCGCGTGCGCATGCACCTCAAGGAGAACACCGTCTGCGGCATTCCGAAGCACCCGACCAGCTGCTCGGTGGCGACCACCAACCTCGCCGACCGCGTCGGCAACGCCGTGAGCCGGGCGATCGCGGACCTGGGCGACGGCTACGGCATGGCCAGCACCGGCTCGATCATCCCCCCCTCCCTCGGCGTCATCTCCGGCACGAGCGAGAAGACCAAGGGCGCCTACGTCAACCAGATCTTCCTGGGCTGGGGCGGCGGCGCGGCCAGCGCCCAGGCCGACGCCTGGATCTCGATCGGCCACCTCGGCAACGCCGGCATGTCCTACCAGGATTCCATCGAGCTCGACGAGATGCGCTTCCCGCTCACCGTGCGTGGCCGACACTTCCTCACCGATTCCGGTGGCCATGGCCGCACGCGGGGCGGCGCCGGGGTCTACTGCGAGTTCGGGCCGACCGAGGGCGACCTCGAGGTCGGCTACGTCAGCGACGGCAACATCACCGCGCCCGAGGGTGCGCGCGGCGGCACCGCCGGCGGCCGCGCCAACCAGTTCCGGCGCGATGCCAACGGCGATCTGCACCAGCTCGACCCCTGCGCCCAGGCCATCATCCCCGAGGGCCACACCATCGTCTCCTACTCCTGCGGCGGTGGCGGCTACGGCGCGCCGACCGAGCGCCCGGCAGAGCAGGTGGCGGTCGACGTGCGCGAGCGCTGGGTCTCACCCGACGCCGCTCGCGAGACCTACCGCGTGGCCCTCGACGACGCCGGCGGGCTGGACTCGGCCGCGACGGAGCAGCTGCGCAACGGCTAGCCTGGATTTCTGGGCTCCGTCAGAGCGTTTGGGGAGTCGGGCAGTCAGGCCTCATACAGGTTTCTGGCGACGACATCTTCGTTCCAGTCCAGGCCCACCCCAGGCACATCCGGGATGTGCAAATGGCTATCCTTGATCTCATAGGGCGTTTGCAGGATCGGATCGGCCCAGTCCTGCCACTCCAGCCAATGGGCGGTTTCGGTCGCCCGCATCACGTGGGCGCCGACTTCGGGATAGAGGTGCGTTGACATCGGAACGCCGGCCGCGCCGGCAATGGCTGCCGCGCGCATCCATCCGGTGACCCCGCCGATACGCATGAAGTCCGGCATCACGTAGTCGCAGGCCCCGGACCGCAACGCCTTGTGCAGATCGCGCGGCCCGTAGAAATTCTCGCCGATCTGCAGGGGCGTCTTGAGCTCCCGTGCGAGCTGCGCGTATCCGTCGAAATTGTCGTAGACGACCGGCTCTTCCAGCCACGTCAATCCGAGATCGTCGAGCATATGGCACCGGCGTAGTGCCTCCGCCATGTCCAGACCCTGGTTGAAATCGATCATCAAGTGCATGTCTTCGCCGACCGTCCGGCGAACCGCATCGATCGTGGCGAGGTCGTCCTTGGGATCGTCCCGGCCGAGACGCAGTTTCACGCCTTCGAACTGTCCTTCGTCGCGGATCTCGACGGCCTCGGCGGCGACTTCGGACGGAGACTGGAGCCAGAGCCCATTGCTGTTGTAGGCGCGCACCGGACCCGGCGAGGCGCCGAGCAATGTGCAGAGCGGCATGCCGGCGGCTCTGGCCAGGGTGTCCCAGGCTGCCATGTCGATGCCGGAAACGGCGATCATTGACATGCCCTCGTAACCCACAAAGTGCAGCGACTTTTGTGCGGTTTCGTAGATTTCGGACGGCGCCAGCCTTTGGCCTTTGAGCATCGCCCCCATGTCGCGCAAGGCCGGCACGAGATAGTTCATCGACTTGACGATGTAGGGCTCCAGATAGCTGCGCCCGACGACCCCTTCCTCGGTCTTCAGATCGATCAGGATGAGCGGCCAGTCCGTAATGGTCGCGATCTTGGCGACAACAGGCCGCCTCAGCTTGAGAACAACAGCGCGCACGTCGACGCTGTGGAAGGTCAGTGTTTCGGGCGTCATCGATCGGGGCTCCATCGGCGTTGGGGGGCTCTCAGCGCATGAACGCGCAATTGGTTTGCGGCATTGCCGGCCGGCGCCTCAGCCAGACCAGAGTATCCCAGTTCCACGACATGTTGGGCGCCTTCCCGGTGACGCATCCGCTCGCTAAGTTGAGAGCGGCAACTTGGGAGGAGTGCTCATGGCCCGGAAAACGCTTCGCAGCCGAAGCTGGTTCGACGATCCACTCGATCCCGGCATGACCGCACTCTATATCGAGCGGTACATGAACTTCGGCCTGACCCGCGAAGAGCTGCAGTCCGGCAAGCCCATCGTCGGGATCGCGCAGACAGGGTCAGACCTCTCGCCCTGCAACCGCATCCACCAGAGCCTGGCAGACCGAATGCGGGCCGGCATCCGCGAGGCGGGCGGCATCCCGCTCGAATTTCCGGTTCACCCGATCCAGGAAAGCGGCCGACGGCCAACGGCCGCTATCGACCGCAATCTCGCCTACCTGGGCCTGGTGGAGATCCTGCACGGCTATCCGATCGACGGCGTCATCCTGACGACGGGCTGCGACAAGACCACGCCGGCGATGATCATGGCGGCAGCGACGGCGAACCTCCCCGCGATCTCGCTCAATGGCGGCCCGATGCTGAACGGCTGGTGGGAGGGCCGCCGAGCCGGTTCGGGCACCATCCTCTGGGAAGCCCGCCGGCTGCTCGCCGCCGGGAACATCACCGACGAGGAGTTCATCGAGATGGTGGCCTCGTCGGCGCCGAGTCCGGGCCACTGCAACACCATGGGAACAGCGTCCACCATGAACTCGCTCGCCGAAGCACTCGGCATGTCGCTGCCGGGTTCGGCCACGCCGCCCGCACCGAACAAGGAGCGCGCCCAGTTCGCCTATGCGACCGGCCGAAGAATCGTCTCGATGATCCACGAGGATCTCACGCCGGCGAAAGTCCTGACCCGCGCCGCCTTCGAGAACGCCATTGCGGTCAACAGCGCGATCGGCGGTTCCACCAACGCGCCCATCCATATCAATGCGATCGCACGTCACATCGGCGTCGAACTCACGCTCGAGGACTGGCAGGCGGTGGGCTACGACGTGCCGCTTCTGGTCAACTGCCAGCCCGCCGGCGACTACCTGGCGGAGGACTATCACCGCGCCGGCGGCGTGCCTGCCGTGATGGGAGAACTCCTGCGCGCGGGAAAGCTAAACGGCGATGCTTCCACGGTGAACGGCAGGACGGTGGCGGAGAACGTCGCCCGAGCCGCGCCGTTCGACGAGGATATCATCCGCCCGTTCGACAGGCCGCTGAAGGAACGGGCCGGGTTCGTGGTCATGGGCGGCAACCTTTTCAGCGCTGCGATCATGAAGACGAGCGGGATCTCCGACAGCTTTCGCGCCCGTTTTCTCGAGTCCGCCGACGACCCCGACGCGTTCGAGGGGAGAGCCATCGTCTTCGACGGTCCGGAGGACTATCGAGCCAGAATCGACGACCCGACGCTCGAGATCGACGAGACCAGCATCTTGATAATGCGCGGCACCGGGCCCGTGGGATATCCCGGATCGGCGGAAGTCGTGAACATGCAGCCGCCGGCGGAACTCATCCGGGCGGGTATCCACGAGCTGCCGACCATCGGCGACGGGCGGCAGTCCGGCACCTCCGGCAGTCCCTCGATCCTGAACGCCAGCCCCGAAAGCGCCGTCGGCGGCAGCCTCGCAATCCTGGAGACTGGCGATCGGCTCAGGGTCGACCTCCGCCGCCGGCGGGTCGACATTCTGCAGCCCGAGGAAATCCTGGTGGCCCGCCGCGCCGCCCACACGCCCGCCGAACTCGAACACCACACGCCATGGGAGGAGCTCTATCGCGCGCACGTCGGGCAGTTGGCCGATGGCGGCTGCCTGGAATTCGCGACCCGCTATCGTTCCGTGTCGGCGAAGCTGCCCCGGCACTCCCATTAGATAGGGCCGATCCCGCCAGCCGCTAGGCCGGCGCGGCACGCATGCGGCGACCGGTTCCGGCGCCGCGGCCGGTCAGTGCCCCATGGGGGCGATGGTATACTTTCGAATCCGGGGTGACGATGCCGGGCTTGCAGCAAAGGGTTGAGGATGCAATCGCTTGATCTCGCCATCATCGGGAACTGCACCTATGCGGGCCTGCTCGACTCGCGGGCACGCCTGGTCTGGGCGTGCATGCCCCGTTTCGACGGCAACCCGGTATTCTGCGATCTGCTGCAGCCGATCGAGCCCGTTGGCTTCTATGAGGTGGAGCTGGACGACCTCGCCACCAGCGAACAGCGTTATCTGCCGAATACGGCGATCGTCGAAACGACGCTGCGCAGCAGGTCCGGCGATGCGCTCAAGGTCCAGGACTTCGCACCGCGCTTCAAGCGGCACGGCCGCCTTGCGCGCCCCCTGACGCTGGTACGCCGGCTGATCCCGCTCTCCGGCAGCCCGCATGTCCGCATAAGGCTGCGGCCGGCCGGGAACTACGGTGCCGAGCGGCCAACCGTCACACGCGGCAGCAATCACGTGCGTTACGTCCTGCCCGACCACGTCCTGCGCCTCACCACCAACGCGCCGGTTTCTTTCGTGCTCGAGGAGACGGCGTTCCTGCTGAATCGCCCATTGGACCTTATTCTCGGCCCTGATGACTCTCTCGAACGGGACATCGCGGAGCTTTCCCGGGAGTTCTTCGAAAGGACGGAGGATTATTGGCGGGAATGGGTCCGTTACCTCGCGCTGCCATTCGAATGGCAGAGCTCCGTGATCCGGGCGGCCATCACGCTCAAGCTGTGCGAGGTCGAAGAGACCGGCGCCATGGTGGCCGCCATCACCACGTCCATACCCGAGGCAAACGGAACCTCCCGCACCTGGGATTACCGCTTCTGCTGGCTGCGCGATTCCTATTTCGTCGTTCGCGCATTCAATCGCCTGGGTATCACCCGCACCATGGAAGAGTATCTCAACTACATCCTGAACATCGTCGCCGCGAGCCCTGACGGCACGCTCCAGCCGGTGTTCGGCATCAACATGGAGACAGAGCTTACGGAGCGCGAGATCGAATCGCTCCGGGGCTATCGCGAGCACCAGCCGGTGCGCGCCGGCAATCTCGCCTATGTCCAGACCCAGAATGACGTCTACGGCACCGTCATCCTCGCCTGCGCACAGGCGTTTTTCGACGAGCGAATCGATCTGCGGGGAGACGAGAGCCTTTTCCGCGTGCTGGAGCGGGTCGGCGAAGCGGCGTTCCGGCTCTACGACAAGGTGGACGCGGGGATATGGGAGCTTCGCGGCACCGAGCGCATCCATACGTTTTCTGTCCTCATGTGCTGGGCGGCCTGCGACCGCCTCGCGCTCATCGCCCGTCGTCTCGGACTCGAGGATCGCACCGAGCTGTGGGACGCGCGCGCCGAAACGATCAGGGAATGCATCGAGCGCGAGGCCTGGAACGAGGAAAAGCGGTGCTATGTGAGCGCGTTCGGAGGCAGCGAAATCGACGCGGCTTTACTGCTCATGCACGAGATTTCGTATTGCAGCGCCTGGTATCCGCGTTTCAGTGACACCGTGGCAGCGGTCGAGCGGGAACTGCGTCGCGGCGATCACGTGTTTCGATATGTCGAAACAGACGATTTCGGGGCGCCAGAGAATGCGTTCAACGTTTGCACCTTCTGGTACATCGATGCCATCGCGGCCCTTGGCCGGCGGGATGAGGCGCGGCGGCTGTTTGAAAACATGCTCGCCTCATGCAACGCGATGGGCCTCCTGTCTGAAGACCTCGATCCGAAGACGGGAGAGTTGTGGGGAAACTTCCCTCAGACCTACAGCATGGTCGGGTTGATCACCTCGGCGATCAAGCTCTCCCGGCCATGGGAGGACGCGTTCTAATGGTATGAGTCCGACGCCTGTCCTCGCCGAGTTGCCGTCGTCGGGACAGGTCGAATGATTCCAATCGTGGGGTATCGCGACACCCATGACGAATCGCATTGTCGTCGTTTCCAACCGGGTTGCGCCGGTCAACGAGGGCAAGACTGCTGCGGGCGGTCTGGCCGTGGCGGTGCTTGCGGCGCTCCGGCGCTCCGGGGGTGTCTGGTTCGGTTGGAGCGGCGAGGTGGTCGCCGTTCCCGACGAGGATGTGACCGTAACCGAGAGCGGACGGCTTGCCCGCGCCACCGTGGATCTCAGCGAACGCGACTACGAGGAGTATTACAACCGCTTCGCAAACTCCACGCTCTGGCCGCTGTTTCATTACCGCGTCGATCTCGTCAACTTCGATCGCGGCAACTACACCGGCTATCGGCGCGTCAACAGGGAGTTCGCCCGCAGGCTGGCCGGCCTGCTGCAGCCCGACGACCTGATCTGGGTTCACGATTACCACCTGATTCCGCTCGGCCAGGAACTGCGCCGGCTCGGAATACGGAACCGGTTAGGTCTCTTTCTGCACACACCCCTGCCGCCGCGGGAGCTTCTGGCGACTCTGCCGGTGCACAGGGAACTCATGCGTTGCTTCTCCTTCTTCGATCTTGTCGGCTTCCAGACGGAGACGGACCGCGCTCACCTTCTCGACTATCTGGTTCGCGAGGGGGGAGCCCGGGTAGAGGAGCGAGAGGAAGGCGCAGTCGTTCGCGCGTTCCGGAGGGTCTTCAAGGTCGAGACCCATCCGATCGGCATCGACACGCGTTATATCGAGCGCAATGCGGCCAGGGCCGAGAGCAGTCGGGAATTCGAGCGCCTCCGGGTGAGCCTCGCCGGGCGCCGGCTGATCATCGGCGTGGACCGGCTCGACTATTCGAAGGGACTGGTACAGCGCTTCGATGCGTTTGCACATTTTCTGCGGGCCTATCCCCGCCACCTCAACCGCGTCTCCCTGATGCAAGTCGCGCCCCCCAGCCGCGGCGGCATCGCCGAGTATTCCGAGATCCGACGCACGCTCGAGACGCTGGCCGGACACGTGAACGGTGAGTTGGCGGACGTCGACTGGGTGCCGATTCGCTACCTGAACAAGAGCTTCGGCCGGCGAACCCTGTTCGGCTTTCTGCGTCTCGCGCAAGTCGGCCTGGTCACGCCCTTGCGCGATGGCATGAACCTAAATCCCGCAGTTGGGGGCGATGATCGGTCGATTTCCGGGCTCAATTTCAGCCTGCCAGCGCAGGCCGAGGCGGTGGAATCCAGGGCTGGCGACCCGGCTGGCGGCCCCGGAGGTACTTCTTCAGCGCTTCCGCCAGGATCCGGCGCCAGCGATCCTCAGCGCTCAACTGCTCCGCACTTGTCAGCAGAGTCTGGAAGAAGCCGGTGATCCGCCGCAACGCCGCGACCACGGCCCCCCGCCGCCCGTGGCTCGACGTCACCGTCAGCCGGGTTTGACCGGCGTGATGGGTCTGGCGGGCAACCCCATGCAGCAGGAGCGGTCGGCTGGTGATCGCCTCGCGGTGGTGATCGGGGTCCGCCAAGCGCACGAACAGGCTCCACCAATTGTAAATGAGCGCGATCAGCCGGGCCATGTGCTGGCAGCGCTTCAGGTCTCGCGTGGTGAAGCCGCCCCAGCCCCACTGGTTCTTCAACTCGTCGAAGCCGTTCTCCGCGTCCGCCCGATCCCGGTAGAGCTGGGCGATCGAGAGAACCTCCAGATCCAGAGACGTCGCCAGAACCGCAAACTCCCACACCTTGGTGCCAGGCTGCGCGTCGGCCCAGAAGAGATCGCCCTGACCGTCGTCTGCGCGCGTCAGCGCCACCGTCCCGGGAAGCCGACGGCGCAGCACCACCACGCGACGCGTCCGGCTCCAGCCATGCAAGCGAAGCTCGGCCTCGATCCCCGACCAGCCCGGGCCCGCGTCCGTCCACTCGTCCCGCGTCATCAGGCACTCGGCAAGCCGGCGCGCGCCCTTGGTCAGGCGCAGCTTGAACAGATAGTCGAGACCCGCCCCCTCGCACGACGCCATGTTGCCCTCGTTGCCCCAGTCCTTGTCGCCCCGTACGAGCCGCGGCCAGTTCTCACGGCCGAGGCGGTCGAGCAAGGCCCACAGCGAAGGCGCCGCGTTCTTCGAGTGGTGACGGTTCCCGGGCGCGACATCGACGTCCAGAACAAGGCGCGTGCCCGCCATCAGGAACGCATGGTAGGCATGCGACGGACGGCCCGGCTTCTTCGGGTTGTAGCTCACCACAGCCCCCTCCTGGTGGCCGTAGAGCGGCTTGATCGTTGTGTCGCAATCCAGAACCCACGGCTCGCTCAGCAAGGGCCGCGCCGTGTCGTCGAGATGGCCGTGCAGCCAGGAAGCGCCGTCCTCCGCGTCGATCCGTCCCAGGCCGCGCCGAACCGAGTCCTCGCTCGCCACCTTGGTCATGCCCAACAGCGACGGATTGACGCCGTCGCCGCGCAGCGCCGTGATGTGCGCGTAGCGCCAGTGTCCTGCGAGGGCCGACAGCATCACCGTCCCCAGCACGTCCCGCTTCGAGGGCGCGTTCGGGCTCGTGTAGTGCAGCGGGCAGTCCGCCACCAGCGCGTCGAAGCGGCCGCTGACTTTCAGGTATTCGGCGAAGAACACCAGATGACCCAGCGGTGTGGCCGCCGCATCCGGGTCCCATTCGACGTGGACGGTGCCGCCGAAGGTGTCCACCTTCACGGCCTCTCGGGCGAGCTCCCGCGCAGTGCTGGGACCATCACCCGCAGGGTGAGCCTCAAGGGCCTGTTTCGATTCGCTCATGCCCCTAGCCTACAAGGCTTTTTCGTGATCGGCCCCGAAACCAACTGCGGGATTTAGGATGAATCTTGTCGCCATGGAGTATCTGGCATCCCAGCCGCCGAACGATCCGGGGGTTCTCGTGCTTTCGCGCTTCGCCGGTGCGGCCGAACATCTGCCGGACGCGTTGATCGTGAATCCCTATGACGTGGAAGGCGTCGCCAAGACCATCCAGGCGGCACTCATGATGCCTGCTGAGGAGCGGAGCGAGCGCTGGCGGAGATCGATGCAGGTTCTCCGGTCGAACAGCGTGGAGGCCTGGTTCGAGCGGTTCGTCACCCGGCTCTCGGAGGCATAGGCTGCACTTCCCACCCTGGTCTTGGCCATGGGCTCATGACGATGCCCGTGTTGCGCCGGCCACCCGCGTCAACCATCCCCGCAATTCCCCGACCGTATCGACCTGCACCGCCGCCTGCGTGGCAGAGCCCTTGCCGACGCGGATGCTCACGCCGCCCCTTCCGTTGACAACCCCGAATCCGTCTTCGTCGGAGATATCGTCGCCGCAGAATACCGGCGTCCGCCCGAGGAACGGCGCTTCGCCCATGAACGCGTCTATGGCCGTACCCTTATTGACCTCACAGGGCCGGAGTTCGAACACGAACTTGCCTTCGATCACCTGCCAGCCCTGCGGAGCAACCTTGAGGGCGGCGTTCACGACATCCCTGCAGGCATCCCGCAACGACGGGGCAAGGCGATAGTGCAGGCCGAGAGTGTATGTCTTGTCCTCGACGAGAATACCTGGACGCGCCGCCGCGAACGCCTCCAGCAGCGCCCGGACAGCGTGCAAATCACCTCGCGGCAAGGCAGGACGCACAATCCCGCCATCCGCCGTGCGCCGTTCGAGCCCGTGCAATCCGGCAACGGCTGGGACCGCAGCGCCCAGAAAGCCGTCGATCTGCCCGATGGGTCGGCCTGTTACGATCGCCACGGCGCCGCCCAGCGCCTCGCGCAACGCGACCAACAGCGAAGGCAGGCAGTCCGGAACGTCGACGGCCTCCGGCGTCGGCGCGATATCGACGATGCAGCCGTCGAAGTCGAGAAACAATGCCCAATCCAGGCACGGCTCGGGCAGAGTCATGGAGCTCACGGTGTTGATAGGCGCCGAACTTTGCCCCCTCCAGAGTTTCGCTGTCTCAATAGGTTACAGTGCCGATCAGCGTCAAATCCCCGCGCCAAACAACAGATTTCGAGAATGGGTAGGAACGCATGAATCCGGGGACTGGTGCCGCAGGAGAGATTCGAACTCCCGACCCATGCATTACGAATGCCGTGCGCCGCTATAGGTGGTAGCCATATCAAGCCCTTAGCCCCCATATCATGCCGTTCGCGCACGTTCATTTCCGTTCATTGCCGTTGTTTCTGGCAACTTGCCAGAAACCCCGCCTCAGCCCCGGCACCCGAGCGCTTCCACGGCGCTCCGCATGTGGTCGGGGTGATGATGCCCATAGGTCGTCTCCAGCATGTCCATGGTCATGCCCAGGAAGCCGCACGCGGCCCATCGGTCGGCGCCCGCCTGCATCATCCACGTCGCACAGGTCCGCCGCAGGTCGTGCGGAGTGCAATGGTCGATGCCGGCCCCGCGGAGCGCGGTGCGCCATGCCGTCTTGAGGCTGCCCACGGGCTTGCCGTCGAACTCGACAACCCAGCGGGCGCCTATCCGCTGCCAGCGCCGCAGGTGAGCGAGCAAGCGCGGCGGCACTGGCACGGGCGGGGTCCGCTTGCGCGTCTCGGCGGTGCCGGCCGCGCGGCGGTAGAGCACGCCTTTCTCGGTGTCCACCCATCCGCCCTGCATGTTCGGCATGAACTGGAGGCCCCGCAGCGCTTCGGAGCGCGTGCCGGTGTAGACGCCCACGAGGATGAAGCGGGCAAGGTGGCGCGCCTTGGGGTTGCGGCGGCACGCCCGGATCAACCGGGCGACCTCATCACGGGTCAGCCATCGGTCGCGCGGCGGTGCCTTGGGCGGCAGCGTCACTTGCACGTCGGTCACCAACAAGCCCTCGCGCTTGCACCAGTTGATCGCCGCATTCAGGTGGGCAAGCTCGCGCCGCGCCGTGTCGTTCGCGACGCCCCGATGGCGCACGTAGGCATCGCAGGTAGCGCGGTTGATGCTCGCCACCCTGGCCGGCCCGAAGTAGGGGCGCAGTGCCTTGATGCTGTAGCCGATCGTCTGCGGTGACTTCACGTTGACCGCATGGCCCTCGCCGTACAGGTCGAATACTTCGTCGTTGGTCATGTCCTCCCCGGTGCGCGGCCCTACCGGCCGGCCCCGTTCGGCGATGTACCGTGCGAGCGCCTGGTCAGCTCGTCCTCGATCAGCGGTCCCGGTCGAGAACCGCGTCTCGCCGTCGCGGATGTACCAGTTGCCCTTGTTGCCGTTCCGCCAGAGGCGGGCGCCTTTGCTTGGTCTCGGCATTTCTCCACGAGCTCCCCCAGTTGGGCCGCGTCCAGTAGCGGCTTGCGTCCGATCCTCACGATGTAGCCGTGCTGCTCTGCAACCGCGCGGAGCGCCTTGCGGGCCACGCCTAGGCGGTCGGCCGCTTCGGCGACGGTGAGAAGTTCAGGAATCATTGACCCGCCGCGCGTAGCGCTTCAGCTCGGATTGGGTGACCGGCGCCTTCGGGCTGGGCATGCTAGTCGTCAACGTCTTTGTGGATGCCCCGAAGCGCAGCGGCCATAAGCGGAGAGGGGATGTAAACGTCTCTTGACCGCCCAGTGTCCGCGTCGGGGACGGTTCTTATATCGCCGCGCAGCACAGACACCGATGCTGGCTCCGTGCTACCAATGGAACGTGCGGCGATCTCGAGAGCCAAGCGGATGGTACCTACGTCGGTCAGGCGCCTCCCCCCGGTCGGAGGGTACTGCACCTCGATCATGCTGCGCACGACCGAAAGCATGTGTGCTGTGTCTTCGTTGACCCGAACAGTCCTATTGAATTTCCGATCAGCCGCCATGTCTTCCCTCCGCCAGATTACCCATTCGGTATACCATATGGCGCTCGTTATGGTCAACACAAATTTTCACGTTTCATCGGCTCGCGAAAATCGGGCGACTTGGTAGTGGCCTACGACGGAGTGTACGGCGACGACCTCCCAGGGCGACCTCCCACGACGGACTAATCTCCCCTGGAAGAGGAATTCAGTGCACTGAGGGGCGCTGCTCGACCGGCTGGCGCGTCATCAACTTCTAGAAGAAGGAGATCAGCATCATGCACTTGGAGCGGGACGAACGAGACGCCATCGACATCCTTACCGATGCCATGCGAGATGACAGGCTCGGAAAGGCGGATCAGATCGCCGCCGCCGCCGGCCTACTGCAATTCTCGGCGACGGCCGCCGTCCAGGACCAGCTTGAGCGCATCGCCGACCACCTCACCGACAAGCCGGCGCCAAAAGTTCCGTAGAGCGCTCAGGACGCGCGCAAGCCCTCCAGGGTCGAGAGGTACGGACGGAATGCCGTTCGTCAGGTGCTGCCTGCGGAGCGCTCAGCACGGCGCCGAATTCGGGCTTACTGTACCGTCGCCGGCTGCCAACAATCCGCGTCCGCCACCATCTGCCCGTCGGACACGAACACAAAGCGGCCGTCGTCCTGCAGCTCGGCTTCGACGGCCCGGTTGAATACCGCCGACAGCACGACAGCCGTTTGCTGAGCCTGTAGGGCTGCCAGCATCGCGTCGTTGACCACGACGGCGCCCGTCTCGACACAGTGCGCGTGCGAGAGAACAGCCCACCGCACGGCGCCCGCGTCGTCCGCGTCCGGGGCCTCGTTCGCCTTCATCACCTCCAGGATGATATCGAGCGCGCGCCTGAATTCTGCATCCATGATTCGCCCCTATTCCATCGTCGACGAAGCCCGGCCAAAGCAACCCGCGCAAAGCATTCGCCGCCGCGCGGTTGGTTGAAAGCTGCGTCCGCACAACGCGCACGGGCGCTCAGGTCGCGCTGCATCCGGTAGGTCGGTCCTATGGTGCTGCGTCTTGTCCGTCTCTGGATTGAAGCCCGAATCCTGTCGCAAATCCTCGCCGACGGCGAGTTGCTTCCCGTTCCGGTAGAGCGGCCAGCCCATCATCCGCCGCTCGCCAAAAGCGCGCGCACGGCGCTCGGCAACGATTCCGTGTCGAGAACATGGCGCCGCAGGTGCACATGAGAGATATCCGTCCCCACCGCTAAATCGGGATAGTAGACGATCAAGTGATTGTCGGAGTCCCGCCCAAGAAGCACCC
Organism: Alphaproteobacteria bacterium; assembly: GCA_965214705.1. GTDB lineage: Bacteria > Pseudomonadota > Alphaproteobacteria > UBA828 > UBA828 > WTGU01. The sequence continues at coordinate 1,923,388 of CBDCCI010000002.1, forward strand.
GGCCAAAGCTGGTCGAGCCGGCAACGTAGAAGGAAGACTCGGTCACTGGCCCGGTGCCGGGGTCGATTGTCCGGTGTCGTATGAACGCACTGGGGATGTACTCCACCGTTCCGGCAACGCCGACCGAAAAAACCTCATCTTCCGGCAGCACCCACTCGGTCGCCCAGGTGGGTGCGCTATCGTCGCGCGGTTGCTCGGTCACCTCGAAGAATCCGAGATTTTCAGTAGTAAACAGCCTGCGGAGTTGCCAATCCGGCGTGCCGGCAACGTGCACGTGGGCAAAGAGCGTGTCCACTAGATCGCGAAGGAACGCCCTATGCCCAGCGGCGGTAATTTCGCCGTCGGAGTTGTCGCGGAATGTGGTGTTGATCGCAGTCCATAGCTCTAGTTGTGTTCTCTCAACCATAGTCTGCGCTGTAAGCGGGAGAGTACGCGCGGCGTGGTGCAGGTTCCGGTGCAGGTTCCGGTGCAGGAGCCCTCACCGTGCCAGCGAGCGATAGTCGCACCTCCAGCAATCGGAGAAAATACTCGCCGTGCAGCGAGCTGTAGTCGGCCGGCCGGTCACTGTCCTCGATGATGGCCGAAAGGTGCGGGCGCAGCGCGTCGAGCGCGTCAACCGCAATCGCGTCGACGCCTTCCGCCGTCGGCGAGCGGCACTCCAAGGCGAAGGTCTGGGCCCGGCCGCGTCCGGGGTCGAGAGTTTCTTGCCAACCCGCATCGTCGCAGCGAATCAGTACCGCCGGCCCGCTCGCGTCTGCCGCGTTCTGGAATCGGGTGCGCGCGATCACGACGCCCGGCAACGCCGCTCCCAGGAGCTCGCCAACGTCAATCATCGCCGAACGCCAGTCTGCGGGCTTCTGCTTCGCCCATTCCGTCATCGCCCTCGCGGAGCTTGCGGTAAGCCTCAGCGCGGCGCGCGATCGCGCGCGATTGCACGTCTTCGTCGATCGCCTTCGCGGGGGGAAACGAAACCATCGCGGCGGGGTCGAGCTTCCGCCGCAACTCGACCTCCAGAATCATTCCGAGCGGCACAATCGTTCCGTTCCAGAGTCGCCGCGCGGCTTCGCGCTGCCCGCTCCCGTCGCCTTGCTCGGCAAAGAGCGCAGCCGGGCAGCCGAAAGCATTGGCGATCTCGAGTCCGAGTTGCGAGCGGAGCGCAAGCGCGTGCTCGGTTGGCGACGGTCCGTAAGGCTGGCCGGCATACCGCGAGGCCGGCAATTGCTCTAGGCCGGACGCCTGCCCGGTCGCGATGCCCGTGATTCCGCCCCGCCTGATACTGTCCATGATCGGGTCGGTTTGGCCGGGCCCAGGCACGGCCGGCCGCGCCTGCGGGAACAGGATACCGACGGGCAGGCGCGAATAGTCCTGCATTCGCCGCTCCAGGCGCGCGGCAACGTCCGCCGTGGCCCGGCTGCGCCGAAGCGGCGGCCGGCCCCGCCACCATTGGACCGGATCGGCGCCCGCGGAGACATGCAGGACCGCAGCATCAGGGAGATTGCGGCGGACGGTCGATTGCGGACCGCTCAGGGTCAAGTAGTAGTGCCGCGTTTCTTGGCGGTAGTCGCCGCGTGGATCCCAGGTCGAAGCCGGCCGCAACATGACACTGGCGTTCATGACCTCGATTGCGAACACCGCATCGCCCGTCAGCGCGAGCGCCCGCCCCGCGAGCGCCAGGCAATCGGCCGTGACCGCCCGGAGCGGCACGGAGTCGGCGGGCTCGATCACGGCGGACGCGAACGAGCGCGACCATATGCCGACGCAAGCCTCAGCGAGTGCAAGGTGCTCCGGGCGAAGCGAAAGCCCGCTCAGCTCGCGCTGCTCGGCTTCAACCTGCTCGCGCTCGAGCCGGGCTTCAGCTTCGCGGCGCTCGCCTTCGGCCGAAGCCCGGACAGCACGGCCAGTGAACGGCCACATGGGCAGCCCTTACGCGGCGTGTTGAACCTGCACGCGGTCGAAGCCGTCGGCGCGCAGAATTTTGAACGCGCAGAACATGCGTGCGGTCAGCTTGATCTCGCCTTCGGCCGCGCGCGTCGTTTCGTCGAAGATGATTCGGACGCCCCGCCAGATCGGCGCAACGAAATCGCGCCGCATTCCGCGTCGCACGATCACGTCTTGCTGGTTCGCGGCCGGCGCCGGAATGTGGTCGGTAACGCGGACGCCCGAAGTGATTCGCCGCAGGGAGTCGATGGCCGAATCGTCGGCAGTGTTGGAGCGGTACTGCCCCGACATGTGGCTTATGGTCTGGGAGGCGATCAACAGCCGGATTCCGTCTTCGCCCATGACCCATCGCCCGTCGATCTGCCCGTAAACGAGTCGGGAGCGGTAGGTTGCGAACGTGTCGACGGCGGTCGCATCCGTCCGGGCATTCTCGCTGCCCAACAGCTCGTTCACGATTCGCTCATCGTGCTTTTCCATGAGTCCGCTCGTGAGATTCGAGCGCAAATCCGGGTCGAGCATGTCGAATCGCAGGCTATCGGATTCCCGATAGCTGTAGCCGGCTTGAATCCGCCCCGGCTGCAGCAATTCGCTCGTGATCGTGCCGTCCGTCTCGGCAACAGCCGTCGAATCGGTCAGCCGGTCGGACACGGTGGGGCGCGTGGTCAAGATCGGCCAAACCGCGTCGCCGGCGGGCACGATGGGCGAGTCGACCATCAAGAACGCCCCTTCGCCCATCGTGAAAATCGGCATGACGGTGCGTTGCTCGCTGGTCTCCACATTCGTCGGCACCGTGGTCGCGGCTGCCCGGAACATATCGACGGGCACCGCGTTGTGCGGCAGCTCGTAGTGCGCCTGCAACTCGGCAAGCGCGCCCTCTTGCGGCTGCTTCAGTCGCAGCCGCTCGACGAATTCGGCCAGCGAAGCCCCGGCCACAACGCCCGCCATTTCGGCGAATTCGCCGTCGCGCGTCGCTTGGTCGCCGACCATGCTTGCGTGCTGCTCCTGCTCGGCCATCGCCGCGGCCAACTTCCCGCCCATCGTCATCTGCTCGGCCACGAGCGAGTCGACTTCGGCCTTGATCTCCGATGTTTGCTCGGCCTTGGGTAGCGCCTTGATCTCCTCCAGCCGCTTTTCGATCGCGGCCGCGCGAAGCTGCAATTTCTGAACTTTCGTCATTCCAATTCCTCCAGTGGGATATGGGTCACGATGGGCGCGGCCGTGGCAGCCGGGCCCATCGCGCGGGTGCCGGCGCCGACGGCCAGCAGGGACGCTACCAGCGCGTCAATCCGCCCCCGCTTGCGCCGCTTTTCCAGCACGGGGTTGTCGTTCCGCTTTTCGATCTCGACCACGGACTCCTTGATCGCGGACTCGAGCAACAGGCACCGGCCCGGCCGCAGCGCTTCGGTATAGGCAGCCCGCTGGAAGCTCCGAAGATCGCTCACGCCGTCCTTGCCGCTCCCGCGTCGGCGCCATTGCAGCGGCCACCAAAGCCCGAGCTTCGCCCATGCGTCGCGCACTTCGGCCTCTTTGAAGGTGTCGGCGGTCGCGGACATGACGCTTTCGCCCTCGAGCAAGCCCGAGAACCACTCCAGGAACTCGTAGACCGGGGTTGCGCGCCCCGGCCATGTCCGCAGCTCGCCGCGGTCCGCCATGCGCTCGTAGAGGGTCGCCACGCCGTCGGCTTCGCCCCTAGCGGCAAGGTCCGGCACGTCGCCGAAGGCGCCATAGCACTCCAGGCGCTGCGAGGCCGGCCAGAATCCGGCCGCACAGGTCATGCTCGCCGATTGGCCGATGTCGATACCTACGAAGCACGCCCCGGCACGCGGCGGCCGGTCCTTGTCCGCGCACGCTATCCATACTTCGGGCGGCACGATGGGCTCAGTATTAGGCGAGCCGACGATATTGAGATCGAAGACTCGGAAGTCCGCCGCATCGTTCGGCGAGGCCGCAGCGCGCCGCGCCATGTCCGCCATGTAGGACCGTGACTTGACGGTATCGAGCGCGGGGTTTGCGGCTTCCCAAGCTCGCTCATCGTCGAGCGCGCAGTTTGCCGGCGCCGCGTGCACGTGCACGGCCACCGCCGGATCATCCTTGCGCTCGATCATCTCGGCACTGAGCGGAGAATCCCCAAGCACTGAGATCGCGATCAGCCGGCCGTTGCGCGCGCTCGTGCTCGACAACAGCCCGGCCACCAGGTCGCGCCCGCCCCTGACCGGGAAAAGGCCCAACTCATCGCAGATCGCGAGATCGAATCCGCTCGCATGGCCGGCCGTCCGGTCAGCCGACAAGAATTCTGCGCGGCCCCATGCTGAGTCGATCTTGCGCGGCACCTTCCCGAAGGTGAGGCCCCGCAGCGCGCCCGCCTCGGCAATCGCTTTGCATTGCTCCCAAAGCTCGCCGGCCTTGTCACGATTCACGCTCGCCACGCCGCACCGCCAGCCGCGCCGACGCAGCGGCCCATCGTCCGCGAGGTGCGCCAGAATCAGCACCGCGAGCACCGCCGACTTGGAATTCTTGCGTGCACAGAACAGCCCGGCTTCGCGAACGCCCGGCGCCAGTGCGTCGCGGAAGAAATCGACCGCGAAGGCCGGCAGCGTCATCGGCTGGTCGGCATTCTCGTGACCGTGCGGCACGATCAGGCGCTTTTCGGCCCAGTCCGCCACCGCCTGCGCGGGGTCCATCGGGAGCGGCGGTAGAGGCTCGACGGGCTCAGGCGCTCGCTCGCAAGGCTCAGTCAGGCGCCGTCCGCCGTTCGCTTTGCGGCGCTCGCGATAGGTCCGCATGTAGGCAGCACGACTCATCGGCGGTAACAGTTTCGAGGCCGCCGGCGCTGTTGGTTGGCGGACGGTCTGGAGGCCGGCGCCCTATAACCGCCGGGGCCCCACCGGGTTGTTGTGCACCGCACCATTCCCTTTCGCATGCGCAGCATTTCTGCTCCAGCGTGGCGGCCTGTCAAGCGCCCGCGTCTGCGGCGTGGCGTATTGGCTGGGATACTGGAGCCGGATGACCTGGGCGAAGGGGTCATGCGCTCGGCACATGTCATCGCGCGCTCTGTCCCGCGCGCACACCCACTCCCATGTGACCATGCAGTCCGGGGCTGGGTGGTTGACCACGGCGAGCAGCCGGTAAAGCTCCCTCAGCTGGGCTCGATTGACGCCCACGCCCTCGGGATGTTCGCGGCATAGCTTGCGTAGTTCGGCGATCGTCGGCCAGAACTTCTCTGAGCGGCGCCATTGTTGGGTCACGTCAACCAACACATGCTCGGGATATTCTTGCAGGTCTTCGAGATAGCACTCCATTGCGATGTCCATGTCGTCTCGTTCCGGGATGATGACGCATGCGGCGAGCCTGCGCAGGATCACCGCCGTGGCCTCGGGGCCGGCCGCCCGAAGATCGAACTCGACGCCCTCGATCCTGTCGAGCAGCTCCTCCACTTGCTCTTCGCACAGGTCCGGCGGGAGCAGGTCCCTCTTCTCACGCCATGTGTGTTGACGGTGCACGACGGCCAACGGCAGCTCATAGTCGCCGTCGATCAACTGCTTTAGCGAGGCCTTCCGCCAAGGCGCGCTCTCTATCGCCCTGCGTCGTTCGTCTTCCTTCTGCCGGCGGATCAGCTCCAGATCTTCGTAAGCGGTACGCAGACCCCATACCGGAATCTGGCTTGACTACGACGGGGATTTCTTGAGGAGCGCCGTGAGCGCGCGAGTCATTTTGCCTCGGGCTGGAAGTTCCACGGCAGAAGCTCCTGGATGCCCGACTGCGGGTGGCCCTTGGCGATCTTCTCGAGCGTGCTCCGCATCCAGGCGTAGGGCTCGACGCCGTTCATCTTGCAGGTCTCGATCAGCGAGGCGATGCGGGCCCAGGCTTGCGCACCCTCGTCGTTGCCGGCGAAGAGCGCGTTCTTGGCGGTGAGCTTCAGCGGCCGGATTCGGTTTTCCACCAGGTTCGAGTCGATCTCGACACGACCGTCGTGCAGGAACTCCAGCAGCCCGTCCCACTGGTTGGCGATATAGGTCAGCTTCTCGCCGAGACGCGAGCGCGGTGAGACGCGCGAGCGCTGCTCGTCGAGCCAGACACCGAAGGTGTTCACGATCGGCGCCGACTCCTCCCAACGGATCGCGCGGCGCTCCGCCGGCGGCTTGCCCCGGATCTTCTTCTCGATCGCATAGAGCTTCGCGATCCGATTCAGACCGGCCAGCGCGATCGGCGATGCGCTCGAGTCGTATACCTCTTTCAGCTTCCGTCTTACATGCGCCCAACAGAGGGCCCGCGTCACAGGGCCTTCCGCCCGGTCCGGCCGCGCCAGGATGTTGTGGCCCGAGTAGCCGTCGAGCTGCACCGTCCCCGAAAAGCCCTCCATAAGCTCGGCGCCATACTTGCCGCCGCGGCCGGGCGCATAGCGATAGACGACGCCCGGCGGGTCCGTGCCGCTCCAGTGGCGCTCGTCACGCACAAGGGTCCACATGTAGCCCGTCTTCGTCTTGCCCCGGCCCGGGTCGAGAACGCGGATCGTGGTCTCGTCCAGACCCAGGTGATCCGACTTCTTCAGCTCATCCTCCAGGCAAGCGACCACGGGGCGCAGGTGAAACGACGCCTGGCCCACCCACGTCGCCAGCGTCGCACGGTGAACCTCGATCCCCGAGCGCTCGTAGATCTGCGACTGGCGATAGAGCGGGCAATGATCGCCGTACTTCGCGATCAGCACCTGCGCCAGAAGAGCCTCGGTGGGAAGGCCGCCCTCGACCAGAGCGGCCGGCGCCGGCGACTGCACCACCCCGCCCCCCTTGCACTTGTTGCAGGCGTAGCGGGGGCGCACGGTCTCGATGACGGTGAACTTCGCCGGCTCATAGTCCAGCCGCTCGCTGCGGTCCTCGCCGATCTTCGTCATCTCGCCGCAGCCGCAGGGGCACATGATCGTGTCCGGCTCGATCACCTCCTCGCGCCGGTCGACCTGGGGCCCGAAGCGCACCCCGCTGCGCGACCCCCGGGAAGAGCGCCGCCGGCGCTTGCCGCCAGCCCCCTCGTCCTGCTCCTGGTCATCTGCCTCGGGCCGACCGCCGGCTTCAGCGATCGCCGCCCAAAACTCCTCGAACGTAAGCTGGCGCTCGTCCTCGCCGAGCTTCTCGGAGCGCGGACCGAACAGCGCCTTCCTGAGCTCCTTGTTGAGATGCTCAAGCCGGCTGATCTGCTCCGCGCTCTGCGCGTTCTCGGCCTCCAGCCGTGCCGCCCGCGCTTCCGCCGTCTGCCTCGCCGCCTCCGCCGCGCCGCGTGCCTGCTCCGCTTCGCATAGGGCTGCTTCCGTCGCCCGGCGCGCCGCGCGCTCGTCGTCAAGCTCCGCATGCAGGGCCGCCAGCGCCGCCGAAACCACCGCAGGCGACGGCGAACCGGCGCTGCTGAGGGGTGAGGGCGTGACCTTCGGCATGGGCCACCCCTTAATCCGATTCGCCAATGCATGACCAGGGAAAAGTGCAGGCGGGACCGCGACCGAAATCTGCGGCCCCGCCTGCGTGCCGCCTCACTCCGCCGCCAGCGGGCGGCGAACCGGGCGGGCCTTCACCCGGCGCCAGTCCAGACCCTCGAAGAGGGCCTCGAACTGGCCCTTCGTAAGGCGCATCACACCATCCTCGATCCGAGGCCAGGCGAAGCGGCCCTGCTCCAGACGCTTGTAGGTCATCACCAGACCGCTGCCGTCCCACGCAAGGAGCTTGAGCCTGTCGCCGCGGCGCGAGCGGAAGATCACGATCACCCCGGAATAGATATCGAGGTCCAGCTCCCCCGCCGCCGTCGCCGCAAGCGCGTCGTGGCCGCGACGAAAATCAACCGGCCGCGTCGCCAACACGATGCGAAGCGAGGGGGCCGCGATCATGACGACGCCCGGCCCAGGCCCGAGGCCACCGCAACAATCCGATCGACCGCGCTCTCCACCGGAAGGCGAACGACCACGCCTAGCGCCTCGATCGCCACCGTCCGCTCGGACGTCACGCTATCAACCACCACGGGAACAAATGGCGGTGCAGAGCCACCAATCCGAGCGCCCGGAAGAGTTCCCTCCCGCGCGCGCCGCCGCCACTTGGTCAGGGTCGTATCGCTGACGCCATGGCGGCGCGCGACCGCCGCAACCGAAGAGCCCGGCTCAAAGCTCTCCGAGACAATCCGCGCCTTCTCATCGTCCGGCCAGCGTCGCATGGGGGCCGGCTCAGACGGAGCCGGGGCGGCTCCCTCAGAAGCTGGGATCTCAACCGAAGCAACAGCGACACCGTCGCCAGATGCCAAAATCGAATCTGTCATCGCGATCTCTCCTGTGTGGCTCGTGGTCAAGGCGGAGAGTCAGCCCCGAAATCAGATCCGCTGGAAGTATGGGGGCCCGATACCGCTTACAGATCTTCGTCCGTCAGAAGCTCGTAGCCCCCTCGTTCCCTCATTAGCCCGGCGCACGTCTTCTCTGATCCAGTTGCGCCAGATCGCATTCCAATCAGCGGCAGCTCGTCCGGTACCAAGGTAGTGATCCGTGAAGCGGTCGACTGCCTGGCTGATCTGGGCATCGCTCAATCCCTGGTTCTTCGCGAACAAGAGTCCCTTCTCTGACGGCAACCAATTGGCGGCCATGCGGGAGGTGGCGCGCTTGCGCGCGCCCCCGGTTCCCTGACGGTTCTTTGACGGTTCCTGATGGTTCGGTGGGCAACTTGCCCGCTGTTTCGGGCAACTTGCCCGCTGTTCTGTGACAGGTTGCCCGGTGTCGTGGGCAAGTTGCCCGGTGTCGTGCGCCGCCTCACCGGGCAGATTGTCCGGTGTCGAGGCTTCGTCCTCCCCCCCCAACTGCAGGTGGTATTCGTGACCTCGACCGCGCTTGGTCTTGAGGATCAGGCCACGAGACTCGAGGTGGTCCAGGGCCCGCCGCACTGTGCGCTCGTCGAGCTCGGTGTCGTCTGCAATCCGCCTTACCGAGGGGTAGCTGTGGCCACGGTCGTCGGCATGATCGGCCAGCTTGAGAAGCACCAATTTCGCCGACGGCGCGGACACGCTTTTTTCTGCGTTCCCGACGCGCTGGCCAAAGGCCCAGGCCATCGCGCGAACACTCACGGAACGAATCCGGGGGGTTTCTGGCAAGTTGCCAGAAACTCCCGGTCCTCGCGGCGGGCGGGCGGTTCTCTAAGTGATTGATTTATAAGGGGAGAACTGGTGCCGCAGGAGAGATTCGAACTCCCGACCCATGCATTACGAATGCATTGCTCTACCGACTGAGCTACTGCGGCCCGGTTCCGCGCCGGACTATCGTCAAGGCACGCTGCATTGTAAAGGCGCCAATCGCGGGCTGGCCCTGGCTTCCCGCAAGAACGGTCACTCGGCGGCGGTGCCTGCGGCCGCCGGTACCGGCTGCTCTTCGTCGTCGGCAGAGGCAGCGGTATCTGGCGGCAAGGCGCTTGCCTCGACGCGGGACGGTGTGCGCCACTCGATCGCATCGAAGGCACCGCAGCGATCGCAGACGATCGACCACGCCGGGCTCGCGCTGGCGCAGCGGGTGCAGAGCCAGGCCGGATCGGGCGGCGCCTCGCTCGCCTGCTGGAGGCGCCGCCGGACCGCGTCGCCGTCCCCCGTCTCGGCCTCCTCCAGACGTGCCAGCAGGCGGTAGGCGCCAGCGCTGGGGCACTCAACCGCGGCGCGCTCCAGATGCCGACGCGCCGTCCCCCACTGCTTCGCGTCGAGCGCCTGGTTCGCGAGCAGCATGAGGCTCTCGGCGTGGTCGCTGTTGTTGGCCACCAGCGTCTCGACCCGCTTCAGCCGCTCTGCGGCCGAACTGTCGGCGTGGAGCGCGAGAAAGAGCCGGCCGAGCGCCGGGTGAGGACAATGACGCCAGGCATCGATCACCGCCCGCTGCGCAGCACTGTCTCGGCCGGCTTCCTTGGCGAGTCCGGCGCCCAGCAGCGCTGCGGGCAGGAACGCAGCATCTGCCGCGCGCGCCTCGTCGGCGACGCGCAGCGCCTCCCTCACCTCGCCCTGCTCGCGCAACGCCCGCGCCCGCTCGAAGAGCAATCCCGCCTGGCGTCGGCGACCGATCTCCTCGCTCACGGCGCCGTGGCGCAGGGCCTGCTTGACCGTTCCGACCGCATCCGACCAGCGCCCAGCCCGCGTTTGCATCTCCAGCAGCGCGGTCAGCACCCAGGGCGTCTCGGGCCGGAGCGCGAAAGCCTGCTCCGCAAGCTCCAGCGCCCGCGCCGTATCGCCGGTGCGCTCGGCCTGAACGAGCAAGCCGCGCAATCCGAGGAACGCCGTCGCCGGCTGGTCGAGCATGGCCTCGAAATAACCGCGCGCGGCGTGGTCGTCGCCCTCAAGCTGCGCCGCCTGGGCCGAGAGCAGGAGCGTCAGCGGGGGCTCCTCCAGCAGCGCATCGGCGCGACGCGCGAAGCGGCGGGCGCGCTTTGGGTCGCCCGCCGCCGCCGCGACCAGCCCCTGGGTCAGCGCCCGGTAGCCCAGACGCTCGCGGCGACGGCGGCGCGCCAATGCGACCCGGCGCGGGCCGATCCAGACGAAGCGCACCACGGCAGCGATCACCAGGACGATGGCCGCAGCCACGGCGAGGGCCGCAGCCAGGGTCCCCGGCGAGGTCTCGACCATGTAGTCGCCCCAAGCGATCTCGACACGGCCGGGCGGCTCCGAGATCCAGCTCGCGGCCGCCGCAACGACGATCACCGCAACGACGAAGGCGATGATGCGGATCATTGCGTGCCGCCGGTCGTTGCCCAACGGGCGCCGATGCGCGCGTGGACGGCGGCGACAAGAGTGGCGAGCGCGTCGTCGGCCTCCTGTCGGGCGCGGGCGTCGCGTAGCCAGGTTTGAGCGCTGATGGCCTCGACGGCACCGGGCATCGTCGCCTCGACGATGGCAATTGCGCGCCCGAGATCGCCGGTCGCGAGCGCCGATTCGGCCTCGACCAGACGGCCGTCGAGGCTCTGAGGATCGATGGCGCCGCTAGTCTTGCGGATCGTCACGAGCTGACTCAGCCGGGTGACCGTCTCGTCGATCCAGTCGGCGTCCTCGGTCGCGGGCGCGGCGCGCACGATGGCGCTGGCGGCCTCGGGAAAGCGCGCGAGGAGCCCGTCGATGGTCGGCACGCCCGTGGCGGCGAAGGGCGCCAAGCGCGCGAGGGCGCTCTCGACCGCGGGGTCGTCGCCGGTGATGCCGCGAACCGTGTCGAGCGCGGGTGCGAAACCGCGGGATGAGGCGAGAGCGGCGGTGAGCTCGCCGGTCGCCAGCACCAGCGTCACCAGGCGCCCATCAGCGGCGGCTTGCTGTGCGGCCTCTTCCTCGAAGTGCGCGAGCCGCGCGCTTACCTCGGCAAGCGCGGTCTCCAGCGCGGCGCGCTGTTCTCCCCAAGCCGCGAGCGCCTCGCCGAGGGGCTCGCGCGTCGGATCGTCCTCGAGCACTCGGACCCGCTGCTCCAGGGCGATCACCGCAGCGCCCGCGCCGATGGCACCATCGGACCGCGCCTCCAGGGCATCCAGCCGAGCGTTGAGCGCGCCGAGCGCGTCGCTGCCGAGATCGGCTTGCGCGGTCGACCGGGTGGCAGGCTGGGACTCGTCGACCGCAACCGGAGCCGCTTCGGCAGCAACGGCGGTCGCGCGCTCGGGCACGACCTGCTCCTCGGCGTGTACGGGGGCAACGGCCGGAGTCGCCGGCGGATCGTCGGCCGCAAGCGCCGGCGATGGCGACGGGGGATCCACTGCAGGCGCTGCCGGCTCGGGCGTTGCGGTCACCTGTGGAGTGGTCTCGTCGTCCTGCGGAGCGGCGGCGGCCGGTACCGCTTCTGTCGGGCCGGCCCTGGAGTCCTCGTCCTCTATCTCTGCAACAACAAGCGGCGCGCCGGCACCGTCGGCAGGGGGAGAGGTCGCCGTGCCCTCACCCGACGGACCGTCACCCGTTTGTTGGGCGACGGGCGGCGCAGCGGCGGGGGCCGTCGCGACGGTCTTCTCGCCGCCAATGCCGAAGACATCGGGCCCGAATTCGGACCACGCGGCGTAAAGCCCGACGCAAACGAGCGCTGCAGCCAGGCCTATGACTGCTACCAGCGGGACGCGGCGACCCTTCGGGCGATCCGCCTCGGCCTCGGCGGCGGGGGCATCGGGGGTGTCCGCGTCCTGCGTCGCACCCCGCGTCGCCGGCAATCGCCAGATCACGCCTGGCCGGCCGCTTGCCGGCGTCTCCTGGCCGTCGTCCTTCCGCGCCGCCATGTGTCTCTCGTTACGCCTGTCGCGGCCTCTTCGGCGCCGGCTCGATCTCTTGCTCACCGTTGCAGCTCGCCGACTTGCGGGCTCGGCGCGAGTGCACTCACGACGCAGGCGACGAGCGCATCCTGTTGCGGCGCGGCGGCCACGGAGACGCGTTTCCAGGGAAGAGATGCTGCCGCTTCGGCCACCGCTTGGCTCAGGCAGAACGCGGTGAGTGTCCGCGCCGTCGAGTCGACTCCCGACTCGCGCGCGAGCTTAGCAAAGAGGCGCGCGGTGCGGGGAGAGTAAAACGCAGCGCCGGTGAGGGCTTGTGCCTCCAACGCCTGGCGCGCCGGCGCAGACAAGGCACACGAGGCGACCGCGTCGTAGAGAAGCACGCGCACCGCATCGAAACCGGCGGCGCGCAGCCGGGGCGCCAAATCGCCCGTGCTGACCCGGCCGGCCACGTGGACGAGGCGGCCGGAGGCTGGGCGGAGTCGGGCTAAGGCGAGCGCCGCCAGCGCGTCCACGTCGCCGTCCGCCGCGGTCACCGAGCGGAAGCCGGCGTCCTGCGCAGCCTGCGCGGTGGCGCAGCCCACCGCCAAGACCGGAAGCCGGCGCGCATCCTCGTCGGGAGACGTCGCCGCGAGCGCGCGCGCGCCGTTCGCGCTGGTGAGCAGGATTGCTTGGGCGCCCGCAAGGTCGAGGCGCGCATCGTGGTCGAGACGGATCGACATCATCGGCTCGATCAGCGACTCGATGCCGTGACGCGCCAGCTCTTCCGCGAGCGCGAGAGAATCCTGGCGCGGGCGGGTGAGCAGCAGGCACGGCTGGCTCATGACTCGAACCAACCGGGGCCGCCAGCCGCACGCAGCGCAGCACCGGCATCGCGGCCGATGGCGGGCGCGTCGACCATGGCGCCAGCGCGCTCGACCCGGTGGCAGACGCTACCGTCGGCCCGCGCGATCAGGGCGTCGAGGCGAAGCCCGCCCGAGCCATCCGCCTCGGCGAGGCCTGCGATCGGCATGCGGCAGGAACCATCGAGCACCTCCAGCAGCGCCCGCTCGCACTGGACGGCAGCAGTCGTCACCGAATCCACGATGGGCTGCAACAATTCTTGCATCCGCTCGTCGCCCGTCCGGCACTCGATGCCGAGCGCCCCCTGCCCCACCGCCGGCAGCATCTCCGCCAGCTCCAACACCGCCATCCCGCCTACTTCCTCGCCCAGCCGTTTGAGGCCGGCCAGAGCCAGCAGCGTGGCGTCGGCCGCGCCATCGGCCACCTTGCGCAGCCGGGTGCCGACGTTGCCCCGCATCGGGACGATCTCGATATCGGGGCGGCGCGCCAGAAGCTGCGCCTGGCGGCGGAGCGAACCGGTCCCGACGCGCGTCCCCGCCGGCAGGTCGGCGAGGCCGGTCGCACCAGGCGCGATCAGCACGTCGCGCGGATCCTCCCGCTCAGGGATCGCGGCGATCTCCAGCCCCTCCGGCAGCCAGGTCGGCACGTCCTTCATCGAGTGCACGGCGAGGTCGATGCGCCCATCCAGGAGCGCCTCCTCGATCTCCTTGGTGAAGAGCCCCTTGCCGCCGATCTCGGCGAGCGGGCGGTCGACGAAGCGATCGCCCGAGGTGGTGATGGTCTCGGTGAGCAGCGCACCGTCCTCGGCCAGCACGGGATGCGCCGCAGCCAGCCGGGCGCAGACGTGGCGGGTCTGGGCGATGGCGAGCGGGCTGCCCCGCGTCCCGACGACTATTGGCAGGCGCACGTCCACGGCACCGAATCGGAGCGTTGCGCCCCTTCTACACAGCGCGCCGCGCCGACGCGAGCGCTTTCAGGCCACGCAAGGCCGGGATCGTTGTGGCGCCGGCCCCGCTCGGACCAGCGCCAAACCCTGTCCCATTGTCAGACGTAGGAGACCGCCTCGTTGAGCGGCTTTCGCCCGATGTCGGGCACTACCGCATCCTGGTCCGGATAGCCGACCACCAGCAGCAGGAAGGGCCGCTCGGCCGCTTCCGTCACTCAGCGGCGAGGAACTCCAGAAGCGCGGTGTTCACCGCCTCGACCTGCTGCCAGTGCGCGAAGTGGCTGGAATTGCCGATCAAGAGCAACTGGGAGCCCGGAATGAGTTCCGCCATGCGCTTGGTGTGAGCCTCGTCGATGGCCTCTTCGTAGACACCCGCCGCGATCACGAACGGAACTGTGATGCTTGCCAGCTGCTCGTCGGTATACGCGGGCTGGCCGCCCCACATCGCGAACACCTTGCCGGAAAACGCCTCCCACGCGTCGGGCGTCGGCGAAATCTGGGCGTACTGTGCGGCCGCGTGACCGACATAGGCACCGATCAGCGCGTCATGGAAGGCGGTGGGGCGAATGCCGGAGGTCTGGTAGTTGGCCCCGAGCGCGAACACCTTGGTCAGGCGGTCGGGATTGTGGATCGCCAGATCGAGGCCGATGTTTCCGCCGTCGCTCCAGCCCACGATTGCCGCTTGGTCCAGACCGAGGCTGTCCATCACGCCCATCACGTCGCTTGCCATCAGGTGATAACCATAAGGCTGGTCGTCGTCGGTCGAGCGGCCGTGGCCCCGGCTGTCGATGGCGATTACCTTGTAGGTGGCAGCGAGGGCGTCGATCTGCCCCCCGAAATCCTCGGCCGCGCCCAAGCCGCCGTGCAACAGCAACACCGCGTCGTTGTTGCCGGAGCCGTAGAGCGCGTAGTGAATGTTGGCTCCGTTGACTGCAACGTTGCCGGTCGCTTCGGGTGCCGGAAGCGGCTGCGGCGGCGTCAGCGTGCGCCAACCGTCGCCAGCCGTCGCCGGGCCGGCTGCGGCAAACAGCAGGACGACCCCGAGAGCCAAGAACATTTGCAGTGCGCGTTTCATGGTGATTCTCCTTGTCGAACGTGCCCGTCCCCCAAGGGGGGCGGTCGGATGTGAATGCTGGTCGACGCCCAGCAAGCCCGCCGTCGTCCATCGCGACCGGTTCGTGCAGCGGAGCCAGTCCGGTTTCGGTCCGACGACTCGCGCTATGGAGAAAATACGAGCTATTAAGAAAAATTCATAGCGTTATAGAAAAATGCGAACCAAGCGAAAAAGACGTGAACGCCAAATTCACGGCGTCAGGAGCCTCCAGATCGACCGAGTGCCCGGCTTTGGCGGCGTGCGAAGATCGCTTCGGGAAGCGCCTCCACCATCGCCTTCACGGCCTCGAAGGTCGTCCGTAGACTTACAATCGTCGGGGCACGATCTGGCATCAGGGTGCTCCTGATCGAGGCTATTGGTTATCCACGGGGAGCACCCGTTTTTCTCCTGACACGTAATCGCGAACGTCACCCATTTCGGCGCGAAAGTATCGTGCAAGCACTGACCGTGATGAGAAATCTGAGTTAGGCTCGCGCCCATGATCGTCCTTGGCATCGAGACGAGCTGCGACGAGACGGCGGCCGCAGTCGTGACCGGCGAGCGCCGGGTGCTGTCCGACATCGTGCTCTCCCAAATCGCCGACCACGCGCCCTATGGCGGCGTGGTGCCGGAGATCGCCGCGCGCAGCCACGTGGAGCATCTCGACGGCCTCATCGCCCGCGCCATGGAGCAAGCCGGTGTCGGTTTCGCCGAGCTCGACGGCGTGGCCGCTACCGCCGGCCCCGGCTTGATCGGCGCGGTCATGGTCGGGCTCATGACCGGCAAGGCGATCGCCGCCGTCCACGACAAGCCGCTGCTCGCCGTCAACCATCTGGAGGGGCACGCGCTCAGCCCCCGCCTCATCGCGCCCGACCTCGATTTTCCTTACCTGCTGCTGCTGGTCTCCGGCGGGCACTGCCAGCTGCTGCTCGTCGAGGAGGTCGACCGCTACCGGCGCCTGGGCACCACCATCGACGACGCGGTGGGCGAGGCCTTCGACAAGGCGGCGATGCTGCTGGAGCTCGGCTATCCGGGCGGGCCCGCAATCGAGCGCGCAGCCAAGGACGGCGACCCGGCAGGCGTCGCCCTGCCCCGGCCTCTGCTCGGCCGGCCGGGGTGCGACTTCTCGTTCTCGGGCCTCAAGACCGCGCTGCTCCACGCCGTCCAGGCAATGGGCACGCCATCGGAGGGCGACCGCGCCGACCTCGCGGCGTCGTTCCAGACGGCGGTCACCGACGTGCTCGTCGACCGCACGGCGAACGCGATCGACATGCTCCGGGGCTCAAACGTAGAGCCGGCGGCGCTGGTGGTGGCGGGCGGCGTCGCGGCCAACAGCGAGATTCGGCGTCGCATCGAAGAGCTGGCGGCGGCGCGCGGCCTCGCCCTCAACATCCCGCCGCCCCGGCTTTGCACCGACAACGCGGCCATGATCGCCTGGGCCGGGATCGAGCGGCTGACCCGAGGCCTCACCGACCCGCTCGACGCATCGCCGCGGGCGCGCTGGCCCCTCGACGAGGACGCGGGGCTCGCCGAGGGCGCCGGCGTGCCGGGACGATTGGGACGAAAGGCCTGAGACCCGCGACCGTTCTCAGCGCCTACGAATCGCCGGCGCAGCGAAAGCCCACCATGTCGAGGCCGATGTCGGGCGGATTCTTGTGTCGGTAGCTCACCCGCAGACAGAACGGATTGTTGCCCCAGCCGCCGCCGCGAATCACGTACTTGCCGCTGTCGCCGTCGGGGCTCGACGTCCACTCCCAGACATTGCCGGCCATGTCGTGAAGGCCGAAGGGCGAGACGCCGGCGGGATAGGAGCCGACGGGAGCGGTCTCGTGATAGCCGTCGGTCATGTCCGCAGCACAGCACTTGTTGGTGCCGTAGTTGGCGCGCCGCACGCCGCCCTCGTCCGGCGCCGCATCGCCCCAAGGGAAGATGCGCCCGTCCGTGCCGCGCGCGACGAATTCCCACTCCTCCTCGCTCGGCAACCGCAGCCCGTGGTGGCGGCAGAAGGCACCGGCGTCGTTCCAGCTCACCTGCACCACCGGATGGTCGTCGAGGCCAATGGGATTCGAGGCCGGCCCGCTGCGATGCCGCCAGTCGGCGCCCGGCACCTTGATCCAGCGTCCGGGCCAGACGTAGCCGAAGCCGCGGCGCTCCGGATCGGTGACGTGTCCGGTCTCGGCGACGAAGGCGGCGAACTGAGTGTTCGTCACCTCGAAGAGCATGAGCCGAAACGGCGCGACGGTTGCCGGCCTGGGTGTCTCGTCCGGCCGGCCGTCGGCATCGCCCATCTCGAAGCTGCCACCGAGAATGTCCACCATCTCGAAGGGCGCATCGGCCCACCCGGTGGAAACCGCCGGAAGTGCGGTGAGCGCGACGGCAAGAAGACCCCCGATTGACGACACCGCGTGCATCATGCGCCCCTCCCCTTACACCGCCGTGTTTCCGATTGTACGCGTGGCTCGCTGCGGCGTCTGTCGCCGTGTCGTGTATCCGACTCGACGGCGTCGGCTACACTGGGCGGCATGGGACGCGAACCTTCGACGACCGCACGAGAACGATGAAGCGCGTCGGCGTGATCGGCGGCGGCGCCTGGGGCACGGCCTTGGCTGCGGTGGCGGCGCGAGCCGGCCGGTCGGTGACCCTCTGGGCACGCGAGCCCGACGTTATCGAGAGCATCAACGACCGCCACGAGAACAGGCGCTTTCTGCCCGGCGTCCCCCTTGAGCACGCGATTCGTGCCACCGCCGACCTGAACGAGGCGGCGGATGCCGACCTCCTGCTCCTGGTGACGCCGGCGCAGCATCTCGCTGAGACGACGGCGCAGGTCGCCAAGGCGACCGACTGCGCGACTCCCGCCGTCATCTGCCCAAAGGGAATCGAGCGGGGCACCGGCGCGCTGATGAGCGAAGCGGTGCGCCGGGTGGCACCCGACATGCGGATCGCCGTGCTCTCGGGCCCCACCTTCGCGCGCGAGGTCGCGGACGGCCTGCCCGCCGCCGTGTCGCTCGCCTGCGAGGACGCGCGCATGGGCGGGGCGGTGGTGAAGGCGCTCGGCGTCCCG
Organism: Alphaproteobacteria bacterium; assembly: GCA_965214705.1. Lineage (GTDB taxonomy): Bacteria > Pseudomonadota > Alphaproteobacteria > UBA828 > UBA828 > WTGU01. The sequence continues at coordinate 1,941,486 of CBDCCI010000002.1, forward strand.
GCCTTCCGCCCCTATCTCACGGACGACCTGATCGGCGTGCAGATCGGCGGCGCGGTCAAGAACGTGATCGCGATCGCCGCCGGCATCGCCATCGGTCGCGGCTTGGGCGACAACGCCCGCGCCGCCATCATCGCGCGCGGCTTCGCCGAGCTTGTGCGCCTCGCCGTCGCCAAGGGCGCGCGGATGGAGACCCTCGCCGGCCTCGCGGGCCTCGGCGATCTCGTGCTCACCTGCACCGGCGACCAGTCGCGCAACTTCAGCTTCGGCCGCGCCATCGGCGAAGGGACGGCGCCCAAGGCGGCGCTCGACTCCAGCGAGGCGGTCACCGAGGGCCACGAGAGCGCGCCGGCCGTGGTGACGATGGCGTCCGGGCTCGGCGTCGAAATGCCGATCGCCAGCGCCGTGCATGCAGTGCTGCATCGGGGCGCGTCGGTCGACGATGCAATCGGCGGCCTGCTCTCCCGCCCCTTCAAGCCCGAGGCCGGCGCCAGCCGTTAGGGAAAGTCTGAACAACCCCATCTTCTCGGCTTCGAGGGGGAGAGGGGGCTTGGATTTGAAGCTCGACGATATTGCCGACGGGCCGGGGGCTGCTTTTGTCGCGGGATGCGTTGCGAACGGGCGATATCCACGTCGATCCGCCGCATTTGCCGCCGTCCCGCCCGCGGCGGGCAGACTGCTCCCCTGTCATTGCGTCGCGTAGCGGCCGGCGATCAGCAGGTTCGAGAACCCCAGCAGCAACGCGATGCGCTGCCTGTTCTTCGCCACGCCCCGGTAGCGCACCCTGGCGTAGCCGAAGTGCCGCTTCACGTACAGGAACGGATGCTCCACTTTCGCCCGCACCGACGCCTTGCGCGTCTCCGCTGCCGCTTCGGCGCCGCCCTCGCCCAGAAGCCGCCGCCGCCCCGGCTTCATCGCCACACGCCACTCGACACCGCCATCCCGGTGCTCGGGACGCTTCTCCACCCCCTGGTAGCCCGCGTCGCCCCACGCCGTCGTCTCAGCGCCATGCAGCAGCGCTCCCGCCTGCGTCACGTCGCTTGCGTTGGCCGCCGTCGTCACCACGCTGTGCGCCAGACCCGACCCGGCGTCCACCCCGATGTGCGCCTTCATCCCGAAATACCACTGCTTGCCCTTCTTCGTCTGACGCATCTCAGGGTCCCGTGCGCGGCCCCGGTTCTTCGTCGACGACGGCGCCTCGATGATGCTCGCGTCAACGATCGTCCCCGTGCGCAGCCGATGGCCGCGCAATGCCAGGTGCGCATTGATCTCCTCGAACAGACCCTCGCCCAGATCGTGCCTCTCCAGCAGATGCCGGAAGTTCAGGATGGTGGTCTCGTCGGGCAGCGCCTCCGTCAGGCGCAGCCCCACGAAACGCCTCACCGACTCCACCTCGTAGAGCAGGTCCTCCATCCCCGGATCGCTCAGGTTGTAGAACAACTGCACGCAGTGAACCCGCAGCATCACCCCAAGCGGGTAAGGGCGCCGACCGCGCCCCGCCTTCGGATAGAACGGCTCGATCCGTCGTTCCAGCCGCTCCCAGGGAACCAGCTTGTCCATCTTCTCAAGGAACAGCTCGCGCCGCGTCCGGCGCTTCTTCATCTCGTGCTCCAGTTCCGCAAAGCTTGCCTGTGCCATGGCCCGATCATCCAATCTGCGACTCCTACGAAAATCATGGCACACCCGACTTGATCAGACCTTCCTTAGGGCGTTTCCGTTTCTCACGGAAACGCCCTAACACTTTGTCGCTCACGGCAGCCGGCCTTCGGCCGGCGCCTGCGCGCCGCAGAAGCGGCGGGCCGCGGTCGCGGCCTGTCGCACGTCCGTCAAAGACGGACGCGCTATAACGGCCCCGGCGATAGTGCTGCGGATCGCGGCTTGACAAGGCGCTGCCTTACCTTGTTTTCTCCGCCCCGCCCGCTCTTCGAGCACGGGTGTCTTGCGGCTGTGGCGGAACTGGTAGACGCGCAGCGTTGAGGGCGCTGTGGGGGCGACCCCGTGGAGGTTCGAGTCCTCTCAGCCGCACCATCTGACCTGGCGGTCGTGGCGGAATTGGTAGACGCGCTAGCCTCAGGAGCTAGTGGGGGCAACCCCGTGGAGGTTCGAGTCCTCTCGACCGCACCAGATGGACAGAGGCCGACAGGCAATCAGCCCTTCGGCCGCTTCTCGCCTGAGAGGAAGGCGCCGAGCATCTTGCCCGCCTCGCGCGCAGGGTCCTTGGCGGCCGCAACGTCCGCGACCTTGTCGGCGGCCTTGTCCATTTTCCGGTCGACGGCCCGAAACGCCTGCCCCGCCTTCTTCTGCACGCGCGGGTCCGACGCGGCGCGGCGCGCGAGCGACCAGAGCACTGTGCGCAGGATAGCCATGGCGCCATTCTAACGCGCCGGCGCCCGATCCGATCAAGATTCTCTCCCTCGACTCCGGCGCCCCCCTTGGGCACAAGGGGCGGCCACAAGGAGAACCCGCGATGAAGCTGCCGTCGAAGATCGTCGACATCTCCCAGCCCCTCGACAACGAGACCGTCGTGGACCCGGATTTCATGCGGCCTTCGATCCGCTACGTGACGGGCAAGGAGAGCGCGGCGATGATGTGCGAGCTGTTTCCCGGCCTCAAGGAGGAGCAGTTGCCGGGCGGCGAGGGCTGGGCGATCGAGTTCATCGAGCTCGCGACCCACAACGGCACCCACATGGACGCGCCCTACCACTACAACTCGCGCGATTCGAAGGGCAATCGGATGCCGACCATCGACGAGATGCCGCTGGACTGGTACTTCCGGCCGGGGGTCAAGCTTGACCTCCGCCATCTCGACGACGGTTACGTTGCTACGCCCGCCGACATCGAGACCGAGCTCAAGCGCATCGGCTACGAGCTCCAGCCCATGGACATCGTACTTGTGAACACGCGGGCGGGCGAGCGCTACGGCCACGACGACTACATTCATTCCGGCTGCGGCGTCGGCCGCGAGGGGACCCACTATCTCACCGAGCGCGGCGTGCGCGTCACCGGCATCGACGGCTGGAGCTGGGACGCCCCCTTCTCCGCCACCCGCGAGCGCTGGCTCAAGTCGCGCGACCCCAAGATCATCTGGGAAGGGCATTACGCCGGCATCGACACGCCCTATTGCCACATGGAGAAGCTCAGGCACCTGGAGGAGCTGCCGCCCTTCGGCTTCACGGTCGCGTGCTTCCCCTGCAAGATCAAAGCGGCCTCCGGCGGCTGGACCAGGGCCGTCGCGCTCTTCGACTGACATCCCCTCACCCACCACGAACGTCCCCAAGAGTTTCCATGAGCACCTATCTCTGCGGCATCGACATTGGCGGCACCTTCACCGATTGCGTGGTGGTGGACGAGGCCGGCCGCGTCACCACCGGCAAGGCACCGTCGACGCCATCCGATTTCGGCGAAGGGCTGATTGCCGCCCTCGACATCGTCGCCGGCAAGCTCGGGAGGCCGCTCGACGCGCTGTGCAGCGAGCTTGCGGTGCTGGCCCACGGCACCACGGTCGGCACCAACGCTATCATCCAGAAGAAGGGCGTCAAGGTCGGGCTCATCACCACCAAAGGCCACAACGACGTCATTCACATCATGCGGGGCTCGCGCGGGCTGACCGGCCGCGACATCCGCCTCGTCGTCCACATCCCGGAGAGCAGCAAGCCCGACCCGATCGTGCCCAAGTACCTGATCGAGGGCGTGTCGGAGCGCGTGGACTGCTTCGGCAAGGTCGTGGTCGAGCTGAACGAGGAGGAGGCGGAGCAGGCGATCCGCCGGCTGGTCGCGGACGGCGTGGAGGCGCTCGCGATCTGCTTCCTCTGGTCCTTCCTTGCATCCGAGCACGAGCAGCGGGTGAAGGCGATGGTAGAGCGCATCGCGCCTGACCTCTTCGTCACCTGCTCGTCCGAGCTCGTGCCCAAGTGGGGCGAGTACGAGCGCACCGCGGCGGTGGCGCTCAACGCCTACATCGGCCCGCTGGTCACCGGCTACCTCGCCCGCATGGACCGGCGCACCACCGATCTGGGCTATCACCACCCGTTGCAGATCACCCAGTGCGCGGGCGGCACCATCCCCGTCGCTAAGGCGATGGCGGCCCCGCTGCTTACTCTCGATTCCGGCCCGGTCTCCGGCGTCACCGGCTCGCGCTACGCCGGCGGCATCATGGGCTACGACAACGTCATCACCACCGACATGGGCGGCACCTCGTTCGACGTCGGCATCATCCACGGCGGCGAGCCGGCGTTCTCTTACCGCAGCCTGGTCCACCAGTACGAGTACTACCTCTCCAAGGTGGACATTCAGGTGATCGGCGCGGGTGGCGGCAGCATGGCCCGGATCGACGAGGCCACCGGCGCCTTCCGTGTGGGGCCGGAGAGTGCCGGCGCCGATCCCGGCCCGGTCTGCTACGGGCGGGGCGGCACGGTGCCGACCGTCACCGACGCGGACCTGGTGCTCGGCTATCTCGACCCCGACAACTTCGCGGGCGGCGCGATCGCGCTGGACCGCGATGCGGCGGCGCGGGCGCTCGCGCCGATGGGCGAACGCCTGGGTCTCGGCCTCGACGAGACCGCGAGCGGCATCGCCCGCATCGCCGAGTTCCAGATGGCCGACCTGATCCGCAAGGTGACGATCCAGAAGGGCCACGATCCGCGCGACTTCGTGCTCTTCGCCTTCGGCGGCGCCGGCCCGGCCCACGCCGGAGTGTTCGCGCAGGAGCTCGGGGTCTCGAAAGTGATCGTCCCGCAGCGCGAGACCGCCTCGGTCTGGTGCGCTTTCGGCGCGGCGGCAGCCGACCTGCTGCACGTCCACGAGAGGGTCAACATCATGCGCTCGCCGTTCGATGCGGCGGAGATCAACGCGATGCTGGCCGAACTCAAGGCACGCGGCGCCGCCGATCTCGCGGCCGACGACGTCGCGCCGGTGGACCGCCACTACCGCTTCACCCTGGATATGCGGCACAAGGGCCAGATCAACGAGGTCGAGGTGGAGCTTGCGGGCGAAGCCGTCGCCGCCGATGGAGTCGACGCGCTGCACGAGGAGTTCCGCCAGCGCTACGAGGCGCTCTACGGACGCGGCGCCGCGCTGCCGGGCGCGCAGCTTGAGATCGTCACCTTCCGCTGCCGCGCCTCGGGCGTCACCCGCAAACCCCTGCTGTCAACGGCTGACCTGCTCGACCCGGAACCGGCGCCGGAGGCCCAGCACCCTTCCCGCTCGGTCTATTGGGCAGAGTGGGGGCACCGCGCCGAGACTCCAATCTATAACGGCGCGCGTCTGGTGCCGGGCAACCGCTGCGAGGGGCCGGCGGTGATCGATACCGACGTCACCACGGTGGTGGTCCATCCGGGACAGACCCTTACTGTCGACTCCTACGGTAATTTCGAGATCGCCCTGGCCCCGAGCGCGGAAGGCGCGGGATGATCCCAGGACGGAGACGAACGGGAGGCCCACCATGGACCTGACGGCATTCGAAGGCTCGCTCGAAGGCGCCGCGCCGCCAACCGGCCTGAGCAAGCCGCTTCAGGCGCTCTGGCAGGAGGCGAAGGGCGCGTGGGACGAGGCCCATAACCTCGCCCAAGCGGACAAGGGACCGGCAGGCGCCTGGGTCCACGCCTATCTTCACCGCGTGGAAGGCGACCTCCGCAACGCGGGCTACTGGTACCGGCGCGCAGGCCGTCCGGCGTCGGAGCAGGCGCTGCGCGACGAGTGGCGCGCCATCGCGACGGCGCTGCTTGCCGAACAATAAGGGCGCTGGAATAACGCGCGAGGGCGCCGTTGACGGTCCCACTAGCGCTCCCTACATTCCGACTGTTGCCGCCCCGGAGGAGTATCCATGAGCGTTACCCACGTCACCGACGCCGAGTTCGAAGAGAAGGTCCTTAACGCCGAAGGCCCGGTCCTGGTCGATTTTTGGGCCGACTGGTGCGGCCCCTGCAAGGCGATCGCGCCTGCGCTGGAAGAGCTCGCCGGCGAGATGAGCGAGTCGCTTTCGGTGGCCAAGCTGGACGTGGACTCGAATCCCTCCACGCCGGCGAAGTACGGCATCCGGGGCATTCCGACGCTGATCCTCTTCAAGGGCGGCGAGGTCGCTGACACCAAGGTCGGCGCGCTGCCCAAGGCCAAGCTCGCGGAGTGGCTGCGCGGCGCGGTCTGAATCCCCTCCCCTCACGCGGCCGCAACACCAGCGGTCGCGAGCACGCCACCGATCAGATAAAGCGAGCCGCACACCAGGATGCGGCCGGGCTGAGCCGTGCCTGACGAGAGGTGTGTGATGGCCTCGTCGACGCTGGCGGCGGCCTCCGAATCGATACCGAGAGACCGCGCGGTCGCATCGATCTCGTCCGCCGTCCTGCTCGCGGCCTGATCGGGGATCGCCACCGCCGCCATCCGCCGCACGAAGGGTGCGAGCGGCCTGAGATAATCCTCGGGCGGCCTCGTGTTCAACATGCCGACCACGAGGTCGAGAGGCCGGTCGGCCCATGCCTCGGCGACGCGGGCGAGCGCCATCGCAGCAGCCGCGTTGTGACCGCCATCGACCCAGATTTCCCAGCCGTCGGAAAGGCCGGCCCAGGGGATGCGCTGCAGACGCCCCGGCCAGCGCGCCTCGCGCAATCCCTGGGCGACGGCGTCATTGCCGACATCGAAGCTGGGAAGCATCCGCGCGCAGACGACGGCAAGCGCCGCGTTCTCGACCTGATGGCCGCCGACGAGAGCAGGCAGCGGATAGTGCCCGCCGCCACAAGCGTCACGAACCTCCATGTACGAAGCGGCGCGTTCGAACGACCACTCCCGGCCGAGCCGCGCGAGCGGCGCCCCTACCCCGCCCGCGACTCGCTCGATGACCGCGTCGGCCTCCGCCTCCTGTCGCCCGATCACGCCGGTCACGCCCCGCTTCAGAATTCCCGCCTTCTCGGCGGCAATGAGTTCGAGCGTCTCGCCAAGGTAGTGCGTGTGGTCGATGGAGACTGGGGTGATGACGGTGAGCGCCGGCCGCGCGATCACGTTGGTGGCGTCGAGCCGGCCGCCGAGGCCGACCTCCAGCAGCAGCACATCCGAAGGATGGCGCTCGAAGGCGTGGAACGCCGCCGCCGTGGTGATCTCGAAGAAGGTGATCGGCGCGTCGTCGTTGACCGCCTCGCAGTGGGCAAGGCTCGCGCGCAACGAGTCCTCGGCAATCGGCACCCCGCCCAGCCTGATCCGCTCGGCGAAGCGAACTAGGTGCGGCGAGACGTAGCCGTTCACCCGATAGCCCGCCGCCCGCAGCATCGCGTCGAGATAGGCGACGACGCTGCCCTTGCCGTTGGTGCCGGCGACGTGGATCACCGGCGGCATGGCGCACTCCGGGTTGCCCAGCGCATCGAGCAGCCGGGTCATGCGTCCGAGCGAAAGATCGATCGATTTGGGGTGGAGGTCGAGCAGCCGGGCGAGAATCGCGTCGCTCTCGCGCGGAGCGGCCGGCTTGGACGCCACGCTCACTTGACCCCGCAGAAACAGGCCGCAGAGAACGCGACCAAGCGCCGCTTACTCGGCGCTGGCCGATGCAGGCAGGTCCTTGCCCCCGCCCGTGTCGGGCGCGTCCCTATGCAGGGCGATAACCTCCGCCGCAGGCTTCTTGTCGCGCAGCAGCGAGAGCAGCAGCGACAGGGTCTCGCGCAGCTTACGGCGGTGCACCACCATGTCGACCATGCCGTGATCGCGCAGGTATTCGGCGCGCTGGAAGCCCTCGGGCAGCCGCTCCCGGATCGTCTCCTCGATCACGCGCGGGCCCGCGAAGCCGATCACGGCGCCTGGCTCGGCGATGGCGATGTCACCGAGCATGGCGAAGGAGGCCGTCACGCCGCCGGTCGTCGGATTGGTCAGCAGGACGACGTAGGGCACGCCCGCTTCCTTCAGCTCGTCGACCGCGATGGTGGTGCGCGCCATCTGCATCAGCGAGAGCACGCCCTCCTGCATCCGTGCGCCGCCCGAGGACGGAATGACGATCAAAGGCGCTTCCTGCAGGATGGCGAGCCGCGCGGCAGCCAGCAGGCTTTCGCCGACGGCGGTGCCCATCGAGCCGCCGAGGAAGCCGAAGTCGAACGCGGCGACGACCGCCGGAGCGCCGCCGATCTTGCCGTGGGCGACCACGATGGCATCGTCGTGGCCGGTGTTGCTGCGCGCTTCGCGCAGGCGGTCCGAGTAGCGCTTGCGGTCGCGGAAGCGGAGGGGGTCCTCGTCAACCGCCGGCAGCTCGATAGTCTGATACTCCCCCCCGTCGAAGAGCAGCGCGAGCCGCTGGTTGGCGCCGAGCCGCATGTGATGGTCGCAGCGCGGGCAGACCCGGAGGTTACTCTCCAGCTCCCGGTGAAAAATCATCTGCTCGCACTTCTCGCACTTTTCCCACAGGTCGTGGGGGATGTCGGGCTTGCGGAACAGGCCGCTCACCTTGGGGCGGGCGAAGCGTTCGAGCCAGCTCACGATGCAGCCTCCTGCCGCGCTGTGCGCACGCCATCGCCGAGCGCGCGCACCAGCGCGAGCGCGTTGTCGCGGCAGGCGGCCGTCGCCCCGCCGCCCGCGTCCAAGCCTTTCTCGATCGCAGACACCAGGGCTGAGCCCACGACCGCGGCGTCCGCCACCCGTGCCACTTCCGCCGCCTGATCCGGCGTCTTGATGCCGAAGCCCACCGCGATGGGCAGCGTAGTGTGGCGCCTCAGCCGGTCGACTGCCATCTGCGTCGCGGCGGTGGTGGCGCCCGCCGCGCCGGTAATCCCGGTGATCGAGATGTAATAGACGAAGCCGCTGGTGTTGGTGAGGACCGCCGGCAGGCGGGCCTCGTCGGTCGTCGGCGCCACCAGGCGCACGAAGGAGAGCCCAGCGTCGAGCGCCGGCCGGCACAACTCGGCGTCCTCCTCGGGTGGCAGATCGACCACGATCATGCCGTCGAGCCCGACCTCCAGCGCGTCGTTAAGGAAGCGCTCCACGCCGTAGATGTAAATCGGGTTGTAGTAGCCCATTAGGACCAGCGGCGTGGCGGCGTCCTGCGCCCGGAAGCGCCGCGCCAGCTCAAGCGACTTGCCGAGCGTGATGCCGGCCCGGAGCGCCCGCTGGCCCGCACGCTGAATCACCGGCCCGTCGGCCATCGGATCGGTGAAGGGTGAGCCGATCTCGATGACATCGGCACCGGCCTCCGCCAGCCCTTCCAGGATGGCGTAGGAGGTCTCGATGTCCGGGTCGCCCATCATCGTGAAGGTGACGAGCCCGGCGCGGCCCTCCTCGGCGAGCGCTTGGAAGCGCCGCTCGATACGCCCGCTCACAGCGCCGTGCCCATCGTATCTGCGACGGTGAAGATGTCCTTGTCGCCCCGGCCACACATGTTCATGACGAGTATGTGGTCATTGGGCAGACCCGGCGCCAGCTCCACCACATGGGCCAGCGCGTGGGCGGGCTCGAGGGCGGGAAGGATTCCCTCCATCCGCGCACACAGGTGAAAGGCATCCAAAGCCTGGTCATCGGTGATCGCCACATAGTTGACGCGGCCCGAGTCGCGCAGCCAGGCGTGCTCCGGCCCGATCCCCGGATAGTCGAGACCGGCGGAAATCGAGTGCGCCTCGATGATCTGGCCGTGCTCGTCCTGCAGCAGGTAGGTCCGGTTGCCGTGCAGCACGCCCGGCGAGCCGGCGGTCAGCGACGCGGCATGCTTGCCGCTCTCGACTCCGTGGCCGGCGGCCTCGACGCCGACCATGCGCACGCTCTCTTCGTCGAGGAAGGGGTGGAACAGGCCGATGGCGTTGGAGCCGCCGCCAACGCAGGCGACCAGCGTGTCCGGCAGCCGGCCTTCCGCCGCCATGATCTGCTCGCGGGTCTCGTGCCCGATCACAGACTGGAAGTCGCGCACCATGGCGGGATAGGGATGCGGGCCAGCAACGGTACCGATCAGGTAGAACGTCGTCTCGACGTTGGTCACCCAGTCGCGGAGCGCCTCGTTCATGGCGTCCTTCAGCGTGCGCGAGCCCGAGTCCACGGGCACCACCTCGGCGCCCAGCAGCTTCATGCGAAAGACGTTGGGCTGCTGCCGTTCGATGTCGGTCTCGCCCATGTAAACGGTACACGGCAGGCCGAAGAGCGCGCAGACGGTCGCCGTCGCAACGCCATGCTGGCCGGCCCCGGTCTCGGCGATGATGCGGGTCTTGCCCATGCGGCGCGCCAGCAGGATCTGGCCGATGCAGTTATTGATCTTGTGCGCGCCGGTGTGGTTGAGCTCGTCCCGCTTGAAGTAGATGCGCGCGCCGCCGAGATGTTCGCTCAGGCGCTCCGCGTGATAGAGCGGGCTGGGTCGGCCGACGTAGTGGCCGAGCAGGCGCTCGAACTCCTCGGTGAACGCGGGATCGTCCTTGGCCTGCTCGTAGGCCTTCTCCAGATCGAGGATCAGCGGCATCAGCGTCTCGGCGACGTAGCGGCCGCCGTAGATGCCAAAGTGTCCCTCCGCGTCCGGGCCGGGCCGGTTGGCGCCGCGTGCGCTCATGCCTTTGCCTCTTTCGGTATTGGGACAGCCGCGGCGGCGGCAGCGGCGAGGAAGGCGCTGATCTTCTCAGGGTCCTTGCGCCCCGGCGCGGATTCGATGCCGGACGAGACATCGACCGCACGCGCACCCGTGATCCTAATCGCCTCGCCCACGTTCTCCGCATCCAGGCCGCCGGAGAGCAGCCACCCGGTCGATGGCGGCGGCGCGGCCTCGAACAGCCTCCAGTCGAAGGTCCGCGCATTGCCGCCAGGGCGCGTGTCGCCGGTCGTCGCCTTGGCGTCGAACAGGATCAGGTCGGCGCTTTCGCCGTAGTCGTCGGCACGGGCAATATCTGAGGCTTGGGACACGCTGATTGCCTTGATGATGCGGCAGCCGGTGCGCGCGCGGATGGCCTCTGCGCGCGCCGGGCTCTCGTTTCCGTGCAGTTGGATATAGTCGAGTCGCATCTCGGAGAGAATAGCGTCGAGAAAGTCGTCGTCCGGCTCGACCATGACGCCGACGGTCGCGATGCTGTCCGGCACATCCGCGCTCAAGGTCGCGGCCCGGCCTGGTGCCACGTCGCGCGGAGAGGGCGGAAAGAACACGAAGCCCAGGTACCGCGCGCCCCCGGCCAGCGCCGCATCGACGGCGGCACGATCGCTCAGTCCGCAGGTCTTGACCGCAACAGGCATGGCCTACCCTATCCCGAATTTCTCGCCACGGCCCCAGCGAGAAACCGGGCTCAAGCGAGGTCCTTGGGCGTCAGCGACACGGGCGCACCCGGCGCCACCGTCGCCCGCTGGGCGCGCACCGTCTCGTCGAGCTTCTCGCGCGCCCGCGCCAGCTCCTGCTCCAATGCGCGCGTGCGCCTGCGGCCCCGGCGCGCCATGCTGCGCACCTTGTGGTCGAGCAGCCAGCGGACCAGGGCGCCGGTCAGGAACCCGACCAACAGCGCCCCCACTGCCAGCGCCCACATCGGAATCTCGAGGGTGTAGGGGAACGGCGCCACGCTGATGGTCACGGGGCCACGATTCGCCACGGCGAAGGCGATGACGATCACCGCCACCGCCCCTGCGATCGCCCAGGCGAGAATCCTCATGGGCTTGCTCTTCTGCGCCGCAATGCGCGGCCCGTCAACCGCGCCGTTCGGCGGTCGTGGTCCCGGACCGCCGCGCGCCGTTCAAGCCGCGGCGCTCATGGACGGTTGAGCCGCTCGCGCAGTTCCTTGCCGGTCTTGAAGAACGGCAGGAATTTCTTGTCGACCCGCACCGCAGCGCCCGTGCGCGGATTGCGGCCCACGCGCGCGCCCCGCGGGCGGACCGAGAACGCGCCGAAGCCGCGAAGCTCGACCCTGTCGCCCTGCGCGAGCGCGTCGCTGATCTCGTTGAAAATTCGGTTCACCACGCGCTGATAATCGCGGTGGTAGAGGTGCTGGTCGGCATGCTTCTCCGCCAGCAGTTGAATGAGTTCGGACTTTGTCATTCCAGAGGCACTCCACCATGTGCACGCTCCCGGCGCATGTGCCGAGTTGCCGAGAACGTCGTCATTTCAGTCCGATAACTCAGGGTGCCAAACGGCGATCAGACCGTCAAGCGCTAGTGTTCGTAGCGGCAGGGTTCGCTTCAGCGCCGCGTCGAGGGTGCCCAGCAGGCCGCCCTCGTCGCCGGTCGTCACGTCGGTCGCCGGAACGCTCTTCGGCACGCCGTGTGCCTGCGCCAGCCACGCCCGCGCTTCCTCTTCGCCGCCGATGGCATCGACCAGGCCCGCCTGCACCGCCTGTCGGCCGGTGAAAACGCGGCCGTCGGCCAGCGTCAGCGCCGTCTCGCGGTCGAGGGAGCGCCGCTCCATCAGCAGGCGGAGAAAATACTCGTAGGTATCGCTCACTACGCTCCGCATGGCCTGGCGGGTCGGGTCATCCAGTTCCTCGTAAGGCATCGGCTTCGCTTTCAGCGGCCCGCTGCGGATCGCCTCCGCGCGCACCCCGATTTCTTCCAGGAGCGCGGTGAACTCGGCGGTCTGGAACAGGACCCCGATCGAGCCCGTGAGCGATGATTCGCGGGCCAGCAAGCGATCTGCGGCCAGCGCCGCCATGTAGGCCGCCGAGGTCGCCGTCGTACCGAGAACGGCGACCACCGGCTTCTTCTCGGCGAGGGAGCGCAGGCTGAGATAAAGCGCTTCGCCGCCGACCGCCGTGCCGCCTGCCGAATCGAGCCGCAGGACCACCGCCTTGACCGCATCGTCGTCACGGAGATCGGTAATGATACGGTCGCGCCCGGGATCGTCCTCGATGAACCCGCTAACCCAAAGCCGGGCCACGCGCTCGCCCTCGTCAAGGGCGAAGGGCATCGCGCCCACCAGGGCGGCGACGATCAACGCGACGATGGCAAGCGCACGCCAGATTGCGACGCCCCGCTTGAGACGGCGGCGGTCGAGCAACCTGTCTGGTTCCAGGCTCGCCATCTCCCTCCTGGATCGCGGCCTAGAGGGTCAAGGTGCGCGCCTCAGCTCTCGTCGTCGGACGCGTCCTTGGCCTCCGCCGCGCGCGCGGCCTCCTCCTGCGTCTTGCGGTCGAGCGCGGCGCCGAGGATGTCGCCGAGGCTCGCGCCGCTGTCGGTCGAGCCGTACTCCTCCATCGCCTGCTTCTCTTCCTGGACCTCCAGGGCCTTGATGGAGAGCGTGACGCGCCGGTTGTTGCGGTCGATCTGTAGCAGCTTGGCGTCAACCTTGTCGCCCGCCGCGAAGCGCGAGGGGCGCTGCTCGTCACGGTCGCGGGCGAGCTCGGAGCGCTTGATGTCGCCGGGCAGCGATCCGAAGATTTCGACCTCGACGCTGTGCTCGTGCACCGCGGTGACGGTGCAGGTCACGGTCTGGCCACGCCGCGCGTCCGCGCCCTGGAAGGGATCGTCGTCAAGCTGCTTGAGGCCCAGTCCGATTCGCTCCTTCTCGACGTCGACGGTCAGCACCTTGGCCTTCACTTCGTCGCCCTTCTTGTACCGTTTCAGGGCCTCCTCGCCGGGCGTCAGCCAGTCCAGGTCGGAGAGGTGCGCCATGCCGTAAATCTCGCCCTGCAGCTCGACGAACAGGCCGAACTCGGTGATGTTCTTGATCTCGCCCTCGACGATCGCGCCCTCCGGATGGGAGTCGGCGAAGACGATCCATGGGTTGTCCAGGCACTGCTTGAGGCCGAGGCTGACCCGGCGCTTCTCGGGATCGACGTCGAGCACCATCACCTCGACCTCCTGGCTGGTCGAGATGATCTTGCCCGGATGCACGTTTTTCTTGGTCCAGCTCATTTCGGAAACGTGGACCAGACCTTCGACGCCCGGCTCCAGCTCCACGAACGCGCCGTAATCGGTGATGTTCGTCACCCGGCCGGTGAACTTGGTCCTGACCGGGTACTTGGCCTCAACACCCTCCCACGGATCGGCCTCGAGCTGCTTCATGCCGAGGGAGATACGCTGGGTCTCCGGATTGAAGCGGATCACCTGGACGTTGACGGTCTGGCCGATCTGCAAGGCGTCGGCCGGATGGTTGACCCGGCGCCACGAAATGTCGGTCACGTGCAGCAGGCCGTCCACGCCACCGAGATCGACGAAGGCTCCGTAGTCGGTGATGTTCTTGACCACGCCCTCGAGAATTTGGCCCTCGTGCAGGTTGGCGATCAGCTCGTTGCGCTGCTCGGCACGGGTATCTTCCAGAACGGCGCGGCGGGAGACAACGATATTGCCGCGCCGGCGGTCCATCTTGAGGATCTGGAACGGCTGGTCCGTGCCGACCAGCGGCGCGATGTCGCGCACCGGGCGGATATCGACCTGACTACCCGGCAGAAACGCCACGGCGCCGTCGAGATCAACCGTGAAGCCGCCCTTGACCCGGCCGAAGATGACCCCAGAAACCCGCTCGCCGTCCTTGTAGGCCTGCTCCAGCTTCTCCCAGGCCTCCTCGCGGCGCGCCCGCTCGCGGCTGAGCGAGGCCTCGCCGCGCGCGGTCTCGAAGCGCTCGATATAAACCTCGACCTCGTCGCCGACCTTGACCTCGGCCGCCTGCCCCGGTGCGGAAAACTCCTTGAGCGGGACCCGGCCTTCCACCTTGAGGCCGACATCGATGAGGGCTGCGTCGTTCTCGATGGCGAGAACGGTGCCCTTGACGACGCTCCCCTCGAAGCGGGGCTTGTCGTCGAGGAACGAGTCGAGCATGTCGGCGAAGGACTCTTTGGGCGCGCCGGCCTGCTCTGTTGCTTCCGTTGTCTCTGCTGTCATCTGATCTCCGGAATGGTCGGTGGGCACTTTCGCGCAAGGCTTGCCCGGCATAAGCCGCGGGCCGTGACGGGTGAGCGCGTTTCCGCGGCGTGGGTTCCGCTACGTACCGCTACGTGGAGGAAAGACGCGAGTCGACGATTGCCGCCGCCTGCCCGAACACCTCATCGGGTCCGAGAGCGGTGGTGTCGATCCGACTTGCGTCTGCCGCCGGCTTCAACGGTGCGGCGCTACGCCGGCTGTCGCGGACGTCGCGAGCGATTATTTCTTCCAAAACACTGGATTCTATACTCTCGACGCCGCGCGATCGCAACTCACAAAGGCGGCGCTCCGCCCGCACTTCGGCGGTTGCCTCCAGGTAGAACTTCACTTGCGCCTCCGGGCAGACGACGGTGCCGATATCCCGTCCGTCCAGCACGGCGCCCGGCGGCGCGGCGGCGAAGGTCCGCTGATAGTCGAGCAGAGCCCGTCGCACAGCGCCGTGGGTCGCGACCACCGATGCCGCCTGCCCCACATCTTCTTCGCGCAGCGCAGGATCGTCGAGGTCGGCGGCCGTGACATGACGCGCCGCCGCTGCCGCTTCCGCCTCCCGTGCTGGGTCGCTGTTTGCGCGCAGCAGGCGCAGTGCCGTCGCGCGATAGAGCGCGCCGGTATCGAGGTGCCGCAGCCCGTAGTGCGACGCGAGGCGGCGCGCGAGGGTGCCCTTCCCCGCCGCCGCAGGACCGTCGACCGCGATGACCAGCGGCGCCGGCTCACTGCGCGACAATCGAGGCTCCCAGACGATTCATGTCGGCGACGAAGCCCGGATAGCTGGTGCCGATCATCGACCCGTCGTCGACGGTCATGGGCTTCCCGCTCGCCATGCCGAGGGTAAGAAAGGCCATGGCGATGCGATGATCGAGGTGCGTCGCCACCAGGCCCCCGCCGGGCGGCGGGCCGCCGCATCCCTCGATATCGAGCCCGTCGTCCCGCTCGATCACTGTCACACCGGCGGCACGGAGACCCGCGGCGGTCGCGCCCAGCCTGTCGCTCTCCTTGACGCGCAGCTCGGCAAGCCCGTTGAGCCGTGTGGTGCCCTCGGCGCAGGCGGCGATCACGCTCAGGATGGGATACTCATCGATCATGCTGGGCGCCCGCACGGCCGGCACGTCGACCCCGCGCAGCGGGCCGGCGCGCACCGCGATATCGGCAAGCGGCTCGCCCCCCAACTCGCGACGCGGCCCCATTTCGATCCTGGCACCCATCTCGCGCAGGGTCTTGAACAGGCCGATCCTGCCGGGATTGACGCCCACCCGGCGGATTACGATGTCGGAGCCGGGCACCATCAAGGCGGCAGCCATCGGAAACGCCGCAGCGCTCGGGTCGCCCGGCACGGTAAGCACGCAAGGCTGGAGCTCCGGATAGCCGGTGACGGCGATGACGCTGCCGCCGTCCGCGTGTGCTTTCACGCCGACCCGCGCGCCGAAGCGGCGCAGCATGCGCTCGGTGTGATCGCGGCTCGGCGCAGGCTCGATCACACGGGTCTCCCCCGGCGCATTGAGACCGGCGAGCAGCACCGCCGACTTCACCTGCGCCGACGCTACCGGCAGCCGATACTCGATGGGCAGCGGCTGGTCGGCGCCGATCAGCGCGAAGGGCAACCGGCCGCCGCTGCGGGCCTCGAAACGCGCGCCCATCCGCTCCAGCGGCTCGATGATCCGGCCCATCGGCCGCTGTCGCAGCGAGGCATCGCCGGTCATGAAGGCGGTGAACCCGTGGCTCGCGCAGATACCCGCAAGCAGGCGCACCGCGGTGCCGGAGTTGCCGAGGTCGAGCACCGCGTCGGGCTCGGCCAGCCCGCCGACGCCGACCCCATGCACGTGCCAGCTTCCGTCATCGGCCGGCCCGATGGTCGCCCCGAGAGCGCGGAGCGCAGCCGCGGTCGCCGCCACGTCCTCCCCCTCCAGGAGGCCACTGACGCGAGTCTCGCCGACCGCGAGCGCGCCAAGCATGAGCGCACGGTGGGAGATGGACTTGTCGCCGGGCACCGAGCAGGTTCCCTTCAACGGGCCGGCAGCCGAGGAGATCAGGGGGTCTGGCACGTGCTCTCCGGCGCAGTCCTCGCGGCGCGCGCGTGGCGTGGCAATGGCGTCGGACACGCCCCGTCTCTAGCACAGCGCCGGGTGGCGTCAAGCGGTCCGAATTCGAACCAAATTTTGGTTTTGACAGGGGGGCGCCAAACTGGCATTGGCGACGGTCATAATTGAAATAAGAGTATGGGAGGCATGGGCTTGGCAAAGCGGGAGTGGGGTAACAAACACACCTGCGTGGCCTGCGGCGCGAAGTTCTACGACTTGCATCGCAGACCAATCGAATGTCCCAAGTGCGGCACCGTGGTCGAGGTCGAGACCGCGCGGCCGAATCGGCGCCGCCCGCCGGCGCAGCCGGAACCGCCGCCACCACAGGCGCCGCCCGCCAATGACGACGATGTCGCGGCAAGCGCGGTGGATGAGGCCACCGACGATGACGACGACATGATCGACGACATCGATCACGGCGATGACGGTCTGGTCGAAGGCATCGACAAGAGGGAGCCGACACAGGCGGAGTCTTGACCCGCGGCGGACCGTGCCTAATTCTTGTTTCACCTTGCGTCGTGAGTAGCGGAGCGCCTAGGGTTCCACCCGCCGCGCGGCGCGCCCGGAATTGCGGGGCCATAGCTCAGTTGGGAGAGCGCTTGAATGGCATTCAAGAGGTCGGGGGTTCGACTCCCCCTGGCTCCACCATTCCGGCCGCCGAGGTGGCGCTAGCGTGAGCGCCCAGAAGAACATTCTGATCGTCGACGACGACCAGGCGCTGCGCCAGTCCCTCGCCGAGCAGCTCCACATGTACGAGGAGTTTTCGGCGAGCGAAGCGGGGACCGGTCGCGCGGCTCTCGATGCGATCAAGAGCGGCCGCTTCGATCTAATCCTGCTGGATCTCGGCCTGCCTGACATGGACGGCCGGGAGCTCTGCAAGCTCATGCGGCGCAGCGGCATCGCGGTGCCGATCATCATGCTGACCGCCGCCGACAGCGAGGCGGACACCATTCTCGGCCTGGATTCAGGTGCCAACGACTACGTCACCAAGCCCTTCCGCCTCGGCGCCCTGCTCGCCCGCATCCGTGCCCAGTTGCGCCAGCACGAGCACAGCGAGGACGCGACCTTCACCATCGGCGAGTTCACCTTCAAGCCCGCGTCGAAGCTCCTGCTCAAGCCCGACGGCAAGGGCAAGATTCGCCTGACCGAGAAGGAAGCCGCGATCCTCAAGTACCTCTATCGCGCGCGTGACCGGGTGATCGCCCGCGACGTGCTGCTGAGCGAGGTGTGGGGCTACAACGCGAACGTCGCGACCCACACGCTGGAGACCCACATCTACCGGCTGCGCCAGAAGATCGAGGACGAGCCCTCCGATCCCCGTCTGCTGATCACCGAGGGCGGCGGTTACCGATTGGTGGCATAGCGGTTACGCTGCCGTCGCGGGCGGCAGCAATCAATCGACCAAAAAATCCTTGAGCGCGTCGAGGGTCGCGTCGGGCTCTTCGTCGAGCATGATGTGGCCGGCTTGTGGAATCACCACCGTGGTCGCATCCGGCAACATCCCGGCGAGCGCCCGCCCGCGCTTCGCCGGCGTCATCAGGTCGCGTGCGCCGATGACCACCAGTGTCGGGCAGGCGACGGCCGCGGCGGCCGCTTCGCCGTCCTCGTAAGCGTTGGTCGCGACCAGGTCGTTGTGCAACACGCCGGGCGCCGCACGCTCGAGGGTGCGCAACCCACCGCCGGTCATCCAGATCCCCGGCATCTTGTGGACGCCGTAATGCGCGCGCCGGCCATAGCCCCAGCCGGTGAGAAGCTCGAGCGCGTGGTGGTCGTCCGCAGCTGAGCTGTCGAGCAGGAGGTCGTTGACCGGGATCGCGGGCGCCGCGCCGAGCAGCGCGAGCTTGCGGACTCGCGTGCCGTGGCGCGCCGCCGCATCCATCGCAACCAGGGCGCCCATGCTGTGGCCGACCAGGTTGGCCTCGCCGACCTCCGCCGCATCCATGAGCGCAACGAGCCAGTCCGCCATCGCCGGGATGGTGGGGCGCGGCGGCCCGTCCGAGCGGCCGTGGCCGGGCAGGTCGATCGCCAGCACGCTGCCGCCGTTCCAGGCAAAGTAGCGCGCCTGCAATTTCCAGACCGTATGATCGAAGGCGGCGCCGTGCACGAATATCGTCACCGGCAGGCTGGGATCGAACGCCCGGCCGCCGGTGGCGGCGAAGGCCGTCGCGCCGTTGACCCTGATATCCACGGCTAACGGCCCTTCGCGGCGCGTGCGGCCGCGCGAAGGCCGCGTTCGAGATCGGTGATCAGGTCCCCCGGGTCTTCCAGCCCGATGGAGAGCCGCACCATGTCCTCGCCGACGCCCGCGGCCTCCAGTGCCGCCGCGTCCATCTGCTGATGAGTGGTGCTGGCGGGATGGATGACGAGGCTCTTGGCATCGCCCACGTTGGCCAAGTGCGAGAGCAGTTCCACCGCCTCGATGAAGGCCCGCCCGGCCTCGCGACCACCTTTCACGCCGAAGCAGAAGATTGCGCCTGAGCCCTGAGGCAGCAGGGTTTTCGCGCGCTCGTGATCGGGGTGTGAGGGGAGCTCCGGGTAGCTCACCCACGAGACGGCATCGTGCTCATCGAGGAAGGCCACGATCTTGCGCGCATTCTCGACATGGCGCGCCATACGGACCGGCAGGCTCTCGACACCCTGGAGAATGTGAAAGGCGTTGGTTGGGCTCATGCACGCCCCAAAATCCCGCAGGCCCTCTGCCCTGGCGCGCGCGATGAAGGCAGCCGGGCCGAACTCTTCGGCGAAGTCGATGCCGTGATAGCCGAGATAGGGCTCGGTGAGAGTCGGGAACTTGCCCGAAGCCTCCCAGTCGAATTTTCCGGCGTCGACGATGACGCCGCCGATGGCGACCCCGTGCCCGCCCAAGAACTTCGTCGCCGAGTGCATGACGATGTCGCAACCGTGCTCGATCGGGCGGCAGAGGCAGGGCGTGGCGAAGGTGCTGTCGATCATCAGGGGAACGCCGGCCTCGTGGGCGATGGCAGCGACCGCCGGCATGTCCATGATCTCCAGGCCGGGGTTGCCCAGCGTCTCGCCGAAGACGAGCCGCGTCTCCGCTCGGATCGCCGTGCGGAACCCCTCGGTGTCGCGGGGATGGACGAAGGTCGTTTCGATCCCGAAGCGCGGCAAGGTGTGGGTGAAGAGGTTATGGCTGCCGCCGTAGATCGACGCGGACGAGACGATGTGCCCGCCGGCATCCATCAGGGTCGCGACCGCGAGATGAAGCGCCGCCTGCCCGCTCGCGGTGCAGACCGCCCCGACGCCCCCTTCCAGCGCAGCGACGCGCTCCTCCAGCACCGCGACCGTCGGGTTCGAGATGCGCGTGTAGATGTGGCCAGCCCGCTCTAGATTGAACAGCGAGGCCGCCTGCTCGGTGTCGTCGAAGACGTAGGAGGTGGTCTGGTAGATCGGCACCGCGCGGGCGCCGGTCGTCGGGTCCGGCTTCTGGCCCGCGTGCAGGCTCAGTGTGTCGCGCTTGAAGGCCAGTGGATCAGCCATTGCCTCTTTCCCCGGTGCGCCGATACGGCTCAGGCCGCCGCCCGGCGCGAGGCTCTGCCATCCGTGCTACGTTGGCAAGCGTCATGACGGCAGACCGACGCAAGCAGAAGCCGGCCACTCCCGGTACTGGCAAGCGGCCCGAGCGCGAGGCGCGGCTCGCCGCCGCTCTGCGGGAGAACCTGCGCCGGCGCAAGCGCCAGAAGAGCGAACGCAAGGCCGCTGCGCCGCCGCCGGATCGGGACGGCGACGGCGCGTAAAGCGAGCGTTCGGTCGCGGCACCGCGCCGCTCACAGCATCACGTCGCCTGAGTTGGGCCCGAGGGTCTGGCCCACGTAGATGGCCCCGCCGGGGCCGGCGAGGAAGGCCACGGTCTCGGCGATCTCCCACGCCTCGCCGAAGCGCCCGAGCGGCAGCTCGGCGGCCTTTGCCTGCTGCCACTCCTTGGAGATGTCGTTGAGGATCGGGGTGTTGCAGGGGCCGGGACCGATAGCGTTGACCCGCACGCCGCGGCTGGAGACTTCCAGCGCCAGCGACTTGGTGAGTCCGATCACGCCGGCCTTCGCAGCCGCGTAATGGGCCATTTCATTAGCACCCTTGTGGCCGAGCTGCGAGGCGGTGTTGATGATCACGCCCTCGCCCTTCTCCAGCATCGGGCCGAGCGCCTCGCGGTCGCAGAGGAAGACGCCGCGCAGAAGCACCGCCACCATGCGGTCGAAGTCCTCCGTTTTCATCTCCACGAACGGCGACAGCTGGGCGTAGCCGGCATTGGCGAAGAGCAGCGTGCAGTCGCCGAAGGCGTTGCGGCAAGCCGCGAACATCGCCTTCACGTCGGACTCGCTCGCGACATCGCCGCCGATCGCCTCGGCCCGGCCGTTGCCTTCCCGGATCTTGGCGGCCGTGCGCTGGGCGTTCTCCTCGTTGATGTCCTGGCAGAAGATCGGCATCCCCTCCCGCGCGAGCCTGAACGCGCTAGCCTCGCCGAAGCCGCTGCCGGCACCGGTGATCACGGCGATGTGGTCCTGCATTTCGATCATGACCGTCCACTCCCTTCGATTGTCGTTTGATTACTCCGTTCGCCCGAACACGCGGGCGAAGATGGTATCAACGTGCTTGAGATACGGCTCCGGCGCGAACAGCGCGGCGAGCGCGGCGCGATCGAGCACTGCAGCAAC
The DNA here is from genome assembly GCA_965214705.1 of Alphaproteobacteria bacterium. Taxonomy (GTDB): domain Bacteria; phylum Pseudomonadota; class Alphaproteobacteria; order UBA828; family UBA828; genus WTGU01. Next base: position 1,962,994 of record CBDCCI010000002.1, read on the forward strand.
CCGCGCGTCCGCCGCGAGCGCAGCCTCGAAACTTCCCCCGTTTTCCCAGATTTTTAGCGCGATTTCCTGAACCATAGAATAAGCTTCTTCACGCGACATGCCGCGCTCGATCAGCGCAAGCAGCACGCGCTGGCTGTAGACCAGCCCGCCCCGGCTCTCCAGGTTGCGCCGCATGGCCGCCTCGTCGACCACAAGTCCATCGACGACCCCGGCAAGTCTGGTCAGCGCGAAGTCCAGCGCGATGGTGGCATCCGGCGCGAACACGCGCTCGACCGCCGAATGGCTGATGTCGCGCTCGTGCCAGAGCGCGATGTTCTCCAGCGCCGGCACCACGGCCGCGCGCACGATGCGGGCGAGGCCGGTCAGGTTCTCGGTCAGGATCGGGTTCTTCTTGTGGGGCATGGCCGACGAGCCTTTCTGGCCCTTGCCGAAGGCCTCGGCCGCCTCCCCCACCTCGCTTCGCTGCAAATGTCTGATCTCCACCGCGAGCCGCTCGATGGCGCCGGCGATGACGCCCAGCACCGCGAAATACATGGCGTGGCGATCGCGCGGAATCACCTGGGTCGAGACCGGCTCCGGCGCGAGCCCCATCCGCTCCGCGACGTGCGCCTCGACCGCCGGGTCGACGCTCGCGAAGGTGCCGACCGGGCCGGATATGGCGCAGGTCGCGATTTCGCGCCGCGCTGCCTGCAGCCGTTCTTCTGCCCTCGCAAACTCGGCGTAGTGACCTGCGAGCTTGAGCCCGAAGCTCGTCGGCTCAGCGTGGACGCCGTGGCTCCGGCCGACGCAGAGCGTGTCCTTGTGCTCGAAGGCGCGGCGCTCCAATGCCGCGGCCACGGCATCGACGCCCTCTGCGAGCAAGGCACCGGCCCGGTCGAGCTGCACCGCGAAACAGGTGTCGAGGACATCGGAGGAGGTGAGACCCCGGTGGATCAAGCGCGCCTCCGGCCCCACGTGGTTCGCGAGATTGGTGAGGAAGGCGATCACGTCGTGGCGAGTCTCGCGCTCGATCGCGTCGATCTTCGCGGGATCAATCAGCGCCGCCGGATGCTCCTCGATGGCGCGTGCGAGCGCGTCTGCCGCCTCCTGCGGCGCCTGCCCGAGCGCGACCTGAGCGTCAAGCGCGTGACGCTCGATCTCCAGCCAGATGGCGAACTTGGTTTCGGGTGCCCAGACCGCGGCCATCTCCGGGCGTGAGTAGCGCGGGATCATGGGATATCGCGGCGGGGGATCGACCCTCTCCTCAGATGCCGGCGGCAGGGCTTGGCTGGGGCGCCAGGATTCGAACCTGGGATCACGGGACCAAAACCCGTTGCCTTACCGCTTGGCTACGCCCCAGGCGGGGCGGCTTTTACCACGGCGCGAAGCGGCGCGGAAGCGAGCGGCTTATCCTGATCGTGGCGAGAACCCCTCCCCAAGGCGGGCCGCCAGCAGGCCCGATGGCCGCAAGACCGGTGGTCCGGGTAGCTTCGTGATTCCGGCAAGTGGTAGATTGTGGCCAGCGGTCGGCATTGCCGGCCGATAACGACCCATCAAGGGCGCATCAAGGGAGGCTTCAAATGAAGCGAGTCTATGCCAAGACCACGGCCGCTGCCGTGGGCGCCGTCGCCGCTGTCGCGGTGACGGCTCTGCTGAGTGGAGCCCAGGCCCAGGGCCTGGACGCCGCCCGTCAAATGATCGAGGAACACCGCGCCAAGCCGGTGTTTTCCGCCCCGGGACCCGCATTCGACGCGAAGTCCTGTGCAGCCGGAAAGCGCGTCCTGACCATTCCTGTCTCCAGCGCGAACCCGTTCACCAAGAACATCGCCCTGGCAATGATCGAAGCCGGAACCGAAGCCGGCGTCGAGGTGACTGAATGGGAGAACCAGGCGCAACCGTCGCAATGGGTGCAGGGCATCAACTTCGCGATCAACGAGGGCTTCGACCTGATCGATCTCCTCGGCGGCGTCGATCCCAGCGTGATCGTGCCGCAAATCCAAGCAGCAACGGGCGCAGGTATCGTCGTCAAGACGTCGCACTTCTACGACCTGACCCAGACGCCGCACGAGAGTGTCGACGGCGCCGTGCCGCTGAGCTTCTACAAGGTCGGTCAGATCCTCGCGAACTGGGCCATCAGTCAGACCGACGGCAAGGCTAACGTCGTCATCATCGGTTCCGACGAGATCGTTCCGACGGCGCCGTTCGTCCAGGGTATCCGCGACACGCTGCAAGCGAATTGCCCGGACTGTCAGGAAGTGGCGTACATCAATGCGCCGGTGCCCGAGTGGGCCACCAAGATTCAGCCCAGCGTCCAGTCGGCGCTGCTCGCCAACCCAGACGTCAACTACCTCATACCGATCTACGACTCGATGTCGCAGTTCGTCGTGCCGGCCGTCCGCGTGGCCGGCAAGACGGGGCAGGTCAACATCGCGACGTTCAACGGCACGCCCTTCGTCATCGACCTGATCCAGCAAGGGCAGGTGGAGATGGATGTCGGCGAGTCGCTCGGCTGGATTGCACGCGGCATCCTCGATTCGCACATGCGCACGCTGTGCGGGTTGGCCGAGCCGGCCGAGCTGAACGTACCCTTCTATATTTTCGACAGCAGCAACGCGAACGATGCCGGCACCCCGGCGGACTACGACCGCGGTTACGGCGACGTGCACGTCTCCGGCTTCCGCACGCTGTGGGGCCTTGAGTAGCAGTCACTCCGATCTCGGAACGGGGGCGCCGGATACCAGCGCCCCCGCTCTGTTTGCGGAGCACGTTTCCAAGACATTCGGCGGCGAGAAGGCGCTCAGCGACGTCGCCTTCACGGTTGCCCCACAGGAAGTTCACGGGCTCCTGGGCCAAAACGGCTCGGGCAAGTCAACTCTGATCAAGATTCTTGCGGGCTTTCATGCCCCGGACACTGGGGCAACCCTGCAAGTCTTCGGGCGCCCCGTTCCATTGCCTCTGGCGCCCGGCCAATTTCGCGGGCTGGGGCTTGCCTTCGTGCACCAGCATCTCGGTCTCATGCCCAGCCTGACCGTGCTTGAAAACCTGATGCTCAGCGAGCTTGCGACGCGCGCCGGCGCCTATATCAATTGGGCACGGGAACGGCAGCGCGCCAGAGAGGTCTTCGCGCGCTTCGACCTCGACCTGGACCCGTCGGCCAAGGTGGAAGATCTGCCACAGGTGGAGCGCGCGCTCCTCGCGATCGTTCGCGCCTTCGACGACATCCGCGGCGAACGCGCGGCGCATGACACGCCGGGCATCCTCTTTCTCGACGAGCCCACGCCGTTCCTGCCGAAGGAAGGAGTCAGCCAGCTCTTCGGGCTGGTGCGCGGCATTGTCGACGAGGGTGCGAGCGTCATCTTCGTCTCCCACGACGTTGACGAGGTTCTCGAAATCACCGACCGTGCCACCATTCTGCGTGACGGCCGCGTTGCCGGGACCCTCGAAACGGCAAACGCGTTGTACGCCGATTTCGTGGAGCTGATCATCGGACGCCGTATCGAGGCGTTCCAGGCCAAAGCGCACGACCTGCGCGGGGCGGAAGTCGATGTGGCCGTGAGCGGCCTGACCGGCGGCACCGTCGTCGATCTCTCCGCGGATTTGCACCGTGGCGAAGTTCTCGGCCTGACCGGCTTGATCGGCTCCGGTTTCGACGAGGTGCCATACCTGTTGTTCGGCGCTTCGCGGGCCGCATCAGGCACGCTCAAGATCCACGACAAGTCATACGATCTGCATGACATTTCGCCGCAGCGGGCGATGGAGGGAGGCATTGCGCTGCTTCCCGGCGACCGCCTTGGGACGGCGGGCGTTGGCGACCTGACTCTTATCGACAACATCACCCTTCCCGTCCTCTCTTCATTCCACAGCCTGACCGGCCTGAAGCGTCGTGCGATGCGGCGCAGGACGTCCGAGCTGGGCAGGGAATTCGACGTGCGGCCCAACGTGCCGGAGAGGGAACTCGAGTCTCTCTCGGGCGGCAACCAGCAGAAGGTCCTGCTCGCCAAGTGGATGCAGACGAGCCCGTCCCTCATGCTGCTGGACGAGCCGACCCAGGGCGTGGACGTTGGCGCCCGGCAGCAGGTCTTCGAGGCAATCCGCGACGTGGCGGCGCAGGGTGCGGCGGTCATCTGCGCCAGCACCGACTACGGACAACTCGCGGCGATCTGCGATCGCGTCCTGATTTTCGCGCGCGGCCGGGTGGTTCGAGAGCTCGTCGGCAGCGATGTCACCAAGGACCGCATCGCCGAGCAGACGGTCCTCAGCCTGGCATTGGGCAATCAGGGAGAAGCCGGCACGGCGGGGCACTCAACGGAGCAGGTACATGGCTGAAGGGACCGAGGTATCTGCCAAGGAGAAGGGTGTCGATTGGCTTCTCGTGCTGGAAAAGTACGCGCTGATCCTGGCCTGGATCGCGTTGATCGTGGTTTTCGCCTTCGTGGCCCCGTCATCGTTTCTCCAATGGCCGACCTTCTCCTCCATCATATTCGGCTCCCAGGCCGTTCTGGTCGTGCTGACCCTGGGCCTGATCATCCCGCTCACGGCGGGCGACTTCGACGTTTCGGTCGCCGCCGTTCTGACCTTCTCGGCAATGATTCTCGCCGTCCTGAACGCCAAGATGGGCTTGCCGCTCTGGCAGGCCGTTCTGGCGTGCCTGGCCATGGGGCTGATCGTCGGCTTTCTCAACGCGTTCTTCATTATCTTCTTTCGAATACATTCCTTGATTGTGACCCTTGGCACGGCATCGGTCATCCAGGGGCTCATCCTGTGGATCAGCAGCTCGCAAACGCTGAGCGGCGTGTCTCCCGGCCTGATCGACTGGGTCATCGTCAATCGTCTCTTCGATATTCCGCTGGCCTTCTACTACGCGATGGCTCTGGGTGTGATCATTTGGTACGTCTTCGAATTCACGCCCATCGGCCGGCGCCTCCTGTTCGTGGGCCGCGGACGCGAAGTCGCCCGCCTATCCGGTATCAGCGTGGTGCGCGTCCGCGGCGTTGCTCTCGTGGCGTCCAGCGTCATCGCCACGCTCGCCGGCATCATCAACGTGGGCACCACGGGCGGCGCCGACCCGCTGTCAGGCCTCACCTTCCTGCTCCCGGCCTTTGCCGCCGCGTTTCTCGGCGCGACGAGCATTGTTCCCGGACGGTTCAATCCGCTGGGCTCGATCATCGCGGTGTTTTTCCTGGTCACCGGCATCACCGGGCTCAACTTCCTGGGCGTCGACACGTTCGTGCAGAACATGTTCAACGGTGCCGCGCTGATCCTGGCCGTGTCCCTCTCGCAGCTCGTGCGCGGTCGGAAGGAGCAGGGGCTGACCTGACCGGCGCACGAACTCAAAGTCCGATACACCGCGCCATGTCGCTGCCGGACGTGGCGAGCCCCATGTCGGGCTCAGGCGCGACCGTTTAACCCGGCTCCTCGTGGAAGAAGCGGAGCCGGTGAGCGGCGACACGGCCGAAGCGAATCGCCTGCTTGCGGCGGAGCCCCTGGGCCATGGACTGGAGCGGCGCATCGCGCCTGATCTCGGCGCCGAAGCGGTCGGCGACAATGATGCCCACGTCATTCGGCAGCACGTCGAGGGGGAAGGCGTCGCCCACCGCGAAGTAGAGCCGGTCGCAATGGTTTCGATAGTCGCCCCACTTGGTGTCGGCCCGAAAATCGGCGAGCCCGCTCTTGATCTCGACGATGACGAAGCGGCCCTTGCCGTCCTGCCCCAGCACATCCGCCCGCCGGCCGGTGCCGAGTGGCACTTCCACGAGCGGGCAGATCCCCATCTCGTCTAGCAGCCGGCACACGCCACGGGCCAGCCCCTCCGCCCGGCCCTCGGCCACGCAGGGGCGCGCGAGGTCCAATGCAAGCTGAGCAGACGCGGACTCGGAGACGGAAACGGACATGAACACCACGGTCGTGATTGACCCGATGTTCCTAGTTTAGTCCAATTTGAGTCTTTTTGTATCCCTCAGACGCCGGGCGCTCGCTCCGCTCGCTTGGCTTTCGCGCCTTACGGCGCGCGGCGCAGTCGCGCCGTCCGGGCCTTCGGCCCGGCTCTCTTCATATTCCAGCCCCGCCGCGCCCGTCAGGCGTGGTCGAATTGGGCCGGCTTCTCCTTGCCGAGGCGGGTCCAGTATTCCGCCGGGATCAGCTCGGGCTTCTTGTAGAAGTGCCAGCGGCAGGGCTTGGCGTGATCGGGGTCGAAGTCGGTGACCCAGAGCGGCGCGCCGCCCCACTCGATCGGCAGGATTTCGTTGAGGGCGCAGTGGACGCAGTAATAGGGCACGTCCTTGCGGCCCCAGCTCCACCAGTGCGCCTCCTGGGTCGCGCCGAAGTTGTAGGGCGGGCCGAGGCGCGAAGGGGTCTGGTCCACCGGGTCGCCGCGGCGCATGCGCCCGCCACTGCCGCAGGGGTCCATCACGATGGTGTAGCGCTCCGATTCCTCCAGCACCTCGATGTCGCCCTCCTGCCGCGGGCCGCAGCGGTGGGCGCGCATCATCTCGGCGGTGAGCGTGACCTGGCGCTCGACGGTCATCTTGCGGAACCCCTTCCAGGTCCGCTTCATCATCCAGGTCTCCTGTGTCGCACGCAGCATGGCGTAGACCTCGCCCTCGCCGAACTTGCGCCCGATCTTGGTCAGCAGGTCCCAGACCCAGTCGCAGTAAAGATCGTGCAGGCCCTTCCACTCGTGGATCAGGTTGCGCGCAAGCGTCTTGGCCTCGTCCGTGCGGCCCGCGTCGATCGCCTCTTCGATCACCTCCCCGGTGGGCCGGCCGAGATCGTCGAGGTCGTCCTCGCGCAGCACCCGGCCCGCGAAATCGGAAAGCCTGAGCATGTCGTCTCCCCTTCCTTAACGGTTATGCGTCCTGCGCGGGGCGGACGGCACCGACGAGGCGGCCCGCCCAGTTGCGCAAGGGCTTGTCCAGCATGTCTGCCAGTGCCTCCCGGTCGCGGTCGTCGAGAACGCCGAGACGGTCGAGCATGGCCGCGATCGCGGCATCGGCGGCACGGGTTGCGCCGTCCCGCACCTTCAGCGCGAGCCCGAGGCCGCTCTCGTAGAGCGCCGCGTAGAACACCCCTTCCGCGCCGAACTTGACCAGCACGCGCTCGCCGGCCGTCTCGATGATGCGCGTGCAGGCGCGGCCGTCGCCCGCGACCATGAAAGGATGGGCTGCCACGGCCCGGCGTACGCGCGCTATCGCGGCTTGGCGCTCCTCCGAGAGACCGGAGGAGTCCGCGATGTTGGCCGCGGCCCGTGCGAGCCCGGAGAGCGGCAGACCGATGGTCGGGATGCTGCAGCCGTCGATGGCCCACGGCGCCCGGTCGAGATTGCAGCCGGAAAGTGCGGCAATCGCGGCCGACACCCGCCGCTGCACCGGATGGTCGCGCGCGATGTAGCCCTGCGTCGGCTCGCCCAGCGCCTGCGCCGTCACCAGGAAGGCGCTGTGCTTGCCCGAGCACATGTTGTGGACCGCGCGCCCCGCCTCGCCCTCCCGTACGCAGTCATGGGCGGAGGGCGTGTGGTAGGGCAGGTGCGGCCCGCATTCGAGGTCGTCCTCGCTGAGCCCGGCGCGCGCGAGCCAGCCACGCACGACTACGACATGGGCCGGCTGGCCGTTGTGCGAGGAGCAGGCGAGCGCGACCTCCTCGTCAGTCACCGCATAACTCTCGGCGGCTCCGCTCTCGAGCAGCGGCAGGACCTGGACCGACTTGATGGCGGAGCGCGGATAGACCACCGCATCAGTCTCGCCCCAGCCGTGGACGAGGCGCCCGGCCGGATCGACCACCGCCGCATCCACCAGGTGCCGGCTCTCCACCGCCGGGCCGCGGGTGCATTCGACCACGAACGGCCCCTGCCGTTCCGTTCCCAACCTAGCCTCGCCTTGCTGCTGCATCTGGCCGTTGCGAGAGCGTAGCACGCCGGCGTCTCGGCTACGTGTCGCTGGCCGCCGTCAGCACCTCGCTCGCCCACCACAGGCGCCGCGCGGTCTCCGTATCGCGCGAGGCGCGTGACGATCGGACGGGCTTGCGTTTCACGAAGTACTGCCCGCTCACCTCGGCAAGCTCAGGCGCGGTGGCGAGATAAATCATCGTGTCCGCGCCGCGCTCGGGAGTGAGCACGAGCGGGCTGGTCAGGATGAAGCGCATCCAGCGCGGAATGTTGCGGAAGATACCCGTTGCGACGACGCCGGGGTGCAGGCAGTTGGCGGTGACGCCGGTGCCCTCCAGCCGTCGCGAAAGTTCGAGGGTGAAGAGAATGTTCGCGAGCTTGGAGCGGCCGTAGGCGCCGAAGCCGGAATAGCGCCGCTCGCCCTGCAAATCTTCCAGGTCGAGGGTGAAGCTCTTGTGCGCTGCGGAGCTCACGGTCACCACACGCGACGGCGCGCTCGCCTTGAGCCTGTCGAGCAGAAGGTAGGTCAGCAGGAAGGGTGCCAGGTGGTTCACCGCGAAGGTCGCCTCCAGCCCGTCTTCGGTCACGAGCCTGGTGCCCCAGCCGGCGACGCCTGCGTTGTTGATCAGCACGTCGAGGCGATCGAACCGCTTCAGGAAGGCAGCCGCGACCTCGCGCACCTGCCGCTGGGACGCGAGGTCGGCGATGAGCAGTGCCGCATCACCGCCGCGCTGCCCGATCTCCTCCACCACGGCGGAGCCGCTGGCGTGGTTGCGGCAGATGAGCACGACCGTCGCGCCCCGCCCTGCGAGGTCGATGGCCGTTACCCTGCCGATCCCCGAGTTCGCGCCCGTGACGACGCAGACTTTTCCGTGCATTTCAGCTTGCATCGGCGATGCTCAATGCGGCCGTTCCGAGGCGCTCGCGGGCATCAGGCTGCAGCGGCGGCAGGCGCGAGAATTTGGAGCGCGGGCGCGTGCAGCCGGCGGTCGCCCACCGCCAGCACCTGGCCGTCGGCGCCGACCGGGCCGCCACTCCACGAGGTCACGACGCCGCCGGCGCCCTCGACGATGGGAATCAACGCCGCGATGTCCCAGGGGTTCATGCTCGCCTCGACCACGAGATCGACGAAGCCGGCGGCGAGCATCCCGTAGGCGTAGCAATCGGCGCCGAAGCGGCGGAGACGCACCCGCGCGGCAAGCGCCTCAAACGCGGCAAGCTCGGCCGGCGTGAACATATTGGGCTCGGTTGCATAGAGAGTAGCCCCGGCCAAATCAGGACACGAGCGCACGGCAAGACGCCTGTCGCCCAGGTAGGCGCCCTCGCCGTGGCCGACAAAGCGCTCGCGCAGGAAAGGCTGATCCAGCACGCCGATAATGCCTCGGCCGCGGTCCTGCAGCGCGATCAGCGTGCCCCAGGTCGGCATGCCGGAGATGAATGCCTTGGTGCCGTCGATGGGGTCGATGACCCAGGTGAAGCGGGCATCCGGGCGCTCGTACCCGTGCTCCTCGCCGAGGATGCCGTGGTCGGGGCAACTCTCGTTGATCAGCGCGCGAATCGCGGCCTCGGCCTCGCGATCAGCCGCCGTGACCGGCGAGTAGCCCGCGATATGGTCCTTGTCTTCGATCGCAAGTGATTGCCGGAAATAGCGCAGAATGACCGCACCCGAGGCATCGGCCAGCCGATGAGCCAGGGGAAGAAAATCGCGCCAGGCTTCCGTGTCCGCCACACCCTTTTCCTCTGTTTCTGCATGAGGGCCTGACCATAGCAGCACGGCCCCGCGGCCCGCCATCGTGGTACTGAATGGCAAGAGGAGACGGCGCTTGCACGGTCGCATCGTTTGGCCGACGCTCAGGCCGCTTGAGAAACAGAGGCAACGGATTCGGCACGGAGCGATCGTATGCACCGCGTGTTTCGCCAAATGCTGCCCATCCGCCCATGTCTCGTGTTCCCGCTGATCGCGGTCTTCATGGCCGTAGTAATGGCGGGTCCCGCGCAAGGCGGCGACGCCGGCGCGGACACCTCCGTGGGCAGCCTGATTTCGAGCGTGCCGGTGGGCAATTTACGGCCCGTGACCGTGATCGACCGCGACGACATTGACCTTTCCGGCATGCGCAACGTCTGGGACCTCCTGCGTAGCCGGGACGAGTTCAACTACTTCGGCCTGCACCGCCCCTTAAAGCTCGGGGGCCTTCGTGCCGCGATCCTGATCAACGGCCGGCGCATTTCAGACTCGTACTTTGATCTGGACGCGCTGCCCATATCGGCCATCGAGCGTATCGAGATTCTCAGCTCCAGCGCTGTTGCCATTCATGGGGCTCAAGCCATCTCCGGCGCGATCAACATCGTGCTGAGGAGCGGCTTCGAGGGAGTCGAGGCCCAGGCTCACGGCGAAAGTCCACGAGACTCCGGCGGTGAGGCAGGTGTTGCCTCCGCGCTATGGGGCGGCAGCATCGGCGCGGGACACCTGATCGTCGGGGCGGATGTCTTCAACCGCAACGAGGTTCGATCCGTCGATCGCACCTACAGCCGCGCCTCGTGGACTCCCGGCGGCTCCTTCGACGACGCGCACGGCGTCTCGGTGGCCGGCAATACGGCCATCGTCTTCACGGAGGAGGGACCGGTTGCCCGCTCGCTCGGCCCCTGCGAGGGCAGCCAGTACACTGGCCCGCTTTCGGAACCCTACGGCATCCCCGGCGAGGGATGCGGGTTCGCCTACGGCAACATCGAGTGGAACTGGGAACGGCGGCAACGGGAAACTGCGTTCCTCATGGGGGATTACCCGGTCGGCCAAGACCTGTCGGTCTATCTCGATGCGCGCGTGGCCGACAGTGACTACACAAGCCTATACATGGCCCCGTTGCCCGACAGGCTCCCCCTCGGCGGTGGTGGCTTCGTCCTCCACCGCTTTGTGGGCCACGGCGATCGCGTCTGGCGCTGGACGGCGCAAGAGCATGACATCACGCTTGGCGTCGAAGGGCGCCTCACGGACGATATCCGCTATGACGCGCACCTGCGCTCGTTCTCGAACGACGACATTTTGCAGGGCGGAACCTTCGTGCACGAACCCGCAATTCTGGAGGCTATAGCAGCCGGCAGCTACGATCTCCGCAACCCGCTTTCCACCGATCCCGGCCATCTCGAGGTAGTCCGGGACACGGGTGTCACCCGCTTCGTCGACAACCTCACGAGGCGCAGCGAAGCGCGGGTCGCGCTCGATGGATCGAGCTTTTCCATCGGCGGCCGGCCTATCGGCTGGGCGGCGGGAGCGGAGTGGGTTCGCGAGAGCCGTGAATGGCTCACGACGTACGTCAGTGGTGCCGGGGACGTGATCGAGGAACAGAGCGACGTTATCGGCTCTTTCGGCGTCAGCTTCACCGGGGAGCGCGACAGCGTCTCGCCATTCCTGGAGGTTTCGCTCCCGCTCCACCGGATCTGGGACGTCGGCCTCGCCGGGCGCTACAGCGACCATGACGACGTCGGCGCGACCACCGCAGCGCAAATGGAAACGGTCTTCGAGCTGAGCCCGGACTTCGCGCTCCGGGGCAATTGGAGCATGGCCGACAGGGCCCCGTACCTGGGCGGCCTGCACACGGCACGCGTCACGTCAGTTCCCCGCATCTACGATCACGCGACGGAGCGGCGCTACCAGGTGGAGGCGGTCAACTTCGGGAACCCCGACCTCGAGCCGGATCGGGGCGAGAGCTACGGTGCGGGAATCGTCACCAAGCTCGGCCCCGTCTCGCTGAGCGCCGACTGGTACTGGACCAAGCTTTCCGAGCTGCTGACGGTCGTCGGCGCGCAGGACATCGTCGACTACGAGCACGAACACGGGTCATTGCCGCCGGGCACCGTCATCCACCGCGCGCCGCCGCTCGTTCCTGACACGCCGGGGCTGATCACAAGAATAGAAAAGCCGATCCTCGGCGACGGCGAGGTCGATATTTCAGGCTTCAACGTCCATGCCCACACGGCGTGGTCGGCCGATTGGGCGGATTTCGACCTCGACGCCCGCTGGTCTCATGTACAGGACTACGAAGAGCGCGCCCTCGACTTCGTGGGGCCGGACGACTTTGCCCGTAACCGTCTCCACGTCACGCTGAGCGGCACGCGGGGCAAGGTCACGGCGCAGTGGAGCGTCTACGGGACAACCGGCTACAGAGGGAGTGTCGGTCGCTTCGGCTCGTGGGTGGGCCACGACGTTTCCGTGCGCTGGCGCAACCCTTACGAGTTCGATGGCGTCGAGCTCATGGGCGGCATTTTCAACGCCTTCGACGCCGAACCGTCGATCAACCCTGAGATTCCCGAGGATCCGGACGAGAGCCTGGATTCGATTCGCGGGCGGACGTTCTTCGTGACCGTCAAGAAGGTCTGGTGATCGGAGCCCGCATCCCGATACGTGGCGCCGGCACGGCAGCGCTTGCCATCGGAGCGCTTGCGTTCGCCGCTGCGCTGACGCTGGCGCCGGCCAGTGGGACCGCGGCCGAGCGCCAATGCGAGGGGCCGGGCATCAACCACCTGCCAGAGCCGGCGGCCTCCGACGACGTGCTCAGCGTCCTCGCCTACAACGTCTATCTGCTGCCCTCCCACGTCCGCAACATTCCCTTCATGGGTGAGCGCTTCGCTCTCGCGCAGGAGGAGCGGGCCGCCCTCATCCCGCGCTTCCTCGCCCCCTACGACGTGATCATCCTGTCGGAGGCCTACGACGACGGCGCGCGTGCGACCCTTCTCGCGGGGCTGAGGGCGCAGGGGTTTCGCTATGCGACCCGCATCCTGGGCACCGCCTGCCGCGCCGCCTCACGCTGCGAGAAGGGCGCAGTCTACGAACAGCCCCTCACCGAGGACGCGCCGCGCGGGGGCGAGGGCGACACCTGGTTCGGCGAGGACGGCGGCGTGCTGATCGCCAGCAGGCATCCCATCGGTGCCGCCAAGGAGTGGGTCTACGCCGATTGCGTAGAGCCCGACTGCAATGCCGCCAAGGGCTTCGTCTATGCCCGCATCGACAAGGGCAGCGCGCGCTACCACGTCATCGGCACCCACGCGCAGTTCGGCTGGAGCAGGGAGCAGCGCACGGCCAAGGCAGCGCAGTTCCGCGCCATCCAACGGTTCCTGGAGGAGCACTCGGGGATTCCGCGCTCGGAGCCGATCATCGTCGGCGGCGACTTCAACGTGCTCAGCCACGCGTTCGAGAGCCTGCTCGACGACGAGCCGCTCGGTGTGCTTGCGCCGACCTTTCGCGGCCATCGCTTCACCCGAGAGTCGCGCAGCGACTGGGCGCGGCGCGGCAACGGCTACGTCGATTACGTGCTCGCCAAGAAGGGCTGGCGCGAGCCGCGCTACCACAGCAACTGCCCGATGGTCTTTCGCAGCCTCTTCGACTTCGAGGACCGCACGCTGTTCTCGGCCGTGCGCGGGCAAGGCTACTGCGATCTCTCGGACCACTGGGCCGTGTGGGGCTATTTCGACTACCGCGACGATGCCGCCGAGCCGCCCGACTGCCCGGTTCCCCAATTCCCGCCGGGCTCAGCCCCGTCCATGCGGCGCTAAGGCGCGCGCGCTCCCCTACTCCGCCGCGTCGAGGCGGCGCTCCTGCTGCATCCAGCGCGGCTTGCTGGTCGCGTGCTCGCGCACGAAGCTCTGGGTCGGCATCCGCGGATCCTCCCAGTACAGCATGGGCTTTTCCCAGTTGTAGCGCGCGGGCTCGGGGATCGGCGCCTCGGTATCGACGACCGCGCCGTCCTTCATCACGACCGCGAGGCGCTCCCTGTCCTGCAGCACGGCGATGTCGGCGAGCGGATCGCCGTCCACCACGAGGATGTCGGCGAGCTTGCCCTCCTCCAGCGTGCCGATCTCGTCCTCCATGCCGAGCGTCAGCGCCGCGTTGGCGGTGCCCGCGCGGATCGCCTCCATGGCGCTCAAGCCGCCATAGGTCATCAGGTGCTCCATCTCGCGGGCGTGCCACTCGCCGTAGGGCACCGAGCCCTGGCCGCTATCGGTGCCGGCGATGATGGTGATCCCCTCGGCATGGGCGCGGGAGACGACGTTGGCAAGCCGCTCAACCTCGTCCTTGTAGGCGTCGAGGATGAAGTCGGAGCAGCCGAGGTCCGGACCCCATTCGAGGGTGTTCGCCAGCAGCGAGAAGGTGGGGATCAGCGGCGTCGGGTTGCGGAAGAGCACGTCAAGGTCGTCGTCGGACATGTAGGAGCCGTGGATGATCCAGTCGAAGCCGGCGCGGATGGCATCGGCCGCCGCGCGGCCCGAGCGCGCATGGATGGTGCAGACCTTGCCGAGCCTGTGCGTGACCTCGGCGATGGCGCGCAAGTCGTCGAGCCCGATGCTGCCGGCAAGCTCCGCCTCGCCGGTGAGCACGTCGCCGTCGCCGGCCACCTTCACGATGTCGACGCCGTCCTTGATCTCGCGGCGCGCCTCCGTGACCATTTCCTCGCGCGTGTTGCAGAGTACGGCGAACGACGACTTGGGGTGCTCCATCCAGCTGGGCCAGGGCGAGCCGATCGCGTTGAAGGTGGTGATGTAGCGCCCGGCCGACGCCATGCGCGGCCCTTCGATCAGGCCGGCGTTAATGGCGTCGCGGACCGCGACCGAGATGTTCCAGGTGGATCCTGGATCGGAGAACGCGGTGACGCCCGCGCGCAGCACCTTGCGCGCGTTGTTGGCGGCGCGCAGGGTGCGGTACTCCACGCCTGCGTAGAGGTCGAGCTCCTCGAACGAGAGAATGTCGCCATAGGAAATGTGGCAGTGGGCGTCGATCATGCCCGGCATGACCGTGTGCCCGGCGGCATCGATGGTCCGGTAGCCGCCCAGGGTCTCGGCCGCGGCCGCGACCTCCCGGTCCGGGCCGATCTTGCGGATGCGGTTGCCCTCCACCAGCACCGAAACGCGGTCCTGCGGTGACGCGCCGGTGGCGTCGAGCAGCCGCCCGCCGGTGATCAGATATCCGCCCATGTCATTGCCCTTCCCTACGCCCCCGCGCTCCCCGGCGCCTCACCCAACGGGGCCAGCCCACGCATGGAGGCAGGTTTGGATTCGCCCTTCGCCCTCTGTACGATCAGCGACAGCTTGAGGCAACCGAATAGCCGGGGAGGCAGGGCATGAGCAGAGTGGGAGTCGCGTTCTCGGCAGGGTTGAACGCGTCCGAAACCGTCGAGTGCGCGCAACTCGCCGAATCGCTCGGCTATGATTCGGTCTGGATGGCAGAGGGGCACGGCGGTGACCAATTCGCGGTGCTCTCGGCGGTCGCGGCGCAGACCAGCAGGGTGCAGCTCGGCACCTGCATCTCCAGCGTCTTCGTGCGCTCGGCGCCAACCATCGCGATGTCGGCGGCGGTGGTCGATCAGCTTTCCGAAGGCCGGTTCATCCTGGGTCTCGGCTCCAGCCACAAGGTCCAGGTCGAGCCCGAGCACGGCCTCGTCTACAGCAAGCCGGTGACGCGCGTGCGGGAGACCGCCGAGGTCGTGCGCCGCCTGTTGCGGGACGGCCAGGTGTCCTTCCAGGGCGAGACCGTCGCCATCGAGAACTACGAGCTCTGGTTCCAGCCGTTCCGCCCCAGCCTGCCCATCTATTACGCGGCCGTGTTCCCCAAGATGATCGGGATATGCGGTGAGGAAGCGGACGGCCTGATCCTCACCCGCACCACGCTCGACGTGGGAGCCGAGGCCCGCAAGTACATCGCCGCCGGGGCGAAGGCGGCGGGGCGCGATCCCGGCGCGGTCGACGTCACCACACTGGTCCCGACCGCAGCCGCCGACGATCCTGCCGACGCTTACGATGCTCTGCGGCCGGGTGTTGCGATGTATACGGGCTTCTTCCCCCGCTACAACCGGATGGCACAGGACCAGGGCTTCGGCGAGGAAGCAGCAACGATCGCCGAGCTATGGGGGCGCGGCGAGCGCGAGGCGGCGACCCGGGCGGTGAGCGACGCGCACATCGACGCAGTCTGCATTGCCGGCACGCCCGAGCGCTGTCGCGAGCGGGTCGAGGCCTATCGCGCCTCGGGCATCGACCTGCCGATGATCGCGCCCATGGCCGGCGGCCCCAACGCCAAGGCGATGGCCGAGACCACCATCAGGGCCTGCGCCCCGCGCTGAGAGGGTCGTCGTGCCGCTGCCCGAGCATCTGAGCGTCCCGTCGCGGGAGGCGCGGGCGTGACCGGCGCGATGCGCGGCTACATTCTCGTGGTCGACACGGTCAACCGCCGCGTCGGGCGCGTCATCATGTACGGCATGTTCGCGATCATGGCGATACTGCTGTGGTCGTCGCTCTCGAAGACGTTTTTCAATCCCTCATTGTGGACGCTCGAAATGGCCCAGTTCGCGATGGTGGGCTATTACATTCTGGGCGGTCCCTACGCGGTTCAAACGGACGCGAACGTGCGGATGGACCTGTTCTATGGGTCGTGGTCCGCACGCCGAAAGGCGTGGTTCGACGTCTTTACGGTGTTCTTTCTGCTCTTCTATCTGGCGGTTCTTCTCTGGGGCGGAATCGACTCCACGATTTACAGCTTTCAGTACGGCGGGGAGCGAAGCCCCAGCGCCTGGCGGCCTTATCTTTGGCCGATCAAGGTGGTCATGGTCACCGGTATCGTCTTGATGGTTTTTCAGGCAGTTTCCGAGTTCTTCAAGGACATCCTGCGACTTCGGCGCGAGGACTTCTGATGTCCTACGAGCTCATCACCGTCCTGATGTTCGCGCTGATGATGCTCATGCTGGCGACCGGCCAGCGCGTCTTCGCCGCCATCGGATTCGTCGCCGTTCTGTCCGCGCTCCTGCTCTGGGGCGATCGCGGCGGTTTCGACCTGGGCTTCTCCGCCGCCATGAAACTCATGAAATGGTATCCGCTGCTCACGCTGCCGATGTTCATTTTCATGGGGTACGTCCTCTCGGAATCGAGGATCGCGGACGATCTTTATCGCATGTTCCACGTCTGGACCGGCGGCATGGCCGGCGGGCTCGCCATGGGCACCATCGGCCTCATGGTGCTGGTCTCGGCGATGAACGGACTCAGCGTTGCGGGCATGGCCATCGGTGCCACCATCGCGCTGCCGGAGCTGCTCAGGCGCAACTACGACAAGCGCATGGTGACCGGGGTTATCCAGGCCGGAAGCTCCCTCGGCATCCTTGTGCCCCCATCCGTGGTGCTCGTGCTCTACGCGATGATTGCGCGCCAGCCCGTCGGCCAACTTTGGCTCGCGGGTCTCTTCCCCGGACTGATGATGGCCGCGCTCTTCGTGCTCTACATCTGGCTGCGCTGCCGGATTACGCCGAACCTCGGTCCGGTTCTTCCCAAGGCGGACCGCGACATTCCCCGAGTCGAAAAGCTGAAGCTCCTCCGGGCCGGCCTCCTGCCGCTGTTCATCTATGCGGTGATGATTGTGCCCTTCGTCACGGGGTCGACCTCGCTCGTCGAGTCCTCGGCCATCGGCGCGCTCGCCGCCTTTCTCGCCGCCGTGGTCAGGCGCCGCATGACCCGGCAGGTCTTCGAGAACTCGGTGCGCAACACGCTCCGCATCACCTGCATGTTCATGTGGATCATCATGGCGGCATTGGCCTTCGGCTCGGTGTTCGACGGGCTCGGCGCCGCGCACGCGATCGAGAACCTGTTCACCGAGCAAATGGGGCTCTCGCCCTGGATGGTCCTCATTCTCATGCAGCTTTCGTTCCTCGTGATGGGAACGTTCCTCGACGACACGGCGATGCTGGTAATCGTGGCGCCCCTTTACGTCCCTCTCGTCGACGCGCTGGGCTTCAACTTGATCTGGTACGGCATCCTCTACACCATCACCACGCAGATCGCGTACATGACCCCGCCCTTCGGCTACAATCTGTTCCTGATGCGGGCGATGGCCCCGCCCGAAATCACCTTGCGCGACATTTATCGATCAATCATTCCCTTCGTGGGCGTGATGATCGTTGCACTTGCCATCATCATGATCTTCCCGGAAATCGCCCTGTGGTTCCCGTCTTACGTTTACGGCAACTGATCGATAACCCGGTTCAATGTCACATCAACCTGGAAGGAGAAAGACCCATGACAACACGGCGTAATCTTCTCAAGGCGGCCGCTGCCGTTCCGGCCGCAGCCGCTGCCGCTGCCATCGTGAAGCCTTCGGTTGCGCAGGCGCAGATCACCTGGCGGATGCAGACCTATGCCGGCCCCGCCCTGGCCGAGCACGTGGTGGTACCCGCGATCGAAATGTTCAACAAGATCGCGGGCGAGCGCATGCAGATCGAGCTGTTCTTCTCCGATCAGATCGTGCCGACGGGCGAGCTCTTCCGCGCGATGCAGCGCGGCACCATCGATGCGGTGCAGTCCGACGACGATTCCATGGCCTCGCCCACCGAGGTCACCGTCTTCGGCGGCTACTTCCCGTTCGCCTCGCGCTACTCGCTCGACGTGCCCGTGCTCTTCAACCAGTACGGCCTCAACGAGATCTGGGGTGCGGAGTACGAGAAGGTCGGCGTCAAGCACATCTCGGCGGGCGCCTGGGACCCCTGCCACTTCGCGACCAAGGACCCGATCCATTCGCTCGCCGACCTGGAGGGCAAGCGGGTCTTCACCTTCCCCACCGCCGGGCGCTTCCTGACCCAGTTCGGCGTGGTCCCGGTCACGTTGCCGTGGGAGGACATCGAGGTCGCGGTGCAGACCGGCGAGCTTGACGGCGTCGCCTGGTCCGGCATCACCGAGGACTACACGGTGGGCTGGGCCGACGTGACCAACTACTTCCTCACCAACAACATCTCAGGCGCGTGGATCGGCCACTTCTACGCCAACATGGAGCGCTGGAACGAGGTTCCCGAAGACCTGCAGACGCTCCTGCGCGTGATCTGCGATCAGTCCCACTACTACCGCCAGTGGTGGTACTGGGGCGGCGAGGCCAGCCTGCGCGTGCACGGCACCAAGATGCAGCTGACCTCGATCCCGGACGACGAATGGGCGCAAGTGGAGGCCGCCGCGCGCACGTTCTGGGACGAGATCGCGGCCGAATCCGAGACCAAGGCCAAGGTGGTCGAGGTCTTCAAGCAGTACAACGCGGACATGGAGAGGGCGGGCCGCCCCTACCGTTACGGTTGATCCGCGAGAGGCGGCCCCGCGCCAGTCGCGGGGCCGCTACCATCCGGCGAAGGCGGCGACGTCTTCGTCTGAGACCCGGCCGGCCGCCACGTCCTCCAGCGCTTGGTCGAGGATGGCCAGTCCCTCGTCGATCTCGTCTTCGGAGATGGTCAGCGGCGGGGTGAGCTCGAGCACGTTCGATTCCATCCCGACGTAATAGAAGATCAGCCCAAGCTGGTGGGCGCGGAAGGCGACCTTCGCCGTCTCGCTGCTTGCCGGCTCCTTGCTCACCGGGTCGCGGACCAGCTCGACACCGCAGGTGAGGCCGCGACCGCGCACGTGGCCGATCAGCGCATGGCGCTGGGCGAGACGCGCCAGCCCCGCCAGCAGGTGCTCGCCCCTGAGCGCGGCCCTCGCCATCAAGTCTTCCTCCTCGATGGTGCGCAGGACGGCGCGGCCGGCGGCGGCGCAGACTGGATTGCCCGCCGCCGTCATGATGGCGAAGGCCGGCTGAAGGTTCATCAGCTCCGCCGGGCCGATCACGGCGGAGATCGGCAGCCCGCCGCCCAGGCCCTTGCCGTAGACGACGATGTCCGGGCTCAGGCCCTCGGCCTCGAAAGCATGAAACAGGCCGGTGCGGCCCATGCCGACCTTGACCTCGTCCACCACGATGAGGATTCCGTGGGCGCGGCAGCGCTCCTCCAGCCCCTTGAGGAAGCCGGCGGGCGGCACGATGAGGCCGCCGTCCGACTGGATCGGCTCGATGAAGACGGCAGCGATCTCGTCCGGCCGAAGCTCGCTCTCGAAGCGCCGGTCGAGGTCGTCGAGGGCACCTTGGACCAGATCGGGCGTGAACTGCGGGCGGTAGGAGTCGGGGTAGACCAGCCGTGTGAGACCGGCGCGCGCCGGCGCGTGGCTCTGTGAGCTGTGGCCCGAAACAGACATCGAGGCCGCGCTGCCGCCGTGATAGGCGCCGACGAAGGAGAGGATGCCGCGGCGCGGCGTCGCCGCCTCCAGCAGGCGCACCACGGCGTCGTTGGCGTCCGAGCCGGCATGGCCGAACCAGACCCGCCGGTCGCGATCGTCGGGCAGACGTGCCAGCAGGTCCTCCGCCAGCCCGACCGCGTGCCCCACCGCGCACGAGGCGAGGCTGACCGCGCCCATGTTGCGCACTGCCTCGCTGACCGCCTTGGCCAGCGCCGGGTGGCTGTAGCCCAGGCTCGCCGCGCCCCAGGAGGCGCTGAAGTCGAGCACGCGCCGGCCGCCCTGCTCGATCACGTAGGAGCCCTCGCCGCCCACTGTGGTTGCCGGGAAGAAGCGAATCCGCTCGATATCGGCGATGGCGCGCGCGTCTCGGGTCAGCAGGTCGTCGGTCATGGCGCGATCCCGGCTTCGATGTTGGCAGTGCGTGCGTGGGCGGCGAGTCAGAGCGGCGGGAGCACGTCCCGCCACGGATTGGCCGCCTCGTAGGCCGACGCGGCCTGGAAGACGCCGAGATCGTCGTAGGTCCGCCCGACGATCTGAATGCCGGTCGGTAGGCCAGCGTCGGTGAGCCCGCTCGGCACCGCGATCACCGGGCACTGGCTCACCATGTTGAAGGGATAGCAGAGGTTCCAGCCCAGATAGGCATGGACCGGCTTGCCGTTGACCCGGAAGTCCTCTGCGCCGCAGTCGTGCTCCGCCGCTACCGTCGGCAAGGCGAGCGACGGACACACCAGCACGTCGCATTCCTCCAGGATCGGCGCCAGCGAGCGGAACATGGCGCCGCGCACGATGTTGCAGCGGTAGAGCGTTCCCGCCGAGTGGGCACGGCCGTTCTCGATGATGCGGACCATGTAGGGGTCCATCTCGTCGCGCCACTCGTCGACCATGCCGCCGAGGCTCGACGCCGCCATGCCCTCCCAGTAGCGAAGGTAGGGATGCGGCAGGTCGAACCCGTCCCAATCCGGCTTCACCTCGCGGATGGTACAGCCGAGGCGTCGGAAAACCTCTATCGCCGCCTCCGTGTTGCGGGCGACCTCGGGGTCGATCTCGAACATGCCGAGGTCCATGGAGAAGCCGACGGTCCAGCCCTCGATCGGCGGATTGCTCTCGGGCAGGACGATCCGCTCCTTGAGCGAGCACATGTCGTCGCCGTGGGCGCCCGACATCACGTTCTGCATTACTGCGGCGTCGCCCACGCTCCGCGTCATCGGCCCGTAATGGAGCAGCGATTCGATAGGGTGGTCCCGGTCCAGCGGGTTGCGTCCGAACGGCGGCTTGTAGCCGACGACGTGGCAGGCTGCGGCCGGGATGCGGACGGAGCCGCCGGCGTCGGTGCCGTCGGCGAGCACCGTCATGCCTGCGGCGAGCGCTGCGCCGGCGCCGCCCGAGGAGCCGCCGGGCGCGTGATCCAGGCTCCACGGGTTGCGGGTGACGCCCCAAAGCGTGCTCGCGGTGATCGGAGCGTAGGCGAACTCCGGCGTGGTGGTGCGCGCGTGCATGATGCCGCCGGCGTCCAGCAGCCGGGCGACGGTTGGCGCGGTGCGCTCGGGCCTGTGGTCGGCGAACGCCTTCGAGCCGAAGGTGGTGAGCTCGCCCGCGACCGGGTGAAAGTCCTTGATGGCGACCGGGATCCCCTCCAGCGGCCGCGCCTCTCCGCGCACGTAGGCGGCCTCTGCCGCGCCGGCCTGATCGAGCGCGCGCTCGGCATGGACCTCGGTGAAGGCGTTGAGCGCAGGGTTGACGGCCTCGATCCGCGCCAGCGTCGCCTCCATGAGTGCGACAGGCGAGAGCGTCCCGGCCTTGAACGCGGCAATCGCCTCGGTGGCGGTCAGGGTGCAAAGCTCTCGCGCGGACAAGGTCATTCTCTTCTCCCGGCCCTGCCCCGCTGCCCTGGCCCGCCGGCTAGCTCCGGGCGCCGCCGTAGCGCCGCTCGCGGCTCTGGAACTCGCGGATCGCCTGATCGAGGTGATCGAGCGTGAAGTCAGGCCAAAGCGTCGGTACGAAGACGAGCTCGGTGTAGGCCGACTGCCACAGCAGGAAGTTGCTGAGGCGCTGCTCGCCGCTGGTGCGGATCACCAGATCGAGGTCCGGCAGGTCGCGGGTCTGGAGGTGGCGCTGGACCGTCTCCTCGGAAATCTGGTCGGTATCGAGCGCCCCGTCGCGGACCTGCTCGGCAATCCGGCGCACGGAATCGACGATTTCCTGCCGCCCGCCGTAGTTGACGGCGACGGTGAGGGTAATCGTGGCGTTGTGCCGGGTGCTTTCCTCGGCCTCGTCGATGAGGGCGTTGATCTCCCTGCTCAGCCGCGAGCGGTCGCCGATGAAGGCGATCTGGACGCCGTTGCCTTGCAGGTCGGCAACCTCGCGGCGCAGGTAGAGCC
This sequence comes from Alphaproteobacteria bacterium, assembly GCA_965214705.1. Taxonomy (GTDB): domain Bacteria; phylum Pseudomonadota; class Alphaproteobacteria; order UBA828; family UBA828; genus WTGU01. The sequence goes on from CBDCCI010000002.1 coordinate 1,985,284, forward strand.
GCAGCAGCCCCATGAGGTCCGCGACCTCGCCCTCGGGCCGCTTCCAATTCTCCGATGAGAACGCGTAGATGGTGAGGTAGCGGATGCCCCGGTCGGGGCAGCCCCGCAGGATTCTCTTCACGACCTCGGCGCCGCGCCGGTGCCCTGCCGCTCTCGGCAAACCCCGTGCCCGTGCCCAGCGTCCGTTTCCGTCCAGAATAATGCCGACGTGCAGGCCGGAATCCTGCTGGTCGGCGAATGACCGCGTGAGCGCCATGTTCAGACCTGCAAAATCTCCTGTTCCTTGGCCTCGAACATCTCGGTCATCTTCTTGACGAACCCGTCGGTCATCTCCTGAATTTCGCCTGCCCACAGCCGCGATTCGTCCTCGCCGAGCTCGCCGGCGCGCTCCATCTTCTTGAGCTGATCCATGCCGTCGCGCCGGACGTTTCGCACCGCCACCTTGGCCTGCTCCGCATACTTGCCGGCAACTTTGGCGAGTTCGTGGCGGCGTTCCTCGTTCAGCTCCGGAATCGGAATGCGGAGCGACTGGCCGTCCACGATCGGGTTGAGCCCGAGATCGGAGGAGCGGATTGCTTTTTCGACGGCCTTCACCTGCGTCTTGTCCCAGACCTGGACCGAGAGCATGCGCGGCTCGGGGACGTTGATGGTCGCGACCTGGTTGAGGGGCATCTCCGTCTCGTAGGCCTCGACCACGATGGGCTCCAGCAGGCTCAAGGACGCCCGCCCGGTGCGGAGACCGCCCAACTCCTTCCGGAGCGCCTCGACGGCGCCGTTCATCCGGCGTTCCAGGTCGTCGAGATCAGGATCGGCCATCGCGGCAGCCCTAGTCAGAGATGACGGTGAAGGGTCCGTTCCCGTCCAGCACGGCGGCGAGCCCGCCCTTCTTCTGAATGGAGAATACCACAATCGGAATGTCGTTTTCCCGCGCCAGCGAGATCGCCGACGCGTCCATGGCCTTCAGGTCCTTGGAGAGCACGTCCATGTAGGAAAGCCGCTCGAAGCGCGTCGCGGCGGCATCGACCTCGGGGTCGGCGGCGTAGACTCCGTCGACCTTGGTGCCCTTGAGCAGGGCGTCGCAGCCCATCTCGGCGGCCCGCAGCGCCGCGGCAGTATCGGTGGTGAAGAAGGGATTGCCGGTGCCGCCGGCGAAGAGCACGATTCGCCCCTTCTCCAGATGGCGCTGCCCGCGCCGGCGAATGTAGGGCTCGCAGACTGGCGCGATGGGCAGCGCAGAGAGCACCCGCGTGGCCTTGCCCATGCGCTCCAGCGCATGCTGCATGGCGACCGCGTTCATCACCGTCGCCAGCATGCCAATGTAGTCGGCGGTGGCGCGTTCCATGCCGGCGGCCTCGTGGGAGGAGCCGCGAAAGATGTTGCCACCGCCGACCACGGCGCAGACCTCCACGCCCCTCTCGTGGACCTCGGCGATCTCGCCCGCGAGCCGATCCACCGCGTCGCCATTGATGCCGTAGGGTTCGTCTCCCCGCAGCGCCTCGCCGGATATCTTCAGGAGGATGCGCTTGAAGCGGGGAGAAGCGGTCATCGCCGGCTCCAGGGCAGAAGGCTGATATTCAAGAACCGAGCTGCTCGGCGACCTCGGCGGCGAAGTCCTTGCTTTCCCGCTCGATCCCCTCGCCCAGCTGGTAGCGGACGAAGCCGCTCACGGAGACCGAGGTGCCAAGGTCGGCGGTAAGCCGCTCCAGCACCGCTTTCACCCGGCTCTCACCATCGAGTATCCAGGTCTGCTCAAGCAGTACGACCTCCTCGAAGAACTTGCGCAGCCTGCCCTCGATCATCTTCTCGATGATCTTCTCGGGCTTGCCCTCGGCGCGGGCCTGCTCCGCGAGCACCGCGCGCTCGCGCTCGACCATCGCCTGATCGAGCGAATCGCGCGAGACCGCATGGGGGCTCGCGGCCGCGATGTGCATGGCAAACTCGTGGGCGGGACGAGCGAGGCTCTCGGCAGACGCGTCCGATTCGACCGCGACGATCACGCCGAGCCGGCCCAGTCCCGGCGTTGCCGGCATGTGGATGTAGTCGCCGACGGCGCCCGAGGGCGTGGAGAGCACCGCCGTCCGCCGCAGCTGAATGTTCTCGCCGATGGTGGCGACGAGATTGGTGATTTCCTCGGCGACCGTGCGGCCGGTCCCCGGATAGGACGCTGCGGAGAGGCGCTCGATATCGCCGTCGCAATCCAGCGCCAATGTCGCGACCTCGCGCACCACCGCCTGAAAGTCACCGTTGCGCGCGACGAAATCGGTCTCGGCGTTGATCTCGACCATCGCTGCCTTGCCCGGCGCCGTCGCCAGCCCGATCAGCCCTTCGGCTGCGGTGCGGCCCGCCTTGCGCTGGGCCTGGGCGAGGCCGCTCTTGCGCAGCCAGTCCACCGCAGCTTCCAGTTCGCCATCGGTCTCGGTCAGCGCCTTCTTGCAATCCATCATGCCGGCGCCGGTCTTGTCGCGCAGTTGCTTGACCAGCGCGGCCGTGATCTGAGCCATCGTTCGCTACTCCTGAATGCGCGGCGCGATCACGCGCCTGCCGCCTGCTCTGCCTCTCCGCCCTCCGGCGCTGCGGTCGCTTCGGCCGCCTGAGCCGCTTCCGGAGCTTCCGGTGTAGTCGGCGCGTCGGGTGCCTCGGCCGCCTCCGGTGTCGCGGCGGTATCCGCAGGGGCTTCCGGCGCCGCATCGCCATCGGCCGGTGACTTCTCGGCCTCCGCGGCAACCTCTGCGGGTGCCTCGGCATCGGCCGGCGGCAGATCCTCGGCCAGCCCTTCCTCGGCAGCGCCAATGTCGGCGCCGGAGGCGGCAAGCTCCTCTTGCAGGCCGTCGATGACCGCGCGGGCGAACAGGTCGCAATAGAGGTTGATCGCGCGGATGGCGTCGTCGTTGCCGGGAACCGGGTGGGTGATGAGGTCGGGATCGCAATTGCTGTCGATGATCGCGACCACCGGGATGCCCAGCTTGCGCGCCTCCAGGATTGCGATGTCTTCCTTGTTGGTGTCGATGACCACGAGCATGTCCGGCACGCCGCCCATGTCGCGAATGCCGCCGAGCGCGAGGTCGAGCTTGTTGCGGCGCCGCACCAGCTGCAGCATCTCCTTCTTGGTCAGGCCCGCGCTCTCGTCGGCAAGCGTCGCTTCGAGGTCAGCGAGCGTCTTGATTGAGCCCGAGATCGCCTTCCAGTTGGTCAGCATCCCGCCCAGCCAGCGGTGGTTGACGTAATACTGGCCGCAACGCTTGGCGGTCTCCGCGATCGGGCGCGAGGCCTGCCGCTTGGTGCCGACGAACAGGATTCGCCCACCCCCGGCAGCCACGTCGCGCAGGGAAACCAGCGCCTGATGAAGCAGCGGCACGGTCTGTTCGAGATCGATGACGTGAACGCCGTTGCGCGCGCCGAACAGATAGGGGCGCATCTTCGGGTTCCAACGCCGGGTCTGGTGCCCGAAATGCACGCCGGCTTCGAGCAGCTGGCGCATGGTGAATTCTGGCAAAGCCATTGGCCGTCCTTTCTCCGGTTCCTCCTCCGCGGATCATGCCCCGGCTGGGCCGGGCACCGGATCGGCACGCTCTCCGAGAGTGCCGTCTTCCGCGTGTGAATTCCTGCTCTACGCAGGTGGGCGCTTGATAGCGCCGGCGCCCCCGGCGCGCAAGGCCTGAACCGGCCTTTAGCCGGCCCGCGCCGCCGAGAGCTCCTGGACGGTCGTGACCCCGGCAAGCGCGCCGATCTCACCACCGAGAGTAGGGCTGAGCGCGTAGGATTCGGGCAGCTCGACCTCCACCGTGCCCTCCCCGCCGGTCTCGACGAAGAGCGCGATTCGCCCGCCGCCCGCAGGACGGTTGGCGAGCATCGCGCCCAGCGGCTCCAGCGCGGCCGGATCGTGCACGAAGACCGCGAGACCCGTGAGATTTCGCGAAAGCCGCGCCTCCAGATCGTCGAAACTCTGAGCGGAGAGCTTGACCTCCTCGCCCTCGATGCGGGCCTGCGCGGTCACCAGCACCGGCTTGCCGGGCTCAAGCACATCGCGGCCCTCGCCGTAGGTCTCGCGGAAAGCGGCCACCTCGAAGCTGCCGCTCGGGTCGGATAGCTGGATGAAGGCGTAGCGCCGCGAGCCCGGCCCGCGCTCCCTGACGTTCAGCACCATGCCAGCGAGGCGGAAGCGCGTGATACCCCGCGCCACCTGCTGCGCCACCTCGGCGGCGGACGTGACCGAGAGGCCCTTCAGCGCGTCCTGGTAGGAATCGAGAGGATGGGCGGAGAGATAGAAGCCGACCGCTTCCTGCTCGGCGGCGAGCCTCTCGTTTTCGTCCCAATCCTCCTGCTCTGGCAGGCGCGGCCTGGGCGCGAGCGTCGCATCGGCCTCGTCGAAGAGCGAGGCCTGCGAACGCGAAGCCTTGGCCTGTCCCGAATAGGCCAGAAGGACCTCGGCACCGTCCGCCATCTGCTTGCGGTTCGACGTGAGGCTGTCGAAGGCGCCGGCCTTGGCCAGATTCTCGATCTGGCGGCGGTTGATCTGATGCGGATCGACCCGACCGGCGAGGTCGAAGGGATCGGCAAACGGCCCGTTGGCCGTCCGCTCATCGGCCAGCGCCGTCATCGCCTGCACGCCGACGTTCCTGATCGCGCCGAGGGCGTAGCGGATTGCCTTGGTGCCGTCGGCCTGGCTCTCGACCGAGAAGGTCGCCCGCGAGGCGTTGATATCCGGCGGCAGCAGGGGAATTCCGAGCCGCTCCAGCTCCCGGCGGAACAATTCCAGCCGGTCGGTGTTGTTGATCTCCAGGCTCATCGAGGCGGCCATGAACTCGACCGGGTGGTTGGCCTTGAGATACGCGGTCTGGTAAGCGACCAGCGCGTAGGCCGCGGCGTGGGACTTGTTGAAGCCGTAGCCCGCGAACTTCGCCACCAGCTCGAAGATGCGGGTCGCATCATTGCGGGCGACCTCGTTGGCAAGGGCGCCGTTCACGAAGGTCTCCCGCTGGGCGTCCATCTCCGCCTTGATCTTCTTGCCCATGGCGCGGCGCAGCAGGTCGGCGGAGCCCAGACTGTAGCCGGCGAGCACCTTGGCGATCTCCATCACCTGCTCCTGGTAGATGATGACGCCAAAAGTCTCCTCCAGCAGACCGGTCAGCATGGGGTGCAGATAGTCCGGCTTCTCCTTGCCGTGCTTGCAGGCGATGTAGCGGGGAATGTTGTCCATCGGGCCTGGGCGGTAGAGCGCGACGAGGGCGATGATGTCCTCGATGCTATCGGGCTTGAGGTTGCGCAGCGCGTCCCTCATGCCGGCACTTTCCAGCTGGAACACCCCCATGGCGGCGCCGCTGCCCAGCATCTCGTAGGTCTTCCGATCGTCGAGCGGGAGCGCATCGATATCGATCTCGACGTCGGCCTCGTGCAGCATCGCGCTCGCATGATCGAGCACGGTGAGCGTCTTGAGACCCAGCAGGTCGAACTTCACCAGCCCGGACATCTCGGCGTACTTCATCGAGAACTGGGTCGCCGGCATCTCGGAGCGCGGGTCGCGATAGAGAGGCACGAGTTCGCTGAGCGGCCTATCGCCGATCACGATGCCCGCGGCGTGAGTCGAGGCGTGGCGGTACAGCCCTTCGAGCTGGAGCGAGATCTCGATCAGGCGCGCGACGGCCGCATCTTCGTCGCGCTCGGCCTTGAGCCAGGGTTCGTTGTCCAGCGCCTGCTGCAGGGTCACCGGGTTGGCGGGGTTGTAGGGGACCAGCTTGCAGAGCCGGTCGACCCGGCCGTAGCTGAGGCCGAGCACGCGGCCGACATCGCGGAGCACCGCGCGGGCCTGGAGCTTGCCGAAGGTGATGATCTGGGCGACGCGGTCCTTGCCGTAGCGCCGGCAGACGTAGTCGATCACCTCGTCGCGGCGCTCGGGGCAGAAGTCGATGTCGAAGTCAGGCATCGACACCCGCTCGGGATTGAGAAAGCGCTCGAACAGGAGACCGAAGCGGAGCGGGTCGAGATCGGTGATGGTGAGGCTCCAGGCCACCACGGAGCCCGCGCCCGAGCCCCGGCCGGGGCCGACCGGAATCCCCTCGCCCCGCGCCCAGCGCACGATATCGGCGACGATGAGGAAGTAGCCCGCGAACTGCATCTCGATGATGACGCCGAGCTCGTAGCCGAGGCGCTCGCGATAGGGCGCCGCCGCTGCCTTGCGTGCCGCATCGTCCATGTCCGCGCTGTAGACCTGCGCTTCCAGGCGGCGCTCCAGCCCCGCCTCGGCCTGGGCGCGCAGGGCGTCGGCCTCGCTCGCGTCGCCGGCGGTGGAAAAGACCGGCAGGATCGGCTTCCGCGTCGGTGCCATGACGGCGCAGCGCCGGGCGACGACCAGGGTGTTGTCGACGGCCTCCGGCAGGTCGGCGAAGAGCGCTCGCATCTCGTCTGCCGGGCGGAAGCGGTGCTGCGGGGTGAGCCGGCGCCGGTTCTCGTCCTCGACATGGCTGTTCTGGGCGATGCAGAGAAGCGCGTCATGGGCCTCGTATGTTTCTTCGCGCAGGAAATAGGCGTCGTTGGTCGCGACCAGCGGCATGTCGAGTTCATCGGCGAGCGCGATCAGCCGCGCCTCGATCTGCTCCTCCTCCGGCAGACCGTGGCGCATGAGCTCGACATAGAGCCGGGCGGGAAAGATCTCGCCGAGCTGCTCCAACAGCGCGCGCGCGGCCTTGACCTGACCGTCGATGAGCAGACGCCCGACCGGCCCGGCGGGGCCGCCGGTGAGCGCCAGCAGACCCTCCGCCCGCACCGCCAGCTCGTCCAGGGTAACAAGAGGCTGCCCGCCGGCGCCGTCCTGCAGGTAGGCGTCGCTGGTCAGCGCGGTCAGGTTTCGGTAGCCGGTCTCGTCCTGGGCAAGCAGCAGGAGCCACGATGCCTCACGGCTCTGCTGGCCGGGTTGCTCGGTGCGCGTGCCGATCGCGAGGTCGCAGCCGACGATGGGCTGCACGCCGGCCCCGCTGCAGGCCTCCGAGAAGGCCAGGGCGCCGAACATGTTGCCGCGGTCGGCGATGGCGCAGGCGGGCATCCGCCAGTCGCGGCAGGTCTCGACCAGCTCGTCGAGCCTGATCGCGCCCTCCAGCAGCGAATAGGCGGTGCGGACCCTGAGGTGGACGAAATCGGCGTGGCTCATGGCAGGGTCCTAACGAATCGATGGACAGCGCGAACACTCGATAGATGCCACAGGGCGCCGCCGCGGTCACGCGCTGCGGCCATGCGGGGACGTCGGGACAGCGAGCGATGGCCCGACGGGGCGCACTTTGCTAGACTCCAAGGATTCTAGCGAATGGACTGGGAGCCGGGCGCGATGGACGACACCGGAGAGACACGCGTTTTCGAGCAGGAAGACGACCTGCGCGAGACCATGGGCGAGACCATGGAAATCTCGGTGAAGAAGTGCATCCCCTCGTTGGACAAGCACTGCAAGGATTTCATCAGCCGCTCGCCGTTTCTCTGCATCGGCACCAGCGGCGAAAGCGGCCGCGCCGACGTCTCGCCGCGCGGCGACCCACCGGGCTTCGTTCAGGTGCTCGACGACAACACGCTCTTCATCCCGGACCGGCCCGGCAACAACCGGCTCGACACGATGACCAACATCATCGAGAACCCGAACGTCGGCCTGCTGTTTCTGGTCCCCGGCTTCGACGACACGCTGCGGGTGAACGGCAAGGCAACGATCATCCGCGACGAGGCGCTGGCCCAGGCAACCGTGGTCAAAGGCAAGGAGCCGAAGGTCGGCATCAAGGTCGAGGTCCAAGAAGCCTTCCTGCACTGCGCCAAGGCGTTCAAGCGCTCGCGGCTCTGGGACGAAGAGAGCAGGCAGAACCGCCGCGAGATGCCGTCACTGGGCCGTATCATCCTGGAGCAGACGGCGCCGCCGGAGGAGCCGCCTTCGGAGGAGACGGTCAAGGAGACCGACGAGTTCGTCGAGGAGAACTATCGCACCGAACTTTACTGAGGAGGCGGGCACACACCCGTTTACGACGACCCGCCACGGGAGCCGGGACGCCGGCCGAGCCGGCCTCTAGAGGTGCATGACAGCAGCAGGAGCTTCGCCATGGAACGGATCGATGTCAGCCCCGAGTACATGGAGAGCGAGCGAGTCGCCCGCTACAAGGACCTGAAGTCGAGCGCCCACGCGTTCGTCGATGCGCTCATTCCGGGCTACGAGCGCGACATCTACAACATCATCGGCCGCGGCGTGGTCGAGGACAAAGAGCTCAAGCCCCCGATCATCGACAACCGCGACTTCAATGTCGGCCTGATCAAGGCCGAGCCCGGCAAGGGCGCCTCGCTGCACATTCACGAGACCAACGAGGTGTTCATTCCGCTGACCGGCAAGTGGGGCATCTACTGGCAGAACAGCGACGGCCAGCGGCACGAGGTGGTGCTGGAGCCCTATGACACCGTCTCGGTCCCCATCGGCGCGAGCCGGGGCTTCCGCAACGCAGGCGACGAGACGGCGCTCATGCTGGCGGTGGTGGGCGGCACCGATCCGGGCAAGGTGCACTGGCCCGAGGAGACCATCGAGGAGGGGCGGCGCTACGGCATCGGCCTCGACGAGCACGGCGACCTCGTGCTGCTCGAGGGCTCTCAAGCGGCAGAGTGATCCCGACCGGGCGGCGGGGCGGCCCCTTCGTCCCGCCGCTTGACAGTTTGGAACCGCGCGGTAATGTCGCCGCGTCCGCGACACCAAATAGCCGAGCATAACCAATGGCCAAGGCCAACAGTATCCTGATCAAGCTCGTCAGCTCGGCGGGTACGGGGTTCTACTACACGACACGCAAGAACCCGCGCACCCAGACCGAGAAGCTTTCGCTCCGCAAGTTCGACCCCGTCGCCCGCAAGCACGTGGTCTTCAAGGAAGCGAAGATCAAATAGAACCCGCAGGATTCTGCATGTCTTCCGGGCTGCACCGCCGGCGCGCCGGCGGGGCGTTGGGGCTCGCGGCAGGTCTGCTTCTGTCGCTGGCGCTCGTGCATGCATCCGTCCCCGCGCGGGCGGACATGCAGGCGGGCTGGCAGGCGTACACGGCCGGCGATTACGAGACGGCCATCGGCGAATGGCAGCCGCTGGCCGAAGCCGGCAATTTTCAGGCGGCCTACGCGCTCGGCATGGCCTATCAGATCAAGGGCGAGCCCGCTGACGCAGTGCCCTGGTACGAGCAGGCGGCCAGCGCCGGGTTGACCGAGGCGCAGATCCTGCTCGGCACGATGTATGCGCGCGGCAGCGAGGTCCCCCGCGACCTCGTGCGCGCCTACGCCTGGCTTCACCGGGCGGCCGAGAAGAAGAGCCCGAATGCCCAGCTGATCCTCGAGTCCGTCGCGGCGCTGATGACCGCCGAAGAGATCGAGGAGGCGAAGGCGCTGAGCGCGACGCTGTAGGGGCGCTTGTTCTCCAGCGGTAGCTCGTGCGCCGGGCCACGCCGGTGCCCCGATCGAGAAGTTTCACTGACAAGGCACCCCAATTCACGTCATGGCCGGGCTCGTCCCGGCCATCCACGTATTTGCCCAGGCTTCGACAAATCCGGCTGAGACAGATGCCCGGAACACCCCCGGACTTGATCCGGGGGCCGGGCATGACGAGACAAGTAGGCGGGCGGGGAGACTGGGCGGGATCGCAGCGCACCGCCGTGCTCTGATGGGGCCGAAATTGCGCCCCTCCGCGCACTTGCCTAGAGTCGAGCCCGGTACGTTGCGCGAGGGCATGGTTTGGCTCGTCCCGACCTGACGACCCGCTTCCTGGGCTTGGACCCGAAATCGCCGGCCGGGCGTCTCCTTGGCGCGGCGGAACGCGCGATCATCGAAAACCCCACGGTCTTCACCGCCGGTATCCTGCTCCTGCTGTGGCTGATCCTGTCGCAGCTCTCGCCCTACTTCTTCACCGTCAGCAACCTGTTCGAGATCACGGTCCAGGCCGCCGTGATCGCGCTGATCGCGGTGGGGCAGACCTTTGTCATCCTCTCGAAGGGGATCGATCTCTCGGTCGGCGCGATCCTCGCCGCCTCTGCGGTCACGTCCACCATGGTGATGGATGCGGGATACGGCCTCGGCGCCGGCGTCATCGCCGGGATCGTTGTCGGCGCCTTCTTCGGCGCGGCCAACGGTGTCGCGGTTGGTTATCTCCGCATCCCGCCCTTCGTCGCGACGCTCGGCATGATGGGGATCGCCCGCGGCTACGCGCTCATCATCACCGAGGGCATTCCCATCTTCAGGGTGGCGGAGGGCTTCGAAATCCTCGGTCAGGGCCGCCTCTGGGGGGTGGTGCCGGTGCCGACGATCGCCACGCTCGGGCTCTACGCGGTCGGCGTGTTCGTGCTGCTCCGCACCCGGCTCGGCCGCTACACCGTCTCGATCGGGAGCAACGAGCAGGCGACCAAGGTCTCGGGCGTCAACGTCCCGCTCTACCTGATCCTCATCTACGGCCTGAGCGGCGTCACCGCCGGCATCGCGGGGCTCACCGAAGCCTCGCGCATCGGCAGCGGCCAGCCGGCGGGCGGGGTGGGCTACGAGCTCGACTCGATCGCTGCCGTGGTGATCGGCGGCACCAGCCTCTTCGGCGGCCAGGGCAGCCTGATCGCGTCGTGGATCGGGGCGCTCATCATCGCCACGCTGCGCAACGGGCTGAACGTGCTCGGCGTCTACGCCTTCTGGCAGCTAGTCGCCATCGGTGCTATCCTCATCGCCGCCGTCTACATCGACAATTGGCGGCGTCTGAGGCGCGGTGGAGAACAATAACGAGGCCACGCGCCGGGCAACGGCGCGTGTGCCGTAATAGGAGGAGAAACCATGAAATTGCGCGTTTCCATCATCAGGTCTTTACGCGCGGTGGCCGCGGCCGCCGTTATCGCTGCAGTGACGGCGGCAGGCCTTGGCTCCGACGCGTTCGCGGCGGACAAGACCTTGGCCTGGATCCCGAAATCGACCGATTCGTCGTTCTGGCTTGCCATCAAGCGGGGCGCGGAGAAGGCCGGCGCTGAGCTCGGCTACGAGGTCCTCTATGTCGGCACCCAGGACCAGACACAGATCGCGGGCCAGATCAACCTGGTCAACGACATGGTGACGCGCAGGATCGACGGCATCCTCATCGCCGCGACCGATGCCAAGGCACTGTCCGACCCGGTGACCAAGGCCATCGAGGCCGGCGTGCCGGTGATCACGGTCGATTCCGGCATCGACCCCGACACCTCGCTCGCCTACATCGCCACCGACAACATCGGCGCCGCCAGGGCCGCAGCCAAGCACCTGGCGGGGCTGATCGGCGGCAAGGGCAAGGTCGGCGACATCGGCATTACCGCCGGCTCCCAGACCGGGTACGAGCGCGAGAACGGCTTCGTCGAGGAGATGAAGAACTATCCCGACATCGAGGTGCTGCCGGTGCAGTACTCGGAATGCAAGCCGGCCAAGGCGCTGAACATCGCCACCGACATGCACACCGGCAATCCCGATCTCGTCGGCTTCTATGGCGCGTGCGACGGCGCCGGCACCGGCGCGGGTCAGCTTTCCAAGCAGAGGGAACTCGATCTCCGCATCGTCGCCTTCGACAGCTCGGCCGAAGAGTTCGAGCTGTTCAAGGAGGGCTATATCGACGCGCTCGTCCTGCAGGACCCGTTCAAGATGGGCTATGACGGCGTCTACACCTTGGACAAGATCATCAAGGGCGAGACGATCGAGCCGCGCGTCGTGGCCATTCCGGCGGCGGTGGTGACGCTGGAGAACATGAACGAGCCGGCGATCCAGAAGCTGCTGAGCGATATGGAGCTTCTGTAACCGTATCCAGGGCCGGGCGCGCGGTCGCCCGCCCGGTGCCGGGAACGAACGGGCCTCCGTCGCAGTTTGGCGCGGCGGAGGCCCAAATCACCGTAGCAAGGGGAGAACCGACCATGACACCCAAGTTGCACAGAATGGCCGTATCGGCGCTCGCAGCGATCGGTCTGGCCGCGGTGATCACCGGTGCGCAGGCGCAGGAGATCGACACGATTGCGGTCCTGGTGCCTGAGCAGGGCACCGACTTCGGCTGGAACCAGCAGGGCGTCGACGCGACACGGGCGGTCGGCGAGGCCATGGGGCTCGAGGTCATCTCGGCCGAAGGCCTCGGCTACGGCGACGTGCGGCCGACGCTGCGCGAGCTCGCGGCCGAAGGCGCCGACCTGATGATCGCCCACGCCAGCGGCTACAACACCGCAGCGCCCGAGATCGCCGCCGAAACCGGGGTTGCGGTCGCGATCGTGGACAGGCCTGAAGACATGGTGCCGGGTCTGGTCGCCGACTACACGTTGAGTGGGCATGACGGCGCCTACATGGCCGGCATGCTGGCGGCTCAGCTCTCGCGCACCGGCACGCTCGGCATCGTCGTCTCCGGCGAGCCGCCGTCGTGGAACTCGCAGTCCGCCGGCTTCGCCATGGGCGCACGCGCCGCCAACCCAGACGTGAACCTGCTCTACGCGGTAATCGGACCTGCGGCCTACGCCGACGCCGCAGGCGGCAAGCGGGTCACGGAATCGGTGATCGCCGCCGGCGCCGACATCGTGTTCGGCCAGGGCGACGGCTCCACCTTCGGCATGCTCCAGGCGGTGGAGACGGTGCCTGCGGCCGACGGCGGTAAGGTGCTGTTCATCGACGTGATCGGCGACAAGAGCGAGATCGACAAGGGCCACCTGCTCTCGTCAGTGGTCTGGAACATGGTGCCGGTCTACTCCGCGATGGTCGAGGACTTGAAGAGCGGAACGTTCGGCACCGTCGGCTACGCCATCCAGTTGGCCGACGATTCGGTGCAGCTTCTGCGGACGGCGCACATCTCCGACGAGATGTGGGCGGGACTGATGGACGTCCGCGCCCAGATCATCGCGGGCGAGATCGACGTGCCCGCGATCTGGGAGGCCACGGAGGTACGCGCTCTGATGTCGTCGGTGGACGCGGCTGAGTAGCGCACGCAGAGAACGCAGGCGACGCCCGGCGGCGCAAGAGCACCGCGCGCCGGGCACGCCTGCCCTTTCCCGGCGGCCGACTCAGTGCCGCCCAACCTGACTGGTAGCAAGGTGGCCTGACCATGGCCTCCCGCTCCCTTGATCCCGTCGCGAGTACGGCCGCGCCGATCGTCGCGCTGCGGGACATCACTAAGCGTTTCCCCGGAGTCGTCGCCAACGACGCGGTCTCGCTCGCCGTCTATCCGGCGGAGGTTCACGCACTGCTGGGCGAGAACGGCGCCGGCAAGTCGACGCTGATCTCGATCCTCTCCGGGATGCAGCGGCCGGATTTGGGAACCATCGAGATTCGCGGCCGCGAGATCCGGATCGCGAGCCCGCGCACCGCGCTCGATCTCGGCATCGGCACCGTCTACCAGCACCCCACCTTGGTGCCGACGCTCACCGTGCTTGAGAACCTGATGCTGGGGTCCTCCTGGCGCGCGCCCATGAACCGGGCCGCGACCCGCGCGAGGCTGAGCGAGATCGCCGGCCTGCTCGGCATCGCGCTGCCGGAGGACGCGCCGCTCGGCTCGCTCTCGCTCGGCCAGCAGCAGCTCGTCGAGATCGTCAAGGCGCTGTGGCGGGGCGAGAGCGTCCTGATCCTGGACGAGGCGACCTCCATGCTCACGCCACAAGGCGTCGAGGACCTTGGCCGGGTGATCGGGCGGCTGCGGGACGCCGGCATCGCGGTGCTCTTCATCACCCACAAGCTGCACGAGGCGGTGCGTTTCGGCGACCGGGTCTCGGTGCTGAGGCAGGGCCGCAAGGTGGGCGAGCTTCCACCGGAGACCCTCGGCGAGCTCGCGCCGCAGGAGGCCATCGACCACATCGTCGATCTCATGTTCGGCGCCGCCGCCGACGGCACCGTGCCGGAACGGAGCCGCGCCCAGCGCGAGGCCGCGCCGGGCGAGCAGGTGGTGATCGCGGTGGAGGGCTTGCGGCCCGCCGACAGCCCGACAGCTTCCGACGATGCGGGCGTGAGCTTCGCCGTGCGGGAACGCGAAATCTTCGGGATTGCGGGCGTCGACGGCAACGGCCAGAAACAGCTCGCCGAGGCGATCGCCGGGCAGCGTCACGCGGATGCCGGCCGCATCGTGCTCGACGGCGCATCCATCGAGGGGCTGAGCGTGCGTCAGCGCCAGCATGCGGGGCTCCGCTACGTCACCGACGACCGGCTCGGCGAGGGCACCGTCTCCGCCTTCCCCGTCGGCCTCAATCTGCTGCTGAAGCGGATCGGCGACGAGCCGTTCTGGCGCCACGGCATCATCCGCAATGCCGAGGTGGAGCGCCACGCGCGCACGCTCATCGCCGAGCACGACGTGCGCGTACCGGGCCCCGAGACCCCGCTGGGGCATCTCTCCGGCGGCAACGTACAGAAGGCGCTGCTCGCTCGCGAGCTCGACGCCCAGCCGATGGCGGTGATCTACAACAAGCCGACGTATGGGCTCGATCTGAACAACATCCGCCGCGCCCGCCGTGCGATTTGCGAGAACGCCGATGCGGGCGTCGCGACGATTTTGATCTCGACCGACCTCGACGAGATTCTGGAGCTCTCGGACCGCATCGGGGTCATGCTCGACGGCCGCCTGGTCGGCATCGTGGAGAACGACGGCGATGCGGCGCGCCGAGTCGGCGAGCTCATGATCGGGGTCGGCGCTCAGGCGTGATCGCGCGATGACACACGCGCCGACCGCACATGAGGAACGGCTCGCCCCCGGCGCGACCGCGTTGCGCCGCTGGGCCACGCCGGTTGCGGCGGCGCTGCTGCCCATCGTGCTCGCGCTCGGCGTCGGCGCCCTGATCCTGCTGGTGCTCGGCGCCGATCCTGGCGCCTTCTACTACCACATCGTTCGACGCGGCCTGCTGAGCTGGATCGGGCTGCAGGACACGATCACCCGCTGCGCGCCGCTGCTGCTGCTCGGCGCGAGCCTGATCGTCGCCTTCCGTGCCGGCCTCTGGAACCTCGGTGTCGACGGGCAGTTCCTGCTGGCCGCGGTGATCTCAGCCGCGCTCGCGCCGGCGCTGGTCACTGTGCTACCGGTCTGGCTCGTGCTGCCGCTGGTGATGCTGGTGGCGATGGCCGTGGGCGCCGTCTGGTCGCTGCTGCCGGCGCTGCTCAAGGCCTATTACGGGGTCAACGAGATCGTGACCACGCTGATGATGAGTTTCTTGGGGATCAGCGCGGCGAACGTGCTTATCAAGCTCCCCTTCGACGACCCCACCACCACGGTGCCGCAGACCGAGACGCTGGCGACTGACGACCGCCTGCCGCGCCTCTTCGGCAGCACGATCAACGTGGGCGTGATCGTGGGCCTCGCGGTGATCCTGTTCATCCACTGGCTGATGACACGGACGTCGTTCGGCCTGCGGCTGCGGCTCGTGGGCGCGAATCCGCGCGCGGCGGTGCACGTGGGGCTCCCGCTCGGCGCGCTGATGGTCGCGGTGTTCGCGCTGAGCGCCGGCCTCGCCGGGCTCGCCGGCTCGGTCGAGATTCTCGGCGTCTGGGGCAACGTGCGGGCCGATTGGAACCCGGCCTACGGCCTGATGATCATCCCCTTGGTCTTTCTCGCCCGCTTCAACGGCATCGCCGTGATCGGCTTCGTCTTCTTCTTCGCCGTGCTCTCCATCGGCGGCGAAACCGCCTCGCGCAAAGCGGGGCTCCCTAACTACTTCATCCTGGTGCTGGTGGCGCTGATGCTGATCTTCCTGGCGCTCACCGAATGGCTCGGCCAGCGCCGCCAGATGGCGGCACGGGACTGACCGGTCATGTCGCAGGGCCTGCTCAGCGACGCCTTCCTGATCTCGCTGATCGCGGGCGCGGTCGCGGCCGGCGTGCCGCTGCTGCTGGCGGGGCTCGGCGAGCAGGTCTCGGAGAAGGCAGGCGTGCTCAACATCGGCATCGAGGGGATGATGCTGTTCGGCGCCTACGCCGGCTTCGCCACCGCCTTCGGCACGAACTCGCTCTGGCTCGGCTTCCTCGCGGGCGCCGCCGCGGGCCTGGTGATGGCCATGTTGATGGCGCTCTTCTGCGTGCGGCTTGGCCTCAACCAGATCGTGATCGGGATCGCGCTCACCCTCGGCGCGGACGGCATCACCGCCCTCCTCCACCACGTGCAGTTCAGCCGCACCTACCCGCGCCTGCCGCGGGTCGAGACCCTGGACATTCCGGGGCTGAGCGAGATTCCGATCATCGGACCGAGCCTCTTCGCCCGGCACCCGATGGTCTACATCGCGGTCTTCCTCGTGCTGGTCCTCGCCTATCTCTTCCGCAACACCCATGTCGGGCTCAACCTGCAGGCCGCCGGCGACAAGCCCGATGCGCTGGACGCGGCCGGAATCAGCGTGACCGCGACCCGCACCTGGTCGGTGCTCTTCACCGGCGTCATGGCGGGAATGGGTGGCGCCTATATGGCGATGATCGGCGCAGGCATCTTCGTGCCCTTCATGACCGGGGGCGCGGGCTTCATCGCCATCGTGCTGGCGATGCTGGCGCGCGGGCGCCCCATCTGGGTGCTGATCGGGGCCTTCCTCTTCGGCGCGAGCCTTTCGCTCACCACCGCGTTGCAGGTGGGCGGCGTCAACGTGCCCACGGACGTGGTGCAGATGCTGCCCTTCCTCATGGTGATGATCGTGCTGGTGCTGTTCGCCCGGCGCGCGAGCCTGCCGGCGGCGCTCGGCCTGCCCTACGTGCGCGGGCAGCGCTAGACTGGCGCGGGCACAGGGAGCGAGGCGATGAAAGAGACGCGGGTCTTCATCCTGGACGGCGGCACGCTGGTGATCGACGGCTTCCACATATACTGGAACCGCGGGCCGGCGGGCGAGGTGCGCTTCCCCGTCTACAGCGTGCTGATCGACCACGCTGACGGCCTCTACCTCTTCGACACCGGCTTCGACTGCGACCACGTCAACGCCGTGCTGCCCTTCGAGAAGCCGATCCAGTCGGAGGCGCAGACCCTCGTCGGCGCGCTGGCGCTCGCGGGCTACCGGGCCCAAGACATCGATTACGTCGTCAACTCGCACTACCACTTCGACCACTGCGGCGGGAACCGTCACCTGCGCGAGGCCTGCACGGTCTGCCACGCGCTCGAATTCGCCCAGTGCGCGTCCCCGGCGCCGTTCGAGATGCTGGGCTATTCCGACATGCGCTTCCACGCCGATCTCTACCGCGAACGGCTCGCGAAGGAAGGCCGCGCGGTGCCGGACGATCCCGAGAGCGATATCTGGACGCCCAGGGTCGAGCTTATCAGCGGCGACCAGGAGATCGCCAAGGGCCTCCACCTGATCGAGACGCCTGGCCACACCGCCGGGCACTACAGCCTTCTGGTCGAGCTCGCCGGCCGGCGGCCCATGCTGTTCACCGCCGACGCCGCCTACACCCGCAAGGGGCTGGAGCAGGAGATCATCCCGAGCTTCCACCTGGACCCGGTGAAGGCGGTCGCCTCGATGAAGCGGCTCAAGAACGTGGCGGTCGAACGCGACGCTGAAATCTTCGTCGGCCACGACGCAGACGCCTTCGCGGGATACGACACCGCGCCCGCCTGGTATAGCTGAGCGCCCCTTTCCCGTTCGGCACCCGGCTCGTATTCCGCCACAATGGTCCGATGACGACACGAATCGCGTCCGCGGTTCGCGCACTCGCATCGGAGCTGCGGGCCGATGCCGGCTCGGCCATGCTGCCGACTGCGCTATCCACAGGCCTCATCATCGCTGTGATCGTGCTGGTCGGCGAAGCCGCCATCGCCTCCATCATCTTCTCGGGGCCACTCTCCCCGCTCGTCCCCCAGGGCACGGGTGCGATCCTGTTCGGCACGCTCGTCATGTGCTTTCTCACGGCGCTGGCCTGCACCTACAAGGGCACGATCTCCGTCCCCCACTTCGCGCCGGCCGCGGTGCTGCTGACGATCGGCGCTGCGGTCGCCGCCGTCATGGTCTCCGCCAGCGGCGAGGCGGTGTTCGCGACGATGATCGTCATCGTCGGCCTGTCGACCGTGGCGACGGCGATCTGCTACCTGCTCATCGGGTGGTTCGGGCTCGCCCGTCTGTTCCGCTTCATGCCCTACCCCCTGGTTGGCGGGTTTCTTGCGGGGCTCGGCTGGTTCCTGGTCAAGAGCAGCGTCGCGGTGGCGAGCGGAATCACGATGACGTGGGAGACGCTGCCCACGCTGGCCGAGATCGACACGATCCAGAAGTGGGCGCCAGCCGTGTTCTATGGTGTCCTGCTGCTCGTCGTCGCCAAGGTCCGGCCCCACTATCTCATCCTGCCCGGATCGGCAGTGGTCGCGATCGGGGTCTGCCACGCAACGCTCTTCGCACTCGACATACCGCTCGCGGAAGCCACTGCGGCGGGCATCCTGTTCGTGGGTATCCCGGCGGGGTCCGCCTGGCCTCCCATCGGGTTGAGCGATCTCGCTCTTGTGGACTGGGGTGTGGTGACGTCTCAGCTTCCCGGAATCCTGGCCGTGATGCTGGTCGCCCTCATCAGCCTTGTGTTCTGTGCGGGCGGGCTGGAGCTGATCAGCGGCGTCCAGATCGACCTGAACAGGGAGTTCCGTGCGGAAGGCGTCTCCAGCCTGTTGGCCGGACTCGGCGGCAGCGCCCCCGGCTGCAACTCGATCCCCAACTCCGCGGTCAGCCATGCAACCGGGGCCGAGACCCGGCTGACGGGGGTCACGGTCGCGCTCATCGTCGGCCTGATTCTGTTCGTCGGCGGCGACGTCCTGGCGCTGATTCCGACGCCGGTGCTCGGCGGTCTCGTGCTGTTCGTCGGACTCAACCTGCCCTACGAAGTGCTGGTCTCCAACCGCAAGACGCTGCCGTGGCTGGATTACGGCATCGTCCTCGCGGTCTCGCTCGTCATCGTCTTCGTCGGGTTCCTGGAAGGCGTGGCCGTGGGGCTCGCGGCGGCCGTGGTCTTCTTCGTCGTGCGCTTCAGCAAGGTGAGCGTCGTCGATGAAGCCTTCACGCTGCGCCAGCAGCGCAGCAAAAGGACCCGTTCCGCCACCCACAACGCCATTCTCCGCCATTGGGCCGAGCGGGTGCAGGTCTATCGGCTGCGCGGCTACGTCATTTTCGGCAATGCCGCCGCCATCGGCGACCGTCTCAATCGAGTGCTCAAGGCCGAACCGCCTCCCCTGTGCGTGTTGCTGGACTTCGCACAGGTCTCGGGCTTCGACAGCTCGGCCGCAAATGTCATGAGCCGCGCGGTCCGGGCTGCGCACGCGCGGGGCACGCGAATCGTGCTCAGCGCCGCGGCCGAGCACGTCCGCTCCATCCTGCATCGCGGCCTGCCTGCCCCCTTGCGGGACTCGCTGATCCTGGTCGAGGATCTCGACCGTGCGTTGGAACGCTGCGAGGACCTCGTCATCGCCGAGTGGGATCGCCAGCACGGCGGCTCGGACGAGGCGCGGGAGGAGCTGTTCGGATTGTCCTTCGATCACGCCATGCGCGACCTCGACAGGCAGTCCCGCTTCGAGGCGCTCGTGCACCGGCTTGCGCCCTGGCTGGAGACCCGCAGCTTTGAGGCCGGCGAGATCATGGTGGCACGTGACGAGGTGATGGACGGCATGCTCCTCGTGACCGAGGGCCGGGCCGTCGCCCGCGAGGACGACACCGGCTCAAGGGTGGAAGAGTACGGCCCTGGCGATGCGCTTGTCGCCGGCGCTGCGCTCGCACCGCATGTGTCGCGGACGCCGGTGATCGCAGAGGTGCCGTGCCGCGCCCTCCTGATGACACCCGCCGCGCGCGAGGCCCTGGAGCGCGACGACCTGGCGCTTGTCGTCGAGCTCGACCGTTACCTCATCGAGACGATGTCGGCGCAGTAGGCGAGGCCTTTGCGACCCCACCTCCCCCTGTCCCCCTCCCAACTTATTCATTTCCCTCAATCGCCGGGCGCTCGTATTTTCATTTCCCTCAACGGCGGGCGCGAACTCCGTTCGCTTGGCTCCGCGCTTCGCGCGCGGCGCATTCGCGCCGTCCGGGCTGCTTCGCAGCCCGGTCCCATCAGGGCAAACGCTTCGTCGGTTGCCGGTAGCGTGCCCCGGACCATGGTGCGGTGCACAGGAAGGGGCGGCGCGGGGCAGCATCGCGGGATGAGCCACCACACCACCCGCGAGCACAGCCACGCCATGCAAAACGAACCCCCAAAGAGCACAACGGCCGGGACGTTCGGCCGCTCCTCCATCGACCGCCTGCCGGCCAAGCTTCGCGAGGCTGTCGATCAGGCCATCGCGGACGGCGCCACCATCGACGAGATCACCGCCCGCATCCGGGCCCAAGGCGAGACATGCTCGCGCTCGGCCGTCGGCCGCTACGCCAAGAACATGCGCGACCTGATCTGCCAGCAGCAGGAGACCGACCGCACCATCAAGGCGTGGATGGACGCGCTCGGAGAGCGCCCGGAGGGCCAGGCGGGGCTCATCCTGATCGAGACCCTGCGGACCATGGCGCTCGCCACCATGGCTCGTCTCAGCGCGCGGGAAGAGCCCGTGTCGACGGAGGAGCTCGCCCGCCTCGCCCTCACCCTCAAGCGCATCGAAGGCACCGACAAGCTCCGCAAAGACCGGGAGCGGGCGGCAAAGAAGGCGGCGAACGACGCAGACAGCGCCAAGCGCCAGGGCGGGCTCTCGCCGGAGGCGGTCGCCATCATCCGCGCGGAGGTGGAGGGCAGGCCCCCGCCACCCCCGCCTGCTCCCCGCACCGTCACGTCGGTGCCGGTGGACCCGTGGAACCCTGCCGAAGCCCGCCTATACCCATCAATCCCACCTGATCCCGGCGAATCCCACTTGAGCCCGGATAATTGCTATGAATCCTGGACGGAAATTGCGCCGCGGGTGTTTCGCACCAGCCCCACATCGATCCTGTCCCTCGGGCCGGCGTGAGGCGCGGGCGGGAGTGTGGCGGGAAAAGCCGTTCAGGCGTCCGGCAGCCGGTAGTCCTGGAACATCTCGCGCAGGCGCGACTTCTGAATCTTGCCCGTGGCGGTGAGCGGCAGCTCGTCGACCAACACCACGTCGTCGGGCAGCCACCACTTCGCGACCCTGGCGGCAAGGTAGGCGTTGATGGTGTCCTTGTCCGGTGCGCAGCCGTCCCGCGGCACGACCACCATGAGTGGGCGCTCCTCCCACTTGGGATGGAAGACGCCGATGACCGCGGCCTGCTTCACGTCCGGGTGGCCGACTGCCGCGTTCTCCAGGTCGATGGAGCTGATCCACTCGCCGCCCGACTTGATCACGTCCTTGGTGCGGTCGGTGATGCGCATGAAGCCGTGCTCGTCCAGGGTGGCGACGTCGCCGGTGGGGAACCAGCCGTCGCCGTCGAGCTTGTCCCCGCCCTCGCCCTTGAAGTAGCCGCTGGCAGCCCAGTTGCCGCGCACCCACATGTCGCCAAAAGTCTTGCCGTCGCGCGGCACCGGCGCGCCGTCCGCGTCCGTGATCTGGAGTTCCAGGCCGAACTGCACGCGGCCCTGCTGGCTCAGCACGGCCTCGCGTTCGTCGCCAGAGAGTGCGTCGATCGCCGGCGTCGCGGTCGCCATGGTGCCGAGCGGCGAGGTCTCGGTCATGCCCCAGAGCTGGTGCACCGTCACCCCGTAGGGGTCGGCCAGTCGCTCGATCATGGCGCGCGGCACCGCGGAGCCGCCGATGGCGACCCGCTCCAGGCTCTCCACCTTCTTGCCGCTCTCGTCGAGATGGTCGATCAGCATGGTGAAGACCGTGGGCACACCGAGCGCGAAGGTCACCCCCTCCCCCTCGATCAGCTCCTGCAGGCTCTGCCCGTCCATCTTGGTGCCGGGCAGCACCAGGCCCGCGCCGGAGAGGCAGCCGAGATAGGGCAGCGACCAGGCGTTGCCGTGGTACATCGGCGCGATCGGCATCAGCACGTCGTGGGCGGAGATGCCCATGGCGCTGTTCTGGCAGGCGGCCATAGCGTGCAGCAGGGTCGAGCGGTGGCTGTAGAGCACGCCCTTGGGATTGCCCGTCGTGCCCGAGGTGTAGCAGAGCGAGGACGCGGCGCGCTCGTCGAAGATCGGCCACGCATAGTCCTCGCTCTCGCCCGCGAGCAGGGTCTCGTAGCAGAGGACGTTGGGAAGCGCGGTCTCCGGCATGTGCGCCTCGTCGGTCATCACCACGACCTGCTCGACCGTCGTGAGTTGGTCCGCGATGCGCTCCACCAGCTCGACGAAGGTGAGGTCCACGAACAGCACCCGGTCCTCGGCGTGGTTGATGATGTAGACGATCTGCTCGGTGAAGAGCCTGGGGTTCACCGTGTGCAGCACGGCGCCCATGCCGGAGACGCCGTAGAAAAGCTCCTGATGGCGATAGCCGTTCCAGGCGAGCGTGCCGACCCGGTCGCCGTGGCCGATGCCGAGCCGCGCTATGAGGTTGGCGACGCGCCGCGCGCGCCGCTCGCACTCGGCATAGCCGTAGCGGTGGATCGGGCCTTCGACGGTGCGCGAGACCACCTGGCGATCGCCGTGATACTCCGCCGCATAACGGATCAGCGACGAGATCATCAGCGGGATCTCCTGCATCAGGCCGTGCATGGCTCCTCCCCTCGTTCGGTCGGCCGGGGCCGCGCGCCCCGCGCCATTATCGGCTTCCGCCGCGCCGGTCGAAAGACTTTCCCGTGCGTCGCTGATATTCTCGCCGCCCTTGCAGGGAGCGGCATGCGTTCAGGCTGCGCAACGAGAGACCGGGGAGGAGAGGATCGTGAAACTGGAGGGAAAGACGGCGCTGGTCACCGGAGGGTCCTCGGGCATCGGCGAGGCGATTGCGGTCAGGTTCGCGGCCGAGGGCGCGCGCGTCGCTGTCGTCGGCTCCTCCGATCTGGCCAAGGCGCAGCAGGTCGTGGAGAAGATCGAGGCGGCGGGCGGCGCGGCCCAGGCCTTCGTCGCCGACGTGCGCGACGTGGATGCGGTCAAGGCGCTGGTCGGCGCCGTGAGGGATGCCTTCGGGCGCATCGACATCCTGGTCAACTCGGCCGGCATCTTCGAGCCG
Organism: Alphaproteobacteria bacterium; assembly: GCA_965214705.1. Taxonomy (GTDB): domain Bacteria; phylum Pseudomonadota; class Alphaproteobacteria; order UBA828; family UBA828; genus WTGU01. The sequence goes on from CBDCCI010000002.1 coordinate 2,008,249, forward strand.
ACGCCGATCGGCGAGACCAGCGAGGCCGAATACGACGCGACCATGGACATCAACGTAAAGGGCACCTTCTTCGCGATCAACGAGGTGGCGCCGGTGATGATCGCGCAGGGCGGCGGCAAGATCGTCAACCTCTCGTCGGTGACGGGGGTGATGGGGTTCAAGAGCTTCTCGGTCTATTGCGCGTCGAAGGCGGCGGTCAACTACCTCACGCGTGCGCTGGCGCTGGAGCTGAGCCCCCACAACATCGCGGTGAACGCGATCCTGCCCGGCAACACGGCGACGCCGATGAACGTGAAGATCCGCACTGAGCCGCAGTTCAAGGAGATGCTGGAGGGCATGACCGCGGTGACGCCGAGCAACCGCACCTACTCGGAGGCCGACGACATGGCGTCCGCCGCGCTCTTCCTCTGCTCCGAGGACGGCCGCGCCGCCCACGGCTCGCTCATGCTGCTGGACGAGGGCATCTCCTGCGGCCTCTGAGCGCCCCGACCATGAGTGTGTCCGCGCAGGAGGCCGTTCCGGCCGGCAAGCTCTACACGGTGATTACCCATCTCGCGATGGAGTCGCCGCCGGCGCTGGAGCCCCCTCCCCCACCGGCGCCCACGCCCGGCGTTAGCCTCGAGCGGCGGCGGGCCATGCCGGTCGCCAATTACCTGCGCCTCTATCACGCGATCGGCGATGACTGGCTCTGGTGGAGCCGGCTGACGTGGGACGAGGCGAGGCTCGCGGCCCATCTCGTGGAGGAGGAGACCGAGGTCTATGTGGCGGAGGCCGACGGCGAGGAAATCGGCCTGATCGAGCTTAACCTGCGGCCCGCGCCGGATATCGAGCTGCGCTACTTCGGCCTGATTCCGTCGTGGATCGGCAAGGGCCTCGGCGGCTGGCTGCTCGCCCATGCGCTCGCCGCCGTCGGGCGTCACCGACCGCGCCGCATGATCCTCAATACCTGCACCCTCGATCATCCCGGCGCTCTCGCCTTCTATCAGAAGCATGGTTTTGCCATCACTCACAGCGAGGTCGATATCGTCGACGATCCCCGCCTCATCGGCCTGCTGCCGATGGATGCCGCACCCCACATCCCCCTGACCGCCCCTGCCAATGGCTGACCGGGGGCGCTTGTTGCTTCATGCTCCCACTCGCTAGATTGAGCCCATGACTGACACCAAGAGCGACGCGGCGGCGCAGGCCATCTGGACGGCCTGGAGCGGCCATCACCTGATCGACGGACTACCCGAGGCGTGCCGGCCTGGCACGACCGCCGAGGGCTACGCGGTGCAGGCCGCGCTCGCACGCCTCGCCGGCGCCACGCCCGTGGGCTGGAAGATCGCGGCCACCAGCGAGGCCGGGCAGAAGCACATTGGCGTGGACGGCCCCCTCGCCGGGCGCCTGTGGCAGAGCAAACTCCACCAGAGCGGCACCAAGCTGCCGGCCGGCCACCTGCACATGGCGGTGGTCGAGGCGGAGTTCGCGTTCCGCATGGGTCGGGATCTGCCGGGCGGGGACGGCGACTACACGGTGGACGCAGTCATGGACGCGGTGGCGGCGCTGCACCCGGCCATCGAGATTCCGGATTCGCGCTTCAGGGACTTCACGGTCGTGGGCGCCGCCCAGCTCATCGCCGACAACGGCTGCACCGAGTACTGCGTGCTGGGGCCAGAGGCGCCGGAGGGTTGGCGCGCGGTCGACCTTGCCGCCCACCCGGTCGTCGTCACCGTCGACGGCGAGGAGGCCGCCACGGGCAAGGGGGCGAACGCGCTCGGCGACCCGCGCATTGCGCTCACCTGGCTCGCCAACGAACGGGTCCGTCACGGCGAGGCGCTCGCGGCCGGCGACGTGGTCATCACCGGCACCTGCATCGTGCCGGCGCCGATCGCGCACAAGAAGCACGTGCGCGCGGATTTCGGGGCGCTCGGCGCGGTCGAGGTGGCGCTGGCTTCCTTCTAGCCGGTGTCGGACTCCGCTTCTGCGGGCTGGCGGGCCTTGACGAGCCAGCCGAGCAGCAGGGTCGCCACCACCGCGCCGATGAGTTGCGCCACGATGAACGCCGGCATGTGGAGCGGCATGATCCCGGAGAAGGTGTCGGTGAGCGAGCGGGCGATGGTCACCGCCGGGTTGGCGAACGACGTGGACGACGTGAACCAGTATCCCGCGGTGATGAAGAGACCGACGCCGTAAGGCACCAGTTCCGGCCTGAAGCGCAAGCAGCCCAAGATCGTCGCGACCAGCCCGAAGGTCGCGGTGAACTCGCCGAGCCACTGGGAGAAGCCGGTGCGCTCCTTGAGGGACGCGGCGACGATGGGCTCCTCGAACATGCCGTGCGCCAGCATCGCCCCGCAGATGCCGCCGGCCACCTGCGCCAGCAGGTAGAGCCCCGCGTCGCGCAAGCCGATCTCGCGGCGTATCAGGAAGCTGAGCGTGACGGCGGGGTTGAAGTGCGCGCCGGAGATGGGGCCGAAGATCACGATGAGCACCACCAGGATGGCGCCGGTGGGGATCGTGTTGCCGAGCAACGCGAGCGCGACGTTTCCGCCCGAGAGCGTCTCGCCCATGATGCCGGAGCCGACGACCACGGCGAGCAGCAGCAGCGTCCCCAGCCACTCCGCGAAGAGCCGCCGCCCTAGATCGAACCGTTCCATCCCCTCCCCCGGTTTCGTTCGTTCAGCGCTTAACCCGGAACCTTCCCCGATGTCATGGCCTGCACGGCACATTCCGGCCTGCCCCTGGCAGATCCGGCGCCCGCACCATGGACCGGAGCACAGCGTGGGCAATCCGGGTTAGACACCTGCGAACCCTGCTGATCGGATCAGGACGGAAAGGCGAGATGAAGGAATTGCGAAACGACAGAATGAACCCAATCTCCCGCAGCCGCCGGTTTGGCATCGAATTGCGTCGAGACACGCGCAAGCTGGTTCCCGGTCATCGACCATACTCGCGCGCCGATTCTTCCCGAAACGCCGAGAGTCAATTGTGACATCTGTGTTGCAGTTGCATGACAGACGGTGTTCTGCGCCGCGGGCCGCCCCGTTTGACCCCTGCCTGCGGCGGTGAATAATCGGCGCCGACGCGCCGCAGGGAGAACGCAGTGGGCCGACTGGCGACCGATATCGGCGGGACCTTCACCGATCTCGTCTACTTCGACGAGGAGACCGGCGCGCTCGGCGTCGCCAAGTCGCTCAGCACGCCGGACGATCTGACGCGGGGCGTGCTCGACACCATCGACCAGGCGGCGCTCGACGCCGACACGGTGGACTACTTTGTCCACGGCGGGACAACCGTGATCAACGCCATCACGGAGCGGACGGGCGCGAAGACCGCGCTGGTCACCACCAAGGGCTTTCGCGACGTGCTGGAAATCGCGCGCGGCAACCGCCCCGATCTCTACAACCTGCGCTACCGCAAGGAGGTCCCCTTCGTGCCGCGCCGGCTGCGCTTCGAGGTGCGCGAGCGGGTCGACGCCAAGGGGCGCATCCGCGTGCCGCTGCATCTCGAAGACCTGGACCGCGTGATCGAGGTGTGCCGCGCCCAAGGCGTGGAGGCCATCGCCATCCAGTTCCTCCATTCCTACGCCGCGCCCGCGCACGAAGAGGAGACGGCGGCCTATCTGCGTAAGCGGCTCAACGGCGTCGCGATCACCGCCTCTCACGAGATCACCCGCGAGTGGCGCGAGTACGAGCGCGCCAACACGGCCGTCCTCAACGCCTACGTGCAGCCGATCGTGCAGCGCTACTTCGACACCCTGGAGGCCGGCATCGACAGGCTCGGGCTCGACTGCCCGATGATGGCGATGCAGTCGAACGGCGGCACCACGAGCTTCGGCTGGGCCAGGGAACACCCGATCACGCTGCTGGAATCGGGGCCGGCGGCCGGCGTCAATGGCGCCGCGCTGATCGGCCGGCTCTGCGACGAGCCCGACGTGATCTATCTCGATATCGGCGGCACCACCGCCAAGTGCTCCACCATCGAGGGCGGCGAGCCCAAGGTCACCACCGATTATCGGCTGGAGGCGACGCGCATCCGCTACGGCTATCCGGTGCGGGTGCCGGTGATCGACATCGTGGAGATCGGCGCGGGCGGCGGCTCCATCGCCTGGTTCGACGAGGGCGGCACGCTCTGCGTGGGCCCCCGCAGTGCCGGCGCCGATCCGGGGCCCGCCTGCTACGACCGCGGCGGAACCGAGCCCACCGTGACCGACGCCAAGCTCATTACCGGCGTGCTCAACCCGGCAAACTTCGCCGGCGGGCAGTTCTCCCTCGATGTCGGACTGGCGCGGACTGCCATGGGCAAGATCGCCGACGGGTTGGGCTGTAGCGTCGACGAGGCGGCGGTCGCCGTGATCCGCCTGGTCGACGCCAACATGATCAACGCGCTCAAGCTGGTCTCGATCCAGCGCGGCCACGATCCCAACGACTTCGCGTTGATGGTGGGCGGCGGCGGCGGCGCCATGCACGGCGCGAGCCTTGGCCGCGAGCTCGGCGTGAATGAGATCGTGGTGCCGCGCTATCCGGGTCTCTTCTCGGCCTGGGGCATGCTGGCGACCGCGCCCCGCCGGGATTTCTTGCGCACGGCGCTCCAGCGTGCGGACACCATGGAGGTAGCAGACCTGCGCGCGCTCTTCGCCGAGCTGCACGAGGAAGCGGAACGCTACTTCGCCTCCGAAGGCGGGCGCGGCACGTTCACCGCCGCCTGCCATCTCGACATGCGCTATTTCGGGCAGGAGCACGCGGTGACGATCCCCATCAACCTCAATGGGGCAAGCCGCGCCTCGATCCTCGACGCGTTCCATGCGGCGCACGAGCGCGCCTACACCTTCCGCCTCGCGGAGACGCCGGTCGAGCTCGTGACGTTCCGCCTCACCGCAACGGCCGATGTCGCCCGGCCGGAACTGACCCCGTGGACGACGGAAGGGCGCTCGGCAGGCGCGGCGGCGCGGGAGGGGCGCACGGTCGATTTCGGTGAGGACGGCCGGCACGAGACCCGCGTCTACGACCGCGACCTGCTGCCGCCAGGCTTCGAGGCAGACGGCCCGGTCATCGTCGAGGAGCCGTCGTCCACAACCCTGGTCTGCCCCGGCCAGCGCGTCCGGGTGGACGACCTGGGCTTCCTCAGAATCACCGAGGCATGAACCGGCGGTGACCGGGGCTGCTGCCATGCGCGCCATGGTCTATCGCGGCAATAGTCCCGCGCTCACCCTGGAAGAGCGCCCGGTGCCCGAGCCCCGCGCGGGCGAGGTTCTGGTCCGGGCCTCGGCCTGCGGGGTCTGCCGCACCGATCTCCACGTGGTGGACGGCGACCTCACCGAGCCCCGGCTCCCCGTCGTGCCGGGGCACGAAATCGTGGGGCGCGTGGCGGCGTTCGGCCCTGGGGTCGAGCGCTTCAGCGAAGGAGAACGCGTCGGCATCCCCTGGCTCGGCTGGACCTGCGGCACCTGCCGCTATTGCCGGAGCGGCCGGGAGAACCTGTGCCCGGACGCGCGCTTCACCGGCTACACCCTGGACGGCGGCTACTGCGATTACTGTATCGCCGACGAGCGCTACTGCTTCCCTCTCCCCGGCGAGCGCGACGACGCGCATTCGGCGCCGCTGCTCTGCGCCGGGCTGATCGGCTACCGCGCGCTCGCGATGGCGGGCGATGCCGAGTGCCTCGGCCTCTACGGCTTCGGCGCGGCCGCGCACATCATCGCCCAGGTGGCCCGGGCCCAAGGCCGGCGCGTGTTCGCCTTCGTCCGGCCAGGCGATCAAGCAGCGATGAATTTCGCGCGTGGCCTCGGCGCCGAATGGGCCGGCGCATCGGACGAAGCCCCGCCGGAGGAACTGGACGCCGCTCTGCTGTTTGCGCCCGTCGGCGCCCTGGTCCCCGCCGCGCTTCGCGCCATCGCGCCGGGCGGCACCGTGGTGAGCGCCGGCATCCACATGAGCGACATTCCCTCGTTCCCCTACGAGTTGCTGTGGCGGGAGCGGCGCATCGTCTCGGTCGCCAACCTCACGCGGCGCGACGGCGAGAAATTCCTGGCGCTCGCCGCGAAGACGGAAATCGAGATGCACATCGAGCCCATGCCGCTCGCGGAGGCCAACCTGGCGCTGGACCGCCTGCGTGCAGGCCGCCTTCAGGGCGCCGCGGTGCTCACGATGGACTGAGGCTCAGAGAGGCACGCCCATCTGCGCCATCGTCGCCCACGTCAGATCGCTGTCGGGCTCGCGAAGCTGGTCGGCCATGGTGAAATGATTGAAACCGGGGAGTTCCAGCCGGCTGAGCGGGTAGCCGTGCGCCTCCCACACCGCCGCCATGGCGTTGGCCTGGCGCTCGTATTCGTCCGATTCGATATCGCCCGAGACCAGCATCAGCGGCGCCGCCATCGGGTAGCGCTGCGCCACCGGGCTGTTGCGCCGCGCCTCCGCTTCGTCCATGCCGACCTTGTCGTTGAGGTAGCAGAGGCGGATGGGCTCCAGGTCATAGATGCCCGAGATCGAGACCGCGCTCTTGATCAGGTCCGCCGGCAGGCCGGCGCCGAAGGCAGGCCAGTCTGTCGCCAGCAGCATGGCGGCGAGGTGGCCCCCCGCCGACTGGCCGAGCGCGTGGATGCGCCTTGGGTCGCCGCCGATCGACGCGGCGTTGCGCCATACCCAGGCGGCGGCGGCGCGGTTCTGCCGCACGATCTCGTCCATGCGGTAGTCGGGCGCGAGGCCGTAGTTGATGACGACGGTGGCCACGCCGTGGGGGCGGCAGCCTTCGGCCACGAAGCTGTCGTGATGCTTGTCGAGCGAATACCAGTAGCCGCCATGGATCATGATGAGGATCGGGGCGTCATGCCGCTCTGCCGGAAAGATATCGAGAGTCTCGACCGGGAGATCGCCGTAGGCGACATCCCGCCCGCCTGGCAGCGCCGCGCGGGTCTCCGCGCTCCAAGCCAGCCAGCGGTCGAAGTAGTCGACGTACTCGGGGATGCGCGCGCGGTTGTTGTACTGCGCGTCCAGCGCCGCCCGATCGTAGCCTCGGTAGATCGCCTCTCCGCTCATCCGGCTCTCCCGATAACTGTCTCCCACGAGTGTAGCCGTATTCCGTCCCGGCCATCGACCGCAGCGGTGCGGCACACTACATTACGGGGACGGCGAGTGAAGCGAGAGGGGCACGCCCATGCACCGCATGTTCCGCACGATGGTCGCCGCTGCTGCCGCCATCGGCGCAACCTTGTGGATCGGAGTGCCGGCTGCGCAAGCCGCCTCCATCGGGGGTCCCTTCGAGCTCGTCGACCACACCGGACAGACGGCCACCGAAGAAAGCTTCGACGACCGCTACCTGCTGGTCTATTTCGGCTACGCCTACTGCCCGGACATCTGCCCGACGGAGCTGCTCATCATGGGCCAGGCAGTGGACGAGCTCGGCGACCTCGGCAACGAGGTCCAGCCGCTCTTCATCACGGTCGATCCCGCGCGCGATACGGTCGAATACCTGGCCGATTACGTGCCCTCGTTCCACCCACGCCTGATCGGGCTGACGGGCAGCGACGAGCAAATTCACGCCGCGGCCAAGGCCTACCGCGTCTTCTATCGGCTCAACGAGCCGGACGAAGACGGCGCCTATCTGGTCGATCACACGTCCTACATCTATTTCATGGACCCCGACGGCGACTATCTGACCCACTTCGTCTTCGGCCAGGGGCCGGAGAAGATGGCGGAGATCATCCGCAAGCACCTGGATTGAGCAGGCGGAACCAGGCGGGCGAATGGCGGATTCGGGGAGCAGCGCCGCCGCTATCGCCGCAGCGCGGGAACGCGAGGAACGCCTGCGCTCGATCACCCGGACCGCCCCAGACGCCATCGTCATCATCGACGAGAACGGCGTCATCGATACGGTCAACCCGGCGGCGGAACGCCTCTTCGGCTATTCCAGCGCCGAGCTGGTGGGCCAGAACGTCAAGATGCTGATGCCCTCGCCTCATCGGGAAGCCCACGACTCCCACCTGGCGCGCTACCGCGAGACCAGCGAGAAGCGCGTTATCGGCATCGGCCGCGTCGTGGTCGGCAGGCGCAAGGACGGCACCACGTTCCCGGCGCGTCTCGCGATCGGCGAAATCGAGCTCGATCAGGGGCGGCTCTTCACCGGGTTTCTCCACGACGTCACCGAGCGGGAGAACATTCAGCGCCGCGCCGGCATCCTCCAGCAGGAGCTCATGCACGCCTCGCGGCTCTCCGCCATGGGGGAGATGGCGTCGGGCATCGCGCATGAGCTAAACCAGCCGCTGACAGCCGTCATGAACTACACGCGGGCGGCGCGAAGGCGACTTGATCGCGATGAAGTGGATCCCACGCCCATCGCCGATCTCGTGGACAAGGCCGGGCAGCAGGCCGAGCGAGCGGCAGAGATCATCAAGCGGCTGCGGGGCTTCATCAAGAAGGATGAGAGCGTGCGCCGCCTGGAGCCGATCAACGCGATCGTCGAGGAGGCGGCGGCGCTGGCCCTGATCGGCGCGAGCGACCGCGATATCGAGTTGATCTTCTCGCTAGACGACGCGCTGCCGTCCGTCCTGATCGACCGCATCGAAGTTCAGCAGGTCGTGCTCAACATCCTACGCAACGCAATCGAGGCGTTCGAGGGGCCGGGGGAGCGAAAGATTCGCATCGCGACCTGGGCAGCCAGCCCCCGGCAAATCCAAGTCGATATCGAGGACAACGGCCCCGGCCTTGCGCCGGGCGTCGAGGACAATCCCTTCCGCCCCTTCCAGACCACCAAGGCGGATGGCCTAGGGATCGGCCTCGCCATCAGCCGCACGATCATCGATGCCCACGGCGGGCGGCTCTGGGCCGAGAACGCACCGGAGGGCGGCGCCGCCTTCCACTTCCTGCTGCCGGCCGGGGCCGGGGCCAATGAATGACCGGGCCGAGGCCGTCGCCGTCATCGACGACGACGATGCGGTGCGCGATTCCCTGAGCGCGCTGCTGGAGGCCGCCGGCTACGACGTCGACACCTATGACTCGGGGCGGGCTTTCCTGAACGCCCTGCCCCAGGCCTTGCCTGCCTGCGCGCTCGTCGACGTGCGGATGCCGGAAATGGACGGGCTGGAGCTGCAGCAGCGTCTGACGGACGTCGCGCCGGCGCTACCAGTCATCATCATCACCGGCCACGGCGACATCGCGATGGCAGTGAAAACGATCAAGGCGGGCGCTGTCGATTTCGTCGAAAAGCCGTTTACGGACCGCACCATCCTCGACGGCATCGCGCAGGCTCTGGCATTGCGCGAGGAGACGCTGAGCCGCGAGGCGCGACGCCTCGACGTGGGCCGACGGCTCGATCGGCTCACCGCGCGGGAGCGTGAGGTCTTCGAGCGGCTCGCCCGCGGCAGTGCCAACAAGGTCATCGCTCGCGAGCTCGGCATCAGTCCACGCACCGTCGAGGTGCATCGCGCGCGGGTCATGGAGAAATTGCAAGCACCGAGCCTCTCGCACCTGGTCCGCATGGCCATGATCGCGCAGGTGGATATGGGCGACATCTGATTACCCGCGGCGCATAGCGGCGTGCCGCCACCGGATGCCATTGGTGCTGCCCCGTAGGGAGAATTCCTTACGCAACCACCCCAATTGCGCGGCCACGCGAAAACCACGAAATACCCGTCCGGGAAGCCCGCAACTGCTGCGGGAAGGGAAGATCACCATGAGCGTTGCCGCTAGGAATCGGGCGGTGCATCCGGCCGCTGCCGGGGAGCCGCCCGCCGGGTTCGACCGGCTCGACGGAATTGGCGTCATCAAGCATCTGGTACCGCATGAATCGCTGGCGCTCGAAGGCGATTCCGCAGATCGCTTCCATCGGGTGCTGAGAGGCACCATCGCCGGCTACAAGGCGACGGCGGACGGGAGACGGCAGATCATCACGTTCTTCTTCCCCGGTGATCTGGTGGGGCTCACGGTGGGCGAACGTTATGCCTACAGCGCCGAGGCGGTCGATCGGGCCAGCGTCCGTTCCGTCCCGCAAGCCCGGCTGAGAGAGCTCGCGGCATCGGCGCCGGCTCTGCGCGAGAGCCTGCTCGACGCCTTGCACCGGGAGCTCTCGGCTGCACAGGAGCGGCTGTTGTGGATCGGGCGAAAGACGGCGCGAGAGCGACTCGCCGGCTTCCTCCTGGAATGCGACGGCCGCGTCGGGCTGCACGACAAGGACGGGCGGCGGATCGTTCCGCTGCCGATGAGCCAGCTCGAGATCGGCGATTATCTGGGTCTCGCCTCCGAGACGGTGAGCCGGGCTCTCGCCGAGCTGGTGCGGGATGGCACCATCGAGATCGTGCGTCCCTTCGCCGGCGTCATCATCCGCGACCACCGGTGTCTGGAGCGCGCGGCGGACGAGGGCGGCCCTCCCACCTACTCTGCCCCGCTCTTCTCAGAATCGAAGCCGTAGCGCGCCGCCGCCGCAGCGGAGACATAGCCCTCACGGAGATCCTCCGCGACCATCTCGGGCGCTCTCGTGCCCGGCTTGCCGTACCCGCCGCCGCCGCAGGTCGTGAGTCGCACCCGGTCGCCGCGCCGGATCGCCACATTGGCGAACTTCGACGGCGAGACCTTGCCCCAGGCCGCGCACGCGTCCTGCCAGCTCTCTGAATTCGCTCGCCGAACGAGGAGCGAGGCGGCTCCTCCCTCTCCTCCCCCCAGCAGCCCCCACGGCCCGGTCCGATGGCGGTCCCCCATGTGGCTGATCGTGATCTCGTCGGCCTGGCAGACGAGGGTTTTGGTGCTGCCGAGACCGCCTCTGTAACGGCCGGGACCGCCGGAATCTTCAACCAGGGAAAGGGTCTCCACCAGCCACGGAAAGCGCGTTTCGTAGACCTCGACGGGTACGGTGCGGCAGTTGCCGTTGATGCAATTACAGGTGTCGTGGCCGTCGGCGAACGGGCGCCCGCCCCAGCCGCCGATCATGAAGTCGTAGCAAACGTAGTGTGTGCTGGGCAGCGCCCAGATCAGGTGGGTTCAAGTCCCACTGGCGCTCGGGTAAGGGGCGCCATATCCAAAAGTGGGGGTAATTCCTCACTGGCCGGAGTGAGCCGATAAGCGAAACTCTAAACGGGCACGAAGCCGGAAACGGCGGAGACAGCCAAGGGAGGAGCTAAGTTGGTCCACTGTCGAAAGACAACCGGAAGGCAGGGTGTCCACCGCGAGGTGGAATCTGAAGGGCTTGCGGAGAAGTACCGGGCCGTAATCGAGGGGGCCACCCCATGATGAATCGGTCGGCCAAAGACGGGGCAAGGTCGAGCCGGCACTATGGCGGCGAAGGCGTTCTTACCCACCCGTCGCACCAAGGTGTTTGCGAGCGGCACGGTACGGAAGATCTGGACGTGACCCCAGGAGGGCTCGCCGCGTTCCCGGGTGGCACCGGGATAACGGACCCTATAAGCCGAAAGGCGAAATGGGAAAGGATGCGCGGCGAGCAATCGGACAACCGAATAGTACCTGAAGCCCGGCGAAAGCCGGGTGACCGCGCGAGCGGCGGCCGTGTGGGCCGGGGAAGTCGGTTGGCAGAGGTGGTCGGCGAGAGACAGCGATGAGTGAGTAAGGACCATGACGCGGACAAGTTCCTTGAGCGAAAGACCCGGACATCATGGCCCGAGGAGACTCATCGACTGGATCAACCCGGCGGGTGACAGGAAGGTCCACTCACTGGTGGACAAGGTGTACAAGCGGAAGAACCTTGAGGTGGCCTGGGAAAAGGTGAAGCGCAACCGGGGTGCCGGTGGCGTGGACGGAGAGGATTTAGCGGCGTTCGAGGCATCGCTGGATGCAAATCTCGATCGCCTGCACCGGGAGTTGCGGGACGGTGAGTATCACCCGCAGCCGGTTCTCCAATGCCTGATCCCCAAGGCGGGCCAGCCGGGGAAGTTCCGCCCGCTCGGCATCCCGACAATCTACGACCGGGTGTGCCAGCAGGCGCTGCTGAACCGGCTGGAACCGATCTTCGAGCCGGTGTTCGACGATGCCAACTACGGGTACCGGCAAGGAAGGTCTGCCCATGGAGCGTTACGCAAGATATGGAGGGAACTGGACGAGGGCAACGAGTGGGTTCTCGATGCGGATTTGAAAGACTTTTTCGGGTCCGTGGACCACGAAAAGCTCCTCGAACTCGTCAACCAGCGAGTCTCGGATGGCCGGGTATTAGGTCTGCTCAGGCAGATGCTCACGGCCGGGGTGGTGGCCGACGGTAAGAGGCTGCCGACCGAACAGGGCACTCCGCAGGGCGGCATCGTTTCACCGCTGCTCAGCAATATCTTGCTGACCCCGTTCGATTGGGAAATGCGTCGTCGCGGCTATCGACTAACGCGATACGCCGATGATTGGCTGATCACGTGCCGCACACGCGGGGAAGCCCGCGCAGCACTGGAGACGGCCAGGCGGATTCTGGCAAAGCTGGGTGTGTCCCTCAACGCCGGGAAGACCCGCATTGTCCATGTCAGGCACGGGTTTGAGTTCCTCGGCTACAAGATCAAGCAGGGCGAGCGGCCTCTCCGGCTGTCGTCCTCCAAGATCAAGAGCGGGGTTCGCGGGGGAGCGCGCTACGCGGTTCCGCGTGAGAAATCCATCCGGCACTTCAAGGACCAGATTCGCCAGCGTACCCGGCGCAAGGCTCCTGTCAGCACGCAGGAGCTGATTGACGAGATCAACCCGATCATTCGGGGATGGGGCCAATACTATTGCAAGGCCCACGTCCGCGGGCTCTTCCACCAGCTTGACGGCTGGATCGTGCGGCGGCTCTGGTCGCATCGTCGCAAGCGCTGGCGCAACGCTGGCTGGAAACAGTTGCCGGAGCGCAAGCTGATCGACGAATACGGGCTTGTTCGCCTGATCTCACTGGTTCCGTCCTTGAACCTTCGTTGAGACACCTTTGTGAAAGCGGCTTACGGGAAAACCGTACGGGCCGTTTGAGCGGCGGACGGAGGCTAGCCTCGCGGGGCGCCTCCTCCGACCCGACATTCGCCGGTCGCAGGGTGCTGACCGCCGAACAGGAAGTTGCAATGGGTGCCCGCGTCGGGGGCAAACGTCCGATCGGGCACGCGCTCCGATAGCGCGGCGATGACGGCGTAGCAGAGCCTGAGATGGGTCTCGGTGTTGCCGCCGACCTCAGGCGCGGGATAGTCCACATTGGCGACGCTGCCGGGGCGCGCAAGAACGCGGATGGGGCGATAGCACCCGGCGTTGCGCGGGATCGACGGGTCGGTGACGTGGAGCATCGCGTTGAAGGTGGCCGACCAGGTGACTCCGAGTGTCGCGTTGATCGCACCGCGCGCCTGCGGGTCGCTGCGTGCGAAATCGGCAACCAGCTCGTCTCCCTGCACGAAGACATCGACCGCGACCTTGCGCGGCCGGTCCTCGATGCCGTCGTCCTCCATGTGGTCCTCGAAGCTGTAGCGTCCGTCCGGGATGGCCGCTATTTCCGCGCGCATGCGGCCCTCGGAATAGCGGATGAGCGCGTCGGTCAGCGCGGAGAAGCGCGCCTTGCCGTATTTCTCGATCAGCGCGCTCATGCGGCTCGCGCCGGTCTCGCAGGCGCTGATCATTGCGCGGTAATCGCCGTAGTTGTGGCGCGGCGTGCGCACGTTCGCGAGGACGAGCTTCCAGACTTCCTCGACATCCCCGCCGCGCCGCTTGATGTGGACCGGCGGCACACGCATGCCTTCGTGAAAGATTTCCGTGCCTTCACTGGCGAAGCTGCCGGGCACCATGCCGCCGATCTCCGCCACATGACCGATGGAGACGGCGTATCCCATCAACTCGCCGTCCACGAAGAACGGCATGAAGAAGGTGTGGTCAGGCGTGTGCAGGCCGCCCCGGTAGGGGTCGTTGTGCATGATGACATCGCCCTCGGCCAACCCCTTGCACGCCATCTCGCGCACGCAGCTCTTGATGACGACTGGCATACCGCCGATATGCGCCGGGCAGAAGTCCGCCGCCGCGATCATGTCGCCCTTCGCATCGGCGAGGACGCAGGTGAAGTCGAGGGCCTCGTTGAAGATCGTCGAGTACGACGTCTTCATCAGGGTGATACCCATTTCCCGGCAAATGGAGAGCATCGTGCCCTCGAGGATGCTCATCGCCACGACATCCTCGGTCGGCCGCTCACTCATGATGGGCCCCTTTGCGCGTCGTCCCGATACCCGCTGGGGGCTCATGCGCCCCGAGGGTGTCGGAATGGTTCACGACCATACGGAAGCCGTCAAATGGCTGGAGCGGGCCGCGCAAGCCCGCTCGCCGCCTCTACGCTACCGGGACTTAGGGAAGGTCTGATCAAGTCGGGTGTGCCATGATTTTCGTAGGAGTCGCAGATTGGATGATCGGGTCATGGCACAGGCGAGCTTTTCGGAACTGGAGCACGACTTGAAGAAGCGCCGGACGCGGCGCGAGCTGTTCCTGGAGAAGATGGACAAGCTGGTTCCCTGGGAGCGGCTGGAACGGCGGATCGAGCCGTTCTATCCGAAGGCGGGGCGCGGTCGGCGCCCGTACCCGCTTGCGGTGATGCTGCGCGTTCACTGCGTGCAGCTGTTCTACAACCTGAGCGATCCGGGGATGGAGGACCTGCTCTACGAGGTGGAGTCGGTGCGGCGTTTCGTGGGGCTGCGGCTGGCGGAGGCGTTGCCTGACGAGACCACCATCCTGAACTTCCGGCATCTTCTGGAGAAGCACGGCCTGGGCGAGGGTCTGTTCGAGGAGATCAATGCGCACCTGGCGTCGCGCGGCCATTGGCTGCGCACGGGGACGATCGTTGACGCGAGCATCATCGAGGCGCCGTCGTCGACGAAGAACCGGCGCCGCGCACGGGACCCTGAGATGCGTCAGACGAGGAAGGGCAAGCAGTGGTATTTCGGGATGAAGGCGCACATCGGGGTGGACGCCGGGTCGGGTCTGGCACACAGCGTGGTGACGACGGCGGCCAACGCAAGCGACGTGACGCAGGCGGGAGCGCTGCTGCATGGCGCTGAGACGACGGCGTGGGGCGACGCGGGCTACCAGGGGGTGGAGAAGCGTCCCGAGCACCGGGATGGCGGTGTCGAGTGGCGTGTGGCGATGAAGCCGGGGCGGCGCCGGCTGCTGGCCGGGGGTGGCGCCGAAGCGGCGGCCGAGACGCGCAAGGCGTCGGTGCGGGCGAAGGTGGAGCATCCGTTCCTGTACGTGAAGCGGCACTTCGGCTACGCCAAGGTGCGCTACCGGGGCGTGGCGAAGAACAGGCAGCGCATCGCGTTGCTGCTGGGGTTCTCGAACCTGCTGATCGCCGGCCGCTACGCGACGCAATGACAGGGGAGCAGTCCGCCCGCCGCCGGCGGGACGACGGGGAATGCGGCGGATCGACGCGGATATCGCCCGTTCGCTCCGTATCCCGCGACAAAAGCAGCCCCCGGCCTGCCGGCAATATCGTCGAGCTTCAAATCCAAGCCCCCTCTCCCCCTCGAAGCCGCCAAGATGGGGTTGTTCAGACTTTCCTTAGCCGTCGCGGTGGGTGCGCTCGTGGCGCTCGTGACGCTCCTGCGCCTCGACACTAAGGGTCGCGATCGGGCGGGCTTCCAGGCGGCGGATGCTGATGGGCTCGGCGGTCTCCTCGCAATAGCCGTAGGAGCCGTCGTCGATCCGCTGCAGCGCAGCTTCGATCTTCGAAACGAGCTTGCGGGCCCGGTCCCGAGTGCGAAGCTGGACCGAGCGTTCCGATTCGACGGCGGCGCGATCCGCCAGATCGGGCTCCTGCGCGGTATCGAGCCTGAGCTTCTCGAGGGTTGCGTCGGTTTCGTCGAGGATATCCTGCCGCCACATTTCCAGCTTGCGCCGGAAATACTCCCGCATCCGCGGCGACATAAACTCCTCCCGGCTCGTTGGCCGGTACTTGTTCGGGAGCTTAATTTGCTTCTGCGCCACTGTCTTGCCGCGTCCCCCTTGAAATGGGCGCGGAGTATAAGAATGCACCGGCGCCTCGGCAAGCCATTCCGACGCTCTTCCCCGCTCGTGTTAGAGAATTTGTCTTGGCGAGCATTTCATTACAATTCAATGAATTACCTGAAACTCTTGAGATCGTGAGGAGTATCGGGACGCCCGGAAATGGCCGACGGAGCATCGCACGGCTATCATGGCCGGGGGCGAGCAGGACCTCGCGGCCTGCCGGTTTGAGAGAGGAAAGAGATGGTCGAGGGCCTCGCGCCAGGCGACTGGGTCACGAACCCGCACGCACCGGAATGGGGCCTCGGGCAGGTGCAGTCTGTGATCGGCGACCGGGTGACGGCGAATTTCGAAAATGCGGGAAAACGTCTGATTAACGCCGCCGTGGTCAGCCTTACTAAAGTCGATTCACCCGCACCGCTCGACGAGGACCCGTTCTGAGCGCCCCGGTCGCCGCCTCGCGACGCGGCGCACCTGGATCGACATTCAAACTAATTCTCGACCGTCGACCGACTAGGTGTTAGGCATCGGGGCAGCTCGTCATACCGCCCGCCGAACTCGGTGGAACAACAATCGTCGGAGACCGTGAGTGGCCCTATCGGCCGGAAATCAGGCGCCCAGACACCCCGGAAGCGGAAGGCGCAGGGCGCGTTACACCGAGAAGGGCCGGCAGGTCGAACCTGCTGCGCAGGCCGAGATCCGCGCGCTGCTGGGAGACGAGCCCAGGCGCCAAGACCTGCTGATCGAGCACCTCCACAAGATCCAGGACCACTACGGCTGCCTCGCGGCCCGTCACTTGGCGGCGCTCGCGGCCGAGATGCGCCTCGCCATGGCCGAGGTCTACGAGGTCGCGACCTTCTACGCCCACTTCGACGTGGTGATGGAGGGCGAGAGCCCGCCGCCGCCGCTCACGGTCCGGGTCTGCGATAGCCTTACCTGCGAATGTCTCGGCGCGCCTCAGCTGCTGGAGGCGCTCCCCGTCGCTGTAGGCGATGCCGTGCGGGTCGTGCGCGCACCCTGCATGGGCCGTTGCGAGGAAGCGCCGGTGGCCGAGGTGGGCCATCGCCACGTGACCGAGGCGACAGTCGATTCGGTCCTCGCCTGCGTCAGAGGGGCGGACCATTCGCCGGTCAATCCGCCTTACGTTGATTTCGGCGCCTATGTCGCTGCTGGCGGCTACACCGTGCTCAAGGAATGCCTCTCGGGCGCGCGGTCCGTGAACGACGTGATTGCGGCACTGGAGGAGAGCGGCCTCAAGGGCAAGGGCGGCGCGGGCTTCCCCACCGGTCGCAAGTGGCGCTTCGTCCGCGCCGAGACCGGCCCCCGGCTGATGGCGGTAAACGCTGACGAGGGCGAACCCGGCACCATCAAGGACCGGGTCTACATGGAGCAGGACCCGCATCGCTTCCTCGAAGGCTCGCTGATCGCCGGTTGGGCGGTGGAAGCCGCCGAGTGTTACATCTACCTGCGTGACGAGTATCCGGGCATCCGCGAGGTGCTGCTGGAGGAGATCGCGAAGCTCGACGCCGCGGGCCTTACGGCCCGGACCAAGCTCATCCTCCGCCGGGGTGCGGGCGCATACATCTGCGGTGAAGAGTCCGCGATGCTGGAAAGCATCGAGGGCAAGCGGGGCGAGCCCCGGCACAAGCCCCCCTTCCCGTCCCAGGTCGGCCTCTGGGGCCGGCCCACCCTCATCAACAATGTCGAGACGCTGCACTGGGTGCGCGACATTCTGGAGCGGGGACCGAGCTGGTTTGCGGACGAAGGCCGCAACGGGCGCTCCGGCTTCCACAGCTTCTCGGTGTCGGGCCGGGTGAAGGAGCCGGGCGTCAAGCTGGCGCCCGCAGGCATCACCATGAATGAGCTGCTGGCCGAGTATTGCGGTGGCATGGCGGACGGCCACACCTTTCGCGCCTACCTGCCCGGCGGCGCGTCGGGCGGCATCCTGCCAGCCTCGATGGCCGACCTCCCGCTCGACTTCGGCACCCTCGAGGAGCACGGCTGCTTCATCGGCTCGGCTGCGGTCATGGTGCTTTCCGACCAGGACGACCTGAAGGGCGCGGCGCTGAACCTGATGCGGTTCTTCGAAGACGAGAGCTGCGGACAATGCACGCCTTGCCGTGTCGGCTGCGAGAAAGCGGCCGTCATGATGAGTAACGGCCACTGGGATGCGCCGCTCTTGCGCGAGTTGAGTGCCGCCATGGCCGACGCCTCGATCTGCGGGCTCGGGCAGGCCGCGCCAAACCCGTTGCTCTCCATCCTGCGCTACTTCCCGGAGGAGCTCGCATGAGCGACGTCATCCGCTTCACCCTCGACGGCCGCGCCGTCACCGCGCAGCCGGACGAGACCATCTGGCAGGTAGCCAAGCGGAACGGGATCGACATTCCTCACCTCTGCTACACGCCGGAGCCGGGCTATCGGCCGGACGGCAACTGCCGGGTCTGCATGGTAGAGATCGAAGGCGAGCGCGTGCTCGCGGCTTCGTGCATCCGCAAGCCGGCGGATGGCATGGTGGTCCGCGTCGATACGGAGCGTGCGGTGCGCTCCCGCGACATGGTGATGGAGCTGCTGCTCGCCGATCAGCCCCCGCCCGAGTCCAGCCACGATCCGTCCTGCGAGCTCTGGGACTGGGCGGAGACCATGGAGCTGTCGGCGAGCCGCTTCGAACCGCGACAGTCCCCTGCCCCCGATTTCAGTCATACCGCGATGGCGGTCAACCTGGATGCCTGCATCCACTGCACACGCTGTGTGCGCGCCTGCCGCGAGGTGCAGGTCAACGACGTGATCGGCATGGCGGGCCGGGGCGCGCGCAACAAGATCGTCTTCGACTTCGACGACCCGATGGGCGAGAGCACCTGCGTCGCCTGCGGCGAATGCGTTCAGGCCTGCCCCACCGGCGCGCTGATGCCGGCCAAGGAGGTCGGCAAGGAGACACCGGCCAAGCAGGTCGACAGCGTCTGCCCCTATTGCGGTGTCGGCTGCCAGCTCACCTTCAACGTCAAGGACAACAAGATCCTGTGGGTGGACGGCAAGGACGGCCCGGCCAACCACGGCAGGCTCTGCGTCAAGGGGCGCTTCGGCTTCGACTACGTGAATCACCGGCACCGGCTGACGACGCCGCTGATCCGCCGGGAGGACGCGCCGAAATCGGCCGATATCGATATCGACCCGGCAAACCCCTTCACCCACTTCCGGGAGGCCACCTGGGACGAAGCGCTCGACGTGGCGGCGGCGGGCCTCAAGCGAATTCGGGATGAGCACGGCCCCGGCGCGCTCGCCGGCTTCGGCTCCGCCAAGGGATCGAACGAGGAAGCCTATCTCTTCCAGAAGCTCGTCCGCGCAGGCTTCGGCACCAACAACGTCGATCACTGCACCCGGCTCTGCCATGCCTCATCGGTGGCGGCGCTGCTGGAATGCATCGGCTCCGGCGCGGTCACCGCCAGCTTCAACCAAGTCGAGCATTCCGACGTGATCATCGTGATCGGCGCGCAGCCCACCGCGAACCATCCGGTGGCCGCGACCTTCTTCAAGAACGCGGCGAAGCGCGGCGCGAAGCTGATCGTGATCGACCCACGCGGCTCGGCGCTCTCCCGCCACGCAAGCCACTTCATGCAGTTCAAGCCCGGCACGGACGTGGCGCTACTCAACGCACTGATGCACGTCATCGTCGAGGAAGAGCTTTACGACCGTCAGTACGTCTCGGCCCACACGGAAGGGTTCGAGCAGCTCCGCAACCATCTCAAGGACTACGCGCCGGAGGAGATGGGGCCGGTCTGCGGCATCGAGCCCGACGTGCTGCGCGAGGTCGCGCGCCTCTACGGGCGTGCCGAGGCCGCGATCATCTTCTGGGGCATGGGCATTTCCCAGCACATCCACGGCACCGACAATGCCCGCTGCCTGATCTCGCTGGCGCTGATTGCGGGACAGGTGGGCCGCCCCGGCACCGGCCTGCACCCCCTGCGCGGGCAGAATAACGTACAGGGTGCCTCCGACGCCGGGCTCATCCCGATGATGTACCCGGATTACCAGCGGGTGTCGGACCCTGAGCCGCAAGCGAAATTCACGGAGTTCTGGGGCACCGAGCTCGACCCCAACGCCGGCCTCACCGTGGTGGAGGTGATGAACGCCGCCCACGAGGGCCAGGTCAGGGGCATGTACATCATGGGCGAGAACCCGGCGATGTCGGACCCCAACCTGCACCACGTGCGTGAAGCGCTCGCCTCTCTCGACCATTTCGTCGTCCAGGAGCTCTTCCTGACCGAGACCGCATGGCACGCCGACGTGGTGCTGCCGGCGTCCGCGTGGCCGGAGAAGGACGGCACGGTCACCAACACCAACCGCCAGGTCCAGATGGGCCGCGTCGCGCTCACCGCGCCCGACGGCGTCAAGCAGGACTGGTGGATCATCCAGGAGATCGCGCGCCGCATCGGGCTCGACTGGAACTATGGCAGCCCAGCCGATGTCTTCGCCGAGATGAAGGGCTGCATGCCCTCGCTCGACAACATTAGTTGGGAGAGGCTGCGCCGCGAAGGCGGCGTGACCTATCCCTGCGAGGGCGAAGAGGAGCCCGGCCGCGACGTGATCTTCGAGGACGGCTATCCGACCCCGAGCAAGCGCGGCAAGCTGGTACCCGCCGGCATCGTGCCGCCGGACGAATCGCCCGACGACGAGTTTCCCATGGTGCTGACCACGGGCCGCATGCTCGAGCACTGGCACACAGGCGCCATGACCCGGCGTGCCGCGGTGCTCGACCACCTCGAGCCCGAAGCCGTCGCCCACCTCGCGCCGGCGGAGCTTGAGCGCATGCACATCGCGCCGGGCGCGCCGATCACGGTGGAGACCCGGCGCGGCGCCATCGGCCTTCGCGCCCGCGCCGATGCGGGCGTTCCTGCCGGCGTGGTCTTCGTCCCGTTCTGCTTTGCCGAGGCCGCCAGCAACATGCTGACCAACCCGGCCCTCGACCCCTTCGGAAAGATCCCCGAGTTCAAGTACTGCGCCGCTCGCGTCACCCCGGCCGTGGCCCCTGCCGAAGCGGCTGAGTAACCCCTAAGGAAGGTCTGATCAAGTCGGGTGTACCATGATTTTCGTAGGAGTCGCAGATTGGATGATCGGGTCATGGCACAGGCGAGCTTTTCGGAACTGGAGCACGACTTGAAGAAGCGCCGGACGCGGCGCGAGCTGTTCCTGGAGAAGATGGACAAGCTGGTTCCCTGGGAGCGGCTGGAACGGCGGATCGAGCCGTTCTATCCGAAGGCGGGGCGCGGTCGGCGCCCGTACCCGCTTGCGGTGATGCTGCGCGTTCACTGCGTGCAGCTGTTCTACAACCTGAGCGATCCGGGGATGGAGGACCTGCTCTACGAGGTGGAGTCGGTGCGGCGTTTCGTGGGGCTGCGGCTGGCGGAGGCGTTGCCTGACGAGACCACCATCCTGAACTTCCGGCATCTTCTGGAGAAGCACGGCCTGGGCGAGGGTCTGTTCGAGGAGATCAATGCGCACCTGGCGTCGCGCGGCCATTGGCTGCGCACGGGGACGATCGTTGACGCGAGCATCATCGAGGCGCCGTCGTCGACGAAGAACCGGCGCCGCGCACGGGACCCTGAGATGCGTCAGACGAGGAAGGGCAAGCAGTGGTATTTCGGGATGAAGGCGCACATCGGGGTGGACGCCGGGTCGGGTCTGGCACACAGCGTGGTGACGACGGCGGCCAACGCAAGCGACGTGACGCAGGCGGGAGCGCTGCTGCATGGCGCTGAGACGACGGCGTGGGGCGACGCGGGCTACCAGGGGGTGGAGAAGCGTCCCGAGCACCGGGATGGCGGTGTCGAGTGGCGTGTGGCGATGAAGCCGGGGCGGCGCCGGCTGCTGGCCGGGGGTGGCGCCGAAGCGGCGGCCGAGACGCGCAAGGCGTCGGTGCGGGCGAAGGTGGAGCATCCGTTCCTGTACGTGAAGCGGCACTTCGGCTACGCCAAGGTGCGCTACCGGGGCGTGGCGAAGAACAGGCAGCGCATCGCGTTGCTGCTGGGGTTCTCGAACCTGCTGATCGCCGGCCGCTACGCGACGCAATGACAGGGGAGCAGTCCGCCCGCCGCCGGCGGGACGACGGGGAATGCGGCGGATCGACGCGGATATCGCCCGTTCGCTCCGTATCCCGCGACAAAAGCAGCCCCCGGCCTGCCGGCAATATCGTCGAGCTTCAAATCCAAGCCCCCTCTCCCCCTCGAAGCCGCCAAGATGGGGTTGTTCAGACTTTCCCTAAAGCGCGCCTCCTCGCGCCACCGCCGACCCGACCGATTTAACGCCCCGCACCATCGTGCGGTGCACGGCACGCGGCGGCTGCGTCAAGATCGCGCCATGCAGGGCGAGAGCAAACAAGTCGCAGCAGGCACGATGAGCTGGGGCGCGAGACTCATCTTCACGCGCACGACCTTCAGGCGTGCGGCACCGTCGCCACCGCTATCGGCGTCGGCCGCGGCTCTGGATCGAGAGACGCCGTCTTGAGCCACTGTGAGCCACTTTGGGCCGGAATGAGCCGCTTCGAGAGAGGCCGCCCTGGACCACCTTGGGCCACTTTGAGCCACTTTGGGCCGGCGTAGGCCGGAATAGGCGTAAGCGCTGCGAGCGCCCCACCTTACGGCTTTCTCTGTGATGAGGTTCGATGATCCTCTGGCTGTGGAGGATCATGCGATGGATGGTTTCGATATTCTGCGTGGGTCGGTTCCGCGACAAGCGAAGGAAGAGGTTGGCGACGAGGACGAGGCAAGCAAGGCCTCGGAGGGTTCGCAGGACGGCGCGCGTCAGCGAGAGTGGTCGGACGAAGAGAAGGCGTGGATCGTCCAAGAGAGTTTTGAGCGGGGGACGACCGTAGAGGAGGTGGCCGAGCGCCACGGGGTACCCCCTCGTCGGCTTTCGTACTGGCGCAAGCTGGCTCGCAAGGGCGAGCTCGTGGTTCCCCCGGCGGCGCCGAGCGAGGGACCGTTTGCCACCGTTGAGGTGGAGTCTGCCCCCGCACCTGCCCATGTGGGCTCGGTCTCGATCGAGGCACGCGGCGTGACGGTACGCCTCGACGGCGACGTGAGCACGGTGCGCATCACGTCGATCGCCTCGGCGTTGCGAGCGCTTCGATGATCGTTCCGGGCTCCGGCCTGCGGATCGTGGTGGCGACGCGGCCGGTTGATTTCAGGAAGCAGCACGACGGGCTTGCTGCGATCGTCGCGAGCGATCTCGGTCTGGACCCCTATTCGGGGCTTGTCGTGGTGTTTCGCTGCAAGCGCGCGGACCGGATCAAGGTGCTGTGGTGGGACGGCACGGGCTTGGTGTTGGCGCACAAGCGTCTGGAGGAGAGCCGCTTTGCCTGGCCCACGGTTCGCGACGGCACGATGCGTCTGTCGCGCGCGCAATTCGAGGCGCTGTTCGAGGGCCTGGACTGGCGCCGGGTGTGGAGCCGGCGGGCGCGCAAGCCGCTTGCGGCGGCGTGATGCAGGGGCGGCACAGCCCACTTTTGCGCTCTCTCTTCTTTACTAAGTAGCTGATTCCGTGATAGTATTCTGCGATGGAGACGGGCACCGGCAACGTCGATCTCGGCGCGCTCGCACGCCCCTACCGGGCGCTGTTCGAGGCGCAGCAGGCGGCTCTTGAGGCGCTTCGCGCCGAGAATGCGGCGCTGAGCGCTCGCAACCGCCGTCTCGAGGAGCAAGACCCGGAAGCGGCGGTCGAGACCCTGCGCGCCAAGGTCGCCTCGCTCACCGAGCAGAACCAGCGTCTTGAACATCTGCTCAACGAGTTGCGCCGGGCGATGTTCGGGAAGAAGTCCGAGAAGCTCCATCCCGACCAGCTCCTGCTCGCCTTCGAGGAGCTCGAAGGCGCGCTTGCCGAGGCCGAGGAAGAGACCCCGGCGAGCACGACGCGGCCGCCGCGCGCGAAGCGCCCCGCTGCGGAACGCAACATCGGTCATCTGCCGGCCCACTTGCCGCGCACCTACGAGGTTGTCGAGCCCGAGAGCAGGCTGTGCCCGTGCGGCTGCGGTGAGATGGTGAAGATCGGCGAGGACCGCACCGAGCGGCTCAACATCGTTCCGGCGCAACTTCAGGTCATCGTCACGATCCGGCCGAAGTACGCCTGCCGCAGTTGCGAGGAAGGCGTCACCCAGGCGCCGGCGCCGGCGCACCTCATCGAGGGCGGGCTGCCCACCGAGGGCATGCTCGCCCACGTGCTGGTGTCGAAGTTCGCGGACCACCTCCCGCTGTACCGGCAATCGCAGATCTACGCCCGCTCGGGCATCGAGCTGCACCGTTCGACGCTGGCCGAGTGGGTCGGCAAGGCGTCGTTCCACCTGCGGCCCGTGTTCGACTGCCTGAAGGGGGAGTTGAAGACGTCGAGCAACCTCGGCCTGGACGAGACCACGGTTCGGGTTCTCGACCCGGGCCGGGGCAAGACCAAGACCGGCTACATGTGGACGATGGCGCGCGACGAGCGGGCATGGTGCGGGGCCGATCCGCCGGGCGTGGTGTACGATTATGCGCCCAGCCGCAGCGGCAAGCATGGCGAGAAGCTGCTCGCGGGCTTCAAGGGAACGGTGCAGGTCGACGGCTATTCCGGCCACAACCGGCTGCGCCGGCCGGATCGATCCGGAGGAGCACTGACGCTCGCGGCGTGCTGGGTCCACGCCAGGCGCGGCCTCAAGGAGGTGTTCGACAGCAACGCCTCGCCGATCGCCAAGGCCGGTCTGGAGCGCATCGCTCAGCTCTACAGGATCGAAGATAAGATCCGGGGCGAGCCGCCGGCGACGCGCCAGTTCGTTCGATGGACCGAGTCCGCGCCGCTGGTGAACGCCTTCGGCGTCTGGCTCGACGAGCAGCGCTCGCTGGTCTCGCCGCGCTCGCGCCTCGGCGAGAAGCTGACCTACATCGCCAACCAGTGGGAGGGGTTGCTGGAGTTCCTGTACGACGGGCGCGTCGAGATGGACAGCAACTTCGTCGAGAACCGAATCCGTCCGATCAAACTCACGGCCAAGAACGCGTTGTTCGCCGGCCACGACGAAGGCGCTATCTCTTGGGGCCGGATCGCTTCGCTGATCGAGACCTGCAAGATGAATGGGGTCGAGCCCTACGCCTGGCTCAAGAGCACGCTGGAGAAGATCGCCGCCGGCCACCCCCAATCCAAAATCGACGAACTCCTGCCCTGGAACTTCGACCCGGCGTCAAGCTGAAAAGCAGGGTGGGGCGCTCGCAGCGCTTACGAATAGGCCGCAATAAATTAGTCTTTGAACATATCCCAGATTCATCCCTTCACGAGGACGGGTCACAGAGACGGGTGAGAACAGGCAATATGCGTCGCGCAACTTGCGCCTCACAGGTGCATAGAGCGTTTCCGTTTCACACGGAAACGCTCTCGCATTTTATCGCTCACGGCAGCCGGCCTTCGGCCGGCGCCTCCGCGAGGGCGCCGCAGGAGCGGCGGGCCGCAGTCGCGGCCTGCGCGTGTCCGTCAAAGACGGACACGCTATAGGCACGCGGAGCAGGCCGCGTTCGCGGTGGAACTTCGGGTCGGGGGTGGTGGCGGTTCTGCGTTTTCCGGCTTGCTTACGGCGACCCGCCCCGGCCGGAGAGGGGCACGACCGTCGTGGAGACCGCCTCGGCGGGGTCGTCCTCTTCGGTGTCTTCGGGCACACACCTGCCCTCTTCCTCCGACGACAACCGAGCGGACGCCTCGTCTTGTCCTTCCGCCGCCGGGTCAGGGCTGTCGAGCAGGCCCGCAGCCTCCAGCTCGTCGACGCCGGGAAGGTCGTCGAGGCTTTCCAGCCCGAAATGCTCCATGAATGACGGCGTGGTCACCCAGGTGACGGGGCGGCCGGGCGTGCGCCGGCGCCCCTTCGGCGCGATCCAGCCGGCCTCCAGCAGGATGTCGAGCGTGCCCCGCCCCAGGTGGACACCGCGAATCTCTTCCACCTCCGCCCGCGTCACCGGCTGGTGGTAGGCGATGATCGCAAGCGTCTCCAGAGCCGCGCGCGACAAACGCCGGCGGACCACCCTGTGTACGGCCAGGTGGTCGGCCAAATCCTGGGCGGTGCGGAAGGTCCAGCCGCCGGCGACCTTCACGAGATGGATGCCGCGGTGCTCGTAGAATGCGGCGAGCGCCGCGAGCTCCCCCTCGACATCGATGCCGTCCGGCACCTGCGCCGCGAGCGTCGCGGCATCGACCGGCCGGCCGGCCGCGAAGATCATCGCCTCCATGATGCGGCGCGCTCGGGCCGCACGCTCCTCGTCCTCGGTGGGCTCTGCGGACAGTGACGGCTCGGGCGAATCGGTCATGTCTCTTCCCGCCTCCGGCGGAGGTAGATCGGGCCGAACGGTTCCAACTGGCGAAGCTGCAACTGGCCCTCGCGCGCAAGCTCCAGCGACGCAGCCAATGTACTCGCCACGCCCGAGCGCGCGGCCGCATCGCTCTCGGGGCCAGGGCCGCTCGGCAGAAAGCGCTCCAGGATTTCCCAGTCCGGCGTGCTGCCCAGCAACTGAGTCAACCGCTTGTAGGCGTCTTCCATCGAGTGATAGGCGCTGAGCTCGATCAGCAGACCGCGGGGTTTACGGCGGATGCGATGGGCGGCATAGGCGCGCAACAGCTCGACGAGCGTGCCCTCGTGCAGCGCTTCCTCATGCACGGGCAGGCCCTCGGCGGCGCCGGCGGCGAAGACGTCCCGCCCGAGCTGCGGTCGGTCCATCAGGATCGCAGCGGCGTCGCGCATCGCGGCCAGGCGCCGCAGCCTGAGGGCGAGCGCGGCGGCCATCTCGGGCCCGCTCGGCTCCTCGGCGTCCTCCCCCTCGTCAGGCAGGAGCAGGCGCGACTTGAGGTAGGCGAGCCACGCCGCCATGACCAGATAGTTGGCCGCAAGCTCCAAGCGAAGCCGGCGCGCTTGGGCGACGTAGTCCAGATACTGCTCGGCCAGCGCCAGTATCGAGATGCGGGCGAGGTCGACCTTCTGGTTGCGGGCCAGCGTGAGCAACAGGTCGAGCGGCCCCTCGAACCCGTCGAGATTGACGATCAGCGTAGGCTCGTCGCCGGCCGCGCTTGGGTCGCGCGCGGCCGAGCCCTCCGCGCTCGCGTCGTCTTCAAACGGTGTCAGATCGACCATGACACCAGTGCCTCCACGCCGAATAGGCCGACGATCAACTCGAAGGCCGCTGCCGTTGGCGGCAGGATGATCGCCGCCAGCGGGTTGAACGCGCTGCCGAACTCGGCCGCGGCCAGCGGCACGAGAAAGAACGCGACCAGCACGGCAATTATACCGAAGCGCTCGAGTCGCGCGAAACGCTCGGCATGGCGCGGCGGCAGCAGGCCGTGCACCACGCGGCCGCCGTCCAGCGGCGGCACCGGCAGCATGTTGAAGATGGCCAGCACCAGATTGATGACGATGCCGAGGGTGAACGTCGCCTGCCACCACTCCGCCAGCGATGCCGGAAGGGCCGTCGCCACGTGGAGCAGCAACGCCGAGACGCAGGCCAGCAGGATGTTCATCCCCGGCCCCGCGAGCGCCACCAGGACCATGCCGCCCCTGGGGTTGCGCAGCCGCGCCGGGTTGACCGGCACGGGCTTCGCGAAGCCGAAGACGAAGGGCGCGCCAACGGCGATGAGCGCGCCCGGCAGCAGGATCGTGCCCACCGGATGAACGTGCTTGATCGGATTGAGGGTGATTCGACCAAGCCTCTGCGCCGTGTCGTCGCCGAGCTTGAGCGCCGCCCAGCCGTGCGCGGCCTCGTGCAGGGTGATGGCGAATAGCACCGGTATCACCCAGACCGATGCGGCGAGGAGCCACGCCTCGATCACGGAGGGGTCACTCGAGCCAGCAGGGCGTCCAGTTCACATCGGCCGGCGGCTTGATCGAAGGGGTCGGGTTCGTGCCGCGACGCCAGCATGAGCTCGAATCTCTCCCGCGCGCGGCCGTCGAGTCGGGGCACGGCCGCCGCGACATCCTCCATTTCGTCGCGGTTTCCGTTGCAGTGAAGGTCCAGGTCGCAGCCGGCCGCGAGCGCGGCACGGGCTCGCTCGCCGATCGGCCCGGTCAGGGCGCCCATGGAGAGATCGTCGCTCACCAACAAGCCGTCGAAGCCGATCGCGCCCCTCACAGTCTCCTCGATCACGGTCCTGGACAGCGTGCCGGGCCGCTCGGGGTCGAGCGCCTCATAGCATACGTGGGCCGTCAGTCCCGCCGGCACGTCGCGAAGCGCGTGAAATGGCTCGAAGTCGGAGGCGCCCATCACTTCGAGCGACGCGCGCACGCGTGGCAACACCGCGTGGCTGTCGGCAGCTGCGCGTCCGTGCCCAGGCAAGTGCTTGATGGCCGGCACGATGCCGCCCGCGGCAAGGCCGTCACAGACGGCCCGGCCCAATCGCCCCACCAAGTGCGGATCGGCGCCGAGCGAGCGGTCGCCGATGGCATTGCCAGCGTGGCCGAAGTGAAGGTCCAGCACCGGCGCGCAGTTGACCGTGATTCCGAGCGGATGCAGGTCGGCCGCCACCAGGCGGGCATTGAGCCATGCCGCGCGCGCGCCGGCGGTCTCGTCGATCTTGGCCAGCGCGCCGAGCAGTGCCGGCGCCGGCGGCACGCGCCAATGCGGCGAGCCGAGACGCGCCACGCGGCCACCCTCCTGGTCGATCAACACCGGCGCATCGGGCCGAACGATAGCCTCGCGCAGTGCCGTGATTAGCGCCCGTAATTGTTGCGGGGTCTCGCAGTTGCGCTTGAACAGGATGAAGCCTGCCGGATCGACATCGGCCATGAAGCGGCGCTCGTCCGCGTCAAGAACCGGGCCCGCGCAGCCGAGAATCACCGCTCGTGGCGCGGCGTGCTGCGTCACGCCGTCCTCAATCGCGCGCCACGAAGCACTCGCGCCCACGCGCCTTCAGCCGCTCGCAGACCCTCTGCGCCGCAGCCACGTCGGTGAGCGGACCGGCGCGCAGTCGATAGAAGATGCCGTTGTCGCCGCGATCGACCGGCATGATCAACGGGCTGAGGCCGGTGAGCGCATCGTCGTTGCGGCGGCGGAGCGTCTCCCAGAGCGTCTCCAATGGGCCTCTGGCGTTCGCGGTGCCGAGCTGAACGTAACGCCAGGCGCGGGGTTGATCCGTTGCCGATGAAGCGGGCGCTTCGCGAGCCGGCTCGGCCCGCGCTAGGCGGCGCGGTTTGTAAGGGGGCAGAGGCACCGGGTCTGCCTCTTCAGCCTGGGGGGACACGGGAGGCGCCCCAGAGTCTCGCTGCAGTACTTCTTCCACCAGAGCCAGCGTATCAGCCTCCAATTCCGGCGATTCCTCAACTGCGGATGTTGGCGCGCTTTCCCGCGTGGGGACTTCGACCGTGGCCGGCTCATCGAGCTCAGACAGTCGTGCCTCCTCGGCCAGTATTGCCGCAAGTGTTCCGGGCTTGGGCGGCGGAGGCAGCAGAACTCCGTCGATTTCCGAAATCCTGGGTTCGAGGGGGGCCGCTTCCTCGACCGCCGCGAACTCCGGGGGTCCGTCCGGCTCGAGCGGAGGTGCCTCTTCGAGCGAGATGGGCTCCGTCAGTGCCTCGGGTTCTGGGGGTGTCGCCTCTCCAGTCGTCGGGGAGAGCGCCGGTTCTTCGACGCCGCCTGTATCGGGTTGAAGCGCCGCCACCGCGGTATCTGCGCCAGACCCGGCCACTGCGAGCGCTTCGGCGCTGTCGGGCTCCGGCTTCGGCGGAGCCAGCGGTTGCTCCGGCGGCGGCAGGACTCGCTCCGGCGCTTCCTCGGGCTCGTCCGTCGTCAGCGTCTCGTAGATCAGCGTGCCCTGGTTCGGGATTTTCAACCCGCCGGGATCGTCGGGGCGCACCTTCCAGGGCTCCGCTGAAGCGGTGATGAGTGGCACCGAAGCCTCGTCCGGAGGCGGCCCTCCTCCGCCCCCCACCCGCTCGGTCACCGCCCAGGCGCCGCCCGCGAGCGCGGCAGCGCCCAAGAGTATCCACACCGGAAGCAGCCGGGGGCGCCGGCTTTCCGCCCGCCCCTCGTCGGCTTGCTCGACTGGCTCCTGAGGTGCCGCCGGCGACTCCGCTTCCGGCGACTCGGGCGCGGGCGGAGTCTCGGACGCCGACGGGGTCTCCGAGCCGTCTTCGCCGCCGCTCATCGCATCTCCTGCACCGGCTCGACTCCGAACAGCGCCAGCCCCTCCGCAATAACGATCCTGGCGCCGCTGATCAACGCAAGGCGCGCGCGCGTCTCCGACGGTCGCTCCGCATCGACGAAGCGCAGCCGTGCGTCGTCCTTCCCTCTGGTCCAGAGCAGATGGAAGGCGCCCGCAAGCTCTTGCAGATGATAGGCGATCCGGTGCGGTTCATGCGCTATAGCGGCGCCCGCCAGCACCCGAGGCCACTGGCAGAGCCGCCGGATCAGGTCAAGCTCGGCCGGGTCGTCCAGGCATGTGAGATCGGCGCGGGCAAGAGCGGCAGGCGTGAGCTCGTTCTCGGGCACGATCTCGGCCCCGCGGCGCAATGCCGAACACGCCCTGGCGTGGGCGTACTGGACGTAGAAGACCGGGTTGTCGCGCGACTGCTCCAGGACCTTGCGAAGGTCGAACTCAAGCGGGGCGTCGTTGCGGCGGGTCAGCACGATGAAGCGCACCACGTCACGGCCGACCTCGTCGACGACATCGCGCAGCGTCACGAAGCGCCCGGCGCGCTTCGACATGGCCACCGGCTTGCCGTCGTCGAGCAGCTTCACCATCTGGCAGATCTTGACGTCGAGAGTCGCCGAATCGTTGGAAATCGCCGCAACGGCGGCCTTCATCCGCTTGACGTAGCCGCCGTGGTCGGCCCCCCACACGTCGATCAGGTCGGCGAAGCCGCGCTCGATCTTGTCGCGGTGATAGGCGATATCGGTGGCGAAGTAGGTCCAGGCGCCGTCCGATTTCTTGAGCGGCCGGTCCGTGTCATCGCCGAATTCGGTAGCGCGGAACAGGCTCTGCTCGCGCGGCTCCCAATCCTCGTCACGCTTGCCCTTGGGCGGCTCCAGCACGCCACTGTAGATGAGCCCGGCACCCTCCAGCGCCGCGTACGAGTCGTCGACCCGACCCTCGCCGACCAACGCGCGCTCCGAGCGGAAGAGATCATGCCGCACCCCGAGTGCGTCGAGGTCTTCGCGCACGAGGTCCATCATAGCCTTGATGGCGAAGCTGCGGACTTCCGGCAGCCAGACCGCCTCCGGCTCTGCCAGCCAACGTTGGCCGTCGCGGGCCGCAAGCGCCTCGCCCACGGGCACCAGATAGTCCCCCGGATAGAGCCCTTCGGGGATGTCCCCGATTGCCTCCCCGCATGCCTCACGGTAGCGGGCATGGACGGAGCGAGCGAGGGTGTCCACCTGCGCGCCGGCGTCGTTCACGTAGTATTCCCGCGTCACCGCGAAGCCCATATGGGCGAGCAGGTTGGCAAGCGCGTCGCCCACCACCGCCCCTCTGGCATGGCCGACGTGGAGTGGCCCGGTGGGGTTGGCGGAAACATATTCCACGTTGATGCGCTGCCCTTGACCCAGGTCATCGGCACCGTATCCGGGCCCGGTCGCGAGCAGCTCGGCCAACCGTGCCCACCAGAAATCGTCCGTCAGCCTCAGGTTGACGAAGCCGGGACCGGCCACTTCGATCGAGCGAATTTCCACGTGCTCTCGCAACCTCTCCGCGAGTTGCTCGGCGATCTCGCGCGGCTTGCGGCGCGCCTGCTTGGCCAGCACCAGCGCCGCGTTGCAGGCCGCATCGCCGTGCTCCGCCTCGCGCGGCGGCTCCACCTGGACTGCCGAGAGATCGATCCCGGCGGGCAACGCGCCGGCATCGCACAACTCCTCTATTTCTTTGTGAATAACCTCTGACAAGTGACTGAAAACATTCATCTCCACAGCACCGTATCGAAGAGATTGCGATGTTCCTGGATGGCGAATCGATCCGTCATCCCGGCGACGTAGTCGGCAACGACGCGCGCCGTGCTCAGCGTTCGCGGTCCGTCGCACCGGGCCCGCCACTCCTCGGGCAGGCATTGCGGCTCGTCGATGAAGAGCTCGAAAAGCTCGCCCACCGTCCTGCGTGCCTTGCTGGCCATCCGGTTGACCTTGTGATGTCGATACATGCGCTCGCGCAGGAACGCCTTCAACCCCTCACCGTGGGCCTGCATGGTGTCCGAGAAGGCAATCAGTGGAGTGCCGTGGCGGCGCACAGCCTCGACATTCGCCGGCCTTGCCTCCTCCAGGCGTTGCCGGCTGGCATCGATCACGTCCTCAACCATGGCGCCGATCATGCGCCGAACGGTCTCGTGAATCCGGCGGCTCTCCTCGCCTTCCGGGTGATCGGTGGCGACCTCATCCAGTATTTTGCCAACCAGTGGGACGTCCCTCAGATCCTTGACGGCGAAGAGGCCCGCGCGCAGCCCGTCGTCCACGTCGTGATTGTTGTAGGCGATATCGTCCGCCAGTGCCGCGATCTGAGCCTCCAGGCCGGCGTGGGTGTGAAGCTCCAGGTCGTGACGGGCCGAATAGGCCTCGATGGCACCGGGGGTTGCTTCCTCCGGGCGCGGACCATTGTGCTTTGCCACTCCTTCCAGGGTCTCCCAGGTCAGATTCAGACCGTCGAAGTCGTTATAGCGCTGTTCCAGTGCGGTCAGGATGCGCATGGTCTGCGCGTTGTGATCGAAACCGCCGTAGGGTTCCATCGCCTGGTCGAGCGCGCTCTCGCCCGCATGGCCGAAGGGCGGGTGCCCGAGGTCGTGCGCCAGCGCCAGCGCCTCGGCGAGGTCCTCGTCCACCCCGAGAACACGACTGATCGAGCGCGCGATCTGCGCCACCTCCAGGCTGTGAGTGAGGCGCGTGCGGTAGTGATCCCCCTCGTGATAGACGAAGACTTGCGTCTTGTGCTGGAGCCGGCGGAACGCCGCGCAGTGGATGATGCGGTCGCGGTCGCGCTGGAAGGCGGTCCGCGTGCGGCTTTCCGGTTCTGGGTAGAGACGCCCGCGGCTCCTCTCGGGAAACGAGGCGTAGGCCGCAGCCGCGCGGGGCATGGCCGGCGCAGTAGCGTTGCTGGTGCTCACGCTCACATCTCGCCCGCAGGACCGCGGATGGCGTGGAGCCGCTTCGTCGGCAGCAGGAGCGGCGGCGGCACCGCGTAGAAGTTGTTGGCCCCTGTCGCTTCCTCCTCCGGTGCGTCCACGTCGCTGCCCTCTTCCGCCCTCTGGATTACCACATCGTGACCAGAGCGCCGGGTCTCGCGCATGACGGACTGGAGCCGCTGGGCTGCCGCCTGGTCCCACGGCAGTGCATAGAAGCGGGGCGTCCCATCGACGGAAAGCCAGAGATAGATCGCCTCGTCCTCGCGCAGTGCGGCCGAAAGCACATGCGCTCCGGACACGTCCATCATGTCCAGAGAAAGCGGCTTCGGCCGTGAGAGCAGCATGGAATAGCTGAAATAGCCGATCACGACGAGGGCGGCGAGCAGGCCGACGGCAACGGCCTTCCACTGCGCCCTGCGCCTGGACCAGACCGCAATGCTGG
The DNA here is from genome assembly GCA_965214705.1 of Alphaproteobacteria bacterium. Taxonomy (GTDB): domain Bacteria; phylum Pseudomonadota; class Alphaproteobacteria; order UBA828; family UBA828; genus WTGU01. Next base: position 2,041,661 of record CBDCCI010000002.1, read on the forward strand.
CCAGCGCGGCTCCCACCAGCGCAAGGGCGACATAGAGATAGGCGAAACTATCCACCCGGCCGCCCCTCGAGCAGGCGGTTGTGGGCCCGGGCGTACTCCATAATGAGGGAGTGTTTGACGTCGTTGACGCTGCCGTGCACGAGCGCACCCTTGCCGGTCAGCGCGAAGCGGAACACGGTCAGCTCGTGGCGGAGAAAGCGCAGCTCGACCTCCTTCTTCAGGATCGGAGTCGGCCTGTCCTCGCCCTCCCGCTTGACACTGACGACCACCTGAACTGCGACCGGCGTCGGCTGGATCGGGTCCTCAAGCCGGTAGGCCTGAACGTTGACGATCCATTCGCCTGCCACGATGCCGCGACTGTAGACAATCTCGTAATTGATGTCGGTAAGGTCTTGAAACAGGCCGAGATCGTCACGCAGAAGATTGACCACCTCGTTGCCCTTATTGGGGAAGCCCACCGGCGCCCGCTCCGGCGCCTTGACCCAAAGATCGATGTCGGCATCGCGGTCCGACGCCCACAGGAGCTCGATGATCACGTTACCGGGATCGCTGATCCCGTCGGTCTCGCTCTCGACCTCCGCACCTGTATTGAGAAACGGCAACAGCATGAGCACCATCGCGACGAAGGCGGCGAGCGCGAGCAGCGTGACGTCGCGAAAGATCGTGCCGCTGTCGTCGTCAAACTCTTCCATTGGCCGCAAGGAGCTCGCTGTAGAGGGTGGAGGTACCGGTTGCCAGCATACGGTAGTTGACGGTGAGCCAGAGGCCCAGAACGGCGCCTTCGAGAGTCGTGTAGAGCGCGACCGACATGCCGCTGATAAGGGTCGAGATCATCGGCTGCACGGCGGCGAGGGTGCCGGCTTCCTCCGCCGAGACGCCGGAGAGCGCGATGATGAAGCCCGCCACCGTGCCGATCAGCCCGAGCACGACCAGCGCGGCCGCGATCTGCCGGACTACCGCGATACGGCTGAAGAGCCGCGCCTTGAGCGCCTCGGCCATCAGCTCCGGGCGGACGGACGGACTGGTCCAGTCGGCGGGGAGGTCGACCGTCTCGCCTTCTTCCAGCCTGTTGAGGGCAGCGCTTGTCTTGAACAGACGGTAACCGCAGAGCGCGAGGCCCACTGCGAAGACGCCGAAGATCACGAAGACGAGGCCGGTGGGGTCCGCCTCGGCAATCCGTGCGATCCAGCCCTGGGCGCCGGCGAGCCCGAGCAGCGCCGCGCCTACGATATTGACGATCAGGAACCGGTAGAGGAGCAGATAGCGGCGCAACCGGTCGACTCCTGGGTCGTGGCGGCGGCCCGCGCGGGCGCTACGCGCCCAGACCAGCGCTCCCGACCGTCTATCGAACGTAGGCGCCTGTCAATGGTGGCGTCCCTGTCCTACAGACGATGCTAAAGGAGGATGCCGGGCCATCAGGCCGCTGCAAAGCGCTCTACTTTAATTCGCTGAGCGCGGTCGCGGGCCTGCCAAAGATCATAAGCCATTTGCATCCCAAGCCAGGTCTCGGGTGTGGAGCCGAACGCCTTCGACAGCCGTATTGCCATATCGATTGAAACGCCCGTGCGCTCGTTAATCAGTTCGGAAAGTGCTTGGCGTGTGACCCCAAGTCCCTGAGCAGCCCGTGTCACGCTTAGCCCCAGTGGCTCCAGACATTGCCGCTTCACGATCCCTCCCGGATGCGGCGGGTTGTGCATCGCCATGTCCCGTCTCCTCAGTGATAGTCGACGTAATCGACGTCGACCGCCGACCCGTCCACGAACCGAAAGGTCACACGCCAGTTTCGCGATACCGAAACTGCGTAGTGCCCCTTCAATCGTCCCCTCAACTCATGCAGCCGGAAACCCGGCATCTTCATGCTTTCGGGCCTGCGACTGTTGTCGAGCGCTGCCAATATATCCCTCAGTCTTTGGACGTGCTCCGGCGCCACCCATCGGTCCGTTCGGCCATCGTAGAGCGCGTTCAAGCCCCGATGCCGGAACGACTCAATCATCGTCTAAACCTAAACTGTCGCCTGACAGTTGACAACTGTCAGCGCCCCCCATTCGGACAAGTGCCGCCCAGCCTTGTGCGGGTCTATCATGTCCCAAGCTTCTAGTTGCCGGAGAAACCCAGATGATTGCGGCCGACGCCTTCCTCCAACCCGCGCAGGAACGCGGGTTTTCGTTCTATACCGGCGTCCCCTGCTCCTTCCTCACCCCGCTGATCAACCGGGTGATCTCCGATCCGGCACTCAACTACGTGGGCGCGGCGAGCGAGGGCGAGGCGGTGGCGGTGGCGGCGGGCGCCTGGCTCGCGGGCCGGCACACGGTTGTGATGTGTCAGAACTCGGGCCTCGGCAACACCGTCAATCCGTTGACGTCCCTCAACCATCCCTTCCGCATTCCGACGCTCTTGATCGTCACCTGGCGGGGGCAACCGGGGCTGAGTGATGAACCGCAGCATGAGCTCATGGGCGAGGTGATGGGATCGCTCCTCGATACCATCGCCATAGGCCATGCCGGCTTCCCCAAAGATGAAGAAGCCGTGTCGGTGGCGCTCGACCGGGCCGAGCAGGCCATGGCAAGCGATGAGCTTCCCTTCGCGCTGATCATGGAGAAGGGCAGCGTGCGCGACGACGGCCTCGATCAGCCGGACCAGCCGATTCGCCCGCGCGGCACGATTGAGGACTTGCGCCAGGGCGAAAAGCGCCCGGCGCGGATCGACCTCTTGCGCTGCGTTCAGACACTCGTGCCGGCGGAAGCCGCGGTGGTCGCGACCACCGGCAAAACCGGACGCGAGTTGTTCACCCTCGAAGACCGCCCGCAGCAGCTCTACCAGGTGGGCTCGATGGGCTGCGCCTCGGCGATGGGCCTCGGCATCGCGCTCAACTCGACACGGCCGGTGCTGGTGCTGGATGGCGACGGTGCCGCGCTGATGAAGCTCGGCACCATGGCGACCATCGGCGCCTACGCCCCCGCCAATCTGATCCACGTTCTGCTCGACAACGGGGTGCACGATTCGACCGGCGGGCAGGCGACCGTCTCGCCCAACGTCGATTTCGCTGCCGTCGCCCAGGCCTGCGGCTATCCCGTCGCTTACCGCTGCGACACGGAAGCAGGCTTCGCCTGCGCCGTGGAAGCGGCGCTCGCCGGCGGCCCGAGGCCGGTACTGATCCATGCGAAGATCGCGCCCGGCTCCCTCGCCGAACTGGGCCGGCCCACGATATCGCCCCGCGACGTGGCGCGGCGCTTCCGCGCCTTCATAGCAGGATGAGCCGAATCGGTTCGACCCGCGAACCACCATCATGTACCTGGTCAACTTTGACGTATAATGTAAGGACATCGAACTCACTGGGAGGACAGATCATGAAGATACTCAGACTCACCACATGCGCGCTGGCCGCCGTCGCCCTCATGGGCGCGACCTTCAGCGCTGCCGACGAGGCGAGCGCGCAGGAGAAGAAGTTCATTTCGATCGGTACAGGTGGACCCACCGGCGTTTATTTCGTGGTCGGCAACTCGGTCTGTCGCATGGTCCACAAGGAGGCCGCCGAGGGCCGCAAGTCGGGCCGTAAGCACGGCATCCGCTGCGCGGCACCGTCGACCGGCGGCTCCACCTACAACATCGGCCAGATCTGCCAGGGCGAACTCGACTTTGGCGTCGCCCAATCTGACTGGCAGTTCCATGCGGTCAACGGCAGTTCCGAAAAGGTCACGAACTGCCCCGGTCTGCGCGCGGTCTTCTCCGTGCACGGCGAGCCCTTCCACCTGATCGCCGCCGAAGGTTCAGGCATCGGCTCCTTCACCGATACCAAGGGCAAGAGGATGAACATCGGCAACCCCGGCTCGGGCCAGCGCGGCACGACCGAGGTGTTGATGGAAGGCTACGGCATGACCACCGACGACTTCGCGGCGGCGACCGAGCTAACCTCGACCGAGCAGTCGCAGGCACTCTGCGACGGCAAGATCGACGCCTACGGCTACACGGTCGGCGTGCCCAATGCCGGCGTGTCCGTGGCGACTGACGGCTGCGGTGCCTACATCGCCAACCTCAACGGCGAGGTCGAGCAGAAGCTGGTGGCCGATAATCCCTACTACGCCTTCACGACCATCCCGGCCGGCACCTACAAGACCACGGCCGCCGATGTGACGACCTTTGGCGTGATGGCGACCTTCGTCAGCCACGAGAACGTGCCCGAAGATGTCGTCTACGAGGTCACCCGCGCGGTAATGGAGAACCTGGACGACTTCAGGTCGCTGCATCCCGCCTTCGCCAACCTCGATCCCGCGAACATGATCAAGAATGGTCTGTCCGCACCGCTTCATGCGGGTGCGGCCAAGTACTACGCGGAACAGGGCTGGTAGCAGCCCCCGCGATCATGACGGCCGGCACCCCTGAACGGGTGCCGGCCGTTCGCTTTCGGATTGTCCCGAGGCGTATAACGCTAAGGGGCGCACGCGCCGGACAGGGGCGCCCGTGACAGATAGTGAGCCGAGCGCGGCGGCCACGCCCGCCGATGTTCAGAAAACCCTGGAGAAGGTCGAGTACCAGGGGCGCCGGCAGGGGCCGCGCCTGGCACTGCTCATAAGTTTGCTTTGCTTCCTGTGGTCGGTCTACCAGCTGTGGATTGCCTCGCCTCTGCCCTTCATGTTCAATTTCGCCATTATCGGTGACGTGCCGGCACGCGGCATTCACCTGTCGTTCGCGCTGCTGCTCTGCTTCCTGATGTACCCGCTGACGCGCCGCTGGAGCGAGCGCGGACTGCCGCCCTGGGATATCCTCTGCGCGCTGGCCGGCTGCGTTGTGGCCCTCTACCTGTTCTTCGGTTGGGACGGCCTCGTCTCCCGCCACGGTCTCCTCTACGTCTGGAACGGTATCCCGGTCGAAGCCATCCTCGGCGGCGTCGGCATCCTGCTGCTGCTCGACGCGACGCGGCGCGCCATTGGGATACCGCTCGTCATCGTCTGCGCCGTCTTCCTGGTCTATTCGATTTTCGGCCAGTCGATGCCGGACGTCATCTCGCATAAGGGGCTGAGCCTGAACCGGCTGATCGGCTATCAGTGGCTCACGGGCGAGGCGATCTTCGGCATTCCGCTCAGCGTCTCGGTCGGCTTCGTCTTCCTGTTCGTGCTGTTCGGCGCGTTGCTCGACAAGGCCGGCGCCGGGCAGTACTTCCTCGCGCTTTCCTTCGCCATGGTGGGACGCTTTACCGGCGGGCCGGCCAAGGCAGCAATTCTCGCGTCGGGCATGACCGGCATGGTCTCCGGCTCGTCGATCGCCAACGTCGTCACGACCGGGACCTTCACGATTCCCGTCATGCGGCGGATCGGCATGCCCGCGGTCAAGGCCGGCGCCATCGAGGTCGCAGCGTCGACCAACGGCCAGCTCATGCCGCCGATCATGGGGGCGGCCGCCTTCATCATCGCCGAGTTCATCGGTATCTCTTATTTCGACGTGGTAGCGGCGGCAGCGATTCCCGCCGTGCTCAGCTATCTCGCGCTGCTCTACATCTCCCACCTGGAGGCCAAGAAACTCGGGCTCAAGGGTCTACCGCGGGTCGAGATTCCGCCGTTTCGCAAGACCTTTCTCAGCGGCGCCCACCACCTGATACCAATCTTCATTCTGGTCTATCTGCTAATGGTCGAGCGCTGGAGCGCGCACAGCGCAGTCTTCTACTCGATCCTCTCGGTGATGGTGATTATCGTCGTCAGACGGATCATCGCGTCCGTCCGCGGCGGCGGCCAGCCGATGGGCGAGGCAGTACGCGACGGCTTCACCGAAATCTACATCGGCATGGTCGCGGGCGCGCGCAACATGGTGGGAATCGCGGTTGCCGTCGCCGCCGCCGGCATCATCGTCGGCGCGGTTTCCTCGACCGGTCTCAACAATGCCATGGTGGGCGTCGTCGAGGCGATCGCCGGCGGCAACGTCTACATCCTGCTCGGACTGACCGCGATCCTCTGCATCATTCTCGGCATGGGCCTGCCGACCACCGCCAACTACCTCGTGGTCGCCTCCCTGCTGGCCGGCGTGCTGGTGGAGCTGGGCAATGCAGCGGGTCTTGTTTTGCCGCTGATCGCCATCCACCTCTATGTCTTCTATTACGGCTTGCTGGCGGATTCGACACCACCCGTCTGCCTTGCCGCCTTCGCGGCCTCGGCCATATCCAGAGCGGATCCGCTCAGGACTGGCGTGCAGTCTTTCATGTACGACATCCGCACGGCCATCCTGCCGCTGGTCTTCCTGTTCAACACGGAGCTGCTGCTGATCGGTGTGGAGAGTATCTGGCACGGTGCCCTGGTCGCGGTCATGTCGCTGCTCGCAATCCTCGCCTTCAGCTCGCTCACACAGGGCTGGATGTTCGTCAAGGTGCGCTGGTACGAGGCGATTCTGCTGGCCGCCGCCTGCTTCATGCTGTTCCGCCCCGGCTTCTTCATGGATCATATCGCGCCGCCCTTTGAGCCGGTCGCGTTCCAGTCTTTCGTCTCCAGCACATTCACCCCGGAGCCTGGCCGCCAGGTCCGCCTGCACGTGACGCGGGAGACCGACTACGGCGAGCGCTACAAGCTATTCGTGCTGGAGACTCCGGTGGAGCAGGCAACGACGCCGGCGGAGACCTTCGGCGTCGGGCTCGAGCAGGAAGAGGACGGCCGCTACGCCGTGGTCGACCTCGCCTGGAACGGGATGGCGGAGCAGGCCGGTATCGACTGGGGCGATTACGTCACGGGCGTGGACGTGGAGCAGACCGACCTGCCGCCCAAGGAACTGATCTATCCCGCCGGCCTCGCGTTGCTGGGCCTGGTCTTCCTGTCGCAACTCGTGCGTGGGAGGCGTGCCGCCCGCGCGTCATAGTGACGGGCGCGGTCGGCACGGCTGCGCCCTACCCCACCCTCTACAACGTCCGGCAGAGGCGGAAGGCGTCGAGCACGGCGGCATAGATGTTGCGGCTGGAGACCGCGTCGCCAACGCGAAAGAGCCGGAAGCCTCCGTCCGCAGCCCCCGGCTGCGGCGCGCCCGCGAGCAGGGCCTTCTGATCCACCACGCCGCGGTTGGACGCGTGATCTGCCAGCCCGTGAAAGAGCGCGTCGGCGGGGCGCGTCCCGTGCTCGACCACGATCCGCCCGGTCTCGTGTTCCTCCGCTTGGTCGGTGAGCTCGTTGCGGAATGTCACGCGCAGCCGGTTGCCGTCGCGTTGGACGCGCTCCAGGCGTCGGTCGAGCCGGGGCTCGATGCCGAGCTCATAGGTGCGCCGGCGCCAGATGACCTGCTCCGCGTAGGACATCTCCATCGCGAGATGGCCATCGAGGCCGAAGAAAGCGACCTCACCGCCGGCTTGCCTGATCGCCTCCGCCGCCGTGAGCGCCGCATGGCGGCCGGTCCCGTCATAGACGATCGAGTCCTCGGCGGCGTTTGCCGCGCCCGAGAGAATGTCCCGGACGCTGGTGCAGTGCTCCGCGCCCTCGATCCAGTCGAGGTCGGGAACGCCGCCGGTCGCCACGATGACGACGTCGGCATCGTCCAGGGCAATCGTGCTCGGCTCGATGGGTGAGTTGAGGCGCACCGCGACACCGAGCCGTTCCAGTTCGCGGGCTCGCCACTCGACGATACCCGTGAGTTCGCCGCGCCAGCTTGCCTGCGCCGCCAGCAGCACCTGTCCGCCGAGCCGCCCTGCTGCCTCGCAAAGCCGTACGTCGTGGCCGCGCTCAGCGCACACCCTGGCGGCCTCCAGCCCGGCCGGCCCTCCGCCCGCGACCAGTACGCGGCGCTTCGTCGTCGCTCGATCGATCGCGTGCGGCAACGCAGACTCGTGGCCGGTGGAGGGATTGTGAATGCAGGTCGGCCGCAGCGGGCTCATGCAATGGGTCGCGCCCACACAGGGGCGCACGCGCGTCTCCTCGCCGCGCGCGAGCTTGGCCACCAGCTCGGGGTCCGCAATGTGCGCGCGGGTCATCGCCACCATGTTGAGCAGCCCGTCGCGGATCGCGTGCCGCGCCATCTCCAGCGAGGTGATGCGCGTGGCATGAAAGACCGGAAGCCCCACCGCCTGCTTGAAGGCGCCGGCGCGGGCCAGGAACGGCGCCTCGGGCGAGGCCATACCCGGCATGCAGTCTGCCGCGAGCTTGAACTCCGTGTCGATGCGGCCGTAGATCGCGTTGAAGAAGTCGATGGTACCCGACGCCTCGAAGATGGCGGCGATTTTCAGGCCGTCCTCGAACGTGAGGTGGTTCGGGCCTGCCTCGTCGATCACGAAGCGGATGCCGACGACGAAGTCGTCGCCGACGCGTTTGCGGATCGTCTCGTGCACCATCAGCCCGAAGCGGCAGCGGTTTTCGACAGAGCCGCCGAACTTGTCGGTGCGCTGATTGGTAGCGGGCGAGAGGAACTGGCCGATCAGGTGCGCGCCGGCGAATGTCTCGATGCCGTCGAGCCCACCCTCCTTGCACCGCGCCGCCGCCTCGGCGAAGTCGGCCACCACGCGCGCGATGTCGTGCTCGTCCATCTCCCTGGCGAAGGCCCGGTGCAGGGTCTCGCGCACGGGCGACGGGCCGATGGGCGCAAGCGCCGCCCCGGCGTAGGACTCGCCCCGCCCGCCGACATGACTCACCTGGCACATCAGAGCTGCGCCGTGGGCGTGGATGCGCCGCGAGAACCGCTGAAAATGCTCGACCACGCGCTCGTCGTACAGGTTGATTTGCGGTAGCTGCCACGCGGACTCGGGCGATACGTTCGACGAGCCGCCGAACATGGTGAGCGCCAGCCCGCCTCTCGCCTTCGCCTCGTGGTAGCGCTGGTATCGCTCGCTCGGCATGCCATCCTCGACCAGCCCGCACGCGTGGCTGGTGCTCATGATGCGGTTCTTGAGAGTGAGGTGCTTCAGTCTGAAGGGCTGCAGCAGCGGATCGCTTGTAGCGTCATGAGATACCGGCGCCGTTTCGGTCATGTTCCTGCTCTCCACTACAAGGCGCGCACCTGTCGTCTATCGGCGCGTGCAGGATAGCCGCGCCGGGTTCCGGCAGCGACCGTGGGCCTCCGGAATCAGGTTGCGCACTTTCGATAACCCTGCGCCAAATGCGCCGCCTCCTCTCCTGAGCCTGACGCATGGAACGGTATCTCGGGCGCCTGGGCGCCGCCGCCTTCGAGGACGTGCCGCACTTCGGGCACTACGACGTGGTGGTCGTCGGCGGCGGGCCGGCCGGGATCGCCGCGTCCACCACCGCTGCCGTACTGGGCCACAAGACACTCCTGATCGAGCGCAGGGCGAATTTGTCCAAGCCTGATTTTTGAGTTCTGCGCTACGAGTTGACCTTGGGTCTGGTCAGCGCGCGCCAACCCTGCTATGGATTGAGGCGACTGGATTCGCGGTGTTCTGCTGCGGATCGGCTTCGAGCAGGGGGACGGTTTCTACGGTGGATCTTTCCGACCCATCTTTGCCACTTTTCGGTCCCGAAGGCCTGATTTTGGGTAGCCTTTGGGATCTAAGGCACTGATTTTGTTGGATTGTGTTTTGGGAAGTCCATTGTAGTGCCATAATCTTTGGTCTGTGGGCCGGCGCTCCTTGACAGTCCGCAAACTGTCCGTGACCCTGCCGCCATGTTCATTCGCAAAACCCTCACCGGTCGCGGAGACGGTGGCGAGCGCTATGCCACCTACCGCCTCGTGCGCAGCGAACGCATCGGCGGAAGGGTGCGCCAGGTCACGCTCCTCAATCTCGGCGCCGACTTCGGTGTGCCCGAGGAGCAATGGCGCGAATTGGCGCTTCTGATCGAAACCCTTCTCGCCGGCAGCGAGCCGCTGCTGGAGCCGGATGCCGCCTTGCGCCCCGTCGCCGAGGACGTCGTACGGCGGCTTCACGCCCGCGATCTCGGCGCGTCGCGGCCCGGGGACGAGAGCGACCTGGCCACGGTCCGTCTCGATAGCCTCTCCCACGAACAGGTCCGCTCGGTGGGCTGCGAGCGCCTGGCTCTCGCCGCGCTTGACGACCTTCGCTTCATCGAGACGCTGGAGAGGCTGGGCGCAAGTGAGCGCGACGCACGCATCGCGGCGGCACTGGTGGTCGCGCGCATGATCCATCCCTCCAGCGAGCGCGAGGCCTTCCGCTGGCTGAGCGCGAACAGCGCGACCCTGGAGTTGCTCGATGTCGACAGCGGCAAGTCGCTCACGCTCAGCAAGCTCTACCGCATCGGCGACCTCTTGTGGCGTCACCGCGCGGCGCTTGAAGAGGCGCTGTGCGCCCGGGAGCGCGATCTCTTCGGCATCCCCGACACCATCGTCTTCTTCGACCTGACCAACACCCATATGACCGGACGGCCCAGCTCCGCGCTGGCCCGCTTCGGGCGCTCGAAGCAGAGGCGTGACGATTGTCCGATCGTGACCCTGGCCCTGTCGCTGAACCAGGCCGGCTTTCCGCAGCACAGCGAGATCCTGCCCGGCAACATCTCCGAGCCGGCCACTCTCGCCGACGCCATCGGGCGGCTGGAATGCCAAGCGCGCGGCAGCAACGCCCCCAGGCCCACGGTCATCATGGACGCCGGCATCTCCACCGAGGCCAACCTCGCCTGGCTGCGGGCGGGCGGCTATCACTGGATCACCGTTCGCCGCGGCGTCTCGGCGCCGCCCGGGCGCGAAGCCGATGCCGCCTTCGAAACCCGGGCCGGCCACGATGCCCGCGCCTGGCGTCTCGCGGCAGGGGACGACGAAGCGCACCTGTGCGTCTGGAGCCATGAGCGCCAGCAGAAGGACGAGGCCGTGCTCGCCCGTCAGCGTCACAACTTCGAGGACGCCCTGCGCGCCCTGCATGGCGGGCTGTCGAAGAAGAACCACATCAAGCAGTTCACCAAGGTGATGGAGAAGCTGGGCCGGCTGAAGGAAAGGTACAGGCGCGTCCACCGTCAGTACGACATCGAGGTCGAGCCCGGAGAGAAGGGGCGGGCCAGTGCGGTCCGCTGGAGGCGCAACGCTCTCCATGCCGAGCGCGACCGCCAAGCGGGCATCTATGTGCTGCGCACCAGCCACGTCGAGTGGGATCTTGAAACCGTGGTCCGAACCTACTGGAAGCTCACAGAGCTCGAGGCCACCTTCCGCAGCCTGAAATCCGAAATCGGCCTGCGCCCGGTCTGGCACTCCAAGACCTCGCGCATCGCCGCCCACCTGTTCATCGCCGTCCTCGCCTACCACGCGGTTCATCTGCTGCGAACCCGTCTGGCGGCGCACGGCTTGCATGACCGCTGGAGTACGATCCGCGACAAGCTCGCGGGCTGGGTGCGTCTCACCTCCACCATCCGGGAGGTGGACGGAAACCGCATCGTCATCCGCCAGGATGCTCAACCCGACGCCGAGGCGCGCGTCATCGCGCAGGCGGCGGGCCTCACGGTGGATCCCCACAGGCGCCGGGCGGTGCTCCCGGGAGTGTCGCGATGAGCGCACAAACGTAGTGCCATAATCCCAGATGGGCCAGAAAATCAGCCCATCATCGCAACTACTTAGGTCGCAGGCGCGCGCCAAAATGGCAAAGATGGGCCGAGGTCGATGTCGCTGCTGTCCGGCCGGAGGACGAGGCCCGGTTCCGCGCGCTGATGGAGGGGCATCACTACCTGGGTGCGTCTGCGAAGGTGGGGGCGACGGCGTGGTACGTCGCCCATCGGCGCGGCGAGTGGCTGGCGCTGGCCGTGTTTTCGGCTGCGGCGCGCAAGTGCCGGGCGCGGGACGAGTGGATCGGCTGGGACTTCCGCACGCAGCACGGGCGGCTGCATCTGATCGCGAACAACGCGCGCTTCCTGATCCTGCCGGGACGGGGTGTTCCGAACCTCGGCTCGCGGGTGCTGGGGCTTTGCGCGCGGCGCTTGGCGCGCGACTGGCCGGCCCGCTTCGGCCACCCCGTGCTGATGCTGGAAACATTCGTGGACGCGGCGAGGTTCCGGGGCACGGTCTACCGGGCGGCTGGATGGCTGGCGGTCGGCCAGACCCGCGGCTTCCGGCGCCACCGCTCGGGCTATGTCGCCGGCTCGACGCCGAAGCTTGTGCTGCTGCGCCCCCTGGTTCCCGACGCCTGCCGCCGGCTGTCCGCTGCCGGGCTGGATCGGGAGTTGTGGAAGAAAGGAGTTCCGAGAACCATGATCAGCGCCGCTCAGCAAGAGTCGCTCTACGCCTACTTCAAGGACATCGACGACCCCCGCACGCGCAAGGGACGGCGGCATTCGCTGCCCAGCGTGCTCGCGCTTGCGAGTGGCGCGACGCTCTGCGGCATGCGAGGCTGGAAGGCCATGTCCGAGTGGGTCGACGATCTCGGCGAGAAGGCGCTGGCCCGCTTCGGCGTGCGGCTGCGCGACGGGGTGCGCCGGCCGCCTTCGATGTCGACCATCCGCAATGTGGTGATCCGGGTGGACCCGGACCAGTTGGACGAGGCGTTGCGCAAGTGGCAGGAGGCCCACGGCTCAGGCGACGCGGCGCTTGCCATCGACGGCAAGACCCTGAGGGGGGCCATCGACGAGGACGGGACCCAGGCTCATGTCATGAGCGCGGTCGGGCACGAGACCAAGGCCACGCTCGCCCAAAAAAACTTCTCCTGAAAGTCGGGGCCGACGAGGAGACAAAGCGCACCAACGAGATCGGCACCGTGACGGCGCTGGTGGACCTGATCCCGAACATCGCGGGCAAGACGGTCACGACGGACGCGCTGCTAACCCAGCGCAAGTTCGCCCGCTACCTGCTCGACCGGGGCGCGCACTTCATGTTCATCGTGAAAGGGAACCAGAAGACCATGCGGGACGATGTGACGCTGCTCTTCGAAGAGGCGCCGGAGCGTGAGCCCGACTTCGAGGAGGAGGCTGCGCTGTCGCACGGACGCATCGAGCAGCGGGCAATCTGGACGAGCACGGAGTTGAACGGCTTTCTCGACTTCCCGGGCGTCGGCCAGGTCTTCATGATCGAGCGCTCCCGCCAGGACAAGAAGACCGGCGAGACCGGCACCGAGACCGCCTACGGGATCTCCAGCCACACGCCCGGCACGGCCAACGCGCAGAGCCTGCTCGCCCTCAACCGCGGCCACTGGTGCATCGAGAACAGCTCGCACCACTGCCTCGACTGGACCTGGGACGAGGACCGCAGCCGCATACGCACAGGCTTCGGCCCCGAGAACATGACCCGCCTGCGGCGCTTCGCCATCGGCCTGATCAAGGGCCGGGGGCTCGAGGTCGCCTCGACCGTGCGCAGGCTCGCCCGCAACGTCCGCGCCGTCCTCGACTTCCTGAAAATGACCGGGAACACCCAGCCGAGGACCGCAAAGCGCGCCGCGCCGGCCTGAACCCCGGCGCCCGGCAAGCCGGGCGCAAAGATCGTACCTGCCCTCGCTCCCGACCACGCCGGTGGCGCGATCCATCATGTCGGGGCACCGCCAAATCGCGACGGCACCGCCCGCACCGCCCACACGGTAATGCCAGAACCGTCTGACCGAACCGGATGCTCGGCCAGACCCCGCCGCAAACCCCGTAACAAAGCCGATCCGCACAACCCGTGGCCAGAACTCAACCGCCTACCAGCCGCTTGGACAAATTTGCCCTGGATCGAGCGTCTGGGCTATTGCGGGGGCGCGGCGGTCTCCGGCATGTCGGGCACCGTTTGCGGGCTCTACATGACGGTGGACGAGCCGCGCATGGCGCAGCCGCAGCAGGTCATCTTCGGCTTCGCCGAGCGTTTTCGCGCGGCGCTCGAGGCCGAGGGCGGCGTCACCCGGCCGCAGATTTACGGCAAGACCTGGGTCGTCACGCACGACTGCGCCACGTACAAGCGCGTCGCCACCGATCTCGTGCGCGGTGCCGGCGTGGATGCCCTCTATCACACCCAGATGATCGACGTGATCGTCGAGGACGACGCCCTCGCCGGCCTCGTCCTCCACACCAAGTCCGGTTACACCAGAGTGAGCGCCGAGCGGGTCATCGACGCCAGCGGCGATGCCGATGCCGTCTTCAAGATGGGTTTGCACACGACCAAGGGCAACAACGGTGTCATCCAAAATCCAACGATGATGTTCAAGATCGGCAATGTCGATGTCGAGCGCTATCTCGACTATTGGGGGGAGGATACTATTTCGCCGCCCAAGGTCATTTCGATGCTGGAAGCGCGCGATGAACTCGTGCGCAAGAAAGTTTGGTTGTTTCCCACCGTCAATCCGCGCGAACTCTTGGTCAACGCGACCAAGATTACCGGCTTCGATGGGCGCGCGCTCGATGTGACAGATCCGGTGGATCATACCGAGGCTGAGCAGTTTTCCATCTATCAAGCACGAGCCTTTTTCGATTTTCTCAAAAAGCACGTTCCCGGCTGCGAAGACGCCTATTTCATCGATTACGGTGCGGAAGTCGGCGTGCGTCAGACCCGCTCCATCGACGGCATGGCGCGCCTCATGAACAGCGATGTGGTGGGCACGAGCAAGAGGGCCGACGCCATCGCCCGCTCCAGCTGGCCGATCGAGCTTCACTACGGCGCCAAGCCGAAGACGGAATGGCTGGTCGACGACTACTACGAGGTGCCCTTTGGCACCCTGGTGCCCAAGGAAGGCCGTAACGTCATCGTCGCCGGCCGCTGCCTCAGCGCCGAGCATGAAGCGCTGGCGAGCTGCCGCGTCACGGCGCAATGCTTCGAGTACGGCCGCGCTGCTGCGATCGCCGCCGACATGTCCATCAGGGACGACTTGGCATTTCAAGAGATCGACGGCATAGCGGTCGCCGGGCGAATGAAGGCCGGAACATTTGTATAGAAATAAAATTCATTTTTAAGTGATGATTACGTGAATTTCTTCACTTGGTGAGATAGCATCCCATGACCCCTGTAATCGTCGAACGAATCGAGTTGCTGGCGATCGGGCCCGACAGCGAAAGGGTGACGTGGTCGTCGCTCCTCGGGCCCATGTACGAGGCGCTGATCGTCGCGCGGCTCTTCCTCTCCAATGGCGTGGAGGCGATTGCCGGGACCACGACTTATACCGAGCACGAGTTCGACAGGGCGACGTTTCACGCCGCAGCCCTGATGGCGCCGTTCGTGCTGGGACGCGATGCGTTCGACACTAGGGCCGCCTACGCGGATATGAGAAAGCGTTACGTCCCTCTCGGGCATACGGCGACGTCGCTCCTCGACATCGCGCTGCATGACGGTACGGCCAAGTCGGAAGAGCTGCCGCTATACCGAATGCTCGGCGCCGCACGGCACGCAATTCCCGCCTATGCGTCGAGCCCATTACTGCCGACGGATCAGGCCTATATCGACTATTGTCGAGACATGCGGGCGCTTGGGTATCGGACGGTCAAAATCCATCCCTATTGCGTGTTCGACGATGACATGCGTTTGGTCAGATTACTCGTGGAGGAATTCGCTGAACGGAACATTAAGATGAGCCTGGATGTGGATGGAACGTACTCGTTCGATCAGGCACTCCGTATGGGGGAAATTTTGGACGCTGCCGGTTGGGAATTCTTCGAGGCGCCGCTCCCCGACACAGATTTGTCCGGCTACAAGAAGCTCGCCGATGCACTCGATCTCGACGTGATCTGCGGTGGAAACAGCCTTCCCCATCCACAGCTCATCGAGTTCGCGTTGGAGATGGGCGCGTGGGACCGCAGCCGCTTCGACGTGACCGGTATCGGCGGGTTCACCGGCGCCGGCGAGGTGGCAGAGGTCACGCGCGCTCACGGCAAGGCGTGCGAAGTGCAAAGCTGGGGGTACACGCTCACGCAAGCGGCGAACCTGCACTTCATGCTTGCTCATCCGCACTGCACCCATTTCGAACAAGCGGCGCCGTTCGAGAAATACGAGTTCGGTGCGGGGCAGGTCATTCGCCCGGACGCGGACGGCTTCGTCCGACCGAGTGATCTGCCCGGACTGGGAGTCGGGATGGACTGGGACCAGATCAGGCCGTTCGTCTATGCCCGGCGCGTGTTCTCGACGTGACTGTGACGATCGAACGTATCGAGGTCCTCTGCCTGCAGGACCCGCAAGCCTCCTATTATCGCTTCGAGGGCAGCTATCGGAACGTCGTCGTGCTCGCGCATGGCGACAACGGGCTTGTGGGCATCGGCGAGAGCGATGCGCCGCCCGAGATCGTCAAGTCCCTGATCGAGATGCCGCCCTACAACCAGCGGTCCGAGGGACTGGCCGACATCGTCACCGGGCTGGCGGTGGACGACCCGCGCCGCCTCTGGGACGAGATGTACGCGCGCACGCAGTGGCACGGCCGTCGCGGCGCCGCGATGCACGCGATCAGTGCGCTCGATATCGCCATCTGGGACCTCTTCGCCCAGTCGCAGGGCATTCCGGTCTGCGAGGCGCTTGGCGGCTCCCATCACGACCGCCTCCACGCCTACGCGACCATCTATCCCCTCGAAGACACACCCGCACGCATCGAGGCGCAGGTCGTGCCGTTGCTGGAACGGGGCTTCCGCCACCTCAAGGCTTGCGTCGAGCCGTGGTGGAACGAGCCGGACCGGGTGCGCCGAAACCTGACTCACTTGCGCGATTTGGTGGGGCCGGAGCGAAGCCTGATGCTCGATGTCGCGCAGGAGTACACCCGCTTCGAGCAGCTTGAACCTTTCCTCGACCTGCTGGCCGATTTGGACTTCGGCTGGATCGAAGCGCCCTTCTCCCTCGACAATGTGGCCGACCACGCGCGGCTGCGTACCGCCACACACATCCCCGTCGGCGTCGGCGATCTGGCCCTCACCACTTGCAGGGAGTTCGAGCCCTTCCTCGCGGCCGACGCGTTCGATATTGCGCAGCCGGACCTCACCAACTTCGGCGGGTTCACCGAAGCGCAGCGACTCGCGCAGATGCTGGACGGCACCGGCCGGCGCATCGTTCCCCACGCCTACAACACCGACATCACCATCGCGGCCAACCTGCAATTCCTGGCCGCGCAGTCGGAACCCGAACTTGTCGAGTATTCGACGAGTCCATCGCGCCTGCGCCAAAGCCTGGTGCGAGGCCTCGAACCGATCGACGCCGATGGGATGATCCCGATCCCTACCCGCCCCGGCCTCGGCGTGATGTTGAATCCCGACGCGGTCGCGGAACTCGCGGTCAGTCGCGCCGCTGAAGCATCCCGTTGATGGTGAGCCCGACCGCCAAAATGATTCCGCCCAGCACCACCGTGATGAGCCCGACCGCCGGCACCATGGGCGTATAGCCGCCGATCATCTTGCCGTATAGCCATTCGGGCACGGTGACATCGGCCCCGCTGGTGAAATAGGCGAGCGGGAAGTTGCCCCAGGAGAGCAACACCGCGAACAGGAACCCGGCGAAGATTCCGGGCCCGAGCAAGGGCAACGTGATGGTTCGGAAAATCTGCCAGCGGGAAGCGCCGAGGTCATAGGCCGCCTCCTCCACCGCCGAATCGTAGCCATAGGCCTGGATCGCGATCACCAGCGTCACGATGGGAACGATCCAGACGAGCTGAGCGAACACCGTCGACTGCCAGGACATCTGGATGCCGATGGAGTTGAACCAGAGCTGCAGCGCGAGCCCGAGCACCGCCTGGGGAAAGAAGATCGGGATCAGGAGCACCTGCTGGAAGAGCTTGCGTCCGCGCCAGTCGTAGCGGGCATAGGCTAGCGCACCGAAGAAGGCCAGGATCACCGAGATCAGCGCCACACAGACGGCGATCGTCAGCGACGTGAGGAAGCTCTCGTGCACCTGCAGCGAGTCCCACGTCATCTCGTACCATTTCGACGAGGTTCGCTTCATCGGGAACAGGAAGAAGCGCGACTTGGAGATCGACGCCAGCCCGACGATCACCATCGGGATGTACATGATCACCAGGATGACGGCGATATAGGCGGCCAGCAGTCGGCGGGTGAGCAGCCTGTCGATAGTGCCCACGGCCTAGCGTCTTCCCAGCATTCGATCGAGGTTCACCCGTCGCATCGCGAGCCACACGGCGGACCCCGCCAGCACGATCATCAGCACCGACAGCGCGGAGCCGCGCGGCCAGTTCTGCCCGAAGGTGAAGGCGGATTCGATGTCCTGCGCGACGGTGACGATCACGCCCTTGCCGAGGAACTTGGCCTCGTTGAAGGCGCCGAGCGAGATCACGAAGCAGAGCAGCGAGCCGATCAGGATTCCGGGCATCGCCAGCGGCAGCTCGATGTCCCGAAAAACCCGCCAGCGCGATCCGCCCAGGTCGTAGGCCGCTTCGCGCGCCTCCCTGGGTACGTTGCCGAGCCCCAGCAGGATCGGGAACAGCATGAACGGCAAGTAGATGTAGCAAATGCCGAAGACGATCGCCGGCACGTTGTTGACCAGGCTTCCGGTCTCCAGCCCCGTCACCACCTCGAGCGCACCGTCGAGGAAGCCGCCCTTGTCGAAGAAGAGCACCCAGCCTTGCAGCCGGATGTTCTCGGCGACGAAGAGCGGCGCCACGATCAGCAAAGTCAGCAGATGGGCCCGGCGCCCCTTGATCCGCCTCAGCGCGACCGCCAGCGGATAGCAGACGATGAGCAGGATCACGACGCTGATGAAGGCGAGGAAGAGCGACCAGGCGAAGGAGATGTAAAAGTCCTGCTCGACGATATCGACGTAGTTCTCCAGTGACGGTGACCCCGGAATGGAGAAGCTGCCGCGTGGCATGAAGCTGTAGATCAGCACCAGCGCCATCGGTCCGATGAAACCGATGAACAGGAGGATGATGATCGGCAGCGCCGCGACGAAGCCTTCGGACACCTTCCACGGCAATAGCCTTAGCCGCGGGCGCTCCGGCTCCTCTGTCAGGGTCTCAATCGCCGCCTCGGTCATTCCGGGAAGACCATCGAGTCGCCCGGTTGCCACGAGAGCGTCACCTCGGCACCCGGCAGGCGGGCGACGGCATCGGCACGCAGTTCCTCGATGAGGAAGACCATCGCGCCGGTTCTCACCTGGTACTGGATGCGCGAGCCGAGCAGGTACTCGTTGAAGAGCTCGCCCCGAATCAGGTTCCCGCCCGCAGCCGGCGCGGCGTCGTCCGAGATCGCGACGTTTTCCGGCCGCACGATCAGCACACCCCGGCTGAAGCCCGGCGGCATTCCGGCGGGCGGCTCGAAGCTGGCGTCGAGCGCCTCGCAGTGGAGCCTCCCGTCTTCGGCAAGCTGCACGGGAAGCGAGTTCACCTCGCCCATGAACTCGGTGACGAAGCGGTTCTCCGGTTGAGTGTAGATCGTCGCCGGACTGCCGACCTGGGAGAGCTTGCCTTCGCGCATGACGCCGATGCGGTCGGACATCACCATCGCCTCCTCGAGGCTGTGGGTGATGTAGACGAAGGTCTTGCCTGTCTCCCGCTGGATGTCCTTGAGCTCCTTCTCCAGCGTCTTGCGGAGGCGGTAATCGATGGCGGACAGAGGCTCGTCGAAGAACAGGATCTCGGGGTTGAAGGCCAACGCGCGGGCCAAGGCGACCCGCTGCCGTTCGCCGCCCGAGCACTGCGTCACCGGCTTGTCGTAGTAACTCTGCGGCAGGTGGGAGAGCTTCAGGCACTCGGCGGCGCGCTGCCGCCGCTCCTTCTTGCCGATGCCCTTGCACTTGGCCGAGTACTCGACGTTCTCGCCAACGCTCATGTGCGGGAACAGCGCCAGCGATTGGAACACCATGCAGGTCGGGCGCTTGTTGGCGGGCACGTCGTTGATCCGCTTGCCCCTGAGCAAGATGTCGCCGGCGGTCGGCTTGTCCATGCCCACCAGCATGCGGATGAGCGTCGTCTTGCCGGAGCCCGAGGGGCCGACGATGGTGAAGAGCTCGCCCTCCACGATGTCGAGGCTCACGCCGTCGACCGCATTCAGGCTGCCGAAGCTCTTGACGATGTTCCTGAGTTGCAAGATGGGCGGGGCTGCGGCCATCGCGCACTGAGCTCCCGGTATGCACGGGTGCCGGTGCGGGCAGCGGACCGCCCGCACCGACAGGTAGCGATCAGGCGCCGCGTGCGCGCTTCGCCTGGGTGTAAAGGTCGTGCATCGCGTCGTAATCGGGGTTGATGTCGAAGTCGATGCAGCGATCGACCAGCGAGGCCAGCCAGCTGCCCTCCTCGCCCCAATGCACGGCCTCGAGCTCGTCCTGGGAGAACTGGCTCAACACCTCCGGCGCGCCCATCTGCACCACCGGGTTCAGCGTGCCCGGCGCCTTGGCGGCCACCTTGTAGGCGGCCTCGGGCGTGTGACAGTAAATCAGGAACGCCTCGGCCAGCGGCGTCGGGTTGGGGTTGTTGACCAGCGAGGTGATCTCGATCCAGACGATGCCGCCCTGGCCGTTTGGCCGCTCGGCGGTCTTGGTCTCCTCCGGACCTTCGGCCGGTACAACGTTCACGAGTTGGGTCTCGCCCTCGAGCCTGGCGGCCGAGACGGTGTAGACCGAGCCGGGATAGGTCCCGATGATCTCGCCGGTGATCATGTCGCGGGCCAGCGCCGCCTGGTCGTCGGACACCTTCTTGGCGTTCTCGAAGAGCTTGAAGATGTTCTCCTCGAAGGCGGCCATTTCGTCGGCGGTGTGCTCGCGGAAGGGGATGAAGCCCGACGCGATGCAGGTGTGCATGATCACCCAATTCTCGTAGTCGAGGATGCCGTACTGGCCTTTGGCGCCCTCGATCATCTCCATGTAGCCACCGCTCTCCATGGTCTGCGGATCGACGGCGTCGGTACTGACCGCCAGGCCCGCGGGACCATAGCGCTGGAGCATGCCGAGCAGGTGCTCGCCGCTGTCGTCGAGCGCCCAGTGATAGGGCCACTCGAAGCCCCCCACGTTCATGTCGTAGAGCGGCGCGAACTTGTCCTTGTCGAGTGGCGTGATCAGCCCCTCAGGGAACAGCTGATTGCGCTGCCAGGAGTTGTTGAGGTTGATCACGTCCCAGGTCGAGGTGCCGCCGCCGCGCAGGTTATTCACGGCCGCGGGGTCGGAGATCAGCATCTGCGGGTTGACGTTCGCCCCGGTCTGGCGGCTGAAGGGATCGAGCACCGGCTCTTCGGTATAGCCCTCCCATGAGTGCAGGTTGAGGTCCATGCGGATATCGCTCATGCCGGCGAGATCGGCCTTGGTCTTTTCCCAGAGCTCGTCCGCATAGGCCGCGCCCGTCGCCGCGTTGGCGCCGCCCCCGCCTGCGCTAAGCGCCGCCGGCGCCACGCCGACCGCCGCAGCCAGCGCCGCCGACTGCTTGAGGAACTGCCGGCGCGAAGAGCTGAAGTTCCTGAAGATGTTTCCGCTGTTCATGTCTTCCTCCCAGTTTGCCATTCTGTTTCACGCAGCGTAGTTAGCCTCGAATGCTAATTGATGCTCGGGCCTGTCTCTAGCCCGCATTTCTCACCACGGTCATGGTCTGCGCGGCGCTGTCCGGCCGACAGGGTAGGAACGGCGCGCAGCTCGATGCGGGGACATCGGGCAAGGGCCGTGACGCACCCTGTCGGCCGGACGGCGCCGCCCTTCGGGTCGTGCCCGGGCGCCCGCCCGCGTCGTCGCGGGCCTCAACCGTATTCCCTGATACGCTTTTCGGTCCGCTCCTGGCGGATCGAACGCCTGGGCGCGACGCAGGCCGTGACCCTGATGAGAAACAACAGTCAATCGTGTTCCACCCTATTCCCATGAGATTTCTGGAGTTCCTCGATTCTGTCTAATACAATGACATGGAGGAGATTTTAGCACTCCGTGGACCTGGTGAGCACTCCTGGAATACACTTCGCGTGTTGTGGAAGGTGTTGATTTTGAGGACAAGCCATGTCATCATGCCTCCATGAGACACTCACCCGGGAAACGCGTCGCACGCGTCAAGATCACCATCGCAAAGCGCGCCATCGACAGCCTGAAGCCCGACGATAAACCTTGGATCGCATGGGACGACAAGCTGACCGGCTTTGGCGTCCAGGTCCACCCCTCGGGCATCAAGTCTTACATCGTCAACTACCGCCTCGGTGAAGGAGGCAGGGCGGCGCCCAACAAACGCCTTGTCATCGGACGGTGCGACAGGATGGCCCCCGAGCAGGCCCGCCGCGAGGCACACAGGCTGCTCGGCATGGTCGCCGTCGGCGAGGACCCCGCTGCCGAACGCGCCAAGGGCCGCCGCATGCCGCCGCTCGGGAAGGCCTTCGAGCAGTACATGAAGGCCAACCCCAAGCGCAAGGACAGCACCAACGCGTCCTACCGCGACCGCTTCGAGCGGCCTCTCGGTGACTGGCTTGGCCGATCGCTGGACACCATCAGCCGCAGCGACGTGGAGGAGCGCTTCAACCGCATCACCGAGCAGCACGGCTGGGCGGTCGCCAACCAGTGCATGTCTCTGCTGCGCTCGGTCTATCGTCGGCCCTGCGTGGACTTTCGAGGGCTGGATAATCCTGTTGATCTCTGGCTCGCAGGCGGCGGCAAGTTCCATCCCAAGCCGCGCCGCAAGATCCCGCCGCCGGCGGAGGTCCTGCCGCGCTGGCGGAAGGGCATCGAGGCGGTGGTGAGCAACCCCGCCCTTCGGGATGTGTTCTGGTTCGGAATGTACACGGGCATGCGGCTTGGCGAGGTGCTGCCGCTGCGGTGGGAGCGTGTGAACAGGGAGGCAATGGTCTTCCGCGTGGAGGAGACAAAGACGGGCGCGCCGCTGGAGTTGCCCATCACGCGGCAGTTGGCGGCCATTCTCGACCGGCGGTGGGCCGAGAGCGGGAGTTTGCCGGACGGCTGGGTGTTTCCGTCGGCCACCAGCCGCACGGGCTACTTCGTGAAGCTGACCTATTTTCACCGCCGCATCAGCGATGCCGGTGGCGCGAAGTTCTGGTTCCACGGCTTGCGCAACTGCTTCATCACGGTGGCAGAGCGAGAGTTGATGCTGCCGCACGCGCTGACCAAGCGGCTGGTGAACCACGCGCCGCCCAACGACGTGACCGAGGGGTATGCCGCCGCCTGGACGATCGGACAGTTGCGCGAGCCGGCTCAACGCATCGCGGATCGCATCGAGGACTTGATGGGAGAAGAACCCGACCACCTCAGCGGGGGAACAGCGGCGATGGCCGTCACTACCTGAAGGTTGTAGGTTCAAGTCCTGATCCGCTAATCGCCGAGACCGATATTTTCGGCGAGGGGTGTGTCGGTTTCGTTATCCCTGCCGGTCCCCGCCGTCCACCGGATGATTGTACCCAGTTCGCCATGAAGCGTCGTGTTCAGCCGGCCCCATAACAGGCCAGGAGTGAGCACGATTCGCTCGACTGGTTCCTCCTGTCGCCGGCATCCGTAGCGACCTAGGCATGGAACCACTTCGTGATCGCGCTTTCTGGTTGCAGATTCAGCCAGCGCCAAGCCATCTGGGTCATGTGCTTCATAAAGCGCAAGAGGCCGCAGGCCGGCCTTGCTGATGGCGAGATCGTGATCGATATCTCCGCTCGCCCAAGGTACCGACGTCAACCCGGCCCAGCTGTATAACGCGTAGCGCGTCGATCTGGATGAGAGCCCGCATCCAGATCGACGCGCTACGGGCTATCCCCGCGCGAGCGGGGGAACCTGACCGGCCTGATAGTCGCCCCGGTCAAACTGGGGGCTATCCCCGCGCGGGCGGGGGAACTACGGAGGGTTGGTGATGCAACAGTGCACGCTGTTGTCCGGCAGCGTCCGCAACTGCTCGCGAGCATCGCCGACGAGGATTTTGGCAGCCACCAGCGCGTCATCCGCTCGATGCAGAGGGCGAGCATCTGGTCGTAGATGTGCTGGCGCACGCCGACGGCCACGTCGGGAATGATCGCCTCCACGCCGCCGCCGATGCCGACATCACGCTGGGCGATAAAGCCCTCAACCAACTCGTGCACCGGGTCGATATCGTCCCTAAGCGCACTATGAAGGAAGACGAGTTGCGTCTCCTGATGCTCAAGCTCGTC
Organism: Alphaproteobacteria bacterium; assembly: GCA_965214705.1. GTDB lineage: Bacteria > Pseudomonadota > Alphaproteobacteria > UBA828 > UBA828 > WTGU01. The sequence goes on from CBDCCI010000002.1 coordinate 2,065,483, forward strand.
AATCCACAGCGGCTTGTCGGCCGCGATCAGGCAGGGATTGATGACCTCGGCGTCGATCTCGGCCTCGTGCGGCCCGGCAAGGGCGAGACGCACGCTCGCCATCCCCAGCAACAGGATCAGCAGCGCGACGACGCACGCCTGCGCCCAGCCAGCCGGCCTGGTCAGTCCTGCGATCATGTCGCCTCCTATTTCGGCACGACCAGCGTACACCCTCCGCCGGCGTCGCGCTTGGTTGCGTGCGTGATCAGGTAGGGGCTATCCCCGCGCGGGCGGGGGAGCCACCCGCCGGTCTCGGCCCCGGAGCCCGTGCCAGGGGCTATCCCCGCGCGGGCGGGGGAGCCGAATCCGAGCAGGTAGGTGAGAGACACCCAGCGGGGCTATCCCCGCGCGGGCGGGGGAGCCCCGGCGGAGAGTACCGTGCAGCCGGTTATCGGGGGGCTATCCCCGCGCGGGCGGGGGAGCCGTCGTTGCGTTCCATGTCTGAGTCCCTTCATTGGGGCTATCCCCGCGCGGGCGGGGGAGCCGAGCGGCGCCGGCCTTGCCCGTTCGATGGCCCGGGGCTATCCCCGCGCGGGCGGGGGAGCCTTGAGCCGTACCTCACCCGTCCAGACCGGCCCGGGGCTATCCCCGCGCGGGCGGGGGAGCCCAAGCCGGCCAAGGCATCACCTCGAACGTCCAGTTCGTGCCGACCTCGCAGCTCGCGGTCTACCGGCCGGAGCACCGGCTGGAGGACACGATCCTGGGCGAATACACCCAGGCGGGCGGCTTCGACGCCGCCGTCGGATAGGGCAGTAGCCCATGGGAACTCTGCGGGACCTCGCCGACGCGGCGATGGTCGTCGAAAATGCGGTGGAGGGAGTGGGCGATATCTCCCTCCGCTTCCCCACCTCCGTTCAGCGCCGCGATCTGCTGGCCCGCCTGAAGCGGGTCAAGCTCAACCCAAGTTGGCAGTGCGCCGTGGAAAGGCGCTCTCTTTCAGCGGGTGCGAATCCCGCCCAACAACTGTCGCTCCGGTTGGTAGCAGCCAGGGCGGTTCATGGAGGTGACGACATGGGCTGAAGCACCTTGGTGGAAAAGGGCCACCGTTGGGTGGCTCAGCGACCGTGCGGGCCGGAACGTGAGTGAACGCTGAGCAGGCCTCGAAACGGGTAATGCGAGTGTCGACCCTCCTGCCAAAAGGGGAAGACCGTCGCCGATCGGGAAGAGAGCGACATGCGCACCGATCGCGGCTCGCCGGGGTAGTGGCGCCGGCACGCACGGAAGAGGAAGAGAGCAGCAACACGGGAAGCCCTGACGGTGGTGCGCGCACATCAACCGGAAGCCCGCGAGGGACAGGCCGGGCCGTCAGGGTGGCGGAGAGGCCCGTAAGACTGAGGACGCCGGGTAATGCCGGCCGAGGAAAGGGGCCTCAGGTGTGGAGGGGTGCCTTGAAGGGAGAAGGGCCAGGGAGTGGCTAAGCCTGTAACCCCGAGAATGGCCGGAGATCCCGGCGGCATCACATGCAAATGGAAGCGAAGGGGCCGCCCGGAGCAAATCTGCGCGGTACCGCCGGGGCATCGACAGGCCCGGCGGTCAAGGCGGACGACGAATGGACCGCGATGGTTGAGGGGATGCGCACCCTTGCGACCGGATCGGAGGTTCCGATCACGTGCGCCATCGTCGCGAGCTTTGCCTGTGTGCGAGATGCATGATCCCACTGGAGAGCTCGGTGCTCGAAATGGGCACGCCGGGTTCGGAGAGCGGGGACCGGAAACGCGGCCAAGGGAGCCGGATTGAGGCCCGCAGCGAAAGCGGCGGAATTGCCACCGGACCCTACAGCAGGCGCGCCAGTCCTCGACTCTACCTTTTTCCGACCGGCCGAGCCTGATCGAGCCGGTTTTGCGGCGCTGAATCACTAGATGTTGGGGTTGGAAGACCCCTGACCCCCACATTTGCGATCTGTGGTCCTGGAGGTCGATTGTGGGGCCAGGACTTTGGGGTTGAGTCGATATCCCTCTTGCCAGACGCCGCGCCCGCCGTGTATGCGAAACAGGCATCGCAGAAACGGCGCCGCCATGTACATCAAGGCAACCAGGACGCACACCGACAAGCGCACCTTCGGTGCTAATGTACTGACATAGCGTTGCTTTTTCCTCCTGTTCTTGGCCGACAAGGGCGAATTCGTTCGCCGTTTTCGCCCCGGCTGCAACAGGAAGTGCAGGAGGAGAATCTATGGCAACGCTTCGTCTCCACCAAGGCCGCGTCGATGCGCTCAAGCCTCGTAAGTCTGCATACGACATCCGAGACCGGGAACTCAAGGGCTTCGGCGTCAGGGTTCTGCCCTCGGGCGCCAAGCGCTACTTCATCCATAGCCAGCACGATGGCCGGCGGGTCTGGAAGATGCTCGGCAAGGGCGAGGCCATCGGCGTGGACGAGGCCCGCGAACGGGCCCAGGCCATACTGGCCTCAATACGGGCTGGAAACGACGACGAGACTGCGGCGGTGCCTGACACCCCGTTCGAGACAGTCGCCGACGAAGTCTTCCGCCGCTACGCCCGGAACTGGAAGCCGTCGACGCTCAAGGTCAACCAGGGCTACTACCGCAAGCAGATACTGCCTTGGTTCGAGGGACGTCCGATCACCGGCATCACCGCCCGCGACGTTCAGCAGTGGTTCGCATCTCTCCACGAGACCCCCGTAGCGGCGGACCGCTCGGCCCCCGTCCTGTCCGTCATCATGCACCAGGCCGAGGTCTACGGCTACCGGCCCGAGGGGACAAACCCTTGCGCCGGCATCAAGCGCTACCGGCGCCAGGGGCGCGAGCGCTTCCTGTCGACGGCCGAAGTCAGCCGGCTAGGCTCGGTGTTGGCGAGCCATGAGGCGGGCCACCCGCAGGCTGTGGCGATCATTCGGCTGCTGCTGCTCACCGGATGCCGCAAGGGCGAGATCATATCCTTGAAGTGGCGCTACTACCGCGAGGGCAAGCTCTTCCTCCCCGATAGCAAGGTCGGGCCGCGCACGGTCTGGCTCTCCTCCCCCGCGCGCGCCATCCTCGACGGCCTGCCTCGCACTGCCGTCTGGGTCTTCCCCTCGCCAAGGAACGGCCTCCTGCATGCAGCGTCGGTTGGCAGCGTCTGGCATCGTGTAAGGGAAGAAGCTGACCTGCACGATGTCCGCCTTCACGATCTCCGACATACGCATGCCAGCATGGCCCTGGCGCAGGGCGAGACGGTGCTGACCATCGGCCGGCTTCTCGGACACCGCAATCCGGCGACGACGCTGAAGTACATCCACCTGTCCGACGCCATGGTGCGCGAGGCGGTGGACGTTGTCGGCGCAGCCCTCGAGGGTTGATCCGTGGCCGTGAGGAGGAGGCGTCTGACTGACGCAAGTGTCGCGAAGCTGGTACCGGCGGCCCGCGAGTATACCGTTTGGGACACGCGCCATGCGGGTCTCGGCATTCGGGTGCGGCCGTCGGGGCACCGGAGCTTCATATACTGGCGGAAGGGCGAGGACAGTGCGCGCAGGATCACGCTCGGGCCTGCGTCGTTGATGAAGATCGAGGAGGCGCGCAGCCAGTGCGTCTCCATCGAGAGCGGCGCACGATCCGGCCAGGCACGGCGCGACAAGGTGCCCACCTTCGAGGAATTTGTCGCGGGTCCGGGGCGGACGTGTTTCGAGCGGGGCAAGCCGTCGACGCGGAAAGTCTTTGCCAGGGTCGTCTCCGTGCGACTGCTGCCCGCCTTCGGCTCGTTGCCGCTGGACCGGATCACCCGCGCCGACGTGACCCGCTGGTTCGACGAATGCAGCCGGACCACGCCGGGCGCGGCCAACAAGGCGTTGAACCTGCTCAGCCGGGTTCTCAATCATGCGATCGTCTGCGGCCATATCCAGGCGAACCCCGCGCGTGGCATCCAGTGGAACCCCGGTGCCAAGCTCACCCGCTTCTTGTCGCGCGAGGAAGTCCGCCGACTTCATCACGCCCTGGATCGCCACAATCACGCGCGACCGTCGCGCGCGCGACAGGCGGACGTCATCCGTCTTCTCTTGCTCACCGGCTGCCGGAAGAGCGAAATCCTGACTCTGCGCTGGCAGGACGGGGACGGGGACACGCTTAATCTAATCGATGCGAAGACTGGACCGAGGCGGGTCTTTCTGAATGCGCCGGCCCGCGCCATCCTTGAGAGGCAGCCGCGCTCGGGGAGCACCTACGTCTTCCCTGCGCCGTCGAATCCCGGTCGACCGCTTTCGCATCACCTGCCCCTCTGGCGTTCGGTACGCAGGGAAGCCGGGATCGAAGACGTGCGCATCCACGACCTCAGACACACGCACGCCAGCCACGCCGTTCTGCAAGGCGTCCCGCTTCCGGTGATCTTTCGTTCATTGTGCCACTCCATTGCAGGTCATTGTAATTGCGAGACTTTTGTGTTCGGACTTGCCGCGACACGGAGATTTTCCCGTCCGGGGAGCCCGAGAATGCCGATGCTGTGCGTAGCCGCATGATCGGCGTTTCCCTAACTCGCTGTAAACATTGAGAGCTGCCCGTCTTCAGCGGCGCGACACGGACGCCTGCGGCGCTGGCACGCCTCAAGCACCTTCGGGTCTTCGATAGCCGCCGCACGGATCCGCCACGGCGCCTGTGGCACCGCCTGTTCGGCGGCCAGAACGCCGTCCTTGATCAGGCGGCGGATCACGTGGCTGGTCACGCCGAGCTTCGCGGCGGCCTGTGACATCGTCAGCCAAGCCTCCTGCATCTTGTCGGAGCGCGCGCCGCGAATGCGGTGATGAATCCGAACATTCTTGACAATGGATCCGGTCCAGGTGTTACCCATGCCGCTCCGCATCCCCATGCGATTGAGCGTGGCGGCGATCTCGGCGTCCGACCACGGCCCGGCCATGCTGCGGATCACCTTGAGCGCATCTTCGGGCGTGCGACGGAAAGTTCCGCCGCGTGCCTGTTTGCGAACGCGAAGCTGTGAGTGTCGGCCACCCCGCCAGCGGATCACCAGAACCACCTCGCGTGCGGCTTCATCCACGTCGGCGACGATGTCCTCGATGACGCCGCGCAGCAGTTGCTGGCGGGCGCGCATCGTGGTCCCCGGCGCCTCCCACGCGGCTTCGAGATCGTCGGCGAGGGAGGTGAAGTCGGGAACCTCGCCGCAGCCCTCCGGCGGCTCGCTCAGGCGCGCCTCGAACGCCGCCACACGCTGCAGCGCGGCCTCCCAGGTCTTTTCCAACTGCGCCGCAATCAAGCGATTGTCGGGATCGCAGGCCGCGTAGCGGCGTTCCGCCAGTGACGCATCGTAGCGGGCTTGCTCCAACTCCAATTCCATCAGCCGCCGGCCTTCGCTGCGCTCCTCCATACGCCTCCTCTCTGCCTCAAGGGCTGCCTCGACCGCGAGCGGCGACACCGCCCGAAGGACCTCGCCGACAACCGCCTTCTCGACACGGCGCCCGCCGAAGCTCAGACAACGCTTGTGGCCCTCGTTCTGCCGACTGCGGCAGCCATAGTAGGGTGCAGGCGTCCTGCTGCCGTAGGACACCACCAAGCGGTTCCCGCAGCGCGCGCAGGTCAGCAGCCCTGCCAGCAAGGCCGACCCACCGCGCCCCGACTTGACGCCGTCACTGCGTGCGTAGTTGTTGGCCCGAAGCTGCTCGCGGTTTCGCTTGAACTCCTTCCAGTCGATGAAGCTCGGGTGATGATCTTCAATCACGACTTCCCAGTCTTCAAGCGGTTTGGCGCAGCCATAGATCTTCCGCAGGCGGCCGTCGACCACGGTCGTGCGCGTGCCGCTCTTGCCGTAGACGTAGGTCCCGGCATAGAACGGGTTCGTCAAGGTCGACAGGACGTTGTAGTAGCGGATCGGGCGCCAGTCGAAGCCCGTCCCGCCACGCTTGTCGGACGGCTTCGGGAAGTGGAACCTGTCTTCCTTCATCGAGAGCAGCACTTGGCGTGCGCTGCCGAGTCGGCGGAAGCGCTCGAAAATCTCCCGGATCGTCGCCTGAAGCCGCTCGTCCGGATCGAGGGCGAGCCCGGTCTCGCGGTCCCAGATGTAGCCCGGCGGCACTGGTATGCGCAGCTCGCCGCGCCGCGCCTTGCCGCGCGCCGCCTCGGACATGCGGGCGCGCAGCTGGCTGAGCTCGAAGGTCGAGATGCTGCCCTTCATCCCCAGCAGAAGCCTGTCATTGGGCAGGTTCGGGTCGTAGACCCCATCGAGATCGATGATCCGTCCGCCGACGAAGCCGCAGACCTCGAGGAGATGCTCCCAGTCCCGGCCGTTGCGCGCCAGCCTGGTGGCATCGAGGCAAAGCACGGCACCGACCATGTTCTCGTACATCAATGCCAGCAGCCGCTCGAAGCCCGGCCGCTCTGCCATGCCGCTGGCCGTGCGGCCGAGGTCGTCGTCGATCGCCTCGACATCGCGGAACCCGTGATGGCGGGCGGCTTCGACGAGTTCATACTGACGCCGCCGGCTTTCAGGGTTGTTGATTATCTGCCCGGGCTTGGACTGGCGGATGTAAACGACCGCCTTGCGCTTCAACAGCACGGCCGGGAGATCAGCGCTCCTCATTGCTGTCCTCCTGCATCGCAGGTTCGGCCGCTTGTGTCAGAAGAGTGGCCAACCGTTCCGTCACGATCATGCGTTCGGCCAGGCTCAGCCCCTGAAGCTCGGTCGATTCGAACGCCAGTGCGATCTGGCGCGGGGATGGTGGAAGAACTTTCAAGGCGGACGTCATCGGTCTCCCCTCGGGAAAGATTCGTAGCTTCCCGAGAGTCCTGCCTGACGCCGGTGTCGATCAACAGACTGTGGAGTTCTGCCAATGCAGAAAGAGAGATCTCCGGTTCGCCCAACTCCATTCCCGCGCAGGCCGCTGCATCGAGCATCCAGCTCGGGATCAGGGTCAACTCGCCGGAGGGGGCCTCGACCCGAACCGCAGGATCGGAAGCGCGCTGCTCACGCTGGACTACGCGAACCGAAAGCCCGTGAAAGCGGTGCCAAGGATAATGGACCTCCGCAATCTGCCCGATATGGGCAGAAAGGCTTATCCCCTTACATCCGGCTTCTCCATATGTGGGGTGCCGGATCGCTGGGCACTTTACGGGCAACCCATTGAGACACGGAAGGAACTGCGACCGTGTCGGATACCGCCGCCGAGGTGGCCGGTACAACATGTTGGGGAACCGGAGCCAGAGGGATAAGCCTTTGGGCAGAATGTAAGGAAGACGGTCGTCTCCCGGCTGCTTGGCCACTCCAATTCGCGCATGACGCTCCGCTATGTTCATGTCGGCGACCGCGAGATCGAGGCGGCGGCAGAACGCATCGGTGTAGCCATCAGGGCGGCATTGGACGCTGGTACCACAAACTCGGGCGACTAACCTAGTGTTGCAGGACCATTTCTTAGTCCGGGCTGAGACCACGAGATGAGGAAGAGCGCGTCCGGTGGAGGGGATTTGGGGCATTCCCGAGCTCGGCTCGGCCGATTCAATGGACGCTGTCGAAGCTGCCGAACGGCGTTCTCGGGCTCTTCGGGCGTGATTATCCGGCGTCGGCAGCGGACGCGCCGCGACCCACGTGCTTCTGTGGTGGCGCCTGCGGGATCAGGCGCCGGGCGTGCTCAGGATGACGGCGAGGGCGTCCTGCGCGCGGGCGGCATAGTGGCGGTTGGCCTCGGGCAGATAGCGGAAGCGGCCGTCGCTGCGCACGATGGCGATGGCCGCGTTGGTCAGGCAGGCGAGATTGCGGGGCATGTGGCGCACGTACGCCCGGCAGCGGTCTTCGTCGTAGGTGAAGTCGCGCACGTAGTGCAGCCTGTTTTCGATGTGCCAGTGGTTGCGGACCAGGGTCAGCAGCTCCTCGGGCCCGGCGCGGTCTGCGCTGAGCGAGGTGAGGCTGTAGGCCACCTCGATGCTGCGCTTGCCGGTCTTGAGGATCTCGCGCTCGCGTTCGATGCGCACCGCCTGGCGGCGACCATGGAGATTGGCGTAGCCGTCCCACTCGGCGCCGGAGAGGTCGACGACGGCACAGCGTCGGCGCTCGATGCGGCCATGTCCCTTGTCGACGGTTTCGTGCCAGGGCGCGTCGCTGAAGTCGATCGCCTTGAGGTCTTCGAGGATGGTCTCCTGATTGTCCTTGATGGCGCTGACCACATAGTCGGCGCGGCGTCCGAGCAGGCAGCGCGCGGTTTCCTGCTGGGCGTGCATCGCGTCCATGGTGACGATGCGCTCGGTCAGGTCGAGGCTGCTGGAGAGCTCGCGCACGGCCGGGATTTCGTTGCTCTTGCTGTCGACCTCGACCTGTCCGAGGACCAGACCGCTGTCGTGCTCCACCGCCGCGACCATCATCCGGCGTCCGTTCTCGGTCTGCGCAGACGCGCCGCGCAGGTCCTTTCCGTCCAAGGCGATCGGCGCATGCGAGGTGCTTTGCTGGGCGGTCCACTGGCCGATGGCATTGTCCAGGGTCTCGGGAGGCAGGGCTGCGAGGATTTTGTGGAAGGTGGTGATCGAAGGCGCGGTATAGCACTTCCTGGAAGGGCTCCAGAACGCGCCCACCGCCTCGAGCTGGTCCTGGCTGAGCAGGGCGGCGAACTGGGCGAACGCGGTCACGCCGCGATAGCCGGCAAGCCGGGCCGCGACGGCGAGCGCGAGCACGGTGCTCAAGGGGTAGCGCTTGCCCCGCGCGAAGCGGCACTCGGGTACCTCGCCCAGGCACTCGAACAGACTGCGCAGCCCAGGCGCGGCCATCGGCTCGGTGTGTTGCTCAGCGTTCCAGTGCGCCGGCATCTCGGTCCGGCTCAGCGCCTCGGCGGCGCCTTCGCTCAGTTCGAACACGAAGACCTCCTTGGGCTGGCCGTGGTGGCGCCAGCGCGGCGCAGCCCCGGGGTCGCGGGCAAAGCCGCGCGTCATCCCCAGCGAGCGCCAGTTCGACGCGCGGTAGCAGGTGCCGGCGAACCTCGAAGGGTCCACGAAAGTCTCGGCCAGGAGCACCGGGTAGCCGTGCACCGCCTGCATGTCCGCAGACAGCCGTCTCAGGCTCAGCCCCAGCACCCGCGAGGCCAGGTTGGGCACCCGGTGCGGCGTCAGGATGACGAAACGCGAGTTGTTGGCGATCAGATGCAGGCGCCGGAACTGCTGCTCCGTCGACCAACCGATCCAGCCGTCGCGCGCGGCCAGCTTGAACGCGCCCGGCTGCCAGCCGATCAGAGCAACCCAGCTCTCGCCGTGTACCGCGACATGGCGCAGGCCTTTGCCGATGACGCCGTGAAACGCCAGGTAGTGATGCTCCGACACCAGCCGGTCCCAGCGCCGGTGTTCCCGCGCGCCCCAGGTCGGACGCACCGTGACCGCGCGCAGATCAATGGACCAATCCTCGACCAGCAGCGGCGCCATCAACGGCACACTGCCACGCCGAGAACGAAATGACCAGCCCGGAGTTCAGATCACGACGCCCGCGGGGCGAACAAAAAACTAGCCCTGCCTAGTGTTGTGTCCCTCAAATACGAGCAATATAATGATGCCCTCTCAACCCATCTTCGTCATTTTGGTCCGAGCGCGAGGGCTAAGTTGTTGAAAGGGCGGCGTTAAATAATTCTCGGCCCTGGATTATGGCACTACGTTTGTGTCCTCACCACCGTTCTCGGCTGACACCGCGCAGCGTCAGCGAGGTCGGTACTTGGCTTGAAGGATGTGACTCAGCGCACCTTTCCGCCGACGCGTTCGCTGCGCAAGAGGCGCCAGTGTCATACCTGCCTCTGCCGTCCCTGCGACCGGTGGAAGCGCTGAGGATCAACATGGCAGCAGGGTTCCGCATTACATGCGGCCAGTCAAGCCGCCATGGGGCCGACGGACGCGATTATGGCGCTACTTTCGATTTCCTAAATAACAATCCAATAAAATCAGTGCTTTAGGCTCTCTCGACTACCCGAAATCAGCCAATCCGGCCCGAAAAGTGGCAAAGATGGGAGCCACTTGCAAAACTCCCAGGCGCGGTCTGCTTTTCCCGAGAGCCCGGCGTGAGGACATTGACGGTCGGAACGTAACATGAACTTCGGGACGAGCGGACGTCGCTGGCTGCCGCCGGGGCGCCGATTCGCCGCAAACCGATGCCCATGCGGGCGCATTTTGGACCCGCCGTCGCGATGCGGACATGGCTTTTTGCGCCTCCGCGGAGGGAGGCGTGCCGGCGTGACAGCGACGGAGGCGCCGCTCAGGCCAGGAGGCGCATCAGCTGGTCGACCGTCAGCACCAGGATGCCGAACATCAGGTGGCAATGAACCTTGGCATGGCCGCACACGCGGACATGGCGGCCCCCGCAGTTGTCCTTCAGCCCACCGTTGATGCGCTCGATGTTCGAGCGCTCGTTGTAGCGCTCGTCCGCCGGGTGGCGGTGACCGACGCCTCTCTGCGCCCTGGCCTCGCGCGCCAGCTCCTCCTTGTACTCCTTGTCGCGAGGGTTGACGTCGATGATCGGGACGTGGCCCAGCAGGTAGCTGTGCCAGCCGATCTCGGGCGCGTCATAGGCTGAGTCCATGAGGTCGTACAGATTGGTGACGCGGTCGGCGGTCATACTCGCCAGCGGGATCGCGGCCTGGCTGTCGTGCAGCGAGGCGGACGTCAGGATGCAACTGATCGGAATGCCGCCATCGGCGGCGTCGATGTGCAGCTTGTAACCGATCCACGATGTGGTATGGCCCCTGGCGTTGCGCTTGGTGCCGACGTCGCAGGCTTTCGGCAGGTCGTCGAGCATCTGGGGCAAGCTCATCGTGAGCTGGCGTTTCACGCGGCGCTCCTCCTTGGGCCGCTCCTCGCCCTTGCGCGGGCGGCCGCGCTTGCGCTTCGGCTTCTCCGCCTTGGGCTTGGGCTGAGGCTTCTCGCGCGCCTCGATCGCCGTCGAGTCGCGCGAGACGTGCCCGACCAGATGGTCTCCGAGGGTCTGCTTGATCAGCGCCTCATGCACGCGAGCGGGCAACGCACTCTCGGAGAACTCCGCAAACGCCCGCGAAAACGTCGCCTCGCTCGGGATCTCTGCGGCATAGGTCCAGCCGCAGAGACGGCGTAGCGTCTTGTCGTTCTCAAGGCGCTCGATCAGGGCGCGCGTCGTGGGTACGTCGAACACCGCCTTGGCGATGAAGGCGCGGGCCAAGGCCGCCCGATCCTCGACCGGCCGACCGGGCAGGCCATGGAAATGGGGAAGGAAGCTCTCGACCCGCGCAAGCTCAAGCACGGTGACGAAGCGCCGGTACCTCTCGCCGAGCGGCCCGAGCTCCTCCTCAAGCCACGGGAAAAGATCCGCTTGAATGTGATGCCAGAATCCGGATAGTGTCTGTCCCAGCGACATGGGGCCGCCCTCTCCGTCGACGTTGTCCGAAACCCGACAGGAACAGAGAGCGGTCCCGATTTCCAGGACAATCTGACCGCCACGGCGGCAAAATCCCGCTCAAATGCGGAATTTTGCAAGTGGCTCATGGGTCAAGCGCCAGGAGGTCGTCATGCCGCGCGGACGCCCACTCCCCCCACTGGTTCTCACTGACGATCAACGCGATCAGTTGGTGGCCGTTTCCCGATCGACCTCGATGCCGCACGGCCTGGTCCAGCGGGCCCGCATGATCCTGGCCTGTGCGGAGGGCTTGACCAACACCGCGGTGGCCGAACGACTGGACGTCTCGCTGTCGGCGGTCGGCAAATGGCGCCGCCGGTTCCTGGATCGGGGGGTTCAGGGGTTGCATGACGAACTTCGCCCGGGACGCCCCCGCAGCTATGGCGACGAGAAGGTGGCCGGACTGATCACCCGCGCCCTGCACAACAAGCCCGACAACGCCGACGCCTGGAGCGTCCGCTTGATGGCGGAAGCAGAGGGTGTGTCAAAGAGCACCGTGCAACGCTGGTTCTCGCTGTTCGGGGTCAAGCCGCACCGGAGCGACACCTTCAAGCTGTCCAGCGATCCGTTCTTTGTCGAGAAGGTTCGGGACCTGACCGGTCTGTACCTGAACCCGCCGGATCACGCGATGGGTGCTGTGCGTCGATGAAAACCCAAGTTGGCACTTTTCCGCTGCCTGTGTTCCCTATTGGTTTGATTCAACGCGATATTTTTCTCGGTCGATTCCAACATGGCCCCACATTTTGTGAGATTCTGTCAGCTCATCAGACGGGTCCTCGTGCGGTGGATGGCGGGGTCCACGCCCGCCGCCGAGGAGATTGCGGCAACCTCGGCGGCCGGGCGCGTGTCCTGGCGGTTGACGATCAAGGTGCCGTCGGTCTGGCGCAGGCGCGTGGTGATCCGCACCCAGGTCCGCATGCTCTCGCGGATCGACGCCCAGCACTTGTGGATGCCGCGCGCGGCCAGCCGGGTACGGATCAGATGCACGGCGTGGTAGGCCAGCACGGCGATCAGCAGGTGGGCCGCGATGCGCCGGTCGAGCTGGTGCCAGATCGGGCGAAGGCCGAGCTCGGATTTCAGGCTCCGGAATGTCGCCTCGATATCCGTGATCCGCCAGTACGTCCGCAGGACCGTCTCGATGTCCCAGTCGACGTGGCTGGTGCGCAGCACATAGGCACCGGCGCCCTCATCGGCCTCGTCGTATCGCGGCCTGCGCTTGAAGCGCACGGCGGTGGCATTGGGGCCGGTTTTCGCCCTCTCGACCGTGATCTCGTAGTGCCTGGCGACGGCGGAGAAGCGCTGCTTGAGGCGGCCTATGCTCTCCAGCACCTTGTCGTAGCGCTTGAGGCGGCCCTTGACCGGGAGGCCGCCGTGGAGCCTTTCCAGCGCCGCCTCGAAGCGGTTCCGCCTCAGGCCGATGATCGCGTTCTCGGCCTTCTTCTTGCCCTCGCTGACGACGTAGAGCCGCGCCTCGCCGTCCTCGCTGGCAAGCCGCCAGGCCCGCACCTCGTGGCGCGCGCTGGTGATCAGCAGGGCCTCGGGTCCGCCCTCGGGCGGCGCAGGCCTGGCACCGCGGCTGACCGCGATCCAGTCGTAGCCCTGCTCGCCCAGCCACGCGATGTTTTTCTCGGTGGCGATGCCCGCGTCCATGACCACCGTGGGCTTCGCCGCCGTGCCGCCGCACACCGCCTCGAGCCGCGCCAGCGCCTCGTGCAGCGTGCCCGGCTCGCTCACGTTGCCCGGCAGGATCTCGCAACTGCGCGGGAAGCCCGCGCCGTCGAGCGCCAGCGCCAGCGTGATGAGGGGACAGTCGTCGCGCTTCTGCTTGGAGCGCCCGAACCTGGGAAGCTCGCCGCCCGTGTGGCCGTGGTAGTGGACGTTGGTGAGATCGTAGAAGGCGATCGTCTCGGGCAGGTCGAGCAGTGCGCGCTCACGGTTGAACAGCTCCCGCTGGATGGCGGCGCGGTGGCGCCAGAGCAGGTCGCCGATGCGGTAGAGCGTCTTGCGCCGCAGCGCCTTGCGGTCGCCCTCCAGGCCCAGGAGCTCGGCGGCCGCGCTGTCGTGGCGGAGCCAGCGGCTGGTATCACGCTCGCTGGCGGGATGGACCATCCTGGCGACGATCAGCGCGCTGGCGATGCGCCCGTCGCGGCCCTTGATGTCGAGGCCGTGGAGGATTTCGGCGAAGCCGAGGGCGTCGAGGGCCTTGAGGCACAGGCGCTCGCAGCCGACCGTGCGCGGGTTCTCGTGCTCCAGGGTATCGAGGTCGACGGTGGCGATGTCGGGCTTGCGCGCCTCTTCCTGCATCGCCTCGACGCGGAACCCCCTGGCCCTGAGCTTGGCGACGATGTCCTCGGCTGCGGCCCGCACATCCGCCTCGCCCTCGAACAGCGGCGGCTTGCCGTGAAGCAGCGCCTCGGCGAGTTCGGTGACGGCCTTCCACTTCTCGCGCGGCACCGGATAGTCGGTGCCGAGATTGAGCAGCGTCCTGTGGCGCACCTTGTCGCCGACGCGCTGGGCGAGCACGAGGCGATGGCTTCGGACCGGCTGGCCGGCCTTGTCGGTGTGTGTCCTGGTTGCCTTGATGTACATGGCGGCGCCGTTTCTGCGATGCCTGTTTCGCATACACGGCGTTCGCGGCATCTGGCAAGAGGGATATCGACTCAACTCCAAAGTCCTGGCCCCACAATTGGCTTCCAGGACCACGAATGGCAAATGTGGGTCTCAGGTGTCCTCCAACCCCAACATCTAGTGGTTCAGCGCCGCAAAACTGGCTCGAACAGGCTCGGCTGGTCGGAAAAAGTGCCAACTTGGGAAAAGAGCCAGATCCAGGCCCTCAACCGTACCCAGCCCACGCTGCCCATGGGGCTGGGCTACGTCGAGGGCTACACCGTAAGCGTTACGCAGACCCCATGCCGGAATCTGGGTTGACTACGAGGGGGACTTGTTGAGGAGCGCCGTGAGCGCGCGAGTCAATTTGTCTCGGGCTCGAAGTTCCACGGCAGCAGTTCCTGGATTTTGGACTGCGGGTGACCCTTGGCGATCTTCTCGAGCGTGCTCCGCATCCAGGCGTAAGGCTCGACGCCGTTCATCTTGCAGGTCTCGATCAGCGATGCGATGCGGGCCCAGGCTTGCGCACCCTCGTCGTTGCCGGCGAAGAGCGCATTCTTGGCGGTGAGCTTCAGCGGGCGGATTCGGTTTTCCACCAGGTTCGAGTCGATCTCGACGCGGCCGTCGTGCAGGAACTCCAGCAGCCCGTCCCACTGGTTGGCGATATAGGTGAGCTTCTCGCCGAGACGCGAGCGCGGTGAGACCCGCGAGCGCTGTTCGTCGAGCCAGACACCGAAGGCGTTCACGATCGGCGCCGACTCCTCCCAGCGGATCGCCTGACGCGTCGCCGGCGGCTCGCCCCGGATCTTCTCCTCGATCGCATAGAGCGTCGCGATCCGCTTCAGGCCAGCCAGCGCGATCGGCGAGGCGCTCGAGTCGTACACCTCTTTCAGCTTGCGCCTGACGTGCGCCCAGCACAGAGCCCGCGTCACGGGGCCGCCGGGCCGGTCCGGCCGCGCCAGGATGTTGTGGCCCGAGTAGGCGTCGAGCTGCACCGTCCCCGAAAAGCCCTTCAAGAGCCTGGCGCCATACTTGCCGCCGCGACCGGGCTCATAGCGATAGACAACGCCCGGCGGGTCGGCGCCGCTCCAGTGGCGCTCGTCGCGCACAAGGGTCCACATGTAGCCCGTCTTCGTCTTGCCCCGGCCCGGGTCGAGAACGCGGATCGTGGTCTCGTCCAGACCCAGGTGATCCGACTTCTTCAGCTCATCCTTCAGGCAAGCGACCACGGGGCGCAGGTGAAACGACGCCTGCCCCACCCACGTCGCCAGCGTCGCACGGTGAACCTCGATCCCCGAGCGCTCGTAAATCTGCGACTGACGGTAGAGCGGGCAATGATCGCCGTACTTCGCGATCAGCACCTGCGCCAGAAGAGCCTCGGTGGGAAGGCCGCCCTCCACCAGAGAGGCGGGCGCCGACGCCTGCACCACCCCGCCGCCCTTGCACTTGTTGCAGGCGTAGCGGGGGCGCACGGTCTCGATGACGGTGAACTTCGCCGGCTCATAGTCCAGCCGCTCGCTGCGGTCCTCGCCGATCTTCGTCATCTCGCCGCAGCCGCAGGGGCACATGATCGTGTCCGGCTCGATCACCTCCTCGCGCCGGTCGACCTGGGGCCCGAAGCGCACCCCGCTGCGCGACCCCCGGGAAGAGCGCCGCCGGCGCTTGCCGCCAGCCCCCTCGTCCTGCTCCTGGTCATCTGCCTCGGGCCGACCGCCGGCTTCAGCGATCGCCGCCCAAAACTCCTCGAACGTAAGCTGGCGCTCGTCCTCGTTGAGCTTCTCGGAGCGCGGACCGAACAGCGCCTTCCTGAGCTCCTTGTTGAGATGCTCAAGCCGGCTGATCTGCTCCGCGCTGTGCGCGTTCTCGGCCTCCAGCCGTGCCGCCCGCGCTTCCGCCGTCTGCCTCGCCGCCTCCGCCGCGCCGCGTGCCTGCTCCGCTTCGCATAGGGCTGCTTCGGTCGCACGGCGCGCCGCGCGCTCCTCGGCAAGCTCCGCCTGCAGGGTCGCCAGCGCCGCCGAAACCACCGCAGGCGACGGCGAACCGGCGCTGCTGAGGGGTGAGGGCGTGACCTTCGGCATGGCCGATCCCTTAATCCGATTCGCCAATGCGTGACCAGGGAAAAGTGCAGGCGGGACCTCGACAAAAATCTGCGGACCCGCCTGCGTCTCGCCTCACTCCGCCGCCAGCGGGCGGCGAACCGGGCGGGCCTTCACCCGGCGCCAGTCGAGGCCCTCGAAGAGAGCCTCGAACTGGCCCTTCGTAAGGCGAATCACACCGTCCTCGATCCGGGGCCAGGCGAAGCGGCCTTGCTCCAGACGCTTGTAGGTCATCACCAGACCGGTCCCGTCCCAGGTGAGAAGCTTGAGCCTGTCCCCGCGGCGCGAGCGGAAGATCACGATCACCCCGGAATAGATATCGAGGTCCAGCTCCCTCGCCGCCGTCGCCGCAAGCGCGTCGTGGCCGCGACGAAAATCAACCGGACGCGTCGCCAACACGATGCGAAGCGAGGGCACCGCGATCATGACGACGCACGACCCAGGCCCGAGGCCACAGCCACGATCCGATCGACCGCGCTCTCCACCGGAAGGCGAACGACGACGCCCAGCGCCTCAATCGCGACCGTCCGCTCGGACGCAGACCCGTCAACTACAACCGGAATATAGGGGGGCGAAGACCCGGCTCCCTGCCGATCGCCACCAGCGTCACTCGCCGCCTGGCGACGCCAGGTGCGCAGCGTCTTCTCGCTGATGCCGTGACGGCGGGCAACTGCCGATATCGATGCATCCGGGCGCTCGCTCTCCGCAACAATCCGCGCCTTCACATCAGCCGGCCAAGGCCGGCCACGCCGCTTCCCGGAAGCCGCTGACCGACTGCGCCACTGACGAAGAGTTTGTGCGCTGATGCCGTGGCGAGCCGCGACCTCCTTCTGCACAACTCCCGGCCTGTCGCTCTCCGCGACGATCCGTGCCTTCTCCTCGGCGGACCATGACCGCCGAGTGTGATCAGCCGGAACAGTTGCCGTAGATGGGGCTGCGGCAGATGGGGCGGCCTCTTCAGGCGCTCGCGCCTCGACCGAGTGACCGCCGAACTCGTGGCCACGCAGAAAATCCAAATCCTTCATCGCGATGCCTCCTCCAAGGCTCCTTGCCAAGGCCAAGAGTCAGCCGCGAAATCAGATGCGTTGGAAGTATGGGGCCTCGATACCGCTTACGCTACACCCATGATTACGTCCGTCACGGAACCACGACGCTGTTTGCCGCCCTGGACGTGGCCTCCGGCAAGGTGATCGGCAAATGCAGCAAACGCCGTCGCCATCAGGAGTTCCTCGCCTTCCTGCGGATCATCGACCGGGAAACGCCGCCCGAACTCGACATCCACCTTGTCCTGGACAACTATGCCACCCACAAGCATCCCAAGGTCTGCGCTTGGCTGGCCAAGCGACCTCGCTACCATCTTCACTTCACGCCCACCTCCGCCTCCTGGCTCAACCAGGTGGAACGCTGGTTCGGCCTGATCGGCCAACGCGCCATCAAGCGCGGCTCGTTCCACAGCGTCCCCCAGTTGGTCGAGACCATCGAGACCTTCATCGCCAAATACAACCAATCCGCAGCCCCTTTCGTGTGGGTCGCAACGGCCGAGTCCATCTTCGAAAAACTCCAACGCCTATCTACGCGTATCTGCGGGACAGGACACTAGTGCACGATAGTTTGCGGCACAGACCACGGCGTCCGATTCCCGCAGCGATGCTGAAGATGCGAACGCTTGCGGTGGACGTGCTACTTACGGATAAGGAGGTTGCACCTTGCAGATTGAATGGGCGTTCAAGGGGAGCGAATTGGCGGAATATGATGCCTTGCTCGATTGCTATCCTGAACAGGAATTCGACTCGCCGACTCGGTCAACGATAGCCTTGCTGGAGTATTGGCGGTTTCCCAAACAGCGTGTGCGGGAGCTGACCGAGGCACTGGGACTTCCTGTACCTCCCCAAGTTCAGCTGAACTTCGAGCACATGGAGTACCCTCCGAGAGGCCGTCGTAGGAAGCCATCGTGTACGGACTTGATGGTGTCCTCGCCAGAGTTCGCCGTGGCCATTGAGGCGAAGTGGACTGAGCCTCGGTACGCCGTCGTCGAGGATTGGCTCGGCGACTCAACGAACCGGGGGGAGGTCCTGCGGGGTTGGTGCGACTTGTTGGAACTGCGCGCTGCACACCGAATAGCGGAAGGAGACTTGCACGGATTGCCATACCAGATGGTCCATCGAGCAGCCTCTGCATGCCACCAAAAAGACGTGTCGAACTGCTGGCTCGTTTATCTAATGTTCGAAACGGCGGTAGAGACGCGTTCGGAATACCTGGCTGATCTCACTCACCTCCGTGATGTGCTGGGCGCGCAATCATCACTGGGAATAGCACTGGCGGAGTGCAGTATCGAACAGTCGCCATTCCTAATCGAACTTCGTAGACAATGGAACACAGGTGAACGTCATCTCCGCGGGCCCGTGCTTCAGCGGCTGAAGAGCGGTGGCTTTCTACGCGCTCGACTCGAAAGGGTGCATCGTCTATCCGCCTGAATCTAACGCGAGGACGAGCTTGTTCCTGCCCGATAGCAAGACTTGACCGTGCCGCGGGCGCGCGCCAGCGCACTGTCTCTCCCGGATGTGGCGGTGGGGCCCTCCCCTTAGTTATGTCAGGGGGCTGGCCCCGCGCCGGGCGTAAGCGAGGCCCCCCTGGCCGCGCAACGAATTGGTGGGCGCTGCGGCAAGCTCCCCCACATCGTAGCGCAAGTGGCGGAACGAGTGCAGCCGGCCTCCGTCTCGCCTCGACCGTGCCGTTGCTCTACTCGAAGCGCGCGTCGTTCAGCCGCCAGTATACGGACGTGTCCTTCAGTGGGGAGGCGTCTTCGATGAGATCCCACGGTTGCGTGCCGTCGCCCGCCCGCGCGCTGGCATTGGCCCCTGCGTTCAGCAACGCCTCAGTCACTGCCGCAGCTTGGCGGCTCCGCACCGCAAAGTGCAGAGGCGTCAATCCATGCTCGTCTCGCGCTTCGAGATCGGCCCCAGCATTCACTAATGCCGTTATCACCTCTAACCTGCTCCCGGCCGCCGCCCAGTGCAACGGCGTATGGCCCTTGACAGCTCGCGCTTCGATATCGGCCCCGGCGTTCACCAATGCAGTGATCACCCCCGGCCTGCTTCCAACAACTGCCCAGTGCAAAGGCGTATACCCAGCCTCGTCTCGTACTTCGAGATTGGCTCCGGCGTTCGCCAATGCCGCAATTGCCTCTGTTGATACTAGAATTGAGTGGCTTGCCGCTACTTGCAAGGTTAAGGGTTGGGCAGGCTCTCTCTCGAGAGCCTGCCCAACCCTTTTGAACGAAGCCGCGGGCCACGAGAGGCGAAGTTGAGCTATGTGGAAAGTGCGCTGATGTCAGCGTCAGGCGGCATCCACCGGCAGCAGAGTTGCGCATAAAATCGACGCTCGCGCCGGTCTTTCGGCAGGCATGCGGGCGCACGCTGCGAGGACTGAGCGGGGTGTGAGCCGAGGGCTGTCAGCCCGGCTCAAGCGGAGACAGGTTCGGTCGTGCGTCGGCGCTTTGGCGCCGTTGCGCGGGGCCGAAGCGAGCGGGCGTCTCACGGTTTCCCCCTGTGGGTCGGCGGCAGCGCCGGCGGGCCGCGCGTCGAGCGGGGCTCATGGCGGCGGCGGATTTCGCGGACGAGGCGCATGACGCCGCCGCAGTGGGGGCAGGCCACGGGCGCGGTGCCGATCTCGGGCTCTTCGTCGGGCTCGGCCCGAGCGCCGTCCACGCTTCCCTCGGGGGCGGCGCAGCCGAGGGCGCCGAGAGCCTGGCGTGCTCTCTCCAGCGTGCTGGCGCGGCAGCCGTTGGCGAGGATGCCGAAGTAGCGAATGCGGTGCATGCCGTCCGGCAGGACGTGCCTCAGGAAGCGGCGGATGAACTCGTCGGCGCTCACGGTGGCGATGCCGTAGCGCGGCTTTCTCTGCCCCGGCGCCTTGGGCTTTCGGTGGCGGAAGGAGACCGTCTCGCCGTCGAAGGAGACGATGCGGCTGTCGGAGATGGCGATCCTGTGCGTGTAGTGCGAGAGGTACCGGAAGACCTGCTCAGGCCCGCGGAAGGGCCGCTTGGCGTAGACCACCCAGTCCCTGGCCCGGGCGGCGGCAAGCGTGGCGTGGAACTCGCCGGGATTGGCGAGGTGGGCGACGGTGCCGTGGAACTCCAGGTCCCCCCGGCCGTGGGCGCGGGCGAGCTCCTCGAGGAAGAGGCGGCGGAACAGGCTGCCGAGGACCTTGACGGGGGCGAGGAAGGTGGTGCTCCCCGTCTTCCACTCGCCACTGTCTACGTCGAAGCCCGCGTTGGGCACGACCACGTGCAGGTGCGGGTGGAAGCGGAGCTTCTGATCCCAGGTATGGAGGACCGCGGTGCCGCCGATGCGCATGCCGCCGTGGCGGGGATCGGCGGCGATGGTGCGCAGGGTCTCGGCGACGGCCCGGAAGAGGATGTCGAACACCACCCTGCGGTTGCAGAAGGCAATGGCGGCAACCTCCTTGGGCAGGGTGAAGACCACATGGAAGTAGGGCACCGGCAGGATGTCCCCGGCGCGCTCCTCGCTCCAGAGGTTGGCGGCGAGACCCTGGCAGGTGGGGCAGTGGCGGTTGCGGCAGGAGTTGAAGAGCGGATGCTCGCGCCCGCAGCCCTCGCAGGCGTACATGTGGCCGCCGAGCACGGCGGTGCGGCACGCCTCGATGGCGCCCATGACCTTGAGCCGGGCGGCGTCGATGCGCCCTTTGTGGCGCTCACGGAAAGCGGCGCCGGCGCGGCGGAAGATCTCCGCCACGCCCGCGCGTTCGGCCTCCACGCGCCGTCAGTTGCGCAACGCTGCGAAGCCTGAGATCGGGTGGTCGAGGCCCTCGAACATCTTGCCGGTGACGCGGGCGTAGTGACGGGTCGTGTTCGCGCTTCGATGGCCGAGCATGTCCCGGATCACCTCGATATCGCCGCCGCGCTCGAGGAGATGGGTCGCCGCCGAATGGCGCAGGCAATGGAAGGTGTAGCTGCGGTCGAGCTCGGCAATGTCGCGCGCCCTCCTGAAGGCGGCCTGCAAGGTCTCCGTTGCGATGGGCCTGTCGAGCGAGACGCCGTAGAAGAGCCAGTTCGTCGGACGCGGCCAGATGTTCCTGTAGTAGACGCGCAAGTAGTGGATGACGATGTCCGGCAACGGTGCCATTCTCTCGGTGCCGCCTTTGCCGGAGGGGATGTGCAGCAGCTTCTTCTCCGACAGGATGTCGCCGACCTTGATGGCCAAGGTCTCGGAGATGCGGAGCCCGCCGCCATAGCCGGTGACAATGGCAGCACGGTGGCGGAGGTCGGGTGTCGCAAGGATGAGGTGCTCGACCTCCTGCTCCGACATGTAGCGCGGCAGCTTGCCGGGCTTCTTGCGGGAGCGCAGGCCGGCGACATGGTCAGGCCAGCCGAGTGTGTCGATGTAGAGGAAGTTCAGCGCGGCGAAGGAGACGTTGGTCGTGCCCGGACTGAGCCCCTTGTCGATCCGCCCCAGGTACCACTGGCGCACCTGCTCGGCGTCGAGCTCGTCCGGCGAGGCGTCGTAGTACCTGGCCAGGTTCTTGATCTCGCAGATGTAGGCCTTGGACGTGCTCGCGGCCAGATTGGCGATGCGGAGCTGCTCCTCCATGCGCTGGCGAAGAGGGGTGACGGTGTTCGTGTCGCACGCGGTCCCGGTCATTATCGATCTCCCTGGATCGCGACGGCGCGCCGCCGGACCGATCCGGCGACGGTCCGTCGCAGGGGTCGATACTAACCACTGGTGATCGGGAGGCTGCTGGGGATCCGCCACCCGACGGGCGGAGCGCCACTGACGCAACCGGGAAGCGAACGCACAGAACAAACGGCACCCGCGACGCCTCGGAAATGAATGAACTCTACGCCGCTAACTCCGCGTAGCGGCTTCGTTCAAAGGCGTTTTCCCAGCTTCGTCTCGTACCTCGAGATTGGCCCCACCGTTTATCAATTCAGCAATCAGTACCGCTGCTTTATTGGCGTATAGCGCCAAGTGCAGTGGCGTCTGCCCGGTCTTGTCCCGTGCTTCGAGATTGGCCCCGGCGCTCACCAGTGTGGCAATCACCTCTGGTGAACTTAGTGCTGAGCGTACCGCGACGTGCAAAGGCGTCCGCCCATCCTTGTCCCGTGCTTCGAGATCGGCTCCGGCGTCTGCCAATGCGGCAATCACCTCTGGTGAACTTAGTGCTGAGCGTACTGCGACGTGCAAAGGCGTCCGCTCGTCCTTGTCTAGTGTTTCGAGATTAGCTCCGGCGTTCGCCAACGCGGCCACCATGTCAGGTGAGTTTGGTCGAGAGCGTACCGCGACGGGTGTAGTTCTCGTATGGCGATGATTGACTCGGCTTGATCCATGAGTTCCTGCGGTGCGGAGCATCCTCACCTCCCGGTGACGCCCACTGTCGTGACAAAAGCCCGCCCTGGAACGGGCGATTGTCACGAAACTACGATTTCGCCTGTTTGCCTCGACCCATGAACCACGTTGTATCAATGGCTTACGATTGCCATACGAGAACTACACCCACCGCGACATGCAAAGGCGTCCGCCCATTCTTGTCCCGTGCTTCAAGGTCTGCCCCGGCGTTCACCAACGCGGCTACCACGGTAGGTGTCTTGCTTCGGTATGCCGCCATGTGTAGTGGCGTCTTTCCATACTTGTCCCGTGCTTCGAGATCGGCCCCGGCGTTTGCCAATGTCGTGACCACCGCAGCTGTCTTGCTGAAGGCCGCCGCCACGAGCAAGGGAGTCCAACCATTGCTTGTTCGGAATTCGAGCTGAGCGCCAGCGCTCAGCAATGCCGCGATCACGCCCGGCCTCACGCTGTAGGCCGCTGCCCAGTGCAGAGGCGTCTGGTTTAACTCACCTCCGGCTTCGAGCACGGCGCCGGCTGCTAGGCAGCGAGGCACATCGGCCGCCTCAGCATTCGAAAAAAATTGCTTTGTGTTCCAGTCGTCGCAGGACGCTTGCGCGCCGACCGCCCCAATCGGAGCAACCCACAGGCCGAGCGCAGCACCAGCTGCGATCAGACTCCTCCGCGTCACATGCTCCACCGCTGCAATGCCGATGCCCGACTATGCAGTATTGGCGGGCGGGCGTCCATAAGAGAGTGGGGTCTGCGCTCACTCGCCGGCGTCGCCGACGGCCTCTTCGATCCACCGCGCCCACAACCTGGCCGTCCAGGCCGGGCATTGTCGACTTGCCGCAGCCCGATCCGAGGTTTCAGTCTCACCGGAAATCACGCGAGCGCGGGATCACGCGCTGGTTGCGCGGGTGACGGGCGGGCGCTGCGGCAAGCCGCTTCCCGCTGCGCGCCCCAGCCTCGGTGCGGTCCGGCGACGGCCGCGCGCTCGCCTGATCCGGAGTCAGCAGGTCGAGCCAGTGGGTCAGGATCAAGGTGCGCAGCATCGCGCCGTGCTCCGCCGGCACGTCGCCGTTAGCGGCCCCCTGCGGGTGGCGTCGAGGTTGACCTCGAAGCCGGGACCACCGGACGCGGCCGGGGTCAGCCGCCAGCCAATGCGGTAATCCCGCGCCGCGCCGGAGAGCCCGAAGCCGGCGTCCGGCGTGCCGGTGAACGCATCGCCAAACGAGGGCAGCCCGTAGCCGATATCGCCCTCAAGACGGCTTGGCGCCTCGAAGCGCCCGTCGCCGCTGCCGTCAGGGGCCAGCCCGGCCAGCGTCTCGCGTAAGAGCAGCGCGTCCATGCTGCCCGCGGGCGAGGTGGCCCAGGATTGGCGCAGCGTGGCCGAGACGCCGCGGCCGATCGCCGACCGCCGCGGGTCGAAGGCGAGCGCGGCGCCCGCTCCCAACTCGCGGAAGCCCGACACCTCGTGCGCGATCAGCCCACGCGCCTTGAGATCGCGCGCGAGGCCAGCATTGGGATCGGAGAAGACGAGCCCGCCGCCGAGATCCGCGCCGAAGTCCGCCTGATGCCAATTCGCGGCCCAGAAGCCGATGCCGCCAGGGCGGCCGTGGAACGACGAAACGATCCACAAGTTATCGCGGTAGGGAACCGGGTTGCCCCGGTCCCCCCGCACAGATCCGGACGGGCGCTGTTCGCATCCGGCTCCTCCCTCAGGTCCTGACGACAAGCCGCTGGTTCGGCCACGGATGACGGATGCTGGCCTTGGGCCAGTGGGCAGCAGTGAGGGGATTGATATCCTCCCACGCGGTGCGGTCCCGTTGGGACCTTCGCCGCAGGGCACGCATGAGCAGCCGTTTGCATTGGTGCACGAACCGCACCAGATAGCGGCCGCTCCCGGGTACGCCGTAGTAGTTGAGCCAGCCGTCGATGACCCTTCCCAGCCACTTCGCTGTCTCGTGCCGGTTGTCGTGCCAGCGCTTGCGCAGCCTTTCCGCGATCCCCCGCAGAGTGCGGTTGACCCGTTTCCGGGATGGCCTGCGGCCGACCCTGAACCGTCCCTTCCTCGACTGGTCGCAGAAGTGCGTCATGCCAAGGAAGTCGAACGTCTCCGGCTTGCCCTGCCCCCGTGTCCGGCGGTTCGCTTTCGCGTAGCGGCCGAATTCGATGAGCCGGGTCTTGCCCGGATGCAGTTCCAGTCCGTACTGGGCCAGCCTCTCGCCGAGGTCCCGGAGGAAACGCTTCGCGTCGCCCTCGTGCTGGAAGCCGCACACAAAATCATCGGCGTATCGCACGATGATTGTGTCGCCTCCTGCCGTCCGTTTGCGCCATGTGTTGTGGAACCAGTCGTCGAGCACGTAATGCAGGTAAACGTTGGCGAGGCAGGGTGAGATTATCCCACCCTGCGGAACGCCCCTGCCGGTGTCCGTCCAGTCGGTCCCTTCCATGACGCCGGCGTTCAGCCACTTGACGATCAGCCGCATGACCCGCGTGTCTCCGATGCGCCTTTCGAGCATCCCGACCAGGTGGTCCCGCCCGAGATTGTCGAAGAACCCGCGGATGTCGGCGTCAACGACCCAGTTGACCTTCCGCCGTTCCATTCCAACCGCCACGGCGTCGAGCGCGTTATGCGTCCCCCGCCCCGGCCGGAAGCCGTAGCTGAAGCCGAGGAACTCCGTCTCGTAGATCGGCACCAGAATCGTATCCGTCACCGCCCGCTGGAGTATCTTGTCCTCCAGCGAGGCGATGCCGAGCGGTCGTTGTCCCCCGTCCTCTTTGGGTATGTAGACCCGCCGCGACGGCGGCGCCCGATACGCCCCCCTGTGCACACGCCCGTGCAGGTCGACCAAGCGATCTTCCAGCCCGTCGGCGTATGCCTCCCACGTGACGCCGTCCACCCCCGCTGCCGCGTCCTTTCTCAGCGAATGGTACGCGTCGCGCAGGCAGTCAACCGTCACATGGTGGAGGAGCGCCACGAGACACTCATCCGGGTTCCTCTTTGCAGCCTGTCGTATCCGGTCGGCCGCCTGTGACTCGCTTCCCCGCTTCTGCGCGCGGCGCGAGCTTTGGCCTTTCGGATTGCCCTTGGGTCCGCCCCTTCGCTCCCCCGGCTCCGCCGGCCCCGAGGGGCCGTTGTTCGCCGGCTTCATTGCTGTCGGGTCGGAGGAGGCGCCCCGCGAGGCTAGCCTCCGTCCGCCGCTCAAACGGCCCGTACGGTTTTCCCGTAAGCCGCTTTCACAAAGCCCAAGTTGGCACTTTTCCGCTGCCTGTGTTCCCTATTGGTTTGATTCAACGCGATATTTTTCTCGGTCGATTCCAACATGGCCCCACATTTTGTGAGATTCTGTCAGCTCATCAGACGGGTCCTCGTGCGGTGGATGGCGGGGTCCACGCCCGCCGCCGAGGAGATTGCGGCAACCTCGGCGGCCGGGCGCGTGTCCTGGCGGTTGACGATCAAGGTGCCGTCGGTCTGGCGCAGGCGCGTGGTGATCCGCACCCAGGTCCGCATGCTCTCGCGGATCGACGCCCAGCACTTGTGGATGCCGCGCGCGGCCAGCCGGGTACGGATCAGATGCACGGCGTGGTAGGCCAGCACGGCGATCAGCAGGTGGGCCGCGATGCGCCGGTCGAGCTGGTGCCAGATCGGGCGAAGGCCGAGCTCGGATTTCAGGCTCCGGAATGTCGCCTCGATATCCGTGATCCGCCAGTACGTCCGCAGGACCGTCTCGATGTCCCAGTCGACGTGGCTGGTGCGCAGCACATAGGCACCGGCGCCCTCATCGGCCTCGTCGTATCGCGGCCTGCGCTTGAAGCGCACGGCGGTGGCATTGGGGCCGGTTTTCGCCCTCTCGACCGTGATCTCGTAGTGCCTGGCGACGGCGGAGAAGCGCTGCTTGAGGCGGCCTATGCTCTCCAGCACCTTGTCGTAGCGCTTGAGGCGGCCCTTGACCGGGAGGCCGCCGTGGAGCCTTTCCAGCGCCGCCTCGAAGCGGTTCCGCCTCAGGCCGATGATCGCGTTCTCGGCCTTCTTCTTGCCCTCGCTGACGACGTAGAGCCGCGCCTCGCCGTCCTCGCTGGCAAGCCGCCAGGCCCGCACCTCGTGGCGCGCGCTGGTGATCAGCAGGGCCTCGGGTCCGCCCTCGGGCGGCGCAGGCCTGGCACCGCGGCTGACCGCGATCCAGTCGTAGCCCTGCTCGCCCAGCCACGCGATGTTTTTCTCGGTGGCGATGCCCGCGTCCATGACCACCGTGGGCTTCGGCGCCGTGCCGCCGCACACCGCCTCGAGCCGCGCCAGCGCCTCGTGCAGCGTGCCCGGCTCGCTCACGTTGCCCGGCAGGATCTCGCAACTGCGCGGGAAGCCCGCGCCGTCGAGCGCCAGCGCCAGCGTGATGAGGGGACAGTCGTCGCGCTTCTGCTTGGAGCGCCCGAACCTGGGAAGCTCGCCGCCCGTGTGGCCGTGGTAGTGGACGTTGGTGAGATCGTAGAAGGCGATCGTCTCGGGCAGGTCGAGCAGTGCGCGCTCACGGTTGAACAGCTCCCGCTGGATGGCGGCGCGGTGGCGCCAGAGCAGGTCGCCGATGCGGTAGAGCGTCTTGCGCCGCAGCGCCTTGCGGTCGCCCTCCAGGCCCAGGAGCTCGGCGGCCGCGCTGTCGTGGCGGAGCCAGCGGCTGGTATCACGCTCGCTGGCGGGATGGACCATCCTGGCGACGATCAGCGCGCTGGCGATGCGCCCGTCGCGGCCCTTGATGTCGAGGCCGTGGAGGATTTCGGCGAAGCCGAGGGCGTCGAGGGCCTTGAGGCACAGGCGCTCGCAGCCGACCGTGCGCGGGTTCTCGTGCTCCAGGGTATCGAGGTCGACGGTGGCGATGTCGGGCTTGCGCGCCTCTTCCTGCATCGCCTCGACGCGGAACCCCCTGGCCCTGAGCTTGGCGACGATGTCCTCGGCTGCGGCCCGCACATCCGCCTCGCCCTCGAACAGCGGCGGCTTGCCGTGAAGCAGCGCCTCGGCGAGTTCGGTGACGGCCTTCCACTTCTCGCGCGGCACCGGATAGTCGGTGCCGAGATTGAGCAGCGTCCTGTGGCGCACCTTGTCGCCGACGCGCTGGGCGAGCACGAGGCGATGGCTTCGGACCGGCTGGCCGGCCTTGAACGAAGCCGCTACGCGGAGTTAGCGGCGTAGAGTTCATTCATTTCCGAGGCGTCGCGGGTGCCGTTTGTTCTGTGCGTTCGCTTCCCGGTTGCGTCAGTGGCGCTCCGCCCGTCGGGTGGCGGATCCCCAGCAGCCTCCCGATCACCAGTGGTTAGTATCGACCCCTGCGACGGACCGTCGCCGGATCGGTCCGGCGGCGCGCCGTCGCGATCCAGGGAGATCGATAATGACCGGGACCGCGTGCGACACGAACACCGTCACCCCTCTTCGCCAGCGCATGGAGGAGCAGCTCCGCATCGCCAATCTGGCCGCGAGCACGTCCAAGGCCTACATCTGCGAGATCAAGAACCTGGCCAGGTACTACGACGCCTCGCCGGACGAGCTCGACGCCGAGCAGGTGCGCCAGTGGTACCTGGGGCGGATCGACAAGGGGCTCAGTCCGGGCACGACCAACGTCTCCTTCGCCGCGCTGAACTTCCTCTACATCGACACACTCGGCTGGCCTGACCATGTCGCCGGCCTGCGCTCCCGCAAGAAGCCCGGCAAGCTGCCGCGCTACATGTCGGAGCAGGAGGTCGAGCACCTCATCCTTGCGACACCCGACCTCCGCCACCGTGCTGCCATTGTCACCGGCTATGGCGGCGGGCTCCGCATCTCCGAGACCTTGGCCATCAAGGTCGGCGACATCCTGTCGGAGAAGAAGCTGCTGCACATCCCCTCCGGCAAAGGCGGCACCGAGAGAATGGCACCGTTGCCGGACATCGTCATCCACTACTTGCGCGTCTACTACAGGAACATCTGGCCGCGTCCGACGAGCTGGCTCTTCTACGGCGTCTCGCTCGACAGGCCCATCGCAACGGAGACCTTGCAGGCCGCCTTCAGGAGGGCGCGCGACATTGCCGAGCTCGACCGCAGCTACACCTTCCATTGCCTGCGCCATTCGGCGGCGACCCATCTCCTCGAGCGCGGCGGCGATATCGAGGTGATCCGGGACATGCTCGGCCATCGAAGCGCGAACACGACCCGTCACTACGCCCGCGTCACCGGCAAGATGTTCGAGGGCCTCGACCACCCGATCTCAGGCTTCGCAGCGTTGCGCAACTGACGGCGCGTGGAGGCCGAACGCGCGGGCGTGGCGGAGATCTTCCGCCGCGCCGGCGCCGCTTTCCGTGAGCGCCACAAAGGGCGCATCGACGCCGCCCGGCTCAAGGTCATGGGCGCCATCGAGGCGTGCCGCACCGCCGTGCTCGGCGGCCACATGTACGCCTGCGAGGGCTGCGGGCGCGAGCATCCGCTCTTCAACTCCTGCCGCAACCGCCACTGCCCCACCTGCCAGGGTCTCGCCGCCAACCTCTGGAGCGAGGAGCGCGCCGGGGACATCCTGCCGGTGCCCTACTTCCATGTGGTCTTCACCCTGCCCAAGGAGGTTGCCGCCATTGCCTTCTGCAACCGCAGGGTGGTGTTCGACATCCTCTTCCGGGCCGTCGCCGAGACCCTGCGCACCATCGCCGCCGATCCCCGCCACGGCGGCATGCGCATCGGCGGCACCGCGGTCCTCCATACCTGGGATCAGAAGCTCCGCTTCCACCCGCACCTGCACGTGGTCGTGCCCAACGCGGGCTTCGACGTAGACAGTGGCGAGTGGAAGACGGGGAGCACCACCTTCCTCGCCCCCGTCAAGGTCCTCGGCAGCCTGTTCCGCCGCCTCTTCCTCGAGGAGCTCGCCCGCGCCCACGGCCGGGGGGACCTGGAGTTCCACGGCACCCTCGCCCACCTCGCCAATCCCGGCGAGTTCCACGCCACGCTTGCCGCCGCCCGGGCCAGGGACTGGGTGGTCTACGCCAAGCGGCCCTTCCGCGGGCCTGAGCAGGTCTTCCGGTACCTCTCGCACTACACGCACAGGATCGCCATCTCCGACAGCCGCATCGTCTCCTTCGACGGCGAGACGGTCTCCTTCCGCCACCGAAAGCCCAAGGCGCCGGGGCAGAGAAAGCCGCGCTACGGCATCGCCACCGTGAGCGCCGACGAGTTCATCCGCCGCTTCCTGAGGCACGTCCTGCCGGACGGCATGCACCGCATTCGCTACTTCGGCATCCTCGCCAACGGCTGCCGCGCCAGCACGCTGGAGAGAGCACGCCAGGCTCTCGGCGCCCTCGGCTGCGCCGCCCCCGAGGGAAGCGTGGACGGCGCTCGGGCCGAGCCCGACGAAGAGCCCGAGATCGGCACCGCGCCCGTGGCCTGCCCCCACTGCGGCGGCGTCATGCGCCTCGTCCGCGAAATCCGCCGCCGCCATGAGCCCCGCTCGACGCGCGGCCCGCCGGCGCTGCCGCCGACCCACAGGGGGAAACCGTGAGACGCCCGCTCGCTTCGGCCCCGCGCAACGGCGCCAAAGCGCCGACGCACGACCGAACCTGTCTCCGCTTGAGCCGGGCTGACAGCCCTCGGCTCACACCCCGCTCAGTCCTCGCAGCGTGCGCCCGCATGCCTGCCGAAAGACCGGCGCGAGCGTCGATTTTATGCGCAACTCTGCTGCCGGTGGATGCCGCCTGACGCTGACATCAGCGCACTTTCCACATAGCTCAACTTCGCCTCTCGTGGCCCGCGGCTTCGTTCAAAAGGGTTGGGCAGGCTCTCGAGAGAGAGCCTGCCCAACCCTTAACCTTTTGTCGGTGTGTGTCCTGGTTGCCTTGATGTACATGGCGGCGCCGTTTCTGCGATGCCTGTTTCGCATACACGGCGTTCGCGGCATCTGGCAAGAGGGATATCGACTCAACTCCAAAGTCCTGGCCCCACAATTGGCTTCCAGGACCACGAATGGCAAATGTGGGTCTCAGGTGTCCTCCAACCCCAACATCTAGTGGTTCAGCGCCGCAAAACTGGCTCGAACAGGCTCGGCTGGTCGGAAAAAGTGCCAACTTGGGAAAGGTGTCTCAACGAAGGTTCAAGGACGGAACCAGTGAGATCAGGCGAACAAGCCCGTATTCGTCGATCAGCTTGCGCTCCGGCAACTGTTTCCAGCCAGCGTTGCGCCAGCGCTTGCGACGATGCGACCAGAGCCGCCGCACGATCCAGCCGTCAAGCTGGTGGAAGAGCCCGCGGACGTGGGCCTTGCAATAGTATTGGCCCCATCCCCGAATGATCGGGTTGATCTCGTCAATCAGCTCCTGCGTGCTGACAGGAGCCTTGCGCCGGGTACGCTGGCGAATCTGGTCCTTGAAGTGCCGGATGGATTTCTCACGCGGAACCGCGTAGCGCGCTCCCCCGCGAACCCCGCTCTTGATCTTGGAGGACGACAGCCGGAGAGGCCGCTCGCCCTGCTTGATCTTGTAGCCGAGGAACTCAAACCCGTGCCTGACATGGACAATGCGGGTCTTCCCGGCGTTGAGGGACACACCCAGCTTTGCCAGAATCCGCCTGGCCGTCTCCAGTGCTGCGCGGGCTTCCCCGCGTGTGCGGCACGTGATCAGCCAATCATCGGCGTATCGCGTTAGTCGATAGCCGCGACGACGCATTTCCCAATCGAACGGGGTCAGCAAGATATTGCTGAGCAGCGGTGAAACGATGCCGCCCTGCGGAGTGCCCTGTTCGGTCGGCAGCCTCTTACCGTCGGCCACCACCCCGGCCGTGAGCATCTGCCTGAGCAGACCTAATACCCGGCCATCCGAGACTCGCTGGTTGACGAGTTCGAGGAGCTTTTCGTGGTCCACGGACCCGAAAAAGTCTTTCAAATCCGCATCGAGAACCCACTCGTTGCCCTCGTCCAGTTCCCTCCATATCTTGCGTAACGCTCCATGGGCAGACCTTCCTTGCCGGTACCCGTAGTTGGCATCGTCGAACACCGGCTCGAAGATCGGTTCCAGCCGGTTCAGCAGCGCCTGCTGGCACACCCGGTCGTAGATTGTCGGGATGCCGAGCGGGCGGAACTTCCCCGGCTGGCCCGCCTTGGGGATCAGGCATTGGAGAACCGGCTGCGGGTGATACTCACCGTCCCGCAACTCCCGGTGCAGGCGATCGAGATTTGCATCCAGCGATGCCTCGAACGCCGCTAAATCCTCTCCGTCCACGCCACCGGCACCCCGGTTGCGCTTCACCTTTTCCCAGGCCACCTCAAGGTTCTTCCGCTTGTACACCTTGTCCACCAGTGAGTGGACCTTCCTGTCACCCGCCGGGTTGATCCAGTCGATGAGTCTCCTCGGGCCATGATGTCCGGGTCTTTCGCTCAAGGAACTTGTCCGCGTCATGGTCCTTACTCACTCATCGCTGTCTCTCGCCGACCACCTCTGCCAACCGACTTCCCCGGCCCACACGGCCGCCGCTCGCGCGGTCACCCGGCTTTCGCCGGGCTTCAGGTACTATTCGGTTGTCCGATTGCTCGCCGCGCATCCTTTCCCATTTCGCCTTTCGGCTTATAGGGTCCGTTATCCCGGTGCCACCCGGGAACGCGGCGAGCCCTCCTGGGGTCACGTCCAGATCTTCCGTACCGTGCCGCTCGCAAACACCTTGGTGCGACGGGTGGGTAAGAACGCCTTCGCCGCCATAGTGCCGGCTCGACCTTGCCCCGTCTTTGGCCGACCGATTCATCATGGGGTGGCCCCCTCGATTACGGCCCGGTACTTCTCCGCAAGCCCTTCAGATTCCACCTCGCGGTGGACACCCTGCCTTCCGGTTGTCTTTCGACAGTGGACCAACTTAGCTCCTCCCTTGGCTGTCTCCGCCGTTTCCGGCTTCGTGCCCGTTTAGAGTTTCGCTTATCGGCTCACTCCGGCCAGTGAGGAATTACCCCCACTTTTGGATATGGCGCCCCTTACCCGAGCGCCAGTGGGACTTGAACCCACCTGATCTGGGCGCTGCCCAGCACACACTATGGGCGAATCTGATTTCTTCGAACCGTACATCATTGGGTTGCGGTATAGCTCCTTTCCTTAGCGGCCCCGCACGACCGCGGGGCAGTTCGAAGACCTCCCAGGTCCCGGTGGACTGCTTCGGCACGTGCCATGGTTCTTAGACCCCGCAGAGCCCCTGCTCGCCTCACCAAAACGGCTCACAGGGTGTTGCCTTCGGCTAATCTGACAGCCTCGGCACCCCGGTTGAATCAGGTTTCGTGGCTCAATAGCCCGGCCCGTGCCTGCCGCTTCCCAACGCTTCGCCTGCCGCCTCGCGACGACCGGCGCATGGGTCGCGGAGAAAGTGGTCGGTTCACCTCTCTTTCTGCCGGGACTTCCACCCGGCGACATTCCACCAGTTTGCCTGGCGCACCAGACTTCCTGACCTCATGGCCTTGGCGATGCGGATCGGTGCGTCGCGAACTCGTTGAAATCCCCGCTTTCTTCCCGTTTCAGGCCAGATTTTAGTTGATCGTCACGGCGGAGGATGCTATTTTAAGGTGATGCATATTTGGTGGTCCGAACCATGCCCGTCACCCTCCCGATTTGCCCCCCAGAAGCGGTTCCGATCGGCAACAGCTGCTTCGCCGTCCTGATTTCCGACGACACCTTCACCTACTTCTCCAATCTCGTTCCGTTCGACAGCCACCCCGCCGATGACCGTGCCGCCATGCTCATGCGGATTGGCCGGCTCGCGGTGGTCAGCGATATCGCGCAACGGGATCTGGTCGACGCGTTCGGTGTCTCGCGCGCGACCGTGCTGCGCGCGCGGGCGGCGCTACCTGGCCGAGGGTGAAGCGGCGTTTCTGAAACCCCGGCGCGGTCGCGGGCCGTCGGTATTCACACCGGAAGGCTTATCCCTCTGGCTCCGGTTCCCCAACATGTTGTACCGGCCACCTCGGCGGCGGTATCCGACACGGTCGCAGTTCCTTCCGTGTCTCAATGGGTTGCCCGTAAAGTGCCCAGCGATCCGGCACCCCACATATGGAGAAGCCGGATGTAAGGGGATAAGCCTTCACACCGGAACTGGCCGAGAAGGCGACAGCGTTGCTGGAAGCGGGCCTGAGCGGCTCTGCGGTGGCCCGGGTTCTGGGCGTGTCCGTCGGTCAACAAGTGGCGCCGGCAGGGGCTGATCGGCAAGCCGGCGCAGGAGCCTGGGGGTTCAGCGCCGGGTCCGACGCCCGATGCGCTTGAGCCGCGCGAACGGTGCCTCGACGATGACGCTGCCCCCGGGTCCGAGACGGCACGACCGGAAGCGCAGCGCTCGACGGAACCGGCGCAGAGCCACTCACCAGGCCCCATCGACGCCGGGCCGCAGACCGATCGCACCGCACGCGACCGGCGCGACCGGCAGGCGCCGATGGGGCGCGCGACCTGCGATGTTTCGGGCCGGGTGCTGGCCAGCTGCGGGCAGGCGGGGCCGGTCGATCCGCAGTTCGGCAGCGCCGCCCGCGGGGTGCGCTCAGGTGGCGTTCTCACCGCCCTGCCGGCTCTGCTCAAGGAAGGCCTGCCGGCCGCGACCGAGGTCCTGCCACCGCTGCCGAAGGGCTATTACGGCCTGAACACGATCCTGCTCTTCCTGGCCTTCATGACCCTGGCGCGGGTGCGCAATCCCGAGAGCCTGCGCTACCAGCCGCCGGGCGAATGGGGCGCCATTCTCGGCCTCGACCGCTGCCCCGAGGTCAAGACGCTGCGGCGCAAGATCGCGCTGATCGCCAACGACGAGGCCGGCGTGCGGGCCTGGCAGCTCGCCCTTGCCAGGCGCTGGCAGGCCGACGAGCCGGAGCTCTGGGCGACGCTGGCCGTCGACGGGCACGTCAAGGTCTACGCCGGCCGCAAGGGACGCCTGCCGAAACACTTCGTCTCGCGCCAGAAGCTGTGCCTGCCGGCCAGCGCCAGCTACTGGATCAATGCCCTGGGCGGCAAGCCCCTGCTCTGTCTGCACAAGACGCTGGATCCGAAGATGGTGGCCGCCATCGAAGCCGACGTGGTGCCGGCGCTGCAGGAGCTCGGGATCGTCGACGCTCAGGCGCCGGATCTGACCGCAGAGGCGCCCGGCCACCCCGCGCTCACCCTGGTCTTCGACCGCGAGGGCTGGAGCCCGGAGCTGTTCCGCCGGCTGGCGAGGCGCGGCATCGCCTGCCTGACCTGGCACAAGAACTTCAGCGGCGAGGATTGGCCGGTCGAGGACTTCAGCGCGACGACCGTTCCCATTCACGGACCGGCGACGAGCGGCACCGCCACCTTGCGGCTGGCCGAAAAGCCGGTGACGTTGCCGAACGGCTTCAGGGTGCGCCAGATCCGCCGCCTGCTGGACAACGGCCGCCAGATCCCCTTCATCGTCACCGATCCGCACAAACCGATGGGCGAGGCCGCAGGCGCCATGGTCTCGCGCTGGTCGCAGGAAAACTTCTTCAAGTACATGCGCGACGAGTTCAACCTCGACGCCCTGCCGACCCACCAACTCGAGCCGCTCGCTCCCGACACCATGGTGTTGGCGATCACGCAAAAGCGCGCGTATTCGCTCATTTTGACAGCCTGATGTGGTGGAGCGTTGATCGGCGTGGCGCCGATCTGCAGTGCTGAGCGCGGTCCGGCTTGTGGTGTTGGTCGTCGTGATCGCGGTGGTGCGAGAGCGGCCCTGCAGGTTTGGCTGAGGGACCCTGTTGTTTTTCAGTCGATGAGCCGATCGTCGGTCTCGAGCATATTGCCTTCGAGGTCACGCCTGCGCATGTCGTTCCAGTCGTCACCGTCGAGGGCGGGCCGCACGCGGACGACCCTGCTGTCGCTTCGGAACAGCCGCTCGGCGGCGTCATCGCCGCCAGGGGTAGCGTCGTAGGCACAGAAGATGCGGCGGGGGTTCCAGTCCTCGATCCACGCGGGGAGGCTTGGAGTGACGGCGGCGATGGAGACCACGGCACATTCCCTGAGTTCGGCGGGCATGAGCTGGAGGGAGAGGGCGGACAGGGCGTCGATGGCGCTCTTTGCGATGAGCACGGAGTGCGGCCAGTCGAGCTCCCACGATATCCAGAAGCCCCCGCGGGCGAGCGGGGATGGGGCAGCTTCGCCGGCGCCGGCAGCCGCTCCGCACCGGCCGCCGGTGGGGACGATCTCGGCGCCGGTCGCGACCCCTGCGGCGTCTCGACAGACGAACACGGCATTGGCGTTGCGGTCGGCGTGGACCAGGCGGAGGTCGCGGCACAGGGTGAGGAGCACGGGCGAGAGACCGCGCTCGTCGACGAGGTGGCGTTCCACTGCGGGCCAGTGCCGCTCCTGCGGATGCGGCAGCCGTGGGCAGGGGCACTGCGGGGGGCGCCGGGAAAGGCCCGGCAGTTTCGCGAGGAAGGCCAGGGCGTCGGGCACGGTGCAGCGTTGGGCATGGACCACCAGGTCGACGGCCCCGGCGCCGCCCTCGCCGCGCAGATGGTCGTAGAACATGAAGCGGTTGATGGTGACGACCGATCCAAGACGCCTCCAGCGATCGGCGTCGTCGGGATCGCGGCGGTAGCCGAGGGCGCGGGCGACGTCTTCGAGGGGACAGCCGCGCAGCCCCTCTGCCCGCAGCCGCCGCTCCCATGGGCGTAGCTGGCGCACGGCTGCGCCGCCTCAGTCGTCCCCGGTGTCCTGCGGGTCGCCGGATCGCCGGCGCCCTTTCTCCTGGCGCCGGCGGCGGCGCTCTGTGCTGCGCTGCTTCTGGCGCTCCTCGGCCTCCTTGCGGCGGTATGAATCGCCGTCGATGGCGATGATCTCGGCGTTGTGGACGAGGCGGTCGACCAGGGCCACGACGCAGGCGGCGTTGGGGAAGGCCTCGCCCCACTCGGCGAACGGCCGGTTGGTCGTGATAATCGTGGAGTTCTGCTGGGTGCGGCTTGAGACGATGCTGAACAGCAGGTCGGCGTGGCGGTTGCTGTAGGAGAGGTATCCCACCTCGTCGATCACCAGCAGTTGCTGGCGGGCGTAGAAGCGCAGCTTTCGCTGGAGCAGGGTGTCGGAGTCGATGGCGGCGAGCTCGCCGAGCATGCTGGCAGCGGTGGCGAAGCGCACGGTATGGCCCTCGAGGACGGCGCGGTGGGCGATATTGGCGGCGATCGTCGATTTGCCGACGCCGTTGGGGCCGACCAGGACGACGTTGGCGGCCTCCTTGAGGAAGTCGAGGCCCATGAGGTCCTCGACGGCCATGCGGTCGCAGCGGCGGGGCCAGTCCCAGTTGAAGTCGGCGAGCGGCTTGAAGTCACCGAGCCGGGCATCGGCGAGGCGGCGCTTGAGGCTTCGGGCGCGTCTCTCGTCTTCTTCCCAGGCGATGAGCGTGGTCAGCCAGTCGCACTCGCCGACCTCGTCCCAGTGTGCGATGAGGCCGTGCAGGCCGAGGGCACGGGCCCGGTCCTTGAGGGTGTCGGTCATTCTTCGCTGTCCTCCTCCTCGCCCTCGCCCGCCAGCCCGTCGTAATCCGTCAGGTCGTGGTCGCGGACGGCGATGTCGCGGACCTTCGGATCGTCGGGCAGATCGACCGGGATGGGCGGCGGCTTGTCCTGCTGTTCGCGGCGCCTCGTCAGGCTCAGGCGCACGGCGTTGGGATGGGGGACGCCGCGCTTGAGCGCCTCGTCGATGCCGGCCTCGAGCTCGGCGGCGCCATACTCGTCGAGGAGGCGCAAGAGGGCGGCGACGATGGAGCCGAGATGGCCGCCGCGTTTGGCGGCCTCGTCGAGCAGGCGCTCGCTGTTCGGCGCAGCCTTGATCAGACGATCCTGCCCGCGAAGGCGCCGGGCGTGACGCTTTTTCTTGGCCAACTCGGCGATGTGCTCGGGGATCTCGATGCAGGCGCCCTTGTCGAAGCTGCGCGGATGGGTGGCAATGACGTCCGTGCCGTCGAGGATGCGGACCTCGTCCAGCGTCGCGATCACGACAAGGGTGTGCCGCGCATGGGTGTGGGGGACGCTGTAGTCGTTGAGATCGAACCGGGCGTAAGGCGTCTTGCCGATGACGACCTCGACCCGTTCGTCGACGGGGAAGCGGTCGCCGGGCAAGGCCATGAGAGAGCTGCGTTCCTTCTCGAAGGCCTCGCGCACGGTGATGGAGCGATCCTCGGGCCAGGGGCGGTCGGCGGCGATGCCCTCGCACCAGGCCTCGGCCTGGGCGTTGAGGTCGTCGATGTCGCGCCACTCCCGGGCGGCGAAGAAGCTGGCGCGTACATAGCGTATGGCCCGCTCGACGCGCCCTTTTTCGTTGCCGCGCGCGATCGCGACAGGCCGTGCCAGCACGCGGTAGTGGGCGGCGAAGTCGAGGTACCGGGGATTGAAGTGGACAGCGCTCCCGCGGCGCTCGAGCACGACGCTCTTCAGGTTGTCGCACCAGATCTCGCGCGGCACCCCCTGCCAGGCCTCGAAGGCGTCGATATGGCCGCGCAGGAAGTTGTTCATCCCTGCGCCCAGGTAGAAGCGCAGGAAGATGCGGCGCGAGTAGCTGAGCACCATCACGAAGCCCATCAACGGGCGCTCCGCGCGCCCGATCCTGACCTTGCCGAAGTGGGCCCAATCGACCTGGGCCTGCTCGCCGGGAAGGGTCTTCAGCCGCAGATAGGCCTCGGCTTCAGGCTTCGGCCGCAGGGAGGCGATCACACGACGGAAGTGGCTCTGGCTCCCCCGGTAGCCGCGCCCGCACACCATCTCGTAGAGCCGGCTGGCCGGCAGCGTCGGGTATTTCTTCAGTGTCTGGCGGATGAAGGGGATGAAGGGATCGAGCTTCGAGGGCCGCGGCTTGTGCTGCCGAGGCTCCTCGGCGTCCCTGATCGCGCGCCGCACGGTGCCGTGATGGACGCCGAGCTGACGCGCGATCGTGCCGATCTTCCACTTCTCGGCGTGATACAGCCGCAGGATCTCCGCTCTCG
Organism: Alphaproteobacteria bacterium; assembly: GCA_965214705.1. GTDB lineage: Bacteria > Pseudomonadota > Alphaproteobacteria > UBA828 > UBA828 > WTGU01. The sequence continues at coordinate 2,103,806 of CBDCCI010000002.1, forward strand.
TCTCCTTGTCTGTGGTCATCTCACCCCTCTCGTGCCGGGTGGCGCACCGTGCGCAGGCCCGGATGAACGAACACCGCGCAGAAGCGGCCGCAGATGCTGCAGCGGAAGCCCCCGGCGGGCTCCTCGTCCCCGAAGGGGCGTGTTCCGCGGCGCGTCCCTGGCGTCCGTGGCACGACAACACGGCGGTGCGCGCGCGTCGAAGGGTGATGCGTCACTTTCCGCCCGCAGCCCTCATCCTGAAGCGCCCTGCAGCGCTGCCGGTCCCGATAGCGTCTCTGGCGCTCCGCGTGCTTGCGGCGCCCCGGGCGCCCGTCCTGGTAGCGCCGCCCGGCGAGACGCTGCGACTCTCGGCGCGCGCTCTCGCTGCACTCCCTGGAGCAGTAGTGATTGCCGCGGTCGCAGCGGGGGCAGAGAACAACCTGCCGATGACACTGCGGGCAGTTGAAGATGCGGCCGAAGTTCCTCATCGCGGCGGTCGATGAGAACGGGCTCGACCCCCGCAGAATCCAGCACAATACTGTGCATCTGGGCCGTGTCTGGCATGGCTCGGGGGTGCGGCGTCGGCTGTTGCGATCAGGCAAACGGGGCCGGCGCCGCATCGTTCTCAGCGGCCCGAGTCTACCCCCGGCGATCTCGATGTCAGGTGCGCAACGCTGCCGACGGCAAGCCCGCCGGACCTCAAAATCGGCAGGTCGCCTGGCCCAGCTTCCACACGACCGGCCGAAGGCCTGTGGACAAGTGGACAGCCGCTCCGCGCCTGACCACTTCCCCACAGGCCCAACAGCAACAAGCGCTCAAATCAGTGCGGACAAAAAACCCGTCAACTACATCGCCACCAAAATCACGCGCCCTAAATGAGCGAATACGCGCGGGTCTAGACGGTCACCAACACCATGGTCGTCAACCCGCTCCGGCGGGCCTACGACAAGGCAATCCGCAGCGCCGAACGCCGGCTCGCCCGCCTGCGCAACCGGATCGCCGGCGCGGCCAGGAAAAAGAGGCCGACGGCGCAGCTCAGGAGCGAGGTCAGGGACCTCGAGGGCGCCCTCGAGATCGCCAAGGCCAGCCGCAGGAACGTGCCGAAGCACTGTCGAGCCGGCGACCTCGACGAAGACCGACAGCTCGATGCCCTGCCCTCACGCGACCGTCTCCTCCTCGACGTCATCCGCATGATCGCCTACCGCGCCGAAACCCGCATGATGCTCCCCGTCATGCAGGGACAAGGCAAGAAGCCTCATCCCCGGAAACTGCTTCAGGCTCTCATGGCCGCCGATGCCGACGTCCTGCCGGACCCCGCCAACGGCGTTCTCCGGGTCCATATTCTCGGCCTCGCAAATGACGCCTGCGACCGCCAGATCGATGCCCTCCTGAACGAGCTCAACGCCACCGAAACCGTCTTCCCCGGGACCGAACTGCGCATGGTCTACGAGGTCGCCGCAGCTCCGGAATCCACGTAAACCGCGTCACCCCAAATCAGCAGAGGTCAGGAAGTCTGGTGCGCCAGGCAAACTGGTGGAATGTCGCCGGGTGGAAGTCCCGGCAGAAAGAGAGGTGAACCGACCACTTTCTCCGCGACCCATGCGCCGGTCGTCGCGAGGCGGCAGGCGAAGCGTTGGGAAGCGGCAGGCACGGGCCGGGCTATTGAGCCACGAAACCTGATTCAACCGGGGTGCCGAGGCTGTCAGATTAGCCGAAGGCAACACCCTGTGAGCCGTTTTGGTGAGGCGAGCAGGGGCTCTGCGGGGTCTAAGAACCATGGCACGTGCCGAAGCAGTCCACCGGGACCTGGGAGGTCTTCGAACTGCCCCGCGGTCGTGCGGGGCCGCTAAGGAAAGGAGCTATACCGCAACCCAATGATGTACGGTTCGAAGAAATCAGATTCGCCCATAGTAGCAATGAAGCCGGCGAACAACGGCCCCTCGGGGCCGGCGGAGCCGGGGGAGCGAAGGGGCGGACCCAAGGGCAATCCGAAAGGCCAAAGCTCGCGCCGCGCGCAGAAGCGGGGAAGCGAGTCACAGGCGGCCGACCGGATACGACAGGCTGCAAAGAGGAACCCGGATGAGTGTCTCGTGGCGCTCCTCCACCATGTGACGGTTGACTGCCTGCGCGACGCGTACCATTCGCTGAGAAAGGACGCGGCAGCGGGGGTGGACGGCGTCACGTGGGAGGCATACGCCGACGGGCTGGAAGATCGCTTGGTCGACCTGCACGGGCGTGTGCACAGGGGGGCGTATCGGGCGCCGCCGTCGCGGCGGGTCTACATACCCAAAGAGGACGGGGGACAACGACCGCTCGGCATCGCCTCGCTGGAGGACAAGATACTCCAGCGGGCGGTGACGGATACGATTCTGGTGCCGATCTACGAGACGGAGTTCCTCGGCTTCAGCTACGGCTTCCGGCCGGGGCGGGGGACGCATAACGCGCTCGACGCCGTGGCGGTTGGAATGGAACGGCGGAAGGTCAACTGGGTCGTTGACGCCGACATCCGCGGGTTCTTCGACAATCTCGGGCGGGACCACCTGGTCGGGATGCTCGAAAGGCGCATCGGAGACACGCGGGTCATGCGGCTGATCGTCAAGTGGCTGAACGCCGGCGTCATGGAAGGGACCGACTGGACGGACACCGGCAGGGGCGTTCCGCAGGGTGGGATAATCTCACCCTGCCTCGCCAACGTTTACCTTACGTGCTCGACGACTGGTTCCACAACACATGGCGCAAACGGACGGCAGGAGGCGACACAATCATCGTGCGATACGCCGATGATTTTGTGTGCGGCTTCCAGCACGAGGGCGACGCGAAGCGTTTCCTCCGGGACCTCGGCGAGAGGCTGGCCCAGTACGGACTGGAACTGCATCCGGGCAAGACCCGGCTCATCGAATTCGGCCGCTACGCGAAAGCGAACCGCCGGACACGGGGGCAGGGCAAGCCGGAGACGTTCGACTTCCTTGGCATGACGCACTTCTGCGACCAGTCGAGGAAGGGACGGTTCAGGGTCGGCCGCAGGCCATCCCGGAAACGGGTCAACCGCACTCTGCGGGGGATCGCGGAAAGGCTGCGCAAGCGCTGGCACGACAACCGGCACGAGACAGCGAAGTGGCTGGGAAGGGTCATCGACGGCTGGCTCAACTACTACGGCGTACCCGGGAGCGGCCGCTATCTGGTGCGGTTCGTGCACCAATGCAAACGGCTGCTCATGCGTGCCCTGCGGCGAAGGTCCCAACGGGACCGCACCGCGTGGGAGGATATCAATCCCCTCACTGCTGCCCACTGGCCCAAGGCCAGCATCCGTCATCCGTGGCCGAACCAGCGGCTTGTCGTCAGGACCTGAGGGAGGAGCCGGATGCGAACAGCGCCCGTCCGGATCTGTGCGGGGGGACCGGGGCAACCCGGTTCCCTACCGCGATAAGTTCAGCATCGCGCCCGGCGTTCGCGACCACCCTTGGGGATGATGGCTCTCCATCATCTCCCGCCACAAGCACTTGTCTGCAGAATCGCCGACCGGCTGCAGCGTCATCTCCTGTGGCGCAAGCAAGTGAAGCACAACCCACCGAAATCACTCAATACATTTCGGGCCAGACAATTAGAAGCCGGCAGCCCTTCTGAAGTGCATTTTGACGAGGTCCGGGCCCGATTGACCCGCTGTCTTTTCCGTATTAGCAGTAGGAACTCCTTTCCACCACCGTGGAAAGGTGAGACGCGGCGAAACGTACAAGGGAATACACTATGCAAAGACCGGCCGCACGTCATGTTGCAACTTTCGCGGCGAACCTCGCAAAATTTGCCAGAGCGGTCGTCATCGTCTCGCTAGCCGTCAGCACTTTCCCGAGCTTGCCGAATGCGGAAGGGGTGCCAATAGGGATGTACCCTTGCGAGGGTTCGTGCCCTCCCTAAACAGGATACAGTGTCGAGGCCTCCCGGACAGAGAGCAACTGAGAAAGCTCCAGTAGGTCCGCAAAGCTGCCGCTGTCGTAAACATCGTCAAGATCTCCATAGAGCCACTTGCAAAACTCCCAGGCGCGGTCTGCTTTTCCCGAGAGCCCGTCGTGAAGACATTGACGGCCGGAACGTAACATGAACATCGGGACGAGCGGACGTCGCTGGCTGCCGCCGGGTCGCCGATTCGCCGCAAACCGATGCCCATGCGGGCGCATTTTGGACCCGCCGTCGCGATGCGGACGTGGCTTTTTGCGCCTCCGCCGAGGGAGGCGTGCCGGCGTGACAGGGACGGAGGCGCCGCTCAGGCCAGGAGGCGCATCAGCTGGTCGACCGTCAGCACCAGGATGCCGAACATCAGGTGGCAATGAACCTTGGCATGGCCGCGCACGCGGACATGGCGGCCCCCGCAGTTGTCCTTCAGCCCACCGTTGATGCGCTCGATGTTCGAGCGCTCGTTGTAGCGCTCGTCCGCCGGGTGGCGGTGACCGACGCCTCTCTGCGCCCTGGCCTCGCGCGCCAGCTCCTCCTTGTACTCCTTATCGCGAGGGTTGATGTCGATGATCGGGACGTGGCCCAGCAGGTAGCTGTGCCAGCCGATCTCGGGCGCGTCATAGGCTGAGTCCATGAGGTCGTACAGATTGGTGACGCGGTCGGCGGTCATACTCGCCAGCGGGATCGCGGCCTGGCTGTCGTGCAGCGAGGCGGACGTCAGGATGCAACTGATCGGGATGCCGCCATCGGCGGCGTCGATGTGCAGCTTGTAACCGATCCACGATGTGGTATGGCCCTTGGCGTTCCGCTTGGTGCCGACGTCGCAGGCTTTCGGCAGGTCGTCGAGCATCTGGGGCAAGCTCATCGTGAGCTGGCGTTTCACGCGGCGCTCCTCCTTGGGCCGCTCCTCGCCCTTGCGCGGGCGGCCGCGCTTGCGCTTCGGCTTCTCCGCCTTGGGCCTGGGCTGAGGCTTCTCGCGCGCCTCGATCGCCGTCGAGTCGCGCGAGACGTGCCCGACCAGATGGTCTCCGAGGGTCTGCTTGATCAGCGCCTCATGCACCCGTTCGGGCAACGCCCCCTCGGAGAACTCCGCGAAGGCCCGCGAGAAGGTCGCCTCGCTCGGGATCTCCCCGCGCCAGGTCCAGCCGCACAGATGCCGCAACGTCTTGTCGGCCTCAAGGCGCTCGATCAGGGCGCGCGTCGTCGGAACGTCGAACACCGCCTTGGCGATGAAGGCGCGGGCCAAGGCCGCCCGATCCTCGACCGGCCGACCGGGCAGGCCATGGAAATGGGGAAGGAAGCTCTCGACCCGCGCAAGCTCAAGCACGGTGACGAAGCGCCGGTACCTCTCGCCGAGCGGCCCGAGCTCCTCCTCAAGCCACGGGAAAAGATCCGCTTGAATGCGATGCCAGAATCCGGATAGTGTCTTTCCCAGCGACATGGGGCCGCCCTCTCCGTCGACGTTGTCCGAAACCCGACAGGAACAGAGAGCGGTCCCGATTTCCAGGACAATCTGACCGCCACGGCGGCAAAATCCCGCTCAAATGCGGAATTCTGCAAGTGGCTCCATAGTGAAGGAATTCCACGATGACAAACATCGACTGGGTGCAACGAGTCGAGGACGCGTTAAAGCATCTGGGCGAGGAATTCGAAATGAATGAGCTAGCTTACTTAGCGCTAACTCTTGAGTAACTTCTCTCTAAGCCGTTGACATAGAGGCATTTGTGTTTTTGTTGTCGTCGTCGATCTCGACCAGTTGGAAGCCGAGCTTCTTGGCCTGTCGACGGAGCGAAGAGAACTTTCGGTCCAGGCGTCGGCTCTCGTAGACCTCCATCCCCTTCTCGGCATATTGCTGGCCGCGGGTCACCATCAGGTAGATCAGGCAGGCGAGTTCTCGGGCGGTGGCGACAACGGCTACGCTGGTGTCCATCCGGGCGAGGCGGCTGCGGTGCTTGGCGCCGATGAAGGTTTGGCTGGTGCGAGCGGTCATGGCCGCCATGCGCAGTGCCTGGCCAACGCGGTTGACCACCTTGGGCCCCCGGCCCGGCAACGGTTTGCCGCCGCTGATCCTGGTCCCAGGCGCCAGCCCCAGCCAGGAACTGAAGTGCTGTGCGGAGGGAAAGGCGGAGAAGTCAGGACCGATCTCGGCGGCGATCACCAGGGCAGTGTTGACGCCGACGGTGGGGATTGCGGTGAGATCGACCCCCATCATCTTATGCAGCGCCATAGCCATGGCCTTATCCTGCCCGCGGAGCGCCCTGCCGCTGCTGCTTGGGGTCTCGTTCGACGCCGTGCCCGATGATCCGACACTGGGAGTGTCCTCGGGCGTACCCTCATCCGTCGGATCGTCCGGCGGGGTCAGGTGCTCAACCTCCGCCATGATCCGCGCCTCGCAGTCCGCGATCTGCTGCTCCAGAAAGTCGTAGCGCTGCATCGCCTGCTCAAGCGCGAACAGGTGCTCCTCGCGCCAAGTGCCCTCCAGGCTCGCGGCAATCGTGTCGGCGCTGGCCTTGATCCGCCTGTCGCGAAGCGACGCCAGCCGCCCGGGGTCGCGCTCGCCGGCGATGATCGCCCGCAGGATGCGCTCACCCGTCTTCCCCATGATATCGCTGATCACCGAGTCCAGACGCACGTTCATCTGGGTCAGCGCCTTCTGCATATGCAGCACGCAGCGAGAGCGGTCCTCGATCAACTGCTTCGCCTGGCGCATGAAGGAGCGCAACGGGCAGATCGCGTCGCCCGGCCGGAAGGCGCCGCGCAGAAGGCCGTAGGACATCAGCTGCCAGATCCACTGGCAGTCCAGCACATCGCTCTTGCGCCCGCCGATCTGCTTCGTCATCCGGGGCGGCACAAGCATCACCTCGAAGCCGGCTCGATCCAGGACCTCGTAAACCGGGATCCAGTAGACCGAGGTCGACTCCATCGCCACCTTCGTCACACCGCACGACTTCAGCCACTCGGCCATCGCATCCAGGTCGCGCGTGAACGCGCCGAACTCCCTCACCGGTTCCTCGGCTCGCTCCGGATCCACCGCCACGAAGTGCCGGTCCTTGCCGATGTCGATCCCGGCGCAATTCGGGTGCACTACCTTGAGGCGCTGCCTCCTTCTCCGCTTGCGCGCCATCGAGAGCCCTCCCAAACTCCGTTGACGTTGCGGGTGGGGAGGAACCGCGGCGAAGTCTCAATCTCTTGAACGAGGTCACGGGCGAACCCGCGCCATCAGTGACAGAAGCCGATCACGGTTCGGGCCAAGCTTCCAAACGGGTGCCCTCGCACGCCACTGAAGGGACGGCCTCGTCTGCCCTACCCGCTACCACTTCACGCTTCAACCGTCGAAGACTCAACCCCAGTCGAAGACTCTACCCCCAGTTACTTCAGCGACTGAGCCGCTGCGCCGCAGTGGTGGTGGCTTCCAAGGCAGAGAAGCAGGTAATCGACCGCTTGGCATTCAGGCTCCATCGAGAATGCGGCAACGACCACATTGCCATAGCGCGAGAGTTTACCGTTCGAAAGAAGATACAACGCGTGGATCTTGCAATTGTTGAAAACAAGATGCCTCGCTTGTTCTTGGAAGCAAAAGCTATGCAGAGCTTCAATGTGAACTTGCCCGAGGAGGGGCGAGGGTATCCCGCGGCTATACGGGAAGATAAAGCAAAGCTAAAAGCGTATAAGCCGCCAAGAGATCACACGAACCTCGACAAAGTCGTACTTCACCTAACCACTCACACTTCAAGTAAACCCGCCAAAAAATGGGATGGAGTTGTCAAGTATGCTGCACGCATTAGGAACTACAGACCCCAAAGTATTGACGAGCTAAAGAATAAACTAGATCAACAGCTGCCCAAGAAAACATTTCCCGTCTGCGCCTCTGGAGATATCCGAGGGGGTTGTGCATTCAGCATGAACGTGACCATTCATTTTCGCCTCTTCGGTCCCTACTGACTGTTGGCATGCGCTGTTGGCACGCACTCAGAACTTGCCACCAACGAGGTACTAAACGGTCATGTCTAGTAACTGCCCAGGTTGTCTGATTTGTTATTTTGGGCAGTGAGTTGAGGGGCGGTTCGCTCGGAATTGGCGCGAAGGGCTTGACGGGAATTTCGGGAAATGATTCAACAACGACATGAGCAATCCCGAGTCGCCACACGGCCCTTCACCGGGGGCATCGCCCGAAACGCCCGTGCAAAATCTGGCCGCATTTGACCGTAGTTCTGGCGACATCTGACCGCGATTCCGGCGGCACTTGACCGTCGGAAGCCGGGTCTCGGGCCCGGCCCGATCGCCCTGCGGGCGCCATCGACATCCGTGTTCCCAGGCGCGCCGATCCTCTCCCGGCTCAGCCTCATCGATCCATCGATCGACTCGAGGAGGCAGGGCCCCAATGAAGAGGATCGACACCATGAGCATCAGGGACATCCTTCGGCACCATCACGACCTGGGCTTGCCCCGGGCGGAGATCGCGGTGGCCGTGAGCGTGAGCGCGGGGACAGTATCGAACGTCCTGGAGCGCGCGCAGGCGGCGGGTCTGTCATGGCCATTGCCGTCCGACCTCGACGATGACGGGCTGCGCGCGCGCCTGTATCCGCCGGCGCCGCGCGAGAGCGGGTATGCACAGCCGGACTGGGATGATGTGCTCCGTGAGCTTCGAGCCAAGCGCAAGCGGCGCCGGGTCCGTGTGACGCGCCGCAAGCTCTGGGAGGAGTATCGCGACGAGGCCCAGGCCCAGGGCGGGAAGGCGTACAGCTACAGATCCTATAAGGCGACTCGGAGACCGGCGCTACGGTGCCGTCCTCTCTAGCTTTCATCAGGAGATAGGAATGTCCTCCACAAATGTGCAATCATCAGGCAGGTGGGTGGGGCGGTCAGCGCGCGTGCGTGCCTTCTCCCCGGTTCCCTTCCGGTTAGAATTGGTTCCTTCCGGTTCGGTGGACTCTGTGTCCGGTATCTTGGACAGAGAGTCCGGAGTCCGGGACACAGTGTCCGGTATCGTTGGCGGAGAAGACGGTGCTTCACCGGGCTCCGTGTCCGGCTTCGGGTGCAAGCTCAGGCGGTAGGCCTTGCCCCGGCCTCGAGCCTCTCAACTACCCACTGTTGAGTCAGTTCCATGTTTGATCATGTCCAGGTCCTTCAAGGCACGGTAGGTGAGGGTGGCGTGTCGCAGGTAGACGTAGCCCTTCCAGAGCAGTTGGGTTCCCGGCAGGGGCTGCCGTTTTCGTGGATCGAAGCCGGCGAACCTGGCGACATCGATGACGAAGGTGCGGATGTCCGGGGGCTTGTCGGGCGGCGGACGGGCGCGAACCATGCCGTAGGCCATCAGCCTGATGTAGAGGATGGCGATTTCGTCGTCCGAGACGACGTGGTTGGCCGGGGTGTCCGGCTTGTCGCGCGCGATGCGTTCGAGATCGAAGACGTGGCAGGCGGTGATGGCATCGAAGGCGACACACTTTCGCAGGTCGTCGGCGTGGTCGAGCTTTCGGTCCTCGACGCGGGTGCCGGTCTTCAGAACCTTGAAGTACTCCTCGATGGTCCATCGGCGCTCGTACCAGGTGACGACGGTCTGGGCGGTCTCGGCGTCGGCGCTGCCCTCGGTGCTCAGCAGCAGCCAGTTGAGCGGGTCCTTGCCGGCGGGCGGGTCGGGTTCGGTCGCGGACACGACGAGCATGTCGACCGGCTCCCGGCTCTCGGCGTCGCGCGGTGGCGCCAGACTGACCCTGGCGGCGCGCAGCTCCAGCGTTGCCGTGCGCCTGGACCGCGCCCGCTTGCCGCCGCAGGCGCCGATCTCCACGGTCTTGCCGGCAAGGCGCGGGAGAGCGGCGACATGCTCCCACACGCTCTCCTCCTCGCCGCTCTCAAGGATCACCCGCCGCTGTGCCGACCGGCGCGCGCGCACCAGCAGCGCCGCGCCTTGCGATGCGGCCCTGGTGAGCAACGCCCAGATGTCGCCCTCCCGGTCGCAGACCGTGACCACCCGCGTCGCAGGGCAGGCGCGGGCCAACTCCTGCGCCCGCTCGTGCCCGCGCAGCCAGCGTTCACTCTCGATTTCCCTGTCGTCGCCGTCGCGGAAGCTCGCATCAAGGGCGAACACGCCGAGCGGCCGCCCGGCCGCGTTGAGCGCCAGACCCACATGCGCCACCAGTCCGCACGTGCCCTTGCCGCCGCCGCCCACCCCGACGAGGCCTTCGGTCGCTTTGAGCCCGTCGTAGTTCAGCGTGGTGGTGTCCTGGATCGCGAGAACGATGTCCTCAAGCTGGCAGCGCTCCACCATCGTTGCCCGGTGCGGCTCCAGGATGTGCTCCATGCTCACCTTCCCGCTCGACAGCAGCCGGTAGGCCGCCTTGCGCTCCGGCCGGGCCGGAAAGATCGCCGGGATCGCGGCCCCCGGGCGCTCCAGCCACGCCCGTCCCATGCGCTCGATCCGATCGCGGACCCGGCCGTCAGGATGCGTGCTGCGCGCATATTCCCGCCCCGCCCAGTCCGTGTCCTCGTCCATGTGCAACGCCGGCGCCGCACGGATGTCCCGGGCCGGCTCGGCGCACAAGATGGCCTGCCAATCCGCCGCCAGCGGCTTCATCCACACCGTCCGCGCCGCCCCGGCGGCGGACCCCGGCGGCTGGCCCGAGGTGTGCTGGGAACAGCACCGCCAGCCCGCCGCCCGGTAGCAGGTGCCGGCATGCTCGGGGCCGACATAGCTGTAGGCCAGGACCGGCCGCGCCCTGTAGGCCGTCTCCCAGTCCGCCGCCACGCGCCCGGCCGCCAGCTCCAGCACCCGCGAGGCCAGACCGTGGACGCGCACGCCGGGCAGAAGCAGGAAGCGATGGTTGTTGATCAGGAGCGGCAGGTTCAAAGCCCGCGCGTCCGCCGACCAGCCGATAAAGTCGTCGCGCGCCTTCTGGTGCCAGCTCGCGGCGCAAAACCCGATGCCGCCGAGGCGGCCGTGAAGCGAGGAACGCACCCAGTAGCGCAGCTGCCCGCCCGGAGCCCGCGCCCAGCCTTGCGGGTGGTGCGTCGCAATCATCGCTTGCCACAGTTGCCGCTCGGCATCGCCGTCGACCGGCTCCAGTGTCACCGAGCCCAGATCCGCAAGCCGGCAGCGAAGCGAAAGGTCGGGGTAGGCTTCGATGGGCGCACTCTCGCGACGCCCCCGGCCGAACGCCGCCCGCGCCGCCGGCAGCGCGAGCCCGAGCTTGTCCGCCAGAACCGGCAGAGCCTTGCGCGCGGACGCAAGACAGTGCTCGCCCCGATCGCCGGTCCAGTCCTCAAGCGCGCAGAGATCGCGGGCAAGAGAACTGCGAGTGCGGCCCTCCTCCAGGACCGCCTTGCTCAACCACTCGATCGTGTCGGCGTGAAACTGGTGAAGGCCAACTTGCATGGCACGACATGTAGCCCACACCACTCATTGAGTCAACTGTGGACCGGTGTGAGGCCTCGAGCCCGACGGGCGATCAGTCCGGCCGCCTCGAGCGCTTCCAGGTGCCGGCGCACCGATCGCTCGTTCATCTCGGTCTCGGCCGCGATGGTCTCAATCGCGGGAAACGGATCGGTGCCGGTCTCGTCGTTGTGATGGTCGGCGAGCGACAGAAGCACGAGCTTCGCCATGGGCGAGCCAACGCGCTGCCTGAACGCCCAGGTCATCGCGCGAACGCTCACGGAACGAATCCGGCTTGTTTCCGCACGCGCGTGCGGTTATCCGGGGTTCCGGAGAAGGGCGGGAGGCGGCCAAGTGATTGAAATAAATGGTCGGAGTGAGTGGATTTGAACCACCGACCCCCGCCTCCCGAACACCTATCCATACCGTTTGTTCTCGCTATAGTCGCCGCTTTTGCGCCGTTTCGTTCTCATTCGCGCCCGTTCACGAGGCAGGTTTCTGCCCCATGGGGCAGTTATGACGCCCTTCCCGGGCGCCGGCCCATCGCCTCGACGGCGCTCTCCATATGCGCCGGGTGATGGTGCCCGTAGGTCGACTCGAGCATGTCCACAGTCAGGCCGAAGAAGCCCGCCGCGTGCCAGCGATCGGCGCCGTTCTGCATCGCCCACGTGATCGCGGTGTGCCGTAGATCGTGCTTGGTCGCATGAGCGATGCCCGACTCGTTGAGCGCCGTTCGCCATGCTGTCTTGAGGCTCGCGACGCGCGCCCCCTTCACTTCCACGACGTGACGGGCGCCGAGTCGTTCCCACCGCTGCAGGTGCGCGAGGAGTCGGCGCGGCACTGGCACGGGCGGGGTCCGTTTCGTGGTCTCGACTTCGCCAGCCGCGCGGCGGTAGAGAACGCCCTTGTCAGTGTCCACCCATCCGCCGGACGTGTTCGGCATGTACTGGAGTCGCAAGATCGATTCCGTTCTCGTGCCGGTGTAGAGGGCTACAAGGATGAACCGGGCAAGGTGCCGAGCCTTGGGGTTGCGGTAGGCAGCCCGGATCAACTTTGCCGCTTCCCCCCGGCTTAGCCAGCGATCACGGGGTGCTGGCTTGGCCGGGAGACGGACGCGGGGCGCCGACGTGATGTAGCCCTCCGCGTGGCAGTGATTGATCGCCGCCGCTAGGGTGCCTAGCTCTTTTCGGATCGTGCCGGGCGCCCGGTTGCGAGCCTTGCCGTATCGCCGGCAGACCTCGCCAGTGATCGTCGATAGGGGCAGCGGCCCCAAGATCGGCACTAGAGCCCGGATGCAATCGCCGATCCGGGCGGGGTCTTTGACGTGTGGCGCCCGTTCACGTGCGTAGATGTCGAGCGCTCGAGCGACCGTCACCCGATCCGGTGCACTTGGGCCGGTGGGCCGGTCTCGTTGTGCGATGTACGCCGCAAGGGCTTGCTCAGCTTCGCTGCGCTCGCCAGTGCCTGTTGACACTCGGTGCTCGCCGTCGCGGATGATGAAGACGCTCCGGTCCGCGCGGTATTGGAGGCGCGCTCCTTTGCTTGGTCTCGACATAGCCTCACAAGCTCCTCTAGGTCGTTCGGGTCGATGCGGATGGCCCGGCCCATCCTCACCAACAAACCGTGCTCCTCGGCTGCCCTACGAAGGGCAGCGCGCGGCACGCCAAGCAAGGAGGCGGCTTCGGCGATGGTGAGGAGGCGGCCCGGCATCGAGCTACTGCATCAACGGCGCAATCGCTTCGCGATCTACCTTTGGAGGCGTCAACGTGATCGGATCGCGTCCGTCGATCTGGACGATGTAACCGCCGTCATCCGTCTGTCTTGCGCCGACCGCATCGACGCCAACCATTCGCAGGGCATCGACGGCGCCCGTCATGACGGCCTTGTCCATCAACGCTTGCACTTGGTCGAGCGGCAACAGGCGACCTTCGCAACGTTCGATCATTAGAGCGAGTCCACCCGAGAGAACGTCCTGCACGGACAGCCGCACATTGCCCGGCGTGGCCCGCTCAAATGCGTCAATGGCTTGGTCGATCAGGTCGCTGCGCGCCCGGCACGTACGAAATTTCGGCGCTTCACGCTTGGGCATAGAACCCTCCTAATAGGATTATACAAGTATGTAGCATTTTTTATCGTATTGTATCAACTCCGCTGTTCGGCACGACGAAGGTAGGCGGCACGATTGCGAACAGCCGGCTCTGTCCGGCCAAGCTCCCGCGCCAGCCATCGCCAATCTGGGTGCGCAAGGTCGAGGCGCGCCCGCACCGCGTCATCTTCTGCCCGCGTCCAGTGCCGCAGGTTCGGATTGCCCGAGCGGCCGGGTCGCCAGCGTGGCGAGTAAGCGCGTTGCGTCTCTCTCATGCTTCATCCCCCGCAATCAGCCCCGACGTGGCCAACGCTTCGTTCACTGCAACGCCCCCGGCCACCAACTTTTGAAACGCCTGCGCACGCCCGGCCAAGTCGAGTGGATACGAGTCGAAGCGCAACTTGATCGGCGTTTCGAGCTTCGCGGCAAGCTCATACTCAAGCTGCCTCGCGAGCGGCAGCACGGTCCCAAGGTGCCACTGCCGTAGCGCCTCACGTTTGCTCGTGCCGTCCGAGGCGTCGAACAGCGCCGGGCTGCATCCGCACGCCGCCAGCATTCGGGCGAACGCTTGGTCTGCCAAGTTCACCTGAGCTTCGGGAGCGGCCGGCCCAAGTCGACTCGGACGCCAATCGCGGTGCGGCGCCGCAGCCTGCCCGTCTCCCCACGCCGCCGCCGTCGTCTCGACCAGCAGCGCCTTGCCTCGCGCCTTGCCGATATCGAGCTTGAGCTTGGCGAGCGGGTCTTCGTCTTCGTCGCCGTCGCCGCCGTCCTGCGGAATGGATACCAGCTGTGCCAGCGGTCCGCCGGCTTCGTCGGCAAGAGAGCGCTCGACTTCGCTTTGCAGCCGCGCCGTCGTGGATGCCCAACTCGTCGGCGCGAGGCCGTGATACGGCCGTGCCGTCGAAGTTCCCCATGTGCAGAAAACGACGGATGCCATGGGTAGGCGCCAAGTGAAAGAACCGTCCGGCCCGTAGGCCGTCGCCGTCACTGTCCAAACGTTCGGATAAACCCCGCCCGACCAATACCACGTGCTGCACGGCACCAGGTCGACGCGGCCCATGTCGCCCATGCGGATCGCGTGGAGCGTTTCGCCGACGCGGACCAAATCACGCCCCATCCGGCCCAGGACGGTCGGCGTGATCGATTCCTGCGCCCAGGCTTCCCCGACTACCTCGGCACTCGCAAAGGCTCTGCTGAGCGCCCCCGCGGCCGCCTCGATGGCAGCGGTGGAGCTTGCATCCGCAATGGTGGCGGACGCCTGCGACGCGGCCAACTGCATGAGTGCGTCGGTGTAGCCGCTTGCAGACTGGCGGGCTTCGGGCTTCGGCTGCCACGGCCAGCGCATCAACCGATCGCTCCCGCGCGGCGCACCTTCCACGGCGCTAAGAGCGCCTTCGCCCCAGAGTGCCGAAACGCCATGCCGTGATTGGCAGCGTGCTCGAAGCGAACTTCGCCCACTTGCTCCGCACGCACCCCGCCAAATTCAGACTGCGCTAGGTAGCCTGCGAAGCGGATTACGGCTTCATCCTTGATCGCCTGCGGAGCGCCGGGCGCTTCCTTTTCGACGAACGCCCCCGCCATGGCGCCAAGCGAACTGGCGCGCTCATCGTCTTCGGCCGCGCCCGCCACCGCGGCCTTGAGGCGAGCGATTGCAGCCGACGATGCAACCGGCGTGGTAGGCCACGGGCTTAGCGCCTGCGCTACAGCCATAGCCGGCGCTTCCCGCGCTTGCGCTCGCGAACTTCAACTGGCGTGCGGTAGCTCCCGGAGTCGACCAGCGCCGCGCCCAACAGACGCGCCGCGCGGACTTCGCGAAGCCCGCCCCGCACCCCTTCATGGACGGCCCGGAACTCGACAGATAGACCCGTCATGGTGCCGTTCTTCACCATGGTCGCCGCGTCGCGCCCGCGCTGCGTATCGGGAAGCGCCACGTCTATACGAACCTCGCGACCGTCCACGGTCGGCGTAAAGCGCATGATCGGCGCTTGCCGATTGTGCTGTTCGTTCAAGATCACGCCTTCGTCTGGCCACGACAGGGCGCCGTCCGCGAACACTTCCGCGCGATCCTTCGCACGCTCGCCATAGGTCATCAGAACGCCCCGCAACCGACCGGGCGACTGGCGGGTTTCGTCGGCGCGAAGCTCGACTGCGCACCGTAGCTCCCGAGTCTCTCGCGTCATGTGCCGCGCCTCCGATACCAGCGGCCGATTGCCTGCGCGCAATCATCGGAAAGTTCACCCGTGGCAGGGTCCGCAAGGCGCGCCGACACCACGTCTTCGCCTGGATCAACGATCCGTTCCGTTGCCCCGGCGCCAAGTCGGCCTAGAAGCTCGCGACGGCGTTCGGGGTCGCCGTCCGAATTCGTGGCGATGACATCAATCTCGCGAGCGGTTGCGCCGGTAATAATCGCGCGCCGCGCGTACTCTGCGAGTGGTAGCAACCGTTCATCGCGAAGCGGATAGCGCCCGTTCGGCCCGCGCGTGTCGCCAGTCAAAGCCGCGTAGATGCTTTGGAAGTCCGCGATGACAACTAGGCCAGCGTGTTCCTCGAACAGCTGCCTTGCGAGCGCCGATTTACCAGCGCCGGCCGGCCCCGAAAGCAGGATCGACGCCATAGCCGATCAAGCGACGAACTTGACCCTGACGAAATTCGACGCCCTCGGAAGTGCGAAGCCCCACAAATAATTCAACGTCAGCGCGACTTCGCCCTTAGCAGCGCCGCCATACGGGTCACGGATCAGCTGGCCGGAGTCCCACACGGCAGCGACGGCCGCACCCTCGATTCCGCGCGCAAGACCGACGAAGCCACCAAAGTCATTGGCGTCCGTGGCGGTCTCGATCTCGCCGCGCGTCACCCAGGAAAGGCCGAAGCGCCGCAGGAACTCCGCAATGGTCGTATCGACGCTCGCTCCCGTGTTCGCGAGGGTGTGGCTCCAAAGCGTGTTCGCTCCGACGGCAAGCACGGTACGCAGGTCGGACGGCGCCATGGCAGCCTTACCGTCGATCAACTCGGCGAAGGCTTTGAGCACGCTCGATCCCTTCACTTTGTTCGCTTGCGTGATGGTCTTTTCGGTCAGGCCGGCCGCAGTGGTCAGGCCGGTGATGTCCGCCGTCGCCTCGTTGGCGCCGTCATCGCCCAGGAAAATCGCTCGGTCGATGCCCTCGGTAAGCGCCATGCGCAGGTCGCGTTGCAGCGCGTCCTCAAGTCCCGGAATGCGGGCCGCATCCTCTAGCGTGAAGACCGCGCGAACGGCGTTACGGGTCGGCTTGATTTCCGTGACCCCGATGGTCCATGCCGCGTCGGCCACCGCTTCCGTCCTGCCCCGCTGCGCCGCCGACGCGCCGGCCGTGGTAACGGGGTGCGAACTCACACCCGGCTCGACCGACTCCATCGTGACTCCGACTGATGCGGCGGCCGTGCCGGCAAAGAGCCTGTCAATCCACCGACGCGGCCGGGTCGCCGTGTCAGTGTCGGTCGTGGCGCGTTCCTCAGCCCCCGCCAGCAAGTGAAGCGGGAAACGGTCGGCACCCATCTCCAGCGCTTGGTTGAACTCGGCCTCGGCACCCGCGACGGCGCGCATTTCCATGGCTGCCGATACATAGTTGCCCAGGCGTACTCGGGAGCGCAGTTCGCGAAGCTCGCGGGCTTCCGCGTCCGGCTCACCCGCCGTCGCCCGCTCGCGCTGCTCGGCTTCCTCTTGTTCGACCTCGCGCATTGCTTGGCGTAGATCGCGCTCCAAGTCTGGTATACCGGCTTCGAGTCGATCAAATTCGGCGCTCTGTTCCTCGGAGCGGTTTTCAATCAGGCCCAACTCTGCCATGCGCCCGCGCTCTTTGGACTGACGCTCACGAAGTTCGCGGAGTTTCTTTTGTGTTTTCGTCATGTTTCCCTCTATTGCAAAATGCCGGGCGCGGGCGAAGCGCCTTCGGTCGGTGGGGACAAAATGATTTTCTTGCCGCAAAGCCGCACAATGATGGTTTGTTCTTCGGGGCACGCTGCAATCTCGAAGTCGTCCGCGACTGCATCGCAATGTTTAAGAACCTTAGCTAACGAATCGCATGTCAGTTCGAACGTTTTGACGCCAAGTATCTCCGCCATGCGTTTTTTCGAAAAAACCACTGAATCGTGTTCGGGGTCAAGAACTTCACAAAACAATTCCAGTGCAGCCGCCACAACTTGCGTGCGCGCTATTGTTGGACTTCCTGGCGTGGATTCTTTGAGAAGTTTCCGCGCCCGGTCCAACGCTGCCGCGCCATCTCGGTTCAAATGGACAACTTTCGTGCGAGCCATGACCCCGGACTAACACGAGAGTCTATGGTTGTCCACAAGCGTTATATTGCGCTATATTATGGAATAAACCTACGAGCGGGCCGTAGGTTTTGTCTTAGGCTTAGGTCGTGAGTTCTCTTACTAAGCGGCGCCATTCCTCACGAGCCGGGTCCGCCTCAATTCCGCGCTCACTCGCCGTCTTGGCGATGTGGCAGGACCGACAGAGTGTCTGTAGATTCGCCAGATCGTAGGGAGCGCCGCCCCGGTCGAGCGGCACCACATGGTCGGCCTCGAGTCGCCCGGTCCGACCGCACGTGACGCAGCGCCAGCCGTCGCGCTCGAAGACGTCGCGACGGACAGCCTGCCAGCGGCGGCCGGGGAGGCGGGCATGGTGATGGCTCATGCTATAGCCCGGATTATTCGTGGCGGGTCTGATTTTGGGGTGGCGGACGTAGCGTAAGCCGTTGCCATCGGGTAGGAATTCGTTGTCGAGGCGTCTTCCTCTCCGAACAACGAAAAAGCCACGCCCGCCATGACCGACGATAGCCTTCTCCCCTTCGATCTGCCAAGCGTCCAACGCAAGAGGGTGAGCGCCGCCTTCGACGGCGGCCTGATCTCGTCTGACGGCGGCCTGGTCCTGTTGCGCGAGGCGGAGCGCAGTTTACGTCTGGCCGAGACCCTGGCGGGCTGCATCCGCGACCGGCGCAATCAGGCGCAGGTGGTCCACCCGCTCTCCGCCATGCTGCGCTTTCGCATGCTGGCCATCGCCTGCGGTTACGAGGATGGCGACGACTGCGACGCGCTGCGCACGGACCCGCTGTTCAAGCTGGCCTCAGGCAAGGCGCCGGAAAGCAGCCGCGACCTGTGTTCTCAACCGACCATGAGCCGCCTGGAGAACGCGCCGTCTCGCATCGAGGTGGCGCGCATGACGGCCGCCCTGGTCGATCTCTTCTGCCGCTCCTTCTCAGCCCCACCTGCCGCCATCACGCTGGATATCGACGACACCTGCGATGCCGTGCACGGGCACCAGCAGCTGTCGCTGTTCAACGCTCATTACGACACGCGCTGCTTCCTCCCCGTCCACGTCTATCATGTCGAGAGCGGCAAGCCGGTGGCGGTTCTCCTGCGTCCGGGCAAGACGCCGTCGGGGCCCGAGGTCCGCACCCTCATCAAGCATCTGGTCGGCCGCATCCGCCGCCACTGGCCGCACACCCGGATCGTCTTCCGGGGAGATGCGCACTACGGCCGCCCGCAAGCCATGGCCTGGTGCGAGGAGAACGGCGTCGACTACATCTTCGGCCTCGCGGGCAACCGCGCGCTCAACGCCTTGGCCTACGAGGTGGCCGACGACCTCAAGGTCCGCCGCGCCGAGGCCGGCGCGGACAGGATGCGCAGCTTCGCCGCCTTCGCCTACGCCGCCCGCTCCTGGAGCCGCGAACGCCGGGTCGTTGCCCGGCTCGAGGCGACGACGCGCGGCTTCGACGCGCGCTATATCGTCACCTCGCTCAAGGGCGAGCCCCGCCGTCTCTACGAAGACATCTACTGTGCCCGAGGCCAGGCCGAAAACCTGATCAAGATGCACAAGGGCCAGCTCGCCTCGGACCGCACCTCCTGCCAGAGCCCGCTCGCCAACCAGCTCAGGCTGGTGCTCCACACCGCAGCCTACTGGATGATGCTCGCGCTGCGCGACGCCATTCCCCGCACGGCGCCGCTCGCCCGTGCAGAGTTCGCAACCCTCAGGCTGCGCCTCCTCAAGATCGGCACCCGCGTCATCGAGAAGGCCACCCGCGTCCGCATCCACTTCACCTCGGCCTGCCCGGACGCCGCTCTCTTCCGACTGCTCGCAGGCCGCCTCGCCGCAGCAGGCCCCTGAGCGCCGGGGCGATGTGCCCCGACAACCCAGGCTCGTTCAACCCTCAACCCAATAGCGACCCATCCTCAGATCCCGGCGCCAAACCGCGTCAGGCCACGACGCGACCCGACAACCCAGCCTCAACCGCAAGGTTCTCCGTGAATAAGTCGGGATAGTTCCCGTCCTGCCAAGATCTCCATCTCGGGGGGATGTACTGTGCACTCTTTTTGAGTTAGGTCATCATCATGGTCAATTGGCAAATCTTGGCGACGGTGGCAGCGCCCATAATCACTCTCTTTGTTGGTGCCTGGATTGACCGTCGGTTCGAAAGTCGTCCCAGATTATTGACCCACTGGGGTCACGTCTCTTCTTTCAACTACACGAACCAAGATGGTTCTATAACCCAAGTGAACACCCATGCCGTTGTGCTCAGGAACGCAGGAAGACGAGCGGCAACAAACGTGCGAATGAGTCACCACTATTTGCCATCGTTTAGTGTTTGGCCGGCTGTTCAATATAATGTAGAGGATATACCGAATTCAGGTCAAGATATTGTTGTGCCAATACTAGTTCCAAACCAACAGTTAACCGTATCGTATCTATACTTTCCGCCAGTTACTTACGACCGAGTCAATAACGGCGTGAAGTGCGATCAAGGTTTCGCCATTGGGATACCAGTCTTGCTGCGACGGCAGTATCCCAATTGGGTCAAATACTTTGCGGCCATACTATTGATTGCTGGGGCCTCGACGCTGGTATATGGCCTTTTTGAGCTAGGCCAGTTGGTCGCCGGGCTGATTTCGGGCTGATGGACTCTGGTTGGTCGCCCTCTATGCTGGCAAGGAACCGCTATGCTCCACGCTCAACCTAATATGCCTGTGGTTCAGCCCGCCAAGCCTCGATAGCGCCAACTCCGCTTCGGACGCTCACCCCGCCGTACGCCTTCCGCAACAGCCAAGATCGCAGCAGCAGCAGCGTCATCGCGCGCCCGCCGCCGCCGCCCGCCTTCGCTGCCCTTCGCCAGCTTCTCGTTCGCGGCCGGATCGGCAACCGTTGTCGCCTCCGCCAGCGCCGCACGAAGTAGTAGGGAGCGCCCCGGCGAGACGCACCCCTCCAATACAGCGCGCCGGAATGCCCTCACGTCTTCGGCGCCATCCTTGAAGCCTTGCCCGCGCGGCTGGAATGCCGCTTGCGGAAAGTGTGCTCGGTCTAGCGCCTGCCTTAGATCAGTCTCCCGGTAGCGGTCAGCAGCAATCGATGACGGCCGGCCCCACCGTGCCAGCACTTCAGATAGCAGCGCCTCGACGCTCACGGCCCGGCCGGCCGTCACGATCAACTCGCCCCTGTTCGCCATGTCGAGATAGAGCCGCCCCACGCCGTCACGGAGTCCGCGCTCGCTCAAGTTCGGATGTTCTGGGAACGCGGCTACCGCCTCCAGCCGCCCCGTCGCCGGCCAATAGCCCGCCGCCGCCGACATTGCGGCCCCGTCGCCCAGGTCCATGCCGAGCGCGTAGGGGCCGCTTCTCTCCGGCATGTCATCGGTCTCGACGCTTGCCCATGTCCCTGCGGTCAACAGCGTGTTCCGCACCACGTCGGAGACGCCTTGATTCAGTCGCAGCGCTCGGAACGTGGCGAGCAATGCGGGGTCGCGGCGCGCTTCGTCCGCTTCGTCACAGATCGTTTCGGCCAAGTCTGGCATATGGTCGAGCGCCGGATTCGCCTTGCGCCATGTCCGCTTTCGAAACGGCGGATCGTCCTTTCGCGCCGCGTGGCATTGGGCATAGTCGGCGCCGCCCGCCAGCATCTTCGCAAACCAGTGTTCATCGTCCGCAGGGCGCGTGCCAAGCGCCACGAAGCGACTCCCCGGTATCTTGCCCCGCGCCGTCTTGAGCGCTGCCAGCATCGCGTCACGGCTCGTGTGCGGCCATTGCGCCGGCTCATCGGCAAGAATCAATACCGGCGCCAGCCCGTGAGCGCGGCGCGGATCACTTCCGATACAACGCGCCTTTGCGCCCGTCTCGCGACACTCTAATAGCGCTACATTTTGGCTGTCTTGAATGCGCCAGCGCTTCGGTTGCGCCTCCAAATACGGCCACATAAAAGCGAGGATGTGTTCGAAAACAATGCGCGCTTGTGCGAAGGCCGAAGCGACAATTGTAACTTCGCCGCGCATTTGCATGAGAGGCCCGTCCAAACACGCCGTCGCAATGCCCGCAACCAGAGTTGACTTACCGTTGCCGCGCGCGATTGCCAGCGCAGCCGAGCGCACGCCGGGACGGAAAGCCCCCCGAACAAAGCGACGTTCCCAAGGTAGTACGGAGAAGGGTTGCCCCACGTGGCATCCCTGAGACACCACGAGTCGGGAAAGCCAGGTCTCAAGGGCGTCTGTTTGTGTCATCGACACGCCACCCCACGGTCCCCGCGACAACGAGCCATCCGAGCGGTGCCATCGATCAACGGATGATCTTGATGCCCAGCGACTTGAGCAAGCGCCCCGTGAACTCCAATGGATTCGACGGCTGTTTCCATGGTCGATTTCGAGGATCGCTAAAGGCGCGAACTTCGCGGTCCATCGCCCACAACATGACCCTGCCAATGGCTTTCGCGTCGACGACTGTTACTGCGCCGTCCACAACGCGACGCGCGATCTCGCGGCGAACGTCATCAAGCGCCGTCGCAATGGCTTTGCGAAGTGCCGGCCGTTCGGGAATGCCGGCCTGCGGTAGCCCGAACTCGTTCACAATCGCGTCGATGGCAGCCTCACCGAAGACACCGACTTGAACGGCACGCGGCATCGCCGCTTGCTTCGCCTGCGCTTGCCTCAGATACCGTTGCAGATTGTGTCCGCCCGTCACTGACATGCGTTCACTCCCCTTGCGGTTGCGGCTCGATCCGCTCCGCAAGCGCCGTGTCGTACCCTTGCCAGCGCTCGACCACGCGCACCCTGTAGCGCGTGCCGTCGTAGAGGATGACATCGCCCACCGTCCCATCCCCGGCGGCTTGCAGCGGGGTCACCGTCCAAAAGACAATCGCGCCACTAAGCCGAATGCCCCCCTCTTCGACGTAGCGTTGAAACTGGGTCCAAGTCTTTGGCCCGCCAGGAGGCTGCGCCGTTACTCTGATCGGGGTTTCGACAGCTGCGCCAGGAACCCACTCGCCAAATGCGTTGCGGCTTCCGACACCCTCGCGAATCAAAGTCGCCGATGTTCCGAACGTCGCGCCTGTAATGCGAGAGCGCACGCTAAGGGGTCTTGTTCTCATTGCCCGTCCACAACCGTTCTTTGTGACTCTGCCGGCCCTTTGATTTCGATGTTGACGTGCTCCGCCGTCCCCACGTCTTGCGATGCAGGCTCGCGATATCTGTAAAGAACTATCAAGTCCAAAGCGGCCCGTTCCTCAAAATGATCGGAAATTATCTCATCCAATTGACGGGCAACAATAGGGCCGTCCAAACGAAAGCCCGCGCGATCTGCAGCTTGTTTCGCGGTTTCGGTATCAACCCAAGACATGAAGTTTCGCGCTGCCGTCCGCGCGCCAATGCTTTCCGAGGTTTCTTCGCGAAAGAATTGAATGCTTAGCCTCGCTCTATGAGTTGTTACGGAATCGATGATTGTATTTTCCGCGTCCCCCGGTTGTACGCGATATTTCTCAAGTGCTGGCCCGTCCAATTGAGCGTCGATTACCAGCACGCTCGCATACGGAGTTGACGGGCGACGGCCATTATCATTACCCGGAATGACAAGCTCCGCAGGAATGCCGCTTCCCTGCGCTACGAAGGCGCGGACGCGGCGCTGTACAACTTGCGGCATCATGTCCAAATCCTCGCGCTGTTCCGCGCTAGAGCGCTTGACAAATTAGGGCAGATTCCTACCCTTTCCGCTCTAGGCAGGCCCGGTCAGGGAGCCTAGTCCCCCGATCAAGGGGAGCCCGGCGCGTCACCGCTGGGCCGCGTAATCGGTGCCCTTCACCGCTCACCATCGGCGCCCGGCGGGAGATCAACCCCGCCGGGTCCGCTTATTGCCGGCGCTTGCCGTGGATATCGTCGAGACTGACGAGCACCGGGTCGCCAGGGTCGCGCGGGCGCAACTCCGCACGGGTGAGGTTCTCAGCGTTGCCCGGATTTTCGCGGATGGACGCGCGACCGCCCCCGCTCGCAGCTACTTTCCCAGCGCCACCGCCAAGGCGCACCGGCGCGCGTCCCGCCGGCCGAATGGTGGATTTCTGCCCCATGGGGCAGTTATTCGGCGATGGGGAGGGGAACGGGAGGCGGCTAAGTGCTTGAAATGATTGGTCGGAGTGAGTGGATTTGAACCACCGACCCCCGCCTCCCGAA
Organism: Alphaproteobacteria bacterium; assembly: GCA_965214705.1. Classification (GTDB taxonomy): domain Bacteria; phylum Pseudomonadota; class Alphaproteobacteria; order UBA828; family UBA828; genus WTGU01. The sequence goes on from CBDCCI010000002.1 coordinate 2,127,639, forward strand.
GACGGTGCTCTACCAGGCTGAGCTACACTCCGACCGAGGGTGCGCGCAGGCGGTGCAATCCCGGCCCTCGCGCGCGCTCCTTATAGCCCCAGGCGCCGGGAGCCGGCAAGCAATGTCGCAATCGCCTTGCGAATTAGACCCCATGAGAGACGGGCCTCACAGCGCCGGCCGCTTGTCCGCCCACGGGCGCGCCTGCTCGAAGGCGCGGGCTGCCTGGAGCACGGTCAGATCGGCGAAGCGCTTGCCCACGATCTGCAGCCCGACCGGGAGCCCCGCATCGGTGAAGCCGCAGGGCACCGAGGCGGCCGGGTTCTGGCTGAAGTTGAAGGGGTAGGAAAACTCGGCCCACACGATCCAGTCCCACGGATGGGACGGCCAGTGCTCGGGCTGCAGCCGCTCGGCCGGGAACGCCGCCACGGAGACGGCCGGCGTGAGCAGCAGGTCCCACTCCTCGAAGAAGCGGTGCACCGCCTCGACGTAAGCGAGCTTGCGCGCCCGCGTCTCCAGGTAGGTCGCGCCCGTCACGCCGTCGGCCGCGCGGATGCAGGCGACGAGGCCGGGGTCCATACGCTCCTCGAACTCGTCAAGCAATGGGCGGTAGGCGTGGAGGTGGATCGGCCACAGCATGCGGATGATTTCCGGCCCCTCCGGGCCGAAGGGCAGCGCCGGGCTCTCCACCGTGCAGCCCAGCGATTGGAACGCCTCGGCCGCGCTCTGCACCAGCGCCGCGACGTCCGCGTCGACCCGTGCATGCCCGAGGTCCGGACTGAAGGCGACCTTGAGGCCATCGATCCCGTCGTCGAGCCTGGCCGGGTAGTCGGCGGGCGGCGCCTCCAGGCTGGTGTGGTCCCACGGGTGCGAGCCTGCCATCGCCCTCAGCATTAACGCGGCATCGCCCACGGTGCGGGTCATGGGCCCCACGTGGGAGACCTGATCGTTGTTCGGCACCGGCCAGTTGGGTACCCGCCCGTAGGTCGGCTTGAGGCCGAAGATGCCGCTGAAGTGCGAGGGCATGCGGATCGAGCCGGCGCCGTCCGAGCCCTGGTGCAGCGGCCCGTAGCCTGCCGCCGCGGCAGCCCCGGCGCCCGCCGAGGAGGCGCCCGCGTTGTAGCCCTCCTTCCACGGGTTCGACGTGATGCCGGTGAGCGGGCTGTTGCTCACGCCGGACCAGCCGAATTCCGACGTGGTGGTCTTGCCGAGGACGATGGCGCCGGCCTCCTCCAGCCGCGGAATCACCGGCGCGTCCAAAGTCGGCACGTGGTCCCTCAGCGAGTGCGAGCCGCGCTCGGTGGGAATCCCGGCGGTCTCGGTCAGGTCCTTGGTAGTGACGGGCAGGCCGAAGAGCGCGCCTTCGGCCACGCCCTTCATCAGCGCGGCCTCTGCGCGCCCTGCGGCCTCCCGCGCGCGTTCGGCAGTCAGCGTCGAGAAGGCGTTGATGCGGGGCTCGCAGGCCTCGATGCGGGCCAGTACCGCGTCGATCAGCTCGACCGGCGAGAGCTCCTTGCGCCGGATCAGGGGGCTGAGCTCGGTGGCGGGCGTGAAGCAAAGATCATCGGTCACCGGCAACTCCTCGGCAGTCGTGGCTTGGGACGCGGATCATGGAGGCTGCAAGCACCTGTGTCATCCCGCTCCGTCAACCAGCGTCTCGCGCAGAACGTCCTCGTCGAGTTCGACGCCGAGGCCTGGGCGATCCGGCAGCGCAAGCCACCCCTCGTCGTCGACCTTGATCGGCTCCTTGAGGCCGAAGTCGCGCCGCGCCGGTACCCAGTCCGGCGGATCGAAGGGGAACTCCAGGTAGGGTGCGCCGCCGACGCCAACCGTCAGCTGCGCGTTGGCCAGGAGGCCTAGACCGCTCCCCCAGGTGTGCGGCGTGAACATCAAGCCGGCCTCGCGCGCGGCCGCGGCGATGCGCGCGCATCCCGTGATGCCGCCGACGAAAACACAGTCCGGCTGCAGCACGTCGAGGCAGCCGCGCTCGATCAGGGTGCGGAACTCGTGGGCTTCGCGGGTCACTTCGCCGCCTGCGATCCTGACTCTAGTCTCGGCCCGCAGCGCCGCCATGCCGGCGTAGTCGCCCCGATGCAGCGGCTCCTCCATCCAGTAGACGTCGAGCTCGGCCAGCGCATGCGCCACTGTGCGGGCGGTCGCGAGCTCCCACGGCGGCGCGGTGTCCCAGGACATGCGCCATGCTTGGTTGCAATCGACCATCAGGTCGATGTCGGACCCCACGGCGTCGCGCACGGCAGCGGCGCGCGCGATATCCCGGCGCCAGTCATCGGTGGAAAAGCGCAGCTTGATGGCCTTGAAGCCACGGGCGACGAGCCCTCGCGCAGTCTCGCGGCTCGCGGCCTCGTCGCGCCGCAGCGCCGTGGAGGCATAGGCCCGCACCCGGCCATCCGTGCCGCCCAGCAGCCGAAACACCGGCTCGCCCTCGATCTTGCCGCGCAGGTCCCAGAGCGCGAGGTCGAGCGGCCACCAGCGCCCGTAGTGGAAGCAGAGATTGTCGAGCACGGCGTGGTGGCGCTCCATGTCGCGGGGGTCGCGGCCGAGAAACAGGTCGGCGTGCTCGGCGAACCCTCCCATCGAGTCCCCCGCCGCCACGCCTTCGAGCCCCTGGTCAGTGCGCACGCGAACGAGGTTGATCGTGAAGCTCTCGCGCGGCCTGCTGTCCCACGAGACCGGCACGGGCGGGGCGAGCGGGATGCGGTGGTGCGTGATGTCGATTGCGGCGATCTTCATGGAGGAATGGAACGGGGCGATCAGAGAAGATCGCGCAGCACGGGGATCAGTGGCGCGTCGGCCGGCGGCATGGGGTATTCGCGGAGCCGCGCCGGCCGCACCCAGCGGAGCTCCTGCCCCTCCTTCGGCGTCACAAAGCCGTTCCATATCCGGCAGACGTAGAGAGGCATCAGAAGGTGGAAGTCTTCGTAGCTGTGCGAGGCGAAGGCGAGAGGTGCGAGGCAGCTCTGCTCCGTATCGATCCCGAGCTCCTCGCGGAGCTCACGGATCAGCGCCTGCTCTGGCGTCTCTCCGGGCGCGACCTTGCCGCCGGGGAACTCCCAGAGCCCTGCCATGGCCTTGCCGGGCGGGCGACGCGCCAGCAGCACCCGGCCGTCCGCATCGACCAGCGCGACCGCCGCCACCAGGACAAGAGGACGCGCCCCATCAGGTGCGGTAGTCGGCATTAATCTCGATGTAACCGTGGGTCAGATCGCAGGTCCAGACGGTCGCCGTGCCGGGGCCTGCGCCAGTTTCGACGGCGATCTCGACCTCCTGTCCCTTCATGTGGCGGGCCGCCGCCGGCTCGTCGAAGGCGGGGTCGGCCACACCGTCCTTGGCCGCGCGCTCGCCGCCGAGCCAGATCGAGAGCCGCTCCTGGTCGAAGGGCACGCCGGCCCGTCCCACCACCGCGACGATCCGCCCCCAATTGGGGTCCTCGCCGGCGATCGCCGTCTTCACCAGCGGCGAGTTGGCGATGGCGAGCCCGAGCTTGCGGGCTGCCGCCTCGGAGGCCGCGCCGCGCACCGTGATCGAGACGAGTTTCTGGGCCCCCTCCCCGTCCCGCACGATCTGTTGGGCGAGATCGGTCAGCACCGCCTCCAGCGCGGCGCGGAACCCTTGCAGCCGCGGGTCGCCGGCGCGCGCGACCGGCCTGTGCCGCGCAGCGCCCGTGGCGAAGAGCAGACAGGTGTCGTTGGTCGAGGTGTCGCCGTCCACCGTGATGGCGTTGAACGAGCGGTTCACGCCGCGCCGAACCAGAGGCCCCAGCGCCGCCGCCGGCAGGTTCGCGTCGGTGAACACGTAGGCCAGCATGGTGCCCATGTTGGGCGCGATCATGCCGGAGCCCTTGGCAATGCCAGCGATAACCACCGGCACGCCGTCGATCTCGGCCTTGGCCGAGGCGCCCTTGGGGAAGGTGTCCGTGGTCATGATTGCGGCGGCGGCCTCGGGCCAGGCGTCGTCGGCGAGGCGGGCGTGAAGCGGGATCAACGCGGCGGTCAGCTTTTCCGCCGGCAGCTGCTCCCCAATTACCCCGGTCGAGCTGACGTAGACCTCGTCCGCCCGGCAGCCGACGAGCGCTGCTGCCGCCTCCGCGGTCCGGCGCACGGCGGCGTGGCCCTGGTCCCCGGTCGCGGCGTTCGCATTGCCCGCATTGACCACCAGCGCTCGCGCAGTGCCGTCGCCCTCCCCGAGCAGCGCGCGGCACCAGAGCACCGGCGGCGCGGCGGTGTGCGAGCGGGTCAGCGTGCCGGCGACAGTCGTCCCTGGCGCGAAGGACGCGAGCAAGAGATCGGGCCGGCCCTTGTAGCGCAGCCGCGCCTCGGCGGCGGCGAGCAGCACGCCCGGAACCGGCGGCAAATCTGGGAAGCGCGCGGGTGCAAGGGGGGATATCGCGGTCATCGACCTCTCCTGATGGCGGGCCGCGCCAAACATACAAGCAGAGCCGGAGCGATACGAATACCGCGCCGCGTTGACAGGACCCGAGCGCACGCCTATCTCTCGGTTACTGGCGTCGCTGCATGCGGCGGCGGGCGACGGTTGTCGGGATGATGCCATGCTTCAAGGCCTTTCCAAGAAACTCTTCGGCACAGTCAATGAGCGCATCGTCAAGGCCCATGCCGCGCAGATCGGCGCCATCAACGGCCTCGAGAAGTCGTTGGAGGCGCTGAGCGACGAGGAACTCCGCGACAAGACGCCTGCGTTCAGGAAGCGGATCGAGAACGGCGAGACCCTGGAAGACCTGCTCGTCGAGGCCTTCGCCGTCACGCGCGAGGCCGCGAAGCGCACGCTCGGCCAGCGCCACTACGACGTGCAGCTCGTCGGCGGCATCGTCCTGCACCAGGGCAGGGTCGCCGAGATGGCGACCGGCGAGGGCAAGACCTTGGTGGCGACGCTGCCGGTCTATCTCAACGCCCTCGAAGGCAAGGGCGTGCACGTCATCACGGTGAACGACTACCTGGCCCAGCGCGACGCCGCCTGGATGGGCGAGATCTATCAGTTCCTGGGCCTCAAGGTCGGCTGCATCGTGCATGGCCTGAATGACGATCAGCGACGCGAGCAGTACGGCGCCGACGTTACCTACGGCACCAACAACGAGTTCGGCTTTGACTATCTGCGCGACAACATGAAGTTCACGCTGGAGACCATGGTCCAGCGCCCCTTCAACTTCGCCATCGTGGACGAGGTCGACAGCATCCTGATCGACGAGGCGCGCACGCCGCTGATCATCTCGGGGCCGTCCGAGGACAGCTCGGAGATGTACCAGAAGGTCGACCAGGTGATCCCCGAGCTTCTCGAGGGCGATTTCGAGATCGACGAGAAAGCCCGCGCGGCGACGCTTACCGACGAAGGGGCCGAGAGGGTCGAAGCGCTGCTGGCCAAGCACGACCTCTTGAAGAGCCCCAACCTCTACGACATCGAGAACGTCTCGGTCGTGCACCACCTGAATCAGGCGGTCCGCGCCCACAAGATGTTCGAGCGCGATACCGACTACATCGTCAACGACGGACGCGTCGTCATCATCGACGAGTTCACCGGGCGCATGATGCCGGGGCGCCGCTTCTCCGAAGGGCTGCACCAGGCGCTCGAGGCCAAGGAGCACGTGCGGGTCCAGCAGGAGAACCAGACGCTGGCCTCGATCACCTTCCAGAACTATTTCCGCATGTACCCCAAGCTCGCCGGCATGACCGGCACCGCGGCGACCGAGGCCGCCGAGCTCGGCGACATTTACCGCCTCGACGTGATCCAGATTCCGACCAACGAGCCCTGCATCCGGGAAGACCGGGACGACGAGGTCTATCGCACTGCAGACGAGAAGTGGAACGCGATCTTAGAGCTTCTGCAGGACTGCCAGAAGCGGGGCCAGCCGGTGCTCGTGGGCACGACCAGCATCGAGAAGTCCGAGCTCCTCTCCGAGCGGCTGAAGAAGGAATCGGTTCCGCACAACGTGCTCAACGCCCGCTATCACGAGCAGGAAGCGCACATCATTGCGCAGGCCGGCCGTGTCGGCGCGCTCACCATCGCGACCAACATGGCGGGCCGCGGCACAGACATTCAGCTGGGCGGCAACATCGAGTTCCGCATCGCCGACGAGCTTGGAGAAGAGGAAGACGAGGTCGCGAAGGAGCGGGCCGCCGCCAACATCCGTGCCGAAGTCGCGGCCGGGCGCGAGAAGGTGCTCGCAGCCGGCGGGCTGCTGGTGGTCGGCAGCGAGCGCCACGAGGCCAGGCGCATCGACAACCAGCTACGCGGCCGCTCCGGTCGACAGGGCGACCCCGGTGCTTCGCTCTTCTTCCTCTCGCTGGAAGACGACCTCATGCGCATTTTCGGCTCCGAGCGCATGGACTCGATGCTCTCCAAGCTCGGGCTGAAGGATGGCGAGGCGATCGTCCATCCGTGGATCAACAAGGCGCTCGAAAAGGCGCAGCAGAAGGTGGAGGCGCGCAACTACGAGATCCGCAAGAACCTTCTGAAGTTCGACGACGTGATGAACGACCAGCGCTCGGTGGTCTACGAGCAGCGCAAGGACCTGATGCGCACGGACGATGTTTCGGAAACGGTCGTCGACATGCGTCATGAGGTGGTCGAAGCGATCGTCGACGATCACATCCCGGAGAAGGCCTATCCTGAGCAGTGGGACCTGGACGGTATGCACGACTCATGCCGGCGGCTGCTCGGCATCGACCTGCCGATCAAGGACTGGGCCAAGGAAGAGGGTATCGCCGACGAGGAGATTCGCGATCGAATCGTCAAGGAAGCGGATGTCCACGCCGCCGCCAAGCTCGCGACTTACGGTTCCGAGGTCTGGCGTCTCGCCGAAAAGAGCCTGCTTCTGCAAATCCTCGATCAAAGTTGGAAGGACCACCTGCTGACCCTGGATCACCTGCGCCAGGGAATCGGCCTCAGGGCCTACGGCCAGCGCGATCCGCTCAACGAATACAGAGGCGAAGCCTTCAGCATGTTCGAGAACATGCTCGCAAGCCTCAGGGAACAGACGACTCAACTGCTCAGCCACGTCGAGCTCAGGCTTCAGGGCCCCGACGAGGAGGAGTCGCCCGTGCCCGAGCGGACTGCACCGCAAATGCAGGAAACCCGCCGCGACCCCGCGCTCGCCGCCGCGGGAGCGGGAGCGATGGCCGAGGAGGCGCCTGCCCTGGCGGCCGCCGGCGGTGGCCGCGCGCCGGTGCGGCGCGAGGCAGCTCAACCGGCTCAGGCGGCAGCGGGCGGCAGCACGGTTCGACGCGCTGCGTTCGACCCGAGCAATCCTGAGACCTGGGGCAGAGTCGGCCGCAACGCCCCCTGCCCCTGCGGCTCCGGCCTCAAGTACAAGCGCTGCCACGGCAAGCTCGCCTGAGCGGCCGGGGCCTCGTCCTCTCGCATAAAGCCTGGCCTGCGGTCTGCGGGCAGCGATTCAGATGATGATGCCGCCGAGCAGGCGGCGCCATTTGCTCTCGTGGTCGGTGCCCAGCACGAGGTCGGGATCGGCGTCGATCACCGCCCAGTCGCCCCGCGCGAGCTCGCTCTCGAGCTGCGACGGCCCCCAGCCGGAATAACCGAAGATCAGCAGGCTGCGGCGCGGCCCATGACCGAACGCCACGTCGACCAGCACCTCGAGGTTGGTGGTGAGCGCGAACGCGCCAGAGAGCACCCTGGTTCCGCGGATCGCGTACTCGGCCGAGTGCAGCAGGAAGCCGATTTCCGGCTGAACCGGGCCGCCGTAATGCAGGGTTATGGGGCCGCTGCGCAGTGCGTCCAGGCCCTCATCGTCGAGGTCGATGCCAAGCCGATCGAGAAGTCCCTCGATCGGCGCGGTGCTGATCGGCTTGTTGACGACCAGTCCGAACGCGCCGTTCTCGTCGTGATCGACGAGATAGATCACGGTCTCCTGGAAGCGCGGGTCGGGCATGTGCTCGCTTGCGACCAGCACCCGACCGGCCAGCCACGAGTCGGCCTGCGCAGCGCCCGCTGCAGCGCCTGCTGCCAGGAACACGATCAGGCTGAGGGTTCGCAACAAGCGCACGGCGTGGCCCTCAGGCGACGCCCAGCAAGGGAGGAAGCTCCGCGAGAGTCTTGATCTCGGCGTCGGGCGCCTCCGGGATACGCTCTTGCCCTTGACCGAAGCGGTTGCACCAGGCGACACGGAAGCCGAAGGCCGCCGCACCATTGGCATCCCAGGCGTTGGACGACTGGAAGCTCACCTTGGCCGGAGGCACGCCGAGTCGATCCACCACCAGTTGGTAGACCGAAGGATGAGGCTTGAAGATGCCGACCTCCTCGACGGAGAGCACGGCGTCGAGACTGTCACCGATTCCTGCAGCCTCGACCGCCGCCTCCAGCATCTCGGGCTCGCCGTTCGAGAGGATGGCGGTCTTGAGCCCGTGCGCCCTGAGCGTCGCCAGCGTCTCCGGCACCTCCGGGTAGGCGTCCAGGGTGCGGTAGGCCTCCATCAGCTTGGCGCGCAGCGCGTCGTCCTCGATACCGAGCTCCCCCATGGAGAAGTCGAGCGCGTCGCCCGTGACCTGCCAGAACCCTGTGTAGCGGCCCATCAGGCTGCGCAGCCAGGTGTACTGGAGCTGCTTGTGACGCCAGAGCTCGGCGAGCGGAGCGGCCTTGTCGCCGAGCGCCGCCACGTGGCGACCGGCCGCCGCGTTATAGTCGAACAGCGTGCCGTAGGCGTCGAAGACGCAGGCCGCGATATCGCCGAAGCGTGGATGGGCCATGCCCCTCTTCCTCCCGATACCTCCCGATCATACCAGAGCGCCGGGAGGCGTGCGGACGGGAGGCTCCGCCCGTTGCGCGCCCTACTCGCCTGCTCTTGGCCTACTTGTGGCGGAAGATGATGCGGCCCTTCGACAGATCGTAGGGCGTCATCTCGACATCGACCCGGTCGCCGACGAGCACGCGGATGCGGAACTTGCGCATCTTGCCCGCCGGGCGCGCGATGATCTCGTGGCCGTTGTCGAGCGCCACGCGGAACATCGTGTCCGGCAGCTTCTCGCGAACCGTGCCGGAAAACTCGAGCAAGTCCTCTTTGGCCATAGGCGAAGGCGCTGCTTTTCGATTCAAAGGGCGACGGGCCGAATTGCGGGACTTCTGAGCCACGCCAACGACCGTCGGGGCCGGGTTGTTGCATAGCGGGGCCGCTTTGTTAAGCGCCATTCGGACTACACGCGGAGGCAACCGCTTGTCGTAAGGATAGGAAATGCTCGCTGCACGTTTGGCAGGCGAGACCGGGATGCTATTGTGCGCGCGCGAAACGCAGCCGAACCTGGTCCTTGTGGAACTGCTCGGCCGCCGCTCGCGCGTCTGGGAGAATTCATCGGAGCGGGCACATCGGATGGCGGAGGTACGCCTCTCGGGGCTGACCAAGAGCTATGGCTCGGTGCATGCACTGCGCGGCGTGGACCTTGAGGTCGACGACGGCGAGTTCTTCGTGCTGTTCGGCCCGAGCGCGGCCGGAAAGACGACCACGCTCCGCGTCATCGCGGGCCTCGAGAGGCCGGACGCCGGCACGCTCATGGTGGACGGGCACGATCTCGCGGGCGTGCCGGTCAAGCGGCGCGACATGGCGATGGTCTTCCAGAGCTTCGCCCTCTACCCCCACCTGACGACGTTCCAGAACCTCGCGTACCCGCTGCGCGAGATGAAGATGCGGCGTGCCGAGATCGACAGCCGCGTGCGCGAGACCGCGGAGCTGCTGCGCATCACCCACACGCTCGACCGCAGGCCGGCTTCGCTCAGCGGTGGCGAGCAGCAGCGGCTCGCCATCGGGCGCGCCATCATCCGCCGTCCGCGGCTCTTCCTCTTTGACGAGCCGCTCACCAACCTCGATGCCAAGCTCCGCCACGACATGCGGGCCGAGTTCAAGCGCCTCCATCGGGAGCTTGGCACGACCACGATATACGCGACGCCGGATCAGCTGGAGGCGCTCAGCATCGGCGAGCGCATCGCCGTGATCCAGCACGGGCAGATCACCCAGGTCGATACCCCCGACCGGCTCTATGCCAAGCCGGTCGACCGCCACGTCGCCTCGCTGATCGGCGACCCGCCCATCAATCTGGTCAAGGGCACGCTCAAGCTGGGCGGCAACACAGGGCCTGCCATCGAGCTGCCGTTCATGGAGCTGGACGGCAATCCGTGGCACGACAGATTGCAGGCGCTAGATGCCGGCACCGAACTTCTGGTCGGCATCAGGCCGCACGACCTTTCGCTGGTCGAGGAGAACGGAGACGGCGTGCCGGCGACGATCGAGATTACCGAGCCCCAGGGCGACATCACGATTCTCGACCTTTCGGCGGCCGGCGTACCGCTCCGCATGGTGGTGGCGGAAGCGACGGGCGCCCGCTATACAGCCGGCGACAGCGTGCGCATTGCGCTCGCCGGCGCCGATACACGACTTTTCCTGAGCGACTCCGGCACCATGGTGGCGTAGGATGCGGCGCGCCCGCCGGAGCGGCCGGCCGACACGATCGACGGCAGGCACCGCCGCGGTTCGCGAGTAGACCGAGTGAGGGAGACAAGCATGAGACTCATGACAAAGGGCAAGGCGGCACTGCTCGCCGGCGCGGTGGCGCTGGTCGGCTCCGCAATGTGGGGAGGCCCCGCCCAGGCCGAGGACATCACCATCAACATGGCTGCGCCCGACTGGCCGCCGACGCGCATCATGCAGGACATGGCGAACGCGAGCTACAATGCGCCGAGCGGCAACAACGTGAAGCTCGTGATCGACTTCATCCCGTGGCCCGACTACTACACGCGGCTCGCGGCCTCGCTGACCTCGGGCGAGGAGAAGTACCAGATGGCGGTCAGCGACAGTCAGTGGCTGGGCGCCAACATCGAGGGCGGCTACTACATGAAGATCAACGAGTTCATCGATGCCGACCCCGGTCTGCAGGCGGTGTTCGAGGATCTTCATCCCAACCTCGTCGCGTCCTATTCCACCTATCCGCATCGCACGGAGAACTACTACGGCTTCCCGCAGATGCCGGACGTGCTGGTGGTTTATTACCGCCAGGACCTGTTCTGCCATGAAGGCGAGATGGCCGCGTTCAAGGAGAAGTACGGCTACGACCTGCCGTGCTCGCCCGAGGAACAGAACGAAGTCCATTGGGGCCAGGTGCGTGACTTCGGCGAGTTCTTCCGTCGCAGCTCCGGCGAGTCGCTGGGCGGCGAGACCCTGAACGACGATTTCTACGGGATCGCCTACCAGGCCGGTAAGGGCTACGACTTCTCCAGCATGCAGATCAACGGCTTCATCTGGCAGCATGGCGGCAGCATCTGGGACGAGACCCAGGAGCCCGAGGGCCAGGCCATCGGCGTCGTGAACTCCGACGTCGCGGTCGAGGCGTTCGAGCACTATCTCTCGCTGACCGAGTTCATGCCGCCGGTGGTCCAGACCGGCACCATGGACATCTTCAAGGTCGACGAGTTGTTCCGCGAGGGCAAGGTGGCCTGGATCATCCAGTGGATCGGCTTCGGCGAGTCCGCGATCGCGCCGGAACTCTCGAAGGTCCACGACAAGGTCAACTTCGCGCGGATGCCGGGTCTGCTGGTGGGCGACGAGATCGTGCGCTGGTCCAACATCGGCGGGCAGCCCTTCGTGCTGACCACCTGGAACAGCGACACGGTGATCAAGGAGGCACTCGACTTCTGCAAGTGGTGGCTGTCGACCCCGGTGCAGCACGAGTTCGCCTCGCGTGGCGGGCAGAGCGGGCTCCAGAGCGTCTACACCACGCCCGAATACATGGAGTATCGGCCGTGGAACCACGCCTTCGGCCCGAGCCTCGACTGGCAGAGGGACGTCTGGCACATCCCCGAGTTCTTCGAGCTGCTGGTGCAGCAGCAGGAAGAGTTCGACAAGGCGATTACCGGCCAGATCTCCGCCAAGGAGGCGCTGGACAACATCGCCGTCTTCCAGGATGAGCTCCTGCGCGAAGCAGGACGCATCGAGGACTAGCGATCGAGGCGGTAACGGGGGCGGCTCCGCATAAGGGGCCGCCCCCTTTCCTTCCCACCGATTGCCCGGAACATAGAGATTGACCGGCCCCTGACGCATGGCCGTCACCACGTATCACGCCGAGCACGGTACGCTGCTGGAGCGCTTCTTCGAGCGCAACCGCGGGCCGCTCCTGGTCTCGCCGGCGCTCGCCGTGCTTTTCATCATGAACATCTTTCCGCTGCTCTGGTCGTTCGGCCTGAGCTTCTATCGGTATCGGGCGAACCGTATCAAAGAGCCGGAATTCGTCTGGTTTAAGAATTACCAGAAGGTGCTGACCGACCCGGTGGTCTGGGAGCGCTTCCAGACCACGGCCATCGTGGTGACGGTCGACGTGTTGCTGCAGCTCGTGGTGGGCTTCCTGCTGGCGCTGCTCTTCGAGAAGACCTTCCCCGGACGCCGCGTGCTGCTCATGCTGGTGTTGACGCCGATGATGCTGAGCTTCGTCGCGGTCGGCGCCTTCTTCCGCTACTACTACGAGCCGACCTTCGGTCTCCTGAGCCAGGGGATCAAGGCGATCACGGGCGAACCCTTCATATTGCTGGGCTCCGAGGTCGGCGCGCTCGCCGGCATCATCTTCGCCGACGTCTGGATGTGGTCGCCCTTCGTGATGCTGCTGGTGCTGGCCGGCCTCGTCAGCGTGCCCAAGCACCTCTACGAGGCTGCCGAGATCGACCGGGCCTCGTGGTGGCGGCGGTTCTGGACGATCACCTTCCCCTACATCCGGGGCCTGCTGCTGCTGGCGATCCTGTTTCGCACCATCGAGGCGTTCAAGCTGTTCGACATCGTGTTCCTGATCACCGAGGGCGGGCCCGGCACCTCGACGGAGACCATCGCCGTCTACGTCTACCGGGTGGCCTTCCAGTATTTCAAGACCAGCCAGTCGGCGGCGCTCGGCTATATTCTGCTCTTCGTGGTGATCGTGCTGACCAACCTCTATCTCTTCTTCGTCAGACGACGGGACGTGGAGGATCAATAGGTCATGGCGCGCAGACGGCGTGAAATCGGCAAAGCAGGCTGGGGGCGGACCGCGTTCTCGACGGTCATAAGCTTCATCTATTTCTTCCCGGTGCTGTGGATCATCCTGACCGCGTTCAAGAGCCACACCGACGCGCTCTCCACCCCGCCCAAGTTCATCTTCACGCCGACGCTTGACAACTTCGTCAGCGTCTTCGCCCGCGCCTACGAGCGCGGCGGCGCGGCGGTGGACACCCACTTCGATCTCTTCTTCTTCAACTCCATCTTCATCGCCGGCGCCTCGGTCGGGGTCGCGCTCATCATCGGCACAATCGCGGCCTACGGCTTCTCGCGCTGGCCGCTCCGGGGCAACGAGACCTACCTCTTCATCATCCTCACGACGCGGATGCTGCCGCCGATCATCGTCATCATTCCGATCTTCATCATGTTCCGTCTGAGCGGGCTCTCGGGCAGCTACATCGGCATCATCCTGCTCTACGCCGCCTTCAACCTGCCCTTCACCATCTGGATGATGAAGAGCTTCTTCGACGAGATTCCGCGCGAGGTGGAAGACGCGGCGCGCATGGACGGCAGCTCGGAGATGAAGATCTTCTTCCGCATCTGCCTGCCGCAGGTGAAGGCCGGCATCGCGGCGACCGCCGTCTTCGGCCTGATCCTCACCTGGAACGAGTTTCTCTTCGCCCTGCTGCTCACCGGCCGCGACACGCGAACGGTGCCGGTCGCCATGGCGCAGACCATCGGCGGCGATATCGGCGTGCGCTGGGGGCTGCTGGCGGCGATCGAAACGCTGTTCCTGATCCCCGTGGTGTTCGTGACGTTCCTGCTGCAGAACCAGCTGCTGCGCGGCGTCACCTTCGGCACCATCAGGCGGTAGCGGGTCCATGGCCGATATCGAGCTGCGCAACCTAAGCAAGCATTTCGGCACGCTCGCCGCAGTCGACGACATCGACCTCGACGTGGAGGCCGGCGAGGTGGTGTGCCTGCTCGGGCCCTCCGGGTGCGGCAAGACCACGACGCTCCGCATGATCGCGGGGCTCGAGGACGCGACGGCGGGCGACATCTTCATCGCAGGTGCGCGGGTGAACGAGCTCGCGCCGCGCGATCGCGACATCGCCATGGTGTTCCAGTTCTACGCGCTCTATCCGAGCTTGACGGTGTCGGAGAACCTGGCCTTCCCCCTCCATGCCGAGCGCATCACCAAGGAGGAGATCGAGCGTCGGGTGAGGGAGATCGCAGGCCTGCTCGACCTCTCCCACGCGCTCGGCCGCGTCCCCGGCCGGCTCGCGGAGGGCGAGAAGCAGCGCGTCGCGGTCGGCCGGGCGGTCATCCGGGACCCGCAATGCTTCCTCTTCGACGAGCCTTTGAGCCGCCTCGACATCGCCGTGCGCCAGGAGATGCGCGGGCAGATCAAGCAGCTCCTCAACGGCCTGCACAAGGCGACCGTGATCGTGACCCACGACCAGATCGAGGCGCTCACCATCGCCGACCGGATCGCGGTGATGCGCGATGGCATCATCGAGCAGGTGGCGAGCCCGCACGACATCTTCGCCAAGCCCGCCAACGTCTTCGTCGCGGGCTTCATCGGCACGCCGCAGATGAACTTGGTCGAGGCCAACGTCATCGACGCGGACGAGGACACGGCGACCGTCAACATGCTGGGGCAAGAGGTGGCCCTGCCGCTGCATGCGGAGATCTCCCTGCAGGGCACCGTTGAGCGGCGCAATGCTCCGGTCACCGTAGGCGTGCGCCCGCGCGGACTGGCACCCGCATCCGAGGCCGGACCCACCACGATCTCAGGCCAGATCGACCTGATCGAGCCGATGGGGGCGGAGACCCTGATCCATCTCCGCATCGGCGAGGACGACCTGCGCGTGGTGACGAGCCGTGGGCACCCGGCCGCGGTCGGCGAGACCATGCACGTGGCGCCGACGCCAGGGCAGGTCCATCTGTTCGACCACGACGGCGTGAGGATCGCCTCATGAGCGAGGCGCAGGTGGAGCCCCAGGAGGCACCGGCGCAGGAGAAGCCGGCACGGCGCAACATGTCCCGCCGCACGGCGCGGCTGATCGTGATCGCGATCATCGCGCTCTGCCTGCTCGCGCTCGTCTTCATCTTCCAGCCCGTCTACCGGCCGCTTTTCTCAGCCGGCTGCATCATGGTGGTGGCCGGAGGGCTCCTCTTCAATCTCATCCCGTTTGCCAATACGCAGAACCCGGTGAGGCGGGTGGTGCGGGTCACCGCCATCGTCGGCGCCATCCTGCTCACCGCCGTGCTGGTCGCCCTCGGCTTCGTCGAGATCTTGCTCTAAAACCGGCACGCCGGAACTGCGCACGATGACGAGAGACGACTACGTGGACCTGGTGGAGCGGCGCTACTTCGGCAGCGTCGCGCGAGCCGACATCCCGGCGGTGGTTGCCTGCTTCACCGACGACGCTTCGGTCACGATCTATCACGGCGATGCCGCGCCGCGCCTCTTCAAGGCCAAGCCCAGCGCCGGGGAAACGCCGCTGCCGCGCTTCTTCGAGCATCTGCTCGCCAACTACGAGCCCCAGTTCACCGAGTTCGTCCATTACGTGGACGTGGCCAACGAGCGCTGCGCCGCGATGTTTCTCGTGACGCTGACGCCAAAGCCCGGCTCGCCCTACCGCGACGCCGGTGTGCAACGCCTGCGCAACTGCAACTTCTTCCGCTGCCGGGACGGTCTCATCCACGAGATGACCATCTACTACAGCAATCCCGGCACCGCAGGCGGCACGGACGCCCACGGCTCCCGCCCCACCGGCTTTCCCCAGGCCTGACGCCGGGCCTAGCCCTCGCCGCTCCAGCCCTGCGGCGGGCGCGCGAACCAGACGTGGACCTGCCCGGTGCCCGCCGCGTTTTCGTAGTCGCTGACAAGCGTCCCGGGTGCGGTGCATGCGCGTCCACCCAGCGCGGCGATCATCATCAGGTAGTGGCCGAACAGGCCTTCCGGCTTGTGGGGGCGGAAGGCGTCCATGGAGTCGATGACCGCCGCGTGGTCGCCTTGCGCCCACCAGGCCAGACGCTCGAGGTCCGCGGCGCGCGCTTCGGGCGTGCGGATGTGGATCGGGTCCGAGGCTTCGTGCCGGTCGATTTCCGAGAGCGGCCAGAAGCGGTGGCTCATGCCCCCGCTCGCGAGCAGCACCACGCGCTCTTCCGACGCGATGATCGCCCGTCCGAGCGCGGCCCCCACCGCGAGAAAATCCTCGTCGCGCGCGGTCTGGCAGATGCTGACGGAGACCCACCGCTCGCCCCGGTTCAGGTAGTGGGCGAGGTTGACGGTGGGATAGTGGATCGGCAGGTGCGCGTCGTCGTTGGCAATGCAGGGTATGCCGGCGTGCTCGCGCACCACCGCCGCGATGCCCGCGGCCAGTGCCGGGCTGCCGGCAAGGTCGAAGGGCAAGCCGTGAATGCCGCGGGGGAGCTCGCCCGAGGTGTAGCGGCCCTGCCGGCGCTCATGGGCGCTCACGATGAACTCCACGGTGGTGAACCAGTGGGTGTCGAACACCACGAAGGTGTCGGGCCTGAGCGCGTCCAGGACTTCGCTGCGCAGCCGCTGGAGCCCGGTCACGAGGCTCAGCTCGCGCCCCTCGTTCAGCGCGAGCCGGACCTCCTTCGGCAGCATGATCGTAGGCACATGCGACAGGAAGCCGGCGCCCGCGATGTCTCCCACGTCTCCTCCTTTGTCGCCTCGCCCGCGCCCCGTAGCCGACCCGCCGGCTCGGGCTGGCACGCACAGCGAACGACTTCGGTGGACAGATCGTTCGTATCCGAACTATCATGATGCCAACCGGTTCGCAACAAAACGAGACCGCCATGTCCGCGCTTCTTTCTCCCGAGCCGGAGGGGATCGCCGACCTCTCCTCCCACGACTCCTTCGTCGATTGCGTGCCTCACAAGACCTTCGAGGCGCTGCGGCGCGATGACCCGGTTGCCTGGTTCGACGAGCGCGATGCCTCCGGCTTCTGGGCCATCACCCGCCACGAAGACATCGCGGAGATCAGCAAGAACTTCCGGCAGTTCACGACCCGGCACGGCATCCGGCTCGAAGAGATGACGGAAGAGGAGCGGATCGCGCGCCTGACCATGATGGAGCAGGACCCGCCCGAACACACCCGCCTGCGCCGCCTGGTCAACCGCACCTTCTCGCGCCGCTTCATCGAGACCTACCGGGACCGGGTCCGCGCCATCGTCTCCCGCGTGCTCGACGACGCCCTGAAGCAGGACGAGTTCGATTGCGTCGACGCCATCGCGAAGCCCCTGCCCATGCTCATGCTGGCGGGCGTGCTCGGAGTGTCGGAAGAGGACGGCGCCTGGCTCGCCGACAAGGGCGACGAAATGATGGCGAACAGCGACCCGGACTTCACCGACCACGTGGTCGACCAAACCGACACCGATGCCTTCCGCCTCATGCCCTTCCGCTCGCCGGCCGGCGCGGAGGTCTTCGAGTACGCGGAGCGCCAGGCCGCGCTCCGGCGCGGGAAGCCGCGCGGCGACGTGATCAGCCTTCTGCTCGAGCCTGATCGGGACGGCGAGCCGCTCACCGATCACGAGTTCAAGAATTTCTTCACGCTCCTGGTGGTGGCGGGCAACGACACCACGCGCTACGCGGTCGCCTCCTCCGTCGACCTGCTCGCCCGCGAGCACCGGCTCTTCGAGCAGCTTCAGGGCGCCGACGACGCGCTTTGGAACACGGCGGTGGAAGAGCTGCTGCGCATCTCGTCGCCGACCATGCACTTTCGCCGGACCGCCGTGGAGGACTGTGAGATGCACGGGCGCACCATCGCGGCGGGCGACAAGGTGATCCTGTGGTTCATCTCCGGCAACTTCGACGAGCGGGTCTTCGACGATCCCTACAACGCCGATTTCGCGCGCGATCCGAACCCGCAGATGGCCTTCGGGCGGGGCGGGCCACACCTCTGCCTGGGCCTCTGGCTGGCGCGGCTGGAGCTGCGCATCGTGCTGGAGGAGCTGACGCGGCGGGTGCGCACGCTCCGGCCGGCCGGTGACGCGCTCCGGCTTCGCTCCAACTTCATCAACGGCATCAAGTACCTGCCCGTGTCGGTGACCTGCTGACCGGCGCGGCCGAGTGATAGGGCGCCTGGCATGAGCGACTACGAACGCATTCGGGTCCTGTTCTGCGACCACCTGAACCTCGCGCGCGGCAAGTACGTCCCGCGCGCAATCGCCGAGTCCGGCACGCTCCGGCAGTGCGTCGGGGTCTACGCCGTGGACTACGAGCGTGCCTTGATCCCCGCCCCCGGATCGGGTGTGCCCGAAGGCCTGCCGGACATGGAGGCGGTGTTCGACCTCGACGGAGTCCGGCCCGGCTGGGAGCCTGGCACCGGCGTGGTGGTGGCGAACCTGGAGAAGGAGGGTCAGCCGCTCGGGCTTTGCTCACGGGGCGCGCTCGCCCGCGCGATTGCGGCGTGGCAGAAGGCCGGCCTCGCGCCTTTCCTCGGCATCGAGCTCGAGGCCTTCGTCTTCGAGCGCGATTCCGCCGGCAACTGGGTGCCCTACGACACCCCCGGCGCCTACGTCTACGGTACCGGCACAGCGGTCGACCCCGCCGGCCTGGTCGACGACATCTGGTTGCAGGCAGGGGCCTGCGGCTTCCCCGTGGAGGCGATCAACTCTGAATTCGACTGGCCGCAGTTCGAGTTCACGCTGCGCTACCGGGACGCGCTCGGCGCCATCGACGATATCTTCCTCTTCCGGCTGATGGCGCGCGAGGTCGCGGCGAAGCGGGGCTATCTGCTCAGCTTCATGCCGAAGCCGCTCTCGGATCGCGGCGGCAGCGGGGTCCACCTCAACCTCAGCTTCGGCGACAAGGACGGCAACAACGCCTGCGCTGATCCCGCGCAGGAGGACGGCCTCTCCGAACTCGCCCGGCAATGCATCGCGGGGCTCATGCACCACCACCGCTCCATGGCTGGGCTGATCGCGCCCACCGTCAACTCCTACCGCCGCCTCCGACCGGCGAGCCTCGCCGGCTACTGGGCGAACTGGGGCTACGACCACCGCGGCGTCGCGGTGCGGGTGCCGGGCGAGCGCGGCCCGGCGACGCGCATCGAACATCGCGTCGCCGACGGCGCCGCCAATCCCTACGTCGCCGCCGCAGCCATGCTGCAGGCGGCCCGGCTCGGGGTGGAGAAGGGCTATCCGCTGCCGCCGGCGGAGACCGGCGACGGGCTGGAGAGCGTCGATACCGACGTCACCGTGCCCGAGAACCTGGGCACGGCGCTCGACGCGCTGGAGCAGGACGACGCGCTGGTCTCCGCCATCGGCGCGCTGCTGGTCGCGAACCACGTGGGGATCAAGCGCAAGGAGTGGGACGACTACCTCGGCAGCACGACGGACTGGGAGATGTCGCGCTACCTCAACTTCCTCTAGCCCCGCGCCTCCACCAGCCCGGCAGAGAGCGGAAGAGCCGATGACTGCGCCCCGGATCGACATCGACGGCGTCTCCGTCTCACCCGATCATTACGTCGCAGGGCGCCGCGTGCCCTCGGAACGCCGCTTCGAGGATCGTTCGCCGCTCGACTGGACCCGGAAGCTCGGCGACTTCGCAGCGGGCGATGCCGCGACCGCCGAGCAGGCGGTCGGCGCGGCTGCGGACGCCTTCCCGGACTGGTCGGCGAAGAGCCCGGCCGAGCGCGCCATCTACATGCACCGTCTGGCCGAGCTCATCGACGCGAACGTCGCCACCCTGGCCCGGCTCGAATGCCTCGACATGGCGATGCTCCAGGAGAGCCTGGAACTGCGGGTGATCCCCCGAGGGGCGCGGAACTTCCGCGCCTACGCCGACCTCGCCTGCGACTACGAGCCGCGGGCCTGGTCCTCCAACGGCACCGCCAACCGCATCCTGCGCATGCCCGCCGGCCCCGCGGTGATCATCACGCCCTGGAACGCGCCCTTCATGCTCGCAACCTGGAAGTGCGCGCCGGCGCTCGCCGCTGGCAACACCGTGGTGCTCAAGCCGGCGGAGTGGTCGCCGATCACGGCCTCCCTGCTCGCCGATCTCGTGGACGAGGCGGGCTTTCCGCCCGGCGTCTTCAACGTCGTCCAGGGAATCGGCGAGGAGGTCGGCGCGGCGCTGGTGGCGGACCCGCGGGTGCGGCGCATCTCGTTCACCGGCTCGCCCGAGGCGGCCCGGCAGATCGGCGCCGCCGCCGCCCGCAACATCGTGCCCTTCACGGCGGAGCTCGGCGGCAAGAGCCCCTTCATCGTGTTCGCCGACGCCGACCTCGATGCCGCCGCCCGCAAGGCCGCCGGCCAGTACGACGACGCGGGGCAGGTTTGCCTGGC
This sequence comes from Alphaproteobacteria bacterium, assembly GCA_965214705.1. GTDB lineage: Bacteria > Pseudomonadota > Alphaproteobacteria > UBA828 > UBA828 > WTGU01. The sequence goes on from CBDCCI010000002.1 coordinate 2,147,938, forward strand.
CGGCACCCGCCTGTTGGTGGAGGAGGCGGTCCGCGAGGAGTTCCTTGAACGGATGCTGGCCCACACCGACGAGCACGTGGCGGGTGACAGCCGGGAGTCGGGCACCACCCTCTCTCCGCTCATCCATCCCGAGCACCTCGAGCGGGTCCATGGTTTCGTCGAGCGGACGCGGGCGGCAGGAGACCGGGTGCTGAGAGGCGGGCACGTCACCAAGGAGGGCGGGCTCTGGTACGAGCCGACCCTGATCGAGCCCCGCAGCAACGAGGCCGAGATCGTGCAGCACGAGGTGTTCGGCCCGGTGCTGACCCTGCAAACCTTCGCGGACGAGGACGAGGCGGTGGCGCTCGCCAACGGCACGCGCTATGGGCTGGCCGGGATCGTCTACACCGGCGACGCGGCGCGGGCCGAGCGCATCGGCCAGCGGGTACGCGCGGGCACGGTGTGGGTCAACTGCTTCCTCGTCCGCGACCTGAGCGCACCCTTCGGCGGCTGCGGTATCAGCGGCATCGGCCGGGAGGGCGGCGACTACGCCCTCGACTTCCACAGCGACCTGAAGACCCTGCAGATCCTGGAGGGCTCCACCGCCTGACGCGGCGCTACGACTTGCGCGGTGCGCGAATGCCGCGGAACTCCCAGTCGCCGCCGAGCGCGGTGGACATCACCTCCTCCGAGCTCGCGGGCTGGGCGCCGACATCGTTGCGGATGGGCACCGGGCCCTGGACGATTTCGTTCTCCAGCGCCCCCAGCCCGTCCACCTCCACCCGCACCACGTCGCCCGGCTCCACCGGCCGGCTGTTGGCGGGCGTGCCGGAGAGCAGCAGGTCGCCGGGCTCAAGGGTGATGTTGCGGGCGATGTCGGCGACGAGATAGTGCATGTCCCACGCCATTTCGTCCGTGTTCCCGTCCTGGGCGAGGGCGCCGTTGACGTAGGTCCGGACGGCCTTGCCGCGAAAGTCCCAGCCGCTCACCAGCGCAGGGCCGACCGGGCACAAGGTATCCGATCCCTTCACCCGCAGCATGGAGCCCGCGTCGGTGTCGCGGAAGTCGTGCAGTCCGTAGTCGTTCGCGATGGTGTAGCCCGCGATGTAGTCGCCGGCCTCCTCGCGCGCGATGTTCCGGCAATGCCGGCCGATGACGATCGCGATTTCGCCCTCGTAATTCAGCCACCGGCAGCGCTCGGGCCGCACCACCTGGGCACGGTGCCCGCAGAGCGCGCTCACTGGCTTGTGGAAGTAGGTCGGCGTCGCCGGCAGCGTCACCATGAACTCGTCCACCCGGCTCTTGTAGTTGAGGTGCACGCAGATGATCTTGCGCGGCTCCGTCGGCGGCAGGTGGATCGCATCCTCCACCGCGACCGAGCGCCCGTCCTTCGCGTGCAACCGCTCGCCCTCTCTGGTCGCGACGACGGGATAACCGTCCAGCAAAATGCGCCGGTGCTCCCTCATGGCTGGTCCTCGGCTTGAAATCGTTCGGTCCCTGACGATAGGATCGCGGCTCACGAAAGACAAGGAATCGTCGAGATTCCGGGAGTGATTCGTCTTGTCCCTCAAAGGCTTCATGTTCCCGCGCTCCGGCAGCGGCCGGGCCTCCCTGCTGCCGCCCGTGCCGTGGCACTACTCCGGCCAGATGCTCACGCTGGAATACCGCACCGACCCGGACGCGGTGGCGGCGCTGATCCCACCGGGGCTCGCGCCGGCGGACGAGGACCCCGGCGCCGTGGCGCTCATCTGGGCGGAGTGGCAGAGCTGCTCCGACACGTTCGAGGAGCTGCTCGATCCGATCCGCGCGCAGTATCGGGAGATGTTCGTCGTCATTCGCTGCAAGTACCGGGGCCGGCACTACTCGCGCTGCGCCTACATCTGGGTCGATTCCGACTACGCCATGGTGCGCGGCCATCACCAGGGCTACCCCAAGAAGCTGGGCTCGATCTATCTGACGCGCCCGGTCACGGTGGGCCGGGCGGGACCGCGCCTGGAGCCCGGCGGGCGCTTCGGCGCGAGCCTCGCGGCCAACGACCGCCGCCTGCTGCACGCGACCTTCGAGATCGAGGCCGAGAGCGACCATGCCGGCTTTGTCAACGCGCTGCCGATGGTGCACAACCGGTGGATGCCCGCGATCGAGGGCGACGGCAGCGACAGCCTGGACGAGCTGGTGACCATGTCCGCCTACGAGGGCGAGGTCGGCCGCTGCTTCCGCGGCAGCTTCGAGCTCTGGATCGGCGACTCCCCGGTGGAGGAGCTCACCCGGCTGCAGCCCCGCGAGACGATCGCGGGCTACTGGCGTGAGGTGGCGATGTCCTGGCGCAGCGGCACGACGCTGGAGCGGCGCAACCTTCCCGAAATCGGGGGCGCCGACGCATGAGCAGGGAGGTTGCGCTCACGTGGGAAGAGCGCGAGGCGCGCGCGCGGGTCGAGGGGCTGGGCATCGATATCGACGCCTTCGCGGCAGTCTCCAACGTCTTTCGCGTGGCCAACGCGGTGCGCAACTACATGGAGCGGAACCTGCTCGCCGAATACCGCCTCTCCTTCTCGGGCTTCACGGTGCTCTGGGTCCTGTGGGTGTGGGGGCCCAAGGAATCCAACGTCCTCGCCGAGGAATCGGGAATCTCCAAGAGCACGCTCACCGGCGTGGTGAAGACCCTGGAGGGACTGGGCTTCGCCATTCGCCGCCCCCATGCAGCCGACGGCCGGCGGGTGCTGGTGGAGGGGACCGAGACGGGGATGGCCACCGTGCGCGAGATCTTTCCCCGCTTCAACGCGCTGGAAGGCCAGATCACCCGCGACCTCTCCACCGCGGAGAAGGAGGAGCTCGCGCGTGCGCTCCGCGTCATGCTCCACACCGTCGAGGCCTGACCGCGTCCGCACGACGAGAGGAATCCCATGACAGCACCGATCTTCCACATGGCGGCCGGCGCACCCACGCCCGTCGCGCCCTTCAGCCACGCGGTCGAGGCCGATGGCTGGGTGTTCGTCACCGGCCAGATGCCCAACGACCCCGACGACGAGGCCGCGCCGCTCCCCGAGAGCATCAAAGGCCAGACCCATAACGTCATGGCCAATCTGAAGATCGTGCTCGCGTCCCTCGGCCTCGGGCTCGAGCACGTCATCGTCGCGCGGGTCTATCTCACGCACTTCAAGGAGGACTACGCGGCGATGAACGCGGTCTACGAGACCTATTTCGATCCCGAACAGCGCCCGGCGCGCACGTGCGTGGGCGTCACCGGACTCGCCCTCGATGCCCGTGTCGAGATCGACCTGTTGGCAAGGCGGCCCTGAGGCGAATCGGCGGCGGCGATCAGGGCGCGGAGTCGCCGGCCTCCTCCTGCACCGCGAAGAACGATGCGCGTATCGGCTGCTCGGGGAGCTCGATGGTCGCCTCGGCAAGGCGGGCACGGCGCGTAGGCCGGCCGCGCACCATCATGCCCTCGTTGCGGTTCGGCATGGGGTTGCGGGCGATGGGGAACGCGTCCGCGGCGCTGTAGACACAGATATAGAGACCGCGCGGCGCTGACGAGCGGTTGGGCTCGGAGCCGTGCGCGAGCCGGGTGTGCATCAGGCAGACGCTGCCGGCGCTGCCGAGAACCGGCACCTCGTGCTCCCGTAGCGAGCGCTCCACGGTCGGCGCGACGAAGCCGGTGAAGCGCTCACCGTCGAAGAGCGAGTACACCGGGCCGCGGTGGCTGCCGGGCACCGCCATGAGGCAGCCGTTCTCGGGCGTCATGTCGTCGAGCATGAGCAGAGCGGTCACGACATCGTCGTTCGTGTGCGGCGTGTAGGCGAAGTCCTGGTGGTAGCGCACCTCGGTGTTGGAGCCGGGCAGCTTGAGGTTGATCTTGCAGTGATGGTGCTTGACGTCGGGGCCGATGAGGGCGGCGACCATGTCGGTCATCGCCGAATCGCGCATCACCTCCATGTAGGCGTCGTCGATCTCACTAGGGTTATTGACCCGTCGGAGTGCGGGCTGCTTCGCGTTGTGCTCGGGCGCCAGGTCGAAGCGCGGCCGCCCGTCGGTGGTCGGCTCGCCGAACGGCGCATCGTGGTCGCGGCTATCATCGACCCACCCCGCCAGGGCGCCCCGCAGGCGCGTGAGCTGGCGGCGGTCGACCGCGTTCTCGGCAACAATGAAGCCATCGCGCCAGAACGCATCGACTTCGTGCTTCGCGATCATGATCCGACCCTTCCCGCGCGCATGCGTCCCTGCCGTGCTCGGCCCGGCCCGGTGGAGGCGAACGATCTGGCGCAGGCCGAGGATCTAAACCGCGCTCACCTCCACCAGCGTGTCGGAGAAGGTCGGCGCGTTGCCGTAGTCTGCGAAGGCCGGCGGGTTGATGGCATTCACCGTGCGGCCGTTGGGGCTGCTCTTCGCCCAATAGCCGAGCGGTGCGACCACCACACCGGGGCTCGCATCCTCGCTGACGTGCGCCACCGCATGGAAAGCGCCTCGATCGTTGAAGACCTGCACCGCGTTTCCGTCAGCGATGCCGCGGGCGCCCGCGTCGCTCGGATTGATCATCACCATCTGCTCGCCGGCGTGATGAAGCTGGGTATCCATATTGGCGTAGCACGAGTTGAGGAAGGCGTGGGCCTTCGGTGAGAGCATGTTGAGCGGATAACGCGCGGCGAGCTCGGGGTTGGTGCGCGCTGACTCGTTCTGCGGAATGAAGTTTGGCAACGGGTCCAGCGGCTCGCCCGACTGATCGGCGGCATAGCCCTGGCGAAACAGCGGTAGCACCATGTTGCCGGCGGCCTCGGCAACCGACGACTTGAACTCCATCTTGCCGGAGGGCGTCGGGAAGTTGCCCTCGCGGTGCGGCACGAACTCCTCTGGCGAGCCGACCTTGAGCCGGGCATAGCCGGTCTGGCGCAGGACATCGAGGTCGATCCCCTCCAGCACCGGGTTGTCCCAGTCCAAGGCATCGAGCGCCATTTGCTCGTCCGACCGATCCCAGAAGGGGTCGTTGAAGCCCATGGCGCGGGCCAGGCGCCGGAACAGCTCGGTGTTGGATACCGCCTCGCCGAGCGGCGCGATCGCCGGCTCGTTGAGGGTCAGATAGAGGTGCCCCCACGAGAACATGAGATCGAACTGCTCCAGCTGCGTGGTGGCGGGCAGCACGATGTCGGCGTAGAGCGCGGTATCAGTGAGGAAGTGCTCGCTCACGACAGTGAACAAGTCCTCGCGCGAGAGACCCTGCAGCATCTTGTCCTGCTCCGGCGCCACCACGACCGGATTCGAGTTGTAGACGAAGAGCGAATTGACCTTGTGGTCGAGCTCGCCCGCGAGCGCCGGGCCGAGCCGCCACTGGTTGATCACCGGTGTGCCTTCGCGGATCCAGTCGGGGCGACTGAGATCGTCCCACTTCATCGGAAACGCCCAAATCGGCATGTGCAGGATGCCGCCGCCGCAATGCCGCCAGGAGCCGACCAGGGCGGGGATGCAGGACATCGCCCGCACGGCGTTGCCGCCGGAGGCGTTGCGTTCGATCGCCACCCCCATGCGGATCACCGAGGGCTGCGTGGTCGCGAACTCCCGCGCCAGCGTGTGGATGTCGTCCGCCGCAATCCCGGTGATCTCAGCGACCTTATCCGGCGGGAAGTTCGCTGCGCGCTCGGCCAGTTCGTCGTAGCCGACGGTGTACTTCTCGACGTAGTCGTGATCGACCAGGTCCTCGGCGATGATCACGTTGATCATACCGAGCGCCAGAGCGGCGTCGGTGCCGGGCTTGATCGGCAGGTGCCAGTCGGCCTGCTTTGCCGTGCGGGTCGCGACCGGATCGATCACTACCACTTTGGCGCCGCGGCGCTGTGCCTCGGCAATGAAGGGCCAGTGGTGCAGGTTGTTGCTGATGGTGTTGATCGCCCAGAGGACGATGTACTTCGAGTAGACGAAACTCTCGGGATCGACCGCGGCGGTCGGCCCGCAGGACATGAAGAAGGCCGTGATCGCGGCAGAGTCGCAGAAGGTCCGTTCCGAGACCGCAGCGCCGAGCTTGTTGAAGAAGGCATCGCCGGAATTGAGACCGTTCAGGATGCCCTCGGTGCCGAGATAGCTGTAGGGCAGAATTGTGCTCGGCCCGTCCTTGTCGATGATGTCGTTCCACCGGCGCGAAATTTCCTCAAGCGCGTCGTCCCAGGAAATTTGTTCGAATTCGCCGGCGCCCTTCGCTCCCGTGCGGCGCAGCGGATGCAGCACGCGATCCTTGCTATAGACCCGATTCTGGTAGTCGTTGACCTTGACGCAGAGACCGCCCTGAGTGAACGGGTGATCCGGGTTGCCGCGCACCTGGGTCACCTTGCCGTCCTCGACGGTGGTGAGCATGGCGCACGTGTCTGGGCAATCGTGAGGACAAGCGCTGAAGACGGTGGTCTCTGCCATGTGTCTATCCCCCCTTTTGTGACGAGCATGATATAGGCAAGTCCGCGCGGCTGGCTACGCGCATCGCCGCGCTAACCGGTATCGGAGAGGGGCGGCGCGCACATGGCTGACGGAGACGGCGGCAGAGGCATAGACAAGGGTCTCTTCACGATGGCCTTCGGCCGCGACGTGGACTTCCACGATACATATCCGCAAGTGGTCTACCTCGACCGGCAGACGGGCGGCATCGTCTGGCTCTACGAGACGGACGACAACGCCTACATGGAGGTCGGCATACCCGCCGAGGAGAATCGCCAGGAGCGCGAAGCAGTCGACGCTGCGCCGGAGCGTTATCTGGAGATACCCGGCCTCGATCACGACGATCACCATCGGATTCTCAGGCGATTCCTGATGTCGGATTGGACCCGCGACAAGGAGCGGAGACAGCGGGCGGAAGACGCCTACAGGGGCTCGATCGGCAAGTGGAAACGGGACGTCAGAGACGAGGCCGCCGTCGACGCCTTCTATGCGTTCCGGGAAGCGGAAATCGTGGCGATGGCCGAGGAGTTCCTGCGGGAGAACGATATCGAGCCGATCTGGAAGTCGTATGGCGAAGGGTCGCCCGCTGAGGGATGAGGACCGGCGGACGCCCGGTGGAACGCCACAGTTTATCCCAGCGACGGACTGCGGCGTTCCAGAAAATCTCTGAGGGCGCCGGCACACTCCGGCCCGTGCGAATAGGCAACGCCATGGCGAGCGCCGGCAACCACGTGCATCTCGCAATCGGGCATGGCACGCAGTCGCTCGACCTGCGTCTCGAGTGACACGAATGGGCTGTCGTCGGGCGCGATCAGGAGGGTGGAAACCTGGATGTCGCCAAGCGCCTCCGTGAGATCCACCTGCACCAGCATGTCGACGAGGTCGACGCAGGCCTGTGGCGCCGAGGCGCGTTGCGTGTCGTGGAACCAGCGCTCCATCGCGGGTCTCAGGCAACCTGCGGGGAAGCGGAGCGGCATGAGCTTGGCCGACCATTCGTCCATCCCCAGCCCGTGGACATCGTCCCGGAGCGCCTGCGCCCGCCCGATCGTGCCGCCCCGGTGAGCCGCCGAAACCATGGTCAGCGTTTGAAGGCGTCCCGGATGATGCGCGGCGAGATGGAGGCCCACGGTGCCGCCCGTCGATTCGCCGACGAAGTGCACCCGCTGCGGCCCGAGCGCGGCGAGCACGTCGAGAACATCGTCGGCCATCGCGTCGATGGACCAATCGGCGCCCTCCGCCGGGACGAAGGACCGGCCGAAGCCGCGCAGGTCCATTCGGATGATCCGATAGCGGTCCGCCAGGATCGGCAGCCACGTGATCCAGATGTCGGAATCGACGGCGAGCCCGTGGAGAAAGAGGATGGTTTCGCGCGGCTCCTGCCACGGGGGCACGATGTCGCAGAGCTCGTAGTGGATGTCCCCTTCGGAACGTTCCAGCATCGGCATGGCATCGCCTCCGGCTCAGGGTTCGACGAGCGCGTAGATCGCGCCGTCCTCGACGACGAGGTCATAGCTCTGAATGGGCTCGGTGCAGGGCGGCTCCACCGGCTGGCCGGTCTTGATCTCGAAGCAGCCGCCGTGGAGCGGGCATTCGATGATGTCGCCGTCCATGAAACCCTGGGAGAGCCAGGCCTGGCTATGGGAACACGTGTCGTCGGTGGCGAAGAACGCGCCGTCCAGGTTGTAGACCGCGACCGGCGGCAGGCCGTCGGTCTCGACCCGCAGGATCTCGCCCGCGTAGACTTCATCGACGCGGCAAAGCAGGATCTTCGCCATCTTCCGCGTATCTTCCGGCCTGGCGTTATGTTGCGGCCCCAGCGCATGTTCCGGCGCCGGGTCGTGTCCGGGCGATGGAGTGTCTGAATTCTGCGATCGGTTGACAAGCGAGCGACGCGCTGGCGTTGCGCGGCTTCAGGCCGGGCGCTACAGTCGCCGCGCCGATGCGGCCTTAGCGGGCCGAGTGACCGCCCGAACGACGGAACGGTCGGTCCCCGTCGGCGACGGCCGAGGCGCCGTGGAGGTGCGGGAGCGCTCGCTCCAGTCGGAACCAGCCTCATGCACGCAAGTTAAGGAAGAGGCGCGAGCCCCGCAGGGGCCGCGACGCGCGACGTGTGGCATGGAAGTGGCAACCGGCGGCGGCGGCGATCCTCGGTGCTTCGGGCGGCATGGCTAGTGCTCGCCGCGCTCTCCGCCTGCTGCTGGGCGGGGCCGGCGGCAGCCGAGCGGGTGATCGTGCTCGCGGCCGCGAGTGCCGCACACGTGATCGACGAGGTGATCGAACGTTTCGAGGCGGGTCCCGACTACAGTGTCGTGGCCTCCTATGCGGGCACCTCCGCGCTCGCACGCCAGATCGAGAGCGGTGCGCCCGCCGATATCTTCCTCGCCGCCAACGCGGCCTGGATGGACCATGTGGAGGCGCAAGGCCTGATCGAGCCCGGTAGCCGGCGCGTGCTCGCCGGCAATCGGCTGGTGTTCGTCACCGGTCTCAGCGACGTGGCGCCCTTCGAGCCCTCCGCGGCACTCGATCTTCCCGCATTGCTGGACGGCGGGCGGCTCGCCATCGGCAACCCCGACCACGTGCCGGCTGGCATTTACGCACGCCGGGCGCTGGAAGCGCTCGGTCTATGGCCCGACCTGCAGAGCCAACTCGCGCCGGCGGCCGACGTGCGTGCGGCGCTCGCGCTGGTAGCGCGTGGCGAGGCGCCGCTCGGCATCGTCTACGCCACCGATGCCGCCCTCGTCGAAGGGGTGCATGTGGTGGGGACGATCCCGGCCGCGCTGCATGAGCCCATCGTGTATCCGGTCGCCTTGATCGAAGGTCGCGACACGCCGCTCGCGACGCGCTTCTTCGAATTCCTCACTGGACCCGAGGGCCGGGCGGCCTTCGCCCGCGCCGGCTTCCTCGTCGACTGAGAGACCGGACGGATGGCGCTCACGCCGCTGGAGGTCGAAGCGATCCAACTCAGCCTGCGGGTGGCGGGCTGGGCGGTTCTGATCAGCCTGCCGCTCGGCATCGCCGTCGCCTGGCTGCTGTCGCGCTATCGCTTCCCCGGCCGGGAGTTCCTCAACGGAGTGGTTCACCTGCCGTTGGTGCTGCCGCCGGTGGTGGTGGGCTTCGTGCTGCTGTTGCTGCTCGGCAGGCGGGGACCGCTCGGCGCATGGCTCGACGACTGGTTCGGCATCACCCTCGCCTTCACCTGGCAGGGCGCGGCGGTGGCCTCGGCCGTGGTCTCCTTCCCGCTCATGGTGCGCGCGATCCGCCTCTCCATCGAGGGCATGGACCGGCGGCTGGAGACCGCCGCGCGCACGCTCGGCGCCCCGCCCGTCTGGGTGTTCGTGACCATAAGCCTGCCGCTCATCGCGCCCGGCGTGCTCACCGGCGTCATCCTCGCCTTCGCCCGTTGCCTGGGCGAGTTCGGCGCGACCATCACCTTCGTCTCCAACATCCCCGGCGAGACCCGGACCCTGCCGCTCGCGCTCTACACCTACACGCAGGTGCCGGGCGGCCTCGACGGCGCCTTCCGCCTTATGGTGATCGCCATCGTCATCGCCTTCGCCGCGCTGATCGGCTCCGAGTTCTTGGCGCGCATCGTCAAGCACCGGCTGGAGGGGTAATGCTGACGGTCCAGGCCCGACTCACCCGCGGCGAGTTCACGCTTGATGCGTCCTTCGGCGCAGAGGCCGACGGCGTGGTGGCGCTGTTCGGTGTCTCGGGCGCCGGCAAGACCACGCTGGCCGATGCCATCGCGGGTCTCGTGCGGCCCGAGGCGGGGCGGATCGCGCTCGAAGACCGCGTGCTCTTCGATGCGGAGGCCGGGATCAACCTCAAGCCGGAACGCCGCCGGATCGGCTACGTGTTTCAGGACGGGCGCCTCTTCCCCCACCTCAGCGTGCGCCGCAACCTGCTCTACGGGCTCCGCTTCGCGCCGCGCGACCGGCGCTACGCGACGCTGGAGAGGATCGTGACACTGCTCGGCCTGGAGGCGCTGCTGCAGCGCCGGCCCGGCACCCTCTCGGGCGGCGAGCGTCAGCGCGTGGCGCTCGGGCGCGCGCTCATGGCACAGCCCGAGCTGCTGCTCATGGACGAGCCACTGGCCGCGCTTGACTTGCCGCGCAAGGCGCAAGTCATCGACTACATCGAGCGGCTGCGCGACGAGATCGGCGTGCCCATTGTCTTCGTCAGCCACGCGGTGGACGAGGTCGCGCGCCTCGCCGGAACGATCGTGGTCATGGCGGGCGGCAGGGTCGCCGCCGCGGGCCCCGCCGCAGAGGTCATGGCGCGGCTCGACCTCGACCCGCTCGCCGGGATCGAGGCCGCCGGCGCGGTGCTGGACGCGACAGTGCAGCGCCACGACGCGGCCTATGGGCTCACAGAGCTCGCGGTGCCGGGCGGCATCCTCCGCGTGCCGCGCCTCAGGCTTGCGCCGGGACGGCGGCTCAGGGTCCGCGTGCGGGCGCGGGACGTGTCACTCGCGACCGCCGAGCCGCGCGAGACCAGCGTCCTCAACGTCTTCCGCGGCCGGGTCGTGGAGATCGGCCCGCGCCGCGGCGCCTCGGTCGACGTGGCGGTCGATATCGGCGCCCGTCTGACGGCGCGGATCACGGCGCGATCGGCCGATGCGCTGGGCCTTGCCCCCGGCTCCGAAGTCTATGCGCTGGTCAAGAGCGTCGCGGTCGATCCGGCGTCGCTGGTGCAGACCGAACAGAACGACGCCTGAAGCTGCGCGGCAACGCGAGAAGCCGGCGCGCCTGTTGCCGTCGCCGATTTGTTCCCCTTACCATCCCGAGGCGGGGCAATTGCCAGACTGGGAGGGCAACATGAGAGCCAGCAGAGGACTTGCCGTGGCGGCAGCAGCCATGATGGGCGTTCTATGCGCAGCCCCGAGTACGTTCGCGCAGGAGAGCGGCAGCTTCAGCGCGATCGCAACCTATGTTCGCGACTTCACCTCCATAGAGCACGCCGACGGCGCGTATTTCGGCGGCAGGCTGGAGGGCACCATCACCACCCTCGCAAGCAGCGGCGAGCCCTTCGTCGAGGGCGGGCACAGCCTGTCGACGTGCGTGATCTTCGGCAAACGCTCGGCTGCCGGGCTCGATCTTCAGACCGCGTGCACGTCCACCAACCCCTCCGGCGACACGCTCTATCTCACAGCCGAGAGGCGCGCAGGCGACGTGGATGCAGGTGGCGGCGGGCAGGGTCAGCTGGAGCTGGCAGGCGGCACCGGTGTCTATGCCGGGATGGCAGGAAGCTGTGCCTACGAGACCAGCTATCTGGCGAACAATCAGGTCGTCACGACCACGGATTGCACCTGGCACAGGGATTGATCGTCGCGAGACAGCGCAGCCGCGCGCGGGCTTGCGCAGGGCCCGCCAACCTGCAACGCTTCGCCGCGGCTATTCCTTGCAGTGGAGGTGGCTATGGGCGCGGCAACGCCGACCGTGCTAATCGACAACGACCGCGTGCGCGTCACCGAGTGGCGATTCAAGCCCGGCGAGGCGACGGGTTGGCACCGGCACGAATACGACTACGTGGTGGTGCCGGTAACGACCGGACACCTCCACCTCGTGGAGCCCGACGGCGAGCGCACAGTCCAAATCGTCCACGGCTCGCCCTATTACCGGGATGAAGGGGTCGAGCACGACGTCATCAACCCGAGCGACACCGACGACGTGGTCTTCGTCGAAGTCGAGGTGAAGTAGGGCGTCCCGGCGCGGGGCATAGAGTCAACGAACCGTCACATATCCGTATTATTTCCATCTTCGCCCGGCGTTAGGGTTTGCCTGCCATCCCGGGCGGCCGCGCCGGCGCGCGGTCACGACCGTCGGGATGAGAGCGAACCCGGAGGAAGCGCCGTGACCAAGACACCCCTCGCCATCGCCGCGGCGGCAGCTCTTGCGCTGACCGCGTCAGTGGCGCTGACCAACGCCGCGGAGGCCCGCGACCAGATCAGGATCGTAGGCTCTTCGACCGTATTCCCCTTCGCCACCGCCGTCGCCGAAGAGTTCGGCAAGACCACGGGGAACAAGACCCCGGTGGTCGAGAGCACCGGCTCGGGCGGCGGGCTCAAGCTCTTCTGCGCCGGCGTCGGCGTCGCTCACCCCGACATCACCAACGCCTCGCGCCGGATCAAGACCTCGGAGGTCGAGCGCTGCGCCTCGAACGGCGTGACCGACATCACCGAGGTCAAGATCGGCTACGACGGCATCGTGCTCGCCAACTCGAAGTCGGCGGAGCGGTTCTCGATCACCCTGCAGCAGCTCTTCCTCGCGCTGGCGAAGGACGTGCCCTCCGACGGAGGCATGGTGCCCAATCCCAACCAGACCTGGAGCGACATCGACGCCTCCCTGCCGGGGGCGAAGATCGAGGTGCTCGGCCCGCCGCCGACCTCCGGCACGCGGGACGCCTTCGTCGAGCTCGCCATGGAGGGCGGCTGCAAGACCTTCCCCGGCATCAAGGCGCTCAAAAAAGAAGACAAGAGCGCCTACAAGGTCATCTGCCATTCAATTCGTGAGGATGGCGCCTTCGTCGAGGCGGGCGAGAACGACAACCTCATCGTTCAGAAGCTCGAAGCCAATCCCTCGGCGCTCGGGATCTTCGGCTACAGCTTCCTCGACCAGAACCGCGACAAGGTTCGCGGCAGCATCATCGACGGCGTCGAGCCCGACTTCGACACCATCGCCGACGGCGACTATCCGGTCTCCCGCTCCATGTACTTCTACGTGAAGAAGGCGCACGTGGGCGTGATCCCCGGAATCGACGAGTACGTCGCGACGTTCACCGACGAGGATGCCTGGGGTCCCTACGGCTACCTCGCCGACAAGGGACTGATCCCGCTCCCCGATGCGGATCGCGAGGCGATGCGCACCCAGGCCACCACCTTTGCTCAGCTCTCCATGTAACGGGGCTCGCCACAAGACCCTGAAATAATGCTACAGCGGCGCCCGTTCCTCACCGGGAGCGGGCGCCGTTTTCAACCAGCGCCGCAAGACAATAGCCAACCGCAGGGAGAGCGACAGGAGCATGCGCGATGACGGATAGCCCGCTCATCCTCGTGATCGAAGACGAAACCTCGCTGACAACCCTGCTCCGTTACAATCTCGAGAGTCACCGGTTCCGCGTCGCTTCGATCGAGAACGGCGGCGACGCGATGGGCACGATCGCTTCGATAAAGCCCGATCTGGTACTGCTCGACTGGATGCTGCCCGGAGTCTCCGGAATAGAGATTTGCCGCAAGATCCGGCGCGATCCGGAGACTCACAGCCTGCCGGTCATCCTGCTCACCGCGCGCGGCGAGGAAAGCGACCGCGTCCGCGGCCTCGACTGTGGTGCCGACGACTACGTGGTCAAGCCATTCGCAATTTCGGAACTCATCGCACGCATTGGCGCGGTGCTGCGCCGGGCAGCGCCGACGAACGCCGCCCAATCACTCGCCAGCAGCGACATCACAATGGACCTCGCCAGCCATCGCGTCAGCCGCAACGGGCGCTCGATCCACCTGGGGCCGACCGAATACCGCCTGCTGCGTCACTTCATGGAGCATCCCGGTCGGGTGCTCTCCCGCGACCATCTGCTCGAAGCGGTATGGGGGCGCGCGGTGCATATCGAGCAACGCACCGTGGACGTGCACGTTCGCCGTCTGCGCCAGGCGCTTAACCGCGACGGCGAAGATGACGTGATCCGGACAGTGCGCGCGGCAGGCTACGCCTTCTCCGGTTGATCGAAGCGCCGCTCTATCAACCGAACTCGGGAACCGTTGCGACCGCGCTCTCGCGCTCGTCGATGGCGGCGTGCCAGCGGGCGATGTTGGCCCTGGGAGCCAGCAGCGTCTCGCCCTCCGCCGTCATCTTCAGATAGTGGAGGACGGGCAGCACCATGTAGTCGGCGATCGAGGCCTCGCCGCCGGCGAAGCAGGCATTGCCTTCCAGCGCCCCGTCGAGCGCGATGAGCGCCTTGTCGGACTTTGGCACGCTGCTCTCGACCAGGGCCTCGTCGGGCTCGCCGCCCTGCGCGGGCACGATCAGGCGCTGCAGCACGATGTCGATCGCAGGCCGGTAGAGGTACTGGATGAAGACCGACGTCCACTGCCAGCAGCGGGCGTTGGCGACCGGGTCGTCCGGCTGCAGGGGCGGCCCGTCGAACGCATTGTCGATGTAGTTGCAGATCGCGAGCGACTCGTACATGCGCACGTCGCCGTGGGTCATGGCCGGCACCGACCCCCAGGGCTGCATCGCCAACTGCTCCGCCGACTGGGGCATGACGGGATCGAGCTCGTAGGGCACCCCCTTCTCCCTGCACGCCATGCGGCAGGTGCGGACATAGGTGCTCAGCGGTATGCCATGAATAATCAGTGTCGCCATCGTTCGCTCCCTCACTCCGGTCGGCGCGGCAGGGCCCTCCCCCGACCGCGCGCGCCTATCTTGCATATCCCGCTCGGGGTTGCACCGGGACCGCACCGTGAACGCATCGGGGCACGTTGTTCGCCGCCGGGCCCCTGACTATGCTCGCGGCATGAGGATGGCGCAGCGCGGAGGCGCAGCATGCTGACGATCACCGGCTATCCCGACCGGATCAGCGTCCGGCCGGGCGAGACCATCAAGTTCCATGTGAACTGCGAGCATCCCACCTATCAGGCGGACATCGTGCGCCTGATCTGCGCGGACGACACGCCCGCCGGGCCCGGCTTCAAGGAACGGCCGATCCGCACCCCGGTGAGCAAGCGCCACAAGGGGCGCCGGCAGGTCATCCACGCGGGCTCCTACGCCCTGGTGGAGAGCCGGCCGCTGCTGGAGACGCTCGGCAGCTTCACCGTTCAGGCGATGATCTGGCCGACCACGCCAGGCAAGGGCGAGCAAGGCATCGTCACCAAGTGGGACCCGCGCACCAAGACCGGCTTCGCGCTCGTCATCGACGATGCGGGCTCCGTCGCGCTCCGGCTCGGCATGGCCGACGGCACGGTGGAGACGGTCTCGGTCGGCAAGCCGCTGCTCGAGCGCCACTGGTATCTCGCCGCCGCCAGCTACGATGCCGAGTCCGGCCGGGTCACGGTCTATCAGGAGCCGCTGCTGCCCTACGCCCGCGTCGACGACGGCGGCACGAAGACGCGCAAGGTCGGGGCAGCTTCCGTCCGCAACGGCGCGCCCATCGTCATGGCCGGCATCTACAAGCGGCGCCAGAAGGGCCGCGCGCTGGTGGAGGGCCTCTACAACGGCAAGATCGATTCGCCCCGGCTGGTCGGCCGCGCGCTGGATCGTTTGGAGATCGAGCGCGTGCGGAACGAGGCGGTCCCCGCCGGGCTCGCGCCCGACATCCTCTGCGCCTGGGATTTTTCGCGGGACATCACGTCGATCAAGATTTCCGACCGCTCCCCCAACCATTGCCACGGGGAGATCGTCAACCTGCCCGCGCGCGGCATGACCGGCTGGAATTTTTCGGGCGAGGAGATGTGCTGGCGCCACGCACGGCACGAGTACGGCGCCATCCACTTCCACGACGACGATCTCTACGACGCCGGCTGGGAGGTGGACTTCGAATGGACCGTGCCGGCGCGCATGGCGAGCGGAGTCTACGCCGCGCGGCTCCGGGCCAAGGGAGCCGAGGAATACGTGCCCTTCGTGGTGCTGCCGGCGCCGGGGCGGGCCAATCGCGTGGCCTTCCTGCTGCCGACGGTCGAGTACATGGCCTACGCCAACGAGCACCTGGCCTTCGACGGCCCGCTCGGCGAGCTCCTCACCGGCCAGCTACCCACGCTCAATGCGCAGCAGCTCTTCCTCAACGAGCATCGCGAATACGGCTCGTCGCTCTACGACACCCATTCGGACGGCAGCGGCGTCTGCTACTCGTCTCGGCTGCGCCCGATCCTCAACATGCGCCCCAAGGCGGAGACACCCTGGGCCTGCGCCGGCGAGGACTCCACCAACGCGCGCGAGTTCATCCTCGACATGTACGTGGTGGACTGGCTCACCCACTTCGGCATGGAGCACGACGTCATCACCGACGAGGACGTCGACCGCGAGGGCATCGACCTGCTCAAGCCCTACAACGTGCTGATCACCGGCGGCCACCCGGAGTACTACTCCAAGGCCATGCGCAACGTCGTGCACGGCTTCACCCAGCAGGGCGGCCGGCTGATGTATCTCGGCGGCAACGGCTTCTACTGGCGCGTCGCCATGCACAAGGAGCTGCCGGGCGTGATCGAGGTGCGCCGCTGCGAGGCCGCGATCCGCACCTGGGAGGCGGACCCCGGCGAGTACTATCACAGCTTCACCGGCGAGTACGGCGGCATCTGGCGCCACCAGGGGGACTTCGCCCCCCAGCGCCTGGCGGGCGTCGGCTTCGTCGCCGAGGGCTTCGACAAGTCTTCCTACTATCGGCGCATGCCGGGCAGTTTCGACCCTCGCGCGCAGTTCATCTTCGAGGGGATCGGCGCGGACGAGCTGATCGGCGACTTCGGCTATCACGGCGAGGGCGCGGCCGGCAACGAGCTGGACGGCACCGACCCCCGTCTCGGCACGCCACCGCACGCGCTGGTCCTCGCGCGCTCGGAAGACCACACCGACCTCTACCTGGTGGTGAACGAGGAGGTGCTGGTGAACCATGCCGGCCTGGGCGGCACCGAGCACGAGAAGGTCAGGGCCGACATGGTCTTCTACGAGACGCCCAACGGTGGCGCGGTGTTCTCGGTGGGCTCGATCTGCTATCCCGCGAGCCTGCCGTGGAACGGCTACGACAACAACATCGCGAGGCTTACGACCAACGTACTCCGCCGCTTCGCCGACCCCGAACCGTTTTGAGGACGCCCGACATGCCAGGCTATGTGATCGCCGATGTGAGCGTGACCGATCCCGAGACTTACGCGGACTACCGGGCGCTGACGCCGGGCTCGATTGCGGCGTTCGAGGGGCGGTTCCTCGTGCGCGGCGGCGAGCACGAGGTCATCGCCGGCGGCTGGCAGCCCGGCCGGCTGGTGCTGCTGGAGTTCGAGAGCCCAGCGCGTGCCGCAAGCTGGTACGATTCGCCGGCCTACGTAGAAGCACGGGCTATTCGCCAGCGTGCATCGACCGGCCACATGGTCCATCTCGAAGGCGACGGGGCTGCACAGGGTGGCGGCCACTACCTGATCCTGCGCGGAGCGAGCGGCGAGTCCGACATCGATCCCGCCAGCATCGCCGCTTGCGGTGGGCGGGTGCTGTCGAGCGGTCGAGCGCCAACGGTCAAGGAAGGCACCTGGCCCGACGGCAGCATGATGGTGCTCGAATTCGACGACCGCGCAGCGGCGGAGGCCTGGCGCGAGTCGGCAGACGCCCAGCGGCTAGAGGGAGCGGCAGTTCTGGTCGAGGGCGCGTAAGCCCTTGCGTCAGGCAGGCGCGCCGACGATACCGCGATCGTGTAGCGCGCCGATGGCACCGTCGCTGAGGCCCAGCACCTCCGCCAGAATCTCGTCGGTGTGCTGGCCGAGCTGCGGCCCCGGCGCGACCTCCCCGCGGGGAGACGCGGCGAAGTCCAGCGGCGAGCCCGGCGTCAGCACAGGCCCGATCCCCGGCTGATCGATCCGCTGAAACAGCGGATTGGCGGTCGAGCAGAAGGGGTCTTCCTCCACCATCTGGCTGTGGCTGCGGAACGGCCCCCAGAGCACGCCGGCTTCGGTGAGACGGGCGCCCACCTCCTCCAGGCTGAGCGAGGCGAACCAGGGCTCCAGCGCAGCGCGAAGCTGTTCCCGCACCTCCCAGCGGTCGGCCTCGTCGGCAAGATTGACGCCGTGCTCCGCCTCGATCCGAGCGAAGGTCTCCGTAAGTCCGGCCGCCTGCCCCAGCGCCTTCACGTGGCGCGGCGTCACCACCACCAGCATGACACAGCGGCCGTCGCGGGTCGCGAAGTCGCCGCCGAAGGTGCCGTACATGTCGTTGCCGATACGCGGCCGCTCGGCGCCGTTGATCTCGACATCGCCGATGTAACCCAGCGAGCCCGTGATGTGATAGGCGACGTCGGCCAGGCTGAGCCGCACCTCCTGCCCCTCGCCGGTGCGACTCCGGTGGCGCTCGGCGGCGAGCAGGCCAATGGCGGCGGTAAGCCCGCAGGTCAGGTCCCAGCCCGGCAGGACGTTGTTCACCGGCTCGTCCAGGTCCGCCGGCCCGGTCACGTAAGGCCAGCCCATGCGCGCGTTCACGGTGTAGTCGACCGCGACCGTGCCATCCGGATTGCCGATGATGCGCAGCATGATGAGGTCTTCGCGCCTGGCGCTCAGCGTCTCGTAAGAGAGCCAGTCTCCCACCTGCAGATTGGTCAGAAAGATGCCGGCCTCCGGCCCCGGCGCGGTGATGAGGGCCGCCACCAGCTCTCGCCCTTCGGCCTCGCGCAGATTGACGGCGAAGGACCGCTTGCCCTTGTTCATGCCGGCCCAGTAGATGCTCTCGTTCTCGGGCGTGACCGGCCAGCGCCGGTAGTCGAGGCCACCGCTAAGCGGGTCGAAGCGGATCACGTCCGCGCCCATCTGGGCGAGAGTCATGCCGCCGAGCGGGGCGGCGACGAAGGCCGAGCCTTCGACCACACGCAGGCCCTTGAGAATACCGTTCACGCCCTCTCCTCCCCGCTCTCTCCGCTTCGCCGAGCCAGGACGCCCGGCTTTGGCTAGGGCGCTGTGTAGTGGTCGCGTGGGCTGCGATCAACCGTCGCTTTCGCGCAGCCTGAGAGCCGGTGACGCATCGTCCTCGACGGCCCTCTCGCCTCCGGCCGTCGGGCGGCCGAAGAGAGCGGCGATGTCGCCCTGAATCGCGAGCAGGCACGGCACCAGGATCAGCACGATCAGGGTCACGCCGAGCAGGCCGAAGACGATGGTGACCGCCATGGGCTTCAGGAACTGCGCCTGAAGGCTGGTCTCGAACAGCAAGGGCGTGAGGCCGAAGATCGTGGTCACCGAAGTCAGAATGACGGCACGCAGACGATCCCTCGCGCCGCCGACCAGGGCCTCCATCAGCGGTTCGCCGGCGTCGAGACGCTCCTGGATCGCGCGCACGAGGATGATCGAATCGTTGACCACGATGCCGCTCAGCCCGAGCAGCGCCATCATGCTCAGAACGGTGAGGTCGTAGCCCAGAACGAAATGGCCGAAGACGGCGCCAACCGCACCGAAGGGAATCACGGCCATGACGAAGATGGGCCGCGAGTAGCTGGAGAACACCCAGGCCAGAATGAGATAAATCGCAACCAGGGCGACCACGGCGCCGGTCATCATGTCGCCCATGGTCGTCGCCTGTTCCTCGGCCTTGCCGCGCAGCAGGACGCCGACGCCGTACTTTTGCGCGGTCTCCGGCAGACCCTCAACCTGGAGCGCGTCCAGGACCTCGTCGGTGTTGGTGGTCGATTCGTCGATTTCCGCCGTGACGGCGATCATGCGCTGGCCGTCCTCGCGGCGGATGCTCGCGAACCCGGTTGCCTCGTCAAAGTCGACCACTTCGGCGAGCGGCACTTCGACGCCTGCGGGACTGCGCAGATAGAAGCGCCGCAAATCGCCTTCGGTGAGGGCTTCGTGCGGCAGGCGGACACGGATCGCGACCTCTTCGTCGCCCCGCGCGAAACGCCTCGCGATCACGCCCTCGAAGGCGGCGCGCACCTGGCGCGCGGCGCTCTCCGTGGTGAAGCCGAGGGCGCGGCCGCGCGCATTGACGGTAAGGATCGCCTCCTGCTTGCCGTAAGGGGTGTTGTCCTCGATGTCGCTCACACCTGGGAAACGGCCGAGCAACACGCTCACCTCGCCTGCCGCCGCCTTGAGCGCCTGCACGTCGTCGCCCGCGATCCGAATGTCGATCTCGCGGCCGGGTGGCCCCGCTGCACGCTCGAGGATCGTCATGGTCTCCAGCCCCGGCAGCGGGCGCACCCGCTTGCGCCATTCCTCGATCAGCGCCTGCGTGCGGATGGTGCGCCGATCCGATGGCTGCAACTCGACCCGCATGGCGCCCACGTGGTCGCCGGTGCCGAGGAAGAACGTGTTGGGACGGGACGCCGGCTTGCCGACCTGGCCGAGGCTCATGACCACGAGGCCGCCGGCGCCCTCTGTCAGCGCGCGCTCGGCCTCGTCCAGCGCCCGCCCGAGCTCGTCCACCATGGCGGCCGTGGTCTCCCGCTTGGTGCCCTCGACGAAGGTGACGTTGGCGACCACAGAGTCCGCTTCGGGCGAGGGGAAGAAAACGAATGAGATACGCCCGCCCCCGATCAGCCCTATGAACAGCAGCAGCAGGCCGATCGCGACGGCGACGGTGAGGTATCGCCAGGCGACGCAGGCCCGCACGGCGCGGGCGAACAGCCCGTCGCGGAACGCCTCGAAGCGCGGGTTGAACCATCGTGCGAATCTGTTTTCCCCGCGTGGATCGGTCTTCAAACCGATCCGCAGATGGCCGGGCAACACCAGGAAGCACTCGATCAGGCTCGCGACGAGCACGGCCACGATCACCAGGGGAATGGCCCCGATGATCTCGCCGATCTGGCCAGACACCATGAAGAGCGGCAGGAAGGCGGCGACGCTTGTCAGCGTCGCCGCCATCACCGGCGCCAGCATTCGTCGGGCGCCGAGTTCCGCCGCGTCGGCCGGGCCGGCGCCCGCGGCGCGCTGAGTTACAGCATGCTCGCCGACCACGATGGCGTCGTCCACGATGATGCCGATAGCCATGATGAGCGCGAACAGGCTCACCATGTTGATCGTCTGGCCGGTCAGCATCATCACGCCGAGGGTGGCGAGCAGCGAGACGGGAATGCCGACCGTGACCCAGAAGGCGACCCGCGTGCTCAGGAAGATGAACAGCACCAGCACCACCAGAGCCAGCCCGCTCGCGCCGTTGCGGAGCAGCATGTTGATGCGGTCGTCGATGAGTTCGGCCGCATTGTCGTAGTGCTCGACGACCAGAGTCGGTGGCAGCGTCGGCCGCATCTCCTCGAGAAAGTCATCGAGGATGCCCGCCTGCTCCAGCGCATCGGACGTGCTCGCCCGCCGCACCTGTAGCTCGATGGCGGGGTAGCCCGCCCTGTACGCGACAGCATCCCGCTCGTTGAAGCGTTCGCTGATGGTCGCGATATCGCGGAGGTGGACCTTGGCCCCGTCCTCGCGCGCGATGATCTCGACCTGGCCGATCTCATCGGCCGATCTGGCAAGGCCCAGGCTTCGGATCTGCTTGTTGGTGCCGGCAGGGACGATGCCGGAAGGCTGGTCGGCCGAGCTCGTACCGATCCGCGACGCGATATCGCCGAGCGTGAGGTCGAGCTGGCGCAGACGCCCCTCCCCGACCTCGACCCAGATTTCCTCGCGCCGGCTGCCGAACAGGTCAACCTTGTCGACGCCAGCGGCAAGCAGACGCTCCCGGATGTCCTTGGCGTGGGCACGCAGCGCCGCCTCGGAGAACGGGCCGGAAACGACGATATTGCCTATGTTCTCGTAGAAGTAGAGGCGGTTGACGACCGGCCTCTCAGAGTCCTCCGGCAGCGTCTCGACCCGATCCACGGCGTTCTCGACATTGGCCAGCGCCGTATCGAGGTTCGTCCCCGGCTCGAACTCCACGACGACCGAGCCGATGCCTTCCACGGACTGCGCGAAGACGCGCTTGACCCCGTCGAGGAAGCGGACCTCCGGCTCGATCGCCGCGACGATGTTGGTATCCACGTCCTCGGCGCTGGCGCCGGGCCAGGTCACGCTGACCGAGACCCATTCGACGGCGAAGGTAGGGAAGAACTGAGTGTTCATGCGCGCGAGTCCGAGCGCGCCGAACAGAATCATCAGCACCATCACCAGATTGGCGGCCGTGCGGTGGCGCGTGAACAGCGCGATCAGACCGCGACCGGTCTGGCTCATCGCACCTCGACTTTGACGCCGGGTCCGATCTCGGGGAAGCGCGTCGTGGCGACGCTCTCGCCCTCGATGATCCCGCCGGATACCACGACGTCGTTGCCGACGCGCGCGAGCAGCGCCACCGGCCGGGGCTCGAGCCGGCCGTCTATGACCGCGTAGACCGTATCGCCGCCGACCAGCGCCGTCTCCGGCAACTGCGTGGCCCCCCGGTACACGCGGTCCGGTATGCGAACTTCCACGAAGGCGCCGGGGCGGAGCGGCAGCGCAGCCGCGTCATGCTCGATCCGCGCATACACGCGAACCCCGCCGCTCGCCGCGTCGACCTCGCCGTCGGCCCTCTGGATCACCGCGCGGAAGGGGAAGTTGCGGTCGCCCGCACGCCACGTCACCTCTACCGGGCGCCCGCGAAGACCCGCGGCAGAGGAGATAAGCCGCCCGTAGTCCGCATCGCTCAGATGAATTTGGATGTCTAGCTGGGCTTGATCCAGCAAACGCACCACGCGATCGTTCACGCCGAGCCGCTTGCCGAGTGCCGCGGAAATTGACGTCAGATACCCGTCGAAGGGTGCGACCAGCCGTGTGTTCGAAAGGTCTCGCTCGGCTCGTTCCAGCGCTACGGTGCTGCGCGCAATCACCGCCTCCTGCCGCGCGATCCGCGCGCGCAAGCCCGCAATCCGGCGCTCCGTCGCCGCCAGCGCCCGCACCCGCTCGCTCCGGCGCACCAGGGCATCGTCGACCGTCTTCTGTGCGGCGGTGCCTTTGGCGAGCAGTGCCTCCCGCCGTTCCAGCTCGCGCTCCGCCAACGCCAGTTGGGTGCGATCTGCCGTGAGTCCCGCCTCTTCCGCTCCCAGCTCCGCCCCGGTCTCCGAAAGCTGCGCCCGCGCCTCGGCCAGTGCCGCCTCCGCCTCCGTGACCGCTGCGCGATACTCGAAGGGGTCGATCTCCACCAGCAGCTCGCCGGCCTGCACCGTGCCGCCGTTCACGAAGTTCCGGCCCACGGCCACCACCGGCCCCGCCACCAGCGCCCGCAGCTCCACATCGCGGTGCGCCACCACCTCGCCGTAGGCACCGATGGAGGGCTGCACGTCGGCGATACGCACGGTCGCGGCGGCGATCGGCCGGGCACGCTCCGCCGGGCCGGTGCGCTCGATCTCGGGCCGCGTCGCCTGCAGGTAGCCGACCGCCAACACCGCGCACACCAGCGTGAGCAGCGGCAGCACGACCTTCAGCGTGCGAAAGCGGCGGCGTTTGGCCAACTGCGGCCTCCCCTTACTCCCCTACTCGGCAACCTGTGGTGGGCGGCCTTGTGCCGCCGCCATACCGCGGCGACAATCCCCGCCCGCCACACGGATGGTGACGCGAATGTCCGGCACTCATTACGATCCCATCGAAATGATCGAGCGACTCGTGTCTTTCGACACGACAAGTCGCGAGTCAAACCTCGCGTTGATCCACTTCGTGCGCGACTATCTCGCCTCGCACGGTATTGATTCTACACTTATTCATGACGAAACGGGAAACAAGGCGAATCTTTACGCCACGGTCGGCCCCAGCGATGTGCCGGGAATAGCACTCTCGGGCCACACCGACGTGGTGCCGGTGGATGGCCAGCCCTGGGACACGGACCCGTTCAGCGTCGTAGAGAAAGACGGCCGCCTCTACGGGCGCGGCACCTCTGACATGAAGAGCTTTAGCGCCATTGCGCTCGCCCTCGTGCCCGAATTCACCGCCCGTCCGCTCAAGACTCCCATTCATTTCGCGCTCTCCTTCGACGAGGAGGTCGGCTGCTTAGGCGCGCCGCTGATGATCGACCGGCTTGGCCACGAGCTGGGCGTCAAGCCGCATATCGTGATCGTGGGCGAGCCGACGAACATGGCGGTGGTGAATGCCCACAAGGGTGTCTATAGCTTCGAGACCCGCGTGCGCGGGCTGGAGGTCCATTCCAGCGCCACCCATCTCGGCGTGAACGCGGTGCAGTACGCCGCGATGTTGGTCCACTTCCTGACCGAAATCGCGGACGAAATGGCCGCGCGTGCCGAACCCGAGAGCGGCTTCGATCCGCCGTACACGACGGTCCATGTCGGCACGATCCGAGGCGGAACGGCCCAGAATATCGTGCCGCTCGACTGCAAATTCACCTGGGAATACCGGCTGGTACCGGGGGCGAACCCTGACGAGATTCGCAGCCGCTTCGAGCGTTTCGCCGAGGAGACCGTGCTGCCGCGCATGCGTGCGGTCGATCCGGCGACCGGAATCTCCACGAAGGCCCGCGCTGTCGTGCCAGGCCTGGTGCCGGAGGACGGCTCGCCGGCCGAGGCGATCGTGATGGCGCTGGCGCGCACCAATCACACCGAGGTGGTGGCCTACGGCACGGAGGCGGGGCAGTTCCAGGAAGCCGGGATCCCGACCGTGATCTGCGGGCCGGGCAGCATCCGCCAGGCGCACCAGCCCAACGAATACATCGAGATGAGCGAGGTCCGCGCCTGCGAGGCCTTCATGCGCCGCCTGCTCGACGAGGTGTGCGCGGCCTGATGGCGGGGCGGATTTTCCACAGGTTCTCCACAGGCATTTGACAGCGTTATCCACAGCTTATCGACAGCTTCTCCACTAAGGACAGAGGAACGCGAGGAATGAGCGGCGCGAGCTTGGAGCGCGAGGGCGCGGTCGGCGTCATCACCATCGACAACCCGCCGGTGAACGCGATGAGCCCCGGCATACCGGGCGCGATTCTGGACCGGCTGGCGGAAGCGCAAGCCGACAACGCGGTCGAGGCGGTGGTGCTGCGCTGCGCGGGCAAAGGCGGGCTCGCCGGCGCCGACATTCGCTCGTTCGGCAAACCGTGGCCCGAGGGCGAGCCGACGCTGCGCGACGTGATCCCGGCGATCGAGCGCTCCGCCAAACCGGTGATCGTCGCCCTCAACGGCTATTGCCTGGGCGGCGGTCTCGAGTTGGCGCTTTCCTGCCACTACCGGGTTGCCAGCCGGAAGACCGAGGTCGGCCAACCGGAGGTGCTGCTCGGCTTCCCGCCCGGCGCGGGCGGCACCCAGCGCCTGCCCCGGCTCGCCGGCGTGGAGACGGCGCTCGCGATGATCGTCGACGGCACACACGTCGCTGCCGAAGAGGCGGCCAACAGCGGGATCATCGACCGGGTGATCGACGGCGACCTGCTCGAAGGCGCGCTCGCCTTCGCGTCGGAGCGCATCGCCGCCGGGCCGCCGCATTCGCTCGCCCGCGAGCGAGAGCCGGTGTTGAAGGACCCGGATGTCTTCGCGGCCACGCGCAAGCGCCTTGAACGGCGGGCGCGCGGCCAGCGGGCCCCGATTGCATGCCTGGAGTGCGTCGAATCGGCGCTGACGCTCCCCTTCGACGAGGGGGTCCGCAAGGAGCGCGAGACCTTCGAGGAATGCATGGCCTCGCCGGAATCGACGGCGCTGCGCCACGTGTTCTTCGCCGAGCGGGCCGTGCGCAAGGTGCCGGGCATCGGCAAGGACACGCCGGCCCGGACCGTCCAGCGCGCCGCCATCATCGGCGCCGGCACCATGGGCAGAGGCATCGCGACCTGCTTCGCCAACGCCGGAATCCCGGTGCGCCTTATGGATTCCGACTCCGAGGCGCTCGAACGCGCACTAGCTGCGATCCGCAGCGACTACGAGCGTCGAGTCTCGCGCGGCCGCCTCGGCGAAGCGGACGCCGAGGCCCGCGTCAAGCTGATCGAGCCGATCGAATCGCTGGAAGGAGTGGGCGGCGCCGATCTCGTCATCGAGGCGGTGTTCGAAGAGATGCCGCTGAAGGAAGACGTGTTCCTGGCCCTCGATTCGGCGTGCGACGAGGGGGCGATCATCGCCTCCAACACCTCCTATCTGGACGTCAACCACCTGGCCGACATCGTGCCCCGCCGCAAGGGCAACGTGCTCGGCATGCACTTCTTCAGTCCGGCGCAGGTGATGCGGCTCCTGGAGGTCGTGCGCACCGATTCGGCCTCGCCCGAAACGCTGACAACGGTGCTCGCGCTCGGCCGGCAACTCGGCAAGATTGCGGTCGTGGCGGGCGTCTGCCACGGCTTCATCGGCAACCGCATGCTGGAAGGCTACACGCGGCAGGTGCGCTTCTTGCTGGAGGAAGGCGCGAGCCCGACCGAGATCGACGCCGCACTCACCGGCTTCGGCATGGCGATGGGGCCCTGCGCCGTCGCCGATCTCGCCGGCCTCGACGTGAGCTGGCGCAAGCGCAAGGCCGACGCGCATCTGCGCGATCCCTCCAAGCGCTATTCGGCGGTGGCCGACCGGCTGTGCGAGCGCGGCCGATTCGGCCAGAAGACCGGCGCCGGCTACTACCGCTACGAGCCCGGCAGCCGTACGCCCGTGCCGGACCCGGAGGTCGATGCGCTGATTGCCGAGGTCGCGGCGGAAAGCGGTATCGAGCGCCGCGCCATCGGCGCGGACGAGATCGTCCAGCGCTGCCTCTATCACCTGGTGAATGAGGGCGCGCGCGTGCTGGAAGACGGCATCGCGCTCCGCGGCAGCGACATCGACATCGTGTGGATCAACGGCTACGGCTTTCCACGCTGGCGGGGCGGCGTGATGCATTGGGCCGACCACGTCGGCCTCGCCGCCATTCACGCCACCATCTCGGGCTTCAACCAGAGCCAGGATTACTGGGAGCCGGCGCCGCTGCTCGGCCGGCTTGCGGCGGAAGGCAGGAGCTTCGCCGACTTCGATCGTGCGGCGTAAGAAGCGCCGCCGGCACCCGGCTCAGGCCGCAGGCATACTTGCCGCGTCGGCGCCGACACCCCGCCGTCGCAAGCGTGGCACGCTCGCCGACTTGAGCTGGCCGCATGCCGCCTGGATGTCGCGGCCGCGCGGTGCGCGCACCGGGGCGGCGTAGCCGGCCCGGTTGACGATCGCGGCGAACCTTTCGATGGCCTCCGGCGACGAGCACTCGTAGGGCGCGCCCGGCCAGGGATTGAAGGGGATCAGGTTCAGCTTGGCGGGAATGCCGGCGATCAGGCGCACCAGGTCGCGGGCTTCGGCCTCGGAATCGTTCACGCCCTTCAGCATCACGTATTCGAAGGTGATGCGCCGCGCGTTGCTGGCGCCGGGGTAGCGGCGGCAGGCGTCGAGCAGCACCGCAATCGGGTATTTGCGGTTAATCGGGACCAGCTCGTCGCGCAAGTCGTCGCGAACGGCATGAAGCGAGACCGCGAGGCCGACGCCGAGCTCCGCTCCGCAGCGCTCGATCATCGGCACCACGCCGGCGGTGGAGAGCGTGATTCGCCGGCGCGAGAGCGCGATCCCCTCGGGGTCCATGACGATGCGCAGCGCCTTTGCGACATTCTCGTAATTGAACAGGGGCTCGCCCATGCCCATCATCACGATGTTCGAGAGCAGGCGCGGGCCCCGCGGCGAGGGCCATTCGCCGTAGGCATCGCGGGCCGTGAGGAACTGCGCGACGATCTCGCCGGCGTCCAGATTCCGCACCATGCGCTGGGTGCCGGTGTGGCAGAAGGTGCACGACAGCGTGCATCCCACCTGGGAAGAGATGCAGAGCGCGCCGCGATCCTCCTCCGGGATGTAGACGGTCTCCACCTCGCGGCCGTCGGCGAAGCGCAGCAGCCACTTCCGGGTGCCGTCGGACGCGCGTTGCTCCGTCGCCACTTCAGGCCGCGCCAGGGTATAGCGCTCGGCGAGCGCAGCCCGCAGCGCGCCGCTTATGGTCGTCATCGCGCCGAACTCGACGGCGCCCCGGTGGTAGATCCAGTGCCAGAGCTGCTTGGCCCGCATGCGCAGGCGGTCTTCCGGCACCCCGACGGCCTGCAGGCGCTCGCCAAGCTCGTCCCGCGTGAGCCCGATCAGGCTCTCGCGCTCGGCCGCCGAAGCGCTCAGTTCGTTCGTTGAGTGGTCGTCCATAACGGGCCCGGAGCCCGTCGCGGAACTATCCGCTACGGGCACGCCCTGACGATGGCGTCGTGGATCTTGGTAAAGCCGATCAGGGAGTAGCTGTCTTCGGAAAAGGTGTTCTTGAGAGACACCCCGCGCACCTTCATCTCGCGGCCGCGTATCATGGCCTTGACGACCGTGGCGTCCGCCTCTTCGTCACTCACCCAGGCGTGCTCTCCATGGGTCAGGTCGAAGCTGAATTGGCGGCCGTCGATGGTCACCTTCACGACCTTTCCCTCCGGATAGGGATAGCCCGAGGTCACGCTGACTTCCTCGGTCGTCCTCGCCGCCTGGCGGCGGGTCACCATGACGTTGGGCGCGCCGCGCCGCTTGTAATTGCCCTTGGACTTCGCCGGTTTGGCATGCATGTAGCAGACCTTATTACCGTCCCGGACGTAGCTGTGCGCCTTCCAATTTGCGTTCTCGGCCAAGGGCTCAGGCTTCACCTGCGCGTCCGCCCCCTGGGGGCCGGCGAGCAGTGAAACACACAGAACGGCGGAAAACAGGAGCGCCGGCGTCGCGGCGATGCGTCGGTTCATGGCCTTTGGAAGCTTATGGGCGACGGCGGCGCAGCATAACCAAAATGATGCCGGGCCGCCAGTACCTCTCCCGCCGGTTCGAATCACGATTTCGACGCCGGCTGCCCAACGTGCTTTGCGCCCTCCTTCGACACTCGGGCACCAAGCAGTTTACGACGGGCCCGGCGCAGGCCATATAGAGAGCATGGCGATACTCAAGATCGCGCGCATGGGCCACCCCGTACTGAGCCGCGCCGCGTTGCCGGTGGCCGACCCGACCGCACCGGCGATCGCGCGACTGATCGAGGACATGATGGAGACGTTGGAGGACGCAAACGGGGCCGGCCTCGCGGCGCCCCAGGTCCACATGCCGCTGCGACTCGTGCTCTTCCGCGTGCCGCCCGGCCGCGAGACGGCGGAGGAAGAGAGCGCGGACGGCGAGCCAGCGCCTTCGTCGGAGCTCGAGTCGCCGACGGTTCTCATCAACCCAGCAATCGAGCCGATCGGCGAGCGCATGGTGGAGGACCTGGAAGCCTGCCTCTCTCTCCCCGGCCTCGCCGGCATCGTGCCGCGCTACAACCACATTCTCTATCGCTGGACGGACACCGAAGGCCGCAGCCACGAATGCGAAGCGCGGGGCTTCCATGCGCGCGTGGTGCAGCATGAGTGCGACCACCTGGACGGTATCCTTTATCCGATGCGGATGACCGACCTCTCGACCCTCACCTTCACGAGCGAGCTCGGCCGCCCGGCGGCCGTGGAAGCCTGAGCCATGTGGCGAGCGCTGCCTGCGGACGAGACCCGCGACCGGCTGCTGGTCGCGGTTCTCCCCCACGTGCCCTTCGACGGCTGGTCCGAGAAGGCGCTGGCTGCGGCAGCGGCGGAGCTCGGTATCGAGACCGAAGAGGCGCACCAGGCCTTTCCCGGCGGGGCCGTAGCGCTCGTCACCTACCACGCGGGCTACGCCGACCGGCGCATGGAAGAGGCGCTGAAAGAGTCCGATCTGACGGAGATGCGGCTGCGGGAGCGCATCGCCCATGCCGTGCGTCTCAGGCTCGAGCAGAACGTGGCACACCGCGAGGCGATCCGCGCGGCGTTGCCGATCCTGGCCCAGCCCGCCAACGGCCCGCACGCGCTCGCGTCCCTCTACCGCACCGTGGACACGGTCTGGTTCGCAGTCGGCGACAAGTCGACGGATTTCGGCTTCTACACCAAGCGCGCCCTGCTCGCCGGCGTCTACCTCTCCACCCTGCTCTACTGGCTGAACGACGGCTCCGAGGATACGCAAGCGACCTGGGGCTTCCTCGACCGCCGTATCGCAGACGTCATGCGCATCCAGACGGCTCGGGGGCAATTCGCCCGCTTCCGCCCACCCGGCTTCGGGCTACTGCGGCGCCTGCGCGAGGCGGCCCGCGCCGCCGCGAATCCCATGCAGACGGGCGGCCCACAGAGCCCGTCGTAGCACGCGGACCCGGCGTGATTGCCTGCTCCTACACAAGCAACTCGGCCAGCAGACTGTTGAGCAGCGGCCGGCCGGCGGCGGTCGTGCGGAACCGCCCGCCCCGACGCTCCAGATAGCCGGCCTCGACGAGGCGTGTGAGGCCATCGCGGTCGATTACCCGGTCCGGCTCACAGCCGGTGCGCTGCCTGAGCCGGGATTCCGGCACCCCTTCGGCGAGCCTGAGTCCCATCATCAGCATCTCGCGCGCCTGTTCATCGGGGGCGAGGGAGCGCGTCTCGGCGGTGCCGTGGCCGTCGCGCTCGACGGCGGCAAGCCAGGCTTCGGGAGCGGCGTGTTGGCGCGTCGCCTGCCGCCCCTCCCCTGCCGGCGCGATACGGCCGTGGGCGCCCGGCCCGATGCCCACGTAGTCGTCGTAGCGCCAGTAGGCGAGGTTGTGGCGGCAGGCATCGCCGCCGCGCGCATGGTTCGAGACCTCGTAGGCCGCAAAGCCGGCGGCCTCCATGATCTCCTGGGTCAAGTCGTACAGAGCGCGGCCGGTATCGTCGTCGGGCACCGCGAACGCGCCTTCGCGCGCCTGCCGCCAGAACGGCGTGCCCTTCTCGATGGTGAGCTGGTAGAGCGAGAGGTGATTGTCGGCGAACGACATCGCCTCCGACAGCTCGTCGCGCCAGGCCCCCACAGTCTGGCCGGGCCTCGCGTAGATCAGATCGAAAGAGCTGCGCGGCATGATGCGCTGCGCCAGTGCCACCGCTTGGCGCGCCTCCGCCGCGTCGTGTCCGCGCCCGAGGAAGTTGAGAGCGTCGTCGTCCAGCGCCTGCACGCCCAGCGAGACCCGGTTGATGCCGGCCGTGCGGAAGTCCTCGAGCCGCGCCGCCTCGGTCGAGGTCGGATTGGCTTCGAGGGTGATCTCCACGTCCGCTGTGGGGATCCAATGCGCCGCCGCCCGGTCGATGACGGCGGCTGCGGTCGCGGGCGGCATCAGCGAGGGCGTGCCCCCACCGAAGAAGATGCTGTTGACCGTCGCCCGCGGCAGCAGCGCCGCGAAGTGGTCGAGCTCGCGCAGTAGCGCGCCCCGCCATCTGGCCTGATCCACGCTCTCCTTGACGTGGCTGTTGAAGTCGCAATAGGGGCACTTGGAGAGGCAGAACGGCCAGTGGACGTAGAGAGCGAGCGCCTGTTGCGCTCCGGCAGAAGACGGCTCGGGCTCGCCGCTCACGGCCGAGGCGGCAGATAAGCCGCGAGTTGCTCGAAGGCCCGCGCCCGATGGGTCAGCGGCTGCTTCTCTTCCGGCGGCATTTCGCCGAAGCTGCGTCCGTGGCCGTCGGGGACGAAGATCGGATCATAACCAAACCCGTGCCCACCGCGCGGCGGAAACGTGAGTATTCCATTCACGCGGCCCTCGACGGTCTCGCAGTGACCGTCCGGCCAGCCGAGGGAGAGCGCGCAGACGAAATAGGCCGCTGCGCCGATGGTCTCACGCCCCCGCGCCGCAAGCTCCGCCTCGATCCGGTCCATCGCCACGCGAAAATCCTTCCCCGGCCCCGCCCAGCGGGCGGAATAGATGCCGGGGGCGCCGTCGAGCGCCGGCACCACGAGGCCGGAATCGTCGGCGAGCGCAGGCTCGCCGCTCGCCTCGGCCGCTGCGCGGGCCTTGAGGGCCGCGTTGGCGATGAACGTGTCGCCGGTCTCCTCCGGCTCCGCGAGGCCCAGCGCCGAGGCGCCCACCGCCTCGATGCCGAGGGGGTCCAGCAGCGCTGCGATCTCGCGCACCTTGCCGGCGTTATGGCTCGCCACGATCAGGCGCGCCGCCGTGAGACGACGGGCCATGCCGTCTAACCCACCCCGGCGAGAGCGTCCCGCTGCAGGGCGAAGAGCTGCTCGGCGCCTGAGCGGGCGAGGCCCAGCATGGCGATCAGCTGCGCTTCGCTGAAGGGATCGCCCTCCGCCGTGCCCTGCACCTCTATGATCCCGCCGCCGGCGGTGAACACGAAGTTCGCATCCGCCTCCGCCGTGCTGTCTTCGTCATAGTCGAGATCGAGCACCGCCTCCCCGCCGACGATCCCGCAGCTCACCGCGGCGACCTGGTCCGCGAGCGGCAACCCCTCGATCGCACCGCCCGCCACAAGGCCTTCAAGCGCCGTATGGAGCGCCACATAAGCGCCGGTGATGGCGGCGGTGCGGGTGCCGCCATCGGCCTGAATCACGTCGCAGTCGAGGGTGATCTGGCGTTCGCCCAGCGCTTCCATATCGGTCACGGCGCGGAGCGAGCGCCCGATCAGGCGCTGAATCTCCTGGGTGCGCCCGCCCTGGCGCCCGCGCGCCGCCTCGCGCCCCGAGCGGGAGCCGGTGGAGCGCGGCAGCATGCCGTATTCCCCGGTGACCCAGCCTCGCCCCTTGTTTCGGAGGAAGGGCGGCACGCGATCCTCCACGCTCGCGGTGCAGAGCACGTGCGTGTCGCCGAAACGAACCAGGCACGAGCCCTCGGCGTGCTTGCTCACGCCCGGCTCGAGCTTGACCTGTCGCATTTCGTCCGGTCTGCGGCCGGATGGTCGCATGAAGGGCCCTCCCCCGCTGGCGGCGCGACACTATCGCGGGGCCCTAAGAGCGTCCACCCCCGCCCCGCTCGCGCGGGCGGTAAGGCTGCAGAGCCTGTAGACTTGGCACCTCGTTCGCGCCGCGGAGCCCCGCCATGCCTTACCGCATCGCCGTCGACACTGGCGGCACCTTTACCGATGTCGTCGTCGCAGCACCCGGCGGCGCGCTCACCGTCGGCAAGGCGCCGTCCACGCCCTTGCGTAGCGCGGACGGGGTCAAGGCGGGCCTCGCCGATGCGGCACGGAGCATGGGCATCCCGGTCGAAGCACTGATCGGGGAGGCGGACGTTCTGATCTACGGCACGACCTGGGCGACCAACGCGATCGTCACCGGGACCACCGCGAAGACCGCCCTTCTGGTGACCGAGGGCTTTCCCGACATCCTGGTCTATCGCCAGGGCGGCAAGCTGCACCCTTTCGAGCTCCACATCGACCCGCTCAAGCCCTACGTGCCGCGCCGGCTCACCGCCGAGATCCCCGAGCGGGTGACGGCCGAAGGCGAGGTGGAACGCGCACTGGATGAGGACGCTGCGCGCGCAGCGCTGACCCGGCTCGCCCGGCAGGGCGTGGAGGCGGTTGCCGTCTGCCTGCTCTGGTCGATCAAGAACCCGACACACGAGGAGCGGTTGGGCGCCCTGATCGAGGAGACGATGCCGGGCGTCCCCTACACGCTCTCGCACCGGCTCAACCCGATCCTACGCGAGTACCCGCGCGCCTCCTCGGCTGCCATCGACGCCTCGTTGAAGCCGCTGATGCAGCGCCATCTACGGGCGCTCCGCGATGACCTCGGCGCCGCCGGGTTTGCCGGCGAGCTCCTGGTCAGCACGGTCTCTGGCGGCCTGATGCACGTGGAGGATGTCGCCGACCGTCCAATCTTCATGGTCAAGTCGGGCCCGGCGATGGCGCCGCTCGCCGGCATCGCCTACGCGGAGGCTGAGGGGCTCGGGCGCGACGTGCTGGTGGTCGATGCCGGCGGCACCACCTTTGACGTCAGTATGGTGCGCGACGGCGCGGTCAAATACACCCGCGAGACGTGGCTGGGCGGGCTCTTCTCCGGCCACAACCTCGGGCTCTCCTCGGTCGACGTGCGGAGCGTGGGTGCGGGCGGCGGCTCGATCGCCTGGATCGACCCCGGCGGGTTGATGCGCGTGGGGCCCGAGAGCGCCGGTGCCGACCCCGGCCCCGCCTGCTACGGCCGGGGCGGGAACGCGGCGACCGTGACCGACGCCGCCGTGGTGCTCGGCTACATCGACCCGGACGCCTTCCTCGGCGGGCGCATGAAACTCGACGTGGCCGCCGCCCGGTGCGCCGTGGACGCGCTGGCCGAGCAGCTCGACATGACGATCGAGGAGACAGCCTCGGCAATCCTCACCCTCGCCAGCGAGACCATGATCAAGGCGATCGAGGAAATCACGGTCAACGAGGGGGTCAATCCGCGCGAGAGCGTGCTCGTGGCGGGCGGCGGGGCCGCCGGCCTCAACATCCTGCCGATTGCCTCGGCGCTCGGCTGCGAACGGGTGCTACTGCCCAAGACGGCGGGCGCGCTCAGCGCCTGCGGCGCGCAGTATTCCGACATCGTCGCCGAGTTCAGCGCGAGCCACTACGTCCGCACCGACCACTGGGACGAAGCGGCGGTCAACGAAACCCTCGGCGATATCGACGCGCGCATGGAGGCGTTCGCCGACGGCTTGCGGACGCGGGGTATCGCGCGCTTCCGCAAAGATCACTTCGTCGACGCCCGCTACCTCAACCAGCAATGGGAAACCGAGATCGCGATGCCGGCCCCGCGCTTCGCGGGCCGCGGCGCCGTCAACGCGCTCATCGGGCATTTCCACGAGGTGCACGAGCGGCTCTACGGCGTGAAGGAAGAGAACGGGCTGCTCGAATGCCTGAACTGGAAGGGCCGGCTCACGGCCTTCCTCGACCGGCCCCAGCCAGCAACGGCGGCAGAGGGCGGCGCTCGCAGCGGGCCGCCTGTACCACGCCGCACGACGCAGGCCTTCTTCGGCGACGCTGGATTCCTGGAGACGCCGGTCTTTGAGGGCGCGACGCTCGCGGCGGGCGATGCGATCGCCGGCCCCGCCATCATCGAGGAGCCGACCACCACGGTTGTGGTTTACCCCCGGACGCGGGCGCGGGTCTCGTCCGGCGCCAACTACGTTCTGGAACCGGCGGAAGAGACGGCACGGGCGCCGGCGGAGGGCGCGGAAGAGCTCGACCCGGTGCAGGTCGCGATCATGGCCAACCGGATCGACGCGATCCTGCGCGAGATGACCGGCGTGGTGATGCGTACCGCGCGTTCGGCCGTGATCGGCCAGTCACGCGATTTCTCCTGCGCCATCGTGACGGCCGACAACGAGCTGCTTGCCGCTGCCGAGGGCATCCCTGCCCACATCTACGGCGCCCATCTGCAGACCAGGACCATGTGCCGGGTGCATCCGGACTTCCGCGAGGGCGACGCCTACCTCCACAACGACCCCTACGACGGCAACAGCCACGCCGCCGACTGGTCGATCATCGTGCCGGTCTTCTGCGACGGTGAGCACCTGTTCAACGTCACCGTGAAGGGCCATCAGGCCGACTGCGGCGACAGCATCCCCACCACCTACACGCCGCGCGCCCGCGATGTGTACGAGGAAGGCGCGCTGATCTTCCCCTGCGTGCGCGTGCAGCGCGACTTCCGCGACAATGAGGACATCGTGCGCATGTGCCGCCGGCGCATCCGGGTGCCGGACCAGTGGTACGGCGACTATCTCTCGCAGCTCGGCGCGGCGCGCATTGGCGAGCGCCGACTCAAGGCCTTTGCTGCCAAGCATGGCGTGGATCAGATGCGGCGTTTCATCGAGGCCTGGTTCGACTATGCCGAGCGACGCGCCGATCACGCCATCCGCAGGCTGCCCAGGGGCACGTTGGTCAACAAGGGAATGCACGACCCGGTGCAGCCCTTCCTGCCCGAGAGCCTGGAGATCACGGTCAAGGTCGGGATCGACCCCGATGAAGGCCGCATCACCGTGGATCTCCGCGACAACCCGGATTGCATCGACGCGGGCCTCAACCTCACCGAGGCTTGCGCGACCGCCAACTGCATCCAGGGCGTGTTCGAGAACCTGGAGTCCGATATCCCGCCCAACGCCGGCAGCTTCCGCCGCCTCGAGGTCAAGCTGCGCGAGGGCTGCGTCGTGGGCATCCCGCGCTTCCCGCATAGCTGCTCGCTCGCCACCACCAACATGGCGGACGTGGTGGTGAACCTGGTGCAATCGGCCTTCACCCAGCTCGGGGACGGCCACGGGCTCGCCCAGGGCAATCTCTGCTTTTCCGCCGGTATGGGCGTGGTCTCAGGCAGGGACTGGCGGCGCGGCGGGGCCGAGTACATCAACCAGGTGTATCTGATGGGCGGCGGCGGACCGGCGCTGCCCGAGCACGACGGCATGATCTACCTGCTGACGCCGGGGGGCTGCGGATTGCTGCATCGGGACAGCATCGAGTTCGACGAGCAGCGCTTTCCCATGCTGATTCGCTCGCAGCGGCTCCTCCCTGATTCGGGCGGCGCGGGGCGCAGGCGGGGTGGGCCTGCGACCGAGGTGATCTTCGGTCCGCGCCGCGACCAGATGACCGTGAGCATCATGGGCGGCGGGACGATCAACCCGCCCAGAGGCGTGCGCGGCGGCAGCGACGCCAACCACGCCTACCACGGCCACCTGCATGCCGACGGCTCCGAGGACTCGGTTCCGAACGGCGTGATGCTGGCACTGGCGCCCGGCGAGTTCGTGCGCTCGGTGGATAACGGCGGCAGCGGCTATGGCGACCCGCTCACCCGCGAGACTGGGCGCGTGCTGGAAGACGTGGTCGAGGGCTACGTGACCCTAGACCATGCGGAGGCGGTGTATGGCGTGAGGCTCACCGGGCGAGCGGAAGAGGGCACGCTCGCCGTCGACGAGTCCGGCACCGCGGAGCACCGCGCCGCATTGGCCGGCGGCGCGGTGCCGCCGCGTAGCGTCAGCCGGTTCGGGCAAGGGTAGGCGCCCAGCCGTCCTCCATCGGCTTACGTTGTCTTGCCCGAACCAACTGGGTGGACATCTGCACTGTCGTTCTTGGCGGGAATGTCTCACCACGGTCATGGTCTGCGCGGCGCTGTCCGGCCTGCAGGGAGGGACAGGCGGGCAGCGGGTCGAGCGCCAGGGAGGGGCGCAGACCATGACCGTGGTGAGACGTACGGGTCGAGGGCGTCACGCGGCCTATGCTCCCGCTGTCGAGAGAAGGAGCGCCGCGAGAATGAGGCACACGCCCGTGAGCCAAGCCGCGAATACGGAATACGTCCACATCATCGAGGCGGCTCCTCACGGCAGAAGCAGATAATTGCCGTTGCAATCAGCCATTTGCTCCGCCTAAACGAGACGGGTACTCCGAACTCACTCATGGGCTTCTCACCTCACAACCGGTGCCGTTCTCGAGAATCGAGACCGCGCGTCAGCATCGCAGTGTCAAAGTCGACGGAGACTGGGATCACTGGATAGAGAGAAAGTAGATATAAATTGGCAAGAAATGTACACAGAATCAATATACTTTGTTGATCTTGAGCTATATCCGTATTGACATATCTAACAACCTAATACTTTGTAATAACAAGATAAAACATATTAGTATATAAATTACATCTTAGAAACTGGCCCGACCAATGCGAAATTGATATGGAGTGGAAAGACCAATGCTCTCTTTCAAACAAGAGAGCATACCATCATGGCATATCAACCATGTTATCGCGGTAGGGAACCGGGTTGCCCCGGTCCCCCCGCACAGATCCGGACGGGCGCTGTTCGCATCCGGCTCCTCCCTCAGGTCCTGACGACAAGCCGCTGGTTCGGCCACGGATGACGGATGCTGGCCTTGGGCCAGTGGGCAGCAGTGAGGGGATTGATATCCTCCCACGCGGTGCGGTCCCGTTGGGACCTTCGCCGCAGGGCACGCATGAGCAGCCGTTTGCATTGGTGCACGAACCGCACCAGATAGCGGCCGCTCCCGGGTACGCCGTAGTAGTTGAGCCAGCCGTCGATGACCCTTCCCAGCCACTTCGCTGTCTCGTGCCGGTTGTCGTGCCAGCGCTTGCGCAGCCTTTCCGCGATCCCCCGCAGAGTGCGGTTGACCCGTTTCCGGGATGGCCTGCGGCCGACCCTGAACCGTCCCTTCCTCGACTGGTCGCAGAAGTGCGTCATGCCAAGGAAGTCGAACGTCTCCGGCTTGCCCTGCCCCCGTGTCCGGCGGTTCGCTTTCGCGTAGCGGCCGAATTCGATGAGCCGGGTCTTGCCCGGATGCAGTTCCAGTCCGTACTGGGCCAGCCTCTCGCCGAGGTCCCGGAGGAAACGCTTCGCGTCGCCCTCGTGCTGGAAGCCGCACACAAAATCATCGGCGTATCGCACGATGATTGTGTCGCCTCCTGCCGTCCGTTTGCGCCATGTGTTGTGGAACCAGTCGTCGAGCACGTAATGCAGGTAAACGTTGGCGAGGCAGGGTGAGATTATCCCACCCTGCGGAACGCCCCTGCCGGTGTCCGTCCAGTCGGTCCCTTCCATGACGCCGGCGTTCAGCCACTTGACGATCAGCCGCATGACCCGCGTGTCTCCGATGCGCCTTTCGAGCATCCCGACCAGGTGGTCCCGCCCGAGATTGTCGAAGAACCCGCGGATGTCGGCGTCAACGACCCAGTTGACCTTCCGCCGTTCCATTCCAACCGCCACGGCGTCGAGCGCGTTATGCGTCCCCCGCCCCGGCCGGAAGCCGTAGCTGAAGCCGAGGAACTCCGTCTCGTAGATCGGCACCAGAATCGTATCCGTCACCGCCCGCTGGAGTATCTTGTCCTCCAGCGAGGCGATGCCGAGCGGTCGTTGTCCCCCGTCCTCTTTGGGTATGTAGACCCGCCGCGACGGCGGCGCCCGATACGCCCCCCTGTGCACACGCCCGTGCAGGTCGACCAAGCGATCTTCCAGCCCGTCGGCGTATGCCTCCCACGTGACGCCGTCCACCCCCGCTGCCGCGTCCTTTCTCAGCGAATGGTACGCGTCGCGCAGGCAGTCAACCGTCACATGGTGGAGGAGCGCCACGAGACACTCATCCGGGTTCCTCTTTGCAGCCTGTCGTATCCGGTCGGCCGCCTGTGACTCGCTTCCCCGCTTCTGCGCGCGGCGCGAGCTTTGGCCTTTCGGATTGCCCTTGGGTCCGCCCCTTCGCTCCCCCGGCTCCGCCGGCCCCGAGGGGCCGTTGTTCGCCGGCTTCATTGCTGTCGGGTCGGAGGAGGCGCCCCGCGAGGCTAGCCTCCGTCCGCCGCTCAAACGGCCCGTACGGTTTTCCCGTAAGCCGCTTTCACAAAGGTGTCTCAACGAAGGTTCAAGGACGGAACCAGTGAGATCAGGCGAACAAGCCCGTATTCGTCGATCAGCTTGCGCTCCGGCAACTGTTTCCAGCCAGCGTTGCGCCAGCGCTTGCGACGATGCGACCAGAGCCGCCGCACGATCCAGCCGTCAAGCTGGTGGAAGAGCCCGCGGACGTGGGCCTTGCAATAGTATTGGCCCCATCCCCGAATGATCGGGTTGATCTCGTCAATCAGCTCCTGCGTGCTGACAGGAGCCTTGCGCCGGGTACGCTGGCGAATCTGGTCCTTGAAGTGCCGGATGGATTTCTCACGCGGAACCGCGTAGCGCGCTCCCCCGCGAACCCCGCTCTTGATCTTGGAGGACGACAGCCGGAGAGGCCGCTCGCCCTGCTTGATCTTGTAGCCGAGGAACTCAAACCCGTGCCTGACATGGACAATGCGGGTCTTCCCGGCGTTGAGGGACACACCCAGCTTTGCCAGAATCCGCCTGGCCGTCTCCAGTGCTGCGCGGGCTTCCCCGCGTGTGCGGCACGTGATCAGCCAATCATCGGCGTATCGCGTTAGTCGATAGCCGCGACGACGCATTTCCCAATCGAACGGGGTCAGCAAGATATTGCTGAGCAGCGGTGAAACGATGCCGCCCTGCGGAGTGCCCTGTTCGGTCGGCAGCCTCTTACCGTCGGCCACCACCCCGGCCGTGAGCATCTGCCTGAGCAGACCTAATACCCGGCCATCCGAGACTCGCTGGTTGACGAGTTCGAGGAGCTTTTCGTGGTCCACGGACCCGAAAAAGTCTTTCAAATCCGCATCGAGAACCCACTCGTTGCCCTCGTCCAGTTCCCTCCATATCTTGCGTAACGCTCCATGGGCAGACCTTCCTTGCCGGTACCCGTAGTTGGCATCGTCGAACACCGGCTCGAAGATCGGTTCCAGCCGGTTCAGCAGCGCCTGCTGGCACACCCGGTCGTAGATTGTCGGGATGCCGAGCGGGCGGAACTTCCCCGGCTGGCCCGCCTTGGGGATCAGGCATTGGAGAACCGGCTGCGGGTGATACTCACCGTCCCGCAACTCCCGGTGCAGGCGATCGAGATTTGCATCCAGCGATGCCTCGAACGCCGCTAAATCCTCTCCGTCCACGCCACCGGCACCCCGGTTGCGCTTCACCTTTTCCCAGGCCACCTCAAGGTTCTTCCGCTTGTACACCTTGTCCACCAGTGAGTGGACCTTCCTGTCACCCGCCGGGTTGATCCAGTCGATGAGTCTCCTCGGGCCATGATGTCCGGGTCTTTCGCTCAAGGAACTTGTCCGCGTCATGGTCCTTACTCACTCATCGCTGTCTCTCGCCGACCACCTCTGCCAACCGACTTCCCCGGCCCACACGGCCGCCGCTCGCGCGGTCACCCGGCTTTCGCCGGGCTTCAGGTACTATTCGGTTGTCCGATTGCTCGCCGCGCATCCTTTCCCATTTCGCCTTTCGGCTTATAGGGTCCGTTATCCCGGTGCCACCCGGGAACGCGGCGAGCCCTCCTGGGGTCACGTCCAGATCTTCCGTACCGTGCCGCTCGCAAACACCTTGGTGCGACGGGTGGGTAAGAACGCCTTCGCCGCCATAGTGCCGGCTCGACCTTGCCCCGTCTTTGGCCGACCGATTCATCATGGGGTGGCCCCCTCGATTACGGCCCGGTACTTCTCCGCAAGCCCTTCAGATTCCACCTCGCGGTGGACACCCTGCCTTCCGGTTGTCTTTCGACAGTGGACCAACTTAGCTCCTCCCTTGGCTGTCTCCGCCGTTTCCGGCTTCGTGCCCGTTTAGAGTTTCGCTTATCGGCTCACTCCGGCCAGTGAGGAATTACCCCCACTTTTGGATATGGCGCCCCTTACCCGAGCGCCAGTGGGACTTGAACCCACCTGATCTGGGCGCTGCCCAGCACACACTATGGGCGAATCTGATTTCTTCGAACCGTACATCATTGGGTTGCGGTATAGCTCCTTTCCTTAGCGGCCCCGCACGACCGCGGGGCAGTTCGAAGACCTCCCAGGTCCCGGTGGACTGCTTCGGCACGTGCCATGGTTCTTAGACCCCGCAGAGCCCCTGCTCGCCTCACCAAAACGGCTCACAGGGTGTTGCCTTCGGCTAATCTGACAGCCTCGGCACCCCGGTTGAATCAGGTTTCGTGGCTCAATAGCCCGGCCCGTGCCTGCCGCTTCCCAACGCTTCGCCTGCCGCCTCGCGACGACCGGCGCATGGGTCGCGGAGAAAGTGGTCGGTTCACCTCTCTTTCTGCCGGGACTTCCACCCGGCGACATTCCACCAGTTTGCCTGGCGCACCAGACTTCCTGACCTCTGCTGATTTGGGGTGATGCGGTTTGCGTGGATTCCGGGGCTGCGGCGACCTCGTAGACCATGCGCAGTTCGGTCCCGGGGAAGACGGTTTCGGTGGCGTTGAGCTCGCTCAGGAGGGCATCGATCTGGCGGTCGCAGGCGTCATTTGCGAGGCCGAGAATATGGACCCGGAGAACGCCGTTGGCGGGGTCCGGCAGGATGTCGGCATCGGCGGCCAAGAGAGCCTGAAGCAGTTTCCGGGGATGAGGCTTCTTGCCTTGTCCCTGCATGACGGGGAGCATCATGCGGGTTTCGGCGCGGTAGGCGATCATGCGGATGACGTCGAGGAGGAGACGGTCGCGTGAGGGCAGGGCATCGAGCTGTCGGTCTTCGTCGAGGTCGCCGGCCCGACAGTGCTTCGGCACGTTCCTGCGGCTGGCCTTGGCGATCTCGAGGGCGCCCTCGAGGTCCCTGACCTCGCTCCTGAGCTGCGCCGTCGGCCTCTTTTTCCTGGCCGCGCCGGCGATCCGGTTGCGCAGGCGGGCGAGCCGGCGTTCGGCGCTGCGGATTGCCTTGTCGTAGGCCCGCCGGAGCGGGTTGACGACCATGGTGTCGGGAGCGAGCGGCTCGAGTTGGTGGGTCGGCAGGGCGTCGAGGTTGAACTCGTCGCGCATGTACTTGAAGAAGTTTTCCTGCGACCAGCGCGAGACCATGGCGCCTGCGGCCTCGCCCATCGGTTTGTGCGGATCGGTGACGATGAAGGGGATCTGGCGGCCGTTGTCCAGCAGGCGGCGGATCTGGCGCACCCTGAA
The DNA here is from genome assembly GCA_965214705.1 of Alphaproteobacteria bacterium. Classification (GTDB taxonomy): domain Bacteria; phylum Pseudomonadota; class Alphaproteobacteria; order UBA828; family UBA828; genus WTGU01. The sequence continues at coordinate 2,190,166 of CBDCCI010000002.1, forward strand.
GCCGTTCGGCAACGTCACCGGCTTTTCGGCCAGCCGCAAGGCGGCGGTGCCGCTCGTCGCCGGTCCGTGAATAGGAACGGTCGTCGCGCTGAAGTCCTCGACCGGCCAATCCTCGCCGCTGAAGTTCTTGTGCCAGGTCAGGCAAGCGATGCCGCGCCTCGCCAGCCGGCGGAACAGCTCCGGGCTCCAGCCCTCGCGGTCGAAGACCAGGGTGAGCGCGGGGTGGCCGGGCGCCTGTGCGGTCAGGTCCGGCGCCTGAGCATCGACGATCCCGAGCTCCTGCAGCGCCGCCACCACGTCGGCTTCGATGGCGGCGACCATCTTCGGATCCAGCGTCTTGTGCAGACAGAGCAGGGGTTTGCCGCCCAGGGCATTGATCCAGTAGCTGGCGCTGGCCGGCAGGCACAGCTTCTGGCGCGAGACGAAGTGTTTCGGCAGGCGTCCCTTGCGGCCGGCGTAGACCTTGACGTGCCCGTCGACGGCCAGCGTCGCCCAGAGCTCCGGCTCGTCGGCCTGCCAGCGCCTGGCAAGGGCGAGCTGCCAGGCCCGCACGCCGGCCTCGTCGTTGGCGATCAGCGCGATCTTGCGCCGCAGCGTCTTGACCTCGGGGCAGCGGTCGAGGCCGAGAATGGCGCCCCATTCGCCCGGCGGCCGGTAGCGCAGGCTCTCGGGATTGCGCACCCGCGCCAAGCTCATGAAGGCCAGGAAGAGCAGGATCGTGTTCAGGCCGTAATAGCCCTTCGGCAGCGGTGGCAGGACCTCGGTCGCGGCCAGCAGGCCTTCCTTGAGCAGAGCCGGCAGGGCGGTGAGAACGCCACCTGAGCGCACCCCGCGGGCGGCGCTGCCGAACTGCGGATCGACCGGCCCCGCCTGCCCGCAGCTGGCCAGCACCCGGCCCGAAACATCGCAGGTCGCGCGCCCCATCGGCGCCTGCCGGTCGCGCCGGTCGCGTGCGGTGCGATCGGTCTGCGGCCCGGCGTCGATGGGGCCTGGTGAGCGGCTCTGCGCCGGTTCCGTCAGGGGCGGCGCTTCCGGTCGTACCGTCTCGGACCCGGGGGCGCCGGCACCGTCATCGTCGACGCGCCGCTCAACCGCATCGGGCGGTGGACCCTGCGCCGAACCCCCGGGCTCCTGCGCCGCCTTGCCGATCAGCCCCTGCCGGCGCCACTTGTTGACCGACGCCACCGACACGCCCAGAACCCGGGCCACCGCAGAGCCGCTCAGGCCCGCTTCCAGCAACGCTGTCGCCTTCTCGGCCAGTTCCGGTGTGAACACCGACGGCCCGCGACCGCGCCGGGGTTTCAGAAACGCCGCTTCACCCTCGGCCAGGTAGCGCCGCCGCGCGCGCAGCACGGTCGCGCGCGAGACACCGAACGCGTCGACCAGATCCCGTTGCGCGATGTCGCTGACCACCGCGAGCCGGCCAATCCGCATGAGCATGGCGGCACGGTCATCGGCGGGGTGGCTGTCGAACGGAACGAGATTGGAGAAGTAGGTGAAGGTGTCGTCGGAGATCAGGACGGCGAAGCAGCTGTTGCCGATCGGAACCGCTTCTGGGGGGCAAATCGGGAGGGTGATGGGCATGGCTCAGGCCGCCGAATCTGCGTCACCATAAAATAGCAGATTCCGCCGTGCCGATCAACGAAAACCTGGCCTGAAACGGGAAGAAAGCGGGGAATTTCAACGAGTTCCCGACGCACCGATCCGCATCGCCAAGGCCATGAGGTCAGGAAGTCTGGTGCGCCAGGCAAACTGGTGGAATGTCGCCGGGTGGAAGTCCCGGCAGAAAGAGAGGTGAACCGACCACTTTCTCCGCGACCCATGCGCCGGTCGTCGCGAGGCGGCAGGCGAAGCGTTGGGAAGCGGCAGGCACGGGCCGGGCTATTGAGCCACGAAACCTGATTCAACCGGGGTGCCGAGGCTGTCAGATTAGCCGAAGGCAACACCCTGTGAGCCGTTTTGGTGAGGCGAGCAGGGGCTCTGCGGGGTCTAAGAACCATGGCACGTGCCGAAGCAGTCCACCGGGACCTGGGAGGTCTTCGAACTGCCCCGCGGTCGTGCGGGGCCGCTAAGGAAAGGAGCTATACCGCAACCCAATGATGTACGGTTCGAAGAAATCAGATTCGCCCATAGTAGCAATGAAGCCGGCGAACAACGGCCCCTCGGGGCCGGCGGAGCCGGGGGAGCGAAGGGGCGGACCCAAGGGCAATCCGAAAGGCCAAAGCTCGCGCCGCGCGCAGAAGCGGGGAAGCGAGTCACAGGCGGCCGACCGGATACGACAGGCTGCAAAGAGGAACCCGGATGAGTGTCTCGTGGCGCTCCTCCACCATGTGACGGTTGACTGCCTGCGCGACGCGTACCATTCGCTGAGAAAGGACGCGGCAGCGGGGGTGGACGGCGTCACGTGGGAGGCATACGCCGACGGGCTGGAAGATCGCTTGGTCGACCTGCACGGGCGTGTGCACAGGGGGGCGTATCGGGCGCCGCCGTCGCGGCGGGTCTACATACCCAAAGAGGACGGGGGACAACGACCGCTCGGCATCGCCTCGCTGGAGGACAAGATACTCCAGCGGGCGGTGACGGATACGATTCTGGTGCCGATCTACGAGACGGAGTTCCTCGGCTTCAGCTACGGCTTCCGGCCGGGGCGGGGGACGCATAACGCGCTCGACGCCGTGGCGGTTGGAATGGAACGGCGGAAGGTCAACTGGGTCGTTGACGCCGACATCCGCGGGTTCTTCGACAATCTCGGGCGGGACCACCTGGTCGGGATGCTCGAAAGGCGCATCGGAGACACGCGGGTCATGCGGCTGATCGTCAAGTGGCTGAACGCCGGCGTCATGGAAGGGACCGACTGGACGGACACCGGCAGGGGCGTTCCGCAGGGTGGGATAATCTCACCCTGCCTCGCCAACGTTTACCTGCATTACGTGCTCGACGACTGGTTCCACAACACATGGCGCAAACGGACGGCAGGAGGCGACACAATCATCGTGCGATACGCCGATGATTTTGTGTGCGGCTTCCAGCACGAGGGCGACGCGAAGCGTTTCCTCCGGGACCTCGGCGAGAGGCTGGCCCAGTACGGACTGGAACTGCATCCGGGCAAGACCCGGCTCATCGAATTCGGCCGCTACGCGAAAGCGAACCGCCGGACACGGGGGCAGGGCAAGCCGGAGACGTTCGACTTCCTTGGCATGACGCACTTGAACGAAGCCGCTACGCGGAGTTAGCGGCGTAGAGTTCATTCATTTCCGAGGCGTCGCGGGTGCCGTTTGTTCTGTGCGTTCGCTTCCCGGTTGCGTCAGTGGCGCTCCGCCCGTCGGGTGGCGGATCCCCAGCAGCCTCCCGATCACCAGTGGTTAGCATCGACCCCTGCGACGGACCGTCGCCGGATCGGTCCGGCGGCGCGCCGTCGCGATCCAGGGAGATCGATAATGACCGGGACCGCGTGCGACACGAACACCGTCACCCCTCTTCGCCAGCGCATGGAGGAGCAGCTCCGCATCGCCAATCTGGCCGCGAGCACGTCCAAGGCCTACATCTGCGAGATCAAGAACCTGGCCAGGTACTACGACGCCTCGCCGGACGAGCTCGACGCCGAGCAGGTGCGCCAGTGGTACCTGGGGCGGATCGACAAGGGGCTCAGTCCGGGCACGACCAACGTCTCCTTCGCCGCGCTGAACTTCCTCTACATCGACACACTCGGCTGGCCTGACCATGTCGCCGGCCTGCGCTCCCGCAAGAAGCCCGGCAAGCTGCCGCGCTACATGTCGGAGCAGGAGGTCGAGCACCTCATCCTTGCGACACCCGACCTCCGCCACCGTGCTGCCATTGTCACCGGCTATGGCGGCGGGCTCCGCATCTCCGAGACCTTGGCCATCAAGGTCGGCGACATCCTGTCGGAGAAGAAGCTGCTGCACATCCCCTCCGGCAAAGGCGGCACCGAGAGAATGGCACCGTTGCCGGACATCGTCATCCACTACTTGCGCGTCTACTACAGGAACATCTGGCCGCGTCCGACGAGCTGGCTCTTCTACGGCGTCTCGCTCGACAGGCCCATCGCAACGGAGACCTTGCAGGCCGCCTTCAGGAGGGCGCGCGACATTGCCGAGCTCGACCGCAGCTACACCTTCCATTGCCTGCGCCATTCGGCGGCGACCCATCTCCTCGAGCGCGGCGGCGATATCGAGGTGATCCGGGACATGCTCGGCCATCGAAGCGCGAACACGACCCGTCACTACGCCCGCGTCACCGGCAAGATGTTCGAGGGCCTCGACCACCCGATCTCAGGCTTCGCAGCGTTGCGCAACTGACGGCGCGTGGAGGCCGAACGCGCGGGCGTGGCGGAGATCTTCCGCCGCGCCGGCGCCGCTTTCCGTGAGCGCCACAAAGGGCGCATCGACGCCGCCCGGCTCAAGGTCATGGGCGCCATCGAGGCGTGCCGCACCGCCGTGCTCGGCGGCCACATGTACGCCTGCGAGGGCTGCGGGCGCGAGCATCCGCTCTTCAACTCCTGCCGCAACCGCCACTGCCCCACCTGCCAGGGTCTCGCCGCCAACCTCTGGAGCGAGGAGCGCGCCGGGGACATCCTGCCGGTGCCCTACTTCCATGTGGTCTTCACCCTGCCCAAGGAGGTTGCCGCCATTGCCTTCTGCAACCGCAGGGTGGTGTTCGACATCCTCTTCCGGGCCGTCGCCGAGACCCTGCGCACCATCGCCGCCGATCCCCGCCACGGCGGCATGCGCATCGGCGGCACCGCGGTCCTCCATACCTGGGATCAGAAGCTCCGCTTCCACCCGCACCTGCACGTGGTCGTGCCCAACGCGGGCTTCGACGTAGACAGTGGCGAGTGGAAGACGGGGAGCACCACCTTCCTCGCCCCCGTCAAGGTCCTCGGCAGCCTGTTCCGCCGCCTCTTCCTCGAGGAGCTCGCCCGCGCCCACGGCCGGGGGGACCTGGAGTTCCACGGCACCGTCGCCCACCTCGCCAATCCCGGCGAGTTCCACGCCACGCTTGCCGCCGCCCGGGCCAGGGACTGGGTGGTCTACGCCAAGCGGCCCTTCCGCGGGCCTGAGCAGGTCTTCCGGTACCTCTCGCACTACACGCACAGGATCGCCATCTCCGACAGCCGCATCGTCTCCTTCGACGGCGAGACGGTCTCCTTCCGCCACCGAAAGCCCAAGGCGCCGGGGCAGAGAAAGCCGCGCTACGGCATCGCCACCGTGAGCGCCGACGAGTTCATCCGCCGCTTCCTGAGGCACGTCCTGCCGGACGGCATGCACCGCATTCGCTACTTCGGCATCCTCGCCAACGGCTGCCGCGCCAGCACGCTGGAGAGAGCACGCCAGGCTCTCGGCGCCCTCGGCTGCGCCGCCCCCGAGGGAAGCGTGGACGGCGCTCAGGCCGAGCCCGACGAAGAGCCCGAGATCGGCACCGCGCCCGTGGCCTGCCCCCACTGCGGCGGCGTCATGCGCCTCGTCCGCGAAATCCGCCGCCGCCATGAGCCCCGCTCGACGCGCGGCCCGCCGGCGCTGCCGCCGACCCACAGGGGGAAACCGTGAGACGGCCGCTCGCTTCGGCCCCGCGCAACGGCGCCAAAGCGCCGACGCACGACCGAACCTGTCTCCGCTTGAGCCGGGCTGACAGCCCTCGGCTCACACCCCGCTCAGTCCTCGCAGCGTGCGCCCGCATGCCTGCCGAAAGACCGGCGCGAGCGTCGATTTTATGCGCAACTCTGCTGCCGGTGGATGCCGCCTGACGCTGACATCAGCGCACTTTCCACATAGCTCAACTTCGCCTCTCGTGGCCCGCGGCTTCGTTCAAAAGGGTTGGGCAGGCTCTCGAGAGAGAGCCTGCCCAACCCTTAACCTTCTGCGACCAGTCGAGGAAGGGACGGTTCAGGGTCGGCCGCAGGCCATCCCGGAAACGGGTCAACCGCACTCTGCGGGGGATCGCGGAAAGGCTGCGCAAGCGCTGGCACGACAACCGGCACGAGACAGCGAAGTGGCTGGGAAGGGTCATCGACGGCTGGCTCAACTACTACGGCGTACCCGGGAGCGGCCGCTATCTGGTGCGGTTCGTGCACCAATGCAAACGGCTGCTCATGCGTGCCCTGCGGCGAAGGTCCCAACGGGACCGCACCGCGTGGGAGGATATCAATCCCCTCACTGCTGCCCACTGGCCCAAGGCCAGCATCCGTCATCCGTGGCCGAACCAGCGGCTTGTCGTCAGGACCTGAGGGAGGAGCCGGATGCGAACAGCGCCCGTCCGGATCTGTGCGGGGGGACCGGGGCAACCCGGTTCCCTACCGCGATATGTTACAGCGTAATCTCTTGGGAACACCATGAGATTTCATGGGAATTTCATCACCTAATAGTCTTGATTCTAGAGGGAAAACCGGCCCGACCTTCCATGCCACGTGTGCGACTCGGGGCGCGGTGGAGACGGGGCAACTGGTCGACTACCATTGGGGTCGAACGGGAAAGCCTCGGGGAGGGCCGGTGCCATGCGTTACAGCGACTCTAGGATCCTCACCACGCACGCCGGCAGCCTGGCGCGGAACCCGGAGCTTAGCGCCCTGCTGATCCGGCAGGACCACGGCAAGCCGGTCGACCCTGCGGCGCTCGACGCTGCGATTCGCGCGCGCACCCGGCACGTCGTCGCGCGCCAGCTTGAGAGCGGCATCGACATCGGCGGGGACGGCGAGCAGGCCCGCGCCGGCTATTCGACCTATCCGGCCCAGCGCATGAGCGGCTTCGGCGGGAGCTCCAGCCGCAACGACCTGCTCGACTTCGAGAAGTTCCCCCTCTACGCCGAGGCCTACCGCGAGGCCTTTCGCACCAACCCGGAGGAACGCACGCGCATCGTCAACGCGCCGCAGGCGGTGGCCGAGGTGAGCTACGACTCGGCCTGCGCCGGCGTGCGCGCGGAGTGCGATGCCTTCGATGATGCGCTCGCTGGGCAGGAAGCGGGCTTCGCCGAGACCTTCGTGACCGCCGCCTCCCCAGGCTGCGTGCTGACCATCATGCACAATGCCCACTATGCGTCGGACCGTGACTACCTCTTCGCGCTCGCACGGGAGCTGAAGACGGAATACGAGTTCATCGTCTCGCGCGGCCACCTGCTGCAGATCGACGCGCCGGACCTCGCCATGGAGCGCTATCTATACTTCCGCGATGCGCCGGATGCCGCCTTCCTCGCCAGCGTGGAAGACCACATCGAGGCGCTCAACATGGCGCTCGCCGATGTGCCGCGCGAGCGTGTGCGTCTGCACGTGTGCTGGGGTACCTGGGACGGGCCGCATGCCGACGACACGCCGCTCGCGCCCCTCCTGCCCCGCCTCTACGAGGCCAAGGTGGGCGCGCTCAACATCCCCTTCGCCAATCCCGGCCACCAGCACGAGTACGAGACGGTGCGCAGGAACCCGCCGCCCGAGTCGATGGTGCTGATCCCCGGCGTGATCGACAACATGACCAAGCACCTGGAGCATCCGGAGGTCGTGGCCGAGCGCATCCAGCGCGCGGTGGACGCGGTAGGAGAGCGCGAACGCGTGATCGCGGGCGTGGACTGCGGCTTCGCCGTCTTCACCGACAACGCGATGATGACCGAGGACATCTGCTGGGCGAAGTTCCGCGCGCTGCGCGCCGGTGCGGATCTCGCCAGCAGCCGACTGTGGGGTTAGGGCGCGGGTCCGGCGGGTCAGGCCGAGGCGAGCGCGTCCTTGAGCGCCTCTTCGTGGTCGAGGCCGAGGATCCAGGCCTCTTCGGTCTCGATGATGCGGCGTTCTTCAGCGGTAAGGCATGGAGCGCCGGCGAAGAGGGGCGCGAGCCCGCCCAGCGCATCCAGCCGAGCGAAGGCCTCCGCATTCACCCGCACCTGGGCGCTGTCGAGGATTTCGTCCCCATGCCTGCGCGTGCGGATCTGGTCTCGGAGAAGCGAGGGGTAGACCTCGGCAATCACCGCAGGTGCGTCGGGCGTTTGCAAGCCGATCTGGAAGGGCCAGATTGCCGTGCGGCCCGCGATGCGCGGGTCCTCGACCAAGCGCTTGAGCGCTGGCAGTCCCAGCAGCATTTGCGAGCCGACGGAGCCGGCATACGCCAACTGCCAGACCGTCTTGGCGCCGCTGGCGCGGATGTCGCAGATGCGACGCTCCGGCGGGTGTGCCTTCTGCTCCGTGCGCGCGGATGCCCGCACCGGAATCGTCGGGTAATCCCAGGTGCCAGGACGGCCCCAGAACGGGCCAACACCTGGATAAGCCGCATTGATGGCGGCCGCCACGTCGTAGAGATTGTTGTCGTTGTCCGGCGCGTCCTTGATTTGCACCGCGAGCCAGTCCCACAAGGCCAGGGCAGATGCCTTGCCGGTCAGATGTTCGGCGACGCCCGCCGGATAGCCGAAGGGAAAGTCGAAGCCCACGAGTACCCGCCGGCCGGTATCCAGCTCGTCCGCGATCAAGCGGCCAAGTCGGTCCAGTGCCCTGTACCGGGTGCAAGCGTATTCCGGTGCCTCTACGACGACCTTGCCGCTGTCGTTTCGGGTAACGGCCCACCAGATCGAGTCCTTCGTAGGATTCTTGGGACCCGGCTTCGACCGCGCCGACCAGTCGACGACGACGTGGGTTTGGAAGTGCGGCATTGCGGCCTCTGTTGCTTTGATTGCCGGCGACAGCGTGACAGCGGCGCGGCGGTCCGTCACCCTTGGCTCACGCCGTCAGCGGTATATGCGAGAGCGACCCATGCACACATGCCGCCGTCTGAGAGAGTTCACGCGCGCCACATCAGTCGCCGCAGCGTTCGTCGTCTTGTTGGGCGCGGCTGCCCCCGCCGTTCTGGCCGCGCCGCTTTCCCTCACCCTCGTTCACGTGAACGACTGGGACCAGATGGCGGGGATCGACGGCGCAGGCGGCGCCGCGAAGATCGCGACCGTGGTCGCCGAAGAACGTGCGCGGGCGGAGGCCGAGAGCGGTCTGGCGGTGGTGACCTTCGGCGGCGACATGATCTCGCCCTCCGTGCTCTCCGGGATCGACAAGGGCGCGCACATGATCGACCTCGCCAACGCCGTCGGCTTCAACGTGGCGGTCCTCGGCAACCACGAATTCGATTTCGGCCCGGACGTGCTGCGGGAGCGGCTCGCGGAGTCGGAAACGGTCTGGCTCGCGAGCAATGTGACGATCGCGGGCGGTGGCTTCCCCGGCACCACGGCCACGACGGTGGTGGAGAGGGACGGCTACCGAATCGGCTTCCTCGGCCTGGTCACGACGGAGACCCCGGTGATTTCGAGTCCCGGCCCCGACGTCGCCTTCGCACCGGTGGCGGAGGCGGGCGCCGCGCTGGCCGAAGAGTTGAGGGCGGAGGGCGCGGACATCGTGGTCGCGCTAACCCATCAGGGGCTTGGCGCGGACCTGGAGCTGCTACGCCAAGTCAAGGGAATCGACGTGGTGCTCGGCGGCCACGATCATCTCCTCCTCGCCCACCATGACGGCCGCCGGGCGGTGATGAAGGCGGGTTCCCAAGGACGCCACGTGGGCGTTCTGACCCTCATGATCGACCGCATCGAGGGGCGCGGCGGAGTACCCAAGCCCAAGTTGGCACTTTTTCCGACCAGCCGAGCCTGTTCGAGCCAGTTTTGCGGCGCTGAACCACTAGATGTTGGGGTTGGAGGACACCTGAGACCCACATTTGCCATTCGTGGTCCTGGAAGCCAATTGTGGGGCCAGGACTTTGGAGTTGAGTCGATATCCCTCTTGCCAGATGCCGCGAACGCCGTGTATGCGAAACAGGCATCGCAGAAACGGCGCCGCCATGTACATCAAGGCAACCAGGACACACACCGACAAGGCCGGCCAGCCGGTCCGAAGCCATCGCCTCGTGCTCGCCCAGCGCGTCGGCGACAAGGTGCGCCACAGGACGCTGCTCAATCTCGGCACCGACTATCCGGTGCCGCGCGAGAAGTGGAAGGCCGTCACCGAACTCGCCGAGGCGCTGCTTCACGGCAAGCCGCCGCTGTTCGAGGGCGAGGCGGATGTGCGGGCCGCAGCCGAGGACATCGTCGCCAAGCTCAGGGCCAGGGGGTTCCGCGTCGAGGCGATGCAGGAAGAGGCGCGCAAGCCCGACATCGCCACCGTCGACCTCGATACCCTGGAGCACGAGAACCCGCGCACGGTCGGCTGCGAGCGCCTGTGCCTCAAGGCCCTCGACGCCCTCGGCTTCGCCGAAATCCTCCACGGCCTCGACATCAAGGGCCGCGACGGGCGCATCGCCAGCGCGCTGATCGTCGCCAGGATGGTCCATCCCGCCAGCGAGCGTGATACCAGCCGCTGGCTCCGCCACGACAGCGCGGCCGCCGAGCTCCTGGGCCTGGAGGGCGACCGCAAGGCGCTGCGGCGCAAGACGCTCTACCGCATCGGCGACCTGCTCTGGCGCCACCGCGCCGCCATCCAGCGGGAGCTGTTCAACCGTGAGCGCGCACTGCTCGACCTGCCCGAGACGATCGCCTTCTACGATCTCACCAACGTCCACTACCACGGCCACACGGGCGGCGAGCTTCCCAGGTTCGGGCGCTCCAAGCAGAAGCGCGACGACTGTCCCCTCATCACGCTGGCGCTGGCGCTCGACGGCGCGGGCTTCCCGCGCAGTTGCGAGATCCTGCCGGGCAACGTGAGCGAGCCGGGCACGCTGCACGAGGCGCTGGCGCGGCTCGAGGCGGTGTGCGGCGGCACGGCGCCGAAGCCCACGGTGGTCATGGACGCGGGCATCGCCACCGAGAAAAACATCGCGTGGCTGGGCGAGCAGGGCTACGACTGGATCGCGGTCAGCCGCGGTGCCAGGCCTGCGCCGCCCGAGGGCGGACCCGAGGCCCTGCTGATCACCAGCGCGCGCCACGAGGTGCGGGCCTGGCGGCTTGCCAGCGAGGACGGCGAGGCGCGGCTCTACGTCGTCAGCGAGGGCAAGAAGAAGGCCGAGAACGCGATCATCGGCCTGAGGCGGAACCGCTTCGAGGCGGCGCTGGAAAGGCTCCACGGCGGCCTTGCGGTCAAGGGCCGCCTCAAGCGCTACGACAAGGTGCTGGAGAGCATAGGCCGCCTCAAGCAGCGCTTCTCCGCCGTCGCCAGGCACTACGAGATCACGGTCGAGAGGGCGAAAACCGGCCCCAATGCCACCGCCGTGCGCTTCAAGCGCAGGCCGCGATACGACGAGGCCGATGAGGGCGCCGGTGCCTATGTGCTGCGCACCAGCCACGTCGACTGGGACATCGAGACGGTCCTGCGGACGTACTGGCGGATCACGGATATCGAGGCGACATTCCGGAGCCTGAAATCCGAGCTCGGCCTTCGCCCGATCTGGCACCAGCTCGACCGGCGCATCGCGGCCCACCTGCTGATCGCCGTGCTGGCCTACCACGCCGTGCATCTGATCCGTACCCGGCTGGCCGCGCGCGGCATCCACAAGTGCTGGGCGTCGATCCGCGAGAGCATGCGGACCTGGGTGCGGATCACCACGCGCCTGCGCCAGACCGACGGCACCTTGATCGTCAACCGCCAGGACACGCGCCCGGCCGCCGAGGTTGCCGCAATCTCCTCGGCGGCGGGCGTGGACCCCGCCATCCACCGCACGAGGACCCGTCTGATGAGCTGACAGAATCTCACAAAATGTGGGGCCATGTTGGAATCGACCGAGAAAAATATCGCGTTGAATCAAACCAATAGGGAACACAGGCAGCGGAAAAGTGCCAACTTGGGCAAGGTGATCTGGACCCCGGAGTTCCGCCTCCGCTCGACTGCTGACACCGAAGGCGATGCCAAACTCGCCGCCAAGGTTCGCGACTATCAAGCAAACCTCGACGAGACCCTGGACGTGGTGATCGGCGAGACCGCGGTGGAGCTCAGCACCCGCGGCTTCCAGCACGGATCGGCCGAGACCGCCTTCGGCAATCTGCTGGCAGACGCCATGCGCGAGGCGACCGGCGCCGACATCGCGCTCACCAACGGTGGCGGCATTCGCGGCGACACGGTCTATCCGCCCGGCACCAGACTCACCCGCAAGATGGTGCTGACCGAGCTTCCCTTCGGCAACAAGACCGTGGTGCTTCGCCTGACCGGCGCCCAGGTGCAGGAGGCACTGGAGAACGGCGTAAGCCGGGCCGAGAACCCCTCGGGCCGGTTCCCGCAGGTCTCTGGCTTTGCCTTCACCTTCGATGCGCGCAGGCCACCGGGCGAACGGGTGACGAGCGTCACGGTGGGCGGTGTGCCGCTGGAGGACGGCAAGACCTACACGCTCGCCACCAACAGCTTCCTCGCGAACGGCGGCGACGACTATCGCGTGTTCAAGGTCGGCGAGGTGTTGATCGATTCTGCGTCCGGCGAGCTCATGGCGGGGCAGCTCATCGACCACATCATCGCGGCCGGCAGTGTCGCGCCGAAGATCGAAGGGCGGATTACCCGCGAGGACTGACGCGCATCGCGATTGCACGACCCAAGTTGGCACTTTTTCCGGTTGCTCAATGCCGGTCTGCCCATATTTTGCGGACCGAAGTACCACATATTGGGGTAGCTCCGAGATGATGCCACTATATGTGTAATTGAGGCGCTGGAAGCGCGTTGTAGTGCCAGGAGTTGTTAGGTATTGACGATTTTCCCTTGACCCCAGACCCCAAGCCGACAAATCTTGGCCCCTCGCAACAATCTCGCGACGGGCGACATGTTCATCAGGGCAACCAAGACCCACACCACCGACGGCAAGCCCGTCCGAAGCCATCGCCTCGTGCTCTCCCAGCGCATCGGCGACAAGGTCAGGCAGCGCACGCTCCTCAACCTCGGCACCGACTATCCGGTGCCGAAGGAGAAATGGCGCGAAGTGGCCGAACTCGCCGAGGCGCTGCTGCACGGCCGCCCGCCGCTGCTCCAAGCCGTCCCGGACGTGCAGGCCGCAGCCGAGGACATCGTCGCCAAGCTCAGGGCCAGGGGGTTCCGCGTCGAGGCGATGCAGGAAGAGGCGCGCAAGCCCGAGATCGCCACCGTCGACCTCGATACCCTGGAGCACGAGAACCCGCGCACCGTCGGCTGCGAGCGCCTGTGCCTCAAGGCCCTCGACGACCTTGGCTTCGCCGACATCCTCCACGGCCTTGGCATCAAAGGCCGAGACGGGCGCATCGCGAGCGCGCTGATCGTCGCCAGGATGGTCCATCCCGCCAGCGAGCGTGATACCAGCCGCTGGCTCCGCCACGACAGCGCGGCCGCCGAGCTCCTGGGCCTGGAGGGCGACCGCAAGGCGCTGCGGCGCAAGACGCTCTACCGCATCGGCGACCTGCTCTGGCGCCACCGGGCCGCCATCCAGAGGGAACTGTTCAACCGTGAGCGCGCGCTGCTCGACCTGCCCGAGACGATCGCCTTCTACGATCTCACCAACGTCCACTACCACGGCCACACGGGCGGCGAGCTTCCCAGGTTCGGGCGCTCCAAGCAGAAGCGCGACGACTGTCCCCTCATCACGCTGGCGCTGGCGCTCGACGGCGCGGGCTTCCCGCGCAGTTGCGAGATCCTGCCGGGCAACGTGAGCGAGCCGGGCACGCTGCACGAGGCGCTGGCGCGGCTCGAGGCGGTGTGCGGCGGCACGGCGGCGAAGCCCACGGTGGTCATGGATGCGGGCATCGCCACCGAGGAAAACATCGTCTGGCTGGGCGAGCAGGGCTACGACTGGATCGCGGTCAGCCGCGGTGCCAGGCCTGCGCCGCCCGAGGGCGGACCCGAGGCCCTGCTGATCACCAGCGCGCGCCACGAGGTGCGGGCCTGGCGGCTTGCCAGCGAGGACGGCGAGGCGCGGCTCTACGTCGTCAGCGAGGGCAAGAAGAAGGCCGAGAACGCGATCATCGGCCTGAGGCGGAACCGCTTCGAGGCGGCGCTGGAAAGGCTCCACAGCGGCCTCCCGGTCAAGCGCCGCCTCAAGCGCTACGACAAGGTGCTGGAGAGCATAGGCCGCCTCAAGCAGCGCTTCTCCGCCGTCGCCAGGCACTACGAGATCACGGTCGAGAAGGCGAAAACCGGCCCCAATGCCACCGCCGTGCGCTTCAAGCGCAGGCCGCGATACGACGAGGCCGATGAGGGCGCCGGCGCCTATGTGCTGCGCACCAGCCACGTCGACTGGGATATCGAGACGGTCCTGCGGACGTACTGGCGGATCACGGATATCGAGGCGACATTCAAGAGCCTAAAATCCGAGCTCGGCCTTCGCCCGATCTGGCACCAGCTCGACCGGCGCATCGCGGCCCACCTGCTGATCGCCGTGCTGGCCTACCACGCCGTGCATCTGATCCGTACCCGGCTGGCCGCGCGCGGCATCCACAAGTGCTGGGCATCGATCCGCGAGAGCATGCGGACCTGGGTGCGGATCACCACGCGCCTGCGCCAGACCGACGGCACGTTGATCGTCAATCGACAGGACACGCGCCCGGCCGCTGAGGTAGCCGCAATCTCCTCGGCGGCGGGCGTGGAACCCGCCATCCACCGCACGAGGACCCGCCTGCCGAACTGACAGAATCCAACAAAATGTAGTGCCATGTTGGAATCGGCCGAGAGAAATATCGCGTTACATCAACATGATAAAGGACATGGGTAGGACAAAAGTGCCAACCTGGGACGAGAGCATTGCGAACCGGTGGGTTTCGCACCACGCTCGTGCCACCCCAGCCTCCCGAACGGCATCCCTCCAATGAGGAGCACGCGTCGATGACACTTCTTAGGTACATGCCCCGCGCGGTGCGCATCATGATCGCCGGCCTTGTCACCGCCCTCCTGCTGGCGACGACCGCGCCGGCAGACGCGCACGGCATCCGCGACGAGATCCCGCGCACTGCTGTGGTCTCCGCCTTCGCGCCGGAGCTCGCGATCTTGCAGGCGGAGCTGGAGGGCGCGTCGGCGCAATCGGTCAACGGGGTCGCCTTCACCACCGGCACCCTGGAGGGGCGCGACGTGGTGCTCTTCCTGAGCGGGATCAGCGTGGTCAACGCGGCCATGACGGTGCAGCTGGCGCTGGACCATTTCGCCATCGAGCGCATCGTGTTCTCGGGCATCGCCGGCGGCGTGGATCCCGGACTCAACATCGGCGATGTCGTGATCGCGGACCGCTGGGGGCAATACCTGGAAATGCTCTTCGCCCGCGAGGTGGACGGCGGCTGGATGACGATGCCGTTCTTCGAGTACCCCTACGCGAACTTCGGCATGATGTTCCCGCGCTCGGTCACCGTGCTCCGCCCCGGTGCCGAGGCGCCCGAGACCCGCTTCTGGTTCCCGGTGGATGAGGCGTTGCTCGCCAGCGCCGGCAGCGCGGCGAACGACGTGACGCTCGCCCACTGCACGGCCGAGGACCGCTGCCTGGACCAGGCGCCCCGGATTGTCGTCGGCGGCTCCGGGGTCTCGGGCGGCGCCTTCATCGACAACGCGGCCTTCCGCACCTGGGCCTTCGAGACCTTCGGCGCGCGCGTGCTGGACATGGAGAGTGCGGCCGTCGCCCACGTCGCCTACGCCAACGACGTGCCCTTTATCGCCGTTCGCAGCCTCGCGGACCTTGCCGGCGGCGGCGAAGGCGCGAACCAGATGGAGGTTTTTCTGGGCCTCGCGGCCGGCAACGCGGCGGCGGTGGTCAAGGCGCTGCTGCGGGCGATGCCGGGCGAGAACTGACCGTGCCAGTGCTTGCGCAGTCCCCTCCCCCGCTCAGGTGACGAACGGAATCAGCACCATGATGCCGAGGGTAAGGACGGCGAGCCCGATCGCGGCAACCGCGCCGTAGCGGTGCTCGAGGATGCGCCGAGCCTTGGGTCCCAGATACCAGAGTATCGCCGCCTCCACATAGAAGCGCATGCCTCTGGCGACGAGCGACGCCGCGATGAAGGCGCCCACGTTGAGATTAGCGGCGCCGCTCGCGACGGCGACCAGCTTGTAAGGTAGCGGCGTCAGCGCACCGGCGGCGACGAACCAGGCGCCCCACTTGTCGCGATACTCGTAGAAGGTCTCGAGGTCGCCGGCGTGGCCGGAGATTGCGAGAAGTGGCTCGCCCAGCCAGTCGTAGAGAAAGTAGCCGATCAGGTAGCCGGTGAGGCCGCCGCCGACCGACGAGACCGTGGCGATGCCGGCGAAGAGCCACGCCTTCGCGCGCTTCGCCAGCACCATGGGGATGAGCAGCAGGTCCGGCGGCACCGGCAGGAACAGACTCTGCAGGTAGCAGAGGCCCGCCAGCACCCAGACGGCGCGGCGCGTGCCGGCGCTCTCGATCGCCCAGTCGTAGAGCCGGCGGAGGAGATGGCGCTGCCCTCTCGCCGCAGGCGTGGCGCTGTCGTCGGTCATGTCGGATACGTGTGAACGGCCCCGGAGCTGCGGCCCGCGCGCGGATGGTGGGAGCCGGAGTCTACCCCCTAAAGAGCTTGCGGTCTTTGCGCTTGTTCCACGCCACCGCGAGCGGCAGGAACCAGGGGCGGCCGGTGTAGAACGGCCAGGTCGGGAAGGGCCGGCCGTCGAAGGGGCTCGCGGCCTCGGGGTCGCCCAGCACCCGGAGCGCCGTCTTGTGGCCGAGGTAGGTGCCCATGGGCACGCCGGAGCCGCACCAGCCCATGGCGTACTCGACGCCGTCGTGGCTCCCGGTGTGCGGCATCATGTCGAAGGTGAAGGCGGTCTTGCCGGTCCAGCAATGGCTGATCTTCACGCCTTCCAGTGAGGGGACGACTTGCACCATGGCATCGCGCAGGATGCGGGCCTTCTGCGCGAGGTCAGCGGGCGGCTCGGCGCTGAGGCCGCCGAAGAGGATGCGCGTGCCGTCCTCGTTGGGCCTGATCCAGCAGGGCGAGTAGCGGTGCTCGACCATCGGCTTGCCGCCCGGCGCGATGTGCTCCACCCGATCCTCGGGCAAGGGCTCGGTCGCAATCATGAAGGCGTCGACCGGCACCACACGGCGGCGCAGCCATTGGGCGGCCTTGGGCGTGTAGCCGTTGGTCGCGACGATCACGTGTCCGGCCTTCACTGCGCCGCGCGACGTCGACACGCGGAAGCCGCTGCCTGAGCGCTCGATCGCCTGCACCGGACAGTGGCCGATGATGCGCGCGCCGTCTCGCGCCGCCCGCTCCAGCAGGCCCGCGTGGTAGAGGCCCGCGTGGATCGTGCCGTTGCCGCGCAGGATCTGGCCGCCGTAATAGTGTCCTTTTCTGTAGGCCGGCGGTGCCTCGTCGGGCTCGACCATCTCCGCGTCCACCGGCACGCCGTCCTCTCGCATCATGGCGAGGTCCCGCGCGAGCCCGTCGAACACGCGCTTGGAGGGCGCCGCGATGAAGCGGCCGGTGTTGCGGTAGAAGCAGGCGATCTGCTCGGTTTCGATCAGGGAAGCTGCGTAGTCATGGGCCGCGATCGCCGCACGGCAGACCTCCGCCGCCCGCTCGCGCCCGAGCTTCGGCACCATGTCGCCGTACTTGTGCCAGACCTGGCGACCGAGGTAGCCGGCGTTGCGGGTGCTGGCGCCGTGGCCTGCGGCCTCGGCGTCGAGCACCACCGCGTCCGTGCCCCGGCGCGCGAGCGTGAGCGCTGCGGAAAGCCCCACGTTGCCCGCGCCCACGATCACGACTTCGGCCTCGACCGGCGGCGCCTCGTCGGTGATGTCCGGCCGCGGCGCGAGGTCCCACCAATAAGGCATGGCCTTGAAGTCGTCGGTCAGCACTTCCCGCGCCATCGCACCCTCCGGGACTCGACGCGCGCCAAGGTAACGCAGCCGGAGCATCCAAGACTAGGCCGATGAAGAAAGCCGCCTGCCCCACCACCCCGCCCGGAGCGGCAACTGTCATGCCATTACCCTATCTGTACACACGCTAAATCCTCTCATTGTGCAACCTTCTAGTACGCATATTCTCCGCACATGCAATCATCACAGACTTTTCAAGAAACTTATCAACGCTTCTTGATCGGCAACGCCTAAATCTGAGTATGCACTTGCCGCCATCCTTCCTTCTCCATCATGTGCCCTTATCGCCTCGTCAATATCAGCACTCCTGCCATCATGCATGTACGGTGGGCCCGTTGATATCAAGCCCCAGAGAGCGGGAGTTCGAATTTCCCTTTTAGTTGCGCGTCCTTCAGTCACCAACGGGCCATTTCCTGGACCCATGTCGTGCAATAGTAAATCCGTGTAAGCACGGAACACCCTATCCGAAAGCGACTTCACCTCCGAGTCTCCAGTCTTCAGCTCCGCTCTATGGCACAATTCACAGCCGATATCTCTGAACACCTTGGCTCCATGCTGTTCGGAATGTGTCATCCAACTCGTTACCGGAGGTGGCTTCAATAACCTAATGTATTCAGCTATACTATTCATCGCGACTTTCTCAAGCTTCCCTATCCCGATCCCCCCACTACTTTCCACCATTTCTGATCTTTCAATTCCCAACTCAGAAAAAAAAGCGGATGCGACAGCTTCGTCGATAGTTCCTGTGCGGCCAGTCCATCCAAAACGCCCATACACTCCCGATACATTTGGAAGACGACCCGATATGCCGTCTTTGTTCAAATCCGCCGCATCTGCATATTCCAAAAAAGCGTTGGTGGCCACCGCCTCCAGCAAGCCGAGGCCAAATAGGGGGGGTGCCTTTCGACGAACGAAGCCCTTTGGCGGAAATCTTTCTATCGTCCGATCATCTTCACTAATGATCTTAAATTTTTGAAATATACTTTCCTCTCTGTCTGAATTTCCAATTGAGTGAAACGCAAACGTAGCATCTGTTGTTCCGCTTCCTGAAATCACTGGTTCTGCATGACACGACGCACAACTTTTAGCATTGTAGTATGGTCCTAATCCATCTTTTTCGCCCCATATGCGAACGAAATACCGGAAGCCTTCGTCAAAATTTTTTTTCTGTTCTGCGGAAATATCCTTGAATGGTAAACCAAATATGCTCGACTTGCGACTCGACAGATCGCTCTGCGAATCTAGGCCACTGCCAACACTCGACTGCAACATTAAGGCAAACGTGAGTACACTGACTCTCGCTATATGCTTCATCCGAAGTTCGCAACCCGTGGCCACATGCTCCAAACATTTTCGTGACAAAAGACTCCCACGTCCACGCATTTGCGCCGCATTGACATAATCAGGCTGGTTATCACAGCGCCGTCGTCGCTTTCACTACCAATTCGCTGTCCGCGAGTAAACTGGATTTATCCTCGATTGAGCGTCCGCCTACTGTGGCATTCTAGCCGCTCCAAAAAACGCGAGACCATACGGCGCCTTGCCCACCGGAATAGAGCGTATAACACTGAGTTCATTGGGATCAACAACAAGTATCTCGTTAATGGCGAGCTCGCTAACCACAAGCAAATCCCCTGAAGGGGTGAATGCGACGTTCTTCGCGGCACGTGCGCGTTGATGACTAGATTGAGCCAGATCCAATACCCGAGCGTTTTCTCCGCGCATTGCGTTTCGAATCGATATTTTTCCCGAATAGAAACCTGCTACAGCCAGCTGCGGCTCATCATCGGTTGATAGGGCAATACCCCAAGGCGAGCGAGGCACAGTGATATTTTCTGCTATTCTGATTGTGTTAGCTAATCCGCTACCGCTATCCCAGCTTATCAAGGCAAGGGAATTGGACCCAAACTCACTAACATAAGCTAGCGGCGCATGGGGCAAAGCCACAACAGTGTAAGGCAGAGAGCCGACGTCGATTTCGCTTAATATGTCGCCGCTTTCTTCTCCCAGAGCCACTACTGAGACGGTGTTCGCCCCCCAATTGGTGACTAACGCAACCTGATCGTTGTCTACTAACGCTACGCCGTAGGGTATGGCTCCAACCTGGACACGATACAGTTCTCTTCCACTTTCGAGATTAACAATCGAAATTGAGTCGTCTCCCGCATTCGCCACAACCGCCCGGCTCCCATCTCTAAATAGGGCAATATCACGTGGGCTTCTGCCAACCTCAATTTTTGAGTCTTCCAAGACGGCTTGAATATCTACTACCGAAAGCGAAGATGAACCCGAGTTTGTGACGTATGCGAAGCGGCCGTTGGGGCTTACCTTTACATCGTATGGGTTTTTGCCTACATCAATGACGGCAAATTGCTCCCCTGAATCTACATTAACAAGAGAGACCGTATCGTCCCCCCAGTTTGTAACTATTAGGGTTCGATGTGATGAAGAGCTCTCACCATGCCCACCTCCTGCTGTAGCTATAGTCAGGTTCGCACAAATGACAGACATGGTGAGACACAAAAAAACTAATGCTTGTAGAGCAAACTTCCTAGTCAACGCATTCGTCATCATGAGATTAGGCTCCCGTAGTTGGACATTAAGAACTTGGGGATGCGAAATGCTTGCCAGATCGCGTCTCAAAATGAGTTCGTTGGGGAGGGGACGGCATCATCGTTAGGCAATCACGGCACCCCCAGCGTCTCGTCAGCGCAGATGCTGGGGATTAGCCAACGGAGAGGTGCTTGTCCCCATCGCCATGTCCGTTTGGTTCCCTCCCCAGACATGCCATTTTATAAATATCAGACATGATATGTGTGCCAAGGCATTAGTCAAGGAGGTGGATTTCAGGCGGCGGGAAGGCTAGCCGTGAGCCTTCTAAGGTGGACCACAGCCGCTCGCCGTGGGTCACGCGGACGCGCGCTGTCTCCGTGCCGCGGAGGTTGTGCTGGCAGCTGCGGTGCCTCCAGGGCACGCGGCCGAGCGAGTAGGCTAGACGGGTCGCACATCCAAGATGCCAGCGCCGCACCCGATCACAAGTGAGCGGGCTCCCGCTTTTCACAGTAGCCAATCGCCGGCGTGCCCCTTTCCCCAGGCTGGGGCCAGAAAACGACCGACCACGCCGAGCGCTATTGGAGTTGGCGGTATCGAGTGCCGGCCGTTTCGGCGGATTTGGAGGGCGGGTCGACTCGATCGGGCGCGTGAGGGCGCTCCCTAAGCAATTGGACCGGCTGGTCGTCGTAACCGGTTGAAGCGGGCCGCCAATTCGAGCGCGCCACAAGAATCGACCGGCAAGCGGACATGGGCCAAACCGCCCGTGCCCGAGAGGCACGATGACCGCGATATCTCTCGGGTCGCCTTGACAGTCCGGGCGGGTGGGTGCCAGCGTCACCCAAGCCGGCCATGCGACAATCACCGATAAGCGGCCGGCACGCGACGGTGGAGGCTGGGATGAGGACAGGCTTGGTGTGCGGCGCGCTGGCGGGCGCGCTGATCGTTGGCGGTTTCACGAGCGGTGCGCTCGGGGCGGATCCTTACGGCGTCTGGCTCAACGAGCGGCAGGACGCGCACGTTAAACTCTATTCCTGCAACGGTGACGAGCTGTGCGGCCAGATCGTGTGGCTCAAGCGTCCCCTGGGCGACGACGGCAAGCGGAGGCGGGACGTCAAGAACGACGACGAATCCCTCCGCGATCGGCCGATGTTGGGTATCCAGGTGCTGTTTGACCTGGAGGACCAAGGCGGCGGTCAGTGGGAAGACGGCGAGGTCTACAATGCCAGGGACGGCGACACCTACGACGCGGAGCTCGAGGTCATCGATGCGAACACGGTCAAGATGAGCGGCTGCATCTGGTTCGTCTGCAAGACCGAGACCTGGACCCGCGTCGAGTAATCGGACGGCGACGCCGTCCGATAAACTCTCCTTATATCCCTCAATCGCCGGGCGCCCGCTCTGCTCGGTCGCGCGCCCTGCGCGCGTGGCGCAGTCGCGCCGTCCGGGCCTGACGGCCCGGCCCTCTTATTGTTGTACTTCACGCTGGTTGCCGGTCAGACGTCTAGCCCGGATTTCTCACGAGTATGGTGTGCATCGGGGCTCTGCTCGTGAGAAAGTTCTTCTGCAACAAAGACTTCACCGGCTGCAGAGGAGTTCCCCGATGCCCGCAGAGTGTAGTCCTCCCGCGATGCAGTTTGCACGCCTGAACGGGCGTGATGTGGTGGCCGACTTCGGCGGCGGGGTGATGACCTCGGACGCGGGCGCCCTGCTGCTGGGCGCCACGGACCGGGCGATCGGACTGGTGGATTGCTTCGCCGCCTGCTTCTCGGACGGGCGCGCGGCCTCTCGTGTGGTGCACGACGTTGCCACCCTGGTGGGCCAGCGGGTGTTCGGGATCGCGCTGGGCTACGAGGACTTGATCGACCACGACGCGCTGCGCCACGACCCCGTGCTGGGGGTGGTGCTGGGGCGTCTGGAGGCCGGGCGTGCGGGCTGTGCGCCGCTTGCCGGCAAGTCGACGCTGAACCGGCTGGAGCACGCGCCTTCGGGCGCCCATCGCTATCGCCGGATCGGTCATGAGCCTGAGGCGATCGAGACGCTCTTCGTCGATCTCTTCCTCGACGCCCACGGGCAGGCCCCTGAGCGGTTGATCCTCGACCTCGACGCCACCGACGACCCGCTGCACGGCCATCAGGAAGGCCGCTTCTTCCACGGCTACTACGACTGCTACTGCTACCTGCCGCTCTACGTCTTCTGCGGCGATCACCTGCTGGCCGCCAAGCTGAGGCGGGCCGACATCGACGCCAGCGCCGGCGCGGCCGAAGAGGTGGCGCGCATCGTCGCGCGCATCCGCGCCCGCTGGCCGGCAGTGGAGATCGTGCTGCGCGCAGACTCAGGCTTCGCCCGCGAGGGACTGATGGCCTGGTGCGAGGCGAACGGGGTGGACTATGTCTTCGGGCTCGCCCGGAACCCGCGGCTCACGGACCGCCTGCAACCGGCCCTGGACCTGGCCGAAGCCCGCTCGCGGGAGAGCGGCCAGCCGGCGCGGCTGTTCACCGAGTTCCGCTACCGCACGTGCAAGACTTGGTCGCGCCCGCGCCGTGTCGTCGGCAAGGCGGAGTGGATGCCGGGCCGCGCCAACCCCCGCTTCGTCGTCACCTCGCTGAGCGCGGCCGCCATCGACCGGCGGGAACTCTACGAGACCCTCTACTGCGCCCGCGGCGACATGGAGAACCGCATCAAGGAGTGCCAGCTCGACCTCTTCGCCGACCGCACCTCGGCTCAGACCATGCGCGCCAACCAGCTCCGTCTCTGGTTCGCCGCCATGGCCTACGTGCTGCTCGCAGCGCTCAGGCGCATCGCGCTCGCCGGAACTCGCCTTGCCCGCGCTACCTGCGGCTCGATCCGCCTCAAGCTGCTGAAGATCGGCGCCCAGGTCCGCCTGAGTACCCGCCGCATCCGCATCGCCATGGCCTCAGGCGCACCCCACGCGCCCGAGTTCGCACGCGCTCACGCCCGATTATGCACCTGAGCCGAGCCTCAGGCCCGCTGCCACCCTCCCGCCAACAACCAAAAACCCGCTCCAGCCTCAACCGCGCCCCCGGCGCCACCGCCACTCCTGCGTCATTACCCGGACCACACCGCAAGGCTACCAACCAAACCCACGACAAACGCCAAACAACCCAACAATGGACGCTCGTGAGAAATCCGGGCTAGACGGCGTGTTTTCCAGTCGGCTCATGGTGGGCTGGGAACACAGGTCGCGGCCGCTCTCCGGCGCCTTGCCTCAGGCCAACTTGAACAGAGGGTCCGCGCGGAGCGCGTCGTAGTCGTCGGCGTTTTCGTACCCGCAGGCGATGGCCAGCATGCGAAAGCGCAACATGGCCGAGAGCGAGTGGACCACCTGCGCCTGATTGCGTCGGTCGCGGATGCAGCCTGCCAGGGTCTCGGCAAGACGTAAGCGGCGCTCCGCCTCTCGCAACAGGACCAGGTCGCCGTCAGAGGAGATCAGACCGCCGTCGAAGGCGGCACTCACCTTCTTGCGTCGGACGCTTGGCAGATCGAGGGGGAGAAGGCTACCGTCGGTCATGGCGGGCGTGGCGCTTCGTTGTTCGGAGAGGAAGACGCCTCGACAACGAATTCCTACTCGATGGCAACGGCTTACGCTACGTCCGCCACACCAAAGCCAGACCAGACGTGAATAATCCGGGTTAGCGACAAGTCCGATGATTGAGGGCCAACTCACCGGCAGGGTTCTCTCGGTGCTGACGCGGTGGTATGCTTGCGTAGCATAGACTAGCCCGACCTATTCATGGAGAGCCTTGCA
Source organism: Alphaproteobacteria bacterium (assembly GCA_965214705.1). Lineage (GTDB taxonomy): Bacteria > Pseudomonadota > Alphaproteobacteria > UBA828 > UBA828 > WTGU01. The sequence continues at coordinate 2,214,199 of CBDCCI010000002.1, forward strand.
CTTGACCCAAGTTGGCACTTTTTCCGGTTGCTCAATGCCGGTCTGCCCATATTTTGCGGACCGAAGTACCACATATTGGGGTAGCTCCGAGATGATGCCACTATATGTGTAATTGAGGCGCTGGAAGCGCGTTGTAGTGCCAGGAGTTGTTAGGTATTGACGATTTTCCCTTGACCCCAGACCCCAAGCCGACAAATCTTGGCCCCTCGCAACAATCTCGCGACGGGCGACATGTTCATCAGGGCAACCAAGACCCACACCACCGACGGCAAGCCCGTCCGAAGCCATCGCCTCGTGCTCTCCCAGCGCATCGGCGACAAGGTCAGGCAGCGCACGCTCCTCAACCTCGGCACCGACTATCCGGTGCCGAAGGAGAAATGGCGCGAAGTGGCCGAACTCGCCGAGGCGCTGCTGCACGGCCGCCCGCCGCTGCTCCAAGCCGTCCCGGACGTGCAGGCCGCAGCCGAGGACATCGTCGCCAAGCTCAGGGCCAGGGGGTTCCGCGTCGAGGCGATGCAGGAAGAGGCGCGCAAGCCCGAGATCGCCACCGTCGACCTCGATACCCTGGAGCACGAGAACCCGCGCACCGTCGGCTGCGAGCGCCTGTGCCTCAAGGCCCTCGACGACCTTGGCTTCGCCGACATCCTCCACGGCCTTGGCATCAAAGGCCGAGACGGGCGCATCGCGAGCGCGCTGATCGTCGCCAGGATGGTCCATCCCGCCAGCGAGCGTGATACCAGCCGCTGGCTCCGCCACGACAGCGCGGCCGCCGAGCTCCTGGGCCTGGAGGGCGACCGCAAGGCGCTGCGGCGCAAGACGCTCTACCGCATCGGCGACCTGCTCTGGCGCCACCGGGCCGCCATCCAGAGGGAACTGTTCAACCGTGAGCGCGCGCTGCTCGACCTGCCCGAGACGATCGCCTTCTACGATCTCACCAACGTCCACTACCACGGCCACACGGGCGGCGAGCTTCCCAGGTTCGGGCGCTCCAAGCAGAAGCGCGACGACTGTCCCCTCATCACGCTGGCGCTGGCGCTCGACGGCGCGGGCTTCCCGCGCAGTTGCGAGATCCTGCCGGGCAACGTGAGCGAGCCGGGCACGCTGCACGAGGCGCTGGCGCGGCTCGAGGCGGTGTGCGGCGGCACGGCGGCGAAGCCCACGGTGGTCATGGATGCGGGCATCGCCACCGAGGAAAACATCGTCTGGCTGGGCGAGCAGGGCTACGACTGGATCGCGGTCAGCCGCGGTGCCAGGCCTGCGCCGCCCGAGGGCGGACCCGAGGCCCTGCTGATCACCAGCGCGCGCCACGAGGTGCGGGCCTGGCGGCTTGCCAGCGAGGACGGCGAGGCGCGGCTCTACGTCGTCAGCGAGGGCAAGAAGAAGGCCGAGAACGCGATCATCGGCCTGAGGCGGAACCGCTTCGAGGCGGCGCTGGAAAGGCTCCACAGCGGCCTCCCGGTCAAGCGCCGCCTCAAGCGCTACGACAAGGTGCTGGAGAGCATAGGCCGCCTCAAGCAGCGCTTCTCCGCCGTCGCCAGGCACTACGAGATCACGGTCGAGAAGGCGAAAACCGGCCCCAATGCCACCGCCGTGCGCTTCAAGCGCAGGCCGCGATACGACGAGGCCGATGAGGGCGCCGGCGCCTATGTGCTGCGCACCAGCCACGTCGACTGGGATATCGAGACGGTCCTGCGGACGTACTGGCGGATCACGGATATCGAGGCGACATTCAAGAGCCTAAAATCCGAGCTCGGCCTTCGCCCGATCTGGCACCAGCTCGACCGGCGCATCGCGGCCCACCTGCTGATCGCCGTGCTGGCCTACCACGCCGTGCATCTGATCCGTACCCGGCTGGCCGCGCGCGGCATCCACAAGTGCTGGGCATCGATCCGCGAGAGCATGCGGACCTGGGTGCGGATCACCACGCGCCTGCGCCAGACCGACGGCACGTTGATCGTCAATCGACAGGACACGCGCCCGGCCGCTGAGGTAGCCGCAATCTCCTCGGCGGCGGGCGTGGAACCCGCCATCCACCGCACGAGGACCCGCCTGCCGAACTGACAGAATCCAACAAAATGTAGTGCCATGTTGGAATCGGCCGAGAGAAATATCGCGTTACATCAACATGATAAAGGACATGGGTAGGACAAAAGTGCCAACCTGGGTTGAGGCTCGGCTGAGGGGTCGCGTCGTGGCCTGACGCGGTTTGGCGCCGGGATCTGAGGATGGGTCGCTATTGGGTTGAGGGTTGAACGAGCCTGGGTTGTCGGGGCACATCGCCCCGGCGCTCAGGGGCCTGCTGCGGCGAGGCGGCCTGCGAGCAGTCGGAAGAGAGCGGCGTCCGGGCAGGCCGAGGCGAAGTGGATGCGGACGCGGGTGGCCTTCTCGATGACGCGGGCGCCGATCTTGAGGAGGCGCAGCCTGAGGGTTGCAAACTCGGCGCGGGCGAGCGGCGCTGTGCGGGGAATGGCGTCGCGGAGCGCGAGCATCAGCCAGTAGGCTGCGGTGTGGAGCACCAGCCTGAGCTGGTTGGCGAGCGGGCTCTGGCAGGAGGTGCGGTCCGAGGCGAGCTGGCCCTTGTGCATCTTGATCAGGTTTTCGGCCTGGCCGCGGGCGCAGTAGATGTCTTCGTAGAGGTGGCGGGGCTCGCCCTTGAGCGAGGTGACGACATAGCGGGCATCGAAGCCGCGCGTCGTCGCCTCCAGCCGAGCCACGACCCGGCGTTCGCGGCTCCAGGAGCGGGCGGCATAGGCGAAGGCGGCGAAGCTGCGCATCCTGTCCGCGCCGGCCTCGGCGCGGCGGACCTTGAGATCGTCGGCCACCTCGTAGGCCAAGGCGTTGAGCGCGCGGTTGCCCGCGAGGCCGAAGATGTAGTCGACGCCGTTCTGCTCGCACCAGGCCATGGCTTGCGCGCGGCCATAGTGGCTGTCTCCCCGGAAGACGATCCGAGTGTGCGGCCAGTGGCGGCGGATGCGGCGGACCAGGTGCTTGATGAGGGTGCGGACCTCGATCCCCGAGGGCGTCTTGCCGGGGCGCAGGAGGACCGCCACCGGCTTGCCGCTTTCCACGTGATAGACGTGGATGGGGAGGAAGCAGCGGGTGTCGTAATGAGCGTTGAACAGCGACAGCTGCTGGTGCCCGTGCACGGCATCGCAGGTGTCGTCGATATCCAGCGTGATGGCGGCGGGTGGGGCTGAGAAGGAGCGGCAGAAGAGATCGACCAGGGCGGCCGTCATGCGCGCCACCTCGATGCGAGACGGAGCGTTCTCCAGGCGGCTCATGGTGGGCTGGGAACAGAGATCGCGGCCGTTCTCCGGCGCCCGGCCTGAGGCCAGCTTGAACAGAGGGTCCGCGCGCAGCGTGTCGCAGTCGTCGGCGTCCTCGTACCCGCAGGCGATGGCCAACATGCGAAAGCGGAGCATGGCCGAGAGCGAGTGGATCACCTGCGCCTGATTGCGCCGGTCCCGGATGCAGCCCGCCAGGGTCTCGGCGAGACGCAAGCGGCGTTCCGCTTCGCGCAGCAGGACGAGGCCGCCGTCAGACGAGATCAGGCCGCCGTCGAAGGCGGCGCTCACCTTCTTGCGCGCGACGGCTGGCAGATCGAAGGGGAGAAGGCTATCGTCGGTCATGGCGGGCGTGGCGTGGCGTGGCTCGGAGAGGAAGACGCTCGGACAACGAATTCCTACCCGATGGCAACGGCTTACGCTACGTTCGCCACCCCAAAATCAGACCTGCCATGAATAATCCGGGCTAGAGTCACTTCATGAGGAAGCTCCTCGGAATGGCCGATAGCAGGCTCTGTAAACCTTGTGCAAGCTCAGGTGAGTGCGCACGACTAACTGAAGGCGCAGAGGCTTGTTCCCCTCTGATACCAGTCCATTCGGGCAAGATTCCCTGACTATCAGGCCGCGCTGGACTCAAGTCGGCTAGGATGAACAGGCAAGAATTGGTGCTCGAGTAGTCGCTTGGCCCCCTAGACAGGAGAATCGACAATGGCCCATATGACGAGAATGACCACGGTCATGCTGGCAACGGTTGCTCTTGGGTTTGGTATTGCCGGATGCCAACCGCAGGGAGGTGCTCCTGCGAGCGAAGCAACCGAATCTACCGCCGCTGAAGCCGCCGCCGCCGCTGTCGAGACCACGAATGTGATGAATGCGGCAGAAATAAGCGAGTTACTTGTTGGAAACACCGTCATAGGTGTCTACGACGCTTGGAATTTGACGTGGGCCGAATATTTTGCTCCCGATGGAACGACAAAGCTATTGCTAAGATTTGAGGGCAAGGATGATATAGAGGCTGCTGGAAAACACTATTCGAACAATAAGGGTCAGTACTGCACAGAAGATCCCGAGCAAAATGCTTATTGCAACAAACTTGTTTCTCTAGGGGATGGCAGGTATCAACAGGTGTATGAGGGTGGCGAAAGAGGAGCCATTTACAACCAGATCCTGGAGGGTGATCAGATCGAGGCGTTCAGGTAGGATTTCGATGGTCGCTCTGCGAAAACAGAGCGGCGTCGTGACGGATCCTTCTGGAAGGCTAGGCAGGCCCTTTTAGCCTTCCCAGCCCGATCTTCGGTAATGGGGCGATTGCCGTCAAGCGCGTTGTTTATTGTAGCAGTAGTGGCGGCACGTTTGTTCGCTCGCAGACAATAAGCTTTCGCTGAATGCATCCTCGCTTCGAGCCTCGAGCAGGGATGCATTGGGCTTTAGGTGGAAGGATGCCAGTATTGTCGGCATTTTCCGATCGCATTTTTGGTGCGCTCACCTTAACTATGTCCGTCGCCAAGCTCTCGCTTCCGTCCGTGTTCAGCGCAGTGGCTGCCAATTTTTCCTGGTCCAAGTCGATTCCAGAGTGCCAATCTATTCAGCGTGCTCGTAACTGCCCAGGTCTGATTCCGCCGAGCACTCACGCGTGATGGACTGATGCCTCTGGCCTGGTGCCGCTGACGTGGAGCGGAGCGGCGGGGGATTTCAGAAGCGCAGTACCGGGATTAGCTGCATGGGATCGGGGTGCGCCAGGGTTTCGAGGACATTCCAGCGCTGTTTTCGAGCGGTGGCGATGACGGACCGCAGGTTGGCGAAGTCGCAGGCACCTTGCATCGAGCGGAAGCCGCCTGAGATTTTCTGACGCAGCTTGCCCATTCGCAGATCGCGCTCCGCCTCATTGTTCGAGAACGGGGTTCGCGGGTCGGTGAGGAAGCGCAGGCACCCCTCCTTGTACTTCTGGAGCCGGAGCGCGAGGTTGTGACCGATGCGGCGCTTTTGTCGTCCGCGCTTTCCGGTCTGGAGCGGCGGCATCTCTTCGTGAGCGGCGATGGCACGTTCGAGGATGCGGTCCCAGGCTCGCGAGATGCGGGCGACCAGTGATGCGGGCACGTCGCGATCATTCTTGCGGGCGAAGCGGGCGGCTCTGTTGGCACGGGAGAGCAGCTGGTGCGTGCTCGTTGCCCAGTCTTCCTTCTCGATCTCGATCAGGGCCTGGAGCTCACGCAGGTGATGGGCGTTGCAGGCCCCGTGGCGCACGCCCTCGAGAGCGAAGTAGGTGGCATAGTCGTCATGGATGACGATGCCGTTGAGCTTCTCGTCGAAATGGCCGCGCCCGCTGGCGACGCGCAGGATGGTCAGCAACGGGGTGCACAGCACGTGGAGCCAATGGGTCCGGGCGGCGATGCGGATGCCGGTCTCGTCGAGGTGTTTGACCGGGGCTTCGGTGCGGATGATCTCTGCGACACGATCGAGGAAGCCCTCGAAGCGCCGGGCGGTGCGCCGGCCCATGGCGGCGATGGTGGCCGTTGAGATCTTGACCGCGAAGAGATCGCTCATGACCTCGGCGACGCGCTTCTCCGGAATGAACTGAGCGTGCAGCAGGTAGGTCACCCACGCGGTGATGCGCGGCCCGTACTGGACCGGGGCGCTCACGCCGTTCGGGAAGGCGGCTGTTGTCATGGTACCGCAGGCGGCGCAGAGGCAGCGATGGCCGCGATGCTCGGTGGCCTCGAGGGGCTGCGGCTCGGGCACATCGAAGACCTGCCGGCAGACGGGGGCTCCGTGACGGTCGGCGTCCGACAGCGGCGCGCCGCAGCCCTCACAGGCGGACGGATCATGATCCACGACGTGGTCCGGGTTCTCGGTCCGCTCCAGGGTGGTTCCCTTGTGGCCCGGCTGACCGCCGCTGGGCCTGTCGGATTTGCCGCGCCGGCTCCGGGTGCGCTTCTCCTGGTCTCCGCTCTTCTTCTCCTGGTCTCCGCTCTTCTTCTTCAGGCCGTCGCTGGCCGGCGGCTTGGAGCTGGTGGTGCTGTCGAGCGCGGCGCTGCGCTCAAGTTCGGCGATCCGCTCGCGCAAGCGGGCGTTCTCCCGCTCCAGCGCGTCGTTCTCCTTGACCAGCGCCGCGCTCAGGCGAAGCAGCCCCTGGCCCCATTCCCGGATGGCTTTGACGGCGGTCATCGCGAAGGATTGTGGGGTGAAAAGGTCCTGCAGGCACGCGAAAGCCTCGTCGTGAGCGGCGAGGTCCGCGTGCCAGCGCGACACTGTCACAAACCCTCGTCAGCCTCGACGGCCATGATCGCGGCCAGCACCGCCAGGCGTTCGCCCGCCGGCATGGCCTCGTAGCGCCGGCCCCAGTTGGCCGCCTTGCGCTTGATGCGCTGGCGGTCGGTGAAGTTGCGGCCCGCGCAGCTCGCCCAGTGCACCCGGTCGGGCGCGAAGTTGAACCACACCACCTCGGTCCGCACCTGGGCCTGGGTCGTCACCTGCAGCGCCAGCCGGCGCCAGCCCGCCAGCAACTCGTCATAGAGCGCAGACGGGTGGCCCGAGACCATCACCTGGCAGGGCAGACCCTTGAGCAGTTCGAGGAGCGCGACGTGGTCGGCCTCCTCGTACTCGAAGCGGTAGCGCTGCGACGAACGCCGGGTCGCGTGCAGATAGGGCGGATCGCTGTAGACCAGCTCCGGGCCCAGGAACGGGAACGAGGCCAGAAAGGAGTGGGCGCAGCCGTGCACCAACTCCACCGGGTAGCCACAGTCGAAGGACTCAAGCGCCCGCTCGTCGCGGTCAATCCCGATCGAGCGCACGGCCGCAGGCTTGCGCTTCATCAGCGCCCCGCCCCCCAAGTGGCTCTCGATATAGACAGAGTGCGGGGGCATCAGCGCAATCAGCGCCTGGCTCAGACCGGTCGTCGCCTTCGATCCGAAATACCCCACCGGCTGCTCCTCTCATGCGAGAGAGCAACCCATAGGCGAGCGCGCCTATACAGTCAAGGGGCAGATCATCGATGCGCCGACGGCCAAACGGCACCGGCGGCGACCAACATCAGCACGCACTCAGATCTGGCGGCGGGGTACCTGGGTAGTTACGCGTGCTCGAACACTGTAAGGGGGTTCGGCAAACAGGTCGGGCTACGTGCATCATCAGGAACCGCGTCCTGGCGCGGGGACAGAGGTGGGTTGTTGAATCCAAGCCATGCACCTTGTCCACCCAAGCTAAACCGGACAGCAGTGGGACAAGCCCGGCCATGACGTGTGGGGGTGCGGCGCAGATGGATTGAAACTTCTCGAACAGCACACTAGCGACGACATGGATCTACGGCCCGTCCCCCCTCGCCCGCCAGTGGCGGGCGATGTCGATGCCGCGGCAGAGCCACACGCGGTCGTGGGCCAGCACGTGGTCGACGAAGCGCCTGAGCGCGGCGAAGCGCCCCGGCCGGCCCACCAGCCGGCTGTGCAGGCCGATGCTCATCATACCGGGCTGCTCGGCGCCCTCCTCGTAGAGCACGTCGAAGGCATCGCGCAGGTAGGCGAAGAAGGGCTCGCCCCAGTCGAAGCCCGGCGCGGTCGCGAAGCGGTGGTCGTTGTGGTCCGCCGTGTAGGGGACCATCAGCAGGCGCCGTCCGGCCTCCTCCACCCAGTAGGGCAACTCGTCGGCGTAGGAATCCTGGCTGTAGAGGAAGCCCCCCTCCTCCGCCACGAGCCGCACGGTGTTGGGGCTGCGGCGGCCGAGGAAGTAGCCGAGCGGGCGCGTGCCGGTAAGCGCCTGCTGGATCGCGATCACCTTCCCGATATGCGCGCGCTCCTCGGCCTCGGGCACGGCGTGATAGTCGATCCAGCGATAGCCGTGGCTCGCGATCTCCCAATCCGCCTCCACCATCGCGGCGACCGCCTCCGGGTTGCGGGCGAGCGCCATGGCGACGCCGAAGATCGTGACCGGCACGCCGCGCTCCGTGAACAGACGATGGAGGCGCCAGAAGCCGACCCGGCTGCCGAACTCGTACATCGATTCGATGGGGAGCGCGCGCTCGCCGATGCGGGGCTCGGCGAAGCCGAACTCGGTCAGCAGCGTCTCCGAGCCCGCATCGCCGTGGAGGATGCTGTTCTCCGCGCCCTCCTCGTAGTTGATGACGAACTGTACCGCGATGCGCGCATCGCCCGGCCAGCGCGGATGCGGCCGGCTGCGGCCGTAGCCTACCATGTCGCGGGGGTAGGGGGTGTCGCTCATCGGCCGCGCCGCCCTATCGGAAGAGAGCCGCGTTCTCGCGGGCGAAGGTGCGGAAGTCACGGGGCGCACGCCCGGTCACACGCTCGACCACGTCGGTCACCGGCGCGCCGAAGCCCGTGCGGAACAGGCCGTCGATCTCGACCAGTGCATGCGCCGCCTTGGGCCCGATGCCCGCCTCGACCAGCGCAGCCCGCGCATCCTCGTCGCTGACGGAGACGTAGCGCACCTCCCGGCCTAGCTCCTCCGAGAGGATGGCCGCGCACTCCGCATAGGAGATCGCCTCCGGCCCGGTGATCTCGTAGGTCTCGCCATCGTGCCCGTCGTCCGCCAGCGCCGCGACCGTCACGGCGGCCACGTCCTCGATCTCCACCAGCGAGATCCGGGCGTCCCCCACCGGCGCGTAGAACTCGCCGCGCTCCCGAATGAGCGGGGCGAAGCGCCGGAAATTCTGCATGAAAGCGTTGGGCCAGAGGTGGGTGCGGGGGATGCCGCTCTCGTCGATGCGCTGCTCGATCTCCCCGTGCCAGCGGCGGATGGTGGTGGGCGCGTCGGGCGCGGCCTTGATCGCCGACATCTTGACGATGCGGCGGATGCCCGCGCGCTTGGCGGCCTCCACCGCGTTCAGCTCCAGCTCGACCATCGCTTCGGAGAAGGCGCAGAGCAGCGAGAGGGTCTCGATCCCCTCGAACGCGGCGTCGAGGGTCCGGGGCTCGGCGAAGTCGCCTTCGACATAGTCGAGGTCCTCGCCGAACTGCCGCCTCGCGCGCGCCACGTCGCGGCTCATGATCCGGAACGGCCGGCCCGTCGCACGCAGCTGCGCGACGGTCGGGCTGCCGGTGGTTCCGGTCGCTCCGGTCACGAGGATCATGGCAAGCACCCGACGGGATCAGCCCTCGCCCGGATGCTAGTCGATGCCCGTGTTACCCTCCAGCGTCGCGGCGCCGCGGTGCCTCCTAGTGGTCGTGACCGGCGTGGCCGCCCAGGCTCACCGTGTATTGCAGGATCACCTGATCGTCCTCCGCGCCTGACATCAGCGATTCCCGGTTGTATTGCAGGCGCAGCTGCCCGAAGCGGTCGCTGGTCCAGTCGCCCATGACGGCGAGCGCGCTCGGGTCGTGATCGATGTGCGCCGCGCTTGACGGGCTGAGACGCGCATAGCGCGCGCCGATCCGCCACTGAGGCGCGAACTTGTAGACCGCCTGCGCGTACCAGCCGGCGCTCCTGCCGTCGGTCGTCAGCTCGTGCTCCTCCATTGCATCGTCCTCCAGCGTGTAGACGCCGTCGTCCGTCTGCCAGAGGTACTCGCCCTGGAAGATCAGCTGGCTCTGCCTCGCATTGCCGGTCGGCGCCCAGGCAAAGCGGAAATCGGTCCCAAACAGCGCACGGTCACCGCTGAACACGCCGCTGGAGAAGAAGTCCGACGGCGCGAAGTCCTCGTCGGCGTGGTCGTGCTCGTCGTCATGATCGTCTTCGTGCTCGTCGGCATGATCGTCGTCGTGGTCGTCGTCGTGGTCGTCGTCGTGGTCGTCGTCGTGGTCGTCGTCGGCGTGATCGTCTTCGTGCTCGTCGTCGTGGCCGTGCGCGTGGCCGCCGGCGCCGCCCACGACCTCTCCGCTCAAGACGGACGCGCCGATTCGCCAAGACGAGTCTTGCCCCATGTCGCCGCCGACCCGCGCATAGGCCGAGAGCGCCCGGCGCCCGTTGTCGGACCCGCCGAACGGTTGATCGTCGCCGCGGAAGAGACCGCCGCCAATCTCCGTGCGGACGTCACCGGGCAACGCGAGCGAAAGCTGGATGCCGTCGTCGTTGAAGCCGTTGTCGAGAAAGGCCCGGTAAGGCAAGGGGCGATCGGCGAAGTCGTCCTCGTGCGCGTGGCGCTCGTTGAGGTAGCCGAACGACCACAGCTTGCGGCCTGCCGTCACGGTGACTGCCTCGAGCAGGTCCGAGCTCGGCAGGGTCTGGACGTAGGCCTCCTCGAGCTCAAGCTCTGCCGGCTCGCCGGGGTGCGCGCCGATGCCGAGCACGAGACTGGCGCGAGCCGCCGTACCGACATCGCTCGACACGCTCAACTCGCTATGACCGACCGAGAAGCCCTCCGCCGCGCGCTCGCTCTCGTGGCCGAGTTGGAAGCCTGCAATCTCCGAGTCTTCGGCGGAGTAGGACGTGAACATGCCCCTAAGCACCACGCCGACTTGGGGCTCGAGCATGGCCCCGTGGTCGTCGTGCTCAGCCATTCCCTCATCGTGACCGTGGTCGTCGTCCATGTGGTCGTCGTGGCCGTGATCGTCATGGTCGGCCATCTCGCCGGCGGAGCCGGACTGCAGCGCCCTGACCTGCTCTTCCAGCGCTCTGATGCGCGCCTCGTATTGCTCCCGCAGGGTCGCGATCTCGACGGCAAGGATGGCGGCCATCGGCGTATCGTCGTCCGACTGAGCTTGTGCCGGAGGCGGTGCCAGGGAGACCGCCATCGCCGCGACCGCAGCGGTCATCGCAGTCGTGCCAAGGAGCATCTTGTAGCGCATGTCACCACTCCATCGCTGGTGGTTAGGGTCGCTCGAAGGAAGGGCAATCGATATGAAATATTATAACACTACAGAATAACGTTGCAAGAGTGGCCGTCGACGCAGGCCCCGGCGTCAGTGTCTGGCTTTGTCTTGCTCAGTAAGGCGCGCCCGAGAGCGCCATCGCAACGGTATGCTCGATGTCGGAAATCGCGTTCGCCAGCTCGCGGCCGATCAGGTCCATCTTTCGCAACTGATCGATGCGCGGGCGGCACTGCTCCATGTCCTTGCTGGGGAAGATCTCGTCCAGAATATCGCAGGCATCCACCAGGCCGATCAGGGCGACATCCCGGGGATCGGGAATATCTTCGGAGAACAGCACCTCCCCGATCCGCAGCTTGACCTCCTGCTCCACGTTGCCGTCGATCGTGGGATAGCGGCGCGTGCGGAACGCCCACATCACCCTTTCTTCGCGCACCTGCACGATGCCGCGCGCGACGAGGCTCTCCAGCGCCTGCTCGCGAATGGCGGGCGCGTCTTCGACCGAGAGCACCCTGATCCAGGTCCGCGTATCCGACTCGCTCCCCTGTGCCGCGATCTTCGCGAGCGTGTCGTCGAGCATGGGGTTGCCGGTCGGCGTCGGATCGTTAACCACGAGTGCCTTCGGGTCGGTGTCGATGCGATAGGCGAACGCCAGGTCCATCAGCACGGCGCCCCCGATGGCACACCCGAGGTTGGCGTTCGGGATCGGCACAAACGTGCCGTCGTCGTCGTCCAGCAGCAGAAGCAGAATTTCTTCGGTGAAGGTCAGCATGTTGAAATCCAGTCGGGTCGTCGCGGCGAATGTCGATACGATCAATGGACGCGGCACACGGGTCTGTCAACGGCCACCCCGCGCTGTCGCATCGAGCAGAAGGCCTCGCTAAAGCCGAACGGCATCAGATGCAGGGGCGGCGGTCGGTTGCGATCAGGCCCGCCACGAGGCCGAGGCCGGCGCCCGAGACCGCGAGCATCACCCACCAGGAGGCAGCCCAACTGCCGAGACCCTCGACCGCAGCGGCCATCACCGGAGGGCCGAGCAGGCTGCCGATCGCCGCACCCTGCACCACGAAGCCGCTCGCCATGGCGACGAAGGCGGCGCGCGGCGCATGGGCAGCGGCACCCGCGATCGCCGCCGCCGGCAGCAGGCCGCCGACGCCGCTGAACACGAAGGCCAGCACGATCTTGAGATCGCCAGGCGTGCCGGAGAGAAAGACCCCGGCGGAAGAGCCGCCCATGGCGCAGTAGGCGATCCCGATCAGCAGCCAGCGCGGCACCCGCCGGTGCATCAGCCAAGCGGCGGCGAAGTTGCCGAGGGCGTTGGCCGCCACCACCATGGCGCCCCAGATCGCCGCGCCGGCCGCGCTGCGCCCCTGCGTCTCGATCAGGAAGGTGGGCAGCCAAGCCGTGATGGCGAACCACTGCAGCGTGTAGAAGGCGAACGAGAGGCCGAAGAGCCAGAGCGCAGCCCGTGCCAGGGTCTCCCCCACGCCGCGCCAATCCAGCGCCTGGGCGTCGAAAGCGACCGGCCAGCGCCTGGGGTGCAGGCTCCAGCCGAGCGCTGCCATGAAGAGCGCGACCAGCGCCGCGCTCACCAGCCAGAAGCCCCGCCAGCCGATGGCATCGAGCAGCGCCGGCGCGATGAGCATGGCGATTGCCATGCCGAGCGGCATGTAGGCGCCCCAGATGCCGAAGGCGAGGCCGTAGTCGCGGGGCCGCGCCGCCGAGGCGATCAGCTTGGGCGCGGTCACCGTGACGCCCACGAACCCAAAACCCTCGATGAAGCGCGCGACCAGCAGCCAGGCGCTGCCGCTCACCAGCCCGCCCATCAGGCTGCCCGCACCGAGGAAGGCCACACCCGCCAGCATCAGCCGGCGCGGGCCGGCGCGGTCGGAGAGCAGCCCGACCGCGACGCCGACGGCGGCGCCGATCGCATAGTAGATCGAGGTGAGCCAGCCTGCGGTGACGAGATCGAGACCCAGGGTCTCGCGCAGCACCGGCAGGGCCGGCGGCACCTTGCCGACCTGAAAGCCGGCGAGGATGCCGGCGCCCAGGGCCATCAGCACGATGTCCCATCGGGTCACCGTCGCGTGTGCTGGTTCCTGACTCATGACGGTGGCGGCGCGTCGTCACCCCGTCGTCGCGTCCCGCACCGCGCGTGCGATACGCATGGCCGTCGCATCGCCGAGGTCAGCATGCATCGGCAGGCACAGCACCTGCCGGCTCAGGCGCTCACTCACCGGCAGCGAGCTGGGGCCCTCGCCGTAATCACGATAGGCCGGTTGCAGGTGCATCGGCACCGGGTAGTGGATTGCGGTCGGGATCCCCTGCTCCGCCAGCGCCGCCTGAACCGCATCGCGCGCTTCCAGCCGGACGGTGTACTGCGCCCAGGTCGAGCGCCGCCCCGGCAGTCGTCCCGGCAGCCCGACCGCCCCAGCCAGCACAGAATCGTATGCTCTAGCGACCCGTTCCCGCGCGTCGATCTCGGCATCGAAGGCGGCGAGCTTGACCAGAAGCACCGCCGCCTGAAGGGTATCGAGGCGGCTGTTGAGGCCGACCCGAACGATGTCGTACTTGCCCTCGCCCTGGCCGTGTTGGCGGATCGAGCGCCAGCGCGCCGCCCGCGCCGCATCGTCGGTGAAGAGCGCGCCGCCATCGCCATAGCCGCCGAGGGGCTTGGCCGGATAGAAGCTGGTGGTGGTGGCCGGGGCCAGCGCGCCCACCGGCCGGCCACCGCTCGCTCCCCCAAAGCTTTGGGCCGCGTCGTCGATCAGCAGCAGGCCCCGCTCGGCGGTGAGCGGCGCGAGCGCGTCGTAGTCCGCCGCCTGGCCGAACAGGTCCGCCGCGATCACCGCCCTGGGCGCGAGCCGACCCTCCGCCGCCACGCGGTCGATGCGCGCCGCAAGGTCGGCGGGGTCCATCATGCAGCTCTCCTCCGCCACGTCGACGAAGATCGGCGTCGCTCCTACCAGGGCCACCACGCCCGCCGTCGCGGGAAAGGTGAAACCGGGGACGAAGACCGCATCGCCCGGCCCGATGCCCTCAGCCATCAACGCGATCTGGAGGGCGTCGGTGCCGCTCGCGCAGGTGACCGCGTGGGCGACGCCGGCGCGCGCGGCGAGCGCCGTTTCCAGCTCCGCCACCGCCGGGCCCAGGACGAAACGGCCGTCTTCGAGCACCCGCGCGATGGCGGCGTCGATATCGGCCTTGAGGCGCCGGTACTGCGCATCCAGGTCGATGAAGGCGATGGGGTCGCGACTGGCATCGTGATCGGCGGGTAACATGCGGCTCCGTCTTTGTCGGTCGTGTCGGGAGACGCCGCGGCGGTCGCAGCCTCGGCATCGTGGGCGGTGCGCCGGTGCGCGTCGCACTCCCAATGAGGGCAGGGTTCAGGGCGCCGCATTGCATCGGCACCGGCTTGTCGTTACCCTTTTATATCACCGCGATACGTCAGGTTCATGGACGAACGGGCGGCGAACCGGCGATTTCTCATGGCGGCGAGACTACCCATCGGCAGCGCCGAGGCGCAGAGCGAGCCGGCCTCCAAGGCCGGGCGTCTGCGCGCCCTGCTGCAGGCCCCTGCGCTCTCCTTCATCATGGAGGCGCATAACGGCCTCTCCGCCAAGATCGTGGAAGAGGCCGGATTCGAGGGCATCTGGGCCTCGGGCCTCTCCATGTCCGCAGCGCTCGGCGTGCGCGACAACAACGAGGCCTCCTGGACCCAGGTCCTGGAGGTGCTGGAGTTCATGGCCGACGCCACCACGATCCCCATCCTGGTGGACGGCGACACCGGCTACGGCAACTTCAACAACGTCCGCCGCCTGGTGCGGAAGCTCTGCCAGCGCGGCATCGGCGGGGTCTGCATCGAGGACAAGCTGTTCCCCAAGACCAACTCCTTCATCGGTGAGAACCAGCCGCTGGCGGATGTCGAGGAATTCTGCGGCCGCATCAAGGCGGGCAAGGACAGCCAGAGCGACGACGACTTCCAGCTCGTCGCCCGCGTCGAGGCGCTGATCGCCGGCTGGGGCATGGAGGAGGCGCTGCGCCGCGCCGAGGCCTACCATGAGGCCGGCGCCGACGCGGTGCTGATCCACTCCAAGAAGGCGACTGCCGACGAGATCACCGGCTTCTGCGAATCCTGGGGCGGCCGTGCGCCGGTGGTGATCGTGCCGACCATGTATCACCGCACGCCGACGCAGACCTTCCGCGACGCCGGCGTCTCCATGGTGATCTGGGCGAACCACAACATGCGGGCCGCGGTGTCCGCCATGCGCTCGGTGTGTCAGGCCATCAAGGAGAGCGAATCGCTCGTCGCCGTCGAGGAAGAGATCGCGCCGGTGCGGGAGGTGTTCGCGCTCACCGGCCAGGAGGAGCTTGCCGCGGCCGAGGCCCGTTACCTCGCCGCCGCCGGCGGCCCCCGCGCCATCCTGCTCGCGGCCTCGCGCGGCGAGGAGCTCGGCCCGCTCACCGAGCGGCGCCCGAAGTGCATGATCGACGTGCGCGGCGAGCCCCTGCTTCAACGCCTGGTCCGAACGCTGACCGGGAGCGGCCTGCGCGACGTGACCGTGGTGCGCGGCTACCGCAAGGAGGCGATCGATCTCGCCGGCATCGAGTCGGTGGACAACGACCGCTACGACGAGACCGGCGAGGCCGCCTCCCTCGCCTGCGCCCACAACCGGCTTTACGGGCCGTGCCTGGTCTCCTACGGCGACATCCTGTTTCGCCGGCACGTGCTTGACGGGCTTCTCGCCGCCGAAGGCGACATCGTGACGGTGGTCGATGCCCGGCGGCGCAGCGACAGTGCCCGCTCACCCGACCGCGCGGTCGACTGGGTGCGCTGCTCGCGCCCCTTCACCGGCAGCTACCTCGACGACGAGCGCGTGACGCTGGAGGCGATCGGGAGCGATGCGGCGGAGCCTGAGTCCGCCCACGGCGAGTTCATCGGCCTCACCAAGCTGAGCGAGCACGGCGCCACCCTGGTGCGGGGCGCGCTGGATGCCATGAGCAAGGACGGCAGCCTCGATTCCGCCGACCTGCCGGAGCTCCTGGCCCGCCTCGTCGCCCAGGGCGCGGCCATCGACGTGCTCTACGTCACCGGCCACTGGCTCGACGTGGACGACGCCTTCGACCTCGCGTCCCTGCGCAACCTAGTCTAGCGGCTCTTCTACCCTCCCCAGGCCCGTAGCCCATCGAGACGCCGGGCCTGCAGGTGTTCACGAGGGTTGCGCCGCGCGCCGATACCGGAGAAAGAAGGGCCATGCCCAAAGTGCTGACAGAGTCTGCGGTCGCGCAGTACGGACGGGACGGCTATTGCGCGCCGTTCGGCCTGCTCGAGCCGGAGGAAGCGGCCGCGATGCGCGGCGCGCTGGAGCGGTTGGAGGCGGAACGCGGAGGGCCTCGCAAGGACGCATTTCGCATCAAGGGCCACCTGCTCCTGCGCTGGATGACGGACTTGGTCCGCAATCCCCGCCTGCTCGATGCGGTGGAGGACCTCATCGGCCCCGACATCCTGTGCTGGACCAGCCAGTGGTGGATCAAGGAGCCGCGCTCGCCCCAGTACGTCTCCTGGCATCAGGACAGCAACTACTGGGGCCTGGATACGGACCACCTGGTCAGCGCCTGGATCGCCCTCTCGCCGGCGACGGTGGCGAGCGGCTGCATGCGCTTCATGCCCGGCAGCCACCGCGGCCCCAGGCTGCCGCACCGCGAGACCTGGCACGACGACAACATGCTCTCCCGCGGCCAGGAGATCAGCGCGGGGATCGACGAAGCCCGTGCCGTCAACATGGAAGTCGCCACCGGTGAGGCGGCGCTCTTCTCGTACCGCCTCGCGCATGCCTCTCACCCCAATCGCAGCGACGACCGACGCATTGGCATCGCCATTCGCTACATGCCGCCCGACACGCGTCAGACCCTGGCCGACTGGGACAGCGCGACCCTGGTCAGAGGCGAGGATCGGTTCGGCTACTTCGAGCACGAGCCGACGCCGGCCTGCGACTTCGATCCGGTCGCGGTCGCGTGCCACAAGCGCACGGAACTCAATCACCGCCGTATCGTCTACCACGGCTCGGTCCGGACGGAGCACCGTATCTAGCCCGCACGATCCAACGTTAGCCCGCCGAATCCCGGTTCCGGTCAGCGCGCAGCCGGCCTGCCGATGGACGGCAGCGCGTGAATTTGGCACTCTCGCTGGCGCCCGGCCGAGCCCGCGCCGGGCCTTCGGGAATTGCCGCCATGGAAGACCTGCCCTACTCCGAATCGGACACGATCACCGTCGGCGGCGATGCCATGTCGGCCGCAGCGCCGGACTTCGACCCGATGCTGCTCTCGGTGCTCTCCAGCCGCTTCGGCGCGATCCTGCGCGAGATGAGCAACGGCGTGCTGCGCGCGAGCAAGTCGGGCGTCATCAAGATCGCGCGCGACATGTCCTGCGCCATCCTCACCTACGACCACCGGCTGGTCTGCATCGAGGAGTGTATCCCCGTGCACGCGGCAGCCATCGACCTCACCACCCGGCCGCTCACCGAGCTCTTCGACGACATCGAGGAGGGCGACGCCTTCCTCAACAACTGCCCGTACACCGGCGTCACCCACCACGCGGACCTCACGCTCTGCGTGCCCGTCTTCTTCGACGGCAAGCCACTCTTCTGGACCGTCTCGCGCGCCCACCACGCCGATGTCGGCGCGCCGATCCCGTCCACCTACCTGCCCTACGCCAAGACCATCTTCGAGGAAGGCCTGCACTTCCCCGGCGTGCGGGTGGAGCGGGGCTACAAGGAAATCCGCGACATCATCCGCATGGCCAAGATCAAGGTGCGGGTGCCCGACCTCTGGTACGGCGACTATCTGGCGCAGGTGGGCGCCTGCCGCACCGCCGAGCGCCGGATCAAGGAGCTGGTGGAGAAGTACGGGCCGGAGACCATCGCCGCGTTCGTCGAGGCCTGGATGGCCTACGGCGAGCGCCGCGCCGCCGCCGCCATCCGGACGCTGCCGGCGGGCACCTGGTCCTACGAGAACCGGCACGACCCACTGCCGGGCGTCGCCGACGAGGGCATTCCGGTCCGGGCGCAGGTGACGGTCGACCCCGACGCGGCGACAATCACGGTGGACGTGCGCGACAATATCGATTGCATCCCCGGCGGGCTGAACCTGAGCGAGACCTGCTCCATCGCCGCCTGCCGCGCCGGCGTCTTCTACAACATCGACCACACCATCCCGCACAACGAGGGCAGCGCGCGGCGCATCCGGGTGCTGCTGCGCGATGGCTGCATCGTCGGCCGGCCGCGCTATCCGGTCGGCACCTCGGTCGCCACCACCAACGTCACCGACCGGCTGGTCAACGCGGTCTCCTGCTGCTTCGCCCAGATCGGGCCGACGCACGGCATGGCCGAGGGCGGCTACCAACAGGCCCTGGGTCTCGCCGTGATCTCGGGCGAAGATCCGCGCCGCGACGGCCAGACCTACGTCAACCAGATGTTCATCGGCTTCGGCGGCGGGCCGGGGCTGCCGGGGCACGACGGCTGGGTTACCTTCGGCGGCCCGGTTGATGGCGGCATGCAGATCCTCTCCCCCACCGAGGTGGACGAGAGCATGTTCCCCATCCACTTCGAGTGCCGGGAGCTCGCCATCGACACCTTGGGCCACGGCGAGTGGGACGGCGCGCCCGGCACGCTCGCCGTCTACGGCCCCGTCGCGGGCGAGATGACCGCGGTCTATTGCAGCGACGGCGACACCTACCCGTCCAAGGGCGTGCGCGGCGGCAGCGACGGCACGCCCTCGGTCAACCAGAAGCGCGGCGCCGATGGCGCCCTCGTCACCCTCCCCTCCTTCCACGAGGAGCGCTGCGCGCCCGGCGAGATGTTCCGCTTCGTCACCACCGCCGGCGGCGGCTACGGCGATCCCGCCCGGCGCGATCCGGCGGCGGTCGCGCGCGCGGTGGACAACGGCTGGCTCAGCCCGGAGAAGGCGGAGGATGTCTACGCCGTCTCGCTCGGCCTCGCCGCCGACGGCATCCGGCACGAGGTGGACCCGGGCGAGACCGCGCGGCTGCGGCAGGCGCGCAACGGCGGGGCCGAGACCTAGATGGCCGCTGCGCCCCCGCCCGGCGACTACCGGGTCTGTATCGATATCGGCGGCACCTTTACCGACTGTGTCGTCTCGGACCCGGACCAGCGCCTCCGCATCTTCAAGACGCCGTCCACCCCCGCCGCGTTCGAGCAGGGGTTCATGAACGCGCTCGGCCTCGCGGCCGAGGGCTACGGGCTTGGCCTCTCTGATTTCATGGCGCGGGTGGCGCGCATCGTCCACGGCACCACGGTCTCCACCAACGCGCTGCTGGAGGGTAAGCACGCGAGCGTCGGGCTGATCTGCACCCACGGCTTTCGCGATATCCTCACGCTGCGCGAAGCGCCCCGCAAGCCGCCGTTCCAGTGGCGCCTCACCTACCCCGAGCCCTTCGTGCCCCGGATCCGGACCCGCGGCGTGCGCGGGCGGATCGACGCCACCGGCGCGGAACACACGGCGCTGCAGGAAGACGACGTGCGCGCGGCGGTCGAGGATTTCCGCAAGCTCGGCGTGGAGGCGGTCGCGGTCTGCCTGCTCTGGTCGGTGGTAAACGGCAGCCACGAGCGGCGCGTGGGCGAGATCGTGCGCGACGCCTGGCCCAATGTTCCGGTGACCCTCAGCCACCGGCTCAACCCAATCGCCCGCGAATACCGCCGCGCGGTCTCCGCCGCCATCGACGCCGCGTTGCGCCCGGTGGTGAGCGCCTACGTCCACGCGCTCGACCGGGGCCTGCGCGAGGGCGGCTACGCCAACGAGCTGATGATCGCGAATTGCCTGGGCGGCATGATGCCGCCGGACGATATCGCCGAGCGGCCGATCTACAGCGTCATGTCGGGGCCGACGCTGGCGCCGGTCGCGGCGCGCAAGCTCGCAGACGCGCCCGATCTCGTGGTGGTCGACATGGGCGGCACCTCGTTCGATGTCTCGGCTGTGCGCGACGGCCAGCTCGTGATCTCGCCCGAGGCGATGCTGACCGAGTTCGACATGCTGGGCATCCCCAAGGTGGACGTGCGCTCGGTGGGCGCCGGCGGCGGCTCCATCGCCCATGTCGATGCCGGCGGTCTGCTCCGCGTCGGGCCGGAGAGCGCGGGCGCCGACCCCGGCCCCGCCTGCTACGGCCTCGGCGGCACGCGGCCCACGGTCACCGACGCCGACGTGGTGCTCGGCATCATCGACCCCGAGTACTTCCTCGGCGGCAGGATGCGCCTCGACAAGCAGGCGGCGGAGCGGGCTGTGGGCACCATCGCCGATGCGCTCGGCATCGAGCTTGCGGCCGCCGCCCGCGCCATCGCCAGCACGGTCGATCACACCATGATCGCCGCCATCGAGGACATCACCGTGCAGGAGGGGATCGACCCGCGCGAGAGCTACTTCGTGGCCGGCGGCGGCGCCACCGCCATCCACATGGGCCAGATGGCGCGGGTGCTCGGCATCAGGGGCTACATGGTGCCGAAATTCTCCGCAGGGCTCAGCGCCTTCGGCGGCCTCATCTCCGACATCGTGTGGGAGGAGACCGCGACTCTGGTAACCGACGCCGTGCGCTTCGACGCAGACGGCGTCAACCGGGTGCTGGCCACGCTGGTGAAGCGGGGCCGCGCCTTCCTCGCCCGCGCAGGCATCGCCGAGGCCGACCAGCGCTTCGAGTACGCCTATCTCGGCCGCTACCAGTACCAGTCATGGGAGATCGAGGTACCGTTCGGAACCACGGACGGCGCGCTCGCCGCCGATGACGTGGAAGGGCTCGCCGAGGGCTTCCACCGGATGCACGAGCGCATCTACACCATCAAGAACGAGAACGACCTGGTCGAGTTCACCACCTGGAAGGTGCGCGCCATTGGCCCGGCCGCCGCGGACCTCGCACCGGCAGAAGGCTCGGGGGCAGTGCAGGCGCCGGAGCCCCACGGCACGCGCCGGGTTCACCTGCCCGGCCGGGGCGCGCCCGAGGAAGTTCCGGTCTATCGCGGCAACGACCTCACGCCCGGTACGCGGGTCGTAGGCCCCGCCATCGTCGAGGAAGCCACCACCACCGTCCTCGTGCCCGAGGACGCCAACGCCGTCATCGACGCTCTCGGCAACTACCGCGTGACGCTGAACTGAACGGGTGAGGTCAGGGCTTCCGCCCGATCGCCTCGCCCCAGGCGAACGCAGCGAAGGCGCCGGGCTCCTTCACCCACTCCTCCAGGGATTGACGCCAGGCCTCGAACTGCTCCTCGCTCGCGAGACCATGCTTGATGGCCGCTTCCATGGTCGTTGGCGCAAAGAACCAGCCGATGATCAAGCCCCGCAGAAACGCGAGGTCGTCGGCCGTGTTGTAGGGTTCGAAGGACGCGGTCGCGTGGATGTCCGTGAAACCGGCATCGAAGAGAGCGCGCTTCAGCTCCTTGCCCATCTGCGGGTGGCCGCCATTGGCCGCAAGCATCTTGAGGAACGTCGACCACCCGCTGATCCCCATTTCGAACGCCGGCTCGAAGAGTGATGAGTCGCCGATCACCTCCCGCGCGGCGAAGAGTCCGCCGGGCTTCAGCACGCGCTTGACCTCGGCGAGCACCGCCTGCGTGTCGGGGGCATGGTTGAGCAGGGCGTGGCAGTGGGCCACGTCGAAGGACGCGTCCTCGAAGGGAAGGTCGGTTGCATCGCCCACTTGAAAGACCGCTTTGCCGTGCCCGCCGGCCTTGGCGGCTGCGTTGGCCATCTCGATCTGGGAGGCCTCCATGTCGATGCCATGCAGCGCGCCGGGCGCGACGGCAGCCGCCAGCCCCACCGAAATCGTGCCAGGGCCGCAGCCGAGGTCGAGCAGGCGCATGCCGGGTCTGAGGTATGGCAGCAGATGGGCGGCGCAGTCCGCCGCGTTCCTGCGCTCAAGCATTTTCTGGAATTCGGGGCCGTAGCCCATGGTGTAGGTGGGCGTGGACGCGCCCCTTGCGTCGTCGCGGCTCATCGATGGCTCCCTGTCCGTGACTGTCGGCTTTACGGGCATACGGCGATTGCGCGACGCTGCGCAAGTGACGTGTCGCGGGTCGACGCGAAGGCGCCGTGACGGCGAAGGGAGAATTTTCCGTGGCAAAGACTTTGGAAGGCGCCTGTCATTGCGGCGCGATCGGCGTCGCGCTTGAGGTCGAGGACGACACCCCCCTCTCCCCGCGCCATTGCGGCTGCAGCTTCTGCCGGAAGCACGGCAGCCTCTACGTCTCGGCGCCGTCCGGCCGCCTCACGATCACGCTGGCCGAGACCGACCGCGTGAGCCGCTATGCCTTCGGCCACGAGACTGCGACCTTTCTCGTCTGCGGCCGCTGCGGCGTCATCGCCGCGGCGGTGTGCGAGATGGAGGGGCGCCTCTACTCGGTGCTGAACTCAAACCTGCTGGAGCCGCCGCTCGACGTGGACCGAGCGTCCGTCCCCATCGCCGACTACGAGGCGGAGGACGTGCCCGGCCGGCTCGCGCGGCGTAAGCAGCGCTGGATCAGCAACGTCACCATCGTCGAACGGTAGCCCCGCTGGGATCAGAGAGCTGAGAGGAACTCCGAAAGACTCTCGTTAAACCGCTCCGGATACTCCCAAAACATCATATGGCCGCCGAAGGCCTCGACGCGCGAATTGGGGCAGTGCTTGGCCAGGAACGGCTTGGCGGTCTCGGCCCAGTGATCGGCGACGTAGAAGATCGACGGAATGCTCGCGTCCACCTGCTTCGCCTCTTCCAGATAGTTCGCGAAGCATACGTCGGCGATGAGATTGGCGGCGATGAGCGGCGGCGTCGCGAGCGACTGCTCGACGATCCAGGCGGTCACCTCCGGCGACATCTCGCCCTCGATCATCACGTTGTCGGCGTACCAGATGACGACGCCGCGCTGCCCTTGCGCGGTCTGCACCCCCTGGAAGAACCCGGCGAGAGCGTCGATCGCCCCCTCGACCCAATCGCTCTTGTCGTAGCTCATGCCGAGCGGCGGCATGTCGATGGAGACGAGCGCGCGAATGCCGTCCGTGCCCCGGTTGCGGACATGGTGCCACGCGGTCAGCGAGCCCGCAGACCAGCCTGCAATAACCGGATTCTCGACTTCGAGGTGTTCGAGAAGCGCGGCGAGATCGGCGGCTTGGGTGGCGTAGTTGTTGCCGTCGCTCGTGACGGTCGAGCGCCCGTGGCTGCGCGGGTCGAACGAGATCACCCTATAGCTGTCCGAGAAGGCGGCGAACTGGTGGTCGAAGACCCTGGTCGTGAAGGTCCAGCCGGGAATCAGGACCAGCGGCGGACCCTCCCCTTCGTCCTCGTAGTAGATGTCGACGCCGGGAGCGACTTCGACATAGGCACCGACGCGTTGAGTGGCCATGACACCCTCCTGCATGGGATCGATGAGCAGCGCTGCCGATATCGGCTAGCCGTTGCGATAGATGTAGCTGTAGCCGTTGATGGCGGGCACGCCGCCGAGATGGGCGTAGAGAATCTTGGAGCCTGCCGGGAAGTACCCCTTCCGCACGAGATCGATCATGCCCTGCATGGATTTGCCCTCGTAGACCGGGTCGGTCATCAGCCCTTCCGTGCGGGCGGCGAGGCGGATGGCATCGTTAGTCTCGGCGGACGGCACGCCGTAGGCGGGATAGGCGTAGTCCTCAATGAGGACGAGATCGTCGTCGGTGATGGCGCGGCCGAGTTCCACCAGCGCCGCCGTGTTGCGGGCGATCTCCATCACCTGCGCGCGGGTCTGCGCCGGCGTCCCCGACGCGTCGATGCCGATGACCCTGTCGGCGCGGTCGTCCTTCGCGAAGCCGACCAGCATGCCGGCATGGGTCGAGCCGGTGACCGTGCAGACGATGATGTAATCGAACCTGATGCCGAGCTCCGCCTCCTGCGCCCGCACCTCCTCGGCGAAGCCGACGTAGCCGAGCCCGCCGAACTTGTGTACCGAGGCGCCGGCGGGGATGGCATAGGGCTTGCCGCCCTTCGCCTTCACGTCCTCGAGCGCCCGCTCCCAGCTCTCCCGAATTCCGATGTCGAAGCCTTCGTCGACCAGCTCGATCTCCGCCCCCATCACGCGGCTCATCAGGATGTTTCCCACCCGGTCGTAGACGGCGTCCTCGAACGGCACCCAGCTCTCCTGCACCAGGCGGCACTTCATGCCGAGCTTGGCGGCGACCGCCGCGACCTGCCGCGTATGGTTCGACTGCACCCCGCCGATGGTGACCAGGGTGTCGGCGTTGGACGCGATGGCGTCGGGCACGATGTATTCGAGCTTGCGGATTTTGTTGCCGCCGAAGGCGAGGCCCGAATTACAATCGTCGCGCTTGGCATAGAGCTCGACCGCGCCGCCCAGATGCTCGGTGAGCCGCTCCAGCTTCTCGATGGCCGTCGGCCCGAAGGTCAGCGGGTAGCGTTCGAATTTCTCCAGCATTGGGCTCTCCGCTCCCCTCCGGGTCCGTGCTCGCTCCGTCCGATGCCGCGTCCGCCGCGCTCATACGGCCGAAGAAAGGGACGATGGTATGATTTATCGAATGGGGTGACGCGCCGCAACGCGGCCCTGTTCCCTGGGTGGCAAGCATAGAGGCGTCGCTCGTGCCGGATCGTGAAGAGGACAGGCTGACCGGGCGGGTGCGCCGCTACGCGCGGGTCGGCACCTCCGTGGGCGGCATCGCTGCGCGCATGGCGGGCCAGCGCTATCTTGGCCTGCCAGCCGACCGGGAGCGGAATGCCGAGGACCTGAGGCGTGCCCTCGGCGGCCTCAAGGGGCCGCTGATGAAGGTCGCGCAACTGCTGTCGACGATTCCCGGCGGCCTGCCGGACGAGTACGCCGACGCCCTCGGCGCCCTCCAGTCGCGGGCGCCAGCGATGGGCTGGGGCTTCGTCAAGCGGCGCATGGCCGCCGAGCTCGGCCCCGACTGGCGCTCCGCATTCGCTGACTTCGAGACGGAGGCGGTGGCCGCGGCCTCTCTCGGCCAGGTTCACCGCGCCACGGCGCACGACGGCACCGCGCTCGCCTGCAAGTTGCAATACCCGGACATGGCGTCCGCCGTGGCGGCCGACATCCGTCAGCTCAAGCTGATCTTCGCCGTCTATGCCCGCTACGATCCGGCCATCGACACCGGCGAGATCCACGCCGAGATCGCGGCGCGGCTGCGCGAAGAGCTCGACTACGAGCGCGAGGCCCGCCACATGGCCCTCTACGGCGAGATGCTGCGCGACGATCCCGGCGTTCACGTGCCGGTGGTGGACGCCGCCCTCTCGACGCGACGGCTGCTCACCATGAACTGGCTCGACGGCGCCCCGCTACTCGACTTCAAGGAGGCTCCGGCCGAGCAGCGTAACGACATCGCGCGCCACATGTTCGACGCCTGGTACGTGCCGCTGTACCGCTATGGCGTTCTCCACGGCGATCCGCATCTCGGCAACTACACGGTGCGCGAGGACGGCACGGTCAATCTCCTCGACTACGGCTGCATCCGCGTGTTCGAAAGCCGCTTCGTGCAAGGCATTATCGACCTCTACTACGCGGTGCGGGACGAGGACCGCGACCTCGCGGTGCACGCCTACGAGACATGGGGCTTCAGCGATCTCTCCAACGAGATGGTCGACGCGCTCAACATCTGGGCCAATTACATTTACGGGCCGCTGATCGACGACCGCGCCCGGCTGATCGACGAATCGGGGAACGCACGCTACGGCGGCGCGGTCGCGGCCAAGACCCACCGGGAGATCCGGCGCCTCGGCGGCGTCACGCCGCCCCGCGAGTTCGTCCTGATCGATCGCTCGGCGATCGGCCTCGGCTCGGTCTATCTGCACCTCAAGGCCGAGCTCAACTGGCATCGGCTCTACGAGGAGCTGATCGCGGACTTCGACGCCGCCCGACTGACCCGCCGACAGGCCGCCGCACTGGACCGTTGCGGCGTGCCCGAGGCCGCCTGACACGCGGTAGCAATGCGCATTGTGGGCCCGAATCAACCCTCCGTGAAAACGCGCGGTGCTGGTCTTGGCAAACCGCACCGGGCGGGGCATTGTGACGCCGCTCCCGGGCAGGCGGAGTCGATGCGCGTATGAGGATCGGGGTTCCGAAGGAAATCGTCCCGGGCGAGACCCGCATTGCCGCCTCCCCGGACTCGATCAGGAAATTCACGGCGCTCGGCGTCGAGGTGCTGGTTGAAAGCGGTGCCGGAGCCGGCGCCCAGATGTCGGACGAAGTGCTGGCGGAGGCGGGTGCCCACATCGTCGTCGACGCAAAGACCGTCTACGGCGACGCCGACCTCGTCACCAAGGTCCGCGCTCCGCTCTGTGACGGAAACGCGGCCGACGAGCTCTCTCTCTTGAATTCTGATGCGGTGCTGGTGGGCCTGCTCGCACCGTTGCAACAGCGCGAGCAGGTCGATCGCTACGCGTCACTCGGAGTCACCTCCTTCGCGATGGAGCTGATCCCGCGCATCAGCCGCGCACAATCGATGGATGCGCTGTCGTCGCAAAGCAACATCGCGGGCTACAAGGCGGTGATCGACGCCGCCGATCATTTCGGCCGGATTCTGCCGATGATGATGACCGCCGCCGGCACCGTGGCCCCGGCGCGGGTCGTCGTGCTTGGCGCGGGCGTCGCCGGTCTTCAGGCGATCGCGACCGCCAAGCGACTGGGCGGGCTGGTCTCCGCCTTCGACGTGCGCCCCGCCGTGAAGGAGCAGGTCGAGAGCCTCGGCGCCAAGTTCATCTCCGTCGATGCCGACGCCGGCAATGCCGAGACCGCAGGCGGCTACGCCAGGGAGATGGGCGATCTGTACAAGGCGCGTCAGGCCGCATTGATTCACGAGACGCTCACGAAGCAGGACATCTGCATCACCACCGCGCAAATTCCGGGCAAGCCCGCCCCGGAATTGATCACCGAGGCGATGGTCAAGGACATGAAGCCCGGCTCGGTCATCGTGGACTTGGCTGTCGAGAGCGGCGGCAATTGCGCGCTGAGCGCCTACGACCAGGTGGTCGTGCGCCACGGCGTCACCATCATCGGCCACGCCAACTATCCGGCGCGGGTTCCGGTCGACACCAGCACGCTCTATGCACGCAACCTGTTCAACTTCATCCAGCCGATGATCAACGCGGAAAGCCGTTCGCTCGAGATCGACTGGGAGGACGAGGTGATACGGGGAGCCTTGCTGACCAAGGACGGGGCGGTGGTGAACCCGGCGCTTGAAGGCGAGGAAATGTAACCGTGGAGCACGTGCTCGAACTGCATCCCCTGGTCATTGCCATCACGGTTTTCGTGCTCGCCGTGTTCATCGGATACTACGTGGTGTGGAGCGTCACGCCGGCGCTGCACACGCCGCTCATGTCGGTCACGAACGCCATTTCGAGCGTGATCATCGTGGGCGCGTTGTTGGCGGCGACACCCGCCGAGGGCAGTGTCCTGGCCAAGATATTGGGCGGAGTCGCCGTCGGCCTCGCAGCCGTCAACATATTCGGAGGATTCACGGTCACACAACGAATGCTGTCGATGTTCAAGAAGAAGAAATAGGCGGCGCTCCCATGACCTCCAATCTGGCAGCGATTCTCTATCTGATCGCTGGCGTCTGTTTCATCATGGCCTTGCGCGGCCTGTCGTCGCCCGCGACCGCGCGCAGCGGCAACATCTTCGGCATTGCCGGCATGGTGATCGCCATCGGCACGACTCTCGGCCAGCCGGGTGTCGAAGACTACTTGTGGGTCGGCGTCGGCATCGTGGTCGGCGGGCTCATCGGCACGCTGATCGCGCTCCGCATCCGCATGACCGCGATGCCCCAGCTCGTGGCCGGATTCCACAGCCTGGTGGGGCTCGCCGCCGTGCTGGTCGCAGGCGCAGCCTTCTACGCGCCGGAGACCTTCCACATCGGCACGCCCGGCGACATCAGACTGGTGAGCCGGATCGAGATGTGCTTCGGCGTGGTGATCGGCGCGCTGACCTTCACGGGATCGGTCGTCGCCTTCGCCAAGCTTCAGGAATTGATGACCGGCGCGCCGCTGGTCTTCCGCGGCCAGCACCTGCTCAATCTCGCCCTCATCATCGCGATCATTGCGCTAGGCGTGGTCTTCTCCATCGAGCAGCAGGAGAGCGTGTTCTGGGCCATGACCGGCCTCGCGTTGCTCTTCGGCGTGCTGCTGATCGTCCCCATCGGCGGCGCCGACATGCCGGTGGTCATCTCGATGCTGAACTCCTACTCGGGATGGGCGGCGGCGGGTATCGGCTTCACGCTGGAGAATACGGTGCTCATCGTGGTCGGCGCCCTGGTGGGCTCAGCCGGCGCGATCCTGAGCTACATCATGTGCCGCGCGATGAACCGCTCCTTCATCAGCGTGATTCTCGGCGGCTTCGGCACCGATTCCTCGAAATCCGTCTCCGCGACCGACCGCACCCACAAGGCGGGCAGCGCCGACGACGCCGCCTTCATCATGCGCAACGCAGGCTCGGTCGTCATCGTGCCAGGCTATGGCCTCGCCGTCGCGCAGGCCCAGCACGCTATACGCGAGATGGCCGGTATGCTCCAAAAGGAGGGGGTCGACGTCCGCTACGCCATCCATCCCGTGGCTGGCCGTATGCCGGGGCACATGAACGTGCTGCTGGCCGAGGCCAATGTCCCCTACGACGAGGTCTTCGAGCTGGAGGACATCAACAGCGACATGCCCAACACCGATGTTGCCCTCGTGATCGGCGCCAACGACGTGGTCAATCCGGTTGCGAAGACCGATCCGCAGAGCCCGATTGCGGGCATGCCGATTCTCGATGTGGAGCTCTGCAAGACGGTGCTGTTCGTCAAGCGCTCGCTGGCGCCGGGCTACGCCGGAATCGACAACCCGGTGTTCTACCGGGACAACACAATGATGTTATTCGGCGACGCCAAGAAAATGGTCGAAGAGATCGTAAAGTCGCTCTGACCCCTCGTTTCACTTAAATGCAGACGAGTTCCGCGCCGCGGCAACCGGCCCGGCGTGAAAATTTCCTAGAGTAATTCGCGGCGTCGAGAGGCCGCAATTGGCGGGGGTTATTCCTCCCGCTGGGCGCGCTTGCGAGCGAGTTTCCGGGCGCGACGGACCGCTTCCGCCTTTTCCCGCGCCCGCCGCTCCGAGGGCTTCTCGTAGTGGCGGCGCATCTTCATTTCCCGGAAAATTCCCTCGCGCTGCATTTTCTTTTTGAGGGCCTTCAGCGCCTGATCGACATTGTTTTCGCGTACGACTACATGAACCAAATTTCTGCTTCCCTTCCTCAGAATTCGGGTTTCATTCCTGAGCGGGCGGCTCTATAGCACGCCGCGCCAGGGCTGTGAAGGCGACCCCGGCACTGCCCGCGGCCGCTTGCTGGCGGTAAAGTAGCACGCCGCGCCCCGATTTGTGAGGCGTAAAGGGAGAGCGCCATGAGCGAGGCCACCGCCCAGGTCGGGATCATCATGGGGAGCCAGTCGGACTGGGAGACCATGCGCCACGCCGCCGAGACCCTGGAGGCGCTCGGTGTCCGGTTCGAGACCCGCATCGTCTCCGCGCACCGCACGCCCAAGCGGCTCTATGCCTACGCCGAGGAGGCACGCGGGCGCGGGCTCAAGGTGATCGTGGCCGGCGCCGGCGGCGCGGCGCACCTGCCCGGCATGGCCGCCTCGATGACGCCGCTTCCCGTCATCGGCGTGCCGGTCGAGAGCAAGAGCCTCAAGGGCATGGACAGCCTGCTCTCCATCGTCCAGATGCCGGCGGGCGTGCCGGTGGGCACGGTCGCCATCGGGCGCGCGGGCGCGGTCAACGCGGCCCTGCTCGCCGCCGCCATCGTCGCCCTCGGCGACGAGCGGGTTGCCGCCGCGCTCGATGAGTGGCGGGCCAAGCAGACCGCGGCGGTCGCCGAAACGCCGCAGTCCTGATCCCGTGATCGCGCCGGGCGCCACCATCGGCATCCTCGGCGGCGGCCAGCTCGGCCGGATGCTGGCGATTGCCGCAGCACCTCTCGGCTACCGCTGCCACATCTTCTCGCCGGAGCCCGGCGGCCCGGCGGCGCAGGTCTCGGCCGCCGAGACCGTCGCGGCCTACGACGACCACGCGGCCCTCGATGCTTTCGGCGCGGCGGTGGATGTCGTCACCACCGAGTTCGAGAACGTGCCGGCATCGGCGCTGGAGCGGCTCGCAGACCGGGTTCCTGTCCGACCGGCCGCGGGTTCGCTCCGCGTCGCCCAGAATCGCATCGCCGAAAAGGACTTCGTGCGCGGACTCGGGTTGGAGACGACGCCCTATGCGGCGGTCGAGGTGGGTGCCGACAACGCGGCTGCCGATGCACGGATCGGCCGGCCCGCCGTGCTCAAGACCCAGACCCTCGGCTACGACGGCAAGGGTCAGGTCGTGCTGACGGAAGGCGACGACCTGCTCATGGCCTGGCGCGACACCCTCGGCAGCCTTCCGGCGATCCTGGAAGCGTTGGCCCCGATCGAGCGCGAGGTCTCGGTGATCGTGGCCCGCGCGCCGGACGGGCAGGTCGCGTGCTTCGATCCCGTCGAGAACCGCCATGTGAACGGCATCCTCGACGTGACGCTGGCGCCGGCTGGCATCCCCCCCTCCCTCGCGGAGACCGCACGGGAGGGTGCCAAACGCATCGCCCAGGCGGCGGACCACGTGGGCGTGCTCTGCGTCGAGCTCTTTATCACCGACGACGGCCGGCTGCTCGTCAACGAGATCGCCCCCCGCGTCCACAACTCGGGCCACTGGACAATCGAGGGCTGCGAGACCAGTCAGTTCGCGCAGCACATTCGTGCCGTCTGCGGCCTGCCGCTCGGCTCCACGGCACGGCGGGCCAACGGCTGCATGAAGAACCTGATCGGTGCCGATGTCGAGCGCTGGCCGGCGCTCGCCGCGGACCCAGCCGCACACCTCCATCTTTACGGCAAGGCAGAAACCCGTGCCGGCCGCAAGATGGGCCACGTTACCTGGCTCGGCCCTCTCGACGCGCCGCCGCCGGAGCCGCCCTGGCCGCCGGAAAGCGCTCCCTAACGGCTGCGCACCAGCGCCATGAAGTTGTCGTAGAGGATGCGGGCGTCCCGGTTGAAGGACGGCATGTTCCGCGCGGCCTCGGCCTCGAACGGCGCGAGACCGTCGGGGCCCAGCGCGCGCTCCAACGAATCCTGATAGGCCGGTACGGCGCCCCAGTCGCTGACCGTCGTCGGCGTCAGTTCCACGTGATACTGCAAGCCGTAGGCGTGGCGCCCGACCCGGAAGGCCTGGACTGCGCAGAGCGGCGATGACGCGAGGCTGACGCCGCCGTCCGGCATCACGGTCACCGCGCAGCCATGCCATTGCAGGCAGGTCACGGTCGGATCGAGGCCGGCGAGCAGCGGGTCCACGCGCCCGGCCTCGGTGAGATCGACCGTCATGATGCCGACCTCGGGCTCGGCCATGGTCTCCACCCGGCCGCCGAGCGCATCGGCGAGAAGCTGATGGCCGAGGCAGACGCCGAGAAAAGGCATGTCGCGCTCCGCCACGGCCTCGCGAATGGCCACCTTCTCGTCGGCGAGCCAGGGATGCTCCTCCTCCTCGAAGACATCCATCGGCCCGCCCATGGAGATTAGCGCGTCGTAACCCTCCAATGGCGGGATCGCCTCGCCTTCGTCGAGCTCGACCGCATCCCATTCGACCCCGTCGGCGCGCATGAAGTCGCGGAAAATGCCCGGATGCTCGATATCGATGTGCTGCAGCACGAGGAACTTCATCGCCGGTTTCTCCGGTGTGTGGCGCTATCGCGGGGCGGCCGCCGCCTGCGGCGGGAACGCAGCGGCCAGGGCATAGAGCACCAAAGCACAGCCGAGCACGGGCGTGAAGCCGACATGGAGCGCGATGAAGGTCGCGAGTGAGGCGCTCACCACCGAGGCGCAGGCGTTGATCCCCCAGGCCCAGGGCACCAGCGCGGGCGCGCGGGCGCCGAGGGCCTTGAGCCCGAGCGGGAACGGCATCCCGAGGAAGAAGCCGATGGGGCCGAGCAGCGCGAGCGCCACGGCGAGGCGCGCGGCGGTCGGCCAGCCCTGCGCCGCCTCGAACACCCAGGGTAGCAGCCCCAGATAAGCACCGCCGACGGCGATGATCCCGGCTGCGACAAGCACGATGGGCGGCCTGCGCCCGGCCAGGCGTGAGAGGCGATCGATCGCGCCCGCGCCCAGGCCGGCGAAGACCAGGAGGCCGGCGAGCACCACCGCGATGGCGTAGAGCGGATGCCCGAGAAACACCGCAAAGCGCTGCATGAACGCGATTTCGATGAAGAGGAACGCCAATCCAAGGCACGCGAAGAAGAGCACCA
The DNA here is from genome assembly GCA_965214705.1 of Alphaproteobacteria bacterium. Taxonomy (GTDB): domain Bacteria; phylum Pseudomonadota; class Alphaproteobacteria; order UBA828; family UBA828; genus WTGU01. Next base: position 2,246,548 of record CBDCCI010000002.1, read on the forward strand.
CCCGCCAGCGGGCCGGCGGGCGCGCGTCCGTCGTGCGCGGGGCGCGAAGCGCGAGCAGCGGTGCCAGGATCAACAACGCCGCAGCAACGAACGCCTGCACCAAGGTCGCGACGAGGATCACGAAGCCCCATTCGATCAGCGGTAGCCCGCCCTGCGCACGCAGCGCGAGCAGCTCGGGCAGGGTCGACCACTTGAGGGTGTGGAAGAAGAACGGCCGGTCGTCGGTCGCGGGCGTGAGCGCGAACTTGTAGCGGGCCGCGTATCCCTCCGGATCGGGGCCAAGTATTGCTGAGGCGCCGCGATAGAACTCGGGCTGGGCCAGGCGGTTGTGGCGGTTGGCGTCGCCCTCGACGATCCCCGGATGCCAGACCAGATCGAAGGCATAATCATTGGCGAAGGCACGCAGTCGGTCCATCGCGAGGCCGGAGAAGGGCTCGTTTCCGATTACCAGTGTCGTCGTCTTCCAGCCGCGGATCATGACGAGGTGCGATGCCGGATCCGCGACGCCCCGCGCCTCCAGCGCCCTCCGCGCGGTCCAGAGCAGCCTGAGCGAATCCCGCGGCGGCAGCTTGAGCCAGCGGGTGACGGCGAGTACGCCGCCCGGCGCAAGACGATCCAGAAAGGTCTCGAACGCCTCCACCGTGTAGAGCAGGGATTCGTCGAGCGCGTGAACGCCCGCCGCCGCGGCGCTGAAGGAATCCACCAGCGCGATCTGAATCAGGTCCCACTGTTCGGAGGCGCGCGCCGCGAAGCTGCGGGCGTCGGCCACGTGGGTGCGGACGCTCTCTCCCTCCCACACGGCTCCGGGCGCCTCCGCCAGCACCTCGCGCACGATGGCGAGCACGTCCGGGTTCAGCTCCACCGCATCGACCGCGCGGGCGCCGTGGCGCAGCGCCCGCAGCACCTCCGCCCCGCCGCCGGCACCCAGCACCAGCACTCGCGGGGGCTCCACCAGATGGTAGGGGAGCGCGGCGGTCTCGACCTCCAGATAACGCAGGTCGGCATCGGCGCGGGTGATCGCGCCGGGGGCGCCGCCGTCGGTGAAGAGCCCGACCTGCTCCGGCGGGCCGGCCGGCGCCATCAGGCTGAGGCCGGGCGCATGACGGAAGGGCACGCGCGGGCTCTCTACCGCGGCGAGCCAGCCGAGCGGGCCGTGACGCTCTGCGACGATGCGCGCATCGGGCGCGGTCAGCGCCAAGCTCAGCCCCTTGTAGGGCGAGGGGTGCGGGCGCAGCCAGTGATCGGGGAGCGCCGCGGGCAGGGTGAGCCCCGCGCACAGCGCCAGCAGTGCGCCGCCTCGCGCGAGCCGGCGGACGTTCCCGGTCAGCAGGACCACGCCGCCCGCAGCGGCGCCCAGCGCACCCACGACCCGCAACGCATCGGCGAGCGGCAGGGCGTCCAGCAGGAACACCATGCCCAGCGCCCCGAGGCCCGCGCCGACCAGGTCCATGCGGTAGAGCGCGCCGGCGCGCGCGGCATGTGCCCGAAAGGCCAACGCCAGGGCCAGCGCCGCGCTGAAGAACGGCACTGACAGCACAAGGTAGAGAGCGAAGAGCCAGCCGAGCTGCGCGCGGTCCCACGCAATCTCCAGCGCGTTGAACGGGAGTGACTGCGCCAGGGCGAAGGCCAAGGGCGCCCCGGCCCCGAAGCCCAATGCCGCGCCGCCGAAGGCCCAGCGAAAATGCGCGAGGAGTCTGCGTTGCAGCACCGCGACCAGGCTGCCCGCCGCGCCGAAGCCGAGCAGCGCAACGGCGATGATCATGTAGGCGAAGTGGTGCCAGTGGACGATCGCCAGCAGGCGCGCGAGCAGGATCTCGTAACCCAGAATGCCGGCCGCGAGCAGCGCCACGGCGAAGAAGACGGCGAGACGGGACGGGCCGTTCGTTCCCTCTCCCGCGCCCTCGCCCGTCACTCTGTGTCAGTGTCCGCCGGTCAGCGGAACGAAGATGACCGGCAATATCTGGCGGCTGGTGACGGCGCCGTCCTCTCTCTTCTCGATCAGCAGGAGCTGCTGCGTGAGGAAGGGGCTGCCCACGGGGATCACCATGCGCCCGCCCGGCTTGAGCTGGGCAATGAGCGGCGGCGGCACGTGGCTCGCGGCCGCGGTCACCACGATGATGTCGAAGGGCGCGTGCTCGGGCCAGCCGAAGTAGCCGTCGCCGGCCCGCACGATCACGTTGTCGTAGCCGAGCGCATCGAGTCGGTCCGTAGCGCTCGCCGCCAGCGGCTCCACGATCTCGACCGTGTAGACCTGGGCTACGAGCTCGGCCAGCACCGCCGCCTGATAGCTCGATCCGGTGCCGAGCTCGAACGCCACATCGTCGGGCTCCGGCGCCAGCAAGTCGGTCATTAACGCGACGATATAGGGCTGCGAGATGGTCTGGCCGTAGCCGATGGGGAGCGGCCTGTTCAGGTAGCCGAAATCCTGCAGCTCCGGCGGCACGAAGAGATGGCGCGGCACCCGCCCCATCGCCTCCATCACGCGAGGCGCCAGCTCCCCCTTGCCGATCCACTCGGCGGTGCGCTCGGCGTCCAGGGCGACGGCGCGCACCATGGCGGCCCGCGCCTCGGCGAACGGATCGTCATCGGCTGTGGCGACGGCGGAGTTCGCGAAAAGCAGCAGAGCCGTTGCGGCAAGCGCGACAAGGCCGGGTAGGGTCGGTCGCATCGCTCTCCCGGCCACCCGGCGCCGCGTCAGAGCGCGGCGGCGCGCTCCCTCAGCACGTACTTCTGGACCTTGCCGGTCGAGGTCTTGGGCAGCGCGCCGAACACCACGGTCTTCGGGCACTTGTAGCGCGCAAGCTCGCCCCGGCAGAAGTCGATCAGCGCGGCCTCGTCGACCTGCTCGCCGTCCTTCAGCGTGACGAAGGCGCAGGGCGTCTCGCCCCAGGTCTCGTCGGGCCGCGCCACCACGGCGGCTTCAAGCACCGCCGGGTGGCGGTAGAGCGCACCCTCGACCTCGATGGTGGAGATGTTCTCGCCGCCCGAGATGATGATGTCCTTGGCCCTGTCCCGGAGCTCGATGTAGCCGTTGGTGTGAACCACGCCGAGGTCGCCGGTGTGGAACCAGCCGCCGGCGAAGGCCTCCTCGGTCGCTTGGGGATTGGCGAGGTATCCCTTCATCACGGTGTTACCGCGCATGAAGACTTCGCCCATGGTCTCGCCGTCCGGCGGCACGGGCTCCAGCGTCTTGGAGTCGGCCACCATGAGCCCGTCGAGGGTGGGGTAAGCGACGCCCTGGCGGGCCTTGAGCGCCGCCTGTTCCTGGAGGGGCAGCGCATCCCACTCGTCGTGCCAGGCGCACACGGTGGCCGGGCCGTAGACCTCGGTCAGCCCATAGACGTGCGTGACGTGGAAGCCGGCCGCCTCGATGCGCGCGATGACGGCGGCGGGCGGCGGGGCCGCGGCGGTCATCACCTCGACACGGTGGTCGAAGGGCACGCGCTCCTCCTCACTCGCGTTGCTGAGCAGGTTGAGCACGATGGGCGCGCCGCAGAAATGCGTGACCCCGTGCTCGGCAATCGCCTGAAAGATGGCGCCTGCCTCGACCTTGCGCAGGCACACGTGTGTCCCCGCATAGGCGCTGACCGCCCAGGTGAAGCACCAGCCGTTGCAGTGGAACATGGGCAGCGTCCAGAGATAGACCTGCCCATGCGGCATGGCCCATGTGACGCCATCGCCGAGCGAGTTCAGATAGGCGCCCCGGTGGTGATAGACCACGCCCTTGGGGTTGCCCGTGGTGCCGGAGGTGTAGTTGAGCGAGATCGCCTCCCACTCGTCCTCGGGCCAGCGCCAGTCGTACTCGGGATCGCCGTCGGCCAGCAACGCCTCGTATTCGATGCCGCCGAGCAGGTCGCCGCCTTCCTCGGGCGCATCGTCGATATCGATGACCAGCGGCGCCGCTTCGGCCCGCGCGAGCGCATCGGCAATCACGGGCGAGAACGAGCGGTCGGTGAGCAGCACCCTGGCCTTGGCGTGGTCGAGGATGAAGCCGAGCGAGGCGGCATCCAGCCGGTAGTTGAGCGCGTTGAGCACGGCGCCGCACATGGGAACGCCGTAGTGCGCCTCCAGCATCGCCGGCGTGTTGGGGGACATGATGGCGACCGTATCGCCGGGGCGGATGCCGCGCTTCGCCAACGCCGACGCGAGGCGCCGGCAGCGCGCGTAGAATTCAGCGTAGCTCGCTCGACGGCCGCCGTGAATCCAAGCCGTCCGCTCGGGGAATACCGCTGCGGCGCGACGCAGGAAGGAGAGCGGGGTCAGAGGGACGTAGTTCGCGTCGTTGCGCTCGAGCCCGGCCTCATACGGGCTCTTGTCGGTGCGCGTGCCGCCCATCATGATCTCCCCATCGCCGAAACGGGGCGCGATTCTGGTCGCGCGCCACCGCGATTGCAAACAGCGAATGCAACCAGACCGACAACCACGAGCGAGGAGGCGGCGTGCGGCGGCTCTACCTGATGCGCCACGGCAAGGCGCAGGCCGGCATGCCGCCCGGCGGCGGCGATCTCGACCGCGCGCTGGTCGGCAGAGGCCGGAAAGAGAGCCGGAGCATGGGCGCCTTCTGCCGCGACCAGGCGCAACCGCCGACGCTGATTCTCTGCTCGCCCTCGCGGCGCACTGTGGAGACCTGCGAGTCGTTTTGCGAAGGCTTCGGCGAGAGCCTGCCGCGCCGGATCGTTGACGACATCTACATGGGCAGCCCGTCGGCGCTCCTGTACGCGGTGGCCGAGGCCGGTGGCAGCGAGCCCGGCGTCCTTCTCATCGGCCACAATCCCGGCATTCACGCGCTGGCGCTTGCGCTCGCCCGACGCGAGCCGGGACCGAATTACGCCCGGCTCTCCACGCGGTTCCCGACGGCGGCGCTCGCCGTGTTCGAGACCGGGATCGACGACTGGGCCGCGTTCAGGGACGGGAGCGCACGACTGGTGGCCTTCAAGATGCCGAAGGAGATGCGCTGACGCGCGACCGGGCGCGCCTTTGCGTCAGTGCACTCTTTCGGTGCAGAAATCCACCACGTCGAGCAGGGCGTCTTTGGCCTCGGACGCGGGGAACAGACCAAGCGCGTCGCGGGCCATCGCGCTGTAGTGACGCGCCCGCTCCACCGAATCGGCGATCGCGTCGTGGCGGGTGAGCAGGGCCATCGCCCGCGCGAAGTCGTCGTCTCCCTGCTCCTCGTCCTCCATGGTGCGCCGCCAGAAAGCGCGCTCCTCATCGTCGCCCCGGCGAAACGCCAGCACCACGGGCAGCGTGATCTTGCCTTCGCGGAAATCGTCGCCCACCGACTTGCCGAGCACCGCTTCGCGGGCGCCGTAGTCGAGGGCGTCGTCGACCAGCTGATAGGCGATGCCGAGATTGAGCCCGAAGCTCCTGAGCGCCTCCTCCTCGGCGGCGGAGCGCTCGGCCACCACCGCACCGAGCTGGCAGGCGGCGGCGAAGAGCGCGGCGGTCTTCGCGGTCACCACCTTCATATAGGCGGCCTCGCTGGTCTCGGTGTCGTTGGAGGTGGTGAGCTGCATTACTTCGCCTTCGGCGAGAGTGGCAGCAGTATCGGCGAGGATGCCGAGCACGCGGAGCGAGCCGTCGGCCACGGAGATCTGGAACGCGCGGCTGAACAGGAAGTCGCCCACCAGCACGCTCGGCTTGTTGCCCCAGACCGCGTTGGCGGTCGCCGTGCCCCGCCTGAGTGCGCTGTCGTCGACCACGTCATCGTGAAGTAGCGTCGCGGTGTGAATGAACTCGACGCAGGCGGCGAGGTCGATGTGGCGCTTGCCGGTGTAGCCGCAGAGCCGCGCTGAGCCGAGCGTCATCATCGGCCGGAGGCGCTTTCCGCCGGCCGCGACGATGTGCGCGGCGAGCTCCGAAATGAGCATCACCGAGCTTTCCATGTTGTCCAGAATGACGCCGTTGACGGCGCGCAGATCTTCCGCGACCAGCCCGTGAAGCGGGTCCAGCGAGGCCCCGGAGGCCGCCTTGCGCCGCGCAGCAGCCCGCCCTTCGAGCGGAACGACCGTGTCCGACATAGACCCTCTCGCTTGACGGCGCGCGCGCGCAAGGGCATCCATGCGCAACCGCGCCGGCGCTAACGTAACACTTGGCGCGCGGTCCGGCACGAATCGAGTGGGCCCGCCACGGGAGTCGGGACAGAATGGTCGAGCTCCTGCGCACGAACGACCTGGTGCAGCTCTCGTTCCTCGGCGCCGTGCTGAGAGACGGCGGGATCGAGCCCATCGTGCTCGATCAGCACATGAGCGTGCTGGAGGGGAGCGCAGGCGCGATCCCGCGACGCCTCATGGTCGCCGACGAGGACGCCGATGCGGCACGGCGCATCTTGAGAGAGGTCGGTGCGCTCGATGACTGAGACCGAGTCCGCGCGGGTCACCAGCGACACGCTGCTCGGCGGCAGGGTCGCGCTGAACCAGCCGGCGGCGGGCTACCGGGTCGCGATCGATCCGGTCCTGCTTGCGGCCGCGGTGCCGGCCTCGGACGGCGAGCGCGCGCTCGATGTCGGCTGCGGGGTGGGCGCCGGCGCGCTCTGCCTCGCGAGCCGCGTGACCGGCCTGCACGTTACCGGGATCGAGGTGGACCGCACCTTCGCCCAGCTCGCCAAGGACAACGCCGCGCTCAACGGGCTGGAGGAACGGCTGGACGTGTGGGTGGGCGATTTCGAGCGGCCACCGCCCAAGCTGCCGCCGAAGGGCTTCGACCACGTGTTCGCGAACCCGCCATTCTTCGAGGAGGGCGCGAACCAAGCGCCGGCCTCCCGCAGCCGCGCGCAGGCGACGGTGGAAGGCGCGACCGGGCTCGACGCCTGGATCGAGTTCTGCGCCCGGATGGTCCGCCCTGGCGGCTCTATCACGATCATCCATAGGCCGGAGCGTCTGGCCCAAATTCTGGGCGGTCTGTCACAGGCGCGGGCCGGCGCCATCGTCGTCTATCCACTGTGGTCTCATAACCCGTTCAGCGGCGCGCGCACCAAGAAGACCGCGAACCGCATCATCGTGCAGGCGACGGCCGAGCACGGCGGGTCCTTGCAGATCGCCTGCGGCATGATCCTGCACGACGACGACGGCAGCTACTCCCACACGGCGGACCGGGTCCTGCGCGGCGGCGGCGCGCTCACCCTCCTGGAGGAAGAGGCCTGATGAGGCGGTTGCTGGCACGCCTGACCTTCCGCCGCCCGCCGCCGGTGGTCTCGGTCGTGCGGCTTTCCGGCGTGATCGGGCGACCCGGCATGTTCGGCGGCCGCATCAGCATGGAGGGAGTCGCTCCCGTGCTGCAACGGGCCTTCCGCCAGCCGGGGCTGAAAGCCGTGGCGCTCGAGATCAACTCGCCGGGCGGCTCCGCGGCGCAGTCGGCGCTGATCCACAACCGGATTCGCGCGCTTGCGGCGGAACGCGACGTGCCGGTGATGGCCTTCGTGGAGGATGTCGCCGCGTCGGGTGGATACTGGCTCGCCGCGGCGGCCGACGAGATTTTCGTGGATGACAATTCCATTCTCGGCAGCATCGGCGTCATCTACTCGGGTTTCGGCTTCCACGAAGCCATCGAGAAGCTCGGCGTCGAGCGGCGGCTCTACACCGCCGGCGAGAAGAAGTCGCTGCTCGACCCGTTCCTCGCCGTGCAACCGGACGATCTCGATCGCCTGCGCCGGGTGCAGGGCGACATTCACGACAACTTCAAGGAGCTGATCCGCGCACGGCGCGGCGCGCGTCTCGCCGAGAGCGATCCCGATCTCTTCAGCGGCGAGTTCTGGCTGGGCCGGAAGGCGATCGGCCTGGGGCTCGCCGACGGCATCGGCGATATCCGAAGCGTGCTGCGCGAGCGCTATGGCCGCAAGGTGGTCATGCGCAAGATCGGCCGCCCGCGCGGCTGGCTGGCGCGGCGCCTGCGGCCGGGCCTCTTGCTCGGAGGCGATGGCGACGAAGCCGGCTCGCTGGCCGGTGACCTGCTCGGCGCGATCGAAGCCCGCCTCTGGTGGTCCCGCTACGGGCTCTGATCGACCCGGCGCGCTGCCTAACCAGCGGCCGATCACCTACATAGCGTTAGACCCCAACGCCCCCTCTCCAAAATTCGCCGGAACTCCCGATCTTGCTGGAGGCGGTTCCGGGCATCGACTAACATCCGAATCAGGCTGCCCGTAAAGGGCCGGTCGGCGACTACAGGAGAGGGCCAATGATTTCGCTGAAGATCAACGGCGTCAGTCGCCAGTTCCACGGCGATCCTGACATGCCGCTTCTCTGGTACGTCCGAGACGAGCTCGGACTGACAGGGAGCAAGTTCGGCTGCGGCGCAGCGCTCTGCGGCGCCTGCACGATTCACGTGGACGGTGAGGCCGTCCGCTCCTGCGTCACTCCGGTATCGGAGGCCGACGGCAGGGACGTCACAACCATCGAGGGTCTCGATCCCGAGGGCAACCACCCCGTGCAGCGGGCCTGGCGCGCTCACAACGTGCCGCAGTGCGGCTACTGCCAGTCCGGGCAGATCATGTCGGCTGCGGCGCTGCTCAACGAGAACCCCGACCCCAGCGACGAAGAGATCGTTGACGGCATGGCCGGCAACATCTGTCGCTGCGGCACCTACCAGCGGATCTTCGCGGCGGTCCGCACAGCGGCGCAGGAGGTCTGACCATGTTCGGCATACAGAACATCAGCCGGCGCACCTTCCTGAAGTCCGCCGGCGTCACGGGCGCCTTCGTGCTCGGCGCCAATGTCTCCACCGGTTCCCTGATCTCGACGGCGCGCGGCCAGGCCAACGGCAACTCGGTCAAGCCCAATCTCTTCGTCGAGATCGCCGACGACGGAACTGTCACGCTCACGTGCAGCCGCTCCGAGATGGGTCAGGGCGTGCGCACCGGCATCCCGATGATCCTGGCCGACGAGCTCGAAGCCGATTGGCAGCGGGTCAAGATCTGGCAGGCACCGGGCGACGAGACCAAGTTCGACCCCGCCGGTAAGGACCAGCAGAACACCGACGGCTCACGCAGCACCCGCCACCATTTCGAAATCATGCGCGAGCTGGGCGCGGCCGGCCGCTACGTGCTGGAACAGGCGGCGGCCAAGAAGTGGGGCGTCGATCCCAGCGAGGTCTACGCCAAGGACCATCGCCTCTACCACTCCGGTACGGGCCAGTCGTTCGACTTCGGCGAGGTGGTGGACGCCGCCGCCGACATCGCGGTGCCGACCGGCGACGCGGCGCCGAAGCTCAAGGACAAGTCGCAGTGGAAGTACATCGGCCGCGACATGCCGGTGGTCGACAACTACGACATGAGCACTGGCGGCGCCACCTACGGCGCCGACATCAGTGTCCCCGGCATGAAGATCGCCGTCGTGGCGCGCCCGCCGGTCTATCGCGGCAAGGTGAAGTCGTTCGACGCCAGCGAGGCGCTCAAGGTTCAGGGCGTCGAGCAGGTGATCGAGATTCCGGCGCTGGCCGACGACAAGCCGGCCGAGTTCCGGGCGTTGGGTGGCGTCGCGGTGATCGGCACCAACACCTGGTCGGTGATGGAGGGGCGTGACAGGCTCGTCATCGAGTGGGATGGCGGACCCAACGTCAGGCACGATTCGAGCACCTACAACGACGAGCTCATGGCCTCGGCGCATGCCGGCGGTCACGTCATCCGCGATCGCGGCAACGTCGACGAGGCGCTGGGCTCGGCCACCCAGGTGCTTGAGGCCGACTACTTCGTGCCTTACTTCATCCACACGCCGATGGAGCCGCCGGTGGCGCTCGCCGACGCCACGCAGATGCCGGTCAAGGTCGTCACATCGACCCAGGCACCCAACTGGGTCCGGCAATACGTGGCGGATGCGCTGGGCATCGAGCAGACCGATGTCGAGTGCGAGGTGACGCTGCTGGGCGGCGGCTTCGGCCGCAAGTCCAAGCCCGACTTCGCGTGCGAGGCGGCGATCCTTTCCAGCAAGATCGGCGCCCCGGTGCGTGTGCAGTGGACGCGCGAGGACGAGATTCAGCAGGGCTTCTACCACGCCGCGAGCGCCCATCGCCTGAGGGCGGGTCTCGACGACTCGGGCAATGTCACGGCGTGGCATCACTCGGGCGCGTGGCCCACGCTCATCGCGCTCTGGGCACCGACGATGCGGACCGGCCATGCGCTTGAGTACGGGCTCGGCCTCATCGACACGCCCTATAACCAGGTGCCGAACCTCCGTATCGAGAACGGCGAGGCCGACGCCATGATCCGGGTCGGCTGGTATCGCTCGGTCAACAACATCCAGCACGCGTTCGCGATGAACTGCTTTGCGAACGAGCTGGCGGAGGCCGCCGGCCGCGACCCGGTCGAGTTCCTGCTAGAGCTGATCGGCGATGCGGACGTCATGGACCTCACCAAGGACGGCGTCCCGGAGCACTGGAACTACGGCGACTCGATCGAGGATTGGCCGATCATGCCGAAGCGGCTCTCAAACGTGCTTCGCGTGGTGACCGAGAAGTCGGGCTACGGCAAGGCGATGCCGCCGGGTCACGGCCTGGGAATCGCGTGCCACCGCAGCTTCCACAGCTACGTGGGGTGTGCGGTGCATGTTGTCGTCCGAGACGACGGCTCGCTTCACATCCCGCAGGTGGACATGGCGATCGACTGCGGCCGCTATGTCAATCCGGAAGGGGTGAAGAAGCAGATGGAGGGTGCTGCCATCTACGGCCATTCGGTCGCGATGCACGGGCAGATCACCACCACCCAGGGGGCGGTCGACCAGAGCAACTTCCACGACTACACCATCACCCGCATGGACGATGCGCCTCTCGATGTGCGCACGCACATCGTCGAGGACTTCACGCATCTGCGCCCGTGCGGGGTGGGCGAGCCCGGCGTGCCGCCGTACACGCCGGCGCTGGTCAACGCGATCTTCAACGCCACCGGCAAGCGCATTCGCAGGCTGCCGATCGGCGATCAACTGATGTCTGCGTAAACTCGCGGACGACGGGGCGGCGGGGGATGCGAGACCCCCCGCCGCCCTTTTTCTTGTCATGTCGGGTAAGGCGGCCCGGCTCGACTAGAGCGTGTTCGTCTTTGACGGACACGCGACAGGCCGCGACCGCGGCCCGCCGCTCCTGCGGCGCCCTCGCGGAAGCGCCGGCCGTAGGCCGGCTGCCGTGAGCGACAAAACGTTAGAGCGTTTCCGTGTAGAACATAGAGAGCTGCATTCGTGGCTTTAGGGATTGATCCGATATGCGATGGTCGTCCATTTCTAGTTTGGTATAACAGGTGCTTAGAGAATATTCAACCATGGACTTTCAAGACTTGTGGCCATGGAAGTATTTTCCTGTCTTGTGGTGATAGTGACACCTGGGTGTTGAAAGGTCCCTCATACGGACGATTATCTGCGGCTTATGGGGTGTATCCCGATGGCTGATATGTTGTCCGTATGGTTGGTATGGTTCAATAGGGACGATATCGGGCATCCTCCATAGGATAGCGAGCAGGCCGATGCCGGCGAGACAAAAGGGCGAAAAGCGGAAGCAGCGCTGGGTCGGTGCAACCGATGCCGAATGGGCCGAGATCAGCGAAGACGCGCAAGCGGCGGGATTGTCCAATTCCGACTACGTCATCCGGTGCTGCCTTGAGGGCAAGGCGCGGGCCGAGCTTACCGATGTCGGTCTGCCCTCGCCGGTTCTGCGCCGGGCAGTGAAGGCGGTATTGATCCTCGAAGAACTGCAAAGGCTGCGGCTCGCGAACGACGGCGAGACAGGCGAAGCACTGTGGCGGAGGGCGGTGGGCGAGGTGGACGCCTGGATCAAGGGCGAGGGCGATCTGGGATGAAGCGGAAGGTTCCGTGATCCTCGCGAAGAAGCGCTGCATCTACTGCTCCCCAGAGACGCGGGAGAAGATGCGGCGGCGGGCCAGGAAGGAGAGGATTCCGCTCTCGCGCCTGGTCATTCTGTGCTGCCGCCGGGTTGCGAGCGCGAGCGCTCCTCCGGAACCGCCCGGTTATCCGCTGGCGCTTGCCGAGGACGCGCAGCGTCGCCTTTACGAGGACAGCCGCGTTCTCGCCCGGTCGAAGAGTATCGTTGTCGATGCGCAGGAAGGCGGGAAGGCGACCCTGGCGATCCATGAAGTGGTTCGCTTTCTGCTGCTTTGCGAAGAAGAGCAGGAGGCATGAGCAAGCCGCGCGTGCGCAGGGCGGGGACCGAACAAACGATTTCCGCGACCGACGAGGAATGGGCCGACGTCCAGTCGGGGGCGGACGAAGCCGGAATGTCGGTGTCGGCCTGGGTGGTCCATTGCGTGCTGACGGTGGACCTCCTGCCGCGGAAGCATCGGCGGCTGGTCCTCGACGAGAAACAGCAGAGATCCATCTCACGGGCCGTGAGCGAGCATGCACGGAGCCTGCGCTCGGACGTCGACGCGCCTTCGCAGCTCACCGACGACCTCGGCGCGCTGCTGAAGGCGCGGCTTGAGACGATGGACCGGCAGGGCCGGGGCAGTGAAGCCGCGACGCTCCTTCGGCAGGTATTCGGCGAGGAGCGGGCAGCAATTATCGCCGCCGCCTTCATGCCGAATGTGCGAACGACGCCGGAAGCGGCGCCGAAACCGCAGAAGCCCGCACCCCGAAAGAAAAGCATCCGCGACTCCGGTCAAGGCGAGTTGTTCTGATTGCAGGCAGGCAGATCGGGCGAACAGGTGCGGCAGTCAAGAGAGGGAGCGAGGTCGACCCGAGCGGGCCTCTACCCCCGACGGTGTCGGGCTCGAAATACGGGGCACTTCCGATGACGTCCCTTGATCATCGAGGCAAGGGCCGCGGGGATCCGGCCGGTCGACGAATGGCGGGAGCGCTCGCCGCGCTGCATCGAACGGGCCCAGGCCAGGCGCCGGCACGGCGCCACTCCCGCGATCATTTCGGACGGCAGCGTCCCGGCGCTCTTGTCGGTGAAGTGCATCGGAGGGCATGGGAGGGACGATCATGGCTCTCGAGGTCGTAAGAGCGTTCACCCTGGAGCACGTTCGGTGGCTCGCGCCTCTCGAGGAATACGCCCTGCGTGAGGTCAAGGACGCGAGGGTAAGGGGCCGGAAGGTGAACCCGGCGACGCGAATGCTCTACGACGCCGTGACCGAGGCCGTCCGCGACGCGGAGTACTGGATCCTGTGCGACTGTCTGCCCGAGGGGTGGGAGCAGCCGGTCATCGTGCCCTCGCGGGGATCGCACGGCATGCGTCTCGGCAACCTTCCCGACGCTTCCGTGCCGCATGACGGGAACTGCGTCTTCCGCCTGCGATCCTTTCAAGGCACCTCCGGGTTCTTCTTCAATCCGTTGTCGCACGAGGGGCGCGTCTCGGCTTCGGCAGAACGCGACCCGGAGCATGAATCCCGGAGCCGGACGGGCCGGTCGGTCCCGGTCGTGGCCCACGTGCTCAAGTGCTTCATCCGGGAGGCGCGGCTGCACACGCTGGCCGGTGCGGAGCGGTTTCCGTCACCGGCGGACTGGCTCACGGAACTCAAGCGCGCCGCAGTTGCGTTCCCCGTCGCGCCGAACGTTCCGGCGTCGGAGGTTCTGTTCACGGACCCCGCGAGCTGGCGCTCGGGCGAATTCCGGGAAAGGCTGGACGAGCGCGCGCAGCATTGGCCGAACGATCCCCCGCCTTGCGGCTACCTGTGCTGGGTCGCGCACGATGTCGAGGACCACGAGATCGACGGCAAGACCGGGGGCGCCGGCCATGTGAGGGTGACGTCTCCCGTGGTCTCCCCGGTCATCCACAACAAGAGGGTGGAGGGACCCTATCTCTTCCTGGGCGCGCTGGCGCGGTCCGCAGACGTGCAAGGGTGGGAGTGCCGCATGGCCTACGCGCAGCCCATTGCCGCGCCGGAGTTGCCGATCCCGGTCGAGTCGGACTACGAGCGCCAGGCGCTCCTGTCGCTTCCACAACTGGTTGAGGATCTGCGGCGCGGCAAGGAGCTGCAGGAGGCGCTCGGCGGTGTCGTCCGGGTCGAGCTTCAGAAGCCGCTCTTCCCGATAAGGGTGCGCGACGGCCGTTGTCATCCGGACGTCCTTCTCACCGTCAGCGGCCCGGGGGGCTCCACCGACGGCGGCGACAAGGCGCGCTACGTCATCGAGGTCATGGGGTTTGGCAACGCGGAATACGAGAAGAAGAAGAAAGAGACCCACCGCCTGATGAAGCGGATCGGCAGGGTCATCCGTCTGGAGGGGCGGCAATTCGGGTCCGCGCACAACGGCCTGGAGCGGCAGCGCGACAGGATCGCCAGGCAGATCTCGAAGGACCTCCTGTGGCGGTGGACATGAAGCTGGCGGTGCCGGTTGCCGCGGCGCTGAGACCCCCTGTCCTGAAATTGCCGAACCGGCGGCGCTTCAGGGGATGCCGGCGATCACGGGTGCCTCGCCGGCCGCGACCTGCGTGGTGACGTTCCGCTCGGGCTCGTCGGTGGGCTCACTTGTTCGCCTTCTTCACCGGACTGGGTCTCGCACGCCGCCGAGGAATGGCGCGTGGCACTGCAGACGCATCAGCGACGGCTACCACGCGGTCAGCGCGGCCGTGTTGTCCGAGACTATTTCGACTTCGTCGGGGCAGAGGCCGGGAAACGCCAGCGCGGCCACCGCCTGGGCATGGCTTTCGAAGGTGGCCAATTCGAGACCGGTGGCGAGCTCGACGATGGTGAAGAGGGGATGAGATACCGGCACTCCTCGATACTCAGTCGAGCGCACGCGGGCTTGCCGCGAACAAGGCTCGCACGAGGCGGCCGCGCCCGACCAGGCACCGCATCTTGAACAAAGCTTCCGGGCACGACGGCGGGCATAGCGCTTTCGATCGGCGGCGTTCTCTTGCCGTTCGCCGCGAGCCGCCCCGACATCTCCCGCCAGTCGGAGTAGTCTTCCAGTCCGGCATGCGACACCCCGGCGACGGCCCTCCCTTCCCGCAGAAATGACCGATCAGTCCGGGAAATGCGCGTGCCCATCGCGCCAAATAATCCGGGAAATCCGTCGTCAGATAATCCGGAAAACAACACCAAGCCCAACAGCAACGCCACGAGGCCGGGCGTGTAAGCCTGCGGCCCGTCGGTCAGGCCGAGCCACGCGATCAGGTTTTCGACGCCGGCCGTTCGCGACAGGATGGTCGACCACGCAAAACCAATGATGACCTCGGAGAGCAATAGAACGGAGAGAATTAACACCAAGATGAGGGCCAGGCGTCTGGGTCCGTGGAAGAGGGCGAGTGTGCTTTGAACGGAATAGCCGTAGATCCGACAGCCTGGCCCGATGTGGTCTGACCGGCTTTCTGTGGCGTCTCGGGATCAAGTGTCATAATGCCGGCACGCATCTGTTGCAGGGGAGGGAACGACCATGGCCCAGCGCAAGCCGCTCAAGACGCTGCGTATCGGGATGATCGGCTCAGGCTTCATCGCGCGCTTCCACCTCGAATCCTTCACCGGCGTGCGCAACTGCGCCATCACCGGGGTTTACAGCCCAACGAAGGAGAGCCGCAGCGCGCTCGCGGCGCGGGCCAACGAGCTCGACCTCGGCCCCTGCACGGCTCATTCGTCGCTCGACAGGATGATCCGGGCCAAGGACGTGGATGCGCTCTGGATCCTCTCGCCCAACGACACCCGCGTCGCCACGATGGAGGCAATCCACAAGGCGGTGAAGGGCGGCAAGCGACTCAGAGGCGTCGCCTGCGAGAAGCCGCTCGCGCGCAACTTGGCGGAGGCCCGCGCCATGGTGCGACTCGCCGACGATGCCAGGCTCGCCACCGGCTATCTGGAGAACCAGGTGTTCTCGACGGCGGTCGAGCGCGGCAAGGAGATCATCTGGCGCCGCGCGGTGCCGCTCACCGGCCGGCCTTATCTCGCGCGCGCGGCGGAGGAGCATTCCGGCCCGCACATGCCCTGGTTCTGGCAGGGCGAGAAGCAGGGCGGCGGCGTGCTCTCGGACATGATGTGCCACTCGGTGGAGGTCGCGCGTCACATGCTGACCGCGCCGGGCGAGGCCCGTGACACGCTCAGGGTGAAGAGCGCCAACGCCACCATCGCCAATCTCAAGTGGACCCGGCCGGCCTACGTGCGCCGCCTCAAGCGCGAGATGGGGCGCGAGGTCGATTACGGCCGTCGGCCGGCCGAGGACTTCGCGCGCGGCACGCTGGTTCTGGAGGACCCGGACGGCAACGAGGCGATGATCGAGACCACCACGTCGTGGGCCTACGTCGGCGCGGGCCTACGTATCCAGCTCGAGCTGCTGGGGCCTGAATACTCGATGGAGTTCTCCTCCCTCGGCACCGGTCTCAAGGTCTTCATCTCGCGCGCGGTGAAGGGCGACGCGGGCGAAGACCTGGTGGAGAAGCAGAACGCCGAGCAGGGCCTTATGCCGGCGCTGGAGGACGAAGCGGGCGTCTACGGCTACACCAGCGAGAACCGCCACATGGTGGAATGCTTCCGCACCGGGACGACGCCCGCCGAGACTTTCCGCGACGGGCTTGCCGTGACCGAGATCCTGATGACCCTCTACCGCTCCGCCGAGCTCGGCCGCACCCTCAACTTCGGCGAAGAGGACCTCACCGACTACATCCCACCGGTGGCCCGTGCCTCTTCCCGATAGCACCGGGACAAGCCCGGCTACCCCATCCGCCCGCTCGGCGTCCGCGGGTATCGGTTGGCTGGCCTTGGCAGCTACCGGTCCTCCGCGCCAAATTCACGGATCAGACCTTGTCGTAGATTCCTTTGTTGAACGCGGTCACCGGTTCCACGAAGTCGAGATAGGGTTCATCCCACGGGTCCTTGATTCCCCAGCCTCTGGCGGTGTTCTCGACATAGGCGCACCAGTGCCAACCGATGAACCAGGGCTCTTCGATCATCGGGGTCAGCGATTCGACATAGTTCGTGCCGCGCTCGGCCTGTGAGGAAAGGCCGGTACTGCGGTTTGGGTTGAGCTTGGTCGCCGTCCAGTTTCCGAGATCGGCGTTTAGGACAGGCTTTTCCGTGATCGCCTGCCACTCCGCGAAGGCGTTCCGCATGGCGATATGGTCGTCCATGGTCGGCCCGGAGAAATACTGGATCGACAAGACATCGACGAAGGGCTTCATGGCACGCAGCGCCGCGGTTGGGATGCCTTTGTTGCCGTTGTAGCGATCACCCAGAATGAGGTGGTTGGGGTCATGCGAGCGGACATGCTTGGTGATTGTCTCGTAGTATTTACTCGCAACATCATAGAGCTTGGTCGCGTGGGCCTCCTCGCTCAGGCTTTCGAAGCCACCGAAGAAGCGCCCGCTCGCATGGGGCAGCCATGACGGGATGTCGCCCAAGAAATAACCGAGCAGATTCGAGCTCTCGGCGTGATCGAGGCAGATGCTCCGCGCCAGATACTCGCAATAGACGTCGAAATCGGGGTGATAGACATCGGGAAAGGCGGGCTGGCCCTTCCAGTCTTCGATTTCGGCGACCCGTAGAAGAAGGGCGTACGGCATGTTGGCGACCTTGAAATCGGCGGCTGCCCAGGGCGCCGACGAATGGCCGAGGTCGATGGGGTCGCCGAACCAGTCAAGTGCTACGCCCCAATCGCCGCTGATGTATTCCTGAGTCCATCCGATGGTGTTGAAGCCCCACTCCCTGAAGTCCTTGGCGACGCCGTCCCGCAGCCAGCTCTCGCGCGAGCCGTACTTTTGTTTCCAGATGTCCCGATTGTGGGGGTACTTGAGATTTGATTCTTCGGCGTGATTGACCCCGATGCTGATGAAGGCCGCACCGTCGGGATCGACCAGCCACCAGCGTTCGTCCGTCCGCTCCAGGCGGAAGAAGCCCGTCGCGTCGAAGGTTCTACGCGTGTCGCCCCCATACGCGCTGAGGTGCGTCTGAGCCATTCGAAGACCTCCCTGCATCCGGCCGCCGGCGGCCCCGAAGCCGCCGGCGGCGCGCCAATAGACAACTACATGCAGCCGTTCTCGGCCTTGCAGGCCTCAAGAAGCTCCGGCGGCGGATCCTCGTGGAACACCACCCGGTAGGACTCTGTAAGGTTGCTGGGTAGCACCGGCACCGCCGGCAGCACGATCCAAGGCGGCGGCTGGTTGCCCAGCAGCACCTGTAGAGCGGCTTCTGCCTCCGCCACGCCCTGGTCGTAGGGCTGTTGCGCGGCAATCCCCTTGATTAGCCCGCACTTCGCGAGCTCGACGCCGGCCTGGATGCCGAGGTCGATCGTGGTGATCGGAATGTCCTTACCCTGTGCCCTGAGCTCGGCCGCGACCTGCATGGCCGGCGCGTCCCAGACCACCCACATCCCGTTGATGTCGGGGTTTGCGGTGAGGAAACTCGACGCGGCGTCGCCCGCCCGGGTCGTGTCGACAAAGTCCACCTGCTTAATCGTCACGTCAGGCCGGTTCTCGGCGAACCACGACTTCACCCGTCGGGTGCGCTCGTTGGTAGTGAAAAAATCGACACCGAAGTCGACGATCCCGACCACTCCGTCCTGCGGGATGTGCGCGGCAAGTATCTGCGCGGCGACCTGACCGTTTCCCTGGTTGTCGGGCGAGATCACTGCCTGATAGTCGTCGGGATAGGTTAGACCCTGAGGCACCTGATGCATCAGGATCAGCTTGATACCGGCCTCGGCGATCGACTTGTACGCCTCGGCGGTGGCGGTGTTGTCCACCGGGATGCTGATGATCGCATCGGGCTGGAGCTGGATCATGTCTCCGATCTGCGCCACCTGGCGGTCGACGCGGAAGCTCGGGTTGGTCACAGCGACCAGCTCAACACCGTACTTCTCCAGCGTATCCGTAATGCCAGCGACAACTAGGGTCGACCAGTCGATATCCATCGTCTGCATGACGACACCGACGCGGAAATTGCCGGCCCTCACCGCTTCGCCCTGCTCGTCGGTTAGCTTGACACTGTCCACTGTGGACGGCGATTCGCCGAAGGGGCCGCCGCCGACGATCCCGTCTGGCACCAGGGCGGCCAGGTCGAGGCTGTTCGCAATCTCGCAGCTTCCGGCATGCGCCTGGCCCGCTGCCCCCGCGACCATGCCGATCGACATGGCGAGCGCACCGAGCAGGCCGACAGTCCTTCCCTTGTGGCGGATGTGCTTTCTCATGTTTCTCTCTCCCTTGTTTACGCGGGCGCTCCGGCCCGCCACTGCGATACCGTTCACTGCCTCCGTGCGGTGACGGCAATCCAGATGATGAAGCCCTTGATCGCGATCTGGAGGGAGCTGTCGACTCCCACCAGAACCAGCCCGTTATTGACGATGCCGATGATGAGGCTTCCGACCAGCGCGCCGGCGATCGTGCCGCGCCCGCCCGAGAGTGCGGCACCGCCGAGGATGACCGCGGTGATGACATCAAGTTCCAGGCCCGCGCCGACATCGGGGCGCGCAGCGTGGGAGCGGGCGCTCAGCACCACACCGGCAAAGCCCGCGAGAAGCCCGGTCAGCGTCAGTGTCGCGATGCGGATGCGGTAGGTGGAGATGCCAGAGTAGAGAGCGGCGGTCGTGTTGCCGCCGGTAGCAAAGACCTTGCGGCCGAACGTGCTGAAGTGGAGCAGGATCGCGCCGGCCACCATGAGCACCGCTGTCCAGGCGATCACGACCGGGATGCCAAGCACGTGGCCTTCGCCGAAAATCTTGAAGTAGGGCTCGTTGGTGATGACGATCGGTCTGGTGTCCGTCAGCATCATCGCGAAGCCGCGGGCGATTCCGAGCGAGCCGAGGGTGATCAGGAAGGACGGCGTGCGGAACTGGACGGTGAGGAAGCCGTTCACGAACCCGACCAGCGCGCCGGTGGCGAGCCCGACCACGGCGCCCAAGAGCCAGTGGTCGCCAAGCAGCCGCATTGAGATCGCCGACGTTACTCCCGCCAGCGCCAGGACCGAACCGACGGAGAGATCGAACTCGCCGGAGACGATGACGAAGGTCATGCCGACCGCGATGATCGAGACCAGCGCCGTCTGCCGGCCTATATTCTCGAAATTGGAAAGAGTCAGGAAGTACGGCGATGAGACCGAGAACACAATGATGAGGATGACGAAGGCGATGTAGATCATGCCCTCGCCCGAGAGGACCCGCCGACGAATCGTGTCGATCCACTCCGTCGCTATCGGAGACCCCTTGCTCAAGGCTGCACCTCCTGAACGATCTGGTGGAGGTGTTCCTCGTTGCGGAGCTCGGACACCGGCAGGACGTAGACCACGCGCCCACCGGCCACCACGGCGATGCGGTCGGTCAGCATCAGGAGTTCGCCCAAGTCGGAGGAAACGATGAGCGCCGCGGCACCGCCCGAGACCATGGTGCGCACGACCTCGTAGATCTGCTCGCGGGCGCCGACATCGACGCCCACCGTGGGCTCATCGAGCAGAAGCAGACTCGGCGTGGGATCGCTCCAGCGACCGAACACGACCTTCTGCTGATTGCCGCCGGAAAGCTCGGCCGCTCGGGTCCCGGTCGACGGTGCCACGATTGAGAGCCCATCGATCGCGGCGCGCGCTCGCGCCTTCGACTCTCGGCGGCGAAATAGGCCGAAAAAGTCGAGACGGTCGAGGCGCGGCAAGGCGACGTTGCGCTCGATGGAATGATCGAGAACGAGCCCCTGAAGGTGACGATCCTCTGGGACCAGCCCGGCGCCGAGGCCAATCGCCTGCATCGGCCCCCGAACCTTGCGCCTCTCGCCGTTCACGCGCAGCTCTCCCGAGGCAATACGGCGAAGGCCGAAGATGCTCTCGAGGATTTCGGTCCGGCCACTACCGATCATGCCGGCGAGACCTACGACCTCACCAGCCCACACGGCGAGATTGACACCATTGAGGCGATCGTTGCTCACATCGACGAGCTCAAGCACGGGCTGGCCAGTCGCGCTCGGCTGGGCACGCTCATAGTCCTCGGGCTTGCTGGCCGCTCCGGCTCCCGCCGGGCCGACGATGGCGCCGACCAGCTGCTCCATAGTCACGTCGCTGGTCGCAAAGGTGCCGACATTGGCACCGTCCCGCAGCACCGTCACGCGATCAGAGAGCTTGAACACCTCCTCCAGCCGGTGGGTCACGTAGATGACACCGACGCCGCGACGGCTGACCTGGCGGACCGCGTCGAACAGGATCTCTTCCTCACCGCGCGAAAGCGACGAGGTCGGCTCGTCGAGTACCAGAATGCGGACCTCGCCGGACAATGCCTTGGCGATTTCGGTCAACTGGCGGTACGCGAAGGGCAGATGCTCGACCCGCGCGGTCGGATTGAGCGGCAAACCCTGCTCCTGAAGGAACTTCCGGGCATCCGCGATCAGCTTCCGCCTGTTGACGAGGCCGAACCGGCTCGGCTCGCGCGCCAAGTAAAGATTGTCTGCGACCCTCATCGACGGCACGAGGCTGAGCTCCTGATAGACCACCGCGACGCCTGCTGCACGAGCCGCAGCAGCGGACTTGAATTCGGCCTCCTTCCCTTCGACGCGGATAGTGCCGCTGTCCTTGTCCAGCACGCCGGCGAAAATCTTGATCAGGGTCGACTTGCCCGCGCCGTTCTGGCCCAGAAGTGCGTGCACCTCACCCGGGCGTAGGTCGAAGTGGACGCCGCGCAGCGCATGAACATTGCCGAAGTGCTTGACCACGTCATCGAGCTCGATTAGAGGCGGAAGCTGCGCCGCTTCTCCGGCAGACCCTGCCGACGAGCGGATCGAATCGGAGCCGGACCCGCTCATCACAATCGCCTTGGGGTTCCTTGCCTGCTCACCGGACGCGCCGTCTGCTGAGGGCAATCGCGAACCAGATGATGAGACCCTTGACGGCAAGTTGCAAAGACGGATCCACCCCCACGAGATTGAGCCCGTTGTTGAGAACGCCGATGATCAGGCTTCCGACCACGGCTCCGACGATCGTCCCTGTACCGCCGCCGAGCGCGGCGCCGCCGAGGATGACCGCCGCGATCACGTCCAGCTCGATCCCGGCACCGGCGTCCGGCCGGGCGGCGTGGGAACGCGCGGTCAGCACCAGCGCCGCCAGCCCCGCCAGCATTCCGGTGATCGTAAGCGTCGTGACCTTCACGAAGTCCGTATTGACGCCCGAATAGCGCGCCGCGGTGGTGTTGCCGCCGGTCGCGTAGATCTTGCGGCCGAAGGTGCTGAAATGAAGGAGGATGACGCCGCCGATGGCACAGACGATGGTCCACACGATCGGCACAGGGATGCCGACCAGGTGGCCCTCGCCGAAGATCATGATGTAGTCCTCGCTGAGGATGTTCACCGGGCGCGTGCCGGTAACGAGCAGCGCCAATCCCCGCGCGATACTGAGCGATCCCAGCGTGATCAGGAACGAGGGCATCCCGAGCTTGACGGTCAGCAGGCCATTGACCATGCCCACCATGGCGCCGGTCGACAGCGCCACCACGGCGCCCACGATCCATTCGTGCCCGACCATCTTCATCGTGATGGCGGCGAATACGCCGGACAGCGCCATGGTCGAGCCGACGGAAAGATCGAATTCGCCGTTGATGATCACGAGCGCCATGCCGACGGCGATGATCGAGACCAGCGTCGTCTGGCGCCCGATATTGGCGAAGTTCTCGGCACTCAGGAAGACGGGCGATGCGAAGGCGAAGGCGATCATGAGCGCGAGCAGCCCGAGGTAGATCAGGCCGCCCGACGCGATTAGCGTCTGCCAAGCGGTACGGAGCGTTCCGGCGCCAGTCGGTTCCGGATCCGTGTCGCTCATGAACCGAGCGACACCCAGCCACTTGTCTCGCCGGACTCGAGGATCCCGTCTGCAATCGTTGAAATCCGCCAGCCATCCTCGAAGTCAGGCGATACACTTCCGCCGGCCACGATGGCGGAGATGAAATCGTGGCACTCGATGATCTTGGTCTCGCCGTAGCCCGTACCAAGCCCAGGGATGGGCCAGAGCGCATCGCCGTAGGGATGGGCGGGGCCCGTGTAGACCGTGCGGAAACCGCGCGCGTCCGCCGGATCGTCCGCGAACATGACCTGCAGCTCGTCGAGCCGCTCATAGTTGAACGCAATGGAGCCTTCGCTGCCATGCACCTCGAAGGTCAGGAAATTGTTGCGGCCATAGGCGTTGCGCGTCGCCTCGACCGAGCCGACCGCGCCGTTCTCGAACTTCAATAGTGCGATCATCTCGTCGTCGACGTCGACCTTGCCGCGCGGTCCGCCTCCACTCTTGTCGGACGCCCCCAGCTTGTCCAGTCCGCCGGCTTGCAGCGGTCGATCCTTGATATAGGTGTGGACCATGGCGTTAACGGCGGTGACCTCGCCAACCAAATAGCGTGCGAAATCGAGGACATGCGTTCCGATGTCGCCGACCGTGCCGGCGCCGGCGATGTCCTTCTGGAAGCGCCACGACAGCGGGCCGTTAGGATCGGCCGACCAGTCCTGAAGGTAGGTTCCGCGGAAGTTGAGGATTCGGCCGATGCGGCCCTCCTCGATGTAATTTTTGGCGAGCGCGACAGCCGGCGTGCGGCGGTAGTTGAAGGCCACCATGGTGACGGTCCCGGCCTTGCGGGCCGCATCGAGCATGGTCCTGGCCTCGGCGCCGGAGCGCGCCAGCGGCTTTTCGCACAAGACATGCTTGCCCGCCTCGAGCGCCGCAATGGCGATTTCCGCGTGACTGTCGTTCGGCGTGACGATATCGACCACGTCGATGTCATCGCGGGTAACCGCTTCCTTCCAGTCGCCGGTCGATTCCTCAAAGCCGAAGCGAGCGGCGCCAACGGCGGCGAGGTCGGCCGTTATGTCGGCCAGGACTTTCCTCAGCGGCACGGCCGGTGCCGGCCAGAAGAACATCGGCATTGTGGCATAGGCCATCGCGTGCGCCTTGCCCATGAATCCGCCACCGATCATGGCGATGCTAAGCGTCCTGGTCATTCTGTCCAACCGTTTGCTGAAAGTGAGACTGGCTTCCCGTCATGCGCCCGCACCTGCCGCACGGGTCACGCCTGTGCGGCCTCGGAGCGCTGCAGATAGGCCATGCTGCGGGCTGCAGCCGCCCTGGGATCCGGCCAACTGTCGAGCTCGACCAGGATCCAGCCGTCGTAGGCGATGTCGCGCAACGCGTCGATCACCGTGTCCATGTTCAGACTGCCCTCGTCGAGTGGCGTGAAGGCAAAGGGCTTCGCCTGGAAGCCCTTCAGATGAACGTAGGAGATGCGGTCCCGATGCTCCCGGATCAGGGCCGGAACGTCGGCGCCGGCAGCCGCGAGATGGGCGGTATCCGGGCAGAGGTCGATCGAGGTCTCGGCCAAGGCTGAACGCACTTCTTCGGCGTTCTCGGCGATCGTTGTCAGGTGGGGATGATAGTGTGCGGTCAATCCGTGCTTACGGGCGATTTCAACGACCCGCTCGAGACCCGCTCCGAGGCGCTTGAAGTCGTCCGGCCTGGAGCCGCCGGCGCGCTTGGCGCCCCCGCCGACCACCAGATAGGCGGCGCCGGCCTCGACCGCCGCCGCCGCGCCGCGCTCGATACGGACCAGCTCTTCCTCGAGAATCTCTTCAAAGATGAAGTTGGCGCCCGCATAGATTGCGAGAAGCCGGACGCCGTTCGCGTCGAGCACCATTCTCAGGTCGCCGAGACGATCCTCGTAGTCGAGAAGATTGCCGTCGAAGAGCTCGCAACCGCTATAGCCCAGCTCGCCGATTTCGCGGATCGCCTGCTCCATATCGCCGAAGGTGCGGTAGGTGAGCCGGGTGATCGAGGTTACGCCGACCGCATCGCCGCCGAGGCCGCCCCAGCAATTGGCGTGATAGGCCTTGTTCCAAGTGGTCATGGTGTTCCTTTCGCGGCGTCGTCATCGTCCAAGAGTGCCGGTGGGTCGCACGCCTCCGCCCCGAGCGAACCAGAGCACTGCAGTTGCCGTTCTCCCGTTCGGGGTGCTCCCACATGCCGCGCCAGGCGGCAGACGGGGCAGCCGCCTCACTTAGTTCCCGAAGAACTTCAGGTATTCGGCGGCAAGAGCCTCGGGGCATTCCTCGGCAAGCTGGTGCCCCTTCGGCAGGATGACACCGCGCACGTCCTCGGCAACCTCGCGCATCTGGCGCTCATTGTCCTCGGCGATGAAATACTGGCTGCCGACTGCCAGCACCGGCATCTTCAGCTTGGTCTTCGCCGCCTCCCTGTTCTGCCGGCCCGACTCCAGCGTCGCCCGGTAAATGGCGAAGCAGCAGCGCAGGCCGCCGGGCGACGAGTAGCAGCGAATATACTCGTTGAGATTCTCGTCGCTGATCGCGGTGGGATCGTTGCACTCGTGCTTGATAAAGTAGGTGAAATACTCGCGCTCCCGCCCGGTGATAAGCAGCTCCGGGAAGTCCGGCACGTTGTAGAAGTTGATGTGCCAGAGCCAGACATAGGTGCTGACGTTCTCGTGCGTGAGGAACGAATAGTCCTCGAGGCCGTATCCCGGCAGGATCATCTCCTGATAGCAGAGCTTCTTCACCCGTTCCGGATAGGCGGCCGCCAACTGATAGGCGGTGGAGGCTCCCCAATCCTCGCCTGCCACTTCGAAGGTCTCGTACCCCAGATGCGTCGCGAGCTGGGCGATATCCTCGCCCATGTTTCGCATGTCATAGCCGGACTCCGGATGCTGGGAGTCGCCCAGCCCGCGAAGATCGGGGGCGATCACCGTGAAGTGCTCGGTGAGTAGCGGGATCACGTAGCGCCAGTGGTAGTGGGTCTTGGGAACTCCATGCAGCAGGAAGAGCGGGTCGCCGCTGCCGCCGATGACGTAATGGAGGCGGACTCCGTTCACCTGGGCGCGGCCGTGGTCGACCGGCTTACCGTTGTGATCGACGATCGGTGTCGGCATCTCGTTTCCTCCGCGGTTCCCGCATCCTGCCTGCAGCCTACTCGGCGCCCGAGCAGATCGGGTTGCGGCTGCACGCGTACTCCAGGTCATCCGGCACTGGCAGGTGGAAGACCGTATCCCAGCCCTCGATCACGTTGTTCTGAATGACCGGAACGGCGGCGTAGGCGAGGAAGGGCGGCAGCTCCTTGCCGAGCAGGCTCTTCATCGCGGCGTTCGCTTCCGTCAGGCCCTGATCGTAGGGCACCTGGGAGGCCAGGCCCTTGATCATGCCGCCCTTGGCGACCTCGATCGCGACGTCCCCTTCCAGATTGATGGTGACGCCGGGAATATCCTTGCCCTGCCCCCGTGCCGCGGCAGCCGAGTCGAGACCCGGCGCCGACCATTCGGTGAACAGGCCGGCGATCTTGGGGTTGGCAGTCAGGAAGCTCTCCGCCACCTTGCCGGCGTCGTTCGGGTTCAGGAAGGGGGCTTCCTTGAGCACGACGTCGGGGCGGATCTCCGCCATCTTGTCCCTGAAGCCCTTGGTGCGCTCATTGGTCACGTAGAACGAGATGCCGAAGGTGATGATGCCGACCTCAGCGCCCTCGGGCAGATACTTGTCGAGGATAAGGGCGGCGACCGCACCGAGACCCTGGCTGTCGGACGAGACGACGGTCTGATAGTCCTCCTTGTGCTTTAGGCCGGCCGGCACATTGTCCATCATGACCAGCTTGATGCCGGCCTGCTGGATCTTTCTGTAGGACGCGGCCGTTGCCACGTCGTCCACCGGGATGCTGATGATGGCGTCCGGCTTCAGCAGGATCATGTCGTCGATCTGGCCGATCTGCTTTTCGACCATGAAGTCGGGATTGGTCACGGCGATCACCTCGCCGCCGCAGCGCGCGAGCCCGTCGGTGATGCCGCGCACCTGCTCGGTCGACCACTCGATGTTCATGGTCTGCATCACGATGCCGATCCTGAACCCTTGCTCCTTGGCCGCGGCGCATTCCTCGTCGGTCAGCCACGCCAGCGCGGGATCGGAGGCCAGGTCCCCGGCCTGGCTGGGCCCGACGATGCCATCGGGCACGAGGGTCGCCGCATCGATGTCGGCGGTGGGATCCTGGGCGAGGCCGCTGGAGACGCTGCCTGCAACAAGCAATGAGAACAGAGCGGACGCAGCCACACTGCGCCGGACAGGCCGATACATGGTCAATCTCCCCGTGTTCGTAGTTCGATCCGCCGCACACCGACGGTTGCCACAGCTTAGGCGCAATAATCCACTCATGGCAAATGATATTCAGCAGAAGAAGTGTAATAAAGCCGTTTTTCGCACATATCATCATAAGTTTGTTGACATGAAACCGAATATTGTCATTAAATGGAGGTCTTATGTCGCAATTCAACATAACAGGGGTGCAAATGGTCAGGAGTAGGAAGCCGTGACGGCCTCATCGGCGCGTGGGGTGAAATCCAAGCGAGAGGCCCGTCGGGCTGTCCCGGCGTGGCACGGTCTCGCGCCGATCGTCGAGCTGCTTCGCTCCAGGGAATCGTGCGCGCGGCACGACATCGAGCAGCACGCCGGGCTTGGCCGCGCCGCCGTCGCGGAACGTCTGGCGGCACTTCTCGATCTCGGTCTCATCGAGGAGGGCGGGCTTGGCCCGACCTCCGGCGGCAGGGCGCCGCGGCTGGTCCGATTCCGGCGGGAGGCCGGGCTGATTCTGGTTGCCGTATTCGGTCAGTCGACCCTGGGCGTAGGCGTCGCGGACCTGTCCGGCCGCCTTCTCTTCGAGCATCACGAGGTCACCGAGCACGACCTCGAACCGGCCGAGATCGAAAAGCGGCTTACGGCCCTGTTCGACTGGGCGCTGGAACAGCTCAAATGCGGGAGCGGCGACGTCTGGTCGATCGCCATAGCAGTACCCGGGCCGGTCGAGGCCGCGCCCGGCGGCACCTTCGGAGTCCCCGGCCTGGCGAGTGTCCCTGCCTGGAAGAACTATCCGTTCGTCGAGCAACTCATGGTCCGTTACCGGGCGAGCGTATGCCTGCGCAGCCGCATCCAGATGACGGCGCTCGGCGAGTTCCGGGCCGGCGGCGGCAAGGGCGCCAAGGACCTTCTCGTGATCGATATCGGCCAGGAGATCAAGGCGGGCGTGATCTCGAACGGGCAGCCTCACGCCGGCGCGCAAGGGGCGGCGGGAATGATCGGCCACATCGCCACCGGCGAGAGCAACACGGTCCTCTGCACCTGCGGGAACACGGGTTGTCTCGAAGCCCTGGCGGGCGCGAGCGCAATCGCGGCCGAGGGCATGCGCGCCGCCTGCGCGGGAAGCAGCGACGATCTGGCCCACGCTCTCAAAGAGAACGGCAGAATCGCTGCGACTGACGTTCTGATCGCGGCCCAGCACGGAGATTCCTTCAGCGCCGACCTCCTGGCGCGATGCGGGCGCTTGATTGGGGGCGTGATCGCGGGGCTCGTGAACACGCTGAATCCGTCGCTTGTGGTGTTGACCGGGACGATCGCGCAGTCCGGCGACATTCTCCTCGCCTCGGTTCGCGAGACGGTGTACCGGCACTCCCATCCTCTGGTCACCCGTGACCTTCAGATCACCACATCCGAATTGGGCAGATCGGCGGGCCTCGTCGGCGCGGCGCTCGTGGCCGCGGATGAGCTGTTCGAGCTCGACGCGCTTCGCGGCTGGATCGCCGCCGGCTCGCCGCTCGCTCATCCCGACCTCGAGAAAGCACTTGCCAGGGCCGAGCGTCTTCTTGAGGCGAGCGGTGCAGAACGGCAATCGCCACGCGCCGAGTCGCAGCCCGCTGCCAGCGCAGTGATATAGGAGCCTCTTCGGCTGCGCGATGCCCGAACGCTGTCTTCGCGACCGGCTGGCCTCGTCCCTTCTGCGGCGCGATAATGACGCGTGGGTGTCGTTGTGAGACGGCAGATGCAATCTAGGCCGATGACCATCAGGGGCCTGGGGCCGCACGGCGAAATTGCGGCCCCGCCGGAGCAACTGAATTTACGCGAAGAGGACCAGCACGCGGCGCGTGCGCGACGGTTCACCGCCGCCGTCGTTCTTCACACGACCGAGAGCGATTGGTCCAAACAGCAGCTCGCCGGCATCGTCACCACGCTCGGTCAGTATTCTGCCGTGGTCGTCGATGTGATCGATTGCACGTTCAGCATCGAGGCCCAGATCGATGCGCTCGACCGCGTCGTCGAGGCGGCGCCGGACGCGGTTATCAGCATCCCCATCGGCAACACCGCGGTGGCGGAGGCGCATCGCACGGTGTCGCGCGCCGGCATCAGGCTCCTGCTGATGGATAACGCGCCGGTCGGGCTCTTGCCCGGCACCGACTACGTCACCGTGGTGTCCGCGGACAATTTCGGCCTCGGTCAGATCGCGGCAAAGGTTCTCTCCGGCTACATTCCGCCCGGCGGGATCGTCGGGATCCTCGCCTATGGGGTCGACTTCTTCGCGACCAACGAGCGAGAGATCGCGTTCGGGCGCTGGATGGACAGCGAGAGGGCGGACGTGCACCTTGTACGCGCGGAATTCGCCGACCTGGATGGGGTCGACGGCGCGGTCGCCGGAATCCTCGACTCCACGCCCCGCCTGCACGGCCTCTTCGCGGTCTGGGACGAGCCAGCGATCCGCGCGCTAACGACGCTCCGGACCAAGGGGCTGGAGGTTCCGATCACCACCATCGACCTCGGCAACGATGCCGCGATCGAGATGGCGAATGGCGGATTGATCAAGGGCATCGGTGCCCAGAGACCATACGACCAGGGCTCTGCTATCGCCGAGGCCACCATCATGTCACTCACGGGCTTGCGACCACCGTCCTGGGTTGCCCTGCCCGGATTGTCAGTGACGGCGCGAAACGTCATTGAGGCCTACCAGGTCATTTGGCATGCGCCCGCACCGCCCGCACTCAGACGAGCGAGCCAAGCGCGTTGACTGCAGGGATCCCTCGCCAGCAGTGTTGTAAAGCACGTTTTGTTGACCCCCCACAATCCATCCAGATCAATTGTTTATCGCGCCGATCGGCACCAAACCCGTGCGCCGATCAACAACGTGAGCATTTCGCCGGCGGGGAGGCGGCCGCGCGGATCAGTCGGATCGCTCTCTAGAGCTTCATGACGTAGTGCCGTCCCTCCTGGAGCAATGTGGCCCGTCTCTGGTCCAGCTCAGTCTTCTGAGCGAGCGCCTCGGACCAGCGCTCATCCTCGTCCCGGAATGCGCGCGCTCGCGCGAACGCCATGAGTTCGTCGAGCGAAAGGCTGAATTCCTGACAGGGCTCGTCATCCGAACGCGAGAGTTCGCGAAGCGTGCAGCTGTCCTCCGCTTCGGTCTTCCCCGCCGTTCTCTCGACCACCTCCAGCTCGATCTGCACGACCGTCGGACGGCCCAGGCGCGAGCTCGTCGGCGCAGCCGTTTCCGATCGGCCGACCTCGCTGCACCACAACCGGTCGCCCCTGGTGAGATCCCGTGAGCAGGCGAGTGGATAGCGGTCCGGGGGTTCCGGCCGCTGGCGCTCCAGTTCGTCTTGCCGGAGCTTCTCGTCGCTCCACTCCGCCCGAAGGACGTCGCAGCCCGCGAGCGTCAGCCCGGACATTCGTGTCGCCGGCTCTTCGGGTATGCGCCCCGTCGCCGACGCAACCCACTCGAGTTCCACCACGTCGTCGGGAGTGCATCCACCCGCCCGTCCAGGCCGGCGCACCACCGCTTCGAGTCGCGGTTCATCGTCGGATCGCCGCAGACTTATCCGCTCGCCCGCGAGCAACGGCTCCTGTCCCGTCCAGCGTCCGGTGAATGCATGTGAGGCGCCGGGGTCGCGGAGCCGGGCAAGTTCGGCGCCCACCATGTCCGCGCTCCTGCCCGCCTCCAGCTCCGGAACGGCCTCCCGCTCGCGTGAGAGCCGAAGTCCTTCTTCAATGCGCTCAAGCATATGCGGGCGGCCTTGCCAGCGCTCCCGGGTGTCGTCGTCGTATAGCGCCCACCGGGCATCTTCCTCGAACTCGCGGTTTCGTTCCTGCCATGCAGGCCATTCGGCAAGCAGCGACAGCGGCAGTGTCTCCCGCGTCGCGCGTTCCTCGAGTTCGCGATATTGCTCGTCCACCTCATTCGCCTCCCGGAACAGGCCTTGGAACGTCATCCAATCGGCCGACAGCGCAGCATGCTCGTCAATCCGGGTCTGCAGCCAGCGCCGGGCCGCTTCGTCCAGGTCCGGTACCCTGGCCAAGTGATCCGCTCTGCGGATGGCCTTGCCGCACCCCTCGTCGTCGGCGGGCGATATGCCCTGCTCGAGCGCGCTGTGCTTCGTATCCTCGATCTGGGCCTTCACCGAGACGAAGCGGTCTAGCAGACGGTGTCTGTTCAACCGTTGCAACGCGGCAGCCAGCGTTCCCCTGCCGTCCGGTATCCGGTCAAGATGGGGACCGTAGGTGTCCTCGTCCTTGTGGATCGACCGTCCCGTGGCCGGCAGCTTCACCGAAAAGTCGGTGAGGGACCGGTAGTCGGGCAGGTCGGTGACGAGGAAGTCCAGGTCCTGCCGGACGCGCCGCTTCGCTTCTTCCTGCAGAGTGTCCCAGTACTGCGCATGTTCCCTGGCGTCCTTGAGGAAGCCGACGACGGTGGCGCGCTCCGCGCTGCGTTCGCTGTCGTAGTCCAGCACCCGCTGCGCCATTTCCCCGGCCTGGTCCGGCAAGCCCTCCCGTTGGCCGAGCGCGCGGGCCTCCTCGACGAGCTCTTTCCAGTCCGGCAGATAGAAGGCGATGACGTTCCCGGCCTTCGCCCGGTCCGCCATCGCCAGACGCTTCTCGAACACCCACGCCCAGGCCAGGTTGTGGTCGCCGAGTTCGTCAAACCGCTCGACGGCGGCCGCGATCTCCCCCGCTTCATTCTTCATCCGGTCGAGATGGGGTTGCCATGTATCATGGGGCCGCCATGTATCCGGCTCTTCACGCATGGCGCGCCAGCCTTCGCCCAGCTCTCCGCAACGCGCCAGCCAGTCGGCATAGCCTGCCAGTTCGGTGGGCGGGGTGAATGTAGATCGGTACTCCGTGCTGGCGCGGTCCTCCAGCGTCGTCCGCTCATCCAGAAGCCCGGCCGCCATGTCATGAAGCGCAACGATTGCCGCCTTCCGTTCTTCGCAGGCCTCTGCATGGGCAATGACCTGTTCGGCGGTTGCGAGTGCCCATGCCGGGAGCGGGGAGCGCCTGGCAAGTGTCGTGGCGCGCTCGACGAGATCGTCATGGCCCTCGGCGTAGAACGGGATCGTGCCGCCCTCCGCGGCCCGCGCCACTACCTCGCGGCGCAGCGTGTCGAATTCGAGGACCGTGTCGTCGACCGCCAGGAGGCTGGCGAGCTCCCCGAGGCGCCGGGAGATCGTGCCGCCGGCCTCGCCCGCGCGCTCACCCAGCTCCGTGAGCAGGGCCTCTCCGTTCGCTGCGAGCCGCCCCGACATCTCTCGCCAGTCCGGGTAATCTTCCAGGCCCGCAACCGGGCACGTTGCGGACTCTGCGGCCTCGTCCAGCCCGCGCCTCCTTGCGTCATGTCCATCGAGCAGCCCGAGAAACTCCACCGCCGCCCTGTCCTCCTCGCGGCAAGCGCGGTCATAGGCCAGCAGCCCGTCCACGACCTCCCGCGTCAGGGCCGGCAGGTCCGGCTTCCCGGCGAGCTCCCGCGCGCGTCCGATCAGCTTCCCGTAACCATCCGCCAGGAACAGCACCGTGCCCTCGCGCCGCGCCCGCCGTTCCAGCGCCTCCCATTCCTCGCGCGGCGTCCACACCGGCTCCTTCTCCGCCAGCAGCCGGACGATTTCCTCCGGCTCCAGCTCGAGCGGAGCGTCGACCGCCTCGATCGCCGTCGGCCGCTCCCCAGTGTTGTCGGCCAGAACCTTCACCAGCTGCTCGGCATTGTCGGTGAGCACCACCGCCCGGTCCCGCGCCCGGCTGATCTCGACGTAGAAGGTGGACTGGTCGGCAAGCGCGCCGTGGCTCGAATCCAGCACCGCGATCACCCCGTCCGCCGTGCTTCCCTGCGCGCCGTGAACGGTCGAGGTCCAGGCGTGGTCGATATGCCGCAGCTGCGGATCGTCCAACCGGAGCGACAGCCCCCGCCCGTCCGCCAGTCTGAACCGCACCCGGCCCTTGGCGATGCCCTCCACCTCGGCCCGCTCGCCGTTGATCAGGGACCGCTTCCTGTCGTTCCGGGTCCAACGGATCCGGTCGCCCGCGCGGACCTCCATGGGACGGGTCTCGTAGACGTCGAGCTGGTAGCGGATCGAGCCCGCCGGGCGGATCCAGCGCGGCTTTCCGTCGGGATGGAGAAGCATCACCCGGTCGTAGTCGATCCCGGTTACCGTCAGGATCTCGTCCTTCCTCAGCCGGTAGTTGACCAGGTCCTGGTGGAACACTACCAGGTCGCCTTCCCGGTAGTTGCGTACGTCGCCCTTCTCGGTCCGGGTCAAGCCCAGGCTGACCAGGCGCTCGATCCCGAGCGTCTTCCCCCGAAGCACACCCTCGTCCGCCAGTGCTTCCCGGACGGTTCCGTTGATCTCTTCCCTCAGCGCATGGGTCGGCGCGACCAGGAGGGTGTTGTCGCGGGTGGCGGGGTCGAGCGCCAGCCAGGCCCGCGCCGCCTTCTCGCCCAGCTCTTCGTGCGCCACTTCGTGCACGCTGCTGCCGAGCAGCTCCACCGCCTCGGCTGGATCGCCCGCCAGAACCGCCTGCACCGCCGCCCGCAGCTCCGGGTTCCGCTGGCGCAGGATGTCGTCCATCGCCGCCGTCGTCATCCCCGCCCGCTGCAGCAGACGGAACGGCTGCCCGGCTTCCACCGCGCGGAGCTGGCTGCTGTCGCCCACCAGCACCACGCGGGACGCGTCTATCTCGTCCGCCGCCCGCAGCAGAGAGCGCATCTGGTCGGTCGACACCATCGAGGCCTCGTCCAGCACCAGCACCGCGCCGCCGAAGGTCTCCCTCAACGCCTCCAGCGCCTGTCCGTTGCCGCCCGCCGCCCGGCGGCGCGCCAGGAGCCACTGAAGCGTGCGGGCATGAATGCCGGTCTCGCGACCCAGCGCCGCGGCCGCCGCAGCCGAGGGCGCGAGTCCGAACACCGGCTTCTCCCCGGCAAGCGCCCGCACCTGGCGCAGCATGGTCGTCTTGCCGGTGCCGGCTCGGCCCTGCACGCCGACGATCCGGTCGTGCGCCAGCAGGATCGTGCGAACCGCCTCCTCCTGTCCCTCGGTGAGCCCGGCGCCGTCGAGACGGGCGGCCACGTCCCTCTCCCGGGCCAGCGCCGCGCCGGCGCCGATCCCGGCCTTCATCATGGCGATCGTGGACCGCTCCGCCTTCAGCGCCCGGTCGGTGACGAAGGCCCGGTCGGCGCGCCGCAGCTCGGCGTCGATCAGGTGCCCGTCGCGGACCAGCCAGGCGATCGCGTCCCGTATCTCCCCGAGCGAATGCCGGCCCGGCGAATGGCCGAGAGCCAGCGCCTCGAGCTCGTGTTCGGAGAAGACCGATTGCCGTTCCTCAACCCAGGTTGGCACTTTTGTCCTACCCATGTCCTTTATCATGTTGATGTAACGCGATATTTCTCTCGGCCGATTCCAACATGGCACTACATTTTGTTGGATTCTGTCAGTTCGGCAGGCGGGTCCTCGTGCGGTGGATGGCGGGTTCCACGCCCGCCGCCGAGGAGATTGCGGCTACCTCAGCGGCCGGGCGCGTGTCCTGTCGATTGACGATCAACGTGCCGTCGGTCTGGCGCAGGCGCGTGGTGATCCGCACCCAGGTCCGCATGCTCTCGCGGATCGATGCCCAGCACTTGTGGATGCCGCGCGCGGCCAGCCGGGTACGGATCAGATGCACGGCGTGGTAGGCCAGCACGGCGATCAGCAGGTGGGCCGCGATGCGCCGGTCGAGCTGGTGCCAGATCGGGCGAAGGCCGAGCTCGGATTTTAGGCTCTTGAATGTCGCCTCGATATCCGTGATCCGCCAGTACGTCCGCAGGACCGTCTCGATATCCCAGTCGACGTGGCTGGTGCGCAGCACATAGGCACCGGCGCCCTCATCGGCCTCGTCGTATCGCGGCCTGCGCTTGAAGCGCACGGCGGTGGCATTGGGGCCGGTTTTCGCCTTCTCGACCGTGATCTCGTAGTGCCTGGCGACGGCGGAGAAGCGCTGCTTGAGGCGGCCTATGCTCTCCAGCACCTTG
The DNA here is from genome assembly GCA_965214705.1 of Alphaproteobacteria bacterium. Classification (GTDB taxonomy): domain Bacteria; phylum Pseudomonadota; class Alphaproteobacteria; order UBA828; family UBA828; genus WTGU01. Next base: position 2,281,481 of record CBDCCI010000002.1, read on the forward strand.
TCGTAGCGCTTGAGGCGGCGCTTGACCGGGAGGCCGCTGTGGAGCCTTTCCAGCGCCGCCTCGAAGCGGTTCCGCCTCAGGCCGATGATCGCGTTCTCGGCCTTCTTCTTGCCCTCGCTGACGACGTAGAGCCGCGCCTCGCCGTCCTCGCTGGCAAGCCGCCAGGCCCGCACCTCGTGGCGCGCGCTGGTGATCAGCAGGGCCTCGGGTCCGCCCTCGGGCGGCGCAGGCCTGGCACCGCGGCTGACCGCGATCCAGTCGTAGCCCTGCTCGCCCAGCCACGCGATGTTTTTCTCGGTGGCGATGCCCGCGTCCATGACCACCGTGGGCTTCGGCGCCGTGCCGCCGCACACCGCCTCGAGCCGCGCCAGCGCCTCGTGCAGCGTGCCCGGCTCGCTCACGTTGCCCGGCAGGATCTCGCAACTGCGCGGGAAGCCCGCGCCGTCGAGCGCCAGCGCCAGCGTGATGAGGGGACAGTCGTCGCGCTTCTGCTTGGAGCGCCCGAACCTGGGAAGCTCGCCGCCCGTGTGGCCGTGGTAGTGGACGTTGGTGAGATCGTAGAAGGCGATCGTCTCGGGCAGGTCGAGCAGCGCGCGCTCACGGTTGAACAGTTCCCTCTGGATGGCGGCCCGGTGGCGCCAGAGCAGGTCGCCGATGCGGTAGAGCGTCTTGCGCCGCAGCGCCTTGCGGTCGCCCTCCAGGCCCAGGAGCTCGGCGGCCGCGCTGTCGTGGCGGAGCCAGCGGCTGGTATCACGCTCGCTGGCGGGATGGACCATCCTGGCGACGATCAGCGCGCTCGCGATGCGCCCGTCTCGGCCTTTGATGCCAAGGCCGTGGAGGATGTCGGCGAAGCCAAGGTCGTCGAGGGCCTTGAGGCACAGGCGCTCGCAGCCGACGGTGCGCGGGTTCTCGTGCTCCAGGGTATCGAGGTCGACGGTGGCGATCTCGGGCTTGCGCGCCTCTTCCTGCATCGCCTCGACGCGGAACCCCCTGGCCCTGAGCTTGGCGACGATGTCCTCGGCTGCGGCCTGCACGTCCGGGACGGCTTGGAGCAGCGGCGGGCGGCCGTGCAGCAGCGCCTCGGCGAGTTCGGCCACTTCGCGCCATTTCTCCTTCGGCACCGGATAGTCGGTGCCGAGGTTGAGGAGCGTGCGCTGCCTGACCTTGTCGCCGATGCGCTGGGAGAGCACGAGGCGATGGCTTCGGACGGGCTTGCCGTCGGTGGTGTGGGTCTTGGTTGCCCTGATGAACATGTCGCCCGTCGCGAGATTGTTGCGAGGGGCCAAGATTTGTCGGCTTGGGGTCTGGGGTCAAGGGAAAATCGTCAATACCTAACAACTCCTGGCACTACAACGCGCTTCCAGCGCCTCAATTACACATATAGTGGCATCATCTCGGAGCTACCCCAATATGTGGTACTTCGGTCCGCAAAATATGGGCAGACCGGCATTGAGCAACCGGAAAAAGTGCCAACTTGGGTCAAGCTGCCGCATGCAGCGGCGCACGATCGCCAGCGTCGACGGGCCCTCCGGAAGCATGATCGCTTGCTCGGAGCGCGCCTCCGTGAGCGCAGTATCGAGGCTCAATTCCTGCGCGCGGTCTCGCCATAGCTCCTGCAGTTGAGCCCGCACCGGCTCCGCCTTCCGCTTGCGCGTCGCCAGCGTCGCCGCCTGCATCGCCGCCGCGCCGCGGTCCCAGCCCTTCTCGTCCACATAGGCCAGTATCTCGTGCCTGCGCGTCGAGAAGGCTCTCCGCAGTTCCCCGCCGTAGCCCGCAAGCTCGAAGCTCGGCAGCCGGCCCACCATCGCCGGCACGATCGAATAGCCCTTCTCCATCAGCAGCCGCGCCAGCCGGTCTCGGTAATACGCTCCGATCAATCTTGCATTGCGGTGCAGCAGCGTCGGCTCCACGCTCTTCCACCGCCCCTCCTCGTCCCGGGTCATGTTGGCGATCACCGCGTGAGTGTGGAGCTGCGGATCGAGGTTGCGGCTTGCGATGTGGCGGAACAGCGCCGCCACCATGCAGGGCGCCTTCACCCGCGGCCGTCTGCCGGTGGCGGGGTCCCAGCCCCGGGTCTCCAGCAGCGAACCCTCGATCCAGTCGAGCGTCTCGCGCACCGCTGCATTGTGCGCGCGAATGACCATCCGGTCCCCGTGCGGGTGCTCCTCCGTCGGCAGAAGCGCCGCCAGCGACACTGACTTGGGCGCCGAGAACGTGATGTCGAAGCCCGGACGGTGCTCGTGCTGCCCGTCACGCAGCCGCCCGAGCCGCTGCTTCGTCCCGATCACGTGGCTCTGTAGAAGCTTCTCGAAGGCGCCCGCCGCGACCGGCTTGCCGGGATGCAATCCCAGGGCAACCGCGCCGCTGCCGTGCCAGGTGCTCGCGTTCCGGTGCTCTGCCCGCTTGGCCCGAAGGTCCGCCGCGTCCTCGCCCTTCCTCAAATAGTAGCCGCCGTCCTGGCGGAAATACTCCGACGTGGCGGACGAAGAGGTCAGGTTGCGGACCGTCGCGACCATGACAGGCGATCATAGCGGGCCGGTGGAGAGGTAGCGGTCAAAATACAACCCGAGTTGGGGCTTGCGCCAAACCATGGGTAATGGTGTTGTGATCATTGAAGACCCATCCTGCGCGCATTGCCGGGGCTGAGGTGCTGGTCGCGACCTCGGTCGAAGGACGCCAACGCTAGCATGACCTTTGCCCCGAACCTGCTCCGCGTACATCTCCCACTGGTGTTCGGCGCCCAATGACCCTACGGGATCACCTCAATCAATGAGTTAGCGCGTTGATCGGCGTCCAATTCACGTGCCGATCAAGAGATGTTCGCGGCCGCGGAAATCCGCCGACTGGGCGCGGTGATGACACGTCATGAAGCCGACCGGCCGTAGGTCGTGGCGATCATCCGCCTGCTGTTGTTCACCGGGTGCCGTAAGAGTGAGGTCGTTACGCTGAAGTGGTCCTATTGCCGCGAGGGCAAACTGTTCTTGCGCGACAGCAAGACAGGCGCATATTTCCCTCCGGTACCAGTCGGGTGCTTGCAGTATCACGCAGTATCTAACTGACTATTCCATTTAGACTTTTCTCTCTCCTTGGCGTCCCCACCCCCTTGAAACGGGACCACACGGGTTCTAAGCTACCCCCTCGGGTTGATGCCGCACGTTTGCGGTTTGATGACACGATCTGGACCGCTTCCGTCGCTGTCCGGATCGCGCCGCACCGCCGGGGAACGCCATGCCGAAGAGAAGCACCCTCCGCCTCACCACCCGCAGCGTCGCCGCCCTGCCGGCCACCGGCAGCGACGCCGTGCACTGGGACCGCGATCTCGCGGGCTTCGGCGTGCGCATCCAGCGCAACGGCCGCAAGGTCTACGTCGTCCAGTCGCGCGGGCCCGCCGGGCTGAAGCGCGTCACCCTCGGACCCGTCGCCGGGGAGGCAATCGACCAGCGACGCCGCGAGGCCGCCGAGGTCATCGACCGCATCAAGCGCGGCCTCGACCCGGTCCCGCCGGAGCCCGAGCCCGACCCCACCGTCGCCGACCTCGCGGAGCGCTGCATGCGCGCCTACGTGAAGGTCCACTGCAAGCCGAAGACGGAAAGCCTCTACCGGACCGCCATCGACCTTCACATCGTCCCCGCGCTCGGCGCCATGGCGGTGAAGGACGTGCGCTCCAGCCACGTCATCGAATTCCACGACTGCCTGCGCGACACGCCGTCGATGGCCAACCACCTCATACGCATGCTGTCGAAGATGTTCACGCTCGCGCAGACATGGGACCTCGTGCCCCGGGGCCGCAATCCCTGCCGGGCGGTCAACCAATACCGCGAGCACTCCCGGGAGCGGTTCCTGTCGCCCGAGGAGTACCGGAGCGTCGGCGCTTCTCTCAAGGCCGCGGAAGCCGAGGGCTGGATGTGGCCGCCGGCGATCGCGGCGATCCGCCTGCTGATGCTGACCGGCTGCCGCAAGTCCGAAATCCTCACCCTTCGTTGGGACGACGTCGACCGCACGGCGGGCGAGTTCCGGCTCCGCGACGGCAAGCGTGGTCCGCGCATGGTGCCGCTGACCACGCCGGCGCTGAAGGTCCTCGACGGCATCGAGCGCGTCGACGGCAATCCCTGGGTCATCCGGAGCAGGAAGCCCGACATCCACCTGCCCGACCTGACCTACTACTGGAACCGCATCCAGGCCCATGCCGGGCTGGAAGGGGTGCGCATCCATGACCTGCGTCACAGCCACGCCTCGCGGGCGCTCGCGCTCGGCGAGAGCCTGACCATGATCGGCCGGCTGCTCGGGCATTCCAAGGTCGGCACCACCGCCCGGTATGCGCATCTCGTGCACGACGCCGAGAAGGCCGCCGCGGCGCGCACCGGCGACAGCATCGGCGCCCATCTCGCGCCGCAAGACGCCGAGGCGGCTTAGGGAGCGCGGGCGATGGCAGTGCTGCAAACCAGGAAGCTCTCCAACCGCACCGTGGCGGCGCTCTCGGTCGAGCGCGACACGGTGTTCTGGGACCGCGAGCTCACCGGCTTCGGGGTCCGGGTGTATCCGGCCGGCGGCAAGGTCTTCGTCGCCCAGGCGCGCGGCCCCGACGGGCCGGACAATCGACACAAGCCGAGGCGGATCACGGTCGGGCGCCACCCGGTGCTCAACGCCGAGCAGGCGCGCCAGCGCGCCGCCCTCATCATCGCGCGGGTCAAGGCCGGGGAAGAGCCGGTGCCGCTGCCGCTCCCGGCGAAATACGCCAAAGGCCCGAAGGTGGCGGACCTGGCCAAACGCTATCTCGAAGACCATGTCACGGTCCGCTGCAAGCCGAAGACGCAGCGCACCGCGCGCAGCGTGGTCAACCGCCACATTGTGCCGGCGCTCGGCAGGCTGCCGCTCCAGGCGGTGGAGCGGAGCCACGTCATGGCGATGCACGAGAGCCTCTGCGAAATCCCCGCGATGGCCAACATGGCGGTCGAGACCCTGAGCCACATGTACAAGCTCGCCCGGGGCTGGGACATGGTGCCCGAGGACTGCGACGACCCCTGCGAGTCCATCCCGCTGAACCCGAAGCGCAAGCGGGAGCGGTTCCTCACCGACGCCGAGTTCACCAAGCTCGGTCAGGTGCTGGACGAGGTCTCGAACAATGGCAGTCAGGTATCGGCCGGGGCGATCACGACGATCCGCCTGCTGATGCTGACGGGCTGCCGCAAGAGCGAGATCATGAGCCTCCCCTGGAAGCACGTCGATCTCGACCGGGCCGAGATGCGCATCGTCAACGGGAAGACCGGAGACCGCACGGTCCACCTGTCGCCGGCAGCGGTCGGCATGCTCGCGGCTCTGCCGCGCGAGCCGGGCAATCCCTGGGTCGTTCCGGGAGCCAAGCCGGGCACCCACATGGCCGACATCGACGGGGCGTGGCAGAGCATCCGCGCGAAGGCCGGACTGCACGACGTGCGCATCCACGACATCAGGCATTCCTTCGCCTCCCGGGCGCTCGCGCTCGGCGAGGGGCTGCCGATCATCGGCCGGCTGCTCGGTCACCGCAGGGTGGAAACGACCGCGCGCTATGCTCATCTCGCGCGTGACTCAGTGAGGGAATCCGCCGAGCGCATCGCCCTCAGTATCGCGGCCGATATCCTGTAGCCTCGCTTGCGATCTACCTGGGATGCGCACTTCAAAATCAGGACACTGATCATCGATGCTATTGCAGTCCCAGAACCATCGAACGCTTGGCGTCGTAGGTCTTGACGTAACCCCCTAGCAGGTGCCACTCGTCCCTCACCGATCTAGCCGGATCCCATCCACAAATCAGAAGCTCCGAAACGCCGTAGATAAACAGCAGGGTATCCGTAAGGAAGAGCACAACTGCCAAATCCGCGTAGTCAATGTCGGCCCCACTCCGATCATCAGGTCCGTGCGTGTAATGGTTACGACAATTCACGGCGAGTCGAATCACGTCCTCTATTCGTTTCAAGCTATCTCGTCCAAAACGGTCCAGTACTATTTCAGCCCGATATTCCACGATACTGCGAAGCGGAATCTTCCTGCGAGAGCGGCCTAGCGGCTCTGTCTTGGGTTTGTCTTCACTTGGTAGAAGATCGAAAGTGTTGGCAGCCGATACGATACCGTCTTCGATAACCCGATCCGATGTTCCCGGGAAGCCACCGAGAAAGCGCAGGTTGGCGCTCTTTCGCTTTGCGTTGCCATTGCGCTTCAGCCACTTCTGCATCACATCCATGAAGTGATCGGGATGGCGTGATGCGTCGATCAGAGTTCCGCAGTCCCTTGCGCCGTCGGGAATTTCCGTCCATTCATTCGGACCGAACGCTTCGAGATCGCCGTCCGTATCTCGCCGGAAACCATCTTCGTCCAGCCGCGAGGTAAAGACCAGCACGTCTTTCCACCCCGGCACGTATCCCATTACCCATGCGAAGAACTGGCGGATTTCCCGCATCTTCTCCCACGCGTCCTCCAGCGTGGTCGGATCGCCATCGAAGTCCACCGCAATGCGCGGCGTGTCTTCAATGCTGCGCCCGAAGAAGTCAACCTGCATCGACCGCCCGACGTGCACGGTCCCCAGAACGGTTTCGAATCGCGGAAGGTAGTCCCAATCCCCCGTGAAGTAGGACACCATCGCCCCTCCCTTCACGAATTCACCTTTCAAGTAGTCGGGCCTTGTCCTCTTGATCGCGTCTAGGATGGCTTCATCCGGGTCATGCAAGTGACCGAATCTTTCGAACTTGTCGTGCGCGAATACGCTCGCCTCCGCTCCCTCCAGTGTGAATTGGATGCCCCGGATGCACTTCTCGTCGATGCCGACGTGCCGCGTCCCAAATAGCGTGTACCGGAAGGAGACGTCTCCGTGATGTATCGCGAAATCACCCCAGCTGGTCGTGCCTAACATCCCGCCTCGTACGCAGTCCAGCACCGACACTTTCCCGGCCTCCGAGAGGCCGTGCAGGCAACCTCCCTCAGCGATGTGGAAGAACTCGTCGTCCGCGATGCTGACGACGTTGCTGTCGAACAGATCGCCTCTCTTCAGCTTCAACTGTCCGGCGATTCGCCGTCCTTTCCCGGCGTCGAACAGCACCCCGATTGGACGCTTGTACTTGTCTTCTCCGCGCAACATCAGTTCCTTCTCCACCACCTTCCGCACCGCCAGGCGCTAACGTGCCATGCAAGATCAACGGCGAGCGCTCAGTCAACTACCGCACGGGCTAACGGCATCTCACGCGCGCCTCTCATTTCGACCACCGACTCGTGCAGTGTGGCCAGCACTTCGCTCCCATAGTGCCGACTATTGGGATGCGTGGACGAGTGGAGCGTCGCTGTTCGGCGGGTCCGCGGCGCCAACCTCCTCCGACGCTTGCTCCGGGAGCGAGTCGCGGACGGAGTCGATCGCCCCCTTGACCAACTGCTTGACGGCATCGATGAACCGTTGCACGTGAAGCATATCGTCAGACCCGCCACCAGGAATCGGAACCTGACGCTCGTAGAGCGCTTCGATTTTCACCTTGCGGTCGAAGGTGCTGCCACGGCCCCGGAAGGCGTATGCTTCATGCCACTGAGGTTGCGGCTCTTCTCGCAGTTGGCGGTTGCAGAACCGGACAAGCTCCCCCGATACGCATTCCTTCACTCGTTCGAGGATCGCCCTCTTGTCTTCGGCGCTTGGGTTCCCTTGCCAGCGTACCGGGCTCTCCAAGAAACGGGCAATCGCAAGTGTCATGTCGTTCAGCAGATTCGATACCGGACGTATGTGGTAGCCATCGTCGAAGCCCTCTGCATAACGACGGCTCACCGCCTTGACGCTCTGCCACGGGAGGGGCCGAAACTCGCTATGGCGCTCGAGGCCCAGCTGACCGCGCCATTGCATTCGGAAACTTTCGACTCCTCTGTGCAATGCGAGTACCAACAAGTCATCAGTGTATTCGGGGAAGGCCCGCACAGGAGCAGCTGGCGCCACAATCGAGGTGAGACGGTCGAACAGAGCGTTAAGTTCCGGAACGGCAGCCTTTGGATCGGCCTTCTGGAGCGAGCCGAGATAGAAGGAGTTGCGCTCAAGATGCGCAAGCATGAACCGAGCAACGTCTGGTGTCATCGACTTGGCAATCTGGTGTTCTGCCACGTTGCGAACCCCGTCAAACGTGTAGTCCCGCTTCGCCTGCCAGCCTTGGATATTGTCTCCCTTTACGGCGTCCATACGACTAAACACCAGCATCGTCTTGATCGTCTGACCGGCGCCACCGATAGTCTCTAGAGCCTTCCCTCCCTCGAAGGAGAACGCCACATCGCCCTTGTGCAGGAGCAGGATCGCATCGCTCTCCGCGAACAGCGAGACAATGTGATCTGGAACATCGGGGGTCATGTTGGCTTTGTGGCCGAGACCCTCTGTGTCGATGAGAACGAAGCGCGGCAGTTCGGCATGGGAAGACCAGGAAGGGGCAAATGGCCCGGCGACCCGGATACCGTTGACCAGCGGAGTGAGCAGCTTTCCCCACAGATCGCGATCGATTCCCGAGAAAAAGCGGACGGCGGTAAGGAACTCTCGTCGACTATCGGGCGGCGCCGTCATCAGCCAAAGCCGGGGCCAGCCGGTTGTCGTCGTGCGAACACGACCGAACGGAATATTCTTGGACTTCTCACGCAAATCGTCGAGCAATTCGCCGGCTAGGGTGGCGTAGTCGTCGGATTGCTCCGCCAGTTCCTGTATCCAGTCGAGAGCGGTGTTACGTTCATCGGACGACAACGCGTCGAGAGGACCTAGCAACGTCTCGACTTCATTGCGAGCGGCGGCTGTGATCTCGCGTATGGCCCCAACGTAGGCACGGAGCTTGCTGGAGAGGGCCTCGGTCTCAGCGGGTGTGACCGCCAGGGCTGAAGCGTCCCCCTGATCTTCCTGAACCTCTCCAGTATCGTCATCCGGAATCTCGTAAGGGTCGATGTCCACCTCTCCTCGAGGCCAATCGCCCAGCAAATACTTGAGGCGAAACCGCATATCGCTGCGTTCAAGAAAGACCTTGGCGATGTCGGCATCGGTCGCATCGTCGACGGTGCGCAAAACCGCCCCGGAAAGGCTCTGGCGGACCTCGAAGTCAGCCTCTTCCTCAGACATGAAGGTGATCGCGGCCGAGTATTCCTCGCGACCCGTAACGACCTCGGTCTCGCAGGTTGTCGTTCGATTGACCGACGTTGACGGGAAGCGGTCGTAGACGGGATGCGAACCGATCAGTTGGCGTACCAGCGTTGTCTTGCCGGCGCCAGGAACACCGAGAAGCAGAATACGGGGATAGCCCTCGCCGCGTGGTGGAAAAGGCAGGTGCTCATCTCGAAGCGCCCGATAGTCTTGCCTCTTGGATTCAATACCGTCGTAGAAGATCTCGATGACCCGGGGGTCAAAGTGGGCCGCCGCCTTGGCGCGCGCGGCCGGCGAATGAAACGCCGGATCCGCGAGAAGGCGATTGAGCTGTTCGACCAATGCCTCAGCAACAGTTTTTTCGTCCGTCCCAAGCCCTTTTCGAACCTTCCGTCCGGGTTTCCCCTGATTGGAGGGGTCCGGTCGCGATGGATGGCGAAAATCCACGATGAAGGAGCGACGACCGGGATTCTGCCTGACTGAAGCGGTAAACGGCGCCTTCATGACCACGAGTCCTATGATGTTCCAGGGTGTGCCATACTACTGGCCGAGCACCATATCGTCAAGCCGAATTTGGCACACGCTGGCACAACGCTTCACCTAGGCTGTCGATGACGGGCTGTTCAGGAACAAGATGCCGACCGGCGCGATCGACCGCGCGGAATTGGCGCTGGGGCTCCAACCGCACCGTGGCGGCGCTCTCGGTCGAGCGCGACACGGTGTTCTGGGACCGCGAGCTCACCGGTTTCGGGGTCCGGGTGTATCCTGCCGGCGGCAAGGTCTTCGTCGCCGAGCAGGCACGACAGCGGGCCGCGCTCATCATCGCGCGGGTCAAGGCCGGCGAGGAGCCGGTCCCGCTGCCGCTCCCGGCGAAATACGCCAAAGGCCCGAAGGTGGCGGACCTGGCCAAGCGCTATCTCGAAGACCATATCGCTGTCCGCTGCAAGCCCAAGACACAGCGCACCGCGCGCAGCGTAGTCAACCGCCATATCGTGCCGGCACTGGGCAGGCTGCCGCTCCAAGCGGTGGAGCGGAGCCATGTCATGGCCATGCACGAGAGCCTCTGCGAAATCCCCGCGATGGCCAACGTGGCGGTCGAGACGCTGAGCCACATGTACAAGCTCGCCAGGGGCTGGGACATGGTGCCGGAGGACTGCGACGACCCCTGCGAGTCCATCCCGCTGAACCCGAAGCGCAAGCGCGAGCGGTTCCTCACCGACGCCGAGTTCACCCGCCTCGGGCAGGTGCTGGACGAGGTCTCATGCAACGGCAGTCAGGTATCGGCCGGGGCGATCACGACGATCCGCCTGCTGATGCTGACGGGCTGCCGCAGAGCGAGATCATGGCCCTGCCCTGGAAGCACGTCGATCTCGAACAGGCCGAGATGCGCATCGTCAACGGGAAGACCGGCGACCGCACCGTTCACCTGTCGCCGGCGGCGGTCGGCGTGCTCGCGGCCCTGCCGCGCCAGCCGGACAATCCCTGGGTCGTTCCCGGCGCCAAGCCGGGCACGCACATGGCAGACATCGACGGGGCTTGGCAGAGCATCCGCGCGAAGGCCGGGCTTCACGACGTGCGCATCCATGACATCCGCCACAGCTTCGCCTCCCGGGCGCTCGCGCTCGGCGAGGGGCTGCCGATCATCGGCCGGCTGCTTGGTCACCGCAGGGTGGAGACGACCGCGCGGTATACGCATCTCGCGCGCGACTCGGTCAGGGAGTCCGCCGAGCACGTCGCCCTCAGCATCGCCGCCGATATTCTGTAGGCGCTTCAATCCGACCTGCATGAAAGCACGGCATATGCGGGGTTCCCCATTCGCCCGCCTCTCCGAACTTGCCAGGAACACCGTCGCCCGATAGCCTAAGTTGACACATCAGCAGGCTTGGAACTCTCCCATGGCGACCGTCCTGAACCCATCGCCGAACCACTGGGTGGTTCACCTAGCATCGCGGTCCGAGGCCGACAGCGAGGTCACGGTGGAGTTGCGCATGAGCAAGGCTACCGCCGACAGGCTCGCCCGCCTCGTAACTGCGCAAATTGCGGAACTCAACCCCGGTACGCCCTGCTCAACCAGCCAGGACGTAGGTTCCGCGGTTCTCACCGTCGTGTCTTCAGCTGCCGCCGTCGCCCGGGTCAAGGAATGTGCAAGCGGCTCCGACCAACAGGAAGTCATGGATCTCATCGAGGACGAGGTGAGCGCCGCACGTGCGGGTCGTCCTTGACACGCACGTAGTGGGTAATGCTAAACCCCTGTTATATAAGTCCTATTTCCTCCGCTTCAAAATCCGCAAGCGTTTAGGTAGCGATCGCGCTTCAAATATGCACGCGTTCTCGGACCCCCTCTACGCTTCCCTGACGAAACCGTCCTCCGCCGGCCACCGTCCCTAGAATCGGACTCGCCGATTCTCCGGTGGGCTCGACCCGGTACGGACGAACAGTCTCCACCAAAGACGGGCACGGCGTGGTCGGCGTCAATCCCCGTCAACGCCACGGCCAAGACCTATAGCGAGGGAGCCCGCCCCCTACACCGGATGCGCCTCAAGTCTACTGACTAAGCCAGACCGCTCGCGTAGAGTCGTATCCGCGCCCGGGGAACTGATCGGTATCGACCGAGATACGCGCTTTCACCCACCCGCGACCGGCGCGGCAGACCGGACGCTTGGCTGCTAGCGCTCCACACCCCAGGTCAGCGGGCCACTGCCTTGACCGTCGCCACCCGGCGGCGGGCACCTCAACCTCTGTGCAAAACCACCGCTCCCCTTCCAGACGCCACCAAGAGTTAGGGTTGGGCTGCAAGCGGGGCGGTGGTTGAATGTGTCGTAGAGATCATTCCAGCCGCTGCCATCCCACAGCACCAAGGAGCCGGTACGATGCACTTGGCCATTGCCAATATCAGCAATCCGCGTACCAGCCGCGCAACCCGCCCCCATCCACCCAAATCCGTTTCCGAAGACCCAAGGCTACGTCTCCCGCACATCTCCAATCATTCGCGCAGTTCTCCGAGCACACCCAACCGGATGATACTGGACATCGACGCGCACCTATGTTACTTTAGTGCCCTCGATGACATAGGTGCTCCGATGCCAAAGGCGAATTCAGGTCGGATTGTTGTCGCTGTAGACCCGGACCTCAAGCGGCGCCTCTACAGCGTATTGGCCATGGAGAACTCAACCCTTAAGGACTGGTTTATTCGGTCCGCAGAGAACTATATCGACGAGACACACAAGCTTACTCAACACTCCAATTCGGAAGGACCCAAGGAATGAACTTCCTTGATTCTCAGACCGAACAAAAGCTGCGTGGCGGATACTACACCCCACCTGATCTTGCCACTTTTCTCGTCCGATGGATTGCCGCCATCAACCCCAAAGAAATTCTCGAACCGAGTTGCGGCGATGGCATTTTTCTCGAAAAACTAGCTCAGCACCTGCATGAGCCAATCGTCACGGGATTTGAGATCAACAAAGAGGAAGCTGCAAAGGCGTCAACACGTGCCACCGAATCCGGTCTCAAACACGCTAACGTAACAAACACAGACTTCCTTGGTTGGGCCATTGACGCATTGCAAGGCAGGCAAGAGCGATTCGATGCCATCCTTGGAAATCCCCCATTTATTCGTTATCAGTATTTGCCAAGACTATTTCAGCTTCGATCCGAAGAGATTTTCTCCAAGCTGAATTGCAAATTCACGAAGCACACAAACGCATGGGTTCCGTTCATCCTTGCATCATTTGCTTTGCTCCGCCCTGGTGGTCGCCTCGCGATGGTAGTTCCCGCCGAAATCATTCACGTCATGCACGCCGGTTCTTTGCGCGCCTACTTGGGAAAAAATGCAAAGAAACTAATCATTATCGACCCCGAGGAACTTTGGTTTCCGGGAACTCTTCAAGGTGCAGTCCTGCTCCTCGCACAAAAGCGCGATGCCTCACGGGACGACGCAGAGGGACTTGGCATTTTTCCGGTACGTGGCCGTGATTTCGTTGCTCGCAACCCTGAAAAGATCTTCAACACTCCACACCCAATCAATGGAAGGACGGTTGAAGGCAAGTGGACACGAGCACTTCTGGATCCCAAAACCCGCGAGCTTCTTGATGGACTTATCGATGACAACGCGGTTCGTCGTTTTTCGGACGTGGCTGCAGTCGATGTTGGCATTGTAACTGGTGCCAATAAGTTCTTTCTTGTCGAAGACCATACAGTGAAGAAATTTGCACTGGACGCATGGGCCCATCCAATGTTCGGGAGAAGCGCACATTGTCCCGGCATAATCTACGATGACGCTCAACATCAAGCGAACGCGATCAACGGAAATCCGACAAATTTTGTTTGGTTTAGAGATCGAAGCGTTGAACAAAGCCCGCGAGGAAAAGCATACATCAAATATGGCGAACGCCAGATGTTACATACTCGGTACAAATGTCGCATTCGAGACCCGTGGTACTCAGTGCCATCTGTCTACGCAACCGAAATTGGAATGCTGAAACGGTCTCACAGCGCCCCCCGTTTAGTTCTCAACAAACTTCGGGCATTTACTACTGATACAGCCTATCGTATCAAGGTCAAGGTCGGAACCGCCAACCAACTGGTATATCTCTTCGTGAACCCCTTAACTGCATTGAGCGCAGAACTGGAAGGTCGTCACTATGGAGGAGGTGTGCTCGAACTGGTGCCTTCCGAAATTGAACGGCTTCTAATCCCACGACCGAAGAAGCTAAGGGCTAACGTTAACGGTTTGGACAAGGCGGTGCGAAGGCTGTCCATGGAGTTAGTCCTCGAACGTCAAGGCGAGGTGGTACTGGGCGCTTCCGGGTTAACTCCATCTGAACAAGCTCAAGTAATAGACGGCTGGAGAAAACTCAGAGACAGACGGCATCGTACTTCATCACCGCACACTAGTCGATCTCGAGGATGAAAGAGTCTTGCTCCTCGTCGTCGAGGTAAAGGAACAGGGTACGATTAAGCAGATCTTCCCGAGCGACGTACGGCCGAACGACGGCGCCCCAGTGCAGGCTCGTCATGCTGTTTCGTTGCTCATACGCTGCGGTGTCGGTGCGAGTATTGTGGGAAATTCGTAGAGAAAAAACGCCGCAGTCAACGTCACGAATTACGAGCCGGAATCGTGCTTCCGCCCTTTCAATATGTCGGCGCCGAGGGGCCGCGTCAGGGTTCCAATCGAGCCTATCAAATACTTCGTCACGAAAATAATGGCGTTGATCGATGTCACGCATTGCACCTTGAGACAGCAGCATTGAGCCAGTCGGATTAGTGTTTGGACCCGTCGGGATATTCAAATCTCGGCGTGTCAATGGTCGGCTCTCCCACATTAGAGACCAGCGCTCCCTTACCGATTCCGCGACATTTGCCAGCCGCACCTCACCATTATCCTCTCCGTTCTGTGCGACTGAGAAGGGCTCCGGGCGGGGATGTGATATTCGTCGCGGTCTAAGTGGCATTCTGGGGATTGAATCTAAGCTTGGGTCTCTTGCTACCGCACTAGGTACCGGTTGAGATCTGGTGCTTTCGTCAATTACCCGTCCTGCGTCGAGTAACTCTTGTATCAGCTCTCTGTTGAGAATAGGAAACACGTGGTCAGGGTAATCCGCCATCATTTCTTCATATTTCGCATCTACATCGTCAATAAGAGCAGCTCCCCGTGCGTTGTTGCGGTCAATTGTAAGACAAAGGCTGGCCTCAATATTCGAGTTCAAACCACCGATAGTAAGATTTGCACTACCAACGATGATTCGCGCCTCATTGGGATTGTACGAAAAGTAGATTTTTGGATGAAAGATGGCGGTACGCGTTCCTGTATCGACAGCGTAAATGGAGCACCCCATTTCTACGGCTAACTGTAACCCCTGTGCTGAGGTGATTCCATTTCTTATTCCGGCCAAAATTGTAGTCTGATCGGCGACACGGAGTAGAGATTCACGAACAAGAGATAGTCCACCATGAGTCATAAATGCAACGCTGATGACTATTCGGTCTGGGTCTGGGATGTCGAGCAGAGTCGTAACGGCGTCCAGATGAGTGGATGCCGTTACACCCTGGAGCAATAGTTCGCCCCTAATGGTCATTTGGTTCACTCCATCGACATTTCATCGGAAGGGAGGGCGGAAGCGACCCAAGGGAGTTCAACACCAATGTGGTTCGCGCCGTGGAAACAGCTATTCGCGATGTACGTCGCGAAAGGGTGGCATCTTCGCGTGTCTGAGGCACCGATGTAATTGTTTCCATACGGTTTTCCAGGCTCCTCGTTACGTCACGACACCGAGCCGCGTGACCTTCGCGTAAGCATACAGGAAACCACCCAGTTCCAAGACCAACGCACGCTGTGCTGCTCCTGTCGTCAGGGCCTCTCCTGACGGGCGGGGTCGCTGCGTACACGCAACACGGCCCATGTCGAGTCTCGCCGGTAACCGGCGATCCCGCTTCGTTTCCGTCCGTCATTCCCCCGCCACCGTAGAGTCCTCCGGCGTTTCGGCCAGCGCGTGCCCTCGGCTTGGGGGCGTTCGGTCAACTCCAGTCTCTCCCGGTTCGCGGCAACCAGGACGGGCAGATCCTCGGGGAACCTTGTCCGCGCTACTCCGTCGGGAGTCGAGCCGAGCGGACGGAGGGCGTTCCGGCAGGGGCTCGGAGAAAGCCGCCGAGACGGCCCGGAGCGGTTCCTTTCCGACGGGAGCATGACATGACCACGAACGCGAAACTCACTCGCGTCATCGCCGACGCCCTCATAGGCGCGTACGGCGAGGAAGCCATCGAGTGGCTCGAAGACGGCGGGCGAGCGAACGTCGAGCGCATCCTCGCCGAATGGCGCACCGCGATCGAAGAGGGCGGCTGGATCGAGCGAATCGAGGACGTGCTGGTCCTCCGGGCGCTCCGCCACGAGGCGCACTGGGTGGAGGTGCTCGGCGGGCCGGACGCGGAAACACTCATCCGCGAGCTCGTGGACGAGGACTGGCGCGCACGGGAAGTCGAGACGGCAACGCGGATCGGCGAAATCTTCGCGCACGAGCTCCTTCGTGGCGACACGGGGGAGCCGTTCGAGTCCATCGAGTACGACTGGCGTGAGCACGGGTGCGCGATCCGCGGCGAGGACGACGAGCAGCGGTGGAACGCGGCGGCCCCCCTCTCGGGTGCCGAAACCCGTATCGAGGCGTGTCTCATCGAGGCGCGCTACATCGAGCGCCGGGTGCCGTTCGTCGACCTCCCGGGAAAGGTCCGCCAGGCGAAAGCGGCGGCGGACGCGGGGGACGAGAGCGGATGGACGCCGGTCTCGGACGGTCCGGTGTTCCGGTATGTCCGGGCCCTGCGCGAGGACGGGGTGGAGCGGGTCATTCCGCCAGACCTTCGGCTTCGCACGCTCTACACCGTCGAGCTCGTCTGCGCGCCCGGCCGCTCGGTGGTGCTCGTCGAGGAGGGGCTCCGCGGCCGGCTCGAGGACGTCGCCTCGAAGGCGGTCGAGAGCGCGCGGGTGAGCGAGCGGTGGCGGGTCGAGCCCGGCGAGCCCATCTTCGTCAGGCGCATGCGCTACGACCTCGACGAGTGGTCGGACCTTCCCGTGCCGGAGGGGTACCGGATGGACCCGTTCCGCGACTCCGGCTGAGCCCGGTGTCCGCCGCGGACCCCACCGCCAGGAAGCCAAGACCGGCTCCGGCCGGTGGAACCGGGGGTGCCCGCCCACATCACCGAGGAACACCGCCGCGCTTGGACCGCCCGCGCTCTTGCGACACGCCGGACTCCGCCCGTCGCCCGCTACACGATCAGTTGCGTGCAGCTCCCACCCAGCCGGTTTCGGGGCGACTTGCATCGCCCTGCCTGGAAAGCGCTCGCACCCGGCAACCGTTCCGGAACGATTCCGGCTTCCAGACTCCTCCCTGATGCAGGGTCTTGAGGCTACGGGAATCAGGTTCCTCCTTGGAAGTCTCTTCAGATGTTGCGTAAGCGGTATCGGGCCCCCATACTTCCAGCGGATCTGATTTCGGGGCTGACTCTCCGCCTTGACCACGAGCCACACAGGAGAGATCGCGATGACAGATTCGATTTTGGCATCTGGCGACGGTGTCGCTGTTGCTTCGGTTGAGATCCCAGCTTCTGAGGGAGCCGCCCCGGCTCCGTCTGAGCCGGCCCCCATGCGACGCTGGCCGGACGATGAGAAGGCGCGGATTGTCTCGGAGAGCTTTGAGCCGGGCTCTTCGGTTGCGGCGGTCGCGCGCCGCCATGGCGTCAGCGATACGACCCTGACCAAGTGGCGGCGGCGCGCGCGGGAGGGAACTCTTCCGGGCGCTCGGATTGGTGGCTCTGCACCGCCATTTGTTCCCGTGGTGGTTGATAGCGTGACGTCCGAGCGGACGGTGGCGATCGAGGCGCTAGGCGTGGTCGTTCGCCTTCCGGTGGAGAGCGCGGTCGATCGGATTGTTGCGGTGGCCTCGGGCCTGGGCCGGGCGTCGTCATGATCGCGGCCCCCTCGCTTCGCATCGTGTTGGCGACGCGGCCGGTTGATTTTCGTCGCGGCCACGACGCGCTTGCGGCGACGGCGGCGGGGGAGCTGGACCTCGATATCTATTCCGGGGTGATCGTGATCTTCCGCTCGCGCCGCGGCGACAGGCTCAAGCTCCTTGCGTGGGACGGCAGCGGTCTGGTGATGACCTACAAGCGTCTGGAGCAGGGCCGCTTCGCCTGGCCTCGGATCGAGGATGGTGTGATGCGCCTTACGAAGGGCCAGTTCGAGGCCCTCTTCGAGGGTCTGGACTGGCGCCGGGTGAAGGCCCGCCCGGTTCGCCGCCCGCTGGCGGCGGAGTGAGGCGGCACGCAGGCGGGGCCGCAGATTTCGGTCGCGGTCCCGCCTGCACTTTTCCCTGGTCATGCATTGGCGAATCGGATTAAGGGGTGGCCCATGCCGAAGGTCACGCCCTCACCCCTCAGCAGCGCCGGTTCGCCGTCGCCTGCGGTGGTTTCGGCGGCGCTGGCGGCCCTGCATGCGGAGCTTGACGACGAGCGCGCGGCGCGCCGGGCGACGGAAGCAGCCCTATGCGAAGCGGAGCAGGCACGCGGCGCGGCGGAGGCGGCGAGGCAGACGGCGGAAGCGCGGGCGGCACGGCTGGAGGCCGAGAACGCGCAGAGCGCGGAGCAGATCAGCCGGCTTGAGCATCTCAACAAGGAGCTCAGGAAGGCGCTGTTCGGTCCGCGCTCCGAGAAGCTCGGCGAGGACGAGCGCCAGCTTACGTTCGAGGAGTTTTGGGCGGCGATCGCTGAAGCCGGCGGTCGGCCCGAGGCAGATGACCAGGAGCAGGACGAGGGGGCTGGCGGCAAGCGCCGGCGGCGCTCTTCCCGGGGGTCGCGCAGCGGGGTGCGCTTCGGGCCCCAGGTCGACCGGCGCGAGGAGGTGATCGAGCCGGACACGATCATGTGCCCCTGCGGCTGCGGCGAGATGACGAAGATCGGCGAGGACCGCAGCGAGCGGCTGGACTATGAGCCGGCGAAGTTCACCGTCATCGAGACCGTGCGCCCCCGCTACGCCTGCAACAAGTGCAAGGGGGGCGGGGTGGTGCAGTCGCCGGCGCCGGCCGCTCTGGTCGAGGGCGGCCTTCCCACCGAGGCTCTTCTGGCGCAGGTGCTGATCGCGAAGTACGGCGATCATTGCCCGCTCTATCGCCAGTCGCAGATCTACGAGCGCTCGGGGATCGAGGTTCACCGTGCGACGCTGGCGACGTGGGTGGGCCAGGCGTCGTTTCACCTGCGCCCCGTGGTCGCTTGCCTGGAGGATGAGCTGAAGAAGTCGGATCACCTGGGTCTGGACGAGACCACGATCCGCGTTCTCGACCCGGGCCGGGGCAAGACGAAGACGGGCTACATGTGGACCCTTGTGCGTGACGAGCGCCACTGGAGCGGCACGGACCCGCCGGGCGTCGTCTATCGCTATGCGCCCGGCCGCGGCGGCAAGTATGGCGCCGAGCTTATGGAGGGCTTTTCGGGGACGGTGCAGCTCGACGGCTACTCGGGCCACAACATCCTGGCGCGGCCGGACCGGGCGGAAGGCCCTGTGACGCGGGCCCTCTGTTGGGCGCATGTAAGACGGAAGCTGAAAGAGGTATACGACTCGAGCGCATCGCCGATCGCGCTGGCCGGTCTGAATCGGATCGCGAAGCTCTATGCGATCGAGAAGAAGATCCGGGGCAAGCCGCCGGCGGAGCGCCGCGCGATCCGTTGGGAGGAGTCGGCGCCGATCGTGAACACCTTCGGTGTCTGGCTCGACGAGCAGCGCTCGCGCGTCTCACCGCGCTCGCGTCTCGGCGAGAAGCTGACCTATATCGCCAACCAGTGGGACGGGCTGCTGGAGTTCCTGCACGACGGTCGTGTCGAGATCGACTCGAACCTGGTGGAAAACCGAATCCGGCCGCTGAAGCTCACCGCCAAGAACGCGCTCTTCGCCGGCAACGACGAGGGTGCGCAAGCCTGGGCCCGCATCGCCTCGCTGATCGAGACCTGCAAGATGAACGGCGTCGAGCCCTACGCCTGGATGCGGAGCACGCTCGAGAAGATCGCCAAGGGCCACCCGCAGTCGGGCATCCAGGAGCTTCTGCCGTGGAACTTCCAGCCCGAGGCAAAATGACTCGCGCGCTCACGGCGCTCCTCAAGAAATCCCCGTCGTAGTCAAGCCAGATTCCGGTATGGGGTCTGCGTACCGCTTACGATGTTGCTGCTGGTCGTGCCACCGCCGTGTTCGTTCGGAACGAATTCGGTGTCGGTGAGTGGGAGATGGGTGATAGAAGAGCGGGCGTCGCGGAGTTCGCTGCGCAGGAGCTTCGTCAACGTGGAAGCCATCTTCTTGTCGCCGGCTGAGTTCATGCTGCGGCCTCGCGACGCGTACGGGGTGTGCTCAACTGAAGTGCGGTGGAGATCGCCGGCTGAATGCAAGCCCCGGTTCGAACGGGCCGCGGCAGGACCCTACGTCGGCCAGACCGCCGTTGCGCGCCTTCCGACGCCTTCCGAACCCCAATCGCCCATCGGGTCCGTGACCGTACCGAGGGCCGTTCGCAATCTGGAACCGTGCTTTTACGCGGCTTCAAGCGCAACAACGCACTCGGGGTCGTCGTTGCGAGGATTGTTCACCCGGAGACCGACCCGGTGCATCACGAGCCAATCCTCGGGCGCCGGCGCGAGCCGCACATCCTCGCCCGAGAGCCAGGGCCGGAACGCCTCCTCCGGCAAGATGACCGGCATCCGGTGATGCAGCGCGCGCATGGTCGCGTTCGCCTCGGTGGTGAGGATAGTGAAGGTCTCCACCACATCGCCCGGCCGGCGCTCTGCCAGCGAGCCTCGAAGCACCGCGCCCTCGGGCACCCGCCAGCCCTCCCATAGTCCGGCGAACGCCATCGGTGCGCCGTCGCGCCGGGCGATGAGCCAGGGCTGGCGGACCGAGCTCTCGCGCCGCCACTCGTAGAACCCGTCCGCCGGGACGAGACACCGCCGCTTCGAGAACGCCGCCCGGAACGCAGGCTTGACCGCGGCGGTCTCGGCTCGGGCATTGATGAGCTTGTGCCCGATGCCGGGGTCCCTCGCCCAGGCCGGAATGAGCCCCCAGCGCAAGCTGGAGAGACGGCACTCGCCGGTGTCGCTCCGCACCACCGCGGCGTCCTGGCTCGGCGCGAGGTTGTAGCGCGGGCGGAGGTTCGCCGCCGGCCCGCCCAGGCTCAGCAGCGCATGGATTTCGCGCCAGGAGAGGCGTTGAGTGAGGCGGCCGCACATGGCCGAAAGGCTACCCGCGGAACCGGGAGCGGCGCCAGCCGGAGAACGAGTCGCGCCCCTCGGTCGGCAATCCCTGTTGGCCGTCAGGGAGTAGCACGGACAGTTCCCGGGGCGCGGTGTGAATTCTGCGCGAGTGGTCCCGACCTGACCATCGACCCGGGGCACGTCGGCGGTAGGCCGCGGGCCCGGTCGCTGTAGGCGCGGTTCGCCCTCGCTCCGTACGCGCGCTCGGCATTCGGCGCCTCCAGCCCCGGTCCGTTGCGCGCCGCGTGGACGTGATGCCCGGCGGGCATCGGCGGCGCACCGCTTCTCGACCGCCCGACCGTCCCCCCGGACGCGCTCCCCTCGCCGGTTCATGGCCGGCGCCGCTCCCCTGCGGCCGGGCATCGAGTCCGAGCCGGTACCCCCCGGCGTGTTCACCACCCCCATCGGTCGGGCCGCGAGGAGGCGGAGCCCGGCGGCGGACGGTCGAGGCGGGTGTCGCGGAGCGAGTCCGCCGCACCCCTCCCGTGCCATCCACCCAAAGGGAGAGTCCGCCATGTCCACCAACATCACCGAGCCGCACCGCCACGCCTTCCAAGCCCTGGTGAGCGGCGAGTACGACAACTTCGCGCTCTTCTCGTGCTTCATCGACGGTGCGCCCGGCGCCGCCATCGTTGCCGTCAACCCCTGCCCGCCGGGCGAGGAAGGCGCGGCGCCCGAGTACGCCGTTCGGCCCCTGTTCGTCTCCGTCACTCCGGCGATGACGATCACCGACCACGACGGCACCGAGGCATGAGCGGCGGTTCGCCGCTCCGTCGCCGGTCCGACCTCCTCGTCCCTCCCGCATGCCGCGCGCTCATCGACCACGGGGCGCTCGTTGCCGTCAATCACTCGGGCGGCAAGGACAGTCAGGCGATGACGATCCTGCTCTCGCGCATCGTTCCACGCGAGCAGCTCCTGTTCGTTCATGCACCGCTCGGCGAGGTCGAGTGGCCCGGGACCATCGAGCACATCGAGCGCACGATTCCGCCGGACCTGCCCCTCGTCCTGGCCCCGGTCGCGTCGGGCAAGACCCTGCTCGACCGCATCGAGGAGCGGCGCATGTTCCCGTCGAGCTCAGCGCGCTGGTGCACCTCGGATTTCAAGAGATCGCCTATCGAGCGCGAGCTGCGCCGGTATCTGAAGGGCCATCCGCGGTTCGGTGGCCGCATCGTCAACGCGATGGGGATGCGCGCCTCGGAGAGCCTCGCGCGTTCGAGGCTCGTGCCCTGGCGGCGCAGCGACCGCAACAGCCGGGCGGGCCGCGAGTGGTACGACTGGCTTCCCGTCCACGGCCTGGAGAGGGCGGAGGTGTTCCGCATCATCCGCGACGCCGGCCAGTCGCCGCACTGGGCCTACGCCGCGGGCATGTCGCGGCTCAGTTGCAGCTTCTGCATCCTCGCCTCGCGCGCCGACCTTTGCCGGGCGGCGGAGCTGAGGTCCGGACTGTACCGCCAGTACGTCGACCTGGAGCGTCGCATCGGCCACACGCTCTCGCCGACGCGGGTGCCCCTGCCGCAGTTGACCGGCATTCCGGTCGAGCCCGCTCCCGCCGCGTCCCGCCCCTGCGAGCGCTTTCGCCTCGGCCACCGCGCCACGCCTTCCGCCCGCCCGTAGAGGGCCGGTCCCGGCCCTCCAGGCCTCCCGCCCCGTTCGCGTTTCGTCTCCCACGCGTCCTTGGCGCCCGCCTCCAGGAGCCGGAGTGCGGCCCGTGAGGGGCGAGGCCGGTGGCGTGGGGGAGGGAATCCCCGTCCTCGGCCGAGCGTCCGAACGGGAGCAACCGATGCGCATCTACGCACGAGCCGAGGTCTGCGGCTTTCGCTATTCCAACGCCGAGTGGGGCGAGCTCAGCAACTTCTTCCCCCTGGCCGTCCCAATCGCCGCCGGCCCCTGGACGTTCGCCACGTCCGAGGGGCTGTACCAGGCCGCGAAGTTCGCGGCGCACCCCGACGTCCAGCGGCGCATCGCCGAGGCGCCGACTCCGAAGGCGGCGGCGGCCATCGGCCGCACCCCCGGTCTCGGCATCGACCCCGGCTGGAACGCGCAGCGCGTCGACGTCATGCGCTGGGTGCTGCGGATGAAGCGCGAGGCGAACCGGGTCGCGATCGACGCGGTGCTGGCCTCGACCGGCGACCGCCCCATCGTCGAGGTCTCGACCCGCGATCCGTGGTGGGGCGCGCGGCCCGTGGCCGAGCGCTACGAGGGCCGCAACGTCCTCGGGCGGCTGTGGATGGAGCTCCGCCAGCACCTTCGTGACGACGATCCGACCGCCCGCTCCGTCGCCTGGCTCGACCGTATCCAGGTCGGCTGCCTCGCAGGCCCCGCCATCGTTCCGGATGCCGCCCGCGAGGCCGCCTGAGCGCGGCATCCCCGCCTGACCGTGCCGTTCCATCCGTCCTTCCCGCGCCGGCAGGAGCCGGAGGGGCGCTCGGGCTGGGGCGAGGCCCGGGCGCCCCGGAGGGTGCCCGCGCCGTCCTCCCGCCATTCGGAGCACCCCCATGACCCAGCCCGCCACCATCGCCCCCGCCACCATCGCCGCGGACTACACGCTGCGCCCGAGCGAGCTCGCGGACACCCTCACGCTGCTCGTCGAGGCGCGCCAGCCCTGCATCGTGTGGGGCCCGCCCGGCTGCGCCAAGAGCGACATCGCCCGCCAGGTCGCCGCGGCGCTGGGGCGCCTCTACATCGACGTGCGCGCGCTTCTGCTCGACCCCGTGGACTTGCGCGGCATCCCGTGGCGCTCGATGAACGTGCTGGAGCGCATGCTGGCCGAGGTCATCGTCCAGGAGTGCCGCGACGAGGGCATCGCCACCGACGTGCCCGCCATCGTCCAGCGCTACCAGGCGGTCGCCGAGCTCCTCGACCAGCGCACCCGCTGGGCGCCCCCGTCGTTCCTGCCCCCCTCGCACTCGGGCGAGCAGTTCCTCATCAACCTCGAGGAGCTCCCGTCCGCGGTCCCGATGGTCCAGGCGGCGCTGTACCAGCTCGTGCTCGACCGCCGGGTCGGCGAGTACGCGCTACCCGAGGGCGCGGCGCTCATTGCCTGCGGCAACCGCGAGACCGACCGCGGCGTCGTGCACCGCATGCCGACCCCGCTCGCCTCGCGCTTCGTGCACCTCGAGGTCCGCGTCGATGCGAAGGACTGGTGCGCCTGGGGCGCGGCGAACGGCATCGCCCCGGAGGTGCTGTTCTTCATCGAGCTCGAGCCGACGCTGCTCCACCACTTCGACCCGCAGTCGAACGAGAAGGCGTTTCCGTGCCCGCGCACCTGGGAGCTATGTTGAGCTCAACATAGCTCCCATTGAACTGAGCCGCGTTCCGCGGCGGGGCGCCTCGGCCGCCGGGTGCCCAGAGTGATCTCCTTGCCGCGCGTAAGTTGAGTGTGGCCGTTCGCTCCAGCGTCTGGGCGCAGGGTCGAATCCTGTTTCTCCCTCGTTGATCGATGGTCGTCGACCGCCAAGCCGGCGAGCAAGAGCATGGGCGTGTCTTCGTGACAGACCAAACCCAGAGGGAGACGCCCCATGACGGCACTTCGCCAGCGCATGATCAACGACATGACGGTTCGCGGCTTCGCCGAGAACACCAGGAAGTCCTACCTCAACTCGGTCTCCGGGCTCGCGGTTTACTACGGTCGCAGCCCCGAGCACATCTCAGCGGAGGAAGTCCAGGAGTACCTCATCTTTCTTCACGAAGAGCGGGGGCTGGCTTGGCAGAGCTGCAACAGCGCTCGCCAAGGGATCCGCTTCCTCTATCGCATCACGCTGGGCTTGCCCGAGCCGCACTTCTATCTGCCCTTCGCCAAGACGCCTTCCACCCTGCCCGTACTGCTCAACCAAGACGAACTGGTGCGGCTGTTCAGCGTCACCATCAACCGCAAGCACCGCGCCTTGCTGATGACGGCCTATGCAGCGGGGCTTCGGGCGAGCGAGCTCGGCCGGTTGCAGATCAGCGATATCGACTCACAGCGGATGTGCCTGCGCGTCGATCAGGGCAAGGGCAACAAGGACCGCTACGTCCCGCTCTCGCCCCGGCTGCTCGACGAGCTGCGCGAGTACTGGCAGCGGGTACGGCCCGAGCACTGGCTGTTCCCCGGTCGGATTCCCGGCCGGCCGATGACGCGCCATGGGCCAGCACACGTTTACGATCGAGCCAAGGACAAAGCCGGGATCGCCAAGCCCGGCGGGATCCACACGCTGCGCCATTGCTACGCCACCGGGCTCCTCGAGGCCGGCGTCGAGCTGCATGTCATCCAACGCCGCCTCGGGCACACCTCAATCCGCTCGACCATGCGCTACCTTCACCTTGCTCACGACAAGACGTCCGCCACGCCGTCGCCCCTGGACCTGCTGGAGTTTCCGCGTCCTGCCCAGGCCTGACCGGTGGCTCATGTCGGCCACGCGGCGCCAGCCACACGGCCGGCGCTGGAGGTCGCGGACATCCTGCGCGAGCGCGGCGACGCCTATGGCGAGACACATCTGCTCTCGGCCCAGCAGCAGAGGGTCGTCGACGCGCTGGTGAACTGCCGCACCGCTGTGCTCGGCGGGTTCAAGGCAGAATGCGATCACTGCGGGGCGGTGACGATCCAGTACGCCTCGTGCCGGAACCGTCATTGCCCCAAGTGCCAGACCCTCTCGCAGACCAGGTGGGTTGAGCGTCAGTGCGCCGATCTGCTCGACATCGACTACTGGCATGTCGTGTTCACCCTGCCCCACGAGCTCAACCCCGTGGCCCAGGGCAATGCCGCGCTCATCTACAGGCTGCTCTTCAAGGCCGCCTCCCAGACCCTGCTCGAGTTCGGCCGCAATCCCCGCTGGCTCGGCGGCGAGCTCGGCATCACCATGGTGCTGCACACTTGGGGGCAGAATCTGGGACAGCACATCCATGTCCACTGTATCGTCACCGACGGCGGTCTGAGCCCGGACAGAGAGCGCTGGCTCACTCCCGCGCGCAAGGGCTTCCTGTTCCCCACGGTCGCGCTCTCGAAGGTCTTCCGCGGCAAGTATCTCGACTTCCTCGGCGCCGCGCACCGCGACGGCGAACTCCGGCTCAAGGTCGTCGGCGGTGGTGACGACAGCCGCGAGTTCGAGTGTCTGAAGACCGCGCTGCGGTCGAACGACTGGGTGGTCTACACCAAGGCCCCGTTCGCCGGCGCCGGGCACGTTCTGGCCTATCTCGGGCGCTACACCCACAAGGCTGCCATCGCCAATCATCGCCTCGTCGACTTCGACGGCGAGCACGTTCGCTTCCGTTGGCGCGACTACGCTGACGGCAACAAGGTCAAGGTGATGCGTCTCGACGTCGACGAGTTCATCCGCCGCTTCCTCCTGCACGTCCTCCCGCGCGGCTTCACCCGCCTGCGCCACTACGGCTTGCTCGCCAATCGCTGCCGGGCTCGCAAGCTCGCCCGCTGCCGAGACCTGCTCGGCCAGCCTGCCCCTGAACCGCGGGAGCCGGAAACGACGCAGCAGATGATGCTGCGACTGACGGGGATCGACATCACCGTGTGCCGCCAGTGCGGCGAGGCAACGCTGCGGCAAACCGTCATTGAACGAAGCCGCTACGCGGAGTTAGCGGCGTAGAGTTCATTCATTTCCGAGGCGTCGCGGGTGCCGTTTGTTCTGTGCGTTCGCTTCCCGGTTGCGTCAGTGGCGCTCCGCCCGTCGGGTGGCGGATCCCCAGCAGCCTCCCGATCACCAGTGGTTAGCATCGACCCCTGCGACGGACCGTCGCCGGATCGGTCCGGCGGCGCGCCGTCGCGATCCAGGGAGATCGATAATGACCGGGACCGCGTGCGACACGAACACCGTCACCCCTCTTCGCCAGCGCATGGAGGAGCAGCTCCGCATCGCCAATCTGGCCGCGAGCACGTCCAAGGCCTACATCTGCGAGATCAAGAACCTGGCCAGGTACTACGACGCCTCGCCGGACGAGCTCGACGCCGAGCAGGTGCGCCAGTGGTACCTGGGGCGGATCGACAAGGGGCTCAGTCCGGGCACGACCAACGTCTCCTTCGCCGCGCTGAACTTCCTCTACATCGACACACTCGGCTGGCCTGACCATGTCGCCGGCCTGCGCTCCCGCAAGAAGCCCGGCAAGCTGCCGCGCTACATGTCGGAGCAGGAGGTCGAGCACCTCATCCTTGCGACACCCGACCTCCGCCACCGTGCTGCCATTGTCACCGGCTATGGCGGCGGGCTCCGCATCTCCGAGACCTTGGCCATCAAGGTCGGCGACATCCTGTCGGAGAAGAAGCTGCTGCACATCCCCTCCGGCAAAGGCGGCACCGAGAGAATGGCACCGTTGCCGGACATCGTCATCCACTACTTGCGCGTCTACTACAGGAACATCTGGCCGCGTCCGACGAACTGGCTCTTCTACGGCGTCTCGCTCGACAGGCCCATCGCAACGGAGACCTTGCAGGCCGCCTTCAGGAGGGCGCGCGACATTGCCGAGCTCGACCGCAGCTACACCTTCCATTGCCTGCGCCATTCGGCGGCGACCCATCTCCTCGAGCGCGGCGGCGATATCGAGGTGATCCGGGACATGCTCGGCCATCGAAGCGCGAACACGACCCGTCACTACGCCCGCGTCACCGGCAAGATGTTCGAGGGCCTCGACCACCCGATCTCAGGCTTCGCAGCGTTGCGCAACTGACGGCGCGTGGAGGCCGAACGCGCGGGCGTGGCGGAGATCTTCCGCCGCGCCGGCGCCGCTTTCCGTGAGCGCCACAAGGGCGCATCGACGCCGCCCGGCTCAAGGTCATGGGCGCCATCGAGGCGTGCCGCACCGCCGTGCTCGGCGGCCACATGTACGCCTGCGAGGGCTGCGGGCGCGAGCATCCGCTCTTCAACTCCTGCCGCAACCGCCACTGCCCCACCTGCCAGGGTCTCGCCGCCAACCTCTGGAGCGAGGAGCGCGCCGGGGACATCCTGCCGGTGCCCTACTTCCATGTGGTCTTCACCCTGCCCAAGGAGGTTGCCGCCATTGCCTTCTGCAACCGCAGGGTGGTGTTCGACATCCTCTTCCGGGCCGTCGCCGAGACCCTGCGCACCATCGCCGCCGATCCCCGCCACGGCGGCATGCGCATCGGCGGCACCGCGGTCCTCCATACCTGGGATCAGAAGCTCCGCTTCCACCCGCACCTGCACGTGGTCGTGCCCAACGCGGGCTTCGACGTAGACAGTGGCGAGTGGAAGACGGGGAGCACCACCTTCCTCGCCCCCGTCAAGGTCCTCGGCAGCCTGTTCCGCCGCCTCTTCCTCGAGGAGCTCGCCCGCGCCCACGGCCGGGGGGACCTGGAGTTCCACGGCACCGTCGCCCACCTCGCCAATCCCGGCGAGTTCCACGCCACGCTTGCCGCCGCCCGGGCCAGGGACTGGGTGGTCTACGCCAAGCGGCCCTTCCGCGGGCCTGAGCAGGTCTTCCGGTACCTCTCGCACTACACGCACAGGATCGCCATCTCCGACAGCCGCATCGTCTCCTTCGACGGCGAGACGGTCTCCTTCCGCCACCGAAAGCCCAAGGCGCCGGGGCAGAGAAAGCCGCGCTACGGCATCGCCACCGTGAGCGCCGACGAGTTCATCCGCCGCTTCCTGAGGCACGTCCTGCCGGACGGCCTGCACCGCATTCGCTACTTCGGCATCCTCGCCAACGGCTGCCGCGCCAGCACGCTGGAGAGAGCACGCCAGGCTCTCGGCGCCCTCGGCTGCGCCGCCCCCGAGGGAAGCGTGGACGGCGCTCGGGCCGAGCCCGACGAAGAGCCCGAGATCGGCACCGCGCCCGTGGCCTGCCCCCACTGCGGCGGCGTCATGCGCCTCGTCCGCGAAATCCGCCGCCGCCATGAGCCCCGCTCGACGCGCGGCCCGCCGGCGCTGCCGCCGACCCACAGGGGGAAACCGTGAGACGCCCGCTCGCTTCGGCCCCGCGCAACGGCGCCAAAGCGCCGACGCACGACCGAACCTGTCTCCGCTTGAGCCGGGCTGACAGCCCTCGGCTCACACCCCGCTCAGTCCTCGCAGCGTGCGCCCGCATGCCTGCCGAAAGACCGGCGCGAGCGTCGATTTTATGCGCAACTCTGCTGCCGGTGGATGCCGCCTGACGCTGACATCAGCGCACTTTCCACATAGCTCAACTTCGCCTCTCGTGGCCCGCGGCTTCGTTCAAAAGGGTTGGGCAGGCTCTCGAGAGAGAGCCTGCCCAACCCTTAACCTTGGACGGCGCGGGCCTACGATTCGGGGAGGCGACTCGCCTCTCCCTTGCCGACGTCGATCTGGCGAACGCCGTCCTGACCATCCGGGCCACCAAGTTCTACAAGAGCCGGCTGGTCCCGGTCGGCCCTCAGCTTGCAGCGCTTCTGGGAAGCCACGTGACCCTGCGCCAGCGCGCCGGACTGGTGGAAGGCCGGGACGCGTTGCTCCTGGCGAACCGGGACGGGACGCGGCTCGCCAGTAGCACGGTGCTGGCCGCGTTCGACACGCTGAGGCGCCTCGCCGGGGTCCACCGTCCCGCGGCGGGGCGGACGATCCCGCGGCTGCACGATCTGCGGCACAGCTTCGCCGTCCACCGCCTGACGAGCTGGTATCGGCAAGGCGCTGATGTGCAACGGCTGCTGCCGGTGCTCTCCACCTATCTCGGTCACGCCGATCTGGAGGGCACGAAGATCTATCTGTCGATGACGCCGGAGCTCCTGGAAGAGGCGTCGCTACGGTTCGCCCGCTATGCGGCGGGAGGTCGGCATGCCTGAGCCCGCAACCCTCGGCCCGTGGCTCCGCCGGTTCTTCACCGAGCACATCGTCACCGAACGCAATCTGGCCAGGAACACCCGCAAGAGCTACCGCGACACCTTCCGCCTGTTGTTGCCCTTCGTCAGCCGAAAGGTGCGCAAGCCCGTAGACCGGCTCGCGGTATGGGACATCACATCCGGATGCGTGCGGGAGTTCCTCGCCCATGTCGAGACGGATCGAGGTTGCTCCGTCCGGACTCGCAATCAGCGACTGGCTGCGATCCAGGCCTTCGCGCGCTTCGTCGGCAGCCGCGACCCGGTCCATGTCGAATGGTGCGGTCATATCCGGGCGATCGCGTCGAAGAGATCGGTGCCGCCGCCGGTCGGATGGCTGACCCGGGCGGAGATGGAGGCGATGCTGGCGACGCCCGACCGCAAGACCCGGCGGGGCCGGAGCGAGTACGCGCTTATGCTCTTCCTGTACAACACCGGCGCAAGAGTGTCCGAGGCCATCCAGCTGAGGGTATGCGATCTGCAGATCGGAACGCGGAAAGGCGGGCACGATCTCGCCACCTTGCACGGCAAGGGCGGCAAGACGCGCCAGTGCCCGCTATGGCCGGAAACCGAGCGCGTACTCGCGGAGGAGATCAGCGATCGCGCAGGCGATGACGCGGTGTTCGTCAGCCGGCTCGGGACACCGTTCACCCGCTTCGGCGTCTATCGGCTGATCGAGCGGTGTGCGGCCCAGGTCCCGGAACTGGCCGATCGGACGGTGACGCCGCACGTGATCCGGCACACCACGGCCTGCCACCTGGCCCTCGCCGATGTGGACATCAACACCATCCGTGCCTGGCTCGGACACGTCTCGATCAGCACGACCAACATCTATACCGAGATCGACCTGACGCTGAAGGCCAACGCCGTCGCGATGTGCGAGGTGGGCCAGCCGCGACCCGCTCGGTCATGGAAGGAGGACAAGGACCTCATGGCCTTCCTGAAGGCGTTGTAAGCGGCGACGGGGCACCGGCCTCGGTCACCCCGTCCCAACTGTCCGCCGGCGCATGAAGCGAACCGCGTCCTCGGGGGCGAGTTGGATGCGCACAAATGCGCGGACGGCGCCCAAGTCGAACGCTTGCAGATCCTCGTTGAGGTCGCCGAGGCGCGGAGCGAGGGCTAGCGCTTCGATGCCGGCCGCTTCGGCTCGTTCGGTGAGCACCGCGACCGCCGTATCGCCTGCGGGATCGTTGTCTCGCGCGATGTAGAGCCGTCGCAGACCGGCAGCCAGTTCGAGGGCGGCGAGGTGGTTCGCCGAGAGCGCCGCCGCCATGGGCATGGCGGGCAGCGCGCATCGCAGCGACAGCATCGTCTCGATGCCTTCGCCGGCGGCGAGGACGTTGCCGGCCGCACCGAACCGGACGGCATGGCCGAGAAGGTCGCCCATCGCGCGTCGCGGCGTATCGATCGGCGCCTTGCCCAACCCGTCCGGGGCGATCCAGGTGCGATGCACGCCGGTGATCGCGCCCGAGAGGTCGGTGACGGCGGCGATCATCGCCGGCCAGGTCTCGGTCGGCGCATGCCCATCCGGGCGATACCAGCAGCGCGGATGGAAGCGGAGCGCTTCGCAGCTCGTCAGATGTACGATCCCGCGGTTGCGCAGGTACGCCTCGGCCAGCGTGCCGGCGATCGGTCTGGCGATCGCCCAGAGCCTGCGCGCAGCTTCGGCCGAGCCCCTCGGGGCGGGCGCTCTTGACGCGACCGGCGGTTCGGCCCGGGGCAGCGACAGGAAGCGCCGCGCCTCCTCGGCGACCTCGCGGAACTCCGTGAGCCCGCAGCTCTCGCGGATCACGTCGAGCAGGTCGCCGTGCTCGGCCGAGGCCGCATCGCTCCAGCGCCCGGCGGCCCCAGGGCCGGCCTCCGGCCCGCTCAGCCGCACGTACATCGACCGGCCGGGCGTGTTGCGCACGTCGCCCACCATCCAGTAGCGGCCCTGACGCCGACCCTTCGACAGATAGTGGCGGCAGACCGCCTCGGCGTCGCGCGCGAGGCGCCGTGCCAGCTCGGAAGCGTCGCGCGGCATCACGCGACCCTCCCCGCGGGACTGAGGTTATGTTGCCGAGAAACCGCAAAGCGCGTGCAGCTGCGCCGCCCAGCGCCGGGCCGCAACATAACCACCGGCGCAACATAATCGGTGAACTTGCCGGGCGTGCCGGGGGGCGCGAGGCGGACGAAGAGGGATCGCCCGCGTCCGCCGTCGAGGTCGCCCGCGACCCAGTATCGGCCCCGGCGGCGTCCGTAGGGCAGGTAATGGCGGCACACGGCCTCGGCGCGTTCGGCGAGGGCTGCGGCGACGGAAGACGCGTTCATGGCGCGCACGTCGGGATCAGGCGGGAACCGGCGAAGCCGGGACCGTGAGCGGAGATGGAGAGCATGGGGACCTCGCTGGCCGCTGCGTGGGACGTGCCCGGTCCCGGCATCGCTCGGCCTCTCGTCGGCGCAGGGACGGCGGGCGGCGCGCGAAGCGCGAGCCCCACCGTCTGGCCCGTGAGGGGCTCGGATCAGGCTGCACGAAAAAGCCCACCCCGCGCGGGAGGAACGCGGGGTGGGCTCTGGGGCGAGCGGGCTGAGGACGCCCGCTGCGAGGACAGGCAACTAGAACGGGACGCCGTCTGTCCCTGCCGTAGCGGCATCGCCGGTCGGCGCAGCCTCACCGTCGGGCGCCTGGGCACCGTTGCCGTTGGTGCCGGCAGGCTTGTCCAAGAACTGGACGCGCGAACCAGGCACCAGCAGGATCTCGGTCGAGAACCGGTCGCTGTCCTCGCCCTCCTTGCGCCACTTCCTGGTCTGCATCTTGCCCGCGACGTAGACCAGCCGGCCCTTCTTCGCGTGCTTCTCCAGCATGTCGATCAGCCCGCTCTGGAAGCTGACGACCCGGTGCCACTCCGTCTTGTCGATCCGCTCGCCGCCGCCGGCCTTGTCGATGTACGACTCGTCGGTCGCGATGCTCAGGTTGGCCACGCGCCCGCCGCTCTGCAGGTGGTTGATCGTGACATCGGCGCCCAAGCGGCCAATGACTTCCGCCCTGTTCAGTCCGAAGGCCATGATCCGTCTCCTTCTGTCGATCCTGGTTGATGACGATGGGTGGACGAACGGCGAGGAGACCCTCTCGATCCCCTTCCCGCTCACCCCTCGAAAGCTCTTCTCAACCTCTCCTCTGCATCCGCCCCGATGGCTGCCGGTTTGCTTCGGCCTTGCCGCCGGCACGGACGCGAACGGCGGTGCGGCCGACGCGATGTCGTGGGGAAGTTTGTGGAGACGCGGGTCCCGCTGCGGTCCGCATCGGCGGCAGGATGGATCCCGAGCATGCATCCACTTCCGGCGGAGCGGCGCGGGACGAGTGCGGAGCGGCGCGGGAGGCCGATGGCCGGCGGGCACCCAACCCACACAGCAGCTATAGCAAGCGGACTAGACCGGTATCCCCGCCGAAACTCTGCACGCGCTCGAAGGGGTCACTCGAAGTCGGTGCGGCGAAGCCCGGACTGCCGGATTATCGACATCAGCGTGCCGGTGCGCAGCTCCCGGTGGTCGGGCACCGGGACGGTGGTGGTCCGCCCGTCGTGCACCCGCTGCATCACGATGTGGCTGCCGCGCCTTCTCACCTGGGCGAAGCCGCGGGATTCGAGGATGCGGCAGACCTCGCGTCCTGAAAGAACCCGTTGCCTAGCCAACGGCCACCTCGACGTGGGTGATATAGAACTCGGTCCGGGTACGCCGCTCGACTTCCTCGGGAGACGCGGTTTCGAAGAACAGCGTCAGCGCTTCTTCGAGGTTGCTGCGCGCCTCGGTCACGCTGTCGCCCTGGCTGGCAACATCGATCTCGGGACAGAGCGCGACATACCCGTCGCCGTCGCGTTCGACGATCGCCGTCAACCGCCTGTTCATACCTGGCCTCCTTTTCCTCGCATGCAGACAGTCCGGGTCGACTGACTCTGGCATCGTCGCTGGCCGGCGACAATGAGGCCCGGCGTCGATCGGGCCTCAAGTGCGCTGGATCGGGACCGCCGGGCGGAGGAGCGTGGCGTGTTGGCGCGGCCGGAGTGGGCGGAATTCCACCGGCCGGCTTCAATGAAGCGGCGCGGCGCCCGGTGCGTCGAACGGCCGGCAATGGCTCCGGAACGGGAAAGTTCGCCGGGAGCCGGGCCGCAGGTGCGGCCGCTTCGGGACGCCTGTGCCCGCTCGGCGCTCATGCCGGCGGCAGCGCCATCAGCGGGACGTTGGAGAGGATCTCCACCTGGTCGGTGCGCAGGCGAGCGAAGGCGATGCAGGCGGCGGCTTCGGATTCGGTCTCGAAGACGCCCAGCTCCTCGCCCGTCTCCAACTCGATCACGGCGATCTGCGGCGGCCACATCGACACGAGATGACGCTCGGGCGCGCGAGAGTTGGACCGATATGCGCAGCGCAGGCAGCGGGCCGCGCCACCGGCAGGCGCCTTGCAATCTACACAGATGCCTTGGGCGCGGCGGGCGGCATATCGTTTCCTGCTGACGGCGCTCTCCCGCTCGGGGGAGACGCGTTCCTTCTCCAGCGCGAGGCACCGGCCGCAGCGCGACAGGCCGCCGACCGTGGGCTGCCTGCAGCGCACGCAGCGACCGGCGGCCTTTCGCGCGGCATAGCGCCGGCGGTCGAGTGCGCGCCTGGCCTTGCGGCATGGTTCGCAGACGGAGCGGCTCTCCTCCGGGCGGCGGAGGCCGCACGACGTGCAAAGTCCCGCCTCCTGGCGCGCCCTCCGCCGCCGCCTGTCGCCGGCGCGGTCGGCTCTGCGGCAGCGCTCCGGGTCGCGGCCGCGGTAGAGCCTGCCTTGAGACCTGGCCCTGTCACGGCGAACCTTCTCGGCGGCGCGGCGCTTCTCGGCGCAACCGCCGCACACCTTCAGGCCGGGTTCAGGCGGAACGCGGCCGCAGCGGGTACACAAGCCCCGTGCGATGCGGTCGGCATGGCGTTGGCGGAGGAAGCGATCGTGCGCCTCCTTCCTGGCGGCGTCCCGGTGGGGCATGACAGGGATGCCCGCTCAGCGCGCATAGCGCGTGGCCAGGAAACCGGCCGCCGCAGAACCCCAGTACTGGATGCCCGAGGCCTTCAGGTTCAGCGCCGTGCACACGATGATCTCGTCGCGCTCGGGCCGCAGCTTCTTGACCGCAGCCACGCCTGCGACGATGCGCCTCCGCCTGCGACGGCCCGTCGCTCTCGGCTGCTCGGGCTCGACGGGATGGATCTGGCCGTCGGAGTCCGAGCGGTATTTCTCGATCACGTAGCGGTCCCCTTCCAGGCCCCGCCCGAATACGTGCACCAGGTAGGTCTGCGCGTCGCGATGGAACATCCGGCCGATCCGCATCGTCCGTTCCCCCTCGTTCGTGGTCGCCGTGGGGGCAACGCTCTTCGCAACGCCGCCCCCGCCGCCTGCGTCCCGGCCGGCCTCTGCCTCACGCCGGCGCGCGGACCCCATGGCGGCGAAGGGCGCGGGGCTATGAGTAGGAACGCCGCCTCTCTAGAGGCGGCGCCGTCGGAAGGATCGGAAATGCGCGACGCGTTAGCAGGTACTCGGGTTGCAGGGATCGGCGCAACACGGATTGCACGCAGCACACGGGTTGCAGGGATCCGCGGGGCACGGGTTGCATGCGGCGCACGGGTTGCACGGATCATGCGAGTCCGCGATGACGATCCGCCCGTCATCAGCGGATACTCGACCATCCGCCTGAGGCCCGACAGCGCGACCGGGACCGGACTGGAAACCCGACCCGAGATATAATTATTTTTCATCGGTCAAGATGCGATTGAGACCGGCCCCACAAGCCCCGTGCCGGATCCGGGGAGTTGGGCCGTAGGGGGAGCCCGCCATGAGAAAGCCTCGGGGGTACAACCTGAGCACCGCGCACCTTGAGGCGCCGGGACCGTGGCGCGTTGGCGGTGAAGACGATGCGGGAATTCACGTGCTCGACGCGAATGGGGAGCGCGTGGCAACCATCTGGAAAACGCCGGTGCGCTCGGTTTCGACGCTGGAGGCGATCCAGGCGCTCGTGGTCCGTATGGGTGACGAGGTGCGCGCTACGCGCCTGTGTGCGAATCCCGAGTGCAGGCGCGCGTTTGACGCCCCCAGCCGCACGCAGAAGCACTGCTCGGCTGGGTGTGCCATGGCCACACAGCCACGTGTCATCAAGGCCCGCAAGCGCGATGAGCACGCGTATGAACTGCGGGTGCAGGGACTGACATGGAGAGAGGTCGCGGAGCGCTGTGGCTACTCCCATCCCGAACGGGCGCGAATCTGCGCACAGAAGCACGCGCGTCGTAACGGATTGACCATGCCGACACGGGGCTGATTGTTGAATGGGGCGGCAATGGCCAATTCGCGCGCGCATCTCCTCTGACGAGACCGACTTGCGGTGCACTGGCCGGAACCAACCCATCTGCCAGAGCCGGGCGATCCCCTCAGCATCCCGACGGTCGATCTTGATCGGCATCGCCTTCAGCGCGGCCTTCACCCGCCGGGTTTCCATCAGCACGGCCTCGAAGCCGGCGTCGGTCCTCCTCGTTCCATAACCTAAGGGTGGACCCATTCGATGGGGGAGGATCAGTCGGGTCCGGAGCCTTCAGAGGAGGCCGCGCTCGGCGAAGCTGACCACCTCCCCGTCGCCGACGACGAAGTGGTCGATGAGGCGCACGTCGACGAGCGCGAGCGCCTCGGCGAGGCGCTTGGTGAGGACGCGGTCGGTGGCGCTGGGCTCCGCAACCCCCGAGGGGTGCCCATGAGCCACCACGAGCGCGGAGGCGTTGTGCCCGAGCGCGCGGCGCACCACCACGCGCGGATGCACGCTGGCGCCGTCCACCGTGCCCTGAAAGAGGGTCTCGCTGGCGATCGGCCGGTGCCGGCTGTCGAGGAAGACGGCGACGAAGACCTCGTTGCGGTAGCCCCGAAGCCGGGCCTCCAGGTAGCGCCGGGTATGGCTCGGCGAGGTGAGCGCGCCGTCGCGGCGAAGCCGCGCCTGCATCCAGCGCGCGTGCAGCTCGTGAAACGCATGCACCCGCGCGCGATCCTCGGCGGGGAGGAGGACGGTGCGGAGCGGATCGTCGGGGTCGTCGAGGAGCTCCCTGAGCCCCCCGGCGGCGGCGAGCGCCGCGGCGTCGAGGCGCACACCGAGGAGGGCGAGGAGCTCGTGGTCTTCGAGGGCGGCGGGGCCGGCGCGCTCGATGCGCGCGAGCACGGGCTCGGGCGCCGGCTTGGGCCGGGCCTTGCGCCGTGCGGGCCGGGGCGTGCGGAACGCGGCCGGGACGGCGGTAGCGGTGGCGGTGTGCGGCATGACGCCTCCATGGTCGGCAGCGGAGGGGGAGCGGCCCGGAAGCTCTCCACTACACTCCGGAGCCGCGCCCTCGGCC
Source organism: Alphaproteobacteria bacterium (assembly GCA_965214705.1). GTDB lineage: Bacteria > Pseudomonadota > Alphaproteobacteria > UBA828 > UBA828 > WTGU01. The sequence goes on from CBDCCI010000002.1 coordinate 2,318,509, forward strand.
GCGCCCGGCTCCGCCTCGTTGTGAGGCGTCAGGCGGAATCGGGCTGCAATGCCCCGTGGACGTCAGGCCGGCGGCACGGGCCCCGGGTGGCGGGTCGCGGGCCGGCGAGACGTCTCCCGCGGGCCGGGTCGGTGGGAGGCGGCGAACGCCGGGCCGGCTGCGCAGCCCGGGGGACGGCGGGGCGTCAGTGCTCGGCGGGGTCGCCGGGCTCGCGCGTCTCCGCGCGCATGGATTGCGCGGCGAGCTCGGTCCACTGGTCCCGCGTCAGGCCGAGGCGCCGGTTCAGCTTGTCGCACAGGCGCTCGGCGTCCTCGACGGTGAGCGCCACCAGCGCCGTCGGGATGAATCCGCTCATCCCCTCGATGACGATGCGGATCTGCTGCACCTCGTCCTCGACGTCGTAGGCGGGCACGAAACAGTAGTTCGGGTCGTCCGGCAGGGTCTGGGCGGTCATGGCGGCTCTCCGTGTGTGCAGGAAGCGAACCCGCGGCCGGCGGGCCGGCGGCACGTGCCCCGCGCGCGGCGGCGCGGGGGATGGTAGCGGACGGGCCGGCCCCCCGGCGGGCGAACGGGAGGCCGGCGGTACGGACTCATGCGGCGAGCGGCCAGCGCTCGAGGATGCGGTCGAGGACCTGCGCCCCGGGGGCGAAGGCGCGAGCGCGCCAGGAGACGATCTCGACGGTGCAGCCCATGCGCCGGAGCGTCGCGGTGTCGGTGTCGGCCGGTCCCTCGATCTCGATGCGGTCCGCGCCCATGATGCGCCGGCGCGCAAGGCGCCAGCCGTTGGCGAGCGCAAGCGCCGTGCCCCGGCCCATGACCGCCTCGAAGGCTTCCGCGCCGGTCATGGCGAAGGCGGTGTCGAGGCCGAAGCTCCCACGCACGGCGCGCACCTGCTCGGCGTCGAGCACGCGCCCGATGAGGGCGTCGCCGTCGTCGGTCGAGAGCCTTCGCACCCGCATGTTCTCCGCGGGCAGCCGGTCCCAGACCGGCAGGAGCAAGCCCGCCGCGAGCCAGAAGCGCGATTCCCGGTGCGTCGGAAGCTCGGAAACCTCGTGCTCCCAGAGCGCGCGCCAGGTCGCCTCGTCGGCGGGCCGCCAGTGCGAGGCGTCGAGCTCATGCCTCGCCATGGACTCGCGCGTGGCGGGGCGCACCAGGCGCACGCGCTCCTGCACCCCGCCGTCGTCGAGCATGTGCGACGTGGCGGACAGGACGACGGCGGCGCGCTTCGAGCGTGCGTTGACCACCAGCCTCGGCTTGCCGTCGGGGCCGGGCTCGTGCTCACTCAACGCGAGCGCCGTCTCGGCGGTGGTGGGCGCAAGGCGATCGCGGCGCAGGATCTCGACGAGCTCGGTGGCCGCCCCGGTGCCCGGATGCGTGTAGAGCGTCTCGCGGTCCGAGGCGATGAGCGAGTCGGCACGCACGGTCTCGACCCCGACCTCGAAGACGCCGGCCTCGACGGCCTGCTCGATGTTGGCCTCGATGCGGGTCTCGAGTGCTGCGAAGAGCGCGTTCTGCTCGTCGATGGGCAAGGCCAGCAGGCGGTTGAGGAACCGCGACATCGGCGGCAGCTCCTCCTTGAGGCTCCCCTCGTGGACGAGCTTGAGACCCGTCGCCTTCTGGAAGCGGTCGACCGACCAGTCCGGGATGTGCCCGAGCGAGAGCGCGATGTAGAACTGGCGCAGCGCCATCTTGGCGTACAGGCTCTCCAGGTTGTCGCTCGCGCGGAAGAGCGTGGCGTCGCCGCCGCCCATCGCGGTCTGGCTGTCGCGCTGGCCGCGGGTGATGGCGCCGAGGCTATCGAGCCGCCGCGCGATGGTCGCGATGAACCTGCGCTCGCCCTTCACGTTCGTCGTCACGGGGCGGAAGAGCGGCGCCGACGCCTGGTGCGTCCTGTGGGTGCGCCCCAAGCCCTGGATGGCCTGGTCCGCGCGCCATCCCGATTCGAGGAGATAGTGGACCCGGCGCTCGGTGTTGGCGCAAGCGAGGTCCGCGTGGTAGCTCCGGCCCGTCCCGCCCGCCATGCTGAAGATGAGGATGCGCTTGGTGCCGTCCATGAAGGCGGCGGTCTCGGCGAGGTTGGCCGAGGCGGGCCGGCCGCGGAGCGCGAGGCGCAACCCCCGCGCGTCGGTCACCTTGACCACCCGGCGCGAGCGACCGGTCACCTCCGCCACCGCGTCGTGGCCGAAGTGGTGGACGAGCTGGTCCAGCGCCGAGGGCACCGGCGGCAGCGCGGCCAGCTTCTCGATGAGGGCGTCGCGCCGCGCCACCGCCTCCTGGCAGAGCACGGGGTGGCCGTCGTCGTCGACCACCGGCCGCGACAGGACGTTGCCGTCCTCGTCGGTGAAGGGCTCCTGGAGCTGCACCGGGAAGGCGTGCGCCAGGAACTCGATGACCGTCTCGCGGGGCGTCAGGTCGACGTGGAGGTCGTCGAGCTCCGACGCCGGTATCTCGACGATGCGCCGCTCCATCAGCGCCTCGCCGGTCGAGACGAGCTGCACGACGACGGAGCGCCCGGCGTCGAGGTCGGCCTCGATCGCGCGGATGAGCGAGGGGCACTTCATCGAGGTCAGCAGGTGCCCGAAGAAGCGCTGCTTCGCGCCCTCGAAGGCGGACATCGCGGCGGACTTCGCGTTCTTGTTCCGCGTGGCCTCCTCGTCGACGATGCCGGTGGCCTTGAGCGCGGCCTCGATGTTGTGGTGGATGACCTTGAAGGCGCCCGCGTAGGCGTCGTAGATGCGCCGCTGGGCGTCGGACAGCGGGTGCTCCAGAATGTCGACCTCGACCCCGTCGTAGGAGAGCGCGCGGGCCTGGTAGAGCCCGAGGGCCTTCAGGTCCCGCGCGACCACCTCCAATGCCGCGACCCCGCCCGCCTCCATCGCGGAGACGAAGTCGGTGCGGGTCTCGAACGGGGTCTCGCCGGCGGCCCAGAGACCGAGGCGCTCGGCGTAGGCGAGGCCGGGGACGGTGGTGGCGCCGGTCGCCGACACGTAGGCGATGCGCGCATCGGGGAGCGCGCGCTGGAGGCGAAGCCCGGCGCGGCCCTGCTGCGAGGGGGCGACCTCGCCGCGATTGCCCTTCGAGCCCGCCGCGTTCGCCATCGCGTGCGCCTCGTCGAAGACGATGACGCCGTCGAAGGCGTGGCGGTCGTCCTCGTCGAGCGAGCCCGCGAGCCAGCCGACGATCTGGTCGAGGCGCGAGGGCTTGCCCTGGCGGGCCGGCGAGCGCAGCGTCGCGTAGGTCGCGAAGAGGATCCCCTCGTCGAGCGGGATCTCGGCACCCTGGCGGAACTTCCCCAGGGCGATGACGTCCTCGTCGCGCCCGCCGAGCGCAGTCCAGTCGCGGCGCGCGTCCTCGACGAGCTTGTCCGACTGCGAGAGCCACAGGGCGCGCTTCCGGCCGCGGTGCCACTGGTCGAGCACGACGGCGGCGACCTGGCGGCCCTTGCCGCACCCGGTGCCGTCGCCGAGCGCCCAGCCGCGGCGGAACCGAACCGGGGCGGACAGCACCTCGCCGTCGCCGGTGACGGCCTCGTCGCCGGCCGGGTCCGCGTCGCCCTCGCAGCGCCGGACCGTCTCCCAGCCCGAGCCGATGCGGTAGTGCGCGGAGAGGTGTCGGGCGTGGGCCTCGCCCGCGAGCACCACGCTCTCGAGCTGGGCGTCCGACAGCAGTCCCTCGGTCACCACCCGTTCGGGCAGCAGCGGGCGGTAGGCCGGCGCCGGGTGCGCAACCGCGGCCATGGCGGCGGACTGCACGAGCGGGGTGGGATGGGCGATGGCGCCCGGCACGCACACGACGCTCGGCCGCCACGGCGCGTAGGGGCCGGTGGCCGAGTCGGCGGCGAGCGCCCCCGTGCCGGCCTCGGGCGGGGCGGTCTCCACGGTGAGCTCGGAGACCTCGCCCCAGTCGCGGGCGGACTTCGGTGCGGGCTCCCGGGACGGCTTCCGGGTGGTCCGCGGCGTCGTGGTCCGCGGGGCGGGCGCGGGGCCGAAGAGGTCCGCCGTGGGCGCGGGCTCGATGGGCAGGCGCGGCGGTACGTCCGCGATGACGGCATCGAGGAGGTCGGCCGCATCGGCGGCGCGGGCGCCGCGGTCGACGGCGATACCGGGCTCGCGGCTCCGGTCGACGACGGTGAGCCGGGTGTCGAAGCCGGTGCCGCGCCGGGCGTAGGCGCGCCCGTCGACGGCCGTCGTGAAGACGACCCGGGCGTCGTCGAGCGAGGCGAAGGCGGCGGTCCACTCGGCGTCGCCCGGCACGCAGTTCGCCGACGTGATGGCGGCGAGCCGCCCGCCCGGCGGGAGCATCGAGAAGGCGGAGCGCAGGTGCCGCAGGTCCGCGTCGTGGCGGATCCGGGCAACGCCCGGCGTCGCCGAGAACGGCGGGTTCATGACGACGACCGTGGGCCGCAGGCCGGCGAGGTGGTCGGCGACGGACTCCGCGTTGTGGCGGGTGACGCGCGCGTCGGGGAAGAGCGCGGCGAGCAGGCCGGCGCGGACGGCCGCGATCTCGTTCAGGTGCAGCGCGCCGGCGGCGCGATGCCTAAGCGCGCACTCGGCCATCACCGCGAGCATGCCGGTGCCGGCGCTGGGCTCGAGCACGACATCGCCGGGGCGCACCGCGGCGGCCCGCAATGCGGCGTAGGCGAGCGGAAGCGGGGTGGAGAACTGCTGGAGCCGGACCTGCGCCTCGGAGCGCTTGGTGTGCGAGGGCTCGAGCGCCGCGACCGCGTCGAGCATCGCGAGCATGCGGCTTGGGCCGTCCGCTCCGGCGCCGGCCCGGCGGCGCATGGCGCGCCCGTAGCGCTTCAGGAACAGCACGACGGCGGCCTCGGCCGCCTCGTAGGCGTCCTTCCAGACCCAGGCGCCGGCGGTGTCGCTCGCCCCGAAGGCCGTGGTCATGGCGGTGCGCAGGGTCGCCGCGTCGAGCGCCCGGCCGGCTTCGAGCACCGGCACGAGGGCGGTGGCCGCGGCGAACAGGGCCGGAGCGCCGGCGGGCGTGTCCGGCACCGGCGCCGGGGCGGGCGCGAGGGGGTGCGCCGGGCGCGCGGGGGCGTCCGGCGCCGGGATGGCGTCGAGCATGGCGTTCTCCGAATCGGGATGGTGGGAACCGCCGGGAAGGCGGCGCGGGGGCTGATTCCCGCGCGGCCTCCCCGGGCCTGCCCCCGGCCGGCCGGACGTCCTCCTGCCGGCGGGGAGCGGGATGCGCGGTGCTCAAGCCGGGACGGCGTTCCGACCCTCGGCCACGCGGGCGCGGCAGGCGGCGGTCAGGCGGGCGTACTCGGTGGTGTCGATGACCCCGCCCACGTCGAGTAGGAAGGCGAGCTGCAGGCCGATGAGCCGCACGGCGGGGTCGGTGCGCTGCGCGCCGCCCTCGCGGATGACCTGCCGGCAGGCGTGGCTGAGCGTGATGACGATGCCGCTTGGATTGCAGGCGCCCGTCTCGGCGATGAGGAGCGCGTCGCGGTGCCGGTCGAAGTCCGGCGGCAGATCGCCGAGGGCGCTCACGGCGAGCCCCTGCGCACGGTGTCGACGAGGCCGTCGACCAGCGCGGGCTCGGCCCGGCAAGCGGCGCCCCAGCCACGCAGGTTGGCCTCGACGTCGGACCACGAGCCGATGAGAGCGTTGAAGAACGGGTCCTCGGTGGTGGCGGCGTACACGCACTCCCCGCTCACCGCGACGCCGGTGACGGCGGGACGGGTCATGGCGGGCCGGCCGATGGCCCAGCAGAGCAGCGCCGCGAACTTCGGCGACAGGCGCTCGCCCTTCGCGGGGTCCATCGGGTGCGGGGCCGGCGGCGGAGCGGCAGGCGGAGCGCCGGCGGCGGATTGGGTGGCGGACATGGGGCGTCTCCTTGTGGTGGGAGGACATACGAAAACGCCCCGCCCCGGACGGGGCCGGGACGGGGCGCGGACGGGAGCGTGGGGGCGCTCAGGCGGCGACGCTCGTGTGGAGACCCGCGGCGGCGTCGAGCTCGGGGCCGTGCTCGACGATGTGCCCGGCGGTGCGCGCGGCCTGCGTGTAGACCGACATCGGGTGCTTGGCCTGGAAGTGCCGGTCGCGCTCGATACCCAAGCCCCAGCGCAAGCGGATGGCGGCGATCTCGGCGAGGCTCGAGTACCCGAGCTCCGGCGTGCCGAAGCCGAGATCGGCGAGGCCGAACAGCGTGTCGCCGTCCTCCGGGTCGAGCTCGTTGAAGAGCCACGTCGCCGCCCCGCAAGGGTTGAAGAACTTGACGACCGGCGGGTGGTCCTGGTCGCGGTTGCGGCCGTTGCGGAGCAGCCGCTCGCGGTGCTTCTTGGTGAGGAGCATCATGGGGAGACCTCCGATCAGTGGGCGGCGGGCCGGGCGGCCGTGCGGCAGGGCCCGAGCGCGACCGCGATGTCGTCGCCGTCGACGGTGACGGTGACCCGGCGATCGCGCGGGAAGAGCCAGTGGATCTCGGTCCAGACCGCATCGGCGATGGCGCGCTTGCATGCGTCGTCGCGGGACGGCGGCGCGGGGGCGCCGGTGTCCGGGCGGGGACGGGCGGGGGCGTGCATGGTGGGGTCCTCCGGTGGAACGAAGACGGGAGGAGGCGCCGGGGACGCTCCCGCGCCCCGGTCCTCCTTCGCCCGGGAGGAAGCCGGCCCCGGCTCCTGGCGGCGCCGGGGCGGCTTGGGCGGTGGACGGCCGGGCGGTGGTGGCCGGCGGGCGGGCTCAGTAGTCGAGGATGCGAACGATCGCCTTGCCGTGCCGCACCGTCGCGTGGGGCCTGCCCCGCGCATCGAGCGAGACGGTGACCACGGGCTTGCTGCCCGGAGGCGGCGGCGGGTCGGAGACTTCGGCGGTGACGGTGCCCGCGGCGTCGACGAAGCGAAGCCGCACCGTGCCGCCCGAGACCTCGATGCTCCCGGGCCGGCCGGGACCGGCCAGCGTCACCACCGGCGGGGCGCCGCGCTCGGTGAAGCGGTCCGGGATGGGAAGCGCGGAGAGCGGCCCGTCCCACGGATCTGCGCCGGCGCCGCGGCAGGCGGCGACCGCGAACGGGTCCGAGGCGTGGCCGGTGTCGTCCCAGCGCTCGTTGTCGTCGGCGTCGCGGATGGCGGCCGGAATCGCCTCTTCCAGCGACTCCGCCTCCACGGTGACGGTGGCGCCCCAGTAGCGGGCGAGGCTTAGCTGGACGGTCCAGGGCGTCTTCATGACACGGCCCCCCCGGCGGGCTCGCCGAACGTCACCGTCACCCGGCGCTCGCGCACCGCGATGTCGGCGCCCCGGTCGTGGGGGATGAGCCAGAAGAGCTCGCGCGCGACCGCGGCGGCGATGGAGGTGCGCCGGGCCTCGTCGTCGGAGACCAGGAGGCGGGTCGCGATGTGCAGCGCCTCGGAGTCGAAGTCGTCGCGCTGCCGCTCCCACGAGTCGGCGTCCGCATCGTCGCTGGGCGAGAAGAAGCCCGCGCGCAGGAGCTCGGCGAGCGTCCAGGGCTCGAGCGTGCTGTCCGCGGCGACCAGCGGCAGGACATCGTGCACCCAGGACCCCGTGTCGCCCGCGAAGGCGAGGTCGGTCGGGAGGTCGAGGATGCGTCCCGCTCCCTCGGCCGGACGGACGGCGAGGCTGACGCAGATCGCACCGGGGCGCGGCGGCCGCGGTGTATCGGGCGCGCCCCAGCGCTCGGGCACGGGGTAGGCTTCGAGCGCGCAGGTGCGCCCGTCCACGGTGATCTCCATGTGGAGGTTCACCACGCGTTCGATCGCGTCGTACCAGGCGTAGCCTTCGAGGCGGCGGTCGGGGTCGAACAGGCGCTCGGCGACGGCGTTGCGCCCGGCGGCCCTCGCGAAGACTTGCGCCTCGGGCGGCTCGGGGTCGCACGCCACGAGGAGCGCCCCGTCGCCGACCGGCTGGAGCTTCGGCGGCTCGCGCCAGTTGTCGATGTCGGCGATTCCGGCACGCCAGGGCTGGAGCTCGGCCGGCGGCGCGGCGATGGAGATGTCGGCCTCGTGCGCCCGCTTGCGGTCCTCGAACGAGGGCCGCGGGTCCGGATCGGCGGCCATGGCGCGGTAGACGGCAAGGCGGGCGGCGGCGCGCATCTCGTCGAGGAACGGGGTCTCGACCGCTTCTTTCCGCGCGGGCAGCACGAGCTCGAGCTCGGGCGCGTCCTCGACGTCGGCGGCGACCGTCCAGCGCGGGCCATGCACCGACTCGACCGAGGGCAGGCGCACCGAGACGGTGGCGCCGTGGAAGTTCAGGTCGGGGTCGCTCAGGCCGATGCCGTTCCAGCGGTCCTTGAACACGCCGAAGACGAGCCCCCGCCAGCGCTCGGCATGCAGCGCGCCTTCGAGGAAAGGGCGGCGTTCGAGGAGCTCGCCCGTGGGCGGGGTGTGGCCCTCGCGCTCGAACACGACCGGCAGCGGGTAGTGCCACGCCGCCGACCCGATGGCCTTGCGCACGGCATCGGCGCTCTCGGCGCCGGTGGTCTCGAACGTGACGGTGGTGCCGTGCGGCCAGGGCGCGGTGTCGTCGGGCAGGACAGTGGCTTCGGCGTCGCCCAGGAAGTGCTCGGGCGCGAGTGCGACGCGCCAGCCGGATGCCGTGGTGTGGTCGCAAGTGCGGGGCCGGGACGCGACGGTGCAGCCGCGGCGGGCGAGGCTCAACATCCCCATGCCGGCCGCGTCCTCGGACGCCACCAGGGCCTCGCTCCAGCCGTTCTCGCCGAAGCTGAGCAGGACCGATGCGTCGGCGATGCCGGTCCCGTCGTCGGTGACGGTCACCGCGAAGGGGCCGTCGCCGGGGCCGGCGACGACGACGCGCACGCGCGCGGCGCCGCCCCGGCGGGCGTTCTGAAGGAGCTCGGTGAAGACATCGCCCAAGGTCGCGGCGAAGGTCCTCGTCACGCGCCTGATGGCGCTGTCGTGGATGCGCGCGCGGATGCTTCGAGTGTCGTTCATGTGCGGTTCTCCGTGGAGGAAGCAAAGACACAGGCGCCCCGCGCCGGACGATGCCGGGCGGGGCGCCTGCACGGGGGGTGGAACGCTCAGTGGACGCGGCGCAGGAACTCGGGGACGTCCGGCGCCTCGCTGCCGGCTCCGGTGCCGTTGGCGGGAGCGGCCTCCGGCCCCTCGGCGCCGCTCACCGCCTCCGGGCCGGCCTCGCCCTCGGCGTGGGCCGGAGCCGCGCGGCCGTTGCCGTTCGCGCCAGTGTGCGCTTGGGCGCCGTCGGCCCCGGCATCGGGCGCGGGGACGGCGGCGCCGTTCCCGTTGCGGGCCTCGCCCTCCGCGTGGACCGGTGCGGTGTGGCCATTGCCCTTCCGGGCCTCGGCCTGCGCTCGGGCGGCGGCGCGCTGCTCGGCGACGGCCGGGGACACGATGCCCTCGACCATCGAGGTGGTGCGCGGCTTGTCCTCGGGCGCGGCGTCGGCGGATGCGTCCGCGGGCGGGTCCCCGGCCTTCGCCGGCGCGGCATCGTCGGCGTCCGCGCCTCCGGCGTCGAACGCCGCGAACCCCGGCATCGTCCAGGCAAGCGCGGCGGCGTGCGCCGAGGCGCCCAGGCCCACCGGCGGCGGGCCGGCCGCGAAGGCGTCCTCCATCGCCTTCGCGAGGTCGGGCTTCTTGTACTTCGACCGGGCCGCCGCCCAGGCCGCGCCGAAGGTCTTGCGGGCGACGTCGAGGATGCGGCTCTTGGTGATGCGCGACCACAGCATCTCCGCCGTGGGGCGCACGTGCTTCGCGAAGTCGATGCCGAGCCGCGCGACCGTGGCCTCGAGCTCCGGCCGCGCGTCGTGCTCGAAGGCGAGCTGGCCCTTGACCGTGCGCGCGACCGCGGCCGCGAACAGCCGCTCCTTGTCCGCGCGCGGGAGCGCCTGCAACGCCGCGAAGCAGGCCGCGTCGTCGTCGCCCTCCATCCACGCGAAGGGCAGGTGCGACCAGTCGGCGAGCATCGCCTCGCCCGGGCTCCACGCGGCGAAGCCGTCGTCGTTCGCCCGCGTCGAGGGCCGCTCGGCGGTCTCGTTGAACGCGATGTCGAGGGCGTGCCACGAGGCGGTGTAGCCCCGCGCGAACACGGCGCGCACCATCTGGAACACCACGAGGTCGAACGCGGCCTCGAAGTCGCCGGCGAGATGCGCCTTGATGAGCGCGGTGCGGATGGCGCGCAGATCGTCGGCGAGCCCGATGCCGACGCCGGCCTCCTCGCGCGCCTTGGTACGCGGATCGGGCGGCGATGCGAGGGGCGTCGAGAGGGCCGGCGCGTCAACGCGGCTGCCCGAATCGGTCGTGGCGTCGCCCTCGGTGTCCGCATCCCGGCCGTTCGCGTTCGCGGCGGGGGCGGACTCGGTCGGGATGTCCTCCGGCTTCACCAGCCCTTCGATGACGTGGAGCGAGCCGTCGCGGCCGATGGTGGCGATGCAGCCGGCCAGGCCCAAGTCCTCCGGGCGGAACGTGCACCGGCCGTCGACCTCGGCCTCGATCGCGTCGAGGCGCATCTCGATGCCCTCGGCCTCCTCCACGAGTTCGTCCGTCCACTCATGCTCTTCCATGGTGGCGATCTCGTCGTGGCGGGTGCGAAGGCGCTCGATCTCGACCTTCTCGGCGTCGGTCGGCTCGGATGGCTGGGGGCGGATGCGCCCGTAACGGGCCGTCGCGCTCCAGTCGACCTCGACCATCGCCTCGGCCCACTTCCAGCGCGTCGCGAGCTCCGCGGCGGCGGCGGCGAGTCGCTGCGTGGCGAGCTCGGTCAGCAGCTTCGGGTCCTCCAGCCACACCCCGTTCTCGTACTCGTCGGCGAAGAGGTCGCGCAGCACCGGGCCGCCCGCGGCCTCGTAGGCGTCGACGCCGACGAAGCGGGCCATCGCGGCATTGGCCGGCACCCGCTCCTCGGTCAGCAGGCGCTTGACCGGCCAGGCGTTCGGGCGGTGACCCTGGCTCGTCACCTGCTCGAACACCGCGCGCTGGCGCTCGTGGTCGGTGGTGACCGCGAACGCCTTCAGCGTCTCGAGGTCGATGGCCTCGGCGCGGTAGGCGTCGATGAGCTCGGGCGCGGCGTTGCCGAGCCGCAGGCGCTGCTCGACCAGGCGCTCGCTCACGCCGAAGCGCGCGGCGATGGCGGCGACGGTGGCGCCGGACCGGACGAGGTCGGCGAAGGCGACCACCTGATCGGCCGGGTGCATGGGGAGGTGGTTGACGTTCTCCGCGGTCGAGAGCTCGGCGGCCTCCTCCTTCGCGACGATCTTGCAGGGCACGGGGTGGTCGGCGTGCAGGGTGCCGTTCTCGGCGAGCGCCTTCAGCGCCCAGAAGCGGCGCCCGCCCGCGACCACGGCGAAGCGCTCGACGCCGTCCGCGTCGGGCGCGTCGGGGCGGGCGACGAGGTTCTTGAGCAGCCCGTGCGCGGCGATGGACGCCCGGAGCTGGGCTTGAGCGGACTCGTCGGGCGGGGTCTTGCGCACGTTCTCGGGCGCAAGCGCGAGCCGGCAGAGCGGGATGGCCCGGATGGCCGGCTCGGGCGTGGAAGTCGTCGGGTTCATGCGAATCTCCATGAATGGATGGATGGTTGGGCGCGGAGGACACGGCCCTCTCCGGCCGTTCCGCGCCCGCCCGGGGCCCGCCCCGCTCCGGCTCTCGGCGGCGCGTCCGCGGGGCGGAGCGGCCGGCGGCGGGCCGGAGGCGGGAGGCGGGATCGGCGCAGGCCCGGCGGCGGGCGTCTGGACCGGACCGCCGTGGATCGCGCGATTTACGAGGAGGCCCGCCCGTCGCGGTCTACCCATCGCGGATCGACGACGCCGGCGAGCGCGAGCTCCGTCACGCGGCGCTCGGCATCGGGCAGCGCGCGCGGCGGCTCGTCGCGGGCGGCCTCGTACGAGAGTCCGAGCGAGACGAACAGGCGGGTGTCGGCGCGCCAGTCGCAGGCGGAGCGGCAGCATTGGCGCGTGGGGCTCGCGAGCCAGCCGAGAAAGCGCCCGGCGAGCCACACCGCGACCTCGTGGCGGCGCTCGGCGCCGCGCCACTTGACGACGCCGAACGACGGCGGCGACAGGGGCCGGGCGAGGGTGGTGCCGGCCGCGGCCTCGTAGCGGCGCACCGCTTCGGCGAAGTCGGCGCCGGGGCCGTCGCGGCGCCACAGGTACTCTTGGCCCGCGAGCAGGAGGAAGGCGTCGAGGCGGGTGGCGGGACCGGGCGCCCGGTCGAGGAGGATGCGCGCGGCGCGCATCGTCGCGTCGGTGTCGAACGACGCGGAGGGGTCAGGCATGGCCATGGGCGCGCTCCAGATTGCGAGGGGACGGAGAGGACCGGCGAACGCTCCCGCTCCCGGACCCTCCCTCGCCCGGCCCGGCGCCGGCCCCGCCTCCGGGCGGCGCCGCGCACAGCACGCGGGATGCATGGACGGGGGAGGCTCCGGCCGGCGGCCGGTCGGACGGTTCGATGGCGACTCGCCCGGAAGGCGGGGCGAGCGGGCCGGAGCCCAAACGGGGGAAGGCGCGGGGGCGCGGGGCGCGGCGGTCGTGGTGGAGAGCGTTCGGAAGCGGGGCGGGCGCGTGGCGCTCAGTGCAGCAGATCGGCGAGGCCGAGCTTCTCGAACGCCTGACGCAGCTCGTCGTGGCACACGGCGTCGATCTTCATCGGGCCGTGGCCGGCCTCGTCGGTCCAGCGGGCGAGCTCGCGGATCTCGGCGACGAACTCCTCGTCGGTCTCGCACACCGTGGTGGTCACGTCGCCCTCGCTGAAGCTGACGATGGTGCGTTCAGCGGGCGAGCACCAGGTGCCGTAGTACGAGGCGTCCTGGCGCGAGTCGACCTGTGCGAAGCCGTTGCCGTACGAGCAGGGGCCGGTGTCGAAGTGGTAGCGGTCGGTGAGCGGCCGGAAGTCTCGGGTCGTCTTCATGGGATGGGCCTCGCTGGTGGGGGTGCGATGGAACGTGGGACCGGGGCGGAGATGCATCGGGTGCCTCCCCGGCCTCACGCCGTCACGATCCGCAGATAGCCGTCCGGGACCATCCGGGGGTATGGAGACGTGTGGTAGACGGCGACGCGGAAGCCGGCGCCTTCGATGTCCTGGACGCGGTAGCTCAACGCGTGGCCGGCGAGCGGCATGACGCGGGCGAGCGCCTGCGCGACGTTGCGAGACGGGACGTGCGTGGCGCACTCGGGCTCGCGCGTGGTGACGATCCGCAGGCACGGCTCGGGCTCGTCGAGCAGGGCCGAGGCGTTGCACTTGGGGCACTCGCCCGCCGGCATCGGGTCGCCCGGCTGCACGCGCTCCCAGGCGTTCTTCAGCGGGCCGCACCGGTCGGCCGGTCCGTTCCAGCCGCAGTACTGGCATGTCGCGGTGGGGATCATGCGGTGATCCTCCCGTTGTGGTGTGGTGGAGCATCGAGGGGCGGTGTGGCCCTCGAGCGGAGATCAGGCGGCGATCCGGATGTGCTCGCCCCAGGGCGCGGGGTGCCGCCACGGGCTCGCCTCGTCTCCGTAGTCACAGAACGCGACCGGGAACGAAGGCTCGTGCTCGGGGTAGTCGGAGCACTCCATGTCGGTGAAGTAGAGGCACACGCCGGGCTGTATCCCCTGCGCGTCGAGCCAGGCGAAGCCGGGCCGGAAGTCGGTGCCGCCCCGGCCCTTGACCACGATCTCCTCGGGCAGGTCGTCGGCGGCGTACTCGGCCACGTCCCGAAGCATCGTGTCGACCTGGAGCACGATGACGTTCTCGGGCCGGATCTCGGTGGCGACCTCGCGTAGCTCCGCCCAGAACTCGGCGAGGGTCGTGGTGGGGAGCGAGCTCGACCCAAGTTGGCACTTTTGTCCTACCCATGTCCTTTATCGTGTTGATGTAACGCGATATTTCTCTCGGCCGGTTCCAACATGGCACTACATTTTGTTGGATTCTGTCAGTTCGGCAGGCGGGTCCTCGTGCGGTGGATGGCGGGTTCCACGCCCGCCGCCGAGGAGATTGCGGCAACCTCAGCGGCCGGGCGCGTGTCCTGTCGATTGACGATCAAGGTGCCGTCGGTCTGGCGCAGGCGCGTGGTGATCCGCACCCAGGTCCGCATGCTCTCGCGGATCGATGCCCAGCACTTGTGGATGTCCCGCGCGGCCAGCCGGGAACGGATCAGATGCACGGCGTGGTAGGCCAGCACGGCGATCAGCAGGTGGGCCGCGATGCGCCGGTCGAGCTGGTGCCAGATCGGGCGAAGGCCGAGTTCGGATTTCAGGCTTCGGAATGTCGCCTCGATATCCGTGATCCGCCAGTACGTCCGCAGGACCGTCTCGATATCCCAGTCGACGTGGCTGGTGCGCAGCACATAGGCGCCCGCGCCCTCATCGGCCTCGTCGTATCGCGGCCTGCGCTTGAAGCGCACGGCGGTGGCATTGGGGCCGGTGTCCGCCTTCTCGACCGTGATCTCGTAGTGCCTGGCGACGGCGGAGAAGCGCTGCTTGAGGCGGCCTATGCTCTCCAGCACCTTGTCGTAGCGCTTGAGGCGGCCCTTGACCGCAAGGCCGCCGTGGAGCCTTTGCAGCGCCGCCTCGAAGCGGTTCCGCCTCAGGCCGATGATCGCGTTCTCGGCCTTCTTCTTGCCCTCGCTGACGACGTAGAGCCGCGCCTCGCCGTCCTCGCTGGCAAGCCGCCAGGCCCGCACCTCGTGGCGCGCGCTGGTGATCAGCAGGGCCTCGGGTCCGCCCTCGGGCGGCGCAGGCCTGGCACCGCGGCTGACCGCGATCCAGTCGTAGCCCTGCTCGCCCAGCCAGACGATGTTCTCCTCGGTGGCGATGCCCGCGTCCATGACCACCGTGGGCTTCGCCGCCGTGCCGCCGCATACCGCCTCGAGCCGGGCCAGCGCCTCGTGCAGCGTGCCCGGCTCGCTCACGTTGCCGGGCAGGATCTCGCAACTGCGCGGGAAGCCCGCACCGTCGAGCGCCAGCGTGATGAGGGGACAGTCGTCGCGCTTCTGCTTGGAGCGCCCGAACCTGGGAAGCTCGCCGTCGGTGTGGCCGTGGTAGTGGACGTTGGTGAGATCGTAGAAGGCGATCGTCTCGGGCAGGTCGAGCAGCGCGCGCTCACGGTTGAACAGTTCCCTCTGGATGGCGGCCCGGTGGCGCCAGAGCAGGTCGCCGATGCGGTAGAGCGTCTTGCGCCGCAGCGCCTTGCGGTCGCCCTCCAGGCCCAGGAGCTCGGCGGCCGCGCTGTCGTGGCGGAGCCAGCGGCTGGTATCACGCTCGCTGGCGGGATGGACCATCCTGGCGACGATCAGCGCGCTGGCGATGCGTCCGTCGCGGCCCTTGATGTCGAGGCCGTGGAGGATTTCGGCGAAGCCAAGGTCGTCGAGGGCCTTGAGGCACAGGCGCTCGCAGCCGACGGTGCGCGGGTTCTCATGCTCCAGGGTATCGAGGTCGACGGTGGCGATCTCGGGCTTGCGCGCCTCTTCCTGCATCGCCTCGACGCGGAACCCCCTGGCCCTGAGCTTGGCGACGATGTCCTCGGCTGCGGCCTGCACGTCCGGGACGGCTTGGAGCAGCGGCGGGCGGCCGTGCAGCAGCGCCTCGGCGAGTTCGGCCACTTCGCGCCATTTCTCCTTCGGCACCGGATAGTCGGTGCCGAGGTTGAGGAGCGTGCGCTGCCTGACCTTGTCGCCGATGCGCTGGGAGAGCACGAGGCGATGGCTTCGGACGGGCTTGCCGTCGGTGGTGTGGGTCTTGGTTGCCCTGATGAACATGTCGCCCGTCGCGAGATTGTTGCGAGGGGCCAAGATTTGTCGGCTTGGGGTCTGGGGTCAAGGGAAAATCGTCAATACCTAACAACTCCTGGCACTACAACGCGCTTCCAGCGCCTCAATTACACATATAGTGGCATCATCTCGGAGCTACCCCAATATGTGGTACTTCGGTCCGCAAAATATGGGCAGACCGGCATTGAGCAACCGGAAAAAGTGCCAACTTGGGTTGCGCAACGTGCGGGCCGTGGTCAACGGCGAGCGCCTGCCGCACTCACTGCTCGGCATCACCGCGCTCGAGCGCCTGAGCGGCTACGAGGTCCGCGACGGCACCCTGACGCTGAGACCGTAACTCTTCACTCCCCCCAGACCTCCGCGAGGAAGCGCAGCCAGTTCTCGCCCATGACCTTGCGGATGCGCCCCTCGGTCCAGCCGGCGCGCTCCATGGCCGCCGTGAGGTTGGGGAGCTGCCCGATGGTCTCCACGCCCTTCGGGTTCGAGAGCGGGGTGAACTTGATGAGCGAGCGGGCGTTGCCCTTGTCGTTGGTGATCCAGTCGAAGAACTCCTGACCGTAGCCCTGGGTGAAATCGGTGCCGAAGGCGACCGAGTCCTCGCCGGCGACCCCGATCACGTGCTCGATCGCGTCCACGTAGTCGTCCACCGTCGAGCTCTCGCCGCCCTTGAGAAACGCCGGAAACATGGTGACCCCGATCATGCCGCCCTGCTCGGCGATGAAGCGAAGCTCACCGTCGCCCTTGTTGCGCGGGTGCGGCTTGAGCGCCGACGGCAGGCAGTGGGTGTAGGCGACCGGCTTGGACGACTCGCGAATCGTCTCCTCGGACGTGCGGGAGCCCACGTGGCTGAGGTCGATCAGCATCCCCACCCGGTTCATCTCGGCCACCAGCTCGCGCCCCCAGTCGCTAAGCCCGGAGTCGCGGCTCTCGTAGCAGCCGGAGCCCGCAAGGTTCTGCGTGTTGTAGGTGAGCTGGGCGATGCCGACGCCCACGTCCTTGAAGAGCTGGACGGCGCCCAGCTTGTCCTCGAAGGCGGAGGTGTTCTGGAAGCCGAGGATGATCGCCGTGCGCCCGTCTTCCTTGGCCTTACGGATGTCAGCGGTGGTGCGCGCCTTGACGATCAGGTCGTCATGCTCGC
Source organism: Alphaproteobacteria bacterium (assembly GCA_965214705.1). Classification (GTDB taxonomy): domain Bacteria; phylum Pseudomonadota; class Alphaproteobacteria; order UBA828; family UBA828; genus WTGU01. The sequence continues at coordinate 2,335,324 of CBDCCI010000002.1, forward strand.
GGAACCAGCCGTTCCACTGGGCGACGTTGGCCATGGTCTCGACGAAGCCCTCCCACACGCAGCACGTGCAGTTGGCGGCGGTGAGCCCGCCCTCGCGCATGTCGCGGAACACGTCCTCCGACCAGTTGGAGACGATGAGCCCGTCAATGACGATCAGATCCTCGTGCAGCGTACTCAAGTCACGTTCCTCCCTCGATGCGCCGCGCCTGGCGGGCGCGTTTCCGCCCGATTCGAGCCTCCTGGCGCGGAAGCCCGTTGTCTCGCCCGGCTAAGGGGCTAAGATACGGCCACGCTTTGCGCGCGCGAAGGAGAGATGCCATGCCCTTGCTCGACCTGCACCACGTGGCCATCAAGTCCAAGAACCTCGAGGAGACGGTGAAGTTCTACCGTGACGTGCTCGGCATGGAGCAGGTCGAACGCCCGGAATTCCCGTTCCCCGGCGCCTGGCTCCAGATGGGTGAGACCATGTTCCACATCTATGGGGGCGACCCCGCCAAGACCCACAGCGGGAACTACAAGTACAGCCAGCGGGTCTCGCCGATAGACCATATCGCGCTCCGGGCGACAGGCTTCGACGAGATGAAGAAGAAGCTGAGGAAGCACAAGTGCGAGTGGCGCCAGATGAACATCCCGGACTTCAGACTCTGGCAGCTCTTCGTGCTGGACCCCAGCGGGGTGGTCATCGAACTGAACTTCGAGGTGGACAGCGAGCCCAAGGACAGCAAGGGCCCGTCCGGGCAGAAGAAATACGAGTTCGGCATGTTTCGCGCCGCCGCCTGAGGCGGTCGCGCATCGCGGGGCGGCGATGCCGCTCGCCCCGCAATACTCCTTCCTATAAGGAACTGCGCGGCCTGCTCTAACCCCGCGGGACTCGCGGCACGCCGCTCGGCAGGGTGTCGTGGCGGGGCAGGTCGTCCGCGATCGGCAGCCACGGCATGCTATCGCGGAGAAAGACGTGCCGCTCCGGCGCAAGCGTCTCCGGCTCGTCGAGCGTGCCCGCCATGATGTGGACCTCGCCGGGGTAGACCGCCGCCTCGTAGGTGAGCGGGGTGCCGCAGGCGCCGCAGAACTTCCGCACGACGTCCGGCGAGCTTTCGTAGATGCCGGGCGTGCCGGCCACGAAAACAAACCCGGTGTCACGCACGCCGACGAAGGTCGAGACCGGCGCGCCTGAAGACCGCCGACACTCCTCGCAGTGGCAATGAGAGACCCAGAGCGGCCCGCCCTCGGCCCGGTAGCGCACCGCGCCGCAGCGGCAGCCACCCTCGATGGTGGGTGCGTCGCTCATTCCCTGAGCGTGCACCAGATCGGCGTGTGGTCCGAGGCCTTCACGCCGCCGCGTGGGCCCGAGTCGATCTCGCAGGCCTCGAGCCGGTCCGCTGCCTCCGGCGAGAGCAGCAGGTGGTCGATCCGCAATCCCTCGCCCCTTTGCCAGCGGCCGGCCTGATAGTCCCAGAAGGTGTAGGCCCGCCGGTGCGGGTGCAGCGTGCGGAACGCTTCCACGTAGCCGGAATAAAGCAGCGTGCGGAAGCGCGCCCGCGATTCCGGTTGGCACAGCGCGTCGTCGCGCCAGGCTTTCGGGTCGTAGCAGTCGAGATCGGCTGGAATGACGTTGTAGTCGCCACCGAGCACGACCGGCTCCTCGTGGCTGAGTAGTTCGTCTGCGCGCGCCGCAAGCCGGTCCATCCACGCGATCTTGTAGGGAAACTTCTCGGTCGCGACCGGATTGCCGTTGGGCAGGTAGATCGAGGCGACCCGGACGCCGCCGGTCGTGGCCTCGACGTAGCGCGCGTGCTCGTCCTCGTCGTCGCCCGGAAGCCCGATGAAAACGTCCTCCAGCGGCCGCTTGCTCAGGATCGCGACGCCGTTGTAGGTCTTCTGTCCGTGGACGAGGAGGTTGTAGCCGCAATCCTCGATCTCGAGTCGCGGGAAGGCCTCGTCCAGCGCCTTGGTCTCCTGCAGCAGCACCACGTCGGGCTCGGCGCTGCCGAGCCACTCCAGCACGGCGGGCAGGCGGACCTTGATGGAATTGACGTTCCAGGTCGCGATCTTGAGCACGGGCTCAGACGAGGGAGAAGGACGTGCCGCAGCCGCAGCCGGAAACAGCGTTCGGGTTCTTCACCTGGAAGGAGGCGCCGATCAGGTCTTCGACGTAGTCGATCTCCGAGCCCGCCATGTAGCCAGCCGAGACCCGGTCCACCAGTGCCACGACGCCGTCCCGCTCGATGGCGATGTCGTCCGGCCGCTGCTCGGTCTCGAAGGCGAAGCCGTACTGGAAGCCCGAGCAGCCGCCGCCCGAGACGCTGACGCGCAGCATCGTGCCCGCATCGGCCTCGTCGGCGATCAGCACCGCGATCCGCCGCGCGGCGCTGGCCGAGAGCGTGATGTCCTCGTCCCCGGCGGCGATCGGTTGAACTGTGTCGAATGCGCGTGCCATGGCGTCGGTTGGCCCTGCCTGAACTCCTGTGGATTAGATAGCGCTGCCCGAGCACTTGTCAATCGACGGGCGTGTAACTTGCTCACCGTGGCCTCCACCGCGATCCCGTGTTACGTGCCCTTGGGAGCCAGCGAGGATCGACCATGGCCTATCTTCTCACGGTCCAGGACTTGGGGCTTGAGATCGCTACTCCGGGCGACATCGTAAGGAGACTGATTCCATGACCGACCCTCGGCGCTACAAGTATCCTCTGCAGTTGCCGGCATCCTTGAAGGACACGGCCGCACGTCTCGCTCGGGAGGACGGCGTATCCCTCAACCAGTGGATCGTCGCGGCGGTCGCGCAGAAGATCGGGGCCGTCGAGACCGCGGAGACTTTTCTGCGGGAGAGAGCGTCGGATGCGGTTGCGGGCGACTTGACGCGCTATCTGAATAGAGCGCCCGATGTCCCGCCCGAGCCGGGTGACGAACTGTCGCGCTGACCCTCACCGCCCGTCCCCCGCCACGAGCCCGCCATCTGCCGAGCGAGGGTGAACCATGGCCTATCTTCTCGCGATCCATGTCTTGAGCGCCGTCGTCTGGGTGGGCGGCATGTTCTTCGCCCTGCTCGTGCTGCGGCCGGCGGTCGGGCCGCTGGAGCCTGCGGTCAGGCTCGCACTCTGGCGCCGGGTGTTCGCGCGCTTCTTCCCGGCCGTGGGCGTCTCCGTGCTGGCGCTGCTCGCGACCGGGCACGCGATGATCCTGATCGAGCTCGGCGGTTTCGCCGCGATCGGGATGTCGGTACATCTGATGCAGGGCATCGGCGTCATCATGGCCCTGCTCTACCTCTGGCTTCTCGTCGGCCCCTATCGCCGCTTTCTGAAGGCGCTGGATGCGGGAACGCTGCCAGCCGCCGGCCGCGCGATCGAGGGCATTCGCTGGATCATCACCGTCAACCTGGCCCTCGGCATCGTGACCCTGGTGCTCGCCACCACAGGCCACTATTGGGACTGAGAAGCGCGGGCGCAATCGGCGGTGTCTCGCGCGCCTCTGCCAGAGAAAGCACTCAATACTTTGTAATTGAAAAATAAAAGATGACATCATTGTGTGTTTTTTCTATACATCTATATTTCTCATGAGAAATCGCGCAGAAACAAATAATAAATAACGAATCACCCTCACATTACAAAGTGTTAATTTGACATATCACGCTTTTGTGGCCGACATAGGATCACGGGAGGCTTCATGTTTCGATCTTTCTTTCTTTCCCGCGAATGGGCGCTCTGGGCCTGGGGCGGCATGGCGATCATCATCGGCGGCACCTGGTATCAGGTGCAGGTCGACGTTCAAATCAACGAATGGTTCGGCGAATTCTACGACGGTGTCCAGAAGGCGCTGGGCGAACCCGGCAGCATGACCATCGAAGAGTTCTACGCGCTGCTGCTCTCCTTCGGTCGCATCGCTGGCATCTACATTGTCGTCGCGGTGATGCTCAGCTTCTTCACCAAGCATTGGGTGTTCCGCTGGCGCCACGCGATGAACAACTTCTACATGGACCGCTGGGAGCGCTTGCGGCACATAGAGGGCGCCAGCCAGCGCATCCAGGAAGATACCCGCCGCTTCGCGATCATCATGGAATCCCTGGGCAGCCGTCTGCTCGATTCCGTCATGACACTGATCGCCTTCCTGCCAATTCTCTGGCAGCTCTCGAAGTCGATCAAGGTGGTGCCGGTGATCGGCGAGCTGGATCATGCGCTGGTCTACGCCGCCATCCTCTTTGCGCTGTTCGGCACGGCGGTGCTGGCGGTTGTGGGTATTAGGCTTCCGGGATTGGAGTTCAACAACCAGGTGGTGGAAGCCGCCTACAGGAAGGAACTCGTGTACGGCGAGGACCACGAAGAACGCGCCGACCCGCCGACCGTTCGTGAGCTATTTTTCAACGTCCGGCGAAATTATTTCAGATTGTTCTTCCACTACATGTACTTCGATATCGCGAAGTGGTCGTATCTCCAGTTCGGCGTACTCGTTCCCTATATCGTTCTCGCGCCCACCATCGTCGCCGGCACCATCACCCTCGGTGTAATGCAGCAGATCGTCCGTGCTTTCGGGCGCGTGGAAGGCTCGTTCCAGTACCTCGTGCACAGCTGGACGGTCATCGTCGAGCTGATCTCGGTCTACAAGCGCCTGCGTGCCTTCGAGGCGGCGCTCTACGACCGGGGGCCCTATGCGGAACCCCCTCCATGCGGCCCAAGTCGATTCGGCCGGTAACGCTCAATCGAACACAGGCGTGCCGTGGGCCCCTGAGTCCCTTAGCGCCCAGTAGAGCCGATCGAGCCGCTCGGTGACCGGGCCGGGGCAGGGCTGAGGCACCCGGCGGCCGGCGATCTCGCGCACCGCCAAGGCGCCACCGGCGGTGCTGCAGGTAAACACTTCGTCGGCGGCGTAGAGATCGAAAGCGGTGAGATCGCATTCCCTGAGCGGGAGCCCCGCGTCTCTGGCAAGCTCGATGAAGGTCTGGCGCGTGACACCGCGCAGCACATTGCGCCCCGGCGTGTGCACCACCCCGTCCTTCACCGCGAAGATGTTCGACGCCGGTCCCTCGCAGGCATAGCCGGCCTGGTCGAGCCAGATCACGTCGTCGTAGCCGGCCTCCAGCGCTTCCAGCCGCGCCATCTGCGAGTGCAACCGGTCGAGGCACTTGTACCGGGCGTCGAGCGTGTCCGGTGAGAACGCCCGCAGATGGGTGATGTGAAGGCGAATCCCTGCGCGCCGCGTCTCCTCGTCGGCGAGGAAGATATAGGGCGCGGCCCAGACGATCCGCGTCGGCTCGAAGTCGCGCGGATCGGCGACCACGGCGTTGGGCGCGCCGCGCGTCACGATGAAGCGGATGCTGGCGTCGCGCAGCCCGTTGCGCCGGCAGGTCTGGACGATCGCCGCGCGCCAGTTGTCGCGGGTCATCGTGGTTTCCAGCCGCGTCGCGCGCAGCGAATCGAAGAATCGGTCGATATGCTCGTCGAGCTTGAAGATCGAGCCGCGCCAAGCCGAGACCACGTCGAAGACCCCGTCGCCGAGCAGGAACCCCTGGTCGAGCACGGAGATATTGGCCTCGCCGAGCGGCACGAAGTCGCCGTTCAGGTAGACGATGGGCTCGTTGGGCGTCTCGACCATTGCACGCATTCCGTGGTTGGTTAGAGGACGTTGTCGGCGATGACGATGCCGGCGCCGGCCGTCACTCGCGCCGCTCCTCGCCGGCGCGCCTGGCGGCCGGGCGGTCAAAGCCTCCCCGCAACGCGAGCACTTGCCGGCGCCCCCATTCCCACACCTGCTCCAGCCCGCCCGCGGCGCCTTGGGGTAGGAGCACGACGATGGCGACGATCAGCGCGCCGTAGCCCATGTTCCTGATCTCGACGAAGTCCTTCATCCCCTCGTCCGCCAGCATTACCAGCGCGGCGCCCAGGATCGGCCCCCAGGCCCGCCCCAGCCCACCCACCACCATCATCGAGATCAGGAAGAGCAGCAGCGGCAGCGACAGGACGTTGGCGCCGATGACCCGGAAGTGCCCGGCGAAGACGCCGCCCGCGAGCCCGGTGAAGAAGGCCGACATGGCGAACACGAGCAGTTGGTACTTGAAGCGGTTGAGCCCGCGCGAGACGCCGTACTCCGGATTGTCGCGCAGCGCCCGAAAGGCGAAACCCAACGGGCTGCGGATGATGGCGAAGGAGAAGACCGTCGCCAGCACGAGCAGGAAGAGCGAGAGGTAGTAGTCGCCCTTCAGGTACTCGCGGCGGCCGAGCATCTCGCGGAAACCGAAGTCGCCGAACTTGGCGAGGCCCCGCGTACCGCCCGTGAAGTTTCGGCAGGTCACGCCCTCCATGTAGAAGCAGGCGGTGTCGGTGATGATGAGCAGGTACATCACCTGAGCGATGGCGAGAGTCAGCAGAGCGACGTAGGGCCCGCGCAGCCTGAGGCATGCGAGCCCGATGATGATGCTGAACAGGATCGACCCGACGCCGGCCAGCACCAGCGCGAACCAGAGCGAGATGCCGAGGTAGAGCCCCATCATTCCGGTCGCGAAGCCGCCGAAGGCGAAGATCGCCATTTGCGCCAGCGAGAAAACGCCGGCGACGCCGAATACCAGGTTCCATTGGGAAACCACCGTCGCCCAGATGAAGAAGAGCGTGAGCTGGCCGATGAAATAACGCGACGGCCCGAGGAACGGGATCGCGATCATCACTGCGATCAGCACCACGCCGAAGGCGGCGTCCCGCCGCCAGTTGGGGCCCGTCTCGAACATCAGACGCGGCGCACCTGGCGGCGCCCGAACACACCGTAGGGCCGCCAAATCAGCGCGATGATGACCAGCAGCAGCAGCGCAGGAAACCCGAAGCGAACGCCGACGGCGAACTGCACCACGGACTCGAACAGGCCGAGGACGAAGGCGGCGATGAGCGCGCCGGGCACGTTACCGAGCCCCGCGATCACGCAGATGATGAAGGCCTTGAGCATGGGGTCGTAACCCATGGTCGGCGCGAGCGTGGTGATCGAGCTCAGCATGACGCCGGAGATTGCGGCCACGACGCCGGCGATCCCCATCACCTGGGCGAAGACCCGCCCGACATTGACCCCCATGAGCTGGGCGGCCTCGCGATTCAGGGCCGTCGCGCGGATGGCGCGGCCCATGCGGGTGCGCGAGAGCAGCGCCGCGACCAGCAGCATGGTGACGACCGCAAGCACCAGGATCACCACGTTCTGGAAGCGGATGAAGACGCCGGAAACGAAGAAGCCTTCCTCGATGGAGAAGGGCTGGAGAAACGGATAGGCGCCGTAGATCAGCAGCGTCACCTGTTCGAGGAAGATGGCGAGGCCGACGGTCGCGATGATGACGTTGGTCTCGAACGCCGGGTGCCGGTACATGAAGCGGAAGATGATGTGGTAGATCAGGAGTCCCACCACGAAGCTCACGATCATCGCCGCCGGCAGACCGAGGTACCAGGGCAGGCCCAGGTGGATCACCGCCGAATAGGAGGCGTAGCCGCCGATGGTGAGCAGGGCGCCGTGCGCCATGTTGAGCACGCCCATCGCGCCCCACACCAGCGAGAGCCCGATAGTGCTGGCGGCATACATGGCACCGAGCGTGAGCCCGCTGACCAGGATCTGGACGAATGTTTCCACTGCGCCGCCTCAGGCTCCGAGATAGGTCTCGACGATCTCCTCATGGAGGTCGAGCTCACTGGCGGTGCCCTGCCAGACGAATTCGCCGTGGTCGAGCAGGTAGATGCGATCCGCGAGATCGGCGACGCGGCTCGCGTTCTCCTCCACCAGAAGGATCGTCCGGCCCGCTTCCTTGAGCGTCTGGATCAGGCCGTAGATGGTGTCGATCGCAATGGGGGCCAAGCCGAGCGAGGGCTCGTCGATCAGCAGAATGCGCCCGCCCGTCATCATCCCGCGCCCGATCGCCAGCATCCGCCGCTCGCCGCCGGAGAGCGTGGACGCGACCTGGCTCTCCCGCTCCTCGAGCCTGGGCAGCAGCGCGTAGACCTCCTTGAGGTTCGCGTCGGCCTGGCGGAAGGGCACGGGCAAGTAGGCCCCCATCAGGAGATTGTCGCGCACCGTCATCTCCGAGAAGATCATGTCCCCCTGTGGGATGTGCACGATGCCGCGCGCCACGATCTGGTCCACCCGCGCGCGGCCGAGCGCCTTGCCGTCAAAGCGAATCTCTCCCGCCATCGGATGAATCAGGCCGGAGACGGCGCGCAGCAGCGTCGTCTTGCCGTGGCCGTTGGGCCCGATGATGGTGATGAGGCCGCCGTCGGGCACCCCGAACGAGATGTCGCGCAGCACGCGCTGGCCGTGATAGCCGGCGTCGAGCGAGTCGACCTCGAGCAACGGCTCGCTCATGCTCCCCTCACGCGCCGCTCAGGGGGCGCCCGGCGCGCCCTCGTCGGGCGACGGCTGGTCTTCGAGCAGGTGCCGGAGCCGCCGCGACGAGCCCTCCCCCAGATAGACGTCGACCACGGTCTTGTCGTAGACGAGGCCGGAAGCCGAGCCTTCGAAGATCTTCTCGCCGTGGTGCATGATCAGCACCCGGTCCGAGAGCCGCACCAGGAAGCGCATGACGTGCTCGATGAGCATGATGGTGAGGCCGCGTTCCTTGAGCCGCCGGACGAGCGCCATCACGTCGTCGATTTCCTGCGGGTTGAGGCCGCCGACCGGCTCGTCCATCAGCAGCATCTTCGGCTGGGTCGCGAGCGCGCCTGCCACCATCAGGAGCTTGCGGTGATAGACGGGAAGCGTCTGCGTCGCTTCGTGGGCGACCTCGTCGAGGCCGACGAACTCCATCGCCTCGTCGGCGAGTCTCTGGGTCTCCCGGTCGAAGCGCATCCCGGGGACCAGCCTGTTGTGCCGGCCGAAGTAAGCCGCGATGAGTGTGTTCTCGCGTGCAGAAAGCGTGTCGAAACCGGCGTTTAGCTGAAACGTGCGCGCCATGCCAAGCTGGCAGGTGCGGTCCGGTGTCGCACGCGTAATGGTCCTGCCGTCGAAGGTAATGCTGCCGGCGGTCGCCGGGTTCAGGCCCGAGATGACGTCGAACAGTGTCGTCTTGCCGGCACCGTTCGGCCCGCCGATCCCGAGCGCCTCGCCCGGGAAGACGTCGAAGGTCATATCGCGAACGGCGGCCAGGGCGCCGAAATACTTGTCGACGCCCTGGCAGGAGAGCAGCGGCTCGGATGCCGTCCGCTCCATGACTGAACTTAGCCGCTAATCCACGGCGGGATCTGGAACGCGGCCGTCTCGTACGGCTCCGGCGCGATCAGCTTGCCCTGCTCCAGGTGGTTCTGAACCTGGAGGAACTGATGCGGCATGCCGAGCGACGCATCGCGGGTCTCGGTCGGATAGGTCCGGGCCGCCTGGTAGGGCAGCACGAACGCCGTCGCTCCCTGCACGCCGCGATAGATGTTGCGGCGAATGCGATCGCACACCTTCTCGTTCTGCTCGAACTCACCGGGCGCCCCGGTGCCGCCGGCCATGGCCGACGCGATGGCCCAGTAGTGGCACGAGTCATAGGGCTGAGAGCCGGTGAGCGGGCTCGCGCTCTCACCGAACTTCGAGTTGAAGCGCTGGAAGTAGTCCTGGCCAATCTCGTCCTGCAGCGCGCCGACCACGGTGGCGAAGAGCACCCCGTTGGTGGCCTCCTTGCCGATCTCGCGGAAGGCCGCGAGCAGCGGGCCGTACTGCATGTAGACCAGGCTCGGCGTCGGGTTGGGCACGAACTGCATCATGAACTGGGCGAGATCCTGCGGCACCCAATGGGTGATCGCGATGGCCGCCGGTGGGTCGTTGCGGATCTTCTGCAGCGTCGGCCCCCATTCGGAGATCGGCACCACTACGGTCTCGTAAAGGCTGATCTCCCAGCCGTATTTCTCGGCCGAATCGCGCATCGCGTTGGCAATGACCACGCTGTAGTTCTGCGAGCCGGTAACGATGGCGACCTTCCTGTTGGGCGCCTCCCACTTGCCGGTGTCATTGAGGTCGCTGATGAACTTCATGAAGCCCTCGCCGTACCAGTACTCGGCGGGGTCGGCCATGAAGTTGCTGAAGTAGAGCTCGGGATCGTTGCCTACCGTCTCGTGATGCACGATGTCGGTGTTGTGGTGGATGTAGGGCACCCCGGCATCGGCGATCGTGTCGTATTCCGCCGTGACGGCGCCAGTGTTGTAGCCGTTGATGATGGCGTGCACCTCGTGACGGTCGAGCAGGCGCTGCATCGCCGGGATAATGTTGTCGGCGCCCTGCTCCTTGCTGTCTTCGAAGACAGGCGCGAGCGGCCGGCCCAGAATGCCGCCCATCATGTTGATCTCTTCGCAGGCGAGCTCGAGCCCGCTCTTGAACGAGAGACCGTCGGCAGCGGCCCAGCCCGTAAGCGGCACGCAGCCGCCGACCGGGATCGGCTCGCCTTCGGCGCGGACGCCGTCGTTGATGTCGGCAAGCAGGCCGCTCGACATGGCGGCAGCGCCGAAACCGGCAAGCCCCGCGCCCTTCATGAAGTTACGCCTGCTCGCGATGAAGCGCTTGCGCGCTCCTTCCTCTCTGCGTGTTCCGCGGCGTCTGATGATCATGGTCGCTTTCCTCCCTCTATGCGCGCCGGCTTTCGGCCTCGGCGCAGGACATCCGCTCTCGCGCGCGAGCGCTCTCTCGACAATCGAGAGCCTTTCGCCGCCGCGCGCTGTCGGCGGGAGTCTGCCCGGCTATGCAGCAGTTCGCAATTGGGGAAGGCGTATTGTCATAACGGTTGGCGCGCCAGTTGTAACCGGCTGGGGCGGCGCCTACCTCTGCAGCAAGGGGAGGCGCGGAGGAACTCACTCCCCCGCGCGGTACGAAACAGGCGGAGTAGCGCGTCGCGTCCTCCCGCCTCTGAAGGAGAGTAAGCACATGAAATACCTCTTTGGGGAGCCACTTGCAAAATTCCGCATTTGAGCGGGATTTTGCCGCCGTGGCGGTCAGATTGTCCTGGAAATCGGGACCGCTCTCTGTTCCTGTCGGGTTTCGGACAACATCGACGGAGAGGGCGGCCCCATGTCGCTGGGACAGACACTATCCGGATTCTGGCATCACATTCAAGCGGATCTTTTCCCGTGGCTTGAGGAGGAGCTCGGGCCGCTCGGCGAGAGGTACCGGCGCTTCGTCACCGTGCTTGAGCTTGCGCGGGTCGAGAGCTTCCTTCCCCATTTCCATGGCCTGCCCGGTCGGCCGGTCGAGGATCGGGCGGCCTTGGCCCGCGCCTTCATCGCCAAGGCGGTGTTCGACGTACCCACGACGCGCGCCCTGATCGAGCGCCTTGAGAACGACAAGACGCTACGCCGTCTCTGCGGCTGGACCTATGCCGCAGAGATCCCGAGCGAGGCGACGTTTTCGCGGGCGTTTGCGGAGTTCTCCGAGAGTGCGTTGCCCGCTCGCGTGCATGAGGCGCTGATCAAGCAGACCCTCGGAGACCATCTGGTCGGGCACGTCTCGCGCGACTCGACGGCGATCGAGGCGCGCGAGAAGCCTCAGCCCAAGCCCAAGGCGGAGAAGCCGAAACGCAAGCGCGGCCGCCCGCGCAAGGGCGAGGAGCGGCCCAAGGAGGAGCGCCGCGTGAAACGCCAGCTCACGATGAGCTTGCCCCAGATGCTCGACGACCTGCCGAAAGCCTGCGACGTCGGCACCAAGCGCAACGCCAGGGGCCATACCACATCGTGGATCGGTTACAAGCTGCACATCGACGCCGCCGATGGCGGCATTCCGATCAGTTGCATCCTGACGTCCGCCTCGCTGCACGACAGCCAGGCCGCGATCCCGCTGGCGAGTATGACCGCCGACCGCGTCACCAATCTGTACGACCTCATGGACTCAGCCTATGACGCGCCCGAGATCGGCTGGCACAGCTACCTGCTGGGCCACGTCCCGATCATCGACGTCAACCCTCGCGACAAGGAGTACAAGGAGGAGCTGGCGCGCGAGGCCCGGGCGCAGAGAGGCGTCGGTCACCGCCACCCGGCGGACGAGCGCTACAACGAGCGCTCGAACATCGAGCGCATCAACGGTGGGCTGAAGGACAACTGCGGGGGCCGCCATGTCCGCGTGCGCGGCCATGCCAAGGTTCATTGCCACCTGATGTTCGGCATCCTGGTGCTCACGGTCGACCAGCTGATGCGCCTCCTGGCCTGAGCGGCGCCTCCGTCGCTGTCACGCCGGCACGCCTCCCTCCGCGGAGGCGCAAAAAGCCATGTCCGCATCGCGACGGCGGGTCCAAAATGCGCCCGCATGGGCATCGGTTTGCGGCGAATCGGCGCCCCGGCGGCAGCCAGCGACGTCCGCTCGTCCCGAAGTTCATGTTACGTTCCGACCGTCAATGTCCTCACGCCGGGCTCTCGGGAAAAGCAGACCGCGCCTGGGAGTTTTGCAAGTGGCTCTGGGTTGACGGCATTCGCTGCCGTCGTTGGCCTGACGACCGGCGTGAGCCTCGCGTCTTCGCATATGTCCTATGAGGTCACGGTTACGAACAACATGGAGGATGAGCTGCTCGCGCCAGTGCTGGTGGCGCCGGTTTCCGAAGACGGAAAGATCTTCGTCGAGCGTTACGTTTCGCCGGAAGCGGAGCACCAGATCCTGACCGGAGACCCCGGAATGCTCGCGGAGGCCATCGGCGACGAGGCCGCAGTGGCCCACGGCATGGACGGCCCTCCCGGCGTTCTGCTCGCGCCGGGCAAGTCCATCACCTTCGAGGTGGCGAGCCACGCGGAAGAAGTCCGTGTCTTGGCGATGGTAGCACCCACCATGTACGAGGACCACTACGTGACGGCGGTCGTGCAGTTGAACGGCGAGCCCATGTCCGTCGGCCTCGACCGCTTCGATATCGGCTACGATGAGGGCCGCAAGACCATCGAGCCCGTCGCCGCCGCGGTCGCGACCGTGCAGGTCAGCGTAAAGCAGGATTTCAGCGCGAAGCAGGATTACTGAACACGTGTTGCGTGCCGGCCGGTCGGGCAACCGATCGGCCAGCGTCGCATGTTCAGCGCGCCGTCGCTATCGTCGGGTCAGACTAGAGGAGGCAGGAGCGGGGCATGACCCGAGAACACAGCTACAGCACAACGGTGACCTGGACAGGAAACCTCGGTGAAGGCACGGCGGGCTACAAGGCGTACACACGCGACTACGACATCGCCTGCGCCGACAAGCCGACGATTGCGGGATCGGCGGACCCCGCCTATCGGGGCGATGCAAGCCGGCACAATCCGGAGGACCTGCTGGTGGCCGCGCTCTCCGCCTGCCACATGCTCTGGTACCTGCACCTCTGTTCGGCCGCCGGCGTCGTGGTGACCGCCTACGAAGACTCGGCCGATGGCGTGATGCAGACCCATCCCCCCGGCGGCGAAGGCGAGTTCACACGGGTCACACTGAGGCCCAGCGTGACCATTACGCCCGAGAGCGATGCCGAGACCGCGGCACGTCTGCACGCGCAGGCCAACGCCAACTGCTTCGTCGCCCGCTCGGTCAACTTCCCGGTGGATCACCAAGCGACAATCGTGAAGGCTTAGCGCGCGCAGCCGAGAACCTACGCGGGACGATCGTTGGCCGGGGCTGGGACTATTCCCGACGGCCCTCGACGATCATCACCAGCGCCGGCAACACGAACAGGATCGACAGGGTGGAGAATGTCAGGCCACCCAACATGCTGACGACGAAGGGCACGAATCCGATCAGCTCGTCGCCGCGCTCGTAGAGCAGGGGCGAGAGCCCCAGCAGCGTGGTGAGGGTCGTCAGGAACACCGGCCGGAATCGCTGTCGTGTTACCGCGGCTGCGGCAGCGATGGCGGGGATCATCGCATTGTCCTGCCGGATCTTGTTGTAGCGGTCCAGCAACACGAGAGCGTCGTTCACGACCACACCGCCGACGGCAATCATGCCGAAGATCGACATGGTGGTCAGATCCCAGCCCAGGACCCAGTGGCTCACGATCGCCCCGGCGAATGCGATTGGAATGCCCACGACAGCGATGACCGGCTTCCAGTAGCTGCGCAGGAAGGCTGCGATAAGGGCGTAGATCGCGATCAAGACGATGGGGACGAGAAGCGCCAGCGTCTCGAGCATGTCGCCCTCGTCCCGAGCACCAGCTTCGACCTCGATGGCGAGACCGGAATACTTCGCCAGAAGGTCGGGGATGACTTGATCGCGAACCTCACGCCGCGCCTGAATCGGCGTGATCACCGCAGTGTCCGCCCGCCCATTGACGCGCGCAGCCCGCTTGCCGTCGATCCGCGTCAGCGTCGCCGACTCGCGCTTCTCGGTAATGCTGGCCACCAGCGAGAGCGGCATTTCGCCGCCGCCCGGCCGTTGGATCCGTTCGCTGGCGAGCTCGCTCAGGCTGCGCCGCTCGGCCGGATACCTGACCACCACGTTGATTTCCTCGCGGCCCCGCTGGATTCGCTGGACGTCCGCGCCGTGGAAGCTGGAGCGCAGCTGCTTCCCGATCAGTGCCGGCGTCAGCCCTGCGGCCTTTCCAGCGGGGGTCAGCCCGATCTCGAAGTGGCGTTTCCCCGGCGCCAGGTCATCATGGATGCCGTAGATGCCCGGCACGGTCGCCATCCCCGCCCTCAGCTCGGCGGCAGCGCTTCTCAACGTCTCCGTGTCGTCGTGCTTGAGCGAATAGGAAACACTCGGCCTGACTTCGACGCGCCTGGAGCGGAATTCAGCCTTCTCCAGGTTCGTCACGGAACCGATGGCCTCGCGCCACGCGCGCTCAATTTGGGCCGGGCTCGCGCTGCGGTCGGCCTGGTCGCTGAGATGCAGACGGACGGAGGCGAGATGGCTGTTATTCAACTGTTCTCTGATTTTCCGCGCCGTCTCGATGTTGCCGACGATCATGCTCACCGCGTCGACGGGAGCGCCCTCCAGCCGGTCGTTGAGGCTGTGCGCCGCCTCGACGAAGCGATCGGCTGTGGCCAGCGTCTCCTCGAACGGCGCGCCCACCGGCAGATAGATATCCGCCTGCACATTGTCGGTGCTGCTCAGGTTTTGGTCGAAAAGGACGATCCGAACGGTATCGGAACCAAGGAGCAGAACTGCAGCGACCAGAACAAGGATCCCACCGCCGATCGACAACCAGACGTTGCGCACGGCCCATGAGGCCGCAGGCGCCACGACCCTGTCGCGCACCTCGTCCAGCCACCCGCCGACCTGGGTCTGCACGTCGCTCAGCGGCGAGAGGCTCCAGCGCCTCCCGTGCGAGAGATGCGCCGGGAGGATGAAGAACGCCGCAACCAGGGAGACGAGCAGAACGAAGATCGCGACATAGGGGAACACGTTCACGATCTGGAACGCGGGCGAAGTGATGAAGAGGAACGGCAGGAACGCCAGAATCGTCGTAATGGCGCCAATGGTGAGCGGACCCACCATGGCCCGCGCGCCGGAAATCGCCGCATCCAGCGCGTTCTTCCCCTTCTCGCGTTCCGCGGCGATGCTTTCTCCCACCACGACGGAATCGTCCACGACGATGCCCACCAGGAGGAAGAAGCCGAAAATCGTGCCGAGATTTAGGGTGAGGCTCGCGGCATCGAAGAAGAGCAGCGAGCCCACGAAGGACAGGGGAATTCCGACGGTCATCCACAATGCGATACGGAGCTCGAAAACGAGAACGAGACTGATGAACACCAGGATCGCACCGATCGCTCCGTTCTTCACGATCTCCAGCAGCCGGTCGAATATGGGAGTGGCATTGTCGTTCCAGATGCTGACGCTCACGCCTTCGGGCGGGTCGTAGACCGTGAGCAGATTCCTGACATCTTCGGCCATCTCGACGACGGACTGCTGCTCGGTCGCATCCACGCGAACTAGCACCGCCGGATGGCCATTCACCTCTGTGATCACCTCCTGGTCGACGAACCCGTCGCGAATCGTGGCGACATTGCCGAGCGTCACGATCGTGCCGTCGTTCTGCGTGATGAGCGGAATGTCCTCGAAATCCTGGCCGACGCTCCTCTTGGCGACGGTTTGCAGGATTACGCTGCCCGTGTCCGTGCGTATCTCGCCCATGGTGAGGTTGAGAGACGCCTGTCTCACCTTTCTGGACACTTCGGCGATGGTGAGGCTGTGGCGGCGCAACTCCTCCTCGCTGAGCTCTATCGCGATCTCGCGGTCCCGGGTGCCTTTCAGCCCCACCTGAGAGACGGACGGCAGCGCCAACACCCTGTCGCGCAGGTCTTCCGCCGCGAGGCGCAGTCCATCCTCGGGCAGACTGGAGGACACGACCGCCAGCGTCATGACTTCGTGAGCAACCTTGAGAAGCTCGACATCCGGCTGTTCCGCCCTGACCGGCGGGAAGTTCTCGATGCTGTCGATCGCACTCTGAATGTCGTTGAAGACGGCGTCTGAATCCGCGAAAGTCGCCATCTCCACCATGACCTTGCCGATGCTCTGGCTTGCGGTCGACACCACGCGCTCGACGCCGGGCAACCCGACGACGGCCTCTTCGATGCGGCGGTTGATGTCCTCCTCGACCTCCTGGGGCGAGGCGCCCGGATACAGCACCGAAACGGCGGCCCGCCGCGCTTCAATATCCGGGTAGTACTGGACGATGAGTTGGAGCCCCGAAAGCACGCCACCGACGATCAGAAGAATCATCAGCAGGTTGGCGGCAACGGGATTGCCGGCGAAGTAGGCGATCAGTCCCGACTTGAGGCCAGTCGGGCTCGGCTGCGCCGCGGGCGCGGCGTCGGTGCTGCCGGCGTCGGTCATGCTCATGGCCCGGCTCCGCTATTCCGACGCCTGCGCGGCGCTGACCTCGACGGCCAATCCCTCTCGCGCTCCCGGCAAGGAGCCGACGACGATGCCGTCGCCCACGTCGAACGCCTCCACCACCACGCCGCCGTCGGCGTGCCCCAGTGCGCGCGGCATGACGGCCTTCAGCGCGCCGCCTTCGACGATCCAGACGCGGCCCCGGTCCTGCATGGCCGATTCCGGCAGGACGAGCACGTTGTCGTGCACGGGCCCCGCGATCGAAACCTCCACGAACGAACCGGGGAGCGGCAGCGTCTCCGCCGGGTGAGCCTCTGCGAATTTCAGGAAGACCCTCGCAAGACGAGACTTGGGACCGATGATCGCAGACGTGCGCTCCACCACAGCGTCGTATGTTCCTGACGCAGTCCGAATTGTGGCGGAGCGACCGATGGCCGGCGCGAGATAAGCGAGGCTGTCCTGCTCGATGGGCGCTCTGACCTGGAGCGCGTCGGTTCGGTAGACGGAGCCCAATGACGAGGCGCGGCCGACCAGTTCGGCGGGGCCGACGAACTGGCCAACGTCGATATCCGCTGCTGCGACCCGGACGTCGAATGGAAGGGAGATCTCGGTTCGGTCGAGCCGGAGTTGCGCCAGCTTCATCTTGGCCTGCGCCTTCATGAGCGCGGCTTCCGCCTTCGCTACGTGCGGCGCGCGGTGCACCCGCTCGGGAATGTCGGCTCCGGGGTTCTCGCGTGCGAAGGAGGCCGCGGCTTCCTCCGCCTTGGCCTTCTCGATCTGAAGCCGGGCCTCTGCCTTTGCGACCTTCGCGGTGGCGACTTCGAGCTCGAGCTCGTATTCGGCCGGATCGATCCTGATGATGGGCTCGTTCGCGGCGATCGACCCGCCGTTTCGGAAACTGGGCGAGACCCAAATCACACGGCCGCCGACTTCGGACGTGACTTTCACGTTCCCGTGCAGGGTGACCCCCCCTGTCAGGTCGACCCTCAGCGCCTGTTCGGTTGGCGCCGGTTGAATCACCGAAACGGTGGGTTTCGTCTGGTCGAGCGCCATGTCGGAGATCGGGTCGCGCTCCACACGGCTTGGTGCCTGCGCGAAGTAGAGAGCGACTCCGATGGCGGCCAATATCAGGACCAGCTGCGCGTAGCCCATCCACTTCGGGCGGCCGGATCTACCTTGGGGCTCTGTCGTTTCTTGTGCCATCGCTCATTCCGGGTGCGTCTGACTAGGTCTCCGCCGATCCGACCGCACTAGGCACACAACCCGCGGCGTCGGACGTTTCTATCCGCCCCGCTTCCTTCGTATTCGACAGCAAGTCACGTGAATTGTGAGGAAGTTGAGACCGTTGCTCTTGGTCTCGGCAACGGCTTGGCTGCCGTTCGGCAATTCGCTGAGTCCGACAGCCCTCAGTGTCCCCTGCCTCCGTCGTGACTCCCTGTCAGCCAATCAGGACGGCATATTTTTGCCGCCGCAACGCTCGCACCCCACATTGCCGGCTGTCAAGCGCGCGACGGGTGGGGTGCCAATCTGGCCGCTACCGTGGCGAAAATGCCGGGGCGAGGCTCGGCACTCGAGGCCGCGGCGCGCTATGGTACGCCGCTCAGTCGAAGAGAGCAGCGGGGGACGAACGATGGGCGGGTTCGCGGAGTACGAGTCATACGACGCGCTCGGTCTCGCGACGCTGGTGAAGGCCGGCGAAGTCAGCGCGACCGAGGTGCTGGAGGCGGCGATCTCGCGCGTGGAATCGCGCAACCCGGCCATCAACGCGGTCGTGATGGAGCTTTACGACCACGCCACGCAGGCGATCGAGGCAGGTCTGCCGGAAGGCCCGCTCAAGGGCGTGCCGTTCCTGCTCAAGGATCTCGGCTCGGCGCTCGCAGGCGCGAGGACCGCACGGGGCAGCCGCTTCTTCGCCGACCTGCCGCCCGCGACCGAGGACAGCGTCCACGTCACCCGCCTCAAGCAGGCCGGCGTGGTGATCTACGGCAAGACCAGCACCTGCGAGCTCGGCCTCAGCCTCACCTGCGAGCCGCAGCTCTACGGCCCGTCGCGCAACCCCTGGGACCTGGAGCGGACTCCCGCCGGCTCCAGCGGCGGTGCTTCTGCAGCGGTGTCAGCCCGTATGCTGCCAATTGCCCATGCCTCCGACGGCTTTGGCTCGATCCGCGCGCCGGCGGCCTCCTGCGGCTTGGTGGGGCTGCGGCCGACGCGGGCGCGCAACACCATGGCGCCCTACTTCGGCGAGTCGCTCGGCGGGCTTGCCATCGAGCACGCGGTGTCACTCACGGTCCGCGACAGCGCGGCGCTGCTCGATGCCACGTCAGGCCCGGCGCCGGGCGATCCCTACATCGCGCCGCCGCCGGCCCGCCCGTTCCTCGAAGAGGTCGGCGCCGATCCCGGCACGCTCCGCATCGCGTTCACCAGCCAGGCGCCCAACGGTGCGCCCGTGGCGGAGGATTCGCTTCGCGTCCTGCAGGAGACCGCGTCGCTTTGCGAGGAGCTCGGCCATCGGGTGGAAGAGACCGATCCCGCAATCGACCGGGCCGACGTGATCCCGACCTTCCGCACGATCAGCGCGATCCAGATCCTCTACCTGCTGCGCGCACACCCCTCGGGCCGGACGCCTGCGCCGGGCGAGTTGGAGACCGTGGTTTCCGACACGGCAAGGCTCGCCGAGACGATCGATGGTGCCAGCTACATGGCGGCGGTCCACACCGCGCACCGCGTCGGCCGCCAGATGGCGGCGTTCCACGCGGATTGGGACGTGCTGCTCACCCCTGGCCTCGGCACGCTGCCGCCCAAGCTCGGCTGGCTCGACATGATGATGGACGATCTGGAGGAGTACTGGCGCCGGGTGTTCAGCTTCAGCCCGTTCACGGTGTGGTTCAACCTCACCGGCCAGCCGGCCATGATGATCCCGCTGGGCACGACCGAGAGCAGCTTCCCGGTCGCGGTGCAGGCGATCGCGCGCCACGGCGACGAGGCAACCCTCTTCCGCCTCGCCGCCCAGCTCGAGGAGGCGCGGCCCTGGATCGGGCGCCGGCCGGCGTGGACTACAGCCTGATTACATCCCGACCCGCGACTTGTCGGGATCGTGGAAGGGGAACGGCACCACCGTCGCCTCCAGGCGCTTCTGTACGCCGTCGAGCTGGCCGACCTCGACGGCGGTCCCCGTCTCGGCATGCTCCACCGCCATGCGGCAGAGCGCAATGGACTTGCCCGTCATCGGCGAGCGGGTGCCCGATGTCACCACACCGACCCGGTGGCGACTGACGAACACGCCATCGCCGTGGCTTGCCACTTCGTCGCCCGTGAGCTGGAGACCCACCAGGACTCGCTGGGGGTTGGCCTTACGCTTGACCAGCGCCGCCTTGCCGCAGAAATCGTCCTCCTTGGACTTGAGCGGCACGGTGAAGCCAATTCCCGCTTCGAAGGGGTCGGTCTGATCGTCGAACTCGTAGCCTGAGAAGATCAGACCGGCCTCGATCCGCAGGATATCCAGGGCCTCCAGGCCGAGCGGGCCGAGTCCGTGTGGCTCGCCCGCCGCCCACACCGTATCCCACACCGCCTCGCAGTCGGTCGGGTGGCAGAAAATCTCGTAGCCGAGCTCGCCGGTGTAGCCCGTGCGCGAGACCACGACCGCCGGCCCGTCCGGGTCGCCCAGCCGGCCGACGGAGAAGCGGAACCAGCCGAGCTCGTCGATGCTCGGCTGGGCCGGCGGCGTCCATACGACCTCGCTCACCACCCGCCGGCTCAGCGGCCCCTGAACCGAGAGGTTGTGGAGCTGATCGGTGGATGAGCGGACCCACACGTCGAGGCCGAGCTTTTGGGCCTGCTCGCGCAGCCAGGCACCACCCTGATCGCAGCCGCCGATCCAACGGAAGTTGTCCTGGCCCAGCCGGAACAGGGTTCCGTCGTCGAGCATCGTGCCGGTGTCGTAGCACATGGCGGTGTAGACCACCTGGCCCACCGCGAGCTTCCGCACGTTGCGGGTCAGGCAGTGCTGCAGCAGCGCCTCCGCCCCCGGCCCCAGCACCTCGAACTTGCGGAGCGGCGAGAGATCGACGGCGGCGACCCGCTCGCGGCAGGCCCAGTATTCGGCGATCGGCCCGACGCCGGTGTAGCTGTTGGGCAGCCAGTAGCCGTTGTACTCGACGAAATCGCGCGTGCGGCCGCTGGTGCGGGCGTGGAAGCCGGTTTCCTTGGTCATGGTCACGTCCGCATCCGGTTGCTTGTAGTGGCCGACGGCGCGCGTGAAGGACTCCGTCTCCGGATAGACGCGCACGTGAATGTCGGTGGGGTTCCAACCGTTCGCCGCGTCGATGTCGTCCGGGCAGGCGGACGAGACGCAGACCAGATCGGTCAATGCCCGCAGCAGGACGTAGTCGCCGGGCCGCGACCACGGCTCGTCGAGCACGAACAGGTTCTGGCCGTCGACCTCGGTGTTGTAGAAGAAGTTCATGGCCATCCAGCCGCGCCGGGGCTGAATCGCGTACGATTCCAGAGCCATGTTGAAGTTGTCCGAGCAGTTGGCGTGGCCCGGATAGCCCTGGTCCTCGTAGTACTTGGCCGCGCAGGCGAGACCGAAGGCGTCGTGGCGCATGCAGGTGTCCCGCACCACCTCGACCAGCGCCTCGAAATCCTGGTCGAGATACTTGGCCCGCTGTCCAGGATGGGGATAGCCGAGCCCCATCAGCGAGCGGGTCGTGGTCACGTCGAGGCAGCGCTCGACTCCCTCATCCAGCCGCGCCCGGTGGAACGCCTGGAAGTCCGTGCACTGGCGCCCTTCGACATCGATGATCTGGAACCACTCGCCGGCGCGCACCTCGTAGCTCGCGGCCGTGCGGCGGTCGATCCGCTGATCGAGGCGGGGGTCCGCCAGTGGCTCGGGCAGCACAGCCTCGCCCGCTGGCAAGGCACCTGCGACCCGCTCGACGAACACCACGATGGGCGTCGGCGGGTCCTGCCCGTCGGCCGCCATCGGCGCACCGGGCGTCGCCACGATCACCGTGCCGGCGCCGCTCGCAGCGAACGACGCCTCCTCGCCGGCGCGGCTCTCCGGCCCGAACAGATCGAGAGACGAAGCGCCTTTCAGGTCGCGGTCGACGTGTGCAACGCCGTCGGCCAGAAGCCGGCGGAGGCCAGCGGCATTCCCCCCTGCCCTCTCCCCTAGCAGGCTTTCGACGAACCGGGCGTCGTCCGCCACGCAGACCAGCTCGCAGGCCTGCCCGCCTTCGGCATTGACGAGACGGATGACGTCGCCGCCCGCGATCCGTATGGCCCGCGCGCTTCGGCCCGGAACGACGTGGCGTTCCACTCCAGGCGGGAGCGCGAGAAGGCCCGGACGCCGCACGCCGCGCGGAAACTGAGCGCCACCGGCTGAAACGAGTTCCATGACGTGCCCTTTCCGTGGCTTCGCTCAGGCCAGTCCCAGTTGGCGCCGACGCTGCTCGGACCACTCCACGACCAGGCGATCGACCGTGAGACCGATGAACGCCACGCAGAGTCCGATCACGAGGCCTTTGCCCGCATCAGCGAAGGTGAGCGCCCGGAAGATCTCCTGCCCTAAGTCCTTGGTCCCGATGAAGGCCGCGATGATCACCATGAAAAGTCCGAACATGATGGTCTGGTTGACCCCCAGCATGATCTCGGGGAAAGCCAGCGGCATCCGCACCATCCACAGGATCTGCCGGGGCGTGCAGCCAGCGGTGATCGCCGCCTCGATGGTCTCGTTGGGCACGCCGCGCAGGCCAAAGATCGTGTAGCGGACGATGGGGATTGCCGCGTAGATCACGATGGCGGTGATCGCCGCCACGTCGCCCACCTGGAACAGCATGATCACCGGGATCAGGTAAATGAACGACGGGAAGGTCTGGAAGGTATCGCAGAGGAGCTGCACGAACCGTGTGCGCCCCGCCGTCTTCGATGCCCAGATACCGAGCGGCAGCCCGAAAATCAGACAGAGGATCAGCGCGAAGAAGACCATGTAGGCGGTGATCGACGCACGCTCCCAGAAGCCCGTGAGCGCGATGAAGCAGACGAAGCCCGCCGCGGTCGCCGCGAGCCGCGGGCCCGCAAGGCGCCAGCCGATGGCGCCGGCCAGCGACGCCACCGCAATCCACGGCATCCACTGGAAGCCCGTGCGCAGCGGGATCAGCACGTGGACGAGCAGGCCGTCGCGAATGACGGACAGCGGGTCGTAGAGCGTGAACGTGATGAATTCCACGACCATGTCCCAGAAGGGCGCGGTGGTGATCGTAGCGTTCTTGGGCAGCATCTGGGCGTAGGGCGTCAGTAACGACAGGACAATCGAGACGACAATGATGACAGCGGCCACCATCAGATAGGGATGCACGCGCCAGAAGGGGCCGTCGGGGCGACGCTCGGGCTGCTTCTCGGAGAGTGCGCGGCTCAGCCGGTCGAGCATCACCGCCATCAACACCACGGCGACGCCGTTCTCCAGCGCCTGCCCGAGACGCAGGCTCTGCAGGCGGAACAGAAGGTCCTGCCCCAGCCCCTTGGCGCCGACGAAGGAAGCGATCACGACCATCGCCAGGCACTGCATGATGACCTGGTTGACACCCAGCATGAGCGAATCGCGCGCGGCCGGAATCTCGACCCTGAAGAGCATCTGCCAGCGCGTGCAGCCGGCCATCACGCCGGCCTCGCGCACTTCCTCGGAGACGCCCTTGAGCCCGAGCAGCGTGAGCCGCGTCATAGGCGGTATGGCGAAGAGGATGGTGGCGATGGCGCCGGCCCGGTGGGAGACGCCGATGAAGAGTGCGACCGGGATCAGGTAGGAGAAATGCGGCAGCGACTGCATGACGTTGAGGAGCGGCCACAGCGCCCGCTCGAAGGGCCGTGACTTGGCCCCCACCACGCCAAGCGCCAAGCCGACGGCGGCTGCGATCGGCGCCGCGACCAGAACGACGGAAAGCGTCGTCATCGAGAGCGACCACTTGCCGAAGACGGCGAAATAGACGATGCAGCCGCCGGCCAGCAGCGCGAGCCGCCAGCCCTTCAGCCACCAACCGAAGACCGCAGCGAGGCCGGCGATCATCACCCATGGGATGGCAGGGATGCCGATCGACCTGAAGCCACCGGCGAGCAGGCCGTGAACGATGTCGAGCGGCCACTCGATCCCGAAGGCGATCGCCCGCGTTACATCCTTGACCGTGAAGACGCCGAAGATCTCGTGCTTGTGGAAGACGTTGACGACGACGTTGATCCAGTCGATGAAGGGCACCGCGATGTCCCTGGGCCAGACGATCCCGGCCTCGGGCAGAACGGGCTTGAGCGCCAACAGAACCACAAAGGGCACCAGAACGAGCAGCGGCCCCGCACCCGGCGTGCGCCAGAGGCGGCGTGTCGTCGCAATCGACCCTGCGATCGATCCTCCGAGGGTCCGCTCTGCGGCCATGACTTACGAGCGGTCGGCGTACATCGCGTCGACGAGGCCGTAGCGGTCGACCACGCCGACCATCCGGCCTCTCTCGTCGACGACTGCCACCGGGCGCTCGGCTTCGATCACCTGCGGCGCGACGTCCGCCAGGGTGGCGTCCGCCTCGACCTCGCCTTGCGTCGTCTCGCCCGCGGCAGCGGGGCGCACAGCCGTCGCCACTGTGAGCAGGCGATCCCGCGCCACGTCCTTGGTGAACTCGCGCACGTAGTCGGTCTCGGGGTTCTCGATCAGCTCGGTGGCGGTGCCGGCCTGCTCGATGATGCCGTCCTTCATGATGATGATGCGGTCGGCGAGCCGGATGGCCTCATCGAAGTCATGCGTGATGAACAGGATCGTCTTGTGCAGCATGTTCTGCAGACGCAGGAACTCGTTCTGCATCTCGCGGCGGATGAGCGGATCGAGAGCGGAGAAGGGCTCGTCGAGGAACCAGAGCTCGGGCCCCACCGCGAGCGACCGGGCAATTCCGACGCGCTGCTGCTGCCCGCCGGAGAGCTCGCGCGGGTAATAGCGCTCGCGCCCTTCGAGGCCGACGAGCTCGATCATCTCGCGGGCACGAGTCTCCCGCGTGCGACGGTCGATGCCCTGGACCTCGAGCGGAAAGGCCACGTTCTGCAACACCGTGCGGTGGGGCAGCAGCGCGAAGTGCTGGAACACCATGCCCATCTTGTGGCGGCGGAGCTGCGTCAGCTCGCGGTTGGTCGCCTTGAGCAGGTCCTGGCCCTCGAACACGATCGCGCCGGCGGTGGGCTCGATCAAGCGGGCGAGGCAACGGAGCAGCGTGGACTTGCCGGAGCCCGAGAGCCCCATGATCACCAGGATCTCGCCGGCGTTGACCTCTAGCGAGGCGTCGCGGACGGCGGGGATGTAGCCCTCGTCAAGAATGGCGGAGAGACCGGGCGCGCCCCCGTGTCTGTCCATGAACGGCCGGGGTTTGGGGCCGAACAGCTTCCAGACGCTGCTGCACGTGAGAATAGGTTCGGCCAAATCGCACCTCCCCGCCACGGCAGAGCGCGTGCCGCTACCCCACCTCGTCGGCGCTTCGCTCCATCGTTGGCGGCGATGGGCGCGAATACTATGTGCCGGCAGGGGCATGAAATAAAGCGAGGGCGCCGCCACAGGGAGTCAAGGCGGCGCCCTCGTAGCCAAGGACTCTGGGTTAGTTAACCCAGGACATCCACTTGGCTTCGTTGTCGGCCAGCCACTTGTCGGCCGCTTCTTCGACCTCCATGCCGTCGATGTCGACGAGCTTGGACATCACCGCGATATCGAGATTGGTCAGGTTCATCTTCGAAACGATGGCATAGACCGTCGGCCACTTGTCGGGCATGCCCTTCCAGACGCCGATCTTGAGATAACCGTCCTTCGGGTTGCCGCAGTCATAGGTCATGTCGGGATTGGGACCCCAGGCCGGGTCGTCCTTGCAGCCCTCGCCATACTCCGGGAACTCGACGAACTTGCCGTCGTAGATCGCCTCGATGAAGTTGGGCGTCCAGTTGAAGTGCACGATCGGCGCCTTGCGCTCGAACGCCGATGCGAGCTCCGCCCAGATCGCCGCGGCCGAGCCGGCGTTCACCACTTCGAAGTCCATGCCGAGGCCTTCGACGCGCTCAGCGTCGTGCTTCAACCAGTCGACCGGCCCGCCGAGGAAGCGACCCTTCGGAGCCGTCTCGGCAGTCGCGAACATCTCGGCGCAGGCATTCAGCGCCTCCCAGTCGGGCAGGCCCGGGCACTGCTCCTCGACATAACTGGGATACCACCACTCCTCGCGGGTCTTGGCGTCGTGGGTCGCAGCGTCGATCACGCAGCCTTCGCCAACGACCTGCTCGAACGCCACGCCGAACGCGCCCTGCCAGACCTCGTGGACCACGTCGATGTCACCCTCGCACATGGAGGTGTAAACCACCTGGCTGTCGGCGGGGATGAACTCGGTCTCGAAGCCTTGGCCGTTCAGAATCTTGCCCAAAACGTGGGCACCCACGATCTGGCTTGACCAGTTATGGATCGGGATCTTGATCGGGTCGTCGGAATCCGCGGCCTGAGCCACGCCGGACACGGCGCCCGACAAGCCGATCGCGGCCCCTGTGACGAGCGCGATTGCCCACCGCCTCATATTTGTACCCACCATAGTCGCCTCCTCGTTAGTGCTCGCATGAGCGTGTCTCGTGCGCGGGCCCTCCGCGCCGAGCCTGCAAGCCTAGAGAGGCGTTGTGAACAAGACAGACCCTTGCGATAAACAGCCTGTAAAAGATCATGAAAGATGTGAAAATGAGGTGGAGATTGAGGCGCGGGGCCCGGAGATGACGGACCCGTATCACATCGTCGTGGTCGAGGACGACGCCGTCACCCGCACCAAGCTCGCCGGCTATGCCCAGGCGGCAGGCCACCGGGTGAGCGAGGCGGAGGACGGCGAACGCATGTGGCGCATCCTCGAAAGGGATGCCGCCGACCTCATCCTGCTCGACATCAACCTGCCGCGCGAAGACGGACTCGATCTGACCCGCAAGCTCAGGGCGCAAAGCAACGTCGGGATCATCCTCGTGACGGTGCGCGACGACGACGTGGACCGGATCCTGGGTCTCGAGATTGGCGCCGACGACTACATCACCAAGCCTTTCAACCCGCGGGAGCTGCTCGCGCGCGTCAAAAGCGTTCTGCGCCGCGCCAAGGAGGGCACGCGGGAGCCCTTCTCGGGGCGCCGCTTCGCCGGTTGGGAGTTCTCCTCAGCGGCCCGCAAGCTGGTCTCGCCGGAGGGCGAGACGGTGCAGTTGACCCGGGCCGAGCACGAGCTGCTCGCAGCCCTGGTAGATCATCCGGGCCAGGTGCTCTCGCGGGAACGTCTGCTCGCGCTGATCACTCACCGGTCCTGGGAGCCGGGCGACCGGACCATCGATGTTCTGGTCCGACGGCTTCGGCGCAAGATCGAGCAGAATCCGAAGAACCCCGAGATCATCGTGACCGCGCACGGCGAGGGCTACCTGTTCACCCCGGCAGTGACCACCTGACCCTCACGTTCGGCTGTTTCGAGACCCGCCCAGAGCGTCACCAGCGCCTCGCGCGATTCGTCGAACAACCGGTCCAGGTCCTCGGCAACTGCCGCCGCCTCTGGCGTGCGGGCGCGCGCCTCGAGCACGCCGCAGCGGTCCGCGAGGCGGCGCAGCCCAAGGCTGCCGGCGGCTCCTCTCAGCGCGTGGGCGAGGTCCGCCGCCCGCTCGGTCCGCCCCTCGGCCAGCGCCTGCCTGATGCCCTCAATCTGAGCCGGTGCCGTCTCGATAAAGGTATCGACCATCAAGCCGCCGCGCTCCGCCCCCAGCACCGCGCGATCCTGCGCGAGGACGGCGGGATCGATGATCGCCTCCCCGCTGTCACCGGCACGGCCGCCGTCCATGGCGGCGCGCTCGCCGGGCGTGCGGCCGAGAACGCTGGCGATGGTCTGCGCCAGGCCATCCGGCGCGATGGGCTTGCCGATGAAGGCATCCATCCCTGACTGCAGGTGCTGGGCGACCTCGTTGTCGAACACGTGAGCCGACATGGCGATGACCGGCAACGAGCGAATCGCCGCATCGGCGTGGGCGCGGATGCGCTGCGTCGCCTCGATGCCGTCGATGCCGGGCAGGCTGATGTCCATGAGGACGAGATCGAACGCCTGCTCCTCCAGCAGTTCGAGCCCCTCCTCCGCGGTGGGCGCGACGAGGGGCTTGTGCCCCATCCTGGCGACGAAGGCCTCCACCACCATGGCGTTGACCACGTTGTCCTCCACGATAAGGACGTCGAGCGATTGGCCGTGGCCGGCTGCCTCGTATGCTACCGCCTCGACCGGCGGCTGGACCGCGGCTTCGCCCTGCGGCAGTGGCAGCGAAACGGAGAAGCAGCTGCCGTCTCCCACTTCCGTCTCCACTGCGATGTCGCCCCCCATCGCCGTGACCAGCCGCCTGGAAATGGCGAGTCCGAGCCCGGTGCCGGTCTGCTGCCCGTGCCGGCGCGACGCGGCGGCCTGATAGAAGGGCTCGAAGAGATGGGCGAGGTCGGCTGCGGCGATGCCGGGGCCGGTGTCCCGCACGGCCAAGCGGATCGCATCGGGCTCCGCGCCGTTCGAGACCTCGAGCGTGACGGCGCCGCGCTCCGTGAACTTGATGCCGTTGCCAAGCAAGTTGAGCAGCACCTGGCTGAGCTTTTGGCGATCGCCTGCCACCGCCGTGGGCACGCCGTCCTCGATCGCCAGGTCCAGGGCTAGGTCCTTCTCCCTGGCGCGCCCCTGCATCAGCACCACGATGTCCTCGACCAGCTCGTGCAGGTCGAAGACCGCGCGCTCCACCTCGATCTCGCCCGATTCGACCCGCGAGTAGTCGAGTATGTCGTTGAGAATGCCGAGCAGGATTTCGCTCGACGAGCGCATGACCCTCACCTGCTGGCGCTGCCGCTCGTTGAGCGGACCGTCGGCCATGAGCCGCAGCATGCCGAGAACCCCGTTCATCGGGGTGCGGATCTCATGGCTCATGGTGGCGAGGAACTCCGACTTGGCGCGGCTCGCCTGCTCGGCGCGGGCGCGGGCGCGATCGTGGTTGCGTACCTCCTCGACCAGCCGGGCATTGGCCTCGGTCAGCTGCGCCGTGCGTTCCGCGACCAGTCTCTCCAGGTGCTCCTTGTGCTGCCGCAACTCGGCGTTGGTCTGTTCCCGCTCCTTCTCAAGCTCCCGCTTGCCGATCGCCTGGTCGCGGAAGACGCGCACCGTATCGGCCATGTCGGAGAGCTCGTCCTTCCCTCCCTCGGGCACATCGACGTCGAGCCGCCCCGCCGCGAGGCTCTGCATGACCCCGTGCAGCGATGTGAGCCGGTGGACGATATTGCGATGGACGTAGAGCCAGGCGATGGCGACCGCGATCGCGATGAACAGCACAATCTGGAGGAGGACGGTGAGGCCGCCGAACTCGACGGCACTATCCGCCGCCGCGGATGCGTCGGCGGCGATCTGCTGGGAGCGGGAGACGACCGCCGCGACGCCCTCGTTCATGCGGTCGGTCAAGGCGCGGTTGTCGTCCGCCAGGACCGCGAGCGCCGCATCGAGGTGTAGCGCCCGGCGGCGCTGGTTGAACAAGCCGAGCGTGCCGGGGGGCCCGTCGGAGGCGAGCGCGGCGACGAGCGACCCCGCCTGCTCGCGGCGGATTGGGTCATCAATCAGAGCCACCCGGCGCTCGAGAATGCGGAGGTTGCCGCTGTAGCGCTCCTCGATCCATTCGATCTCGCCGGTATCCCGCGCGCGGCCGAGCTGGTTCAGCAGCAGACCCTGCTCCGAGGCGCGCATCCTGAGTTCGAACATCCGCTCCAGCAGGAAGAGATCGGCCTCCACCAGCCGGTCGAAGGCGTCCAGCATGGCCGCGAGGCGCGCGGTATCCTCGGCAAGCTCGTAGAGATTGGAGATGACCACCGTCGCGCCGGACGCCGCGTTGGAGGTCAGCGTCTCCGAGAGCGCGGAGAGCTCGCCGGCCGCATCCAGCGTCCGCGCGACCGAAGCGGCCAGCACGGCATTCATCCCGATCCGCGCCGCGACGAGCTCGTCCTGCCGGTTCAGGTTCGCGGCAAGCGCCGACACCACGCCGCGCAGCTCCGCCACTTCCTGTTCGGGAAAGCCGTAACCTTCAAGCACGTCGAGGCGGGCAGAGAGCAGATCGGTCGTGGACCGCAGGATGTTGGCCTGGGTCTGCCGCTCCCTCTGGCTTTCTGCGGTAGCGAGCAGGGCGCCGTGCGCCGCGATTTGGGTGGAAGTCTCGGCGATGATCCGCCCCTCGGCGATCGCCGGCATGGCCTCATCCACGATCGTCGTCTGCGCAGTGTCGACGTTGCGCAGAACGACCCAGCCGATGATCCCGGCTGCGATCGAGAGAGCCGCCACCCCCGCAAACGAAGCGAACAGGCGGCTCGCGATGCCGAAGCGGCCGAACATCGCGAAATTAGAACACCGGTTGGAATTGAAAGGCAATCGGCCGCATCATGCGGGCCATGAGACTACCGCGCTTACCGAGCCTCGTTTTCGGCCTCCTCGCGGGCGTGCTACTGGCCGCCGGGCCGACACTCGGCGCGGAGCAAGACGCGGCGCCGAATTCCACATCCTCCTCGACGTGGGCGCTCGAAGCCTGGTCGCCGCCCTTCGATTTCCGCAGCCCGACGACGACCATCACCTATCGCCCCCTAGAGCGCGCATCGCAGAAGTGGCGCATCTGCGCCTCATACCCCCACCTCAAGGATTCGTACTGGCTGAGCGTCAACTACGGCATGGTGGAGGAGGCGAAGCGTCTCGGCGTCGCGCTCCGCGTGGTCGAGGCGGGAGGCTACCCCAACCTCGAACGCCAGATCGCCCAGATCACCGAATGCGCCCAGGACGCGGACATCCTTGCGCTGGGAGCGGTGAGCTTCGACGGGCTGACCGAGGCGGTGCTCGCGATCAGCGAGGAAATCCCCGTGCTCGCCGTGGTCAACGACATCGCCGACGCCGGCATCAGCGCCAAGGCCGCCGTCTCCTGGGTCACGATGGGGGCGGTCACCGGTGCCTACCTCGCCAGCCTCCATCCGGCGGGCACGCCGACGGTCAAGGTGGCGTGGTTCCCCGGCCCGCGGGAGTCGCAGTGGGCCTACTTCGTCGAGGAGGGGTTCACCGAAGCGCTCGCGGGCAGCGCCGTCGATATCGTCGTGAGGAAGTGGGGCGATACCGGCCGCGAAATCCAGCTGATCCTGGTCGAGGAAGCGCTGGAGGAACGCCCCGATGTCGACTACATCGTGGGCAGCGCGGTTACCGCAGGCGCGGCGGTGAGCCTGCTCAGGGCGCGTGGCCTCACCGGCCAGATCCGGGTGCTGGCGGACTACTTCACCCACGCGGTCTATCGCGGCATCAAACGTGACAAGATTCTCGCCGCGCCCACCGACTTCCCCGCCCTGCAAGGCCGCATGGGCATCGAGATGGCCGTGCGGCTCCTCGAAGGCAAGCTCGAGCACCCGCACGCCGGGCCTTTGATCCACATCGTCGAGCAGGCCAATCTCGATTCCTTCAACACGCGCCTTTCTCTGGCGCCGGCCGACTTCTCGCCCACGTTCGTGGTCGAGTAGGCGCCGACGGGCTGCACCGGCGATATCGCGCCCTGCCCCGGTCGCTGCGCTCCGGGTTTGCGCCGCGCTCGCTCTTTGGCATGATGCGCCCGCAATCTGGCGCGCCGGCGGAGATTAGGCCGCTGGCAGGCGCGCCGGAGCCGTGTTGAGGGGGCCTGGAACCGTGCAAGCATCCTTGGAGAGCTGCCCAGCCCTCGTGCTCAACGCCGACTACCGGCCGCTCAGCTACTTCCCGCTTTCCGTCTGGGGCTGGCAGGACGCGGTCAAGGCGGCGTTCCTCGACCGGGTGACCATCCTCTCGGAATACGACCGGGCGATCCGCTCGCCGAGCACGGCGATCCGGCTGCCGAGCGTGGTCGCGCTCAAGCGCTACCGCCCGCTCGCGCGCCGGCCCGCGTTCACGCGGTTCAACGTCTTCCTGCGGGATTCGTTCACCTGCCAGTATTGCGTGGCCCCCTTCCCGGTGGAGGACCTCACCTTCGACCACCTGGTGCCGCGCTCGCGCGGCGGGCGCACCACTTGGGGCAACGTTGTCACCGCCTGCAGCGCCTGCAACCTCGCCAAGAGCAACCGGCTGCCGCGGGAGTGCGGCATGCGGCCGGCGCGCAAGCCGCGTCCGCCCAGCGCCTACGACCTGCACCAGGCGGGCCGGCGCTTCCCGCCCCGTTACCTGCACGAGAGCTGGGGCGACTACCTCTACTGGGATTCCGAGCTGGACCCCGACTAGCGCCGCAGAACCGGGAGAGCGCAGATGCTCGTCGAGCAGATCTGGACCGCCAACGACTATCGCAATTTCAACTACCTGATCGCCTGCCCCGAGACCGGCGAGGCGCTCGCGGTCGACCCTCTCGATCACAAGCGCTGCCTCAAGGCGGCCAAGGATAGGGGCTGGCAGATCACCCAGATCCTCAACACCCACGAGCACGGCGATCACACCGGCGGCAACAAGGCGATGGTCAAGGCCACCGGCGCCACCTTGCTCGCCCACGCCAACGCCAAGGGCAAGATCCCCGGCATCGACCGCGGGCTCGGCGCAGGCGACGTGATCAAGGTCGGCGCCACGGTGGAGCTGGAGGCGCTGGACACCCCCGGCCACACCATGAGCCATGTCTGCCTGCTCTCCCGCACCGACACGCCGTCGCTCTTCTGCGGCGATACCCTCTTCAACGCCGGCGCCGGCAACTGCCATTCCGGCGGCCATCCGGCGGAGCTTTACGAAACCTTCGCCGGCCAGCTCGCGAAGCTGCCGGACGAGACCCTGATCTACCCCGGCCACGACTACATCGCGCACAACCTGGGCTTCACCCTGGACCGGGAGCCCGACAACAAGCAGGCGGCCTCGCTGCTTGAGGAGATAGGACCGCAGGACCCCGACGACGCCCTGGTCTCGACGCTCGCGCTGGAAAAGGAGATCAACACCTTCTTCCGCCTGCACAGCCCCACGGTGATCGCGCGGCTGCGCGAGGCCTTCCCCGACCTCCCCGACGACCCCGGCCCGCGCGAGGTCTTCCTCAAGCTCCGCGAGCTCCGCAACAGCTGGTAAGAGCGCGCCGCCAACAGCGTCGGCCGTACCGCATGACCGACGGCCTGAAGGAGCGGCATCGCAAGGCCGTGATCGACATCATCGCGGCCAACGCCAGGGTGGAGCGGGCCGTGCTGTTCGGCTCGCGCGCGACGGGGACCTTCCGCCCGGCCTCGGACGTGGACCTCGCGCTGTTCGGTGACCGCCTGTCCATGAGCGATCAGGTGACCCTCACCGCCGCCATCGACGATCTGACGATCCCGCAGCGCGTCCATCTGCTCCTCTATGGAATGATCGACAGCACCGCCCTGCGCAATCAAATCGAGACGCAAGGCGTGGAGTGGTACAGGCGGCGAGACGCGGACGCAGGGGACCGGCCCGGCCGCAACGACGGAGCGGACTGACCCCGCCGAGGCGTGCCTCGCATCACGCGAACAGCGCCTGGGCCATGAACTCCTTCGCGTCGATGTTGGTGCCGCAGACGATGACCGCGGTGCGCTTGTCCCGTAGGCGCCCGGCGAGCGGACCGAGCAGCGCGGCCGTTGCCGCCGCGCCTGCCGGCTCCACGGCGAGCTTCATCTCGGCGAAGAGCAGCCCCATGGCGCGGCGCATGGCCTCGTCGTCGATCGTCACCAGCTCGTCCACATAGCGCCGGCAGAGCCCGAACGAATAGGGGGCGGCATGGGGCGCGCCGAGGCTGTCAGCGATGGTGGTCACCTTGTCGATGGCCTGCGGCGAGCCTGCGGCGAAGCTGCGGTGCATGGTGTCCGCGCCCTCCGGCTCGACGCCATAGACGCGGCACTGCGGCTGCAGGGTCTTGATGGCGCAGGAGACTCCGGCGCAGAGCCCGCCGCCGCCGATAGGCACGATCACCGCATCCAGCGCCGGCACCTGCCGCGCGAGCTCCAGTCCCACCGTCGCAGTGCCGAGCGCGATAGTCCGCCCCTCGAAGGGATGGATGAACGTGCGCCCCTCGTCCGCCTCGATGGCGCGCACGGCCTCGAATGCCACGTGCACGTCCGGCACCAGCACGAGCTCAGCGCCGTAGCGCCGCACCTGGGCGACGCGGAAGGGATCGGCGCCTTCCATCATTACCACCTTGGCCGAGGTGCCGACGCGGTGCGCGGCGAAGGCCACCGCGATGGCGTGGTTGCCGGCGCTGACCGCCGTCACGCCGCGCTTCCGCCCCGCCTCATCGAGAGCCAATGCGTTGAGCAGCGCGCCCCGCGCCTTGAAGGTGCCGGTGCGCTGGAACAGCTCGAGCTTGAGGAAGACTGCGCTCTCCGGCCCGAGCCCGTCCGAGACCGGTGCCGCCCGCCAGCGGTGCACCGGGGTCTCCTCGATCAGATCGCCGAGGGTGAGCCGCGCCGCCTCGATCGCCGCGAGGTCCGGAGGAGCCTCGCTCTCTGGCGCCACCGGCCTAACGGCCCCGGAAGCGCGGCACACGCTTCTCGACGAACGCCTGCACCGCCTCGCGGTGATCGCCGGTGGAGCCGAGCACGCCGTAGGTGGCCGACGCGCGGTCCAACCCGGCGCGAAGATCGCCGCCGATGCCGTCTCGCACCAGCCGCTTGATGGCGCGGATGGCCAAAGTCGGACCGTCCGCCAGTTGGCGCGCGAGTTCCATGGTCTGGGGCATCAGCGCGTCGTCGGCGCAGACCCGGTTGACCAGGCCGATGCGCTCCGCCTCCGCCGCGTCGATGGCCTCGCCCGTCCACAGCAGCTCAAGCGCCTTCGCCTGCCCCACCAGGCGCGGCAGCCAATGCGCACCGCCGGCGCCGGGCGCGAGCCCGACCTTGACGTAGGTCTCCGCAAACTTGGCCGAGGCCGCGGCGAAGCGCAGGTCCATCGCCAGTGCAAGGTCGAGGCCGGCGCCGATGGCCGCGCCGTTGATCGCCGCGATCACCGGCTTGTCCATGTCGGCGAGGGTGAGCGGAATGCGATGCACATGCTCGCCGATCGTCGCCCGTTGCTCGGCCGGTGCCTGCTCCAGGCCCTCCCCCATCAGCTCCTTGATGTCGCCGCCGCTGCAGAAGGCCTTGCCCGCCCCGGTCACCACCACCACGTTCACGTCCTCGCGGTCGCGACAGTCCGCGAGCGCTGCCGCCCAGGCATCGATCATGGAGCGGGTGAAGGCGTTGCGCCGCTCGGGCCGGTTGAGCGTGATCGTCGCGATGCGCTCCGCGACCTCCAGGCGGATCTCGTCGCTCACGGGCGCTCTCCCTCTTCTACTACCGCGCTGCCGGAGGCGGCTCTTGATACCGCGCTGCCAGAGGCAGCGACCATCGCCGGCCATAGCGCCGCACCGCCGCCTTGCGCGGCGTGCGCACCGAGCCCCTGCCACCAATAGGCCTCGTTGCCGCACTCGTCGCGCCAGGCCCAGAGCCGCTTGGTCCAGTGGTGCAGGTCGTGCTCGGCGGTATAGCCGATGGCGCCATGCACCTGATGGGCGAGACGGGCGACCGTGCCCGCCGCCTGGCTCGCCCGCGCCTTGGCCGCAGCGAAGCCGAAGGTGTTCGACGCCTGCGCCGCCGCATCGACCG
Organism: Alphaproteobacteria bacterium; assembly: GCA_965214705.1. Classification (GTDB taxonomy): domain Bacteria; phylum Pseudomonadota; class Alphaproteobacteria; order UBA828; family UBA828; genus WTGU01. The sequence goes on from CBDCCI010000002.1 coordinate 2,370,629, forward strand.
CAGCCCCGGTGGCCGCCGCCTCCCCGGCAATTTCGGCCAAGTAGTGCTGGATCGCCTGGAAGCGCTTGAGTGGCCGGCCGAACTGCACGCGATCACTCGCATACTGCAAGCTCATGGCGAGCACCTGCTCCATCGCGCCCCGCAGCTGGGCGGCGCGGGCGAGCGCCATGAGGGCGAAGCCGTCCACGTCCGGCGGCAGGGGAAGGAGGCGGTCCGGTCGGCCGGAGACGGCCACATCGTCGCGCGGCTCGCCGGCTAGGTTCGCACCCTCGATCACGTTGCTGGGCGTGACGAAAGCCAGGCCATGGCCCGGCGCGCCCACCGCAAGCACAGTGGCGATTCGGGCCCACGGCACCCGCGGCAAAGTGGCAGCGACGATATCGTCCTGCACCTCCGGCTGCGGGGCCAGCGCGCCGGCCGGCGGCGCATAGAGGGTGAGCGGGCCATCAGGCGCCTCGGCCCCGGCGCGGTGGCAAAGCAGGGTTCCGATCATCGTCTCCGCGACCGGGATCGGCGCGGCATGGCGCCCTGCCGCGCGCAGCACCGCAAGCCCCGCCGCCAGACCCGCACCGCCCGCTTCCTCCGGCAATGCCGCGTGCGCCAGCCCGGTCTCGGCGAAGATCTGCCAAATCCGCTGCGGCCAGCTATTCTGGGCGAGCACCTCGCGCGCAGCCTCGCTCTCTGCCGCGAACAGGTCGTCAGCGATTTGCTCGACCAAGCGTGCCGTCTCGTCGCTCATCGCACCTTCACCTGACCCCGAGGCCACGAGCGATGATCGAGCGCAGGATCTCGTTGGTGCCGCCACGCAGGGTAAACGAGGGCAGCCCCAGCACCGTCGCACCCAGCGCGGCCTCGAGCGACGGCGCGTTGGCGCTTCCCCCCGCGACCGGCTCGACTGGCACGGCGCGGCGCAGAGTCTCGACGACCTCGGCCTCGAAGCGCGTGCCCATGTCCTTGACGATGGCGGCCTCGACGTCCGGTAGCTCCCCCTTCTCCAGTTGGCCGGCGACCGCGAATGACATGGCCCGCAGCGCGTAGAACTCCGCCGCGAGGCGCCCGATCGCCTCGGCGAGCCGCGGCTCGGGCTCGGGGCCCGCCTCCTCGACCAGCGCGGCGAAGAGATGGAAGGTGCTGAGAATGCGCTCGGGCCCGCTCCGCTCCAGCGCAAGCTCGCCCGTCACCTGGCGCCAGCCGTCGCCCTCCTGGCCGATCAGCCGGTCGGCGGGAATCACCACGTCCTCGAAGACGCACTCGTTGAAGTCGTGCTTGCCGGCCAAGTTGACGATCGGGCTGACCTTCACGCCATCGGCTTCGAGGTCGATCAGGAACTGGCTGAGGCCCTCGTGGCGGCTCTCGCCGGCAGGTCCCGTGCGGCAGAGCGCGATCATGTACTGCGAGCGGTGCGCGTTGCTGGTCCACACCTTGGTGCCATTGATGCGCCAGCCGTCCGCCGTCCGTTCAGCGCGGGTGCGCACCGAGGCGAGGTCGGAGCCGGAATCGGGCTCGCTCATGCCGATGGCGAAGTAGCACTCGCCAGCGGCAATCCGGGGGAGGATCGTCTGGCGCTGTTCCTCGGTGCCGAAGCGCAGCAGCAGCGGGCCGCTCTGCCTGTCCGCCACCCAATGGGCGTAGACGGGCGCGCCGGCTGCCAGCAGCTCCTCGATCACGACGTAGCGCTCCAGCGCCGAGCGCTCGTGCCCGCCATAGCGCCGGGGCCAGCACATGCCGATCCAGCCCCGCGCACCGAGGGCACGGCTGAAGGTGGCCGACCAGTCCGAGCCGAAGTCGGAATCGGGCCGCCAGCCCTCGGTGGCTTGCGAGTCCGCGAGGAACGCCCGCACTTCGGCGCGCAACGCGTCCGTGCCCGGCGGCATCGCCGGCGGCGGGAAGTCGAAGCCGGTCACGGCGCGCCGCGGCCTCCGGCGCGGGGCCGGGCCTCCGGCCTGCGGCGGGCCCAGTGGGATAGTGCGAACTTAAAATTCATGCGGGACGCGCCGGGATTAGGCGGGATAAGTGTGATGGGATGGGATTCCACGGCGACCGGCCACGCGCGCGGGATCGTACCGAGCGAGCCCGCTCATCATGCCGCCGCCGGTAGTGGTCCTATAGCGCGCGCAAGTCATGGCGCATTCGTGACGCAGCCGGCGCGCACCGTGCACCGCACCATGGTGCGGGTCGCTCGCGCCCGAAGGGTCTCGCGCACATTAGCGGGATGCATTCGAACAAGGACGCGCGCGATCAGCGGCCGAAGGTCTCGGCGTAGCGCGCGAGCTTGGCCCGCCAGGCCGCATTATCGAGAATCTCGCGGTTGACGACCGCCGCAGGCGCCTCGCCTCGCATCAAGGCCTTACAGGCGACGATGTCATCGGCGCCAAGCCCGGCGAAGCACTGGTCTGTCCAGGCCAACGCGTGCGGCGCGAACACCACGTTGTCGAGCTTGAGGATGGGATCGTTCGGGTCCGGCGGCTCCGGGTCGAGCACGTCGAGGCCGGCGCCGGCGATCCGCCCTTCCTGCAACGCCGCGGTCAACGCCTTCTGGTCCACCGTGCCGCCGCGCGAGGTATTCACGAAATAGGCCGTGGGCTTCATCAGGCCGATCAGGCGCTCATCGACGATGTGGTGGGTCTCATCGCTGAGCGGGCAGTTCACGGTCAGGATGTCCGACTCGCGACAAACCGTGTCGAGATCGACCATCTGCACGCCAAGCTCTTCGGCCACCGCCGGCTCGGCGTAGGGGTCGCAGGCCATGAAGTTCATGTCGAAAGGCTTGGCCATGCGGAACATCTCGGCTCCGATGTTGCCGATGCCGACCGAGCCGAGCGTCTTGCCGACGAGACCCACCCCCATGTGGGCGCCCTTGCGGGCGAAGCCCGGCGGGCCCTCGATGGTCAGCTGGTGCTTGAGCAGGAGCTTGCAGGTGACCGCGAGGATCAGCGCGATGATGGCGACCGCCACCGGCCGGCGCACGCCGTTGGGCGTGATGACCAGCGCGATGTCGTTGTCGGTGCAGGCGGGCACGTCCACGCTGTCGTAGCCGACGCCGAAGCGCGCGACCATGGCGAGCCGGCCGTCGCTCGGCACGCTGGAGCGGTCGAAGCGCTGGGCCAGCAGGATCAGCGCGTCGTGACCGGCGAGCTCGGACGCGTCCACCGGCCCCTCGCCGTTCTCCAGATAGCGCCACTCGATGTCGGGGTCGTCGTCCAGCGGCGTGCGGTCGAACATGGGGAAGAGCGGCTCGCCCTCCGCCGTGAGAAAATCCCTGCTCAGTGCAACCCTAAACTTTTCAGCCATAACCCGTTGATCCCCCTTATCTCTTCGGCCGCCGCCGGCCGCGCTTGCATTGGGCGCGTAGACCCTCCGCGCCCTCGCGCATCGCCTGCTGCAGCAGCCAGACATCGCCCGAATAGCAGATGAAGTCGAAGCCTTCGTTGAATAGCGCCACGCCGACATCGACGTTGGGCACCAGCCGGCCCAGGGACTTGTTGTTCCTCTTCGCCGCCTGCACCACACGCGCCACCGCCGCGATGAAGTCGGGGTGGTCGAACTGGCCCGCGATGCCCATGGAAACCGAGAGGTCGAAGTGGCCGATCCAGAGCACGTCAACGTCCTCGATCGCCGCGATGTCGTCGACGTTCTCGATGCCCTCTGCGGTCTCAATCAGGGCGACGAAGGTGCAGCGCCGGTTGGCGTCGCGCAGCTTCTTCTTCGTGTCCCCCGGCGCGTAGCGGTCGTGGGCGATCTGCAGTGCGACGCCGCGCTCTCCTTCGGGCGCATACTTGACGTAGCTCAGCAGCTCCCGCGCCACCTTCGCCGAGCCCACCATCGGCAGCATGATGCCCTCGGCCCCCATGTCCATGGCGCGCGCCGCGTGGTGGTACTCGCGCGACGGCACGCGCACGATCGCCGGCATGTCGCCTGCCTGCATGTAGCGCAGCATCTGCTTCAGCGTGTCGAAGCCGAAGCCCGAATGCTCCATGTCGAGCAGCACGTACTCGCAGCCGGCGGCCTTCAGGATCTGGCCGATTCCCGGCGTGCTGAACTCGACCACGAAGGTGCCGACCTTGAGCCGGCCGTGGCGGGACATCTCCTTGAGGGCGTGTTCTGCCATGTCCTTCCCTTTTTCGATCCGTCGAAATGCTCTGTCGGCTATGCGCCGATCTGGATGCGCGAGACGGCAAACGGCGCCAATTCGACGCGGCCGGGGTCGCCCGGCTGGCCTGGGCTTGCAGCGAAGCCCGCCGGATCGGTCACCGCGTCCACGAAGTTGCTCGCATCGAGCCGGCCGATGGTGGCCGTGCCGCCCGTGAGGCCCGAGACCGTCACCGTCTGAAGCGCCGGCGTGAGATTGGCGAGCCAGAGCAGGGTGCCGCCCCCGTGCTCGTAGGCAAGGCCCAGCAGGCGCGTCGCATCGCTGCTGGTCACCGTGCGGACCGCCGCCCCCTTCGCCTCCGCGAGCGCCGCCACGATGTGATAGAGCGGCATCACCGCAGGCCCGTCGAGGTCGTCGAACCAGGGCTGCGGGTGCTCGGTCCTGCGATAGACCATGCCGAGCGCGCCGGAGGGCTGGCCAAGCGCCAGCGCCTCCAGGCCAAGCGGCGCCACCCGCGCAGCATAGCCGAGGCTGAAGGCCGCGCCGAGCAGGGCGCGGTGGCGCGGGTCCTGGCGATTGAAGGAGTAGCGCCCGTTGTCGCTGTTCTGGTGGACGTCCGGCCCGTAGGGGTTGAAGCGCATGCCGATGGCACTCGGCGCGATGCGGTAGGGCTTGCCGCCGGCGAGCGCCTTGGCCGAGGCGACGATATCCGGCAGCGTCTGCAGCGTCTCGATCACCGAGAGGTCGTCCGGCTCGTGCACCACGGCGCAGGTGGCATGGGTCAGGAAGTCGAACAGATCGGGCGTCGCGCAGTTGCGGTTGAGCTCGGTGAAGTTGGTGAAGACCCCGCCGCCCAGGCGCACGCCGGGGAACGCCGCGCGCGCCGCACCGTAGACCTCGTCGAAGTCGGGAATGCCGAGAGCCGGGATCTTCTCAAGGGTAAACTTCAGGAGCCGCGCCTGCTCCGGCACGATGGCGTCGGGCTTGAGCCCGGCACGACCCGCGATCTCGGCAGCCTGTGCCAGCTCGTCGGCCACCGGCCGCTCACAGGGCACCGTGATCTCCAGCACGACCTCGGCATCGAGGGCCTCGGCCAGTCCCCTGCCGGCGGCCAGCGCGTCTGTCGCGTGAGGGTCACGCGGGTCGCACTCGCAGACGATGTGCCCCGGCCCGAGCGCCTTGATCAGGTCGAGCCCGTGGTCGAGATGATCGCGCTCTCGGTTGGCCACGCCGAGCCCGATCTCCGGCATGTGCGTCCCGGTCGCACCGCCGACGGCGATCTCGATCGCCCCGTCTCCGCCAGCCCCCGTCGCCACCGCCGCCGAGCCCCCCTCGATGCTGAGCGTCGCGACCTGCCGCAGCGTTTCGCCCGCCGCCAGGGTGTAGGGGAAGGGCAGCGCGAGCGGGCGGTAATAGGTCTTGTAGGAGGCGTCGGTCCAGTTGCGCTGATCCTCGGTCTCCCACGGGTCGGCGCCTTCGAAGCGGCAGGTGAGCCAGACCCCTGGCGAGACCCGGTGGCGCATGGCGGCAATGTCGTAGAAGGGCTGAAACGGGCTGATCAGGCCGGGGAAGGCAGTCTCCTCCACCGTGCCGTCGCTGTGGGTGATGGTGCAGGCCTCGCCCGCTACGCCCTCGACCGGATGCAGCACCACGAAGCCCGTGCGGCTGGTCTGGAACTCGGTCTCGGGCTCGAACTCGACCGTGAAAACCAGGCTCCGCTCGTTCTCCGCCGCGATATCGGCGCGGTAGGTGAGCACGCCATAGGGAGAGTCGATACGCCCGTCGTAGCTCACGCGAAAGCCGCCGTCTTCTTCTTCGACCTTAAGGTTGGCGATCTGCGGCGCATAGGTCTCCCAGCCGCCGCCGCGCACGACGAAGGCGAGGCCGCGCAGCGCCTCCACACCGCCGTGGCGAATCCAGCGCAGCTTGCCAGCCTCGAGCGTGGCCGTGAGCGCGCCGGCGGTGATGGTCCGCGCTTCCGGCGCCTCCTGCTCGGTGCCGTAGAGCGTGAGCGCCTCGCTCGGTGCCGTCGTCATGTCCCCTTCCTCGCCCCGGTCCGGGCCGTTATAGCAGCGCGCGCAGCCCGCAACACCCGGTGCTCAGGCGCCGACCTCCTCCCACCGGCCGCTCTCGCCCGAGCGCGCGAGCGCATCCAGCGCCCGCATCATCTTGACCGACTCCTCCAGGGGAAACGCCGGCGGCGCTTCGCCCCGCACCGCCGCGCAGAAGGCCTCCGCCTGCGGCACGTACTGGTTGACCCGTTCCAGGGTCTCGACCTCCTCGTTGAGCGGCTCCCAGATCTGGCGGGGCCCAAGGATCGAGATGCTGGCCTCGCGGGTCGGCGACTGGGCGAAGGGGTCGGGCAGCTCGATCCGCCCCTCGGTGCCGTGGATCGCCATGTGCTGATGGACCGCCGACAGGGTGCCGCAGGTAAAGCTCAGGATGCCGCTCGGAAACTCCAGCGTCGCGCTGGCCAGCACGTCCGTCCCCCATTCCGGGTGCCGCTCGATGGCGGCGAAGGCGCGGATCGGATCGGCCTCGAACACGTAGCGCGCGGTCAACAGCGGATAGACGCCGATGTCGAGCAGTCCGCCGCCCCCCATCTCCCGCTTGTTGCGGATGTTCTCGGGGTCGTCCAGCCAGTAGCTGACCCAGCCCTGAATCGCCCGCACGGGTCCGATGCGGCCCGCGCGCACCAGCTCCCGCACCCGCTTCCATTGCGGGTGATGGGTGACGACGTAGGCCTCCTGAATCTGCACGCCGGTCTCGTCGCGGACGGCGATGAGCTGCGTCGCCTCGGCCGCGTCGAGCGCGATGGGCTTCTCGCAGAGCACGTGCTTGCCGGCCCGCGCCGCCTTGGCGGTCCAGGGCACGTGGAGGTGATTGGGCAGCGGGTTGAAGACCACGTGGATGGCGGGATCGGCCAACATGGACTCGTAATCGCCATACGCCTGCGCCAGGCCGAAGCGCTCGGCCACCGCCTCTGCCTTGACCAGCTCGCGGCTCGCAATGCCGTGGACGCGGAGGCCGGCAGACTGCTGCAGCGCCGGAATCATGTGCTCGACGGCGAAGAACGAAGCGCCGAGCACGCCCCAGGAAAGTTCCGTCATCTCCCTACTCCCCGCCCCGGCAGAGCGCCGCCATCCTGCGGGAAGCCCCCCGCCCGCTCAAGGGACGGGAAGCGGCTCAAGCGGCTACGCGGCACACCGTCTCGTTGCCGCGGCCGGTAATCACGCGGCGCCAACCGGAGAGCGCCTGGTCGAGCGCGGGATCGCCAGTATCGACGTGCAGCGTGCTGTCATGCAGCGACGCGAGCTTTTCGGGCGTCGCCGCCACCAGCAGTCGGTCGAGACCCACCGCCCGCACCACGCGCGCGCCGATCTGCTGGTTGCCGCGTCCCAGAAAGTGCCCCTGGCCGCCGATGGGCGTGACCACGATCCCGCCGCCGGGCGGACTCTCCGCCAGCGTGCGCAGGATGGCCTCCTCGCTCGCGTCGGCACCGATCACCGCCCCGTCGCGCACCAGGTCGACGCCGAGCAGGGTCTTGGACAGTCCGAGCGCGTCGGCGATCGCCCGCGTGGTGGTGCCGGGCCCCAGAAGGTAGAGCCGCCCGGCCTCCATCCGGCTGGCGATCTCGGCCGCGATCCCGCTCAGCGCTACGCGGTCGCTGCTGACCCCGCCCGCCTTGACGCTTTGCATTAGATCAGGCGCGTAAGGCACTGGCAAGTAATCGTAAAGCTTCGCCGAGACGGCACCCGCGCGAAACGCTTCTTCGTCGATGTCCATGACCTCGCGAGGCCGCGCCTCAATGTCCTGGGCGAGCGCCCGGAGCGCGAGGTCGGCGGCGGCGCGGGGGCTGGTGGCGTAAACCGCCGAGTGCATCTTCACCCCTGCGGGCACGCCGATCACCGGCACCCGGTCACCTAAGGCCGCCGCCATGTCGCGGGCGGTGCCGTCGCCGCCGGCGAAGACGATGAGCCGGGCGCCGGCAGCCGCCATGGCCTCGGCTGCGGCCCGCGTGTCCGCCGCGCCGGTCTCACCCTCGGCCGGGGCACCGACGACCGACGGGTTCAGGCCCGCCTCCCTGGCGATCCCCTCCCCCATCTCGCCGGGGGCGGCGAGCAGCCCCAGCCCTGGTCGCGCCGCGGCGAGCGCCTCCAGCACCACCGCCGCCCGCGTCGCTGCCTGCGGCCTCGCGCCGCGCGCGCGGGCCTCGCTCAGGATCGCCGCCGTGTCCGTGCCCTTGAGCCCGACGCTGCCGCCCATGCCGGCGATCGGGTTGACGATGAGGCCGAGCGTGGGTCGGCCCATCAGGCGAGGCTCAGCTGTAGCCGCCCCCGTGCCCGCCCAGGCCGCGCTTGACGTTGGCCCAGTTGCCCCGCTTGCGCCGGTAGGCCCGCGAGGTGAAGGCCCAGCAATCCGGGTCCTCCGGCACGTCGCCGTCGATGGGCCGGATGGCCGCGCTGTGCGGGGCCGCCGTCACCTGCTCCGGCGTGTCGCGGGCCTCCTCGGCGATCCGACGCAGCGCGCCGAGCACGTGGTCCATCTCCGCAATCGTGAGCGATTCGCCCGGCTCCAGAGTGAAGGGCTGCGGCACCAGCATCGGCACGTGGCTCTCCATGTAATGCTGCACGCCGAAATCGACCATGCGGTTCAGCACGTCGTGGCTGGCGACGCCGGTCTCCTCGTAGAGCGGCTCCCAGCTGTAGCGCACCTGCTCCAGCTTGGGATACGTGTTCTTGGGCCAGGGGACGGTGGTGCCGTCGATCTGCCGGATGTGGTGCAGCATGTAGTTGTTGTTGAGCACCGCCGTCTCGGCGACCGCGCGCAGGCCCTCGGCGCCCAGGCTGCGAACCCAAGCGTAGGCCTTGAGCACCGCATGCACGTTGCCGATGAAGGCGCGGATCTTCTCGATCCCCTCCCCCTGCTCGTAATCCAGGCCGTAGCGCTCGCCGTCGTAGGTGACGATGGGGCGCGGCAGGAACCGCTCCAGATGCGCCTTGACGCCGACCGCGGCGCAGCCCAGGCCGAGCGCGCCATGGGGTGCGGAGAAGGTCTTGTGCAGGTTGAATTGGCACATGTCGAAGCCGGTGTCGCCCGCGCGCACGACTCCCAGCAGCGGATTGCCGTTGGCCTGGTCGTAGGCGCAGAGCCCGCCGGCCTCGTGCACGATGTCCACGAACGCGCGGATGTTGGGGTTGTACTGGCCGGTATCCTCGGGGTTGGTCAGCATCAGGCCGGCGGTCCGCTCGGAGACCGCGGCCTTCAGCGCATCGACCTCGGCAAAGCCCATCTCGCCCGGCATCAGCGTGATGACCTTGAAGCCCGCCACCGCAGGCGTCGCCGCGTCGGCCGGATGCGAGAAGGCGGTGGTGATGATCTCGTCCCGCGTGCCGCCTTCGCCCCGCGCGGCGTGATACGCGCGGATCAGGCAGGCGTTGGTGTAGATGCCCTGCGCCCCGCTCGCCGGCTGGAAGGTGAAGGCATCCATGCCGGCGATCTCGCACATCATGCGGTTGAAGCGGTAGAGGATCTCCAGCGTGCCCTGCAGCGTCTCCGGGTCCTGCAGGGGGTGGACGTCGGCGAAGCCGGGCAGGCGCGCGACATACTCGTGCACCTTGGGGCTGTATTTCATGGTGCAGGTGCCCATCATGTCGACGGTCACGTCGAAGCCCATGGCCATCTGCGAGAGCCGCAGGAAGTGCCGGAGCACCCGGTGCTGCGGCAGCGCGGGCAGCGCCGGCGGTACGGCGCGCCGCACCCCATCCGGCAGCGCCGCGGCGACGTCGCCGACGGCATCGGCGATGGCGTCGTCCACCGCCGGCGGCAGCAGGCCGCGCCCGCCGTCGCCGGGGATTTCGTCGATCAGGGGCTCGTCCCAGTGCGCGGCGTGGAAGCCGCCTCCGATGCGGTCTGTCATCGGACTGCCTCCCCGAGCGCGGAGACCAGTCTCTCGATTTCGGCCGCCCCGTGCAGCTCGGTCACGCAATAGAGCGCCGACTGGCCCAGCGCCGGGAACTCGCCGCTCAGGTCCTTGCCGCCGTGAATCTCGGCCTCCAGCAGCGCGGCGTTGACGGCTGCGACCGTCTTGCCCGTGCCCGAGAAATCGACCACGAACTCCTTGAAGAACGGCTGGCCCAGGTGGGGCACCGCGACGCCGGGAAGCGCCGCGATCCGCTCCGCCGCGTAGCAGGCCCGCTGCATGATGCCGCGGCCGAGCTCGGCCATCCCCTCCGGCCCCATCAGCGAGAGGTAGACCGCAGCCCCGATGCCCCAGACCCACTGGGTGGTGCCCGCGTAGTCGGTGGCGTCGTGGCGGGTGTCGTAGGAGGTGCGCTCCATAGTCGACCAGGCGAAGCCGAAGCCTTCCCCCTCCGTCGCCGGCGCGATGCTGAAAAGAATCGAGGGATATTCCGAGACAAAGCGGGATTCGTCCCGGCTCGCGATGAAGCCGCCGTTGCCGCCGCCCGCATACATGTGGATGCCGAGGGGCTGCAGATCGCCGATCGCCAGGTCGGTGCCGTAGTCGGCGGGCGCCGCGAGCACGCCAAGCGAGATCGGGTCCACGCCGCCGATAAGCAAGGCGCCGGCCTCGTGCGCGATATCGGCGATGGCCTGAGCCTGCGTCTCGATCAGGCCGAGGTAGCCGGGGCTCTCCATCACCACGGCCGCGGTCTCGGCCGAGACCTTGGCGCGGAGGTCGGCGAGATCGATCAGCCCGGTGGCGGGGTCGCGGGCGACGGTCTCGACGGATGCAAAGGGCTTGGCGAAGCCGATGAGCTGCGAGCGCCGGTCGGCACTCATGGTCTCCGGCACCAGCACGCCGCGCCGGCCGGTGATGCGGCAGGCCATGGTCACGGCGCTGCCGGTGGCGGCGCCGGCGTCGTAGACGGGGGTCGAGACCACCTCCATGCCCACCAGCTCTCCGATCAGGCTCTGAAACTCGAAAAGCGCCTGGTTCTTGCCGTGGTCCGAGTAGGTGCCGCCGCCGTAGGCCGTGAGAAACTCGCCGCGATGGACGATCTCGTCCACGATCGCCGGCACGTAGTGCTGGGCGCAGCCGGCACCGCAGAAGTTGAGCCAGGTTCCGGTGCAGGGCTGGTTGCGGGCGACGATCTCCTCCAGATGCCGCCGCACGTCCTGCTCGCCGGGCAGCGCCGGCGGCAGGTCGAGAAGCCCCTTGACCCTGAGCGCCTCGGGAATCGCGGCGTAAAGCTCCGCCACGTCGCCCACGCCGATGGCATCCAGCAGCTTGCGCCGCGGCTCCGGCGCCGCATTCGGCACATAAGGATGAACGTAACCGTCGCCCATGATCGGCCTCCCTGCCCTTCCGGTCCCGGCCAGTCTATCCCGCCACATAGGACGCACCAACGGCGCCCGGCCGGATCGCCGATCCGCTTTGACTGCCCCGCTTCGCCCGTGCAGTGTTCCCCGCCACAGCGCAGCGGGAGCACGCCATGGCGGTCACCATCAACTGCGACATCGGCGAGGGGTACGGCCTTTACACCTTCGGCAACGATGAGCGGATCATGCCGTTCATCAGCATCGCCAATGTCGCGTGCGGCTTTCATGCCTCGGACCCGTCGGTCATGCACGCGACCGTGCGCCTTGCCCTCGAACACGGGGTCAAGGTCGGCGCGCATCCGTCCCTCCCCGACCGCCAGGGTTTCGGGCGGCGGGAGATGCAGATGGAGCGCGACGAGCTGCGCGATCTGCTGATCTACCAGGTCGGCGCGCTCAGCGGCTTCCTTCGGGCGGCGGGCGCCACCCTCAACCACATCAAGCCCCACGGCGCGCTCTTCGGCATGACGTCCAAGTACGAGCATTGCGCCGAGGCCGCAGCCGATGCGGCGGAAGTCTTCGGGGTGCCGCTGATCGGCCAGGCCGGCACCATGCACGACACCGTCTACTCCCGGCGCGGCCTGCCCTGGTGGCCCGAGTTCTACGCCGATCTCGAATACGACCGGCACTGCAACCTCATCATCACGCGCGAGCACGAGCCCTACGAGCCGGCGGCTGCGGCGAGGCGCACGCTCCGCGCCATCGAGGAGGGCATGGTCACCTCGGTCGAAGGTGTCGACGTGCCAATCCGGGCGGAGACGGTGTGCATCCATTCCGACACGCCGGGGATCGACGCGGTCGCCCCGGTCCTGCGTGAGGCGCTCGCGCCCCATATGGCGTGAGCCCGCGTCCGCCGCCGGCAATCGGGGGCACGGGCCACGCGGGGGCGGAACGATGGAGGCTTGGTGATGGCGAACTCGAACCTGACGCTCGGCGAGCGTGACGACGCCGCGATCGCCGGCATTCAGAAGCTCCGCTTCAACCCGCTGGCGGCGCGCGGCGGGCACGGGTCGTACCTCACGGCCGACGACGGCCGCGCCATCCTCGACCTCTCGGCTTCTGCGACGGCGGCGAGCCTCGGCTACGGCCATCCCGCCGTGATCGAGGCCGTGACTGAGGCGATGGCCGACATGGCAGGCGCGAGTCTGCTGATGTATCCGAACGAGTCGGCCGCAGCCCTCGCCGAGGTGCTGCTGGAGACGCTGCCTGGAGACACCGCGCGGCGCGTCTGGTACGGCCACTCCGGCTCCGACGCCAACGACGCGGCCTCCCGTGTGCTTGAGGCGGCGACCGGCCGCCACCGCTTCATCTCCTTCATCGGCTCCTATCACGGCGGCGTCGCGGGCTCGATGAGCATCTCGGGCCACACGGCCATGACCCATACGCTGCCCCGGCCGGGCCTCGTGCTGCTGCCCTACCCCGACCCCTACCGGCCGCGCTTCAGCGCCGACGACGTGCTCGACATGCTGGATTACCAGTTCGAGACGACGTGCCCTCCTGAACAGGTGGCAGCCGTCTTCATCGAGCCGATCATGTCGGACGGCGGCCTGATCGTGCCGCCCGCAGGCTTCCTCAAGGCCCTGGAGGAGCGCTGCCGGCGCCACGGCATCCTCACCGTCCTCGATGAGGTCAAGGTCGGCCTGGGCCGCTCGGGAGCGCTCCACGCCTTCAGCCACGAGGGGCTGGAGCCCGACATGGTCGTCCTCGGCAAGGGTCTCGGCGGCGGCCTGCCGCTGTCCGCGCTGATCGGCCCCGCTTCGATCATGGACCACCGCCCGGCCTTCGCGATCCAGACCACGGGCGGCAATCCGGTCTGCACCGCCGCCGGTCTCGCGGTGCTCCGCACCGTACTCGACGAGGATATTCCGAGCCGTGCGGAGCGCGTGGGCACGGCGCTGGCCGACGGTCTCAGGCGGCTCGCCGAGCGGCATGAGATGATCGGCGACGTGCGCGGGCGCGGTCTCGCCATCGGAGTCGACTTGGTGGAGAACCGGGAGAGCCGGACGCCCGTCCCCGCGACCACGACGGCCAAGGTGATCGTCCGCGCCTACGAGCTCGGCGCGAGCTTCATCTACGTCGGGCTGGAGGCGAACGTGTTGGAGATCACCCCGCCGCTCACCCTGAGCGATGCGGAGTGCGAGGAGGGCCTCGCCATCATCGACAAGGCGCTCGGCGATGTTGCCGCCGGGCTGGTCCCCGACGAAGCCGTCCAGGCCTACATGAACTGGTAAGGAGTTCCGCCGATGCCCACCGCCTCCCGCCCCATGGGCGTCTTCATCCTCGGCGACGTCGCGCCCGCCGATATTGTGAGCCTGAGTCGGCAGGTGGAGCGTTGCGGCTTCTCCGACCTCTGGTTCGCCGAGGACTATTTCATGCTGTCGGGCTTCGCCAGCGCCGCGATGGCGCTCCAGGCCACTGAGTCAGTGGACGTGGGCATCGGCGCGGTCTCCAACCGGGCGCGTCATCCGGCTGTCACCGCCATGGAAGCCTCGACACTGGCGAATGCCTATCCGGGCCGCTTCACCCTCGGCATCGGCCATGGCGTGCCGTTCTGGGTTGCGCAAATGCATCTCACGCCGAAATCGGTGCTGGGCTCGATGCGCGAGGCGATCACCGGCGTGAAGCGCCTGTTCGCGGGCGAGACCCTCACGCAGGCGGGCGCCTACTACGGCTACGATGAGGTCTCGCTCACCCATCCCACGCCCGACCTTCAGGTGCTGGGCGCCGCCGTCGGGCCGAAGTCCGTCGATCTCTGCGCCGAGATTGCCGATGGGATGGTGCTCTCCGCGATGGCGGGCCCGCGCTACGTTGCGACCGTCCGGGAGCGGATTGCGAAGGTCCGGCGGGCGCGCGGGTTGCCGGAGGACTTCCAACTCGTCACCTATGCCATCACCAGCGTCGGCGAAGATCGTGCCGCCGCCCGCGCCAAGGTGCGCCCCTTGATCACCCTCTATCTTGGGGCCATGGGCCCGACGCTGATCACGGGCGTCTACGATGCCAACGACGCGCTCGTTGGATTGATCGACGAGGGAGGGGCAGCGGCGATCGAGGCGGGCATGCCGGACGACTGGCTGGACTGGCTCGCGGTCGCCGGCCGGCCGACCGACTGCCGCAGCGGCGTGGAGGCACTGTTCGACGCGGGCGCGACCAGGGTCGTGCTCTGCGTCGTGCCTTCCGAAGAGCTGCCGACGCAGCTGGAGATTCTGGGGAGCGAGGTGTTGCCGGGGATTTAGAACTTTGTCGCTCACGACAGCCGGCCTGCGGCCGGCGCCTCCGCGAGGGCGCCGCAGGAGCGGCGGGCCGCGGTCGCGGCCTGTCGCGAGTCCGTCAAAGACGGACCCGCTCTAACCCGCGCCGTCGATCACCGCGAGCGTCGCCTCGACCCCCGCCCCCACGTCGGCCTTTCCGCCCAGCGACGCGACGGCGCCGCCGAGCGCGGTCACGGCCACGGTCGCGAAGACCGGCCGCGCCACCGGCCCCATGTGGCCGATCCGCACCAGCTTGCCCAGCAGCGAGCCGCGGCCGGCGGAGAAGACCACGCCGTAGAGCCGGCGCGCCGCCTGCCGGATCGCGGCGTCCTCCAGCCCCTCCGGCACCCGCACCGTGGTCGCGGTATCGGCGCAGATGGCCTCGCGCACGGGCCAGAGGTCGAGACCCATGGCGCGCACGCCCGCGCGGCAGGCGCGCGCCGTCAGCGCGTGCCGCGCCCACACCGCCTCCGGTCCCTCGTCGAGATAGTTCTGCACCGCCGCGTCCAGCGCATGGACCTCGGAGACCGACGGCGTGTAGGGAAATAGTACATCCGCGCGCCAGGCATCCCGCCAGTCCTTGAGGCTCAGCACGGAGTCCGTCGGCGCGGCGGGGTTGGCATCGATCTTCGCCCAGGCGCGCTCGCTGACGTGGACAATGGAAAGCCCAGTGCTGCCGCCGAGGCACTTGTTGGGGCCGGTCACGAAAATGTCGGCGTGGATGTCCTCGGGGTGAACGTCCATTCCGCCGAAGGAGGAGACTGCGTCCACGATGGTCAGCACGTCGTGATCGCGGCAGATCGCGCCGATCTCGCGCACGGGATTGACCGTGCCCGACGGCGTGTCGTGATGGCAGACGGAGAGGATTCGAATATCGGGCCGGGCCTTCAACATGTCGCTGACCGCGTCCGGATCGATGGCGTCGTCGTAGGGCGCCACGATCTCGACCAGCTCCCGGCAATGGCGCGCGGCCCAGAATCCGAAGCCCTTGCCGTACTCGCCGGAGGCGAGGTTCAGCACCGCGTCGTCGGCGCCGATCAGGGCGGCAGCGGCGGCTTCGAGCCCGAGCACCGGCTCGCCCATCAGGATCACCGGCGGCAACGCGGTGCGCAGCGACTCGGCAGTCTTCAGGACCGTCGATTCATAAAAATTCTGGAATGAGGGGTCGAAGTCGTAGGTGACGGGCCGCGACAGCGCCCGCAGGACGACCGGATACGCGTCGACGGGCCCTGCGCTCAGCGTGATGACCGGGGGATCGTCGTCGACATTTCGCATTTTTGGGGCTGGCTCAAGGGCTTGGACGAGACCCTAGGATACATCGCCGGATCGCCTTCCCCAAGGCGGTGCATGGTGCAATTATAGGGCCCGAGGCTGGTCCAAATCGCGCTCACGCACTCACGACGGCGGCCTATGACAGGTCGATTGACGCCCATGTCCTTTGTAGTACGGTTGTCATGTTGGTCTCGTGAGAATCGCGTCGCGCGACGGGCCGAACGGTGACTCGACTGGGAGAGGGAGCCATGCCGGAGACGCCGCATCTGGACCGCGTGAAGAGCCCCGAAGACCTGCGCAGCCTCTCGGTCAAGGAACTCAAGAAGGTTGCCGAGGAGCTTCGCGCCGAGACCGTCGACGCCGTCTCGGTGACCGGCGGCCATCTGGGCGCCGGGCTTGGCGTGGTCGAGCTGACGGTGGCCCTCCACCATGTATTTGACACCCCGCGCGACCGCCTGATTTGGGACGTGGGCCACCAGTCATACCCGCACAAGATCATCACCGGGCGGCGCGAACGCATCCGCACCATCCGCCAGCCGGGCGGGCTCTACGGCTTCACCAAGCGGACCGAGAGCGAGTACGACCCCTTCGGCGCGGCGCACTCGTCGACCTCCATCTCCGCCGGCCTCGGCATGGCGGTGGCGAGCGAGCTCACGGGCGAAGCGCGCAACGTCATCTGCGTCATCGGCGACGGTGCCATGTCCGGCGGCATGGCCTACGAGGCGATGAACAACGCGGGCTCGATGCCACCCCGCCTCATCGTCATCCTCAACGACAACGAGATGTCGATCGCGCCGGCGGTGGGCGCGCTCAACGCCTACCTCTCGCGGCTGCTCTCCAGCCACCAGTTCCGCAGCCTGCGTGAGCTCGGCAAGCAGTGGGCGCGCAGACTGCCCAAGGCGATGGGCGATGCCGCGATGCGGGCCGAGGAGTATTCCCGCGGCATGGTCACCGGCGGCACCCTCTTCGAGGAGTTGGGCTTCTTCTACATCGGGCCGATCGACGGCCACAATCTCGACCATCTAGTCCCGGTGCTGCGCAACGTGCGCAAGGACGAGACGCCGGGGCCCGTGCTGCTCCACGTCGTCACCAGCAAGGGCAAAGGCTACGAGCCCGCCGAGAACGCGCCGGACCGCGGCCACGCGCTCGGCAAGTTCGACGTGGTGACGGGCGAGCAGAAGAAGAGCAAGCCCAGGGCGCCGAGCTACACCGCCGTGTTCGCCCAGAGCCTGATCAAGGAGGCGGACCGCGACGAGAAGATCGTGGCGCTCACCGCCGCCATGCCGTCGGGCACCGGGCTCGACAAGTTCGCCAAGGCACACCCCACGCGCTGCTTCGACGTGGGCATCGCGGAGCAGCACTGCGTCACCTTCGCGGCAGGGATGGCAACGGAGGGGCTCAGGCCTTTCGCCGCGATCTATTCCACCTTCCTGCAGCGCGCCTATGACCAGATCGTGCACGACGTCGCGATTCAGAAACTGCCGGTCCGCTTCGCCATCGACCGCGCCGGCCTGGTCGGCGCCGACGGCCCCACGCACGCCGGCAGCTTCGACATCACCTATCTCGCGACTCTGCCGGGCTTCGTCGTCATGGCCGCGGCGGACGAGGCCGAGCTCGTCCACATGGTGCACACGGCTGCGAAGCTCGACGACTGCCCGAGCGCCTTCCGCTATCCGCGCGGCGAGGGCGTGGGCGTGCCGCTGCCGGAGACGCCCAAGATGCTGGAGATCGGCAAGGGACGGATCGTCCGCGAGGGCACGGCCATTGCGATCCTCTCCCTCGGCGCCCGCCTGCATGAGGCCCTGGCTGCGGCCGACGAGCTGCAGACGCGTGGGCTCTCCACCACCGTCGCCGATGCCCGCTTCGCCAAGCCGCTGGACGAAGACCTGATCCGCCGGCTGGCGCGGGAGCACGAGGTGGTGATCACCATCGAGGAAGGCTCGATCGGCGGCTTCGGCGCGCATGTCATGCAGTTCCTGGCCACGGCAGGCTTCCTCGACTCCGGCCTCAAGATCCGGCCGATGCTCCTGCCCGACCGCTTCGTGGCCCACGGGACGCCCGCCGGCATGTACGAGGACGCGGGCCTTACCGCAGGCGACATCGTCGACACCGCGCTCGGCGCTCTCGGCAGCAATTCGGCCACCCTGCCGCAACGCGCCTGACGCCCATGGAGGTTGCGCGCGTCGGCCCGGACCGGCGGAGTGAAACCATCGTCCGCCAGCCGTCGGACAGTCAGGACGGCCCCGTTTCCTCCCCCGACATCGAGCAGGTCATCCAGGATGCCGCCGCCGGCCTGCGCGGCCTCCAGCACGACGACGGCCACTGGCTGTTCGAGCTCGAGGCCGATGCGACCATCCCGGCGGAGTACGTCCTCCTCAACCACTTCCTCGACGAGCTCGATCCCGAGACCGAGGCACGTCTGGGCACCTACATCCGCAGCCGCCAGGCCGAACACGGAGGCTGGCCCCTCTTCCACGGCGGCGCGTTCGACATCAGCTGCACCGTCAAGGCCTACTACGCCCTCAAGCTGATCGGCGACGCCCCTGACGCCCCGCACATGATGCGCGCCCGCGAGGCCGTGCTCGCCGCCGGCGGCGCCGCGCGCTGCAACGTGTTCACGCGGATCACGCTCGCACTCTTCGGCCAGGTGCCGTGGCGCGCCGCGCCGGCGATGCCAGTGGAGATCATAAAGCTGCCGCGCTGGTTCCCCTTCCACCTGGACAAGGTCTCCTACTGGTCGCGCACCACCATCGTGCCGCTCACGATCCTGCTCGCGCTCAAGCCTCGCGCCAAGAACCCGCGGGGCGTCGGCATCGCGGAGCTGTTCACGACCCCGCCGGAGCAGGAATGGCACTATTTCCCGAGGGAGACCCTCACGCAGTGGTCCTTCCTTACCCTCGACCGTGCGCTCACGGTCGGCGAGAAGGCGATACCGGGCAGGGTGCGCCGCCGCGCGATCGACAAGGCGCTCGACTGGTGCATGACGCGCCTCAACGGCGAGGACGGCCTGGGCGCGATCTTCCCGCCGATGGCCAACGTGGTCATGGCCTTCGATGCCCTGGGCTACGGGCGCGATCATCCGCCGCGCCGCACCGCCCGCCGCGCGCTCGACCTGCTGCTGACCGAGCCGGTGAACGGCAGCCAATACTGCCAGCCTTGCGTCTCGCCGGTCTGGGACACGGGGCTCGCTGCGCTGAGCCTCATGGAGTGCGACGGTGAGCAGGACCGCCGCGCGGCGGACGATTCCCTCCCCTGGCTCGCCGACCTGCAGATCTGCGATCTCGCGGGCGACTGGGCCGCCATGCGGCCGGACGCCCTGCCGGGAGGCTGGGCCTTCCAGTACCGCAACGACCATTACCCCGACGTGGACGACACGGCGGTGGTGGCGATGGCGCTCCACCGCGCCGATCCCCAGGCGCACCGCGAGGCGATCGAGCGGGCGGCCGCGTGGATCATCGCCATGCAGAACGAGAACGGCGGCTGGGGCTCCTTCGACGCCGAGAACGAGCACTACGCGCTCAACCACATTCCCTTCGCCGACCACGGCGCCCTGCTCGACCCCGCGACCGCCGATGTCAGCGCGCGCTGCGTGAGCTTCCTCTGTCAGATCGGCTATTCGCGCGAGCACGAGACCGTCGCCAAGGGGCTCGCCTATCTCCTCGCGGAGCAGGAGGAGAACGGCTCCTGGTTCGGCCGCTGGGGCACCAACTACATCTACGGCACCTGGTCGGTGCTCTGCGCCCTGAACGCCGCCGGCGAAGACCCGGCCTCGCCCGCCGTCCGCAAGGCGGTCGCCTGGCTCGAAGCCAAGCAGCGCGCCGATGGCGGCTGGGGCGAGACCGGCGACAGCTACTATGCCGAGCGCATCGAGACCGCGTTCGACGTGGTCTCGACCCCGTCGCAGACCGCGTGGGCGCTGCTCGCGCTCATGGCTGCGGGCGAAGTGCGGAGCGACGCGGTGCAGCGCGGCATCGACTATCTCTGCGGCGCCGAGCGCGAGGGGGCGAAGTGGCTGGAGGACGACTACACCGCGGTCGGCTTCCCCCGCGTCTTCTACCTCCGCTATCACGGCTACAGCGCCTACTTCCCGCTGTGGGCACTGGCGCGCTACCGCTCGCTCACGCGCGGCAACGACCACCGCCCGCGCTACGGCATGTAGCAACCCAGACGACCGGGCACGCCATGGCTGACCGGTCCCGCATTGGCATCGTCACGGGCCTCGTGGCGGAGGCCGCGACCCTGCCCAAGGACGATTTCCGGATCGCGGTCTCGGCGGCCGACCCCGCGCGCGCGGCACAGGCGGCCGGTGCGATGGTCGCGGGCGGCGTGCGGCTGCTGGTGAGCTACGGCCTCGCCGCCGGGATCGATCCGCGCCTCGGCCCCGGCACTCTGCTTCTGCCTGAGTCGGTGATTGCCCACGAGGGGGAGGTCGAGGCGCCCGACCGCGGCGGCGTGCGCGACCAGCTCCAGCGGATGACCTCCTTCAGGCGAGAGGAGGGGCGAGGCCCGCCGGAGCCGCCGCCGGAGGAGGACTACCTGCCGGTGGATGCAACCTTGCGCGAGGTACTTTCCCAGGGTCTCGGGGAACGCGCCGAAGGCGGTGCGCTCGCCGGCGTGGACCACCCGTTGACGTACGGCGACCAGAAGCTCTCGCTCTTCGCGCAGACTCGCGCCAGGGCCGCGGACATGGAGAGCCACGTCGTCGCCCGCGCTGCGGCGGCGGCTGGCGTGCCCTTCGTCGTGATCCGCGTCGTCAGCGACCCGAGCAACCGAGCGCTTCCGCGAGCGGCCATCGTCGGGGTCACCGAGGACGGGCGCATCAGCGGCGGAGCGGTCGCGGGCGCGCTGCTGCGGCGCCCGTGGGAATGCATGGATATGCTGACGCTCGCGCTCGACGGAGCGCAGGCGATGCGCCGGCTACGCCGCGTTGGTCGCCGGTTGGCGCCCCTTCTCGCGAGCCTGTGAGGCTGCCTCTTCGGCCAGGCGTATCTCGCGCAGCTTATCCTGCACGTGCCGGTCGAACATGTACTGGGCGGGGCGGGCCTTGGTCAGGTCGATCTCCGGCACCATCGGCCCGGTCGTCCTGATCCCGCGCAGCTTGACCATCAGCGCCGCCCAGGGCCGCGACAAGGAGTGCTCCGCCGCCGTCGGCTCGTAGCCGCAGTGGACCATGCAGTCCGCACACTTCTCGTAGCGGCCAGTGCCGTAGGAGTCCCAGTCGGTCTCCTCCATCAGCGCGCGGAAGCTCTCGGTATAGCCTTCGCCGATCAGGTAGCAGGGCTTTTGCCAGCCGAAGACGTTGCGGGTCGGGTTGCCCCAGGGCGTGCATTGGAAATCCTGGTTGCCGGCCAGGAAGTCCAGGAACAGGCTCGACTGGCTGAAGCGCCACTTCTTGCCCGCGCCGCGCGCGAAGATGTCGCGGAACAGCGCCTTGGTCTTGCTGCGGTTGAGGAAGTGCTGCTGGTCGGGCGCCCGCTCGTAGGAATAGCCGGGCGAGACCGTGATCGCCTCCACGCCCAGCTCGTCCGTCGCGAAGTCGAAGAATTCCGCAAGCCGCTCCGCCGGGTGGCCGTCAAAGACGGTGGCGTTGACGTTGACCCGGAAGCCCCGGCTGCGCGCCTCCTTGATCGCCGCCACGGCGCGCTTGAACGTACCGGGCTGATCGACCGCGTGGTCGTGCTCCTCCTCCAGCCCGTCGAGGTGGACCGAGAAGGTCAGGTACTTGGTCGGCGTGAAGAGATCGAGCTTCTTCTTGAGCAGCAGCGCGTTCGTGCAGAGATAGACGAATTTCTTGCGCGCGATGATTTCGGAGACGATCTCGCCGATCTCGGGATGGATCAGCGGCTCGCCGCCGGGGATCGAGACCATCGGCGCACCGCACTCGTCCACCGCCTGCAGGCACTCGTCCAGGCTCAGGCGCTGGTTCAGGATTTCGGGCGGGTAGTCGATCTTGCCGCAGCCGGGGCACGCGAGGTTGCAGCGGAACAGCGGTTCCAGCATGAGCACGAGCGGATAGCGCTTCTCGCCCGCGAGCTTCTTGCCGACGATGTAGGCGCCGACGCGAATCTTCTGGATCAGCGGGACGGACATGAGCCCCTACTCGGCAGGCGCCGCACCGGCGGCCGGCTCCTGCGCCTTGCCGTTGCCGCTCGCCTCGACCAGCTCGGCCGGCAGCTTGAAGCGCACCCGCTCCTTGATCCCGTCCTGGATCTGCAGCTCGACCGCGTTGATCTCGCGCAGCCGGGCGACCAGGTCCTGCACCAGCTCTTCCGGCGCCGACGCGCCGGCGGTCACGCCCACGCGGCGCACGCCGTCGAACCACGTCGGGTCGAGGTCGCGAGCGTCGTCGATCAGGTGGGTCGGCACGCCCATCTCCTCGCCGATCTCGCGCAGGCGGTTGGAGTTGGAGCTGTTGCGCGCGCCCACGACGAGGATCAGCTCCACGTCTTCCGCCAGCTTGCGCACCGAAGCCTGGCGGTTCTGCGTCGCGTAGCAGATGTCCTTCACGTCGGGGCCGGAGATGCTGGGGAAGCGCGAGGTCAGCGCTTCGATCACGTCGCGCGTGTCGTCGACGCTGAGCGTGGTCTGGGTGACGTAGGCCACCTTGTCCGGGTTGGCCACCTCCAGCTTGGCCACGTCGTCGGGCGTGGCGACGATATGCACCCCGTTCTTCACGCGGCCGCTGGTACCCTCGACCTCGGGATGTCCGTCGTGGCCGATCAGGATGATCTCGCGGCCCTCGCGCTCGTAGCGCCTGGCCTCAATGTGCACCTTGGCGACCAGCGGGCAGGTGGCGTCGATCACCGGCAGGTTCCGACCCGCGGCCTCGCTCTCCACCTTCTCCGAGACGCCGTGGGCGCTGAAGATGGTGACCGCGCCCTCGGGCACCTCGTCGATCTCCTCGACGAAGACCGCGCCCTTCTTGCGCAGGTCGTCCACCACCCGCTTGTTGTGCACGATTTCGTGGCGGACGTAGACCGGCGGGCCGAATACTTCGAGCGCCCGCTCGACGATCTCGATTGCCCGCTCGACGCCTGCGCAGAAGCCTCGGGGCTCCGCCAGGATGACCTGCATGCTGCCGTTGTCGCCCACGTTAGGCCCTCGCTTAATCATGGGGGTGCTCGGGGCGGGACCGTCGACTCCGCACCCAGAGCCACCACTGCACCCTATCGCAGACCTGTGATTCCGACAACACGCAGGTTCCCCGTCCGTTTTCGGCACCGGCCTCCCGAAAAGGCGGGCCGCCGGCCTGGGATTTTTGGCAAGAAACACACTTTTTTTGAGTCGGCACGAGCCGGGATCATGCGGGATTCCCGTCTACGTCCAAAGGATTCCGTCCCATGCTCCGGTCAGCGCTGACGGGGCGGGGCATCCGCTCGCGCTCCGCAAGCAGCTTGCCCGCGCCTTCGATGCGCAGCAGCGCAAGGGCGAGGCGGGCGATCTCAATCGGCTCCACCGGTTCTCCGTCTCTGTCGAGCGTGGCCACCGTCATCGCCGCCGCCGCGCCCACGGCTTCGAGCGCGACTGGCCGGGTGCCGTCCCTGGCACTCTCGACGATGGCGGCCGCCCAGGTCTTGGCGGCGCGGTCGATCTCGCGCCGCCGGTGGATCTGCTCGCGCCTGCGCTTGACGTAGCGGCCCACGGACGAGCGCGAGCACGCGGCGCCGTGTGCGCGAATCACCGCCGCGATGGCGTCGATGGTGGCGCCGTCCTCGATCGCCACGTCCACGGCGGCGCGGATCTCGGGCGGCAACAGCTCAATTGTGGAACGCCGGCTCATATCGCTCCCTCTCGCGTTGTGTGGCGCGATGCTGAAGCGGGCGCCGGAGGCTGTGCACCGCACCATGGTCCGGTGACTCGCGAGTGACGAGGCTACGCTCCCCTCTCCTTATGGTGCCGCTGGACCATTCGTCCGCCGCGCGCGGCGTGCTGTATCGTCAGGCAAGCACACGGAAACCACGCGAGGGCCAAGGGATGACGCACGTCGCCGTATGCGTGACCGCCCCGAGCCGGGCCGAGGCCGAGGCCATCGGCCGCGCCCTGGTCGAAGCGCGCCTTGCGGCATCGGTCAATGTCGTGCCGGCCGTCTCATCCTTCTACTGGTGGGAGGGTGCGCTCCGCGAAGGCGACGAGGCCATGCTCTGGGCGAAGACCCGCGCCGATCTCGTCGGGCCGCTCACGGCCAAGGTCAAGGCGCTGCACAGCTACGCCTGCCCCTGCGTCATCGCCCTCCCGATCACGGGCGGTAACGCGGACTACCTCGCCTGGATCGACGCCGAAACGTCGCCTCCGCCCACCGATCCCGACAAGGCGTAACCCACCGGTGACGGGACAGGCTCTACGGAACAGACCTACAGGTATCGGGAGGTGGTCTCACGTTTTCTCGCCACCGCCGTCGAACGCTGCCTGCAGATCGTGGGGGAGCGGCTCGAAGAAGGCGGCGGGAATGGTCATCCCCCGATCTATGCCCACCGGGCGTGGCTCGCGTGCCGGTTTGGGGAGCGCGCGAATCTCGGCGATCGGTACGTTGCGCCGGCACACGACAACCGTCTCACCTTGCTCGACGCTCTTGAGGTAACGCGAGAGGTGCGCCTTGGCCTCCGCTACACTGACTCGGATCATCGTCCCCTCACCAACCAACTTCCTAATTTAGGGAAGGTCTGATCAAGTCGGGTGTGCCATGATTTTCGTAGGAGTCGCAGATTGGATGATCGGGTCATGGCACAGGCGAGCTTTTCGGAACTGGAGCACGACTTGAAGAAGCGCCGGACGCGGCGCGAGCTGTTCCTGGAGAAGATGGACAAGCTGGTTCCCTGGGAGCGGCTGGAACGGCGGATCGAGCCGTTCTATCCGAAGGCGGGGCGCGGTCGGCGCCCGTACCCGCTTGCGGTGATGCTGCGCGTTCACTGCGTGCAGCTGTTCTACAACCTGAGCGATCCGGGGATGGAGGACCTGCTCTACGAGGTGGAGTCGGTGCGGCGTTTCGTGGGGCTGCGGCTGGCGGAGGCGTTGCCTGACGAGACCACCATCCTGAACTTCCGGCATCTTCTGGAGAAGCACGGCCTGGGCGAGGGTCTGTTCGAGGAGATCAATGCGCACCTGGCGTCGCGCGGCCATTGGCTGCGCACGGGGACGATCGTTGACGCGAGCATCATCGAGGCGCCGTCGTCGACGAAGAACCGGCGCCGCGCACGGGACCCTGAGATGCGTCAGACGAGGAAGGGCAAGCAGTGGTATTTCGGGATGAAGGCGCACATCGGGGTGGACGCCGGGTCGGGTCTGGCACACAGCGTGGTGACGACGGCGGCCAACGCAAGCGACGTGACGCAGGCGGGAGCGCTGCTGCATGGCGCTGAGACGACGGCGTGGGGCGACGCGGGCTACCAGGGGGTGGAGAAGCGTCCCGAGCACCGGGATGGCGGTGTCGAGTGGCGTGTGGCGATGAAGCCGGGGCGGCGCCGGCTGCTGGCCGGGGGTGGCGCCGAAGCGGCGGCCGAGACGCGCAAGGCGTCGGTGCGGGCGAAGGTGGAGCATCCGTTCCTGTACGTGAAGCGGCACTTCGGCTACGCCAAGGTGCGCTACCGGGGCGTGGCGAAGAACAGGCAGCGCATCGCGTTGCTGCTGGGGTTCTCGAACCTGCTGATCGCCGGCCGCTACGCGACGCAATGACAGGGGAGCAGTCCGCCCGCCGCCGGCGGGACGACGGGGAATGCGGCGGATCGACGCGGATATCGCCCGTTCGCTCCGTATCCCGCGACAAAAGCAGCCCCCGGCCTGCCGGCAATATCGTCGAGCTTCAAATCCAAGCCCCCTCTCCCCCTCGAAGCCGCCAAGATGGGGTTGTTCAGACTTTCCTTAGTTCAATCAGCACGACGCGCACTGGTTAAGGAACCTCTGATTTATCAGGGGTTCCCGTGGCACAGGGATGTGCCACCATTTTCGGTGGCTGTAAGTCACTGAAAATGTGAGCAAAGCGGAAAGCGCGCTTCCGCCTTGCGCGTCTGAGAAATGCAGGAGGCACTTATTCAGACCTTCCTTAACGCATCCAGCGCCAGTCACCACTGCCGCGCCACGCCGACGGCGTCGAAGACCTCGTCGACCGAGACCAGCGCGCAGTTCTCCAGCCGCGCCTGGGCCGCAAGCAGGCGGTCCCACGGGTCGCGGTGGTCCCAGTCGAGCTGGGCCGCGTAGTCGGCGTGGTCGTGGGTGATGGCGAGGTCGTCCACGCCGTTGCGCCTGAGCGCGGCCCGCAGCTCTTGCGACGGCAAGGCGATGCGGCTGCGCTGCGCCTTCCACTCAAGCTCGTAGATCGAGACCGCGCTGACCAGCACGGCGTTCTTGCGATCGAGAATCAGCCCCCTGGCGGTCGCAGACAGTCTCCGACTGCCCGCGACCCACCAGTAGACGGCATGGCTATCGAGAAGCAGCCTCACGAAGCCTTCGGCGGGCCGCGCCAAATGCCGAGGGTGTCGCTGTAGCTGCCCGCGTCGATCATGGCCTGTTCCGGCTCCTCACGGTCGAAGAAGTCATCGGGCAGGTTGAGGTGCTTGAGCGGCGCGGCTTCCCGCTGCCCGACTTCGGCCGGCGGGACGATGCGCGCCTGCGGTTCGCTGCCCTTGGTGATCATGATCTCTTCGCCCTCCTTGGCGCGCGCCAGGAGGCTGGAGAAGCTGGCACGGGCCTCGGCTACCTTGAAAATCTTGGTCGGCATGGCCCGATTTCCCCATTCGTATCAGCGACGAACACCATGCTCGCCCCCTTCCAACCAGTATGTACAACATAGATGGTCATATTGTAAGTAGAAACCGAATTCACATCCGCCGCAGCAGGCAGTTTGACGCCGTCCGCAGGGTGCCCATGATGGCGGGGCGAAAACGGCGGGGGCGGCATGGTCTACGACGAGCCGGTCTTCAAGACACTGGGCGACACCGCGATCAACGTCGAGTTCGGCGACGAGTCGAGCATCCCCATCAACTTCCGCATCCTGGCACTCGATTTCGCGCTCCGGGAGGAGCCACCGAAGGGGTTGGTCGAGACCAACCCGCAGGTGCGCACCCTCGGCCTCGTCTTCAACCCGCTCGCGACCACCCGCGCACGCATCGTCGACCACGTGAAGGCGCTGATCGCTGCCCAGGGCACGGTGGAGACGCTGCCGAGCCGCCGGGTAATCATCCCGGCGCTCTACGACGACCCTTGGTCGCGCGAGTGCGCCGAAGCCTTCGGGGTGCGCAACAACATCGAATACATCGCCGAGTTCAACGACATGACGGTGGCGCAAGTCATCGAGACCCACACCGGCTGCGACTACTGGGTCACCGGCGTGGGCTTCGTCCCCGGCGCTTTCATGTCCTACGCCATGGACCCCACCAAGCGCTTCGGCGCACCGCTCTACCGCACGCCCCGCACCTGGACCCACGCCCGGCTGCTCAACTTCGGCGGGCTCACCTCCACCATCTATCCGATCCGGATACCGGGCGGCGGGCAGCTCTTCGGCCGCACCCCCATCGAAATCTTCGATCTGAGGGAAATCAGTCCGGCCTTCGCCGACGGCCCGGTGCTCGCCCGCGCCGGCGACCGGCACCGCTACGAATCGATCGGGCGCGAGGAATACGATGCGATTCGCGCCGAGGTCGAGGCCGGCACCTACGAATACCGGGTCGAGGAGGACAGCTTCGACTGCGCGGGCTACGAGGCGTGGCTCGCCGGGACCGGGGAGCCGGCGGAGAAGCGCGACCCCGACAGCACATGGGGGCCGTTCTGATGCCAGAAGTCATCGACGGCGGCCTGCGCACCACAGTGCAGGACATGGGGCGGCGCGGCGGGCAGGCTCTCGGGATTCCGCCCTCCGGCGCGCAGGACGGCTTCGCGCTCAGGATCGCCAATCTGCTCGTCGGCAACCCACCCGGCGGGCCGCTGGTGGTGCGCGACGACCCCGGCGCGGCGGGCCTCGAAATGACCCTCGGCCGGTTGAAGCTGAAGGCTCAACAAGACCACGTGCTTGCCCTCACCGGCGCGGACACGGGCGCGACCGTGGACGGCGAGCCCGTGCCCTGCTGGGCGAGCTTCGTGCTGCGCGAGGGCCAGACGCTCGCCTGCGGATTGGCGCAGAGCGGCGCGCGGGCCTACCTCGCGGTCCACGGCGGCATCGACGTGCCGCTCTACCGGGGCAGCCGCGCCACGCATGTCAGCGGCGGCTTCGGCGGGCTGGAGGGGCGCCCGCTCGCGAAGGGTGATCGCCTGCCGGTGGGCGGGGCGACGGCAGCGGCGGCGGACCTCGCCGGGCGCCGGCTCCGTCCCGATCTGGTTCCGGCCTATGCGCCGCCCATGCAGGTGCGCACCGTCGCCGGGCCAGAGGAGCATCACTTCACCGCGGAGAGCGTCGAGGCCTTCTACGCCACCGCCTGGAAGCTCAACCCCAAGGCGGACCGCACGGGCATGCGCTTCATCGGCCCAGAACTCTCCTTCAAGCCGGGGCGCCCGCACTACCTGATCGAGGACGCGGGCAAGGACCCCTCCAACATCGTCATCGACCCCGGCGCGCCGGTCGGCACCGTGCAGGTGCCATCGGGCGTCGAGCCGATCGTGCTCTGCGTCGATTCGCCGAGCATCGGCGGTTATGCGCGGATCGCCGTCGTGATCACCACCGACATGGCGCGCGTCGGCCAGGTCCGCCCGTTCGAGGAGACCCGATTCGTGCGCATCTCCCACGAGGACGCGGTGGCGGCGCTCGCCGAACAGGAAGCGCTGATCGCGGACCCGGACACCATCATCTGAACGCCAGCAGCGCGGGAGGCGCATGACATGCAGCGAGCGATGGACATTAACAGCGACGTGGGCGAGAGCTTCGGCAACTACTCTTTCGGGGCCGACGCCGAGATTATTCCGCATCTCTCCTCGGTCAACGTGGCCTGCGGCTTCCACGCGGGCGATCCCGTGCACATGGAACGCACGGTGACGCTGGCCAAGGAGAACGACGTCGCCGTCGGCGTGCACTGGGGCCTGCCGGACGTCAACGGCTTCGGCCGGCGCGAGATGAAGATTTCCACCGACGAGGCGCGCTGCCTCACCCTCTACCAGATCGGCGCGCTGCGCCAGATCGCGTCATCGGTGGGCGCCACCATCGACCACCTGGTCCCCCACGGCGCGCTCTACCCGATGCTGGCGCGGGACGAGAAGATCGGCGGCGCCATGGTCGATGCGATCAACAGCGTCGGCGAGCCCTGGGTGCTCTACTGGCCGACGCCGCTGGAGCGCCACCGCTTCTACGAGATCGCCGGGCGCGAGGGCATCCCCATCGTCCACGAAATCTGCATCGACCTGGACTACCGCGCCGACGGCTCGCTGATCGTCGAGCGCGTCAAGCAGGCCAGGGATCCGAGTTACATCGCCGACCGGGTGCAGCGCTTCGTCGAGGAGGGCAAGCTCGGCACCGTCGACGACACCGACCTTGAGTTCGAGGCCCAGGCGATCCTGCTCCACGGCGACGGCCCCAACGCGACCGAGGTAGTCAGCGCCGTGCGGACCACGCTCGAGCGCATGCAGGTCGCCGTCCAGCCCGCCAGCACGCTGGTGCATTAGGGAACCTCTGATTTATCAGGGGTTCCCGTGGCACAGGGATGTGCCACCATTTTCGGTGGCTGTAAGTCACTGAAAATGTGAGCAAAGTGGAAAGCGCGCTTCCGCCTTGCGCGTCTGAGAAATGCAGGAGGCACTTATTCAGACCTTCCTTAGCTCTTTAATCGCTCACGGCAGCCGGCCGTCGCGCGATCTCGCGCGCCTACGGGCGCGACGGCCGGCGCCTCCGCGAGGGCGCCGCTGGCGCGGCGGGCCGCGGTCGCGGCCTATCGCGAGTCCGTCGAAGACG
Source organism: Alphaproteobacteria bacterium (assembly GCA_965214705.1). Taxonomy (GTDB): domain Bacteria; phylum Pseudomonadota; class Alphaproteobacteria; order UBA828; family UBA828; genus WTGU01. The sequence goes on from CBDCCI010000002.1 coordinate 2,400,444, forward strand.
GACTCGCTCTCCGTCGTCGGAAACAAAAACCCCGGCGCCCGCAGTCCTGAGCGCCGGGGTCCGAAAAAGCTTCAGAGAGCCTGAAGCGGGGTCGCCCCCTACTCGGCCGCCATCTTCTGCGGCTCGGGGATGCCGTCGATGGGGCAGCCCGTGACGCCGATGGAGTCGCGGGTGATGGATTCGACCATCTGCTGCGCCCGGCGCGGGTCCTGCACCCAGGTGCGGTAGAAGTCGAACGGGCACTCGGCCACGCCCTTGTCGCCGTCGCCCGAGGCATAAACGCCCGTGTAGCCCCGGTGCATCAGCTTGAAGAGGTGGTTCTGCGCCTGATCGTTGGCACGGGAATCGCGGATCTGCGAGACGGAGAGCTGGGCGTACTGGATGCCGTTCTCCTCCTCGCCGCACTCGCCGAGCGTGCGGCCATCGAAACCGACGATCGCCGAGTGGCCGAAGTAGGTGTAGACGCCGTCGTTGCCGGCGGCGTTGGCGACCGCCACGTAGCAGCAGTTGGACCAGGCCATCGCCTTCGCCATCATGATCTGCTGGTCCTTCGCCGGGTACATGTAGCCCTGGCAGCGGACGATCAGCTCGGCGCCCTTGACCGCGCAGTCGCGCCAGATCTCGGGATAGTTGCCGTCATCGCAGATGATGAGGCTGATCTTCATCCCCTTGGGCCCGGTGCTGACATAGGTGTTGTTGCCGGGATACCAGCCTTCGATCGGGCACCAGGGCAGGATCTTCCGGTACTTCTGGACGATCTCACCCTCGTTGTTCATCAGGATGAGGGTGTTGTACGGGTTCTTGTTGGGGTGATCCTCGTGCACCTCGCCGGTGAGCGAGAAGACGCCCCAGGTGTTCGCCTCGCGGCAGGCCTCGGCGAAGATGTCGGTCTCCGGCCCTGGGATCGAGGACGCCGTGTCGAACATCTCCTGGCGGTCGTACATGATCCCGTGCGTGCTGTATTCGGGGAAGATCGCGAGATCCATCCCCGGTAGCCCGACCTTCGCGCCGACGATGAGATCGGCGATCTTCTTCGAGTTGTCGATCACCTCCTGGCGCGTGTGCAGGCGCGGCATCTTGTACTGAAAGACCGCGCAACCCACGGTATCCGGGCTGCTGACGATATCGCCGTGTCTCATGGCTTGGCCTCCCTAGCCGTCCGTATCCTGCGCGTGTTTATACCGCGCCCCAGACCGGAAACCAAACACAGGCTAAGCTTGCCGCGGCTGCAATCGAGAGACGGCGGCGCCCGGATCGTCGCTAAACGGTCATGTGCTTGCGCACGATGTCGTCGGTCAACGCGTCGATCGCGCCGCTCGCCGCGATCTCGCCTCTCTCGATAATGCAGAAGTGCTGGGACGCCGCCCTCGCAAATTTTACGTTTTGCTCGACCAGCACGATCGTCAGGCCGACCTCTTTGTTGAGCCGCTGAATCGTGTCCTCGATCTGCTCCACGATGTTGGGCTGAATACCCTCCGTGGGCTCATCGAGCAGCAGGATGCGCGGCTCGGACGCCAGCGCCCGCGCGATCGCCAGCTGCTGCTGCTGGCCGCCCGACAACAGTCCGGCTCTGCGGCCGAGGTTATCGCGCAAGTAGGGAAACAAGTCCCTGACCAGGTCGGGCACCAAACGCCTGCGGTCGGTCCGCCCGTAACATCCCATCAGAATATTGTCGCGAATCGAAAAATCTGGAATCAGCTCCCGTCCCTGGGGCACGTAACCGATCCCGGCGCGGGCGCGAAGATAGGTCGGCCTGCCGGTGATATCCTTGCCGTCCAACGTGATCGTGCCGAGCGTGCGAACCTCCAGCCCCAGAATGCTCTTGAGGAGCGTTGTCTTGCCGACACCGTTCCGCCCCAAAATACTAACGATTTCGCCGCTCTGAACTGACAAATCTATATCGCGCAAGACGTGGCTCGCACCGTAGTAGACATCCACTTGTGAGAGTTCAAGCATGGGTGATGCCGCCGCTTCCTAGATAGGCATCGATCACCGCCTGGTCATTTTCGATTTGCTCGACCGTCCCTTCTGCGAGCTTCTTTCCCAAATGCATGACGGTAATGACCTCGCAAATGGAACGCACGAACGTCATGTCATGCTCGACGACGATGATGGAGTGTTCGCTCTTGAGGCCGTTGATGATCTCAGAGGTCTTCTCGGTTTCGAGGGCCGTCATGCCCGCCGTGGGTTCGTCCAGCAGCACGAGTTTGGGCGATTGCACCAATACCATGCCAAGCTCGAGCCATTGGGTCTGCCCGTGCGACAGGCTGCCGGCGAGTGTGGCGCTCTCATCTGCGAGGCTGGTGAGCTCCATCGCACGCTCGATCTGGCTGTTGCGCTGGCGCGGCTTCGCGCTCACCGAGAGGTTCCGCCATACTGACAGGCTGCGGGTATGGGCCACCTCGAAGTTTTCGCGCACCGTCAGGTCCTTGAAGACGCTCGGCACCTGAAATTTTCGTCCGATCCCTCGGCGCGCAATCTTGTGCTCCTGCCAGTTTGTAATGTTGTCTCCCGCAAATGACACCTTGCCGGCGGTCGACTTGGTGCGACCCGTGATGAGATCCATGAGCGTCGTCTTGCCCGCGCCGTTGGCCCCGATCAGGACTCGCAGCTCTCCTTCCTCGACGGCCATATCGAACCCATCCACGGCGCGAAAGCCGCGGAAGTTCACCTCAAGGTTCTCGATCTCCAGAATTGTCGGCATTACGTACCGTTTCCCTCTCCGATCTCCGAACCTTCAAGCACCGGCCTCATTCTTTCGGGCCATCGCCTCACCGGGCCCGTCGTTCCTTGGCCGCCTTGTGGAGCCGTTCCAGCGCCAAATCCGCGGCTCCCTGGAAGAAGCCCGCGAGCCCGCGCGGCATCACCAGAACGACGAACAGGAAGATCGCGCCGATGATGAGCTGCCAGGCCTCCACCAGCATTTCCGTTTCGCTGACCGTGGCTTCGACCACGTTCAACATGATCGCGCCGAGGCAAGCACCCAACAGCGACCAGCGGCCGCCGACGGCCGCCCACACCACCATCGAAATACTGAAGCCGATATTCATGTAGGTGGGCGAGGCAAACTCGGCTGCGATCACATAGAGCATGCCTGCCAACCCGGCGATGGCTGCGGAGACGCAGAAGAAGAACACTTTGTAAATGGCAACGTCGTAACCCAGGTAGCGCACGCGCTCTTCGTTGTCGCGAATGGCCTGCAGGATCACGCCCACCTTGGTGTTGACCAGCCAACGTGCGCCGATCAGCACCAGGCAGGTGATGATCGCGATGAGATAGTAGGTCTCCACCAAGTAAGGATCGAACTCCAGGCCGCCGACCGTGAACCAGCCGAGATCGGTCAGTCCGTTGAAGCCGTTGATGAGCGGCTGCGCGTCGATCACCAGGAGCCGGACCAGCAGGCACAAGGCGAGCGTCAGAATTGCGACGTAGACACCGGCGATGCGCGCGCGGAACATCGCGTAACCCAAGACGAGCGCGATGAGCGTCGGCATGACCAGCCCCATGGCCACGCCGAACCACTGTTCCTTGAAGGGAATCCAGAGGAACGACCCCTGGTTGATGCAGCAGAGGTCGATGGGCGCGCCCGGCTCCGACGTCCACAGCATGAAATCGGGAACCGGTTCGTCGGCGGACCCCTGTTGCAGGCTTGTCGGGCTCGCGAGCTTCAGCGACATCGCCAGCATGTAGGCGCCGAAGCCGAAGAAGAGGCCCTGGCCCAGATTGAGGATTCCGGCGTAGCCCCAGGACATGCTGATGGCGATGCCGAGCATGCCGAACACCAGATACTTGGAAATCCGGTTTAGCCAGAAAACGTCCATGACGAGCGGGAGAAGCATGACGACGACGATGAACAACCCGTAAGCGGCGAGCTGCAGATTGGTCCGGGTCAAGAGCTGCATCGTCAACGTCCTCGGCGGGAGAACAGGCCTTGGGGCCGCAGGATGATGACGACGATGATGACGCCAAACACGATCGCCCTGGCGAGGACGTCATTCAGCAGGCTCGCGACCCAGCCCTGGACCTCGCCCAGGATCACGGCCGAGCCGAGCGTGCCGAAGAGGCTGCCCACACCACCCATGACCACGACGAGGAAACCGTCGATCACGAACGGCGTTCCCATGCTGGGCGAGACGGTCTTGAAGCCGGCCAGCATCACCCCGGCGGCGCCGGCCAGCGCGGAGCCATAGGCAAAGGTCCACGCGTTGATCTTCTTGTCGTCGATGCCGCAGCAGGACGCGATGCCGCGATTGCGCGAGACCGCGCGGAGCTGCATGCCGAAGGAGGTATGGAAGATCAGCCACCAAGTCAGGATGAACAGCCCGATGGTGAGCACGATGATGAAGGTGCGGTAGGGCTGCACCACGAAGTCGCCGACCAGGAAAGTCTCGCGGAAGAACGAGGGGATCGGGACGTTCTGCAGGCCGGGGCCGAGCCCGTCGATGTGCAGGCCCGCGAACGCGGCGCCGAACTCGAGGCGGATGGCCTGCTGAATGATGATCGCAAGCCCCCACGTCGCGAGCAGCGTATCCAGCAGGCGGCCGTACAATCGTCGCACGATGAAGCGCTCGATGGCGTAGCCGAACGCACCGGTGACGACGAAGGCGACGGGAATGGTGGCGAGAAAGTGCAGTCCGAAATGGGTCTGGCAGAGAACGGTGACGTAGGCGCCGATCATGACGAGCTCGCCATGCGCCATGTTGATGACACCCATGGTGCCGTAGGTGATGGCGAGCCCGAGAGCGACCAACAGCAAAATGGACGAAAGACTCAGCCCAATGAAAATTACGTCGGCCATACTATGTGAGCCGTTTCGGTTCCGACGATGCGTGACTCCAGGCTGACGGGGGCCGGCGTCGAGACGCCAGCCCCCGCACCGTCAACGGTTAGGTCTTGAGCTTGCTGGAATCCAGGCCAGCCTGCGTGCAGAAGAGATTGTCGGGCGCTTCGCCGTATGCCGAATAGGGAAGCGGCATCAGCGGCTCCGCGTATTCGTCGACAATCTCGGCCTGCCCGTCCGGGCCCCACACGCCGATGCGCGGCGTCAGCCAGCAATGCAGGTTCTCGGGCTCGATTCTCACGCGCCCTTCCGGCGCATCGACCTCTTGTCCCTTGGACGCTTCGCGTACCGAAAGAGGATCGACCTCGCCAGCCTTCTCCACCGATTGCGCCCACAGGAATACTTGGAAATAGGCGCATTCCATGGCGTGATAGGTGACGGTATCGGCACCCATCGTGCTCTTCACGTCTTCCACGAACTTCTCGTTCGCCGGATTGCTCACAGACTGAAAATAGGGGAAGGACGTGACACTGCCCGCGGCATAATCGGCACCCATCGCCTGCACTTCGATTTCCGAGCATACGGTGGCAAAGATGGGGAACCTGTCGTAGCTCAGGCCCTGGTTGATGAACTCACGGCGGAAGGCGACAATCGAGTCGCCGACCACGTTGGAATAAACGCAGTCGCACTCGCCGGCTTCCCACATGGTCTTCATCTTGTTGACCATCGAACCCCATTCTGTGTGACCGAGTTCCAGGTACTCGTCAGCCACCCAGGAGCCGCCTTCTCTCTCCACCAGGATCTTGCAAACCTTGGCCATCTCACGCGGGTAGATGTAGTTCGATCCGACAATGAAGAACTTGTTGTAGCCCTGATTGGTGATCCAGGGGACGAAGTTCTCCTGCTGCTGGTTGGGAACGGCGCCCGTGTATATGACGTTCTTCGAGCACTCGAACCCTTCGTAGAACGTGGGATACCAGTACAGATTCTTGCGCTTCTCGAACACCGGCAACGCTGCCTTGCGGCTCGCCGACGTGTAGGAGCCGAAGACGGACGGCACCCGGTCCCGCACGACGAGCTTGTTGGCTTTCTCGTTGAACGTGCGCGGGTCGGAGGCCGGGTCTTCGATGATCGGCACCACCTTCTTGCCGAGAACGCCACCGTTGGCATTGATCTGGTCGATGGCCATCTCGGTAACTTTACTCAACTGCTTTTCGACGATCGCCGTCGTACCTGTCAGCGAATAAAGAACGCCGACCTCGATCTCGTCATCGTCGGCCCAGGCAAACTGATAGTCCTTTACCCAGACATGCGGGAACGTCGTCAGCCCAGCCGCACCGAGCGCGATACCGGATTTCTTCAAGAAGTCTCGACGTTTCATAGCTCCCTCCTCCCTGTGATTTGTGCACGCACAAAGGGCAGTCTACGGTCGTCATTTGTACGATTGATGGCCGGAATCTGGCCGGCCTTCAGCACCGCCAAAAAAGTCAGGTGGACAAGCAAGGTCGAACGAAATGGACCCACCTACTTCTCCCTGACGGTGCTCATAGACTTGCCCGTTTCGCCCCGGCCCCAATCGGAGAACGGGGTGTCTCGCGGCATCCAGCCTAGACACGTCGCAAGTATCGTATGGGCGCCCCTACCCACCGTCAAGCAGCGGCGGTCCCGGCGCGGCCCAGGCGATCGATCATGTGTCAGGGGTAAAAGGGGCACTCCCTCTGGTTATCGGCCAGCCACGAACAGGAGCACCCCGATGCCACGGCGCTCTTCGACGATTGAGAGCCCACCGATGGCCTTTGCCCTGGTGAAGGAAATGCAAGCCGACCAACGAGACGCTGGACCCCCCGGCACGAACGCGCCCATACTTCGAGGCAACGAATAAATTTCACGACAGGGAATGGAGGGAACGATGGATCTGATTCTGGCGAACGGCAAAATCGTGACCGCCCACGAAAGCTACGACGCCGATATCGGCATCGAGAACGGCGTCATCAAGCAGATCGGCCACGGCCTCGGCCCGGCCGGCCGCACGATCGATTGCAGCGGCAAGATCCTGTTCCCCGGCGGAGTCGACGTGCACACCCACGTCGAGTTCGAGCTGATGGGGCAGGAGACCGCCGACGACTTCCACTCGTCCACGGTGGCCGCTGCCTGCGGCGGGATCACGACGATCTGCGACTACGCCTTCCCGGAGCCCGGCCAGTCGCTGCAGGACTGCCTGGTCCGCTGGAACCAGCGCGGCGAGAAGTCGGTTATCGACTACGGCCTGCACCCGACCATCTTCCAGCCCGGCGAGCACACGCTCTCCGAGATGCGGGACTGCGTGGCCGACGGCTACACCAGCTTCAAGATCTTCATGATCGGCTTCGCCGAGTTCGACAAGTATGCGGCCGAGTACCTGCGCTGCATGGAGGAGGCCGGCAAGCTCGGCGCGATGGTCAACATCCACTGCGAAGACCAGTGCTGCATCTCCTACATGACCCAGAAGCTCGAGGAGGAGAACAACTCCAACGTCCGCACGTTCCCCGATTCCAGGCCGCGCATCTCGGAGGGGCTCGCCGCCCGCCGCGCGCTCTGGATGGCCCACGTGGCCGACGTGCCCGCCTACCTCGTCCACCTCTCCTGTCAGGAGGGGCTGGATGCGCTCAACGACGCGCGCGGCCGCGGCCAGACCTGCTACGGCGAGACCCGGCCGATCTACCTCCACCTCTCCCGCGAGCGCTTCAACGAGGAGGTAGACCCCGAGCGCTACGTCGGCTGGCCGCCGCTGCGCGAGAGGCCGACCAGATGGAGGTGATGTGGCAGGCGCTGGACAGTAACGTGCTCCAGACCGTCGCCACCGACCACGTCGGCTGGAACATGAAGCAGAAGAAGGCGAGCGTGACCGTGGACGAGCTGCTGCCCGGCATGTCGAACCTGGAGACGGTGCTGCCCATGCTCTATTCCGAGGGCGTGCGCGAGGGTCGGCTCTCGCCCCACCGCTTCGTCGACGTGAGCGCCACCAAGCCGGCCAAGCTCATGGGCATGTATCCGCAGAAGGGCACCATCGCCGTGGGCTCCGACGCCGACGTCATGGTGTTCGACCCCGACAAGCCCGTCACCATCCGCCAGCGCGACATGCACTCGAAGCAGGACTGGGAGCTGCACGAGGGCTTCGAGGTCACCGGCTGGCCAACCATGACCATCTCCCGCGGTGACATCATCGTGGAGAACGGCAAGGTCAACGCGGAGCCCGGCCGCGGCAAGCTGGTCAAGCGGCGCACCTACACCTCCTGACCGGCGGAAGCGCCTGCCCGATCCCGCCCATGCTCTAAGGTGAAGGACAAGAATCAACGACGAGACAGGAGGGGACCATGGATCTGATCCTGGCGAACGGCGACATCGTGACCGCGCACGAGAGCTATCGCGCCGATATCGGGATCGAGAACGGCGTCATCAAGCAGATCGGCCACGGCCTCGGCCCGGCCGGGCGCACGATCGATTGCAGCGGCAAGATCCTGTTCCCCGGCGGCGTCGACGTGCACACCCACGTCGAGTTCGAGTGGATGGGACACGAGACCACCGACGACTTCCACTCGTCCACGGTGGCCGCTGCCTGCGGCGGGATCACCACGATCTGCGACTACGCGGTCCCCGCGCCCGGCCAGTCGCTGCAGGACTGCCTCGCCACCTGGAACAAGCGGGGCGAGAAGTCGGTGGTCGACTACGGCCTGCACCCGACCATCTTCCAGCCCGGCGAGCACACGCTCTCCGAGATGCGGGACTGCGTCGCCGACGGCTACACCAGCTTCAAGATCTTCATGACCGAGCTGTCCCAGTTCGACCACTACGCGCCCCAGTACCTGCGCTGCATGGAGGAAGCCGGCAAGCTCGGCGCGATGATCAACATTCACTGCGAGGACCAGTGCTGCATCAGCTACATGACCCAGAAGCTCGCGGAGGAGAACAACTCCAACGTCCGCACCTTCCCCGATTCACGGCCGCGCATCTCCGAGGGGATCGCCGCCCAGCGTGCGCTCTGGATGGCCCACGTGGCCGATGTGCCGGCCTACCTCGTCCACCTCTCATGCCAGGAGGGGCTGGACGCGCTCAACGATGCGCGCGCCCGCGGCCAGACCTGCTACGGCGAGACCCGGCCGATCTACCTCCACCTCTCGCGCGACCGCTTCAACGAGGAGGTGTTTCCCGAGCAATACGTCGGCTGGCCGCCGCTGCGCGACGCCGACCAGATGGAGGTGCTCTGGCAGGCGCTCGACAGCAACGTGCTCCAGGTGGTCGCCACCGACCATGTCGGCTGGAGCACGAAGCAGAAGACGGAGGGCAAGACCGTGGACGAGCTGCTGCCCGGCATGTCGAACCTGGAGACGGTGCTGCCCATGCTCTACTCCGAGGGCGTGCGCAAGGGCCGGCTCACCGCCAACCGCTTCGTCGAGGTCAGCGCCACCACGCCAGCCAAGCTCTTCGGCCTCTATCCGCAGAAGGGGACGATCGCGGTGGGCTCGGACGCCGACATCACGGTGTTCGACCCGCAGAAGCCCGTCACCATCCGCCAGCGCGACATGCACTCCAAGCAGGACTGGGAGCTGCACGAGGGCTTCGAGGTTACCGGCTGGCCGGCAATGACGATCTCGCGCGGCGACATCATCGTGGAGAACGGCAAGGTGAATGCCGAAGCCGGACGCGGCAAGCTGGTCAAGCGCCGCACGTTCACCTCGTAGCCGCGAGCGGAGCCGGCCGGGTGGCGCAGGCGCTCGGGATCGCTAACCCGCTAGACGAGGCACGGGCGGAGCCCGGCGCCGCGCTCCGAGTGGACGACCTCTACAAAAGCTTCGGCGACCTGGAGGTGCTCAGGGGCGTCTCGTTGACCGCCCACGAGCACGACGTCATCGCCATTCTGGGCGCCAGCGGCTCCGGCAAGAGCACCCTGCTCCGCTGCATCAACCTGCTGGAGGTCCCCGACTCAGGCGAGGTTCACGTCGGCGGCGAGCTGATCCGCATGAAGCGCGACCGGCGCGGCCGCGCGTTGCCGGCGGACCGGCGCCAGGTGGATCGCATCCGCGCCCGGCTCGGCATGGTGTTCCAGCAGTTCAACCTGTGGTCTCACCTGACCGTGCTCCAGAACGTCATCGAAGCGCCGGTCCACGTGCTCAAGCTGCCCCGGCGCAAGGCAGTGGACCGCGCACGGGCGCTGCTCGACAAGGTCGGCCTCGCGGACAAGCACGACTACTTTCCCGCCCACCTCTCCGGCGGGCAGGAGCAGCGCGCGGCGATCGCCCGCGCGCTCGCGATGGAGCCCGACGTCATGCTTTTCGACGAGCCCACCTCGGCGCTCGACCCCGAACTCGTCGGCGAGGTGCTGAGGGTCATCCGCGATCTCGCCGAAGAGGGGCGGACCATGCTGATCGTCACCCACGAGGTCGGCTTCGCCCGCGAGGTCTCTTCGCGCACCGTATTTCTGCACGACGGGCAGATCGAGGAGGAAGGCGTGTCCAAGGCGCTGCTCGACGATCCGCAATCGCCGAGGCTCAGGCAATTCCTTTCGGGCCAGCGCGGCGACGCTTAGCCGATGTAAACGACTCAACCACCAACGAGGGAGAACGGAGAAATGAAAAAACTCACATTCTTAGGCGTGTTCGCGGCACTCGCGCTCGCGGCCGGCACAGCGGCGGCCGATATGAAGAAGGTCACGCTCGGCACCGAAGGCGCCTACCCGCCCTTCAACTGGATCGACGAGAACGGCGACCTCCAGGGCTTCGACGTCGAGATCGGCAACGCGCTCTGCGCGGCGGCGAACCTGGAGTGCACCTGGGCGGTGCAGGACTGGGACGGCATCATCCCCGGCCTGCTGGCCAAGAAGTACGACGCCATCGTCGCCTCGATGTCGATCACCGAGGAGCGCAAGAAGAAGGTCGACTTCACCGGCAAGTACTACACCACGCCAGCCAAGTTCGTGCGCATGAAGGGCTCGGACATCGAGATCACGAACGAAGGCCTGGACGGCCTGGCCGTCGGCGTGCAGCGGGCGACCATCCACGAGAACTTCCTGCGCGACAATTACGGCGACATCGTCACCATCAGGGCCTACGCCACCCAGGACGAGGCCAACCTCGACTTCGTCGCAGGCCGCGTCGATCTGTTGCTCGCGGATTCGATGGCCCTGCAGGGGGGCTTCCTCGACACGCCCGACGGCGCGGACGCGGAATTCGTGGGGCCCGACTTCACCGATCCGCGCTGGTTCGGCGACGGCGCCGGGATCGCGGTGCGCAAGGGCGAGGGCGATCTTCTCGACGCGCTCAACGGCGCCATCACGGCCATCCGCGCCGACGGCACCTACAAGACGATCAACGACAAGTACTTCGATTTCGACGTCTACGGCGACTGATCGCCACCGACGCATGGGCGGGCGGCTGTTCCACGCCGCCCGCTCCCGCCGACTGAAGTGAGCCTGACCGTATTGGACCCGCGACCGTTCGCGGCCGCGGCCCACTGCTCCGGCCGCCCCCCCACCGTCATGCCCGGACTTGTTCCATTGCTGTCCGGTTTAGATTTTGGCGAAGGGGATTTGGAGCTGGTCATGGGCTTGCGGTGTGTCAGGCGGTGGTTCGAAGAGGTCGGTGAGGGCCCGGCGTTGGAAGGTCGTCTTGGCGACGAGGCGGGCGATGGCCTGGAGGCCGAGCCCGGTTCCGGTTCCGATCTGCGCCAGCCGCAGCAGCAGGTAGGCGATCAGCGCGGTGACGATCTGGATGCGCACGGCATTTTCGCTGGTGCCGAGGAAGTGTCTGATCTTGAGGTTCTGCTTGATCCACTTGAAGAACAGCTCGACCTGCCAGCGCTGCTTGTAGAGCGCCGCGATCTCTTCGGCCGGGGCATTGAGGTCGTTGCTGACCAGCGTGATCTCCCTGCCGCTGTCGATGCGCACGTCGACCAGACGCACCGGCTTGTCGAAGGGGTTCTTGCGGCTCGCCGCCAGGTGCTTCGACAGCAAGGCGACGCGGTCGGCCACGACCGGGCCGTCCGGCTTGACCGGGCGGGTCTCGATCAGGCTTGTGGGCGAGTTCTTCTTCAGGCGGGTGACGAAGCGGCTCCCCTTGGCGTCGATGTCTGCCCAGAAGGATTCCTCTGCGAAATCGGCTCAGCGGGATGTTTTGGGAAGGTTTTGGCATTGGGCGGTGTTGATGGAGGCGCGTGTGCCGCCGTCGTTGGACGATCTTGTGTCTGAAACGGCGGTTTGCGGGCGCACTGGTCGGTCAGCAGCCCGCAATCAGGCTGGCGCGGCGCAGGTTGTAGGCGGTGGCAGCGGCGTAGAGGCGGGCGGTGTTCCTCTCGAACACGCAACTCCTGGCTCGCCTCAGCCCGTAGAGGCGCTTCAGCGCCGAAAAGACCGCTTCCACCGGCGCCCGGCGCCTCGCAATGAGATCGTTGCGGCGCTGCTGCCAGGGCGGCAGCGAGGCCATGTGTTTGTTGCGCCGGTGCATGATGCGGTCCTTGATGCCGGCAGCCCTGAGCCTCGCCCGTCTCGGCTTGCTTTCGTAGGCGCGATCGCCATAGACCGCCCCCTCGTCGCCGCAGATCAGCCGATCGGCCACCTCGCTCTCGTAAGTCTTGGCCGAGCTCAGCGCCACGCGCCGGATCAGCCCGGAGCCTTGGTCGACCCCCAGATGCGCCTTGTAGCCGAAGAAGCCGCGGCCCTTCTTCCGCGTCCAGCCCGCGCCCGGCTCCCGTGGGTGCCCAGCACCTGCGCCCGCCTTGTAGGGCGGAGGCCGCGAGGCCGAGGCCACCAGCGTCGCGTCCATCAGCGTGCCCTTACGCAGGATCAGGCCGGCGGCGTCCAGCTGGCGGTTGATCTCCTCGAACGCCGCCTCCAGAACCGCGCCCGCGTCCGCGCGAAAGCGGCAGATCGTGGTCTCGTCCGGCGTGCCCCCATCCAGCGCAAAGCCGCAGAAACGCCGGAACGACAGACGATCCAGCAGCGTCTCCTCCAGGCCGGGGTCCGAAAGGTCGTAAAGCGCCTGAAGATAGAGCGCCTTCAGCATCGCCAAAGGCGCATACGGCGGACGACCCCGCCGCCCCTCGCGCACGCGCGCGGCCAGACGCTCGAGAGGAGCCCAGTCGATCAAGGCGTCCAGACGCTCCAGCTTCCGGTTCGACCCCAGCCCCGGAGACATGAATGCTTCTGCAAATCCCAGCTGACCCGTGCCGCTCATCGACTCGACCTCCCCATCGCTGCAGCAACGAATCACATGCCAACCAATCCGCAAACCCACTTTCGCAGAGGAATCCAGAAGGTGAAGTCGTAATAGCCTCTGTCGAAGACGTAAGTCGCGCCGGGCTCGATGGGGAGGCGCTTGGCCGGCGTGATGTCGTTGACCCTGGCCGAGGTCACGGCAAAGCAGACAGGCGCATCTGCGTCCGGGTCGTAGACCACGTGCAGCTTGACGGCACCGTCGGCCTCCCAGCTCTCGATCCGCTTGCCAACCAGGACCCGGGTCGCATCGACGAGGCGCAGCATCTCCCGCCCGCGCTGGCCCGCAGATGCGCCCAGCCGGGCGACCAGGGCTTCCAGCACGTCCTCGAACAGGGCCGCCGGACGTACCCGGTTGGCATCCGCGAGCGTAGACCGCCGCACCGGCGCCAGACCCAGATGGGCGTGGACGCCCGGAAAGCGTTCCAGCGCACCGACCGCCTCGCGCAAGGAGCGCGAGCCCGACAGCTGGGCGAACACCATCGCCTGGAACTGGCTCCACGACGAAAGGCGCCGGACCCGGTAGTCCGCTCCGTGGCGCTCTGCCAGCTTGTCGAAGCGCCAGCGCGGAAACGCCTTCATCAGTTCGCCGAAAACCGTATCCTGGTAGGGCATGGCTTGGGCTCCATTGCGAGCTTCGATTCAACAGGTCTTGCAAAAACCAAGTTGAATCCAAGCCATGCACCTTGTCTACCCAAGCTAAACCGGACAGCAGTGGACTTGTTCCGGGCATCTCCATCAGCCGTGCACGACGGAGAGACGTGGATGGCCGGAACGAGTCCGGCCATGACGAGAAGAGGACACTGCGCCGAGCCATGCGTACCCCCGAAACCGGGCGCTAACGGATAAAGGGTCGGGCCGATGCTCGATCTCAGGGGCTACGGCTGGATGCTGTGGCAGGGCCTCGAGCTCACCATCCTGGTCGGGCTCGGGGCCATGGCGGTGGCCTTGGCGCTTGGCCTCATCGGCGCCTGGGGCAAGCTCTCGCGCGCATGGGCCGGCCGCTGGGCCGCAGGCACCTACACCACTGTCATCCGCGGGGTGCCTGAGCTGCTGCTCATCCTGCTCGTCTATTACGGCGTGCCCACGCTGATCCAGGACATCGCCGAAGGCGCGGGCTACGAGATCATCGTCGACCTCAACCCCTTCGTCGCCGGTGTCGTCACCATCGGCTTCATTTACGGCGCTTTCGCCACCGAGGTCTTCCGCGGCGCCTTCCTCGCCGTGCCGCGCGGCCAGATCGAGGCGGCGCGCGCCATCGGCATGAGCCGCGCGCTGACCTTCCGCCGCATCGTGCTGCCGCAGATGTGGCGCTTCGCGCTGCCCGGCCTCGGCAACGTGTGGATGGTGCTGATCAAGGCCACGGCGCTGATCTCGGTGATCCAGCTCCCGGAGCTCATGCGCAACGCCCAGATCGCCATGGGCGCGACCAAGCTGCCGTTCACCTTCTTCTTCGTGGCCTCGCTCTTCTACCTCGGCATCACCATCGTCTCGATGGTGGTGCAGCGGCGCGCCGAGGCGTGGGCCAACCGCGGCGTACGCCGGGCCTGAGGCGATCGGCGATGGACCTCGCGATCATATGGGAGAGCCTGCCCCGCCTGCTGGACGGCGCGGCGCTTACGGTCGAGATCACCGTCATCAGCCTGGCGATCGGCCTGGCGCTGGCGGTGCCGCTCGCGATCATGCGGCTTTCGTCCAACCCGCTGCTGTGGATGCCGGTCTACGGCTACATCTTCTATTTCCGCGGGACCCCGCTGCTGGTGCAGCTCTTCCTGGTCTATTACGGCTCCGGCCAGTTCCGGCCCTTCCTCGACTCGATCGGGCTCTGGGTGCTGTTCCGCGAGGCCTATTTCTGCGCCGTGCTGACGCTCACCCTCAACACCGCCGCCTACACCGCCGAGATTCTGCGGGGTGCGATCCAGGGCGTGCCGCGCGGCGATATCGAGGCGGCGCGGGCGCTCGGGTATTCGGGCACGCTGCTCTACCGGCGCATCGTGCTGCCGAAGGCCTTCCGCCTCGCGCTGCCGGCCTACACCAACGAGGTCGTATTCCTGCTCCAGGCGACCTCGCTGGTCTCGATCATCACGCTGCTGGATCTCACGGGCGTCGCCCGCATCATCGTCGCCCGCAGCTTCGAGCCCTACAAGCTCTACATCACGGCCGGCCTGATGTACCTGGTGATGAGCTACTTCTTCATCCTGCTCTCGCGCTTCATCGAGCACCGACTCTCCGGTCACATGCGCGAGCGCCCGGCCAGTGGTAGCGCCATACGCTGACGAAATTCCTCAAAGATGCCTACCTCCCCCTGTCCCCATAAGCGCTAACTTGTTTGTCATGTCGGCACTCCGTATTGTGGGTTGGTGCGCGCTGCGGGGAGGCTTGGCGGATGGACGAGGAGTGGGAAGTGGTGTCGTTGTTTCTGCCCGAGGGCTGGCGGGAGTTGGCACGGGAGACCGGGGCCTTGAAGGGTCTGCGCAAGGACAAGTCGGTCGATGCCCTGCTGCGCACGCTGTTGCTGCATCTGGCCTGCGGACACTCGCTGCGCGAGACCGTGGTGCGTGCCCGGAAGGCGAACCTGGCCGATCTGTCCGACGTGGCCTTGTTGAAGCGGCTGAGGAAGTCGGGGGATTGGCTTCACGCGTTGTGCGTCGCGCTGTTTCGCGAACGGGGGATGGCGATGTCGGCCGCTGGCGGGTTCCAGGTCAGGGCCTTCGACGCGACGACGGTGAAGGAGCCGGGCCGGACCGGGGCGCTGTGGCGCCTGCACTACAGCGTGCGCCTTCCGTCGCTGGCGTGCGACTTCTTCAAGCTCACGGCGAGCGAGGGACGGGGCACGGGCGAGGCGTTCTCGCAGTTCCCGGTCGGCGAGGGCGACTTTGTGCTCGCCGACCGGGCGTACTCGACTGCTGCGGGCCTCCACCACGTGGTGTCTGCGGGGGGTCACGTCACCGTGCGCGTGAACACCGGGTCGCTGTCGCTTCGAACGCGCGACGGCGCGCCGTTCGACCTGCTTGCACACGTCACGACGCTGAAGCGGGTCGGCAGCGTGCGATCCTGGCCCGTGCTGGCGGTCGGCGACGGCATCGCGGTGCCGGGGCGCGTGTGCGCGATCAGAAAGACGCAGGAAGCCATCAGGCTGGCGCAGCGCAAGCTGCGCAAGGAGGCCGGGCGCAAGGGCAAGCAGGTTCGGCCGCGAACCCTGGAGTTCGCGCGCTACGTCATCGTGTTCACGACCTTTCCCGAAGCGGCCTTCAGCGCGGCGCAGGTCCTGGAGTGGGATCGCACCCGCTGGCAGGTCGAACTGGTCTTCAAGCGCTTCAAGTCTCTGGCGCAGTTGGGGCATCTGCCCAAATACGACGACGAGAGCGCCAAGGCGTGGCTCTACGGCAAACTCCTGGTGGCGCTGCTGGTGGAAAAGCTGATCCGTCATGCCGGCACGGTTTCCCCCTGGGGATACAGCCTGGAGGCGCTGCCGGCCGCACAGCGCCTGGCGTGACTTCAGGTTCATGCTCAACCAGGGCGTGCGAGCCATCGAACCCCATTTGTCCCTCGCCGAGGTGATCGACCAATGGAACCAGATCTCCAAATCCCTCTCCGAACCGTCCCGACGGCGCCTGACCCAAACCGCGGAACGCTTCATCGAAGAACCGCAAACAAGTTAGCGAATGTGGGGAGGTGGGGCCCCTCCTCGCCAAAGACTTCTGGCCGTTCTACCTGCTGGCCAGAGCGCTGGGGCCGGTAGGATTGTCGGTCTGGCAGTTCGGGAAAGCGAAGCTTGAGGTTGTCGTACCAGAGCTCGCCCGGCACGCCTTGCCACGCCTCGAAGGCCGCGACGTGGCCGCGCAGGAAGCTGCTCATGCCGGCGTCGAGCTAGAAGCGCAGGAAGAGCCGCTGCGAGTAGTTCAGCACCATCACGAAGGCCATCAAGCGGCGCACCGCGCGACCGATCCTCACCGTGCAGAAGTGGGCCCAGTCGACCTGGGCCTGCTCGCCGGGAAGGGTCTTGAGGCGTAGATAGGCCTCGGCCGCTCGCGGGCGACGAGGCGGCGGAAGTGGCTCTGACTCCCTCGATAGTCGGCGGCGGTGATCAGCTTTCGGAGCCTAGAGCACAATCCTATCTGACTGAATCGAAAGGGATTCCCAAGGCGTCTGGTTTGTGCTTCACACTGTCTGCCGGGAGGGAGGCCGGCAGACATGTCGAAAGCGCTTTCCCTTGATCTTCGGGTTCGGGTCCCTGAGGCGGTGGCCGAGGGCGTGAGCCACCGCGCCGTTGCGGCGCGCTTTGGTGTGAGTGCGGCGAGTGTCAGCCGTTGGTGCAGGCGGGCACGTGTTGAGGGCGAGTCTCGCCCGAGAGCACTGGGCGGAGACCGTCGCTCCGCTCGCATCGAAGCGCATCGTGCGCTGATCCTCGACGTGCTGGCTGAGACCCCCGACGTCACCATCGAGGAGTTGCGCCGCCTGCTCGCCGGGCGCGGGCTCGACTTCGGCTATGGCACGATCCAGCGCTTCCTCGTCCGCCAGGATATGGCCTGCAGCGCGACAGTGGCGGAAAGTATCGACATACAGGGTGCCGGAACCGGCGATACGGCACCGAAACCGCGCGTGGTCGTGGTGGACTACGGGGTCAAGGGAAACATCGTCGACAACCTCGTTCGCAGGGATATCGACGTCACCGTCGTGCCGGCAGAAGCCTCCTCGAGGGACATTCTGGCGCACGATCCCGACGGTATTCTGCTGTCCAACGGTCCCGGCGATCCGATGGCCGTGGCGCCGTACACCGTTCCCATGATCGAGACCCTGCTCGAGCGGAAGCTGCCGTTCTTCGGCATCTGCCTGGGGCATCAACTCCTGTCCCTGGCGCTTGGCGGAAAGGTGACCAAGATGCCTTTCAGCCATCATGGCGCCAATCATCCGGTTCTGGAGAAGGCCAGCGGCCGTGTGGTGATCACCAGCCAGAATCACGGTTTCGTCGTCGACCGCGACACCTTCCCTCGCATCGCGCCACGCGCCGTCCGAGACGTAGTCGAGCGCCGCCTCCTTGGGCTCGGAGCGCGACCAGCGCTCGCCAAGGTAAGCCCTGATGTCACTGTCCAGGACCGGGCGCTCCACCTCGTCCTCGGGCCGTCTTCCCGCGATGTCGAAGGCGAGCTGCGACCAGTTGACATAGACGTCGATTCCCTCGCGATGCCGAGTCGCGGCGGGATAGATCGTCTCTCGCGCCGGACGGTCGTCCACCAGCAGGAAGGCGCGGTCTACGGTCAGCCCCTGGGCCGAGGCGATGGTCATCGCATAGCCGTAGTCGAGCCGGACGTTGTCGTGCCAGTCGCGGATCTCGTCGTGGCGGAACGCGACACGCCTGCCGTCGTCCGTGCGCGCCGTGATGTGGACGGAAGGCTCAGCCTTCGACTCGTTCCCCGAACTCTCGGACGCGCTCGTCTTGCCGTCCCTGCGTCCGCCGGCTAGCCGGTTCCGGGCCTTGCGTGACACTGCGGTGTCGTCGCCACGCCGGACTTCGAGGTCTTCCACCGTGACGACGGTGCCGTTGAAGAGCTGCTTCTCCCACTGCGTGGAGCCGATGCGGATGCGATCGCCCACGGCGATCTCCAGCGGCTCCGTCACGCGCCCGTCAAGGCCCCGGCTCACCTCGATCACGGCACGCTTCGCATCGGGCGTCTGCGCAAGCACCCGCAGCCGCATGAGCCAAGACAGCGCCCGCGCCTCGGCCCGCGTGCGAGCCAGCACCACCGTCGAGGCATCGGGCTCCGCACGCACATGCCGTTCCCAGTCCTCGACGAGCTTGGTCAGGGTCTTCTCTTCGTCGTGGCAGAGATGGAAGCGGTTGCGCAGATGCCACGCCTCGATCGCCTGCTCTGCCTCTCCGTCCCTGAGCGCCTCCGACACCGCCACCTGCCACGGCGTGAACAGGGGTTTCTTCTCCATCGCCTCGTAGTCGGCGAGAATCGCGTCGCGCTCCTGGGGATTGGTCAGCCCTGCCCGGAAGCGCGCCTGTTCCGGCGTCTCCTTGTGGACGTGGACGAGAACGTCCTCGAGGTCCGCCTTCTGGCGCCTGATGCGGTCGACGCGGACGCTACCGGCGATGTCCCGGATCAGCCTGAGTCCCGGCCCTGCCTCCACCGGCTGCTGTTGCCGCGTGTCGCCAGCGAACACCACCTTCGCCTCGTGGCGCTCCGAGAGCTGCAGGATATGATGCGCCTGTCGCGTGGACAGCATCCCCGCCTCGTCCACCACGATCAGCGTGCGCTTGCCGATCTCCACCTGGTCCTTCGCCGCGAGCTTCAGCAGCTTGTCCACGCAATAGGCACGCGCATCGCAGTCGTCGCCGAGGGCCACGGCGGTGCGCCAGGCCACGGCGGTCGGCACGATCTCGTAGCCGTGCTCCTTGTGAAGGTCGGTGATGGGCCTGAGCGTCGTGGTCTTGCCCGAGCCCGCAGCGCCCTCGATTACTGCCACCCGTCCGCCCTTCACCGTGGCATGGTGGATCGTCAGCGACTGCTCTTGGCTCAGCGGATATCCCTGCTCCAGCAGGGTCTCCAACCTCTCCTTCACCGCCCCTTCCGGCAGGCCGTGGCCGGTATCTTCGGCCATGGCCTCGGCCATGTCGCGCACCGCCTGCTCGAGGCCGAGATTGTGGCGCGTGGAATAGACCTCCGTGTGGGCCATGCCGGCGCGGGACTCGGCCGTCGGCTTCTTGGGCTCCAGCCGCTCGATCTCCGGATTACGGCGCAGCCGCTCGATGGCCGTCCCCACCGCCTCCCGGCCCATCAGACCGGCCGCCGCGTTCGCCGCCGCCTCCACCATGTCCGGGCGCCGGAACACCGCCTCCTCGCGAGCGAGATGGGCGGGGAGATCGTCGAGCCGGTCGGTCAGCTCCCGGATTTCTTCACGGTCGATCCTCACCTCATGGCCGGTCACCGAGGCGATCAGCGCCTCGCGCTCGCAGAAACCCTCGGCCTCGCCGCGCCAGCGGCGGTGCCTCACCTCCGGGTCATTGTCGTGCGACTTCCCCTCGCGCGTGAGCTTGTTCACCCCCGCCATGCGGGCAGCATTGCCCAATGACGGGATGCCCAGCTCCCCCGCCCTGGCGACGATCGCCTTCCTGCGCTTCGACCAGAAGGATTGCAGGTCCTCCGGCATGCCCACGATGCGCGTGAACTCCACGTTGGGACCGTACTGCTGCATCCTGACGCCCAGGTTCTGTTGCAGCTCCCACGCCACATAGGCCCGGAACAGGGCGCCCGCCGCCTTCTTCCAGTTGTAGACCGGGTACTGGTGATGCGCCCGCCACTTGCCGTCCTCGCGGGTCCTCGCGAGATTGAAGATCGTGCAGTGGACGTGAAGCTGCGGGTCGTTCTCCCTGCTGGTACCGTGGACGAAGGTCGCGCCCATCAAGTCCGCCTCCAACGGCCGGGTCACCCCCTTCTCGCTCACGCGGGTGTAGCTGCAATGCTTCAGCACCGAGTCGTCGAGTGCCGCCCTGGCGGCGGCCACGGCCATTGTCTCGATCCGTTCGCGCATCTCCGGCTCTGCGATGGCCCACAGTGCCGACACGCTCTTGTCCACCGAGAACGTCATGTCGATGCCGGGGGAGCGGTCCGGGTTGCCGGCGCGCTGCACCAGCTTGCCGGATCCATCAGGAGCGAAGCCCGAGTAGAGGCGATGGAAGTGGCCGCTGTCGACCTTTGCCCCATCCTCCAGACCGAACAGGCCCTTCGGGTTGAACCAGGTGCCGTCCGGCTCCTCGGCCGCCGTGTAGTACTCGTTGGGGTGCCGGAACGAGCGTTGCTCTCCAGGTAGTATTCGGCAGACGCCATCTGACCGATGGTCGCTACCATGGCGGCAGGTTCCCGAACCGTTGGGCGAACGCGTTCATGACCGCCGGGGCCTGACCAGCAATACCCGACGCCGGCAGCCTTTCATGGCCAGCTGCGACTGCGTGAAGGGGCACGCCAAGTCCTTGTACAGGTGTTATATCGTTCGGCCTCCATGGCCAGTCAGGCGGCTCCGTTTCGCTCCCGCAAGCGTCAGCTTGCACAGGTGTGGCGGGTTACTTTCTCTCTCGCGTGCTTCACTCACCACGAGATACATCATGTAGCGAGTCGCTCGGCGGGAATAACAAGAGATAGTATCGGTCCGGGCGCTTCACCTGAACGGTGCACCTTCCTGGATGGCAAGGTGGGGCGGCATGGCGCTTATTCGTAGCTGCTTGAGAGTGTCGAGATAATCGGGGCGCGGGGAGAGAGTGGCGAAGCGCTCCGATTCAGCGGGGATGAGCGACAAGGCGATGGCGGCCGCCTTGGCGAATCCGGTGCGAACCACCATGAGCGCCATCGATGCGCAGACCGGGTGCGAGAGCGCAGGCTCGAGCGATCATTCGAGGGCGTAGCGCTGACAATTGGCGTCTGGCGGTGCAGTGGCGAAGTGACACGGAAGGGCGTTGGCCACAGGCAGGGAGGGCGGAGCGCGGGCGATGGCGGAGCGCAGCAACGCTTGACGTATCGCGACACGATACGGGAAGGATGATGCTGGCGCATAGCGCCGAGCGCGGGATGGCGATGCCGTCCGCCCCGCCGTCCGACAATCAAGGGTCGCAAACGCCACATCCTCACCGACACCGGCGGCCTGTTGGTTGCCGCTCAGGTCCACGCCGCCAACATCCAGGATCGCGACGGCGCTCCCTCGGTGCTTGCGTCCATCCGCCACGCCTTCCCCTGGCTGCGTCACGTCTTCGCCGATGGTGCCTATGCCGGCCTCAGGCTCGCGGCGGCTCTGGAGCGGATCGGTCGGTGGACCCTGGAGATTGTCCAGCCCCGGCTGGTACGCGAGGGTTCGATATCCTGCCGCGCCGCTGGGTGGTCGAGCGCACACTGGCTTGGTTGAACCGCAATCGACGGCTCGCCAAGGACTTCGAGGCCACCGTCGCCACCGCCCAAGCGTGGCTCTTCATCGCCAGTGTTCAACTCCTCACCAGAAGACTGGTAAGATACTGAAAATCAATATCTTATTATAGGCCAGACTCTTAGACTATACTCTTCGCGGTCGTTGTCTGCTGGGACATTCGCTGTGAGACAACACCTGGAGTCATGGCGAGATCAGCGGCCTTGATCGGTGTCTTCGCGGGCGAACCCCTGATCAATAGCCGAGAACGCTGTAGTCGCCGTTCACGATCAGGCGAATCGAGACGTAGAGGCCCAGCAGGGCGAACAGCACCCACGGGCAATTCAGCGCCCAGATATAGATGTACATATCCTTTCGGCCGAGGCGGCTTTGTCGATTGGCCACGAAGAAGCTGACCCAGTAGACCGACGTCGCGTAGGTCAACTGCCAGAATATCATCGCTCCCATAATGCCGGCGACGAGGGCGGGCAAGAAATCGACGGTGAAGGCGGCAAAGAGGATCAGCGTCGGTACCGGCGTTACGAAGCCGTTGGCGATATCTACGTTGTAACCGTATGTGCGCCGGTCCGCGTAGGAACTGTCGAACTGGGAATACGTGGCCCAGACGTCCGCCCACATCGTCGACGACAATATTCGCGTCAAGGGAACCCTTCCAGTAAGGAATTCGGCGGCTGGTGTCCGGCCCGTTTCCCGCCGGCGTTCGCGCCAGTATTGGGCGCGCTTCTCGATGTAGTCGCGGTTGAAGAACAGGCATATCTCCCAATGGCAGATCACCAGATTGATGGAAAAGAAGAGGATCAGCAGTGCATGAATGACGTCGAAATCCCCGCGGACGCCGTAGCGCGCACCGATGCCGGACGCTGTCAGAATTGCGATGACCAGCCCCGTGAATACGACCGGCGCAATCGCCAACCGAGTCCGGTGGGTGTCGCGACCCGAACGGGTTTGCGCGGCTTGCTTTTCGGCCATGTGGTCCCATCCTCTCTGGCGCTGCGGCGTTGCCTCTCGCCCCATTGTACCCTGTGGAAAGTTCGACGCCCCGAACAAGGGCGCTACGCCTGGGACTCCGTGGATATCGGCGTCATGAAGCGAGGCATCGGAGTTTCCCATGGCTTTCCGGTCTTGGGGACGACGTGCGGCTCTGGCAGAATGTGCCCATGAATCGCACCTCCGCCACCCGATCGAAAGCGCGCTCCCTCGCGGGCCTCGCCCCGGACGAAGTAAAGTCCACGGTCGATGGATACACCGAAATCTTTGACGCCGGCCTGGAGCACAGGAAAGAGCATTATCGCTCGTTCGTGAGTCGCTACTACGACCTGGCGACCGACTTCTACGAGTTCGGTTGGGGCCAATCCTTTCACTTCGCACCCCGCAGCCGGGGCGAGAGCTTCAAGGCATCGCTGCTCAGACACCAGCATTTTCTCGCTGAAAAGCTGTCCCTGAAGCCGGGTATGCAAGTAATCGATCTGGGATGCGGGGTCGGCGGACCGATGGGCAATCTGGCCCGTCATTTCGGGGCGAGCTTTGTCGGCGTCAACAACAACGCCTACCAGATCGAGCGCGCAAGACTGCACACTCGGGATGTCCAGTCGTTATGTCGCTTTATTCACAGTGACTACATGGAGATTCCCGACGACGACGACCGCTACGATGCCGCCATGGCGATCGAGTCCATGCCCCACGCACCCGACAAGACAGCGGCGTTCCGCGAGGTCTTGCGCGTGCTGCGTCCGGGGGCCTGTTTCGCGGGCTACGAGTGGTGCGTTACCGACATATTTGATACCGGCAAGACGGAGCACCGGCGAATAAAAAACGATATCATGGCCGGGAATGGGCTGCCGGATATCGCGACCACGTCGGAAGTTTCCGCCGCATTGCAGACGGCTGGATTCGAGCTCCTGGAAGCGCGCGACCGCGCACCCGAAGCGGACCCGGAGATGCCGTGGTACCGTTCCTTGCAGGGCCGCGACCTCAGTCTTTCGAGTATTCCGCGCACGCCGGTCGGCCGCGTTCTGACTAATTTCACTTTGCGGGTGGGAGAACGGCTGCGGCTCTTTCCCGAGGGCGCCCGCGCAGTCAGCACGCTCCTGAATGCGGGAGCGGACGCGCTGGTGGACGGCGGCAAGTCCGGCGTCTTCACGCCGATGTTCTTTTTCCTGGCCCGCAAACCCGGGCGCCCGCGCGACTGAACGAAGCGGGCCTTCGTCCGCGCGGCGCTGCGCGAGACCACCCATACTCTGGACGGGGATCAGGCGGCAGCCGCTTCGGGCGGGGGTGGCGACGTGTCGGCGGCACACGGAGCGTGGGCGGCGAGACCCAGCCGCTGGCGGCGGCGCTGCTCGTAGAGGGCGAGCGCGTGCAGCGGGAAATACTGTCGATACAGCACGTAATCCAGGAGCGCCGTGCGGAAGAAGACGCCCGCCATGTCCTGCTTGGGCCATGTCCCGTCCGCGTCCTGTGCGTCGAGCAGAAAGCGGGCGCCCCGCGAAATCGCGGTCCAGTTCGATTCGCCCGCCTCGAGGAGCGCGATCAACGCCCACGCGGTCTGGATGACCTGGCTTTCGTCGTGCGGGACATACCGGCCGGTCAGGCATCCGCTGTGGTGCTCGCCCCATCCGCCGTCTTCTCGCTGGCGCTCCAGCAGCCAGCGGCAGGCCGAGCGAAGCGCCGGATCGCCGGGGCCGGCCCTGGCGGCAAGAAGACCCCTGACCCCGAAGAGGGTGCCGTAAATGAATTGAACTCCCCATACGCCGCGCCACGACCCGTCGCTTGCCTGGGTCCAGCGAAGCCAGGCACCGGCCCTGGACATGGCGCCCGTCACCGCTCCGTTCGCGATTTGCGGAACGTCCTCCATACAGGCGGCGAGCGCCGCGAGGCAGGACGCGGTGCACTCGACATAGGATTGCTCGGTCATCGAATCGCCGAACATCTCGGCCGGATTCATCCACTCCAGACCGAAAGCCGAGCGTCGCGCCTCGTAGCTGCCGAAGCCGCCATCGCGGTTCTGGCAGCGCAGCATGAACCCGACCGCATCGCGCAACGCGCTTGCGTGCGCAGCACCGCGACCGGCGGCGTGAAGTCCGAGCACCGCTTCCGCAGTGCAGTCGCTCACCGGCCAGCCGTGCCATCCTCCGGCAAAGCACCAGCCGCCCCTGGGGTCGGTTCGATAGGCCTCGCGAAACCCTTCGAAGCTGGCGGCGATCTGTTCCCCGAGCAGGAAGTCGGCGCCGCGCTGCAGCGCGTCCCCTACCCCGCCGAACGCGGGCACCGCCGCCAGCGCCTGCAAGGCGAAGCCGCTGTCCCACGAGGCGCTTCTCGCGCCGACGACACGCGCACCCTCTTCCTCGTCTTCCCAGATCCAGTCGTCCAGCTTCGCGAGCGCCTGGCGCAGATCGGCGTCGTCCGGATCGCGCAGCCACAGGGCAAGCATGTTGAGAAGGCCGCTCACCGGAGAGATGCTCGTATGGCTGGTGGTCTGCAGCTCCCATCTGATCTGCCGGACGATCGCCTCCGTGCATCGGGCACGCAGGCGTTTGCCGTGGAGCCGATTGAACACGCGCGCAATCTTGTATCCAACCTTGAGCCACACGCTCGGCCGCGCGTAGAGGTCGGCCTCCCGCAGGCGATTGCGGGCGGCGGAGAAATCGACCTCGGCAAAGCCATGGGGGTACAGCTCCTCCCGCAACGACGCGATCGCGGGCGTGACGGGCGCCTGGAAGCGGTGCGGGTAGATCGCCGCCATGGCCATGTAGATGAGCCGGGTATGGCAGTACCAATTCGAAGGATGCAGGGGCAAGCGGCGCGGCAGGCTCCACAGTTCCGGCAGAACGGCGTTGACCCCGCGCCAGTCGTAGAGGTTCAGCAGCGCCAGCCAGAACTTTCCCCAGCTCGGAATGCCCACGATCCCCTCGGCCTGGATGAAGCGCCGGGCCGGCTCGACCAGCGGATCGTCCCGCTCGACCCCGAGCAGCCTGGCCGCGACGTAGACCAGGGCGGTGACGAAGAGGTGGGGCGAAGAGTGCTCGTGCAGACCCCACGAGCCCGCTTCGAGACGGGTCCGTTCGAACGAGCGCAGCACGCGCCGGCGCCGGCCGGGCTCGAGCGGCCGCCCGATGATGTGGTGCAGCAGCACATATTGCGCGGTGAGCATGGGGCACCAGACCATCTCGCCCTCCCAGCCGCCATCCTCGCCCTGGAGGCTCAGGAGGTGCGCGGTCGTGCTCCCCAGAGCCGGACCGGCATCGGGCGCCTCGGAGTCCTTCGGCCGGCCGGACCCGGAAGCGTGGGGCCGCGGCGGCATGGAGTGCAAAAGTGCGCGGGCCAGGCTGTCCAGGGCTCGCTCGTCATTCCGCCCGCCCTGGCGTCTCGACTGGCGTAACTGCAGAGCCCAGCGCAGGAGCCACAAGAGACGAACGGTGAGAGCCCCGAAGATCTTCAGGCCCCGACGCGGAGCGAACCGGCGCAAGGAGAGCGGAATCTCCACGGCCGCCGCACGGGCCGC
This sequence comes from Alphaproteobacteria bacterium, assembly GCA_965214705.1. GTDB lineage: Bacteria > Pseudomonadota > Alphaproteobacteria > UBA828 > UBA828 > WTGU01. Next base: position 2,426,883 of record CBDCCI010000002.1, read on the forward strand.
CGTTGCGAAAAACGCGAGACCCATCTCGAGCGCGGATCGGTCTTCGCAGGCGAGTATCCGCGTGGTCCGGTCCCGGTAATAGGAGTTTGTCCGCAATCCTCGGTAGACCGCGTGTCTCATCGCCACCGCCTCGGCCCGATGATCGGCAAAGACCTCGTAGAGCCCCATGGCGAGCAGCTCCGGCACTTGGGTGGCCCGGAAACGCCCGGCGGCGAACTCGCGAAAGCTGCCGCTCTCGGCGAGGGCAAGCGCGTCACCGAAACCGAGGGTCATGCCGACCGCCGTCATGGGATGGTAGTGCCCGGCCGCGTCGCCGATCAGCACACGACGCGGGGTACCGTATGTGACTCGCGGCCGCAGCTGATTGGCCGCAACGTGGAATTGCCCCGCCCGCACCGCTTCGACGAACCCCGGCCTGAGAGCTTCCGGCAGCAGAACGGCATGGGATTCGGTCAGGAAGCCGATCCGGTCCTGGCGTGTCCAGCGGTCCAGCGGAACGTCGACGATGATCCGGACGCAACCCTTTGCCAAACCGTATGCGAGAATCGGCCCCGGCCCGCCGAGCAGCACATGCCCGTGACCCTCGAAGGGCAGGCTCACGTCGCTCACCGTGATCCCCAGCATCCGCGAGCAGAGCATCGGGTCTGTCGACAGGCCCAGGGATTGGCGCACGATCGACGCCCGGCCGTCGGCGCCGACAATCCGCGCGGCGTCGAGGGTGTGAACCGTGCCGTTGTTGCTGTAGGACAGCCGCTCGTCTTCGACCGCATTCACCCGCGCATGGGTGAAGAAATCCACATCCGCCTCCTTCTCGACGGCTTCCCGCAGTGTCGAGACGAGCAAGGCGTGTTCGCAAGCCAGACCCTGCGAGCCATTCGTGTAGGGAAGGACGATCGGCTCCGAGCCGTCTTCCGGGAACACCACGAAACCCCTGCCCGTGGCGCTGCGGGGCAGGGTGTCGAGCCCGATCCCGATGTCCTGCAGTATCTGTACCCCAGGTGGATGCAGCCATTCGCCCGCCAGGCGCTCTGACCCCTTGGGATTCGCTTCGAGCAGAACCACCCGGGCGCCCTTCCGCGCGTGAGCGAGCGCGCACAGGCTCCCGACCGGCCCCGCGCCGACAATGGCCACGTCGTAACGCCGCGACGCGGCGCCGCTCATCGGAAGACGCTCGGCTGCGCGCAGCGACGGTAGCGGACCCGGCACGGTCTCTCGGGTCCCGTCACCCAGCTGCCGTAGTTCGGACGCGGAAACGCGCCGCTGGGAGTGAAGTCGAAACGATCGAGCAGAACGGTCCAGATCGCCTTGAGCTGCATGTAGGCGAAGTTCTTACCCATGCACGCGTGCTTGCCGCCGCCGAAGCCGATCAGGGCGTAGCGGTGTTGCCTGTCCTCGCTGGCGGGAGGCGCGAAACGGTCGGGGAAGAAGCGCTCCGGGTCGGCGAATATGTGGGGCAAGCGGTGAGAGACCGCCGGCGACACCATGGCCATGGAGCCGGCGGGCACGACACGGCCTCCGTAGCGCAGGGGTTCGAGCACCTTGCGGATCAGCAATATCAGCGGCGGGTGCAGCCGCTCGCACTCGCGGACGGCATTCTCCAGAGCCGGCTGGCGCTGGAGACTGTCGATGCTCATGCTCCCCGCTTCGCGATAGACGTCCTGCACCTCGTCTCTTACCCGCGCCAGGTACGCCGGCGCCCGGAGCAGCTCCAGACCGGTCCAGGTCGCGAGCACCGCACTGGTGTGCTGGCCCGCGAACAGCACCGTCAGCAGGATCCCCGTGATCTCGTCGTCGCTCAGGGCGCGGCCGCTCTTGTAGCGGGCGTTCATGAGCGTCTGCATGAAGTCGTCGGGGCTGGCCCCCGCATTCCGGCGCGCCGCCATGATCCCGCCGAAGAGCTCCGCCACCCGTCGCCGGGCCCTGTCGCGCTTTCGATGCGACGCAACGGGAAGCCTGGGAAGAAAGAATCCCAGGGTGTTAATGCCCTTCTGCAGGTCGTGGTAGGTCTCGGCAAAGCCGGTATCCACCCGATCGCGGACTTCCTGTCCGATCAGGCAGCGGCTGGCGATCTTGACCGTGAGCTCGTTCATCGCGTGCGGCAGATCGATTTCCCCATCCTCGCCCAGGGCGTCGGCGAACTGCCGCGCCTCATCGAACATGACGAGGGCGAACCTGCGCATTGCCGCCTCACGGAGCGCTGGAAAGAGAAAGCCCAGCTGCTCCGCCATGATGTCGGGGGAGGTGTCGTAGGCCACGCCGCGCCCGAAGATGGGCACGGTGAAGCGGTAGACGGCCTTGGCGTTCAACTGCTCCTCGGGCGTCCTGAAATAGAAGTCGTGGGCTTGGGGACCGGAGAAGAGAACGAAAGCGCGGGTACCGAGCCGGAAGCGGAAGAGCTCACCGTGCTCGCGCCAGCCGCGGCTCAACATGGCGACCGGATCTCTCTGGAACTCCGGCAAATGGCCGATCAGCGGCCAGCGGCCCGCAAGCTCGGGAAGGGGCTCGTCTGCCCGCGGCGGCAGATTCGCCGTAGGCAGGGTCGCCATGCTGTCGGTTCGGTTGGCCATCTCCGCTCTCAATGGATGAAGGGCAGCATCGCGAAGCGCGCCCGCTGCGTGTAGCGCTCCCACAGCTCGCCGTACTTGGCGCGGCAGCGGCGCTCGTCGCGTCTCGAACGGTGCCACAGCAAGCCCGCTAGCCACGCCGGCAACAGGAAGGGAGCCCAGGACGTAAGCCCGGTGGTCAGGGCGAAGGCGAGGTAGACGCAGATCTCGCCGGTGTAGTTGAGGTGCCGGCCGATGCCCCAGAACCCGGAGACCAGGAGGCGCCCGTCCAGGGTACGGGCGGGCTTGCCCCAGATCCTAACGTTGGAATCGCGCTTGAAGCGGTGCTTCTGCTGATTGGACCCGCGGAAGAGCCAGAAGCCGAAAACGAAGAGCACGACGATCCCGGCGGCGGCGGCCGGAGACAAGGGCTCCGGTGCGTGAACCAGCCACCAGCCGGGGAGACAGTAGAAGAAGGGCACCAGCACGTAATCGCCCCAGACCAGCATCCATCCGAAGCGCTCGCGGACGATGTCCCAGGTATGGATCATCCCCTGTTCGAACTGGAAGTAGTTGAGCACGTAGAGGAAGGTGAAGGTCTGGTAGAGCATCATCGCCAGGGTCAGCTCGCCGTAGGTCTCGTACTGCACGGCGGCAAACGATGCGTTGAAGAGCGCTAGGCCGATGAGGGAGGGGCAGTAGCTGAAGAGCTTGATATCCAGCCCGAGCCAGGATGGAGCGGCGTCCACCCCGTAGAAGAAGTCCCGCCATGATCTGGGCGATGCATGAGGCTTTCGCACCCCGCGCAGGTAGAGCCAGCCGGAGAGGGCGAACGCGAATCCGTTCGCCACGACGAACAGGGCGAGCAAGTGGGTATGCAGCACCGAAAGGGAGAGCACGCCGGAGGCTTGCGCGCCGCACGCCGCAATCATGACGATCAGATAGAGCGCGAGGCCGTTGAGCTTGTAGACGCGCTCGTTCCCGTCGGCATCCGGGCCCGTGATCCGACGACCCGGCAGCAGCAGCGAAGCCACGAAGAGGAGGGCGATGAACCCCAGCACCATCGCCGCCGCCTCGAGCAGGGTCTCGCCCGAGAGCGCCGACGAGAGGTTGAGCGCTTCAGGCGGCGGCATCGCCGCTCTCCGACCCGCGCGCCAGATGTTCCTGCCACTTGCGCACGGTCACTTTCTGAAAGGCCCTGACCACCGGATTGAACTCGACAGGACGGGCGTCCCAGTGTCTTTCGTATCCCTCCTGCTCCGCCTCCAGCGCGAACCGGTCCTGGGTGAGCAGGGGGGCGATGAGCAGGCGATTGGAGACCTTCATGACCGCGGTCATGGCGAAACGGGGAATGCGCACCGGCAGCAGAGGTACTTTCAGCGACTTGAAATAGAACAGGAAGAACACCCGGCTGGTGCGCTCGTCGACCGGCAGCACGAAGAGCCAGTGCTTTATTGCGTCGTCGGTGTTCGACCACTGGTAGGGGTACTCGTAGCAAAGCTCCATGCGGTTGGTGTTGAGCCGCCGATGATCGACGAAGAGGCCCGAGATGCGCCCGCGCCCCACGTGCGTGTCGTAGGCGAGATGCACGTTGTCGCCGAGGGTCTCGCAGCGGGTGAGGGTGGCCCCGTCGAAGGGCCGGTAGCGGCGGTGCAGGTGTGCGTGGGTGAAGTCGCTCACATTGTCGATCACCATCGAGTGGTGTGCCGACCAGGTGAAACAGAGCGGCACGCAGGCCCAGCGGCCGGATCCCTCGAGCTCAGGAATGTCCGGAATCCGGCGCTCCTCCGCCAGCGCCGGATCTCCCGGGAAGAGCCAGATCAGACCGTAGCGGACCTTCACCGGATAGGTCTTGAGCGCAAGATTCGGAAAGCTTCGCCCCTCGCGATCATGGGGCACCCCGGCGGGACGCCCCTTCCCGCCATACTCCCAGCCATGGTAGGCGCAGACGAGCCGGCATCCCTGCACGTCGCCCAGGGAGAGCTTGAGCTGGCGATGCGCGCAGCGATCCTCGACCGCCTGGAAGGTGCCGTCCTTTCCCCGGAAGAGCGCGATGGAACGCTTCCAGAAGACGACCTCGATCACCGTCTCCGGCTTGATCCGGCGCAATTCCTCGACCGGATACCAGTAATTCGGGTCCATGCCCGCGGCGCGAGCCTGCTGGCGCAGGTTGCCGGCGTCCTCGAAGCCGGGCGGCGCGGCGGGCGCCGCCCTCATGGCGCGCTCCCGCCTGCCATCATCCGCATGCCCTGGTCCGGCGCGGGATCACCCTCCTCACGCGTAACATGCCGACTCGCGGCGTCCTCGCACGGGCGCTTCGCGTGCGGGTTCGCGATCTTGTTGCGGCCGTAGTGGAACGCATAGGCCTCATGAACCGCGGCACGGAGGCCGGTCGGCCGATAGCCGAGCTCCCGTTTCGCCTTGGAGATGTCGGCGTGGCGGCACTTTCGCAACAGGCGTATGGCGCCGGGGGTGAAGCGCTGGGGAAAGCCCGGGTGAACCCGACTCAGATAGAAGCTCGCGATTTCGGCAAAGGTTAAGGGTTGGGCAGGCTCTCTCTCGAGAGCCTGCCCAACCCTTTTGAACGAAGCCGCGGGCCACGAGAGGCGAAGTTGAGCTATGTGGAAAGTGCGCTGATGTCAGCGTCAGGCGGCATCCACCGGCAGCAGAGTTGCGCATAAAATCGACGCTCGCGCCGGTCTTTCGGCAGGCATGCGGGCGCACGCTGCGAGGACTGAGCGGGGTGTGAGCCGAGGGCTGTCAGCCCGGCTCAAGCGGAGACAGGTTCGGTCGTGCGTCGGCGCTTTGGCGCCGTTGCGCGGGGCCGAAGCGAGCGGGCGTCTCACGGTTTCCCCCTGTGGGTCGGCGGCAGCGCCGGCGGGCCGCGCGTCGAGCGGGGCTCATGGCGGCGGCGGATTTCGCGGACGAGGCGCATGACGCCGCCGCAGTGGGGGCAGGCCACGGGCGCGGTGCCGATCTCGGGCTCTTCGTCGGGCTCGGCCCGAGCGCCGTCCACGCTTCCCTCGGGGGCGGCGCAGCCGAGGGCGCCGAGAGCCTGGCGTGCTCTCTCCAGCGTGCTGGCGCGGCAGCCGTTGGCGAGGATGCCGAAGTAGCGAGTGCGGTGCATGCCGTCCGGCAGGACGTGCCTCAGGAAGCGGCGGATGAACTCGTCGGCGCTCACGGTGGCGATGCCGTAGCGCGGCTTTCTCTGCCCCGGCGCCTTGGGCTTTCGGTGGCGGAAGGAGACCGTCTCGCCGTCGAAGGAGACGATGCGGCTGTCGGAGATGGCGATCCTGTGCGTGTAGTGCGAGAGGTACCGGAAGACCTGCTCAGGCCCGCGGAAGGGCCGCTTGGCGTAGACCACCCAGTCCCTGGCCCGGGCGGCGGCAAGCGTGGCGTGGAACTCGCCGGGATTGGCGAGGTGGGCGACGGTGCCGTGGAACTCCAGGTCCCCCCGGCCGTGGGCGCGGGCGAGCTCCTCGAGGAAGAGGCGGCGGAACAGGCTGCCGAGGACCTTGACGGGGGCGAGGAAGGTGGTGCTCCCCGTCTTCCACTCGCCACTGTCTACGTCGAAGCCCGCGTTGGGCACGACCACGTGCAGGTGCGGGTGGAAGCGGAGCTTCTGATCCCAGGTATGGAGGACCGCGGTGCCGCCGATGCGCATGCCGCCGTGGCGGGGATCGGCGGCGATGGTGCGCAGGGTCTCGGCGACGGCCCGGAAGAGGATGTCGAACACCACCCTGCGGTTGCAGAAGGCAATGGCGGCAACCTCCTTGGGCAGGGTGAAGACCACATGGAAGTAGGGCACCGGCAGGATGTCCCCGGCGCGCTCCTCGCTCCAGAGGTTGGCGGCGAGACCCTGGCAGGTGGGGCAGTGGCGGTTGCGGCAGGAGTTGAAGAGCGGATGCTCGCGCCCGCAGCCCTCGCAGGCGTACATGTGGCCGCCGAGCACGGCGGTGCGGCACGCCTCGATGGCGCCCATGACCTTGAGCCGGGCGGCGTCGATGCGCCCTTTGTGGCGCTCACGGAAAGCGGCGCCGGCGCGGCGGAAGATCTCCGCCACGCCCGCGCGTTCGGCCTCCACGCGCCGTCAGTTGCGCAACGCTGCGAAGCCTGAGATCGGGTGGTCGAGGCCCTCGAACATCTTGCCGGTGACGCGGGCGTAGTGACGGGTCGTGTTCGCGCTTCGATGGCCGAGCATGTCCCGGATCACCTCGATATCGCCGCCGCGCTCGAGGAGATGGGTCGCCGCCGAATGGCGCAGGCAATGGAAGGTGTAGCTGCGGTCGAGCTCGGCAATGTCGCGCGCCCTCCTGAAGGCGGCCTGCAAGGTCTCCGTTGCGATGGGCCTGTCGAGCGAGACGCCGTAGAAGAGCCAGCTCGTCGGACGCGGCCAGATGTTCCTGTAGTAGACGCGCAAGTAGTGGATGACGATGTCCGGCAACGGTGCCATTCTCTCGGTGCCGCCTTTGCCGGAGGGGATGTGCAGCAGCTTCTTCTCCGACAGGATGTCGCCGACCTTGATGGCCAAGGTCTCGGAGATGCGGAGCCCGCCGCCATAGCCGGTGACAATGGCAGCACGGTGGCGGAGGTCGGGTGTCGCAAGGATGAGGTGCTCGACCTCCTGCTCCGACATGTAGCGCGGCAGCTTGCCGGGCTTCTTGCGGGAGCGCAGGCCGGCGACATGGTCAGGCCAGCCGAGTGTGTCGATGTAGAGGAAGTTCAGCGCGGCGAAGGAGACGTTGGTCGTGCCCGGACTGAGCCCCTTGTCGATCCGCCCCAGGTACCACTGGCGCACCTGCTCGGCGTCGAGCTCGTCCGGCGAGGCGTCGTAGTACCTGGCCAGGTTCTTGATCTCGCAGATGTAGGCCTTGGACGTGCTCGCGGCCAGATTGGCGATGCGGAGCTGCTCCTCCATGCGCTGGCGAAGAGGGGTGACGGTGTTCGTGTCGCACGCGGTCCCGGTCATTATCGATCTCCCTGGATCGCGACGGCGCGCCGCCGGACCGATCCGGCGACGGTCCGTCGCAGGGGTCGATGCTAACCACTGGTGATCGGGAGGCTGCTGGGGATCCGCCACCCGACGGGCGGAGCGCCACTGACGCAACCGGGAAGCGAACGCACAGAACAAACGGCACCCGCGACGCCTCGGAAATGAATGAACTCTACGCCGCTAACTCCGCGTAGCGGCTTCGTTCAAGACGAGCATGAGGCGGGTCGGAATTCGCCGGCGCGGCCGCGGGACGCCGGAGACCTCCTCGTAGAGATCCAGGATATCCGAGATGGTCTGGTACTCGGTGCTGAAGATGTACTTTTCGCCCGAGCGACCGTGGTGCATGCACAACACGTGCCCTTCGACGATGTCGCGCGCCGCGACGAACTCGAAACCGCCATCGACGTAGGCACGGAGCTTGCCGTTGGTGTAGTCGCACAGGGTTCTTCCCAGTCGCGAGGGGAAGAAGTCGGCGCCCCCCACCACCGCACAGCACGTCGCGACCACCACGTCCTGCCCCGATGCCGCCGCGCGCCAGCACTCCTGCTCGACGAGCGACTTGCTGCGCTCGTAGGGCATCGTGCGCTCCATGGGGTAGAACTGCATGGTCTCGTTGCTGGGAGCGGAGGGATCGTCCAGGTCGTATCCGACCGCGCTGAACGAGCCCGTCACCACCACCCGGCCGGCCCCCGCCTCCCGCGCCGCCTGCAGCACGTTGCGGGTACCGAGAACGTTGCACTCAAACACGTCGCGGCGATGGGCGCGGTTGCCTTCGATGGTCGAGACGTAGGCCGCGCAGTGATAGACGCCCTGACATCCCGTGATCGCCCGCCTGATGTCATCCAGATCCCGAATGTCGCCGAACGCGCGTTCGACCTCGAGACCTTCCAGGCCCTCGTTGTTGTCCTCGTGTCTCAACAACACTCGGACCCGCACGCCCTCGTCGAGCAGCCGGCGCACGAGGTTGGCGCCGACATGCCCGGCCGAACCGGTAACGAAGACGGGCGGCATCGAAGATCCCGCCGGCATGCTCGATTCCGAAGTCATGGATGCCGGATTCCGTCAAGCGGAACGCGGGGCCGATCCCATTCCGCGGGATGTTCGCAAGGTCTTACAGACACCGTCGCGCGCCCGCCGGCCGGCGTCAAAATAGCCCCTGCGGCGAAGCCAAGCCGTGCCCGTTCGCGCTCCCACATACCGCGAATTCTCCATGTCTGTCCCTCCATGTTCGGTAAGCCCGCGGCACCGACCGACCGGTACGAATCCAGACAGGGAAAAATCTATGCGATTTAGTCACATAGCGTCCAAGAAAATACACTCATAGCGCTCATAAGTTATGCCAATGTATCGCACTGCCGCGTCGTGCTTCTGCGTGCTGATGATCTCCATACTCGTCCAGACCCCTTGGCAAGGTCTGTTGGATATACCGAATCCCTCCGCCGATGAGATTGCCATTGCGGTCTCCTTCGGCGTTCTGGCCAATATCAATGTCAGTTCCCTGCAAACCGCCGAAGACATGGAATGGGTCTGCGACCTCGTAACTGAAGCCGAGGGTCAGCCCCTCAGAGCCCTGCTGAATGTTCGAGTGCTCCCACACCAGGCTGATGTGAATATAGAAAAATTAGGGTTCGCTTCCAATCCCGTAGGAGCGGCCGGAGCCAGACGTCCTTTTTTGGCTTGTCATAGAGTTTGTCGCGGTCGTAGCGCCCGCGCCCCTGCGTGATTCCGACACGGGTCCAGCCGGAGGCGCTGTAGACGGCGCCGGTGTAGCGCGGCGTCTCGACGAAGGTCTCGATGAGCACGGGGGTGGTGCTATGGCGCTCGGCCCAGTCCTCGGGCAGGCGGCGGCGGACGGTGGCGAGAATGTGCGAGCCAAGGTTGAGGATATGGATCCAGGGCAGGATCAGGAACCTGGGGTTGTCGATGACCAGCGGCAGGCTCTTCTCGCGCTTCTGCGGCGTCTATCCGATAAAGGCGTCACGCGGGGCGAGTTTCCAGGCGGCGGTGCTGAAGCCGAGCATGGCGACGGGCCAGCCGTCGCGGTCGTGGACAGCGTAGCGCATCTGGGCGCCGACCAGGGTCTTGTAGCCGAAATAGTGGTAACGGGCGACAAACTCGTTCCACAGCTTGCCCTGGCGGGTGCCGCGCACGACGGTGCGCGGGTCGAGGGGGCGAACGTCATCGAGGGCCGTCGGCGCTGGGAACAGCGGCGGTTCGGTGTCCGGCCCTAAGACGATCGGCTTGGGTCGGCCCCTTTCCCACTTGGGCGGCGGCAGCGTGATCAGGCCGTCGCGGTGCATAGCCAGCGTGGTGACGCGGGCCATCATGTCCTTGAGACCGCCGTCGGGCTTGAACCAGCCGATGCGCCGGCAAGCTCTCTCGAAAGGGCCCGGCGGGTTGGCGGCGGTGAAGCAGCGATCAGCGCGTGCAGCAGCGCCATCTCTCCGGTGGTGAAGTCACGCCCGTAATAGCGGCACTCGACGATGGGCGGTGGCCGGCAACCTCCGGGCTGATCGACGAGTTCTTTGGGGCGAAGGGCAACACACTGGTGATGGGCGAGGGAGCGGCACCGGAGGATGTCAACATCTTCTTCGCCCGGTTTTGCTTACCAGCCGCCGAAGGCGGAGCGGGAGAGGGAATACGACATGCCGGGCGCGTCCATGAAGACGGTCCGCCGCGCGTTCTTCCGCCCGATCAACGTCCGGCGCGAGGGGTGAGACCGCCCGCCCGCGAAGAGGCCGAATGGCCGACCCTCGAGTACGACTTCAGATTGTGAACGGCGTCCCGCCATTCTGATGCGTTCCGCATCGGGCGCTTCGGCGTTCGTATCCGTCCTCAGGAAGTGCCATGCGGACGCCTGAGCCCGCGTGCAGTTGGTGCGTGCTCGCTGCACGCGGGCTTTTTTCATCGGAATGAGGCACCGTCGTTCGTGCTCGCTCCGGCGCCTCGGACCCGCGCGCAATATTCGAGCTTCTTCTGTGCGCGGGCCCGCTTTCACCAAGGAAATCCCCTTATGGATAGTGTCATGGCGGATGAGAAGTTCGAGGTCGGGGACACCGTGCAACTCAAGTCGGGCGGCCCGCACATGACCGTCGTTACAGCGGCGGAGTATCAGAGGAAGCGGTTGGTCCAGTGCACATGGTTCGTCCATGGCGACAAGCGAGCGGTGGCGACGTTCTCTGCTGAGTCCCTCCGCTGATCGGAACGCGCCGAGCCGATAGTGGGCGACGAGGACTGAACTGCAGACGGGAGGCGGTCGACGGTTATCTCACGCGCCGTCCACCGACCAGGGGGGCAGCCGGTTCTGAGCTTCTTCCCGGCTGCCCCTTTCACCCACCACCGATGAGGCAGACCATGGCAGATGAGAAGTGCAACGACAGCGTGAAGAGCTTGACCATTGCGGCGGCCGTTACCGCCATTGTGTTGGCTGGCGCCGGGCGGGTGGCCAATGCCGATCCCGATCCTGAAGAATCGCTAAAATCCCCCTGCCCCCGAACGCTTACCACGCTTACGCCGAACGTGTGCACGATTGGAGGTCAGGAATGGTCGGGAGTTTACTTCGGGGTGCTTACTTGGTGAATATTTTCCTTGATCGGGCACCTCACTCGTGTCCGTGTTGTCTCTCAAGCTATTGATGTACAAAGAATTTGTGCGCTCGCGCGGCAGACCATGACCGTGGTGAGCAACCCGGCTCTTCGAGACGTGTTCTGGTTCGGCATGTACACCGGGATGCGGCGCGGCGAGGTGATGCCGCTCCGCTGGGATCGTGTAGACAGGGAGGCGCTGGTCTTCCGTGTGGACAACACCAAGACGGGGGCGCCGCTGGAGCTGCCCATCACCCGGCAGCTCGCAGCCATTCTCGATCGTCGGTGGGGCGAGAGCGGTCACCTGAAGGGCGGCTGGGTGTTTCCCTCTGCCACCAGCCGGACGGGCTACTTCGTGAAGCTGACGTATTTCCATCGCCGGATCAGCGAGGCCGGGGGAGCGAAGTTCTGGTTCCACGGGATGCGCAACTACTTCATCACCGTAGCGGAGCGGGAGCTGATGCTGCCGCACGCCCTGACCAAGCGCCTGGTGAACCATGCGCCGCCCCGCGACGTCACCGAGGGGTACGCCACCGACTGGACGATCGGGCAGTTGCGCGAACCCGCTCAGCGTATCGTGGATCGCATCGAGGCCTTGATGGGAGCTGAGCCCGACCGCGTTATCGGGGGGATGGAGACGCCGGGGGCTTCATAGCCTGATCTCTCAGGTTCAAATCCTGCCGCCGCTACCAGCTAGAGTCGGATAATTTATTGATATACAGTCGTTTTCAGAAGCAACGCCAAATCATTTACCCCGTTATATCCTGCACTCAAGCGGGCTTGGTGGCCCCCGCCTGCAATTGCCCCCAGGGTGTTGTTGGTCGCCGTCGTTTGATTCCTCGGAATCAAAGGGAATCAACACGTTGCCACGCCGATCGGCGTCCAATCTACGCACCGAACAACAGGTAGGGTCTCCGAGGTACAAAACGACCGCGTCAACGGTCGAGCGCTGCCAGCGCGTCGGCCCTGGTCGGATGGATCGTGATGATCCTGTCGAAGCCGCTGGTCCCGAACGCAGCACGGACGACGTCGGAAAGGGAGCACAGCGCGAACCCGACGTCCCGGCTCCGGAGGCTCTTCGCGGTCATGAGCACGGCCCGAAGCCCGGAGCTGCTGATGTAGACCAGCCGCTCGAAATCCATGATCACCGCGCGGTCGCCGTCTTCGGTGGCGCATCGGACAGTCTCCATGAACTGCCGGACGTTGGCGCCGTCTATTCGCCCCTGCACGCGCACGGACAGGATGCCGTCCTCCCGATCTGCGCTCACCTCCATTGCCGTGACCTCCATCGCTGAAGCCCGCCGTACCTCACCTCCCGTACGCAACGCCTGCCGTCCTCGGCGTCGCCAAGTACGATTTCGGAGGTGCCGAGGCTGTGAGGGCCGCCTGCGAATCCGGGTCGCTGCCTCCGCCGTAGACCGCGAGGGAGGGGGCGGCTGATACCGCCAGACCGCAGGCAGAACGGACCCTCATGCTGGTGGACACCAAAAAAGCGGCCGCCCGCCCAAGGCAGCACAACAAGGCGTCACGAGGATGGGGCAGGCGGCCGAGTCGTCCCGAACCAATATTGGGGACCGAACCTTGAGATGGAGCCGTCCGCCAGTAAGGACGTTCCCGCCGCGACCGCAGGAACGAGGCGGACGGCCCCAAGGGACGGAAGCCGAGACAGGGATCGAGCTGATGCTCCAAAGGCTCCCGCCCTTTCCGTGATGCCAATGCCTCTTCTTCCGAAAGGGCCCAGCTTCCCCGGAGCAGGCCTTTGATGAGGGCAAGGCGCTCGCTGATCGAGCCCAGGTCTCTGTCGCGACCAAGCATGGCCCGACGCTGGTTTCACGCGACGCCTGCGACCACAACACCCGCGAGGATGGCGACGAATTCGCGTATCCGCATCGTTCGACGGCTCGCGTTGGTCACCAACCCACCACCCTCGGCAGCACCACACCAGGACCGACGTTCGGCACGACGCCGTCACCGTCGGTTGCCCGCCTCGTTCCAGCGGCGTGGTGTCATCTTGCCCTTCGTGTCCCTTGAAGCCGCTTGTCTGATATCCACCGAACCAGAGCCACCTAGAACCGACATATGGAGAGCGTCCTGCCATTCCTGCTGCTGCGCGCGCGACACGCGCGAACGAGCGCCCTGGAGGTGAATTCTTACCGAACTATTTGTAAATTGTGTGTGCCAAACTCGGTCATGTTGGTGTTTTTTCCGTAAATGTTGGAGCACGTTGGCCACGGCGCACCTGTGCCGCCAGCACAGTCGAAGCCTCGCCGAGCGTGCGTCCCGTGCGCCGCAGCGGACGACCGTAGGCTGCGGGAACTGGAGTGCGGACCGGGTCAGCGAAGGAGGAGGTCGTGAACGAGACCAGCGAACCGCGGCAGGAGGTCGAGGCGCTGCGCGAGCGGATCTCGGCGCTCAGCGCGGCGGTGCTGCGCATCAGCGCGAGCCTCGACGTCACCACCGTGCTGCAGGAGGCGGCCGACAGCGCCCGCGCGCTGACCGCCGCGCGCTACGGCATCATCACCACCATCGACGAGGCGGGCGAGGTGCGCGAGTTCGTCACCTCGGGCTTCACCCCCGACGAGCGGCGCCAGTTCGTCGACTGGCCGGACGGGCCGAAGCTGTTCGCGCATTTCCGCGACCTGCCCGGCCCGATCCGACTCACCGACCTCCCCGCCCTGGTCCGCTCCCTCGGCTTCTCCCCGGACCTGATGCGCTCCAAGACCTTCCAGGGCACGCCGATGCGCCACCGGGGCATCCATGTCGGCAACTTCTTCCTCGCCGAGAAGGAAGGCGCGCCCGCGTTCACCGACGAGGACGAGGAGATCCTCGTTCTGTTCGCCTCGCAGGCGGCGACCGCCATCGCCAACGCGCGGACGCACCGAAATGAGCGGCGCGCGCGGGCCGGCCTCGAGGCCCTGATCGAGACCTCGCCGGTCGGCGTCGTGGTGTTCGATGCGAAGAGCGGCCGCCCGGTCTCCGTCAACCGCGAGGCGCGGCGCATCGCCGAAGGCCTGCGCACGGCGGGCCGCCCGGCGGAGGAGCTGGTCGAGGTGGTCTCGTTCCGCCGGGCCGACGGCCGCGAGGTGTCCCTGAGCGAGTTCCCCATCGCGCAGCAACTCGGCACCGGCGAGACGCTGCGCGCCGAGGAGGTCGTGCTCTCGGTGCCCGACGGGCGCAGCGTCAGGACGCTGATCAACGCCACGCCCATCCCCGCCGAGGGCGGCGGGATCGGCTCAGTCGTGGTGACCCTTCAGGACCTAGCGCCGCTCGACGAGCTGGAGCGGCTGCGCGCAGAGTTCCTGGGCCTGGTGAGCCACGAGCTGCGCGCCCCGCTGACTTCCATTTTGGGCTCGGCCGCCACGCTTCTGGAAGAGTCGGCGGACCTCGATCCGGCCGAGATGCACGAGTTCCATCGTATCATCCACGAGCAGGCCGGGCACATGCGCGGCCTCATCGGCGCCCTGCTCGACGCCGGGCGCATCGAAGCGGGCACGCTCTCGGTCTCGCCGGAACCCTCGGATGTGGCCGCGCTCGTGGACCGTGCGCGGAATACCTTCCTTTCCGGCGGCGGCCGGCACACCGTGCTCATCGACCTGCCGCCCAACCTGCCGCCTGTGATGGCCGACCGCCGGCGCATCGTGCAGGTTCTGAACAACCTGATCGCCAACGCCGCGAGCCACTCGCCCGACTCCTCCCCCATCCAGATCTCGGCCGAGCACGACGGCGTCCACGTTTCGATTTCGGTCTCGGACGAAGGCAGGGGCATCGCGCCCGGGCAGCTGCCGCATCTGTTCCGCAAGTACGCCGGCTCCGCTGGCGGCGAACGCGCGACCGCAGGAACCGGCCTCGGGCTCGTCATCTGCAAGGGACTGGTGGAAGCGCACGGGGGCCGCATTCGCGTCGAGAGCGGCGGCACCGGCCAGGGCAGCCGCTTCACCTTTACCCTGCTGGCGGTCGAAGACACCCGTGAAGGCGAAGCCCCCCGTTCCGGCCGCCGCTCCGCCGATCCGGCGTCCGATCCGCGCGAGCCCACCCGCATCCTGGTGGTGGACGACGACCCGAAGACCCTTCGCTACGTGCGCGACATCCTCAGCGGAGCGGGCTACGCCCCCCTCGTGACGGGCGACCATGCAGACCTCTCCCACATCATCCGGACCGAGAAGCCATCCCTTGTCCTGCTCGACCTCATGCTGCCCGGAACCGACGGTATTGCGCTGATGGAGAGCGTGCCGGAGCTCGCCGACCTGCCGGTCGTCTTCATCTCCGGCTACGGCCGCGACGAGACCGTCGCGAGGGCGTTGAAGGCGGGCGCCGCCGACTACGTCGTCAAGCCGTTCTCGCCCACCGAGCTCATTGCCCGGGTCGAGGCGGCGCTCCGGCGCGTCGCACGCCCCGAGCCCTTCGCGCTCGGCGCGCTCGCCATCCATTACGAGTCGCACCGGGTCACGGTTGCCGGGCGCGAAGTAACGCTTACCGCGACGGAATACGAGCTGCTGCGCGTCCTCTCGCTCAACGCGGGACGGGTCGTGACCTACGAGGCGCTGCTGCGCCAGGTCTGGGGTGGGCGCGAGGCCGGCGACATGGATCTCATTCGCAACTTCATCAAGAAGCTCCGCGCCAAGCTCGGCGAGGACGCGGCGAACCCGACCTGGATATTCAACGTTCGCGGCGTCGGCTACCGTATGGCCCCGCCCGGCGAATAACGACGTCCTTGTGAGCCGGTTCGAATGGGACGTGTCGTCCCCGTCGCCGGCCCGATACCGTCACCGGTTCTCGGATTCTTCGCGGTGGCGCGTGTGCCCGCAGGTGGCTGGCGGCGATCCCGCGCTCATGCCGCTCCCGGCGAGCGCCAAGTGGCGCGGCATGATCGTCCCCATTCCTTTCACGGGTGCTTATCGCGGGGACCGGCCCCCTGGAAATGCGACCCTGCACTCTGCATTCTTCGTCGAGGCAGAAGTGAGCGATCCTTTGTCGGTAAGGAACTTAGTCCTCTCCGAGTTTCGGCATGCGGTAGCCGACGCCGCGAACGTTGAATATCCAGGTCGGGTTCGCCGCGTCCTCACCGAGCTTGGCGCGGAGTTTCTTGACGAAGTTGCGCACCAGGTCGAGGTCGCCCGCCTCGCGCCCGCTCCAGACCTTGCGTAGCAGGGCTTCGTAGGTCACCACCCGTCCGGCGTCGAGCGAGAGCACGCGCAGAAGCTCGTACTCGGTCGCGGTCAACTCGACCTCGCGCCCGGCCACCGTCACTCGGCGCTCCTCGTGGTGGATGGCGAGCGCGCCGAGCTCGAAGGGCTCAGGCCGAGCGACGCGGCGAAGGGCCGCGCCAACCCGGGCGGTGAGCTCGGTCGGCGAGAACGGCTTGACGATGTAGTCGGCGGCGCCCGCCTGCAGGGCTTCCGCGATGGTCTCGTCGCGGCCGTAGCCCGAGATAAAAACCACCGGCAGATCGGCGAGCTCCGGGACGTTTGCCATCAGCTCGATGCCGTCGGTGCCCGGCAGCATCAAGTCGAGCAGGACCAAGCGGGGATTCTCGGTACGGATGATCTGCGAGAGCTCCGTATGCTCGCCGGTCACCACCACGGTGTACCCGGCCTTGGCGAGGGCTTCGCGCGCGATGCGCAGCGTATGCGGGTCGTCGTCGACGACCAGGATGCGGGCGGCCTCGGGCGGTTCCGAGCTCGGGCGCCGGCCGGCGGACCTGCTCTGCGCGACATCCTTCGCCACTGGTAAGGTAAAGGTGAACCGGGCGCCTTGGCCGATACCGCCGCTCTCGGCGCGGATGCGGCCCCCGTGCGCCTCCACCAGCCCCTTGCAGATGACGAGCCCGAGGCCTGTGCCCGTGATCGCCCGAGCGCCGCCGGCGCCCCCGTACTTGCGGAACAGGTGGGGCAGAAACTTGGGCGCCACGCCCCTTCCCTCGTCCGAGACAGAGACCGCGACGTGGACGCTGTCGCGTTCGGCCGAGACCCGGATAGGGGCGGACTCCGGCGAGTGCCGTGCCGCGTTGGCGAGCAGGTTGTTCAGCACCTGTACGATGCGTCGGCGGTCGGCCATCACCGGCGGCAGGTCCGGCGGCAGGTCGATGTGCACGGTGTGCCGGGCACCGCCGGACAGGAACGTGTTCCGCGCCCGGTCGACCAGCGCGGCCACCTCGGACGGTTCGGGGGCGACCGAGAGCGTGCCCGCCTCGATGCGTCCCGCATCGAGCAGGTCGCCGATCAGGCCGCGCATGTGCGCTGCCTGATCGTGGATGATACGGTAGAACTCGTGGCGTTCGGCCGGGTCGAGCTCGGCCGACTCTTCGAGCAGGGTGAAGGCGGAGCCCGTGATCGAGGTGAGCGGGGTGCGCAGCTCGTGACTCACCAGGCCGAGGAACTCGGCGCGAAGCCGCTCCAGCTCCTGCAGCGGCGCCAGATCCTGCATTGTGACCACCATCGAGGCGACCTCGCCGTCGTCGGAACGGATCGGGGTCGCGTTGAGGAGCACGGTGACGCTGCGACCGTCCGGAACCGATAGCTCGACCTCCTCGCCGCGCACCGTCTCGCCGATGCTCAGCGCCTCCACGATGGGGAACTCGCTGAGCGATACCTCGCGGCCGTCGCCGCGACGGAAGTACATTATGTCTAGCAGCTCCTCCACCGGGCGGTCCGCCATGCGCAGATGTTCGGCGAGGCGCCGCGCCTCGCGGTTGAACGACACCGGACGGCCGGATCGGGCATCGAACACCACGACGCCGACCGGCGAGGTCTCGACCAGGGCTTCGAGGTCCGCCCGCGCGCGGCGCTCGTCGCGGTGGGTGCGGGCGTTGGCGATCGCGGCCGCCGCCTGCGAGGCGAACAGCGCCATTACCTCCTCGTCCTCGTCGGTGAACTCTGGTCCCGTCTCCTTCTCGCCGAGGAAGAAGTTGCCGACCTGCGCGCCGCGGTGGCGCATCGGCGTGCCCTGGAAGGTGTTGATGATCACCCCGTCGGTGGAAAAGCCGAGCGCGCCGACATGGGCGGGCATGTCGGCCACCCGCAGCGGCGAGGGCAGATCGCGCAGCACCTCGAAGACCCGCAGGTTGTCCGTCCACTCCACCACCTGACGTTTCTCCTCGGGCGTGAAGCCGGAGAGGACGGCGTCCTCGAGCCGCCCGGCGTCGTCGATGGTGGTGATGACGGCGTAGCGGGCGCCGGTCAGCGCGCGGGCGGTTTCAGCGATCTCGTGAAGCACCGTGTCGAGGTCGAGGCTCGTGCTGATGCGCAAGAAGGCCGCGGTGAGTGCGGAGATCCGTTCGCGCAGGGTCTCGATCTGCCGCGCCGGTTCGGTCGGCTCGCTCAACGGGTTCTCCTCCCCGGATACGGCCTGGATTGACCTTCGATCGCCCAGCGCCGGCGTGCCGCGGCACAGGACAGTCAGGACCCTAGGGTGCCGACGATCCGGCCGGATCGTAAACGATCCAGTCAAATAATTACAGAAAAGACATCGTATTAATCAAATTAGGTACGAAGAAATCATTTAAAGCCTTTCAAATGCTGGTTTTGCCCGCGGTTCGGCGACGCTCGGAGAACGGAGAAGATGACCGGGCGGTTCGCAATGACGAGCGCGGTACGGAACCGTTCCGGGCATTGTCGACGGCGATGGCTGCCGCGCGTGCCTGCGCACCAGTTCAGCAACTAGCCGAAAGCGAGAGTTGTCGGGTCGCCAAGCTTGAGAGACTTTCGATCGCCTCCGAAAAGGTAAGGGACTGGTGATCCGGTCGTTCATCCGCGTCGTCGGTCCGCTCCCGCAACACCGGACTGATCAATGGCAGCGGACTTGTGTTTCGATCGACCTGATCTACCTCAACGTGTCCCTAGACACTTACGGATCGCGCACTTTACGCACGGTCACTGTCTTGAGCGAGTCGGCCGACGGAACGGTCAATTTCGTCCAGCAACCAAGCGCGAAAGTCGCTGACCTCCGACACGTCGGCCATCGTTTTGGGGATCAAGAGCCAGTAGCCGAACTCGCTCTGCAGGGTCTCGTCGACGGGCCGCACGAGGCGCCCCGATGCGAGGTCGTCATGTACAATCGTGGTGGGGGTCAGTGCGACGCCCAATCCTTCCCGCGCAGCGTCCATGATAAGCCCTCCGCTAAGACTGATGCCGGCATGCGGGTCGATCCCTTCGCGACCTTCCAGCCCTGCGCTGGTCAGGAAGGTGGGCCAGTCGGGAAAATCGTAGCGATGCGGGAAACTATGGCGATGAAGGAGGGTTGCTCCGGCGAGAGTTCGGTCTTGACAGACCGAGGGAGCGCACACCGCCAAGATCGTCTCGCGGGTCAGTCTCTCCGCAACGACGTCGCCCTCGCTGTCAAAGAATCCCCAGTCGACGACGATATCCGCGTCGCCGATGGTCGATTCAGTGAATCGGTCAACGAGGACGATATCGACGTTGCGAGCTTGGCGCTTGAAGCTTCCAAGGCGAGGAAACAGCCAACACTTCGCGAAAACGGGCGCGACCATGACCACGATTCTTTTTGTGCGAGGATTGCGGCGTGTACGCACGACGGCATTGTTGATCATGGTAAAGGCTGGGTAGAGGTTATCTCTTAAGCTCTTGCCGGCGACCGTAAGACGCACGCCACGCCCGTTTCTCTCCAAAATGGCGACGCCGAGATCAGCCTCGAGCTCTTTGATGTGACGGCTTACGGCGCTAGGCGTGACCGACAATTCGCCGCCGGCAAGGGATACTGAACCGAGACGGGCGACGGCCTCGAATGCACGCAGCGAGTTCAGGGAAGGTAGGCGCGCCACCTCTCTCTACCTCTGTTTGCGGCAATGAAAGTCCGGTTCGCTCGCGACGCGTCCGGGCGCACATGGACGACCGCCGCCCGCGCTTTGCATCTTCCACGCGCAACGGGAAGCGGATCATTGGTGAAACATGCACATTCTGGCGCCAAATCCGTGATCTGTGTGTTCTTTTCTTGGCTAAAATCGTTCTCATTCTGTGACTTTCCTCTCGAACTGGTGGATGGACCGGACGCAGGACGCACTACGTGGACGTCATGGTGAGATGAACGTCCAGGGCAGCAACTCGTCGCACTCAGAGCTGGCACTCTGCGCCGGTGGGCTCGAGCGTGCCAGCGAATGCGGCATGCCCGTGTTGCGAGTGGGAGTCGATCGATGATGGCGGGGAAGTGACGGATAACCCCAAACCGATCGCGCGCCGCTGGAAGATGAACCACACGAGAGGCCCAGATGTCGGGCTGGAACAAGAGCGAGACCGCGAGGGCCAGTCTCCAAGTGAGCGATCAGGCGTGGTTCTGCAATCTGCACCGGTACTCGCCGATTGCGTCTCCTCGGCCAGCCCGTTGTGCGCCGCGCTCGCGTGCCCACTCTGCTCGTTCTCACAGAGGAGCGGCGCTTCATGCCTGACGGACCCCGGTGCGGATCAGCGGTTGGCTGCGACACCGGAGGCGTGACCACCCATGATCCGCGCAGGGGGAGATTGCGCTGAACTCGGCTTGGCCGGTCCACCCGAGCTGCGACCCATCTCATCCTTCAGCCAAGCCTGGAAGGCGACGACTTCAGGGCGAACACTCCGCGTCTGGGGAGCCAGCATCCAGTAGCCGCAGCCGTTTCTCATGGCTTCAGCGATCGGGCGCACCAAACGTCCGCTCGCCAAATCGTCATAGGCTACGGTCGTATTGGTGAGCAGCAGGCCTTTGCCGTTGCGTGCGGCTTCCATTATCAGCGCCGTAGACAGGCGAAGTCCCCGGCTGGTGTCGATGCCGTCCAGCCCCAAGAACGCAGCAAAGCCCGTCCAGCCCGGCCAGTTCGCGGTGGGCGGTATGCCCTTGCGGTGCAGGAGCGTACATTCAGCTAGGCTTCTCGTTTCCGCGATGTGGCGTGCCACATCTGGCCTACATACGGGAAAAATCTCCTCGTCGCTCAGCTTCTCGACGTCGAAGCCTGGAAATTTGTCGAAGCACCCGTAGTCAATGATTAGATCGGCGCCTGGAGGGATCCTGTCAGGACATGTCCACTTGTCCTCGATTGCCACATCGATCGTCGCTCCGTGATAGTTGAAGCGATCAATGCGTGGAATCAACCAAGCTGAAGCGAACATGGGTGAGCTATAAAGCCTGATCCGATTGCCTGCACGCGAATCGGCCACTCTTTCAATGCATCCAGCGATTTCAGCGAACGCTGCTTCCAAGCCAATTTGGAGCTGCTCACCAACAGGAGTCAGGCGAACACCACGACCATCCCGCGAGAGGAGTTTGATGCCTAAGTCGGCTTCAAGATTCTTAATTTGGCTGCTCACAGCGCCGGCCGTAACATTAAGAGCGCGAGCCGCCTCAACCACTGAACCATGACGACCTACTGCTTCGTAAGCCTTCAAGGAATTGAGTGACGGTAATCTTCTTCCCATGCCCTATTTTGCAATTTCCGGGTGCTAATGTCACCCCAAATCGTCCTCCTTTTGTGTTATTTTTGTAAATTATACGGCCAGAAAAATATTATTTGAGTGACGACCGAGCTCGATTGTCACCGAGGCACCATCGCAGCGACGGCATGCACTGCGACTCGACACCAGCCCATCCCTGTGCTGCTCCCGTCCGAGGCCTGCTGACAGGACGGCAACTCGTCGTCCGCCCCCTTCTGATGCAGCCTACCGCGTTGTCACGTTTGTGACGGTTCTCCATCCACCGCACCCGCCCTACCGCGAATGCCGAACCTGATACGGCAACCGCCAGCATAAACCTCTGTGGAGAAAATGGGTTTTCTTCATCACGCGTGCGCTTAGCGCTTCGCCCAGTTGAGCAGAGCAGGGCGTACGATTCGGCGCGGCGGCCAAGCGAGGGCTATCAGGTCCCTCGACCGGAGCTCGCCGTGAGCCTCCAAGACTGCTGGGCGAAGCCTTGCTACCTCATGGCACAGTGGATGGGCTGGCGCCATATTTCTGAGCGGCAGGGAAACGCCCGCCGGGGTGTCGAGCAGGAGAGCCTCGAAACTCCAGCTATCTCGATCGCGTCGTGACCCGGCCCGGGCGTAACAACAGCGTGTCCACAAACCGCCGTTAACGTTCCGGTCTCAGGTCGCACTGAAGCGCAACGTCCGCTCGCGCGCGGCCTGATGTTTTTGCAATTCTAGCATTCTGAGTCGCCGAAGATGTAAAGCGAACGCATATGCGCCAAACGGCACGCCTCCTGATCGGGTCTTCTTGATATAACTAATGAAGTAGTCTGCACGTGTTTCGAGAAAATCTAGTAGGCCGACGCAAGGGATTGAGATCACTTCTTCGTGAACAGGCAGGCCGAAATGTTTGGACAAAGAATGCAAATGCTTCAGACGTCGTTGGGAGGAGAGCTGCAGGCGGCTTGAATCGACGAAGTCGCGTAGTGAATTCGTTTTTCCCGGTGTTGCGCTAAGGGATCGCCGATCTCGGTACAACAAAATTCGACGATCAGCGATGGTATCCTGCAACATTGTCTCGGCACAGCAAATCGAAGTTTTAATTCAGTCTCCCGGCATCATGGTGGCGCTTTGAAGAACGCGTTTCATCACTTGCCGTATAGACTTGCGGTATACTGCGCTCGTACGTCTGGACTTGGCACCGGTGGCAAATGCATGAATTGCTGGTTCGAAAGGGATAACGACGTCTGGGCGACGATCGCCGAGCGCGTAACGCACATGAGCTGGTGACAAGCGGCTCTTGGGCATTCGCGGAAGGCATTGAGTTAGAGTTACCGGGTAGTTCGTTCCCAACAGGGCCAAGCCGCGCACGACCGAGCTCAGACTCGAAAGTGTCGGCTCGAACTGCAAAACACGCGCGTCGGCGCGCTGCATGATCTCCAATCGCAAATCTCCATCGGGGAACCCTGTCACCAGGACCAGGTGGGTCCGGTTCGCGAGATGTGCGAGAAGCCTGCAAACGGCGGTGGAAGACGGCGGTTCTAATGGTGCGGCGACAGGGGTGTAGGCCACCAGCGATAGACCTTTGTCCGTTGGTGCGCACACGTCGTCGATCTGATTCAGTGTGATGTCGGGCTCGGCGTCGGCGGATGCGTGGCTGCCGAGAGATTCGAGAAGGCCCGACAGCCCGTCGGCGGGGGGAATGCCAAACAATCCGGGAAGCCGTGCCGCGACCGGATCAAGATCTACGATCGAGGCCGTGCGCCCGTCGGCGGCAATAGCGCGCGCGACGGCCGCAACGAGCGTGGATGTCCCGCTGCCGGCGCTGCCCGCGAATGCGACGACACGCCCGGCATAAGCCCGCTCAGCGGGACTGGCAGACACTGACGCGCACGCTTCTCGGATCTGGAGAGAGGAAACCGGTTTGAGCAGATAGTCCGCGATGCCGCACTGAAAGAGAGACCGAGCAAATTGCGCAGTATCGGTCGAACCGATTGCGATGACCGCGGTTTCGACGGCGCAGACTGCAGCTAACTCCCTCGCGGCAATTTCGGGATCCGCGACTCCGTCAAGGTCGACGAAAAGCAGTTTCGCGGCGGGTTCGACCGCCAGACTTCTAAGGGCCGCCGGAAGACGGTCACGCTGAATTTTGGCCTTGCGGCCCGCGAGACCCTCACGCAGAGCACGCAAAGTGCGAGCGTCTGCAGCGAATCCTCGCGCATACAGGCTATCGGGGGGCAGAGCCACTTCTGGGTTCCACGCCCAAATCAGGGCAAGAGCCGGTCTTGGGACTCATGAGCCGCCGGTTATCGACGAAGCCGTGTCGGACGGGTCGGGCAACGGCCGGACCCGATCTTCAACCCAGCGCTTGTAGGCGTTGGATGCACTGCCATAGGCAGCGGTCGTTCGGGCGTTGGGGATGCACGGTTGCTGCCGTGCTTCGCCGACGGATGTAACGCCGAGGACGGGACCATGAAGAGTAATCGCATCTCGGGCTGCAGCGGTCGACAGGTTGGTCGTGCAGGGGCGCCGAAGGGCCTGGAGCGCCTCATGGTACGTGACGAGACGCTCGGTCTCCGCCCTGACCTCGGTGACCACCCCGCTGAAAGGGGCAAAATACTCGTCCTGCAGTGCGAGCCGCCCCTGACAGCCGGCTACGAGCAAAGCGATCAACATTGGCATGACCAGTCGGGGATGCAAATGCGGGAATCCGACCTTCTTCATAGCATGCTCCTACGCAACGGATATTGCAGCACGACTCACACCGTCTCTCAAAAACGTGTCTCGAAATATTCAAAAACTTTCGTTCGAATGGCCGAGATGTTCATACCTTCGGCACTCCCTTACCCAAGCGACCTCATCACGGAAGTCTGACGAGAGAACCCTCGCTCAGAGACATCTTCCAACTTATACTCAAAGCGCTAGCCAGCTTGTTCTGCTGCTTTGCCGATTGTCTCCAAGTTCTTTATGACCAATAGTAGCCGCGCGAATACATCCGTGGTTGTCATTTTTTCAGCTTTATGAAGCCTGTTAGCTGTCAACTGGATGTTGAGATGGGTCTTGACCTCGCAACTTCTGCGAGCAAAAAATCGGTAACATCCAAGATATCTGACGAAGTTACGTTTGCAAGCGTGAAATTCGGCACGCTGGATGCATCCATACCCAGTCTGGTTTGCAAGTCCACTAACTTGTATGCTGCCCTTATCACTTGTTGAGCGACCGCCGTGGGCTGTTTGTCGTGCTCCACGGTCGGCGGATTCACGTCAAGAGAGACCTGTAGTTCCGCGGCAATCAAGTTCATCTCGTCGTGAACCCGAAGCACCTGAACATACACGTCGTTGGGCGTGGTGGATCGACCTACAAGGCCGTCCAGCAAGAGCGAGGCATGGAGAAGGTTCTCGTAGACATGAGAAGGCGACTTGCCACCAACGAAGGGAGCGAACTCGATGTTGTGCCTGACAATCATCTGCCGCTTTATCCTGCGCAGTTCTTCGATGATGGCTTGCACCACCTCATGTAGGTCGATCAGGGTGAGCGGCTTCACCGGTATATGTCCAACGTCCACAGGGATCATGCCGAGGCGTTTCTGTATGCGCGCTGTCTTTTGCATGACTTCCAACGACTTTGCATAAGCATGTATGGAAGTTTGATGCTGGCGAAAGGCGACCTTCTCCGGACTGTCAGTAACGTTCATGGCATTCCGTAGAATTACAATTTCCGAAATGAGGTTCACTGTCGCCTGATGAATGTGACTGGCTGTAATGTCGTTGTCGGCGACTTGAGTGGAGCGAAAATCCCTGGGTCGATGCGGCTGATTGGGCGCAACCGCGGTTCCCTCGATCGCTAGCGCGCTTTCTTGCACATCTTCTGTTACGGCGCTGGCTTCCACATCCTTCTGACCCGCGAGGTCCTTCCCCTCAGTGTGCTGCAAGTTTTGACTACCATCTGACTCGGCGTCGGGCGATTCATCTACAAAGAAGTCTACGATAGACGAAAAGATGCCGTCCCAAAGGCCTTTGTCTTCTTCCGGCGTATCGCTTGGGACCAATTCTGTCGCCAGGTCTTCGGCGGCGGCCGATGCAGCATTTTGCGCTTCCGCAATTGGCGAGAGCACATGTGCCGACAGCAGGAGGAGCAGGAGCGAGAGTGTCAGTCGAAGCGGTACATTCATGTCATGCCTCCGTGCTTGAAGCCAGAGCAAACGCCCCGCGGACAGGCAGAATCGGCTTGGGCAGATAGAACCTGACCATGCTGGATTTTGAACGCATCATTCCTTGGCTCCTTCCCCAAAATCGAGCATCCTAGATTCAGACATTTGTGCATATGTTGGTCGCCACGCACGGAGCGAAAAGTGGCTGTCTAGTGTCAGATATGTAGATGTCATGGGTCTAGCTCTTGCGACTCGCCTTCCAAGGTGTTGATAAAGGCGATGATCGCCTGCTTGTCTTCGTCAGGCGCTTCCCGCCCCAGCTGATGCTCGAACATGGCGTCAACGGCGTCGCGCAAAGTCGCGGCGGTGCCGTCGTGAAGGTAGGGAGCGGTAAGAGAGGCCATGCGCAGGCTCGGAACCTTGAAGGAATGTCGATCGACGGGGTTTCCAGTAACATTGTAGCGACCGTAGTCAGCCTGAGAGATATCTCCGCGCGTCTTGAAATACTCGTTTAGTACACCAAAAACCTGAAACATGTTGCCACCCACGTTTGCCCCCTGATGGCAAGAGGCACAACCGTAATGCTTGAACAACGCGTAACCGCGTTTTTCCAAGTTGCTGATGGCATTCACATCTCCACCCAGCCATCGATCGAATCTGCTGTTGGGCGTGGTGAGAGACCTCAGATACTCGGCGAGCGCATCTTTAACGTTGTTACGTGTGATGCCGTCCGGATAAAGAGCCCCGAAGCGCTGCGGATAACTCTCGTGCACATAGAGCTTCTCGACGACATCGGGCCACAAGCTACCTAGCTCCACCGAAGATTGCACAGGACCGTCGATCTGCTGCTCAAGCGTGTTGGCTCGACCGTCCCAGAATTGCTTGAAGTTCAGTCCGACGTTAAAGACCGTAGGCGCATTTATCGTGCCTAGCTTGCCGTCAATTCCGACGGAGACCCTGCGCCCGTCATCTCCGCCGGAACCAAGATCGTGGCAGCTCACGCACGCGGTCGAGTTGTCCTTCGACAGCCTCGGGTCATGAAACAGAGCGCGCCCAAGGGCTACCTTCTGGGGACTCGTCCCCATGTCTGCCGGAATCGGCTTTATGGGTTCGTCGTCGTTCGGCCGAGCCGGCACATGTATGGTGAAATCTACGCCGCTTTCTTCGACGATCGACTCGTCGGTGTTTTCCGGATCCCACGGCGCGACCTCCGACAGGGCGTCGGGCAATCCGGGGAACTGCACGTCAGTGCTCAGCCGGTAATAGGCGGCCTCTTCGGAAGGCTCGCCGGCGTTCTGCACGATTTGCGTGGCTGGACTGAAGCCGCGCGTATCGCCGGCAAGGGAGATGGAGGAAATAGCAGGAGTTGGCAACAAGGCAACGATCACCATTCTTCCAAGCCTGGATCGGACGAAATTCATTTCTGCTTTGGCCAGAGCCGGGGTGTGATTCTCGTATGGCGATATGCCAGTCGTGATGGCGCTAAAGGATATGGGCTGGTTCATTTTGGTCAAGCAGCGAGTGCCAGGACTTCGGTTGGGCTGATGTTGTCGTTAGCTGGTCCGGATCGGGCGTCCATGAGCGCATCCCATGCCCGGTCGAAGAGGCCGGATTTGATCAGGGCGCGGAAGGTCAGAACCGCCTGCCCGCCGTCGATCCGCCAGCGCATGCCCGAGCGTTTCAAGCGCTGCGCGACGAGGGTCTTGCAGGCCGCCTCGACCACACCCGAGCCGATGGCGATGCCCTCTTCCTTCAGGGCGTGGTAGCGCATCCGATGGCGGTGCTTTCGGAAGAAGGCCAGTTCGCGCTCGATCTCGGCCGGGTCCCCCTTTGCCCTGTCCAGGAGGTAGCGCAGTGCCCGGATCACCTTGTCGACGCCGCGGGGGTCGTGGCGCAGGATTTCGCGGTGCTTCTCGAACCAGTGGCGCGCCACCGCATGGTCAGAGGCCACGCGGAGATGCTCGCAAGCGTGCCAGAAGTCGATGACCTCGGTCTCGGGCGAGAGGCTTTCGAGGAAGGTCCAGTTGTCGGCGGCCCCGTCGGCGACGGCGCCGATCCTGATCTTCGGGCTCACACGGCGGATATGGGCGACCTCGCTTGCAAGTTGCGCTTTCAGCGCGGCCTTGCCGCTCTCGGGCATACGGCCGAGATAGAGGGTCTTCAGCCGTTGGCCCTCGGCGTCGTGGAAGGAGACCGTGCCGCAAGAGGCCTCGCGCCAGCACGCCTCGGCACGGCCGTCCTCGCCGGCCCGCAGCGCCACCATGACGCCGTCAAGGGAGACGGACGCGGTGACCGCATCGGGCGGTATGCCCTGGGTTTCACGGATGCTGGCCAGCGTCTCCGGGGCGACGCTCTCCCAGTGCTCATGCATGCTCAGGGCCAGGCGCTGCAGCGTGCTCACCGACGGCGTCATTCCGCCCATTTTCGCGAAGAACTCCTCCGCTTCACGCGGCGTACAGTGGCCCATCATCATCAGCCCGAGCTGCGCCGCCGGCCGCGTCAGGTAGTCGTCGATGAGGCCCAGGCTCTCGTCCACCGGCACCAGCGACGTGCTGCTCGCGCCGCTGCGATAGCGCGCACGCCGATAGGTCACGGGACCGAGCGTCGTCATGATCGTCTTCGGCGTCGCCGCCACCCGGACCCAGCTCTGTCCGTCGCGCTCGATCCGGCTCGCACCGTCGTCGCGGCTCTCGGCGAAGGCCCCAAGGAGCTTGCAACCCAAGCCGTTCATGGCGTCCCGCAGCCCCGTCTCAACCGTTTCGAACGTCTCGGCAGACGGGTCAGACCCAGCCTGTTCGCGACAGAACTCCACCACCTGGGCGACCGCTTCGGCGACTTCGGCAGGCAGGCCCAAAAGGTCGATGGACGAGGCGATGAGAGACTGCGACACTGGCATGGGAACGCTCCTGATGTTGGGTCTGATGTTGGGTTGTCGGCGCGGCATCCTACCGCATCTCGCGGTGCGGAGCGTTCCCACCCACCACTGCTGGATGCCGCCGTTGTGACAAAATCCGGCCCTGCACCGGCCGATTGTCACGAAAACCCGATTCTGGCTGCCTACGGCCACCCGCCAATCGCGCTAAATCAATGACTTACGATCGCCATGCCAGACCTACACCCCAGAGCCGAGGCTATCACCGTCAGGCGGTTCCCTCCGACCAAGGTAATGTTTCAGACGGCATTACCATCGATCTTGGGGATTCCAAACAATTGCGGTCCCTTGAAAGCGATCGCGCTTTCTCGGGGCTAGTATGGAAAGAAAGAGGAGCCGGCACTGCACAACGAAGCGACACCGATCGGATAGCGCCGTCACGCCTTGAGACCGGCCACTCCGACGACCAGGCCGAAGCACCTTGTTTCGCGGCGTAACTATTTCATTGCGCATTTGCCGGCCCTCTAGCCAGTGCAAAGGCTTTTATGCACTCTGATAGTTGTCCGCAGCCTTTGCCAGGATATCGAGATTTCTAATCAGCAAGAGAACCTGTGAGAAGACATCACGCGGCCTCTTGTTTCTGGACAGCGCATGCTCTTGTCGCGGAAGCGGAATGTCGAGATGCGCCTTTATTCGGACCATTTCAGCCAAGAGAACGTTCGTAGCTTCATAGACTTCCGCTGGAGACACTCGCACCAGCGTTATCTGCGGCACACCCGATGCGTCCATGCCAAGCCTGGTCTGCAGGTTGATGATCTTGAATGTGGCTCTCAAGACCTGCTGCGCCACTTCCTTCATTCTTTTCCGCTGATCGATAGCAGGCGGATCGAGATCCAGCGCGACCTTGAGCTTGGTGGCAATAAGCTCCATTTCGTCGTGAAGGAACACGATATGGTTGTACACGTCATTCGGGTCAACGGGATGTCCAACCAAGCCGTCCAAGAGGTACGAAGCATCGCCGAGGTGTTTGTAGACATATGTCGGCGTCTTGCCTCCCTCGAGTGGAGCAGGTTGAATTTGGTCCTCGATTACGAGCTGCTCCTTGATTCTCCGAACTTCCGCAAGACTCGTTTGTACGCTCCTGTAGACATCTCCCGGATTAATGCTCTTGACTGGAATCTGTCCGACTTTGGCGGGATCGATGCCGAGCCTTCTTTGCGCAGCGGAGATCTTCTCCATCACCTCCAGCGACTTGGAGTACACGTGCACGGGGGCTCGATCCTCTTGTAGCTCGGCTTCTATGGGATAGACGGTAACGCCCATTGCATCGCGCAGAATTTCAATCTCGGAGATGAGATCAGACGTTACTTGATACACGTGGCTGGGAGTCATATCCTCATACTTGACTTCCTGAGAAGCCGCCTGACCAGCCAGACCTGGAACCGCCAACAGCCCAATACAAAAGAGGACTGCTGCCAACTTCGCTTGTCGATTCATTCTGCCTTTTCCTTTTCAGCTAGGGTTGACACTTGAACTCCACACTTTTCTAGCGACGAGAATCCAAAAGGGTTTCATCGCAATACCGGCGCGTTCTTCATGACGCCGTTGTACCGTTCTCTGGTCAGTATTCCAGTGAACAAAGACGGAATTATCACTCTGCATAAACTAGAGATTAGCTGTAATTCGTTTAGGACATACATCGAACGACCAGACAGTGAAGGTTGAACGCGCATGTCACATGACGTTTCTGAACGGCAGTGAGTGGAACGGTATGCGTCCTCGACTTTGGGCCTGATCCTCTGGAGCGCGGTCAAGAGACCGAGACGGTCGGGTCCGCGGGAAAATCGAGCAGAAATGCTCGTAGACAAAGGTGCGCATCCGAAGATATTACCGAGAGATAACAACACACAGACCCTTCTAATAGTAATACTTGTTGACTCGCCCGGTCGCCGTCAAACCTGCCTCGTCGGGAAGCGGTCCGGCATCCACAAGCCGGGCGGTGACCGTAACGATTAGCTCGAGCTCGTCGGATCGCGTCGAGCTATGCCCGAAAAGTGCACCGACAAGTGGTAAGTCTTTGAGTAGCGGAACACCCGATTGCACATCGTTGGATGCACTGCGAAAGAGGCCAGCGATCACGATGGATTCACCGTCGCCCATCTCGACAGTGGTTTCCGCTCGCCGGACGTTGATGACCGGAACATTGACTCCGGCAACCACCTGCACTGAGTTGTCCTGCGATGGTTCGGAAACTTCGGGCCGGACCGTTAGCTCGATCCTGTCCTCGTCGATGATCGTCGGAACGAAATCGAGAAGAACTCCGTACTTCTTGTATTCGAAGACGATGACGCCGTCATCGAACCCGGTGGGCAGCGGATACTCGCCACCCGAAAAGAACGACGCGGTCTCTCCTGAGTTTGCGGTTACGTTCGGGCGGGCCAGCACGTTGGCCAAGCCTGCCTTTGCGAGCGCGTCCACAAAGGCGTTTAACCCGACGTTGTCCCATGCCCGCTGAAGCATGAACGTGGGCGACAGCAGGCCATCCACGGAGGTCGATGGGATAGAGAGAAGGATGTTCCCCTCGTCGTTTGCACCCACATTCGGAGGCAAGCCCGGATGCGGCCGCCCTGCTAACCGCTCGGGCGCAGCAAGCGAGGTTCCGTCGGGCAGGCCGCGACCAATTCGGAATCCGAAGCCTAACGGATCATTTGAGTGCCCGAAGATCTCCCAGTTGAACCCGAAATCCTCAGCGACCGAACGCTGGACCTCGGCGATCTGGACCTCGAGGTTGACCTGCTGAGGCCCGACGATGCTCATATGGTTATCGACCAGGGCATCTTCCGGGAGCGAGGCGGTAGCGAAGCGTAGCGCACGCTCGGATGCGGCCGCAGATCCGACCTCGCCGCTCAGCGCGACACCGCGAGCGACGCGCTGCACGCGAACCCGATGCAGGTCGGGTTCTTTGGCGAGGAGTGTGCGCAGCGGCTGGAGGTCAGTCTCGACGCGCAGGTTGTTTTCCACGAGCATGTCTTCCGGGAGCGAGGCGGCCGCAAGGCGCACCACCCGATCGGCCCCGGCAACGGAGGCGATCTCACCGCTCAGTGCCACTCCCCGTGTTGTTTCCCGCTTTAGCCGGATAGCGGGTCGGCGATTTTTCTCACATTGATCGGTTCAGGGATTTCCCCGGATGGTGGGGGAAAGCGGGAGATCGGCGAGCATCGCGGCTTCGGCGGTTGGCGGTGCCGGGGCGGGACCGTAGTCTCGGGCTGACGAGGAACAAGAAAGAGGCCCGCGCGGGCTGACTCCCGCCGGGCCATGGCCGGTGCAGCTTCGCTACGAAACGGGGCTTACCGGCGAGGAATACGTTAGGGCCGAGGCGTGGCGCGACGCAAGGCTTGAGCGCTGCCCGAATCACCCGCACGGCGGATGTTCCGTGGGAAGCCACGGCACCTACGGGCGGAAGACCCCGCCCGGCGCGAGGGTTCCTCGCTGGTATTGCCGCGAGAGCCATACGACGATCAGCCTTCTGGCCGACTGCCTGGCGGCGCGGCTGCCGGGCACGCTCGACGATCTGGAAGCGGTTGTCGTCGCGGCCGAGGGCGCGAAGAGCCAGGAGGAGGCGGCGAACGAGGTGCGCCGCCCCGAGGACGATGACGCCATCGAGCTTCCCGGCGCGCTGCGCTGGCTGCGCCGGCGGGTGGATCTCGTCCACGATGTCCTTTCCCGCGTTATCGGCCTGATCCCCGACAAGCTCGCGGGCTGCGCCGCCACCATGAGCGCGGTGCGCGACAAGCTCAAAAGCAACCGCGCATTGATGGCGCTGCGCGGCCTGGTCGCCGGGCAGCTGCAGGCGCTGCCCGCGCCGTTGGGCTTCCAACCCCACGGAACCGGCGCGAGGAGTCGCAAGCCGGGCCTCCAACACTCGATGGGGCCTGATCCGCCCCCGCCAGGCGCCTAGCGTCATGGTCCCGGGCCCGAGGGGCCGCGAACGAGGACCGTGACATGAAGGAATCGGATGACGACCTCCGCCAGGCGATCGCGCTCTTCCGATACGGCGTGATCGCCGATCTGGTGCATCTGCCGCTGGGCACGAAGGGCGTCGGCGACAGGCTTCGCGAGAAGGCCAGCCAGCCCTATGCCATCCCCGGAACCGACCGGACCCGGGTTGCCGCCGACACCATGCGGGAGTGGATCAGGCACTACCGCGATGGCGGCTTCGAGGCGCTCTACCCCAAGCCGCGCACCGACCGGGGCAAGCCCCGGCGGCTGCCGCCCGAGGTCGCCGAGCGCCTGGTCGCGCTGAAGGCCGACAACCCGGCCTGGCCGGTGCGCGCGATCATCCGCGCGGCCGCCGAGGAGGGCATCGATCACCCGCTCGCGCCCTCGACCGTGCACCGGCTGCTGAGCCGCGAGGGGCTGTTCGACAGGAAGCCGCCGGACGGCGCCGACCGCCGCCGCTTCGCCTTCCGCGAGGCCGGCGAGCTGTGGATGAGCGACGTCATGCACGGGCCCAAGGTCCGCTTCGGCCGGAGCCGGCGCAAGACCTACCTCATCGCATTCATCGACGACGCCACCCGGGTCGTGCCCTTCGCCGCCTTCGCCACGGCCGAGAACGTCCAGGCCTTCCTGCCCGTGTTCAAGAATGCGCTGATCCGCCGCGGGCTGCCGCAGCGCCTTTATGTCGACAACGGCGCCGCCTACCGCTCCCGCCATCTCGCCCTGATCTGCGCAAGACTGGGCGTCGTGCTGGTGCATGCGAGGCCGTATCAGCCAGCCGGAAAGGGCAAGATCGAACGCTGGTTCAGAACGCTTCGCGCCGGCTGGCTCGCCCATCTCGATGCGCCGGTCCTGGACAGCCTCCAGACGCTCAACCGCAGCCTCTGGGCGTGGATCGAGGGCGAGTATCACGACACCCCGCATCGCGGCCTCGAGGGACGCACGCCGCTGGAGCAGTGGGCGTTGGCCTCGGTCGCGGTCCGCTACCCCGACGCCACGCTCGACCTCGACGACATCTTCCTCTTCGAGGCCAGGCGGCTGGTCCACAAGGACCGCACCGTCAGCCTCAACGGTCGCGTCTACGAGGTCGACGCCATCCTGGTCGGGGAAAGGGTCGTGCTGCGCTACGACCCGGAGGCACCGCCCGGCCGGCCGCTCGACGTGGTCTGCGACGGAAAGCCCGCCGGCCAGGCAACCCGCCTCGACGCCTATGCCAACACCGCGGTGAAGCGCGGCCACTACTCCAAGAAGATCGAACCCGACGACCCGGCGCCCGAGCCGCCGCCCTCGCCGCTCAAGATGCGCAAGTTCAAGGAGGACGACTGATGTACCAGCGCCACTTCGCCCTGACCGGCATGCCCTTCGAGACCCCGGCACAGACCGACGAGCTGTTCGAATCCTCGGCCCGGCGCGAGGCCGAGGCCAGGCTCGGCCACCTCATCGAGCTCAAGGGCATCGGCCTGCTCACCGGCGAGGTCGGCGCCGGCAAGACCACCGTCTGCCGCCACCTCACCGACCAGCTCCACCCGGGGCTGTATCGCGTCCATTACGTCTCGCTCACCACCGGCAACGTGCTCGACACCTACAAGGCCATCGGATGGGAGCTCGGGCTGACCGTCGAGCGATCCCGCTCCTCGGCCCATCACGCGATCAGGACCGAGATCTCCCGCCTCGCCAAGGAAGCCAGGCAGCTCCCCGTCCTCGTCGTCGACGAGGCCCACCATCTGCGCAACGACGTGTTGGAGGATCTCCGCCTGCTGACCAACTTCGCCATGGACTCCGAGAACCGCATGTGCCTCATCCTGGTCGGCCTCACTGAGCTCAGGCGGCGGCTGTCCATGGCGGTGCATGAGTCCCTCAGCCAGCGCCTCGTCGTGCGGCACCACCTCACCGGCCTCGAACGCGACGAGGTCGACGCCTATCTGACCCACCGCCTCCGGCTCGCCGGATGCGAGCTGCCGCTGTTCGAGGAGGCCGCCGTCGAGGCCCTGTTCCAGGGCACCCGCGGCCTGCCGCGCCAGATCAACCGCATCGCCCATTACGCGCTGTCGGCCGCCGCCCTCGACAAGGCAAAGACCGTCAACGCCAACCACATCCAGACCGCCCTCGACGAGCTTCAGCCATGAACAGCGTCGCCACCGAGGGCATGGCGATGACCGGCTTCCCGACGCGGGCGCCGATCGAGCTGGAGGACCGGCCGCGCCAGCAGCAGTGGCTCATCGACGGGCTCTGGGGGCGCCAGGCCGTCGGCATCGTCGGCGGCGAGCCGAAGTGCGGCAAGTCCTTCCTCGCGCTCGACATCGCCGTCGCGGTCGCCGCCGGCGTCCCATGCCTGCGCCGCTTCGCCGCCGACCGGCCGGGCCCGGTCCTGCTGTTCGCCGCCGAGGACGCCGGGCACATCGTGCGTGCCCGCCTCCAGGGTATCGCGAGCGCCGCCGGCGCCCGCTTCGACGCCCTCGACATCGCGGTCATCGACGTGCCCGCGCTGCGCCTCGATCATCGCGCGGACCGTCAGCGCCTGGTGCAAACGGTGGAACGCGTCCGGCCCCGCCTCGTGGTCCTCGACCCCCTGGTCCGCCTGCACGGCATCGACGAGAACACCGTCGCCGAGGTCGCCCCCATCCTCGGCTTCCTGCGCGACGTCCAGCGCCGCTTCGAGACCGCCGTGCTGCTGGTCCACCACGCACGAAAGAGCGGCGCCGCCAGGCCGGGCCAGGCCCTGCGCGGAAGCAGCGAGCTGCACGCCTGGGGCGACTCCAATCTGTACCTGCGCCGGCGAGACAGGCAGATCCTCATGACCGTCGAGCATCGCGCCGCCCCCGGCCTCAACGACATCGAAATCGAGCTCGCCGACGACGGCAAGGGGCCCGCGCTGCGCCTCCGCCAGGTCGAGACCGGCGATGCCGCGCCGCGGCCCGAAACCCCTGAACGGCGCATCCTCCAGGCCCTCGCCGAAGCCGACGCGCCGCTCTCCCAGCGCCAGATCCGGGAGCGCGCCGCAACCCGGCACAAGACCGTGGGCGCCATCCTGCGAAAGCTCGTCCGTGAGGGACGCATCCGGCACGACGCCGAGGGACATTACAGCCTCGTCACAGGCGAAACCGAGAACGCCGCGCCGGACGACGCCGCCAATGGCAGCCGCCATCCGGACGCCTCGCGGTTCCCGCCTCCCGGTTCCGCCCATCCCTAGGAGTTCGAGCGGGAACCGCCCGCCGGAACCGCCCCCCAGGCGCCTCTCGGGCTCAAAAAACGACAATGCGTCGAGCGATCGGCCCGTGGCCGAAAGCTCCGCTTACGGCCATGGATGCACTTCGTCGGATGGACGGCGGCGGGTCACCCGAAGGGCCGTAGCGAAGCGGAGGAGCCGCGCAGCGGCTTGACGCGCCGACGGCCGTCCGACACCCCGGCACCCTGTCCCCCTTCCGGCAATGACCGATCAGTCCGGGAAATACGCGCGCCCGTCACCCGAAATAACCCGGGAAATCCGTCGTCAATCAATCCGGGAAACAACACCCCGCGCAACCCGCTGCACCTGCACCCCGTCCAGCCCCGGCTCGCCCGCCATCAGCGAGCGCAGCGGGCCGAGGTCCAGCCCCACTTCCAGGTTGTTCTCCACCAGCATGCCTTCAGGGAGCGAGGCAGCAGCGAGGCGCATTGCCTGGTCGGCCGCGCCCTGGGAGGCGACGTTGCCGCTCAGGGCCACCCCGCGCGCGAGACGCTTCACGCGCACGGCTTGGAGGATCGGGTCGCCGGCCAGCAGAACGCGCAGTTCCTCGACGTTCGGTAGAATTCGCAGATTGCTCTCGACCAGTACGTCTTCCGGGAGCGAAGCCGCTGCAAGCCGAAGCGCGCGATCAGCTGCCGCGGCCGATCCGACCTCGCCGCTGAGAGCTATGCCTCGAGCGACACGGCGTACCCGAACGCTGCGCAATTCAGGTTCGCTGACGATAAGGGCACGCAATGGCGCAAGGTCCAGCGCGACTTCCAGGTTACTCTGAACCAGCATGCCTTCCGGAAGAGAGACAGCCGCGAGCTGGAGTGCCCGTTCGGCCGCCGTCGGAGAGGCCACTTCGCCGGATAGGACGACACCGCGCTCGAGCCGCTGGATGTGCACATCCCTGAGATCGGGATCGCTGGCCAACAACGCTCCCAGCCTGTCGACATTCGGCGTCACACGCAGGTTGTTCTCGACCGAGATGTCTTCCGGGAGCGAGGCGGCCGCAAGGCGCACCGCCCGCTCGGCTTCAGCCTCTGAGCTGACGTCGCCGCTCAGAGCCACGCCTCGGGCGACCCGCTGCACACGGATCTCAGCCAATGCCGGCTCGCCGGCAAGGAGCGAACGCAACAGTTCGAGGTCCAGCCCCACCTCCAGATTGTCCTCGACCACCGTAAGCGGTATCGGGCCCCCATACTTCCAGCGGATCTGATTTCGGGGCTGACTCTCCGCCTTGACCACGAGCCACACAGGAGAGATCGCGATGACAGATTCGATTTTGGCATCTGGCGACGGTGTCGCTGTTGCTTCGGTTGAGATCCCAGCTTCTGAGGGAGCCGCCCCGGCTCCGTCTGAGCCGGCCCCCATGCGACGCTGGCCGGACGATGAGAAGGCGCGGATTGTCTCGGAGAGCTTTGAGCCGGGCTCTTCGGTTGCGGCGGTCGCGCGCCGCCATGGCGTCAGCGATACGACCCTGACCAAGTGGCGGCGGCGCGCGCGGGAGGGAACTCTTCCGGGCGCTCGGATTGGTGGCTCTGCACCGCCATTTGTTCCCGTGGTGGTTGATAGCGTGACGTCCGAGCGGACGGTGGCGATCGAGGCGCTAGGCGTGGTCGTTCGCCTTCCGGTGGAGAGCGCGGTCGATCGGATTGTTGCGGTGGCCTCGGGCCTGGGCCGGGCGTCGTCATGATCGCGGCCCCCTCGCTTCGCATCGTGTTGGCGACGCGGCCGGTTGATTTTCGTCGCGGCCACGACGCGCTTGCGGCGACGGCGGCGGGGGAGCTGGACCTCGATATCTATTCCGGGGTGATCGTGATCTTCCGCTCGCGCCGCGGCGACAGGCTCAAGCTCCTTGCGTGGGACGGCAGCGGTCTGGTGATGACCTACAAGCGTCTGGAGCAGGGCCGCTTCGCCTGGCCTCGGATCGAGGATGGTGTGATGCGCCTTACGAAGGGCCAGTTCGAGGCCCTCTTCGAGGGTCTGGACTGGCGCCGGGTGAAGGCCCGCCCGGTTCGCCGCCCGCTGGCGGCGGAGTGAGGCGGCACGCAGGCGGGGCCGCAGATTTCGGTCGCGGTCCCGCCTGCACTTTTCCCTGGTCATGCATTGGCGAATCGGATTAAGGGGTGGCCCATGCCGAAGGTCACGCCCTCACCCCTCAGCAGCGCCGGTTCGCCGTCGCCTGCGGTGGTTTCGGCGGCGCTGGCGGCCCTGCATGCGGAGCTTGACGACGAGCGCGCGGCGCGCCGGGCGACGGAAGCAGCCCTATGCGAAGCGGAGCAGGCACGCGGCGCGGCGGAGGCGGCGAGGCAGACGGCGGAAGCGCGGGCGGCACGGCTGGAGGCCGAGAACGCGCAGAGCGCGGAGCAGATCAGCCGGCTTGAGCATCTCAACAAGGAGCTCAGGAAGGCGCTGTTCGGTCCGCGCTCCGAGAAGCTCGGCGAGGACGAGCGCCAGCTTACGTTCGAGGAGTTTTGGGCGGCGATCGCTGAAGCCGGCGGTCGGCCCGAGGCAGATGACCAGGAGCAGGACGAGGGGGCTGGCGGCAAGCGCCGGCGGCGCTCTTCCCGGGGGTCGCGCAGCGGGGTGCGCTTCGGGCCCCAGGTCGACCGGCGCGAGGAGGTGATCGAGCCGGACACGATCATGTGCCCCTGCGGCTGCGGCGAGATGACGAAGATCGGCGAGGACCGCAGCGAGCGGCTGGACTATGAGCCGGCGAAGTTCACCGTCATCGAGACCGTGCGCCCCCGCTACGCCTGCAACAAGTGCAAGGGGGGCGGGGTGGTGCAGTCGCCGGCGCCGGCCGCTCTGGTCGAGGGCGGCCTTCCCACCGAGGCTCTTCTGGCGCAGGTGCTGATCGCGAAGTACGGCGATCATTGCCCGCTCTATCGCCAGTCGCAGATCTACGAGCGCTCGGGGATCGAGGTTCACCGTGCGACGCTGGCGACGTGGGTGGGCCAGGCGTCGTTTCACCTGCGCCCCGTGGTCGCTTGCCTGGAGGATGAGCTGAAGAAGTCGGATCACCTGGGTCTGGACGAGACCACGATCCGCGTTCTCGACCCGGGCCGGGGCAAGACGAAGACGGGCTACATGTGGACCCTTGTGCGTGACGAGCGCCACTGGAGCGGCACGGACCCGCCGGGCGTCGTCTATCGCTATGCGCCCGGCCGCGGCGGCAAGTATGGCGCCGAGCTTATGGAGGGCTTTTCGGGGACGGTGCAGCTCGACGGCTACTCGGGCCACAACATCCTGGCGCGGCCGGACCGGGCGGAAGGCCCTGTGACGCGGGCCCTCTGTTGGGCGCATGTAAGACGGAAGCTGAAAGAGGTATACGACTCGAGCGCATCGCCGATCGCGCTGGCCGGTCTGAATCGGATCGCGAAGCTCTATGCGATCGAGAAGAAGATCCGGGGCAAGCCGCCGGCGGAGCGCCGCGCGATCCGTTGGGAGGAGTCGGCGCCGATCGTGAACACCTTCGGTGTCTGGCTCGACGAGCAGCGCTCGCGCGTCTCACCGCGCTCGCGTCTCGGCGAGAAGCTGACCTATATCGCCAACCAGTGGGACGGGCTGCTGGAGTTCCTGCACGACGGTCGTGTCGAGATCGACTCGAACCTGGTGGAAAACCGAATCCGGCCGCTGAAGCTCACCGCCAAGAACGCGCTCTTCGCCGGCAACGACGAGGGTGCGCAAGCCTGGGCCCGCATCGCCTCGCTGATCGAGACCTGCAAGATGAACGGCGTCGAGCCCTACGCCTGGATGCGGAGCACGCTCGAGAAGATCGCCAAGGGCCACCCGCAGTCGGGCATCCAGGAGCTTCTGCCGTGGAACTTCCAGCCCGAGGCAAAATGACTCGCGCGCTCACGGCGCTCCTCAAGAAATCCCCGTCGTAGTCAAGCCAGATTCCGGTATGGGGTCTGCGTACCGCTTACGCCAGAAGTGCGCGCAAGGGCCCGACGTCCAGGGCCACACGCAGGTTGTTCTCCACGAGCATGCCTTCCGGAAGAGACGCGGCCGCCAAGCGCACCGCCCGCTCGGCCGTGGAAACGGAGGCGACCTCACCGCTTAGCGCCACCCCCCGCGCAACCCGCTGCACCTGCACCCCGTCCAGCCCCGGCTCATCGGCCATGAGAGAGCGCAGCGGCCCAAGGTCCAGCCCAACCTCAAGGTTGTCCTCGACCAGCATCTCCTCGGGGATGGAGGCAGCGGCGAGGCCGACAGCGCGCTCCGCCGCCTCTGCCGATCCGACCGCTCCGGTAAGTGCCACGCCGCGTGCCAGCCGCTGAACGCGCACATCCCGAAGGTCGGGGTCCATGGCCAGAAGTGCGCGCAAGGGACCGATGTCCAGAGCCACCCGCAGGTTGTTCTCGACCGAGATGTTTTCCGGGAGCGAGGCGGCCGCAAGCCGCACCGCCCGGTCGGCCGTGGCGACGGAGGCGACCTCGCCACTCAGGGCCACGCCCCGTGCAACCCGCTGCACCTGCACCCCGTCCAGCCCCGGCTCTCCCGCCATGAGCGAGCGTAGCGGCCCGAGGTCCAGCCCAACCTCAAGGTTGTCCTCGACCAGCATCCCCTCGGGGATGGAGGCAGCGGCGAGGCCGACAGCGCGCTCCGCCGCCTCTGCAAACCCGACCGCTCCGGTAAGCGCCACGCCGCGTGCCAGCCGCTGAACGCGCACATCCCGCAGGTCGGGGTCCATGGCCAGAAGTGCGCGCAAGGGACCGACGTCCAGGGCCACCCGCAGGTTATTCTCGACCGGCATGTCCTCCGGAAGAGAGGCGGCCGTTAGGCGGACCGCCCGATCGGCGGTGGCGACGGACGCGACCTCGCCACTCAGCGCCACCCCCCGCGCAACCCGCTGCACCTGCACCCCGTCCAGCCCCGGCTCATCGGCCATGAGAGAGCGCAGCGGCCCGAGGTCCAGCCCCACCTCAAGGTTGTCCTCGACCAGCATGCCCTCCGGAATGGAGGCAACGGCAAGGCCGACTGCCCGATCGGCCGCCGCCGGAGAGCCCACCTCGCCACTGAGCGCGACCCCACGTGCCAGCCGCTGAACGCGCACATCCCGAAGGTCGGGGTCCATGGCCAGAAGTGCACGCAAGGGACCGACGTCCAGGGCCACACGCAGGTTGTTCTGGACCGGCATGCCTTCCGGAAGAGACGCGGCCGCAAGACGCACCGCCCGATCGACAGTGGCGACGGAGGCGACCTCGCCGCTCAGGGCCACACCCCGCGCAACACGCTGCACCTGAACCCCACCCAGCCCCGCCTCGCCCGCCATGAGCGCGCGCAGCGGCCCGAGGTCCAGCCCCACCTCAAGGTTGTCCTCCACCAACATCCCTTCCGGGATAGAAGCCACCGCGAGCCCAACCGCACGCTCGGCCGCCGCCGAAGAGCCCACCTCGCCACTGAGAGCGATCCCGCGCGCCAGTCGCTGCACGCGCACATCCCGCAGGTCGGGGTCCACGGCCAGAAGTGCGCGCAAGGAACCGACGTCCAGGGCCACACGCAGGTTGTTCTCCACGAGCATGCCTTCCGGAAGAGACGCGGCCGCAAGGCGCACCGCGCGCTCGGCCGTGGCGACGGAGGCGACCTCGCCGCTCAGGGCCACACCCCGCGCAACCCGCTGTACCTGTACTCCGTCCAACCCTGGCTCACCCGCCATGAGCGAGCGCAGCGGCTCGAGGTCCAGCCCCACCTCAAGGTTGTCCTCCACCAGCATCCCCTCGGGGATGGAGGCAACGGCAAGACCGACCGCACGCTCGGCCGCCGCCGGAGAGCCCACCTCGCCACTCAGAGCGACCCCGCGCGCCAGCCGCTGCACCTGCACGCCCTGCAGATCCGGATCGGCGGCCAGAAGTGCGCGTAGCGGTGCGACATCGAGAGCCACCCGCAGACTGTTCTCGACCGGCATGCCTTCCGGAAGAGAGGCGGCCGCAAGGCGCACCGCCCGATCGGCGGTGTCGACGGACGCGACCTCGCCGCTCAGAGCCACCCCCCGCGCAACCCGCTGCACCTGCACCCCGTCCAGCCCCGGCTCTCCGGCAAGGAGCGAACGCAGCGGCCCGAGGTCCAACCCAACCTCAAGGTTGTTCTCCACCAGCATCCCCTCGGGGATGGAGGCAACGGCAAGGCCGACCGCACGCTCGGCCGCCGCCGGAGAGCCCACCTCGCCACCGAGAGCTACCCCGCGCGCCAGCCGCTGAACGCGCACGTCGCGCAGATCCGGATCTGCGGCCAGCAGTGCACGCAAGGGCCCGACGTCGATCACCACGAGAACATCCCGCTCCAGAACGGAGCCATCCTCGCCAAGCACGGAAATCGACGTGCTGCCCGCCGTCTGACCTAGGACGTACAGCACAGTGGGAGAGAGAAGCTGCACGTCTGCGATCTCGGGGGAAGCAGCCGCCACTGCCTTTGCGGGACTGTCGAGATGCCACCGACGACTCTTTCCCAGCACGACAATCCACTCGTCATGGGGGAGCGCATCACCTGGAGGATACTCAGGCGGCTGGGACTCCAAATTGGGTAGATCTTCCGCGGACGCTAGCGATAGCGAGGGAGCGGCGGAATAGGGCGCGGCACCGCCGGTCCAGGCATGTGCTGTCGGCCGTTCGTTCGGACTCATCCCCGACGGCGTGGAAGCAAAGGAAGCGAAAGGCGTATCGGAAGTCCGAACTCGATCAGGGGCGGGTTCTGCGAGGGCCACACTCTCGTACCACCCCGCCTGGCGCTCTCCTTCACCGTTGAGCCGTCCAGGCCCATCCTCAGGCAGTAACGCGGCGGTCAGGAGAGCTGCGTCCGATTCGGAGGTTGGATCGGACGCGAACGCAGTCGCGCTCGACGTGGACGAGGCGCGGTCGGGTGAAAATGCCGGCTGCAGGAACGCTCCTTCGGACCATGAAACGAGACCGAGGTTGGCAGCCGAGAGAGTCATGTTCCTGGGCCACGCGGCTCCTTGTTCCCAAACGTGGCCGCGCGACGAAGGTGTAGCTCCGGAATAGAATGCGTCTACCAAGGATGCCGCGCCGGCTCTGCGCGCGAATTCGGACGCCGTCGCGTTCGTGCCTGACTGCAGCATCGTGAGGTCGAGCAAGAAGATGGACTGCAGGAATGTCGCATGTGACAAGGAGACGTGACCGAAATCGGCAGCACCGAAGATCAGTCGTTGGGACAACGCGGCTCCCGGCTCCCACCAGCCGTTAGGCGGCGCGGATGAGCGGCTGGAAGTGGACGGGACGGGACGGGATGGCGCATGTCCTTCGGTCATTGACTGGGACGCCGCAGGCGTCGCTCTTCGCGTCAACCTGATGGGATTGGACGGAAGAGCAGGATGATCGAATGATGCATCCGACAAGGTGTCGACGTTGAAGTCGGCAGCCGCCACGGTCGCTCTCTCCAACCATGCAGAATCCGGCTCCTGCATGCCGCTCATCAATAAGGGTGCAACACCGGTAGAGGACGGGTTGGGAACGGGGACCGCGTCGGATTCGGTCGTTGGTGCCGGCGCCGACGCTGTCGCGGCGGTCGGCGTTGTGGCGTCTGCGGTCGAAAGGAACAGGGGAGTCGGAGACCCCTCGGGCGGCGCGGTGAAGTCGGGGTCGGTGGCGCCGGAGACGGCCATGATCGCGGACCGAGCGGCATAAGGATTCGGAACGCCCTGCTGCGATGCAAACGAGGCTTTTGGCGAAGGCGGGTTCGGGGCGCCCGCCTCCCCGCCCCCGGATGTGGATTGGGGCCGAGGCGCTCCGGCGTAATCGGGAACGGCGAATACTGCGTCCGCCGCGGGAAGAACGTCCCAGCCAGCCTCGCCGGTGAGGCGGAGCGTCAGCCCCAACGTACCTCCGAGTGCAATACCTGTTGAGGGCCCGAGCCCTTTGCTCGCGATCAATGGCGGCGGGTCGAGGGGAGGCCACTCCAGCAGGAGTCTGGTATCGACCCGGCGCGGCGGCATTGACTGTCGGCGGGCAGTGTCCACAAGGTTCTGCAATGCGCGTGAGTCGTCTTCCTCCCAGTAGGACGCGTCATATCGTTCGTAGATACCTGCTGCCGCGTCGATCCGACCGGAAGCGATCAGCATACGAACGAAGTTGGCTGCGATCCGGGGATGTGCCGAGGGATGGCGGAGCGCTTCGGTGTAGTGGGTTTCGGCGGTCTCGTAGTCGGCTTCGAGTACGGCGGCGACGGCGAGGCCGTTTTCGATCCACATGACTGACGAGGGATCTTGTACGAGCGCTCGCGCATCCAGCAGGTGTTGACGCGCCGCTTGGGTATCGCCGAGAGCGAGCGCCGTCCGCCCGGCACCGAGGAGCGCCTCTCCCCTGGTAGCGGGTGAGGCCTGCGCCAGGTCCGCAGCCTGGAGA
The DNA here is from genome assembly GCA_965214705.1 of Alphaproteobacteria bacterium. Lineage (GTDB taxonomy): Bacteria > Pseudomonadota > Alphaproteobacteria > UBA828 > UBA828 > WTGU01. Next base: position 2,470,973 of record CBDCCI010000002.1, read on the forward strand.
AACTGTCGGCGCGCCGCGTTGAAGTCATGGTCGTGCAGGAAGATGTAGCCCAGTCCCAGGACAGGTTCAGGCGCATCGTCGAATCGCTCTGCAAGCGAAAGGTAGAGCCTCCGGGCAACGGCCGGCTGTCCCGCCGCGAGCGCGGCGGAAGCGACGGACAGATGGTCTCGAAGCAGCTCCCTGGCGCCGGGCCTGTCGGCCGGCTCGGAGACGCCGGAGCAGGCGGCGACAAAAATAAGCGTGGCAAGCGCGGCGGTTGCGGGCATGCGTCTTGCGGAATTCAAGCGCAATACCGAACTTTTGAATCGGGACGCCAAACTTCGATGATGAGCAGTTCGGACGTTCAAAATCTTCGCCTCCCGTGCCCGCGGTGAACCGGCGGCCGGAAACTCAGGCGCAATCCACATGCCGAAACGAATTCGCGGAGAATCGTGATCTCCAGGCATCGAACAGGGCATCGCGAGAACCGCTGAAGCGCGCCTGAATGGTCACGTACTCCTGCTGTGTTGTCGTGTTCGCGGCGGATTGAACGGAATATCCGAGCCTCTTCAGGCTGGTCATCCGCCGCTGCGCATTCGCTCTGCTCCTGTACACACCGAGCGAGACCGCGTTTCTCAGTTCACCTCCGAGGATGACCGCGACGTCGCGGATTCCCCGGCTCTTGAGTTCGCGCAATGTCCGAAGGGCACTCTTGCGGCTGTCCAAGGGCGGGATGTAGACCCGGTGGCTCTCGATCGTCTCACGCGGCTCCGCGGCTATCGCGAGAATCTCCGCCCCTCGCGAGCGCAGCCATTGCTTGGCGTCCTCAACGTCGTCGCGAGTCTCGAACTCGCCCACCGACACACAGGCGGCATCGGCAACGGCCAAGGCGGCAGTCGGGCTCTGACGCTCTTCGCGTGCGAACCGGTCTGTAGCCCGTGCACCGGCCTCGCCCATCTCGGGCGCCTCTGAAACGACCGGTTCCGAGGTGCGCGGAATGGATGAGCGGACCGGCTCGCTGCGCTCTCGGACTATGGTCGTGCCGAAGCCGAGTTCCCGGGCGCGGGCGTAGGCACCGCGCGCCAGCTTCACGTAGATGTCGCCCAGGTTCTGGTATCCGATGGCGTCGGTCTGGCGTTCGAGTGCACCGAGGAGGACCCCGCGCGCGTCCTCGAGCCGGCCCTCTTGAACGTAGACGACGGCCAAATTGTTGTAGGCCTCGAACAAGTCGGGAAAGTCCCGCACGAGTGAGCGGAAGGTGTCGATCGCCTCGTCCCGATCTCCCTCGTGCAGGCGTAAGATCCCGTGCAGAAGCCGTGCATGGGAACTGCCGGGCTCTCGCTCAAGCAGCGGATCAAGGGTGAGACGTGCTTCCCGATAGCGTTCTTCGTCTGCGAGCGAGATCGCGCGGTCGAGCGTGTCCTCGGACAGCGCGGCGTTGGACGAGAGAGTCGCCGCTGACATCGCCAGCGCCAGCAGGACCGCGCCGATCTTCGTCATGGCCGCCTCCAGTGCTCATCCAAGGCAGTGTTGTCTGCTCGCCGCGGCAGATCTGCGCGCGTGCGCTGGACCGCCTCATCGACATGCGGCGGACGCGTCTCCCTGGATTGCTGCCCAGTGGGATGGTCGTTCGCTTCACTGCGGTTGCTGGTACCGGCGATCCAGCCGGCAATGAACTTGTTGGCGATCGCGCGGATCCCTTCGTGAAGGTTCTCTGCAACCAAAGCGACCCGGGCAATCTCCTCAGGGTCTCGAGGGTCCGGTGCCTCGGCGGTGGAGGGCCATCCGGCTGCATTCCGCGCTGCGGATCCGACGCTCTTGAAGGCGTCCGAAATCATCGACGCCTCTTCCAATGCAGTCGGCATCGGCTTGTCGTATGCGCGTCTGACGCGGTCGAGCGTGAGTTCCAGCCTGCGAGCCGCTTCCAGCGTCTCGCGTTCGTTCTCCGAGAACTCACTGCCTTCGGCTTCTCCCTTGTCCAGGATCCAGCTGCTCTCCTTTCCGGCGTTCTGCAGCTCGTTGTGTGCTCTCCGAGCGTCCAGCGAATAGGTGAGACCCAGACGAACCTGCTGGATCAAGCCGAGGGGCGTAAGATGACCGACGGCACCGGTCTCGATTTCGATGGCGCGGTATCCCACCTCTCCTTCTTCTTCGTGTTGGAGGCGGATACTCTTCGTGCGCGTTCCCTCACTCGTCTGGGCGCCTGCGTCCGTCAGAAAAGGTTAAGGGTTGAAAAGGTTAAGGGTTGGGCAGGCTCTCTCTCGAGAGCCTGCCCAACCCTTTTGAACGAAGCCGCGGGCCACGAGAGGCGAAGTTGAGCTATGTGGAAAGTGCGCTGATGTCAGCGTCAGGCGGCATCCACCGGCAGCAGAGTTGCGCATAAAATCGACGCTCGCGCCGGTCTTTCGGCAGGCATGCGGGCGCACGCTGCGAGGACTGAGCGGGGTGTGAGCCGAGGGCTGTCAGCCCGGCTCAAGCGGAGACAGGTTCGGTCGTGCGTCGGCGCTTTGGCGCCGTTGCGCGGGGCCGAAGCGAGCGGGCGTCTCACGGTTTCCCCCTGTGGGTCGGCGGCAGCGCCGGCGGGCCGCGCGTCGAGCGGGGCTCATGGCGGCGGCGGATTTCGCGGACGAGGCGCATGACGCCGCCGCAGTGGGGGCAGGCCACGGGCGCGGTGCCGATCTCGGGCTCTTCGTCGGGCTCGGCCCGAGCGCCGTCCACGCTTCCCTCGGGGGCGGCGCAGCCGAGGGCGCCGAGAGCCTGGCGTGCTCTCTCCAGCGTGCTGGCGCGGCAGCCGTTGGCGAGGATGCCGAAGTAGCGAATGCGGTGCATGCCGTCCGGCAGGACGTGCCTCAGGAAGCGGCGGATGAACTCGTCGGCGCTCACGGTGGCGATGCCGTAGCGCGGCTTTCTCTGCCCCGGCGCCTTGGGCTTTCGGTGGCGGAAGGAGACCGTCTCGCCGTCGAAGGAGACGATGCGGCTGTCGGAGATGGCGATCCTGTGCGTGTAGTGCGAGAGGTACCGGAAGACCTGCTCAGGCCCGCGGAAGGGCCGCTTGGCGTAGACCACCCAGTCCCTGGCCCGGGCGGCGGCAAGCGTGGCGTGGAACTCGCCGGGATTGGCGAGGTGGGCGAGGGTGCCGTGGAACTCCAGGTCCCCCCGGCCGTGGGCGCGGGCGAGCTCCTCGAGGAAGAGGCGGCGGAACAGGCTGCCGAGGACCTTGACGGGGGCGAGGAAGGTGGTGCTCCCCGTCTTCCACTCGCCACTGTCTACGTCGAAGCCCGCGTTGGGCACGACCACGTGCAGGTGCGGGTGGAAGCGGAGCTTCTGATCCCAGGTATGGAGGACCGCGGTGCCGCCGATGCGCATGCCGCCGTGGCGGGGATCGGCGGCGATGGTGCGCAGGGTCTCGGCGACGGCCCGGAAGAGGATGTCGAACACCACCCTGCGGTTGCAGAAGGCAATGGCGGCAACCTCCTTGGGCAGGGTGAAGACCACATGGAAGTAGGGCACCGGCAGGATGTCCCCGGCGCGCTCCTCGCTCCAGAGGTTGGCGGCGAGACCCTGGCAGGTGGGGCAGTGGCGGTTGCGGCAGGAGTTGAAGAGCGGATGCTCGCGCCCGCAGCCCTCGCAGGCGTACATGTGGCCGCCGAGCACGGCGGTGCGGCACGCCTCGATGGCGCCCATGACCTTGAGCCGGGCGGCGTCGATGCGCCCTTTGTGGCGCTCACGGAAAGCGGCGCCGGCGCGGCGGAAGATCTCCGCCACGCCCGCGCGTTCGGCCTCCACGCGCCGTCAGTTGCGCAACGCTGCGAAGCCTGAGATCGGGTGGTCGAGGCCCTCGAACATCTTGCCGGTGACGCGGGCGTAGTGACGGGTCGTGTTCGCGCTTCGATGGCCGAGCATGTCCCGGATCACCTCGATATCGCCGCCGCGCTCGAGGAGATGGGTCGCCGCCGAATGGCGCAGGCAATGGAAGGTGTAGCTGCGGTCGAGCTCGGCAATGTCGCGCGCCCTCCTGAAGGCGGCCTGCAAGGTCTCCGTTGCGATGGGCCTGTCGAGCGAGACGCCGTAGAAGAGCCAGCTCGTCGGACGCGGCCAGATGTTCCTGTAGTAGACGCGCAAGTAGTGGATGACGATGTCCGGCAACGGTGCCATTCTCTCGGTGCCGCCTTTGCCGGAGGGGATGTGCAGCAGCTTCTTCTCCGACAGGATGTCGCCGACCTTGATGGCCAAGGTCTCGGAGATGCGGAGCCCGCCGCCATAGCCGGTGACAATGGCAGCACGGTGGCGGAGGTCGGGTGTCGCAAGGATGAGGTGCTCGACCTCCTGCTCCGACATGTAGCGCGGCAGCTTGCCGGGCTTCTTGCGGGAGCGCAGGCCGGCGACATGGTCAGGCCAGCCGAGTGTGTCGATGTAGAGGAAGTTCAGCGCGGCGAAGGAGACGTTGGTCGTGCCCGGACTGAGCCCCTTGTCGATCCGCCCCAGGTACCACTGGCGCACCTGCTCGGCGTCGAGCTCGTCCGGCGAGGCGTCGTAGTACCTGGCCAGGTTCTTGATCTCGCAGATGTAGGCCTTGGACGTGCTCGCGGCCAGATTGGCGATGCGGAGCTGCTCCTCCATGCGCTGGCGAAGAGGGGTGACGGTGTTCGTGTCGCACGCGGTCCCGGTCATTATCGATCTCCCTGGATCGCGACGGCGCGCCGCCGGACCGATCCGGCGACGGTCCGTCGCAGGGGTCGATACTAACCACTGGTGATCGGGAGGCTGCTGGGGATCCGCCACCCGACGGGCGGAGCGCCACTGACGCAACCGGGAAGCGAACGCACAGAACAAACGGCACCCGCGACGCCTCGGAAATGAATGAACTCTACGCCGCTAACTCCGCGTAGCGGCTTCGTTCAAATGCGGATGCCAGTTCTTCGAGCCAGCGGGGGGCGCGCTGCTTCGCCATGACGGTGCTGATTTCGGCGCCGAGCGCATCGGCATCGTCGGCGCCGCGCAGGCGCGACAGCGCCTGGGTGAATCCGATGCCGTAGGACTCCCTCATCCGCCGCCGCACGGCGTCGGAGATACGGTTGGCAGCGACCTTGAGCTCGGTCAGTTCGTTGTCCCGAACGAGCGCGTCGGGACGGGTGAATTGCAGAGTGCCGGTGTCCTCGTTCGCAGCCCGGATGCGCGCCTCAAGCGCGTAGAAGTCTGCTGGGGACGCCTCCGCGCTCCTCGCCTCGGGCTCCGGGACGGTCGCCGTTCGGGTGCCGGCGGGCTTCTTTGCAGCATTCTCCGGAACACTCTCTTCCTGTTCTTCTTCGACGACGACGATCTCGGCGTGTTCGGCCAGGGCCCGCAGCCAGCGGATTTCATTGGGATCGAAGGCGTGCAGGCGATAGCTGGTCGCGGGCGTGTAGTAGCGCCGCAGCGGCGCACGCACGCCGCGTCCAGCTCGCAGGCGGATCGCGCTGAGCGACGCGCGCGTCTTCAAGCTCTGCCCGTTCCAGGCCCGCTCGAGCGCGTTTGCCACGCCTGCAGTCGTGCGGCGCTCCCGCACGTCTTCGAAATGGGATTGGAGATGCTCGAAGATCCTGACGGCGCAGAGGACCACAAGGCTCGATTCCGCGCCGGCCGCCGCCTTGTGCCTCTCGCCGGCCTGGGTCCAGCGCTCGGCGGTTTCGTGCACCGTCGTCGCCAACTCGAGAGCGAGGATCACGTATCCGGCAACCGACTCGGGACGAATGCCGACATGAAGCTCGCCCTTCGAGCCGTTCCATACGCGGTAGCACTCGCCTTCCGCCGCGACGGCTACGCTTCGACTCCAGGCGCCCGCAGAGACGACATTCTCAGCACCGGCAGCGAGGTCGGAGGCCGCGATCCCGACATCTCCGATCAGCCGGTTCCCGAGGACTTCGACAGGCTCAGGCAGGCGTCGGTGCGCACGGGCCGCTTCGCCGAGCATGGCCCCCGTCTCCGGACGCTCGAGCGCGGTCCAATCGAGCGGCGCGTCTGCGTCGAGCCTGTCTCTGACCGCATTCGGGAGCGCCTTCACGGCGCGGGTGAACAGTTTGTCGGTATTCACACTGAGACTCCTTGCGACTGGTATGGAAAGCTCCGACTGGGAAGGTCCAGGGTCCCGCCTTTCTGTCATCGCCGGCTTCCTAGCCCCTGAGAGTTGTGGACGAATGGATTAGGGAGTCGTTTCGAGCTCCGCGTTTTCGAATGCGGCCGGCCCTGCGTCCGCCTCGAAGGCCACGCCGGTGACTTCCGTTCCCCGGATGACACGCACTGTCGTGTGCAGCTCGGGTTCAGGCGCCTCGGGTGGTGCTGGCTGCAGAGACAGCAAGGTTCGTGCGTCGACGGGGCCGGTCCGTACCGTCTGCGCGCCGCCTGCAGCGAGCGGTCGAACGGCCAGAGCGAGCTCGCCTTCGAACTCTCCGAGCGCGAGGAGTCCCGTCTGCTCGGGCAACACCTCCAGGGTGGCCGTGACGATTTCGGTGCGCTCGATTTCCCGGCCGTCTTCCCCCGGCGCGGCGGTGCTTCCGATGCTTCTGTCGACCGCGAGCACCCGCACGTCCTCGAGGATCGTCCGCGAGAGCACGTTTTGCAGACCGTCCGAACGCGATTTCGCCGTGAGGACGACATCCACGCGATCGCCGGGATCAACGAGGCCGGAGTGGCGCGTGCCGGCGCCTAGACGGATGGTCATGGCCCGCATGCCGGGCTTGAGCACGGCTGCGAGGAATCCTCTCTGGCGCGGCCCAACCAGCGCCCGCCAGGTCACCGGTGCGGCGTGGGCGAGCGCCTCGCGCACGACATAGCCGTACGGCACCTGGGCCGCGTCCGAGCTGTCCAAGAGGATGTGGCTGCGGCGGACCGAATCCTCTTCGATCCCGAGTTCCGTCAGGTCCTCCTCTCGGAGCAGGGTGCCGACCGGCAAGTCGCGGGCGGCCGCAAGCACCATGCGAAGCTCGGGCTCCTCCACAGGCGGCGGCTCCGGCTGGGCGGCAACGGCGGCCTGAGTCTCGACCTGCTCGGGCTGGCCGGCGGGCAGCATGTAGCGCATCACGAACACGCCGACGATCATCGGAACAATGCCCAACAGGGCCACGATGATCACGGTGCGGTATCGTCTCATCGAGTCAGCTCCCCCGGTTCAAATGCCATCGGACAGCGCACGCAGTGTCACGACGATGATGGCGGGCGGTGCGATCGCGACGGCGAAGGGCAGTTCCGAACGCATGCGCCGTGTGCGTTCGAAAGGCAGCAGAGCGACCAAGCACAAGGCGAGCGCGAATGCGGCCAGACTGCATAGGAAGATTCCCAGCCAAGCCAGCGTCGGCCCGATCCAGAGGCCGGCGACAGCAAGAAGCTTGGCGTCGCCTGCACCGAAACGCCCCGTGAGATAGAGCGCGAAGCCCGCGACCAGGATGAGTGCTCCAACGGCGAAGTGCTGCCACAGGGATCCCGCCGGGCCGGCGGCGCCGGTCGCCGCGTAGATCGCGAAGAACGCGAGCAGCATCAGGGGAACCTCGTTGGGGATTCGTCGTCGGCGGACATCGGTCGCAACGCTGGCGGCGAACAGCCCGCAGGCCGCCGTCTCCGCGACATACACGCCTAGGCTCTCCATTCTCGGCCACTCCTGCTCGAGTCCGCATGCCCGCATAGCCCTCTTAGGGATTGGGTACGCCGGCCGGCAGCGTGATCTGCGCCACGGTTCCCTGGCCGGGCAACGAGTTGATCTTGATGACGCCTTCGTGCCTCTTGACGAGATAGCCGGCGAGCGTGAGACCGATCCCCAGCGCCTCCTCCCTGGTCGTGTAGAAGGGCTGGAAGATGTTCATGCGCTTTTCGGCGGGAATACCGTTTCCGTTGTCGATGACGGTGATGAGGATCTCGTCGTCTTTGCGCGTCGAATCGACTCGGACCATGCCCTTCCTCTCGCCCAGGTCGCGCACGGCAAGCACGGAGTTGTCGATGATCTTGGTCAGCATGAGGCGCAACTCGGCCCTCGACGCCAGGATCTCGGGGATGTCACCCAGCCTCTTCGTGATCAGCCTGTTGGCCTCGGGCCCGCATTCCTCTATGGCCTCTTCGATGCAGGCGTTGATGTCGGTCATGCTGCGGTTGACATGGTTCCGCGGCATCGCGCTCACGGACTCGAGCCGTCTGGCCAAATCGGAAATGCCCTTCGCCTCCTGGCGGACGCTGGATGAAATCGCCGACAACGCTGCCATCTCCTCGTCGAGATCGATGCCGTCGTGCACCTCGGCGACGGTGTCGCCGTTGTCGAGCGCGTTCTGCAGGTGCTGCCGGGTCTGTCCCAGATAGTCCATGCGGGCATCGATCTGATCCGCCGAGGCGGCCAGGCTGCCGGCGGCGCACTTGACCACGAACCCGTTGATTGTCGCCTTCTCCAGATCGGCTTCGGCGCTCGTCGGCGGCGAGGCCTCGGCCTGTCGGACCGCGACGGGAGCCGGGGACGGGCGGGGGCCAATGCTCGGCTGCGACGACGCCAATGGCTCCGGCGGCGGGGCGGCGGCGGCGGTTCCGGCGGCGGCCGCGTCGGTCCCGCCCCGCCGTCTCTGGTGCAATGCAAGCAGAATCCAGAAGAGCGCCAACAGGGCGATGACGACCAGCATCCCGCGATCGTAATAGGCGAGCTGAACTTCCTTGCGGCCCAGCTCGAACCGCAAGCTGCCAGCGAGCTCGTCGGTGAGGCGGGAAATCTTGTCCGACGTGGCCTCCTCGAAGAGCTCCTCAATCGGACCCTGCCTGTTAAGAAGCACCTCCGCGTGTGAAAAGAGATTGGAGAGCGTGTTCGCCAGGGCCGGCGGATAGCGCACGCTCGTTTCGCGAAGGGATTCCATTTCGCGTCTGAGACGGGTCTGGGCTTCGTCGCTGGGTGTGACCAGATAGAGGTCCATCTCCTGGGTCAGTCCTGAGATGTCCCGCGCCAGTTGCTGGTCGCCCAGCTGCTCGGCCTGCTGCACCGCGTTCGCGGCCGCCAGGGGCAGATAGCGGGTCGAATTGCGCACCACCGCGTAGCCGGTCTTGAAGCGCTCGACCCGCTCCTCCTTCGCATCGATGGCGCTGATGTAAGCGTTGATGGAGTTGGCGAGTCGGTCAGGAAGATCGGGAATGCTGCGGGCGGTCTCGGACAGATCCGTCTTGAGACGCGCCATGCGGGGAATGAACGCGGCCAGCGAATCGAAGTCCGCGAGAGGATCCGACTTGACCCGCGAGAGCTCGATGCTCCAGTCCGAGGAGAGCCGCTGGATCTGCTGGACCGTGCCGATGGAGCTGCGGTAGTGCCGCTCGCCGCCGTCGTTCGCCATCAGGTACAGGACGCCGGCCGCCGCCAACAGGATGACGGTCGCGACGGCACCGACAATCAGTGCGCCAGGTTTCATTGCGAGAAGTCCTCCGATTCGCCCGCCAGCGTCTTGATGAAGGCAACGATGGCGTCCTTGTCTTCGTCGGGCGCCTCGCGCCCCAGCTGGAACTCGAACATCGCGTCCACGGCGTCCCGCAGGGTCTCGGCGGTTCCGTCGTGGAGGTAGGGCGCGGTGTGGGCCGCCATGCGCAGGCTGGGAACCTTGAAGGAGTGGCGATCCTCTTCGTTCCCGGTGATGTTGTAGAGACCGAGATCCGCGTCGGTTATGTCGCCCCTCTTCTTGAAATAGTCGTTCAGCACGCCGAAGACCTGAAACATGTTGCCGCCGACGTTGACTCCCTGGTGGCACGACACGCAGCCGTAGTCCTTGAACAGGGCATAGCCCTCGTTTTCCAAGGGGCTCAGGGCGTTGTCGTCGCCCTTCAGCCACTGGTCGAAGCGGCTGTTCGGGGTGATGAGGGACCTGACGAACTCGGCGATCGCGTTCTTGACGTTCTTGCGGTTGATCCCGTCCGCATAGATCGCCGCGAACTCGGCCGGATAGCCGTCGTCCTGATAGAGTTTGGCGACGACCTCCGGCCACAGATTTCCCATCTCGATGGGGCTCTGCACCGGGCCGTCGATCTGCGCGTCGAGTGTCTTGGCGCGCCCGTCCCAGAATTGCTTGAAGTTGAAACCGGCGTTGAACACCGTTGGCGAGTTGATGACCCCGGGCCTGCCGTCGATTCCGATGGAAACCTTGAGCCCGTCGTCGCCCCCGCTCGAGAGGTCGTGGCAACTCGCACAGGAGACCGTGTCGTCCTTGGAGAGCATGGTGTCGTGGAACAGCATCCTGCCGAGCTCCACCTTGCGCGGATCCACGTCGATCGCCTCCGGGATCGGCTTGATCGGCTCCTCCTCCTCCCGGCCCACCGCCAGCGCGACCGACAGACAAAGGGCGAGGCCGGCAACTGCCGGGATCAGCAGCGATCTTGCGTGCATGTCACTCGCCACCCGGTCCGGCTCCGATGCTGCCAAGTCCGCCCAAGGCATCCATGGCCGACAGGAACGCAGGCCCAGCGATGAGCAGCATGGTGCCGGGGACCACCAAGAGAAGCATCGGAAGGGTCATGAGCACCGGCAGCTTGGCTGACCAGGCCGTGATGCGGGCGGCGCGCTGAACACGCTCGCCGGCTGCAATGTTCTTTATCGACTGAGTGAGGGGGGTTCCGTAGCGATCGCCCTGGATGAGGGTCATCGCGAAGTCGCGCAGGCCCTCCACGTCGCTACGCTCGTGATAGGCCTTCAGCACCGCCCGGCGGTCGGATCCGAGCCGAAGTTCGGCGTCGATGAGACGGAACTCACTCGCGAGGTTCGGCTCGATGGGCATGAGCTCGTGTGCCACCGTCGCAAGGGCCCGCTCGAAGGTAAGGCCCGATTCGAGGCACATCACCATCAAGTCGAGGGCGTCGGGGAGCGCGGCGGCCACGCGGCGCCTGCGCCGCTTCACCATCGAGCGCACCACGTACTCAGGCACGATGCCGCCGATCACGAGGCCGGCTACACCGGCGAAAGCGACGAGAGCGCCGGGAGGAACCATGGTCACGGCCGGACCGATCAGGTTGCCGACCAGCGCGCAGAGGCCGGCACCGACGAGTCCGCATACAAGCTTGCAGGACAGGAAGAGGGAGAGGGTGTCCTCCCGTGCGAACCCGGCCTGGCGCAGCGTCCGCGTGAGTTTCTCGCGCTCGCGCGCGCCGAGGGGCACCAGCATCGATGCGGCTTGAAGCAGCAGAGGGCCGAGCGCCCGTGCCGACAGGCCCGCGGTGGCTGACCTGGCGGAACCGGAAGCCGGATCCGCGCGGAGAAGCTCGTGTCGGGGTAAGGCGAGCCGCCTGTCGAGCACGCGGGTGCGCTGGGTCTCAAGGAAGATGAACGGGGCAAAGATCGCGAGGATGGCGCCGCAGGCGACGGCGGCCACGATCACGAACATCGAGCTGACCACGGCCCTCTCCCCTTCGCTATTTCTCGCCACGGGCGCCGAGCTGGCGCGCGACGATGAGGCCGGCAACGATGAGGGCTACGCCGAGCTGCAGCAGGGTCTGGCCGTCCTCGGTGTTGAGCAGCAGGTCGACCGACTCGGGGGACGTCATGCTTTGCACCGCCAGGACCAGAGGCGGCATCAGCATCAGAACCAGGAGCGTGAGGCGGGTCTGCGCGGTGGAGGCCTTCGCCTTGAGCGCGGTCGTCCGCCTCTCGCGGAGCGTGTCCGCCAGGTTGGTGAAGGCCGTCGAGATGCTGCCGCCGGCGCGTCGTTGCAGGCGGATGACGGCAGCGAACAGCGTGAAGTCCGGGAGCCTTATCCGCTCCGAGACCATGCCGAGGGCGGTGTCGGGATCGAGGCCGGCGAGCAGCGCGTCCGTGACCTCGCGAAGGACGGGCTGCACCGGGGGCTGCGCATCCTCGGCGACACTCGAAAGCGCCTCGAGAGGAGGCAGGCCGGCCCCGGACAGGCGCACGATTTGATCGACGATCTCCGGGAATTGCTGAATGAACTGGCTCTCGAGCTTGGTCTGGAGCCGCGCCAGCGCATACCAAGCGCCGCCCACGCCGGCGAGCGCCGCGACGGGCGTGGACCACCAGCCCGACATTCCGAGCGCCCACATCCCGAGCCAAGCACCGGCGGCCGCGAGCACACCGATCGCCAACAAGCGCGGGAGGGCTCGCGGGGCATCGACCAGCGGATAGCGCGACTCGACGATCCCCAGGAGCCAGGTCAGCCGGGAACGGCGCCTAGCGGGGCGGAAAATGCTCTCCTCCGGCACGACCTCCTCGGCGGCACCGTGCCCCGAGAGCGGTGCGCCCACCCATTGGAGCCTCCGCTGGAGCGCCTTGTCCCTGCCGCCGAGCAGGAAGGCTGCGCCGAGCGGGACTGTCACGCCGGCAGCGATGAGGACGACGAGAACGAAGATGCTCAACTCCCGGCCTCCCCTATCCTCGGGTCTGCCTGGAGCGCGGCCAGAAGAGGCTCGCGCATGCCGACCGCGTCGACGGCATCCATCCACGAGGGTTGGCGCCCGGAGGTCTCAAAGATGTGCTGCTCGTCGCTCGTATGGCGCCGCCGCCAAAGCTCCTCGGTGGTGACGATATCGTTCTCGATCCCGACCACATTGGTGATGCTGGTCACGCACCGGTGCCCGGAACGGAGGCGTGCGAGTTGAACGACGATATCAACCGCAGACGCGATCTGGCGCCGGAGCGCCGAAAGGGGCATGTCGGCGCCGGCCATCATCAGCATGTTCTCGAGACGGATGAGCGCATCGCGCGGGCTGTTGGCGTGCAGGGTGCACATGGAGCCCGGGTGGCCAGTGTTCATCGCCTGGAGCATCTCAGTTGCTTCGCCGCCCCTCACCTCGCCGACGATGATGCGGTCGGGACGCATCCTGAGCGTGTTCACCAGCAGATCGCGCATGGTGACCTGGCCGGTGCCTTCCGCGCTCATCGTGCGGGTCTCGAGGCGGACGACGTGCGGCTGCTGCAGCTGGAGTTCTGCCGCGTCCTCGATAGTCACCAGCCGCTCGCCGTGGTCGATTTTCTGGGACAGCGCGTTCATGAACGTGGTCTTGCCGGAGCCGGTGCCCCCGCTGATCAGGATGTTGAGCCGCGCGCGCACGCAGACGCGGAAGAGCTCGGCCATCGCCTCCGACATGGCTCGGCGTTCCGCCATGTCTTCGAGACCGATGCCCCGCATGGTGAAGCGTCGGATGGAGATTGCAGCGCCGTCGATGGCGAGCGGCGGTATCACGATGTTGACGCGCGAACCGTCGGGCAGGCGCGCATCGACCATGGGGCTGGATTCGTCGACCCGGCGTCCGACCCAGCCGGCGATGCGCTGAGCGATGTGAAGCAGGTGCTGCTGATCCCGGAAGCGCACGTCGACGTGCTCGAGTCGGCCCCGCCGCTCGACGTAAACGCTGTCCATGCCATTGATCAGGATGTCCGAGACCTGGCGGTCCAGGAGCAAAGGCTCTATGGGCCCCAGCCCCTTGATGTCGTGGACGAGCTGAGTGACGACCTGCTGCCGGTCCAGCGGGCTGAGGTCGGGTAGGCCCGCTTCGCCGGTCTCGAGAAAGGCGAGGAGCTGGGCCGCCAGCCTCTCGTTGTCCAGCTCCGCGATCTTGGTCATGTCGAGAGACTTGACGATCGTGGGGTGGATCTTGGTGACAACGTCCGATATCGCGGCGCTCGTCTTAGCGTGCTGTCGGCGGGCGTCGGGCTGCTCGGGCGCGTCGGGCAACGGCTGAGGCTGAACCGCCGGGCGCGCCGCCGACGTCGGCCTCAACGAAGCGGCGGTGGGCCGGGGACGGCGACCGAAAGCGCGGGCGACCATAGTCAGGAACTCATGGGCGGAGAGGTCGCGACGCCTGCGCCGATGCGGCGCGAGGGCTCAAGGAGCCTGTCGGTCAGCGCCCTCACGGGCTTGCGGAGAGAGCGGGGCAGGCGGGACTGAGGCCAGCCCCGATCGGCGGCCTCTGGCAGTTCCGGCTCGAACGGGATCAAGAAATCGGGCGCAATCGCGAGACCCGCGCTACGCAGCGCGCGTGCGCCTCCGCCACGCTTGAAGGCGCGTGTATGGTTCTGAACGAACAGCAGCGGCGGGTCCGCACCCAGCAGGCTCATGGTGTGGCCGAGGGGGGCGACGTTTGCTGCGGTCGGCTCTGCGACAAAGACGCGCGCGTCCAACTCGGATGAGGAAGAGAAGCGAAACGCCGGCTCATCCAGGCCATCGACCAGGACGAGCTGCGAGCGATCCCGCAGCACGGCAAGCAACGATTCCAAGGCCTCCCGCGAGGGGACTGCGGGGAGGGTCGGGTTCCAACGATGGGCATAGACATGAATCCTGTCGGAGCGCTGGGTACAGACACCCTCCACCATCTCTGGATCGGGCGTGCCTCTTCCTGCGGCTTCGAGGAGCTGGTCGAGACCGGCAGCCGGTTCTACGCCAAGGGTGAGCGCCGCCGCCGCGACGGAGCGGTCTAGATCGAGCACCGAGACGTAGCAGCCGCGCTCAGCCGCCTGCAGCGCCGCCGCTGCCAGCACTGTCGTGGTCCCGCTGCCGCCGCAGCCGACGAACCCGGCCACGCAGCCTCCTGAGCGGCGGGTCGCCGCATCCGGGCCGGCACGGTGCGCGGCGGCACGCACCGCTTCCGCCGTCAGCGGCTTGGCCAGGTAGTCGCTGACGCCCGCAAGCAGCAGTTCTCGGCCGGGCCGCGCTGTGTTGTCGGAGCCCAGGGCAATCACGACGGTGCCCACCTCGCAGACCGCCGCAAGCTCGTGGATGGCGCCGGCCGGATACGCGATGCGGTCGATGTCCACGAAGATGAGTGGAGCCGAATGTCCTTCCTTCAACGCGCCAATGGCCGCGCCGAGCCCGCCTTGCCACACTTGCGGATCGCCGTAGCCGGGCGAGAAACCCTCGTAACCCAACAAGCCGTCGCGGAGCGCTGCCTCGGTGTCCGGGTCGGCTGCGAAGGCGAGCGCACGAGAGGGCCCGGGGGGGACGGTCTCGAACGGAATGTCGTGCAGTTCGGCGGCGTTCTCAGTGTCAGGCACATCGGAACGCGCGACGCTCTTGTCGGGCGGGCCGCCGTCGAAGGCGGTCTCAGCAATGGGTATCTCAAGGCTGTCGTCAATCTCTATGGGATGCTCGTCGCCTGCCCCGCTGCCGGATGCGGGAGAGGACGGGCCGAGGTCGTCGGACGAGACGGACGGCTCGTCGACGATGCTGCGGAGCAGCCCTTCGTTCAGAGGGCCTTCGGCCGGTGCGGCCGGCGCTTTGGCCCGGTCGAGTGCCGCGGAAGCCGTTCCGCTGCCGCCATCAGCGCGCTCAACGTCGGATTCGGGGACGGGCGGGACTGTCTCTTCGGGCAAAGGTGCCGTCTCGGCTGTACGATCCGCACGTGGAGCCCCGTCCACGGCCGGCGCTGCGGCCGCATCCGGGCGGGGCGCGGCATCATGCGCTGTGATGTCGTCGAACTTGGAATCGTCCGAATCGTCCCGGTCGGACGAGACCGCCGGTGCGTTCGCAAGCTGCCGGAGGTATCCGTCGTCAATGTCGGCGGCCGCGCCGCCGCTGAGATCCGGCAAGGCGATGACGGTCGGTTCGGGGTCTTCGTAGGGCGGACGCTTGCCATCGGCGGAACCCTCGAAGCCACGAGGAGCAGCCGGTTCAGGCGATTCGGCCCCGAGGACGGATGACGCATCGCCGAATGGTGCGCCGAAGTCGGGCACGGACGCTTCGACCCAAGTGGACGGGTCGGACAGCGCGTCGGCGATTCGGTCGAGAGAGGACGTTTCGCGGTCGGGATCGTTCTCGTGGAGTTCCGCGGTAAAAGCACCTGTGCCGCTGTCCGAATCCGCGTCTTGAGGGTAGGGAGCTGCCCCGGCACCCGACTCGTCCCCGGCGTCGCGATCGACCGCATCGCCGTGTGTCGCACGCGCGGACTCTGCGTGTGTCGCGGACTGCCCGGAGAGGTCTGAAGAGGCGCCGGCCATTCCTGGGGAGAGGACGCCATCCGAGTCGGCTTGGTCTCCGGCGTGCGTCGCGTCGGCGGAAGCGGTTAGTAGGATGGTGTCCGCGAGGTCAGAGTCTTCGCGCGATCTGCCGCCTTTGGCCCCGCGAGTGGAGAGCGTCTCGGAGGTGACGGAGGGAGCGTCGGCGGTCCCATCCGGCGGCGCGGAGCTGAGTTGGAAGGCGCTCACACCGGTTGAAGAAGCCGGCGAACCAAGCGCCACTGTATCGTGAGTGTCCGGCTCCCTGCCCGGCATGGGTGGAATGTCGATGGCAGATTCGGTGATTGGGGCGAGCGGGCAGGAGGGAGCCATGCCGGCGCGCGAACCGTCGAGGGAGGCCGAAGCCTCGGAGTCGGCCTTCGAGCTCGCGGATGCAGCCGAGAAGTCCGCGGAATCTTGATCGTCGGCGGACGCACGCATTGGGTTCTCGGGTAGCGCTCCGTTGCCGTGCGGGTCGGCCTCCTCGTGACGGGCGCGGGCAGACGGGTCCATCGAGTCTGGCTTCAACGCCAGCGGACGCGCAGCTGTCGACCGGGAGGAGTGAAAGGCCATGGCCGTGCGTCCGGGTGAAATGTCTTGATCAGCTCAGTACAAGGAGCCCAGGGGGGAGGCGTGTAGGCCCCCCTCCTGGGAAAGTGTTAGGGATGGGAAACTACGGAAATGTGTGTGCAAAACTCTATTCAGTGTCGTCATCGTTAATTCTGCCTCAAATTCCGTTGCAAACGAGGGACTCAGAAAGCGTATGTTCCAGTCGTTTCACACTTGAATGGCGGCAATTATCTGGTCGAATCCACCTATTCTTCGATTACTACGTCTGGCGTTTCGATGGCCGCAACATTTGTGCCCAACTGAACAATCGGTTCGTTGATGTCGTCCGAAAACGCGATCAGAACACCCCCGATGCCGGCCAGGATGAAGCCCAGGAGAATCGAGTGCTCCAGGGCCGATACGCCCCTTCCGGTTCGCAGAAACAGACCGCAGCGCTTCAGCCATGCTCTCATGTCGATGCCCGGATCGATCGAGGAGGAGTCCCGGATGCGCCGTTGGGGGCGGCGTAGCGGATGCCGCCCCCAGGCCGCATGACAGCAGTCAGCCGATTAGCTCAGAGGCCATGAAACACTATTGCCCTGCCGCCAGATTGCCTTGGCTGACGGTACCCGTGCCTTGTGTCACCTTGGTTCCGACCGCTTCGATCGCGTCTTCGACGTCCCCGGTGAAGACGGCGAGCGCCCCTCCGACTCCGGCGACGACGACGCCGACGATGATGGCGTATTCGAGAGCCGATACGGCCTCCTGGGCACGGACGAAGCGGCCGAGAAAACGCAGCATGGTCTTCAACTTCATGAGATCCTCCACTAAACGGTTGCCGGCGAGCCGCACCGGCGCGGTGATGAGGACCGGGAGAGTTTTCCGATGCTCCCAGTCCGAAGCTGAGGACGCGGAATTGAGGTACGTCCGCCGTCCTGTGTTCCTTGCAGGTGCACGCGATGTGCCGCAGCCGGGGATGGCCGAGACATCGCGTGCCTTAACCGCGTCGTCTGAAGTTTCGTCATCGTCACGCGACCTCCGGCACCGCTGTAGGCGCGGCTGCGACGGGCGAATCGAGGGATGCCCATCGGGCAGGTGCGCCGTCCTCGGAGGCTTTGGATTCGACGGGGCTCGGCTCCGTCGACTCTTCGGAGTCCTGCGCTGGTGCGTACACCGGCTGCGCCGGCGCCTGTTCCGTGTTGCGCGCCGGCAGTGCGTGGAGACGGTAGATGTTGCCCGTGACGAACCGGCTTGTAAGCATTCCCTGGCGAAGCAGCTTGGCGCAGACCTCGACGACGACGACCACATCGTTGGGCGCGAGGACAATGCTGCGCTCTTCGCCTTGGCCCAGCAGGGAACGGCGCCAGCCTTGCTGGCTGCGGAGCTCGCACTCTTGGGCGAGGGCCGCCGTTTCCTCTGCGTCGCCGATCCGGATCGAGTCGTCTTCCCAGAGCGCCACAGCCGCCGCATCGTCACCGGGCGGCTGCTGGACCGCGGAAATTCTATAGACCAGCTCGGCGGGCGCGCTGAACTCCCTCTCGTGAAGATCGCGACCCAGCGCGGCCATCTGGTCGCCGTCTGGAGCCGTCTCGACCGATACGTAGTCCGCCATCGTGGTTGCGATGCGGGCGCCGGCGGTGCGGGCCGCCACGAGGGAATAAACGTCGAGGGCGACCGCGGCGATGGCCAGCAACACGACCGCGCCGATCGCGAGCTCGATTCCGGCCGAGGCTCGGCCGTCGCGCGCGAACCGCGATAGAGAGGCCGGAAGTGTCCCGGCGGAGGTTGGCCCGCTGTTGCGGCTGAAGCGGCGCGCGCGCGATGGCCGAGACATCGTATACGGGGATCGCGACTTCCGAAGTCTCGTCATCGTTACGCGACTTCCGTCAACGCTTGAGGCGCGGAGCCGAGGGGTGCTGCGCGGGATGCCCATCGTGCACTTGCGCCGTCGCGGGAGGCTGAGGGTTCGCTCGGTTGCTCCTCTGTGGATTCCTCGGACTCCGATTCCCCGTCTGTCGACTCCTCGGACTCCGATTCGTCATCTGCCGCTTGCGCGGGAACCTGGATTGCCGGTTCGCGACGGGCGACTCCTGTGGCCATCCCCGCGCCGGAGCCCCCCAGCAACTCCGCGGCGTGTGCCCAGGGCAGCTGGCTCCAACCGAGTTCGACCAGAACCATGTCGCCGGTTTCGCCACCGGAATTGACACCGGTGGCAAGCGCCGTCGGCGTCAGGCCCGTCGTGATGGTGACGGTCCAGGCTGCGGCGCAGTCGAAGTCGGCCTCGAGGTCGAGCTCCTGCCTGATGGCTGCGCACGCAATGCCGGCAAGCGCGGCCTGGCTCGCCGAAGTGTCTGTTTCCAGAGCAACGGCGCGGGCAGCGGCGCGGGCGGCACGACCCATGCGGTCGTCGGTGTATGCGGCGTGCACGATCGCCATGAGGCCGCCGAACAAGACGACGAGCACGGCGATCGCCATCGCCGACTCGACTGCCACTCCACCGCGCTCGACACGCAAGAACGTGGCTATCAGAGGCCGCACTGGCAGCCGGCATGGCACTTGGCCGCAACCGGGGTACAGCGTCGGAAGGGCCCGAGCCTGCGGCTCGAAACCCGAAACTTCTGGGGCGACCTCCAGCCCCTTTGGGGCGTCGCGCAGCCCGATTCCGGTGAATGTACTGGCTAACATTCTCAACCGGTGCTACTCTAATTGTTGCGAATGGCCGGCAACTAATGACCAAGCCCGATTCCTAAAACAAGGGATTATTTCTCAATGATGACACCAAAATCGCTGAATAATGAAGGAATTGGAACGAACCATTGCGCGAATATGATCAGTGGAGCATTCGGCAATTGTTTCTATAAAGGAAAGATAGAAACGTGAGCGACCTGCCATCCCTCAACGCATTGCGCGCCTTCGACGCCGTGGCGCGCTTGCACTCGGTCACCGCGGCAGCCGCAGAACTCTCCGTCACGCCCAGCGCGATCAGCCGTCAGATCAGCAACCTGGAGGAGGAGATTGGCATTGCCCTTTTGACACGTAATGGCCGCGGTGTGCGCCTCACGGACGACGGAAAGCGATTGGAGGGAGGTCTGGCCGGCGCCTTCGACCAGATCGCCGACGCCGTCAGCGGGCTACGTCGACCGGCGTCTGTCAAGCCGCTCCGTATCGTCGTTCCGCCGATGCTCGCGTCAGTCTGGCTAATTCCCCGACTCGACCGGTTCACTGTGCAACACCCCGGGACCGACATCATTCTCGTCGACAGCGAAGAGCAGGCGGAGATCGCGGCCCGCTCCGACTGCGCGATCGGCTGGGGACGCTTCCAGGACAGTGCCACGATGGTCGCCGAGCGCATGACTCCCTCGGAGCAGGTGTTCCCCGTGTGCCGGCCGGATGTGTGCGAAGCTGTCGGGCTCAAAGGCGTAACGCTCCTGGAGCTCGAAACGACTGCATACGCGCAAGACTGGCCGGACTGGTTCGCATTCATGACGGCAATCGGCCTGGACCTTTCCTAGCCACGTCCCTCGTTTAGCATCTCGACACACACATCGCCAAGTTGAGGCATGTGCGCTGCGGGGATTATCGAGCGTGCAACATTGATCTGAAGCGTTCGGATACCTTCGCGTTGAAGACACCCGGAGGTGGGGGCTACGGGCCATGTTGAAATGCCGTGTGGCGCGTCCCGAGGGCTTCCGACGCGGCGCGCAGCGCCGGAGATACTCGTCCGCGAACTCCGCCACCCATGCTGAGAAACCGAAGAATAAGGGGTCAAGCGAATCATCGCTTCTTCTGTGACCGGTTCCAAGAACCAGTTTGTGAGTCCGGTTCAAGCGGCATTATCGGTCGCGCCGACGCGTTCGCGGTTTTCACCGACCTCTGCGGCGCGCTTCAAGCGACCCTGTCTGCGCATTATTAGCGATTCGGAGCAGCAACCTCTTCATCCACAAATCACAATCTAGACATGACTTTGTGAATATAACGTGTCCTGTTGAAAACAATTTGTGCTTTTATCGTGCCTCCGCTGCCAGAGAGCGTTACTCTATTACCCTGCGCGCCCGGCTTCGGCCGGCGCTCCTGCACCGTCGCCCATGCGCGCCGGCGTCTGTCCCATTCCGCACGGATACGCCAATGAACGGTCCCGAAGAGAGAGACCGTGAACTCCAAGCGCTCAGGGATCGCATCTCTGCGCTCAGCGCGGCCACCCTGCGGATCAGCGCGAGCCTCGACCTCGCCACAGTACTGCAAGAGGTCGTCGACAGTGCGCGCGCGCTCACTGGTGCGCGCTACGGCGTCATCGCGACCGTCGACGACACGGGTGAGGTGCAAGATTTCGTCTCTTCCAGCTTCTCACCGGAGGAGCACGACCAACTCGCCGAGTGGGCCGACGGACCACGCCTCTTCGAGCACTTGCGGAACCTGCCCGGACCGTTGCAAGTCGGAGACCTGCACCATTACGTGCGCTCCCTCGGCTTTTCCCCGGACCTGATGGTCTCAAGCACCTTGCAGGGCGTGCCGATGCACCACCGCGGTGTGCAGGTCGGCAACTTCTTCCTTGCCGGGAAGGGGGGCGGCGTAGAGTTCACCAGTGAGGACGAGGAGGTCTTGGTCCTGTTCGCTTCGCAGGCGGCGACTGCCATCGCGAACGCCCGCGCCCACCGCAAAGAGCAACGCGCCCGGGCCGACCTGGAGGCCCTCATCGACACCTCGCCGGTGGGTGTCGTGGTTTTCGACGCCCAAACCGGAAAGCCAGTGTCCTCCAACCGGGAGGCCAATCGAATCATCGAGCCCCTTCGCATCCCGGGCCGCCCCGCAGAAGAGCTGCTCGAGGTGCTGAGCTTCCGGTTTGCCCACGGGCGCGAGGTCGCGCTTGACCGCTTCTCGCTTGCGCAGGAGCTGAAGAACTCGGGGGTGGTGCGCGCGGAGGAAGTCGTGGTCTCGGTGCCCGACGGGCGGAACGTATCGATGCTGGTCAACGGAACGCCGATTCATGCCGATGATGGAACGGTGGCGTCGGTGGTCGTCACCATGCAGGACCTTGCGCCGCTCAAGGAGCTTGAGCGGCTGCGCGCGGAGTTCCTGGGCATGGTAAGCCACGAGCTGCGCGCGCCGCTCACCTCCATCAAGGGCTCGACGGCCGCGGTGCTGGGCGCCGAGCCCGCCCTGCCGCGCGCCGAGCTAATGCAGTTCTTCCGCATCATCGACGATCAGGCCGACCACATGCAGGGCCTCATCGGCAACCTCCTCGATGCGGGGCGCATCGAGGCGGGGACGCTGTCCGTGGATCCAGAGCCCTCCGATATCGCCGCGCTTGTGGACCGGGCGAGGAACACCTTTCTGAGCGGCGGCGCCAGACACACGGTCATGATTGACCTGCCGCCCGACCTTCCGCGAGTGATGGCGGACCGCGAGCGCGTCGTGCAGGTGCTGAACAACCTGCTATCCAACGCGGCCCATCACTCTCCGGAAACCTCCCCCATTCGCGTGGAGGCGGCGCGCGAAGGGGTGCACGTGGCGGTCGCGGTCTCGGACCAGGGCCAGGGAGTGCCCCCTGAAATGCTGGCGAAGCTCTTTCGCAAGCATGTGGCGCTTGCCGGCGGCGACGGAGAGGGCGGAATCGGGGCGACAGGGCTCGGGCTTGCAATCTGCAAGGGGCTGGTGGAGGCGCACGGGGGCCGCATCCGCGCCGAGAGCGCAGGCCTGGGCCAGGGCACAAGGTTTACCTTCACGCTTCCGCTCTGCGACGACGGCGTCGGCGAGGCCCGATCCGGTCAAGCTCGCGCGCGCACCGCTGGCGTCTTTGGGCAGAAGCCGCGCATCCTCGTCGTCGACGACGACCCGAAGACCCTGCGCTACGTGCGCGACGCGCTTTCCCGGGCGGGCTACGCCACGCTGGTCACGGGCGAGCCGGAGGAGCTGGCGAACCTGATTCGCACGGAGAGGCCCAGGCTCGTACTCCTGGATCTCCTGTTGCCGGGCACCGACGGCATCGAACTGATGGCGCAGGTCCCGGAGCTCTCCGACCTGCCGGTGATCTTCATCTCGGGTTACGGCCGCGACGAGACGATCGCGCGGGCCTTTGAAAGCGGTGCCGCCGACTACATTGTCAAACCCTTCTCGCCGACGGAGCTGGTGGCGCGGGTCGGGGCAGCACTGCGAAGCCGTGCCGGCGCCGACCCCTTCGTTCTGGGAGCACTCGCCATCGACTACGAGCGGCGCAGAGTGACGGTGGAAGGGCGCGTGGTGGCGCTTACCGTTACCGAATACGAGCTGTTGCGCATCCTCTCGGTCAACGCCGGACAGGTGGTGACCTCCGACTCCCTGCTTCGCCAGGTATGGGGCGCGCGCGCCCGGAGACACCGAGCCCGTGCGCGCCTTTGTCAAGAAGCTCAGGGCGAAGCTCGGCGACAGCGCGGCGAGCCCCACGTACGTCTTCAACGAGCGGGGCGTCGGCTACCGCATGCCGAAACCCGGGGAGGACTGAGTACCTTCCCCTAGCGCCCGATCCCGCGACGGGGGGCCGACTTGGAGCACGCAAGGACGGGGGAGAAGCGATTCGGTCTTGAGGCCGACTCGCGCCACGCGCCGGTCTGGCGCGCTCACGCGCGGGACGCCTCATTCGTCAGGGTGCCGAGGGCGTCGAGACACCGGCGGGCGGCCCGCCGTTGGCGTCCACGTCTGGTGAGCCGGGCGAAGCAGCTCCGGTTGGGTTCGACGAAGCCGTCCACGACCGTGACCAGCGTCCCAGCGTTGAGGTAGCGATCGATGAAGTGACGCCAGCCGAGCGCCAGGCCCTGCCCGGCGACGGCCGCTTCGAGCAGGTAGATGTAGTCGTCGATGCCGATGTACCGGGGCAGCGGCGCCGGATATCCGGCCGCCTCGAACCAGTCATGCCAAGTCGCCCAGCCTCGCGGGGACCGGGCGAGTCTAAGAAACGGCAACGAGCTCCAATCCGCGACGGGTCGGGCCAAGACGTGCGCGTGGGTTGCGGCGAAGCCGGGCGAACAAACCGGCGTGACGGCCTCCTCGAAAACCGTCACCCAATCCGCGGGCGCGCGGTCAGTTTCATCGAAGACGATCACCAGATCGGCCTCATCGTCGCCCAGCCGGTCGAGCATGTCGGGGTCGAGCGTGAGGACGCGCAGGCAGGCGTCCTCGCCGATCGCCTGGCTCAGGTCTTGGAAGCGCGGCATCACAAACTGGTACGAGGTTCCAGGGCCGCAGGCGACGACCACCCGCTGGTCCTCCGAGACGCTCGAAGCCGTACGCGCACCCGCGGCGATGCGCGCCAGACCGACGGCGACGGCGCGATGGAAGACTTCTCCCGCCGGAGTGAGGCTTACGGCGCGGTGGCTGCGTTCGAACAGTCGGACGCCGATCTCGTGCTCCAGCTCCGCGATGTAGCGGCTGACGGAAGGCTGGTGGGTCCCCAGCTCCTCGGCGGCACGGTTGAAGCTCGAATGTCGTGCGGCGGCGTCGAACGCACGCAGGGCGTGCATCCGCGGGAGCGGTCCATCGGGATTTTTTAGCATAACAGAACCGGTATCGATTCGCCGAAAACTTTGTATTTCACAAAGGCGGTGCGCTTCCGTCTACTCGCACGCATCCCGGCTAGGATCAAGGGGTTGGCGGAGTGCCGGAGCGGATCGAGCATCGGGAACGACACCCGCTGGCGCGGCGCAACCGACACAGTTTCGTGGGTCACTAATGGCCGGTGGGAGATCGCTGTCGCCTTTGGCAAACCTGAACGAATCCGCGCCGCAGCGAGGTGCAAGCTGATGGGCTGCGCCTGCGCCGTCACGAGCCGCGGATGAGCCAAGAATGACCCGCGGCCACCCGATTATCCGGGGACGAGAAGAAGATGGTCGCGTCAGCGAAAAGGGCCGCCGGAACCGTCAGTCGGTTCTCGAGCAAATCCTGCTGTTCGGACCCATATCCAGAACGGCAATTGCGGATAGAGTCGGCCTGACCGCAGGGGCAGTGTCGCGCATCGCACGTCCACTAATCGATGAAGGTCTGGTGCGGGAATTGCCCGAGAAGCTCCGCGATGGTCCGGTCAAACCGGGTCGCCGCACCATGCGCTTGGATATTGACCCCCAAGGAGGCCAAGTGCTGGGAATCGGCATTGACCCGACCTTCCTGACAATCACGTTGGCCGATATCAAGAACAATACCGTTGCGACCAGCAGTGTTGAGCTCGATACCATTGAGGAGCCCGACTTGGTCATCCGGCGCGTAGCACGAGAGAGTCGACGCCTGATCGGGGCGCATCTCGATGACCGAAGGCGCCTGATCGGCGGTGTTCTTACGATTGCGGGCGCGGTGGACCCGGTACGAGGAGACCTTCTGGTTTCGCCTCATCTTGGATGGGGCCCCTTCCCGGTACGCGCCAGGCTTGCAGACGTCCTCGACCTGCCGGTGAGAGTCCGATCAATGGCGGCCGCCATCGCGCAGGCAGAGACGCTCTTTGGTGCGGCACGCGGTTTCAACAACGTGCTGACGCTGGTCTGCGGGCTGGGGATCGACGCGGTCGTAATTTTGGGAGGCCGACTGGTTGATCGAGAAGGATTCCCTGGCGGGGGGATCGGCGAAATGGAAGTGACCGGAGAGGACGGCACTGTCTCGACGCTTGACCAGCTGGGGGGTGGGCTCGGCATGCTGCGGTGCTTGCGCGGTGAAGACTTGACGCCCTCACGATGGCCGCTCTCTTCGGCAGCGCGAGCCCTTCGCGAAGCCGTAGAGCGTGACCAAGCCGACGATCCGATGGTTAGAGCGTTGATGGCGCGAGCGGGTCGCGAGTTCGGTCGCGTCGTTGTTCAGTTCGCCCGTCTGGTTGTGCCTGAGGTCATATTGCTTGCCGGCCCGTTGTCAGAAGCGCCCGGCTTCATCGAAGCGGCTAGACAAGTCGTTGCCGGG
The DNA here is from genome assembly GCA_965214705.1 of Alphaproteobacteria bacterium. GTDB lineage: Bacteria > Pseudomonadota > Alphaproteobacteria > UBA828 > UBA828 > WTGU01. Next base: position 2,496,327 of record CBDCCI010000002.1, read on the forward strand.
GGGATAGCGCCGCGTCGTGCCGAGGTCATCACCGGTACCTTCGCGGGCCCCTCCTCCGAGGGGTCGGTGGGTTGCGCGATGGCCATCCACGAATATCTGCTTGGAGGCGCCCTCAATTTGGACCGTCCGCGCCTCCGACCCGGATAACGACAGCGCTCTCATTAAAGACCCTCGACGCGGCCCGGGACTCCGGGACGAGGGATTCGGTGAGCCATTCCATCGCCTTCATCCCTCTACTTACGGGAGAGTAGGCGTAGCGGGTCCTGCGGCTCGCCGTCGCGCCGGATCTCGAAATGGGCCTGCGGGCGAGAGACGCCGCCAGACCTGCCCGAGTGCGAGATCACCTGGCCGCGCCTCACCACGTCGCCCTTCCCCACCAGGAGGGAGTCGTTGTGGGCGTAGGCCGTCATCCAGCCGCCGTCGTGCCGGATGAGCACGAGGTTTCCATACCCCCTCAGCTCGTTGCCGGCATAGGCCACCACGCCGTTCTGCGAGGCGCGCACCTCGCTGCCGACAGGCACGGCGATGTTGATCCCGTCGTTATGCTTGCCGCCGGGCTTGGCGCCGAAGCCCGAGATCACCCGGCCTTCGAGCGGCCAGAGGAAGGTGTTGCGCGTGGGCGGCAGCGGCACGTGGTCCGGCCCGGACTGCCGCGCCAGCGCGTACAGCGTGGGGCGGGGCGGCGTCGCTTCCGGCTCCGCTCGCGCCACGCGAGGGCCGGGGGAGTCCGGCGGCTCCGGTGCCGCAGGCCCCGCCCGGACCGACGGCGCGGACTCCACGGGCTCCACATGGATGTTCGGAGCGGGCGCCGCAGTCACTGTACGCGCGGGTTCTTTGGGCTCCACGCGGGCTGACGCTGCGGGCTCGGCTTCGAACGCGGCGACCGTTGTACCGTTCCGAGCGAGGGGCAGTGTCTCCCCCGTCGGCGCGCGATGCCGGGCGACGGCAAGGGCATTCTGTGGAAGCCGAAGCCGCTGCCCCGTTCGCAGCCAGTAGGGGTAGGTCAGGCCGTTCAGCTTGATGACCGCGACCGTCGCCACGCCGTAGCGGTGGGCGATTTCGCTGACCGTGTCGCCGGCGCCGACCGTCAGCAGCAGCGCCGGCTTCTCGCGCGGCGGCGGCTGGGGCTCTGCCACCTCGAAAGGCGGCGGCATCCTCTCTTCCGGTGCCGGAGCGGCACGCGGCTCCGCCGGAACCGGATCGACTTGGGCGGTCTCCTGTTTCATCAGCTTTTCAACGCTGGCCTGAAGTTCGCCGCAGGCGCTCACTCCCACGAGCACAGCCACCATCAGTGGGGCGCCCACGACGGGCGCGATCAAGCCGGTCTCACGCAGGTGTCCCATCATTCGATGACCTCCCGCAGCCATGTCAGGGTCCGCCGGTGGGTAAGGTCCATATGAAGCGGGGTGACCGAGACGTAGCCCTTGTCGAGAGCATTCATGTCGGTGCCGCGCTGCCCGCTGCCGGCGGCAGGCAACTGCGCACCGATCCAGTAGTAGGACCTGCCCCGGGGGTCGATCCGCTCCTCCAGGGTGTCGTCGAGCGCGTGCAAGCCCTGCCGCACCACCCTGATCCCGCGCACCTCGGCAGCCGGCAAGTCGGGGAAATTCACATTGATGAGGACACGCTTGGGCCATCCGCGCTCGATCAGCATGGGCAGGAGACGCCCAGCCCATTGCTCTGCAGTCGCCCAATGGTGCTTGCGGTCATCCCCGTAGGCCTGGCTAAGCGCAACCGCGGGCGCGCCGAACAGTGTCGCCTCCATGGCTGCCGCGATGGTGCCGGAATAGGTCACGTCCTCGCCGACGTTGGGGCCGTCATTGACGCCGGAAAGCACCAGGTCGGGCCGGCCGTCGGCCATGATCTTGTTGAAGGCGAGGAAGACGCAGTCGGTGGGCGTGCCGTTGACCGCGTGGCGGCGCTTCGAGATGCGGCGGATGCGGAGCGGCCGGTGCAGGGTGAGTGAGTGCGACGCCGCGCTCTGCTGGGTCTCGGGCGCCACCACCCACACGTCGTCGGAGAGGCCGCGAGCGATCCGCTCCAGCACCTTGATGCCGGGCGCCTCGATGCCGTCGTCGTTGGTGACGAGGACGCGCATCAGCCGATCGCCTCCAGGCCGCCGAGATAGGAGCGGAGCGCGTCGGGCACCGCCACGCCGCCGCCCTCCTGCTGGTAGGCCTCCAGCACTGCGACCAAGGTGCGGCCGACCGCGAGCGCCGAGCCGTTGAGGGTGTGAACGAACTGCGTCTGCCTCTCGCCGGCCTTGCGGTAGCGCGCGTTCATCCGCCGCGCCTGAAAGTCCCAGCAGTTGGAGCAGCTGGAGATTTCGCGATAGCGCCCCTGCCCCGGCAGCCAGACCTCGATGTCATAGGTCTTGCGCGCCGCAAAACCCATGTCGCCCGCGCACAGCACCACCACCCGGTAGGCAAGGCCGAGGCGCCTCAGCACCTCCTCGGCGCAGGCGGTCATGCGCTCGTGCTCGGCCTCCGAATCCTCCGGCCGGGTCACGCTCACCAGCTCGACCTTGGAGAACTGGTGCTGGCGCAGCATCCCTCTGGTGTCCTTGCCGGCGGCACCGGCCTCGGCCCGGAAGCACGGCGTGTAGGCGGTGAAGCGCAGCGGCAGCGAGTCCGCCTCCAGGATCTCGCCGGCCACGAAGTTGGTGAGCGGCATCTCGGCGGTGGGGATCAGCCAGAAGCCGTCGGTGGTATGGAACAGGTCTTCCTCGAACTTCGGCAGGTTGCCGGTGCCGAAGGCAGCGGCGTCGCGCACCAGCAGCGGCGGCGCGGTCTCGGTGTAGCCGAACTCGGTGGTGTGCATGTCCAGCATGAAGGCAGCCAACGCCCGCTCCAGCCGCGCCAAGGCACCCGAGAGCACGACGAAGCGGGAGCCCGAGAGCTTGGCCGCCCGCTCGAAGTCCATGAGGCCCAGCGCCTCGCCGATTTCGAAGTGTTGCCTCGCGCTGCCGTCCGCATGCGCAGGCTCGCCCCAGCGCCTGATCTCGACGTTGGCGCCCTCGTCGTCGCCGTCGGGCACATCGTCTGCCGGCAGGTTGGGCAGGCCCGCGAGCAGCGCGTCGAGCTTGGCGCCGAGCGCCTTCTCCTCCCGCTCTAGCGCTTGGGCGGTTTCCTTCAGCACCGCCACTTCGGCGCGAAGAGCGCCCGCGTCCTCGTCGTCGCCGCGCGCGCGGGCGGCGCCGATCTCCTTCGACATCAAATTGCGCGTATGCTGCTGTCCTTGGAACTTCGCCTGGACTTCGCGTCGGCGTGCGTCGAGCTCGAGCACCTTGTCGGCATGCGGTTCCACGCCGCGCCGGGCGAGGCCCGCGTCGAACGCGGCGCCGTTCTCGCGAATCCACCGGGCGCTGAACATGACGGCCGGGCTTGTAACCCTCGGGCATCCGTTGTCAATACATCAATGCGCAGAATGGCTTCGGGCTTTGAGCTATCACCCGGTGCGCAATTGTGCGGTTATGCCCGTAAAACAAGGCAAATTGGGCGCATCGGCGTTCATGGCATCGGCGGGAAGTCTGCCCCGGACCCTGCCCACGAATTGCGCCTTGCGGCGTCGAATCCTGTACAATTCTTCGCATAATGACCGCCGAGTCGCGGCCCGTGCCGGGCACCGCGCGAGCGGTAGAGGCGGCGGGGCCGGAAAGGAGTGAGCGGGTGGCCGAGAGGCAGGTGGAACGGACGCTCTCCATCGGCGACGCCGTGCGATTCAGCCATCGCGGACGGACAATTCACGGCCACCTCCTCCGCCGGCCGGGCCACAGGCGCCTCGCGACGGTGATCGACGGCGAAGACCAGACGTGGAAGGTGTCGGAGGCGGCGCTCTCGCCCTCCGGCCGCGCCCGCCGCGCGACGATGCTGACACCGCAAGACACGGCGCGCGCCCGCTGGCGGGTGGGCGACCGGGTGACCTTCGCCAGCGCCGACGGCGCGCTTCAGGGCAAGATCGTGAAGCTCAACCCGACCCAGGCCAGGGTGCGGGTGAGCCGGACCCTGTGGAACGTGCCCTACGCCGGCCTGAGCGACGCGGGCACCGGCAAGGGCCGTTTGAGGAACGGGGCGGAACGGCTGACCCGCATCGCCGCGATGGCGCGGGATTTGATGGACGAGCACGGCCTCGACACGTGGACCTTCGCCTTCCTCGAAGCCGAGCGGCGCCTCGGCGACTGCAACTTCCAGGAGCGCGTGATCCGCATCGGCCGGGCTCACGCCCTCGACGCCAGCGAGGCCGAGATCAGGGATACGATCCTGCACGAGATCGCCCACGCGCTGGCCGGCCCCGAAGCCCGCCATGGCGCTCGGTGGAAGGCCATCGCCAAGCGCATCGGCGCCACCCCGAGAGCGAACGTCTACGAACGCCGCGGGCGGTAAGGGCGGGACGGCACAGTGGCTACGCCGTGATCCGCACCTGCAATCCCAGCGCCCGCGCGATCCGCGTCACTGTCGCAAAGCTGGGGTTCCCGTCCTCGGACAGCGCCTTGTAGAGCCCCTCGCGGCTCATTCCCACGTCGCGAGCCAACTGGCTCATGTTGCCCGCCCGCGCGATGTCGTTCAGAGCGGCGCGGACCAGACTGCCGTCGCCCGGATCCTCATCGGCGCAGGCTTCCAGATAGAGGCGCGCATCCTCGCGGGTCCGCAGGTGCTCGGTAACGTCCCACTTCGTGAACGCTTCGGTCATCGATTCCTCCACTCCCTCGCCAGCCTGCCGGCGCGCCCGATGTCGCGATTCTGGCTGCCCTTGTCGCCCCCGCAGAGCAAGACCACTGCCGAGCCCTCGCGCAGGAAATAGATGCGGTAACCGGGTCCGTGATGCACCCGCAACTCGAACAGGCCGTCGCCCACCGACCTCGCATCCCCGACGTTGCCCAGCGAGACGTTTCTCAAACGCGCGTTGATCCGTGCAACGGCGACCCGATCGCGCAATCCACGAATCCAACGCCTGAACGTGGCGCTCTCAACAACCTCGGGCACGGATTAAGTGTAAACTATGGTTCACATCTAATCAAGAGCGGCGGCGACAAGTGTGAAGCGAACGGGGCCGCTTGAACGGAGCGGCCCCTGGCAAACCGCCTACTATTCCTTCGTGCCGACGAAGGAGCCGAGGAAGGCGCCCTCGCTCCCGCCGGCGCTGGTCGCTTCAGCGCCAAAGGTGCCGGCCACCAGGCGGGGATCGCCGGCGCTGTCGGCAACATTCGAGAACCGGCCGCCCCACGCACCCTCCGTGCTCGCGATTGAAATGTCCGGGTGCTCCAGGCGCATATCCTCGCCGAGGAACGTGCCATTCGGGTCGAGGACGGTGGAGTCGAGGCGCAGACGGTAACCCGAATCCTCAAACATGACTTCGGTGCTCTCACCGGTGTCTGCGTCGTACAGTTCCCCGAACAGCGCGACCCCATCGCGGCAGCCCACACATCCGGAAATGGTGTTGTCTGCAAAATCGGCCGCGAGCTCGACGGTCGAGTCGAAGATGCCGCCCTCCGTCGAACCCGGGACGACCCCCGTGTCGGTGCCATGGAGGACGCTGTAGGCGCCCGATGCCGGCCCGTAATATGACGCCGTTCCCCCGGCCGGCAGATTGGCCGGCGGTGCCATGAGCTCAGGCCCATCGACGAACGCTCCGATCTCCGCGCCGGTGAAGCTGAATTCGGCCACATCGACAGCGATGTGCATCCAATGACCCACGGTCAGGTAGTCGGCCACATCGTCCTCGTTCGCAGTCACCGTTGCGACCGCGACCGACATGCCGTCGGTGGTGGGCTCAAACAGGACCCAACTTCGAGCGCCGTGGCCGCCGATGGGCGAGTCGACGGTTTCGGAACCCTCGGACGAATCGCTCCCCGAGTTCAGCGTCAGCGCGCTGCCATCTTCGCGCGATATCGTGACGGTCAGTTCAGTGCCGTCGAAGCTCGTGGAAACGCTGGAAGCGCCCGCTACGCCAACGCCTGCGGACTGAACAACGCCTCCGCCTCCAAATTGGGGCAGCGAAACTGCTGCCTCGCCGGTCACGTCCAGGATTTCGGTCGCGTTGGTCCCACGCAAATCGTCGAAAGTTTCTGTGGACTCGTCCGTTTCGCCGGTCGTTGGACGGTCTGAAGCGCCGTCCCCGTTATCGTGCACGCAAGCCGGAAGTGCCAGCAGACCAATTGTGGCCAGCATCGCTGCGCCTGTGGTTGCCTTCATGGTTGTCCTCCGTGGTTGTCGCGCCTCCCACGACTGGCTCACGCTTGCTAGCGCGGGAAAGACGCTCCGTTGATGTCGATGATGGTGCCGGTGGCATGCCGCGCTGCGCCCGAGGCGAGGAAGGTCACGATGTTTGCCACCTCCTCGGGCGGGATCAGCGTACCCAGAGCGTTCTCGCCGAGCGGGCCGCGATCGCCGGTCTCGTTGATGTAGTCCCACGACATGTCGGTGCCGACCCAGCCCGGCGCCACCGCGTAGGAGAGGATGCCGTCGCCGCCATGGGTTCGGGCGAATGTGTGGCTCAGCGCGTTGAGAGCGCCCTTGCTCGCCGCGTATGAGCCGAGCAGCGGCTTTTCGCCCCGATGCGCGGCCCGGCTCGAAAGGTGAACCAGGATGCCGCCCTCGCCGCGCTCGCGGAAGTGCGCGACGGCGCGGGTGGCAAGCTCGGCAGGCGCCAGGAGATTGAGCTGCAGCGTGCGCTGCCAGACCGCGCGCCACGCCTCGGGCCAGGCGTCGTCTTCGGCAAATGCAGGCTCGGCCTCGTAGACCGCCGCGTTGTTGACCAGCACGTCGATCCGGCCCTGCCAGGCGAGCGCCTGCTGCCAAAGCGTCTTGGGCGCCTCCTCATCCGTCAGATCGGCACCCACTAGGTGGCAGCGATCAGGCGCCGCTTCGGCCAGCGCCTCGGCCGCCTTCCGGTTCTGGTTGTAGTGGATGACGACGGACGCGCCGCCATCAAGCAGCGCGCGCACGCAGCACGCGCCGATGCCGCGCGATGCCCCGGTGATCAACACCACCTTGTCCTTCACGCTTGCCGCACGATCTTCCGCCATCGCCTTCTCCGCCGGTCATCGCAACGACTCGAGGATTTCGACCGTACAGAATGGGCAATCTCGCCGGCACGTCACGCACATTTCGCAGCCGGCGCGGGCGTGCCATGCTGGTTTGCGGCCGCGGCCCCGGAGGCGGACGCCGATGAAGAAGCGCATCCACCTCAACGCGTTCTCGATGAACTGCGTCTCCCACATCCAGCACGGCCTCTGGATGCGGGACGACACGCGCCAGCGCGAGTTCAACCGGATCGAACCCTGGATCGAGCTCGCCCGGCTGCTGGAGAGGGGCGGCTTTGACGCGCTCTTCCTCGCCGACGTGATTGGCACCTACGACCTCTATCGCGGCGGACCGGAGACCGCGATCGTCGAAGCGGTGCAGATCCCGGCCAACGACCCGATGCCGCTGATCCCGGCGATGGCGATGGCGACCGAGCATCTCGGCTTCGCGTTCACCAGCTCCGTCCTGCAGGTGCCGCCCTTCACCTTCGCCCGCCAGATCTCGACGCTGGATCACATCACGCGGGGGCGGATCGCCTGGAACATCGTGACCTCGTACCTGCCCAACGCAGGCACCAATCTCGGCCTCGGCGGGCTGCCGCCCCATGACGAGCGCTACGCCCGCGCCGAGGAGTATCTGGAGGCCGCCTACAAGCTCTGGGAGGGAAGCTGGGAGGAGGACGCGGTGCTCTGCGACACCGCGCGCGGCCGCTATGCCGACCCAGCCAAAATCCACCCCATCGACCACGCGGGCGCATACTACGAGGTCGAGGGGCCGCACCTCTCGGAGCCTTCACCGCAGCGCACGCCGCTGCTCTTCCAGGCGGGCTCGTCGGAGCGCGGACGGGAGTTCGCCGCGACCCACGCCGAGTGCGTCTTCATGTTCGCCTCAATGCGGAGCCTCAAGGCATCCACCGGCGTGGTGCAGGACATCCGCGCCCGCGCCGCGCGCCGAGGGCGAAATCCCGAGGACATCCTGTTCTTCCAGGGCGTGACCCCGGTGGTGGGCGGAACGGAGGCGGAGGCAAAGACCAAGGCGGCGGACTACGCGGCGCAGTCGAGCGTCGACGGCGGCCTCGCGCACATGAGCGGCAGCGTCGGCGTGGATCTCGGCGCCATCGACCTCGACGCGCCGCTCGCGAGCCTCGAAACCGACGCCATGCAGGGCGTGGTTCGGGGGCTGATCGAATCGGCGCCGGACAAGTCGGTTACCTTCCGCGACCTCATCCGCTCCCGCGCCTCGGGCCAGTTCCTCGTCGGCACGCCGGAGCAGATCGCGGACACGTTCCAGGCCTGGCACGAGGCCGGCGTGGACGGCTTCAATATCGTCTACGCGGTGACGCCCGGCACCTTCGCGGACTTCATCGAGGGTGTGGTGCCGGAGCTTCGCCGGCGCGGGCTGGTGCAATCGGACTACGCGCCGGGCACGCTTCGCGAAAAGCTTTTCGGCGAGGCGCGACTCTCGTCGCGCCACCCCGCCGCCGCCTATCGAGGTTAGAGAGGAATCGCACCATGGACGCCGACCAACTCAGATCGCTGCAAGCGCCGCTCAAGGAGCGTTACCGAGAGGACGCCGATGCCGCCCTCATCGTGCTCAAGGCCGCGGGCGCGGTGGACGATTCGGAGATCGCGTGCTCTGTCGATACTGGCAAGGCGCTGGTCGAGGCCGGTCTGCACCCCTCGGGCGGCGGCACCGGGCTGCAGGCGTGCTCCGGCGACATGCTGCTCCAGGCCCTGGTCGCCTGCGCCGGCGTGACGCTGCGAGCGGTGGCGACGGCGCTCTCCATCGACATACGGGACGCGCAGGTGAGCGCCGAAGGCGATCTCGACGTGCGCGGCACCCTCGGAGTCGACCGCGACGCGCCGGTGGGTTTTCGGGCGATCCGCCTGCACTTCACGCTGGAAAGCGATGCCGCGCCGGAGGACCTCGAGAAGCTCTACAAGCTGACCGAGCACTACTGCGTGGTCTACCAAACGCTGACGGGCGGAGCCCCGGTGACCATCAGCCGCTCGGACTGCGCAGACTCGAACTGAGCCGGCCCGAGGCCCCGACCGTGGCCAATGCGGGGCGGGCGGGTTAGAAGGCCCGGTCATGGCCGGCAAGACCTCATATCGACCCGTCGTCCTCTGCGTGCTGGACGGGTGGGGCCATCGGGCGGAGACCGAGCACAATGCCATCGCGCTGGCAGAGACGCCGGTGTGGGACCGGCTGTGCGCCGCGCGCCCTTACGGCCTGCTCGCCACCGCCGGCGCCGCCGTGGGCCTGCCCGAAGGCCAGATGGGCAATTCCGAGGTGGGCCACATGACCATCGGCGCAGGCCGGGTGATCCTGCAGGACCTGCCTCGCATCGATGCCGCCGTGGCTGACGGCTCGCTCGCGCGCAACCCGGCCCTGCTCTCGCTCATCCGGCGGCTGCGGGAGAGCGCCGGCAGCTGCCACCTGATGGGCCTGGTCTCGCCGGGCGGCGTGCATTCGCACCAGAACCACATCGTGGCGCTCGCGCGGATCGTGAGCGGCGCAGGCGTGCCGGTGGCGATCCACGCATTCCTCGACGGCCGGGACGTGCCGCCGCGTTCGGCCATCGACGATCTGCCGGCATTCGAAGACTCGCTCCGCGATCTCCCCACCGTGCGGCTCGCGACCGTCGCCGGCCGCTACTACGCCATGGACCGGGACCAGCGCTGGGAGAGGACCGCGCGGGCCTACGACGCGATGGTCTCCGGAGAGGGCCGACCCGCGGCAAGCGCAATCGAAGCTGTGCGCGCGAGTTATGGGGAGGACGTGGGCGACGAGTTTGTCGAGCCCGCGGTAATCGCCGGTTACGAGGGAATGGCCGATGGCGACGGGCTTATCATGGCCAACTTCCGCGCCGACCGCGCACGCCAGATCATGACGGCGCTGCTCGACCCGGACTTCGAAGGCTTCACGCGCACCCGGCGCGTGCGCTTCGCCGCAGCCTGCGGCATGTGCAGCTATTCCGAGACCCTGGATAGGCTGGCCGATACGCTGTTCCCGCCGCTGCAGGTGACGGACCATCTGGGCGAAATCGTCTCACGCGCCGGGCTGCGGCAGCTCCGCGTCGCCGAGACCGAGAAATACGCCCACGTCACCTTCTTCTTGAACGGCGGCGAGGAGACGGAGATGCCGGGCGAGGAGCGGGAGCTCGTGCCCTCGCCCAAGGTCGCGACCTACGACCTCCAGCCCGAGATGTCGGCGCCGGCGGTGACCGACCGCGCGGTGGGGGCGGTCGCGGGCGGGCGCTTCGACCTGATCGTCGTGAACTACGCCAACACCGACATGGTGGGCCACAGCGGCAACCTCGACGCGGCGATGGCGGCGGTGGCTGCCGTGGACCGCTGCCTCGGCCGGCTCGCCGGTGCCGTGGAGGAGGCTGGCGGCGCATTGCTGATCACCGCCGATCACGGCAACGCCGAGCGGATGCGCGGCGCCGACGGCACGACCCCCCACACGGCCCACACAGACGGCCCCGTCCCCGCCGTGCTCGTCGGTGCGCCGGGCCTGGCGCTCGGCGATGGCGCGCTTTCCGATATCGCACCGACCGTCCTCGACCTCATGGGCCTGCCCGCGCCGGCGGCGATGACCGGGCGCTCGCTGGCTATTCCGCTCCCATCGGCGGGCGCGGTGCCGGTCAGGAGTCGCCAGCCAGCACAGGCTCGATAGCACTCCCCAGGCGCAGCAGGCGCTCCTCGTCGCCGGGCGGCGCCATCAGCATGAGTCCCACCGGCACACCGTTGCCATCCCGCCCGCAGGGGAGCGTCAGCGCGCAGCACGCGAGATAGTTGGCGAGGCGCGTGTTGCGCAGGATCGCGGCGTTCGCGGCCTTGTAGACTTCGATGTCGGCTTCGAGATCGGCGATGGGCGACGGGCTCACCGCCACCGTGGGCATGACGAGAACGCCGTGCCGCCTGATTCGCGCGTGCAGGCGTCCGGCGATCTCGCCAAGCCCCTGCTTGGCCCGCGCTGCATCGGTGGCCGACATCTCCGCGCCGGAGCGAATCCTTTCCAGGATCGGCGTGTAGACCTGCTCGGGCCGCGACTCGATCACGTCGTACCACAGCGCGTGGCATTCGGCGGCGTGATAGGGGCCGAGACGACCGACCAGCGCCTCGGCCTCGTCGAACTCGGGCACCGGCGTCTCGCCGATGGCGCAGCCGGCTGCCCGCAGGCGCTCGACCGCGCCCCGCGTGGCGGCCTCGACCCCGGCATCGAGGGACTCCCACACGAGGGTGGTGGGCAGCGCAAAGCGATCGCGGTCGAGCGTGGCGCCTTCGAGGTCGGGCGCCGGGCGGTTGCCGGCGCCGAAGCGCCCGTCGAGCACCGCGAAAAGCGCCGCGGCGTCGGCCACGTCGTGGGCGAGCGGCCCCACCGTGTCCATGCTGGTGCTAAGCCCGAGCACACCGTCCAGCGGTAGCAACCCAAAGCTTGTCTTGAGACCGACGAGGCCGTTCCACGCGGCCGGCACCCGCACGGAGCCGCCGGTGTCCGAGCCGATGGCGGCGGCGGCGAGACCGCGCGAGAGGGAGACGGCCGCGCCCGAGGACGAGCCGCCGGGCAGGCGGTCGACGGTGGCGTCGAAGGGATTGGGCGGCGTGCCCAGCTTGGGATTGAGACCCAGAATGGAGAACGCGAACTCGCTCTGGTTGGTCTTGCCGAGGCAGACCAGGCCCGCGCGGGTGGCGCGCGCCAGAACCTTTGCGTCGCGTCGGGCGACGCGGTCGGCCAGCGCAGGCGTGCCGTGGCCGGTGACGTCGCCGGCACTGTCGTAGAGGTCCTTCCACGAGATCGGCACGCCGTCGAGCGGCGACCGCCTGAGGCCCGCCTGGGCACGACGGTGGGCGGCCTCGGCCTCGGCGCGGGCGCGCTCGGTGGTGAGGCGTAGGTAGATCGCGCGGTCGCCGTCGGCGGCCCCGATTCGCTCGAGGAAGTGCTCGGTCAGCGCACGCGGGTCGATGGCGCCGCTCCCGATGCCCGCGCCGAGCGCGAGCGCGCTCATCCCGTGCCAGTCGCCGCTCATGGTCCATTGCCTCCGGCCGCTCCCGTTTCCGCGCCCGCCCTTGTAGCCGCTCCCACGGCTGCGTGACAGTCGAGGCGCCGGGGCAAAGCGGGCGGCGGCAATAGCCTCCGTCAGACCGGCGGCTTTGCGCGCTTGCACCCTCTGCGGCGCCCTCGCTAAACTCGCATTCACAACTTTGAAGACTCGGTCGGCGCGGCGCTTCGCCCGTCGGCTGGTGTGCGACCTTCGAACCACAAGCAAGGGGAGGCGGCTCGATGGAGTGGTTTCACAAACGGAAGCAGACGAAGAAGCAGAAGTTCGACGAGGAGATCAAGGCCTCTGGCGGTCTGATCGATCCGCTGAACCCGTCGCGGCGCGGCTTCATGTCGATGGCGGGCACTGCGGCGATCGGCGCGATGGGCGTGGCCGGGGCCAACACCCTGATCGCCCTCAACAACGGCGCCAAGGCCGACGGCGAGCCGATCCCGGTCGGCGCCATGCTGCCCTACACCGGATGGGGCGCGGAGGATTCGCGCAACTTCGAGGCGGGCATCACCTTGGCGGTGGAGGAGATCAACTCCTACGGCGGCATCAATGGCCGGCCCATCGAGGTCCACTACGAGGACACCAAGGAGATCACCGCTGAGACCGTGACCTCGGCCGCGCGGCGCCTGATCGACCGGCACGAGGTGCACGCCATCATCAACGGCTACAACTCGCTCTCGGTCCGAGCGGAGTACGACACCATCGCGGATGCGGGCATTCCGTACATGCACGACAACACGCAGTACGGACACCAGTTCGCGGTGAGAGACAATCCGGATCGCTACTGGTGCATCTTCCAGGACGACCCATCCGAGTACTACTACGGCTCGGGCCTGATCTACTTCCTCGATGAGCTCGAGAAGCTCGGCAAGTGGAAGCGCCCGAACAACAAGTTCGTGCTCTTCTCGGGCAGCATCGACTATGCGATCACCATCGCCGCTGCGGTGCGCGACACGGCTCCGCAGTTCGGCTGGGAGCTCGCGATCGACGATGTCGTGACCCAGCCGGTCGATGACTGGGGACCGGCACTGGTGCGTGCGCGTGAGGCCGACCCCGCAATCATCGCGGCGACTCACGGATTCCCGACCGATCAGACGGGCCTGGTCACCGGCTTCGCCGAGAACCCGACCAACAGCCTGGTCTACGTGCAGTACGCGCTGCAGCAGCGGGCCTTCCTCGACATCGTCAAGGAGACCGGCCAAGGCGTGTTCTGCTCGACCACGATCGGCACCTTGCAGGACGAGATCGGCAACACCTTCTCGAGGAAGATCCGCGACCGCTGGGGCGAGGATATGACCCCGATGGTCGGGGGGCAGGTGTACGACTCGTACTTCCTGTGGGCGATCGCGGCCTGCCGTGCCGGCGGCTCGGGCGTGCCCTACGACGGCATCGAGCAGAACAAGAAGGTCTGCACACTCATGCGCGAATCGATTTATCGCGGTGTGGTGGGCACCATCAAGTTCATGTGGGGCCAGGCGGCGCAGCCCTATCCGGCTGAGACGCCCGATCCCTCGCTCGGGATGCCGACGATCATGATGCAGTGTCAGGATTGGACCAAGGACGTGGTCTTCGTCGGGCCGGATCTCTACGCCACGGCCGATTGGATGACCCCGCCGTGGCTCACCAGCTAGGCTCCATCGCCCCGGAAGCATAGGAACACGGTTCATTCGATGGTTTCCGGGGAGAGTACACCGCTGCTGGCGTGCCGAAACATTTTCAAGTATTTCGGCGCGCTGGTGGCGGTGAACGATTTCGATCTCGACGTTCACGTGGGCGACGTGGTTGGTATCGGCGGCCCCAATGGCGCCGGCAAGACCACGTTCCTCGACGTGATCTCCGGCATCAATCCGGCGACCAGCGGCGAGATCAAATTGCAGGGGCGGGATATTTCGAAGCTCCGTCCCGACCTCATCTGCCATCGGGGGATGGCGCGGACCTTCCAGCTCAATGCGGGCTTCGATTCACTGACGATTCGGGAGAATGTCCTGATCGGCTCGGCCTTCGGCCTTGGCGACCGCGGCGTGCCGGCTGTGACCTTCTCGCGGGCCATGCGCGAACGGGTGGACCGCGCGCTGGAGCTCTGCCGGCTCACCGAGCGCGCCGATGCGGTCGCCCGCGACGTGCCGGTGCTGGAACGCAAGCTCCTGATGCTCGCAAGCGCGGTGGCGACGGAACCCAAGCTCCTCCTGGTCGACGAGCCGGTGGGCGGCCTCAACCCACACGAGGTCGACGACGTGATGGAGATCGTCGACGGACTCGCTGCGGAGGGCATGACGATCATCCTGATCGAGCACGTGATGCGCTTCCTGCTCCAGATTTCGTCGCGCGTCGTCATCATGCACCACGGCGAGAAGATCTATGAGGGCGACACTCAGGGGCTGCTGAGCGACCGGCGGGTCGTCGAGGTCTATCTCGGCGAGGGCACGGCAGACCGTTTGCAGCACATGCTGGCGGATCGGGCGGGCGCCAATGGCTGAGCCCCTCCTCTCCGTTCAAAACCTGTACGCGGGGTACGAAGGACAGAGCGTCCTGAAGGACGTCTCTTTCGATGTGCCCGAAGGCGGGCTCATCAGCATGCTCGGCCCCAACGGGCACGGCAAGACCACGCTACTGCGCTGCATAGCGGGCTTGCTTCGACCGAGCGGCGGCCACATCCATTTTGCAGGACGGCGGATCGAGGGCGCCGAGGCGGAAACGGTCGTCGGGATGGGCGTCGTCCTGATCCCTCAGGGGGACATGCTGTTCCCCGACATGAGCGTCTACGACAACCTCAAGATGGGCGCCTACCTGCCCCGGGTGCGCAAGACCTTCGACCAGGATGTCGAGAATATCTATGAGATCCTACCCCGACTGAAGGAGCGCACGACGCAGCTCGCGCGCACGCTCTCCGGCGGCGAGCGGCGCATGCTCGCCATCGGTCGCGGACTGCTCGCCGGCGGGCGCATCCTGATGATCGACGAACCCTCGCTCGGCCTCGCGCCCATCGTCATCGACCAGATTTACGAGATCATTACCGACCTCAAGGCGTCGGGACGCACGATCCTCCTGGTAGAGGAGAATGCGAGCCGGATCATCGATCTCGCCGATCGCATTCACCTGCTCGACACGGGCCATATCGTCTGGGCCGGCGACGGCAGGGAGCTCCAAAACAACCAGCAAATCCTCGAGACCTATCTCGGCGGCTGACGGTATCGGCAACGCACAGTGAACTTCTTCATCCAGATCATCGTCAGCGGCCTCACCTTCGGCGCCATGTATGCGCTCGCGGCGGTTGGGCTCGCCCTCGTCTGGGGCGCGTTCAACATGCTCAACATGGCCCACGGCATCATCATGACCTTGGGCGCCTATTTCGTCCTGGTCTGGGCGGAGTTGTTCGGTTTGCCGCTGTGGTTCGCGGGTCCCTTTGCCTTCCTCGCGGGCGGGATCGTGGGTGCGGTCATCTATTTCATCTCGGCCCACTGGATGCTGACGCAGAAGAACTTCGAGGTGACGATCATCATCGCCACCTTCGGCCTCGGCATGGCGCTGGAAGCGGGCCTGATGAAGCTGCTGCGCGAGCTGTTCCAGGCCGCACCCTACGCCCAGCCGCTCTCGCTCGGCGCCGATTCATTCCTCGTGGGCGACGTCCCGGTCAGCTATCAGCGCCTCATCATCTGGGCGGTTGCGGTAGCGCTCATCGTCCTTGTCGCACTCTTCCTCACCCACACGACCATGGGCCGTGCCATCCGCGCGACCGCACAGAACCGCGACGCGGCGCGACTCATGGGTGTGAAGGTGAAGCGCGTCTACGTCATCGTTCTGGGGCTCGCGAGCGGCCTCGCGGGCGTCGCCGGCATCATGCTGAGCTCCTTCAAGGACGTGGTGCCGCTGATGGGCCAGACGCCGATGCTCAAGGCGTTCATCGTCATCGTGCTCGCCGGCCTCGGCAACATGACCGGCGCCCTCTATGCGGCACTCCTGATCGGCATGGTGGAGGCGGCGGTGAAGGTGCTCGTGGCCGACAAGTGGGGCTTCCTCGCCATGCTCGTCGTGGTGGTGATCGCGATCATCTGGCGCCCCGCCGGGCTCTTCGGCAAACACCAGATCGCGCGCCAGTAGCGGCGGAACGATGAAGACTCGCGATTACATCCTCTTCGCCATTCTGCTGGCAGTAGCCGCGGCATTCCCCTTCATGGGTGTGCCTCGCTACATCATCGCGAGCGCGCTGCTGCTTTTCTGCTACGCGACCGTGGTCAGCCAGTGGAACCTGGTGTTCGGCGTGGCTGGCATCTTCTCGCTGGCGCAGCTCGCGATCTTTGCCTTCGGCGCCTACACATCGGCGCTGATGGGACGCTATCTCGATTGGAGCCTGTGGCCCACCTTCCCCGTCGCCGGCGCCGCCGGCGTGGTGTTCAGCATCTTCATCGGTCTCGCCTGCCTCAGGATGCGGGGCATCTACGTCGCCCTGCTGACGCTCGCGATCTCGCAGACCATGTTCGTGCTGATCCAGACGGACTCCGACTGCAGCGCGCTCAACAAGGTCATCAATCCGGCGACCTGCGTCTCGTTCACGGGCGGCGCGCAGGGACTCGGCGACTTCGGCACCTTCGGCTGGCGCGAGGTGCTGGGCGGGCGCAACTGGATGATGGGCGACTACTACACGATGCTGGGCCTCCTCATCGTCGCGCTCGTCTTCACCGCGGCGATGACTCAGAGCCGCATCGGCCTCGCCTTCAAGGCGCTGCGAGACAACGAGGAGCTCGCCACCTCCCGAGGCGTGAGCGTCTTCAAGTACCAACTCATCGTCTTCGCCGCCTCGGCCTTCCTGACCTCCATGGCGGGCGCCTTCTACGCGGCGCACTTCGGCTCGGTCGGCTCGAACCTCGTGGGCTTCGCGCTGCTGCTCTTCCTGATCTCGATGCTCGTAGTCGGCGGCATCGGGCGCCTCTGGGGGCCGCTGCTCGGCGCCGGGCTGTTGATGGTCGCCGACGAGTTCTTCAAGGAGTTCTCCGACCTGCGCAATATCGGCCTCGGGGTGGTGGTCCTGCTCTTCATGATCTTCCTGCCGGAAGGCGTGGCTGGCGCGATCGAATCCGTCTGTAAGCGCCTGCAGCGGATTCCTCTGGTCCGACGCATCGAGCAGCAATTGGCCGAGAGACTACGACGACGCTCGGCCGCGCCCGACTAGACTCTCAGAGGACCGAACGCCATGACGCGGTGGCATAAGCGTGTAAGCGCCGCCATCGTGATGCTGGCCGTGCTGGCGGTGGCTGCCAGCGCGGCCGGCTCGCAGGCTGCCGACATCACCGAGCCTGTTGCGCCGCGCTTCGTCAATGTCGCCGCCACAGCCGGGGTCGAGCACGCCTATACCGGCGACTGGACGCACTACGTGGGTGGCGGTGTCGCTGCATTCGACTGCGACCTCGACGGCGATCCGGACCTCTTCTTCGCCGGCGGTGCGAGCCCGGCCCGGCTCTATCGCAACGACAGCGCGCCGGGCACGTTGCGCTTCTCCGCACTGGCCGACAGCGAACTCGTCGAGACCGGCGTGACCGGCGCCTACCCTCTGGATATCGACGGCGACGGCATGATGGACCTCGCCGTGCTCCGGCTCGGCGCGAACCGGCTCTACCGGGGTCTCGGCGACTGCCGCTTCGCGCGCGCCGACGACGCCTGGAACGTGCCCGGTGGCGACGGCTGGACCACCGCGTTCAGCGCCGTCTGGGAGGGCGACAGCCGGCTGCCGACCCTCGCCTTCGGCGACTACGTCGACCGCGACATGTGGGCGGCCATGCACACGCCTTTCGGCGATTCGGCGACCAGCGCGGCGCCGACCCCGGCCTGCCCCGACAATGTCCTGTTCCGCCCGGCGAGCGTCGATGCCGCGACGTACGGGCCGGTGATACCCCTCAGTCCGGGCCACTGCCCGCTCTCGATGCTGTTCTCTGATTGGAGCCGCACGGGGCGTCCGGACCTGCGCGTCAGCAACGACCGCTTCTATCACGAGGACACCGGCGAGGAGCAGCTCTGGCATCTGGGCGCCGAGCCCCGGCTCTACGGCCGGGCCGACGGCTGGCCGCGCCTCAGAATCTGGGGCATGGGGATCGCCAGCCACGACCTCACCGGCGACGGGCTGCCCGACTACTTCCTCTCCAACATGGGGGCGAACAGGCTGCGCACGCTCGCACCTGGCGCCATCGCCGGGCCCGAGTTCCGCGAGATTGCCTTCGAACGCGGCGTGGAGGCCAAACGCCCCCACGCGGGCGATGACGAGCGCCCGTCTACCGCCTGGCATTCGCAGTTCGCCGACGTGAACAACGACGGCTGGATCGACCTCTTCGTCGCCAAGGGCAACGTGGAGGAGATGGAGGAGGCTGCGGCGGACGACCCGAACAACCTGCTCCTGGGTGGCCCTGACGGCCGCTTCCGCGAGGCCTCGGTGGAGGCAGGCGCGGCCAGCATGGGGCGGAGCCGTGGTGGCGCCGTGATCGACCTCGACCTCGACGGCCTGCTCGATATCGTCGTGGTGAATCGCATGACCAACGTCGAGATCTTGTACAACCGGAGCCGGGGCGCCGGCCGCTGGCTTCAGGTCATGCTGCAGCAGGAAAGCGCCAACCGGAACGCCATCGGCGCCTGGATCGAGGTGCGTACCGCCGGCCGCATCCAGCGCCACGAGGTGGTGGTCGGCGGCGGCCACGTCAGCGGGCAGGCCGGCTGGATTCACGTCGGCCTGGGCGCTGCAGAAACTGTGGAGATTCGGGCCCAATGGCCGGACGGGACCTGGAGCCCCTGGCAGCACACCGCCGCGAATCGCTTCCTACTGATCGAGCGCGGGCGTACAGTGGTCGACGCGCGTCGAACCAGGTGACGTGATGGACGACTGGATTGCCCGCAAGGACCTGATCGAGGCGCCGCGCCTGAAGGCGCTGTCGCGACGCTCGGACCTCCTGGGCTGGCTCCAGACCCTGAGCCAGCTTGGCGCCGCGGGGCTCACCGGCTACGCGATCCATGCGCTGTGGGGCAGCTGGTGGGTGGCACCGCTATTCGTGGCTCAGGGCGTGATCCTCTGGGGCTTCTGCTACGCGGGCCAGCACGAGCTCGGGCATTGGACGGTCTTCCGCAACCGGACCCTCAACGACGCCTTCGGCCACCTGGCGAGCTTCCCCCGCTTCTATGCCCACAACTATCAGCGCTTCTTCCATTTCGCTCATCACCGCCACACCAAGGTCGCCGGTCACGACCCGGAACTCTTGGTCCAAAAGCCGTGGACGTTCTGGCGCTATCTCAAATTTATGGCCGGCTTGGCCCTCTGGATTGCCCTGATACGCAACGTCGTGGAGCACGCCTTCGGCCATGCACCCGAGCCCTTTCTCCGGGAGAAGGAGCGGCGCATCGTCATCCGCGAAGCGCGGCTCTACCTGCTCGGCTATGCGGCGGTCGTCGCGCTCTCGGTCTACTTCGAGAGCTGGGCTGCGCTGATCTGCGTGTGGGGACCGATGATCGTCACCACGTGCTTCTATCGCTTCTACGTCGCAGCCGAGCACCACGGCCTGCCCAACGGGCAGGGCGTGATCGGCAGCACGCGAACGACCCGCGCCGGGCCGATCCTGCGCTGGCTGATGTGGCAGATGCCCTACCACACCGAGCATCACCTTTTCCCCGGCGTGCCCTTTCACAAGCTGGGTGCGCTGAATCGGGAGCTGCGCGAGCGGCCGGACTCCAAGCTCGCCGGTATCAACGACATCGCGCCCGGCTATATCGCCGTGAATCTCAAGCTCCTCGCCATGCTCTGGCGCGGCGAAGACCCCACCTTCCTGGCCGAAGCGGCGCGGGCGTAGCGAGCGGAAGGGAGGTCTCCTCGTGAGCGGAACCGACGCGGCGGTCGGCGTGCGCACTATCCACGCACGCCATCAGCACATGACCTGGGACAACGCCTGCGAGCCGGCGGCCACGGTCGCGCCGGGCGAGACCGTCGCCTTCGCGGAGGTCGATGCGGTGTGCGGGCAGCTCGCCCCAGATTCCACCCCGGAGGCGGTCGCCAATCTCGATTTCGACCGGGTCAACCCCATCGCCGGGCCCATCTACATCGACGGGGCCGAGCCCGGTGACACCATCAAGGCGACCCTGGTGGATCTCACGGCCTCGGGCTGGGCGTGGACGGCGATCGTTCCGGGCTTCGGCCTGCTGGCCGAGGACTTCCCGGAGCCATCGCTCAACATCTGGTCCTACGACACGAGCTTTCGCGAGCCCGCCGCCTACTCCGGCATCGCGCGCGTGCCGCTCAAGCCCTTCTGCGGCACCATCGGCCTCGCGCGCGCCGAGCCCGGCGGCTTCAGCACCGTGCCGCCCTACGAGAGCGGCGGCAACATGGACATCCGCGACCTCACCATCGGCGTCGATCTCTATCTGCCGGTGCAGGTGCCGGGCGGGCTCTTTTCCATCGGCGACCCGCACTGCGCCCAGGGAGACGGCGAGGTCTGCGGCACGGCGATCGAATCGCCGATGGCACCGGTCGTCTGCCTCGACCTGATCAAGGGCGAGGGACTTCTCTTCCCCCGCTTCGAGACGCCGGGCCCGGTCTCGCGCCATCTCGACGCCAAGGGCTACGAGGTCACCACGGGGATCGGCCCGGACCTGATGGAGGCGGCGCAGAACGCGGTGCGCGGCATGATCGACCGGCTCGGCGCCTCGCGCGGCCTGGCGGCGGATGAGGCCTACATGCTGTGCAGCGTCTGCGCAGACCTGCGCATCAGCGAGATCGTCGACCGGCCCAACTGGGTGGTTTCCTGCTATCTGCCGCGCATCGTCTTCGAGTAACGGTGTCCAGCACGGCCAGAGGTTTCAGCGAAGGGAGGACTACGATGAAGGTGGACGGCGCCTGCTTCTGCGGGCAGATCACCTACGAAGCGGAACTCAACACAGACCGAATCGTCATCTGCAACTGCACGGATTGTCAGTCGCTCTCCGGCTCGGCATTCCGCACGGTCGCATTCACGCAGGAGGATGCGTTCACCCTGCTCACCGGCGAGATCAAGGTCTACGTTAAGATCGCGGACAGCGGAAACCGGCGCCAGCAGGGCTTCTGCGGGACCTGCGGCTCGCCCATCTATGCGACCTCGGACCCGGCCGGGCCCTTCTACGGTCTCCGTGTCGGCACCATCAAGCAGCGCGATCAACTGGTGCCGAAGGTCCACATCTACAACCGCTCCAAGCAGCACTGGCTCGACCAGATCCCGTCGCTCCCCACCATCGAAGAAATGCCGTAGGGGAAACCCTGTGCGGAACCTCTCTCGCCCACTCTGGTGCGCCGTGGGATAAGACCCAATCGATGGCGCCTTCGTTCGAGGGCAGCGCCTCAGCAACGCAAAGGGAAACAAGCATGATCGGCTATATCACCGTAGGCACCAACGACATGGAGCGCGCGGCGACGTTCTGGGACGCGCTGCTGGCCGACTTGGGCGCCAAGCGCGCGTTGGAATCGGACCGCTACGTCGGCTGGTCCGACGGCAAAGGCGCCATGTTCATGATCATCAAGCCCGCCGACGGCAACGACGCGCAGCCCGGCAACGGCACCATGACCGCCTTCGATGTCGGCAGCAACGACAGGGTCGATGCGCTCTACGCCAAGGCCATCTCGCTCGGCGCCACCGACGAGGGCGAGCCGGGCCCCCGTGCGGGCACGTTCTACGGCGGCTACTTCCGCGACCTGGACGGCAACAAGCACGTCTTCTTCAACACGTGATCGCCTGCCGTGCCAGTGTAGAAACCTCTTTGATGAGACAGCGAACCGAATCTCTCAGCGGGTGAAGCGCTTGTCGATCACCGTGAGCGAGGCGTCCAGCGCGTCGGCTGCGGTGTCGATCTCCTCCTGGGTGATCGTGAACGGCGGGCCGACCTTGATCGTGTTGGGCGAGAAGCCGCCCATAAAGACGCCGCGCTTCGCGTTCTCGGCCGCGACGATGACGTTGGGATGCGTGCCGAGATCGCCGGTAAACGGCGAGTAGCGGTCCTCGGGCACGATGGGCTCGCCATTCTTATCGACGAGATCGAGCGTGTAGAAGAGCCCGCGCCCCGACACGCGGCCGACGCAGGGATGCCCCTCCTTCAGCGCGTCGAGCCGGTCCTTGAGGTAGGCGCCGCGCTGGCGCACCTGCTGCATGATGTCGTTGGCGAGCATGTATTCGAGATTGCCGACGATGGTGGCGCAGATCAGCGGATGACCGTCCCAGGTGCTGCCGGTCCACCAGCGGGCCTTCTCGAAGAAGTCGGCGATGGGCGCGCTCGCAATTACGGCGCCGACCGGCAGCGCAGAGCCGTTGATGCCCTTGCCGGCGGCCATCAGGTCCGGCTTCACGCCGGGCCAGTGCATGTAGCCGAACCACTCGCCGAGCCGCCCGAAGCCCGTGATCACCTCGTCGTCGATCCAGAGGAAGCCGTACTTGTCACAGAGCGCGCGGAGCCCCGGCAGGTAGTCCGTGTGCGGCAGGGTGCCGCCCGCGCCGAACATCGGCTCGCTGATCACCGCCGCGATGTTCTCCGGCCCCACCGCGCGGACGATGTGCTCCGTTGCCTCCAGAGACGGCAGCCGCCCGTTGGCCTGCCAGTCCTCGTGCTCCGGCGGCGGGATCGGGATGTAGCCGTGGGGCGGCCAACCCGGCACGTCGGCGACGTCGGCGAAGCCGTCGTCGGTCGAGATGTTGTTGCGGTAACCACGCATCATGGTCGCGCCCACGGTCATACCATGGAAGGAGTGGGCCTGGGTCAGGATGACGCTGCGCCCGGTGTAGAGCCGCGCCATGGTGATGCAGCTCTCCGTCGCCTCGGTGCCAGACGGCAGGACGCGCAGCCTTCCGGCCCAGCCCTCCTGTCCCAGGATGTCCTCGATCACCAGCTTCGCCGCCCGCGCGCGATACTCGTTCGCCATCGTGTAGGTGACGTGGCCATAGCGCTCCATGGCCTCGGCCAGCGCGCCGTGGATCGCCGGATGCCGGTGCCCCAGGTTGTCGGAGATAAGCTGGCTCATGAAGTCGAGCAGCCGCGTACCGTCGGCAAGCGTGAGATAGTTGCCGTCGGTGCTGTCGACCGCCGTGATGCTGAGCTCGTCCTCAGCCTGGAGGCCGTGCAGGTAGTAGGCCCGGTCCCAACGCTCGAGCTCGTTCCAATCGCGTGTCATGACGCCCTCCCCAGCCGGTCACGGAACGCGCTCAGGTTAGCCTACCCGCGTGGATCGCCCTACCCGCCCCAATCCGGCCACCGGTTTGACCGCAGAGGCCTGCTGCCTATCATGCGCGCCGTCCGGGCGCGGCCCGCAGCAAAGCAATGGGGAGATCAAGGAATGGCGAAGGGTAAGGCGGTCGTCGTTGGCGGCCTCGGTATGATCGGGCGCAACATCATCCAGGCTCTCGAGGCCGAAGGCGGGTGGGAGATCGTCGGGCTGTCGCGGCGGCCTGCGAATTTCGAGACCAAGGCCACCTTCATCTCCGTCGACTTGCTGGATAACGCCGGCGCCAAGGAGAAGCTCTCGGGCCTCACCGATGTCACCCACATCTTCTTCGCCGGGCTTTCCGGCGGCCTCGAGGCCGAGAACGTGGACGACAACCTCGCGCTCGTGGCCAACTCCGCCGGCGTGATCGAGCCGATCTCGCCCGTCTTGGACCGCGTGATCCTGGTCCAGGGCGGCAAGTACTACGGCGTCCACCTCGGCCTGCACAAGACGCCGTCGAAGGAGACCGATCCGCGCACCCTTCCGCCCAACTTTTATTACGCCCAGCAGGACTTCCTCGCCGACCTGCAGAAGGGGAAATCGTGGAATTACACCTGCCTGCGCCCCGAGGCGGTGATCGGCCATGCCGAGGGCATCCCGCTCAACACCGCATCGCTCGTCGCGGTCTATGCCTGCGTGTGCAAGGCGATGGACGTGCCGCTCAACTTTCCGGGACCGGAAGCGGGCTTCACGGCCTACAACAAGTTCGTCGATGCCAGGCTGCTCGGGCGCTGCGCCGCATGGGCCGCTCAGAATCCCGCCTGCGCCGGCGAGGCCTTCAACGTGACCAACGTCTCCGGCATGCGCTGGTGCAACCTGTGGCCGGCCTTCACCGAGTATTTCGGCTGCCGGCCGGGCACGGTGACGCCGATGAGCCTCGCCGACTTCATGGGAGACATGGGCCCGGTCTGGGACGACATCGCCCGCGACCACCAGCTCAAGCCGATGGCCTACTCCGACCTCGGCGACTGGAGCTTCGCCGACTGGAACTTCGGCCGCACCTGGGACACCATCCTGGAAGACACAAAGCGCCTGCAGTACGGCTTCACCGAAGCCATCGACACCGAGCAGAACTTCCTCGAGATCTTCGACGACATGCGCGCCGCGCGGGTGATCCCGGCGGGCTGAAGGATGGCATAGGCACGGGCCGGGGCCACCCCTCCTTACCCCGACCCTCTCCTCCCCAGGATTCCTCTGCGAAATCGGCTCAGCGGGATGTTTTGGGAAGGTTTTGGCATTGGGCGGTGTTGATGGAGGCGCGTGTGCCGCCGTCGTTGGACGATCTTGTGTCTGAAACGGCGGTTTGCGGGCGCACTGGTCGGTCAGCAGCCCGCAATCAGGCTGGCGCGGCGCAGGTTGTAGGCGGTGGCAGCGGCGTAGAGGCGGGCGGTGTTCCTCTCGAACACGCAACTCCTGGCTCGCCTCAGCCCGTAGAGGCGCTTCAGCGCCGAAAAGACCGCTTCCACCGGCGCCCGGCGCCTCGCAATGAGATCGTTGCGGCGCTGCTGCCAGGGCGGCAGCGAGGCCATGTGTTTGTTGCGCCGGTGCATGATGCGGTCCTTGATGCCGGCAGCCCTGAGCCTCGCCCGTCTCGGCTTGCTTTCGTAGGCGCGATCGCCATAGACCGCCCCCTCGTCGCCGCAGATCAGCCGATCGGCCACCTCGCTCTCGTAAGTCTTGGCCGAGCTCAGCGCCACGCGCCGGATCAGCCCGGAGCCTTGGTCGACCCCCAGATGCGCCTTGTAGCCGAAGAAGCCGCGGCCCTTCTTCCGCGTCCAGCCCGCGCCCGGCTCCCGTGGGTGCCCAGCACCTGCGCCCGCCTTGTAGGGCGGAGGCCGCGAGGCCGAGGCCACCAGCGTCGCGTCCATCAGCGTGCCCTTACGCAGGATCAGGCCGGCGGCGTCCAGCTGGCGGTTGATCTCCTCGAACGCCGCCTCCAGAACCGCGCCCGCGTCCGCGCGAAAGCGGCAGATCGTGGTCTCGTCCGGCGTGCCCCCATCCAGCGCAAAGCCGCAGAAACGCCGGAACGACAGACGATCCAGCAGCGTCTCCTCCAGGCCGGGGTCCGAAAGGTCGTAAAGCGCCTGAAGATAGAGCGCCTTCAGCATCGCCAAAGGCGCATACGGCGGACGACCCCGCCGCCCCTCGCGCACGCGCGCGGCCAGACGCTCGAGAGGAGCCCAGTCGATCAAGGCGTCCAGACGCTCCAGCTTCCGGTTCGACCCCAGCCCCGGAGACATGAATGCTTCTGCAAATCCCAGCTGACCCGTGCCGCTCATCGACTCGACCTCCCCATCGCTGCAGCAACGAATCACATGCCAACCAATCCGCAAACCCACTTTCGCAGAGGAATCCCCCAGGGAGGAGAGGGAGAACGGGTGGCGCAGCCTACGTTCCCCCCTCCGCCCTCCCGGGCCGTAGGCCCGGACGGCGCGACTGCGCCGCGCGCGAATGCGCGTAGCCAAGCGAGCGGAGCGAGCGCCCGGCGCTTGAGGGAAATGAATAAGTTGGGTGGGGAGGGGGTCAGCCGCGGAAGCGGGGCTCCGGCAGGCCACGGCAGCCCGTGCCGGTGACGGCGAAGATGCTGCCGGCTTCCTCCTGCTTCGCCAGCACCTCGTCGCTCAGGTTCACGCGGGCGCCGGTGACGTAGAGCACGTCGAGGTCCGCACCGCCGAACATCGGGCAGGTCACCTGCTGGAACGGCATCTCGATCGTGCGGTCCAGCGTGCCGTCCGGCGCGAAGCGGGCGACGCACCAGCCGTTCCAGCGCGCGTTCCAGAGGTAGCCCTCGGCGTCGACGGTGGAGCCGTCTGGGATGCCCGGCGCGCTGCCGGGTCCGACGAAGACACGCTTGTTGGAGATCGCGCCGGTGGCAGTGTCGAGGTCGTAGGCCCAGATCACGTCCTGGTCGAGATCGGCGTAGTACATGGTCTCGCCCTTGGGGCTGAAGGCGATCGAGTTGGAGACGACGATGCCGGTCTCGGTCTTGTGCAGGCTGAGGTCGTGGTCGAGCCGGTAGAGCGAGCCGAGCGGACGGCCGACCATTCCATCGTCCATGCTGCCGGCCCAGAAGCGGCCCTGCCGGTCGCAGCGGCCGTCGTTCATGCGGCTCTCGGGCTGGTCGGTCTCCACCTCGTGGATGGTCTCGACCGCGCCGGTCTCGGGATCGAAGAAGCGGAAGCCGCCGTAGAAGGCGACCACCATGCCGCCCTGCTCGCGCAGTACCAGCGAGCCGGGCTGCTCGTCCACCGGCACCTGCTTGTGCTCGCCCGTGCCCGGCGTGAACCAGCTGATCGACTGGCCCTTGATGTCGAGCCAGTAGAGGCGCTGGTCGACGGGGCACCAGACCGGACTCTCGCCGAGCTGGTCCCGGCAATCGACCACGCATGCGACCTCGGCCATCGTTCTCGCTCCCGCTGAGTTGCCGCCCGGACGGTGCGGCTGGGCTGTCGCATCGCGGCGGCGACAGGCCGGGCTGGTGGGCGCTGCTGGATTTGAACCAGCGACCCCCGCCGTGTGAAGACGGTGCTCTCCCGCTGAGCTAAGCGCCCGCCCGGCAGGCGATTAGAAGAATCGCGCCCGCCCCTGTCAAGGCGCCACGACGCGTTTGCGCACTCTAATCGTAGAGCACGATGCAGCGCACCTCGATGCTCCAGCGATCGGGCGCGTCGGGCGCCGTCGTCGGGTCCTCGAAGGCGGTGTGGAAGCTGAAGGTGCAGGGCGCGTCAGGGCTCGCCGCGTCCGCCGCCGCGCCCTCGGAGCGCGCCATGCCCCCCGCCGAATCCCACTGCTTGATCAGCAATGCTTCGTCGCGGGTGAGCGCGGGATAGAAGTACCAGCGATGGGCGTCGGCGTGCTTCGCAAAGTAGTTTTCGCCGATGCGGTCCGCGTAGTGGATCTCGAACACCACCAGATCGTGAGGATGCACGCTGGCCGCATCGCAGAGCGCGAGCGGATGGGTCGCGACCGGCTCCTCGGCGATGTTCCGCCAGACATTGATGAGCGCAAACCGGCCCGAATCGAGGGCATGCGCAACATCCGCCTTGTCGAGCAGCGTCTCGCCGTCGGCCATCAGCGTGCGGTAGGTGTCGTTGACGGTCGGCGGATTCGATAGGTCGCGCAGGCGCTGCGGGCCGCTGGTCAGCGTGTAATCGCCGTGCACCACGTGCGCAGGCCGCTGCACGTGCTGCCCGCCCGCGATGCGCTGCCCGCTCAGCTTGCCGGAGGCCGAGCGCACGTTGTGGTCGAAGGCCTTGACGATGCGCGCGCCGGTGTGCTCCCGGACGATATCGGCACAGTGCGGGTAGTAGCGGCGCACCACCTGCTCGTGATCGAGAAAGTCGAGGGCGGGCGCCGCCAGCGTCCGTTCGAGCATTTCAAAGCCATTGGCCTCGAGGGTGCGGCGCTCGGGCCCCGCGAGGCCGCGCGCGTCGTGAATTAACACTTGCCGCTTGTCCCGCTCGGTGCCCTCCCACGGGGTGTCATTGCCTTCGCTATCCCTGCGCACGAGCACCTTGCCGTTGCGGTAGAGCGAGGTCTCGACCGATGCCGCAAGGTAGGTCACCGCCCCGGTTCGCACCGCGTCGGTCTGTGCTTGTTTCGCCACGTTCATGAGCATTCCTTATGTAAGCCAGCGCGCGAGATTAGCACGCACGTAGTCGTCGTCGGTGAGGTGCGGATAGGCCGCCGAAACCCGATCGATCTCCGCCGCCTGGCCGGGGCTCAGCCCCTCCTCCGGGTCCAGGCACCAGGTGCCACGCATCAGCCCTTGGCGGCGCAGCACCTCGTGGCAGCCGGCGATGCAGCCCCGGAAGTCGTTGGCCACGTCGAAGAGAGCGGCGTTGCAATCGGTGATCTGGGAGTCGAGCGCGAGGAAGTCCGCATCGATGGCGCCGGCTTCCGCTGCCGCATGGGCGCACTCCAGCAGCTCCACGGCCCGCTTGACCCAGACGCTCCAGTGGCCGAGCAGCCCGCCCTTGATGCGCACGGTGACCGCCTCGCCGCCACGCACGAGGCGCCAGGGCGTGACCAGATCGAGCAGGATGTGGTCGTCGTTGCCGGTGTAGAGGGTCACGCGATCCTCGGCGCCCGCTTCGACGACACCCCGCACCACGTCGAGCGTGCGGTAGCGGTTGAAGGGCGCGACCTTGATCGCCACCACGTTCTCCAGCGCAGCGAGGCGGCGCCAGAAGCCGGGCCCCAGCACCACGCCGCCCACCGCCGGCTGTAGGTAGAAGCCGACCAGGGGGATATGCGCGGCGAGCCGGGCACAGTGCTCAAGCCGCTCGTCCTCGCTCGCGCTGGCGAAGGCAGCGAGGCTCACCATCCCTGCGTGATAGCCGAAGCCGAGCGCGACATCCGCCTCAGCCAGCGCCTGCTCGGTCCGCCCGACCAGGCCCGCGATCCGCACCAGCGGCCGGTCGGTCCAGGCGTCGGCGGTCTCGGCCGCGAGCTTCAGCACCGGCTCGTAGAGCCCCGCCTCCCTGATCGCGAACTGCGTGGTGTGGACGCCGACCGCAAGCCCGCCGGCGCCCGCGTCGATGTAGTAGCGGGAGAGCGCCCGCTGCCGCTCCGTGTCCAGCCGGCGTTCGGCGTCGAGCGCGAGCGGATGCGCCGGGATCACGACGCCCTTGGCGAGTGTCGCCCGCACCGGCGCCGGCACGTCGCCCCAGGCGAGGCTCATGACGCCGCCGGCGCGGAGAACACGCCGTCCCTCACTTCGTACTGGGTGGGCTTGGCAAGGCTCGGCATGTCGCGCGCGACCCAGTCCGCCACCCAGTCGATCATCCGCCCGAGCGGCACGCGCGGATAGCCGAAGAGCGCGAAGGTGCGTTCGGCGTTGGTCAGCCAACCGCGTGCCGCCTCCTCGCCCGCGAACACGGGCTCCCGGTCGAGGCGCTCGCCGAAGGCTGCCGCCAGCGCGCGGATGCTCACGGTCTCCGGCCCGCTCACGTTGATCGGCGCGGCCGGCACGGCGCAGTGCTCGAAGCAGCGCAGGGCCATGGCGTTGGCGTCCCCCTGCCAGATCACGTTGACGTGTCCGGAGGTGAGGTCGATGGGCTCCCCGTCCCGCACCTTGCGGGCCACGTCGTGCAACACGCCGTAGCGCAAGTCGATCGCGTAGTTGAGCCGCACCAGGCGCCCCGGCGTGCCGAGCTTGCGCGAGAAATACTGGATCAGCCGCTCGCGCCCGACGCAGGAATTGGCGTACTCGCCCGGCGGTGGCGTGGGCGGCGTCTCCTCGACGGCGCCCTGGTGGCGGACATCGACGAAGGGATAGACGCAGCCGGTGGAGAAGGCGACGATCCGGGATTCGTGGAAGGTCTCGGCGACGATGGCGGGCACGTAGGCGTTCATCGCCCAGGTCAGATCGTCGTCGCCCACCGCGCCGAACTTGCGGCCGGCCATGAAGACGACGTTGGGGAGACGCGGCAGCGCCGCCACCGCGTCGCGGTCGAGCAGGTCGCACTGGATGGTCTCGACGCCCCAGGCGGCAAGCTTGTCACACACACGCGGGTCGGTGAAGCGGGCAACGCCGACGATGCGCTTCTCCGGCGCGGCGCGCTTGGCGAGGCCCGCGAGCGTTGGCCCCATCTTGCCGCCGACGCCGAGCACGATGATGTCGCCGTCCACGCGCGCGAGAGACCCGCGGAGCGCGTCGTCGGGCGCGGTCATCAGGTCTTCGAGCGCGGCCTCGTCGGCGATGCGCTCGGGCCACGCGGATGCATCGCTCATGACGTGAGCTCGGGGCGGCGGTCGGCGCGGTAGGTCGCGATCGCGCGCCAGCGGTCGAGGTCTTCCTGCGCAATGTCGATCCGCGCCACCGCCAGCCCCTCCCCTTCTGTCAGCGCCGCCAGAATCTTGCCCGAGGGGCCGGCGATGCAGGAATGACCGAGGCTGGTGAAGGAGAGGCCGGGCGCCAGCTCCTCGACGCCGACGCGATTGGCCATCGCCACAAACGTGCCGTTCTCCAGCGCGCGCGTGGCGGCGAGCCCTTGCGTGACCGGCCCGCTCCAGCCCCAGGTCTCACGCTGATAGGCGTCGGCGATCCAGTTGGTGCTATTGACGATAAGGTCGGCGCCGAGGTCGCCCAGGCGGCGCACGTAGTCCGCGAAGATGAAGTCGTAGCAGACCGTCATCCCGACCTTGCCGAGCGCGGTCTCCACCACCCGCACCTCGTCGCCGGCGCGGCAGCTCTCGCGCTCGGAGGCGAAGAGATGGGCCTTGTCGTAGACAGCGAGGCAGCGGCCGTCGGGACCGAAGAGGAGCTGCGAATCGTAGATGCCGCCGTCCCGCTGCGTGTAGGCGCCGACCGCCATCGTGATCCCGTTCTCGCGCGCGATCTCGCCCAGGCGCTGCGCGCTCGGCCCGTCCGGCGGCTCCGCTAGACCGGCAAGCCGATCACCCAGGAAATAGCCGGTGGTGGCGCATTCCGGGAAGACCACAAGGTCGACATGCCGGATCGCGGCCTCACCGGCGAAGCGGGCGATGGTCGCGAGGTTGCTTTCCGTGTCCCCGGTGGCGCAATCCATTTGCGCGACCGCGAGGGTCCAGGCCACGCCACTCATGTCGCCCCTCCCCCGCTGTGCCGCTCTTGCCCGTCCGGCTAGTTCCTGAGCGGCTTGCCGGTCTCCAGCATGTGCTCCATGCGGGCGATGGTGCCGGGCGTGCGGATCAGCGCGAGCAGCGCCTCGCATTCCAGCTCGGAGAGACGGTCCTCCGGGATCTCCCGCACCGCATCGGTCTCGCCGCCGGTGAGCACGTTGCCGAGATGCTCCACCACCACCAGGTCGTGCGCGGTCGCCTTGCGGGTCTTGGCGAGCCCCTTCACCGCCATCTTGAGCGCGACGCGCCCGGTCTTGCCCGGCAGCTTGACCACGGCGGGCTCCGGCGGCGTGTAGTCCTCCGCCAGCGCCAGTGCCCTGGCCTTGGCATCGGCCAGCAGGCGGTCGCGGTTGGCGGTGATGCCGTCGCCCTCGCGCAGGAACCCCAGGCTCTGCGCCTGCTTGGCCGAGCGCGAGACCTTGGCGAGGCCGATGGTCTCGAACACCTTGGAGATCGCAGGCATCGCGCCGCCGAATCCCTGCCGGCCGCCGGTGAGCCCGCGCAGCATCATCTCCTTGCAGCCGCCCCAGCCGGGCACGAGCCCGACGCCGGCCTCGACCAGGCCCATGTAGCTCTCGGCGTGGGCCTGCACCGCGTCGCAGTGCAGCAGCACCTCGCAGCCGCCGCCGAGCGCCATGCCCGACGGCGCGCCCACCACCGGGAAGGGCGCGAACTTGAGGCTTCTGAAGGCGGCCTGTCCCTGCTTGATCGTCTCCTCGATCATCGGCCAGGCGCCGACGTTGACGACGAAGAGCGCGAGGCCGAGGTTCATGCCGACGGAGAAGTTGCTGCCCTCGTTGTGAATCACCAGTGCGGTCATGCGCTCGCCCACGATTTCCACCGACTGCTCGACCAGCGCCATGATCTCGGTGTCGAGCGCGTTCATCTTGGAGTGGAATTCGAGGCAGGCGACGCCGTCGCCGATGTCCCAGAGGCTCGCCGAGGCGTTGCGGGCGAGCGGCTTGCTGCTGAGCTTGATGTCGGAGAGGAGCAATACGCCGTCGGGCCGCGTGAGCGGCGTGTAGCGGCCGCTGCCGGCAAGATGGTCCGCGCGACCGTCGGCGATCCGGTAGAAGCCGTCGCCGTCCGCCGCCGCCCGCAGCAGGGGCGGCACCGCCCTGCCCTCTTGGGCGAGCTTGTCCGCGAACCAGCCGGCGCCGACCTCGTCGATCAGCTCGAACGGCCCGCGCTTCCAGTTGTAGCCGAGGCGCATGGCGCGATCGACCGCCTCGACATCGTCGGCAATCTCCGGCACCAGGCCGGCGGTATAGGCGAGCGTGCCCGACATCACCTGCCACGCGTAGGCCCCGGTCTTGTCGGGATGCTCGAAGAGCGCGCGAAGCGAGCGCCCGGACTGCTCGATGCTCTCCAGCCGCGGACGCCGGGCGGGGCCGTACGTGCCGGTGGCGAGGTCCCGCACCTCCTTCTCTTTCGTCTCCGAGTCGGGCTTGAGCCGGTAGAAGCCGCCCTTGCCCTTGCGGCCGATGTAGCCGCTCTCGATCATCTCCGTGATGAACGCGGGCTCGTCGTAGACCGCGTGGAAGGCGTCGCTCTCGGGCAGCGCATTCTTCAGGCTGCGGCCCACCAGCGGCATCAGGTCGAGGCCGACCAGGTCGATCAGCCCGAACACGCCAGTCTTGGGCACGCCGATGGGGCGGCTGAGGACGGCGTCCGCTTCCTCCACCGTCACCCCGTTCTCGACCGCCGCGCGCACCGCAGCGACCAGCCAGTAGGTGCCGATCCGGTTGGCGATGAAGCCCGGCGTGTCGTTGCAGGGCACCACGCCCTTGCCGAGCTTGCGATCGGCGAAGTCGCAGACCTCGGCCACCGCATCCGCGCGGGTCTCCGGCCCCGCCACCACCTCCAGCAGCCGCATGTAGCGCGGCGGGTTGAAGAAGTGGGTGATGAGGAAGTCTCGCGCGAACGCCTCCGGCAGGCCGTCCAGCAGCACGCTGGAGGGGATGGTCGAGGTGTTGGACGAGACGATGGAGTCCTTCTTCCGCACCGAATCGATCTTGCGATAGATGGCCTGCTTGGCGTCGACCGTCTCGATCACCGCCTCGACGATCCAGTCGGCATCACTCAGGAGGTCGAGGTGGTCCTCGACATTGCCGGTGGCGATGCGCTTGGCGTCCGACTTCGCCATGAAGGGCGCGGGGTCGGTCTTGAGCATCCGCGCCACCGAGCCCTCGGCCAGCGCGTTCCGGTCTTTCGCGCCCTCGGGCACGATGTCGAGCAGCACCACGTCGTGGCCGGCATTGGCGATGTGGGCGGCGATGCCGCCGCCCATCAGACCCGCCCCGATGACGGCGGCCTTCTGGATGGCCATCAGGCGGCCTCGAGCACGGTGGAGATGCCCTGGCCGCCGCCGATGCACTGGGTGGCGAGCGCGTAGCGCTTGTCCTCGCGGCGGAGAATCTGCGCGGCCTTGCCGGTGATCCGCGCGCCGGTGGCGCCCAGGGGATGGCCAATGGCGATGGCGCCGCCGTCGATGTTCATGCGCTCCAGGTCGATGGAAAGCTCGCGCACGCAGGCGAGCGCCTGCACCGCGAAGGCCTCGTTGAGCTCGATCACGTCGACGTCCGACATCTTGAGCCCGGCGCGGGCGAGCGCCTTCTCCGACGAAACCACCGGGCCGTAGCCCATGATCTCGGGCGCGCATCCGGCGACCGCGATCGCCTTGATGCGGGCGAGCACGCTAAGCCCGTTGCGCTGGGCGTAGTCCTCGGTGCAGACCAGCACGGCAGCGGCGCCATCGGTGAGCGGCGACGAGGTGCCGGCGGTCACCGTGCCCTCGGCATCGAAGGCGGGCTCGAGTCCGGCCAGGACCTCGGCATTGGTGCCGGGGCGAATGCAGCCGTCGCGCTCGACCGTGCCGTCTGCGGTCTCGACCGCGATCACTTCGCCCTCGTACTTTCCGTCGTCCCAGGCGGCGGCGGCGCGCGCATGGCTCGCGACCGCGAGCGACTCCTGCTCCTCGCGGGTGATCTGGTACTTGCGGGCGAGGTTCTCGGCGGTCTCGCCCATGGACATGTAGGCGCCCTCGTTCTTCTCGTAGAGGTCGGGGTTGGGCGCCGGGTTGAAGCCGCCCATGGGCACGCGGCTCATGGATTCCACGCCGGCGCAGATGAAGGCCTCGCCGGCATCCATGCGGATCGCGCCGGCGGCGATGTGGATCGCCTGCATGGACGAGCCGCAGAAGCGGTTGACGGTGGCGCCGGCGACCGAGATCGGCAGCTCAGCGATCAGCGCCACGATGCGGCCCATGTTGAAGCCCTGCTCGCCTTCGGGGAAGGCGCAGCCGATGATCAGGTCTTCGATCTCGGCGGGATCGACGCCGGTCTGGGCGAGCAGGCCCTGCACGACCTCGGCGGCGAGATCGTCGGGGCGCTTCTCGACCAGCGCGCCCTTGTGGGCGAAGTGAAAGGGCGAGCGGACATAGCCGGCAATGACGGCGTTATTCATGGACTGGGGCCTCTTGCTTTGTCAGATGCTATGTGTGGCGGCGCCGGGCCGCGTTCAACCGGAGCCGGCGGCGGCCGCGTCCTGCTTGGCGGCCTCTTCGGCCACCAGCTCCTTCTTGGAGAGCTTGCCGATGATGGTCTTCGGCAGCTCGTCGCGGAACTCGATCTGCTTGGGCATCTCGATGGGCGAGAGCTTGTCCTTGAGGAATTCCGTCAGCGCGTCGTCCGTCAGGCTCTCGCCGTCCTTGAGGCGGACGAAGGCCTTGACGGTCTGCTGGCGGCGGGCGTCATCGACGCCGATGACCGTCACCTCCAGCACCGACGGGTGCTTGTAGATCGCTTCCTCCACGTGGCGCGGATAGATGTTGTAGCCGCCGGCGATGATGACCTCCTTGAGCCGGTCGATGAGATAGACGTAACCGTCCTCGTCGATCTTGCCGACATCGCCGGTGTGAAAGCGCCCGCCGGCGAAGGCGCGCTGGTTCTCCTCGTCGCGCTTCCAGTAGCCCTTCATCACCTGCGGGCCGGAGATGCAGATCTCGCCGATCTCGCCTTGCGGCAGCACCTTCTCCGGCTCGTCGATCGAGCAGATTTCGACCACGGTGCCGGGCACCGGCACGCCGAGCGAGCCTTCGCGGCTGCCGCCAGGCGTGGTCGGGTTGCAGGTCGCAATCGGGGAGGTCTCGCTGAGACCGTAGCCTTCCACCAGCGTGCAGCCCGAGATCTCCTGGAACTTCTCCTGCACCTCGCGCGGCAGCGATGCCCCGCCCGAGAGGCAGAGCTTGATGGAGGAGAGGTCGTACTTGCCGGCCGCGACGTCCGGATGCCCGTTGATCGCGATGTAGATCGTCGGCACCGCGGGGAAGAAGGTCGGGCGCTTCTTGTGGACGACCTTGAGCACGGTGTCGAGCTCGAAGCGCGGCAACAGGACCATCTTGGCGCCGATCCGGATGCTGTAGTTCATCACCACGGCCATGGCGAAGACGTGGAAGAGCGGCAGCACGCCGATCATGACCTCGCGGCCTTCCTCGGCGCCGGGCATCATCATCGCCCCTTGCGCCACGTTCGCGCTGAGGTTGGCGTGGGTCAGCATCGCGCCTTTCGAGGTGCCGGTGGTGCCGCCGGTGTACTGAAGCACCGCGATATCTTCCTTGGCGTCGATCTCCACCGGCGACGGCCTGCCTGGGTTGTCGAGCAGCGCGCTCAAGCGGACATGGCGGGAATCTCGTGGCACCTTGGCGATTTCGCTGCGCTTGACGATGGGGAAGAGCAGCTTCTTGAGGCCCGGCAGCATCTCCGCCATGGAAACGATCACGAGATGGGTGAGCCGCGTCTGGTCGAGCGCGATTCGGGCCTTGTCGTAGAGGATGGAGAGGTCGAGGGTGACCAGAATATCGGTCTCCGAATCCTCGATCTGGCTCTTGATCTCTTCGATAGCATAGAGCGGGTTGACGTTGACCACCGTCCCGCCGGCCTTGAGCACACCGTAATAGACGGCGACGAAGGCCGGACAGTTGGGCAGCAGGATGCCGACCTTCTTGCCCTTGCCGACACCGAGCTTCTGAAATCCTCCGGCCGCCTTGTTCGCCTGCTCACCGAGTTCTCGGTAGCTCGTGATCTTGTCCATGAAGTCGATCGCGGGCCGGTCGCCGAAGCGGGCGACGGCATCGTCGAGCAATCGGTGGAGCGCCCCGCTGGGTAGCGGCGCGTTCCAGTCGACGTTCTCCGGGTACGACTTCTCCCAGGGATGTGCACTGCCTTGCGCTTCGCTCTCAGCCATGCGCTCCGCTCCTTTTGCCTGGGATTTGCGGCCCCGCTCCGCCCTGTCCAGACGCGGGGAACACACTTCCGTGCACTATGAAAACCCGGCCTACCGCCGTCAAGGCGGGAAACTGCATACCCGCCTGCAGGCGTTGACATCGAACAATCGCTTTCCATGCTGGGGGTATGACGAGCGGCGGCGTACGATGCTGACCATCGGCAAGGAGCCCGAGACGTGGCTGGTCCACCGTGTCCTCGAGCAGCGCGCCGCCGAACGCCCCGACCACCCGGTGATGCACTGGTCCGGGCTGGATTACAGCTACGCCGCCATCAACCGCGAGGCCAACCGCATCGCAGCCGGCCTGGAGGCGCGGGGGATCGAGCCGGGACACCGCTGCGCCGTGATGATGCAGAACTCGCCGGCCCACGTCTTCGTCTGGTTCGCCACCGCCAAGCTTGGCGTCGTCGAGGTGCCGATCAACACCGCCTACCGGGGCGACATCCTCACCCATATCGTGACCAGCGCGCGGGTGACGGCGATGGTGCTGGACGCCGAGTTCGTGCCCGTGGTCGCGCGAATCGCGGACCGCTGCCCCGGCCTCGGCACCTTCATCGTGGCCGGCGACGACTTGGAGGATGCGCGGCGCACGCTGCCGGGCGTCGTGCTCTCGCTGGAGGAGATCGCCACCGGTGACGGCGCCGATACATCGCGCGCCATCGAGGCTACCACCACGGCCTGCATCATGTTCACCTCGGGCACCACGGGGCCCTCGAAGGGCGTGGTCATCAACAACCATTTCGAGCTGTCGTTCGCCGTCGTCTTCAACGAGATCGTGTCGCTCCGCGCCGACGA
Organism: Alphaproteobacteria bacterium; assembly: GCA_965214705.1. Lineage (GTDB taxonomy): Bacteria > Pseudomonadota > Alphaproteobacteria > UBA828 > UBA828 > WTGU01. The sequence goes on from CBDCCI010000002.1 coordinate 2,533,336, forward strand.
CGTGACCTACAACTTCCTCCCCTTCTTCCACATCGCCGGCAAGTTCATCCTGCTGGGCACCATGCTCGCCGACTGCCGGATGCTGCTGCGCCCGCGCTTCAGCGCCGGTCAGTTCTGGCCGGACGTGCGTGAGCACGGCGCGACCGTGACGGTCGGCGTCGGCGGCATCTGCCACATGCTCTGGGCCGAGCCGCCTCAGCCGGACGATGCCGACAACCCGCTCCGCATGATCTACTCGGTGCCCAATCCGCACGAAGTGCAGGAGCAGTTCCTCGAACGCTTTGATCTACAACTAACCGAAGGCTACGGCTCGACAGAGGCCAACATCGTGGTCTACACGCGGCCGGACGAAGCGACGCCGAGGGGCACGGCCGGGCGGGCCGCGCCCTACTACGAGGTGGCGATCTTCGACGAGATGGACCGCCCGGCGCCCCCCGGCACCTCGGGCGAGATCGTGGTCCGCGCCAGGCACCCCTACATCCTGATGGAAGGCTACGACGGCCTGCCGGAGGCGACGCTGGCGGCGTTCCGCAACCTCTGGTTCCACAGCGGCGACTGCGGCCACATGGACGAGAACGGCTTTCTCTTCTTCCACGACCGGATGAAGGACGCGATCCGTCGGCGGGGCGAGAACATCTCGTCGTTCGAGGTGGAGCGGATCGTCAACAAGCACCCGGATGTGGCCGAGACCGCTGCCATCGCCGTGCCCGCCGACGTGGGCGAGGACGAGGTGAAGGTGGTGGTGGTGCGCAACCCCGGCGCTGCGCTGACAGAGGAAGCGCTGCTCCGCCACTGCGCGGCCGAGATGCCTTACTTCATGGTCCCGCGCTTCATCGAGTTCCGGGCCGACCTGCCGCGCACGCCCACGCAGAAGGTGCGCAAGGTGGTGTTGCGCGAAGATGGAATCACGCCTGCGACCTGGGACCGGGAGGCGGCGGGGTTCAAGGTGACCCGTGACGGGCTCAAGCGGCGTCTCTGAGCGGCGGCCGCACGCCAGCGCGGCATTCGCCGCCTACCAAGCAGGCAAGGCCGGCGAGGCGGAGGCCATCGGACGCGCCATCCTCGCCCACGACCCGCGCGATGCCGGCGCGCACTATGTCTGCGGCCTCGTCGCCGCCGATCGCGGCGCGCTCGACCGGGCGCGGCAGGCCTTCGAGACCGCCGCGGCGCTGGCGCCCGACAAGGCGAGCCTGCGCATCACCCTCGGCAATCTCGCGCTCCGACAGGGCGACGACGAGGCGGCAGAGCGGGCCTTCCGCCAGGCGCTCGCGCAGGCGCCGGGCTCGGTGGCCGCTCATACCAATCTCGGCGCTGCGCTGAAGCGGCAGGGGCGGCTGGAAGAGGCCGTGCAATGCTACCGCGCGGGGCTCGCGCTCTATCGCGGCTCCGCCTGGTGGGGCACCGACCCCGCTTCGAGCAATGCAGTAATCGACCCCGCCCAGCGGGCAACCTTCGAGAACGCATCACGGATCAAGCTCGAACACAACCTCGCGCAGCTCGACTATCTGCTGGAGCGAGGCCGGCTCCCACCCTCGCTTGCCGAGGCGCGCGAGAGCCTGCGCCGGGTGCTCGCCAGTTTCGGCAACGAAGACCGGCCGAGCGCGCCACGCCCGCTCACGGAGGCCGAGCGACGGCTGATCGGCCCGGTCTACAACCGGGTGATCTATCGCCCGCCGGAGGAGGCCATAGCGCCCGCGCTCAACCCCCGCCTTGATGCGGGCGCGATCGAGCGGCGCTATCACGAGACTGCGCCCTCCGTCGTCGTCGTGGATGACCTGCTCAGTGCGCCGGCCTTGGCCGCCCTCCAACGCTTTTGCCTTGAGGCGACGATCTGGTTCGACTGCAAGGAGCATGGCGGCTATCTCGGGGCCTATCTGCACGAGGGCTTCGACCACCCGGCGTTGATCGCGCTGGCCCGCGAGCTGGGGGAGCGGCTCGGCGGCATCATCGGCAAGCACCGGCTCGCCCAGATGTGGGCGTTCAGCTATGGGCAAGCGGGCGGCGGCACGCGCAAGCACGCGGACAAGGCCGCCATCAACATCAACCTCTGGATCACGCCGGACAGCGCCTGCCCCGACCCCGAAGCGGCCGGCCTCGTCGTGCACGATGTCGCCGCGCCGCCGGATTGGGGCTTTTCAAACTACAATCTGGACCCGGCACCGCTGGAGCGTCTCGTGGCGCGCGAAGGGCGGGCGCCGGTGCGCGTTCCCTATCGCTGCAACCGGGCGGTGATCTTCGATTCGAGTCTCATTCACGAGAGCGGCGGGGTGTGCTTCCGGAGCGGCTACGCGAACCGGCGGATCAACGTGACTCTGCTCTTCGGCGAGCGCGCGGAGAACGAGTGAACCGATGATCCCGATCACCGACGCGCTGATCGACGAGATGGTTCAGGCCATCGTGACCGAGGTCGATCCCGAGCAGGTCATCCTCTTCGGCTCGCGCGCGCGTGGGGAGGAGGGCGAGAGATCGGACATCGACCTGATCGTCGTGGAGGCCAAGCCCTTCGGCGCGGCGCGCAGCCGCCACAAGGAGTTGGTCAGGCTTTATCACGCAATCGCGGGGTATCCCGTCGCCGCCGACGTTCTCGTCTATTCCCACGAAGACGTGGACTACTGGCGCGACTCTCTCAACCACGTGCTCGCGCGGGCGCTCAGGGAAGGCAAGGTGCTTTATGAGCGACCCTAAGTGTGCGCGGATGCTCGTGAACGCGGCCGAACGCGACATCGAGGCGCTTCGTGTCATGCGCCGTTCGGACGCAATCCCCGCGGAGATATTCGGTTTCCACGTACAACAAGGAGCCGAAAAGCTGCTCAAGGCCTGGATCGCGCTCCTGGGCGACAGCTATCCACTCACCCACAGCATCGAGACGCTACTGGAGCTCCTCGCCGATCGGGGCGCTGCGACCGAGCCTTTCAACGATCTCGCTGCCTACACGCCCTATGCGGTCGAGTTTCGCTACGCGGGCGTCGGCGCGAATGCCGAGCCCATCGACCGGGGCCGCGCGCTCACGCTCGTTGAAGCGCTCTTGGAGGCGGTCCGGGATCAACTGCCTGAGGAATAGGATCGTGACGGACGGCAAATCCGTCTTCGTCGGACGAGCAACGGAGTGAACGAATGCTTAGCCACTGGCTGACCGAAGCCGGCCTTTCCACGGACGACGCGGCACCGGCCCTCGAAGGCGATGCGCGCGCGGACGTTTGCATCATCGGCGGCGGCTTTTGCGGGCTGTGGACGGCGATCCGCCTGAAGCAGCGCGACCCCTCCATCGACATCGCCATCGTCGAGCAGGGCCTGTGCGGCAGCGGCGCGAGCGGGCGCAACGGCGGCTTTGTGCTGAGCTGGTGGGCCAAGTTCGGCTCCCTCTGCAAGATCTGTCCCTCGGACGAGGCGGTGCGGCTCGCACGCGCCTCGGCCAATGCCGTCGGCGAGATCGGCCAGTTCTGCGCCGACAACGGGATCGACGCGCACTATCGCGGCGACGGCTGGCTCTGGGCTGCGACCAGCGCGCCGCAGGTCGGCTCGTGGGACGCCCTGGTCGACACCCTGGAGCGCTACCAGGAGCATCCCTTCGAGCTCTGGGAGCCGGAGACGGTCAAGCGCCGGTCGGGCACCGACAGGCACATCGCCGGCGTCTACGAGCCGACCGGCGCCACCGTGCAGCCGGCCATGCTGGCGCATGGGCTCAGGCGCACGGCGCTCTCGCTGGGCGTGCGCATCTACGAGCAGACGCCGATGATGAGCCTCCACCGCGGCCGCCCGCCGCGCGTGGTCACGCCCAGGGGCATCGTGACGGCGGAAAAGGTGGTCATCGCCATGAACGCCTGGTCCACGATGTTCTCGGAGTTGCGACGGACCGTCGTCGTGATTGCCAGCGACATCGTGGCAACCCGGCCGATGCCCGAACGCCTCGCCGCTTCGGGCTACAGCGGCGGCATGTGCATCTCCGATTCCCGGACCCTGGTGAACTATTACCGGCCGACCATGGACGGTCGCTTCGTCTTCGGCATGGGCGGCGGGCGGCTCTCTTTCGGCAATCGGGTCGATGACCGCTTCAACGGTGCCTCGCCGCGCTCACGCGAGGTCGAGGAAAACTTCCGCCGGATTTACCCCAACTTCAAGGACGCGCCGATCGCGACGAGCTGGACCGGGCCGGTCGACCGATCCCTCAGTGGGCTGCCTTTCTTCGGCCGCCTCGACGGCCGCGACGACCTGCTTTACGGCCTCGGCTTCTCCGGCAACGGCGTGGGACCCACCTCCGTCGGCGGGCGCATCCTCGCGTCCCTCGCCCTTGGGACGAAGGACGAATGGTCGGAGTGCAGTCTGGTGCGCGAGGGCGTGGGGCTCTTCCCCCGCGAGCCGGTGCGCTACGTCGGCGGCCGCATGGTGATCGCGGCGAACCGGCGCAAGGAGCGGTTCGAGGACGAAGGCCGCACGCCGGGCCCGCTGACGGCCAAGCTCGCCGGTCTCGCGCCGGCCGGCCTCGTACCGGTGAAGGGAGTCGATGCGCCGGCAGCGAAGGCCTGAGGCGTGCACACTGGGCCGACGCCGCAGCTAGGGACCCTCACCGCCCACGACGGCTTCCCGCTCCGCACAGTGGTCTGGCCCGCGCCACCCGGTGGCGGGCGGGGAACGGTGGTACTGCTGCAGGGCAGAGCCGAGTTCATCGAAAAGTACGGCGAGACCGTGGATGACATCTTGGCCCGCGGCTTCGCCGTCTACGCGCTGGACTGGCGGGGCCAAGGCCGCTCCGGCCGGGTGCTGAAGGATCCGCGCAAGGGTCACGTTGTAAAATACGACGACTATCTCAAGGACTTCGACCTGTTCCTGGAGCGGCTGGTCGTCCCCGAAGCCCCGCGGCCCATCGTGGTGCTGGCCCATTCCATGGGCGGCCACATCGTGCTCCGTCACCGGGCCGAGCACGATGCCCGCGCCGGGCCCTATTTTGCTCAAGGCATCGCCCTCTCCGCCCCCATGGTGGACATCCTGATGACCCCCGCCGAGCGGGCTCTGGGCGCAGTGCTCATGATTGCCGCCATGAGCGTCGGCCTGAGGAACCAGTACGTGCCGGTGCGCGGGACCTTCCCGCCGCCCTACGACGGTAATCCGCTGACCCGCGACCGCGCACGGTACGAGCGCATGGAGACGCTGATGCGCGAGAACCCGGCGCTCGCTATCGGCTGGCCGACGGTGGGCTGGCTCGCCGCCACTCGGCGCTCGGTCGCGATCCTGCGCAGCCGGGGCTATCCCGAGCGGGTCGCGACGCCGGTGCTGATGATCAGCGCCGAGGCCGACAGGGTCGTTTCAAATGGGGCCCAGAAGCACATCGCCGCGCGGCTTCCCGACTGCCGCCTGGAGATCATACCCGATTCCCGCCACGAGCCCCTGATGGAGACGGACGAGGTCAGGGCGCAGGTCTTCGCCCTCTTCGATGCCTTCGTGGAGAGAGTTCTCGGGAGCGGGGCTCAGTCTCCCAGCCGGTAGAAGCGCACCGCGTTGTCGTGGAAGAGCGCGCGCTGCTCGGCGGGCGTGAGGTCGGCGACAATGGTCTTGAACGAATCGTAAATGGCGCCGGCGCCGCCGTGCAGCGCGGCCACCGGAAAATCGCTCGCGAACATGCAGCGCTCGGTGCCGAAGGCGTCGATGGTGTGGCAGATGAAGGGGCGCGTGCTCTCGGTCGTCCAATCGTGGTCATAGGCGCCGAGGTCGGAGATCTTGACTGCGACGTTGGCGGCGCCGGCCAGCGCGCTCATGCCTGAACGCCAGGCGGCGATGGCCTCGTCGTCCCGGTCGGCGGGGCTGCCGGTGTGGTTGAGGATGATCTGCGTGTCCGGGAAGGCCCGGGCGAGGTCCAGCGCGTTGTCAAGCTGGCCGGAGTAGATCATCATGTCGAAGGAGAGATCGAACTTCCGAAGCAGGCCGAAGCCCCTCCGCCACGCCGCGTCCTGCATCAAGTCCGAGCGCTCGTGGAAGGTCCAGGCCGGGTTCTCGTGCCAGCTCAGGATCTGGCGGATGCCGCGCATGTTGGGATGCGCACAGTGGGCCTCCAGCACCGCCTCGGCATCCGGCTCCTCCAGCAGGGCGTAGGCGACGATGCCGTGGGGAAAGCCGTTCTCGTCGGCGATGCCTTGCAGCCAACGCGTCTCGGCCACCGGGTCTTCGAAAAAGCTCGCCTGGATGTGGACGGACTTGACCAGCCCGATGCCGGCCATGTCGGCGAGATAGTCGGCGAGAAAGTAATCGCGGATGAGCGGCGCGGTGCTGCCGAACACCACCTCACGCGGGCCGTCGGTGAGCCACGTGTAGCGGCCGGAGTCGAGCTCCCAGAGATGGTGGTGGGCGTCAATGATCGGCCCGTCGTAGAGGCTGCTCATGGCGTGCTCCGCTCGCTGGTGTGTGCGCCGGCGATGGCCGCACACGGTTGCCGTCAAGTCAAGACGCGGGCGGGCCACGCATGAGAATGTGAACGATCTCGTAGCTCAGCACCGGCTCGTTCCGCTGGTTGCGGACGTCGTAGGCCATGCGCACGTAGCCGCGGTCGGGCTTCGAGCGCGAGGGGCGGGCTTCGGCGACGGTCGCGATGGCGTGGATGGTATCGCCCGGCCGCGCCGGCCGGTGAAAACGGACGTTATCGATCCCCGGCCCGCCGATACAGGCCTCGTTGATCACGCCAAGCTCGTAGAAGAGGCGGAAGCCCAGCGCCATGGTCTGGAAGCCGCTGGCGATCAGACCGCCGTAGGGGCCCTCGGCCGCGCCCTCGGCATCGACGTGGATCGGCTGCGGGTCGAACTGGCGCGCGAAGGCGACGATCTCCGCCTCGTCGAGGGTCAACGTGCCCGTGACGAAGCGCTCGCCTTCCTTCAACTCGTCGAAGTAGCGCGCAGCCGCGCGGGTCGCGCTCACAGCGTCGGGTTGTCGATCTCGAGCCCGTAGAGCATCCGCCCGTAGGTCGTGAAGTTCACGTCCTTGCTCTGGGTGAAGTGCTGGTTGGCGACCAGCATGTCAGTATAGAGGTTGCCGAGGGAGCTTCGGGTGTAGACGCTGGCGGCGCCGGAAAGGTCCCAGATGGCGCGCGCGGCGTCCATGGCGATGTTGCCGGCGTAGGTCGCGAGGGCGCGGCAGCGGGCGCGTTCCTCGAGATTCGGCACGCGGCCCTCCTCGACGGCGATGGCGCTGATCTCGTCGGCCGCAACCCTCAGCAGCTGCTTGGCCCCGTCGACCGCGCACTTCGATTCGGCGAAGCGGATGTGCTGCGAGGCGAAGGCGGAGACCTGCTTCTCCGCCATGATCGAGCCCTTCTTGCGCGCGATCTCGTTGTACTCCGCCACCATCTCCTGCGCGATGCCGACCGCACCGCTGGTGATGCCGCAGCCGAAGATCGGATAGCTGGGAAGCAGGTAGAGCGGCGTCTCGCGCCAATGGCCGCCGGGGGACTCGCCGCCGCGTAGCGCCTCCATCGAGAGCACCCGGTGCTCCGGCACGAAGAACTCCTTGAGCTGCACGTCGTTGGTGCCGCTGCCGCGCAGGCCCAGCGCGTGCCAGGTGTCGAGGATTTCGATTTCCTCGCGCTTGATGAGGAAGTGCAGGTGACTGTCGTGCTCGCCCACCCTGCCTTCCTCGTAGGCTGAGACGATGCACCAGTCGCAGGTGTCCACGCCGGTGACGAAGGGCCAGCGGCCACTCACCCGGTAGCCGCCGTCGGCCCGCACGTAGCGGCCCAGGCTCTGGATCAGGATGCCGGCGACCAAGGCCTTGGGATCGTCGCCCCAGACCTCGTCCTGCCCCTCCCGCGGCCACTGGGCCACCATGAAGGGATGAACGACGTATTGCACGACCGCCCAACCGGTCGAGCCGCAGGCCGCACCGATCTGGGAGACGGCCTCGACGATGTCGCGCAGCGGTCCGCCGGCCCCGCCGTAGGCCGGAGGCTGCAGCAGACGTGCGACGTCCGATTCCCGAACCATCTCCCTGATCTCGGGCAGGACCGTGCGGTTCTCGCGGGTCTCGTCCCGCCGGTCGCGCAGGGCGGGCAACAGGGCATCGAGATCGGCGCGCATGGCTTCCTTTCCGTGCTCCGCGATGATGGTGAGGGTGAGTCCCCCGCCTGCCAGAGGCCCCGGCGGGGCGCATCATGGCCGCGCCGGACGGTGGGGACAAGACTGGCACGGTCCCCTAGCCAACACATGCAGCCCGATGTCGGGACGGATTGACCGGCGACCCACGCACAACACGGGCTTAGCTTGGACCAAGCCTTGACCAAGCACGTAGTGGCCACTATGTGTTGGTGCTCGAAAACGGTAACACTGCTGCAGGAGAGCATCATGCCTCAGACAGTCAACGTCGGAGACGCCAAGGCACGGTTGTCGCACCTGATCGCGCGTGCCGAGGCTGGCGAGGACGTCATCATCGCGCGCGACGGCGTTCCTGCAGCGCGCATCGTGCCCTTAGAGCGACCCGTTGGCGCAACCATTGAACTCATGCGGCAAGAACGAGCGCAACGGCCGCCCGTCCCCGCCGCGGACATTCGAGCCGCCAAGGAGCAGGGCCGGGCCTGATGGCAATCGTCCTGGACGTATCCATCGCCGCGGCCTGGTGTTTCCCCGATGAGCATGCCGACGCTGCCGAGCGCTCATTCGACGAGTTGCCGCAGGTTGGCGGCGTGGTTCCGGGCATCTTTCGATACGAAATTCGGAACGTCTTGGTCGTGAATGAACGCCGCGGCCGCATCGATCAGGCCGGCAGTGCCCGGTTTCTGATGCGCTTGCGAGACTTGCGGCTTTTGCAGGACGACGCTCACGACGAGGACACGGTCATGGCACTTGCCCGCAAGCATGGGTTGAGTGCCTACGACGCCGCCTATTTGGAGACTGCGCTTCGCCGCGGTGACAGATTGGCGACCCTGGACCGAGACTTGGCGAACGCTGCCACGGCCGAGGGCGTTGCCCTGATCCACTGAATTTTGAGGGTGAATTGGCCTAGCGCCGCCTGCGTAACGCTGTACTCTCCCGGCGCGCGGCGGGGGCCGGGCTCGAGACGAAAGGGAGAGCGGCATGGGCAAGACGGCGATCGTGATCGGTGTGGGTGCGGGCGAAGGGCTGGGCGCGGCGGTCTGCCGCATGGCGGCGAGCGAAGGGCTCCACGTCTTCGTCGGCGGCCGCACCGAGGCCAAGGTGGCAGCGGTCGCAGACGCGATCCGCGCAGCCGGCGGTGAGGCCACCGCCGTCGTCGCCGACACCACCGACGAAGCCTCGGTCAGCGCCTTCGTCGAAGCGGCCGAAGCGCAAGGCCCGATCGACCTCGCCGTCTTCAACGCCGGCAACAACATGCCGGGCAACCCGCTCGAAATGGAGGCCGCGTACTTCGAGACCTGCTGGCGCATCGGCTGCATGGGCGGCTTCCTGTTCAGCCGCGAGGCGTTGCGCCGCATGGTGCCGCGCGGCACGGGCACGCTGTTGCTCACCGGCGCGAGCGCGTCGATGCGCGGCAAGCCCAATTTCGCCGCCTTTACGTCCGCCAAGGCCGGGCTCCGAGCGCTCGGCCAGAGCCTCGCCCGCGAGTTCGGCCCGCAGGGCATTCACGTAGGCCACGTCGTGGTCGACGGCGGCATCGACGGTTATCGGCTCAAGACCCGCGCGCCCGACTTCGCCGCACGCATGGGCGAAGGCGGGCTCATCGGCCTCGACGGGCTCGCGGAGTCCTATCGCTTCCTCTACCGCCAGCCGCGCAACGCGTGGACGCAGGAGCTCGATCTGCGCACCCACAAGGAGCAGTACTGAGGCCCCGCCGGCGATTGACATGCGGGCCTAAACGCCGCTTTCTGCCGCCATGACCGAGAAGCTGCCGCTTGAGGGCGTCCGCGTCATCGACCTCGCGACCTTCATCGCGGGGCCGTTCACCGCCGCGTTGCTCAGCGAGTTCGGCGCCGAAGTCATCAAGGTCGAGCAGCCGGGGCTCGGCGACCCGCTGCGCAAGTTCGGCTCGCCCAGCAAGCGGGGCGACGGCTACGCCTGGCTCTCGGAGCAGCGCAACAAGAAGTCGGTCACCCTCGACCTGCGCCAGCCTGAAGGCGCGGCGCTCTTCAAGCGGCTGGTCGCCGAGGCTGACATCCTGTGCGAGAATTTCAGGCCGGGCACCATGGAGAAGTGGGGTCTCGGACCGGACGCGCTCAAGGCCGTCAATCCCGGTCTCGTCATGGTGCGTATCTCGGGCTATGGCCAGAAGGGCCCCTACAAGGACCGTCCCGGCTTTGCCCGCATCGCCCATGCCTTCGGCGGCCTGACGCACCTCACCGGCGTACCCGGCGGGCCGCCGCTCACGCCGGGCTCCACCTCGCTCGCGGACTACATCTCCGGCCTCTACGGCGCCGTCGGCGCGCTCATGGCTCTGCGCACTCGCGAAGACGTTGGCGGGCAGGTGATCGACATCGCGCTCTACGAATCGATCTTCCGCGTGCTCGACGAGATGGCACCGCTCTATGCCGCCACCGGGTTCGTCCGCCCCAGGCTCGGGCTGATGACCAGCAACGTCTGCCCCCACGGCCATTTCGAGTGTGGCGACGGCGGCTGGGTCGCGATCGCGTGCACCAGCGACAAGATGTGGCGCCGCATGGCCGCGGTGCTCGGGCGCGAGGAACTGGGCGAGGATGAGCGCTACGCCACCAGCGCCAAGCGGGTGGAGAACCGGGACGACGTCGAAGGCATGGTCACGGCCTTCACGCTCTCGCTGCCGCGCGACCGGGTGGTGGAGACCTGCAACGCGGGCGGGGTGCCGACGTCGCCGATCTATTCCATCGCCGACATCTTCGAGGACCCGCATTACCAGGCGCGCGGGACCTTGAGGGGCGTTGTCGAGCCCGAGACCGGCGAGGAGGTCCACGTGCCGAACGTGCTGCCCGCCATGTCCGAAACGCCGGGGCGGATCGAGAGCCTCGGCCCCAAGCTCGGTGCCCACAACGACGAGGTATACGGCGGCCTGCTCGGCCTCTCGACGGAAGAACGCAACGCCCTGCGGGAGAAGGGCGTGATCTGAATGAGAGACCCGTGCCGGCTCTACCTGATCACCCCGCCCGAGTTTGAACTGGAGACCTTCACGCCCGCGCTCGAGGCGGCGCTCGACGCGGGCGATGTCGCCTGCCTCCAGCTCCGGCTGAAGGAGGCCGACGACGATGCGGTGCGCCGGGCGGGAGAGCGCCTGCTGCCGATTTGCCGGACGCGCGAGGTGCCGCTGCTCATCAACGACCGGCCCGATCTGGCGGCTGCAATCGGTGCAGACGGCGCCCATGTCGGCGCCGACGACGCGAGCTATACGGAAGCGCGCGAGCGGCTGGGCACGGACGGGATGGTGGGCGTGAGCTGCTACGATTCCCGCCACCGGGCCATGGAGGCGGCTGCGTCGGGCGCCGACTACGTGGCCTTCGGCGCCTTCTTCCCCACCGAGACCAAGACACCGCGCGCGAAGGCGGACACCCACCTGCTCAAGTGGTGGAGCACCCTCATGGTCGTGCCTTGCGTCGCCATCGGCGGCATCACGGCCGAGAACTGCGGGCCCCTGGTGGAGAACGGCGCCGACTTCCTCGCCGTGATCGGCGGAGTCTGGTCACACCCGGACGGGCCGGAGGCCGGCGTCAAGGCGATCAATCGCGCCATTGCCAGCGCGGAGGCGAGTTGATATAGCCTGCAGCCTCTCTCCGGCAGCAGACCCCATGAAGATCAACGGCAACGCCATCCGCCCCGGCATGGTGATCGAGCATCAGGATCGCCTCTGGGTCGCGGTGAAAATTCAGCACACCCAGCCCGGCAAGGGCGGCGCCTACCTCCAGGTCGAGCTCAAGAACCTGCGCGACGGCACCAAGCTCAACGAGCGGTTTCGGGCGTCCGAAAACGTCGAACGCGTGCGCCTCGACCAGAAGCAATACCAGTACCTCTACGAGGACGGCGATCTGCTCCACTTCATGGATCAGGACACCTACGAGCAGTCCAGCCTCGCGCGCGACCTGATCGGCGAGCGGATGGTCTTCATGCACGAGGGGATGATCGTCACCATTGAATCCCACGAGGGCTCACCGCTCGGGGTGACGCTGCCGGACACGGTGGTGCAGACGGTCACCGAGACCGAGCCGGTGGTGAAGGGCCAGACGGCCGCGGCCTCCTACAAGCCGGCGCTGCTCGACAATGGCATCAGAACGATGGTGCCGCCCCACATCTCCGAGGGCGAGCGCGTGGTGATAAGCACCGCCGATTCGACCTATGTCGAGCGCGCCCGCGACTGAGCGGCCGGCCCGCGGGCGCGGCCGGCGCCCGCCTTCCCTCCTCCACACGACGATCGCCACGCCATGTCCCGCCGCTCGCCGCTGATCACGGTCATGGTCAACGCCGCCTACAAGGCGGCGCGTGACCTGATCCGCGACTTCGGCGAGGTCGAGAACCTGCAGGTCTCGCAAAAGGGGCCGGCGGATTTCGTCTCGGCGGCCGACCACCGGGCCGAGAAGACGCTGGTCGCGGAGCTCGGCCGGGCGCGCCCGCGCTTCGGCTTCCTGCTCGAGGAAGGCGGCGCCATCGGCGGCGAGGACAGCTCCAACCGCTGGGTCGTCGATCCCCTGGACGGAACCACCAACTTCCTGCACGGGCTGCCTCATTTCGCCATCTCCATCGGGCTGGAGCGTGACGGCAAACCCTATGCCGGTGTGATCTACGATCCGGTGCGGGACGAGCTGTTTTGGGCGGAGAACGGCGCCGGCGCCTTCATCAACAACCAGCGGCTCAGGGTCTCGGCCCGGCGCGCGCTGCCGAGCGCGCTGCTCGCGACCGGGCTGCCCTTCGGTGCGCGGCCGCGCTATCCGGGCCATCCCGAGATGGTGCGCCGCCTCGCCGGGGAGACGGCAGGTGTACGCCGGACGGGCTCGACTGCGCTTGACCTCGCCTACGTCGCGGCCGGACGGCTCGACGGATATTGGGGCTTCGGCATGGAGCCCTGGGACCTCGCGGCCGGGATCATCATCGTGCGCGAGGCCGGCGGTATCGTGACCGAGGTCGACGGCGGCGCGGACTCCATGACGAGCGGCGACGTGCTGGCCGCCAACGGCCACCTGCACGGGGTGTTGCGGGAGGCTCTGGCGCAAGCGGGCGGCTGAGGGTGGCGCAGGCCGCAATTCCGACGGGGAATCCGGGTTGCCCAGGCCCCTTCGTCACGCGGCTTTCGGCCCCACCCTCACCCCGGCCCTCCCGGCGGGGAGGAGAGGGAGAGAGCGTCCGCGCCGCCTTTGTTCCCCCTCCTCCCGGGAGGAGGGGGAAGGGCAGAATCACGGTCGCTCCGCAGGCTGGGGCCAAGAGCGCACGTCCCTTGCACCGCTGGCCGCGACTCGGTGGGGAATGAATGTAAGGTTACTCCAATTGATTCCGCGGTACCGCTACGTATAGGAGGCGATGTCTACTACGGAACCTGCTACGTTAGGGTTGAAGGTGGGCAAGGCCATTCGGATGTAGCACTATACGTCCACCATCAATTTCCAACGCAATAGGGTCAAAGCCAAGACTAATAAGGGCAAGAGAAAGCTACGCTAGCCTAAGAAGGATGACTAGCCTTCACGCACGGAACATCAACACAGTGGAGGTTTCATTCGAGCCTCCGCTATGTGTTAGTGATAGGAGATGGACATGCAGTTTCGCAACATACCTAACCATGAGCGATTGCGGTTCCTGCTCGATGAGAAGGAGCATTTGATTGCCGACGGCGCCACGGCTACCAACCTCTTTGAGCTAGGCTTGGAGTCGGGCGATCCTCCTGAGCTATGGAATCTCGATAAGCCTTGGCTGGTGATCGGCAACCATGAAGCCATGAGATATGCTGGAGCTGACATCCTACTGACCAACAGTTTCGGTGGCAATGCCTACAGGATGAAGCTCCATGGCTCCCAAGACCGGGTATTCGAGCTGAATAAGGAAGCCGCTTTACTGGCCCGTCAGGTGGTAAGTGAGGCGGATAGGCCGATGTTGGTAGCAGGGTGCATGGGACCAACCGGCGAGATTGTCATGTCTACTTCGGGGGAAGCAGCTTCTATCGGCACCTTGACTCAGGAGGATGCGGTCGAGGCATTCAAAAATCAAGCAATCTCTCTACAAAAAGGTTCCGCTGATATCATCTGGATCGAAACCATGTCATCTTTGGCGGAGGTGGAAGCCGCTATTCTAGGGGCTCGCAGCACTGGCCTGCCCATTGTATGCACCATGTCCTTTGACACCAACGGTTTCACCATGATGGGTCTAACTCCGCAAGATGTAGCTGTATATTTCACACGTAATGCTATAGATGTAGCAGCCTTTGGCGCGAACTGTGGAGGAGGATTTGGTGATACCGTGGCCTCTATCATGGAGATGAACGAAGTAAATAAAAACGAAATCTTAGTCGTCAAGTCGAACTGCGGCGTCCCTAAGTTGGTGAAAGGGAAGGTGTGTTATTCGGGTGCTGATAACGCCGTGCGTAAGTACGCCAGACTTTCCAAAGATGCTGGAGCACGAATCATAGGAGGGTGCTGCGGCTTTACTCCTGACCACATACGCATACTCAAGGAGGAACTTGAGTGCTACACCCCATTCCCTGTGAACCTCAGCGTTATCGATGCCGAGTTAGGGCTGTCTCGCTCTGATTTGACTCAGCCCCTCAAGCGCCGCACCAGTAAATCACGGGCAAATAGGAGAGGCAAATCGTGACGCATGAGCCACTTGCAGAATTCCGCATTTGAGCGGGATTTTGCCGCCGTGGCGGTCAGATTGTCCTGGAAATCGGGACCGCTCTCTGTTCCTGTCGGGTTTCGGACAACGTCGACGGAGAGGGCGGCCCCATGTCGCTGGGAAAGACACTATCCGGATTCTGGCATCGCATTCAAGCGGATCTTTTCCCGTGGCTTGAGGAGGAGCTCGGGCCGCTCGGCGAGAGGTACCGGCGCTTCGTCACCGTGCTTGAGCTTGCGCGGGTCGAGAGCTTCCTTCCCCATTTCCATGGCCTGCCCGGTCGGCCGGTCGAGGATCGGGCGGCCTTGGCCCGCGCCTTCATCGCCAAGGCGGTGTTCGACGTTCCGACGACGCGCGCCCTGATCGAGCGCCTTGAGGCCGACAAGACGTTGCGGCATCTGTGCGGCTGGACCTGGCGCGGGGAGATCCCGAGCGAGGCGACCTTCTCGCGGGCCTTCGCGGAGTTCTCCGAGGGGGCGTTGCCCGAACGGGTGCATGAGGCGCTGATCAAGCAGACCCTCGGAGACCATCTGGTCGGGCACGTCTCGCGCGACTCGACGGCGATCGAGGCGCGCGAGAAGCCTCAGCCCAGGCCCAAGGCGGAGAAGCCGAAGCGCAAGCGCGGCCGCCCGCGCAAGGGCGAGGAGCGGCCCAAGGAGGAGCGCCGCGTGAAACGCCAGCTCACGATGAGCTTGCCCCAGATGCTCGACGACCTGCCGAAAGCCTGCGACGTCGGCACCAAGCGGAACGCCAAGGGCCATACCACATCGTGGATCGGTTACAAGCTGCACATCGACGCCGCCGATGGCGGCATCCCGATCAGTTGCATCCTGACGTCCGCCTCGCTGCACGACAGCCAGGCCGCGATCCCGCTGGCGAGTATGACCGCCGACCGCGTCACCAATCTGTACGACCTCATGGACTCAGCCTATGACGCGCCCGAGATCGGCTGGCACAGCTACCTGCTGGGCCACGTCCCGATCATCGACATCAACCCTCGCGATAAGGAGTACAAGGAGGAGCTGGCGCGCGAGGCCAGGGCGCAGAGAGGCGTCGGTCACCGCCACCCGGCGGACGAGCGCTACAACGAGCGCTCGAACATCGAGCGCATCAACGGTGGGCTGAAGGACAACTGCGGGGGCCGCCATGTCCGCGTGCGCGGCCATGCCAAGGTTCATTGCCACCTGATGTTCGGCATCCTGGTGCTGACGGTCGACCAGCTGATGCGCCTCCTGGCCTGAGCGGCGCCTCCGTCCCTGTCACGCCGGCACGCCTCCCTCGGCGGAGGCGCAAAAAGCCACGTCCGCATCGCGACGGCGGGTCCAAAATGCGCCCGCATGGGCATCGGTTTGCGGCGAATCGGCGACCCGGCGGCAGCCAGCGACGTCCGCTCGTCCCGATGTTCATGTTACGTTCCGGCCGTCAATGTCTTCACGACGGGCTCTCGGGAAAAGCAGACCGCGCCTGGGAGTTTTGCAAGTGGCTCGCATGTCGGTGTATAGAAGAGGGTTTGCCGCAAGCTGGCGGAGGTACTCGAATCTCCCAAGAGCTATCTGACTCCACAATCCTTCGCAATGCAGAAACCCGGATTGATTCGCATTACAGACGGCAAGGAGGGTGGAGTCGAAAATACAATCCACGTATGGGACTGTAAATTGAACGTATCGTCAGCGTCGGATAATCGCTCCCATCCTTGGGATTTCAAGTCTTCAGTACTGTGGAATGCTATCCATGACAGTGTGTTCACCACCGAAAAAGCTGCTACCGTCTACTGCGATAAAGATATCTGGAATGAACACATGATCGGGGAATGGGGTTCAGAGGCTGCGCCAGGCTTCCTCGTCCTCGAACGAAAGCCATTCGCCCATCAGCCCCCCGAGGCCATGCAGGAATTCATCTCGTCCCGGAACTACCTTGTGGACTACCAGGCGGTCGCCATCGAATTCGAAGGCGATCACATCGCCCTCGCGCAGGCCTGCCGCGTCCCGAATGCTCTTTGGGATCGTCGTCCGACCGTGTGCTCCAATCTTGGCAAGTTCCATCTGTCCTATTCCCCGCTACTCGAAGCGTATGGTGATCTAATGTAGCGGATAACACCGCGGCTGAGCCCCGGCTGGCGGTTGCGCCCGCATTCGGCGAAAATGCCGGCGCTTGTGAGACGCGGGCCTCGTGCCCACATGGGGGACAGCCGGGTATGGACATCATTCTGAAGAACGCTCTCGTCGCGCACGAGGATCAGCCCGTGCGCGCAGCCGATATCGCCATCGAGGGCGAGCGCATCGCGGCGGTCGAGCCGGGGATCACGGCGGAGGCCGGCGAGACGATCGACTGCGGCGGCCGCCTCGTCTCGGGTCCGCTGATCGACCCGCACGTCCATCTCGACGCCGTGCTCACCGCCAACTTGGAGCCCAACATCACCGGCACGCTGCACGAGGGCATCGCTAATTGGGCTAAGCAAAAGAAGATTCGCGACCTAGAATCGGTCAAGGCGCGGGCCAGGCAGGCGATTGACTGGGAGG
Source organism: Alphaproteobacteria bacterium (assembly GCA_965214705.1). Taxonomy (GTDB): domain Bacteria; phylum Pseudomonadota; class Alphaproteobacteria; order UBA828; family UBA828; genus WTGU01. The sequence continues at coordinate 2,550,578 of CBDCCI010000002.1, forward strand.
TCGCGCAGGGCGCTGGCTTCATCCGCACCCACGCCGACACCTCGGACGATAGCCAACTCTCCATGCAGGCTTTGCTGGAGGTCAAGGACGAGGTGAGTGACCGGGTCGACCTGCAGATCGTGGCCTTCCCGCAGGACGGCATCCATTCCCACCCCGGCGGCCCCGAGCTCTTCATTCGCGCGCTTGACATGGGGCCCGACGTGATCGGCGGCATCCCCCACAACGAGGCGACGCGAGAGGCAGGCGTCGCCAGCCTCAAGCTGATCTTCGACGAGGCGGAGAAGCGAGGCCTGCTGATCGATGCCCACTGCGACGAGGTCGACGACCCCAACTCGCGCTTCACCGAGGTGATGGCGCACGAGACCTATTACCGGGGCATGCAGGGCCGCGTGACGGCGAGTCACTGCGCAGCCATGCACTCCTACGCCAACGCCTACGCCTTCCGCCTGTTCGGCTGGCTGGAGAAAGGCGGGCTCAACGTCATCGCCAACCCGTTCGACAACCTGATCCTGCTGGCGCGGGAGGACAGCTACCCCAAGCGCCGCGCAATGACCCGGGTGAAGGAGCTGTGGCAGGCCGGGATTACCGTCGGCATCGGCCACGATTCGATCATGGACCCGTGGTATCCGCTTGGCCGGGGCGACATGGTGCAGGCGGCCTCGGTGGCGCTCCACGTCTGCCAGATGTCCGGCACGGCGGAGATCGACGCCTGCTTCGACATGGTGACCTGGAAGAACGCCGAGATCCTCGCGCTGGAAGATTACGGCGTGGCCCCCGGCTGCCAGGCGGACCTCGCGGTGTTCGATGCCGCCAGCAAGGCGGACGTGCTTCGCATCAACCCGGCGTGCACCCACGTCTTCAAGCGCGGCAAGCTGGTCGCCGCGACCACGCCGGCTGCCCGCACGGTGATGGGCCAGCCGGTCGACCTCACGCTCGGCAACTGAACGCAGCGTTTCGGAGAATGGAGAGAAACGATGGTGCAAACCTATAGCGCGCCGCTTCGCGACATGCGCTTCGTGCTGAACGAGCTGCTCGACGTGGGCGAGATCGCGACGCTGCCCGGCTACGAGGACGCGACGCCCGACGTGATCGACGCCATGATCGAGGAGGGCGCCAAGCTCTGCGAGAACACGCTGCTGCCGCTCAACCGCCCGGCGGACGAGGAAGGCTGCCACTACGAGAACGGCGTGGTGCGCACACCCGTCGGCTACAAGGAGGCCTACAAGACCTTCGTCGATGCCGGCTGGACCGGCGTCACGCTGTCGCCGGACTACGGCGGCAAGGGGCTGCCGCAGCTCATCAGCATGGTCTTCGACGAGATGGTCTGCTCGACCAACCTTGCCTTCGGCGTCTACCCGCTGCTCACCAACGGGGCCGCGGCGGTAATCGAGCTGCACGCGGCGGAGGCGCTCAAGCAGGCCTATCTGCCCCGCCTCGGCGACGGCACCTGGAGCGGCACCATGTGCCTGACCGAGCCCCACTGCGGCACGGACCTGGGGCTGATCCGCACCAAGGCCGTGCCGACCGACGAGGGCCGCTACGCGATCTCCGGCACCAAGATTTTCATCTCTGCCGGCGAGCATGACCTGACCGAGAACATCGTCCATCTCGTGCTGGCGAAGCTGCCCGACGCCCCGCCCGGCGTGCGCGGCATCAGCCTCTTCCTGGTGCCGAAGCGGACGCTCAAGGAGGACGGAACGGCGGGGCCGGCCAACGGCGTCTCCTGCGGCTCCATCGAGGAGAAGATGGGCATCCACGGCTCGGCCACCTGCGTGATGCACTTCGACGAGGCAGAGGGCTACCTCATCGGCTCGCCGCACAAGGGCCTGCGCTGCATGTTCACGATGATGAACGGGGCGCGGCTCGGCGTCGGCCTCCAGGGTCTGGGGCTCGGCGAGACCGCCTACCAGAGCGCGACCGCCTACGCGAAGGACCGCCGCCAGGGGCGCGGGCTCAAGGGCGCCGAGGAGCCGGAGGCGTCGGCCGATCCCATCATCGTCCACCCCGACGTGCGCCGCATGCTGCTCAACCAGCGCGCCATCAACGAGGGCGCCCGCGCGCTCGCCTACTGGACCGCGCTGCAGCTCGACGTCTCGCGCAGCCACGAGGACGCCTCGGTGCGCGAGGATGCCGACGAGCTGGTGCAGCTTATGACGCCGATCATCAAGGCCTTCTTCACGGACTACGGCTTCGAGGCGACCAACCTCGCGGTGCAGGTCCACGGCGGCCACGGCTACATCCGCGAGCACGGCATGGAGCAGCTCGTGCGCGATGCGCGGATCAGCCAAATCTACGAGGGCGCGAACGGCATCCAGGCGCTCGACCTGGTGGGCCGCAAGCTGCCCCGCCGGGCCGGGCGTTACCTGCGGCACTTCTTCCACCCCGCCGTCGCCTTCATCGAGGAGAACAAGGACGACCCGGAGCTCGCGGACATCGTGGGCCCCGTGGGCAAGGCGCTCGGCAAGCTGCAGACCGCGACGCTGGTCATCGCCCAGCGCGGCCTGGGCGACCCGGAGGAAGCGGGTGCTGCGGCCTCGGACTATCTCAGGATGTTCGGGCTGGTGGCGGTGGGCTACATGTGGTGCCAGATGGCGAAGTGCGCGCGCGACAAGCAGAACGGCGACGCCTTCTACGACACCAAGCTCAAGACCGCCCGGTTCTACGTGCAGAAGGTATTGCCGGACAGCGCCGGGCTCTTCCTCAAGATCATGGCCGGCAAAGGCACCGTCATGGCCCACGGCGCCGAGGAGTTCTGAGCGCGGGGGCGCGGGGGCCGTGACCGAGACCCTCTCCCTCAACCGGCTCGCGGGCCGGGTTGCCGACGGCGCCATGCTGGCGCTGCCGCCGGACTATTCGTTCGTGCCGATGGCGGCGGTGCGGGCGCTGGTGCGGCGCGGCGTGCGCGACCTGCACTTGCTCACCGTGCCGCAGGCCGGCATCGCGGCGGACCTGTTGATCGGCGCGGGCTGCGTCGCCACGGTCGAGACCGCGGCGGTAAGCCTCGGCGAGCTCGGTAACGCGCCCCGCTTCGCGGCGGCGGTGGAAGGCGGCGCCGTGGCAATCCGCGACTCCACATGCCCCGCAATCCACGCCGCGCTCCAGGCAGCCGAGAAGGGCGTGCCCTTCATGCCGTTGCGCGGCCTCATCGGCTCCGACCTGCTGCGCGTGCGCCCCGACTGGCAGGTGATTGACAATCCGTTAGCTGAGGGCGACCCCATCGTCGTGCTGCCGGCGCTCCGGCCCGATGTCGCGCTCTTCCACGCGCCCTATGCCGACGAGCACGGCAACGTCTGGCTCGGTGCGCGGCGCGAGCTCGTGACCATGGCGCATGCCGCCAGGGAAACCCTGGTCACAGTGGAGGAGGTGCGGCCCGGCGATCTGCTGGCCGACGAGGCGCTGGCGGCGGGCACGTTGCCTGCGCTCTACGTCACGGCGCTCGCCGAAGCCCCGCAAGGCGCCTGGCCCCTCGGCCTCGCCGGCCGCTACGAGCCGGACCGCGAGCACCTGGCCGAGTACGCCCGGCTCGCGAAGAGCGAAGAGGGTTTCGAGGAATATTGCGGGGAGAATCTGATCGCCAATGAAGCGAACGTCATGAAGGGCCTCCGCGCCGCCGAATGAGCCCGGACAAGACCGCGCTCCTCATCGACGTCATCGCCGGGATGCTCGACGGACTCGGCCGCGTCGCGGTCGGGGCCTCGTCGCCGATTCCCGCTGCGGCCGCGTGGCTCGCGCGCGAGCGGGGCGGCGGTCGGCCGGAGGTGAGCGTGCTCGGCAGCGGGGCGCAGAGCGACATGACCGACGGCGGACGCGAGCTCTTCGACCGCGCCGGCCAGGGCCGCATCGACGCCTTCTTCCTGGGCGGGGTGCAGATCGACGGCAGCGCCAACATCAACTTGATCGGCACCGGCCCGCACCCAGCGGCAGACAGGCGCTTCCCCGGCTCCTACGGCTCCGCCTACCTCTACTTCGTGGTGCCGCGCGTGATCCTCTTCCGCGTCGAGCACACGCCGCGGACGCTGGTGGAGAGCGTGGATTTCATCAGCGCGCCGGGCACGAGCCCGCCCGAGGTCTACCGGCCCGGCGGGCCCTACGCGCTGGTCACGGGGCGCTGCGTCTTCCGCTTCGATGCGGCGCGCGGGCGCTTTCGCCTCGCCTCGCTGCACCCCGGCCATAGCCTCGACGAGGTGCGCGCCGCCACCGGCTTCACCTTCGACGCCGCCGACAACCCACCCGTCACCCCTGCCCCGAGCGCGGAGACCATGGCGCTGATCCGCGGCCCCGTCGGCGCGAACCTCGCGGAAGTCTACCCCCGCTTCGCCGCCAGATTTCTGGGCAACGAGCGGGCGGCGTAGACACCCCCTCCTCACCCCGGCCCAGGTTGCTGTGCGGCTCTCGCGGCGGCCCGACTCCGACTTCACGCCTCGTCGCGAGCCCGCTCCCGAGCCGCCAACGCCCACGGGGCGAACTCGGGCGGGTGCGGCGCCGGAAGCCCTGTCTCCTCCTCGCAGCGGGCCACGATCTCGTCGATGTCGCCGCCCATGTCGAAAAGGTCGGGGTTGCCCCGCTCCGGCCGCATGCTCTCGCGCAGCGCCCGCGTGGCCTCCTCGTCGACGGCAGACTCTTCGCCCACGACCACGCCGTAGCGCCGCGCGCCTGCGACCGTGACGAGCCCGGCCTCGACGTCGAACGCCACCTGCTCGACCGGCCGCTCCAGCGGGTCGCCCCAGCCGCCGCCGCCCCACGTGCAATAGTGCACGACGTCCCCCGGCTCGACCCGAACGCGGTCGCACTTCGAGGGAAGAACCTCGATCGTGCCGTCCGAGCGCTCGACGTACTTCCGGCTACGCGAGCCGGGCAGCCCGCCCCTCACGCCCCACGGATAGGAGAGCCAGCGGTCGTCGTGAATCGAGATGTCCCCGGCGTTGAGGATGCGATAGGCGGTGTGCACGCCGTTGCCGCCGCGGTGCAGCCCGGCCCCCCCGGAATCGGGGATCACCTCGTGGGCGTCCATGCGTAGCGGGCAGATCGCTTCGAGGTATTCGCACGGGACATTGGTGAAATCGGGCCACATGCCGTGGCCATCGGCACCGTCGCCCGAGGGCGCGGCGGCGATGCCGCCAAACGCGATGTGGAAGAGCTGAAACCACTCGCCGCGGGAATCGTATCCCGAGTAGAGGAAATGCGGGCTGGCCGAGAATCCAGCCGCGCACATGTAGTCGGGATTGCTCTGCCCGAACAGCCCGGCGAGCACGTCCATGCAGCGCGCGAGGCCGTGGGTGCGGCAGGAGAGCGCCGCAGGCTTGATGGGCTTGTACAGCGTGCCCTCGGGGATGCGCACGTCCATCAGATCGTAGAAACCGTCGTTGAAAAGAATCTGCGGGTCCGCAAGCATGATGAGGAAAACGCCGCAGTGCATCTTGGTCATTTCTTCGTTGCAATAGAAATTGATCGAGCTTTGCGACTGCGGATCGGTTCCCTCGAAATCGAGGATCATCTTGTCGCCTTCGCGCCACATTGAGCAGGCAATCTTGTAGGGGCCCATGCCGACGCCGTCGTCGTCCAAATAGTCTTCGAAGTACTGCTTTTCCTCGGAGATTCCCGTCAGGATGATGTGACGCATTGCGCGGCGCGTACGCTCCAGCAACTCTTCCAAGGCGGAATAATAGGTGTCGTCACCGAAGCGGTCGGACAGTTCGACGACGCGTATTGCTGCGAGACGGCAGCCTGCAATCAATGCGTCCAGATCGCTCCGGTTCCAGTGCGGCATACGGCAGTTATGCAGGATGAGTTGCAGGATTTCGTCCTGGCGTTCACCGCGCCGATAAATCTTGGTCGGCGGAATTATGATTCCCTCTTCGAAGATCTGCTGAGCGTCCGTTGGCATGCTGCCGGGGACGCGGCCTCCCGTATCGGTCATGTGGCCGAACATCGCGGCCCAGCCGATGACCCGGCCGTTCTTGAAAATCGGCAGCAGCACCAGCCAATCGGGCGTATGGCTGATGGCGCCGTCGCAGGAATAGGGGTCGTTGGTGAGAAAGACATCGCCCTCGTGAATCTCGCCCTCGTAGGAGTTGAGAAACACGTTGATGAAGGCGCCAAACTGCCCGACCACCATCTTGCCATCGCGGTTTGCGATCAGGGGGAACTCGTCGTGCTGCTCGCGGATGCCGGGCGACATGGCGGTGCGGAAGAGAACGGCATCCATTTCGTAGCGCGCGTTGCGCAGCGCGTTCTCGATGATGTCGAGATCGACCGGGTCGACCTCGACCCGGCTGAACGGGGTGTGATTGCTCTCGATCACGGTCGCCGGCATGGTCGTCCCTCGCTCACGCCGCCCGCGGGCGGATCAGGAAGTTTCCGATCGCGTCGATTTCACCGTCGTGCTCGGGCAGCAGCACGGTGGTGGAGTCGAGCTGAATCACGATGGCCGGCCCCTCGATGACATTGCCGGCGAGGAGTCTGGCGCGGTCGTAGACCGGCACCTCGCGATGGGCGCCGTCCACGTAAACGGTCTGACTTCCGGCCTGCGCGGCGGAGGCATCGCGCGTTCCGGCCGCCAGGCGCGGCGCACTGAGCGGTGTCTCCTTGCCCTGCACGATGGCGCGCAGGTTGATGATCTCCCGATCCATGTCGAGCGCGAAGGTGTAGAGACGTTCGTGCAGCTCGTCGAATGCCGCTTCGATGCAGCCGAGTCCGCTGCGCCGAAGCTCCTCCATCTCCACGGTCACCGTCAGGTGAAGCACCTGCCCGGCATAACGCACGTCGATCTCGAAGTGTGCCGATTGCTCGGCGCGGGGGATGCCCTCGGCATCGAGCGATTTCGCGGCCTGTTCCGCAAGCTCCTCCAGGATCGCCAGGACGTTCGCCTGGGTGGTCTCGGAGAACCGTCGCATGAGGCTGCGCGACGCTTCGTCCCTGGTTCGCGTCGTCGCGTCGCCGTAGGCGCAGAGCACGCCGGGGCTCGGTGGCACGATCACCGGCCAGCACCCGAGGATTCGCGCCAGCGCGTTGGCGTGCATCGGGCCGGCCCCGCCGAAGGCCACCAGCGCAAAGTCGCGGGGGTCGAACCCCTGCTGCACGGATACGAGGCGCAGCGCGCCGATCATGGTCTCGTTGACGATGTTGTAGATGCCCGCGGCGGCCCGCTCCGTCGAAAAGCCGAGTGCGCGCGCGACCTTGCCGACTGCGTCCGCTGACTTCTGCCTGTCGATCGCGAGGTCGCCGCCGAGCAACGAAGCTTCGGGCAAGTGGCCGAGCACGACATTCGCGTCCGTCACGGTGGGCTCCGTGCCGCCCTTGCCGTAGCCGGCCGGACCGGGATCGGCGCCGGCGCTTGCAGGCCCCACGCGAAGCGCTTTGGTCAGCTCGGGCACGTGGGCGATGGAGCCACCGCCCGCGCCAACGGAGCGCACGTCGACCGACGATGCGCGCACGGTGAGGTCGCCGACCGTCGTCTCGCGCCGGATTTGCGCGACTCCGTCCCTGACCAGGCAGACATCCGTCGAGGTGCCCCCCATGTCGAGGGTGAGAAGGTTATGGAATCCGGCCTGCCGCGCGATCCAGAGCGCGCCGGTGACGCCGCCGGCGGGGCCACTCATCAGCAGGTTGACGGGCACCGTCTCGGCGCCCACGGGGGAGGTCAAACCTCCGTCCGAGCGCAAGATGTGCAGAGTCACGTCGCCCGATATGGTGCCGAGCTCCCGGCTCAGGTTGCGCACGTACCGGGAGACGATCGGGCGGACATAGGAATTGCAGACGGTCGTGATCGTGCGCTCGTACTCCTGCATCTCGGGGATCACCTGGGAGGAGAGCGAAATCGGAATGTCGGGCAGCTCCTCCGTCGCGATGCGGCCGGCGATCTTCTCATGCGAGTCGTTGGTGTAGGAATTGATCAGCGAAATCGTGAGCGCGTCGATTCCCTTTTGCTTGAGCGATCGCAGCGATTCGCGCAGCTCATCCTCGTCCAGTGTCTCGACAATCTCGCCCCTGGCGTCGATCCGCTCGTGTACCTCCACGGTCAGCGCCAGGGGCGCGAGAGGCGGCGTCTTGTTGAAGATGACCCAGGCGCCGAGGCCGCCCGGAACGAAGGAGCGGGCGATTTGCAGGACATGCCGATAGCCCTTCGTCGTGACCAGGCCGACGCGTGCGCCCTTGCCGGTGAGGATCGCGTTGGTCGCAACCGTGGTCCCGTGCATTACGTTTTGAATTGCGCCGGGCCGGATGTCGGCCAGTTCGCAAACGCGCGCGATGCCGTTGAGCACGCCGATCGATGAGTCTGCGGGAGTGGACGGGACCTTGGCGACGTGAAAGCTGCTGTCTTCTTCGTCGATCAGAAGCACGTCCGTGAAGGTGCCTCCCACGTCGACTCCTAGCCGATACGCCATCGACACATAACCTCGGTCGGTAACGCTCAGTTCCCACTCGGCCCGCCGAACTCGCTCGCCGCGCCGCTACCGGTTGGCGAAGGGTTCCAGATCGTCCAGGTAGGCTAGCACCCGATCGAGCGGTTCAACGTCGCAATACTTCATGTCGATGTCGAACAGGTTCCACTCGACCGCCGCAGGCACGCGGTCGCCGACGCATTCGCGCACCACGACGGTGCGGAACCCCTCGCCCAGCGCGTCTTCCACCGTATGCCTGACGCAGCCGGCCATGGTGACGCCGGTGCAGATCAACGTGTCGATGCCGCCGGCACGCAGGATGCCGCCGAGATGGGTGCCGGCGAAGGCGCTCGGTCTCTTCTTCACGATCACCGTGTCGACGCCCGTCTCCGGCGGGATGCGGTCGTCGATCTCGCACGCAGGCGTGCCCAGCATAAGGTCCTCGAATGGCGTCTTGAGCGGGAAGGCGCCCATGTCGAAGCGGCTGCAGAAGGCGGTGGTGGTGTAAATGATCGGCACCTGCTTGGCCCGCGCGGCTTCGAGCAAGCGCTGCACGCCGGGGATGATCTGCTGGTCCATGTCATCGCAGGAGAAGCGATAGCCGGGGCGAGTCCAGGCGTTGGCGAGGTCGATGTTCAGGAGCGCAGGCCTCGTGCCGAAGCCCGAGCGCTGGTTCCAACCGCGCTTCTGGTAGAGCCCGGCGTCGCCGGAGAAGATGGTGTCGAGCGCTTTGCGAACGTCGTCATCCAGCGGCATCGCTGTCTCCCTCCGTTGCCTGCTCATGGTATGCCACGGTGGGGTAAGCCCGCATTTCTCACCACGGTCATGGTCTGCGCGGCGCTCTCCGGCCCACAGGGTAGGAAAGCTGCGTAGCGCGATGTGGGGCATCGGGCAAGCAGCTTGACGCACACTGTGGGCCGGAGAGCGCCGCCCTTCGGGTCGCGCCCAGGCGCCCGACCGCAGCGTCGCGGGCCTCAACCGTATTCCCTGATACGCTTTTCGGCCCGCTCCTGGCGGATCGAACACCTGGGCGCGACGCAGGCCGTGACCCTGGTGGGAAATGCGGGCTAGGGACGACGGGTTTGATTCGGCGCCGGCCGCTCTCTAGCCTAGCCGGCGAGGTCGAACGGGAGGCACGCGCCATGGCGAACGTCGACCCCATCACCGTGCAGGTGATCGGCGGCGCCCTGCATACGATCGCGAAGGAGATGGGGCACATGCTTTACCGCATGTCCTACTCCACGATCATCCGAGAATCGGAAGATCTCGGCGCCGGGCTCTTCGACCGCAACTTCAACACGCTCTGCGAATCGGATTCGACGCCGATGCATATCGGCTCGATCCCCGGCTATCTGCGGGGCGCCGAGCGCACCATGCACGGCACGTGGCGGCCCGGCGATGTCGTGCTGCACAACCATCCCTATCGCGGCGCGAGCCATGTGCCGGACATCTGCTGCATCGCACCGGTGTTTTACGAGGACGAGCTGGTCGGCTTCTCGGCCAACACGGCGCATCATGTCGACCTCGGCGCCGCGACCCCGGGCATCGTCATCGACATCCCGGACGTGTTCGCCGAGGGCATGCTCTTCTCGGGCGTGAAGCTCTACGAGGAGGACAGGCTGAACCGCGCGCTCTGGCAGCACATCGAGACCAACACGCGCGTGCCGCGTGACGTGCTGGGCGATATCGAGGCGCAGGTCGCCTCCGCCCAGCTGGGAGTCCGCCGCTTCCAGGAGCTCTACGAAACCTACGGAAAGGCGACGCTTGAAGCTGCCACGGCCGAGCTGATGGACTATTCGGAGCGGATGCTGCGCCGGCGCATCCGGGAGATTCCCGACGGGGACTATGTCGCCGAAGGCTTTCTGGACGACGACGGCGTCAACCGGGAGGTACGCCTGCCGGTCAAGGTCACCGTGCGGATCAGGGACGATTCGGCGGTGGTCGACACGACCGGCTCCGCGGCCCAGGTGGCGACCGCCTACAACGTCCCCTTCGAGGGTTCGACCAAGGTGACGTGCTATTTCGCGTTCCGCGCGCTCCTGCTCGATACGAGCACCACCACCGAATACATTCCCCAGAACCAGGGCTCCTTCCGCCCGATCGAGGTGGTCTCGCCCGAAGGCTCGATCTTCAACCCGAAGTTTCCGGCCGCCTGCCAATCGCGCTTCGCCCAGTGCCAGCGCCTGGTCGATCTCATCAGCAAGGCGCTCGCGCCGGCGATCCCGGACAAGGTGACGGCCGGCTGCGGCGCGACCCTCTCGGCCTTCGCCTATTCCGGCGTGCGGCCCAGCGGCGACTATTGGATACTGGTCGAGATCAATGAGTCCGCCTATGGCGGGCGTCCGGCGTCCGACGGTCCGGATTCGATCGACGAGTTGATGCGCAACACCCGCAACAACCCGATCGAGGATCTCGGCATGCACCTGCCTCTGATCTGCGACCGCTACGAGCTTCGAGACGATGTGGCGCCGGGCGCCGGGCGCCATCGCGGCGGGCTCGGCATCGTCAAGGTGCAGCGCTTCCTCACGCCGGGCTACGTCGTCCACGAGGCGGACCGGCACGAGGATGTGCCCTGGGGCTTCCGGGGCGGTGCGCCCGGCACCGTCGGCAGGCTCGAGAAATGGAACGCCGCGGCGCCGGACGAGGTGGAGAGCTGGCCGGCCAAGGTGCCGGCGACGCCGACCGAGGCCGGCGACTGCATCGCCGTCTACACGCCGGGCGGCGGCGGCTACGGCGACCCGCTCGATCGCTCGGCCGCGCTGGTGTGCGACGACGTAGCCGACGGCTTCTACACGGCTGCCGAGGCGCGCGAGAGCTACGGCGTGGTCCTGGACGACTCGCTGACCGTCGACGAGGCAGCGACCGTGGCGCTCCGCGCCACGCTTCGCCGCGCGAAGGCTTGAGCGCGGTTGCGGCCGGCGCCTTCGGAGCGCGTGCGCGTCTTGCTTGGCGCGCGCCTCTGGGGAATACTTTCGTCAGTCGCGGTCGGGATCGCGCGTGGCGGTGCGAAGATGCCGCCGGAAAACAAGCGAAGCCGGCCGCGGGGAGGCGAGAGCGCGGCCGCGGGCCGTAGCGACCCGCAGGCGTCAGCGCCGCAGCACTAGCTGGCGGGAGACGACGCGATGAAAAAATCACGTTCGACGAAGCTTCTTCCATCCATTACCCGGCGTTCGGCCTTGAAGGGCGGCGCCGCGGCCGTTGCTGCAACGGCGCTTGGTGGTTTCCCCACCATCTGGGCGCAGGACATCGAGGACATCGAGATCCACATGCTGGGCTCCGCAGTGTCCCACATCAAGGAACTGGAGCTGATGGCCGAAGAGGCGCTCGGCTTCCAGATCCTGCAGACGGTGGTCGATTTCGCCACCCTGGGCCAGCGCGCGGCCACCCAGCCGCGCTCCTTCGACACGGTCGAGCCGGCTTATCAGCAGATCAACGCCATCTGGCCGACCGGGAACTTCCAGGCGGTCGACACCACCAAGCTCGCCTATTGGGATCAGGCGATCGGCCTCTACAAGAAGGAGGGCAAGATCTGGCCCGATGCCTGGTACGGGCAGGGGCAGCACCCGACCCAGGTGCAGTACACCTCCGCCATCGACAGCCGCGATTTCGTCGAGCCGGAGACCCAGTGGCTCACCATGATTCCGACCAACCACAATGCCGATACCCTCGGCATCCGGCCCGACCTGATTGGCCGGCCGATCACGTCATGGGCGGAATTCATCAACCCCGAGTTCGAGGGCCGGGCGGCGCTCCAGAACTTTCCGCAGATCGGACTCATGGACCTCGCCATGGCGATCGAGGCCCAGGGCATGATGACCTACGGCAACAAGGGCAACATGACCCGTGACGAGATCGATACGACCATCGATTTCCTGATCGAGCTCAAGCAGAAGGGCCACTTCCGCGCGTTCTGGGGGACCTTCAGCGAGTCGGTAAACCTGATGCTCTCCGGTGAGGTCGTGATCCAGTCGATGTGGTCGCCGGCGGTGACGGCGGTCCGCTCCCAGGGCGTGCCCTGCATCTACAGCGACCTGGACGAGGGCTACCGCTCCTGGGGTATCGGCTTCCTGTTGTCGAAGTTCGTCGAAGGCAAGAAGCTGGGCGCAGTCTACGACTTCTTCGATTGGTACTACTCGGGACCCGCCGGCGCCTTCTTCGCGCGCCAGGGCTACTACATGCCCACACCCGAGCAGACCAGGCAGCACCTGCCGGCCGACGAATGGGATTTCTGGTTCGAAGGCAAGCCTGCCGTGAACGAGATCAAAGATCCCTTCGGCAACGTGATGGAGAAGCCGGGCGCCGTTCGCGACGGCGGCTCCTGGAAGAACCGCATGGGCCGGGTCGCCATCTGGAACTCGACGATGGCGGAGAATGCCTACGTCATCCAGCGCTGGAACGAGTTCCTGACGGCCTAGCGGTGCGCGATTCGGTCGCGACCGTGAGTACGTTTGATGACCTTGCCGCCCTCGCGATGCCGGCTCTTCGGCGCGTGGCGGGGGCGGCAGCGGGGGTGTCCGGGCGGAGCGGCGCGCAAGCGCGTGCTCCGTCCGGCTCCGCCGCCTGAGGCGGGTCCGCTCACGCGATGAACGGTGCCGTTGCCGCGCTGACCCCTTACCTCAAGCGCTACAGCTCGGCGCTGCAGGTCACGCCGCTCAGCGTAGTGCTGCTTCTGTTCCTGGTCGGCCCGGTCATCGTCATCCTGATTTTCAGCTTCTACATTTTCAACGGGTTCTTCATGGAACCCGGATTCGTTACCGACAACTACGAAGGCATTTTCACATCGTTCAATACGTTAGAAGCGTATTTGGCCACGTTCAAGATAGCGGCCATAACCTGGGCTGTTACTTTAGTATTCGGATTTATACTTAGCTACTACTTCGTCTTCGATATTATCGCGTTCCGCTGGAAGATTTTTCTCTTCCTGCTGAGCGTGGTGCCGTTCTGGACCTCCGGCGTGGTCCGCATGATCTCGTGGATCCCCTTCCTCGGTAAGGAAGGGCTGCTCAACCGTGCGTTGCAGGGCATCGGGGTGATCGACGATCCGCTCGAGTTCCTGCTGTTCTCCGAGTTCGCGGTGATTGTCTCCTACGTGCACATGTACACGCTGTTCATGGTGGCGCCGCTCTTCAACGTGATGGCGAAAATCGACCGCTCCTTGATCGAGGCAGCGCGCGATTCCGGCGCCTCCGCCATTCAAATCTTCTTCAACATCATCGTTCCGCTCTGCAAGCCGGGAATCGCGATCGGCACGATCTTCGTGGTCGCGCTGGTGATGGGCGATTTCGTCTCGATCCGGGTGTTGAGCGGCGGCCAGGCCGGCACGGTGCTCATGTCCATGCGCAATCAGGTGGACGTGCTGCAATATCCCTTCGCCTGCGCCAGCGCCGTGCTGCTGCTGATCGTGCTGTTGATGATCGTTGGCGGGATCATGAGCGTGGTCGACGTGAGGAAGCAGCTATGAAGAGTGGCGAGAAGATCCGCCGTGCGCCGGGCTTCATTCCGCGCACGATCTTCTTTTGGCTGTTCATGCTGTTCCTCTACGGCCCGATTGCGGTGATCGCCATTCTCTCCTTCCAGGGGCCGCAGGGCGGGCTTACCTTCCCGATGACCGGATTCTCGCTCCATTGGTTCAAGGACGTCATCGACCCCACCTATATCGGCGATTTCCGCTGGCCGTTCGGCCGCTCGGTAATTCTGGCGCTGATCGTGATGGCGCTGACGGTCCTCGTGTCGTTCCTTGCCGGCCTCGCCTATCGCAAAGGGTTCGTGGGCGGCACGGTGCTCTTCTATCTCGTGATCACCTGCCTGGTGGCGCCCTCCTTCCTGGTGAGCCTCGGCATCGGCCTCGGTTTCGCCAACCTGGAGATGCAGACGCAGTGGTGGTCCGGCGGGCTCGGCGCCCATCTGAGCTGGACCATCCCGATCGGGGTGCTGATCATGCTGGCGGTGTTCGCCCGCTTCGACCGCTCGCTGGAGGAGGCGGCACGCGACCTCGGCGCGACCGAGTGGCAGAACCTGCGCAACGTCGTCATTCCCATCATGGCGCCGGGCATGATCGCCGTCGGCCTCTTCGGCTTCACCCTCTCCTACGACGAATTCCCGCGCACCTCGCTGGTGACCGGGACCGCGAACACGCTGCCGGTCGAGATGGTCGCGGTCACCGGAACCGCAGCGACGCCCTCGCTCTACGCGGTCGGCACCATGACCACGGTGTTCTCGCTCGCCGTCATCGTCATCAGCTTCGTTGCGATCTACTTCGTGCAGGCGCGGCGCGCGGGCCGCGCCCGATCGGTGCAAGCGCGCTACGGGAAGAAACCCGACGAGTCAGACTGAGCCCAGGCTCGCGAGATTTCACGGTCGCCCCGCTCGGCGCCAGACCGAAAAGCCCGAACAGTTCCGATAGGAGACTTTCAAAGGCAAAGTCGTGCTCGGCGAGAGGGACAGGGAGAGGCGGGTAGGGCGGTGGCCGGCAACGCTGATGCCCGACGCGCGCTGCGATAGCACGGGCCGGCGTATCGGAGTATCACTGCCGGCGCGGGGGTTGCAGGCGGCGGAGTGAGGATCATGAAGCGCGTCCACATCAACATCACGGTCACCGACCTCGACTGCTCGGTCGGGTTCTACACGACCCTCTTCGGCACCGGGCCGACTGTGCTGAAGCAGGACTACGCCAAGTGGATGCTGGAGGATCCCCGCCTCAACCTCTCGATCTCGACGCGCTGCGGCAACCCCGGCGTCGACCATCTCGGCATCCAGACGGAGAGTGCTGACGAGCTGGACACGCTTGCCGGGCGGCTCAAGGCGGCGGGCGAGCGCCACGTCGATCAGGCGGACGCGAACTGCTGCTACGCGCGCGGTGACAAGACCTGGGTGTTCGATCCCGAAGGCGTGGCGTGGGAGACTTTCCACACCACCGGCGCCATCACGCACTACGGCGAGGACCTGGGGCCCGAGACCGGCGCGGCGGACGAGCCGGCCCAGGACGAGCAGGCCGCGTAAACGGCAGCTCCCCTACCCCGAGCCTCGACGCACACATCGTTCAGGGAGTCTTCCATGTCGTCATCCAATCCGGCGTTCCTCACCGCGACCGAAGCCAGCGAGGCGATCCAGGCCGGGCGGCTCAGTCCGGTGGAGCTCGTGGACGCGCTGCTCGACCGGATCGACGCGCACGAGGAACGGCTGCACGCCTTCGCCGCGGTCTACCGCGACGAAGCGCGCGCCGCGGCCGAGGCCGCGCACAAGGCCATCCGCTCAGGGCACGGCATCGGCCCCTGGCACGGGGTGCCGATCGCGCTGAAGGACATCATCGACATCAAGGGCCGCGTCACCACCATCGGCAGCAGGCACTGGGCGGATCGCGTTTCACCCACGACCGCGACGCTCGCGCGGCGGCTGATCGAGGCTGGGATGATCGTCATCGGCAAGGCCAATACCGTGGAATTCGCCATGGGTGGCTGGGGCACCAACCGGCACATGGGGACGCCGCGCAATCCGTGGGATGCCGAGGTGCACCGCGCCCCCGGCGGCTCCAGCAGCGGCTCCGGCGTCTCGGTCGCCGCGCGTCTCGCGCCCTGGGCCATCGGCACGGACACCGGCGGCTCCGTGCGCATTCCGTCCGCCTGGTGCGGGCTCGCGGGCCTTAAGGTCACCATCGGCCAGGTCAGCGCCGCCGGCGTGGCGCCGCTCTCACACACCCTCGACACGCCCGGCCCCATGACGCGGACGGTGGAGGACGCGGCGCACCTCTACACGGTGCTGCAGGGGCCCGATCCCGCCGATCCGGCGACGCGGCGCCACGTGCCCGACGATGTGTTCCCCACGCTGCGCCGGG
This sequence comes from Alphaproteobacteria bacterium, assembly GCA_965214705.1. GTDB lineage: Bacteria > Pseudomonadota > Alphaproteobacteria > UBA828 > UBA828 > WTGU01. The sequence goes on from CBDCCI010000002.1 coordinate 2,566,790, forward strand.
GTGTCGCCGGGCTTCGCCTGGGCGTCATGGCCGAGGCCGAGCGGCACGGCGTGGATGCCGAGGTGCTCGCGGCCTTTGACGCCTCCGTGGAGGTGCTCGAGCAGGCCGGCGCGCGTTGCGAGACGCTGGCGCTGCCCCGCTCCGCCGCCGAGTACGGCAACAGCGTGGGCAAGCTGATCGGCACGGAGGGCTACTTCCACGTGGGCACACTGGTGGACGATGAATCACTCCCCATCGACGACGACGTGCGCCCGCGCATCCAGCTCGGCCGCGGCGTCTCCGCCGTCGAATACATGGCGATGATGCGTGCCCGCGACGAGGACAAACGGGCCGCGCTCGCGGCGATGGAGGGGTTCGACGCCCTGCTCACACCGGGCACGCTGACGCCGGCGCCGGCGGTCTCGGCCATCGACCAGACCCAGACGCCCGCCCACTTCACGCGCATGGTCAATTGGCTCGAATTGTGCGCGCTCGTGGTGCCCAACGGCGCCACCGCGAACGGCCTGCCGACCTCGCTGCACATCGTCTGCCGCGAACGGGACGAGGCGACGGCGCTCCGCATCGGCCAGGCCTACGAGCAGGCCACCGACTGGCACCTGCGCGTGCCGCCGGGTCTCGAGGGGTAGCCGACCCTAACCCCGGACCATGGTGCGGTGCACGATGCCTGCCGTCCGCGCCAGACTCGCGCCATGCGAAACGAAGGTGAACAGGGCACCGCAGTTGCGGCAAGATAGCGCTTACCAGTCAAGTGGCCGCAGCCCGCGCAGGCCGCCGCTCGTCCCGAGGAATTCCACTCATCCCGCCTAATCCCACTCAATTCCACTTAATCTCGGCAAATCCCACGTCTCTTCCTGCGCCGCCGGATCGGCACCGGTTGTCAGGGCCCGCTGGCTTCCATAGTCTCCGCGCCAATCAAGCCGAGAGGAGGTCGCGATGGCCAAGAAGGAAATCTTCGTGGGGATCGGCGTGGACGTCGATTCGGTGGCAGGGCAAATCGGCTCCTATGCCGGCGGCGATTCGCCGAGCGACATCTCGCGGGGCGTGTTCGCCTCCGAGGTCGGAACCCCCCGCATGCTCAAGCTGTTCGACCGGGTGGGCATTCAGACCAGCTGGTTCATTCCCGGCCATTCGATCGAGACCTTCCCCAGGGAGATGAAGGCGGTCGCGGCGGCGGGGCACGAGATCGGGCTGCACGGCTACACCCACGAGAACCCGATCGCCATGACGCCCGAGCAGGAGGCGGACGTCCTCGACAAGTCCCTGGATCTGGTTACCAAGCTCGCCGGCAAGGCGCCCACGGGCTATGTCGCGCCCTGGTGGGAGATGAGCGCGTATACGCCGCACCTGCTGATGGAGCGCGGCATCAAGTACGACCACAGCCAGATGCACAACGACTTCGAGCCCTACTGGATGCGGATCAACGAGGAGTGGACGTTGATCGACTATTCCAAGCCGGCGAAGTCGTGGATGAAGCCGATGAAGAAGGGCACCACCTTCCCCATCGTGCAGATCCCCGGCAGCTGGTACCTCGACGACCTGCCGCCGATGATGTTCATGAAGAAGGTGCCGAACTCCGGCGGCTGGACCAACCCGCGCGACATCGAGGAGTGGTGGCGCGATCAATTCGACTGGGTCTATCGCGAGATGGACTACGCGGTCTACACGCTCACCATCCACCCGGACATCTCGGGCCGGCCGCAGACGCTGCTGATGCTGGAGCGGATCATCGCCCACATCGCCAACCATGAGGGGGTGATCTGGGCGACCTTCGACGAGATCGCCGACGATTTCATCAAGCGCCGGCCGTTCAAGGGCAAGCGGCAACGGAAGAAATAGGCCGCTCGCCCGCGATGTGCGCGCTTTGCGGCGTCCTCACCGACGGCCCGCACTGGACTGAGGCAGGCACCGATGCAGGCCGGAGCGACGCGGCGCCGACCGGCCGGGAGCGGCACCTGGAGCGCACGCGCCGCCTCGCGCTGCTGAACCGCGTGCTCGGCGCCTACGGCTGCACCGCCGACGACTGGGCCGGCGCGCAATACATGTTGCACAGGCGGAGCGGTGGCGCGACCGAGATGGCGGCCGATCTGCCGACGCTCTGGGCCGCCGTCGAAGGGCTGGTCGGGTACGCGCCCGACCCGCTCGACCCCGCCCTGGTGGAGCAGCTCGAGGCAGCGCCGTCAGCCGGGGGCCGCGCTTCCCGGCGGCGGGCGTAGGGGCGATGGCGACTTACACGCGGCTCACCCCGGTGATCGTCGTCACCGGCTTCCTCGGCAGCGGCAAGACGACGCTGCTCAACCACATGCTGCGCCACCCTTCCCTCGCCGACGCCGCGGTGCTGGTGAACGAGTTCGGCGCCGTGGGGCTCGACCACTTCCTGGTCGAGGCGATGGACGAGAACACGGTGCTGCTGGAGAGCGGCTGCCTCTGCTGCACCATCAGGGGCGACCTCAAGGACGCGATCATCGACCTCAACAGCCGGCGCGCCCGCGGCGAGATTCCGCCCTACCGGCGGCTGATCGTCGAGACCACGGGGCTCGCGGACCCGGCGCCGATCCTGTTCACGCTGAGCGCGGACACGGTGCTGAAGCACCACTACCGCCTGGGCTCGGTGATCACGACGGTGGATGGCGTGAACGGGCTCCGGCAGCTCAAGCGCCATCCGGAATCGGTGAAGCAGGCGACGGTGGCGGACCGGATCGTGCTGACCAAGCCCGACATCGCCGACGCCGACACGCTTGCCCGGCTGCGCGCCAAGCTCACGAGGCTCAACCGCTCGGCCGACCAGATCACCGCCGTGAACGGCGAGGTGAATGTGCCGCGCGTGCTGCGCGCCGATGTCTACGATGCGCGCACCAAGGGCGCCGAGGTGCGCCGCTGGCTTGCCGACGAAGCGGCGAAGGACGCGGCGGCAGACCACGCCCACGGGCACGGCCGCGACGTCTCGCGCCACGACGAGCACATCCACTCCTTCACGCTGAGCTTCGAGGGCGCGCTGGACTGGACCGCCTTCGGCATCTGGCTGACCATGCTGCTGCACACCCACGGCGAGAAGGTGCTGCGCGTGAAGGGCATCCTCAACGTCGCAGGCACGGACGCGCCGGTGGTGGTCAACGGCGTGCAGCACGTGGTCCACCCGCCGATCCATCTCCGCGCCTGGCCGAGCGGCGACCGCCGCTCGCACATCGTCTTCATCGTCGACGACCTCGCACAAGCGGACATCGAGCGCTCGCTCGCCGCCTTCAACAACATCGCCGCCGAGGCGGCCTGAGGAGAGCATCATGTCGGACAAGATCGCGATGGTCGGCGCCGGCCTGGTCGGCAGCGCCTGGGCGATCGTCTTCGCCCGCGCGGGCCACCGGGTCGCCCTCTACGACGGGACCGAGGGCCAGTGCGAGGCCGCGCTCGCACGCATCGAGACCAACCTCAAGGCCCTCCAAGGCCACGGGCTGATCGAGGATCCCGCGGCGGCGCGAGCGCGTATCTCCATCGCCGCGGGCCTCGCCGATGCCCTCGACGGCGCGGCCCACGCGCAGGAAAGCGTGTTCGAGCGCGCCGACGTGAAGCGCGCGGTGTACGAGCAGATCGACGGCGTCGCGGGGCCGGAACTGGTCGTGGCGTCCTCCTCCTCCGGCATTCCCGCCTCCACCTTCACGGAGGGGCTGGGGATCGGCCCGCGCTGCCTGATCGCGCATCCCATCAACCCGCCCTACGTGATCCCGCTCGTCGAAATCGTGCCGGCGCCCTGGACCGAGGAAGAGACGGTCACGCGTTGCTGGAAGTTGATGGAGGCGGCCGGCATGGAGCCGGTACGGCTCACGCGGGAGATCGACGGTTTCATCGCCAACCGGCTGCAGGCGGCACTCCTGTGGGAGGCCTTCCGCCTGCTGGAAGGCGGCTACGCCACGGCGAAGGACATCGACATGACGATCTCGGCCGGCCTCGGCCGCCGCTGGTCATTCATCGGGCCGTTCGAGACCATCGACCTGAACGCACCGGGCGGCCTTGCCGATTTCTGCGCGCGACTCGGCGAGGGCTTCTACGAGTTCGTGAAGCAAGGCGAGCCGGCCGAGCCCTGGTCGGACGCGGTGGTCGCTAAGGCGCACGAGGAGCGGCGCGGGCAGCTGCCGATGGCCGACCACACCGGGCGCCAGGCATGGCGCGACCGCCGCCTCATGGGCCTCGCCGCGCACCTCCGCGACGCCCGCCGCGACGTCGGGGATTAGGCGGGGCACTCCCGACAACCGGCTATCCGTAGTTATAGCCGGTGAGTTCCTCGCTCAGCTCCCACAAGCGCTGCCCGGTTTCCTCTTCGCGCGAGACGAGCGAGCTGGTGGTTTCGCGGCTCTTGTCGAAGTAGCGGCCCGACACGCCCTCGACATCGGCACCGGCCGCAACATGGACGCTGGTGCGCGCGCCGGCCTCCACGTCGATCGCGGAGAAGCGCATCAGGGTCTTCAGAAACGTGGAGAAGAGCCAGCCGTTGTTCTGGCCGAACTGGCTGGCGACGAAGCCAGGGTGCAGGCAATTCGTCGTGACGGGTGTCTCGGACAAAACGGCCGCGAGGCGATAGGTGAAGAGGATGTTGGCGAGCTTGCTCTGCTGATAGGCGCGCCAACCGCTGTAGCGCTTCATGCCCTGCGGGTCTTCCAGGTCCATCTGTCCGCCACGATGGGCCTCGGAGGCCACGTTGACGATGCGGGCCGCGGCGCTCGCCTTCAGATTCTCCAGCAAGAGCCCGGTCAGCAGGAAGTAGCCCAGATGGTTGAGGGCGAAGGTCATCTCGATCCCGTCGACGCTCTCGCGCCGGCGGTTGAATATGGCGCCGACGTTGTTCACCAGCACGTCGATGGCGGTGCCGCCCTCGGTGAGGCGCTTCGCCAACGCCCTGATCTCGGCCTGACTCGATAGGTCCGCCTGCTCGAAGCGCACGCGGTCGTTGCGGGACGAGCGGCGAATCGCCTTGCAGACCTCCGCGCCCTTGGCGGCGTTGCGCCCGACGAGCACGACCTCGGCTCCCCGTTCGGCCAGCGCCCGCGCAGTGACGCGGCCGATCCCGTCGGTCGCGCCGGTGACGATGCAGAGCTTGCCTTCCATCGCTCGTCTCCTCCTCGTCCGTCCCTGCTGTTTTCGCGTCAGCTTGGCAGCGGGAGGCGAAGGGTCAAGCGGCAAGCGCGGAAGCGGGGAAGGTCGTTCGACAAGTGTCGATCCAACGAAATGTGCAGCAACCGAGGGAGCATTCCTGAAGGGTCACGATCAAGACCGGGTCGCGTTGTTTGTCGACGCCAGAGTGAATGCAATCGATCTGCCTTCCGGCAGAACCGCAGATGAACGTGCCGCGCAGGGAAGGTGCGCGAACGAGTTTCGCACCCCTCACCGTCGCGAGGTTTCCGCTTCGACCAGCTGTCGGGTGAGAGTTAATCGGTCCCTGCACTTACAGACGTACCTGAAATTCCCTCAGGGTCCGAAGTCATCTCTTTTCGGAACCGCCTCCGGCCCGAGGTGCCACCACCTTGCCTGATGACCTTGCTCGATTTTGGAAGCAGGGTCATTAGAAAATCCAATATGGAATCAGTCTCTCAGCAAACACAGCTGATGCCTATCTCGATATAACGAGTATTCCTCCTGATATGTTGCCGCTTTAATTATATCGAGACCGCAGCGAATTAGTAAGCGCTGCGAGCGCCCCACCTTACGGCTTTCTCTGTGATGAGGTTCGATGATCCTCTGGCTGTGGAGGATCATGCGATGGATGGTTTCGATATTCTGCGTGGGTCGGTTCCGCGACAAGCGAAGGAAGAGGTTGGCGACGAGGACGAGGCAAGCAAGGCCTCGGAGGGTTCGCAGGACGGCGCGCGTCAGCGAGAGTGGTCGGACGAAGAGAAGGCGTGGATCGTCCAAGGTTAAGGGTTGGGCAGGCTCTCTCTCGAGAGCCTGCCCAACCCTTTTGAACGAAGCCGCGGGCCACGAGAGGCGAAGTTGAGCTATGTGGAAAGTGCGCTGATGTCAGCGTCAGGCGGCATCCACCGGCAGCAGAGTTGCGCATAAAATCGACGCTCGCGCCGGTCTTTCGGCAGGCATGCGGGCGCACGCTGCGAGGACTGAGCGGGGTGTGAGCCGAGGGCTGTCAGCCCGGCTCAAGCGGAGACAGGTTCGGTCGTGCGTCGGCGCTTTGGCGCCGTTGCGCGGGGCCGAAGCGAGCGGGCGTCTCACGGTTTCCCCCTGTGGGTCGGCGGCAGCGCCGGCGGGCCGCGCGTCGAGCGGGGCTCATGGCGGCGGCGGATTTCGCGGACGAGGCGCATGACGCCGCCGCAGTGGGGGCAGGCCACGGGCGCGGTGCCGATCTCGGGCTCTTCGTCGGGCTCGGCCCGAGCGCCGTCCACGCTTCCCTCGGGGGCGGCGCAGCCGAGGGCGCCGAGAGCCTGGCGTGCTCTCTCCAGCGTGCTGGCGCGGCAGCCGTTGGCGAGGATGCCGAAGTAGCGAATGCGGTGCATGCCGTCCGGCAGGACGTGCCTCAGGAAGCGGCGGATGAACTCGTCGGCGCTCACGGTGGCGATGCCGTAGCGCGGCTTTCTCTGCCCCGGCGCCTTGGGCTTTCGGTGGCGGAAGGAGACCGTCTCGCCGTCGAAGGAGACGATGCGGCTGTCGGAGATGGCGATCCTGTGCGTGTAGTGCGAGAGGTACCGGAAGACCTGCTCAGGCCCGCGGAAGGGCCGCTTGGCGTAGACCACCCAGTCCCTGGCCCGGGCGGCGGCAAGCGTGGCGTGGAACTCGCCGGGATTGGCGAGGTGGGCGAGGGTGCCGTGGAACTCCAGGTCCCCCCGGCCGTGGGCGCGGGCGAGCTCCTTGAGGAAGAGGCGGCGGAACAGGCTGCCGAGGACCTTGACGGGGGCGAGGAAGGTGGTGCTCCCCGTCTTCCACTCGCCACTGTCTACGTCGAAGCCCGCGTTGGGCACGACCACGTGCAGGTGCGGGTGGAAGCGGAGCTTCTGATCCCAGGTATGGAGGACCGCGGTGCCGCCGATGCGCATGCCGCCGTGGCGGGGATCGGCGGCGATGGTGCGCAGGGTCTCGGCGACGGCCCGGAAGAGGATGTCGAACACCACCCTGCGGTTGCAGAAGGCAATGGCGGCAACCTCCTTGGGCAGGGTGAAGACCACATGGAAGTAGGGCACCGGCAGGATGTCCCCGGCGCGCTCCTCGCTCCAGAGGTTGGCGGCGAGACCCTGGCAGGTGGGGCAGTGGCGGTTGCGGCAGGAGTTGAAGAGCGGATGCTCGCGCCCGCAGCCCTCGCAGGCGTACATGTGGCCGCCGAGCACGGCGGTGCGGCACGCCTCGATGGCGCCCATGACCTTGAGCCGGGCGGCGTCGATGCGCCCTTTGTGGCGCTCACGGAAAGCGGCGCCGGCGCGGCGGAAGATCTCCGCCACGCCCGCGCGTTCGGCCTCCACGCGCCGTCAGTTGCGCAACGCTGCGAAGCCTGAGATCGGGTGGTCGAGGCCCTCGAACATCTTGCCGGTGACGCGGGCGTAGTGACGGGTCGTGTTCGCGCTTCGATGGCCGAGCATGTCCCGGATCACCTCGATATCGCCGCCGCGCTCGAGGAGATGGGTCGCCGCCGAATGGCGCAGGCAATGGAAGGTGTAGCTGCGGTCGAGCTCGGCAATGTCGCGCGCCCTCCTGAAGGCGGCCTGCAAGGTCTCCGTTGCGATGGGCCTGTCGAGCGAGACGCCGTAGAAGAGCCAGTTCGTCGGACGCGGCCAGATGTTCCTGTAGTAGACGCGCAAGTAGTGGATGACGATGTCCGGCAACGGTGCCATTCTCTCGGTGCCGCCTTTGCCGGAGGGGATGTGCAGCAGCTTCTTCTCCGACAGGATGTCGCCGACCTTGATGGCCAAGGTCTCGGAGATGCGGAGCCCGCCGCCATAGCCGGTGACAATGGCAGCACGGTGGCGGAGGTCGGGTGTCGCAAGGATGAGGTGCTCGACCTCCTGCTCCGACATGTAGCGCGGCAGCTTGCCGGGCTTCTTGCGGGAGCGCAGGCCGGCGACATGGTCAGGCCAGCCGAGTGTGTCGATGTAGAGGAAGTTCAGCGCGGCGAAGGAGACGTTGGTCGTGCCCGGACTGAGCCCCTTGTCGATCCGCCCCAGGTACCACTGGCGCACCTGCTCGGCGTCGAGCTCGTCCGGCGAGGCGTCGTAGTACCTGGCCAGGTTCTTGATCTCGCAGATGTAGGCCTTGGACGTGCTCGCGGCCAGATTGGCGATGCGGAGCTGCTCCTCCATGCGCTGGCGAAGAGGGGTGACGGTGTTCGTGTCGCACGCGGTCCCGGTCATTATCGATCTCCCTGGATCGCGACGGCGCGCCGCCGGACCGATCCGGCGACGGTCCGTCGCAGGGGTCGATGCTAACCACTGGTGATCGGGAGGCTGCTGGGGATCCGCCACCCGACGGGCGGAGCGCCACTGACGCAACCGGGAAGCGAACGCACAGAACAAACGGCACCCGCGACGCCTCGGAAATGAATGAACTCTACGCCGCTAACTCCGCGTAGCGGCTTCGTTCAAGAGAGTTTTGAGCGGGGGACGACCGTAGAGGAGGTGGCCGAGCGCCACGGGGTACCCCCTCGTCGGCTTTCGTACTGGCGCAAGCTGGCTCGCAAGGGCGAGCTCGTGGTTCCCCCGGCGGCGCCGAGCGAGGGACCGTTTGCCACCGTTGAGGTGGAGTCTGCCCCCGCACCTGCCCATGTGGGCTCGGTCTCGATCGAGGCACGCGGCGTGACGGTACGCCTCGACGGCGACGTGAGCACGGTGCGCATCACGTCGATCGCCTCGGCGTTGCGAGCGCTTCGATGATCGTTCCGGGCTCCGGCCTGCGGATCGTGGTGGCGACGCGGCCGGTTGATTTCAGGAAGCAGCACGACGGGCTTGCTGCGATCGTCGCGAGCGATCTCGGTCTGGACCCCTATTCGGGGCTTGTCGTGGTGTTTCGCTGCAAGCGCGCGGACCGGATCAAGGTGCTGTGGTGGGACGGCACGGGCTTGGTGTTGGCGCACAAGCGTCTGGAGGAGAGCCGCTTTGCCTGGCCCACGGTTCGCGACGGCACGATGCGTCTGTCGCGCGCGCAATTCGAGGCGCTGTTCGAGGGCCTGGACTGGCGCCGGGTGTGGAGCCGGCGGGCGCGCAAGCCGCTTGCGGCGGCGTGATGCAGGGGCGGCACAGCCCACTTTTGCGCTCTCTCTTCTTTACTAAGTAGCTGATTCCGTGATAGTATTCTGCGATGGAGACGGGCACCGGCAACGTCGATCTCGGCGCGCTCGCACGCCCCTACCGGGCGCTGTTCGAGGCGCAGCAGGCGGCTCTTGAGGCGCTTCGCGCCGAGAATGCGGCGCTGAGCGCTCGCAACCGCCGTCTCGAGGAGCAAGACCCGGAAGCGGCGGTCGAGACCCTGCGCGCCAAGGTCGCCTCGCTCACCGAGCAGAACCAGCGTCTTGAACATCTGCTCAACGAGTTGCGCCGGGCGATGTTCGGGAAGAAGTCCGAGAAGCTCCATCCCGACCAGCTCCTGCTCGCCTTCGAGGAGCTCGAAGGCGCGCTTGCCGAGGCCGAGGAAGAGACCCCGGCGAGCACGACGCGGCCGCCGCGCGCGAAGCGCCCCGCTGCGGAACGCAACATCGGTCATCTGCCGGCCCACTTGCCGCGCACCTACGAGGTTGTCGAGCCCGAGAGCAGGCTGTGCCCGTGCGGCTGCGGTGAGATGGTGAAGATCGGCGAGGACCGCACCGAGCGGCTCAACATCGTTCCGGCGCAACTTCAGGTCATCGTCACGATCCGGCCGAAGTACGCCTGCCGCAGTTGCGAGGAAGGCGTCACCCAGGCGCCGGCGCCGGCGCACCTCATCGAGGGCGGGCTGCCCACCGAGGGCATGCTCGCCCACGTGCTGGTGTCGAAGTTCGCGGACCACCTCCCGCTGTACCGGCAATCGCAGATCTACGCCCGCTCGGGCATCGAGCTGCACCGTTCGACGCTGGCCGAGTGGGTCGGCAAGGCGTCGTTCCACCTGCGGCCCGTGTTCGACTGCCTGAAGGGGGAGTTGAAGACGTCGAGCAACCTCGGCCTGGACGAGACCACGGTTCGGGTTCTCGACCCGGGCCGGGGCAAGACCAAGACCGGCTACATGTGGACGATGGCGCGCGACGAGCGGGCATGGTGCGGGGCCGATCCGCCGGGCGTGGTGTACGATTATGCGCCCAGCCGCAGCGGCAAGCATGGCGAGAAGCTGCTCGCGGGCTTCAAGGGAACGGTGCAGGTCGACGGCTATTCCGGCCACAACCGGCTGCGCCGGCCGGATCGATCCGGAGGAGCACTGACGCTCGCGGCGTGCTGGGTCCACGCCAGGCGCGGCCTCAAGGAGGTGTTCGACAGCAACGCCTCGCCGATCGCCAAGGCCGGTCTGGAGCGCATCGCTCAGCTCTACAGGATCGAAGATAAGATCCGGGGCGAGCCGCCGGCGACGCGCCAGTTCGTTCGATGGACCGAGTCCGCGCCGCTGGTGAACGCCTTCGGCGTCTGGCTCGACGAGCAGCGCTCGCTGGTCTCGCCGCGCTCGCGCCTCGGCGAGAAGCTGACCTACATCGCCAACCAGTGGGAGGGGTTGCTGGAGTTCCTGTACGACGGGCGCGTCGAGATGGACAGCAACTTCGTCGAGAACCGAATCCGTCCGATCAAACTCACGGCCAAGAACGCGTTGTTCGCCGGCCACGACGAAGGCGCTATCTCTTGGGGCCGGATCGCTTCGCTGATCGAGACCTGCAAGATGAATGGGGTCGAGCCCTACGCCTGGCTCAAGAGCACGCTGGAGAAGATCGCCGCCGGCCACCCCCAATCCAAAATCGACGAACTCCTGCCCTGGAACTTCGACCCGGCGTCAAGCTGAAAAGCAGGGTGGGGCGCTCGCAGCGCTTACGCGAATTATTGCCATTTGGACTCCAAGAGTATACCACAATGGACATGAGTCGCCGCGGGCCATACCGGATTCCGCCGACGAGTGCTCTGATCGCTTTCGAGAGCGCCGCGCGGCACGGCAATTTCTCGCGTGCCGCTCGGGAGCTGCGCACGTCCCAATCCGCCATCAGCCGCCACATTGCGAGCCTGGAGCGGCAACTTTCCACTCGACTGTTCCATCGGTCGCGGACCGGGGTGAGCCTGACCGACGCCGGCAGCCGCTATCGTGACGCCGTCGCCATCGGCCTCGGCGCCATCCATGCGGGTGCTGCCGAAGTCGCCGAACTATCGTCTGTCGAGCAAGTGGAGCTGGTGATCGCCTGCTCCGACGAGATATCGCACCTTTTCGTGATGCCGCGATACGACGCGCTCCAAAAGGCGCTCGGCGATCAGGTTCGAATTCGGATTCTGACTTACCAACATAACATTCGATACTTGCCACCAACGCCGGTCGCGGATGTCCTCTTGTCGTGGGATCCGGCAACCAACACCCCCGAGGACTGTGCGGTCATACTGCAGGAAAAGGTGAGCCCCCTTTGCTCGCCGGGCTACGCCGCGCTTCATGCCGAAACACTCAGGCAGCCCGTAACCGATTGGAGCAAGTTGACGTTTCTCGATATTGCGCGGCCCAATGAGGGGTGGGCGTCGTGGGACGATTGGTTCGACGTCGTCGGGCGCCCCGGCTCCGAACCCAGGTACGCGAATTATGACAACTACACGTACGTGCTGGAGGCCGCCGCTGCGGGGCAGGGCATTGCACTGGGCTGGCGTCATTTCATCGAGCGTTATCTTGAGTCCGGAGCGTTGATTACTCTCGATGACAAATTTCTGGAGACCGACAATCGATTTTGTGCCGTGGTTACAAAGAAGGGGCGACAACGGCCCCTCGCTCGCAAATGCCTGAACTTTTTTGAAAAATGCATTTAGCGCTAATGTTGGAGTTTCAAATCGACCCAATCAGTTAACTCGTGCCCGAGAGAAAACGTTACAGACTTCGTCATCGTTTTACCAGATTCATGCCCGCATGCGGCCGATTCAGGAGAACTCTTCATTCCGGACAGACCCGACTTGGTAGTCGCAAATATTGATCCCACGATAGCGCTTTAGGCGGGGTCGAAAGCATCGGAGACTCCGAGGCATGACGAACCCGAAGGGTTGTAAAGAGCACGAATAAATCCCAGGGACGGTTTAGGAATATCGCCCAATGCCCTTCTGCGGCTCGTGAATCCGAATTGGGTCCGCTGAGAGCATGCAAGACCATTGAATGAACGCGTTCCCCGTGCAGGCAGGTACGCCGGCATTCGGTTGCCCACCGCGTTTGGGAGGGACTGCCCGGAGAGGCGATCGACGACGAGAAGGAGGATCAAGTTTACTCTATCTGGGGATGACACACGTTAATTCTTGAGCAGAGACTCGCCGCCTCGTCAGAATGCAGGTTGCCAACCGAGTGCCGGATAGGGTTAGGCTCGCCTTTGTGCGGCAGATAAGGCCGTACGCTCGCGCACCATCAAGATGTCAAGCCGATGCACGCTAATTCGCACGCACCAAAGCGCTTACTCGTGAGCGGCCGACGACGGCGCCCGCATCGGCAACGCAAACCTTACAGTTCGAATCGCGCCGGTTGACGTGACCCGACGCGGTACTTTGGTTAGCTTGGCGAGGCGCCGTGGATGCGACCGAGCAACGGGCTTTGATGCCAGCAGACCTGAAGCCACTTGCCGTCCACGTGGTACCAAGTCTGGGTGAAGCCCATGAAGCGCTGCCGAAAGCCCGCGTCGCGCGGCTTGCCGCGGAAGGTCGAGAAGCCGCTGACATGACCAGTCGTGCCCCAGACCCTGACGTTCAGCTCCCGCGGGATCCACTTGAAGTGCTCCCACAGCCCGGTGCCTCCGGCGTGAAAGTCGATATGGTCCTTGAACTCCTCCAGCGTCATCCGCCAGGGGTAATCCTCGTCCAGGATCTCGGCGCCGTCGTCGAAGGCACTCCAGAAGGCGTCGAGGTCGCCCTCGTTGAGCCCGCGCGCCCATGCGTGGAAGGCGGCTTCCAGCCCCGCCGCCGTGGCGTCCTGTGTCATCGTTCCCCTCCTCCGGCCGTGCGTTGCGTTGCTGGATGCACCTCACCACATGCACGCGCCAAACGCCAACGCCGGGAGCGGGGCGGCGCTCGGCCCGACGGCGGAGCGACCCGATGACGGAAGCGTTAGTTCTGACCGTCGGGCACTCCAACCACCCGCTGGAGACCTTCGTCTCGCTCCTGCAGCAGCACGACGTCACGACACTCGCCGACGTTCGCTCGGCGCCCTACAGCCGCTTCAACCCGCAGTTCAACCGCAAGTCCCTCGACGCCGCGCTGCGGACGCACGGCATTGCGTACCGCTTCATGGGGCAGGCGCTCGGCGGGCGCCCCGAAGACCGCTCCTGCTACGAGGACGGGCGCGTGCGCTACGATCGCATGGCGCGGACGTCTCTCTATCGCGAGGGGATCGATCGGGTGGTGGAGATGGCGGGGGTCGAGCGCCTGGCTCTGATGTGCGCGGAGAAGGAGCCGCTCGACTGCCACCGGACGCTGTTGGTCGGCCACAGCCTCGCCGGGCGCGGCGTCGCCGTCACCCACATCCTCGCCGATGGAAGGCTGGAGCCCCACGACGACACGATGGACCGCCTGCTGGACTCCGTGAAGCTGCCCAGAGGCGACCTCCTGCACACGAAGGAGGAGCTGATCGAGCAGGCGCTGGCCCTGAAGGAGGGACGCATCGCCTACGCGGACAAGACATCGCGCAGCCGCCGATGACGGACTGGGCGATCATGGTGCGGCCGCCGATCCGCTTGCGGGGGCCGCGGCGGGCCCCTATCCTTCCCGGTCGGGCGGGTGTAGCTCAATGGTAGAGCAGAAGCTTCCCAAGCTTACGACGAGGGTTCGATTCCCTTCACCCGCTCCATTCCGCGCCCACCCAGTGTCGCGGAAGCGACCCGGCCCCCGGCACCGGAAGACCGGCCAAGGGTGAGACCCGCCGGGGCAGTCTCGCCGGTGCCCTGCGGCTGAGGACGCGATGTCGGACCGCTCCCGCATACTCTTCATCAACGTTGGGCACGGGCTCGACCACCTGTTCCTGCTGCTCTACCCGACCGTGGTGCTCACCCTCGAAGGGGTGTTCGACCGTTCCTACGGCGAGCTGCTCTCGCTTGCCGTGCCCGGCTTCATCGCCTTCGCCGCCGGCACGCTGCCGGCCGGCTGGTTGGGGGACCGGTGGAGCAGGCCCGCGATGCTCGCGATCTTCTTCGTCGGCATCGGGGCCGCGTCCATTCTCACCGGCTTCGCCCGCACGCCCTTCGAGCTTGCGGTCGGGCTCACGCTGATCGGCCTCTTCGCCTCGATCTATCACCCGGTCGGCATCGCCATGCTCGTCGAGGGACGCGAGAAGGTCGGCAAGCTGCTCGGGGTCAACGGAGTCGCGGGAAACTTCGGGCTGGCGGCGGCGGCGATCGTGGCTGCGTCGCTGAGCGATGCGATCAGCTGGCGTGCGGCGTTCTTCGTGCCGGGCGCGGGCTCGCTGGTCGTGGGGCTCTGGTTCATCGCGGTCTGCCGGCAGTGGCGCAACAGCGAGGCGGTTTCCTCCCGACCCTCCCTGGGCCGGGGGTGGGGCGGCCAGCCCTCGGGCACGCTGCTGCGGCTGGTGCTGGTGATCGGCATCGCGACGACGCTCACGGGGCTCACGTTCCAGACCACGACCATCGCGCTCCCCAAACTGTTCGACGAAGGGCTCACCGGGATAACCGACAGTGCCCTCGGTATCGGCGGGCTGGTCTCGGTGGTCATCGCCATCGCCGCCTTCGCCCAGATCGGAGTCGGCTGGCTGATCGACCGCTACCCGGCCAAGCCGGTCTGGATCGCGGTGCTGTTCGCCCAGGCGCCGCTGATCGCCGCCGCCGGTGTGCTCGCTGGCCACGGCCTGATCATCGTGGCGCTCGCGATGATGATGGTGGTGGTCGGCGAGATTCCGATCCAGGACGCGCTGGTCACGCGTTACACGAAGGAGAGCTGGCGGGCGCGGGTCTTTGGCGTCAAGTTCCTGCTGGGCCTCGGCGCGAGCGCGGTGGCGGCGCCGCTGGTCGCGGGCCTCCACGGTGTTTCCGGCGGCTTCCTCTGGCTCTTCGTCGGACTCGGCGGCTCGGCGGCGCTGGTCGCCATCATCGCCTTCTGGCTGCCGAGCAGCGACGGTGGCGCGCCGCAGCACGCGGTGGCCAAGGCCGGGGCCTGAGACGGCCTGCGCGTCGGCTCGTCGAGGCCGCGACATTTGGTTGACCACGCCCACCGGTTTGTGTTTCATGCGCGCACAGGACGCGCTCATCCAGAGCGGTGGAGGGACAGGCCCTTCGAAGCCGCGGCAACCGCCAAGAGCGGTGCCAATGCCTGATCGATGAGTTAGCCGGAGGCGGAACTCCGCTCTCGGCGCTCGTAGAGCGCGTAGGAGACGAGAGGAGTACCGCCAGATGATGACTCTGTGCGCCCAACCATTCGCCCCTCCGGGGGCCGCGTCCTGTTGCGTCTGTACCTAGGCTACCGCTCGTAGCCGATCCCACCGGGTGAGACCGATGGAGACCTCGCGGTCCTCCAGGCCTCTGGCATCGCCGCCGACCGGGGCGGTGTCAACGCCCGACAACCATGCCCACAAGGAGAAGATTCATGTCCGATACCAGCGAAACTCCCGGCCTTAACGGTGTCAACGTCGAGCACCTGCTCGGCGCCCGCAATATCCTGGGCGACCAGCCCGAAGCCGGCCAGTTCACGTGGCGCGTTACCAACGAGTGGCTCCACGGCACCCACAGCAAGACGCAAGTGGAAGGCTATTTCGGCCTCGGCCAGGAGAACGACCACAAGGCGAGCTACTCGTTCGAGTCCGATCATCCCCTGGTGTTCGCGGCCGAGGACAACGCCGCCACGCCGGTGGAAATCGTGCTCACGGGCCTCGCGAGCTGCCTGACCGCGGGCGTCGCCGCGGTCGCACAGGTGCGGGAGATCCAGCTGCGTTCGGTCAAGGCCACGGTCGAAGGCGACATGGACATCGCCGGCATCCTGGGCGCCGATCCCGAAATCCGGAACGGGTTCAGCAATGTCAAGGTCACCTACGATATCGACGCCGACGCCACGCCCGACGAGATCCAGGCGCTGGTCGCCCAGTCGCAAAAACGCTCGGCGGTCTACGATATCCTGACCAACCCGACGAACGTCACCGTCGAGGTCAAGTAACCGCCGTCATGCAGACGACGACCGTCGTGGTCGGGGCCGGTCATGCCGGCCTCGCCGTGAGCCATTGCCTCGCCGCGCGCGGCATCGATCACGTGGTGATCGAGCGCGGCGAGGTGGCTCACACGTGGCGGACGGAGCGCTGGGAGTCGCTCCGCCTGCTGACGCCGAACTGGCAGACGCAGGTGCCCGGCCTCGCCTACGACGGCGACGATCCCGACGGCTTCATGACCATGGCCGAGGTGGTGGCGTTCATCGAGCGCTACGCCCGGCTCGTGGACCCGCCGCTCGAGACCGGCACCACCGTCGAAGCCCTGACCAAGAACGGCGCCGGCTACGAGGTGGCGACCGACCGGGGCGTCTGGCGCTGCGCATGCGTGGTGCTCGCCTCCGGCGGCTTCAACGTTCCGAAGATTCCGGCGGTCGGGGCGGCGCTCTCCGGCACCATCGAGTCGGTGACGCCGATGGACTACACGCGGCCCTCGGACTTGCCGGAGGGCGGCGTGCTGGTGGTCGGCGCGTCCGCCACCGGTGTCCAGATCGCGGACGAGGTGCACCGCTCGGGCCGCCCCGTGACGATCGCGGTGGGCGAGCACGTGCGCATGCCGCGCACCTATCGCGGCAAGGACATCCTGTGGTGGATGGATCGCACCGGGCTGCACGACGAGCGCTACGACGAGGTGGACGACATCGTGCGCGCGCGCCGGGTTCCCTCGCCGCAGCTCGTGGGCACGCCGGAACGCTCCACGCTGAATCTCAACGACCTCACCGATCAGGGGGTGCGCCTGGTGGGCCTGCTGGCCGGGTTCTCGGACGGCAAGGCGCAGTTCTCGGGCTCGCTCCGCAACAAGTGCAACCTGGCGGACCTGAAGCAGGGCCGGCTGCTCGACACCATCGACGAATGGGTCGACGAGAACGGGCTCGATGACGAATTCGAGTCGCCGCATCGTTTCGAGCCGACGCGGGTGGAGGAGTCGCCGCCGCTCACCCTCGACCTCGCCCGCGAGGGGATTCGGACGGTGATCTGGGCGACCGGATACGAGCCCGACCATTCCTGGGTCGATCTTCCCGTGTTCGACCGCAAGGGGCGGCTGCGCCATGACGGCGGCGTGGTGACGGAGGCGCCGGGCGTCTACCGCATCGGCCTCAACTTCCTGCGCCGGCGCAAGTCAAGCTTCATCCACGGCACCGCCGACGATGCCCGCGATCTCACCGACCATTTGGCCGCTCAGATCGGCGCGGACTCGGCCCGCCACTGACTCCGTCACGCCGGGGCTTGCTTGATCTAACGATTGGCCGCCTTTGTGCGCTCCAGGTGCTTGAGCGCCTCGCGCCGGCTCAGGTCCGAAAGTTCTGGATGAGCTTTGACGAAGGCGCGCACCCAGGCCGGATCGGTCTTGGAGTACTCGCGCAACGCCCAGCCGATGCCCTTGCGCAGGAAGAACTCCGCCTCGCCGATGGACGGCCGGATCGCGTCGGCCAGCAGCTCCGTGTCCGTTGCCCGCTTGGCCCGGAGCTGGGCGAGTATCGCGGTCCGCCGCTTCCAGATGTTGTCGTCCTTCGCCCATTCGCTCAGTACGGCCTTCATCGGGCGAGGATGAGCGGCGAGCATGATCCCTACTCCACGACCGGCAATCGCGTCCACGTAGTCCCACCAGGCGCCGGTGACCACCAGCTCCTCGATTAACGGAACTCTCGCCGGCTCCAGCCAGCGCGAATAGCGCCCGAACAGCAGTAGCTCGACCGCCGCGTAGCGCTCCTCGCGGTGGGCGGCGTTGCGCCACAGGTCGAGAATCGCCGCCTCCCAGGCGCGGGCGTCGGGTAGCGGGCGTGCCCTGAACACAGAAGTGGCGAGACGCCGGCATTGCGGCACGCCCACGCCGAAATAGGGCATGTCCGACTTCATGTATGCCTGTTGCTGCGGGGCTCTCGCCGGGTCGGCGGCGTCGCGCAAGGCGGCAATGACAGAGTCTCGAATGCTCATCGTGCGACCCTACTGATTCGGGGCGATTGTCGCTGTTCGGCGCCATCATGCCTCCGGCATCGCCTGCCCGACAGGTCCAACGACCTGGCTCGAAGACCGCCATCCGCAGGCATGAGCTACCAGCGTCGGTCGCGCCCCAGCGGCCGCTGGGGCGACGACAGGCGGTGACATCGGCGCCGCTTGGAGGCAGGGCGAATTTGTCCAAGCCTGATTTTTGAGTTCTGCGCTACGAGTTGACCTTGGGTCTGGTCAGCGCGCGCCAACCCTGCTATGGATTGAGGCGACTGGATTCGCGGTGTTCTGCTGCGGATCGGCTTCGAGCAGGGGGACGGTTTCTACGGTGGATCTTTCCGAGGTCGATGTCGCTGCTGTCCGGCCGGAGGACGAGGCCCGGTTCCGCGCGCTGATGGAGGGGCATCACTACCTGGGTGCGTCTGCGAAGGTGGGGGCGACGGCGTGGTACGTCGCCCATCGGCGCGGCGAGTGGCTGGCGCTGGCCGTGTTTTCGGCTGCGGCGCGCAAGTGCCGGGCGCGGGACGAGTGGATCGGCTGGGACTTCCGCACGCAGCACGGGCGGCTGCATCTGATCGCGAACAACGCGCGCTTCCTGATCCTGCCGGGACGGGGTGTTCCGAACCTCGGCTCGCGGGTGCTGGGGCTTTGCGCGCGGCGCTTGGCGCGCGACTGGCCGGCCCGCTTCGGCCACCCCGTGCTGATGCTGGAAACATTCGTGGACGCGGCGAGGTTCCGGGGCACGGTCTACCGGGCGGCTGGATGGCTGGCGGTCGGCCAGACCCGCGGCTTCCGGCGCCACCGCTCGGGCTATGTCGCCGGCTCGACGCCGAAGCTTGTGCTGCTGCGCCCCCTGGTTCCCGACGCCTGCCGCCGGCTGTCCGCTGCCGGGCTGGATCGGGAGTTGTGGAAGAAAGGAGTTCCGAGAACCATGATCAGCGCCGCTCAGCAAGAGTCGCTCTACGCCTACTTCAAGGACATCGACGACCCCCGCACGCGCAAGGGACGGCGGCATTCGCTGCCCAGCGTGCTCGCGCTTGCGAGTGGCGCGACGCTCTGCGGCATGCGAGGCTGGAAGGCCATGTCCGAGTGGGTCGACGATCTCGGCGAGAAGGCGCTGGCCCGCTTCGGCGTGCGGCTGCGCGACGGGGTGCGCCGGCCGCCTTCGATGTCGACCATCCGCAATGTGGTGATCCGGGTGGACCCGGACCAGTTGGACGAGGCGTTGCGCAAGTGGCAGGAGGCCCACGGCTCAGGCGACGCGGCGCTTGCCATCGACGGCAAGACCCTGAGGGGGGCCATCGACGAGGACGGGACCCAGGCTCATGTCATGAGCGCGGTCGGGCACGAGACCAAGGCCACGCTCGCCCAAAAAAACTTCTCCTGAAAGTCGGGGCCGACGAGGAGACAAAGCGCACCAACGAGATCGGCACCGTGACGGCGCTGGTGGACCTGATCCCGAACATCGCGGGCAAGACGGTCACGACGGACGCGCTGCTAACCCAGCGCAAGTTCGCCCGCTACCTGCTCGACCGGGGCGCGCACTTCATGTTCATCGTGAAAGGGAACCAGAAGACCATGCGGGACGATGTGACGCTGCTCTTCGAAGAGGCGCCGGAGCGTGAGCCTGACTTCGAGGAGGAGGCCGCGCTGTCGCACGGACGCATCGAGCAGCGGGCAATCTGGACGAGCACGGAGTTGAACGGCTTTCTCGACTTCCCGGGCGTCGGCCAGGTCTTCATGATCGAGCGCTCCCGCCAGGACAAGAAGACCGGCGAGACCGGCACCGAGACCGCCTACGGGATCTCCAGCCACACGCCCGGCACGGCCAACGCGCAGAGCCTGCTCGCCCTCAACCGCGGCCACTGGTGCATCGAGAACAGCTCGCACCACTGCCTCGACTGGACCTGGGACGAGGACCGCAGCCGCATACGCACAGGCTTCGGCCCCGAGAACATGACCCGCCTGCGGCGCTTCGCCATCGGCCTGATCAAGGGCCGGGGGCTCGAGGTCGCCTCGACCGTGCGCAGGCTCGCCCGCAACGTCCGCGCCGTCCTCGACTTCCTGAAAATGACCGGGAACACCCAGCCGAGGACCGCAAAGCGCGCCGCGCCGGCCTGAACCCCGGCGCCCGGCAAGCCGGGCGCAAAGATCGTACCTGCCCTCGCTCCCGACCACGCCGGTGGCGCGATCCATCATGTCGGGGCACCGCCAAATCGCGACGGCACCGCCCGCACCGCCCACACGGTAATGCCAGAACCCTCTGACCGAACCGGATGCTCGGCCAGACCCCGCCGCAAACCCCGCAACAAAGCCGATCCGCACAACCCGTGGCCAGAACTCAACTGCCTACCAGCCGCTTGGACAAATTTGCCCTGCGCTTGGAGGATGCATGGCGTCGCGGGCACGTGGTATATAGTAGGGTACGGCGACAAACAGGTTCGACGGCACGGACCGCTCAATCGGAAGGAGCAAGGGAGGCTTCAATGGGGATCAGGATCACGCGACGGCAGGCGCTGAAGACCGGCGCCGCAGGCCTAGTGCTCACCTCGCCGATCGGCATCGCACCCAAGTACATCCGTCCCGCGCGGGCGGCGGGCTTGGCGCCTGGGATGACCGGCGGCCCCACGGGCTTCCCGGGGGCCGAGCGCTATCAGTACAACGAGGACATGCCCGAAGGGCGGGCCATCGAAGGCATCAAGAAGCTCAAGGCAGAGGGCAAGGCGCCTGAGAAGTTGAGCTTCCTGCTCTTCTCGGGAGCGATCGGCCAGTTCACCAAGCCCTTCCCGGAGGGCGCGCCGACCGTCCACGACGTGTGGAAGGAAGAGACCGGGATCGAGGTCGAGTTCAGCGGCTCTGGCGAAGTGGAGATGGTGACCAAGGTTCTCCAGGACATCACCACCCAGGCCGGCGTCTACGACATCTATTCCGCGCTGTGGAGCAATGTCGGCGACCTCGTCGCCACCGGCGGCATCGTCAATCTGGACCCGTACGTCGAGCAGTATAAGCCCGACTGGAACGACCCCGAGCGCGGGGCACCGACTGCGGAGATCGCCGATCTTCTCTACAAGTATGCGGGCTCCTACTACACGATCTCCTTCGACGGGGACTTCCAGACCTGGGTCTACCGCAAGGACCTGTTCGAGGACCCCGAGAACGTGAAGGAGTTCAGCGACCGCTACGGCTGGGAGCTGGGCAAGCCGCAGACCTGGGAACACGCTGACAATATCGCCGAGTTCTTCGCCGAGAAGGGCATGAACGGAACCGTCAATCTGTTCAGCCCGTTCTGGGGTCTGGGCACCTACTTCATGCGCTACGTGGGGCAGGACAATCCCAACTTCCAGTACTTCGACGACAACGGAAACCCGCTGCTCGAGACGGAGCTCGGCATCAAGACCGCCGAGGAGCACGTGAGAAGCCGGCAGTGGGCCAACAAGGATGCGCTCAGCTGGACCTGGTCCGAGGCTTACGGGAGCATGGCCCAAGGCACCGGCGTGATGATGAGCACCTATACCAACCTGCGGAAGTTCAACGACCGGATGAACGCCGACGGAACGCCCGCCACGCCTGCGTCGGGCAAGCTCGGCTCGTTCCTCCCGGTGGGCAATTGGTTCGGAGACGACCTGATCCGCCGCAGCGTGCTCTACCTCAACATCAACGCCGAGGTCTCGGCGCAGAGCGAGTATCCGGAGGCCGCCTATCTCTTCCTCCAGTGGGCGAGTTGCTCGCGCATCTTCAGCTGGATGTCGGGCAATCCGGCCGGCTACTTCGATCCGTTCCAGAAGGCCAACTTCGACGATCCGTTGGTGCAGCAGACCTACCACAAGGACCACGTGGAGGTGATTCAGGAGACCATCAAGCGCTCCGCACCGACGATCAACTTCGCCGGCCAGTCCGCATTCGACAACGGCCTGGACGAGGAGTTGCAGCGCGCGCTGATCGGCGACATCACGCCCGAAGAGGCCATGAAGAACGCCTCCAAGAAATGGCGGAAGATCATCAAGAAGAAGGGCGAGGACAAGATGATCGAGGCCATCCGCGCGAGCAACAAGGCAGCCTGGCCGACCATCGTCGACAAGGCTTAGAGCAGACGGGCGACGGGCGGGCGCGCGCCGCCCGTCGCCCCTTTCTCCGAATCAGCGCGCGGCTCTTCCGCTCCGCCGGATCGCGGCCCAAATCCGATCCGGGCGGAGCGGTAGTTCGTCGATCTCCACACCGAAGGGCTGAAGCGCGTCCGAGACCGCGTTGGCGAGCGCCGCGGGCACCGGCCCCGGCAGCCCCTCGCCCGCACCGCGTGCGCCGAACGGGGTATAGGGGCAGGGAACGCCCGCGTGGGTCACGGTGATGGGCGGCACGTCGGGCGCGCGTGCGATCTGGTAGGTCTCCAGGCTCGTGCTGAGCTGCTGCCCGTTCTCGTCGTAGACGAACTGCTCGAACATCGTGTTCGAGAGCCCCTGCACGACGGCGCCCTGCACCTGGCCCTCGATGATCTTGGGATTGATCACGACGCCGAAATCCTCCGACGTCACGTAGCGCTCGATGGTGAACTGGCCGGTCTCCGGATCGACCTCCACGATGGCGCCGTGGCAGGAGAAGCAAATCAGCGGCTTTTCTGCCTCGAAGAACGCCGTGTGCTCGAGGCCTCCGCTCTCATCCGGAGGCAGGTCTATGGGCCGCATGATGATCCGCTGCGTCATCTCCACGAATGAGCGCCGAATGTTGTCGTCCCTGGCGTAGACCACCTGCCCGTTCGCGAAGGTGAAATCTGCTGGCTCCGCGCCGACGAGGCTAAGATCGTGGATCATGAAGCGGCCGATCTTCTCCTTGAGGACTCGGCAAGCCACGGCGACGGCGCTCGCGGTGTAGGAGCCGGCGCGGGCGCCGATCGTGCCCGAGCCGAACGGGGTTTTTCCGGTGTCGCCGACGGTGACGACGATATCGTCGGGGTGGATGCCGAACTCGTTGGCGGCGACCTGCGCCAGCATCGTCTCGTGGCCCTGACCGCCGGGCGCGTCGCCTTCGAACACGAATGCCTTGCCGTGCGGGTCGAGCCGCACAGTCGCCGCGCCATAACCCGGCTGGTTCTCCATGGGGACCAGCACCTCGGACGCGACGCCCGAGGATTCGACGCCGACGCCGAAGCCGATTCCCAGATATTGTCCGCGTGCGCGCGCCGCGGCCTGCTCCTTGCGAAAGCCCTCCAGATCGAGCTGTTCCACGAGGTTCTCGAAGGTCTTGGCGAAATCGCCGCTGTCGTAATGCACGCCGGTGCAGATGACGTGGGGGAAGCGGCGCACGAAGTTGCGGCGCCGCACCTCCGCCGGCTCCATCCCGAGCGCCCGCGCAACCAGGTCGATGCACCGTTCCATGACGAAGCGGGTCGGGAAGCGGCCGAAGGCACGTGCCGGAGAGAGCGAGGACTTGTTGGTCACAGCCACCCGGATGCTGATGTCGCAGGTCGGCAGATCATACGCGTTGGGCAGATAGGCGGCACCCGTGAGCGGCATGACGTAGCCCCAGTAGACGCCGGAACACCCGTCGCCGGCATCTCCGAGCGCACGGTCGCGCACCGCCGTGATCCGCCCGTCGGCGGTGGCTGCGACCTCGATGTCGTGGGTCTGGTCGCGCTCCTGGCTCACGGCCATGAGGTGCTCCTCGCGCGACTCGATCCAGCGCACCGGGCGGGCGAGCATCCGCGCCATGTGACAGACCAGCGTTGGCTCCCGATAGAAGGGCGCCTTGACGCCGAACGCGCCGCCTTGATCGCGCGGCGCAATGACGCGAATTCGATGTGATGGGATGCGGAGCTGATCTGCCAGGGCCAGACGATCGATGTGCGGACGCTGGGTCGTGATCCACGCCGTGAGGTCGCCGTCGGGATCCCAGACCGCGAGCGCGCCACGAGTCTCGAGCGGTGTCACGCCGGTGCGGTGGACACGAAAGCGCCGCCGCACAACGACATCGGCTGCGTCGATCAGCCGCTGGACCTCCGCAGCGTTGCGCGCCTGGTCGGCCGGGTCATCGCCGCCCGTCAGCGTGCCGCCGAACATCAGGTTGTCGTCCCAGTCCTCGTGTACGAGAGGCGTGTCGGGCCCGAGCGCGGCCTCGGCGTCGACGACAGCCGGAAGCGGCTCGTACTCGATCTCGACCAGTTCGGCGGCGTCCTCCGCAACGTAAGCGTCCCTCGCGACGATGGCAGCGACCGGCTCGCCGTGGAACTTCACCTTGTCGATGGCAAGCGGCCAGAAGGTCGGATAGCGGGCCGGGAACGCCGGCAGGACGACCGGCAGCGGCAACGGACGGATTTCGTCCTTGATGTCCTCGCCGGTGACCACCGCCACGACACCGGGCACGGCGCGGGCCTTGCTGACGTCAATTGACAGGAGCCGGGCGTGGGCGTGCGCGCTGCGCACGAAGGCAAGGTGGAGCGTGCCCGGCACAGCCAGATCGGCGATGTAGCGGCCGCCGCCGGTGGTCAGACGAAAATCTTCTTTGCGCTCCAGGGGGTAACCCAGCCAGGGAGACTCGGTCCGGCTCTCGGACATGGCGCCCCTCCTCTGGATTTGCGATAATGCACGCGACACCACGGTGAGCGTTTGGATGCCCTTGTCGAATCGCTTCGTGTACGAAGGGCTACGCTATCTTGCCATACTCTTTGCGATCGTAATCGCGCTGATACCGATCGCCTGGATGGCAACGATGGCGTTCAAGCCGGTGGCGGAGTGGACGACCGCCATCGCCGACGTCACGTGGCTGCCCAAGAATCCCACGCTCGGCAATTTCGAGTACATCTTCACCGGCGAGACGGAAGAGGTCATCGTCACGCTGGACCGCATCGCGATCCGCCCGATTCTGTCGAGCCTGCTGATCGCGTCGTTCGGAACGCTGATCGCGGTCTTCGCCGGCACGCTCGGCGCCTACGGGGTGTCGCGCTTTGCGGTCGGCCGCAACCTGCCTCTCGGCGTCCTTCAGCTCCGCCTGTTCCCGCCCATCGCCGTCGTGATCCCGGTGATGGTCATGTGGACGTTCCTCGGCATGGTCGATACCTGGTGGGGACTGGCGCTGATCTACGGCATCGTCACCCTGCCCTTCGCCTTCTGGCTGATGATGACGTTCTTCGACGAAGTGCCGCTTGAAATCGAGGAGGCCGCGCTGGTCGAAGGCTGCAGCCACTGGCGCGTGTTCTACAGGGTGACTTTGCCCATGGTGAAGGCGCCGCTGGCGACGACGTGCCTGTTCGTCTTCATCCTGAACTGGAGCGACTACCTCATCGCCCTGCTGCTGACCCGGAAGGATTGGGTGACCATCCCCGTCTACATGAGCGAGCTCAGCGTCGCAATGACCGGTCCGATGTACGGTGCCAAGGCGGCGTTAGGCTTGGTGGCTGCGATCCCGCCGGTCGTTCTCGGCATCATCATCCAGAAGCACCTGGTTCGCGGGCTCACCTTCGGGGCGCTGAAGCAATGACGGAAGCAACGGCAGACTCCGGCCCACCGGTGCGGCGCGCCGGTTCGCTCTCGATCGAGCGACTGGGCAGGAGGCTCGGAATCAGGATGACGATTCCGGCGCAGCTTCTGCTGGTTTTCATCGTTACCTTCCCCGCGCTCATGCTGATTTATTTGAGCCTGACCTGGTGGGGTCCGCTCGACGGAACCACCTGGATTTACGCCTTCGAATCGCTCAACTGGTTCGACAATTACGTTGAGATTTTCCAGGATGGCCGCCTCTGGGGATCGGTCGGGCGAACCTTCCTGATCATGGCCGTCGTGGTCCCGATCGAGTTCCTTCTCGGCCTCGGTCTCGCAACTCTGTTCGTCGATCGGTTCCACGGCAAACGCATTTTCTACGTCATCCTGTTGATGCCGATGATGATCGTGCCTTCCGTGGCCGGTTACATGTTCTTCATGCTTTTCCAGAGCAACGGCCCGATCAACCAGATCATCAGCGGCATCAGCGGCCTCGATTTCGATGTCGTCTGGCTGGGACACCCGATCCGATCGATGATCGCGATCATGGTTGCTGATATCTGGCAATGGACGCCGCTCATGTTCCTGATCCTGCTCGCCGGCATCATCTCGGTGCCGGAGGATCAGTTGAAGGCGGCAACCCTGCTGGGCGCAAACTGGTTCCACAAGTTCTGGCGCATCGTCCTGCCCAGAATGAAGATTGTCATGGTCATTGCCTTGGTTATCCGCTCGGTCGAGGCGTTCAAGCTGTTCGACATCATGTGGATCATGACCAAGGGTGGACCCGGATTCTCGACCGAGACCATATCGGTCTACATATACAAGTTAACGTTTTTCGATCTCGAATGGGCCTATGTGTCGACGGCCGGCCTGGTCATCATGATCTTCCTCAGCCTGTTCGCGGTCGTCGGCTTGATCGCCATGGGTAGAGCCAAGCGCAAACGCTTGGCCAACCCGGGCTGAGCGTTGGCACGAGAGTATGCCCGCGTAAGCGGGCCTGACCCCCAACCTCCGTGAGACTCGCCGGAAAGAACGCCGTCGTCACCGGCGCCGCGTCGGGCATCGGCCGCGAGACGGCGCTCCGCTTCGCCGAGGAGGGCGCGGCGGTCGTCTGCGCCGACCTGGACGCTGAGGGCGCCGCCGCCCTCGCTGCGTCGATCGTCGCGAACGGGGGCGCTGCGCATTCCGTCCGCGCCGACATCACCAGCGAGGCCGACGCGGCGCGGCTCGCCGAGGAGGCGCTGGCGGCGCTGGGCCGAATCGACGTGCTGGTGAACAACGCCGGAGTCACCATCCTGGGCGGCGTCGCAGAGCTCACGGAAGCTGACTGGCAGCGCGAGATCGACATCAACCTGAGCGGCGCCTACCGGGTCTCGAAGGCGTTCTGGCCGCACTTCGCCGAGGCCGGCGGCGGCGCGATCCTGAGCACCGCCTCGATCGCCGGCGTCGTCGCGGCGCGCCAGGATGCCGCTTACGTCGCCTCCAAGGCTGGGCTCATCATGCTCACGCGCTGCATGGCACTGGACGGAGCGCCACACGGCATCCGCGCCAATTGCATCTGCCCCGGCTTCGTGGACACGCCGATGTTCGAGGGCTTCATCGCGGAGCAGCCGGATCCGGACGCCTCCCTCGCCCGCGCGGCGGGCCGCACGCCCTTGGGCCGCATCGGCACGCCGCGCGACATCGCCGACGGCTTTGTTTACCTCGCTTCCGACGACGCCCGCTGGATTACCGGGACATCGCTCGTCATCGACGGCGGCCTCACCATCGGCCTCCCGGAGTGACGGGCGGCCTTCGTGAGCCGCACCGTACAGAGCAGCGGGCACCTGGTGCCCCTCGCCATGCTGCTCTTCGGCGCCTCCAGCTACGCCATGACCTTCTCGCTCAACCGGATCGCCATTACCGAAGGCGTTCCGACCTTTCCCTTCGTCTTCTGGCAGGGCGTGACGGCAGGGGCGATCGCCCTGATCGCGGGCCTCGCGGTGGGTCAGCGTCCGAAGTTCAGCGGCGTCTACCTTCGCTTCTACTTCATCTTCGGCTTCATCGGCATCGCGCTCCCCTACACCCTGCTTGCGTTGGCCGCGCCCAGAGTGCCCGCCGGCGCGGTGGCGTTGACGCTGACGCTCTCGCCGATCCTGACCTACGCCTTCTCGATCCTGTTCAAGATCGACACCGTGCGGCTGCTGCGGGTCGTGGGCATCATGCTCGGCCTCGCGGGAATCCTGGTGGTGCTGGCGCCGGGAGCCAGCCTGCCGGAGCCCGGCATGGCGCCATGGCTGCTGTTGGCCTTCGGCTCGCCGGTTTGCTACGCCTTCGGCAGCGTCACGGTGGTGTTCCTTCGCCCGGCTGGCAGCCAGCCGATCCCTCTCACCTGCGGTATCGCCTTCGCGAGCGCGATCCTGATGCTGCCGGTGATGGCTGCCGCCGACAGCTGGTGGCTGTTCGACGGCACCATGACCGACGGCGACTGGTCGCTGATCGGCGGTGGCGCGCTCACCGCGTGCTTCTTCGTGCTCGGGCTGGAAATCATTCGTATGGTGGGGCCGGTCTTCTTCTCGACCAACGGCTACATCGGCCCGCTGTGCGGGATGGGCTGGGCCGCGCTTTATTTCGGCGAGGTGCCGAGCCCCTGGATCGGCCTCGCGGTCGCGCTGCTCTTCGCCGGCCTCTTCCTGGTGAACCGCAGCTCCCGGCCCATGATCCGGGCAGGGCCAGGGCCGTAGCGCACCGATGCTGCGCATCCTGACCTTCAATACCGGCCTCACCGAAATTCGCCTGTTCGTCGCCCCGCTCTACGAGGACGTGCCCTACGTGGTGGCCCGTGCCGCGCATCTCGCGCCCGCGTTGCGCGGCGTGGACGCCGATATCGTGCTGCTGCAGGAGCTGGTACCGCAACGCGTCAAGGTGAGGCTGGCGGCGGAGCTTCGCGATCTCTACCCGCACAGCGCCGGCGTCGCCGAGGACAGCCGCTTCTACGGCACCGGGCTGCTTACCCTCTCCCGCGACGTAATGACGGACGCTTCGTGCACGTCCTTCGCGCAGCAGACGCTGGAGGAGGGTCTCTTCGGCCCGCGCGGGATGCTCGCCTGCACGGTACGGACGCCCGGCCTCGGCCCCATCCGCGTCATCAACCTCCATGCCACCGCCGGCGGCGCCTATCGGCGGAAGCGACGCCTGGGCGCGGCCGACCGGCGGAGCGCGCAGGTCGCCGAGGCGATCGAGGCCGCCGCTGCAGCGTTCGACGGCACGGTCGTGCTCGCCGGCGACTTCAACTGCGACCCGGCCGCAGACCCGACTGCCAGCGGGCTTCTGCAGGACGCGGGCTTCGAGGACGTGGCCGCCGATCTGCCGGACGAGGCGCAGCCCCAAGGCACGTGGGATCCGGCCAATCCACTCAACCGAGGCCGGGCCGCCGGTCCCGCCCGCCGGGTGGATCACATCTTCGTGCGGCCGGGCGGCGGCTACGGGGTCGCCGTGTCCGCCGTGCGCACCGTGCTTGACGAGCCGGTGGTGCCGCTCCCCGACGGAAAGCCGTTACCGGTTTCGGATCACTACGGTCTACTCGCCGAACTCGCGACGTCCTGACGGCTGCTCGACGCTCTTTCCGCCTTCTCTGAAACCCGATGCCGCGCTACGTTCGTACGCACGGAAAGGTGGCGCGTGGCTGCGCATACCCAAGGAGGTGATGCTGTGTGTGCGTTCTGTACGATGATGGCCGGCGGCACGCACTGGACCGAGGCCGGCACGGACGCGGGCCGCGCGGCCGAGCCTGAGACCGGGCGCGCCCGCTATCTCGGTCGCCTGAATCGCGTCGCCCTGATCAATCGAATCCTGAACCACTACGGCTGCGCCGCGTCCGACTGGGCCTGCAACCAGTATGTCGTCAAGAGCCACGCGGGCCGCTCGGCCATGGTGGCGCACCTGCCCCAGATTTGGGTCGCGGCCGAGGAGATCGCTGGGCGGCCCCTCGACCCCCTGGACCCTGCCCTGCTCGACACGCTGCGCAGCACAGCGCCGAAAGAGACGGCGCCGGCGACGCACTAGCCCATCCAAATTGAGAGCCGCGAGCCGTGATCGAGACGCATGATCGGGTCCAATGGCTACGTGACGAGCCGATGAGTTTAATTGTCAAGCCTTGACGGGCCCCCTACTCTGGTCGGCGGTCAAATCCAACAGGGAGGATAAGACCATGATGAAGAAGCTCGTCTTGACAATGGCGGTACTTGTCGCGTCGGCCAGTGTGGCCAATGCCACCCAGTATCTTCAGGCATCGTCATCGGTGACCCAGTGCCCGGGCACGGCACCAACGCTGGTCGAAATGGATATCATCGACGCAGCGGAGGGCGTAATGCTCGCCAACAACCAGATCACCGTCGGCGAAGCCGGGCCTTATCTGATCGTCGCCGCTCCCCAGGTCGGCCGCGAAGGCGGCGGGCCCTACGGGTGCTTCGACCTGTGGCTGCGCATCAACGGTGCAGACGTCGCCAACTCCAACGTCCAGCTCTGCCAGGACGAAGGGAGCATGGCCAAGGACGTCATCATCTCCCAGGGAATCGTTCCCATGGAGGCGGGCGACATGCTGGAAGTGATGATGTCGGCCAGCAATCCCGAGGCGAACATCTGCATCGAGGCGATTCAGCCGGCCGGCGAGCCGCTGGTGCCGGCGATCATCTTTTCCATGATCAAGTAAGCAGCCGAGGGGCGTGCTGAGCGCCTTCGGGCGGCGGCGCACCCCTCCCCTCGTCGTCTCGCGGCGGTGCCGCGAGACGGACGTGCGATGGACGGACGGGACCAGCCCTTCCGGTGTCTATGCGCGCGCAATCAAGACCGGGGCAGGCTTGCAAGGCCCGGTGCAAGCTGCCATGTAGCTCTTGCCCAACCGAATCCTCTCCAGCCGGGAGCATGCGGGTATGGATACCCTCATTGGCCAGTCGGCCGGCGGCGCCGCGCAGCCGAAGGACGCGACGACCCAGAGCTTTGCCGCCGACGTGATCGAAGCGTCGCAACAGACGCCGGTGATCGTCGATTTCTGGGCGCCCTGGTGCGGTCCGTGCAAGCAGCTCGCGCCGATTCTGGAGAAGACGGTCAGGGACGCCGGCGGCAAGGTGGCGCTGGTCAAGATCAACATCGACGAGAACCCGGAGATCGCGCAGCAGCTCCGCATCCAGTCGATTCCGGCCGTGTTCGCCTTCGACAAGGGGCAGCCGGTCGACGGCTTCATGGGCGCTCAGCCGGAAAGCCAGATCAAGCGCTTCGTGGAGCGGCTGGTGGGACCGATGGGCCCCTCGCCCCTGGAGCAGGCCCTGGAGCAGGCCAAGGACGCGCTGGACGGCGGGGACTTCGCCAGCGCGTCCAACATCTACGGCCAGATCCTGCGCCAGGTGCCGGGCGAGGCGGCAGCGATCGCAGGGCTGGTGCGCTGCCTCGTCGGTGCCGGCGACCTGCAGGAGGCCCGCGAGCTGGTGGACGGGCTCGACGACGATGCGCTGAAGAACGCCGACGTGGAGAGCGCGGTATCGGCCCTCGCGCTTGCGGAGCAGGCCGGCGAGGCCGATGGCGACACCGCCGAACTGCAGGCGCGGCTCGCCCAGGACCCCGGCGACCACCAGGCCCGCTTCGACCTCGCCATGGCCCATCACGGCGCGGGGCGCAACGAGCAGGCCATCGATGAGCTGATCGAGATCATCCGGCGGGATCGGGAGTGGAACGAGGAGGCCGCGCGGCAGCAGCTGCTCAAGCTGTTCGAGGCCTTGGGCCATACCGACCCGCTCACGGTCGCGGGCCGGCGCAAGCTCTCTTCGATCCTGTTCTCCTGAGGCATGCCGTGACCGCCGGCCCCGAACCGGGCGGCCTCGACGAGCTGCCGCGCGTCATCCCGATCTTCCCGTTGCCGGGGGTCCTGCTGCTGCCGCGCGGGCGGCTGCCGCTCAACATCTTCGAGCCTCGCTACCTGGAGATGACGCAGGACGCGATGGCCTCGCACAAGATGATCGGCATGATCCAGCCGGCCGACCCGCAGGCGAAGCTGGATGCGCCGGAGGTCTATCCGGTGGGCTGCGTGGGCCGCATCACGTCCTTCTCCGAGACGCCGGACAACCGCTTCCTGATCACGCTCACCGGCGTCTGCCGCTTCGCCATCGCGCGCGAGCTGGAGCAGGACGGCCTGATGTATCGGCGAGTCCGTGCCGACTACGGCCGCTTCGCCAGCGACCTGCCGGAACCGGCACCGCTCGCCGTCGACCGCGGCAGCCTGCTCCCGGCGCTCAGGGCCTACTTCGATCACCACGGGCTCACTGCCGACTGGGACGCGATCGAGCGGGCCAGCGATGAGGCGCTGGTCACATGCCTCGCGATGGCCTGCCCCTTCGAGCCGAGCGAGAAGCAGGCGCTGCTCGAATGCTCGAGCGAGAGCCAGCGGGTGGCCATGATGCAGGCGCTGTTCGAGATGGCGGCCCACGGCGCAGCCGGGCCAAAGTCGCGGGTGCAGTGAAGGAGGCCGCGCGGATGGGAGAGGAACGGGCCACGGTCGACCCCAAGCTTCTGGAGATCCTAGTCTGCCCGCTGACCAAGGAGCCGCTGCGCTACGACGCCGAGCGGCAGGAGCTGATCAGCGACAAGGCGAAGCTGGCGTTCCCGATCCGGGACGGCATTCCGATTATGCTGCCGGACGAGGCTCGACCATTGGAGGAAGGCGAGGCCCGGTGAGCACGCCCTTCGAGGACCAGCCCTGG
The DNA here is from genome assembly GCA_965214705.1 of Alphaproteobacteria bacterium. Taxonomy (GTDB): domain Bacteria; phylum Pseudomonadota; class Alphaproteobacteria; order UBA828; family UBA828; genus WTGU01. The sequence goes on from CBDCCI010000002.1 coordinate 2,599,227, forward strand.
CCGGTCGAGCTTCGCTACAAGAGCGCCGAGAAGACGCTCGAAGTCGATTTCGACGACGACCTGCGGTGCAGCCTGCCGGCCGAGCTGCTGCGGGTGGAGAGCCCGTCCGCCGAGGTCAGGGGGCACGGCGAGGGCAAGACCATCGTGCCCGGCCGCCGCCATGTCGGCATCACTCTGATCGAGCCGGTCGGCAACTACGCCGTGCGCCTCCATTTCGACGACCTGCACACCACCGGCATCTATACGTGGTCCTACCTGCGCCACCTCGCGGAACACCGCGATGCGATCTGGCTTACCTACCTCGATGCACTGGAGGAACGGGGCCTCAGCCGGGATCCGTAGAGCGGCTCCGTTCGAGACGTTTCTATTCGAGTGCCCAGCGCCCCAAACTCGTCATGGCCGGGCTTGTCCCGGCCATCCACGTGTCCGGCGTGACTGGATGCCCGGATCAAGTCCGGGCATGACGACAAGTGAGAAAGGCTCGGTTAGCGAAGCCGGACGCCGGCCCAACCTGGGCCGGTCAGGCGGCCTTGCGGGCGCCGGTTCGCCGGTAGATGACGTCTTCCTGGTCCTCGGGGACATAGAAGTAGTCGCCCAGCCTCGGGTCGTGTCCGAGATCGCCCAGGAGCCTACGCTGACGCGGCGTGCATTCGTCCATGGCGCCGGCGATGGTGGGGAAGTCGTAGGGCTTCAGGAACATCTGCGCGTAGTTGTAGAGCAGTGTCTTGCGGCCCTTCCCGGAATGGTTCGGTGCCGGCCCGTGCCACAGCGCGTGGCTGAACAGATAGCAATCGCCCGCCTTGCCGCCCAGCTGGACGGCGCCCGGCGTGTGGGGAGTGGGGGCCGCGTCACTGTCGAACGGAATCTGCCGAAGATGGCTGCCGGGAAAGACCGTGAAATTGCCGCTGTCCGTTCCTTCGACATCGGTAAGGAGGTAGAGCGCCTTCACCGCCAGCGGCCTGCTGGTCTCGGTCACGCGAATCTGCCGGAGCGCTTGGCCGCCGTCGGTGTGGATGAAGCCGGGAAACTCGGTCGTGGATGCGCGGACGATGGCCTGCGACATGCTGAGCACGATGTAGGGGCCCATGAGCTCGAGGATCGGATCGAAGACGTTGGGCCGGTCGATGAGATCCCGGAACGGCTCGGCGTAGCCCAGGATGTCCCGGCGGTCCATGAAGGAGTCGAGGTCGTCCGCCGTCGCGTTGCGTTCCACCCAGGCGTAATGGCCGAAGGGCAGGCCCGGTTGCGGCTCCCATCCCGCCTGCGGACGCAGGGAGTCGATCAGCCCGCAGTAGAGCGAGACTTCCTGCGGCTCCAACGCGCCTTCCAGATGGATGTAGCCATCGACCGCCCATTGGCGGTGCTGCTCATCGGTCAAGGTCGGCATGGCGGGGTCCTCGTCCGGTCCGGCGCGCGGGATGGGGGGATGATGCCATTCCTGACTCGGGCGGTATAGATCGACGTCAGGCGCGGGCAGACGGCCCGTAGGCGAGGTACATGGGATCGCCCTCGGCAAAGCGCGTGGGCCGGAGCGGGCGGATGTCGAACGGCGAGTCCGCGCCGAGTACGGCGGCGGCCACGCACTCGCCCACCGCAGGCGAGAGCTTGAGCCCGTGGCCCGAGAAGCCGGCGGCGAGATAGAGCCCGTCCAGCCCCGGCGCCCAGCCGAGGATCGGATGAAAGTCCGGCGTGATGTCGTAGGCGCCGGAGACCGTGCGCACGACCTGGGCATCGACGAAGTCCGGCAGCCGCTCGGCCAGCGCCTTGTCGAGCCGCGTGCGGTGGCCGGCTTCGTCTTCCACCGGCGCCGGCGCGGTGGGATCGGCGACCTCGGGCATCTCGTCGGGATAGGCGACCGCCAGCAGGTAGGGCCCCATGTCGGGGCGCATGACGACGTTGGAGTTGCCGTCAGTGATGCAGGTGCGGATCGTGGGCCGACCCGGCGGCTGTTCCAGATAGGCCATGTCGAGCCGGCGGCGCTCGATGGGCACGTCGACGCCGAAGGGCGTCAGCAGGTCGGTGATCCACGCACCGGTCGCGGCGATCACGGTGGGCGCCTCGATCTGACCCTGGGGCGTGTCCACGCCCACGACGCGGCCTTCTGCCGTGGCGATCCCCTCCACCCGGAGCCCGGAATGGAGCGTCGCGCCCGCCGCTTGCGCCGCGCCGAGCCAGCTCAGCACCATGCGGGTCACGTCGATGTAGCCGCCGTTGGGCTCCCAGGCGCCGCCGGCAAGATCGTCGGTGACGAGTGCGGGCTCCAGGGCCTTGATCTCGTCGGGGCTCGCGAAGCGGGTGTCGACGCCGAGCTGGCGGCCGAGCTCAACGTTGCGCCGGCAGGCCTCGACCTGCGCTTCGACGACCAGCAGCATGTAGCCGAGCTTGACGTAGCCGGGATCGCCGACGCCGACCTCCGTCTGCCAGTTGTTCAGCACCTCGAAGCCCCGGATCGCCATCTCGACCATGAGCGCGTTGGAGTAGTGCTGGCGAATCTGTCCGAAGGTGCGACCCGACATGCCGCCCACCGGAGGCCGCTCGTCGACCACCACGACCTTGCGGCCGGACCGCCGCGTGAGCTGAAAGGCGATGCTCGCCCCCATGATGCCGGCGCCGACCACCACGATGTCGGCGGCGCCCAGCCGCTCCCTGCCCTGCCCCGTCATCTCCGCCCCGCCGTCATTTTCGTCCTATGCTATCGACTGGGTGACGCTCAAATTGGACCGAAATCTCAACCGTCTACCATTCACCCAATATGATTGAGAATAAGCTTGTATCCGATATTGAAATCCGGCACGAGCACGCATCCGTAACTGCGAAGCTCCTCCGCTACATCCTCATCGTCGAAATCTTTGTCTCTATTGAGGAAGTAACCTACTGACACTTGTTCTGCTCGGAGATGTGAGAGAACTGATGCATAAACTATTGCATCTTGAGGAGAAAAGCCGTGACGGCGCCGATACTCTGCGGCTTCTGTCAAGATGGAAGCATCTAGTGAAATTACCTCAGCAGACTGCAAGAATCGCGAGAACGCCACGCTCAAACGGCCGTCTTCGTCTTCCGTACTTCTGATTAGAAAACTCGTAAGTTCACGAAATTCCTTGACCTGATCTCCATAAAATTCAGTTCTGGCAATTTGCTTGAGCTCAGTTTCGACATCCTCCTGTACTTTCGTGCGCCGCTTTCGTTGACGTACGAGGGCTTCGTACGGTTCAGCCAGACAATAGCCAGGCAAAACTAGATGGACGCGATTTGCCTCGCAAAGCTTCACAATGTTATCGCAACTCCTCCATTGCTCTTGGAGCAGTGCGAGCTCAAGGACAAAGTTGGACTCAACGTAGACTTGCACAAGGAGAAGTTATGCCACTTCTTTGAATTTGATGCGGCTGTTCTTGATTGCAGTGCGAAACCCCAAGGTCGTCAGCCAGCTCTCGTTGTTGGAATTTTCTTCCGCTATCCCGGACGACCTAATAATATCGCCAAGCCAAGTAGATACAAGAAGCTCGAACGCATGGCTGCTTACCAGGTGAGGTCCTACTCTCGCCCTCCTGAGATACGGCGCAAATATCGGTTCTGCATCGGCTTCGTAAGTAGGTGGGGTTTCAACGGGATCAGCGCCGGGATCCTTCCATACGTACAGGCGGTCGGGCGTGACAAGAAGAAAGAAGTCGGCGCTGGAGAAGCCGCTATGAGCAAGAAGGTTTCGTCGGGTCTTGGCGGCCCATTCGCTTGACGTACCCAGCTTATTCTTGATCTCGACGATGGCAGTAGGCCGGCCGCCGGGATCGTAGAGGGTGAGGTCTGCGCTAGAGTGCATCGGTGGTTCGGCGGCTCAAGTGACCCTGATGGGAACTATGGGTGCTGTCCACGGAAAGGTCAACGAAGACTGATACGCCGCCGATCAACAATGCGGTTGTGTGACCAACTCGGAATACCACAAGGAGCCCAATAAGGCGAGATTTCCGGGCTGGCCCACACGGCGAAGCGGCGGTTAGGATCGCGGGGCATCGGGACAGGGCAGGTTCGAGGGCCGCAACGGTTGACTGATAACCGATCACCGACGAGCGGCGCCCCGGACGCAGCATAGGGGCTGACCGGTGTCTCGTGCCTCTGGCCGCCGTCCCGTGCTCTCAGTCAGGGAGCTGCACACGCGGTTCCGCACCCAAGGCGGCGGGCTGGTGCACGCGGTCAACGGCATCAGCTTCGACCTGCACGAGGGCGTGGTGGGGGAGAGCGGCTCAGGCAAGAGCGTGACCATGCTCGCGCTGCTCAAGCTGCTGCCCATGCCGCCGGCGGAGATCGCCTCGGGCCAGGCGCTGCTCGACGGCGAGGACCTGCTCGCGCTCGACCCTGCGCGGCTGCGTCACGTGCGCGGCGCCAAGGTCGGGTTCATCTTCCAGGACCCGATGGCCTCGCTGAACCCGGTGCTGAGCGTCGGCTACCAGCTCACGGAGCCGCTGCGGCTTCATCTGGGCCTCGGCCGGCGCGCGGCGCGGCACCGGGCGGCGGCGCTGCTGGAAGGCGTCGGCATTCCCGCGGCGGAAAGCCGGCTCGGCGACTTTCCTCACCAGTTCTCGGGCGGGATGCGCCAGCGCGTAATGATCGCCATGGCGCTCGCCTGCGATCCCAAGGTGCTGATCGCCGACGAGCCGACCACCGCACTCGACGCCACCATCCAGGCGCAAATCCTGGACCTGCTGCAGCGGCTCAGGCAGGAGCGAGGCATGGCGATCGTCTGGATCACCCACGATCTCGGCGTGGTTGCGGGCCTCGCGGACCGGGTGATGGTGATGTACGGCGGCCAGGTGGTGGAGCGGGCGGACGTGCGCTCGCTCTACGCCAGGCCGCAGCACCCCTACACGCGGAGCCTGCTGCGCGCATTGCCGAAGCTGGAGGGCGGCAGCAGCGGCGAGCGGCTCGCCAGCATTCCGGGTCAGCCGCCGACCCTGGTGCAGACGCCCGATGCCTGCTCCTTCGCGCCGCGCTGCGCCCACGCCTTCACCCGTTGCCGGGCGGAGAATCCGGCACTCGCCCCGGTGACGGAGGGCCACGAGGTCGCCTGCTGGTACGACGCCGACGCCGGAGTGCCCCGTGCCGCCTAGCCCGCATATTTCACCAGGGTCACGGCCTGCGTCGCGCCCAGGCGTTCGAGCCGCCAGGAGCGGGCCGAAAAGCGTATCGGGGACTACGGTTGAGGCCCGCGACGCCGCGGGCGGGCGCCTGGGCGCGACCCGAAGGGCGGCGCTATCCGGCCGACAGCGAGCGTCACGTCGCTTGCCCGATGTCCCCGCATCGCGCTGCGCGCCGTTCCTACTCTGTCGGCCGGACAGCACCGCGCAGACCATGACCGTGGTGAGATATGCGGGCTAAACCGGAGCCCCTCGTCGCGGTCGAGAACCTGACCAAGCACTTCCCGATCCTGCGCGGGGTCCTCCGCCGCCAGGTGGGCAGCGTGCGCGCGGTGGACGGTCTCGACTTCGCGATCCATCCGCGCGAGACGCTGGGTCTCGTGGGCGAGAGCGGCTGCGGCAAGTCGACCGTCGGCCGCGTGATCCTGCGCCTCTACACGCCGACGGCGGGGCGGGTGAGGTTTCGCGGCGACGACATCACAGCGCTCCAGGGCGAGGCGCTGCGCCGGCTGCGCCCGCACATGCAGATGATCTTCCAGGACCCGCAGGACAGCCTGAACCCGCGCATGACCGTGGGCAGCATCGTGGGCGAGCCGCTGCGCGAGCACGGGGTGGCGGCGGGGGCGGCGCTGAGGGAGCGCGTGGAGGCGTTGCTGGATGCCGTGGGCCTCGACCCCGCCTTCGCCAACCGCTACCCGCACGAGTTCTCCGGCGGGCAGCGCCAGCGCATCGGCGTCGCCCGGGCGCTCGCGCTCAACCCCGAGTTCGTCGTCTGCGACGAGCCCATTGCGGCGCTCGACGTCTCGATCCAGGCGCAGGTGGTGAACCTGCTGAAGGAGCTTCAGGAGCGCCTCGGCCTCACCTATCTCTTCATCTCCCACGACCTGCGCATGGTGCGCCACGTCGCCGATCGTGTGGCGGTGATGTATCTCGGCAAGATCGTCGAGCTGGCTGCGAGCGATGCGCTCTACGAGGAGCCGCTGCACCCCTACACGCGCGCGCTGCTCTCGGCGGTGCCGACGCACGATCCCGAGCGCGAGGCCCGGCGGAAGCGCATCATCCTGGAGGGCGACGTGCCGAGCCCTGCCGCACCGCCGCCGGGCTGCCGCTTCAGCACCCGCTGCCCGGTGGCGGTGGCGGAATGCTCGGAGAGAGCGCCGGAGTGGCGGACGCTCCGCCCCGGCCACCAGGTTGCTTGTCACCTGGCGGAATGATGACAGATGATGCGGGGTGTGCCGACAGGCGCGCGCCCCTTCCCTCCCAACTGGAGGTCCGCGGCATGATCGGAAGAAGCTTGTTCACACTGGCTATCGCGGCGCTCGCGGTAGCTACGCTCTCGACCTCGGCATTGGCCGAGCGCGGCCGCGACGGCCAACTGAAAATCCTCTATTGGCAGGCGGTCTCGACCGTCAATCCTTACCTCTCCGGCGGCACCAAGGACATCGAGGCGGCATCGCTAGTGCTGGAGCCACTGGCCCGCTACGACGAGACGGGGACCATGACGCCTGCGCTCGCCGCCGACATTCCTACCGTGGAGAACGGCGGCGTGGCGGCCGACCTGATGTCCATCACCTGGCCGCTCAGGCAGGATATCGTGTGGTCCGACGGCACGCCGTTCACCGCCGCCGACGTGGTGTTCTCCGCCGCGTACTGTCTGAACGAGGAGATGGGCTGCAATCCCCTCTCCAGCTTCACCGATGTCACCAAGGTGGAGGCGTTGGACGACCACACCGTGCGCATCAACTTCGGCGTGGCCAAGCCCTTCCCCTATGGGCCGTTCGTGGGCTCCACCTCGCCCATTCTGCAGAAGGCGCAGTTCGAGAACTGCACCGGCGCCAAGGCGCAGACCTGCACGGAGCAGAATTTCGGACCCATCGGCACCGGCCCCTTCAAGGTGGACGAGTTCCGCGCCAACGACGTCATTATCTTCTCGGCCAACGAGAACTATCGCGAGCCCGACAAGCCCGCCTTCGCCACCGTCACCTTCAAGGGCGGCGGGGATGCCACCTCGGCCGCGCGCGCCGTGCTCTCCACCGGCGAGTTCGATTACGCCTGGAACCTGCAGATCGAGCCCGAAGTGCTGGAGCAGATGGTGGCGAACGGCAAGGGCCAGGTGGTCGCCGGCTTCGGCACGATGGTGGAGCGTCTGGTGGTCAATCAGACCAACAACTCCCCCGACCTCGGCAAGGACAAGCGCTCACTCCACCTCGACGGCACCAACCCGCACCCCTTCCTCTCCGACCCGGCGGTAAGCCGCGCTTTGTCACTGGCCATCGACCGCCAGATCCTGGTCGACTTCGGCTACGGCGCGGCCGGTCAAGCCACCTGCAACGTCCTGCCCGCGCCGCCGGTCTACGCGTCGGACGCCAACGATGCCTGCACGACCCAGGATATCGAGGAGGCCAACCGCATCCTCGACGAGGCCGGCTGGCTGCCGGGCGATGACGGCGTGAGGGAGAGAGACGGCGTGCGCCTTTCAATCCTCTACCAGACCTCCACCAACTCGGTACGCCAGGGGACCCAGGCGCTGATCAAGCAGATGTGGGGGCAGATCGGGGTCGAGACGGAGCTGCGCAATATCGATGCGGCGGTGTTCTTCGGCGGCGACCCGGCGAGTCCCGATACCTACATGAAGTTCTACGCCGACATCCAGATGTACACGAACAACTTCGACGGCGTGGATCCCGAGGCCTACATGGCCAACTGGCGGTGCTCGGAAATCCCCGGGCCCGAGAACCAGTGGCTCGGCGGCAACATCGCACGCGCCTGCAATGCGGAGTACGACGCCCTCGCTGCGGAGATGGCCGTGACGGCATCGCTGGACGAACGTGCCGACATCGGCAAGCGGATGAACGACATCATCGTGCAGAACCAGTATGTGATCCCGCTGATCTGGCGGGCGAGGGTCTCGGCGCATGCGAACACGCTGAAGGGCGTACGCGTGAACCCCTGGGATTCGGAGCTGTGGAACATCGCGGACTGGCATCGCTGACGCGGTCAGCCGGCCGATCCAACGGCCCAAGGCCGTCGAGTTGGTAGGCGGTGCGCGGCAATCGACCGCGCGCCGCCTCGATGAATCAGGGTAACCGGCGCGGACGATGAGCCACTACATCATTCGCCGCCTGCTCTTCGCAGTGCCGACGCTGATCGCAATCAGCTTCATCCTCTTCGCCCTCCTCGACCTCGCGCCCAACGACCCCACCGGCCAGCTCCCGCTCACCATCCCGGCGGAAGCGCGCGAGCAGATTCGCGAATCGCTCGGGCTCGGGGAGGCCTTCCACATCCGCTACGCCAAGTGGATGGAGCAGTTCTTCGTCAACGAGCCGCTCAACCTCATCGAGCGGGCGTTTGGCGTGGAGATCGGCGCTTCCGAGGAGCGCTTGCGGGTGCGCTCCTGGGCGACGCGCAGCCCGGTCGTGGACCTCATCATCGAGCGGCTGCCGCAGACGCTCTGGGTGGTCGGGCTCTCCTATCTGATCGGAATCCTCATCGCGATCCCGATCGGCATCATCTCGGCCTACCGGCAGTATTCGTGGTTCGACCAGCTCGGCACCTTCATCTCCATGATCGGCTTCTCGGTGCCGACCTTCTTTACTGGGCTGCTCGCGATCATCGTCTTCAGTGTCACCCTGCAATGGCTGCCATCGATCTACGACACGACGCACCGGGTGACCGATCTCTCGAGCTTCTGGGTGCAGATCAAGCAGATGGCGATGCCGGTGATGGTGCTCGCGCTCTTCAACGCGGCCCAGATCAGCCGCTTCATACGCGCCGCCGTGCTGGACAACCTGACGCAGGACTACGTGCGCACCGCGCGCGCCAAGGGCCTGCGCGAGCGGGTCGTGCTGTTCATCCACGTGCTGCGCAACAGCCTGATCCCGGTGGTGACGCTGATCGCGCTTGGCATCCCCACCGTCTTCGGCGGCGCCATCATCACGGAGAAGATCTTTCGGGTGAACGGCATCGGCGAGCTCCTGATCACCGCGATCCAGGGCGCTGACATTCCCCTGGTGCAGACGCTCTCCTTTCTATTCGCGGTGCTGATCGTGATCTTCAACCTGATCGCGGATGTGCTGTACGGCATCCTCGATCCGCGCATCCGCTACGGCTGAACGATGCCGGCCGCGCAATCTTCCGACCTCACCGCCCCCTCGCGCGGGTTGCAGCGACACCGCTCGCTCTGGATGGACGTGTGGCTCGCCTTCCGCAACCACACGGGCGCGCTGGTGGGCGCAGGCGTATTCATCGCGATCTCGCTTGCGGTCGCCCTCGGCCCGCTGATCCACACCGTGGACCCGCACTATCTCGACATCCTGGCGAAGAACGAGGGACCCTCGCTCAAGCATCCGATGGGGACCGACAACCTCGGCCGCGACACGCTGGCCCAAGTGCTGGCGGGCGGGCGCATCTCGCTCGCCGTCGGCTTCACCGCGATGATGATCGCGCTGGTGCTCGGCACCCTGGTGGGCGTGCTCGCGGGCTACTTCAGGCAGATCGACGGCCTCCTGATGCGGCTCACCGACATGTTCCTGGCGCTGCCGCTGCTGCCGCTGCTGCTGGTGGTCATCATGCTGTTCCGCGACAGCCTGCGCGCCGCCTTCGGCCCGGAGACCGGGATCTTCCTGCTGGTGGTGTTCATCATCGGCATCACCAGCTGGATGCAGACCGCGCGCATCGTCCGGGGCGACGTGCTGGCGCTCCGGGAGCGCGAGTTCGTGACCGCGGCGCGGAGCATCGGCACGCGCAGGCGGCGCATCATCACCCGCCACATCCTGCCCAACGTGCTGAGCCCGATCATGGTCTCGGCGACGCTCGGCATCGCCAACGCGATCATCACGGAATCGGCGCTCTCGTTCTTAGGCCTGGGTTTCCCGCCCGACTTCCCGACGTGGGGGCGGCTGCTCTTCGACGGCGCCAACTTCATCTCGGTCACGCCGGAGCGCGTGCTCTGGCCCGGACTGGCGATCTCGCTCACGGTGCTGAGCGTCAACTACATCGGCGACGGCCTGCGTGACGCGCTCGATCCGCGGCTCAGGGGTGCGTAGTGCGCACACACCCGATTGTCAGGTCGTAACGACTACCACGTCAGGCTAATTCGCCCCGGCCTAACCGAGACGTTCGAGACACCGGACTATCTCGCCGAGGCGGGCGTCGAATATGCCGCCGACTACTTGATGGACGACCAGCCTTTCGGCATCCAGACCAAACACGGTACGCTCGCATCCATCCCCTATATGGTGGAGCCGAACGACATCCCGATGACGCTCATCCGGCGCAATGGCGGGGAAACGCGCTCATGAAACCTGCTCCATTCGCCTACGTCAGGCCGGCAAGCCTCGAAGACGCCATCGCCGTGCTGGACGAACACGGGGAAGACGCGAGAGTCCTCGCCGGCGGCCAGAGCCTGATGGCCACCCTCAACATGCGGCTCTCCGCGCCTGAGGTGCTGGTCGATATCGGCCGCGTGCCGGGCCTTGCGGGCATCGAGGAAACCGACGATGGGCTTCGGATCGGCGCCATGACCCGCCATGCGGAGGTGGAGGCCTCGGACCTCGTCGCCTCCCGCGCGCCGCTCATCGCCAGCGCCATGCCGCATATCGCCCATCCGGCGGTGCGCAATTGCGGCACATTCGGCGGCTCCATTGCGTTGGCCGACCCGGCGGCCGAGCTCCCGGCCTGCGCGGTTGCCCTCGGCGCGCGCATGACGATTGCGGGCAAGGGCGGCACCCGAACCGTGGCTGCGGACGCGTTCTTCCGGGGCCTCTACGAGACCGCGCTCGAGCCGGGCGAGGTGCTGACCGCAGTCGAGGTGCCGGACATCGGCGCGGGCTGGAAGTCGGGCTTCATGGAGCTGGCGCGGCGGCACGGCGACTACGCGATCATCGGCCTCGCCGCCCATTTCGAGATGAAGAACGGCAGGTTCGGCCAAGGCCGCCTCGTCTTCTTCGGGGTGGGCGAGCGGCCGGTCTCCGCCGTGCGGAGCGCGGCGCTGCTCGAAGGCGAGAGCTGGTCGGACGCCCTCGGCGACCGGCTCGCCGATGCGCTCAAGCAGGAGCTCGACCCGTTCGAGGACCTGAATGCGGATGCGGCGATGCGCCGCCATCTCGCCGGGGTGCTCGTCCAGCGGACCCTCGGTCCGCTTGCGGCGGCGGCCTGAGGGAGGGAGCGATGGACCGGACTGTCGAAATCGGCCTGCGGGTCAACGGCGAACGGGCGAGCCGCCGCATCGAGGCGCGGATGAACCTGGTGGACTTCCTGCGCGAGGAGCTCGGCCTCACCGGCAGCCATGTCGGCTGCGAGCACGGCGTGTGCGGCGCCTGCACCGTGCGGGTGGACGGGCGCATCGTGCGCGGCTGCCTCATGCTGGCCGCGCAGGCGGACGGCGCCGATGTCTGGACCATCGAGGGGCTGAGCGATACCGGCGAGATCCGCGACCTCCAGGAGGCATTCGTCGAGCGCAACGCGCTCCAGTGCGGCTACTGCACCCCCGGCATGCTGCTGACCTGCGCCGAGCTGAGGGAGCGCAATCCGGGCGCGAGTCGGCAGGAGATCCGCGAATTCATCTCCGGAAACTACTGCCGGTGTACGGGCTACGAGGCGATCGTGGATGCGTTCGAGATGGCCCGCGCGCGCCAAGGAGGCCCGTCATGACCGATCTCATCGCGGACCGCTGGCTGCTCGACCGCCCGAACTCCTATATCGGCCGGTCCGTTCCGCGCCCCAATGCGCCCCGCCTCGCGGAAGGGCGCGGCGCCTTCGTCGACGATATCGAGACCGGCGGGCGGACGGGGCACGCGGCCTTCGTGCGCTCGCCCCACGCCCATGCCCGCATCGGGTCCATCGACGCGGAGGCGGCCAGGGCGGCGCCGGGGGTGATCGCGGTCGTGAACGGACGGGAGCTCGCGGAGATCCACGACCCCTGGGTCGGCGTGCTGTCGCATCTCCAGGGCCTCAAGTCCGCGCCGCAATATGCGCTGCCGCTGGAGACGGCGACCTGGCAGGGCGAGGCGGTGGTCGCGGTGGTCGCCGAGAGCCGCGCCAAGGCCGAGGATGCGGCGGAGCTGGTGAAGATCGAGTGGGAGGTGCTGCCGGCCGTCACCGACGCCGAGACGGCGCTCGACCCCGCCACGACCGTCATCCACGAGAGCCTCGGCGACAATCTCGCCTGGCGGCGCAATGCGGACTTCGGCGATATCGAGGCCGCCTATGCGGAGGCCGACCACATCGTCGAGGAGACTTACGTCTTTGCCCGGCACACAGGGGTGTGCGTCGAGCCGCGCGCCATCCTCGCGGACTGGAACCCCGGAGAAGGACAGCTCACCGTGTGGCACAACAACCAGTGCCCGCACATGGTGCAGAACATCCTCGCGACCCATTTCCGCCTGGACGAGCACCGGGTCCGCGTCATCGCGCGCGATGTCGGCGGCTCGTTCGGGATCAAGGTCCACACCTATGCGGACGAGCTCGCGACCGTCGGGCTCTCGATCCTGCTCAAGCGGCCGGTCAAGTTCGTGGCGGACAGGCTGGAGAGCTTCCTGTCCGACATCCATGCGCGCGACCAGCGGGTCCTGGGCAAGGTCGCCGTCAAGGACGACGGTACCATTCTCGCGTTCGAGATCGACGCGCTCAGCGGCATCGGTCCCTATTCCATGTATCCGCGCACGAGCGGCATCGAGTCGAACCAGATCGTGAACCTGACGGGCGGCCCCTATGCCTTCGACCACTACCGGGCGCAGGCGACCGTTGTCTTCCAGAACAAGAACATGATGTGCCAGTACCGCGCGGTCGGACATCCGGTCAAATGCGCGGTAACCGAGGGGCTGGTGGATGCGGCGGCGCGTGCGACCGGGCTCGATCCGGCCGAGATTCGCCGGCGGAACCTGCGCGCGGACGACTCCTATCCTTGCAAGTCGGCGCAGGGGCTCCCGTTCGAGAACCTCTCGCACCAGGAGAGCCTCGCGAAGCTCCTGGACGCGATGGACTACGACGCCCTGAAGGCGGAGCGCGACGCGCTGCGCGCCGAGGGGGTCTATCGCGGCATCGGCCTGGCGAGCTTCATCGAGGTCACCAACCCGTCGGCGATGTTCTACGGCGTGGGCGGTGCGCGCATATCCGCCCAGGACGGGGCGACGATGCGCCTCGATGCCAAGGGGAACGTGTTCGTCGCGACGGGCGCGACCGAGCAGGGCCAGGGCATGGAAGCGGTGATCTCGCAGGTCGCCGCGACGGCCGTCGGCGTTCCTCCGGAACGGCTCAAGATCGTCACCGGCGACACAGACCACACGCCCTATGGCGGCGGCACATGGGCCTCGCGCGCGGCCGGCATCGGCGGAGAGGCGGTGGCCCAGGCGGGCCGCGCGCTCAGGCAGCAGATCCTGCGCGCGGCGGCGGTCATGCTTCAGGAGGAGGCGGAGAACCTGGACATCCAGGGCGGGGTCGTGGTGGACAGGGCGAGCGGTGCGGAGCGTATCGGCCTCGATGAGGTCGGGCGCGTCTGCTACTACCGGCCCGACACCCTGCCGGACGGCTTCCAGTCGGAGCTGGTCGCGACCCGTCACTACGTCCCGCGCCAGTACCCCTTCGCCTTCACCAACGGCGCGCAGGCTTCTTATCTGGAGGTGGATGTCGAGACCGGCTTCATCTCCCTCCTGGATCACTGGTGTATCGAGGACTGCGGCACCGTCATCAACCCGCAGCTCGTGGACGAGCAGATCCGGGGCGGTATCGTACAGGGGCTGGGCGGCGCGCTCTGGGAGCAGTGCGTGTACGACAGCGACGGGCAGTTGCTGAACGCCACCATGGCGGACTATCTCGTGCCCATGGCGGCGGAGCTGCCCGACATGCGTTGCGGCCATGTGGTCTCGCCCACGTTCGAATCCGATCTCGGCGCCAAGGGGGTGGGTGAGGCCGGCACCTGCGGCGCGCCGGCCGCGGTGATGAACGCGCTCAACGACGCGCTCGCGCCCTTCGCCGCGCGGCTCACCGACATGCCCTTCACGCCCCAGAAGGTACTGCGCGCGCTCGGCAAGATTTGAGTGTTTGTTCGGCGTTCGTTTTTGACCCCGCCGTATCACGCCGCTTCAACAGCTTATCGCGCCGGTGGACGCGCAACCCATGCGCCGAATAACAATCGAGAAAACGTGGTCTGGAGGTGACCGTGAGGCGAAGACCGTTTCTGCGTGGCTGATCTTCTTGCAACACGTCGGTAAAGGGGGCGGCTGTGGATAACCTGGAAAGACTCGATTCTCTTCTTCGAGAATTCGATGAGTTGAGTCAGCATTCTGTTGGCTATCCCTGCAATTTGGATTTCGACTACACGGCGCTGCTGCCCTTTATGCAGTACGCTCTCAACAACGTGGGCGATCCCTTCCACGACAGCAACTTCCAGAGCAACACCCACGAGATCGAGCGCGAGGTCATCGGCATCTTCGCTGATTTGATGCACATTTCGCGCGAAGACGTGTGGGGCTACGTCACGTCGGGCGGCACCGAGGGCAACATGTACGGCCTCTACCTGGGGCGGGAACTTTTTCCGAACGGGGTGGTCTATTTCTCCCAGGACACCCACTACAGCGTGGTCAAGATCATGAGCGTGCTGAAGGTGCGCAACATCATGATAAGGAGCCAGGACAACGGAGAGATCGATTACGACGACCTCCGCGAGACGATTCGCATCAACCGGGACGTGCCCGCAATCGTGATGGCGAACATCGGCACGACGATGAAGGGCGCGGTAGACGACGTGAGCAAGATCCGCGGCATCCTGAGCGACCTCGCGGTGACCAAGTCGTACATACACGCGGACGCAGCGCTCAGCGGCATGATCTTGCCGTTCGTGGAGGACCCGCAGCTCTACGGGTTCGACGCCGGGTTCGACAGCGTCTCCATCAGCGGACACAAGATGGTGGGCTCGCCACTGCCCTGCGGCGTCGCGCTGACCCGGCGCGAATACGTCTCACGCATCGCCCGCGCTGTCGAATACGTGGGCGTGTTGGACACCACGCTGACGGGCTCACGCAACGCGCTGACACCGCTGATGATGTGGCACGCGTTCGAGCAGAAAGGATTGGACGGCTTCAGGTGCATCGTGAATGGATGCCTCGAGACGGCGGAATATGCGGTCACGCGCTTCAACGACGGCGGCATCCCCGCGTGGCGCAACAGGAACTCGGTCACAGTCGTGTTTCCCAGGCCGCCAGCGGATGTCGTGCGCAAGTGGCAGCTCGCGCCCTACGAGGACATCGCGCACCTCATCACGATGCCGCACGTAACGCGTGAGACCATCGACGCCGTGGTGGACGACTGCATGCGTGGAGCAACGGCACCAGGAGACGAAACGGGGACAACCGCATGACCAGGATCGTCGTCATTGCCAACAACGAGGCGGGCGTCATCGCCGACATCGCCGGAGCCTTGACCGAGCGCAACATCAATATCGAAACCATCAGCGCAGAGGCGCTGGGGGAGAAGGGTGCGATAACGCTCACCGCGGACGACCACGACGGCGCTCTGCGCGCGCTGACGGACGCGGGCTTCAAGACGGTATCCGACGAATCGCTGGTCCTGAGACTGCGCGACGAACCGGGCGCGCTGGCCAGACTGGCGGAGAGGTTCAAGCAGGCCGGCGTGAATATCCGGAGCCTGCACTTTCTGGACCGCCGAAACGGCTACGCCACGGTCGCGATATCCGCCGATGACCGCGCCAAGGCGGAGTCGCTGGTAGAGCCGGAGACGGCGGTGTAGGAGGGAAGAGACGAGGCGTGTCTCGTATTACGGTGAAGCCGCCCGGATCGGCTCCCCCTACTCCCGGCTCTCCCTTATCCATCCGTTCTCGAACACCGGGCCGTCGCAGCCGCAGAAGCGGGCGATGCGGTCGAGTTCGCGCCCGATTCGCTCCAGCCGCCCCTTGCCGAGGCGCACGCCGTGCTCGGGCCAGAGCGCCCGCACGCTGAGGCGGCCCTCCCGGCGGCGCATGTCGATCCGCCCGACAAGCCGGTCGCCTTCCAGCAGCGGGAAGACGTAGTAGCCGTATTCGCGCTTCTTTTCCGGCACGTAGATCTCGATGCGGTAACGGAAGCCGAACAGCCATTCGGCGCGCTTGCGGTCGCGCAGCAGCGGGTCGAAGGGGCTGAGCACACGCACGCCGCCGGGCGGCTCCGGCGTCCGCTCGGTCCACTCGCATACGTCGGGACGCGCGAACAGGCGGCGGGCCTCGCCAGGCCGCGCGCCTTCCACCGCCACCTCGACCAGTTCGCCGGCGTCGCGGGCGGCACACCAGGACCGCGCCTCGTCGAGAGAGGCCGTGTCCCAGAAGGCCGCGATCTCTCGGGCGGATGCGAAGCCGAGCCGGTCGAGCGCGCTCGCGCATGCCCAAGCCAGCGTTTCCCGATCGTCCGGCACGGCAGCGCGGACGGGGGCCGGGATCACGCGGTCGGCCCACTGCTGTCCGGTTTAGCTTGGGTAGACAAGGTGCATGGCTTGGATTCAACTTGGTTTTTGCAAGACCTGTTGAATCGAAGCTCGCAATGGAGCCCAAGCCATGCCCTACCAGGATACGGTTTTCGGCGAACTGATGAAGGCGTTTCCGCGCTGGCGCTTCGACAAGCTGGCAGAGCGCCACGGAGCGGACTACCGGGTCCGGCGCCTTTCGTCGTGGAGCCAGTTCCAGGCGATGGTGTTCGCCCAGCTGTCGGGCTCGCGCTCCTTGCGCGAGGCGGTCGGTGCGCTGGAACGCTTTCCGGGCGTCCACGCCCATCTGGGTCTGGCGCCGGTGCGGCGGTCTACGCTCGCGGATGCCAACCGGGTACGTCCGGCGGCCCTGTTCGAGGACGTGCTGGAAGCCCTGGTCGCCCGGCTGGGCGCATCTGCGGGCCAGCGCGGGCGGGAGATGCTGCGCCTCGTCGATGCGACCCGGGTCCTGGTTGGCAAGCGGATCGAGAGCTGGGAGGCCGACGGTGCCGTCAAGCTGCACGTGGTCTACGACCCGGACGCAGATGCGCCTGTCTGCTTTGCCGTGACCTCGGCCAGGGTCAACGACATCACGCCGGCCAAGCGCCTCCCCATCGAGCCCGGCGCGACTTACGTCTTCGACAGAGGCTATTACGACTTCACCTTCTGGATTCCTCTGCGAAAGTGGGTTTGCGGATTGGTTGGCATGTGATTCGTTGCTGCAGCGATGGGGAGGTCGAGTCGATGAGCGGCACGGGTCAGCTGGGATTTGCAGAAGCATTCATGTCTCCGGGGCTGGGGTCGAACCGGAAGCTGGAGCGTCTGGACGCCTTGATCGACTGGGCTCCTCTCGAGCGTCTGGCCGCGCGCGTGCGCGAGGGGCGGCGGGGTCGTCCGCCGTATGCGCCTTTGGCGATGCTGAAGGCGCTCTATCTTCAGGCGCTTTACGACCTTTCGGACCCCGGCCTGGAGGAGACGCTGCTGGATCGTCTGTCGTTCCGGCGTTTCTGCGGCTTTGCGCTGGATGGGGGCACGCCGGACGAGACCACGATCTGCCGCTTTCGCGCGGACGCGGGCGCGGTTCTGGAGGCGGCGTTCGAGGAGATCAACCGCCAGCTGGACGCCGCCGGCCTGATCCTGCGTAAGGGCACGCTGATGGACGCGACGCTGGTGGCCTCGGCCTCGCGGCCTCCGCCCTACAAGGCGGGCGCAGGTGCTGGGCACCCACGGGAGCCGGGCGCGGGCTGGACGCGGAAGAAGGGCCGCGGCTTCTTCGGCTACAAGGCGCATCTGGGGGTCGACCAAGGCTCCGGGCTGATCCGGCGCGTGGCGCTGAGCTCGGCCAAGACTTACGAGAGCGAGGTGGCCGATCGGCTGATCTGCGGCGACGAGGGGGCGGTCTATGGCGATCGCGCCTACGAAAGCAAGCCGAGACGGGCGAGGCTCAGGGCTGCCGGCATCAAGGACCGCATCATGCACCGGCGCAACAAACACATGGCCTCGCTGCCGCCCTGGCAGCAGCGCCGCAACGATCTCATTGCGAGGCGCCGGGCGCCGGTGGAAGCGGTCTTTTCGGCGCTGAAGCGCCTCTACGGGCTGAGGCGAGCCAGGAGTTGCGTGTTCGAGAGGAACACCGCCCGCCTCTACGCCGCTGCCACCGCCTACAACCTGCGCCGCGCCAGCCTGATTGCGGGCTGCTGACCGACCAGTGCGCCCGCAAACCGCCGTTTCAGACACAAGATCGTCCAACGACGGCGGCACACGCGCCTCCATCAACACCGCCCAATGCCAAAACCTTCCCAAAACATCCCGCTGAGCCGATTTCGCAGAGGAATCCTTCTGGGCAGACATCGACGCCAAGGGGAGCCGCTTCGTCACCCGCCTGAAGAAGAACTCGCCCACAAGCCTGATCGAGACCCGCCCGGTCAAGCCGGACGGCCCGGTCGTGGCCGACCGCGTCGCCTTGCTGTCGAAGCGCCTGGCGGCGAGCCGCAAGAACCCCTTCGACAAGCCGGTGCGTCTGGTCGACGTGCGCATCGACAGCGGCAGGGAGATCACGCTGGTCAGCAACGACCTCAATGCCCCGGCCGAAGAGATCGCGGCGCTCTACAAGCAGCGCTGGCAGGTCGAGCTGTTCTTCAAGTGGATCAAGCAGAACCTCAAGATCAGACACTTCCTCGGCACCAGCGAAAATGCCGTGCGCATCCAGATCGTCACCGCGCTGATCGCCTACCTGCTGCTGCGGCTGGCGCAGATCGGAACCGGAACCGGGCTCGGCCTCCAGGCCATCGCCCGCCTCGTCGCCAAGACGACCTTCCAACGCCGGGCCCTCACCGACCTCTTCGAACCACCGCCTGACACACCGCAAGCCCATGACCAGCTCCAAATCCCCTTCGCCAAAATCTAAACCGGACAGCAATGCGGTCGGCCAGGTCGAAGACCTTCTGGAAGCCCTCGCGCCGGTCGATGGCGAGCGCGCCGGTACGCCAGAGGAATTCGAGCGCCGTCTTCGACGGATGCCAGTCCCACCAGGCGGACGCGTCACGCCGTCGGCTGCTGCCGAGCTCACGCGCCAATCCTCGACGATCCCGGGACCTACGGCGTCCACCTCAAACGCGGGGAAGACGGCGTGGAACCCCTGGCCGACGCGGTGTCGCGAATGGACCGCCTCTCGCCGCAGCACCAGGCCCAGTCGCAAAGCCGCGACAGGGCGCTCGTGGAGCACGTCAGCGCTGTGGAGGAGAAGCTGCTGATCGGCGCGTAGATTGGGTGCCGATTGGCGCCGTAACCTACTAATTTTGCTGCACAGTGGAGTGAGCCCCACAGGACTGTTGTTCGGCGTCTTTGGTTGGCGACTTATGATCTTTACTTGACATTTTCGGCGGGAGCCCCTATATTCCAGTCATCAGCAACGGAGGCTGGTTATGGCGAAGAAGGCACCTGGGAAGAGCTACCGCGAGGGGATGATGCTGGTCGAGTTGATGGACATGTTCCCGACCGAGGAAGCCGCCACCGAGTGGTTTGACTCGGTCGTCTGGGAAGATGGTCGCCACTGCCCGAAGTGCGGTTCGACCGAGACCAAGGAAGTCCCGAACGCGAAGCCGATGCCCTACTGGTGCAGGGGTTGTCGGTCCTACTTCTCCGTCCGCACCGGAACGCCGATGGCGCGCTCGAATATCCCGCTCCGCAAGTGGGCCATCGCGATCTACCTGTGCCTGACCAGTTTGAAGTCGGTCTCCAGCATGAAACTGCATCGAGACATCGGCGTTTCGCAGCGCGCGGCGTGGTTCATGCTGCATCGTATCCGCGAAGCATGGGGCGAAGAAGATAGCGAAGACCCGTTTGACGGCCCGGTCGAAGTGGACGAGACCTACATTGGCGGCAAGCGCAAGAACATGTCGAACAAGAAGCGGAAGAAACTGGCCGGAACTGGCCGGGGCGCGGTTGGAAAGATGGCTGTGGTAGGCATGAAAGACCGGGACACGAATCAGGTTCGCGCAGAAGTTGTGATCGAGACAGACGGCGAGACGTTGCAGGATTTTGTGGAGGAGAACACCGAAGAAGACGCGACGGTCTATACTGACGAGGCAGCGGCCTACAACGGCATCGAGCGGGAGCACGAGGCGGTCAAGCACTCCGTCTCCGAATACGTCCGCGGGCAGGCGCATACCAACGGGATCGAGTCCTTCTGGTCCATGTTGAAGCGGGCGCACGCTGGCACCTTCCACAAGATTTCCCCGAAGCATCTACAACGCTACGTCTCCGAGTTCGCCGGCAAGCACAACGTCCGGGAATCAGATACTATCGTCCAAATGCGTGACACCGTCGCCCGGCTCGTCGGTCGCAACCTCTTCTACCGCGACCTCATCGCCAGCAACGGGCTGTCGAACGCGGAGCGCTAGAGGCTCCGTCCGACGGAACAGGGCGCGGGCCAGCTTCTCAGGCGTCGCGCCCTTTAAGCCGAACTTCCGTTAGCATCTGATTGCCGATCTGGCCGGATTTTGCCTGTTTCCGCCCTTTCTGCGCAGTTTAGCGCCCGGTTTGGCGCGAAATTCCCGAAATGATCGCCGAAACCGCCGCGATTCGGCGCTCCAGCGCTGGATCACGCCGTCCCGGCGCATCCACCAAAACCTGAATACTAGTCAGTAGATAGTTTTCTCGTTACGATAATTGCTCCGCATTCCCAAGCCTTTCCGATATGATTGCCGCGATTCGCTAGGCAGATCGATATGCACATCGAAACCACCCGGTCCGGAAACTCCCGCTGCCACCTCCTCAGACAGTCCTACTGGCAGGACGGAAAACCCAAGAAGCGCACCCTGTGCAACCTCTCCGCCCTCCCGGAACACGCCATCGAAGCCCTCAAACGCGCCCTCAAGCGCGGACCCGCCCTCAATCCCGACAGCGCCGACGTCGAACTGCGCGCCAGCCGGGCGCACGGCGCCGTCAGCGCCGTTCTCGGCACCCTTCGCGACATCGGCCTCGACCGCGTCATCTTCCACCGGCCCGATCGCCGCAGGGCCCTCGTCATCGCCATGATCGTCGCCCGCCTGATCCGGCCCGGCGCCAAGCTGCGCGTCGAGCGCGAACTGGGAGCGGCCGGCACAACCACCCTCGCCGCCCTGCTCGGCGTCGAAGGCGTCAGCGTCGACGAACTCTACGCCGCCATGGACTGGCTGGGCGCGCGACAGGGCGCGATCGAGCGCAAGCTCGCCCGGCGCCATCTCGGAGAGGACGATCTCGTCCTCTACGACGTGTCCTCGAGCTACATGGAGGGCAACGCCTGCCCCATGGCGAAGCGCGGCTATTCGAGGGATCGCCGGGGCGACCGCCCGCAGATCGTCTACGGCCTCCTCTGCACCCGCGATGGCTGTCCGGTCTCGATCGAGGCCTTCGCCGGCAACACCGGCGACCCGATGACTCTGGCCAGCCAGGTGCGCAAGGTCCGCGACAGCTTCGGCATCCGGCGGGTGGTGTTGGTGGGGGACCGCGGCATGATCGCGCAGACCCGCATCGACCGCGACCTCGCGCCCAACGGCATCGACTGGATCACGGCGCTGCGCGCATCCTCGATCCGCAAGCTCGTCGACCGGGGGCATGTCACGCCCGGCCTGTTCGACACCTGGGGCCTCGCGCGGGTGACCACGCCGGACTATCCCGGCGAGAGGCTGATCGTCTGCTACAACCCGGTTCTGGCGGCCGAGCGCAAGCGCAACCGCGACGGGCTGCTCAATGCGACCGAGACGGACGCGCGCGATTTCGCCGCGCGCCACGCCGCCGGCGACATCGACCGCGACGAGTTGAACCGTCGGCTGGGAACCTTGCGCCGCCGCAAGATGGCCAAGCACTTCCGCTTCGAATTCGACGAGGGCAGCGGCACCTTCAGTTGCGAACGCGACCGGGCGTCGATCGACGCCGAGGCCGCCCTCGACGGTCTCTACGTCATACGCACCAACGTGGACGAGGACGAGATCGAGGACGTCGAGGCGGTCCGCGTCTACAAGAGCCTGTCACGCGTCGAGCGCGCCTTCCGCTCGCTCAAGACGGTGTCGTTGCGGATCCGCCCGATCTTCCACTGGCGCGACGACCGAGTACGGGCGCATCTTCTGATCTGCATGCTGGCTTGGTATGTCGAGTGGCACATGCGCCGCAGGCTGGCGCCGCTGCTGTTCGCCGAGGAGGACGGAGCGCCGCTGTCCGCGAACCCGGTGGCGCCGCCGGAACGCTCGGAAAAGGCCCGGCGCAAGGACAAGCGCCGAAAGACGGATGATGGACTTGCGGTGTGCGACTTCCGCGATCTCCTCGGCCATCTCGGCACGCTTGCTGCCACTGAGATCGCCACCGGAACCGACTTCGCCGTGCCCGCCCTGACCAAGCCGACCGAACTGCAGGAAAGGGCGTTCGCATTGCTCGGGCTGCGGCCCCATCCTGCGCCCGCGCTCACCGAAAAGGGGATGACCACCGCCAAACCTGTCCAGTAATCGTCGCTTCGAAACTCGCCGAAACCCCTGCCGCACAACGGTTCTTTGACTATCCCACACTGGAAGTTCGGTTTAAGTGAACCTTCGGGTCGAGAACGGGAACGCCTCGGGTCATTGCGCAGCCCTCCATTCGGCCATCGTCTTGTTGCCCTTGCTCTGGTTGAAGCCCGAGCACAGCAGTTGAAAGTTGTCGCCCGTCCAAACCGTGCAGCTGTCGAAGTGGGCCGCGCTCATGTCTGCGCATCATCCATTAATTCTTGCGCTATTGTCGGGATGTGGTTTTCACGCAGACAACGTTCCTAAAATAGGGAGTCCTCTGTTTTTTTGTTCATGACGAACCGCCTGCACCGACAATCATTGATAGAGGAGCCACTTGCAAAACTCCCAGGCGCGGTCTGCTTTTCCCGAGAGCCCGGCGTGAGGACATTGACGGTCGGAACGTAACATGAACTTCGGGACGAGCGGACGTCGCTGGCTGCCGCCGGGGCGCCGATTCGCCGCAAACCGATGCCCATGCGGGCGCATTTTGGACCCGCCGTCGCGATGCGGACATGGCTTTTTGCGCCTCCGCGGAGGGAGGCGTGCCGGCGTGACAGCGACGGAGGCGCCGCTCAGGCCAGGAGGCGCATCAGCTGGTCGACCGTCAGCACCAGGATGCCGAACATCAGGTGGCAATGAACCTTGGCATGGCCGCGCACGCGGACATGGCGGCCCCCGCAGTTGTCCTTCAGCCCACCGTTGATGCGCTCGATGTTCGAGCGCTCGTTGTAGCGCTCGTCCGCCGGGTGGCGGTGACCGACGCCTCTCTGCGCCCTGGCCTCGCGCGCCAGCTCCTCCTTGTACTCCTTGTCGCGAGGGTTGACGTCGATGATCGGGACGTGGCCCAGCAGGTAGCTGTGCCAGCCGATCTCGGGCGCGTCATAGGCTGAGTCCATGAGGTCGTACAGATTGGTGACGCGGTCGGCGGTCATACTCGCCAGCGGGATCGCGGCCTGGCTGTCGTGCAGCGAGGCGGACGTCAGGATGCAACTGATCGGAATGCCGCCATCGGCGGCGTCGATGTGCAGCTTGTAACCGATCCACGATGTGGTATGGCCCCTGGCGTTGCGCTTGGTGCCGACGTCGCAGGCTTTCGGCAGGTCGTCGAGCATCTGGGGCAAGCTCATCGTGAGCTGGCGTTTCACGCGGCGCTCCTCCTTGGGCCGCTCCTCGCCCTTGCGCGGGCGGCCGCGCTTGCGCTTCGGCTTCTCCGCCTTGGGCTTGGGCTGAGGCTTCTCGCGCGCCTCGATCGCCGTCGAGTCGCGCGAGACGTGCCCGACCAGATGGTCTCCGAGGGTCTGCTTGATCAGCGCCTCATGCACGCGAGCGGGCAACGCACTCTCGGAGAACTCCGCAAACGCCCGCGAAAACGTCGCCTCGCTCGGGATCTCTGCGGCATAGGTCCAGCCGCAGAGACGGCGTAGCGTCTTGTCGTTCTCAAGGCGCTCGATCAGGGCGCGCGTCGTGGGTACGTCGAACACCGCCTTGGCGATGAAGGCGCGGGCCAAGGCCGCCCGATCCTCGACCGGCCGACCGGGCAGGCCATGGAAATGGGGAAGGAAGCTCTCGACCCGCGCAAGCTCAAGCACGGTGACGAAGCGCCGGTACCTCTCGCCGAGCGGCCCGAGCTCCTCCTCAAGCCACGGGAAAAGATCCGCTTGAATGTGATGCCAGAATCCGGATAGTGTCTGTCCCAGCGACATGGGGCCGCCCTCTCCGTCGACGTTGTCCGAAACCCGACAGGAACAGAGAGCGGTCCCGATTTCCAGGACAATCTGACCGCCACGGCGGCAAAATCCCGCTCAAATGCGGAATTTTGCAAGTGGCTCAGAGTTCACCTGTTGTTTCTATGCCTTCTAGCTTGCACCGTTTCATCCAATAGGCCACAAACACTCGTTCTTCCATGTAGCGATGCGGCTGCGCCATGAACGAATGATAGAGGTGATCTATCTTTCTCCTGCCCAGTGTCGGGGGCGCTCGCACAATAAGCCGCGAAACGGCATCCCCTTGCCCAGGGTTCTTCTCTACCGCTCGAAAATCGTCTCGCGGAGTGCGGTAGCTTTCCCCAGGAACACGCCTAGCACCGGACGGCTCCATCGCTCGACAGCGCGGCCAACGATTCGTTCCAGGAACCACCATCCCACGACTTCCATCCGCCCATCATGTGGATTTCCGGCGCGACGTCAAGTAAGGCTCATAAGCCCCTTGGCAATGCCTGTGCGAACGACCATGAGCGCCGTCAATGTGCAGACCGGGTGCGAGAGCGCCGGCTCAAGCAACGGTCCGGGGGCGTGGCGCGTGTTGTTTCCCGGATTGATTGACGACGGATTTCCCGGGTTATTTCGGGTGACGGGCGCGCGTATTTCCCGGACTGATCGGTCATTGCCGGAAGGGGGACAGGGTGCCGGGGTGTCGGACGGCCGTCGGCGCGTCAAGCCGCTGCGCGGCTCCTCCGCTTCGCTACGGCCCTTCGGGTGACCCGCCGCCGTCCATCCGACGAAGTGCATCCATGGCCGTAAGCGGAGCTTTCGGCCACGGGCCGATCGCTCGACGCATTGTCGTTTTTTGAGCCCGAGAGGCGCCTGGGGGGCGGTTCCGGCGGGCGGTTCCCGCTCGAACTCCTAGGGATGGGCGGAACCGGGAGGCGGGAACCGCGAGGCGTCCGGATGGCGGCTGCCATTGGCGGCGTCGTCCGGCGCGGCGTTCTCGGTTTCGCCTGTGACGAGGCTGTAATGTCCCTCGGCGTCGTGCCGGATGCGTCCCTCACGGACGAGCTTTCGCAGGATGGCGCCCACGGTCTTGTGCCGGGTTGCGGCGCGCTCCCGGATCTGGCGCTGGGAGAGCGGCGCGTCGGCTTCGGCGAGGGCCTGGAGGATGCGCCGTTCAGGGGTTTCGGGCCGCGGCGCGGCATCGCCGGTCTCGACCTGGCGGAGGCGCAGCGCGGGCCCCTTGCCGTCGTCGGCGAGCTCGATTTCGATGTCGTTGAGGCCGGGGGCGGCGCGATGCTCGACGGTCATGAGGATCTGCCTGTCTCGCCGGCGCAGGTACAGATTGGAGTCGCCCCAGGCGTGCAGCTCGCTGCTTCCGCGCAGGGCCTGGCCCGGCCTGGCGGCGCCGCTCTTTCGTGCGTGGTGGACCAGCAGCACGGCGGTCTCGAAGCGGCGCTGGACGTCGCGCAGGAAGCCGAGGATGGGGGCGACCTCGGCGACGGTGTTCTCGTCGATGCCGTGCAGGCGGACCAGGGGGTCGAGGACCACGAGGCGGGGCCGGACGCGTTCCACCGTTTGCACCAGGCGCTGACGGTCCGCGCGATGATCGAGGCGCAGCGCGGGCACGTCGATGACCGCGATGTCGAGGGCGTCGAAGCGGGCGCCGGCGGCGCTCGCGATACCCTGGAGGCGGGCACGCACGATGTGCCCGGCGTCCTCGGCGGCGAACAGCAGGACCGGGCCCGGCCGGTCGGCGGCGAAGCGGCGCAGGCATGGGACGCCGGCGGCGACCGCGACGGCGATGTCGAGCGCGAGGAAGGACTTGCCGCACTTCGGCTCGCCGCCGACGATGCCGACGGCCTGGCGCCCCCAGAGCCCGTCGATGAGCCACTGCTGCTGGCGCGGCCGGTCCTCCAGCTCGATCGGCGCCCGCGTCGGGAAGCCGGTCATCGCCATGCCCTCGGTGGCGACGCTGTTCATGGCTGAAGCTCGTCGAGGGCGGTCTGGATGTGGTTGGCGTTGACGGTCTTTGCCTTGTCGAGGGCGGCGGCCGACAGCGCGTAATGGGCGATGCGGTTGATCTGGCGCGGCAGGCCGCGGGTGCCCTGGAACAGGGCCTCGACGGCGGCCTCCTCGAACAGCGGCAGCTCGCATCCGGCGAGCCGGAGGCGGTGGGTCAGATAGGCGTCGACCTCGTCGCGTTCGAGGCCGGTGAGGTGGTGCCGCACGACGAGGCGCTGGCTGAGGGACTCATGCACCGCCATGGACAGCCGCCGCCTGAGCTCAGTGAGGCCGACCAGGATGAGGCACATGCGGTTCTCGGAGTCCATGGCGAAGTTGGTCAGCAGGCGGAGATCCTCCAACACGTCGTTGCGCAGATGGTGGGCCTCGTCGACGACGAGGACGGGGAGCTGCCTGGCTTCCTTGGCGAGGCGGGAGATCTCGGTCCTGATCGCGTGATGGGCCGAGGAGCGGGATCGCTCGACGGTCAGCCCGAGCTCCCATCCGATGGCCTTGTAGGTGTCGAGCACGTTGCCGGTGGTGAGCGAGACGTAATGGACGCGATACAGCCCCGGGTGGAGCTGGTCGGTGAGGTGGCGGCAGACGGTGGTCTTGCCGGCGCCGACCTCGCCGGTGAGCAGGCCGATGCCCTTGAGCTCGATGAGGTGGCCGAGCCTGGCCTCGGCCTCGCGCCGGGCCGAGGATTCGAACAGCTCGTCGGTCTGTGCCGGGGTCTCGAAGGGCATGCCGGTCAGGGCGAAGTGGCGCTGGTACATCAGTCGTCCTCCTTGAACTTGCGCATCTTGAGCGGCGAGGGCGGCGGCTCGGGCGCCGGGTCGTCGGGTTCGATCTTCTTGGAGTAGTGGCCGCGCTTCACCGCGGTGTTGGCATAGGCGTCGAGGCGGGTTGCCTGGCCGGCGGGCTTTCCGTCGCAGACCACGTCGAGCGGCCGGCCGGGCGGTGCCTCCGGGTCGTAGCGCAGCACGACCCTTTCCCCGACCAGGATGGCGTCGACCTCGTAGACGCGACCGTTGAGGCTGACGGTGCGGTCCTTGTGGACCAGCCGCCTGGCCTCGAAGAGGAAGATGTCGTCGAGGTCGAGCGTGGCGTCGGGGTAGCGGACCGCGACCGAGGCCAACGCCCACTGCTCCAGCGGCGTGCGTCCCTCGAGGCCGCGATGCGGGGTGTCGTGATACTCGCCCTCGATCCACGCCCAGAGGCTGCGGTTGAGCGTCTGGAGGCTGTCCAGGACCGGCGCATCGAGATGGGCGAGCCAGCCGGCGCGAAGCGTTCTGAACCAGCGTTCGATCTTGCCCTTTCCGGCTGGCTGATACGGCCTCGCATGCACCAGCACGACGCCCAGTCTTGCGCAGATCAGGGCGAGATGGCGGGAGCGGTAGGCGGCGCCGTTGTCGACATAAAGGCGCTGCGGCAGCCCGCGGCGGATCAGCGCATTCTTGAACACGGGCAGGAAGGCCTGGACGTTCTCGGCCGTGGCGAAGGCGGCGAAGGGCACGACCCGGGTGGCGTCGTCGATGAATGCGATGAGGTAGGTCTTGCGCCGGCTCCGGCCGAAGCGGACCTTGGGCCCGTGCATGACGTCGCTCATCCACAGCTCGCCGGCCTCGCGGAAGGCGAAGCGGCGGCGGTCGGCGCCGTCCGGCGGCTTCCTGTCGAACAGCCCCTCGCGGCTCAGCAGCCGGTGCACGGTCGAGGGCGCGAGCGGGTGATCGATGCCCTCCTCGGCGGCCGCGCGGATGATCGCGCGCACCGGCCAGGCCGGGTTGTCGGCCTTCAGCGCGACCAGGCGCTCGGCGACCTCGGGCGGCAGCCGCCGGGGCTTGCCCCGGTCGGTGCGCGGCTTGGGGTAGAGCGCCTCGAAGCCGCCATCGCGGTAGTGCCTGATCCACTCCCGCATGGTGTCGGCGGCAACCCGGGTCCGGTCGGTTCCGGGGATGGCATAGGGCTGGCTGGCCTTCTCGCGAAGCCTGTCGCCGACGCCCTTCGTGCCCAGCGGCAGATGCACCAGATCGGCGATCACGCCGTATCGGAAGAGCGCGATCGCCTGGCGGAGGTCGTCATCCGATTCCTTCATGTCACGGTCCTCGTTCGCGGCCCCTCGGGCCCGGGACCATGACGCTAGGCGCCTGGCGGGGGCGGATCAGGCCCCATCGAGTGTTGGAGGCCCGGCTTGCGACTCCTCGCGCCGGTTCCGTGGGGTTGGAAGCCCAACGGCGCGGGCAGCGCCTGCAGCTGCCCGGCGACCAGGCCGCGCAGCGCCATCAATGCGCGGTTGCTTTTGAGCTTGTCGCGCACCGCGCTCATGGTGGCGGCGCAGCCCGCGAGCTTGTCGGGGATCAGGCCGATAACGCGGGAAAGGACATCGTGGACGAGATCCACCCGCCGGCGCAGCCAGCGCAGCGCGCCGGGAAGCTCGATGGCGTCATCGTCCTCGGGGCGGCGCACCTCGTTCGCCGCCTCCTCCTGGCTCTTCGCGCCCTCGGCCGCGACGACAACCGCTTCCAGATCGTCGAGCGTGCCCGGCAGCCGCGCCGCCAGGCAGTCGGCCAGAAGGCTGATCGTCGTATGGCTCTCGCGGCAATACCAGCGAGGAACCCTCGCGCCGGGCGGGGTCTTCCGCCCGTAGGTGCCGTGGCTTCCCACGGAACATCCGCCGTGCGGGTGATTCGGGCAGCGCTCAAGCCTTGCGTCGCGCCACGCCTCGGCCCTAACGTATTCCTCGCCGGTAAGCCCCGTTTCGTAGCGAAGCTGCACCGGCCATGGCCCGGCGGGAGTCAGCCCGCGCGGGCCTCTTTCTTGTTCCTCGTCAGCCCGAGACTACGGTCCCGCCCCGGCACCGCCAACCGCCGAAGCCGCGATGCTCGCCGATCTCCCGCTTTCCCCCACCATCCGGGGAAATCCCTGAACCGATCAATGTGAGAAAAATCGCCGACCCGCTATCCGGCTAAAGCGGGAAACAACAGCGCGGACAATGGGCGTCTGTCGACGCAGTGGCGAGACGCATGGAAGGGCGTTGGCCAAGAGGGGAGAGTGGAGCGCGGGCGATGCCGGAGCGGAGCGACGCATCGCCCGGCGCGACACGATGCAGGAGGGGCCGATGCAGGAACAGAGCGCGATGGCGCGGAGCGCCGAGCGCGGGATGGCGAGCCGTGGCCGGCGCAACGCACTTTTAACTATAGGGGGAGGCGGCAGGGCATTCGGTGACGGTGCGCAGACCCGGGCCGAAGCGTCTAGCGTCACGACACTCGGGACTGGCGCGAACGACGAAGGCGCGCATGCGCCGAGTTGGGCGCGAGACCGGAGTGGATCGCGGCTCATCACAGGCTGAGGATTGGAGCGTGAGCAGCGGGGACGCGCAAGCGCCAAGCCGGAGGGCTTAGCGTCGATGCGCGACGTTGGGTACCCTTGTCGTTGCCCCTGCCGGGCCGGCCGAAGCAGATGCGGAACATGTGGTGCGACTGAAGGTGCGTGAACGCCCGGGTGCGCTGACGGGTGCCGTCGCCCAGGATCCGCGCCACCGCCAGTGTCGTGTTGTCATAGAGGATCGAGCGCGGGATCCCGCCGAGGAAGGCGAAGGCGCTGACGTGTCCGTCGAGGAAGGCCTCCGTCGTCTCCCGCGGATAGGCCTTCACGAACCACACGTCGGAGTGCGGCAGGATCAGGCAGAAGATAGCGACCTTCTCGCGAATGCCCCGACCTCGACTGTCGCCTCGCCGAAGTCGACCTGGGCATGGCCGGGCGGGTGATGCAGCGGAACGAAGGCCTCGCACGTCGTCTGGCGGCGGGCCCGGACATAGTCCTTCACGATCGTGTAGCCGCCGCTGAACCCGTGCTCGTCCCGAAGCCGCTCGAAGATCCGATGCACCGTGTGCCGCGTTTGCGCGGAACCTCCGGATCGGCGTCCGCCTCCAGGATCGCATCGATGATCCCGGTGAACCCGTCCAGCTTCGGACGCCGCACAGGCTTCGTCCGCCGGTAGCCCGGCGGCGCCGAATAGCTCAGCATCTTCTTCACCGTCCGGCGGTCGATCCCGAACCGCCGACCGGCCTCATGATGGCTCAGCCCCTCCTCGGCAACCGCTAGCCGAACCGCCGCATAAAGCTCCACGCCGCACATCTCCCGCCCCGTGCCCGAACAGACAAGGCACCATGAATGGCGCATTTTTGCGCCGCCGCGACCGGACCGACCGGCCGCTCCGCGTGGAGCATTATTCCGCCGCTGTTAACACCGTCTGCACCACAGTCTGGTGCGGATTGTGGAGCGCACGGCGGAAAAGGAATCGGAGGAAGCGGTGCTGACGCGCATTCGCAATGCGCTCGCCTTCCTGGTCGAACTGAGGATGCGGGAGATGGTGCGTGACGCCCGCGAGTACGAGCTCAAAGCGTTGCTGACAGATTTGTTCGGGGAGTGGCGGCGGCGACAGTGGAGCGACCCAACGCACGCATGGGCACTGAGGGCCTGGACCAGCCATGATCTGAGGGCGCCCCGACGGCGGGTCACATGGAAAGACCGCCGCGGTCGCGCGTCTTCGCCTTGCGGCGCTCCCGCTTCTGCTGGTCCTGCTGCTTTTGATCGCGGTCGATCTCGGCCTGGTCCCCCTTGAGGTCGGTCTCGATCTGCGCCGACAGCCGTTTCCTCTCGACCGCCGCGCCGGCGCGGCGGTCGAGGTGCTTCCTGAAGGTCTCGGGTTCAAGCCCGAAACAAGATGCCTCCCGCTCTCACGCCGCTCTTCGAAGAATCCCCGTCGTAGTTAATCCTAGTGTCATGTCACATACGATATGTCGCCCATTTCATGATAGCTTTCTCGTCGTCGCACGACGGCGAG
The DNA here is from genome assembly GCA_965214705.1 of Alphaproteobacteria bacterium. Lineage (GTDB taxonomy): Bacteria > Pseudomonadota > Alphaproteobacteria > UBA828 > UBA828 > WTGU01. Next base: position 2,630,377 of record CBDCCI010000002.1, read on the forward strand.
GAGGCTGGCATGAAGCGTTACGTGGTGACTTTGGAGAAGGAGGAGCGGGACGAGCTCGCAGAGATCACGCGCAAGGGCTCTCATCAGTCACAGAAGGTGATCAACGCGCTGATCCTGCTCAACTGCGACGAAGGCGAGTTCAACGAGCACCGGGCGCACGGGGAGGCCATTGCGGAGATCCTGCGCATCAGTGCGCGCAAGGTGGAGCGGGTCAAGAAGCGTTTCGTCGAGGCGGGCATGGCGGCGGCGCTCGGTGGCCGGCAGGGTCGCCGTCCCAGCTACGTGCGCAAGGCCGACGGCGAGTTCGAGGCGCACTTGGTGGCGCTGAGCTGCGCCGAGCCGCCGGAGGGCCACTCGCAGTGGTCGCTGCGGTTGCTGGCGGACCGCATCGTGGAACTCGGCCACATCGACAGCGTGTCGCACGAGACGGTGCGCCGGGTGCTAAAAAAAACGCAATCAAGCCGTGGCGGCGCGTCGGCTGGGTGATTCCCCCACAGGGCAACGCGGACTTCGCCGCGGCGATGGAGAAGGTTCTCGACGTCTACCGGCGTCCCTACGATGCAGCCTTTCCGGTGGTGTGCATGGACGAGACGCCCCGGCAACTGATCGGCGAGACACGCGAACCGGTTCCGGCAGCGCCGGGTCGGCCGGCGCGCGAAGACTACGAGTACCGACGTTGCGGAAGCTGCAACGTGTTCATGGCGACCGAACCCCTGGCCGGGCGGCGTATGACCAAGGTGACGGCGCGCAGAACCAAAACCGACTGGGCGCACTTCCTCAACGACATCGCCGAGCGCCACCCCCGCGCCAAGAGGATCACGCTTGTGATGGACAACCTGAACACCCACCGCCCCGGCGCCCTCTACGAGGCATTTCCGCCGGACCAGGCCAAGGCGCTGTGGGACCGCTTCGAGTTCGTCTACACGCCCAAGCACGGCAGTTGGCTCAACGTCGCCGAGGTCGAGCTCAACGTCATGATCCGTCAGTGTCTCAACCGCCGCATCGCCTCCCTCGAAGTCCTGCGCGACGAGGTCGCGGCTTGGCAGGCGTCCCGAGACCGCATCCGGGGCAACGTCAACTGGCAGTTCACCACGGACGACGCACGGGTGAAGCTGAAACGCCTCTATCCGACAGTTGATGAATGACAGGACACTAGACCGGTATGGGGTCTCCATACCGCTCACGGCGAAGCCGCAAGAGCCGCTCGGGTACATCGGCTCATCCTGTTGTTGCAGGTGTATGGGCAGCGCGCCTCAGAGCTCCGGGCCAAGATACTTGTTGAAGAAGGCGATCATGCGACGCTGCGAATCGTGGCGTGCCCCAGCGTCGCCCATCACCGTGTGCATTTTTCCGCCGTCGCCCTCCACGTAGTACGGTCCTTTCATCGGCAGGTCGAAGGAATGGTGTGCGCGCGGATACACCTTCAACCTGAGGACGGGTTTGTGGCTGACCTGTTGAGCGATCTCGTGGAGATCCTTGCATCGGTCCGCCGGTGTCCAGTCATCCTTGCCGCCGACCAGAATCAGGACAGGACGTGCCAGGGAATGAGCCCAGCTCGACTCGCACCAGGGATAGTAGGCGACCAGCGCGGCAAACGTGCCCTGGCCCTTACGCGTGCGGGCATTGATGTAACCTCCCTGTGCGAGTCGCGAGGCGGTTCCGCCGCCGAGCGACTGACCGACGTAACCGATGCGGTCTTCATCCACGAACGGCATCGCTGCCAAACGGTCGAATGCGGCGTACGCGTCTCGGACCTGCACGGGATAGTAGGACAACGGATGCTGACATCCATCGGTGATGCGGCGCCGGTGGAAGCTGTCGATGATCAGCGTGACGTATCCCTTCTTTTTCAACAGCTTGGCGTGTTGAAGCAGTCCGTGCCACACCGTCTGATGTTGCGTATCCCTCTCGGTACCGCCGCAGCCGTGCGTCAGTACGACGGCAGGAAAGGGACCCTCGCCGTCCGGTTTCGAGAGCAGGAATTGCGGTCCCGTGCTCTCCTCTGCGGTGGCGATCGAGATTGCCGTTCCCTGCAGCAGACACGCCGCGATGGCAAGCGTGACAACCGCGATCAAGGCGCCTGTGGCGCCATACCTGTTGGCAATTCTCATCCTTGTCCCTCCGCGCCCGGCGCCGATGAGAGCAATGCCCCCGGCGAGCGGACGTCGCCGCGTCGGGCCGGGATGCTTGTTGAAGAAAGCGATCATGCGCCGCTGCGAAATCGTTGCGCGCTCCAGCGCTCCCACTTCGCCGTATGAAACACGCGAGGGTAGCCTCGGCATGGTACGGCCCTTGCATGGACTTATCAAAGGACCGGTGGGCGCCCGGATACACCATCAACTCGACGACGGGTTTGTTGCTGGCCCGTTTGGCAATGTCGAGGAGCTTCTCGCATCGGTCCGTACCCCGCATCCGCGTTCCCGCGCCGTGATCGCCTCACGACAAATGCCCATTGTTCGTGCTTTGTGCAGAAATGGACATCGGCGCCGACAGGCCGAATGACGAGACTGGACGATGATTCCACCCGGAAGCGCTCGACACGGGCGGGTGTCGAAGTGAAGCCTGGACGCGTGGTCCGAAAGCGAATGCGCCGAACTGCATTTCTGACGAACCCGATGCTTCACCGCGACGCCCCGCATTCAAGTGAAAGCCGGAATGAAGCGTAGTCGTCCGGCGAAGGCCGCAGGTCATGCGGCCAGAACCTGTTGCCAGTGCTTTGCCACAGTGGGCTCGCGGAGCGGAGCGTCCGCCCCTTTAGACGAATACCCCGCAGATGGTCGAGCCGGAACTGTTCGCGCCGCCGGGAACGAGATGATCAGGATATCCGCCTGCGCCCTCGCCCGCGCCCTCTCCGTAAGGCTCGCTGGGTCACTGCGGCACGGCGGATGACTCAACGGAGTGACGTACTTCACAAGGCGCTCGCCTCGTTGCTATCGTTCCCCTAGGCCTCGCTCCGAAAGGGAATGCCCATGTCTATCAGGCCGTTTCTGCTCATCGTGGCGCTATTCGCGTTGTCGGGCTTCGCTCAGCCTGGCTTGCACAACAGCACCAAGGTGTTCACCGATCCCTCGGACATGCGCTCATCCGATTGGTCGGACCCCGCAGAGATGGAACGGACGTGGCAAGCCGCCTTGGTCCGCATCCCGAAATCGCGTGGAAGCTTCGACAGCACGACTATGGCCGAGCTGGAGGAGGGCGCCCTCTCTCCTGTGGGTGTTTGGCCTACGGTGATCTACATGCACGGCTGCACAGGGTTCTGGTCCGGCACAAAGACCCGGATCGATTTCCTGGCTCGCAACGGATACGCCGTCATTGCGCCGGCGAGCCTTGCCCGACTCAAGTACCCGCTGTCCTGTCGCCCGGCTACCCATCAAGGCGGCCTTTACCGCCCGACGCTCAAGATGCGCCAGAATGACGCTGGCTATGCCATTGCGAAGGCCAAGACCCTTCCATGGGTCGACAGCTCGAACGTCTTCCTCATGGGGCTCAGCCAAGGGGGAATTACGACGGCAACGTTCTCATCTTCGCGCCGTGAGCATTCCCTTCGAGCGCGGATTGTTGAGGGCTGGACCTGCCACGCGGGCTGGACCGAATACGCTGGAGTAAACGCACCGGAATCCGAGCCTGTGCTGACCCTGGTGGGGGCCAAAGATCCGTGGTTCCAGAGTCACTGGAACCGGGGTTCGTGCGATCGTTTTCTCAGCAAGTCGAATGGAAGTCGCTCCGTGGTTTATTCGAAGGGACGCTTGAGCACTCGCCACGAACTCCTGGAGTCACGCACGGTTAAGAAAACAGTCTTCGATTTCTTGAAGAGACACCGGTCGCGCTAAATTTGCGGCGGCCTTGCCAAGCCGTCTGTTCGAGTTCGCGGCTTCCGAGTCTGACCTAATCCGCATTTCTCACCACTGTTGTTAAACGCTCAGATTGGACGTTGATTAGCGCGGTAATTCATTGATTTTGTTGGAGTATTTCTTAGCTGAGTGGGTTTTGCCATGTCAAGCCTTAGCACACATCACAACAGCTTCAGCTAGGCAAGACCTTTTTGTTATATTTCCGGGGGCAACAAAGCGCGCTTATCAACACATTGCCGGGCGCACGGCGGCGGGGGAATAGCAGGAAGCGGCGCTGACGCGCATCCGCAACGCGCTCGCCTTCCTGGTCGCGCTGAGGATGCGGGAGATGGTGCGCGGCGCCCGCGAGTACGAGCTGAAGGCGCTGCTGACGGACTCGTTCGGCGGGCGGGCTGCGGCGGCAACCGTGGAGCGTCTCAACGCGCATGGGTACGGAGGGCCTGGATCAGCCATGATCGAAGACTGCCCCGCGGGGGACGTCACATCGAGAGACCGCCGCGGTCGCGCGGCTGGCCTTGTCGGCGACCACCGGCAACTGCGCGCGGTCGAAGCCGACCGGCCCTTCGGCCTGCTGCAGGACGCCGGAATGCCCACAGCGACGCGGACCTGCGGGCTGCAGTCCTGCACGTGGTGACGGACGAGCCGCGTATGGCGGTGGAGGGGCTCGGCAACGGCGTTCTGGAGACGGAGAGCGACGATCTCAGCGGGAAGGCGTCACACCTCCAAGTCGGGTCGTAGGGACCACTATATCGGGATAATTCCGGCATATAGCGGGATATTGGTTGACCATACATGGGCTTAGCGGTCACCGGAGGCGTCTGGTGGTTCGCTCCGGCGAGGTGACCGCACCAATAGGTAAAGTCGAATCCGGCTTCGCATCGGGCCTGGGTGGCTCCTGCAAAGACCCGAGGCCTCGTCGTGCTGTGCGGCTTGAGCAGAGTCGGCCAATCGCCCTGCGGATCCGCCCCGGGGCTCACACCGGTCCACAGTTGACTCAATGAGCGGCCCAGCATACATATCGGGCCATGCAAGTTGGCCTTCACCAGTTTCACGCCGACACGATCGAGTGGTTGAGCAAGGCGGTCCTGGAGGAGGGCCGCACTCGCAGTTCTCTTGCCCGCGATCTCTGCGCGCTGGAGGACTGGACCGGCGATCGGGGCGAGCACTGCCTTGCGTCGGCGCGCAAGGCTCTGCCGGTTCTGGCGGACAAGCTGGGGCTCGCGCTGCCGGCGGCGCGGGCGGCGTTCGGCCGGGGGCGTCGCGAGGGTGCGGCCATCGAAGCCTTCCCCGATCTCTCGCTTCGCTGTCGGCTCACGGATTTGGGCTCGGTGACGCTGGAGTTGGTCGACGGCGATGCCGAGCGGCGCCTGTGGCAAGCGATGATTGCAACGCACCACCCGCAGGGCTGGGCGCGGGCTCCGGGCGGGCAGCTGCGCTACTGGGTGCGTTCCTCGCTTCATGGCCGCCTCGGCGGCATCGGGTTTTGCGCCGCGAGCTGGCACCAGAAGGCGCGCGACGACTTTATCGGCTGGTCGGCGGACGCGCGGGCTTTGAACCTGCCGCTGGCGATCAACAACCATCGCTTCCTGCTTCTGCCCGGCGTGCGCGTCCACGGTCTGGCCTCGCGGGTGCTGGAGCTGGCGGCCGGCCGCGTGGCGGGAGACTGGGAGGCGGCGTACACCGCGCGCCCGGTCCTGGCCTACAGCTATGTCGGCCCCGAGCATGCCGGCACCTGCTACCGGGCGGCGGGCTGGCGGTGCTGTCCCCAGCACACCTCGGGCCAGCCGCCGGGGTCCGCCGCCGGGGCGGCGCGGACGGTGTGGATGAAGCCGCTGGCGGCGGATTGGCAGGCCATCTTGTGCGCCGAGCCGGCGCGGGATATCCGTGCGGCGCCGGCGTTGCACATGGACGAGGACACGGACTGGGCGGGGCGGGAATATGCGCGCAGCACGCATCCTGACGGCCGGGTCCGCGATCGGATCGAGCGCATGGGACGGGCGTGGCTGGAGCGCCCGGGGGCCGCGATCCCGGCGATCTTTCCGGCCAAGCCGGATCGCAACCCATCTTTGCCATTTTGGCGCGCGCCTGCGACCTAAGTAGTTGCGATGATGGGCTGATTTTCTGGCCCATCTGGGATTATGGCACTACGTTTGTGCGCTCATCGCGACACTCCCGGGAGCACCGCCCGGCGCCTGTGGGGATCCACCGTGAGGCCCGCCGCCTGCGCGATGACGCGCGCCTCGGCGTCGGGTTGAGCATCCTGGCGGATGACGATGCGGTTTCCGTCCACCTCCCGGATGGTGGAGGTGAGACGCACCCAGCCCGCGAGCTTGTCGCGGATCGTACTCCAGCGGTCATGCAAGCCGTGCGCCGCCAGACGGGTTCGCAGCAGATGAACCGCGTGGTAGGCGAGGACGGCGATGAACAGGTGGGCGGCGATGCGCGAGGTCTTGGAGTGCCAGACCGGGCGCAGGCCGATTTCGGATTTCAGGCTGCGGAAGGTGGCCTCGAGCTCTGTGAGCTTCCAGTAGGTTCGGACCACGGTTTCAAGATCCCACTCGACGTGGCTGGTGCGCAGCACATAGATGCCCGCTTGGCGGTCGCGCTCGGCATGGAGAGCGTTGCGCCTCCAGCGGACCGCACTGGCCCGCCCCTTCTCTCCGGGCTCGACCTCGATGTCGTACTGACGGTGGACGCGCCTGTACCTTTCCTTCAGCCGGCCCAGCTTCTCCATCACCTTGGTGAACTGCTTGATGTGGTTCTTCTTCGACAGCCCGCCATGCAGGGCGCGCAGGGCGTCCTCGAAGTTGTGACGCTGACGGGCGAGCACGGCCTCGTCCTTCTGCTGGCGCTCATGGCTCCAGACGCACAGGTGCGCTTCGTCGTCCCCTGCCGCGAGACGCCAGGCGCGGGCATCGTGGCCGGCCCGGGTTTCGAAGGCGGCATCGGCTTCGCGCCCGGGCGGCGCCGAGACGCCGCGGCGAACGGTGATCCAGTGATAGCCGCCCGCCCGCAGCCAGGCGAGGTTGGCCTCGGTGGAGATGCCGGCGTCCATGATGACCGTGGGCCTGGGGGCGTTGCTGCCGCGCGCTTGGCATTCCAGCCGCCCGATGGCGTCGGCGAGAGTGGCCGGCTCGGAGATGTTGCCGGGCAGGATCTCGCTGTGCTGCGGAAAGCCGGCCTGGTTCAGCGACAGGGCCAGGGTCACGATCGGACAATCGTCACGCCTCTGCTTCGAGCGCCCGAAGCGGGCCAGCGCGGAGCTGGGCCGTCCGGTCATATGGGTGTTGGTCAGGTCGAAGAAGACGATGGTGTCGGGGATGCCGAAGAGATCGCGCTCCCGGGCGCACAGCGCCTCTTCAAGCGCCGCGCGGTGACGCCACAAGAGGTCGCCGATGCGGTAGAGCTTGCTGAGCGTGAGCGACTTGCCGCTGTCGACATCGAGCAACTCCAGGGTCGCGCTGTTCGCGCTCAGCCAGCGGAAGGCCTCGCGCTCGCTGGAGGGATGGATCATGCGCGCGACCACCAGTGCCGCCGCGATGCGTGCGTCGCGCTCACTTGCGCCCAGCCTCTCCAGCGTCTCGATGAAGCGAAGGTCGTCAAGCGCGGCGAGAGCCAGGCGCTCGCAGCCCACCGAGCGGACCTGTTCGTGGGAGAGGCTATCGAGACGGACCGTGGCCAGGTCGCTCTCGTCCCCGGGCCGCGACGCGCCGAGATCGCGGGCGTGAAGCCGCCGTACGACGTCCTCGGCGACGGGGCGCAAGGCGGCATCCGGCTCCAGCAGCGGCTCGCTGCCGGCGAGAAGGGTTTCGATCAGAAGCGCCAATTCGCGCCATTGCTCCTCGGGCACACCGAAGTCGGCGCCGAGATTGAGGAGCGTGACCTGGCGCACCCTTCCGCCGATGCGTTCGCTGCGCACGAGGCGGTAGGTGGCATAGCGCTCGCCACCGTCTCCGCGACCGGTGAGGGTTTTGCGAATGAACATGGCGGCAGGGTCACGGACAGTTTGCGGACTGTCAAGGAGCGCCGGCCCACAGACCAAAGATTATGGCACTACAATGGACTTCCCAAAACACAATCCAACAAAATCAGTGCCTTAGATCCCAAAGGCTACCCAAAATCAGGCCTTCGGGACCGAAAAGTGGCAAAGATGGGGCAAGGCGGCCTACCGACTGCTGTCGAGCGGGAAGGTGAGCATGGAGCACATCCTGGAGCCGCACCAGGCAACGATGGTGGAGCGCTGCCAGCTTGAGGACATCGTTCTCGCGATCCAGGACACCACCACGCTGAACTACGACGGGCTCGCGGCGACCGAAGGCCTCGTCGGGGTGGGCGGCGGCGGCAAGGGCGCCTGCGGGTTGGTGGCGCATGTCGGCTTGGCGGTCAACGTGGCCGGGCGGCCGCTCGGCGTGTTCGCGCTCGATGCGACCTTCCGCGACGGCAATGACGAGGACAGGGAGAGCGTGCGCTGGGAGCACGGGCACGACCGCGCGCAGGAGTTGGCCCGCGCCTGTCCCGCGACACAGGTGGTCACGGTCTGCGACCGGGAAGCCGACATCTGGGCGTTGCTCGAAACTGCGGTGTCCCAAGGCGCCGGGCTCCTCGTGCGCGCGAACCGTTCGCGGCGACGAAAGGTCATCCTGGAGACCGGCGAGAAGGAGGACCTGTGGAAGCATGTCGCCGCTCTCCCGCGCCTTGCCGGCAAGACCGTGGAGATCGGCGCCTGCGGCGGCAAGCGGGCGCGGTCCAGGCGTACGGCAACGCTCGAGCTGCGCGCCGCCAGGGTCAGCCTGGCGCCACCGCGCGACGCCGAGAGCCCGGAGCCGGTCGACGTGCTCGCCGTGTCCGCGACCGAACCCAACCCGCCCGCCGGCAAGGACCCGCTCAACTGGCTGCTGTTCAGCACCGAGGGCAGCGCCGACGCCGAGACCGCCCAGACCGTCGTCACCTGGTACGAGCGCCGATGGACCATCGAGGAGTACTTCAAGGTCCTGAAGACCGGCACCCGCGTCGAGGACCGAAAGCTCGACCACGCCGATGACCTGCGAAAGTGCGTCGCCTTCGATGCCATCACCGCCTGCCACGTCTTCGATCTCGAACGGATCGCGCGCGACACGCCGGACATTCCGGCCAACCACATCGTCTCCGACGACGAAATCGCCATCCTCTACATCAGGCTGATGGCCTACGGCATGGTTCGAGCCCGCCCGCCGCCAGACAAGCCCCCGGATATCCGCACCTTCGTCATCGACGTCGCAAGGTTCGCTGGCTTCGATCCACGAAAACACCAGCCTCTGCCGGGAACCCAACTGCTCTGGAAAGGCTATGTCTACCTGCGACACGCCACCATCACCTACCGTGCCTTGAAGGACTTGGACATGATCAAGAATGGGACTGACTCAACAGTGGGTAGTTGAGAGGCCCCGGGGGCAGTCGGACTTCCCAGGGCAGTGTTGGGTAAAGGCTCTCGGCTCCAATCGACCGTCTCCAGCCAGTCGAGCGCCAGGGCTCGTCGCAAATGGTGCCGATCGGCGTGCGGGACGTCTGCGTTCCCCGGCGCGGCAATCGACTGGTTCTTCGCGCTCAACGCCTACCCTAGCGTACGGAACCGAGGCTATCCTGCTGCTCGGAGCGCCGGGGCCACAACCGCATCTAGTCTTGGACACTCTGGAAGTCATGACATGACGACGCAAAATCTCGTCCTCTGGGGCGCCTGCACGATGCGGACCCACCGCACCCTGTGGCTCGCAGAAGAATTGGGCCTCGACTACGAGCACCGCCCCATCGGCCCGCGCACCGGCGAGACCAGGACCGCCGAGTTCCTGGCCATCAACCCGCGGCACAAGATTCCGGCGATGGTCCACGGCGACGTCTGCCTGACCGAGAGCGCAGCGATCATGACCTACATGACCGAGACCTTTCCGGTACCGGATCACGTCTATGTGCCCGACGACGCGCTCGGGCGGGCGCGGCTGCTCGAATGGTGCTTCTTCACCATGAGCGAGCTCGACGCCAACGCGATCTACAGCATCCGGCGTCACGGCGACCTGGTCGAGATATACGGCGCCTCGCCGATCGCCGTCCGCGCGGCAATCGAGTACTTCGACCACCAGCTGGAATGCATGGAGGAACGGATCACCGGCGCAGGCCAGTTCCTGATGGGGGAGAAGATCAGCGTCGCCGACATTCTCTTCATGTCCTGCCTGGATGCCGCCGAGCACTACGAGCTCGCCTTGCCGGGCTGGCTGCGCGACTACCGCATCCGCATGCGGGCGCGCCCGGCCTATGCGGAGACCTATCCGCGCAACTATGGCGGGCGCAGCGCGCCGGAGATCTGAGCCATGCCTGGCCCGCTCGACGGCATCCGCGTGCTCGACCTGACGACCATGGTCTCGGGCCCGGTGGCGACCATGATGCTGGCCGACCAGGGCGCGGACGTGATCAAGATCGAAGCGCCGGCCGGCGACATCATGCGCCAGTACGGTGTCGTCCACCGCGGCATGTCCGCCACCTTCCTGTCCTGCAACCGCTCGAAACGCTCGCTCTGCGTCGACCTCAAGACCGCCGAAGGACTCGCCATCGTGCGCAAGCTCGTGGAGACCGCCGACGTGCTGGTGCAGAACTTCCGCCCCGGCGCGATCGAGCGTATGGGCCTCGGCGAAGATATCGTTCGGGATCTCAAGCCCGACATCGTCTACGTCTCGATCAGCGGCTTCGGCGAGTTGGGGCCCTATGCGCACCAGCGGGTCTACGATTCGGTCATCCAGGCGCTTTGCGGGCTCTGCGACATCCAGACCGATAACGAGACGGGCCGCCCGCACATGGTGCGCACCATCGTTCCCGACAAGACGACATCTTTGACAGCGGCGCAGGCGATCACGGCGGCGCTGTTCGCGCGCGAACGCACCGGCAAGGGCCAGCACGTCCGCCTCGCCATGCTCGACACCATGGTCGCCTATCTGTGGCCGGAGGCGAGCGCGCCGCTCACCTTTCTCGAGAACGAGCAGGATCCGGCGCAGGAACAGGCGGGTCCCGATCTGATCTTCCAGACCGCCGACGGCTATATCACCGCAGCGGCCGTCACGGACGCGGAATGGGCGGGGATGTGCCGCGCCTTCGGCCGCGAGGAGTTGATCGAGGACCCGCGCTTCGAGACCGCCGCCGCGCGCGGCCACAATCGGACCGAGCGCCGGACCATCATGAACCAGGAGATCGCCAGGTGGCCGACGGCGGAGATCCTTGCCAGGTTCGACCGAGAGACCGTCCCCGCCGCGCCGGTGCTCAGCCGCGCCGAGGTGATCGCGGACGCCCAGGTGGTCGAGAACGGGATCATCGAGGTGCGCGAGGCCCCCGGTCTCGGCCGGGTGCGCCAGCCCAGGCCGGCGGCCCGTTTCGCCGAGACCCCGGCGGAGATCCGGTCCATCGCGCCCTGGCTCGGCGCCGACAACGCGGCGATCCTGGCAGAGCTCGGCTACGACGAAGCCGACATCGCGCGGCTCGCCGAAGACCGGGTGGTGCATCGACGGGGGCCGTGATTGTGGTGAGAAATGCGGGGGAGCGGCGCACCACCGGCTCGACGGTGCTTCTCCCGTTTGCGTGACGCACTTCCGGAGAAACTCCACTTCGGCATGTCGAAGAACGACCGCAGATAAAGCGCGTACGCCCACAGCACTGGCACCACGGATACCAACTGACGGCGAGTCTCGCCGACGATCGCAGTGGCCGGAGCGTTGCAAATTCGGCAACGAAGAGAACGGAAAACAGCAATTCCGCTGAACACCACCACGGGACTACGATCTCTCCAGCAGCGGGTGATCAGACACGATCCACGGGAAAATCCTGCGAAACGACGCCTGAATCGCTAGGCACGGTCACCTGCATCGGAAAATCGAAAGGGGGACGGTGAGAACAGGACGCCGGTGCCTCGCACCCATAGGCGAGAACGAAGCGCGCGGGCGCTCCAAAGAAGGTTAGCGGGACGGAAGTCGCGTACTTCGCGTGAAACCACATTGCCAATCGGGAGGTCTAGTCATGGCAGAGCACTCGCAATCACACCGATCGCTCAATCGGCGCCAGATCCTGAAAAGCGCAGCCGCTCTCGGCGGCGTCGCCGCCACCTCGTCCTTTATCAGCGTGGAGGCGCTTGGTGCCGACGCGGCGAAGGTCAACATGCAACTCGGCTGGCTCGCCAGCAACGGCATCATGGGCGAGGTCGTGGCCAAGCGAACGGGCATCTACAACGCGCTCGGCATCGAGCTCGAGGTCACGCCGGGCGGGCCTGGCGTGGACGGCGTCGCGTCGGTGGCGGCCGGGCGGGCGCAGGTCGGGCATCTCTCATCCAGCCCGTCGCTGATGTTGGCGCGCTCTGCCGGCATCCCGGTCAAGGCCTTCGCCGCCGGCTACCAGAAGCATCCCTTCACCTACTTCTCGCTCGCGAGCAATCCCATCAACACGCCCCAGGACATGATCGGAAAGACGATCGCCACGCAGCCCACGGCGGTCATCCTGCTCCGGGCGTTGCTGGCCAAGAACGGCATCGCCGAGGACCAGGTTGAGATCGTCAAGATGGGGAGTGACATGAACCAGGTGATGACCGGCCAGGCTGCCGCCGTCACCGGCTGGATGACCAATACCAATGCGCTGAAGATCCTTGGCGACGACCGCGTCGACATGATGCTGTGGGACGCGGGCATCCAGCTCTACGCCAATGTCTACTACGCCACCGACGAGATGCTGGCTGACCACGCGGACGTGCTGACCCGCTTCCTCACCGGGACTGCGCGCGGCTGGGGCGAGGTGCGCAAGAACCCGGAGGCCGGTGTCGACCATCTCGTCGCCGAGTACCAGAACCTCGATCGCGCGAGCGAGCTGGATGCGGTGGGACCGGTGCTCGGATTCTCGTTCAACGACGTGACGGCAGCCGAGGGCTGGGCGGCCATGAACCCGGCGAACTGGCAGGCGCAGATCGACACCTACGCCCAACTGGAGCAGTTCCAAGGCGCGACGCCGACGCTGGACGACGTGATGACCCTGGATATCCTTGCTGCCACGGAGGCCGTGAGGAAAGAGGTCGGATGACGCAAGCCGCCGCCGTGGCGTCGGGCTGCACTAAAGCCTCCCCCGCCACGGCGATTGCAGTCCGCGACCTGGCGGTCCGTTTCGACGGAGACGCCGGCAGCGTCACCGCGCTCGACGGGGTCGGCTTCGAGGTGCCCGAAGCCGGCTTCGTCACCATGCTGGGACCGTCAGGCTGCGGCAAGTCGACGCTGCTCAGGGCCGTCGCCGATCTAGTTCCCATCAGCGCAGGCTCGATCAACGTCTTCGGCCGCACGCCGGAGCAGGCCCGCCGGGCGCGGGATTTCGCCTTCGTCTTTCAGGACGCGACGCTGCTGCCCTGGCGCAGCGTCATCGACAACGTACGGCTACCGTTGGAGGTCGGCCGGCGCGGTGGTGCGGTCGAGCAGCACGCGAAACCGGAGGAGCTGCTGGCGCTGGTGGGCCTGGAGGGGCGCGCCGACGCGCTCCCCCACGAGCTCTCAGGCGGCATGCGCCAGCGCGTCTCTATCGCGCGGGCGCTCGTCTGCCGCCCCCGCGTGCTGCTGATGGACGAGCCCTTCGGCGCCCTTGACGAGATCAACCGGGACAAGCTGAACGAGGAGCTGCTGCGAATCTGGAAGGAAACCGGCACCACGATCATGTTCGTCACCCATTCGGTGCCGGAAGCCGCGTTCCTTGGCCAGAAATGCCTGGTGCTCTCGGCCCAGCCAGGCCGCGTTCGCGAGTATGTTGACATCTCCTTCGCTTCACCACGTGCCCTCGGCATGCGCGACACGCTCGATTTCGTGCAGGTCACGGCGCACCTTCGCTCCCTCCTGGAGCTGCCGCGATGACCACGACAGAAGTCGGCGCCAAGGCCGTCAGGCCGCAGGCCGCGGCAGGCGGAACCGCCCGCGCCGGGCGAGCGAGAGCGAGGCGGCGTTTCCGCTATGCGCCGGCCATCGGGGCTGGGGTCGGCATGGTGGTTGTCTGGCACCTCATCGTCACCGGGTTCGAGATACCGACCTACATCGCGCCGAGCCCGTGGCAGGTGCTGGTGGTGTTCGCCAACCAAGGCGACATACTCTGGATCAATTTCCTGCCAACCCTGTTGGAGGCGGTGTGCGGCTTCGCGCTGGGCAACACCATCGCGGTGCTGCTCGCGGTCTGGTTCGTTCACAGCGGGGTGGCGGAGCGCGCGTTCTATCCCATCGCGGTCTTCATCAACACGATCCCCATCATCGCGATCGCGCCGATTCTGGTGTTGATGCTGGGCAACGGCTACGAGCCGAAGATCGTCATCGCGGCGCTGATCTGCTTCTTCCCGACCCTGGTCAACATGGTACGCGGTCTCAAGGCGGTGAGCCCGCAGATGCTGGAGCTGATGCGCGTACTCTCTGCCAACGACCGGGAGGTCCTGTTCAAGATCCGGCTGCAGAGCTCGCTGCCCTTCCTCTTCGCGGCATTGAAGATCGCGTCGACGACCTGCGTCATCGGCGCCATCGTCGGGGAGTGGATCGGCTCCAACTACGGCCTGGGCTCCCTCATCATCGAGGCCACCTACAACTTCCGCGCCCCCCTGCTCTACGCCACGGTGATCCTGGGCGCGGGGCTCGCGGTGGCCTTCTTCGTGATTACGTCACTCGTCGAGCGCCAGGTGCTCAAGTGGAAGCCCGGTGAGGTCTTCTGAGCCGACTGCGGCGACAGCTGGAGACAAGCGCATGCCATCGTCCGAAATCCTGACCCGGCCGGAAACCCGCGTGCCGGTCGTCGCCACCGCCGACGTGGTGGTGGTGGGCGGGGGACCCGCCGGCATCTCGGCGGCTGTCTCCGCCGCACGCAACGGCGCGCAGGTGACCCTGGTCGAGCGCTATCCCTACCTCGGCGGCCTCGCCTCCGGCGGCATGGTCCTGGTGCTGGACGACATGCACAACGATACGGAGATCTCCGTGCGCGGCCTCGCCATGGAGATCATCGAGCGCATGCACGCGAAGGGGCTCTGTGTCTACCCGCCGGAGGCTGACCGCGACCCCGCCGTGCGCATGACCGACGCGATGTGGCGCAAGTGGTCCCGGTGGGGCCTGTTCGACTTCTATGCCAACACCAAGCCCTATCCCATCATCTTCTCCGCCTCCTTCGACCCCGACGGCTTCAAGCAGGCTTCCCTCGACATGGTGCGGGAAGCTGGCGTCGAACTCAGGCTGCACAGCTGGTTCCAGTCCACGATCGTCGAGGACGGCCGCGCGGCCGGCGTCATCGTCGAGACCAAGGAGGGTGCACAGGCCATTCGCGGAAGCATCCTCGTCGATGCCACCGGCGACCTCGACGTGGCCGCCAGCGCCGGCGCGCCCTTCGCCGATGGCGCCTACATCGTCACCACGGTCTCGCGCATGGGCGGCGTGGACACGGACGAGGCGGAGCGTTTCCAGTTCGAGGAGCCCGAGCGCTTCGCCGAGATCGATCGGCAGGCTCGGCGCCTGATCGGTGGCTGCTGGCAGCACTGGTGGCTGAAGACCCCGCTCCCCGGTATCGTCTGGTGCAACTGCCCGCACATGTCGGGCTTTGACGGCCTCAAGGTGGCGGACCTCACGGCGGCCGAGTTCGAAGGCCGGCGCCGCATGCAGGCAGTGCTGGAGTTCGCCAGGGCGCGTGTGCCGGGCTTCGAGCGCGCCTACTTCGTGGACTTCGCTCCCCAGACCGGGGTGCGCCAGACCCGCCTGCTGGAAGGCGAATACGTGGTCACCAAGCAGGACGTGAAGGAGCGCGTGCACTTCCACGACAGCGTCTGCCGGGGCCGCGACTACTACACACCCTACCGCGCGCTGCTGCCCCAGGGTGTGGACCAGCTTCTGGTGGCGGGCCGGCACTATTCGGCGACGTCGCAGGCCCAGAAGATCAGCCGCGAGATCCCGCCCTGCATGGCCATGGGCGAGGCCGCTGGTATTGCCGCGGCCCAGGCCCTCAATGCCGGTATCCTGGTGCGCGATGTCGATGCGCGCGGCATCCAAAAGCAGATGCGGGCGCAAGGGGCGGACCCCGGCGACCGGCCGGCCGCGAACGCACTCGTGACGGCGGCCGCCTGATGACCCTCGATACAGGCAAGTCCGGCGACCATCCGCTTCCCCTCGACGGCGTGCGGGTGCTCGACTTCACCCAGGTGATGATGGGGCCGTGCTGCACCCAGATGCTCGGCGACTACGGCGCCGACGTGATCAAGATCGAGCGAGTCGGCGCCGGCGATCTCTCGCGCTGGAGCGTGGGCGAGGACCCGGACGGCGGCAACAACCCGGTCTTCGCCAGCCTGAACCGCAACAAGCGCAGCGTCGCGCTCGACCTGAAGTCGGAAACGGACCGGCAGGCAGCGTTGCAACTGGTGGAGAGCGCGGACGTGGTCGTCAGCAACTTCCGCCCCGGCGTTATGGAGCGCATGGGCTTCGGCTACGACGAACTGCGCCGCCTCAATCCGCGCATCATCTACGCGGTCGGCACCGGCTTTGGTCCGGAAGGACCCTACGTGCACAAGGGCGGCCAGGATGTGCTTGCCCAGGCCATGAGCGGCGCGATGCATCGCCGTGCCGACCCGACCTTGCCGCTTTCGATCTATCCCACCGCGCTCGCGGATTACAGCGCCGGCATGCACCTGGTGCAGGGGATCCTGCTCGCGCTGCTGCAGCGCGAGAGGACCGGGGAGGGCCAGCAAGTCTCGGTCTCGCTCTACAACTCCATGCTGGCGATGCAGATGCAGGAAGCGGCGATGTGGATGATGCGGGGGCGCGAGCTGAATTGGGCCGCCATGCCGCTCTCCGGCGTGTTCGAGACCACCGACGGCGCCGTCGTCATGGTGGGTGCGTTCAAGCAGAACCCGCTACGCGACATCTGCCAGGCGCTCGGCATCGACGATCTTTCCGCCGATCCCAAATACGCCACGTTGGAGCAGCAGACGGTTCACAGGGCGGAACTGCAGGCGGTTTTTCGGTTGGGCTTCGCGGGCAACACCACCGCACACTGGCTGGCGCGGCTCGATGAGGTCGATATCCTTTGCGCCCCGGTGGTGACTCTGGAAGACGCGTTGGACGCCCCCCAGACCGCCTGCAACCGAATGGTCGTGGAACTCGAACCGACCGCCGGCGGGCCCGTTCGCCTCGTGGCCTCCCCCATCGAGATGTCGGCGGCGCCGTTCGCGGTGCGGCGCGCGCCGCCCACGCTCGGCGAGCACACCGACGAGGTGCTGGCGCCGGCACATGCCAGCGAGCACGCGGCGTGAGCGTCGATTTCAATGTCGCCGACGGCATCGCCCGGGTCACGCTGAACCGCCCGGAGCGCCTGAACGCCATCGACTCCGCATCTGCGGCGGCTCTTGACGACATCTGGACCGCGATCGACGCGGACCCGGCGATCCGCTGCGTCGTGCTGACCGGTGCGGGCCGCGCCTTCTGCGCCGGCGCCGACATGAAGGAAGATGGTCCCGAGGGCTTGGCCTACTGGGCCGGCACCGGCGACCACGGCTTCGGTGGCATCGCGCTCGGCGGCCGCCTGTCCGTCCCCCTGATCGCCAGGGTTAACGGCCTCGCCCTTGGCGGCGGCTTCGAGATGGTGCTCGGCTGCGACCTCGTCGTCGCCGCCGAGACCGCCTCCTTCGGCCTGCCCGAGCCGCGGGTTGGCCGCTTGCCGCTCGACGGCATGATCCTCCTGCCCCGCCTGATCCCGCGCGCGCAGGCCTTGGGATTGCTGCTCACCGGCCGGCGCATGAGCGCGGCAGACGCGCTCGCCTGCGGCCTCATCAATCAGGTCGTGCCGGAAGACGCGCTCGACGGCGCCGTCCAGTCGTGGATCGACGACATCGTCGCCTGCGCGCCGCTCAGCCTGAAGGCGATCAAGCGGTCCGTCCACGACACCGGACACCTGACAGTCGCGGAGGCCCGCAACGCCCGCCTGCCGAGCCTCATCGCAGCGCTGCAGAGCCGGGATGCTCGGGAAGGGGTGCAAGCGTTCAGGGAGAAGCGAGAGCCTGTGTGGAGAGGCGACTGACGCGCTCCGCAAGACGGCCGCTTCTACACGGCCAGCAGTCCGCATTGCCGTCACCTCCGATTTCTTCGATGATTCGCCGTGGAGACGTGGCGAGCGGAACCTGAGAATCAATGCACGCGGCGGTGTTGCGGTACTTCGAGGCAGTCGCCGAGGACGGCTCGATTCGCCGCGCCTCGGAACGTCTCCATATCTCGCCCTCTGCCGTCAATCGGCAGATTCTCAAGCTTGAGGACTACCTCGGCACCCCGCTGTTCGAGCGGCGACCCGATGGGATGCGGCTAACCGATGCCGGGCAGCTGGTGCTATGCCATGCACGAGCCACTCTGCACGATTTCGCCCGGCTGCGCGGCGACATCGACAAGCTGCGCGGCGTCGTCAGCGGTGACGTCACCATCACCACCCTGGACAGTCTGAATGTGCAATTCCTGCCGGAAGCGCTGGCCGAGTTCATTGCCGTCCATCCGGCGGTACAAATCCGGGTGACGGCCTGCGATCCGGTCGAGACCATGCACGCGGTTACCCAGGGCAACGCGGATCTCGGCCTGACCTTCTCACCGGCCTTGCGTCGTGGAATTGCCGTTCTCAAGGACGTTCCGTGCCCCATGTGCGCCATCATGGCCCCGGATCACGCGCTGGCGGCGCGCAAGACCGTTTCCTTAGACGAGTGCGGCGCCCACCCGCTGATGTACCAGGATAATTTGGGTTCGATGCAACTCTTCTTGGGTGAGGAGATGGAGGCCTTCAAGAACGCGCACAAGCCGGTGGCGATCTCCAACACTCTGGCCGTCCTGAAGCGCCTGCTGCTGCGCGGTGTCGGCATCGCCTTCTACACGCGCCTGGGCTTCGCCGAGGAGCTGGCCAACGGGCGCCTGGTCGCAGTGCCGCTCGAGGAAGAGCCCCTATCGACCCTGCGCCTGTGCCTGATTGCACCCTCCGAGCGCAAACCGACTGTCGCAGCTCATGCGATGGCCGAGCACCTGCAGCAGGCCCTGGCCCAATTCGCCGTCGGCATCGATCCCTGAATCGAGGCGTGACTGTTGTTAGAGCATATCCGTGGTTGAGAGAATCAGTTGGAATTCCCATTAGTTAGGGAATGTGATTCAAGCTGGCTACTGGTGGAGGAGGCCAGCATGGATGACACAGCCCTATTCCAGTGATCTTCGAGAGCGCGTGGTGCAGGCCCATTTGGCGGGCGAGCCGATTCGCCAGGTGGCTGCGCGCTTCGGTGTCAGCGTCTCATCGGTGCCGAAGTGGGTTGCGCGCTACCGGGCGACGGGGAGTGTGGCGCCGGGCAGGATCAGCGGACGCAACATGGTGGGAGACGATTTCGCAGTCGTCGCCGGCCGGGACCACCACGACCAAGGCGACGCCGTGATGCCTGGCCAGGGCCGCACCGTCGAGCGCCCGTTCACGTCCGAAGAACACGCGGCGATGGGCGACACGCCGCTTCTCCCCGGCAACACGACCTTCGGCGTCTGCCTCAATGCCGACGCCTTCTGGCGCAACGTCCCGGCCCGTCGGAGACAAGGCTCGTGTCTTTGTTGGGCACGACCACCTATCCGAACGAGATGCGGACCTATCCATTTGGTCGACTGACACGCGAGCAGCATGCTCCATAGACTCGAGCATCGGGTTGCTACCCGACGGGTTGGCGCGGGCAGGGCGTTGGGGCAACATCGGTGTCCTGAACGCTTGGAGAGCAGACAGATAGATGGCGCTTGCTGCCGCCGAGGCGGGGCCGAAGCTCCCGCTGCCGGACCTTCGGCGCTTTTTCGCCGATGCCAAGTTCTACTGGCTGGTGCTGCCGGCCTTCACCTTCTTCCTGATCTTCTTTGTCATCCCGACCGTCTCGCTGTTCCTGATCTCCTTCGACAAGTCGATCGCGGGCGTGGTCGACATCCAGTGGGACTTCACGCTCAAGAACTACATCCGCTTCTTCAACCGCTCGCTCTACTACGAGGCGGCGATACGCTCGATCGGGCTCGCGGCGATCGTCTCGGTGTGCACGCTGGCGCTGGGCTACCCGCTCGCCTACTTCGTCGCCAAGACCAAGCATCCGGGGCGCAACACCTTCTACATGATCCTCGTGCTGAGCGCGATGCAGCTCGACATGGTGATCCGCCTCTTCGGCCTGATGGTGCTGATGGGCGACAACGGGATCATCAACGGCGTCCTGCGCGATATCGGCGCCATCCGCGAGCCGCTGCCGCTGATGTACAACTTCTTCGGCGCGGTGGTGGGGCTCGTGCAGTTCACCCTGCCCTTCATGGTGCTCTCGCTGATCGGCATCATCCGAAGCATCCACCCGTCGCTGGAGGAGGCGGCGCGAAGCCTCGGCGCCAACCGCTGGACCACCTTCTGGCGCATCACCTTCCCGCTTAGCATGCCTGGCATCCTCGCCGGCACGCTGCTGGTCTTCGCGATCTCCATCTCGTCCTACGTGGTGCCGGCGCTGATGGGCGGCTGGAAGGTGATCGTGATGCCGCTTCACATCTATCAGCAGATCGCCGAGATGGGTAAGTGGCAGTTCGGCGCGACCATCGCGGTGGTGCTCTTTGTCACCAGCATGATCGCGGTCTACGTCTATCAGCGCTTCGCGGCGCGCACCGCAGGCGGGCGGGCCTGAGATGGCAGAGATGGTGACGGATACGGGGCCCGCGCCGCGCGGCGGTGGCTGGAGGCCGTTCGGCCGGCGCAACGGGTCGCGCGAGGAGCCGGCGGTCGCGCTGCCGCTGCAGATCGGCGCGTGGATCGCCTTCGTCGTGCTCCTGCTTCCCGTCGTCATCGTGGTGCTGGCCGGGCTCAACTCCGGCGACCATCTGACCTGGCCGCCGGAAGGGCTCTCGCTCCGCTGGATCTTCGCTTTCTTCGAGGCGAGCGAGTTTCTCGACGCCTACGTGTTCAGCCTCTGGCTCGCCGTGGTGGTCATGGTGATCTCGACCACGCTCGGCACCATGGCGGCGATCTTCCTCACGCGCATGACCTTCCCCGGCCGCAACCTGCTCAGGGCCTACTTCCTCTCGCCGCTGATCCTGCCGGGGATCGTGCTGGGCCTCGCGCTCTACGTCTTCTACGTCTCCAGCGGCATCGGGCTCTCGCGCACCCTGCCGGGGCTCATCATCGGCCACGTGCTGGTGACGGCGCCTTACGTGATCGGCACGGTCTCGGCCGCGCTCTTCAACTTCGACATCGCATTGGAAGAGGCCGCCCGCAGCCTGGGCGCCGGTCCCTGGACGGCATTCCGCAAGGTGACGCTGCCGATCATCGGGCCGGGCGTTGCAGCCGGTGCGATCTTCGCCTTCATCGTGTCCTTCGGGCAGTTCGACGTGTCGCTCTTCCTGAGCACGCCGAACTATACGCCGCTGCCGATCGCCCTCTATATTTCGCTGCGATACACGTTCGAGCCGACGGCGGCGGCGGCGGGCATCTTCGCGATTGCGCTGGTCGTGGTCTCGATGCTGCTCACTTCGCGACTCATCAACATCCGGCGTTTCGCCGGAATCAAGTTCTCGTAACCGACGATGCAATCGACCAAAGGAGAATGAACGATGACCGCCAAGCGCACTTTCAAGCCGTCGCGCCGCAACGTCCTCAAGGGGCTCGCGGCAGGCGGCGCGGTAGCGGCCTCGACCAAGTTCGGGCTCTTCAACATCAACCATTCCTGGTCGCAAGACGTGCACTGGGACGGCGAGCCCTTCGATGCGGGCGGCGCCACCTTCACCCTCGGCGAGTGGGGCGGCTTCTGGGAGGAGTTCGTCCGCGACGCCCAGCTGAACGAGTTCGAGAAGACCTATAACTGCACCATCGCCTACGATTCCTCGTGGCCCTGGTTCCCGAAGTACGTGGCCGGCGGGCCGGAAGACCCGGCCTTCGACATGTGCAACTGGAACCTGCCCGAGATGATGAAGACCGCACGGGCGGGCGACTATTTCCTGCCGATCGACGACATCAAGGCGAACGTACCCAATGCGAACGACTGCTGGGACTTCGCCTTCGGCAACGGCATCGGCGTGACCTGGGCCTTTGGCCAGTACGCCTACGTGTACAGGACCGACTTGGTGGATCCCGCGCCCGCCGACTTCAAGTCCTTCTGGGAGGACCGCTTCGCCGGCAATCGCGCCACCTACATCACGTCCAACACCCTGCAGATGGTCTTTTTCATCACCGCCAGCGCCGCCTGGGGCGAGGGGCCGGAAGACCTGGATGCCGGTTTCGACGCCATGGAGCGGGCCATGCCGATGAAGATCAGCGACTTCACCGGCAACATGCAGACCTTGGTGGAGCGCGGCGAGGTGCACCTCGGCGTTCAGTGGGAAGGCGAAGTCTACCTGCAGATGGATAAGGGCATCTCCGTCGCCCCCGTCATCTGGGACGCCAAGCCGATCCTGACCCAGACCAAGACCATCAGCCGCTACGCCGAGCCGATGCAGAAGAAGCTCGGCTATGCGCTGATGAACGAGGCGCTCGACCCCGGCTACCAGTCGAAGGCCGGCTCCATATTTTATCTGCGGCCGACCAACGGCAAGGCGGAGGTGTCGGAAAACCTCGCGAGCAAGGGCGTTGCCAATACCGCCGGCGCTATGGAGGGGCTCTGGATCCCGGATTGGAACTGGTATCTCGACAACGAGGACGACATCGTCGAGACCACCAACGAGATCTTCGGCGGCTAAAGCCCTCTTGCCGGTCGGCTGAACGGAACGGCGCGTGTCGGACGTCGAGCTTACGGGCCTGACCAAGCGCTTCGGCGAGACCCTCGCGGTCGACGACGTCTCGCTCCGGGTCGAGGAGGGGGAGTTCTTCTCCCTCCTCGGGCCGTCCGGCTGTGGCAAGACCACGACGCTCCGCATGATCGCGGGCTTCGTTCGCCCGAACGAGGGGCAGGTCTTCATCGGCGGCGAGGACATGACCCTGCTCCCGCCGGAGAAGCGGGGGATCGGGATCGTCTTCCAGAACTACGCGATCTTTCCGCACATGACGGTGTTCGACAACATCGCCTTCGGCCTGAAGATGCGGAAGGTGCCGAAGCGGGAGATTCGCGGCCGCGTCGGCAAGGCGCTCGAGCAGGTCAACCTCGACGGCTACGAGAGGCGCTACCAGCGCGAGCTTTCCGGCGGCGAGCAGCAGCGCGTGGCGCTCGCCCGGGTGCTCATCACCGAGCCCAAGATCCTCCTCCTCGATGAGCCGCTCAGCGCGCTCGACAAGAAGCTCCGGGAGGAAATGAAGTACTGGATCAAGGGGCTGCAGCAGTCGCTCGCCATCACCACCGTCTACGTCACCCACGATCAGGGCGAGGCGCTGACCATGTCCGACCGGATCGCGGTGATGAACCGGGCCAAGGTGGTGCAGATCGGCGCACCCGATACGATTTACGAGCATCCGGCCGACCGCTTCGTCACCGACTTCATCGGCGAATCCAACATCCTCGAAGCACGCGTCGCGGCGGTGGACGGAAGCGAGTGCCGCATCGCCGTGGGCCGGGTCGAGTTCGCCGTGCCCCGCCGCGACGGGATCGAGGCCGGCCAGTCGGTCGGCTTCGTGGTGCGGCCGGAGCGTGTGCTCATCGGCTCAGGTGCCGAGGCCATCGACGGTACCAGGCTCACCGCCACCGTGGTTGACCGTAGCTATCAGGGCGCGATCATCCGCTACCGCATGCAGGTCGAAGGCCAGGAGATCGTGGCGGAGGTGCCCAACCGGCCAGACCAGCCGGAGCTTGCCGACGGAGTCGAGACAGTGATCGGTTGGACCGTTGCAAGCGGCGAGCTACTGATCGACTGATCCCCGCTTGGCCGCTCAGACTAGCTCTTCGATCGGCGTGTAGACGTCCGCGATCCCGAAGTACTTGGGGCCGAACACGTCGAGCGCCTCGGGCGTGCGCATCACCGGCGGCACGCTCACGCCCACCACGCGCACCCGCTGGCCATACTTGAGCCCTTCGGTGGTGATCGGCTCGGCGTTTTCCTGATCGAGGATGCAGATCAGGTCTGGCACCATGCCGAGCATGCGCTCGCCCTGCTGAGCCACCAGAAACTCGTTCTGGAAGCGCACCTCCAATTGCTCACCCACGCTCTCGCCGATCCCCTCGAAGATCACCCGTCCGATGGCCCAGCCGCGCGTGGTCTCGCGCAGCAGGTCCACCACCTTGCCCTCGAACAGCACCGTGCAGAAGCGCTTGTCGCGGGAGGTCTGGAAGTACTGCTGGAGCCCGGCGAAGGGGTCGCTCTGGGTCTCGCGGGCCTCGCGGATCGAGCGGCCGATCTCCATGGCGAGCGTGGTGGTGTAGAGGACGCCGGTCTCCTTCGCCTCCTTGCCCGACATGGAATAGAGCGCGATCTCCGACTTGGTGCCCATGCGGGTGCACACCACCCGAGCGAACCACTCGGATTCGAGATTGCTGCGGGCGCGCACGATGACCTCGTTGCCGTGCTCGTCGCGCAGCACGATGGGGGACGCAGGCACGCCGTAGACGCCGAAGGTGCACATCTGCAACTCGGGGAAGGCGCGCCCCATGCCGTCGCCGTCCACGACCGGCAGCCCGGTCATGGCTCCGATCACCATGGGCAGCGTGCCGTTGATACCGCCGGCCTCGGCGGAGATGAGCGCGGTGGCCGTGCGGCCCTTCTCGCGCTCGATCGAGCGCAGGCACTCCACCATGGCGTGCGCGCTCGGGATCTTCTCGACCATCACGGTGGGCGCGCCCATGTTGGCAACCGAGACGACGAAGTCGTCGTCATCGAGCTCCATCGGGTCCATGATGGTGATGTCGGCGCCTTCCTCCAGCTTCTGCCTGAGGATCAGCCCGCCGACATAGGGATCGCCGCCGCCGCCGGTGCCGAGAAAGGCCGTGCCGCGCAGGAAATCCGGCAGCAGGTCGAGGTGCATCTTCATCGTTGGCATGTTTTCGCTATCGCTCCTGCTTGGCTGCCGCTCAGCCTTCCGCGAGATCGCCCACCGCCTTGACTCGGACCCGGCAGGCGGCGCCGGGCAGGTAGGCAAGAGGGATCTCCTCGACCTCGATGATCTCGATGCTGGCGGGCTCCGCGCCGGCATCCACCGCCTTGGCCTGGGCCTCGTTCTTGGCCTGGGCGATGGCGTTCTCGCGGCCCTCCTGCTCGTAGGAGAAGACACGGTCCACCTCGCCGCCCACCTGGGCGATGGCGGCGCCGATGGCGTTCGCGACCGCCGAGTGCTCGGGCACGCTCAAGGTGGAGACGCCGGCCAGATCGCGCTCGATCAGGATGCTGCCGCCGCCCACCAGAATCGCGGGCACAGGCTCCGCGCTCGTCTTCATGCGGTCGATCGCGTCCTCCACCATGGTGTGGATGGCATCCAGTCCGCGCTTCACCGCGGCGCCGTTCAGTCCGGCGACGGCGTTACGGTCGCCGATGTCGGCGAGGCCGGAGGCGACGGCGACATCGGTGGCGGTCGGCGTGTCGCCGCCGAAGACCAGCGCCTTCTC
Organism: Alphaproteobacteria bacterium; assembly: GCA_965214705.1. Classification (GTDB taxonomy): domain Bacteria; phylum Pseudomonadota; class Alphaproteobacteria; order UBA828; family UBA828; genus WTGU01. Next base: position 2,655,748 of record CBDCCI010000002.1, read on the forward strand.
CGTCAGCTCGAAGCCTACCGAATCCGGGCCGACGGTCACCTTGTCGTCGCCCCGCACCAGACTGCCGCCGCCGAGCCCAATCGCCAGCACATCGGGCATGCGGAAGTTGGTCCGTACCCCACCGACATCGACCGCGACCGCCGACTCCCGCGGGAAGCCCCGGGCAAGCACGCCGACATCGGTGGTAGTGCCGCCGATATCGACCACGACGGCGTTCTCCTTGTCGGAGAGGAAGGCCGCGCCCCGCATGCTGTTGGTCGGGCCCGAGGCGAAGGTCAGCACCGGATAGCGCTCGACGTAAGCCGCGCTCATCAGGGTGCCGTCGTTCTGGCTGATGAAGAAGGGCGCATCGATCTTGAGTTCCTTCAACGAGTCGCGGAACGCGCCCACCACCTTGGCTGACAGCGAGACCAGGGCAGCATTCATCACCGCCGCGTTCTCGCGCTCGATCAGCCCCACCCGGCCGATCTCGTTGGAGAGCGTGATCTGGGCCTGCGGGTGCTCGGCGCGGATGATCTCGGCGGCGCGGTCCTCCTGCGCGCTGTTGAGCGGCGCGAAGACCGAGGAGACCGCCACCGATTCCAGCCCCTTGGCGGCGATATCGCGGGCAATGTTGGCGATCTCGGCCTCGTCCAGGGGCGAGATTTCGCGCCCGTCCACCTCGTAGCCGCCCTTGGCCATGTAGACGTTGCGGCCGATGGTATCCACCAGGTCGCGCGGCCAGTCGATCAGGGGATTGAGGCTCTCGGTGGCCGGCAGCGCCAGCCGCACGATGGCCACCGGCACCAAGCGTCGTCGCTCGACGATGGCGTTGGTGAACTGGGTGGTGCCGATCATCACACCGGTGACGGTCTCCGGCGCGACCTCGGAGCGGGCCAGCACGCCCTCGATGGCGGCCACCACGCCCGCGCCCACGTCGGCGGTGGTGGGTGCCTTGATGGACGCGACAACCGTTGCACCGTCCATCAGCACCGCATCGGTGTTCGTGCCGCCGACATCGACACCAATTCTCATGCTTTTCTCCTGCGCTTCGTGCTGCCGCATCCTAATCGCAGTGCCATGCGACCGCACCGGCTAACGTCGCGCTGCCGCGCCCGATTGAACGCCGGACGGCAGAGACGTAGACTCCCCGCCAGGCAGCGCCGGCTGAACGGCGTTCCAATGGAAGGGCACCGGCCATGGCAACGGATGTGAGAGTAGTTACCCCGATCACCACCTGGGGTTTTCGGGACAGCTCCGAGTTTCGCGCCCTCGAAAGGCCCGACTTGACGATCAGTCATGTCGAGATCGAGACCGGACCGGCCTCGATCGAATGCGAATACGACGAGGCGCTTGCCGTCCCCGGAACGATCGCGAAGATCATCGAGGCCGAGCGTGACGGCTGCGACGCGGTCGTGATCGACTGCATGGGTGACCCCGGCATGCTGCCGGGACGCGAGTGCGTATCCATCCCCGTGATCGGGCCGTGCGAGGCGGCGATGCACGTGGCTTCGATGCTGGGTCACACCTTCAGCGTCGTCACGGTGCTCAAGCGCCTGCGCCCGCAGTTCGAGCATCAGGCGCAGCTCTATGGCGTGCGCGAAAAGCTCGCTTCGGTCCGTGCCGTTTCGATCCCAGTGCTGGAGCTGGAGCAGGATCTCGACCGTACCAAGGCGGCGCTTGCGGAGGAGGCGGTTCTGGCGGTCGAGGAGGACGGCGCGGATGCGATCATCTTCGGCTGCACCGGCATGCTGGGCTGCGCCGAGGCCGTACGCCGCGGCCTGCTCGCCAGGGGCTACGACGTGCCGGTGATCGACCCGGTGCCGTGGGCGGTCAAGCTCGCCGCGAGCCTGGTGGACGCCGGGCTCAGCCACAGCAAGATCACCTACGAGCGCCCGCCGGCGAAGCCCGTGGTCGGCTACGAGATTCCACCGATGACGAGCCTCACCCGCGACGCCGCCGAGTAGGTGTCGCGCCCAACCCGGTGGACTGACGCGTCGATCACGCCACCGCCTCCCCCGCGACCTCGGCCGTCGGCGTGGGGTGCCCGATCTGGGCCAACCTGACGCCCCTCCGGCGGATTTTCCCTTTCGGATCGACGGTTGCAGATTCGTCGAGGGCATCAAGTTCCCGAACTTCGAATTCATAACCTCCGCCAATCCAGTGGACTTGCTGATCCATTTGTAGAGAAGGCGCGACTCGAGCGCTGATCAGCCTTGTGCGACTAAGTGCAGGAAACTCGTTATTCGACCGTAGGTGGATGCCGCTCGCGTGTCAGTCGGCGAAACGGATAGGTCCGCAACTTGTTCGGATAGGTGATCACGGCCGACAAAGACCCGAGCCTCTTCACCGACCGGCCAAGCTTTCGTCTCTCAGCTTAGGCTGATCGATTTAGCTACGGGTGCGGCACTTCCGGCGGTTTGTCCAGCCCATGCCGCTGTGCCACGGAGACGGCGAGGGCCCGCTTATTCACCCCCAGCTTGGCATAGATATTCTTCAAGTGAAATTTCACTGTTGGTTCCGAGAGCCCCAAGTGCCGGGCGATGCGCTTGTTCGAGTGACCTTGCGCAAGTTGTTCCATGACTTCCAGTTCACGTGAGCTGAGAATATGCGCTGCCTCTCCATGTTCCCCAGAGCGCATGTCAGACAACAATCGGGCGACGAATTCTACTTCAACCTCGCTCATGTCGCCGATCCCGGTGGTTCGAACGACTGCCTGCACCAATTGCGCCAGAAATCTACCCTCTTCGGCAAAGGAACCATAAAATCCGCACGAGCTGCCTAGGGCGATAGCTTGCTTGAAGGGCTTGGCGGCGGCGCGACTGTCTCCGGATTCATGCAGCGCCATGGACTGCAGGATTAATCCCTTTACCCGGAAGCGAACCGCATTTGCTTCCTGGGACTTGCGAACCGCCTCGTTCAGTAACTCCACTGCATGGACGGCGTCGCCAAACCGAATGTGGTATCGGGCCAGGGAAAATGCCGCCATATAGAAGCCGCGCCAACACGCCCCGGCATCTCCTGCATCGGCGTGAGTCAGGCGATCGATATCCTGCAAAGTCAACTCGGCCAGATCGGCCCGTTCCGCGCGGACAAACAGATCCAGCCGCTTGTAACAAATAAGGTGCTGAAGCCGGTGCATGTTTCGCCGCCTGATCGTCCGCTCCGCTTGATCGAGTATCTCGGCCGCGGCCTCAAGGCCGCTGTTGGCATACGCCACCTCCATGGCCACTCGGCCGCGGCCTCAAGGCCGCTGTTGGCATACGCCACCTCCATGGCCACCGTGTATCCCGGAACATAAAGCTCGCTCCACCCTTCCCTGACCTCGATATCGTGAAGCGAATTGAAAATACGCCGGCTGGCGGCCATTGGGTCGCCGCGTTCGAGATGGATTTCCGACAAGAGCACGGAAGCGATGCCCGCGAGCCCCCTGTCAGCGGGAAAATACCGCTCAGCCAGTTCTAGCGCCGTTGACCTTCGTTTCTGGGCATCGGAGAGAAGACCTTCTTCAAGATCAATAATGCTAATGTTGATATGAATAAAGAACTGGAGATATTTAGCATCGAGATCCCGATAGTAGGCCATGGACCTCTCGCCGGACAGTCTGGCATTCTTCAGATCGCCTGCCTGGATCTGCGTGACGCAAAGAATATTATGAAGAACTCCTCGAACGAGCGGTTCCGATTCTTGTGTCGATCGTATCAAACTCTCAAAGCGAGCAATATCTTCATCTGAAATCATCAGGTCTTCATAAATTCGGAGAAGCGCGCCGATCAGCGTGATCTCGTCGGCCAGATCGCGATCGTCGGCTGCGCCTTGGGCGACGACTTCGTCGAAAAGCTTGGCGGCCTCAACGATCCGCCCTTCTTTCGCAAGGACGTAAGCAAAACACAACTTGGCGCGCGGACTGGCATGAACCGCATTCGTAGGAATATGATCCAGGAGAGATCGGAGATAACCCACACCCTGTCTTATGCCGACTAGTACGCCGCCAGCGTTTTCGACATATCCTATCGCCCGCGCGTAAGCGTTTCCTGCCTTGGCGTGGTGCATAGCGGACTGGAGATCATCGGCAGCGAAGAACCAATCGGCAGCGCGTCGATGTAACGCATCGACATGCTCCCTGCCGAGATAAATCTGCTGTTGCCGCAAGAACTCCAGAAACAGTTGATGATACCTGAACCACCCGTCTTCGGGAGCATCACTCCTCGAAATCAGGACGCCGGCCTTCCAAGTCTCGAGTAATTTCTCCCATCCGTCATTTCGCTCTCGAACAGCATCTGCAAGATCGCCGTTCAAACGCTCCAGATGCGCCGTCTCCAGCAGAAATTGTTGTAGGTCTTCCGGAAGTTGTTTGAACACGCGTTCATTGAGATAATCGGCCAACTCGGCCCGCGATCCGGACAGGCTGCTGACATGTCGCTCGAAGGGAACGCTGCCATTGTGGGTCAGGTGTGTCAGTTGAACCGCGACCGGCCACCCTTCGGTCCGCTCAATCAACTGCCTCGAAACCTGCTCGTCCAGCGGTTGATCGAACAGCACTCCTATGTCCGCTTCGCAGAATCTAAGGTCGTCGACCGTGATCTCGTGGACTTCACCTTGCAATCTCAATCCTGAGACCGGAATGCCCGAACGCTCTCTAGTTGCAATGACGATATGCAAGGTTTGTGGGCTGTTGTGGATAAGGTATTCGAAAAGCTCGAGGCATGCGCCGGTATCAGCGAAATGCGCGTCGTCTATGATCAGGCATGCCTCCACACCGCTTTCGCGCAACAGCGTTGTCAACATCGAGAGGCGAGCAAGCGGCTCCGTATCGCCCGAAACGGAAGCGTGAACACCGAGGTCAGCCCTGGCCGCCTGTTCCAGGAGCGCGATCAACGACGTCGGATCGCAATCGCGGCGTTCAATTTGAACCCAGGCCCAGGCAATACCGGAACTAGCTAACCTGGTGCGCAGCTGATTCAGTAGGGTCGTCTTGCCATATCCGGCCGGTGCGTCGATCAGCGTCAGACGCCGCCCAAGATTGTCCTGAATGCGGTCGAGGAGCGGTGTCCGTTCGATCAGTACGACCCTGTCCGGTAAAGCCATCGACCCATGCCCGGCAACTGGTCCGGCTCGAATCTTAGTCCATGGACGGTTTGTCGACCAAGCTGGCTGATCGGCGGATCACAGCGGAGCAGGACGGCCCGCCTGGCAGGACGATCGTCTCCAGGTCTGGCCGCCTGAATTCCAGGCGGCCACGTGGCCGTACGACGTTGTAGTGTTGTTCGGCGTGCAAAACTGCTCCCCCCAGTATCACGCCACTTCAATAGGTTATCGCGCCGATCGGCGCGCAACTCACGTGCCGAACAACAATCCGGGCTAATAGTCGCGGAGTTCCGAGGCTTCGGTGGCGGCCTTGGCTCCGCCGCGCATCCGGCCGCTGATCCAGACGCCGAGTATCGTCGCTAGATAGGGCAGCGAGAGCAGCACGTCGTGCGGGATGCTCGCGCCGAAGAGAAGCTGCAGCCTGATTCCCGCGACGCCCACCAGGCTGAAGAACATCGCGGCGAAGGCAGCGGCGACGGGATGGCCCGCGCCGAAGATGACGGCAGCGAAGCTCATGAAGCCGCGTCCGGCGGTCATGTTCTGGGCGAAGATGGTGAGGCCGCCGGCCGCAAGCTCTGCCCCGCCGAGGGCGCAGAGGATGCCGCCGGCCGCCAGCGCGATGAGCCGCGCGGTGGCCGGACTGGTGCCCACGCTGCGTGCCGCCAGCGGGTGCTCGCCGGCAGCGGCCAGACGCAGGCCGAAGCGCGTGCGGCGCAGCAGCACCCACATGCCCCACACCACAAAAGGCATCATCAGAACGAAGATCGAGAGCGCACCGTAAGGGCCAAAGGCCGCGCCCAGCCGGGGCACGCCAAAAGGCGCGGTCACGGCCGCGAGGCTCCCGAAAAGGGCCTGCACCGCCAAGGCCGTCCCGCCGATCCCGAGCCCGGTGAGGCCGAGGCCTGCGATGATCGGGTTGGCGCCCAGCTTCTCGATCACGAACCAGAGCAGCACGGAGGCGGCGACGCAGAGCATGCAGGCGATGCCGATAGCGGCCGGAAACGAACCGGTCAGCACGATGCCGAGAATTGTCGCGCAGGCGCCGATGATCATCACGCCTTCGAGGCCGAGGTGCCAGACGCCGGCGCGCTGGGCGATGACACCCGCCATGGTGACGTAGACCAGGGGCGTACCAGAGCGCAGAATCGCCACCATGAACTCGTGGAACTCGGTCATGTTGGCAGCCTGGCGGCCCGCAGGAGGCGGTCCAACAGCCCCGATTTCGCAGTGATGAAGAGCGCGACCGAGGCGTTGAAGATGTCGATGGCGGCGGCTGGCAATCCGGCCAGAATTGGCAGGTAGAGCGCGGCCGACGCGAGGCCGCCGAAGAACATGCTGACGACCGCCGTCGCGAGCACCGAAAGGTTGGCGACCAGCGCAATGAGCACCGCAGTGAAGCCGTGGCCGGGCAGAAATCCGCTCGCGATGCGCCCGGTCGGGCCGAGAAGCTCGATGGTGCCAGCGAGCCCGGCCAGTCCGCCGCTGATGAGGAAGCTCGAAAGGCCCAGGGTCCAGAGCCGCGCGCCCTGAAAGCGCACCATTGTCGGGTTGCGCCCGGCGAGGCTCGCCAGCATGCCGAAAGGCGTACGGTTGACCAGCACCCACATGGCGAGCGCGACGGCAGCGGCAATGCCGATGATGGCGGGCGAGATGCCCTGTGAATCGCTGATGCGATAGACCGCCGGCAGCAGCGGGCTCGCCGCCTGCTGCCCGGTGCCGGAGGGGTCCTTGAGCGGACCCGAGGTGACGTAGACCAGCACGAGGGCTGCGATGAAGTTGCCCATCAGCGTCGTGATGACCTCGTCGGTACCGGAGCGAAGCCGCAAGTATCCCGGCCAGAGCGCCCAGAGCGCGCCCCCCGCCATGCCGGCGAGAAAGGTCGCCGGCAGCACGAGGGCGGCCGGGCCGCCGCCGAGCAGGTCGGTGACGAAGGCAGCGCAGATGGCGCCCACATAGAACTGGCCCTGCGCACCGATATTGAAGAAGCCGCAGCGGAATGAGATTGCGACGCCGGTCGCGGTGATGAAGAGCGGGAGCGCCCAGCGCAGGCTCTGCGTCCAGCCGCCCGCCCGCAAGAAGGCGCCCTCGACGACGCTCTCGAGCATCAGGAGCGCCGAGTAGCCAGCGAGCTCGAAGACGATGCCGCAGAGCGCGAGCGCGAGAACGATGAAGGCGAGCGTGCGGATTACCGCGCCTGCGCGGATGCGGATGCCGCTCATTCGACCGCTCCGGTCATGGCGCGGCCCACCGAGGCGATGTCGTAGGGCGGAACGAACTCGGCGACAATGCGGCCTGAGAGCATGACCACCAGGCGGTGGCTGACGTCGAACAGCTCGTCGAGGTCAGAGGAGATCAGCAACACGCCGCAGCCTCGTCCGGCCGCCTCGCGCAGCGCCGACCAGACAAAGGCGGTGGCACCGATATCGAGCCCGCGCGCGGGCTGCGCGGCGACGATGAGGCGCGCGTCTTCGTCGATCTCGCGCGCGAGGATCACCTTCTGCGCGTTGCCGCCAGAAAGCGCGCCGGCGTTCTGTGCCGCCGACGCATAGTGCACACCCCAGGCTTGGAGCGCCTCGTCGCAGCGCCTGCGCTGGGCGGCCGGGTCGACGAAACTGAACAACGGCCTTTGCATCAGATCGCGAACGGACCAGTTCTCCCACAGCGCGCTGGTGAGGCTGAGGCCCTCGCTGTTGCGCTCGAAGGGGATGACGCGCAAGCCCAGCGCGCGACGGGCGGCGGGGCTCGTGCGGCTCGCACGCGTTCCACCCAGGTGGAGTTCGCCACCGGTCACGTCGGTAAGTCCGGCGATCGCCTTCACCAGAGTCCCCTGGCCGTTGCCCTGAACTCCGGCGACGCCGACGATCTCCCCCGGCCGGACCGCGAGGGAAACCCGGTCGAGCGGCGGTTCCTCGGGCTCCTTCGCCGTGCTCACGTCGGCGAGTTTGAGCACCGCCTCGCTGGCGGAGGGCTTCGCCGCGGTGGGACCATGGTGAGCGGCGGCGCTTCGAACCGGCGCCGCCCCGACTAGCGTCTGTGTATCGTCGGCGCCAACGGCGCCCACGGCGGCTTGGCCGACGATCATCTCGGCGATGCGCTTCTCGTCCGCCCGCTCGCGTGGGATCGGTCCGGCGACCAGCTTGCCTCCGCGAAGGACGGAGATCGTGTCCGCCACCGCCATGACTTCGCGGATCTTGTGCAGGATCAGGATCACCGTGACCCCGTGCCGCTTGAGGCTGCGGATACGCTCGAAAAGGGCTTCGATGCCGACGGGCGGGAGCACTGCCGTCGGCTCGTCCAGAATGAGCAGCCTGGCGTCGGTGACCAGCGCGCGAGCGATCTCCACTCCCTGCTGCACCTCGACCGGCAGGTCGCGGATGCGCCGGCGAGGGTCGACATTGAGATCGAGGGCCGCGAGCCGTTCGCGGCATCGCTTCAAGATTTGCCGACGGCTGTAGAGGCCAATGCCACCGCCCGCGCCGAACTCCAGCGCCTCCGCCACGGTGAAGGAGGGCGGCAGCGCGAAGCTCTGGTGCACGAGCTCGACGCCCGCCGCGCGCGCGCCGGCCACACGGCCGAGACGCAACGCGCGCCCCTCGATAGCAAGGGTCCCTGCGTCGGGGCGGACGAGCCCGGCCGCGACACGGGCAAATGTCGTCTTGCCGGCGCCGTTCTGGCCGACCACGGCGTGTATCGCGCCGCGCGCGAAGGCGATTTCGAGATCGGCGAGCGCCGTCACCTCGCCGTATGTGACGCGAATCCCACGGCAACGGAGGGCCGGCGGGTCCGCGGCGGCCATCTGTTCCGAGAGCGCCTCCTGATCAGGGCGTACCTTCAGAGCTCCGTGTTGAACGGCACTTGGACCGATCCATCGAGGATGCCCGCCCGCGCCGCCTCGACCGCGGGCCACGCCTGGTCGGACCGCGCGACGATAGCCGCCGGCCCCTGCTCTCGATAGAGCGGCGAGCGGAGGAAGTCGATGACGCCGCTGCCGAGGCCCGTCGGGACATGCCGCCCGCCCTGCCACTCGGCGGCCAGCGCCGCGCTGGTCTCGTTATGGAGAGACTGGCCGAAGTCGAGGCTGACCACCCCGATCACGGAGGCGGGCCCGAGCGGGTACTGGGCCGGATCGAGTGCGCTGACCATGGCGCCCTCGCGCTCGTTGGCCGCCTGGATAATGCCGCCGTCGGTCGCGGCGGAATCGGTCTGGATGTAGTCGATCCCGTCCAGGAACATCTGGCTCGCGATCTCGTAGCCCTTGGCCGGGTCCTGGAAGGAGCCCGCGAAGGCGGCGGTAACGCTGGCGTCCGGGTTGACCGCGTGCACGCCTGCCTTGAGCGCGTTGTAGTCGGCATTGATCGGCGGAATGCTGATGCCGCCGATGAAGCCGATCTGCTTCGATTGCGAGACGTGCGCGGCGAAGATGCCCGACAGATAGCAGCCGAGATAGTAGTCGTAGGAGACCGTCACCAGGTTTCCGATCGGCGGGTCGACGGCGTCGCCGAAGAGCTGGATCCACTTGGTATCGGGGTAGATCGGGGCCACCGCCTTGAAGGCCTCGGAGATGACCGGGAAGGTCCCGAGCACGATGGAGGCACCCGCATCGCCAAGGGTGCGCAGCACGGTCTCGTAAGTCGCCGGGTCCTGGGCATAGATCGTGCGGGTCTCGAAGCCTTGCGCCTCCGAGAATTGGTTGAGCCGGCCCATCATGGAATCGATGGGGCCGCTGTCGCCGGCCGCCTGGGTGTGAACCAGAGCGACGAGGCCTGCGCCCGCACGCGCGGCAAAGGGCAGCGCAACACTCGCGCCGACGACCGCAGAAACGCCGGCGGTCGCCGCCAGGAACCTGCGGCGGCTGAGGCGCGCAAACGGTGCGCCTGGACCAATCGCATTCGGCTTGTTCGACATGGCGTTTTTCCTCCTCTCCCACGGGCGCCCGTTGCGCCCGGTTGGCATTCGTGGGCAGGCCCCCATCGGCGGACCGTTCAATCGGCGATGGGCGGTGAGCAGGGCGCCGGGTTCATCACCATCACGTCCTGCTCCTGGATCGCGTCGAGCGCCCAGACCGACTGGATGAAGGCCTGCCATGCGGGGTCCGCGCCCATCGCGGCGCGGCGCTGCTCGCGGTCGGCCAGGCTCTGGTAGGCCCAGATCAGGACAATCCGATGCAGCCGGCCGATCTCGGAGACGTAGAGCCCGACGAAGCGGCCGAGATGGCGCCTCTGGATCGGCAGGCCTTCCGCCTCGTACTTCTTGAGCCAGCCATCCACTGTGCCGGGACGAAACGTGTAGGTGCGATGCTCGACGATCATTCCTGGGTCCCCTCCAGCGGCGCATGGGCTTCGCCCACGCCGAGAATGAACTCGGCCGCCTTCTCGCCGATCATGATGGCGGGCGCGTTGGTGTTGCCGCTGACGATGACCGGCATGACCGAGGCGTCGGCGACCCTGAGCCCGGCGATACCGTGGACGGCGAGTCGGGCGTCCACCACGGCCATCGGGTCCCCTCCCATGCGGCAGGTGCCGACGGGATGAAAGGTCGTCATGGCGTTGGCCCGGAGCCACGCGGTGAGGTCGGTATCGCTCTGCACCGCCGCGCCAGGCGCAAGCTCGGGGCCGCGGTAGGCGTCGAAGGCCGGCTGTGCGATCACATCACGAACCATGCGGATGCCCGCGATCGTCGTGCGGCAGTCGGCCTCGCTTTGCAGATAGTTGGGCTGAATCAGCGGCGCGTCGGCGGGATTGGCGGAGCGCAGGCCGATCCAGCCCCGGCTCTCAGGATTGAGCGGTCCCACGCGCAGGCTGAAGCCGTGGGAATCCTCCAGCGGTGCCTTCCGGAACGGATTGGGGACGTGCAGGTTCGCCGCGCTTTCCAGCGCCGGCATGAAGTGCACCTGGATGTCCGGCGCCACCTTCTCCGCCCGGCTCTTGAGGAAAGCGCCGGCTTCGTATGGGAAGGTGGTCGCGACGCCGCGGCCGAACAGCATCCCCTCCGCCACCGAGCGGATGAGCCTGTCGGCGCGCAAGTCCCGGTAGAGGGTAATGGACTTGGTGCAGGCATAGGCGAGGACGCAATCGACGTGGTCCTGCAAGTTGCGTCCGACGCCGGGAAGTTCGTGCACCACCGAGATGCCGTGCCGCTTGAGCACGTCACCGGGCCCGATCCCCGAGAGCATGAGGAGCTGGGGCGAGTTGACGGTGCCGGCGCAAAGGATGACCTCACGCTCGGCGCGGATGGTCCGCGCACCGGCCTGCTGCGCGACCTCGATCCCGGTGGCGCGGGCTCCCTCCACGCTCACGCGGTGCACCAGGCTATTGGTTAGAATCGCCAGATTGCGCCGATGTCGGATCGGGTTGAGGAAGGCGGTGGAGGCTGAGCAGCGCCTGCCCCGCCTGATGGTGAAGTCGTATCGGCCGACGCCTTCTTGCTCGTCGGCCCCGTTGAAGTCGTCGTTGACGGGATGACCCGCTTGGCGGCCCGCCTCGACGAATGCGTCGAAAAGCGGATTGACGCCGCGCGCGCGGCAGACCGTGAGCTCGCCTTCCGTCCCGTGGTAGGCCCCATCCCGCTCCAGGTGCCCTTCGGAGCGGCAGAAAGCCGGCAGGACCTCGTCGTAGGACCATCCTGGGAGACCCATTTGCGCCCAGCGATCGTAGTCGTGGCGATTGCCGCGCACGTAGATCATGCCGTTGATGGTGGACGAGCCGCCGAGCACCTTGCCGCGCGGCCAGTAGAGCGAGCGGCCCTCCAGGCTATGTACCGGCTCGGTGTGATAGCGCCAGTTGTAGATGCCCGAGTGGAACAGCTTGCCCATCAGCATGGGCAGGCGAAACAGGGGGTTGCGGTCCTTCCCGCCGGCCTCGATCAGCAGCACCGAGCGGTCGGGATCTGCCGAGAGCCGGTTGGCGAGCACGCAACCGGCAGAGCCTGCGCCCACGACGATGTAGTCGTATGACCGATTGCGGGGCATCTGTTACCAGTCCACCGCAGCCGCGCCCATCGCCTTGAGACGCTGGTTGCAGAGCGTGAACGGATTCTCTTGCCCGAGGACCTCGTCGGCTGCCGCCGGATGCGGGCGGAGGATGAGGCGCTCGTCGCCTGCGTCGGACCCGTTTAGCCCCGCCGCGCTGAGCGTCTCCGCCGCCGCGTCGCCGAAGCCCAGGAAAACGACCGGCGTTCTTCTCCGCGCGAGATGGTCGAGCACCCGAGCCATCAACGGCCGCCAGAGCGGCAGATGCCCCCGCGCCTGATGCGGATCGCCCGCGCGCTGGAAGCGGGTCAGCGTGAGCGAGGCGTTGAGGAGCAGCGCGCCGGACCTCACCCAGCGATCGGCAAGGTCCGCAGGCTCTTCAAGCTCGACTGCGCCGTCCTCGATAGCCGCCAGTGTTGCCGGCCATTGCGCGAAGCTGCGGGCGTAATCCGCCTCCCCGGTCCGGGCGGCCACGATGAGCTGAACGACCGCACGCACGCTGGGGGAGAACATCTTGTCGAGCTCCCGCCAGCGAGCGACGTTGCCGGCTTCGAAGGCCCGTCCGGTGGCGAAGGCGGGGCAGGGATAGGGGTCCTGGCCCAGGATCACGCAGCGCACGTCCTCCGGCGCGACCCCGTCGAAGGCGCGGAACATGTGTGCGCCCGCCGGAGCACCCGGAAGGGTCCGGCCTCGCCGGGCGGGAAAGATCGGCTCCCAGGGTCCAAGCTCTAGCGTGGCGTCAACCTGCTCGAAGCCCAGCGCGACATCGGTGATGACGTCGCGCCAAGGGGACGCGATGTCTTCCTGCCAGCCCTCGAGCGTCTCCCGGAGCGCCGCCCTCAGTTGCATCGCTACCGGCTCCGCTCGCCTCGCCTGAATCGGAAAAACCTGACACATGTGTCATGTTTCACGATCCATCAACCTGACATGCGCGTCAAGTATTTTGTGCCCCTCCAGCCTGAATGTGGGGCTAGACTGCGAGCGGCGCTGCCGATGGACCTCGTCGGCGAGCAGTGCAGGGGACGAAAATGGCGAAGGCAGTGCGTGCGGGCGAACGGAAGGAAACGCCGGAGCTGCGTATCCGGGCCCGGAACGAGGAGAAAATCCTACGCGCCGCCGTCGGCCTCTTTGCCGACAAGAGCTTTCACGGCACCCATATCAAGGAAATCGCGAGGGTTTGCGGCCTGCCGAAGACGAATGTCTATTACTACTTCCCCACCAAGGAGAGCATCTATACGGCGGTGATCGAGCGGCTGATCGAGGGCTGGGACCGCGCCTTCGAGCATATCGTGCCCGAGCGCGAACCACGCGAGGCCATCGCTGCCTATATTCGTGCAAAGCTCGAGTATTCCCGCCGCCACACCACCGAATCCCGCTTCTTTGCCAACGAGATTTTGCGCGGCGCACAGTTTCTGGAACGGCGCCAGCGCCAGCATATCCGCGAGGTCACCGACCAGCGCGCCCACGTGGTGGAGGAATGGATCAGGCGGGGACACATGGCGCCGGTGGACCCGCGCCACTTCTTCATCATGCTGTGGTCCGCGACCCAGTTCTACGCGGATTTCGGAATGCTGGCCGCCGACGTGCTCGGGCGGCGACGGCTCACGAGGACGGACTTCGACGCTGCGGCCGAGACCATGACCAAGGTCATCCTGGACGGATGCTGCGGCCCAGCCGCATCGTCGCAATGAGAGCAGCTCAGTTCCTCTCGCAGGAAGGCCTTGGCTGCCCGACGGTGACGGCGAAGCCTGCGCTGCCGGCGCAAACGCCTTCATGAATTAATCTGTTACCTCGTACTTCCTAGAATGCCGACCGGAAGCCGCGCAGTTGTTCGGGGGCTGGCTCCGCGAATGCGCGGCGGGCGCTGCCGCTCAAGCCCCGCCCGGGTCAAACGCCAATTGCACACTGTCAATCGGCTTTCAATATTGACCCCCAGATTGGAGTCAATTTCCCACGATTAACAACAGTCAAGGAGCCAGATTGGATCCGGATTGCTCTCCCGGACGAAGGCGGCGAGGGGTTCATCTACGCGCCGCTGCTGGGCGAGCCGGAGGTAGCGGTGCTCAAGCCGTTCGGTCCGAACTGGTCAATCACCGAGAACCAGCCTTGCCAGGTGTGGAATCACAGCAACCGCGACTACGAGCCGTTCGCCAGGTCTGGCGGGTGCGTGGACGGCAAGGCCTCGGGCGAGGGCCAGTTGACCTACCGCGGTGGAGCGGGGTTCTGGTTTGGGACGACGGTTTCCGCTACGAAGGCGAACTTCGCGACGGTAGGCAGCACGGCCGAGGTACGTTTGTGAGGGCGAATGGCAATCGATACGAGGGCGAGTGGCGCGACGGCCGGCCGCACGGGCAGCTATCGCCCCAGGGCGCAAGGAGGCATATGCGCTAACTTGTTTGCGGTTCTTCGATGAAGCGTTCCGCGGTTTGGGTCAGGCGCCGTCGGGACGGTTCGGAGAGGGATTTGGAGATCTGGTTCCATTGGTCGATCACCTCGGCGAGGGACAAATGGGGTTCGATGGCTCGCACGCCCTGGTTGAGCATGAACCTGAAGTCACGCCAGGCGCTGTGCGGCCGGCAGCGCCTCCAGGCTGTATCCCCAGGGGGAAACCGTGCCGGCATGACGGATCAGCTTTTCCACCAGCAGCGCCACCAGGAGTTTGCCGTAGAGCCACGCCTTGGCGCTCTCGTCGTCGTATTTGGGCAGATGCCCCAACTGCGCCAGAGACTTGAAGCGCTTGAAGACCAGTTCGACCTGCCAGCGGGTGCGATACCACTCCAGGACCTGCGCCGCGCTGAAGGCCGCTTCGGGAAAGGTCGTGAACACGATGACGTAGCGCGCGAACTCCAGGGTTCGCGGCCGAACCTGCTTGCCCTTGCGCCCGGCCTCCTTGCGCAGCTTGCGCTGCGCCAGCCTGATGGCTTCCTGCGTCTTTCTGATCGCGCACACGCGCCCCGGCACCGCGATGCCGTCGCCGACCGCCAGCACGGGCCAGGATCGCACGCTGCCGACCCGCTTCAGCGTCGTGACGTGTGCAAGCAGGTCGAACGGCGCGCCGTCGCGCGTTCGAAGCGACAGCGACCCGGTGTTCACGCGCACGGTGACGTGACCCCCCGCAGACACCACGTGGTGGAGGCCCGCAGCAGTCGAGTACGCCCGGTCGGCGAGCACAAAGTCGCCCTCGCCGACCGGGAACTGCGAGAACGCCTCGCCCGTGCCCCGTCCCTCGCTCGCCGTGAGCTTGAAGAAGTCGCACGCCAGCGACGGAAGGCGCACGCTGTAGTGCAGGCGCCACAGCGCCCCGGTCCGGCCCGGCTCCTTCACCGTCGTCGCGTCGAAGGCCCTGACCTGGAACCCGCCAGCGGCCGACATCGCCATCCCCTGTTCGCGAAACAGCGCGACGCACAACGCGTGAAGCCAATCCCCCGACTTCCTCAGCCGCTTCAACAAGGCCACGTCGGACAGATCGGCCAGGTTCGCCTTCCTCGCACGCACCACGGTCTCGCGCAGCGAGTGTCCGCAGGCCAGATGCAGCAACAGCGTGCGCAGCAGGGCATCGACCGACTTGTCCTTGCGCAGACCCTTCAAGGCCCCGGTCTCCCGTGCCAACTCCCGCCAGCCCTCGGGCAGAAACAACGACACCACTTCCCACTCCTCGTCCATCCGCCAAGCCTCCCCGCAGCGCGCACCAACCCACAATACGGAGTGCCGACATGACAAACAAGTTAGCGCTTATGGGGACAGGGGGAGGTAGGCATCTTTTCAGGCCGTGTCGAGGCCCGCCTGCCAGAACGCGGCCTCCAGCCGGGTCGCGGTGCGGAAGGTCTCGGCAAGCTGCGCGAAGCGTCCGGCGCCGCCGCGTCGCGCTGCAAGCGCATCCAGTGCCTCGATCTCGGCACACATGAACGCCTGGTACTGATCGCCAGCATACATTTCGATCCAGGGGCCGTAGGGATTGCCCGCGCCATGCGCCCCAGGCTCGGCCGCAAGGCGGGCGCCGATCTCGCCGTAGCCGATGACGCAGGGCGCCAGCGCCACGCGCAGGTCGAGCAGGTCGCCCGCCAGCCCGCGCTCCAGCACGTAAGCCGTATAGGCGAGGGTCGCACCATCGGCCTCGACCGCTTCCAGGTCGGCCTCCACGATCCCCCAGTCGGCGCAGTAGGCCCGGTGCAGGTCCATCTCCACCTCGACCAGCGCCTTGAGGCCGTCGGACGCCGCGCGGATCTCGGCCAGCGTGTCCGCCTTGTATGCGGCGAGCCCATAGGCGCGGGCGAACTGGATCAGGAACAGGTAATCCTGGACCAGGTAGTGGCGGAACGCGGCCTCCGGCAGGGTGCCGTCGCTGAGGCCCTGCACGAAGGGATGCTCGACATACGCCTGCCAGTCGTCCCCGGCGGCCTCGCGCAGAGCAGCGAAGAAGCCCGTCTCCGCCTCCGTCATCGTCGAACGTCCCGCCTGGCCTGCGTGGGATGGGGCGCCGGGCACTCCATCACATCATGTTGCTGGTTTCTGCCGGCAGCGTTACCACCAGCCCGTCCAGCGCCTCGGTGATGACGATCTGGCAGCCGAGGCGCGACGTGCGTGTGAGGCCCAGCGCGAGGTCGAGCATGTCCTCCTCGTCCTCGCACTTCTCATCGAGCTTGCCGTACCAGGCAGGGTCGACGATGACGTGGCAGGTCGAGCAGGCCATGGCGCCCTCGCACGCGCCCTCGATGTCGATGCCGTGGCGGAACGCGATATCCAGCACGGAGTCGCCAATGGGCGCCTCGACCTCGTGGCGCGTGCCGTCGGGGTCGATGAAGGTCATGGTGGGCACGGGTCGGGCGCGGCCTATCCTGCGGCGGCCGAGACGCCGGCCTTCCAGCGGTTGGTGAGGCCCGCATAGAGCGCCCGCCAGGCGCCCAGGAAGCGCTCGACCTCGTCCTCGGTCGTGGCCCACCCCAGGCTGACCCGGATGGCACAGCCGCCCACCGCGTCCGGCGCACCGAGCGCGCGCAGCACATGACTGGGCTCCACCTTGCCCGAGGAGCAGGCGGAGCCAGCGCTCACCGCGACGCCCGCGAGATCGAGGCCCATGACCTGCGTTTCGCTCTGCACGCCCGGCATGGTGAGGCAGCTGGTGTTGGGCAGGCGCGACGCTCCTTCGCTGAAGATGACGACATCGGGCTCGGTCTCGCGCAGCCGCGCCTCCAGCCGGTCGCGCAGGGCTGCGATCTCGCCTGCCCGCGCGAGGTCGTCACGGGCAAGGGCGGCTGCCGCGCCGAAGCCGACGATTCCGGCGGCGTTCTCGGTGCCGCCGCGCAGACCCCGCTCCTGCCCGCCGCCGGTGACGAGCGGCGCGATGTCTAGGCCTGAGCGCACGATCAGCGCGCCGATCCCCTTGGGGCCGGCGAACTTGTGGGCGGCGATGCTCATCATGTCCACGCCAAGCCCGGCGAAGGAGACCGGAATCCGGCCCGGCGCCTGCACCGCATCGCAATGCACCAGCGCGCCCGCCACCTTGGCTCGTGACGCGATCTCGGCCACTGGCTGGATCACGCCGGTCTCGTTGTTCGCCAGCATGACCGAGACCAGCGCCTCCGGCCCGTGCGCCGCCAGCGCGCCGTCGAGTGCTGCCATGTCCAGCACGCCGTCGCCATCCACCGGGAGCACGACGAGGTCGTCCGCCACCGCCTCGGCCGTGCGCAGGATCGCCGGATGCTCGATGGCGCTGACGATCAGCGCCCGTCGGCCGGCGCCGCGCAGCGCGGTGTTGTTGGCCTCGGTGCCGCCTGCGGTGAAGACCAGCTCCGCCGGGGTGCAGTCGACCAGCGCCGCGATCTGCTCGCGCGCGTCCTCGATGCGCTTGCGCACGTCGCGGCCGAAGCCGTGCACCGACGACGGGTTGCCGGCCAGCATCATCGCCTCGGCCACCGCCTCCACCACCTGCGGTTTGATCGGCGCCGTGGCGTTGTAGTCGAGATAGATCGGGCCCGAACTGCTCATTCCGCCGCCTGCTCCACGAGCCCGCGCCCGTGGCTCGAGAGCCGGTGGCTCATGCCGAGCACCCGGCGCGCACAGACGTCTTCGAGAGAGACCGCGCTGAGAAAGCCGTGAATGTGGAGACCCAGCTCGTCCCACAGATCGTGGGTGACGCAGCGCTTCGCGTCTTTCATGCAGCCCTGCCCCGTGTTCGGCGGGCAGCGCGTGGCGCGCAGGTTCTCGTCCACCGCGACGACGATGTCCACGATCCGGAGCTCCGCCGCGGGCCGCGCGAGCCGGTAGCCGCCGCCCGGCCCGCGTGCGCTCCGCACCAGGCCCGCGCGGCGCAGGCGGCCGAATAGCTGCTCCAGATAGGACTGGGAGATTTCCTGTCGCGCGGCAATCTCGGCGAGCGTCACGGGCTTGGCCTCGCTCGCGCCGCCCGAGCGCATCGCCAGCTCCACCATCGCCATCACCGCGTAGCGGCCCTTGGTGCCGAGCTTCACGCCCCGCCTCCTCGCGCTGCGTCTAGCCGCCCGCGGCGCGGCGGCCCAGCGGCGTCGCGGCCTCCTCGGCGTCGCCCTCGGCCCCGGTCTCGTCCTCGACTGCAAGCGCGGCCTCCGGCTTGGCGGCGGCCTGCTCCAGCTCCTCCACGCGGTCTCTCAGGGCACGAACCTCGGCCAGCAGCTTGTCGACGGCACGCGTCGTCGGGTCCGCGATATCGGGCGAGGGCGTGCCATAGGCATCGAATGACGATGCCTCCTTCTTCGCCTCAGTCGGCCCCGCAGCGCGCGCGGGGATGCCCACCATGGTGGCGCCGGGCGGCACGTCCTTGAGCACCACGGCGTTGGCGCCGATGCGCGCATCGCGGCCCACCGTGATCGGGCCCAGCACCTGCGCGCCCGCGCCCACCACGACGCCGTCGCCCACCGTGGGGTGCCGCTTGCCCGGCGACCAGGTCACCCCGCCGAGCGTGACTTGGTGATAGAGCGTCACGTCGTCGCCGATCACGGAGGTCTCGCCGATGACCACGCCCATGCCGTGGTCGATGAAGAGGCGGCGGCCGATCTGGGCGCCGGGATGGATCTCGATGCCCGTGACAATCCGGCCCACGTGGGACACGAAGCGGCCGAGCAGGCGGAAGCCGCTTTGCCAGAGCCAGTGCGACACGTGATAGAACAGCAGCGCGTGGAACCCTGGATAACAGAAAAACACCTCGATCCTGGAGCGGACCGCCGGGTCGCGGCCGAACACACAGCCGATATCTTCCCAAATACGCTTGAACATGGCGCAGCCGTCCGTATATCAATGGCCGGCGCGGGGCGCCGCCGCCGGCCATTATACCCGTGTGACGGACGGGATATAGAGTTCCCGACTCTAGGGGTCAAGTATCTCCGCTGCGCCACGCCGGGCGGGGAGGCGTGGCCGCCATGTGTTGCCGGCACCGGTCGCACCGCGATCCTGTTTTTCAGCGTTCGGAGCCCATGAGTCGCCCATGCCGGAAGTGATGATCAACGGGCCAGAGGGTCGCCTGCAGGCGCGCTACCAGCAGGCCGAGGACCCTCGCGCACCCATCGCGCTCATGCTGCACCCGCACCCGCAGCACGGTGGCACGATGAACAACAAGATCGTCCACGCGCTCTACCACGCCTTCCTCCGGCAATCGTTCTCGGTCATTCGGTTCAACTTTCGCGGCGTCGGCCGCTCCCAGGGCCAGTACGACCACGGGCAGGGCGAGTTGAGCGACGCCGCCTCGGTGCTCGACTGGCTGCAGATACAGAATTCGGGTGCCGACCGCTGCTGGATCGCCGGATTCTCCTTCGGCGCCTGGATCGCCATGCAGCTGCTGATGCGCCGGCCGGAGATCGAAGGCTTCGTCGCGGTCTCCCCGCCGGCCAACAAGTTCGACTTCACCTTCCTCGCGCCGTGCCCGTCGTCGGGCCTGATCGTCCACGGCGGCGCCGACGATTTGGTGCCCGAGCCCGAAGTGGCGGAGCTTGCGACCAAGCTGCAGAGCCAGCGCCAGATCGAGATCGACTACGAGGTCATCGAGGGCGCCGGCCACTTTTACGAACGCGAACTCGACACCATGGCCGAGATCGTCGAGCGCTACGTCGCCCGCCGCGTCGACTGACTCCCCTTACGCCGGATGGAAGACCCCGCCGCTCACCGGGTGGGGAACGCCCGTGGTGCGCGGCAGGCTGAGCACGAGCCCCCGCCGGCTGCGCACGGCGAGATAGCCGAAGGCCTGCGCCTCCAGCGCATCGCCCTGCCAGCCGACCACCTCTACCGGCTCGCAGGGTGTGCCCAGACGCTCGCCGAGCGTCGCCATGAGCGCCGGGTTGTGCCGCCCGCCGCCGGTCACCAGCCAGCGCTGGGGCGCCGCCGGCATGTGCGCGAGCGCACGGCGCACGGCTTCCGCCGTGAAGGCCACCAGCGTCGTGGCGCCATCGGCTGCCGCCAGGCCGCTCACGGGCGCCGGGTCGAATTGGTTGCGATCCAACGACTTGGGCGGCGGAGCGTCGAAGTAGGGGTGCGCCAGCAGGGCATCCAGAGCGCTGGAGTCGACCGTGCCCGAGCGCGCGAGCCTGCCGTCATGGTCGAGGGCGGCCCCGGTCTTGCCGAGCACCCAGTCGTCGATCAGCGCGCAGCCCGGCCCTGTGTCGAAGGCCAGCAGGTCCTCGTCGGCCGGGCCGCCGATCCAGGTCACGTTGGCGACGCCGCCGAGATTGAGCACGGCAAGCGGCACGGCGAGCCCGCTACGCCGGGCGAGCGCCGCATGGAAGAGCGGCACGAGCGGCGCCCCCTGCCCGCCTGCGGCGACGTCGTTGCTGCGAAAGTCGTTCACCACGTCGATCCCGAGCCGGCGGGCGAGCGCCGCGCCGTCGCCGATCTGATCGGTGAACCCCGCAGCGGGGTCGTGGCGCACCGTGTGGCCGGGGAAGCCCGCGACAGCGACCTCCTCCCTGGCCACGCCGGCTTCGGTCAGCAACGCCTCGGCGGCATCCGCGTGGAACGCGGTCAGCGCGCGCTCCGTGTCCTCGCGCTCGCCCCGCCCCTCGATCACGGCCCGGAGCTGCGTGCGTAGCGCCGCCGGATAGGGCTCGGTGCGCCACGGGCCGAAGCCCGAGACGGTGACGCTATCGGTCTCGATCAGCGCCGCATCGACGCCGTCGAGCGAGGTGCCGCTCATCATACCGAGCGCCCAGACGGGCCCATCCGGCAAGGCGTCGCTCATCGGTGCCATGCGGCAGGCCGGGCGCCGCGTTGTCCGCGCGCGGGCCGTGTGATACATGACCGCGCGCCTCGGCGCCCCGCGCGGGCCGCCGGGCGGAACGGCAGCCAGCGGGTCGAGCGACGGTGTTTTCCTCCGATTTCATGCGCGTGCTGTCGGAGCGCGGCTACATCCACCAGTGCACCGACGACGCGGGCCTCGACGGGCTCGCCGCGCAGGGGCGCCTGAGCGCCTACATCGGCTTCGACTGCACCGCCGACAGCCTGCACGTGGGCAGCCTGGTGCAGATCATGATGCTGCGCTGGCTGCAGAAGACAGGTCACCGGCCCATCGTGCTGCTCGGCGGCGGCACCACCAAGATCGGCGACCCGAGCGGGCGCGACGAATCGCGCTCGCTGCTCAGCGAAGACGCCATCGTCGCGAACAAGAAGGGCATCCGGCGCTCGTTCGACCGCTTCCTCTCCTTCGGCGACGGGACCACCGACGCGCTGCTCGTGGACAACGCCGACTGGCTCGACGGGCTCGGCTACATCCCGCTGCTGCGCGACATCGGCGCCCACTTCTCGATCAACCGGATGCTGACCTTCGACAGCGTGCGCCTGCGGCTCGACCGCGAGCAGCCGCTGAGCTTCCTGGAGTTCAACTACATGATCCTCCAGGCCTACGACTTCCTGGAACTGTCCCGCCGCGCCGATTGCCTCCTGCAGATGGGCGGCTCGGACCAGTGGGGCAACATCGTGAACGGCGTGGAGCTCGCGCGCCGCATCGACGGGCGCCAGGTTTTCGGGCTCACCACGCCGCTCATCACGCTGGCCTCCGGCGCGAAGATGGGCAAGACCGCCCAGGGAGCCGTCTGGCTCAACGCCGACCGGCTCTCGCCCTACGACTACTGGCAGTATTGGCGTAACATCGACGACGCCGACGTCGGCCGCTTCATGCGGCTCTTCACCGAGCTGCCGCTGGACGAGATCGCGCGTCACGAGGCGCTCGAAGGCGCCGAGTTGAACGACTCCAAGAAGCTGCTGGCGAACGAGGCGACGGCCCTCTGCCACGGCGCGGACGCCGCCGCCAACGCCGCGGAGACGGCGCGGCAGACCTTCGAGGAAGGTGCGGCCGGTGCGGACCTGCCCGTCTTCGACGCTGCGCGGAGCGAGCTCGAAGCCGGCATCCCCGCCATCGCGCTGTTTCAGACGGCGGGGCTCTGCGAATCGGGCGGCGCGGCAAGGCGGCTCATCCGGGGCGGCGGCGCCCGCATCAACGGCACGGTGATCGAGTCGGAGACGCGCGCCATCGGCCCCGACGACATCGGTGCCGACGGCCGGATCAAGCTCTCCGCCGGCAAGAAGCGCCACGCCCTGATCCGCCCGGCCTGATTTCCGCGCGCCAGACCTCGGCGCGCGCCTCTCGAACCTCCGGCACTCAGCCGTTGGCCGGCCCCTCGTCGGGCTGCCAGGGCTCGTAGTCCCCGGTTGCGTGGTCGCGCCTGCCCCGGCCCAGGATGTGCCCCGGCGGCCGGTAGGCAGCGGCGGTGCCGGTGAGGTTCGGCTGGTGCGGCTTCTCCCAGGGCTGCGCGCGAAGCGGCGCCTCCGTCGGCGGCTCGTCGGTGCTGTGGTGGAGCCAGCGGTGCCACTCCGGCGGCACCCGCGACGCCTCTACCTCGCCCTCGTAGACGACCCAGCGCCGCTCGCGCTCGCCAGGCCCCGACCGCCCCCACCGCTCGCGATAGTAGCGGTTGCCGGCGTCGTCCTCGCCCACCAGCGCGCCGCAGAGCATGGTGTAGAGCCGTGTGCCGATCGTCGCCATCGCCCCGCCGGTGTTCCCGCACCCGTTTCAGCCCAGCGCCGCCGCTTATGCCACGGCCACACGCCACCCGTCCAGAGACCGCAGTCGCCCCTGATCCACCCAGTTCCTGCAACCTCCCGAAAATCCGATCTACGGCAACCGCCAAGTGCCGCTATTCTGAGGACCAGCCATGCGCATCATCCCACCGATACTGCTCTGCATTATGGTCGGCTTGATGGTCGGGGCCGACACGTTGCTGCCCCTGATCCGGTTCGACCCGCCCGGTCTCCTCTGGGCGGGTGCGGCGATCGTGGTTCTCGGCGTCTGCATTGCGGGGCCCGCGATGTTGCGGTTTCGACGGGCCCGAACCAACTTCCATACCTTCAAGGAGCCCGGCGTGCTCGTCACCGACGGGCCCTACGCCATCAGCCGGAACCCGATGTACGTGGGCATGGTTCTGGCGGGACTCGGAGCCGCGCTGATCACCGCAACGCTGGCGGGGGTCATCCTGGCCGCGGCCTACGCGCTCATCGTCCGCTACTGGTACATCGCCTACGAGGAGCGCGCGATGCGCCGGCAGTTCGGCGAGCACTACGACGCCTATTGCCGAAAAGTCGGGCGCTGGATCGGGCGACGCCGAACCACTCAGTAGGCGACACGTCGGCGGCTGATTGGCGCGCGGCCGGCCTTTACAATTCTTTACCTACCGGACACCGGCGGGAAACCGCCCATCCCCATCTTGAGTCATGTCCGACACCCCATAGCAAGAGAGAAGCGAAGACATGACCGACGACGACAAGACGGAGAACACCCCCGACCGCACCACCCGCCGCAAGGCGCGCCCGCGCTGGATCCTGATGAGCATCGCCGGCGCCCTCGTCCTGGTCATCGGCGGCATGACCTGGAGCGCGGTGGCCTATTCCGGCAAGTCGTGGGACGGCGACAAGATCGAGCGCTTCGTCGAGTGGAAGATCGACGGCATGCTCGACGAGGTCGACGCCACCGACGAGCAGCGCGAGCAAGTGCGTGCGATCACGACCGCCGCTCTGGCCGACATGGAGGAGTTCCGCGACTTCAAGCGCGAGGGCCGGCAGGCGCTGGTCGAGGCGCTCACCCAGGAGACGGTCGACCGCGAGGCGCTCGAAGCGTTGCGCCAGAACAAGCTCGCGACGGCCGACCGCGCCAGCCAGCGCCTGCTGGCGGCGCTCGCCGACGCGGCCGAGGTGCTGACACCTGCTCAGCGCCAGGAACTCGCGGCGGAACTGGAGTCTCACTGGCGGCACCATCATAGGCACGACTGAGCGCCCTCACCCCAACCGAGGTAAGGCGCGGTAGGCACCGTGCGGCATCTCCCTCCGCACGGTGTCGGCGCGGGCGGAGCCCCCTTACGACCCTCCCTGCGCAAAGGGGGGGCTCCGCCTGCCTCTCTCCGAACGCCCGGCATTGGGCGTATAACAGTGGGCACATCGTCGCCTGGAGGAGCGCATGGTTTCCTTTCTTTCCCCCCTCGCCGTCTGGCTTGCCCTCGGGACGGCGATGGTCGCGTTGTCGGCGTGCGCGCTGCTCACGCCGTTGCCGAAGCAGAAGGACGTCGCCGAGCGCCTGGCGGCGTTCCCCACGCGCGGCCTGCCGCTCGACGGGACCGTGACGGTCCACTGGAACGAGCAGCAGATTCCCTTCATCGAAGCCGAGAGCGACGGCGACGCTGCGTTCGCGCTCGGCCTCGTGCACGCCCACCTGCGGCTGGGTCAGATGGCGACGATGCGGATGATCGCGCGCGGGCGCGTGTCGGAGATGATCGGCCCCCTCGGGGTCGACATCGACCACGGCCTGCGCACCCTCGACTTCGGTCGCGCGGCGCCTGAGATCGAGCGCGGCATGGATGCGGCGACGCGGCTCTGGGTCCAGCGCTTCGTGGACGGCATCAACCACTACCAGAACGCCGCCGCCACGCTGCCGCACGACTTCGATGTTCTCAACCTGGAGCCCGAGCCCTGGACGGTCGTGGACGTGTTCGCCATGGGACGTCTCGCCGGCACGGACGTGAACTGGCTGGTCTGGATGGACCTGCTCCCGCTGCGCGCACGGGCCGGCTGGGACGAGCTCTGGGCGCGCCTGGTGGAGGGCGGCGCGGTCTCGGTCGCGGGATCCGACAGCGACGGGGACACGGCCCGGATGCAGCGCTGGCTCGGCGGGCTCTCGAAGTCCGGCAGCAACAGCCTCGCCGTGGCAGGCCATCGCACCGATACGGGCGGCGCGCTCATGGCCAACGACCCCCATCTCGGCATTCTGGTTCCCAACGTCTGGCTGATCGCCGGAATCAAATCGCCCTCCTATCACGCAGTCGGGCTCATGGCGCCGGGGCTGCCGATCTTCGCCATCGGCCGCAACCCGCACATCGCCTGGGGCGGCACGAACATGCGCGCAGCCTCGAGCGACCTCTACGATGTCAGCGACGTGCCGGGATCGGAGATCGACGCGCGGCGCGAGAGCATCGGCGTGCGCTGGTGGTTCGACAGCGACGTGACCGTCCGCGAATCAGAGTGGGGGCCGATCGTCACCGACGTACCGCTCCTCGCCGACTTCGACCTGCCGCCGCTCGCACTGAAATGGACCGGCCACGATGCGAGCGACGAGATCGGCGCCATGCTCGCGGTGAGCCGGGCGCGCACCTTCGACGAGTTCCGCGCGGCGTTCGACGGCTTCGCGGTGCCAGGCCAGAACATGCTCTACGCGGATGCAGACGGGAATATCGGCAGGGTGCTGGCAGTGCGGCTCCCCAGCCGCAACGGCCCGCCCGCCGACATCGCCCTCGACACGACCGGCCACGACGCCTCGTGGGGCACCATGCGCACCGCTGCGGACCTGCCCTTCAGCTACAATCCGGAGGCGGGCTACCTGGTCTCCGCCAACGACCGGCCGCCGGCGACGAGCATCCCGGTGGGATTCTTCTTCTCGCGCGACGACCGGGTGAACCGCATGCACGCCCTCATCGAGGCCGAATCCGCCGTGGGCGTCGAGACGCTCAAGGCGGTGCAGCAGGACGTCTACATGGCGTCGTCCGTGACGCTGCGCGATCTCTTCATCGCCAGGCTCGATGCGCTGGGAATGGCCGCGGCAGCCGACGCCAAGGGCAAGGAGGCGATCGGCCGGCTGCGCGATTGGGATGGAGAATACCGGGCCGACTCGCGCGGGGCGGTGACGTTCGAGCAATTCCGCCACGGCTTCACCGGCAGCTTCTATGCCCTGCTCTATGGAGAGGACGACGGGCAGGCATTCGCCTCGGTCGACCGTCGCACGGCGCTGCTGGGCGAGGAGATCGCCGCGGCGGGCGAGAAGACGCTGCGCGCGGCCCTTGCCGCGGGGCTGGAGGCGGCCGTCGATGGCCTGGAGTCGTTCGCAGACTGGGGTGAAATGCACCGCCTCAGCCTCGCGCATCCCCTCTCCTACGTCCCGCTCATCGGCGGCCGTTACGAGTTCGCCGAAGCCGGCGTAGGAGGCAGCTCGGCCACGCTGATGAAGACCGCGCACGATCCCACCGCCGAGCGTCACACCGTCAACTATGGCTCCAACGCGCGGCACATCTCCGACATGACGGACCCGGACGAGAACTATTTCGTGCTGCTCGGCGGCCAAGACGGCTGGTTCAACAGCACGACCATCCTGGATCAGTGGGAGCTGTGGCGCCGCGGCGATTACGTCCGCGTGCCGCTGACGCTCGACGAGGTGCGCGCGAGCTTCCCGCACGTGCTCTCCCTGAAGAACTGACAGCGTGGCGGAGGCGCCCGCACCGGGACCATGTACGACGCAACCTGGATGCTGCGGCTCTATGCCCGGCGGCGCCTGCGAGAGCTTGAGGCGATGGAGCCGCAGCAGACGCAGCGCCGCGTGCTCTCGTCCCTCATTCGCCGCGGCCGCCGCACCCAATTCGGGCGAGACCACGGGTTTTCGGGCGCCTGGTCCCTCGACGAGTACCGGTCGCGGGTGCCGCTGCGCGATTACGATGCCTTCTGGCAGTCCTATTGGCAGGCGCCCTTTCCCCGCCTCGCCGATTGCACGTGGCCCGGCCTCATTCCCTGGTTCGCCGTGTCGTCGGGCACGGCGACCGGCACCACGAAGCACATCCCCGTGAGCCGTGAGATGCACCGGTCGAACGTGCGCGCGGGCGCCGACCTGTTGACCCACCATCTCGCCAATCGGCCCCAGAGCCGCCTGTTCGCGGGCCGCGTCTTCATGCTCGGCGGCTCGACCGGCCTGGTGCGCCAAGCGCCGGGGGTCTTCAGCGGCGACATCAGCGGGATCGAGGCGGCCGCCATGCCCGGATGGGCGCGGCTGCGCTACTTCCCGCCACGCGAGCTCGAAGGCATCGCCGACTGGCAGGTCAAGATCGATCGCTTCGCCGAACGCTCCCTGGATACGGAGATTTCGGCGGTCGCCGGCACGCCGAGCTGGCTGCTGATCTTCTTCGAGCGCCTGATCGAGATCGCCGGCGCCCGCCGGGGTGGAGTGGCACGACGGATCGCCGACATCTATCCCGCGCTGGAACTGCTGTCACACGGCGGCGTCGCGTGGGCGCCCTATCGCGACCGTTTCGCCGCATTGCTCGAAGGCAGCCGCGCGGAGACACGCGAGGTCTACCCGGCGAGCGAGGGTTTCTTCGCCATCGCCGACCGCGCCGACGGCGAGGGCCTCCGGCTGCGGCTCGATGCCGGGATCTTCTATGAGTTCATCCCCGTCGACCAACTCGACAGCGCACACCCGGACTGCCGCTGGGTCGGCGACGTCGAGCCGGGGGTCAACTACGCGTTGGCGGTGACCACCTGCGCCGGCCTCTGGCGCTACCTCGTGGGCGACACCGTGACCGTGGTCGAGCGCGATCCCTCGCGCGTCCTCGTCTCCGGTCGGACGAGCTACATGCTCTCCGCGTTCGGCGAGCACGTAATCGGCAGTGAGGTGGAACAGGCCGTGGCGGAGGCGGCACGCGCGATCGGCGCGACCGTCAACGATTTTTCCGCGGGAAACGTGTTTCCCGACGAGACCGGCACGCGCGGCGGGCATCTCTACATCGTCGAATTGGGCGCGGCGCGCGAAGCAAACGGTCTCGCCGCCGAGTCGCCCGCGCGCTTCGCCGCCGCGCTCGACTCGACGCTTTGCCGCCTCAACGACGATTACGAGACCCACCGCGCGGGCGGCTACGGCATGGATGCCCCGCGCGTTCGTTTTCTCCCGCCCGGCGGCTTCGCGGCGTGGATGAAGAGCCGCGGCAAGCTCGGCGGTCAGAACAAGGTGCCCCGCATCGTCAACGACCAGGCGCTCTTCGCCGGGCTAATCCAATTCGCCGACACTTACGGGGAGCACGGAGAAGGGGCCGCACGGCGATGAAGGGTCATGGCACCACCACCCGCCTGCTGATGATCGAGGACGACCGCGCACTCGCCGAGATGGTCGCGACCTATCTAGGCCGCGCTGGCATGACCCTCGATCATCGGGAGGGCGCCGAGGCGGGCCTCGCTGCCGCCCTCCAGGGCGGCTACGACGCCGTCGTGCTCGACCTGATGCTGCCCGACGGCGACGGGCTGGAGATCTGCCGGGCGATCCGCGCCCGCTCCGACGTGCCGATCCTCATGCTGACGGCGCGGGGCGAGGAGGCCGACCGCATCGTGGGCCTGGAGATCGGCGCCGACGACTACCTGCCCAAGCCCTTCAACCCGCGCGAGCTGCTGGCCCGCCTGCGCGCCATCCTGCGCCGCCGCACCCCAGGCAGCCGGGCCAGGCCGGGCGAGACACTGCGCTTCGGCCGTCTCGTCATCGACCGCGCAGCGCGGCGTGTGCTGGTCGACGACGAGGAACGGTCGCTGACCGGCCACCAATTCGACCTGCTCTGCGCATTGGCCGAGAGCGCCGGCCGCGTGCTCAGCCGCGAGCAACTCATGGACCGGGTGCGGGGCGAATCGCTCGAGGCCTTCGACCGCAGCATCGACGTGCATATCTCGCGCATCCGCGCGGCGATCGAGGATGACCCCAAGAACCCGCGCCGCATCGTCACCTTGCGGGGCGCCGGCTATCTCTTCACCCGCAGCCAGGACGACGACGCGTGAGACGGCGCCTCTTCCTGCAGATCTACTTGACGATGCTCGGCATCGTCGTGCTGTTCGTCGTGCTGGTCTTTGTCGGCTGGTGGCTCAGCCGCGACGACAGCCCGAGGACGGGACTCCGCCAGGGTATCGGCGCGCTGGTAGCAGAAGCACTGCCGCCGCCCGGCGCGTCTCCGTCCGAGATCGATGCCGTGCTGGACCGGCTGAGCGAGCATGTGGCGGGCCGCATCAGCGTCTTCGGGCCGGAGGGCGACTTGCTCGCAAGCCTGGGCCCGCCCCTGCCCTTGCCCGAAGAGCGCACCTCCGGCTGGCGCGGCGGACGCAGTCACGGCTTCGGCATGCCGCTTCCCGACGGGCGCTTCGTGCTCTTTCGCCCCGATCGTGACCGCTCTGGCACGAAGACGATCGGCTTTCTCGCGGCCCTTGCCCTGCTCGCGGTCGTCGTCGCCGTCGGCGCCTGGCCGCTCGCCCGCCGCCTCGCACGGCGGCTGGAGCGCCTGCAGGCCCGGGTCGAGGCCCTGGGCGCGGGCGATCTCGCCGCCCGGGTCGATGTCGAGGGCAAGGACGAGATCGCCGCGCTGGCGCGCAGCTTCAACAGTGCGGCCGAGCGCATCCAGGCCCTCGTCGAAGCCCAGCGCGATACCCTCGCCGCCGCCTCCCATGAGCTGCGCTCCCCCCTCGCCCGCATCCGCATGGCGGTGGAGCTGCTGGCGGAGAACGGCGACCCTGCGCTGCGCCAGCGCGTCGAGCGCGACATCGAGGACCTCGACGAGCTGATCGAGGAAATACTGCTGGCGAGCCGGCTCAGCACCCTGGAGCGGCCCGCGCATCGGGAGCGAATCGATCTCCAAGCGCTCGCAGCCGAAGAAGCCGCCCGCGCCGGGGCCGACTTCGCCGGCGGGCCCGCGACAGTGGCGGGCGAAGGCCGGCTGCTCGCCCGCCTGATCCGCAACCTGCTTGAGAATGCCGCGCATCACGCCCCTGGCAGCCCGGCTCTGGTCGAGCTGGAGGTGCGGGACGGCCACGCCATCCTGCGCGTGCTCGACCGCGGACCCGGCGTGCCGGAAGACGAACGCGAGCGCATCTTCGAGCCCTTCTACCGCCGCGAGGGGCGGCGGGAGGACGAGGACGACGACCGGGGAGTCGGGCTCGGGCTCAGTCTGGTGCGCCAGATTGCCCGCCGCCACGGCGGCGAAGCGCGCTGCCTCGCGCGCGAAGGCGGCGGCGCCAGCTTCGAGGTCAGCCTGCGAATTGGAGGGTCAGCGTGAGGCGCGTCGACCGGCAGTTCGAAGCGTTGGACGCGGAACATGCCCCGGCCAGTCGTAACAAAATTGTTGTTGACAGCCCCACGACACTTGGCATTTCATACCATAGGTTGCGGTATTGTCGCCTTGATGAGCTATATGTCGTTGAGGTGGTGGCCGCGCTGTTCTTCGGCTTAGGCCGGTCATTTGGGGGTAGTCCATGCGCATCCAGCGCCACTATACGACGGACGACGGAGCGTCGCGCGAGGAGGTCGCGTACCGCACGACCTCGTGCGAGATCCGCAATCCCGACGGCTCGGTGGTGTTCGCGCAGCAGGACGTCGAGGTCCCGGCCGGCTGGTCGCAGGTCGCCTGCGACGTCCTCGCCCAGAAGTATTTCCGCAAGGCCGGCATCGCGGCCCGACGCAAGCCGGTGCCCGAGGCCGACGTGCCCGAGTGGCTGTGGCGCAGCGAGCCGGATCCGGACGCCGCCCGCGCCGACGACGACCGCCCTGCCGGCGGCGAGCGCTCAGCCAGGGAGGTGTTCCACCGCCTCGCCGGCACCTGGACCTACTGGGGCTGGAAGGCTGGCTACTTCGACGCCGAATCGGACGCCCGCGCCTTCTATGACGAGCTCGTCACCATGCTGGCGCTTCAGGTCGCCGCGCCCAACTCGCCGCAGTGGTTCAACACCGGCCTGAACTGGGCCTACGGCATCGACGGCCCGGCCCAGGGCCACTACTACGTCGACCACGAGAGCGGCGACCTGAAGGAGGCCGAGTCGGCCTACGAACACCCCCAGCCGCACGCCTGCTTCATCCAGAGCATCCAGGACGATCTCGTCAACGAGGGCGGGATCATGGACCTCTGGGTGCGTGAGGCGCGGCTCTTCAAGTACGGCTCGGGCACGGGCACCAACTTCTCCAACCTGCGCGGCGAGGGCGAGTCGCTCTCCGGCGGGGGCAAGTCCTCCGGCCTGATGAGCTTCCTCAAGATCGGTGACCGCGCCGCCGGTGCCATCAAGTCGGGCGGCACCACCCGACGCGCTGCCAAGATGGTCATCGTCGATGTCGACCACCCCGACATCGAAGACTTCGTCTCCTGGAAGGTGGTGGAGGAGCAGAAGGTCGCGGCGCTGGTCAGTGGATCGCAGTTGCTGCACACCCGCCTCAACGCCATCGTCGATGCCTGCCACGCGGGCAGCGGCGCCGATCGCTTCGAGCCCAAATCCAACCCGGCGCTCAGCGACGCGGTCCGTGAGGCGCGGAAGGCGCTGGTGCCCGAGACCTGCATCCACCGTGCGATCCGCTGGGCCGAGCAGGGCTTCACCGAGATCGACTTCCGCATTTACGACACCGACTGGCAGTCCGAGGCCTATCTCACCGTCTCGGGCCAGAACTCAAACAACTCGATTCGCGTGACTGACGCCTTCCTGCGGCAGGTGGAGGCCGGCGGCACCTGGGATCTGATCCGCCGCACCGACGGCAAGGTGGTGAAGACCATCGACGCGAGCGGGCTCTGGGACCAGATTTCGGAGGCGGCCTGGGCCTCGGCCGACCCCGGCATCCAGTTCGACAGCACCATCAACGCTTGGCACACCTGCCCGGCAGGGGGGCGCATCAACGCGTCCAACCCCTGCTCCGAGTACATGTTCCTCGACGATACCGCGTGCAACCTCGCCTCGCTCAACCTGATCACCTTCAGGCGCGAGGACGGCAGCTTCGACATCGAGGGCTTCGAGCACGCGGTCAAGCTCTGGACCGTCGTTCTCGAAATCGCGGTGGTGATGGCGCAGTTCCCCTCACGCGAGATCGCGCTCCGGTCCTATCGCTACCGCACGCTGGGATTGGGCTTCGCCAATCTCGGCGGTCTTCTCATGTCGCTCGGGCTCTCCTACGACAGCGAGGCGGGCCGGGCGCTTGGCGGTGCCATCAGCGCGCTCATGACGGGCACCTCCTACGCGGCCTCGGCGGAGATGGCCGGCGAGTGCGGTTCCTTCCCCGCGTTCGACGATAACCGCGACGCCATGCTCCGGGTGATGCGCAACCACCGCGCGGCCGCCCGCGGCGAGACGGGGAAATTCGAAGGCCTCGATATCCGGCCGGTGCCGCTCGATCACGTCAACCTGCCGGACAAGGCGCTCGGCAAGGCCGCCAAGCGTGCCTGGGACCGGGCCGTGAAGCTCGGCGAGAAGCACGGCTATCGCAACGCCCAGGCGACGGTGATCGCGCCCACCGGCACCATCGGGCTGGTCATGGATTGCGACACCACCGGCATCGAGCCCGATTTCGCGCTGGTCAAGTTCAAGAAGCTCGCCGGCGGCGGCCACTTCAAGATCATCAACGGCACGGTGCCCAAGGCGCTGAAGACTCTTGGCTACACGGCGCCGCAGATTCGCGCAATCGTCGCCTACGCCGTCGGCAGCGGTACCCTCAAGGGCGCGCCCGCAATCGACCACGCGGCGCTCGCGCGCAAGGGCTTCACGCCGGCCGCCATCGCGCAGGTCGAGGGCGCTCTCGATGCCGCCTTCGACCTCAACCTCGCGTTCAATAAGTGGACGCTTGGCGAGGATTTCTGCACCGGCTCGCTCGGCCTCGACGCCGGCGATCTCGACAGGCCCGACTTCGACTTGCTCGGCACCATCGGCTTCAGCGCGCGCGAGATCGAGGCGGCCACGCTCTACTGCTGCGGCGCCATGACGCTGGAAGGCGCGCCGCACCTCAAGGACGAGCACCTGCCCGTCTTCGACTGCGCCAATCCCTGCGGGCGCACCGGCTCCAACCGCTGCCTCTCGACCGAGAGCCACGTGCGCATGATGGCGGCGGCCCAGCCCTTCATCTCCGGCGCGATCTCGAAGACCATCAACCTGCCGATGGACGCCACAGTCGAGGATTGCCGCCGGGCCTACGAGCTCTCCTGGCGCCTCGGCCTCAAGGCCAACGCGCTTTACCGCGACGGCTCCAAGCTCTCCCAGCCTTTGACGGCGCTCGCGCTCGGCGATGGGCTCGACGAGGCGGCGGAGGAGGAGACAACCGACGCGCCGCCGGCCGTGGCTAGCCGACCCGATCCGCTCGCCGTGGCCGAACGCATCGTCAAGCAGGTCATCCGCGAGGGCGACCGGCGGCGCCTGCCCCATCGACGGCGCGGCTACACCCAGAAGGCCATCGTCGGCGGGCACAAGGTCTACCTCAGGACCGGCGAGTTCGAGGACGGCGGACTCGGCGAGATCTTCATCGACATGCACAAGGAGGGCGCGTCCTTCCGCAGTCTGATGAACAACTTCGCGATCTCGATTTCCATCGGGCTGCAGTATGGCGTGCCGCTGGACGAATACGTCGATGCCTTCACCTTCACCCGGTTCGAGCCGGCGGGGATGGTGGTCAACAACGACGCCATCAAGATGAGCACGTCGATCCTCGACTATATCTTCCGCGAGCTCGCCATCTCCTATCTCGGGCGCAGCGACCTCGCCCATGCCGAGGCCGAGGACCTGCTGCCGGACACCATCGGCGGCGGCGAGGAGCAGACCGTGCGCGCACCCATGCTGCCCGACAGAGGCGGGCGTGCCGGTGCGAACGGCGGCACTGACGACCCGGTGAGCGCCGGCTACGTGCGCTCCAACCTGCTGGTGCTCAACGGCGGTGCCGGCGGCGCGGGCGACGACGAGGCCGGCCGGGCAACCGCCCGCCGCGCGGGCACGGCGCACGACGCCGAGGTTGCAGCGGTGCAGCCCCGGCACGAGCGGCGGAGCGAAGCTGCGGCGAGCGGTGCGGCGACGGGCGGCCGCGCGCCCCAAACCCAAGCGCGTGGCAAGGGTTACGAGGGCGAGGCCTGCGGCGATTGCGGAAATTTCACGCTGGTCCGTAACGGGACCTGCATGAAGTGTGTGACTTGTGGCGCTACCAGTGGTTGTTCCTGACGACCGTCCATCTCCCGCGGTCATGAACCACTGGCACTGGGGAGTGCGTGCAATGCGCACTCCCCTTCTTTCCCCGCCTATTGCAGCGCCCTTTGCCGGAGCCGTCAAGCGGCCTGAGTGACAACGATATATCAGAATTGAACACCGAAGCAGTCGGCGGCGGCACCATTAGGAGGCTTGAGCAGAGGCACACCGATGAGCGTCACCAAGAGACTCGGCTTGCTAGGCACCTTGGCTGTGGCTCTGGTGCTGGGCCTCGCGGCGTGTCAGACGTCGGGAACGATGACCTCGCTCGTCACCGACACGGGAGAAGAGACGTTCACATCCTGGCTCGCCAAGCCCGACGGCGAGGGCCCCTTCCCCGCCGTCGTCCTGATGCACGGCTGCAGCGGGACCGAGAGGAACACATCGCATCAAACGGTATGGCGGGGCTTGAACCGTCATGTCGCGCGGCTGAACGATTACGGCTACGTCACGCTCATCGTCGACAGCTTCGGGCCGCGCCGCATCACCGATGGCTGCCAGACCGGCGGCAAGTACTACCCCGTACAACTAAGCGACGCCCATGCCGCCTTCGACCATCTGGCATCGCTGTCGTTCGTGGACGCAGAACGAATTGGCTTTGCAGGTTGGTCTCTCGGCGGCGGCACTGCGCTGCGTCTGGCTGCGGAGGGTTTCGGCAGAGTGACATCGGGTTACAGCGCAGTCGTTGCCTACTATCCCTATTGTAGCGACTACTTCTTCACCTTCGATCTTCCGGTCTTGATCCTGATCGGCGCCGATGATGACTGGACGCCGGCGCGGCTATGCAGGGCAATCGCGAAGCGCGCTCCCGAGCACATCGATTTGAC
Source organism: Alphaproteobacteria bacterium (assembly GCA_965214705.1). Taxonomy (GTDB): domain Bacteria; phylum Pseudomonadota; class Alphaproteobacteria; order UBA828; family UBA828; genus WTGU01. The sequence goes on from CBDCCI010000002.1 coordinate 2,690,869, forward strand.
GGTGTATCCCGATACCCACCATTCCTTCGACCTACCAATGGGCGGGCCCTACTATATCGAGGGTGCAAACGGCGAGTTCCACAGGACCCAAGGGAATGACAAGGCGTATCGGGATGCGCAGGCGCGCATGCTGGCCTTCTTCGCGAAACACCTTGGCGGGCCGTATCCGGCCACGGCCAGCGCGGGAGTCGACGCCGCAGGTCACTCGGGCTTTGGAAACATCTTGCGTGCCGCCTTCGCGCTGAACGATTAGTCTCTCGGCCCGACCGGCCGGGACCCGCCCGTCCCACGCCTCGACCGCACCCATCACGGCAAGAGGGAACGATGACGCCGAGCGCCTTCCGCGCCTTCACCTTCGATTGCTACGGCACTCTGATCGACTGGGAGCAGGGCATGCTTCGGGCACTGCGCACGCTCGCAGGAATCGATGCCGACGACGAGGCACTGCTCGCCGCCTTCGCCCGGCACGAGCACACGATCCAGGAACAGAACCCGGCCTTGCGCTACCCCGAGGTGTTGAGTCGTGCCTGCAAGGCGATCGCGGCCGACTTCGGCCATGCTGCGACCGATGAACAGGCCGCCGCCTTCGGTGCCTCGATCGCCGACTGGCCGCCTTTTCCCGATTCAGTCGAGGCCCTCGCCTACCTGCGCGAGCACGGCTTGCTGATGGTGCTCTCGAACGTGGACCGCGCGTCCTTCGCCGTGAGCGCCCGGCGCCTGGGCGATCCCTTCCACGCCGTCGTCACAGCCGAGGATGTGGGGAGCTACAAGCCCGCGCCCGCGCACTTCGAGCGCGCCAAGGCGCTGCTCGCGGACGAAGGGATCGCGCCCGGCGAGGTGCTCCACGTGGCTCAGAGCCTGTTCCACGACGTGCAGCCCGGCCGCGGCGCGGGCTTTTCCACCTGCTGGATCGATCGCCGCGCAGGCCGCCCCGGTGGTGCCACGCCGCCGGTGGACGTGGAGCCGGACATCACCTTCACCGACCTCGCCTCCCTCGCCGCCTGGCACCGCGCGGGCGGCGCCTGAGCAGACCGCGGTGCTGGGCGGCCGCGACGACGCCCCTACTCGTGCACGTCGAAGCGGAAGGACTTGGAGACGATCTTCCAGTCGCCGTCGATCTTGACGAGGCTCAGGAAGTCGGTGAAGTAGCGCGGATGGATCGCGCACTCGCAGGTCACGACGGCGGTGTTCTCGTCCGACATGTCGATGGAGAGGATCTTGTCGAAGCGCGCCTGCCCCGTCGACGCCGGCGGCACGCGGCCCCTCACGATTTCGAACCACTCCTCGCGCGGCCAGTCGACGAACTTGCCGTCCATGTTCGCGAAGAGGCGGCTGGACGGGTGAAAGATCGTGGCGAGCTTCTCGGTGTCGCACTCGTAAAGCCCGTCGAAATAGACCTGCACCACATCGGTAATCTCTTGGTAGCTGTTGCTCATTCGTGCTCCCTCCCGGTCCCTTGCGGCCCCTCGGCCGATTCCGCCGGCCACGGACCCCGTATAGGCTTTTCTCCCGGCCCACAAGAGCCGCATCGCCGGCGCCGAGCTTGATCCCCGGGCGGGCCGGCGTGCTACCGTCACACTCTGCGACAGCGAGGACCGACCGGAGGCCGCGCCGGAGCGCGGGAGGGAGACCGATGAAGACGGTCGTGCGGAACAAGCAGTGGGCGGAGAAGTATCCCGACCTCGGGACCGAGCCGGTGCCCACCGAGCCCTACTACTCGGATGAACACCACGCCCTCGAGCGCGAGCGCATCTTCCGCCGGTGCTGGATCAATGTGGGCCGCGTGGACGAAATCCCCGAGCCGGGCGATTACTTCGTGCGCGACATCGCCATCTGCAAGACCTCCGTGCTGATCATCCGGGGCTCGGACGGTGTCGTGCGCGGCTTCCACAACGTCTGCTCGCATCGCGGCAACAGGCTGATTCTGGACGAACGCGGCTCGTGCCCCGGCAGCGTCTACTGCCACTTCCACAACTGGGTCTACAGCGACACGGGCGAGTTAATCCGCGTGCCCGACGAGGAGAACTTCTTCGACCTCGACAAGCGCGACCACGGGCTCACCCCGGTCAACACGGATTTCTGGGAGGGCTTCGTCTTCGTCCACCTTGAACCGGAACCTGCGGAGACGCTGCGGCAATATCTCGGCGGCGTCGCCGACCAACTCGACGGCTGCCCGTTCCACGAGATGAGATTGATGCAGACCTACAAGGTGGAGGAGCAAGCCAACTGGAAGGTGGCGCTCGACGCGCAGAACGAACTCTATCACCTGCCGTTCCAGCACCGCCTGATCGTGGGTGATGCCTTCGTTAAGAACGACAAGGGCCTCATTCGCTTCCAGGACGTCAATCTCTACAACTATCACAGCGTCTGGTCGTGCGAGAACAACCCGACCCGCGCACTGCCACCGCTGGAGAGCATGCTGTTCGACGGCGACGACGGGGCTCCCGTGATCCGCATCCCGCAGATGATTGGCGAGTTCGACTTCTTCGTGGTGTTCCCGAACTTCGTGCTGCTGCTGTTCGATGTCGGCAATTCGACGAGCTACATCAGCTACAATTTCTGGCCGCTCGCCGTGGACCGAACGATCTGGGAGATCCGCATGCACTTCAGGGAACCCAGGTCCACGCGTGAACGGCTGCAGCAGGAGTATTTCAAGTGCATCATTCGCGATGCGCTGCAAGAGGACGCATTCGCGCACGAGAACATTCATGCGGGTCTCGCCTCGCGCGCGAAGTCGCACGTGATCCTGCAAGACGAAGAGGCGCCGATCCGCTACTTCCACAAGGTTCTGGAGGATTACTGCGGGTTCTACCGGAACGCGTGAGGAGCGCGGGCGGAAGGAAGGAACGCGCACGATGGCCGACGCTGCGTTGCCGGACGGGTTCGAGGACCTCGCACCTTGGCTCGACTGGGCGCTGGAGCCCGAGCGCGCGCGCACGGCGAAGAAAACCGAGTCCTCGATGGAGGAGCTCCGCGCCTTCTACGACGCGATGATGCCGCGCATGGAGGAGATCATCGCCTACCTGGATGGCGTTCCTGGCGACGACAGGCCGGCGCCGGCGCACCGCCTCTACCTGATCACCCTCTCACTCGTCGAAGTCGCCAACCTGGCGGAGATTTACAAGCGTCGCGAGGTCATCGAGGCCTGCGACCCGCTGCACTTCAACCCTCAGCACTGAGGGGAAGTGCTTCCGTCTCGATCAATCGAGCAAGCGAGCCTGCAACCACTCGGCAAGTTCAGCCTCACCGGCGCGGCCGGCCGCGACGCTCTCCATTATGCGGATCGCTTCCAAATGATCGAAGACGAGGCGGTAATCGTTATCCAGCAAAAATAGGCGCCCGACGACCCAGGCCACTCGTTTGTTGCCGTCGACGAACCCGTGATTCTTGGCCAACCCATACATGTAGGTGGCGGCCAGCGCGGCGGCATCGGGATCGTCGTACGCCGCGAGATTCACCGGGCGGGCTAAGGCCGACTCGATTGCTCCAAGATCGCGTATGCCGCCTGAGCCGCCGTGCTCGGCAATTTGACGGTCATGGATGGCCAAGACAACATTCAGACCGATCCAGTTCCAAGAATCATGACCTTCTGCGCTCACTTCGCGAGCGCCCGCAGCACCTCGCGGTCGTCGTGCATGATCTCTTCGGCAAGCGCCATCTGGCGCGCGAAGTCAGGGTCGTACGGGGTTAGCCGGTAGCCGCCGTCCGGCGCTTCGGTCAGATAGAGCGTATCGCCCTTCTTCACGCGAAGGCGCGCCATCGCCTCCTTGGTGAGGATGACGCCAGACGATGCACCGACGGTGGTGATCTTGAAGGAGAGCACAGGAAACCTCCATCTATATAATCATCATTATATAGATGGGCTGAGGAAATCTACAAGTGAATAACCGCCCAGGTGGCACGCCGCCGGGACAAATGAGCCTCTACCCCTCATCCCCCGTCTCCCGCGCAGGCGGCAGGTCGAGCTTGAGGCTCAGCTCCTTGAGGTGCCTGTCCGGCACGGTCGCCGGCGCCCCCATCATCAGGTCCTGCGCCGTCTGGTTGAGTGGGAACATGATGACCTCGCGGATGTTGGGCTCGTCCGAGAGCAGCATGACGATCCGGTCGATCCCAGGTGCGATGCCGCCGTGGGGTGGCGCGCCGTACTGGAAGGCGTGGTAGAGCGCGCCGAAGCGCCGCTTCACCTCGTCCTCGCCGTAGCCCGCGATCTCGAACGCCTTGACCATCAGATCGGGCTGGTGATTGCGGATCGCGCCGCTGGAAAGCTCCACGCCGTTGCAAACGATGTCGTACTGGTAGGCGAGCACGCTTAGCGGATCGTCGCTCTCCAGCGCCTCCATCCCGCCTTGCGGCATGGAGAAGGGGTTGTGGCTGAAGCCGACGGCGCCGGTCTCCCCGTCGCGCTCGAACATCGGGTAGTCGACGATCCAGCAGAACGCGAACCTGTCCTCGTCGACCAAATCCAGCCGCTTGCCGAGTTCCAGCCGCACGGCGCCTGCGTAGCGCGCGGCTGCGTCCGGCCTGTCGCAGCTCAGGAAGACCGCATCGCCGTCCTCCAGGCCCGCGATCGCGCGAATCTCGTCCTGCACCGCCTCCGGCACGAACTTCGCGATCGGCCCCTTGCCGGCGCCGTCAGCAAAGGTGATGTAACCGAGGCCAGGCGCGCCCAGGTCTTGGGCGAATCCGATCATCCGGTCGAAGAAGCTGCGCGGCCGGTCGGCGATCCCCTTCACCGGAATGCCGCGCACGACGCCTCCCTTGGCAATCGTGCCCTTGAAGGCCTTGAACGTGACCTCCTCGCGCCCGAACTGCTCGGTGAGGTCGACAATCTCGATGGGGATGCGCAAGTCCGGCTTGTCCGTGCCGAAGCGCAGCATCGCGTCCTTGTAGGCGAAGCGCGGGAACGGCGGTTTGGTGACCGCGCGCTCGGTGAACTCCGTGAAGACGCCGTGCATCACCGGCTCCAGCGCGTCGAACACGTCCTCCTGCTCGACGAACGCCATCTCCACATCGAGCTGGTAGAACTCGCCGGGGGAGCGGTCGGCGCGCGCGTCCTCGTCGCGGAAGCAGGGCGCGATCTGAAAGTAGCGGTCGAAACCAGACGCCATGACCAGCTGCTTGAACTGCTGCGGCGCCTGCGGCAGCGCGTAGAAGGTGCCGGGATGCAGCCGGCTCGGCACCAGGAAATCCCGCGCGCCCTCGGGCGAGCTCGCGGTCAGGATCGGCGTGTGGCACTCCATGAAGCCCTGCTCGACCATGTGCCGGCGGATGCTGGCGACGATGGCGCTGCGGCGCACCATGTTCTGGTGCATGCGCTCGCGCCTAAGGTCGAGGAAGCGGTAGCGGAGCCGCACCTCCTCGCCATAGTCGTGCTCGCCGTGAACCGGCAACGGCAGGGTCTCGGCCGCGTTCTGCACCTGGAGCTCGGCGATCCGCACCTCGACCTCGCCGGTCGGGATCTTGGGGTTCACGGTCTCGGCGTCACGCGTGACCACCGGGCCGGTCAGCGTCACCACCGTCTCCGGCTTGAGCGCCGTCACCGCGTCGAACAGCGGCTCGCCGCTCTCGGCAACGCACTGGGTGATGCCGTAGTGATCGCGCAGGTCCACGAAGACGAGGTGGCCGTGATCGCGCACCCGATGAACCCAGCCGGAGAGGCGCACGGTCGAGCCGACATCGGACGGCCTGAGCGCGCCGCAGGTATGCGTACGGAATCGATGCATGGCGGGAGGCCCCGTGGTGCGTGAGGTGGTGGGTGATGCCCGGAGCGGGCCGAGCCGGGCCGGAAAAGCGCACGGAACCGGACGCCTTGTCAAGCGCCGCTCCAGGCCGGCGCCGCGGCGCCGCTCAAGTCACGTCAATGCAGCGTCGCGATGTCCTCGGCGGTCTCCTCGCCGGGCTGCTTGCCGAGAATGATCATGCTCAGCACCTGGTCCTTGGTGACCTCGGCGGTGCGGTGCGTGCCGATCTGGCGACCGTTCGTCATCACCGTGATCCGGTCCGAAAGGTCGAACACGTCGTGAATGTCGTGGGAGATCAGGACCATGCCGATCCCCTCTGACTTGAGCCGGATCACAAGCTCCTTGAAGACCGCGGTCTCCCGGTGCCCGAGGGCAGCGGTCGGTTCGTCCATGATCAGGACCTTGGTGTCGAAATAGAGTGCCCGCCCGATCGCCACCGACTGGCGCTGGCCGCCGGAGAGCCGCTGCACCGGCTCGCGCAGGTTCACGAAGTTGGGGTTGATGCGGGCGATGACCTCGCGGGTGGCCTTCTCCATGGCGTTGCCGTCGAGGGTCGCCCAGCGGGTCATGATCTCGCGGCCGAGAAACAGGTTGGCCACCGCGTCGAGATGGTCGGCCAGCGCCAGGTCCTGATAGAGCGTCTCGATGCCGAGGTCCCTGGCGTCGCGGGGATTGTGGATCGAGACCTTCTCGCCCTGCATGTAAATCTCGCCGCTGTCCATGCGGTAGGCACCGGCGAGAATCTTGATGAGCGTCGACTTGCCGGCCCCGTTGTGGCCGACGACACCGAGCACCTCGCCGCCCTGGACCGTGACCGAGACATCCTCGACCGCGTGGGTGCCGCCGAAGCTCTTGTAGATGTTGCGCATCTCGATCAGCGGCGGCGCGCTCATCGTATCCCCCTGCGGGTCAAGCGACGTCGTACTGACGGGACATTCTCGAAAGCGCGCCTCTGGCCGTCAAGCACCGGCCCCGCCCTGTGGCATGGGCTCATGCGCGGCCTACTCCGACGCGGCGCCTTCCTTGAACTGCTCGATGGCCTCCGCCAGCTCCTCGGTCTCTTCGCAAGACGCGCAGATGTCCTGCAGGGTCGCGAGATGCCCCTCGGCCTTGGCCAGATCGCCGACGATCAGATAGGCCTCGCCGATATATTCGTGGGCGCCGAGGTGCCGGGGGTCGAGGTCGAGCGCGCGCCCATAATTCTCGAAGGCATCGTCGATCCGGTCCAAATGGCGATAGCTATAGGCGAGCAGGTTGAAGACATCGGCGTTGCGCGGGTTGGACTCGGCCGCGCGCTCCAGGAATGCCGCGGCGCGCTCCCAGTCGCCGGCCTCGATCGCCTGCTTGCCGCGCTCGATGTTGCGCTGGTCGGCCTGGGACGCTGCGTTGCTCGTGCTGCTGGAGCTCCCCGCAGCGATGGCGTCCGACACGGGAAGCATGGCCAGGGCGCCGCCGAGCAGCAGGATGGCGGCGAAAACTCTTGTGTGAATCGTCATGTCGCACCTCTGCGGCTGAGTTGGGTCGACGGCCTCGTCCGGCCCGACCACGCCGCCGGCCTCAGTGCGGCGGCTGGTAGTTGGGCGGCTCGCGCATTACCCCGACATCGTGGATGTGGCTCTCGCGCAGGCCTGCCGCCGAGACCCGCGCGAACTGGCAGTTGCGCTGCATCTCGGCGAGCGTGGCGCAGCCAGTGTAGCCCATCGCCGCGCGCAGGCCGCCGACAAGCTGATGGATCACCTGGCTCAGCGGGCCCTTGAAGGGTACCCGCCCCTCGATCCCTTCCGGCACCAGCTTGAGCCGGTCGCTGATCTCCGCCTGGAAATAGCGGTCGGCCGAGCCGCGCGCCATGGCGCCGAGCGAGCCCATGCCGCGGTAGGACTTGTAGGAGCGGCCCTGGTAGAGGAACACCTCGCCGGGACTCTCCTCGGTGCCGGCGAAGAGCGAGCCGATCATGGCGCAGTCTGCGCCGGCCGCGATCGCCTTGGCGAGGTCGCCCGAGAACTTGATGCCGCCGTCGGCGATTGCGGTGACGCCGTGCTCGCGCGCTACCTCGACCGCGTCGATGATCGCCGTGAGCTGGGGCACGCCCACGCCCGCGATGACTCGCGTGGTGCAGATGGAGCCCGGCCCGATGCCCACCTTGATCGCGTCGGCGCCGGCGTCGATCAACGCCCGCGCGCCCTCCGCCGTGGCGACGTTGCCGGCCACCACCTGGGCATAGTTGCTGAGGGTCTTGATGTCCTTGACGGCTCGCGCCACCGCTTCGCCGTGGCCGTGCGCCGTGTCGACGACGATGAGGTCGCATTCGGCGTCGAGCAGCGCCTCCGCCCGCGCCAGCCCGTCAGCGCCGACGCCGGTCGCGGCGCCTGCACGCAGCCTACCCTGCGCGTCCTTGCAGGCATGGGGGAAGGCCTGGGCCCGCTCGATGTCCTTCACCGTGACAAGGCCGACGCAGCGATAGGTGTCGTCCACCACCACCAGCTTCTCGATCCGGTGGCGGTGGAGCAGCCGCTTCGCCTCGTCGCGGTCCACGTCCTCGCGCACCGTGATGAGGTTCTCGGCGGTCATGATCTCGCGCACCGGCCGGTTGGGGTTGGTCTCGAAGCGCACGTCGCGGTTGGTGAGGATGCCCACCAGCCGGCCACTGCCCTCCTCGACCACCGGGATGCCGGAGATTCCGTGCTCGTCCTTCAGCCGGAGCGCCTCGCTCACCGGGCGATCGGGCGCGATGGTGAGCGGGTTGACCACCATGCCAGCCTCGAACTTCTTGACCCGGCGCACCTCCTGCGCCTGGGCCTCGGGGGTCATGTTCTTGTGGATGATGCCGAGGCCGCCCGCTTGCGCCATGGCGATGGCGAGCCGGCCTTCGGTCACCGTGTCCATGGCAGCCGACAGCAGCGGAATGCCGAGGCTGATCTCGTTGGTAACTTTGGTGTCGACCGCCGTCTCGGTCGGCAGCACCGTCGAAGCCGCGGGGATCAGGGTCACGTCGTCGAAGGTGAGCGCCTCTCGAAGCTGCATCGCGACCCCTATCGAGTTGGCGCGCACTATACACAAATGGGCAAGGCGGCCAAGCGCCCAGAACCCGCCTGCGGGCCGTCTTTCAGAGAGGCGGAATGCTGGCGATGAGGCCCTCGTCCGCGACCAGAACAGAGCCGTAGAATGCGGCCGAATCGGCGGTGCAGAGGAAGAGCGCCGCGTTGACCATGTCCTCGGGCTCGGCGAAGGCGCGGCCGCTCGGGTTGAGCCGCTCGAAGCGCCGGACCACCTCCTCGTTCTCCGGCTCGCGCATCCAGGCATTCATCGGCGTGCGCACGTTGCCCGGCGCGATCGCGTTGACGTGGATACCGTGGCCGGCAAGCTCGGTGCCGAGCGAGCGAGTGAGCAGGATGACGCCCCCCTTGCACGCCGCATAGGCCGACGACTGCGAGAGCCCGACCAGACCCGCCACGGAGGCAAAGTTCACGATGTGGCCGCCGCTGGCCTCGATCATGCCCGGCACTACGGCCTGACAAATGTAGTAGGTGCCCTTCAGGTTGGTGTCGACGATGCGGTCGAAGGTGGCGGGATGGCTTTCGGTCACCGGGTTCGCTTGCCAGATGCCGGCCGCGTTCACCGCGATGTTGATGGGCCCGATCTCTCGGGCGGCGCGCGCGACAGCGTCGTCCACCGCCGCCGCATCGCTCACATCGGCGGCCAGGCTGACGGCGCTGCCGCCTGCGCCCCCGATGTCCTCGGCCACCGCGTCCAGCACGGCCTCGTCCGCCGTGTCGAGCAGCGCCACGCGTGCACCCTCCCTGGCGAAGCGCAGCGCCGTCGCGCGGCCGATCCCCGAGGCCGCGCCGGTCACCAGGGCCCTGCGTCCTTCAAGCCTCACCGACACCTCCCTCGTTTTGCTCGGTATCGCAGCCTAGGCGCGTGGCAATCCGGCGCGCAACGGGGCGCGTGGACGGTCAATGGTAGTGCGCCTATAGTGAACTTCCCCGGCGCTCGGCGAAGCAAGACCAAGAACCCGATGGCGCCCGGACAAGAATGGGAGGAATGGAACGATGCTAGGGAGATTCGCAGCTCTCGTGGCGCTAGGCGCATTGGTCGCCGCGCCGTTGGCCCACCAACAGCAGGCGAAGGCAGACGACCACGAGGTGGTGATCGGCTTCGCCATCGCGTTCAGCGGCTGGATGAACCAGTACGACGGCCCGCCCTATCAGGGCTCGCTGATGGCGATCGAGGAGTTCAACGAACAAGGTGGCATCCTCGGCAAGCAGATCCGGGCGGTCACTTCCGACACCAAGACCGACACGGTGCAGGGCGCCAAGGCCGGCGCTGACGTGGTGGCGCAGGGAGCGCAGTTCATGGTGGTCTCCTGCGACTACGACATGGGCGCGCCTGCCGCGACGGTCGCCAACAGCAACAACATGATCTCGATCTCGTCCTGCGCATCGGACGCCAAGATGGGCGTCCAGGGCATCGGGCCCTACGCGTTCACGCTCAACACTTACGGCCAGGGCGAGGGCGCCGGCATGGCCAAGTACGCCTACGTGGACCGGGGCTGGCGCAAGGCCTTTCTGCTTCTCGATGCCTCGATCGAGTACGACAAGAGCATCTGCCACGGCTTCCTGGAGCAGTGGAAGGACTATGGCGGCGAGGTGATCGGCGTCGACAGCTACATGCAGGAGGACGCCTCCATCGCCTCGCAGATCACCCGCTACAAGGAGCTGGCGGCAGAGCGTGGCGAGCCCGAGTTCCTCTATCTCTGCTCCTACGGCGCTGGCGCGGTGAGCGCGATCCGGCAGATCCGGGCGGCCGGGATCGACGTTCCCATCGGGGGCGGCGATTCCATGGACGGCGACTACTGGTCCGAGGCGGTCCCCGGCCTCAGCGACCACTACGCGTCGTCCTTCGGCTCGATCTGGGGCGACGACCCCCGGCCCGAGGTGAACGAGTTCTTCGACCGCTACCGTGCGAAGTACGGCGAGCCCGAGACCTCGTTCCCGCTCAACGGCTACAGCGTGATCCAGGCGATCAAGGTGGCGGCCGAGCGGGCTGGCTCGCTGGATTCAGACGCCGTGCTGGCCGAGATGAACAAGTTCGACAAGGAGCCGCTGCTCTGGGGTCCGACCACGTACACGGCCGACACCCACATCGACCTCACGCACGTGCTGACGATCATCCAGATCCAGGATGGCAAGGGCAGCTACGCCGGTCAGGGCGGTGCCGAGAACCCACCGGCGCTCCAGCTCATCTTCCCGGACTTCACCGAGGACCTTTACGAGAACTAGCCAGCGTTACCTGAAGGCCGGTCCGCCGCGCGGCGGGCCGGCCTTCGGCACTCTCGTGGTTGTCTTCCAGGGGCCGCCGTGACCGGACTGGTCCAGAACGCCATCGACGCGCTTGCGCTGGGCAGCCTTTACGCGCTGACGGCGCTCGGCATCGGGCTGATCTTCGGCGTCATGCGGCTGATCAACTTCGCCCATGGCGACCTCATCATGATAGGCGGCTATGCGCTGATCGTGCCGTCGAGCGCCGCCGCAGCGGTCGCCTTCATCGGCGCCTGGCCGGCCCCGGCGATGGTCGCCGCCATCGTCTTCATCGTCATGCTGTTCGCATTGGCGTGCGAACGCCTGGCCTTCCGGCCGCTCAGGCGCGCCAACCCGTCGGTACTGCTGATTACCTCGTTTGCGCTCAGCTTCTTCCTCGAACACCTGGTGGTGATGATCTATGGCGGCCGGGTGAAGGCGGTGAGCATCTGGCCCGAGCTGCTGGAGGTCTTGCCCATCAGCGGCGTGCGCATTCCGTATCTGCAGATCGTCACCATCGGGGTGACGATCGGGCTGCTGGTGCTGCTGGTGGTCTTCCTCAAGCGCACCCCCATGGGCATCCAGATGAGGGCCGCGTCGGAGGATTTCTCCACGGCACGGCTGCTCGGCGTGCGCGCCAACCGGGTGATCGCCGTGGCCTTCGCCATCAGCGGCTTACTCGCCGCCGTGGTCTCGCTGCTCTACGTCTCGCAGGTGGGCGCGCTCACCTACAGCATGGGAATCCCGCTGGTGCTGTTCGCCTTTGTCGCCACCGTGGTGGGCGGCATGGGGAGCCTGACAGGCGCGGTGCTCGGCGGCTTCGTGGTCGGCATCGCAAGCGTGGTGCTCCAGGTGGCGCTGCCGGTGGCCATGCGGCCCGACCGTGACGTCTTCGTCTACGGACTGATCCTGCTGATCCTGCTGATGCGGCCCTCGGGCCTGGTGAAGGTGAAGTCGATCGAGGAGAAGGTCTGAGATGGCCGGGCCGGGTGGCAGTGGCATGGAACGGCGCGACCTGATCTTGCGCCTGCCCGTCGTGAGCTTGCGCGTCTTCTGGACGCCCATCGTGCTCTCCCTCGGCATGCTCGTCATCGTGCTTGCGGTGTGGGCGAGCGGAGACACGGTGCTGGCGCTCGCGGTCACCGCCGCGCTGATCCGCGCGGTGATGGTGATCGGCCTCTATATCTTCATCGGCAACTCGGGCGTGCTGGCCTTCGGCCACGCCACCTTCATGATGGTGGGCGCCTACGGCGTGGCGTGGCTGACGCTCCGCCCCTTCAACAAGAGCTTCGCCCTGCAGCTGCCGGAGTTCCTGGCGGCGCACCAGTACCCGATGCTGCCATCGGCAATCGCAGCCGCGCTGCTCGCCGCCATCGTCGCCTTTGTCGTCGGCATCCCGATCATGCGGCTCTCGGGCATCGCCGTGGCCATCGCGACGCTCGCCGTGCTCGGCATGTTCAAGACCTTCTACTCCAACTGGAGCGAGTGGACCCTGGGTGCAGCGACCATGCCGGGCATCCCGATCTACGTGGACATGTGGATCGCGCTCGCCTGGGTCGTGGTGGCGCTCTTTGCCGCCTACATCTACCAGCGCTCGAAGTACGGCCTGGCACTCCGGGCTTCGCGGGAGGACGAGTTCGCGGCCCGCGCGGCCGGAATCAACATCCCGCGCCAGCGCCTCGTCGCCTTCGTGCTGAGCGCCTTCTTCATGGGCATCGGCGGGGTGCTGGAGGCACACTATCTCGGCACCATCGCGGTCAAGAATTTCTGGCTCACCATCACCTTCATTCTGCTCGCCATGCTGATCGTGGGCGGTCAGCGCAGCCTCACCGGGGCGCTGGTGGGCGTGGTGGTGATCTCGACCCTGATCGAGATTCTGAACTCCCTCGAAGCCGGCATGAACGTGGGCATTGCGGTGCTCTCTGTGCCGATCGGGGCCCAGGAGCTCACCATCGCGGGTCTCATGATCATCATCCTGGTGTTCCGGCCGGACGGGATCATGGGCGGGCGCGAGGTGCCCTGGCCCTTCGGCAAGGTAGGACGCATCGTGCGGGATCCCGGCGCGGCCGAGAGCGGGGACGACCCCCTGCGCCGGGGCGTCGCACAGCGGGACGGCGCCCCATGATGGACCGGCTCGCCCGCAGGCTGATCCCGGCGCGGCCCGGCGCGGCGTCCCTGGCCCTTGCCGGCACGCCTGAAGACACGCTGGAAGCCTTCGATGTCACGGTCCATTTCGAGGGGCTCGCAGCCGTGGACGGGGTCTCCATCTCGATGCGGAACGGCGAGGTGTTCGGGCTGATCGGACCCAACGGCGCCGGCAAGACCACGCTCGTCAACGCGATGACCGGTTTCCAGCGTCCGACACGGGGGCGGGTCGTCCTGGGCGGCGAGGACGTGACCGGGCTTTCCGCGCACGAGCTGGGCCGGCGGGGGCTCGCGCGGACCTTCCAGGCGGTGCGGCTCTTCCGCGACATGCCGGTGATCGAGAACCTGGAGGCCGCCGCCGTGGGCACCGGTCTCGGCCGCCGCGAGGCCGCGCGCCGGGCCTCGCGCATCCTGGCCTGGATGAGGTTCGCGCACAGGGCGGACGACTGGGCGGACACGTTGCCCTACGGCGACGAGCGCCGGGTCGGCATCGGCCGTGCGCTCGCCATGGCGCCCCGCTTCGTGCTGCTGGACGAGCCTGCGGCGGGGCTCAGCGACGCCGAGTGCGACGAGCTGATGGGGCTGATCGCCGAGATCCCCCGGGTCTTCGGCTGCGGCGTGCTGCTGATCGAGCACAACATGCGGGTCATCATGGGGGCCTGCCACCGCATCCACGTGATCGAGAGCGGGCGCACCGTGGCCGAGGGCTCGCCGGAGGAGATCCAGGTGAACCCCGACGTGCTGCGCGCCTATTTGGGGACCAAGTCGGCCGATGCTCGAGGTTGAGAACCTGCACGTCCGCTACCGGCGGCTCCGCGCGGTGCGCGGTGTGTCGCTTACCGTGGGCGAGGGCGAGATCGTCTGCCTGGTGGGCCCCAACGGCGCCGGCAAGTCGAGCACGCTGCGCAGCATCGCGGGCCTGCACCCGCCGTCGGAAGGCGACATCCGGCTCGCCGGCCGCTCCGTCAAGGGCCTCGCGCCGGAGACCATCGCGCGCCTGGGCCTTTCCATGGTGCCGGAGGGGCGCCACGTCTTCACCCAACTCACGGTGGAGGAGAACATCCTGCTCGGCAGCCAGATGCGGCGCGACCGCAAGCAGGTGAGGGCCGACTTCGAGCGCATGCTGGAGAGCTTCCCCTTCCTGCGTGGGCGGCTCTCCGCCCCCGGCGGCAAGCTCTCGGGCGGCGAGCAGCAACAGCTGGTCATCGCCCGTGCGCTGATGACGAGCCCCCGGCTCATCCTGCTCGACGAGCCTTCCCTCGGCCTCGCGCCCATGGTGGTGGACACGGTTTACGAGATCCTCAAGGGGCTGCGCGACGAGGGCATCACACTGCTGGTGGTCGAGCAGAGCACCCATCGGGCGCTAGAGAACGGCGACCGCATCTACATCATCCGTTCGGGCCAGATCGAGCTCGAAGGCGAGTGCAGCGCGCTCACTGACGAGCGCGTCGAACAGGCCTACTTCGGCTTCGGCGAGGCGGAAGCCGAGGCGGATCACCGCTCGCGCTTCTGAGCATCTGGCGAACCGCGCGCAAGACAGACAGGAGAAAGATCTTTGGGCTACCACGACCGCCATATCGAGAAGGGAGCGGGACCAGCCGTGGTCTTCAGCCACGGAACGCTGATGGACGCGACGATGTTCGACCCCCAGCTCGACCATCTGGCCGAGCGGGGCTACCGGGCCATCGCCTACAACAGCCGCGTGCTCACCGGGGCGCCCGCTGCGCATACGCTCGGCGATCTGGTCGAGGATTGCCGGGTGCTCCTGGACGATCTCGGAATTCAGAAATGCGTCCTCGCGGGCATGTCGGTCGGCGGCTTCATGGCCCTGGAATTCGCCCTCGCGTATCCGGAGCGGTTGAACGGGCTGATTCTCATCGCCGCCACGTCGAAGGACTATACGGCCGAGGAGCGGGAGGCCTACCACCGCCAGTTCGACAAGCTGGACATCGACGGCATGGTGCCGCGAGACTTTGCCGAGTGGGTGGCGCCCTTCTGCTTCGGCGAGACGACGCTCAAGCGCAACCCGGCACTCGCGGAGAATTGGGTCGACCGCTGGGCAACGACGGTGCCGGCGCGCGCGGTGCTCTATCAGGGCCGC
Organism: Alphaproteobacteria bacterium; assembly: GCA_965214705.1. Classification (GTDB taxonomy): domain Bacteria; phylum Pseudomonadota; class Alphaproteobacteria; order UBA828; family UBA828; genus WTGU01. The sequence goes on from CBDCCI010000002.1 coordinate 2,706,153, forward strand.
TCCTGGCTCGACAAGGAAGACATCACCGCGCGGCTCGCGGCCGTGCGCGTGCCGGCCCTCGTGATCCATGGCGAGGAAGACGTGCCGCTTCCCATCGAACGCGCGCAGGCGATGGCGGATGCGCTCCCCGACGCGACCTTCGCGCGGGTTGCACACGCCGGGCATTCGGTGAATCTGGAGCAGCCGGCGATCGTCAACGCGGCCATCGCCCGCTTTCTCGGCCGCCTCGACCTGTCATAACGCGACGGAACCGAATACGGTTGCCACCCTCCGACGAAAGGAAGACCAGCCATGTCAGACTCCGCATTCCTCGTGTTGCACTTTCAGAACGGCGTCGCCCATCCCGATGGCGTGTGGGGCAAGTATTTGTTCCCGCAAGTGGAGAAGAACGGATCGGTGGGTAATGCGAGGCGGGCGCTCGACGCCGCGCGGCAGCGCGGCATGCTGGTCATCTACGTGAACATCGCCTGGCGGCCGGGCTTTCCCGAGCTGCCGGACGATACCTGCGGCCTGCTCAAGGAGGCCAAGGACAACAACGAGTGCCTGGTGGGCTCCTGGGGCGCGGACGTGATCGACGAGCTCAAGCCCGAGGGCAACGAGATCATCGTCATCAACTTCGGCTCGGACAGCTTCGAGGGCACCGACCTCGACCTGATCCTCAGAAACCGGGGAATCAAGCGCGTCTATGTCGTCGGCCAATGCATCGAGCACGTCGTCGCGACGACGGTGAAACGCGCGGTCAACATGGGCTACGGCGCCTCGGTCTTGAGGGACTGCACCAGCGGCTTCACCGACCAGAACTACGACGCCATGGTGGAGATCCTGCCGCTCTACGCCGATCTGGTCACGGCAGACGATTTCGTCGGCATGAACTGATCCGGTGCCCGGCTCATTCCGGCCGGGCTCAGACCGCCGCGATGCTCGCCTCCGCGATCAGCCGGTTGATCGCGCGGCGCTTGTTCTGCGCCTCGTCCACGGAGACGGCGCGGAAGCGGTAGACATCTCCCGGCTTCGACTGGGCGAGCTTCCAGAACGCCGCCGACGGCACGGTGTAGGGATTGATGAAGCCGCCGGTGCTCGGCCCGTCGTTGACCAGGATGATGGGCGTCTGGCCGCAGAGATTGACCGCGCCCACCGGATAGCCGTGGTCGAGGATGTTGGAGGGGTCCTCGCCGTGCTCGGAGCGCTTGTCGGTAGCCCTCTCCGTGAAACTCCAGGCCGGTCCGTCGAGCCGGAAGCCCGTGCGGTTGCTCCGGGTCTGCACAGTCCAGTCGCTTTCCAGGAATCTGCGGTGGCCGGCCTCGTCGATCCAGTCGTCGTTGGGGCCGGGCACCGCCTCCATCTGCCACACCCGCTCGCCGGTAAGGGGCGGCCGGCATTCTTCTCGCACCCTCCGGCCCGGCGTGCCGTTGCCCGTATCGCCACCGAGCGGCAGGTTCTGCTCCGCCTTGAGCGCGTAGCCGTCGAGCCCGCCGATCCCGGCCTGGTGGAAGGTCGCGCGTGAGCCCAGCACCGGCGTCGTGTCGATACCGCCGGCCACGGCAAGGTAGGCACGGGCGCCGAGGCGCGCGAACCCCAGCGTCAGCACCTGCCCGGCACGGACGACGAAGCTCTCCCACATGGGCGCGGGCGCGTTAACGAGGGTGGGCTGCAAGTCGGCGCCGGTGACAGCGACCACGGCGTCCCGGCCGAAGCGCAGCGTCGGGCCGGTGAACTGGCATTCGAGGCCGGCGGCATCCGCCGGGTTGCCCACCAGCAGATTGGCGAGGCGGAAGGACCAGTCGTCCATCGGCCCGGAGAACGGAAAGCCCTGCTCCCAGTAGCCGATCCGCCCCGGCCAGTCCTGCACCGTGGTCTCGAGGCCGGGCTTGATCACCTCCAGCATGGCTAGAAGCGCACCGTCTCGTCGATGGTGCCGAGCCAGCGGTGGTAGTTGCCGATCGAAAAGCGCTGATACTCGGCCACGTTGTGGAGGTAGGTGCCGGCTTCGACCTGGGCGGCGACGTGGTCGTACTCCTCGGCACTCGTCGGGATGAAGCGCACGCGATCGCCGGGCCGGAAGAGCGCGAGGCTCTCGGCGAAGGCGGCGAGTCGTTGCGCGGGGCCCCAGATCGGTACCGGCGTTCGCGCGATCATCTGGTAGCCGCCCGGCGTCCTGTCGGGATAGATCGAGCAGAGCGCACCGCCAATGCCGATGGTGCCCTTGTAGGTCCAGGTGCGCGGCGGATCGTACTTGGGCGCGGTCAGCCGGCAGCGCGGGTCGAGCGGCATCAGCGAGACCAGGCCGGGATAGAAGCCCAGTGCCGCCACCCAGTAATCGGTGCCGGAATGAACGCGGGCGAGCTGCGCGAGATCGGCGAGGCCGTTGAGCCGCGCCACCAGCTCCGGGTCCTGCTCCTTGGGCGCGATCTTCGCGCAGTAGTCGTCGTAGCACTCGCGCGTCCACGGGTCGAAATAGCGGATCGGCAGGTAGAAGATCCTGCTGTCGAGCTCCAGCCCATCGAGCGGGCCCACGGCGTGGAACAGAGCGGTCACCTCGGCCACGACATCGGCGTAGGAGATGCGCTCGAAATCGTAGCTGATCATGATCGAGGTGAGCTCGGGCACGATCTCGATGATCCCGGCGGGGCCGCTCTCGCGGATCAACCTGGAGACGCTGTGCACGCGAAAGTTGAGATCGAAGCTCATCTCGTCGCCGAGCTCCATCTCGATGAAGCGGTCGCCGCCGGGCCTGAAGACCGGCTCCGCAAAAATCATGAACGCGCCTCCCCGCCTACCCACACCGGCGGGTCTTGGCGCGGCTTGAACGGTCGTCGCGCCCTTCATTGTCCGGCGGAGGACGCATCACCCGGTGCGCTCTCGCCCACCGTGGGTGACGCGCCAAGCGTAGGCACCGAGCGCCATGCCGATCAAGGGGCCGGCCAGGGCAAATTTGTCCAAGCGGCTGGTAGGCAGTTGAGTTCTGGCCACGGGTTGTGCGGATCGGCTTTGTTGCGGGGTTTGCGGCGGGGTCTGGCCGAGCATCCGGTTCGGTCAGAGGGTTCTGGCATTACCGTGTGGGCGGTGCGGGCGGTGCCGTCGCGATTTGGCGGTGCCCCGACATGATGGATCGCGCCACCGGCGTGGTCGGGAGCGAGGGCAGGTACGATCTTTGCGCCCGGCTTGCCGGGCGCCGGGGTTCAGGCCGGCGCGGCGCGCTTTGCGGTCCTCGGCTGGGTGTTCCCGGTCATTTTCAGGAAGTCGAGGACGGCGCGGACGTTGCGGGCGAGCCTGCGCACGGTCGAGGCGACCTCGAGCCCCCGGCCCTTGATCAGGCCGATGGCGAAGCGCCGCAGGCGGGTCATGTTCTCGGGGCCGAAGCCTGTGCGTATGCGGCTGCGGTCCTCGTCCCAGGTCCAGTCGAGGCAGTGGTGCGAGCTGTTCTCGATGCACCAGTGGCCGCGGTTGAGGGCGAGCAGGCTCTGCGCGTTGGCCGTGCCGGGCGTGTGGCTGGAGATCCCGTAGGCGGTCTCGGTGCCGGTCTCGCCGGTCTTCTTGTCCTGGCGGGAGCGCTCGATCATGAAGACCTGGCCGACGCCCGGGAAGTCGAGAAAGCCGTTCAACTCCGTGCTCGTCCAGATTGCCCGCTGCTCGATGCGTCCGTGCGACAGCGCGGCCTCCTCCTCGAAGTCAGGCTCACGCTCCGGCGCCTCTTCGAAGAGCAGCGTCACATCGTCCCGCATGGTCTTCTGGTTCCCTTTCACGATGAACATGAAGTGCGCGCCCCGGTCGAGCAGGTAGCGGGCGAACTTGCGCTGGGTTAGCAGCGCGTCCGTCGTGACCGTCTTGCCCGCGATGTTCGGGATCAGGTCCACCAGCGCCGTCACGGTGCCGATCTCGTTGGTGCGCTTTGTCTCCTCGTCGGCCCCGACTTTCAGGAGAAGTTTTTTTGGGCGAGCGTGGCCTTGGTCTCGTGCCCGACCGCGCTCATGACATGAGCCTGGGTCCCGTCCTCGTCGATGGCCCCCCTCAGGGTCTTGCCGTCGATGGCAAGCGCCGCGTCGCCTGAGCCGTGGGCCTCCTGCCACTTGCGCAACGCCTCGTCCAACTGGTCCGGGTCCACCCGGATCACCACATTGCGGATGGTCGACATCGAAGGCGGCCGGCGCACCCCGTCGCGCAGCCGCACGCCGAAGCGGGCCAGCGCCTTCTCGCCGAGATCGTCGACCCACTCGGACATGGCCTTCCAGCCTCGCATGCCGCAGAGCGTCGCGCCACTCGCAAGCGCGAGCACGCTGGGCAGCGAATGCCGCCGTCCCTTGCGCGTGCGGGGGTCGTCGATGTCCTTGAAGTAGGCGTAGAGCGACTCTTGCTGAGCGGCGCTGATCATGGTTCTCGGAACTCCTTTCTTCCACAACTCCCGATCCAGCCCGGCAGCGGACAGCCGGCGGCAGGCGTCGGGAACCAGGGGGCGCAGCAGCACAAGCTTCGGCGTCGAGCCGGCGACATAGCCCGAGCGGTGGCGCCGGAAGCCGCGGGTCTGGCCGACCGCCAGCCATCCAGCCGCCCGGTAGACCGTGCCCCGGAACCTCGCCGCGTCCACGAATGTTTCCAGCATCAGCACGGGGTGGCCGAAGCGGGCCGGCCAGTCGCGCGCCAAGCGCCGCGCGCAAAGCCCCAGCACCCGCGAGCCGAGGTTCGGAACACCCCGTCCCGGCAGGATCAGGAAGCGCGCGTTGTTCGCGATCAGATGCAGCCGCCCGTGCTGCGTGCGGAAGTCCCAGCCGATCCACTCGTCCCGCGCCCGGCACTTGCGCGCCGCAGCCGAAAACACGGCCAGCGCCAGCCACTCGCCGCGCCGATGGGCGACGTACCACGCCGTCGCCCCCACCTTCGCAGACGCACCCAGGTAGTGATGCCCCTCCATCAGCGCGCGGAACCGGGCCTCGTCCTCCGGCCGGACAGCAGCGACATCGACCTCGGAAAGATCCACCGTAGAAACCGTCCCCCTGCTCGAAGCCGATCCGCAGCAGAACACCGCGAATCCAGTCGCCTCAATCCATAGCAGGGTTGGCGCGCGCTGACCAGACCCAAGGTCAACTCGTAGCGCAGAACTCAAAAATCAGGCTTGGACAAATTCGCCCTGAGGGGCCGGCCACGTAGATCCAGTAGTGGGTGAAGTCGCCCATCGCGACGTAGGGCCCGAGCGCCCGCGCGGGGTTCATCGCGGCACCCGCGACCGGGCCCATCAGCATGACCTCGATGCCGACCACCGCGCCCACGGCGACGCCTGCGAAGGGGCCGTGCGCCCGCTTGTCGAGGCCGACGCCGGCGACCACCCACATCAGCAGGAACGCGAGAAAGAGCTCGATCAGGAACGCGGTAACTGGCGTGATGCCGATGGCCGCATTGGGCAGGTTCGCGCCCATCGCACCGTAGTCGCCGAGCGCCCACAGCAGGCACATCCCCGCCAGCACCGAGCCCGCGAGCTGGGCCAGCGCGTAGCCGGGGACGAGGCGCCAGTCGAGATGGCCGATCAGCGCGGCTGCGATCGAGAGCGCCGGATTGACGTGGGCGCCCGAGACGTGACCGAAGGTATAGATGACGACCGTAATGATCAGGCCCGAAATCAGGCCGGGGCCAATGGCGCCGAGCATGCCGCCCATCTTGGCATCGACCACCACGGCGCCGGCCGCGAAGAAGACGAGCGAGAACGTGCCGATGAACTCGCAGCAGTAGCGGCGCAGGTCGTCGGGTCGCGCGCCTGCGGGCAAGCCCGCGCGAAGCGTGGCCTCGTCACTCATACGACCGGAGAATAACCGGTATCGCCGCCGCGCCAATCGGCCGCGCCGGCGGCGGATGCTCAGGCGGCGTCCGCGAGCGCCTTCTCGATGGCCTTGAGCGCGTCGTCGAGACGCTCGCCGTCGGGGCCGCCGGCTTGCGCCATGTCGGCCCGGCCGCCCCCGCCCTTGCCCCCGACCGCCGCCGCGCCCGCACGCGCGAGATCGACCGCGCTCAGGCGGGCGGTGAGGTCGTCGGTCACGCCAACCGTGAGCGCGGCCTTGCCATCGGTCCGGCTCACCACGGCGTAGACGCCGGACCCCATGCGCTGCTTCAACTCGTCCACCAAGGCGCGCAGCTCCTTGGGCCGGGCGCCATCGAGCGAGCGGCCGACGAAGGCGACCCCGGCGATCTCACGGGCATCCTCCGTGCCGCTGCCGCCGCCGGTGGCGAGCGCGTGACGTGTCTCCTCGAGCGTGAGTTCGAGCTTCTTGTGCTCATCCATCAACGAGCCGATGCGCCCTGCAAGCTCGGCGGGCGGCACCTTGAGCACCGCCGCGGCCTCCCGGAGCGCGGCTTCGAGGTCGACACCGTGGCGGCGCGCCGCCTCGCCGGTGAGCGCCTCGATGCGCCGGACGCCGGCAGCGGTCGCCGATTCGCTCACGATGCGGAAGAGCCCGATATCGCCGGTGCGCTCCACGTGGGTACCGCCGCAGAGCTCGACCGAGTAGGGCGATTCCGCGCCGTTCTCGCCGTCACCCATGGAAACGACGCGCACCTCCTCGCCGTACTTCTCGCCGAAGAGCGCAAGCGCGCCGGCGGCGGTCGCCTCCTCCGGGCTCATCAGGCGAGTGACTAGCGGCCCGTTCTGGCGGATCAGCCGGTTGACCTCAGCCTCGATGTCGTCGAGCGCGTCGGCCGAGACCGCGCCGGGGTGGCTGATGTCGAAACGCAGGCGATCGGGCGCCACCAGCGACCCCTTCTGCGTCACATGATCGCCGAGAGCGCGGCGGAGCGCGGCGTGCAGCAGGTGGGTGGCCGAGTGGTTGGCGCGGAGCATGGTGCGCCGCGCGCCGTCCACGGCGAGCACCACCGCGTCGTCCACGCTGATCGTGCCCTCTTGGACGACGGCGTGGTGGACGTGGAGGCCGTCCGCCTCGCGGCGCGTGTCGGTCACGCGCGCCTGGCCGCCCTCGGCCGAGACGATGGTGCCGGTGTCGCCGACCTGGCCGCCGGCCTCGGCATAGAAGGGCGTCTGGTTGACGACCAGCGCCACCGAATCGCCGGCCGCGGCGCTCATGGCCTCGTCGCCACCTGCCACCAGCGCCTGGACCACGCCCTCTGCGCTCTCCGTGCCGTAGCCGAGGAACTCGGTTGCGCCGACCCGCTCGCGGATCCCGAACCAGACCGCATCGCTCGCCGCATCGCCCGAGCCCGCCCAGGCCCGCCGCGCCGCCTCGCGCTGGCGTTCCATGCAGGCCTCGAAGCCCTCGCGCTCGACCGTGCGCCCCTGGGCGCGCAGCGCATCCTCGGTGAGGTCGAGGGGGAAGCCGTAGGTGTCATAGAGCTTGAATGCCGTCTCCCCCGGCAGCGGCGCGCCAGCGGCAAGGCCCGAGGTCGCGTCGTCAAGCAAGCGCAGGCCCCTGGCGAGGGTTTCCTTGAAGCGGGCCTCTTCCAGCTTGAGCGTCTCGGTGATGAGCGGCTCGGCACGCACCAGTTCGCCAAAAGCCTGGCCCATCTCGCGTACCAACGTCGGCACCAGACGCCACATCAGCGGCTCGGTGCAGCCCATCAGGTGGGCGTGGCGCATGGCGCGCCGCATGATGCGCCTGAGCACGTAGCCCCGCCCCTCGTTCGACGGCATCACGCCGTCGGCAATCAGGAAGGCGCTCGCCCGCAGGTGATCCGAGACCACCCGGTGGGAGGCGCTGTGCGCGCTGTCGGCCGGTGCGCCGCTCAGCTCGACGCTCGCGGCAATCAGGTGCTTGAACAGGTCGGTTTCGTAATTGTCGTGGGTGCCCTGCAGGATCGCGGCGATCCGCTCGAGGCCCATGCCGGTGTCGATCGAGGGCCTTGGCAGGTCAATCCGCTCGTCGGGCGTGACCTGCTCGAACTGCATGAACACCAGGTTCCAGATCTCGACGAAGCGGTCGCCGTCCTGATCCGCGCTGCCGGGCGGGCCGCCAGCCACGTGCGGGCCGTGATCGTAGAATATCTCCGAGCAGGGGCCGCAGGGGCCGGTCTCGCCCATGGCCCAGAAGTTGTCCGAGGTCGGGATGCGGATGACGCGCTCTTCGGGCAGCCCCGCGATCCTGCGCCAGAGCCCGTGGGCCTCGTCGTCCTCGGCGAAGACCGTGACCATCAGGCGCTCTTCCGGCAGGCCGTAGTCCTTCGTGACCAGCCGCCAGGCGAGCTCGATGGCGCGCTCCTTGAAGTAGTCGCCGAACGAGAAGTTGCCCAGCATCTCGAAGAAGGTGTGGTGGCGCGCGGTGTAGCCGACGTTGTCGAGGTCGTTGTGCTTGCCGCCCGCGCGCACGCATTTTTGGGAGGTCGCCGCGCGCCGGTAGGGCCGGGACTCGGCGCCGGTAAAAACGTTCTTGAACTGCACCATGCCGGCGTTGGTGAACATCAGGGTCGGGTCGTTGCGCGGCACGAGCGGGCTCGAGTCCACGACCTCGTGCTCGTTGGCGGCGAAATAGTCGAGAAACTGCGCGCGGATTTCGTTGACGCTTTGCATGGAATGGCCCTGCATGGTTCCCTGGGCCGCAGGCGGCCCGGGGCTTGGATGCGTGCCGTGCTACTTAGTGCGCCTTGGGCGGGCTGTCCAGATTGGCGCGCACCTTCGCGCGTCAGCGTTCGCCCGCCTCCGCTCCCAAGCTCGCTATGCGCCCTGGGCGCCGTGGTCTGGGTAAACCTCGGCGACGGGCGGCGCCTCGTCCTCGCCGTCGAGACCGGCGTGCCGGCGGATGGCCTGGTTGATCGCGTCTGCCGCCTCGGCATTCTCAGCAAGAAAGCGCTTCGCGTTCTCGCGGCCCTGGCCGATGCGCTCGCTGTCGTGCGAATACCAGGAGCCCGATTTCTCGATGACGCCGGCCTTGAGCCCGTGATCGATGAGCTCGCCGGTACGCGAGATGCCCTCGCCATACATGATGTCGAACTCCACCAAGCGGAAGGGTGGCGCGAGCTTGTTCTTGACCACCTTCACCCGCGTCTGGTTGCCGACGACCTCGTCACGGTCCTTGACGGCGCCGATGCGGCGGATGTCGAGCCTGACCGAAGCGTAGAACTTCAGCGCGTTGCCACCGGTGGTAGTCTCGGGGCTGCCGTACATCACGCCGATCTTCATGCGAATCTGGTTGATGAAGATGACGCAGCAGCGCGAGCGCGCGATCGAGGCGGTGAGCTTGCGCAGCGCCTGGCTCATCAGCCGCGCCTGCAGCCCGACATGGGAATCGCCCATCTCGCCTTCGAGCTCGGCGCGGGGCACCAGGGCTGCGACGCTGTCGATCACCACCAGGTCGATGGCGCCGGAGCGGACCAGCGTGTCCGCAATCTCCAGCGCCTGCTCGCCGGCATCCGGCTGCGCGATCAAGAGCTCGTCCACATTGACGTGGAGCTTGCCGGCATAGACCGGATCGAGCGCGTGCTCGGCATCGATGAAGGCGCAGGTGCCGCCGAGCTTCTGGGCCTCGGCGACGCAGGAGAGCGCCAGCGTGGTCTTGCCCGAACTCTCGGGCCCGTAGATCTCGACGATCCGGCCGCGTGGCAGCCCGCCGATGCCGAGCGCCACGTCGAGCCCGATGGAGCCGGTCGGAATCGCCTCGACCTCGACCGCGGCGCCATCGCCGAGCTTCATGATCGAGCCCTTGCCGAACGCTCGCTCGATCTGGCCGAGCGCCGCGTCTAATGCCTTCTGCTTATCCATTGAACCCTCGGACACCACGCGAAGCGCCGTATTGGCCATCACCGCCTCCTTATTCCACACAGGTAAAACCGATGCAATGCGACTCCGATTGGGCCAATGTACCCTATTTGTTCTCACCCCGCAAGCCCTCATTTCATCGCCGTCCGGGCGCGGGCACGCTATGATGGGCGCGGCTGTCCGCCCTCCGGGCCCGTAGTTCAACTGGTTAGAACCCGCCGCTCATAACGGCGTTGTTGCAGGTTCGAGTCCTGCCGGGCCCACCAACTCCCCTGAGTTTCTATTGTGGATCAATGGATTACGAGCCTCGATTGTCCAACCTCTCGGGAAGGTTGGACAGCTTTGTTCCGGTTTCGGCCCCGAGCTTCGCCATGCCGGAGTCCGCGAGCGTCACTCGATTGGCAGCCGCCACATAACGACTCGCCTCCTTCGCGCTCGCGTGTCCGAGAAAACTCATGACCTCGAATTCGGTTGCTCGGCGCGGGGATTTGCCGCCGACCGGCTCTGTAACCTATAGACCAAGCTGGACTCCGGCAGGGGCGGGCTATATTCGACGCTAGACAACACGCTGCGCGCCTTTCCTGCCCTGCGGGCTGGATTGCGCCGCGCAGACCGTGACCCTGGCGAGAAATGCTGGCTAAGAGTATTCCAGCAGCCGTCCGGCCCACTGCTTTCATGAGGAGTGCCGCGCAGCCATGGACCTGCGCAACATCGCCATCATCGCCCATGTCGATCACGGCAAGACCACTCTGGTCGATGCCCTGCTGCGCCAGAGCGGCACGGTGCGCGCGAACCAGCCGATGCAAGAGCGCGCCCTCGACAGCGGCGAGCTCGAACGCGAGCGCGGCATCACGATCCTGGCCAAGTGCACCGCGATCGACTGGCGCGGCGTGCGCATCAACATCGTCGATACCCCCGGTCACGCGGACTTCGGCGGCGAGGTCGAGCGGGTGCTCGGCATGGTCGACGGCGTGCTCGTTCTGGTGGACGCAGCCGAGGGCCCGATGCCTCAGACGAAGTTCGTCGTCGACAAGGCGCTTCGGCTCGGGCTCAGGCCGATCGTGGCGATCAGCAAGATGGATCGCGCGGACGCCCGACCCGAGATCGTGCACGAGGCGGTCTTCGACCTGTTCGACGCCCTGGGTGCGACCGACGCACAACTCGACTTTCCGCTGGTCTACACATCGGCGCGCGACGGCTGGGCCTCGCGCGATGCGGCCGTCGCAGGGGCCGACATGACCCCGCTCTTCGAGACCGTCATCGCGCACGTGCCCGCGCCTTCGACGGATCGGGACGGGCCATTCCGCATGCTGATCAGCCTGCTGGAGGCCGATCCCTTTCTTGGCCGGCTGGTGAGCGGCCGTGTGCTCTCCGGCCAGGTGGCAGCGAACCAGACCGTGACGGTGCTCGGCACGGACGGTGCCGTGGTCGAGGTCGCGCGCCTCACTAAGCTGCTTCGCGCGCGCGGGCTGGAACGGATCGCGGTGGGCAGCGCCGGGGCCGGCGAGATCGTGACGCTCGCGGGCCTCAAGACCGCCTCTGTGGCGGACACCGTCGCCGCTTCCGGGAACTGCACCGCGATCCCGGCCGAGCCCATCGACCCGCCAACGATCGCAATGGTGTTCTCGATCAATGACTCGCCGCTCGCGGGACGCGAGGGAACGCAACTCACCTCACGCATGATCGCAGCGCGCCTCACCCGCGAAGCCGAGGGCAATGTCGCGATCCGGGTGAACGGCATGGCGGAGGACGGTGCCTTCGAGGTCGCCGGCCGGGGCGAGCTTCAACTCGCGGTGTTGATCGAGACCATGCGCCGCGAGGGCTTCGAGCTCTCCATCGGCCGCCCGCGGGTGCTGATGCGCGAAGACCCGGCGGGCAGCGCGCCGCTCGAGCCCATCGAAGAAATCCAGATCGATGTGGACGAAGCCTTCGTCGGCGACGTGGTGACCGCGCTCGCCGAGCGGCGCGCGGAGCTGGTCGAGCTCAGGCCCTCGGGGCGGGACAAGATCAGGGCGCTGTTTCACGGCCCGACGCGCGGCCTGATCGGCTTCAACGGCGAGCTGCTCACGGTGACCCGGGGCACGGCGATCATGCATCGGCTGTTTCACGGTTATGCGCCGTTCAAGGGCCCGCTGCCGGGACGGCAGACCGGCGTGCTCGTCTCGAGCGCGGACGGCAGGGCGGTCGCTTACGCGCTCTGGAATCTGGAGCCGCGGGGCACGCTCTTCATCGAGCCGGGGATGCCCGTCTACGGCGGCATGATCGTGGGCGAGCACACGCGGCCGCAGGACCTCGATGTCAACCCGCTGAAGAGCAAGCAGCTGACCAACATCCGGGCCGCCGGCAAGGACAATGCCGTGCGCCTGAGCCCGCCGCGGCCGATGCCGCTCGAGGTCGCGCTGGCCTATATCGCGGACGACGAACTGCTCGAAGTGACGCCGGCGGCGATCCGCCTGCGCAAGCGGCTGCTCGACCCCCATGCCCGCCGACGCGCCGCTCGGGCGCACGCGCGGGCATCGTGATCGTCTGCCCAACAATCGAACACGCACAGCACGGCCTTGAGACTTTGCCAAGCGGAGCCTCTCTGGCTAGGAATTACCCGATCCCAGCGGAGCCTCGTCGATCATGGACCAAGACATCCTCTCCCAGCTTGCACCGAGCGGCACCCTGCGCGCGGGTATCAACCTGTCCAACTTCCTGCTGGTGACGGGCAGGGCGTCGTCGGGCGACCCGATCGGCGTCGCACCCGACATGGCGCGCGCGATCGCAGATCGCCTGGGTGTCGCGGTCTCCTACGTCACCTTCGCCTCGCCCGGCGAACTCACCGATGCGGCGGGACGGGATCTCTGGGACATCGGCCTCATCGCCGCGGAGCCTGCGCGCGCGGAGACGATCGCGTTCTCGCCGCCATACGTCGAGATCGAGGCGACTTACATGGTTCCCGAGAGCAGCTCCCTCGCTGCGATCGAGGACGTCGACCGCTCCGGCATCCGCATCGCGGTGTCGGACAGGAGCGCCTATGACCTGTACCTGACGCGCCATCTCAAGCACGCCGAGCTGGTGCGCGCGAAGGGCCTTGCGGCCGCCTTCGAGGTCTTCGTGAACGAGCAGCTCGACGCGCTCGCGGGCCTCAGGCCCGGTTTGATCGCGGACGCCGACAAGCTCCCCGGCGCTCGGATTCTCGACGGGCGCTTCACGGCCGTTCGGCAGGCGGTGGGCACAGCGACGACCAACCGTGCGGGCGCCGCCTTCCTGGCCAACTTCGTCGAGGAGGCCAAGGCGAGCGGTCTTATCGCCCGCCTGATCGATCGCCACGGCGTGACCGGTCGTCTCCTGGTCGCGCCGGAAAATCCCCCCTCGCCTGAGGATTGTGGATCCGAAGTGAATCCGCAGGCCCAGGCCGCCGGCGGTCTCCGGATGTCGCGTGAGCAGATGATCGACCTCGGGCAGAAGGCGCTTGAGCTCGTGGTAGAGCGGATCGAGAGCCTGCCGGGAGAGAATGCCTGGGAGGGCGAGTTCCGGTGGGTCCTCGAAGAGCAGTTGCTCGAGGACCCACCTGAGGACGGGAAGCCGGCCGCAGAGGTGATCGAGCGGGCGGCGCGCGAGGTTCTGCCGTTCACGGCGCGAATCGACCACCCCCGCTGCTTCGGGTTCATCCCGTCATCGCCCACCTGGCCCGGCGTGGTGGCCGACTTCATGGCCGCCGGCTATCACATCAATCAACCTAAATCCCGCAGTTGGGGGCGATGATCGGTCGATTTCCGGGCTCAATTTCAGCCTGCCAGCGCAGGCCGAGGCGGTGGAATCCAGGGCTGGCGACCCGGCTGGCGGCCCCGGAGGTACTTCTTCAGCGCTTCCGCCAGGATCCGGCGCCAGCGATCCTCAGCGCTCAACTGCTCCGCACTTGTCAGCAGAGTCTGGAAGAAGCCGGTGATCCGCCGCAACGCCGCGACCACGGCCCCCCGCCGCCCGTGGCTCGACGTCACCGTCAGCCGGGTTTGACCGGCGTGATGGGTCTGGCGGGCAACCCCATGCAGCAGGAGCGGTCGGCTGGTGATCGCCTCGCGGTGGTGATCGGGGTCCGCCAAGCGCACGAACAGGCTCCACCAATTGTAAATGAGCGCGATCAGCCGGGCCATGTGCTGGCAGCGCTTCAGGTCTCGCGTGGTGAAGCCGCCCCAGCCCCACTGGTTCTTCAACTCGTCGAAGCCGTTCTCCGCGTCCGCCCGATCCCGGTAGAGCTGGGCGATCGAGAGAACCTCCAGATCCAGAGACGTCGCCAGAACCGCAAACTCCCACACCTTGGTGCCAGGCTGCGCGTCGGCCCAGAAGAGATCGCCCTGACCGTCGTCTGCGCGCGTCAGCGCCACCGTCCCGGGAAGCCGACGGCGCAGCACCACCACGCGACGCGTCCGGCTCCAGCCATGCAAGCGAAGCTCGGCCTCGATCCCCGACCAGCCCGGGCCCGCGTCCGTCCACTCGTCCCGCGTCATCAGGCACTCGGCAAGCCGGCGCGCGCCCTTGGTCAGGCGCAGCTTGAACAGATAGTCGAGACCCGCCCCCTCGCACGACGCCATGTTGCCCTCGTTGCCCCAGTCCTTGTCGCCCCGTACGAGCCGCGGCCAGTTCTCACGGCCGAGGCGGTCGAGCAAGGCCCACAGCGAAGGCGCCGCGTTCTTCGAGTGGTGACGGTTCCCGGGCGCGACATCGACGTCCAGAACAAGGCGCGTGCCCGCCATCAGGAACGCATGGTAGGCATGCGACGGACGGCCCGGCTTCTTCGGGTTGTAGCTCACCACAGCCCCCTCCTGGTGGCCGTAGAGCGGCTTGATCGTTGTGTCGCAATCCAGAACCCACGGCTCGCTCAGCAAGGGCCGCGCCGTGTCGTCGAGATGGCCGTGCAGCCAGGAAGCGCCGTCCTCCGCGTCGATCCGTCCCAGGCCGCGCCGAACCGAGTCCTCGCTCGCCACCTTGGTCATGCCCAACAGCGACGGATTGACGCCGTCGCCGCGCAGCGCCGTGATGTGCGCGTAGCGCCAGTGTCCTGCGAGGGCCGACAGCATCACCGTCCCCAGCACGTCCCGCTTCGAGGGCGCGTTCGGGCTCGTGTAGTGCAGCGGGCAGTCCGCCACCAGCGCGTCGAAGCGGCCGCTGACTTTCAGGTATTCGGCGAAGAACACCAGATGACCCAGCGGTGTGGCCGCCGCATCCGGGTCCCATTCGACGTGGACGGTGCCGCCGAAGGTGTCCACCTTCACGGCCTCTCGGGCGAGCTCCCGCGCAGTGCTGGGACCATCACCCGCAGGGTGAGCCTCAAGGGCCTGTTTCGATTCGCTCATGCCCCTAGCCTACAAGGCTTTTTCGTGATCGGCCCCGAAACCAACTGCGGGATTTAGGATCAATGCACCTGGCTGGTCGCGAGCGGCCCCAGCCAGCTGGAGCTGGTCGTCATCGACTGGTTCAGGCGTTGGCTCGGCTATCCGGAGGGCGCGGGCGGGCTCTTCACCAGCGGCGGCTCGGCGGCGAGCGTCGACGCCTTCGTCGCGGCGCGCGAGGCGGCGGGCCACCCCGAACGCGCCACTGTCTACATGAGCGACCAGAGCCACAGCGCGCTCTCCCGCGCGGCGATGATCGTGGGCGTCCGCCGCGAGCGCATTCGCATGATTCCGAGCGACGCGGACTTCCGCATGGACATGGATGCCCTCGCCAGCGCCGTGGCCGCAGACCGCGACGCCGGCCTTAGCCCCATCGCGGTCGCCGCCAACGCCGGCACGGCGGGCACGGGCGCCATCGACCCACTTGAGGAGATGGCCGACTTCTGCGCGGCGGAAGGCCTCTGGCTGCATGTCGACGCCGCCTACGGCGGCTTCGCGGTGGTGACCGAGCGCGGCAAGCGGCTTCTCCGCGGCATCGAACGCGCCGATTCGGTCGGGCTGGATGCGCACAAGTGGCTCTTCCAGCCCTATGAAGCGGGCTGCCTGCTGGTTAAGGACGAGAATACGCTCACGAACGCCTTCGGGGTCCGGCCCGACATCCTTCAGGACACGGTATGGGGAGCAAACCATCCCAACTTCTCGAACCTCGGCCTGCAGCTGAGCCGCTCGGTTCGTGCGCTGAAGGTCTGGATGTCGGTCCAGACCTTCGGCATGGCGGCGTTCCGGCGCGCTGTCGAGACGGGGATGCAGCTGGCCGAGACGGCGGAAGAGTACATCCGTGAGAGTCCAGTCCTGGAAGCCACAAGTACGCCGACGCTGGGGATCGTGTGCTTCCGGGTCAATCCGTCTGACGATGAACTCGACGAGGCGGTACTGGACAAGGTCAACAGGACGGTCCTCGCCCGCATGTTCTGGGATAATCCTGCGTTCATGTCGTCAATGCTGCTGCACGGGACGTTCACGCTCAGGATGTGCATCATCAACCACACCACGACGCGCACCTACGGTGCTAATCTACTGATAAAGCGTTGCTTTTTTCCTCCTGCTTTGGCCGATGGCCGCGGAATCGGTCCCCGATTTCGCCCCGGCTGCAACGCAGCGCAGGAGGAATATCAATGGCGACGCTTCGCCTCAACCAACGCCGCGTCGACGCGCTCAAGCCCCGCAAGTCCGCCTACGACGTGCGCGACCGCGATCTCAAGGGCTTCGGCGTAAGGGTCCTGCCCTCGGGCGCCAAGCGCTACTTCGTCCATACCCAGCACCAGGGCCGGCGGGTCTGGAAGATCGTCGGCCAGGCCGGGGCCATCGGCGCCGACGAGGCCCGCGACCGGGCCAGGACCCTGGTGGCCTCGCTCCGCAAGGGCGACGGCGGCGAAGCCGCGGCGGCGCCGGACATCCCGTTCGAGACGGTCGCCGATGAAGTCTTGCGCCGCTACGCCCGGAACTGGAAGCCGTCCACGCTCAAGGTCAACCGCTACTACTACCAGGGCGAATTTGTCCAAGCCTGATTTTTGAGTTCTGCGCTACGAGTTGACCTTGGGTCTGGTCAGCGCGCGCCAACCCTGCTATGGATTGAGGCGACTGGATTCGCGGTGTTCTGCTGCGGATCGGCTTCGAGCAGGGGGACGGTTTCTACGGTGGATCTTTCCGAGGTCGATGTCGCTGCTGTCCGGCCGGAGGACGAGGCCCGGTTCCGCGCGCTGATGGAGGGGCATCACTACCTGGGTGCGTCTGCGAAGGTGGGGGCGACGGCGTGGTACGTCGCCCATCGGCGCGGCGAGTGGCTGGCGCTGGCCGTGTTTTCGGCTGCGGCGCGCAAGTGCCGGGCGCGGGACGAGTGGATCGGCTGGGACTTCCGCACGCAGCACGGGCGGCTGCATCTGATCGCGAACAACGCGCGCTTCCTGATCCTGCCGGGACGGGGTGTTCCGAACCTCGGCTCGCGGGTGCTGGGGCTTTGCGCGCGGCGCTTGGCGCGCGACTGGCCGGCCCGCTTCGGCCACCCCGTGCTGATGCTGGAAACATTCGTGGACGCGGCGAGGTTCCGGGGCACGGTCTACCGGGCGGCTGGATGGCTGGCGGTCGGCCAGACCCGCGGCTTCCGGCGCCACCGCTCGGGCTATGTCGCCGGCTCGACGCCGAAGCTTGTGCTGCTGCGCCCCCTGGTTCCCGACGCCTGCCGCCGGCTGTCCGCTGCCGGGCTGGATCGGGAGTTGTGGAAGAAAGGAGTTCCGAGAACCATGATCAGCGCCGCTCAGCAAGAGTCGCTCTACGCCTACTTCAAGGACATCGACGACCCCCGCACGCGCAAGGGACGGCGGCATTCGCTGCCCAGCGTGCTCGCGCTTGCGAGTGGCGCGACGCTCTGCGGCATGCGAGGCTGGAAGGCCATCTCCGAGTGGGTCGACGATCTCGGCGAGAAGGCGCTGGCCCGCTTCGGCGTGCGGCTGCGCGACGGGGTGCGCCGGCCGCCTTCGATGTCGACCATCCGCAATGTGGTGATCCGGGTGGACCCGGACCAGTTGGACGAGGCGTTGCGCAAGTGGCAGGAGGCCCACGGCTCAGGCGACGCGGCGCTTGCCATCGACGGCAAGACCCTGAGGGGGGCCATCGACGAGGACGGGACCCAGGCTCATGTCATGAGCGCGGTCGGGCACGAGACCAAGGCCACGCTCGCCCAAAAAAACTTCTCCTGAAAGTCGGGGCCGACGAGGAGACAAAGCGCACCAACGAGATCGGCACCGTGACGGCGCTGGTGGACCTGATCCCGAACATCGCGGGCAAGACGGTCACGACGGACGCGCTGCTAACCCAGCGCAAGTTCGCCCGCTACCTGCTCGACCGGGGCGCGCACTTCATGTTCATCGTGAAAGGGAACCAGAAGACCATGCGGGACGATGTGACGCTGCTCTTCGAAGAGGCGCCGGAGCGTGAGCCCGACTTCGAGGAGGAGGCCGCGCTGTCGCACGGACGCATCGAGCAGCGGGCAATCTGGACGAGCACGGAGTTGAACGGCTTTCTCGACTTCCCGGGCGTCGGCCAGGTCTTCATGATCGAGCGCTCCCGCCAGGACAAGAAGACCGGCGAGACCGGCACCGAGACCGCCTACGGGATCTCCAGCCACACGCCCGGCACGGCCAACGCGCAGAGCCTGCTCGCCCTCAACCGCGGCCACTGGTGCATCGAGAACAGCTCGCACCACTGCCTCGACTGGACCTGGGACGAGGACCGCAGCCGCATACGCACAGGCTTCGGCCCCGAGAACATGACCCGCCTGCGGCGCTTCGCCATCGGCCTGATCAAGGGCCGGGGGCTCGAGGTCGCCTCGACCGTGCGCAGGCTCGCCCGCAACGTCCGCGCCGTCCTCGACTTCCTGAAAATGACCGGGAACACCCAGCCGAGGACCGCAAAGCGCGCCGCGCCGGCCTGAACCCCGGCGCCCGGCAAGCCGGGCGCAAAGATCGTACCTGCCCTCGCTCCCGACCACGCCGGTGGCGCGATCCATCATGTCGGGGCACCGCCAAATCGCGACGGCACCGCCCGCACCGCCCACACGGTAATGCCAGAACCCTCTGACCGAACCGGATGCTCGGCCAGACCCCGCCGCAAACCCCGCAACAAAGCCGATCCGCACAACCCGTGGCCAGAACTCAACTGCCTACCAGCCGCTTGGACAAATTTGCCCTGCTACTACTACCGGAACCAGATACTACCCTGGTTCAAAGGACGCTCCATCGCCGGCATCGCCGCAACCGACGTACAGTGCTGGTTTGCATCCCTTCACGAGACCCCCGTGTCGGCCGACCGCTCGGCCCCCGTGCTCTCGGTCATCATGCGCCAGGCCGAAGTCTACGGCTACCGGCCGGAGGGGACCAATCCGTGCGCGGGCATCAAGCGCTATCGGCGCCAAGGGCGGGAGCGCTTCCTGTCCACCGCCGAGATAGGCCGGCTGGGCGAGGTGCTGGCACGCCACGAGGCGGACCAGCCGCAGGCCGTGGCGATCGTACGGCTGCTCCTGCTCACCGGTTGCCGGGCAGGCGAGATCGTCTCCCTGAAATGGCGCGACTACCGCGAGGGCAAGCTGTTCCTGCGCGACTCCAAGTCCGGTCCGCGCACGGTCTGGCTCTCGTCTGCCGCGTGCGCGGTCCTCGACGGCCTTCCCCGCAAGGCAACCTGGATCTTCCCCTCGCCGCACAGGGACAGCTGTCTGTCCGGAGCGACGGTCACTCGTGTCTGGCATTCCGTGAGGGCGGAAGCGGACCTGCGCGACGTCCGCCTTCACGATTGCCGGCACTCGTACGCCAGCATGGCGCTCGCGCAAGGCGAGACGGTCCTGACCATCGGCCGGCTGCTCGGACACCGCGATCCGGCGACGACGCTGAAGTACATCCATCTGTCCGACACCATGGTGCGCGAGGCCGTCGACATGGTCGGCGCTGCCTTGGAGGGCTGACACATGGCCGCGAGGAGGCGGCGTCTGACCGACGCCAGCGTGGCCCGGCTGATGCCGGCGGCCCGGGAGTACACGGTCTGGGACACGCGGCAGGCGGGTCTCGGCGTGCGGGTCCGTCCGTCGGGGCACCGCAGCTTCGTGTATTGCCGGAAGGGCGACGGCGGCGCGCGCAGGATCACGCTGGGACCTGCCGCGGTGACGGGCGTCGAGGAGGCGCGCGCGCGGTGCCTGGATATCGAGACCGGAGCGCGGTCCGGCGGGCCGGAACGCGGAGCGGTGCCGACGTTCGGCAAGTTCGCCGCGGGACCGGGCAAGGCGTGTTTCGAGCGGGGCAAGCCGTCCACGCGAGAGGCCCAGGCCAGGGTCGTCGCCGCGCGCCTGCTTCCGGCCTTCGGCTCCCTGCCGCTCGACCGGATCGACCGGGCCGGCGTGACCCGCTGGTTCGACGAATACAGCCGCACCGCGCCGGGCGGGGCCAATGAGGCACTGGGTCTGCTCTGTCGAATCCTGAACCATGCGATCGTCTGCGGCCATCTCCGGTCGAACCCGGCCCGGGGCATCAAGCGGAACCCCAGGCCGAAGCTCACGCGCTTCCTGTCGCGCGGGGAGATCCGCCGCCTTCACCGCGAGCTGGATCGTTACGCCGGCGCGCGGCCGTCGCGCGCGCGGCAGGCGGACATCATCCGCCTGCTGCTGCTGACCGGCTGCCGCAAGAGCGAGATCCGGACCCTGCGCTGGCGGGACGTGGACGGGGACACGCTCAATCTGGCCGACGCCAAGACCGGCCCGAGACGGGTTTTCCTCAATGCGCCGGCCCGCGCCATCGTGGAACGGCAGCCGCGATCCGGGAGTGCCCTCGTCTTCCCCTCGCCGATCGACCCGGGTAGGCCACTGTGCTCCGACTTGCCGCTCTGGTACTCGGTGCGCAGGGAGGTCGGGGTCGAGGACGTGCGAATTCATGACCTTCGGCATACGTTCGCCAGCCACGCCGTGCTGCAAGGCGTCCCACTACCCGTTGTCTCGCGCCTGCTCGGCCACAAGCACCCGAGCATGACGCTTCGCTACGCGCACGTCGGCGACCGCGAGACCGAGGCGGCGGCGGAGCGCATCGGCGCGGCCATCGCGCAGGCGCTGGGACTGGGCACTCAACTGCACCCCTCGGATGCGTCGAGCGGCAGCTCGTCCGGGTGAGCGCATCGACCCGGCGCTCGGTGAGGCGAACCGTCGCCATTGACATTCCTCCTGCTTTCCGTTGCAGCCGGGGCGAATTCGTGGACCGATTCCGTGTGTTCCGGCCAAGTCAGGAGGAAAAAAGCAACGCTAAGTCAGTATATTAGAGCCGTAGGTGCGCCGAACACACACGACAATACAGGCGATGTGTTCTTCTACATCGCCTCTAGCCCGAATCGCTCGACCGCTTCGAGCGTCTCACGAACGTCGTCCCACGATGTGGTGTGGTTGATGATGCACATCCTGAGCGCGAACGTTCCACGCAGCATCGTCGACGACATGAACGCCGGATCGTCCCAGAACATGCGGGCGAGCACGGTCCTGTTGACCTTTTCCAGCACTTCCTCGTCGAGGTCAGCGCCCGCCGGATTGACCCGGAAGCACACGATGCCCAGCGTCACCGTGTTCAGGGACTCCAGGACCGAACTCGCGCGGACGTACTCTTCAGCCTGGGTGGAAAGTTCCATCCCTCTGGCGACCGCACGCCGAAACGCCGCCATCCCGAAGGTCTGAACCGACATCCAGACCTTGAGGGCGCGAACCGAGCGGCTCAGCTGCAGGCCGAGATTGGAAAAATTGGGGTGGTTCGCCCCCCAGACCGTGTCCTGAAGAATATCGGGTCGGACCGCGAATGCATCCGCGAGCGTGCTCTCGTCCTTCACAAGCAGGCAGCCCGCCTCGTAGGGCTGGAAGAACCACTTGTGCGCATCCAGTCCGACCGAATCGGCGCGTTCGATTCCGCGGAGAAGCCGCTTGCCGCGCTCGGTCACCACGGCGAAGCCGCCGTAGGCGGCGTCGACATGCAGCCAGAGGCCTTCCGCCGCGCAGAAGTCTGCCATCTCCTCCAGCCTATCGATGGTCCCTGTGCCGGTCGTGCCGGCGTTGGCGGCGACCGCGATAGGGCTGAGGCCGGCGTCGCGGTCTGCGGCCACAGCGCGAGCGAGGGCAGCCATGTCCATGCGGAAGTCCGCGTCGCTCGGAATCATGCGGATGCAGTCGCGCCGAATGCCGACGATGAACGCTGCGCGGGAAAGGGCGCTGTGGCTCTGGTCGCTCATGTAGACAGTGGCGCGTTCGGGGTGGCCCGCCGCCTCGCGCGCCGCAACGAAGGCGTCGACGCTGGCAGCCGAGCCGCCGCTGGTGAAAAGGCCGCCCGCGCCCTCCGGGTAGCCAAGCCAACGCCTGAACCAGTCGATGACGACCAGTTCCAGCTGGCTAGGCCCGCTTGCAACCAGCCACGTACTTTGGTTGATGTGATAGCCGGCGGCCGCGAAGTCGGCCACCACGCCGGGCCAGGTGGGCGACGACGGGATGAAGCCGAAGCAGCGTGGATGATCAAGACGTGTGGCGTAGGGGAGAATGTCGCGCGCCGCCCGCTCGATCACCTCTTCTGCGGACCTCCCGTCCTCTGGCGGGTCCTCGAGCAGCTGGTCTTCGAGGACCTGCCGGAACTCACCCTCCCAGGCATTCTCTCCCGGCAGGCTCTCGATCCGCTCTACCACGAGCTCAAGCGCCTTTTGCCCGAGGTCGAGCATCTGCTCACGCGACATCTGGAGTTCGGCAGCCGCCTGCGCGTCAAGATCCACCTCGGACTTGACCCATCTTTGCCATTTTGGCGCGCGCCTGCGACCTAAGTAGTTGCGATGATGGGCTGATTTTCTGGCCCATCTGGGATTATGGCACTACGTTTGTGCGCTCATCGCGACACTCCCGGGAGCACCGCCCGGCGCCTGTGGGGATCCACCGTGAGGCCCGCCGCCTGCGCGATGACGCGCGCCTCGGCGTCGGGTTGAGCATCCTGGCGGATGACGATGCGGTTTCCGTCCACCTCCCGGATGGTGGAGGTGAGACGCACCCAGCCCGCGAGCTTGTCGCGGATCGTACTCCAGCGGTCATGCAAGCCGTGCGCCGCCAGACGGGTTCGCAGCAGATGAACCGCGTGGTAGGCGAGGACGGCGATGAACAGGTGGGCGGCGATGCGCGAGGTCTTGGAGTGCCAGACCGGGCGCAGGCCGATTTCGGATTTCAGGCTGCGGAAGGTGGCCTCGAGCTCTGTGAGCTTCCAGTAGGTTCGGACCACGGTTTCAAGATCCCACTCGACGTGGCTGGTGCGCAGCACATAGATGCCCGCTTGGCGGTCGCGCTCGGCATGGAGAGCGTTGCGCCTCCAGCGGACCGCACTGGCCCGCCCCTTCTCTCCGGGCTCGACCTCGATGTCGTACTGACGGTGGACGCGCCTGTACCTTTCCTTCAGCCGGCCCAGCTTCTCCATCACCTTGGTGAACTGCTTGATGTGGTTCTTCTTCGACAGCCCGCCATGCAGGGCGCGCAGGGCGTCCTCGAAGTTGTGACGCTGACGGGCGAGCACGGCCTCGTCCTTCTGCTGGCGCTCATGGCTCCAGACGCACAGGTGCGCTTCGTCGTCCCCTGCCGCGAGACGCCAGGCGCGGGCATCGTGGCCGGCCCGGGTTTCGAAGGCGGCATCGGCTTCGCGCCCGGGCGGCGCCGAGACGCCGCGGCGAACGGTGATCCAGTGATAGCCGCCCGCCCGCAGCCAGGCGAGGTTGGCCTCGGTGGAGATGCCGGCGTCCATGATGACCGTGGGCCTGGGGGCGTTGCTGCCGCGCGCTTGGCATTCCAGCCGCCCGATGGCGTCGGCGAGAGTGGCCGGCTCGGAGATGTTGCCGGGCAGGATCTCGCTGTGCTGCGGAAAGCCGGCCTGGTTCAGCGACAGGGCCAGGGTCACGATCGGACAATCGTCACGCCTCTGCTTCGAGCGCCCGAAGCGGGCCAGCGCGGAGCTGGGCCGTCCGGTCATATGGGTGTTGGTCAGGTCGAAGAAGACGATGGTGTCGGGGATGCCGAAGAGATCGCGCTCCCGGGCGCACAGCGCCTCTTCAAGCGCCGCGCGGTGACGCCACAAGAGGTCGCCGATGCGGTAGAGCTTGCTGAGCGTGAGCGACTTGCCGCTGTCGACATCGAGCAACTCCAGGGTCGCGCTGTTCGCGCTCAGCCAGCGGAAGGCCTCGCGCTCGCTGGAGGGATGGATCATGCGCGCGACCACCAGTGCCGCCGCGATGCGTGCGTCGCGCTCACTTGCGCCCAGCCTCTCCAGCGTCTCGATGAAGCGAAGGTCGTCAAGCGCGGCGAGAGCCAGGCGCTCGCAGCCCACCGAGCGGACCTGTTCGTGGGAGAGGCTATCGAGACGGACCGTGGCCAGGTCGCTCTCGTCCCCGGGCCGCGACGCGCCGAGATCGCGGGCGTGAAGCCGCCGTACGACGTCCTCGGCGACGGGGCGCAAGGCGGCATCCGGCTCCAGCAGCGGCTCGCTGCCGGCGAGAAGGGTTTCGATCAGAAGCGCCAATTCGCGCCATTGCTCCTCGGGCACACCGAAGTCGGCGCCGAGATTGAGGAGCGTGACCTGGCGCACCCTTCCGCCGATGCGTTCGCTGCGCACGAGGCGGTAGGTGGCATAGCGCTCGCCACCGTCTCCGCGACCGGTGAGGGTTTTGCGAATGAACATGGCGGCAGGGTCACGGACAGTTTGCGGACTGTCAAGGAGCGCCGGCCCACAGACCAAAGATTATGGCACTACAATGGACTTCCCAAAACACAATCCAACAAAATCAGTGCCTTAGATCCCAAAGGCTACCCAAAATCAGGCCTTCGGGACCGAAAAGTGGCAAAGATGGGTTGAAATCGTCAGGCAAGGGGTCACCTGTCTTCCTTGTCACCGGTCGATCCGCCATTTTCACTTCGTACTTTCATTCCCAGATCCCAACACGTGCGCCGCGGGAAGGAAACTCCGAGCAGCAAATGCGGCGCGCCGCTGTATGCGGCCAACAACGAAAACCCATCCCGGAAACGGCGGTCACACGGTAGTAGAGACGGCAACATGGAGCACTGCCCCGGACGGGACGCTGCGCTCTCCACGCCCAAAGCCCCAGCTTCGACGTCGCAGACCGGGTTCTCACCTTGTTTGGCGTGATCAGATAGTTCATTGGCGCGTTCGGGTGATGATCTGGCACGTCTTTGCCCCCACATTTCTGGCTACGACAACACTTGGCAACAACGCGGGCGATCTGGCCTGCAATCAAGACCCTATTGAAAGGAGACCCAACGTGAGCCAAACAATATTCATTACCGGCGCTTCGAGCGGCATCGGCAGGGCGACGGCGATTTTCTTTCAGGAAAGGGGATGGAACGTCGTTGCGACGATGCGCCGTCCCGAAAACGAAAAGGAGCTGACCCAACTCGACAACGTGTTCGTTACGGCACTCGATGTTCAGAACCCCGCTTCGATCGCCGATGCGGTGGAAGCAGGCATCGAGCGATTCGGCAAGATCGAAGTGCTGTTGAACAACGCGGGTTACGGATCCTACGGCGTGCTCGAAGCCACGCCGATGGAAAAGGTGCGGCGGCAGTTCGACGTCAACGTGATCGGCCTGCTGACCCAACTCGACAACGTGTTCGTTACGGCACTCGATGTTCAGAACCCCGCTTCGATCGCGATGCGGTGGAAGCAGGCATCGAGCGATTCGGCAAGATCGAAGTGCTGTTGAACAACGCGGGTTACGGATCCTACGGCGTGCTCGAAGCCACGCCGATGGAAAAGGTGCGGCGGCAGTTCGACGTCAACGTGATCGGCCTGCTGGAAACCACCAAGACCGTGCTTCCCCATTTCCGAGCCAATGGGGGTGGCGCCATCATCAATGTTTCTTCGGCGGCAAGATGACCTTTCCGCTCGGCACCCTTTACCACGGCTCCAAGTTCGCAGTGGAGGAACTATCCGAGGCTTTGAGCTTCGAGATGGAAGCCATTGGGGTGAAGGTCAAGATCGTCGAGCCGGGCATAATCAACACCGACTTCAGCGGCCGCTCTCTCGACATCAATAACGATGAGAGCCTGACTGAATACCAGGAGTTCGTCGGCAAGATCTTCACTGCCTTTGGCTCGCGGACGGACCCCGGATCGGAGCCGGAGACGGTCGCCGAGGTGATCTACGACGCCGCAACCGACGGATCGAACCAGCTGCGCTACACCGCCGGGCCCGACGCCGTCGAGATCATCGCCAGCCGCAAGGCTGCTGACGACGCGACTTTCATCGGCGGCATCAAGGACCAATTCGGGCTTTGATTCGCCGGGGAGTGACAAGGATGAAAGCGAAAGAGGCCGTTGACCGTTTGGACCCGAACAAGTGGTCCCGAACCCCGCCCGCAGAGCGCCTGCATTTCCTTGAGCAAGTGCGCGGGAACCTCAAGACGTATGGCAACGAGCTCGCCGCCGCCGACACGAGGATGAAAAACGGACTGATGGGCGAGACCCTGTTCAACGATGCGCTCTCGAAAGTTGCCACCATGGTGCCGATGGCGAACACCGTCACCGCGGCGATCGAGCTCTACGAAGAGCTGGTGCACGGCGAGATGCCAGAACCGCTGGCGATCACCAAGATTGACAAAGGCCTCTACGACATCAATGTGTTTCCGTCGTCGGCGAAAGACCGACTGATGTACGGTGATCGCACGGAAGTGCTGCGCGTGACAGGCGAGCCGAAACAGATCGATCCCATGGATAAGCCCGCCGGCATCGTCGCTGTGCTTGGAGCAGGCAACTACTCGTCGTCGCTGGAAATGCTCAAGGCGATGTTCTTCGAGAACTGCACCGTCGTGCACAAACCCCACCACTTGAATGCCGCGACGGATGCGGTGTGGGAGAAGATTATGGAGCCGCTGGTGGAGCACGGCGTGCTCAGCTTCGTCGACCACGACCAAGGGCGCGACCTCACCGTCGATCCGCGGCTCAGCAAGATCTACTTCACGGGTGGCACGAGTACGGCGCTGGCAATCATGAAAGCCACCGATACGCCGATGGTCAGCGAGTGCGGTGGCAACAACCCCTGCCTGATCGTGCCGGGAGAACGGCCGTGGACCGACAAGGAAATCACCCATCAGGCCCAGCAGATAGCCACGATCTCCAAGATGAACGGCGGCGCCGTCTGCGGTCGGGTCCAGACGGTGGTGACCTCCAGGAACTGGCCGCAGCGGGAAGCATTCCTGGTCGCGCTGAGACGGGCAATAGCCGAGGATACGCCGGCAGCGGGCACCTATTATCCCGGGTCCGACGAAACCGCCCAGGCCTTCCGTGAAGCCTACCCGAACGCCGAGATCCTCGAGCCGGAGGGCGGAAGATTCGAGCATGCCGATTTCGTGCTGATCACCAACGCCGAAGAGCAAGGCTACGCCACGGCCCACGAGGCCTTTTGCCAGATCATCGGCGAAGTACCGCTGGACACGGAGGCGAATGCGGATGACTTTCTGCCCAAGGCGGTCGCCTTCTGCAACGCCCACCTGCTCGGTACGTTGGCAGGCTGCATCCTGATCGACGAAGACACGAAGAAGGTGCATCAGGCCGCGCTGGATCAGGCAGTGACCGACATGGAGTATGGGGCGATCGCGATCAACACCATGCCCCCCTTTATCTTCCTCAGCCCTTGGCTGACCTGGGGAGGCAACGAGGAAGGCAAAGAGTTCGTTTCCGGCCACGGCAATTTCGGCAACGGGATGAATTTCGAGAATGTGCAAAAGTCGATCATGACCGCCGGTTTCATGTCTCCCGGACACATGATCCAGACCAACAAGACTGCCTTCGATCGCATGGCGACCAACATGGCGCGCTATGCCGTCGAACCGAACTGGATGAACCTCATCCGGCTGATGGGCGGCGCCGTCGCTGGTTCTTTGCGCCACAAGGATTTCTAGGCGGTCGAACTGGCGAAGCTGAACCCGGCGCGGTAGGAAGAGAAGGTGGTTACATACGACTACGCGCTCGACGTAGGCTGGCGCGCGCTCCTCGCCGATCTTGGAGTATCCCCCGCAGATGTGCTGCGGCGTGCGGCTTTACCGGAAGACCTTTTCTCGCGGCCGGATGCGCGACTCGAGCCACAGGCGTTCTAT
Organism: Alphaproteobacteria bacterium; assembly: GCA_965214705.1. Classification (GTDB taxonomy): domain Bacteria; phylum Pseudomonadota; class Alphaproteobacteria; order UBA828; family UBA828; genus WTGU01. The sequence goes on from CBDCCI010000002.1 coordinate 2,733,906, forward strand.
CGCTTTTGGGAGAGCCTCGAAGCCGAGTTCGACGATCCGCTGTGGCCTATTCACCTGTGCCAGGCCGTACGGTCGGAATCATTCTCCCCTCCCCTGTTCGCCGCCATGTGCAGCTCGAACTTCCTCTCCGCAGCGAAGAGGATCAGCCAGTACAAGCCGCTGATCGGACCTCTGCGGCTCGACGTCGCCGAAGAAGGGGAATTGGTCCGGCTCACACTGGAATGGTTGGGGTCAGCATCGAATCCCCCCGTTTCACTGGTGACCGTCGAGCTATTATTCTTCGTGTGCTTGATCCGCATGGCGACGCGAGCCCCGATCTGCCCAATCGAGGTCACCACGCCTGTTCCCCCGGAACCTGCCCAACCATATGAGGAGTTCCTTGGCGCGCCCGTCAGTAGTTCTGCTACGCATACCCTGCGCTTCAGCCGCGACGACGCTTTGCTTCCGTTTCTTACGGCAAGCGACGGCATGTGGCAGGCGTTCGAGCCCGAGTTGCGCCGCCGACTCGCTGAGCTCGACGAATCGGCCAAGATGTCGGAACGCGTGCGTGCGGCGTTGCTGGAATGCCTGCCAAGTGGGCGAATATCGATAGACTCGGTGGCCAAAACGCTCGCGCTGAGCAAGCGTACGCTCCAGCGCCGACTGAGCGACGAAGACACGAGCTTCCAGTTTGTCCTGAAAGCCACGCGTGAGGCACTTGCCCGCCACTACCTGCAACAGACAACGCTGCCGGCAGCGGAGATCTCCTTTCTGCTCGGCTTCGAAGAGCCGAACTCGTTCTACCGAGCCTTCAGCGACTGGACGGGGCAGACGCCGGACAGTGTTCGCCAAGCTGCGCTCCATTGATACTCAATCTCAACGGGCCGGCGATTGCAGATATCATTCCCAACGCACACGCCTCACAGGCCATCGTGAACGCGTCGATCTTGCCGCAGCTATTCATCTCCGATGTGTTCATCCGGATGGAGAACGCGTCGGCGTGGCCCACGACCTTCGCGGACGTGTTCCCGGTGCGACACATGGAGCTGGCCCGACATGCATGCTTCGAACCCTTTGAGACCGTAAGTGGATTCGAGTGGGTGCTGGCCGTCATGGCGACATGGCTGGTCGGTGGACTGCTGGTCACGGTGCGCTCTTTCCGGTGGGAGCCGCGCTGCTGGGCGCCGCTCCGGCTGGCGCAGACTTAAACCGAACTTCCGTTAGCATCTGATTGCCGATCTGGCCGGATTTTGCCTGTTTCCGCCCTTTCTGCGCAGTTTAGCGCCCGGTTTGGCGCGAAATTCCCGAAATGATCGCCGAAACCGCCGCGATTCGGCGCTCCAGCGCTGGATCACGCCGTCCCGGCGCATCCACCAAAACCTGAATACTAGTCAGTAGATAGTTTTCTCGTTACGATAATTGCTCCGCATTCCCAAGCCTTTCCGATATGATTGCCGCGATTCGCTAGGCAGATCGATATGCACATCGAAACCACCCGGTCCGGAAACTCCCGCTGCCACCTCCTCAGACAGTCCTACTGGCAGGACGGAAAACCCAAGAAGCGCACCCTGTGCAACCTCTCCGCCCTCCCGGAACACGCCATCGAAGCCCTCAAACGCGCCCTCAAGCGCGGACCCGCCCTCAATCCCGACAGCGCCGACGTCGAACTGCGCGCCAGCCGGGCGCACGGCGCCGTCAGCGCCGTTCTCGGCACCCTTCGCGACATCGGCCTCGACCGCGTCATCTTCCACCGGCCCGATCGCCGCAGGGCCCTCGTCATCGCCATGATCGTCGCCCGCCTGATCCGGCCCGGCGCCAAGCTGCGCGTCGAGCGCGAACTGGGAGCGGCCGGCACAACCACCCTCGCCGCCCTGCTCGGCGTCGAAGGCGTCAGCGTCGACGAACTCTACGCCGCCATGGACTGGCTGGGCGCGCGACAGGGCGCGATCGAGCGCAAGCTCGCCCGGCGCCATCTCGGAGAGGACGATCTCGTCCTCTACGACGTGTCCTCGAGCTACATGGAGGGCAACGCCTGCCCCATGGCGAAGCGCGGCTATTCGAGGGATCGCCGGGGCGACCGCCCGCAGATCGTCTACGGCCTCCTCTGCACCCGCGATGGCTGTCCGGTCTCGATCGAGGCCTTCGCCGGCAACACCGGCGACCCGATGACTCTGGCCAGCCAGGTGCGCAAGGTCCGCGACAGCTTCGGCATCCGGCGGGTGGTGTTGGTGGGGGACCGCGGCATGATCGCGCAGACCCGCATCGACCGCGACCTCGCGCCCAACGGCATCGACTGGATCACGGCGCTGCGCGCATCCTCGATCCGCAAGCTCGTCGACCGGGGGCATGTCACGCCCGGCCTGTTCGACACCTGGGGCCTCGCGCGGGTGACCACGCCGGACTATCCCGGCGAGAGGCTGATCGTCTGCTACAACCCGGTTCTGGCGGCCGAGCGCAAGCGCAACCGCGACGGGCTGCTCAATGCGACCGAGACGGACGCGCGCGATTTCGCCGCGCGCCACGCCGCCGGCGACATCGACCGCGACGAGTTGAACCGTCGGCTGGGAACCTTGCGCCGCCGCAAGATGGCCAAGCACTTCCGCTTCGAATTCGACGAGGGCAGCGGCACCTTCAGTTGCGAACGCGACCGGGCGTCGATCGACGCCGAGGCCGCCCTCGACGGTCTCTACGTCATACGCACCAACGTGGACGAGGACGAGATCGAGGACGTCGAGGCGGTCCGCGTCTACAAGAGCCTGTCACGCGTCGAGCGCGCCTTCCGCTCGCTCAAGACGGTGTCGTTGCGGATCCGCCCGATCTTCCACTGGCGCGACGACCGAGTACGGGCGCATCTTCTGATCTGCATGCTGGCTTGGTATGTCGAGTGGCACATGCGCCGCAGGCTGGCGCCGCTGCTGTTCGCCGAGGAGGACGGAGCGCCGCTGTCCGCGAACCCGGTGGCGCCGCCGGAACGCTCGGAAAAGGCCCGGCGCAAGGACAAGCGCCGAAAGACGGATGATGGACTTGCGGTGTGCGACTTCCGCGATCTCCTCGGCCATCTCGGCACGCTTGCTGCCACTGAGATCGCCACCGGAACCGACTTCGCCGTGCCCGCCCTGACCAAGCCGACCGAACTGCAGGAAAGGGCGTTCGCATTGCTCGGGCTGCGGCCCCATCCTGCGCCCGCGCTCACCGAAAAGGGGATGACCACCGCCAAACCTGTCCAGTAATCGTCGCTTCGAAACTCGCCGAAACCCCTGCCGCACAACGGTTCTTTGACTATCCCACACTGGAAGTTCGGCTTAAAGCCCGGCGCCGCTCAACTCCTCCTTCAGTGCGGGCAATCGACCAAAGCGTTCTCGCAACTCGGCAATGAAGCGGGTCTGCGGGGGGAGGGGCTCGGCAACGACCCCTCCTACCCTGCCGGAAAAACTCGCAGCACCCGCACGCTCCGAGCGTACCATTGAACAGAACTGTCACGGCCGCGCAACGATGCGCGCATCCAGTCTTGAAACCCAGTTCCTCGACATCCCCGAGCTACACCACTGATATTCCGAACAGCGCGTCGTGATAGTGCATCAGCAGCCCGGCCACGACGAGACCGCCAACAACCGCCGCCACGTCCATCGCGATACGGGGCGCCCTGCTTACGGCCGGTCGCCTGGCCCGCACAATCGCGCTGAGCGTCGCCACCATTGCGAATCCCGCGAAGCCGCCGAAGAGCACGATGGAATGCAGATCGCCGTTCGCGAGGAGGTGGGCAAGCGCCCACAGAAGTAGCCCGAGCAACATCGGATGCCGGACAGCTGCACGGATGTGGGTAGGCATGTTGGCGGCCGCGAAGAGAACCAGCCCGATCGGTACCGCAACCAACGCCGCGTCGTGCCCCCAGCTCGGAGGAACGTACACCGGATCGGAAGGCGCTTCGGAGTATCCCCACACAGTCAAGGCGAGGCCCGCCAGCGCTACGAGCGAGAACACGCCGCGGTAGGCTCTCTCGCCCATGAGTGCCACCATGGCGGCACGCAGGGGCGCAACGCTCGGGACCAAGTGTATGGTGAAGAACAGCACGAGGCCAACAATGAGAAGAGGCATGAGGATGTTCCTGACTGATGCGTCACGATCATGCGAAACAAACGCTGCAATATGCGAGGCGAAATTTCCGCTCGCGTGGCCTCGGCTCCACTAAACCCACGGAAAGCGATGCTACACGCTGTTCGGCGTTTCTTACAGATTACTCCGTATTGCAATCACCACGTGCTCGGCGGCGATGCCTCCCGATCGCGCCGATCATGCAGGCTCATGATCCCGACGATGGCCATCCGGTTCGTCCGCCGATGCTTGGGTATATGTGCCGTCACGGGCTTTTTGGGCGCGGCGATGACCGGCGTCGAAGGCCGCGAGCTCCTGTGGCAGACCAACGCCGAAGGCGACGACGTTCACGTCTTCGACGTCGAGACCGGCGCGTTGGTGCGCCGGCTTGTGGTCGGCGCGAACCCCCATGGGATCGCGGCGACGTCCGAGGGAGAGACCGTCTATCTGTCGCTCGAGCGAAACGGTGAGGCCCGGGGCGAGCTGATTTGGGTCAACCGTCGGACCTTCGAGATCGAGCATCGCCTGGAGGTCGGCCCGGAGCCTCACGCCATCGCCGTAACGCCCGACGGCCGCTGGGTCTACGTGCCGTGTCGCGACGGGCACTATTGGGTGATCGACGGGACCCGGCGCGAAATCGTCGCGCGGATCGAGACCGGCGGCCGGCCGCACAACACAATGGTTGCGCCCGACGGCAGCCACGTCTTCCTCTCGCCGATGGGATCGCCCGAGAGGGTCTCTATCGTCGATCCCGATGTCGGTCACCGGGTGGTGGGGACCATTTCGTTCTCATCGTCCGTGCGCCCGCCGGCGATCGCCTTCTCGCGCAACCTGTTCTTCCAGCACGTGGACGGTCTCAACGGTTTCGAGGTCGCCGACCTCGACACCCGAACGGTCATTGCCCGGGTGGAGCACAGCGCCGGTCTGGGGATCCCGGTCTGGCCGGCCCGACTCGGGTTCCTCGGCCTCTCTGGGCTCAGTCGCTGCCACGGTCTCGCCGTGCGCCCGGGCGATCGGGAAATCTGGTCGATATGCGGCACCAACGCGACCGTTCACGCGCTCGCGGACCGCACCTTCCCCGAAGAGGCCCATCTCGACCTGCCGGGAAAGGGATACTGGCTCACCTTTTCTGCGGACGGCCGCTACGTCTTCGTCGCGCTCTCGGCGGAATCGCAGGTCGCGATGATCGACGCGGAGACGCGCGAGATCGTCCGAATTCTCGACGCCGGTGCCGGACCCAAGAGGAACCTGATTCTCGCTGAGTGAGCGCCTCTCTCGAATAGCGACTGCCCGAGCCGTTGCTGTTGCCCCGAGAGCGCGGATCAGTTTCTATGCTGCCCGCTGCTGCCGCGGGGTCGCCGACCACATGATGGCGTTTCGGACCGCCTTGTGAAAGGATCGTGACCGAACCACGGAGAGACTCCATGACACGCGATGTCGGACCGTTCGATCTGCAGACCGTCCGTCTGATCATGGATCCGCGCGGCCGCGCGACGCCGAAGCGGGTGGGGCCAGATTTTTACAGCGAGCTCGACGCCGAGTTCGACGGCTTTGCCGGCCACCTGTTGATCTCAAAGCATGAATTCTCCGAACCATGGGGCGCCTGGGAGATGCATCCGAAGGGCGACGAGATCGTTTATCTGCTGTTCGGCGGTGTCGACTTCGTGCTCTGGACCGCCGGTACCGAGCGCGTGGTCCGCCTCAGCGAGCCGGGCTCCTATGTACTCGTTCCCCAGGGCACCTGGCACACCGCGCGGCCGCACGAGAGGAGCGCGCTGCTCTTCGTCACTACGGGCGAAGGCACGCGGCACAGCGAGGCTCCTGAGACAGTTTGAGGTGTCTTGGCGGCCACCGCCCCGACTTCGACGTCGAACCGCCGTTGGCTGCACACGATAAGGAGATGGACGTCAACGGCGTCGGTTGCCGACAACGCTATGCTAGCACGTCAAGCTGAAATATCGGATGAGCCACTTGCAAAACTCCCAGGCGCGGTCTGCTTTTCCCGAGAGCCCGGCGTGAGGACATTGACGGTCGGAACGTAACATGAACTTCGGGACGAGCGGACGTCGCTGGCTGCCGCCGGGGCGCCGATTCGCCGCAAACCGATGCCCATGCGGGCGCATTTTGGACCCGCCGTCGCGATGCGGACATGGCTTTTTGCGCCTCCGCGGAGGGAGGCGTGCCGGCGTGACAGCGACGGAGGCGCCGCTCAGGCCAGGAGGCGCATCAGCTGGTCGACCGTCAGCACCAGGATGCCGAACATCAGGTGGCAATGAACCTTGGCATGGCCGCGCACGCGGACATGGCGGCCCCCGCAGTTGTCCTTCAGCCCACCGTTGATGCGCTCGATGTTCGAGCGCTCGTTGTAGCGCTCGTCCGCCGGGTGGCGGTGACCGACGCCTCTCTGCGCCCTGGCCTCGCGCGCCAGCTCCTCCTTGTACTCCTTGTCGCGAGGGTTGACGTCGATGATCGGGACGTGGCCCAGCAGGTAGCTGTGCCAGCCGATCTCGGGCGCGTCATAGGCTGAGTCCATGAGGTCGTACAGATTGGTGACGCGGTCGGCGGTCATACTCGCCAGCGGGATCGCGGCCTGGCTGTCGTGCAGCGAGGCGGACGTCAGGATGCAACTGATCGGAATGCCGCCATCGGCGGCGTCGATGTGCAGCTTGTAACCGATCCACGATGTGGTATGGCCCCTGGCGTTGCGCTTGGTGCCGACGTCGCAGGCTTTCGGCAGGTCGTCGAGCATCTGGGGCAAGCTCATCGTGAGCTGGCGTTTCACGCGGCGCTCCTCCTTGGGCCGCTCCTCGCCCTTGCGCGGGCGGCCGCGCTTGCGCTTCGGCTTCTCCGCCTTGGGCTTGGGCTGAGGCTTCTCGCGCGCCTCGATCGCCGTCGAGTCGCGCGAGACGTGCCCGACCAGATGGTCTCCGAGGGTCTGCTTGATCAGCGCCTCATGCACGCGAGCGGGCAACGCACTCTCGGAGAACTCCGCAAACGCCCGCGAAAACGTCGCCTCGCTCGGGATCTCTGCGGCATAGGTCCAGCCGCAGAGACGGCGTAGCGTCTTGTCGTTCTCAAGGCGCTCGATCAGGGCGCGCGTCGTGGGTACGTCGAACACCGCCTTGGCGATGAAGGCGCGGGCCAAGGCCGCCCGATCCTCGACCGGCCGACCGGGCAGGCCATGGAAATGGGGAAGGAAGCTCTCGACCCGCGCAAGCTCAAGCACGGTGACGAAGCGCCGGTACCTCTCGCCGAGCGGCCCGAGCTCCTCCTCAAGCCACGGGAAAAGATCCGCTTGAATGTGATGCCAGAATCCGGATAGTGTCTGTCCCAGCGACATGGGGCCGCCCTCTCCGTCGACGTTGTCCGAAACCCGACAGGAACAGAGAGCGGTCCCGATTTCCAGGACAATCTGACCGCCACGGCGGCAAAATCCCGCTCAAATGCGGAATTTTGCAAGTGGCTCGGATGAGACGGCCGCCAGGGCCTTGGCGGGCCTTCCTGTACGCGGGGGTCAGGTCGTTGAGTGAATCGCAGACGGGCAAAGGGCAAACATTCAAGGACTTGCATTTGGCCGATGGCATATTCGTGATGCCGAATGCGTGGAATGCCGGCAGTGCCCGCATGCTGGAAGCAGCGGGCTTCGCCGCGGTCGGCACCTCTAGCGCGGGCATCGCATTCTGTCTGGGTCTGCCCGACTATGAAGGGGCGCTCACCCGTCAAGCGGCGCTTGAGGAGACCAACCGGATTGTAGGCGCGCTTCGGATACCCGTCAGTATGGACGCGGAAAACGGCTATGGACATACGCCGGAACAGGTGGCCGACACCGTCCGCCGAGCGGCCGAGATCGGCGCAGTGGAGCCAGCATCGAAGACTATGCTGCTGCCTGCGGCACAGGCGATCTTTACGATCGGGCGTTATCGGTGGCGCGGATCAAGGCTGCGGTGATAGCCGCCGTGTCGCTGCCTTTCCCCTTTACCCTGACCGCGAGAGCCGAGTGCTATCTCATCGGACACCCGAACCCGTTCGAGGAATCGGTGGCAAGGGTCAACATGTATCGGGAAACGGGCGCGGACTGCCTGTATGTGCCCGGCATCAGGGACGCCGAGACCATCGGCAGGTTGGTGAAGGAGGTCGACGGACCGGTCGACGTCGTCATGGGTCTTGCCGGCAGTCCGATGAGCGTACGCCAACTCGAGGACCTGGGGGTCAAGCGGGTGAGCATCGGCGGTTCGCTGGCCCGGGCCACATTTGGTGTCATCCGTCGGGCGGCGACGGAAATGCGTGACCGCGGCACCTTTGCATTTGCCGAAGATCAGGTGCCGAATGGCGAGCTCTGCCGGTATTTTGCCAAGCGACCGTGACCGGCCCGTGCATCATAGGCCTGCAGGCGCGGTGGCGGACGCGGATGCGGCGGAGCCGGTCGCATCGAAGCCCTCGATCTGCGTCTTGGTGCAGCCGTCGAGCACGAACTCGGCCGACGCCGCGCCGAGGTCGGGGCGAGGCAAGAGCTGTGGCCGGCGAAGTCGAAGACATGGACCAGGCCATGTGTGGTTCGGCTCAGGCAGAGCGCAGGGAGGTGCTCCGGGGTGCAGCCCTCGACTTCATTCCAAAAACCAATCGGGAAACCCTTTCTACCTACCGACTTCGGCCAAAGGTTAAGGGTTGGGCAGGCTCTCTCTCGAGAGCCTGCCCAACCCTTTTGAACGAAGCCGCGGGCCACGAGAGGCGAAGTTGAGCTATGTGGAAAGTGCGCTGATGTCAGCGTCAGGCGGCATCCACCGGCAGCAGAGTTGCGCATAAAATCGACGCTCGCGCCGGTCTTTCGGCAGGCATGCGGGCGCACGCTGCGAGGACTGAGCGGGGTGTGAGCCGAGGGCTGTCAGCCCGGCTCAAGCGGAGACAGGTTCGGTCGTGCGTCGGCGCTTTGGCGCCGTTGCGCGGGGCCGAAGCGAGCGGGCGTCTCACGGTTTCCCCCTGTGGGTCGGCGGCAGCGCCGGCGGGCCGCGCGTCGAGCGGGGCTCATGGCGGCGGCGGATTTCGCGGACGAGGCGCATGACGCCGCCGCAGTGGGGGCAGGCCACGGGCGCGGTGCCGATCTCGGGCTCTTCGTCGGGCTCGGCCCGAGCGCCGTCCACGCTTCCCTCGGGGGCGGCGCAGCCGAGGGCGCCGAGAGCCTGGCGTGCTCTCTCCAGCGTGCTGGCGCGGCAGCCGTTGGCGAGGATGCCGAAGTAGCGAATGCGGTGCATGCCGTCCGGCAGGACGTGCCTCAGGAAGCGGCGGATGAACTCGTCGGCGCTCACGGTGGCGATGCCGTAGCGCGGCTTTCTCTGCCCCGGCGCCTTGGGCTTTCGGTGGCGGAAGGAGACCGTCTCGCCGTCGAAGGAGACGATGCGGCTGTCGGAGATGGCGATCCTGTGCGTGTAGTGCGACAGGTACCGGAAGACCTGCTCAGGCCCGCGGAAGGGCCGCTTGGCGTAGACCACCCAGTCCCTGGCCCGGGCGGCGGCAAGCGTGGCGTGGAACTCGCCGGGATTGGCGAGGTGGGCGACGGTGCCGTGGAACTCCAGGTCCCCCCGGCCGTGGGCGCGGGCGAGCTCCTCGAGGAAGAGGCGGCGGAACAGGCTGCCGAGGACCTTGACGGGGGCGAGGAAGGTGGTGCTCCCCGTCTTCCACTCGCCACTGTCTACGTCGAAGCCCGCGTTGGGCACGACCACGTGCAGGTGCGGGTGGAAGCGGAGCTTCTGATCCCAGGTATGGAGGACCGCGGTGCCGCCGATGCGCATGCCGCCGTGGCGGGGATCGGCGGCGATGGTGCGCAGGGTCTCGGCGACGGCCCGGAAGAGGATGTCGAACACCACCCTGCGGTTGCAGAAGGCAATGGCGGCAACCTCCTTGGGCAGGGTGAAGACCACATGGAAGTAGGGCACCGGCAGGATGTCCCCGGCGCGCTCCTCGCTCCAGAGGTTGGCGGCGAGACCCTGGCAGGTGGGGCAGTGGCGGTTGCGGCAGGAGTTGAAGAGCGGATGCTCGCGCCCGCAGCCCTCGCAGGCGTACATGTGGCCGCCGAGCACGGCGGTGCGGCACGCCTCGATGGCGCCCATGACCTTGAGCCGGGCGGCGTCGATGCGCCCTTTGTGGCGCTCACGGAAAGCGGCGCCGGCGCGGCGGAAGATCTCCGCCACGCCCGCGCGTTCGGCCTCCACGCGCCGTCAGTTGCGCAACGCTGCGAAGCCTGAGATCGGGTGGTCGAGGCCCTCGAACATCTTGCCGGTGACGCGGGCGTAGTGACGGGTCGTGTTCGCGCTTCGATGGCCGAGCATGTCCCGGATCACCTCGATATCGCCGCCGCGCTCGAGGAGATGGGTCGCCGCCGAATGGCGCAGGCAATGGAAGGTGTAGCTGCGGTCGAGCTCGGCAATGTCGCGCGCCCTCCTGAAGGCGGCCTGCAAGGTCTCCGTTGCGATGGGCCTGTCGAGCGAGACGCCGTAGAAGAGCCAGTTCGTCGGACGCGGCCAGATGTTCCTGTAGTAGACGCGCAAGTAGTGGATGACGATGTCCGGCAACGGTGCCATTCTCTCGGTGCCGCCTTTGCCGGAGGGGATGTGCAGCAGCTTCTTCTCCGACAGGATGTCGCCGACCTTGATGGCCAAGGTCTCGGAGATGCGGAGCCCGCCGCCATAGCCGGTGACAATGGCAGCACGGTGGCGGAGGTCGGGTGTCGCAAGGATGAGGTGCTCGACCTCCTGCTCCGACATGTAGCGCGGCAGCTTGCCGGGCTTCTTGCGGGAGCGCAGGCCGGCGACATGGTCAGGCCAGCCGAGTGTGTCGATGTAGAGGAAGTTCAGCGCGGCGAAGGAGACGTTGGTCGTGCCCGGACTGAGCCCCTTGTCGATCCGCCCCAGGTACCACTGGCGCACCTGCTCGGCGTCGAGCTCGTCCGGCGAGGCGTCGTAGTACCTGGCCAGGTTCTTGATCTCGCAGATGTAGGCCTTGGACGTGCTCGCGGCCAGATTGGCGATGCGGAGCTGCTCCTCCATGCGCTGGCGAAGAGGGGTGACGGTGTTCGTGTCGCACGCGGTCCCGGTCATTATCGATCTCCCTGGATCGCGACGGCGCGCCGCCGGACCGATCCGGCGACGGTCCGTCGCAGGGGTCGATACTAACCACTGGTGATCGGGAGGCTGCTGGGGATCCGCCACCCGACGGGCGGAGCGCCACTGACGCAACCGGGAAGCGAACGCACAGAACAAACGGCACCCGCGACGCCTCGGAAATGAATGAACTCTACGCCGCTAACTCCGCGTAGCGGCTTCGTTCAAGTTGCAGTGGCGCCATCGACGGCCACATCTAGCCGCTCGACGGCCCGGTTTCTGGGCCCGACATATACAAGACGGTGCTCGACTGCTGCCTCGCTGTTTCGGTTGCCCGCATTGTCCCGGAGAGCGCGAAGCTGCGGCTCCTTGCGCCCATGAAGGAGTGATGAAAATGCCATCGACCAAGCACGGCGAGGTCCACTGGAACGAGCTCATGACCCGGAATGTCGCGGATGCCAAAGCGTTCTATTCGGAGACATTGGGCTGGCAATACGAGGCATTTCCGATGCCCGAGAGCGAATACACGGTGTGCAAATCCGGCGATGTGCCGGTGGGCGGCATGATAGAAATGAGCGGCGCCTTGTTTGACGGCATCCCGAACCACTGGTTCGCCTATATCGCGGTCGACGACATCGATGCCCGGCTCGCCAAAGTCGAGGCGGCCGGCGGTGACATCATCCGCCCGGCCTTCGATGTGCCGAAGGTGGGGCGCATCGCGGTCGTGAAAGACAAGACCGGCGCCGCGATCGGCTGGATCACCCCGGCTGAGCAGGGCTGAGCACCTCCTGTGCGCTGACCAAGTCCCGGGCGAGAACAACGCATCGCGTGAGCCCCGCCGGGGCACATGTCTACGGCAAGTATGGCTCACGCACGGCTGTGGTCGACGGACGTCTGAGAATGAGCCGTTCAGGCTCCGAAAGCAGCCCAGCGTGCACCGTCGAGATCATGATTGCTTCACCGTGCAGTGGTTTCGCTTGCACGAGACCTCGGGTCGGTTCGCCGCCATTGCGATGATTTCCTGACGGGTCTCGCTTGCTCGTGGCAGAATGCGCTGAATCGCCTCCTCCTCCATGAAGTCTCATGTTGGGCGACAGCGACCAAGGTCTCACACACACCGAAAGTGGGAAGGCGGCGAAGAACGAGAGGTCGCGGTAGGGACGCCGGTTCCCCCCCCCCCCACAGATCCGGACGTGGTCGTTAAACCATCCGGTTCCTACCTCTGGTATTTGACGTTGAACCGCTGTCACCGGCCACGGGTGGCGGATCCACGGCTTGGGCCAGTATCGGTCCACCAGGGCTTGCAGCCGTTGCCAACTGAAGCGATCCCGTTGCGACCGTCGGTGCAAAGCCCTCAGCCATATCCGTTTCAGGATGTAGGTGAAGCGTCACAGGAAGCGGGCGCTTGTCGGGACGGCATAGTAGTTCAGCCATCCGTTGACGACCCGTCCCAGCCACCGCGCGACCTCGTGGAGATCGTGGTGCCTGCGCCGCCGCAGAACCTCCGCGATGCGCTTCGGCGTGCGGCTCATCCGCTTTGCAGCGGGCTTGCGTCCGAGCCCGAACCGTCCGCTCCTGGTCGTCCTGCAGTAGTGCGTGAAGCCCAGGAAGTCGAACGCCTTCGGGCGGCCTAGTCCCCGTGCCCGACGGTCCACTTCCTATCGCCAACCTGGCGATCTTCGGCCACATGATCGTCAGCGCCATCATCACTGTTCTCGCGCCGACTCAGTTGATCGGGCCGCTCCGCAGGCGCTATCCGCGTGTTCACCGATAGTCAGGCTACCTGCTGGTCGGCTGCGCCATACCGACCGCCGTCGGTGGGATCGCCTATATCGCAACGCGCGGCACGATCGGCGGTCAATTGATAGACTATGCGTTCGCGGGCTACGGCGCTTGCGTCCTCATCGCCGCTGTCCAGACGGTGCGCCACGCCCGCGCACGCAACCTCACGCGGCACCGCGAATGGGCGCTCCGTCTCTTCGTCTTGGCAATCGGTTCCTGGATATACCAGGTTCACCATGAGATCTGGTACGGGCTCACCGGCGGCCTCTGGACTGCGCCCGGCTTCTCCGGCCCGTGCGCCACGTTCCAGCCCTTCGCCTTCCACGTGCCGTACCCTCTCTCTCGCGCTCGAGGTCTATTTCAGACGAACACGAAAAGGCGACCACCCGTCGTTCTCGACGGGATCTCACGCAATGGGTTCCCGCGGGCAGACCGAGCGACTCGCCTAGGGCCTGTTTACACTAACGCACAGCATCGTAGATGCGTGCGAAGTGGACGAAGCCCAGGAACGGGGCATCGAGTTTCTCGAAGCCATTGCAACAGGGAACCGGCTTCGAGGCTGATCGCGGCGATCTCGTGCGGCAGATTGCCCATGAATCGTCGAGAACCGGCTCGTCACGGTAGGCGAAACTCACCGCGTCGAAGACGATGTCGGCACCCTCCGGCTTTGCGGCTGCCGAAGCCGGCGGCTCGGGGAGAGGCGGTGTCGCGAGCAGCGTGTCCATCCGCGCCAGGCTGTTGCGACTCACCCCCATCGGTGCCGTCGATCGTCGAGGATCTCGTCCATCGTGCTTCGTTGGAAGAGCTGCCGAATTCTAGTTGCCCGGCCTTGTCGCCATCAGCTGAACTCTTTGCGCCAACGCTTCGTTTGCCGCCGAGTAGGCAGGTTCGATCCAGTCCGTGTCCACGAACCAGAGGCCGATGCCCCGGTCCACCTCGTGCTGAACGACCCGCGTCCCGCCGTCCATGGGCTCCAACAGCCAGCGATGGTCGAAGGTCAGAATTCCGGGGATGCCCCCCGATTGGCGCAGTTCCACGCCTGGACGAAAGGTCTCAACCAACGCGGTCATTTCGAGGATCGCTCCGCCCGGGTCGCGGACCCTGTTCAGCACCGTCTCTCCCTCCGCGTAGGCACCTTCGACCTCGACGAAGACCGGATTCCACTGCGGGTAGGCCTCCGTGTCGGCCAGGACCGCCCACACCGCGTCCGGCGACGCGGGGATATCGATCTCAACATGAAAGGTCTTGTTGGTGGCGAACGAAGCCGCCGCAGCGATGGCGACCAGGGTTAAGACAACCCAAAGTGCGGGCAAGCCCCGTTTGGCGAGTGACCGGAACATCGGCGCCTCACATGTGCTTGTCGAACCAGTTCACCGGGTCGCCGGGAACGCGGCCGATATAGTCATGGGCAGCTAACCAGCGACGCCCGCAAGACTCGGTCCGCCCGGGCTTCCCTCGGACGAATCGTGAAAATCCAAGGGCCAGGATTGCACCCTGAATCGCACCAAATGCTGCCGTCACGAGGGACGACTTTGGTGAGTTTCGGCGGCTACTCTCGCGAGTTTGCGCAAGTCGAGTTTGGTTCCGGGACACGAGAATCTTCCGACAGCTTCGTCCCTCACATATGTGCGTCGTACCAAACAATCATTTCCTCGGGCCTCTGGCTGAAATAGCGGTAGCCCTCGTAGCGCACCGGTGTGCCCTCGATCCACAGCAGCTTCTTGTCCGGGTTCGGCAGCTTGTCATGTATGCCCTGCGCATCCGAAGGCTTGGTGGTCACGTCATCCCTCACCTGCACGACCATGGTTGGGCATTCGACCGCGTGGGCCCAGGCGATGGCGTTGGAATCCGTGTGGCGGAAACTGGAATAGTAGGAGTAGCGCTCGTTGAAGCGTTCATAGGCGTTCTTGACGCCCTGGTCGATCAGGGCGCGCTCGATGAAGGGCGCGGCCGACAGCGGCTGCAGCGCGATCATGCAGGCGATGTGTTCGAACTCGTCGGGATGCCGTGCCATGGCGATGAAGGTCGCATTGCAGCCCATGCACAGGCTGTGCAGCCCAATCTTCATGCGCATGGTGTCATGGCGTGACCTGGCGTAGCGCATGGAGCCGATCACGTCGCGCCATTCGATGGCGCCGACGCCGGTGATGTTGCCGGCACCGTCCGCCGAATGGCCATGACCCCGCAAATCGTAGGCGAGCACGTTGTAGCCGGCCTCGTGCAATGTCTTGTAGGCTTGGACAAAGTTCACCTCGAACCCGCCCTGCTGGTCCCAGGGTGCCAAATGGCCGGGATAGCCGTAGCGGTTGGCGCCGATGAAGTGGTTGCAGATGATCAGCTTGTCGGAGCCTTGCGCAGGAACGAACCAGCCATCCAGCATCACCCCGTCCGCGGCGGGGAAGAATACGTCTTCGTAGTCCAGCCCGTAGTCCGACGGCCGCCGCAGGATAGGCGTGCGGAAGGAGTAGCTTACCCCCTTGGCGATCTGATCGATCATTGCGTCTTCCTGTGTCGGGTCCATGGCTGTTCCCTTCGTTTGGGTGTTCTCGGCAGCATCTGCCAAGCGCAGCGGTGCGATGGTTGCGGCGGCGGCAACGGCGCCGACTTTCAACAGGTTGCGTCTTGTCTGGTTCATCGAGGAGTCCTCCATTCACCGGTTGGTTGACTGTACACATGTACTATTCTTGCACAGTAGTATGCTACACTCAGACGGGGATCGTCAAGATGTAAAATGCGGCTCTTGAAGCGACCGAAACTCGGCAGGCTCGGTCGAGGCGGAGAGGCGCTGAAGCCGAGACCTCCGCGTTGCAGCGATGCCAGAGACCCCATCCGCGATCTTGACGGCTCGCTCTGACAGAGAGCGTCCGACGACGCTCGTGTCCGCTCACACCGATGGCACGTCAATGCCCGGCGGCGCGGACGATGGTGGCGACCATGATGTTTGGCACGGGCTCTTCGACCGCGGCGCAGGAGCAGAATTTGTGCCGCCGGCGATCTGCAGCGCTATTCCCCAATCCCTGAGCCGCCCTCCGACCGCCCCCTCGCACGACATTGCGCAAGCCTTCGCCCGCAGCCTCCCGGTGCTCGCAATAGCCCGCGACCGAGACCGCTGCGGTTTGTCCACCTCCGTGGCCTTCTTGAAGATCGGCCTTGTCACCAGCTTCACAAGATCGACGCAGCCATCGCCCGACGACCCTCCATCAGGTCCGAAAGGGATTCGCGCGTGCGTATCGACCCAAGTATTCTTGTCGCCACAGATGCCTCGGCGCCTCCGTGCCGGGGCCGGCGGCAAGCGGCACCGGTTGGCCAATCGTCAACAGGGTGCGTCCCAGCCGAAATTCCCTGCAAATCTAGAATTTTCCAGAACGCTCCAGAAACGGCCCCCAACAGGATCGGCAAGACGAGATGACCGCGACGGAACAAAAGATCATCGAGGCCGCCATCCGCACTTTCGTGCGCTATGGCGCGCGCAAGACGGCGATGGCCGACATCGCGTCAGAGGCCGGCGTGTCGCGTCAGACGCTTTACGACACCTTCGGCGGCAAGAATGAGCTGATTGTCGCCTCCATTCGCTGCATCACGGACAGGAACCTGCAAGCGGTCAGGGACGAGCTTGCGGGACGCACGTCATTGTCGACGCAACTCGACGCCTATTTTGAGGGAACGGTAGTCAAGTCGTTCGAGCTGCTGCAGACATCGGGTGATGCGGAGGACCTGGTCAGCGGCCACAATCAGGCTGGGCGCGAAGAGATAGAG
This sequence comes from Alphaproteobacteria bacterium, assembly GCA_965214705.1. Lineage (GTDB taxonomy): Bacteria > Pseudomonadota > Alphaproteobacteria > UBA828 > UBA828 > WTGU01. The sequence continues at coordinate 2,750,609 of CBDCCI010000002.1, forward strand.
CGCTCCCATGACAAGCATCACGCCTTGATCGCCGAGCTGTTGAGGCCCCACTCGAGAGTGTTGGCAGACTCCGGCCTGACGCCCGACCAACTGGCGCATCTTGTCGTCACAGTCGTGATGGGCCTGAAATATTCGGCGAAAAGCCGAGACGACCTGGACGCCCTTCTTGTCACGTTGAAGGTAGCGGTGTTGGCGCTCTTGGGAGTCTCGGTGCCGGAAATGGCTTAGCCTCAACACTCCCGGCTGCGGTGGCGTGGGAAGCATTGCTCGATGATCTCGCCGGCGACGATGTCCAGCGCCGCGAACAGCGTGGTGGTGCCACGGCGCAAATGGTCATGGGTACGCCGCTCGACCTGGCCGGGCCGCATGGGCAGCATCGGCTGGGAACGATCCAGCGCCTGGATCTGGCTCTGTCGTTTCGACGATTCGGCGGCAGGGACGATACCACCAGGAAAGACAGCCATGCGGCTGCCGTTCCCTCAAGTACTGTGCCGGGGAGCTATTGCCTATGCACACCGAAAGAGCCTGCTAGACCTCTCTCGCTTTGCTGGTTGTCGTCCCACACATACGCGGAGAAGGCCCCGCCGATCGATGTCGGCAGATCGGTCGGTGCAGCACCGTTTCCGAAGAACATGCCGCTCCAATAGCCGCTCATGTACGAGCCGTCGTCCGCACTTCCCCCCTCAATTTGACCGCTGATCCAGCCTCCGCGGCTAGGAGCGGAGACTGTCGGCCAAGACCGATCGAATATGTTTTGGCTGCCTTGTTCGACGCCATAACCGTCGAAGGCGTTCGCCGTCAGGCTCAACGCGGTTGGGTACAGAGAGGAAACAGAAGAGCTCGCATCGCCATCGAATACGAAATTGCTCACTGCTCCGCTGACTACTCCGTATTCGCTGCTCGACTTAAAGTCGGCCATCAGGTCGACGTCCGCAGTGAAGGTCCCGATGTCTGGGCTGCTTGACAAACCGTTTGCGTAGTACACTCCAGCCGCGTCGCCACTGTAAGTCGCCGTGCCGGTCAACGCCACGATATTGTTGACCTGGAACGCATCGCCACCGCTCGCGAAGACGCCGAAGTCATACGCATCCGCGTCCGTCTCGTCTTCAGACACGTAGAGCCAACGGCCGAATGCCAGATAGTCGGCAGGCGTCGCGGAAAGCAGCTCTGTCGGAATAACCGGCTGTGGCGTTCCACCGTCCGGAGTAAATGTTACGCCGGGATCGGCAGCATAGTACGATCCCCGATAGCGATTATCGATGAACACGCAACCGTCTTCATTGGCACAGGAAAAAGTGCCTGTGACACCGCTAAGCGATCCCTCCGTGGTCTCGCCGTCACCAATCCAAGCGACCATGAAGTCCTTGTCGATCTCTAGAGTCGGGGCTCCTGACAAGTGGATATTATAATCCGGATATAGCTCGCCGCTGAACGGGTCCACTGAGCCGTCGCTCGCTTGCGCGTCAGTAGCGACGTAGATGTCGAGCGTGCTGGCATTTTCGTAAATGTTTGTGAGTTTTTCCACACGCCAGCCCGCCAACTCAGGATCGAATACCGGACGTCTGAACCAAGTTACTCCTTCCAAATCGGCGTTGTTCTGATATGTGTTGATGTATCGGCCGTCTCGAACCCAGGGACCGGCTTGCTGAAGCGGGTTATCTCCGGGTATTGAGACATTGAATTGGAGCTGCCCGTTCCGCGATGCCAGTGTGACCGACGCTGGCATCGAAGAGGCCACGTCGTCTTCGAACTCGAAGCTGTTCACTTCTCCGCTGATGAAGCCCGTCTCAATGCCATCGCCGAAATCGGCTGTCAGCGTGGCATCGGCAGTGAATGATCCAACAGTCGGGTTATCCGACAACCCGTCAACGTAGTACTTTCCGACCGCATCGCCCACGTAGGTCGCCGTGCCGGCCAACGGTGCAAGATGGGAGATTTCGAAGGGATCGCCGCCGCTCGCGTACACGCCGAACTCGTAGTTGACCGAGTCCGTCACATCTTCCGGTACGTAGAGCCAGTGACCCAACGCCAGATAGTCCGCACTTGTCACGATACCGATCGAGCGTGCCAGCACCGGCTGTGCCGTTCCAACATCCGGGGTAAAGGTTAAACCAGTGTCACTGGCGTAGTAGCCCCCCGGTGTGTGATCGTCGACGAATGCGCAGCCATCAGGATTGGCGCAGGAGAACGTACCCGCGACACCATCAAGCGATCCCTCTATGGAGTCACCGTTGGGAATCCAGGCCACCAGAAAGTCCTGATCGGCGGGAAGCGCCGGCGCCCCGGAAAGTTCGATATTATGATCGACTTCCGCAGCGGTCTCGAACGGATCCACCGACCCGTCGCTCGGCTGCACGTCCGTCGCAACATAGATGGTCAGAGTACCGCCGGTGTCGTAGTCGGCGGTCAGCTCTGTCACCTGCCACTTCGATCCGAGCCCATGATCGGAAATTGAGCGCGTGGAATTGGTCACCCCCTCCAACTGCTCCGGAGTCTCGTACGTATTGATATATCGACCGGCTCGGGACCACGGATCGGCTTGCTGCAACGGGTTGATCTGAAATACCGCCACATTGTGCTGAAGCTGCCCGCTTTCATCGTGGGATACGATCGCGTTTACGAACTGGCCGCCACGATAAGTCCCGGTGACGACCGCTTGCTGCGCACCGATGTCATGGGAGCGCCACCAGTGTCCACCGACATAGTTGCCGAAGAGGTCCTGCCTGCTGTCGTTAGCGACCAGGTCGATCACGTTGGCCAGGGCATCCGGCGAGGGAACATCGCTCGGCATCATGCCGTCAGCATCCTGGCGATCCACGTCGACGGAAACCATTTGTACATCGGGACTGAACTGGAACGTGAAGCTTAGTGTGTCTTCTGTGGACTCTGTGAATTCGAACGTGCTTTGTCCGAACGAGAAGCTGAGGACTCCGTTCTGGATCGAGGCAGTGACGGGGCCATCGGGCGAAATTTCCAAGACAAAGGGTTGGCCGCCCCTTTCTTGATGCCGGTACGTCCCCGTCACCTGCCCATCGGACGAGACCGAAGTGATTGCAAGGACCGTGCGTGCCCCACCGGGCCAATCGCCGGCCCACTTCCCGACGACAGGGTGCGCCGTCGCTTTGCGATCGGTGTACGCATCGGAGTTCATCGCGGTCACCATGCCGCCGGTCGACGTGGCGCTCACCGTGCCGTCGGTGCCCACCGCCACTATGACCTCGCAATCCGCTCCGCCGGCCGCGCAGCTGAACGCGATATCGCCGTGATCGACCGACTGGCCCGCAGGCACCTGGACAGTGCCCGCCCCGGCCATGAAACCGGCCGTCACTGGAGCAAGGTCCACAGCCATGGGCGTGATCCGCGCGGTATACGCGTCGGAGTTCATCGCGGTGACCATGCCGCCGGTCGACATGGCGGTCACCGAACCGTCGGTGTCCACCTCCACAACGACCGAACAATCGTTACCGCCGGCGGCGCAGCTGAACTCGATATCGCCAAGAACGACCGACTGGCCTGCCGTGACTGTGACTGTGCCGGCCTGAGCCATGAAGCCGGACGTCACTCGGGCAAGGTCCACAGCCATGGGCGTAATCCGCGCGGTGTAAGCATCGGAGTTCATCGCCGTCACGATCCCACCGGTCGATGTGGCGGTGATGGCGCCGTTCGCATCCACCTCCACCGTGACCGTGCAGTTGGAACCCCCGGCGGCGCAGCTGAAAGCGATATCGCCGTGATCATGCGACTCACCCGCAGCCACCTGGACAATGCCGGCCACGGCCACGAAGCCGGCCGTTGCATTAGAGAGGTCTACGTCCTCGGGCATCGCTTGGCCGTCGCCGGCCACAGGTCCGCCGCCTCCGCCGCATGCGGACATGGTCAGCGCCAGCGCAGCGATCGTTGCGGTCAGCGCATACTTCTTGCCGATCATGGGAACAGGGCCTCCCTCCCGAACGCGCTTCAAAGAGGCCCCGTAAAGAGGCCCCGTAAAGAGGCCCCGTGAAGAGAACGAGGTCAGGTTAGCACATCTGGCTAATGCCGTCAGCAATCGTGTTCGCACAATCGCGTTCGCGAGGCATGTGCGCGTTCTCCGGTGCGAGGCGGCTGGCTTGTAGGGGTCGGATGTCGTCTGCCGGGATCGCTCGGGCGCGGCGCCACAACTCTGGTCGAATCCGCCGAGGGCGCAGAGTTTTCGCAAGAATTTTGGTCTGATCCGCTCGCTGGGGCGATGTTTGGAGATGGTCAGCATCTGGGCTGTCTGGCCGGCATCACGGCCATCCCTTGCCAATCAGCCTGCCGGCTCCGATATCCCTTACTGCACTGTCATCAACGTCCGGTGCTTACGGGGAGGAGAGCATGGCGCCCGACGACGAGACGCGCCGCAGTTCCAATTCCGGGGAGGACGCGTTCGACGGCCGCGACCTCCTGGTCGGCCGGCCGGAAGAGGCAGTGGAGGGCAGGTCGGCTGCCGAGGCGGCAGATGTGCCGCCTGCGACGCCAATCCCGCAGCCCGCAGAGCCATCCCCGCAGCCTGCTGCGCACGACGACGCCATCGCGGAGATCCTCGCGACGGTGCGGGCCACCGCCGCACGCTTCGACGCGCTCCAGGACGAGTCAGGACCGGGCCACGAGACCGCCGAGACGCTTCCGCGAGACGGCGGCGCTGGCTCAGGCGGTCGCAGACGCGCGTGGCGCGCTCGCGAAGGCGGCAGAATTAGCCTCGCGCCGGGACGGGGCGGCGGAGACAGCGCGCACGCTGGCCGGGGCCGCCGCCGCGCTGAAGACGCAGGGCGAGGCCCTCGACCAGCGTATCCACGCCACGGAACGGCAGTCGGCTGTGGCCGCCCACAGCATGGAGGACATGAACCAGTCGGCGACGGCGCTCGGCGACCAGCTGCGCTCCCTCCGCAACGACTTGTCCCGCATCGCCGAGAGACTGCGGTGGCGGCACTGGCGCTTCGACCTCGCCGTGGCGGGCGCGGCGTTCGTCTTCTTTGTACTGGGCACATTGCTGCAGCGGGAGTCCGATGTCGTGTCCTTCGGTGACCCCCGCCACGCTTGGAACGATTTCGTCGCCGAGCACTACGCGCCGTCGCTCGCAATCTGCGCGTCGAAGGCCCGTCTCGACGAGAGAACCATTCGGTGCGGGCTGGATATCGACCCCTCGCTGGTTGTGACGGTCCCCTTCTATCCGGGAACTCTGACCAAAGTGCCGCCCGAAGAGGAATTCGACGGCACGACGGACCGGTAGGCAACCATGGTCGCGACTGTCACGCGCCTGAAGGCCGCCGCCACGACGGTGCACTACTTCGAGGCCGACGGGTATTACGCGAAGGGAGACCCCGAGCACCGGAAGGCCAGCGGCTGGTACGGCGAGGCGGCGACGTTGATGGGCCTGCATGGGCCGGTCAAGCCGAAGCGCTTCGAGGCCCTGCTTGCGGGCTACGTGCCCGGCACCGACATTCGCCTCGGCCGCCTGCGCGACGGCGAGCACCAGCACCGGCCCGGCGTGGACGTGACCTTCTCCGCTCCGAAGTCCGTATCCCTGGAGGCGCTGGTCTACGCGGCGCCGAAGACGGGGGCACGGGTGGTGAGGGCGCACAACGAGGCGGTGCGCGCCACGCTGGGCTTCATCGAGAACGAGCTGTTGCAGACACGGAGCTACGATCCGGCGACCGGCCGCAGGCCCAGGGTGGAGGCGGACGGCATGGCGGCGGCGACCTTCCGGCACCTGGCGAGCCGCAACCTCGATCCACAGCTGCATACGCACGCCGTGGTCGCCAACATGACCCGCGGCCGGAACGGGGAGTGGCGGAGCGCCGAGTTTACCGCCGTCGAGCGGTCGAAGCTGCTGATCGGCGCCTACTACCGCAACGAGCTGCGCACGGGGCTCGAAAAAATCGGCTACGCCACGGTGCCGACGCTTGTGGGCCGGATGCCGGGGTTCGAGATCGCGGGCTACGGCAAGCCGATGCTGGACGCCTTCTCGACCCGCCGCCGCGAGTTGCTGGACTACATGCAGGAGCGTGGCTGGGAGAACACGCCGGCGAGAGCACAGCAGGCAGCGCTCTACACACGGCAGCGCAAGGCGGAGCCAGATCGGCAGGTCCTGCACCGGACATGGAAGGAACGGGCCCAGGAACTCGGCCCTGCGCGCGACCGGGACATCGCAAGGGGCCGCGACGGGATCGGCGCATCGGCAACCCCCGTGCCCGAGCCGCGGGCGCAGCCGTCCGCGCTTGCGGTGGTGCGGCAGGCCGTGGAGCACCTGGAGGAACGGCGCACGGTGTTCTCCGCCAACGACCTGCGCGCCTGGGCGCTGGCCCACGGGGGCGGCCGGCACTCGCTCGAAGCGCTGGACGTCGAGATCGCCCGGCTCCGGCGCGACGGGCACCTGATCGAAGCGGCAGCGCGAAGGGCGGACCTGGCCTTCGTCACCGACCGGGCGCGCAACGCCGAGCGCGACATTATCGCCGGGATGCGCGCGGGCCTGGATGCCGGGCGGAGCCTGGCGCCGGCAGAGGCGGTCGAGGCTGAGCTCGACGCGGCCGGCCTGAACCCCGGCCAGCGCGACGCGGTGCGCGGAATCCTGCTCTCGCCTCATGTCACGGTAGGGGTGCAGGGCCACGCGGGCTCCGGCAAGACCACCATGCTGCGCACGGTGGCGGCGCTGACGGGCGAGCGTCAGATCATCGGCCTGGCCCCTTCGGCAAGCGCCGCGCGCGTGCTCGAAGGCGAGGCCGACATCCCGGCCCGCACGCTGCAATGGTTCCTCACGCGCTACCGCGACGTGGGCGACGGCATCGCCTCGCCCGAGAGGACGGAGGAAGCGCGCAAGGCCCTGGGCGGTTCGGTGCTGATCCTCGACGAAGCATCGATGGTCGGCACGACCCAGATGCGGGCGTTGACGCGGATTGCTGCCGAGACCGGCGTCGAGCGCCTCGCGCTGATCGGCGACAGGAGGCAGCTGCGCGCGGTCGAGGCGGGCCAGCCCTTCGCCCTGCTGCAGGACGCAGGGATGCCCACCGCCAGGATGGACGAGGTGGTGCGCCAGCGCGACGCGGACCTGCGCCAAGCCGTGCTGCACATGGTGGCGGACGAGCCGCGCCTGGCGGTCGAGGAACTCGGCAACGGCGTCCTGGAGACGGCGGGTGACGAGCTCGGCAGGAAGGCGGCGCAACTCTGGCTCGACCTCGACCCGGACCAGCGGCTCGGAACGGCGATTCTGGCGCCCACGCACGAGCTCAGGGCCGAGATCAACGCAGCCGTCCGCCACGGCCTGGAGGACGAAGGGGTGCTGCACGGCCCCGAGCTGGAGATCGAGCGCTACGTCAACCTCCACCTGACCCGCTCCCAGAAGGGCGACATCGCCAACTACAGGGAAGGCGATGTCGCCGTCTTTCACCATGACGTCTACGGCGTCCGCGCGAAGGCCGGCGACGCCTGCTGCGTGACCGAAGTCGGAGACGAGCGCGTCGTGCTCACCATGCCCGGCGGCAAGGAGCGCGCCATCGATCCCTCCGGCTATATCCGCTACCGCCTCGACCTCTTCGAGACCCGGCCGATGGTGCTCAAGGCCGGAGACCGGGTGCGCTGGACCCGCAACGATTCCACGCGCGGCCTGATCAACGGTGAGAATGCCGAAGTGCTGTCCATCCGCCGGGTGAACGTCACGATACGCACAGTGGACGGCCGCGAGATCGTCATGGCCCGCGACGATCCTCAGCTTCACCACCTGGACCACGCCTACTCGTCCACCGTGCACGCCGCCCAGGGCATCACATGCGACCGGGCCATCGCCGTCCTGGATACCGAGCGCGGGGGAGTGGCCGACCAGGCGACCTTCTACGTGGAGCTCACCCGCGCCCGCGACAACGTGGTGCTGCTGACCGACGACCGGGAGGCGCTGATCGAAGCCCTGGAGACTTCGCCTGCAGAGCAGATGTCGGCGCTCAGGGCCATCGGCGAGCAGTTCGAGACCTCGGTCTCGGTCTCGACCTCGCCGGAGAATGTTCCCCGGCACCCGCCTCCAGAGAGGGAAGCGGTCCTGGACGACGCGGAAAGGGAGAACCGCAAGGCTGCGGAACGCTTCCTGGACGGGGCTCTGTCAGCGGCCGCCTCCTTGATCCGGCAGCGCGAAGAGCACGCGACGATTGCTGCCAGTAACCGCGCCCATGTCACCGAGGATCCCGGCTACGGCGAATGGCGCGACGATGCGCGGCGCGCCCTCGACGGCTGCCGCCGTATCCTCGACGACCCCGAGACCTACGGCAGGCATTTTTCGCGCCGTCCGGGCGCGGAGGACGAGATCAGACGCCTTTCGGCGAAGATCGAAACCACCCTGGCATCGGACAAGGCCGAGATCGAACGTCGTCAGCAGGAGCTCGAAGCCAGTAAGGCGAAGGAGCGCGACATCGACATGGGCCTCGAGCTGTGACTCGCCCCGCCGGCCCACCTGTTGATCGCCCCCGGTCCAATCTGCCGGCACGGCGCCCGGCCCCCGCAATCGGCGGCGGTCCGCCTCTCGATCATGGCGGGTCGGAACTCCCGGCGCTCGTTCGCGCGCGGAACCGGTCGACGGTGGCCGCCGCAACCTGCTCGCCAAAGAGGTCCCTCAGCATCGCCCGCAGCTCCTCCTCGCGGCCCTCGCGCATCATCCTTCGCATCGTTTCGTCGACCAGGAAGGCGAGAGAGTTGCGAACCCTCGTCATCACCGCCTCGTCCGTCTCTGCCTCCACCGTGCGCTCGGCAATGGCGGCCACACGGTCCAGAAGGGTGCGCTGCTCCGCCTCGTCCAGCACGAGGCGGGGCGGCGATTCAGGCTCGGTCTCGGGGTCCACGGTGAGCCCGCGCTCGACCATGTAGCGCGAGATGGACAAGCCCTTCCGCTCGGCCAGCACCCGCACGCGTCCCCAGTCGGAGTCGGTGCATGACAGCGAATACGCCTTCGGCCGGGTCCGGTCACGCCTCCTCATGAACCGTCTCCGCCGTCATCGCCGGACCTGGCGCGCGCCTCCCGGGCCAGGAAGGCGAGTGCGCCGAGCGCCGATATCTCCGTCCCCGGCAGACGAGAAAGCAGCGCCTCGTTGCACCGATCAAGAAGCGCCACGCGCTCGTACAGAACCCTCTGCTCATCCTCGGACAGAACTAGGCGAGGACCTTCCTCGTCGTCATCGGCGTCCGCCCCATGAAGCGCGCATAAGACCATGAAGCGCGAGAAGCTCATCCCCGCCTCCTTGGCCCGCCGTCCGATCAGAGCGCGGTTCTCCGGCGAGCAGTAGACGCTGCGAATGCGCGCAATCTCCCGCTTCCCGCCACCCTTGATGGCCGTCATCCTAGCGCCTCCTCGGCATCGCTCCGTGCACCGGCCCGACGCACCAGAGCCTGCCAGGTCTCCGCCCCTGCGGAACCCTCGACGCGCTCTTTCTCGACCTCGTAGAGCACCCTGACCATGCGCTCGATGCGCGCCACCGCGCCCGCGAGATCGCGCCTCAAGTTCACGTCATCCGGCACCGCAACAGGCGCCGTCAGCCGCTCCATGATGAAGCGCGACACGTCCATTCCCACAGCGTCCGCGTGCTCCTTGAGCGCCTGCCAGTCGCTGTCCGTGGCCATCACTGCGCGCTGCCGTTTGCGCCCCTGCGCTGCCTCGTTCATGCCGTCCGCCTCCTCCGGTATAACCGCTCCGCCCGCGTCCTGTGTCTCTCCTGTGTTGCTATAAGATGAGCGAATGTCGCGCGAAATACGCTACGACATTCGCGCGACATCCGCCAACGACTCGCCTACAGGCACCATAGCTGCCATAGACACTATAAAACATATGTTATGTCTTCTACAGTCAAGCTCACCAGCGGCTTCCGCCAGAGAGCCACCAAACTGCACCCGCGACATTCGAATGAAATACGTTAAGTCCCTGAATACAACTATCGAGCTATCGAGAACTCTGCCTTATGGACCCCGCCTCTCCGCCAAAAGCCCGTTGACGACGCCCCCAAGGCACTGTACTATAACCATTATCAGGAGGAGATTGCAACGCTGTACAGAACCACAAAATTGCTTGATCTCGCTCATGTTTTGTCTCATGTTTTGTCTCATGTTTTGTCTCATGTTTTGTCTCATGTTTTGTCTCATGTTTTGTCTCATGTTTTGTCACACCACGACCTGGGACGACGTGCGCGAGACCCTGGAGGCAGTCGAGCGCTTCGTTCAAGAAGCGCTGTCGAAGAGCGACGCCCTCGACCCGCGGCTGCGGGGCGCGTAAAGCCTATCGGTAGGGCGAAAGCTCGGCCGGTAACTCGTAGGACTCCCGCAGCCGGCGGTACTTGCCGGTGGCGACCATGGCGGCGACCGCGTGCTCGACCGCGTGGTGCAGCTTGTCGTTGTCCGCCCTGATGGCGAAGCCCACCTCGCGCACCGGGCGGAACACGCCGTCGACCAGGCGGTTGCGCGCGTGGGGATCGGCGTCGACCGCCACCGCGCTCACGGTCTGGATGAAGTAGCCCTGGGCGTGGCCCATGGAGACGGGGAAGTGGGTCCAGCGCTCGTCGGGGAAGGAGTGAACGTGCATGGGCGCGCGGCCCTCGGCCTCGAACTCCCGGTTGAGGGCGTGGGCGAACTGCTCTCCCGTCGAGCCCGAAGTAACAGAGGTGACCCGGCCGCTCAGGTCGCCCGTCTCGCGGATGCGGAACGGGTTGCCGCGCAGCACCATCAGGTGATCGCCGACCACCAGATAGGGCACGGTCTTGATGTCCGCCGGCTCCCTCTCCATGGCGAGCGTGTTGGCGACGTCCACCTCGCCTGCTGCCAGCGCCGCCGCCAGCTTCGCGCGCGGCAGGCGGACGACCTCCAGCACGAGCCCGTGGGCCTCGGCGACCGCCTGCGCCATCTCGACCTCGAAGCCTCGCACCACACCGTCCCTCTTGTAAGCGAAGGGCTGGCCGGTGAGCGCGATGCCCACGGTCAGCGTGTTCCTGCTGTGCAGCGCCTGGTTCAGATCGACGTAGTGCGCCGAGGCCATCGCCGGCGCGGCGACGAGCAAGAGCAGGAACAGTGCGAGTCTGCGGACCCTGCGTGCCATGGCGGTCCCCTTCATGGTTCGTGCGGCGGCGGCGCGGCCTCTGACGTGTCCGCCTCCTCGGGCGGCGGGCCGGCGCCGCGGTGCACCAGAGCCGCCAGAAGCTCGGCGGCGCCAATCACGCCGACCAACCGCCCGCCGTCGTCGAGCAGTGGCATCGCCCGCCCGGTTTCGTGGCGCACCTCAAGCGCGGTGCGCATGGTCGTCGCGGGGCTGCCGGCGACGATCGTGCCGTTGCCGAGCGAGGCAAGATCGAGGCCGTCACGGTACGGCACGAGCACGGCCCGCGTGCCTTCGAGGCTGAACGCCTCGGGGCGCCCGTCCGCGTCCAGCCGGCAGAACATGGCCGATGCCTCGTCAAGCAGGTGAACGTCGTCCTCGCTGCGGAGCTCGGCCAGCGGGCGCATCAACGTGATGCCGCGCAGGACGTTGAGCGGATTCACGTTGGCGACGAACTGGCGCACGTACTCGTCCGCCGGCTCGGTGACGATCTGCTCCGGCGGCCCGACCTGGATGATGCGTCCGCCCTCCATGATGGCGATGCGCGTGCCGATCTTGAGCGCCTCGTCGAGGTCGTGGCTCACGAACAGGATGGTGCGGCGCAGCGTCTCCTGCAACGCCAGCAGCTCGTCCTGCAGGCGTTCGCGGATCAGCGGATCGAGGGCGGAGAAGGGCTCGTCCATGAGCAGGATTTCGGCATCGGTGGCGAAGGCGCGGGCGAGGCCCACGCGCTGCTGCATGCCGCCGGAAAGCTCGTGCGGGTAGTGGTCGAGCCACGAGCCGAGCCCCACCTGGTCCAGCACCTCCGCCACCCGCTTGCGGCGCTCGGCCTTGGGCACGCCGCGCACCTCCAGCCCGAAGGCGACGTTGGCGCCGATGGTGCGCCACGGCATCAGCGCGAACTGCTGGAAGACCATGGAGACGCGGTCCATGCGCAGCCTGCGCATGAGCTTGGGGTCGCAGTCGGTGACGTCGATCTCGGTGCCGCCGTCGTCGATCAGGACCCGGCCGCGCGTGGCCTGGTTGAGCCCGTTGACGCAGCGCAGCAGGGTCGACTTGCCGGAGCCCGAGAGCCCCATGAGGACGAATATCTCGCCGGCCTCGACCTGGAGCGAGGCGTCCTGCACGCCGACCACCTGGCCGGTCTCTTCGAAGATGCGGTCCTTGTCGGCGCCGGCATCGAGCAAGGCAATCGCCTCCTTGACCCGCCGGCCAAAGATGACATCGACCCGGTCGAAGGTGATGACGGCCATCAGCGTGCTGCGGTGCCGCGCTTGCCCTTGCGCCTCTCGACCTGCTTCAGGATGCGATCGAGCACGATGGCGACGACCACGATGGCCAGTCCGGCCTCGAAGCCCTGGGCGACGTTGACCGTGGTGAGCGCGCGGACCACCGGCACGCCGAGGCCGTCGGCGCCCACCAGCGCGGCGATCACCACCATCGAGAGCGAGAGCATGATGCACTGGGTCACCCCCTGCATGATGCTCGGCATCGCGTGAGGAAGCTCAACCTTGAGCAGGAGCTGCGTGTCGCTGGCGCCGAAGGCGCGGCCCGCCTCCAGCAGCGGCCGGGGCGCGCTGGAGATGCCGAGATGGGTGAGACGAATGGGCGCCGGGATGGCGAAGATCACGGTGGAGATCAGCCCCGGCACCAGGCCCAGCCCGAAGAAGGTGAGCGTTGGGATCAGATAGACGAAGGGCGGGATGGTCTGCATCAGGTCGAGGATCGGCCGCAGCATCCGGTAGAGCCAGGGCCGGTGCGCCGCGGCGATGCCGATGGGCACGCCCACCAGGATGCAGACGACGGTGGACGCCGAGACCAGCACCACCGTGAACAGCATCTCGTCCCAGTAGCCGATGTTGAGGACCAGTAGCAGCCCGATGACCACGCCGATCACGAGCACGATGCTGCGATGCAGATAAAAGGCGACAGCCGCCACGAGGAAGACAAAGACCGGCGGCGGGATCAGACCGAGGAAGTAGGCGAAGGCTTCGAGCACCCAGTCCAGGCCGCCGGAGAACGCTCGGAGCTCGTGGAAGAAGTTGTCCTTGATGAACTCGATTGCGTTGGCGACCCACTTGCCGATCGGAATTTTCTCGGTAAGGACTCCGAGATCGTCGGTGCCCATGACGCCCCTCCCCGACCGGACGGGACAGGCGGCCGGCGCCTCTCAGCGCCGACCGCCCGCAGACTCGGCCCGCTGGACCGCCCGCGTAATCGGTCGCTACATGCCGAGATGGGCCTTCACGGCAGCCGCGCCATCCTGGCCGTCAAGCGTGGTCACGCCCGTGAGCCACTCGTCGACCAGCTCGGGGTGCATCTCGACGAGCTTCCGGGCGGCCGCCTGCGGGTCCATCCCGTCGTCGAGCATATAGCCCATCATCTCGTTCTCAAGCGCCAACGAGAAGCGCATGTTCTTCAGCAGCGCGCCCACGTTGGGGCAGGCCTCTGTGTAGCCGGCGTGGGCCAGCGTGTAGACCGTGGCGCCGCCGAAGTTGGCGCCGAAGTAGTCGTCGCCGCCGTCGAGATAGCTCATGTCGAAGCGGCGGTTCATGGGATGCGGCTCCCAACCGAGGAAAACGATCCACTCGTCGCTCCTGACTGCGGCCTCCACCTGGGAGAGCATGCCCTGCTCGCTCGATTCCACGACCTCGAAGCCGCTGAGGCCGAAGGCGTTGTCGTCGATCATGCCCTGGATGATCATGTTGCCGTCGTTGCCGGGCTCGATGCCGTAGAACTTGCTGTCGAACTTGTCGGCATGGGCGGCGATGTCGCCGAAGGTCTTGACCCCTGCCTCGAAAACATAGGTGGGCACGGCGAGGGTGTACTTGGCGCCCTCGAGATTGACGCCCACGTTCTCGACGGTGCCGTCGTTGAAGTAGGGGTCGATCATGCTCTGCTGGGTCGGCAGCCAGAGCCCGAGAAATGCGTCGATATCGCCGTTGGAAAGGCTGGCGAAGGTCACCGGCACCGAAAGCACGGTCGCCTTCGGCTCATAGCCGAGCCCTTCGAGGACGGTGGTTGCCACGGCGGTGGTCGCCGTGATGCAGCTCCAGCCGACATCCGAGAATTCCACCTCGCTGCAGGTGGCGGCGTCGTCGGCGTAGGCATTGCCCGCCATGGCCGCGGCGCCCATGGCGACGGCGGCGATTGCAGATGTCATCCGAATGTGCATTGAACCCTCCCTCACGCTCGCTTCGTTCAGGCGACTCTCGCAATCTTTTGTTGATTGGTCAACCAACCAATATAATGGTCCCGAGTACAGGAGTAGCCGATGCCAAAGACCGGAATGGCGCCCGTGCGCCGACGTGCCTTCGTGGAGGCCGCGATCAGGAGCATTCACGACCGCGGGTTCGTCGACCTGACCACCGGCGATGTCGCGCGCGAGGCCGGCCTCTCCCAGGGGCTGGTCCATCACTACTTCGGCTCCAAGGGCGCGCTCATCATCGCCACCATGCGCCACCTCCTGATCGAGTTCGGCGCCGGCATCAGGGAGCGCCTGCGCGAAGCCAAGACCCCGCGCGAGCGGCTTTCCGCGATCATGGACGGCAGCTTCTGCGACGAGCAGCTCCAGCCCGAGGTGATCTCCGCCTGGCTCACCTTCTACGTGCAGGCCCTTACAGAGCCGGAGGTGCGCCGCTTGCTGCTCATCTACCAACGCCGGCTGATCAGCAACCTGCGTCACGAGTACCGGCAGTTGCCGACGCGGGAGACGGCGGAAATCGCCGCCGAATCCACCGCGGCCATGATCGACGGGCTGTGGCTCCGCCGCGTTCTCGGTGACACGGAGCCCCACGGCGAGAGCGCGATGGCAATCATGGAAGCGCACATCGACAGTCAGCTCGAGTCCTTTTGATGTCCCTCAAGCGCCGGGCGCTCACTCCGTTCGCTTGGCTCCGCGCTACGCGCGCGGCGCGGTCGCGCCGTCCGGGCCTTCGGCCCGGTGCTCCTAACCGAGCGGCGGCGGGCGCGTGATCGCGATAACCGCAGCTCGATGACCGCCCGCTTCGACGACGAGTTCGACTATGTAGTCGTGGGATCGGGGTCCGCCGGCTGTGTGCTCGCCGCGCGGCTCTCCGAAGACGAGCGCAATCGCGTGCTGGTGCTGGAGCACGGCGGGACCGACGCCGGCCCGCTTATTCAGATGCCGGCTGCCCTCTCCTACCCCATGAACATGCCCCGCTACGACTGGGGCTTCGTGACCGAGCCCGAGCCGCACCTCGGCGGGCGGCGGCTTGCGACGCCGCGCGGCAAGGTGATCGGCGGCTCCTCCTCCATCAACGGCATGGTCTACGTGCGCGGCAACGCCTGCGACTTCGACACCTGGGAGGAGCTGGGCGCGGCGGGCTGGGGCTACCGCCACGTGCTGCCCTACTACCGGCGCATGGAACATTCCCATGGCGGGCAGGCCGGCTGGCGCGGCAGCGACGGCCCCCTCCATGTCACCCGCGGGCCGATGGAGAACCCGCTTTACCGGAGCTTCGTCAAGGCGGGCGAGCAAGCCGGCTACGCCATGACCGCCGACTACAACGGCGAGCGCCAGGAAGGTTTCGGGGCGATGGAGATGACCGTGTGGCGCGGCCGCCGCTGGTCAGCCGCCAACGCCTATCTCAAGCCCGCGCTGCAGCGCCGCAACCTGGTGCTCCGGTCGCGGGCCCACGTCCGCCGCGTGGTGATGGAGGACCGGCGCGCGGTCGGCGTCGAGTACGAGACCGGCGGCACGGTCCATCGCGTGCGCGCGAACGCCGAGGTCATCCTCGCCGCCTCCTCGATCAACTCGCCGAAGCTGCTCATGCTCTCCGGCATCGGCCCGGCGGAGCACCTGCAGGAGCACGGCATCGAGGTCGTGGCCGACCGGCCCGGCGTCGGCGCCAACCTGCAGGACCATCTGGAAATCTACCTGCAAGTGAAGTGCCGGCAGCCGATCACGCTCTATCGCCACTGGAACCTGTTCTCCAAGGCGGTGATCGGGGCGCGCTGGCTCATGTTCAGGGACGGGCTCGGCGCCACCAATCACTTCGAATCCTGCGGCTTCATTCGCTCCCGCGCCGGCGTGAGGTACCCGAACATCCAGTACCATTTTCTGCCCTTCGCGGTGCGCTACGACGGCAAGGCCGCCGCCGAGGGCCACGGCTTCCAAACCCATGTCGGGCCGATGCGCTCGAAGTCTCGTGGCCGGGTGCGGCTCGCGTCGTCCGAGCCCGCGGCGGCGCCCTCGATCCTCTTCAACTACATGTCCCACGAGGATGACTGGCAGATTTTTCGGGCCTGCATCCGGCTGACCCGGGAAATCCTCTCCCAGCCCGCGCTCGCCGATTACACCGGCGAGGAAATCGCGCCAGGCGCGCAGGTGCAGAGCGACGAGGACATCGACGAATTCGTGAAGGGCGCCGTGGAGAGCGCCTACCATCCCTGCGGCACCTGCCGCATGGGCGCGGCTAACGATGCCGACGCGGTGGTGGACCCGGCCTGTCGCGTCATCGGCGTGGACGGGCTGCGCGTGGCCGACAGCTCGATCTTCCCGCACATCACCAACGGCAACCTCAACGCGCCTTCCATCATGGTGGGCGAGAAGGCGTCGGACCACATCCTCGGCCGCGAGCCGCTGCCGCCGGCCAACGACGTGCCCTGGGTCCACCCCGACTGGGAGCACCAGCAGCGCTAGGGTCGTGTGCGGTGTTGCCCGCGTCTGCACCCGGTGAGACAGTGGGCTGAAATCGATTCGCAACTGACGACAGCGACAAGGAGGGAGCGATGGAAGTCCGCGCGGCACTGGCGACCGGCGCAGGCAAACCGCTCAGCATCGAAACCGTGAACCTCGACGGCCCGCGTGCCGGCGAGGTGCTGATCGAGGTCAAGGCGACCGGGGTTTGCCACACCGATGCCTTCACCCTCTCGGGCGACGACCCGGAGGGGTTGTTCCCCGCCATCCTCGGGCACGAGGGCGCCGGCATCGTGTCGGAGGTCGGCGAGGGCGTGACGAGCGTGGCCCCTGGGGATCACGTGATCCCGCTCTACGTGCCGGAATGCCGCCAGTGCGAGTACTGCCTGAGCGGCAAGACCAACCTCTGCCAGTCGATCCGCGCGACCCAAGGCGCGGGCGTGATGCCGGACGGCTCCAGCCGCTTCTCGCTCGGCGACGACAAGATCTTCCACTACATGGGCACGTCCACCTTCGCGAGCCACACGGTGGTCTCGGAATACTCGGTCGCCAAGGTCCGGGAGGACGCGCCGTTCGACAAGATCTGCTACATCGGCTGCGGCGTGACCACGGGCGTCGGCGCGGTGATCAACACGGCCAAGGTGCAGCCCGGCGACAACGTCGTGGTCTTCGGCCTCGGCGGCATCGGCCTCAACGTGGTCCAGGGCGCGCGCCTGGTGGGCGCCAATATGATCGTCGGCATCGACATCAACCCGAAGCGCCAGGCGCTCGGCGAGCAATTCGGCATGACTCACTTCGTCAACCCCAAGGAGGTCGAGGGCGATCTCGTGCCCTATCTGGTGGACCTCACGGGCGGCGGTGCCGATCACAGCTTCGAATGCATCGGCAACGTCGAGACCATGCGCCAGGCGCTCGAATGCTGCCACAAGGGGTGGGGCGAGAGCACGATCATCGGCGTCGCCGGCGCCGGCCAGGAGATTTCGACGCGGCCCTTCCAGCTCGTGACCGGCAGGGTCTGGCGCGGTACGGCCTTCGGCGGGGCCAAGGGCCGCACCGACGTGCCCCGCATCGTCGACTGGTACATGGACGGCAAGCTCGAAATCGACCCGATGATCACCCACACCATGCCGCTCGACGAGATCAACGAGGCCTTCCACCTCATGCACAAGGGTGAATCGATCCGGAGTGTGGTGACGTTCTGATGGCGCTGGGCAGGGACGCCAACGGGCGCCCCCGCCGCCGGGCGGCGCCCCGGTGGCTGCTGCCGGCGGCGGCACTGGTCGCGCTGGCGCTGGCGAGCGCGCCGGCCCTGGCGGCGTCCACCCACGGAATCGCGATGCATGGGGCGCCGAAGTACGGCCCCGACTTCCAGCATCTCGACTATGTCAACCCGCATGCGCCCAAGGGCGGCGAGCTTCGGCGTGCCGTCACGGGCACCTTCGATAGTCTCAATCCGTTCATCATCAAGGGCGTGGCAGCGCCGGGGCGGCACCTTACCTTCGAGAGCCTGCTCAAGCGCACCTGGGACGAGCCCTTCTCCCTCTACGGGCTGATCGCTGAATCGGTGGAGGTGCCGGACGACCGCTCGTCCGTCCTGTTCCGCCTGCGGCCGGAAGCGCACTTCCACGACGGCAGCCCGATCACGGTCGACGACGTGATTTTCTCGTGGGAGACGCTGAAGGAGCAGGGCCGCCCCAACCACCGGCTCTACTACAACAAGGTGCGGAAGATCGAACGGCCGGACGAGCGCTCGGTGCACTTTTTCTTCGATACCGAGACGCCGGACCGCGAGCTGCCACTGATCCTCGGGCTCATGCCGATCATCTCGAAGGCCTACTATTCGTCGGTCACGTTCGAGGAGACGACGCTGACGCCGCCGCTCGGCAGCGGTCCCTACAAGATCGAGAGCGTCGATGCCGGCCGCGGCATCGTCTACCGCCGCGATCCCGACTACTGGGGTCGGAACCTGCCGATCAACCAGGGGCAGCACAACTTCGACCGCATCAGCTACGACTACTACCGCGACGACGAAGTGATGATGGAAGCGTTCCGCGCGGGCGAGTACGACCTGCGCCTGGAACGCTCGGCGACTCGGTGGGCGACCGGCTACGATTTCCCGGCGGTGGAAGACGGCCGGGTCACCATCGAGCAGCTGCCGCACGGACGTCCTTCCGGCATGTTCGCGCTGGTCTTCAACACGCGGCGGCCGATGTTCGAGGATCGCGCGGTGCGCTACGCGCTCTCGCTCGCCTTCGATTTCGAGTGGGTGAACCGGGCGCTGCTGCAGGGCGCCTACGTGCGCACCAACAGCATCTTCGACAACTCGGAGCTTGGCTCGCGCGGCCTGCCGGAAGGCGGCGAGCTGGCCCTGCTGGAGCCCCATCGCGATCGGCTCTGGCCCGAGGTGTTCGATACCGCCTATCACGCACCCGAGGTGGAGGGCGGCCTGCGCAAGAATCTCGGGACAGCCAGGCGCCTGCTCGCCAAGGCGGGATGGGAGGTGCAGGACGGGACGCTCCGGCGGGCGGCGGATGGCCTTCCGCTCGCGTTCGAGATCCTGTTGGTGAATCCGGGGAACGAGAAAATCGGGCTCGCCTACGCGCGCAATCTCGAGCGGCTCGGCGTCGAGGCCAAGGTGCGCACGGTGGACACGGCGCAGTACCAATACCGGCGCAACGTCTACGACTTCGACATGATCATCTATCGCTGGGGCATGTCGCTCTCGCCGGGCAACGAGCAGGCGTTCTACTGGGGCGCCGAGGCCGCGGACCAGGAGGGCACACGCAACTATCCGGGGATCAGGGACCCGGTCGTCGACGACCTTATCGCCCGCATGACCCAGGCGCGGGAGCGCGAGGACTTCGTCGACACCATCCGCGCCATGGACCGGGTGATTCTGTGGGGGCACTACCTCCTCCCCCTCTATCACCTGAACGACGACCGCTACGCCTATTGGAGCAAGTTCGGCCGGCCCGATGTGATACCGGTCTATGGCACCGTTCTCGATGCGTGGTGGGAGGAGCCCGGCAAGGCCGAAACGCTCGACCGCTGACGAGCGGGCCCCCCTCCTCCGCCGTCTCTTATGCCGCATCAGATCGCGGCTCGGCGCGGTTGATGCGCCCGGCCGCTGGCCCTACGTTGTGGCGCCACGACACATCAATCCACGGACCAAAGGGAGATCGTCGATGTTGAAACGAATGGTGGGCGCCGTCATGGCCGGCGCACTCGTCGCCGGCGGAGCGACCGCCGTGCAGGCGGACGACCACGAGATCGTGGTCGGCTTCGCCGTCTCGACCAGCGGCTGGCAGGCGGCCTACACCGGCCCCGCGACGCTCGCGGCGCAGATCAGGCTCGAGGAGATCAACGCCGCCGGCGGGCTGCTCGGCAAGCAGCTCGTGATCGCGCAGGCAGACTCGAAGTCCGAGCGTGAGGAAGGCGTCAAGGCGGGTCAGATCGTCATCGACGATGGCGCCAGCGTGGTCTTCGTCGACTGCGACTTCGACATGGGCGCGCCCGCGGCCAACGTGGCGCAGAACGCGGGCCTGATCTCGTTCTTCCTCTGCGCCGGCGACGCCAAGGCCGGCATCGAGGGCATCGGCCCCTTCGCCTTCACCGGCGGTCAGGCGGCGCATCTCGACGGCGCCTCCATCGCCACTTACGCCTACGATAATCGCGGCGCGCGCACGGCCTACCTGCTGCGTGACGACACCATCGAGTACAACAAGTCGGTCTGTGCCGGCTTCGAGTGGGCCTGGCCGCGCATGGAAGGCACCACGATGCTGGGCCTCGACGTGTTCCAGAACAACGACCCATCGATCCAGGGCCAAATCGACCGCATCAAAGCCCTCGACACGAAGCCTGACGTGATCGCCGTCTGCTCCTACGTGCCGGGCGCTGCGTCCGCCATCAAGCAGATGCGGGCATCTGGCATCGAGACGCTGATCGTCTCGGGCGTCGCGATGGACGGCCACTACTGGCTCGACGCCGTGCCCAATCTCAGCAACTTCTGTGCGGCGGCGTTCAGCTCGCTGTACGGCGGTGCCGGCGAGGAGGTGGAGGCGTTCTTCAAGAAGCTGGAGGCCAAGGAAGGCGAGCCGACCGCCACCTCGCTCCCCATCGCGGGCTACGTGCTGATGGACCTCTGGGCCAAGGCGGTCGAGAGCGCCGGCACGGTGGATTCGGCGGCGGTCACGGCCGAGATGGAGAAGTTCACGGACGAGCCGACGCTGATGGGCCCGCGCAGCTTCTCCGACCAGCTCCACATCCAGGACAAGGCGCGGTACGCCATCATCTGCACCGATGACGGCAAGCCACGGATGGAGGGCTACGTGACGGCAGGCCCGATTCCGAAGGACGTCATTCTCAAGAACTAGCACTCGAAGCGGGGTCCGCGGCCAGCGCTGTGGACCCCGCAATCCGCGCTGGATGGCGGCGCGCGTAAGGAAAAAAGGGAGACAGTTATGGCGGCAAGCGACCTGGAACGCCGCGTCGAAACCCTCGAATCGGTCGAGGCGATCAAGCGGCTGAAGCACCAGTACTGCGCCTATTGCGATGACGGCTACGACGCCGATGGCATCGCCGGGCAGTTCGTCGAGGATGGAATCTGGGATGGCGGCGAGGATTTTGGCCGTCACGAGGGCCGCGATGCGATCCATGCGCACTTCGCGCGGGTCTCCTCGCAGATCGTCTTCGCCGGCCACCTGGTGATGAACGAGATCATCGACGTGGACCTGGATAACGACAGCGCTCGCGGGCACTGGTGGATCATCATGCCGGCGACCATCATGATGGAGGGCGTGAAGACGGCGGTCTGGCTCCTCGGCGAATACGAGGACCACTACGTGCGCCGCGACGGCACCTGGCTGTACCAGACGCTGACCGTCGACATCCACTTCGTGAAGCCGCACAAGGACGGCTGGGTGGACGCAGAATGAGCGCGACTCTGGAAGAGCGCATCCAGCGGCTCGAGGACATCGAGGCCATTCGCCGCCTCAAGTACCGCTACATGTCCTACGCGGACGACGGCTACGACGCAGACGGCATCGTGACGCTGATGACGCCCGACGCGGTCTGGGACGGCGGCGAGGCCTTCGGCCGGCAGGAGAGCGCCGAGGCCTTCGGCAACATGGTGCGCGAGGTCGGCAAGCAGATCAGCTTCGCCGCCCATCTGGCGCTGAACGAGATCATCGACGTGGACGGCGACACCGCACGCGGCCAGTGGTGGCTGCTCATGCCGTGCACGGCGCTGAACGAGGACGGCAAGGACGAGGCGCGCTGGATTTTCGCGAGCTACGACGACCGGCTGGTGAAGCGCGACGGCCGGTGGCTCTTCGCCCACACGATCTTCGACGTGAAGACCTTCTGCGCCCACAAGGACGGCTGGGCGGAGGCGTAGCGAGGCTCAGAAACGGGCGGGTTTCCTCTCCTCACGCCACGTCGCGCGGACGAATCGCGCGCAAGGCGTCGGAATTCGCCCGCTCGGCGATATCCAGCTCGTAGCGGTCCTGAAGGTTCATCCAGCTCCGGGCATCGGTGTTGAAGTACCGAGCCAGGCGCAGCGCGGTCTCGGCCGTGATGCCGCGGCGCCCGCGCACGATCTCGTTGATCCGCGCCGGCGTCACGCCGATCGCCTTAGCCAGCGCCGTGGCCGAGAGCCCGAATGGCTCCATGAAGTCGTGCTTCAACACCTCGCCCGGGTGAACCGGCTCCAATCGGGTCATGATCGCCGCCTCCGCTCCCAATCGCGGCTCAGGCGTCGGTCACGTCGAAGTGCCGGATGCTCGGGGGCTCGGCGAGGGCCTGCTTGAGCCGGTCGCTGACGCCCCTCTCCCGCTGCCAGGCCAGATACTTCTCGTATTGCTCGTGGGTGTCCCAATCTTCCACCAGGAGCACATTGTCGGCGTCGTCGCTGTTCTGCAGCGTTTCGACGCGCGTACAGCCCTCATAAGCGCGCGTCTCCGGAAGGATCGACCTGAAGAACGCAACCACCTCGTCCCCGGTGCCCGGCTTCGCCTTGACTTCGAGAATCACCCTCACGGCCATTTCAAGCTCTCCCGTTTGCGTCCGTAACGCTAACAGCATCGCCGGTCCGTTACACCCGGCCATTCAGGAGTCGATCATGTCCCTGCCGTCAGGAGGGATCGTCTCCCGGCTCGGCCTGGAAATTGCCGGTGAGCAGGTAGCGGTAGAGCCTGAACGCGAGATGTTCCCGGTGCGATTCCAGCCAGCGCCGGGTGTCGGGCGTGAGCGCCAGAGACTGGCAGGGCTGGTCTGCGACCACGCTGCTGGCGTTCGCGTCGAGCGCCCCCGCTGGCCAGATCGCGTCGCCGGGGCCGAGCTGGTAGAGCCGCGCACCGGCGTCGTCGTATGCAGAGGCCCGGCCGGATAGCAGCAGCTGCAGGCCCTGGTCCGGCGCGTCCTGCCCGGCGAGGGGTTGGCCCGCGGCATAGTCGCGAGGATGCAGCCACTCTCCAAGGTCCGCGATCAGGTCCTCGAACTGAATCTGCCGGTCCAGGTGGCGCTCCAGGTCTTCGCCGGCGTGCTCCAGTAATTCCGCGCGCCGCTCTCCTGCCGCGCCGACGTCCCCTCTCCAGGCCGCGATGACGATGTCCTCGCAGCGCTCGAGCGCGCGGTCCGCATTCGGCTCCACCAGCAATTCGGCGAACGCGGCCGGCGGCAGGGTCCGCTCCAGCCCCATGCGCAGCGGCTCGGAGACCCCGCACAGGACCACCCGAACCCCGGCCGCGCCGGCCCGTTGCAGGAACCGGCCGAGGACGCTGACCGCAGAGAAGTCGAAGCCGGAGACGCGGGCGAAGTCCAGCATCAGACAGGCCGGCGGCACGGGACCGCTCAGGACTTGCCGGAGCTGATCGGCCAGGGGCACGACACTGCCGAAGAAGATATAGCCGCGCAGACGATACGCCTGCACCCGGTCCCCCTCCGCCAGCAGGATGGCGCGATCGGGGACGGGCCGGGCCTTGTTGCTCTGGTGCTCGCGCAGGGTGAACCGGGCCTCGACGGAGTCCACCCGGCCGAGGCGAACGGCGAAGAGCACGAGCGTCGCCGCGATGCCTGCGCCCACGCCCTCAAGCAGCCCGAGCGCGATGATGATCGCGAAGATCAGCAGGATGATGGCGTACTCTTGTCGGGGCAGCCGCTTCCAGCTTTTCACCATCCCCTCGTCCAGCATGCCGGCTCCGGCAAAGACCAGCATGCCGCCGACGAGCGGTGCCGGGACCAGCTCCAGCATCCCGTCGCCGAGCAGGAGTGCTATTCCGATGACAAGGGCGGCGATGACGCCGGTGAGCCGCGTCGTTGCGCCGAACAGCTTGCTGCGCAGCGAGGCGGGAACGACCAGGGTCGACACCGTGCCGCCCCCCAGGCCGGAGACCACGGTTGCGAAGCCCTTGGCCCTGAACTCCCGGTCCCAGTCGAGCTCGCTGTTCACCGCAAGCTCCAGGCCCGCGATGTTCATGACGACGCAGATGAGGGCGACCAGGATCAGCGTCAGCATGTCGGGGACTTGCCCAGCCATCGCCGACCAGTCCACATGCGCGAAGTCGGCTGGCGCCCAAACCGGCCAAAGGCTTTCCTCTACCGTGCTCGTGAACAGCAGGCCGGCCGCTCTCGCCTCCTCGCCGCTTATGTCGAGGGCGTAGAGAGCGAGATGGCATGCGCCGACGAAGAGCACGACGCTGACCGGCAGGATCAACGGATGGCGCCAGCGCCTCATCGACAAGTAGAGGGCGAGCCCGTAGGCCGCACCCGGCGCCCACTTCCACAGCACGTCGGGATCGAAGAACCCCGGAACCGCCGACCAGTGCGGTTCGACCCCCATCATGGAGAGCGCCGCGATGCAAACGGCGCCGCCGATTCCGGCGACAAACCCTCCCGCGACCGGGTAGGGAATGAAGCGCACCACGTTGGCGAGACGAAATTGGCCGATGATGAGGCAGAACACGCCGGTGGCGACGGCGGCGATAATCAGCGCGACCGCGGTGGTGACGAACAGCGCGTGACCCTCGGCCGCCATGGTGGAGCCGATGAGCGCCATCCCGATCACGAGTGCTGGCGAAAGTCCCGCAATCGCACCGCGATAGCCGCTTGCGAGCGCGATGAGCAGACAGGCGGCGAAGTTCCCGAACAGGACAAGGCCGACTCCCTGCGACGTATAGGGAGCCAACGGTCCCGAGAAGATGAAGGCGCCGAAGGCGACCTGGGCGGCAAGCAGCCCCAAGCCCGAGGTAAAGCCCGCCGACAGCGCCGGTGTGGCCTTCCCGGACACGATGTCCGCACGAAGCTCGGACGCGAATTGCCGGAGTGCTGACGTCACACGGATGACCTATAGCGAATTCAAAAGGCCGAGGTGGCCGAAGCGGCTACGGGTAGTGTACGCAATCGAGGGCTTCTCGCCGACGTTCTCAATACGGTTGCGGCCAGTATCGCGGGGGGGGGGGGGGGCGTGACTCAATCATTTCCCTCAATCGCCGGGCGCTCACTCCGTTCGCTTGGCTCCGCGCTACGCGCGCGGCGCAGTCGCGCCGTCCGGGCCTGCGGTCCGGTTCGCGTCAATATCAAATTCCTCGTTTGTTGCCGGCAAGTATCCCCGGACCATGGTGCGGTGCACGCGGTGTCGTTCCCGCGTCAGGATCGCGCCATGCAGTGCGAATACCAGCAGGCCACAGCAAGCAAGATAGACGGCGATCAGGACCTTGCCGTCGCGCCCGCGACTCTTTGTGCCGCGCGGACGACGCCTCGCGCGCCCGTGCCTCCGATCACGCCACCTTGGACCACCTTGGACCACCTTGGGCCACCTTGGGCCGCCCGCCCTGAGCCACCTTGGACCACCTTGGGCCGGAATAGACCGCCAAATCCCGCATCAAAATTAATGGGGCTTATCCGTGACACTCCGCCAGAAGGAGCGTATGTTCTCAATATGTTCTGGATGCGGAGGTCTCGGATGTGGCCTTCAAGGTGGCATCGCGCGTGCGCAGGTTGAGCGACGAGACGTTTCGCAAGGCCTTCGGCTCGGAGGAGCAGAGCCGCGCGGCGCTGATTCGGCGGACGCAAGGAGGCTGGATCGAGCGCTACAACACCACGCCGGTGCTCACCGAGACCTTCGTCGAGACCCCGCGCTACACTGGCGCGGTCTATCGGGCCTCGGGCTGGACTTACGTCGGGACCACCCAGGGACGAGGGCGCTACGACCGCGACAAACTCTACGACAGGCCCCGAAAGGACGTCTGGCTACGGCCTCTCAAAAGAGAGTGGAAACGCACCCTCAACCGCTAGAATCCGCCGGATCGGACGGCTCAGCACGGCTTGCCGGAATCCTTACCTCTGTGCGGCCGGGTATGAGAAGGGTCGTTGACGCGCCGCCGCTCCAGCCGCCTCCGGTCATAGAATGTTGGTTGGATTCCACCGATTGGACGCTCGCTTCCAGTCGCGCCTCAACGATGAACCCGGCGTCCGATGAATGCATCCGGCTATGGAGCGATCACCTTGGGAGCGATGAAATACCCTACGAACTCGCCTCGACTCCCATCCGGATGACTGAATTGCGCACCGGTCGTTCCGGCAACGAGACGAGGATCGCCAGACCCGTCAAAAGCGGGAAGCCCCGAAAACCTGCCGCCCCAGTATCCCTGGACGCTGGAAACGGGTACGCTGAATGGAACGGCACGCCCGCCTATGACGATTTCTACATTGTCGCCCGTGAAAGTGCCGTCCGAATTGATGGGAGTGGTTTCAAACTTGATCGAGGCCAGGCTCAGAGAGGTATAGATTTCGCTTCTGTTGCCGTCCGCATCCACCAGGACTTCCGTCGTCTCAAGGTTTTCGTCGCAACCGATGCAGCCCCTTACGGTGCTGGCCGAAAAATCGGCGGAGAGCGTCATCACGCCCGAGTACTCGCCTGTCGCCTTGTCTCCGTCATCGAGACGAGGATCCAACGGTTTCCACATCGGACCGTAGATGAACGTATACAGCCCCGCCGCATGACCTCTGTAGGTCGCCGTTCCAGCTTCCGGCATGTCCGGAGCGTTGGAAAACTCGGGGCCATGGACAAATACGCCAAAGTTGGCGTTCTCAATCGAATCCGCGGCAAGATCGCCGTCCAGATGCATCCAGTAGCCACCGGCCAGATAATCGCTCGGATCGTCCCTGTGCCAGCTGACCGAAACGGAAGCAGACGAGGTACCGTCTTCCCGAGTGTCGAACAGCGCCCAACGGCTATGATAATGACGGCGAACCGGAGAAGGCGGAAGCGCGCGCTTTTCCACCATGCTGGACACCGAATGGGCATCCGAGTCCAGGACCAGTTTGCTGCCATCCCCGGAAGAGGTTTCCAACGTCACATCGGCATTGCCGCGGTTAATGCCATCATCCAGGTCCGGCGGAAAAAGGCGATCGAAGATTATCGAAACAGCGCCGATGGCGGTGCCGGTCGAGTCGGTATCCGACGATTGCAGGACACCCTCGTCCGTGAAGCGTGGAATGCTGTTCGCGGCTCGTGATGCAGCAACTGCCAATTCATCGGGGGACGAACTCCAGGCATCGGTGAGTGTGGGGTGAGAGACAGTGCTTCGCTCCCCCCGGCCGCAGGCTGCGAGCATCAGCAGTGCGCCGACCATAACCATAACCGTCGACAGTAAACGCTTCGACATAGGAATCGCCTCCCGAAAACGTAAAGCTAGGCGAGTCGGGCAAGCTTGCGCGCGCTCCATTTGGGGGAGATCGGCAAATAAATTCCTGCTTATCCGTGACTCTCCGCATGGGAATGCGGCATGTTCTCTATATGTTCCATATGGGAGGTCACGGATATGGCATTCAAAGTGGTATCGCGCGCGCGGGTTGAGCGACGAGGCGTTTCGCCGGGCCTTCGGCACGGAGGAGCAGTGTTGCGCGGCGCTGGTCCGGTTGCGCTTGCCGGACGGCTTCGTCTGCCCCTCCTGCGGCCATCGCGAGCATTGCCTGCTGGCGGGCCGGGGGCTCTACCAGTGCAACCGCTGCAAGAGGCAGATCTCGCCCACGGCGGGCACGATCTTCCATGCGACCAAGCTGCCGCTGAGGCTCTGGTTCGCGGCCATCCACCTGATCGTGACGGCGAAGAACGGCGTCTCGTCGGTGGAACTCGGTCGCCGCCTCGGGGTTAGGCAGCCGACGGCCTGGGCCATGAAGCACAAGATCATGGCAGTAATGGCCCGGCGCGAAGGCGAGATGCGGCTCTCGGGCCGGGTGGAGATGGACGACGCCTATCTCGGCGGCAGGCGTTCCGGCGGCAAGCGGGGCCGGGGTGCGGCGGGCAAGACGCCCTTCGTGGCGGCGGTCTCGACCGGCCCCGAGGGGCGCCCGCGCAAGCTGGAGCTGGCGCTACCAGCTCCAGACCATGATCCCCCGCTTCGTCCAAAGCGCCGCTCGAACCAGCCCCATGCCTTACCAAGCCCTCGTCGCTGGACGAGAATCAGGGATAAGCAGGAATTAATATTCACGTACGTCTCAAGGAACGCGGCGCTGGCCGCGACCAGGGTAACAATCGGGGCTAACTCAGCGGGATCATCACGTGGGTGCGGAAGTGCGCGCGCTCCTGCAGCCGCTCGTTCCAGGCCGCGATGTTGGGGAGCGCCGGGCGTTCGATATCCAGCGCGTGGTAGCGATAGCAGGTCGCACCGACCGCGATGTCGCCCATGGTGAGCGTGTTCGCCGCGACGAAGCTGCGCCCCTCCATATGGGCATCGAGGATGCGCCAGGTCTCGCCCATGGCCCGAGCACAGCGCTCGATCCGTGCCATGTCGCGCTTCTCGGCCGGCGTGCGGATGAGGCCGATGAAGACCGGCGCGAGGTCCGGCAGGAGCGTCGTCTGCATCCAGTCGAGCCAGCGGTCGGCAAGCGCCCGGGCCGACGGGTCCTCGGGCCAGAGGTGGCCTGCGCCGTAGCGCGCGGCGAGGTAGCGCACGCAGCTATGCGATTCCCAGATGGTGGTGCCGTCCTCGTCCACGATGGTCGGGATGCGCCGGTTGGGATTGAGCGTGCCGTAGTCGTCCGTATCGAGCCCGCCGAAGGGACCGCCCACGTCCTTCCGCTCGTGGGCCAGGCCCAGCTCGGCCACGGTCCACATCACCTTCTGCACGTTGATCGAGTTCTTGCGGCCCCACACCACCAGCATCTTGCGCAACCTCCCCAGCCCCTTGTCCCGCGAGGCCGGCAGTATGCCGGATGGCGGCGGACCGGGCCACGGGCAGCGGCGAAATCCATCGCGCTTCCGCTAGCCGTCGCGTCCGCGCCGCGATAGGCTCTGGCCCACGGGCGCCGGGAGCCGTCCGGCGCGAGAGGAGGGTGCGATGAAGGGGAACTTTCAGCAGTACGACAACGCAGACCTTTGGCAGAAGGACCGGGACCACAACATCCATCCCTGGACCGACTTCGCGACCTTCAAGGAGGAAGGCTCCGAGGTCATGGCGGAGGCCGAGGGGGTCTACGTCTACAACGCCGAGGGCGAGCGCTACATGGACGGCATCGGCGGCCTCTGGTGCGTCAATATCGGCTATGGCCGGGAAGAGATGGCGCAGGCGATCGCCGATCAGGTGCGCCGTATCCCCTACTACTCGACCTTCACCCACCTGACCACGCCGCCGGCGGCGGAGCTTGCGGCGAAGCTCGCCGAACTCGCGCCGGCCAGCATCAACCACGTGTTCTACGGCACCGGCGGCTCGATGGCGAACGACACCGCCATCCGCGTGATTCACTTCTATTTCAACCGCCTGGGCAAGCCGAACAAGAAGAAGATCATCTCGCGCGTCGACGCCTATCACGGCTCGACCTACCTCGCGATGACCATGACCGGGGTGAAGTTCGACCATGACGGCTTCGACCTCGCGCCCGACCTCGTGCACCACATTCCGGCACCCCACACCTATCGGCGCCCCGATGGCATGAGCGTGGAAGAATTCTGCGACGAGAAGGTGGCCGACCTCGAGAACAAGATTCTGGAGCTCGGGCCGGAGAACGTCGCCTGCTTCATTGCGGAGCCGATCATGGGTGGAGGCGGCGTGATCGTGCCCCCGCCTGGCTACCACGCCCGCACCAAAGCGGTGTGCGAGAAGTACGAGGTGCTCTATATCTCGGACGAGGTGGTGACCGGCTTCGGGCGGCTCGGGCACTTCTTCGCTTCCGAGCCGGTGTTCGACTTCACGCCCGACGTGATCACCTCGGCCAAGGGGCTCACCTCGGGCTACATCCCGCATTCGGCGACGCTGTTCTCCGACGCGATGTACGAGGTGATCAGCGTGCCTCAGTCCGACGGCGCGCTTTTCACCCACGGCTTCACCTATGCCGGGCACCCGGTCTCCTGCGCCGCCGGCGTCAAGAACATCGAGATCATGGAGCGCGAGGACCTGTGCGGTCACGTGCGCGAGGTCGGCCCCTACTTCGAGGAGCGGCTGAACGAGCTGCTGACGCTGCCGCTGATCGGCGACGTGCGGGGCAAGAAGTTCATGATGTGCGTCGAGGCGGTGAAGAATAAGGAGACC
Organism: Alphaproteobacteria bacterium; assembly: GCA_965214705.1. Lineage (GTDB taxonomy): Bacteria > Pseudomonadota > Alphaproteobacteria > UBA828 > UBA828 > WTGU01. Next base: position 2,780,868 of record CBDCCI010000002.1, read on the forward strand.
AAGGAGGTCTTCGCAGCGGATGCCAAGATCGGCGCGCGGATCACGCGCCACTGCCAGAGCCGAGGCCTGCTGGTGCGCCCGCTCGGCCACATGAACGTGCTCTCGCCGCCGCTCACGCTCACGCGCGAGCAGATCGACACGCTCGTGGAGACCCTGCGGGAGAGCATCATCGCGACCCAGAACGACCTGGTCCGCGAGAATCTCTGGAAAGGCTGAGACGCGGGCAGGAACGCGGCAGCGAGATGATGGCCGCCGCTGCGGCCTGAAAGCCAGGAGGATCGGGACGTGGCACTACCGCTCGCACCACAGCTGATCGTCAACAGCCGCATGCTCTACTTTTGCTGGGTGCCGGAAGACCCGGCAGCGGCTGCGGCGCTGCTGCCGGAAGGCCTTACACCGGCCGAGAATCAGGCGATCTTCATCAACCAGTACGTCGTGGATCGCGACGATCAGACCTCGCACTTCGGCGCCTATTCGCTGACTTACGCCGGGCTCGATCTGGCCGGCCTCGACCTTGAGGACGGCACGCCCGGCCGCTGGTGGACCCACTATCTCAACTCGAACCCGGTGATGTGCGACTATGCGGCGAAGCGCGGCGTGCCGGCGGTGCCGGGCCGCACGACGCTCTACCGCGACGGCGATCGGGTGACCGCGACCACCTACGCGGACGACCAGCCGATCATCCGCAGTGTCGCGCGCATCGGCTCAGGGATCGCGGACACGGCGCGCGGCCATCTGCGCTACATCACCGCCGTCGACGGCCGCCTGATGAGCGGCAACTACGCCTACGTGGGTGAGCTATCGGACGATTTCGAGCTGCTCTCGTTGGAGTTCCTGGCGCCGGACCACTCGTGCCACGCGCTGCGTCCGGCGTCGCCGACCGAGGTCACCTTCGGCTTCTATGGGCCGCGTGTCTCGTTCTGCTATCCGGGCGGCGACGGGCCGCTATAGGCTTTTTCGCTCACGGCAGCCGGCCTGCGGCCGGCGCCTGCACGGGCGCGCCGCATTAGCGGCGGGCCGCAGTCGCGGCCTGTCGCGTGTCCGTCTGAGACGGACACACTCCAATGCATGAGGCGAATCTACTCCGGCGAATAGCCGGGGCAGATCACGTACTTTGGCTCGGTGCAGCCGCCGGTGAGTTCGCGCAGGCGCTCCTGATAGTTCCAGGCGCGCACCGCCTCGTAGTGATCGAAGGCGTGCTTGACCAGGAATTCGACCGGGTCGATCACCTCCTCGCGGCGCACCACTCCCTCGCCGATGGCGAGCACGGCGCGCGGCGTGAGCGCGAGCAGGTAGGCACGCGGATCGATCACGCCATCGACGCCGAAGCCCACGGCGTCTCGGGCTGCCGTCGGGCCGAAGATAGGCAACACCAGATAGGGGCCTTCGCCGACGCCGTAATGGTGGAGCGTCTGGCCGAAGTCGGCGTCGTCCGCTTCCAGGCCCAAATCGGTCGCAACGTCGAAAAGCCCTGCCGCGCCGGCGGTGCTGTTGACCACGAAGCGACCGAAGCTCGTGGCGGCGCGGTCCGGGTTGAGCTGTAGCAGGTGGTTCGCGGTGACCACCGGCTCCGCCATATTGGTGAAGGCGCGGCTGACAGCCTGCCGTGCGTCGCTCGGCATGAAGCCCCGGTAGAACCGGGCCACCGGTTCCAAGAGAAGAAAGTCGAACACGCCGTTGATGTAGTAGAAGACTTGGTTCACCTCCTCGAAGGGATCGTCATAGCCGTCTTTCCCGCCCTCGCGCGGCAGAACCGGCCAGTCGGCGCCACGGCTCTCAATTGACGGAGCACCGTCGAGGGAGGCGGGCTCATCGTCAATGAACCGTTCGAGCACCGTGCAGCCCTGCACGATGGGGACAGCCAGGAGCAGCGTGACCAGCGCGACGGCGAACCGACCCGCGCGGCCCTGCGATTTCATTCGGCTAGCTGGCGGCAGGATCATCGCCCTGATGCAGGACCGCGTGGAAGGTGGCGGGATCGACGTTGCCGCCCGAAAGCACGGCGACCACCGTGCGCCCGGCGGTGGCGATCTTGCCGGCAAGCACCGCCGCGAGCGCCACCGCGCCACCGGGCTCGACCACGAGCTTGAGATGCAGGAAGGCCGTCCGCATGGCCGCGCCCACCTCGGCGTCGCTCACGGCTACGCCGCTGTGCACCCGCTCCACGTTGATCGGGAAGGTAAGCGCGCCGGGCTTCGGAGCGAGGAGTGCGTCGCAGAAGCTCTGGCCTTGTGCACCGGAGACGCCGACGCGACGGCCCTGTTCGAACGACATGGCGTGGTCATCGTAGCCCTGCGGTTCGGCGGTGTGAAGGCGGGTCTCCGGCCAGGCGTCGGCAATGGCGAGAGACGTTCCGGCCATCAGACCGCCGCCGCCGGCAGGCACGACCACGGCCTCGGGCCGGCAGCCGAACGCTTTGCATTGCCTGACGATTTCGTGCCCGACCGTGCCCTGGCCGGCGATGACATTGAAGTCGTCATAGGGCTTGACCAGCGTCGCGCCGCGTTCCTCCGCGATCCGCTTGCCGAGGGCCTCGCGCGCTTCAGAAGCGCGGTCGTAAAGCACGATCTCGGCACCGTGGCGGCGGGTACCGGCGATCTTCACCTCGGGCGCGTCCCGCGGCATGACGATCACTGCCGGCACGCCGACGAGCCTGGCCGCCGCCGCGACGGCCTGGGCGTGGTTGCCGGAGGAATAGGTGACCACGCCGCTCTGCCTGGTGGCCTGATCGAGCTGCAACAGACGGTTGCACGCGCCCCGGAACTTGAACGAGCCGGTGCGCTGGAGCGGCTCCGCCTTGAGCAGCAGGCGCCCGCCGATCAACTCGTCGAGGGCGTCGGCCCTGAGCAGCGGCGTCTCGACCGCGTGGCCAGCCAAGCGCTCCGCAGCCCCGCGCACGTCGGAGGGCTTGGGCAGCAGCTCCGACGCCGCCGTATCCGAAGCGGCACCCTGCGGGTCGCTCACCGGAGCCTCCGCCGCCGCCATCCTGCGCGGCGGGACTCGCCCCGATCCGGCCGGTCGACTGGCGTGACGCCGTCGTCGCGCGAAAACCGACACAGCGCACGAAAATCGACATGGGCGCCCCGCTCGCCGTTGCCGATTCGCGCGCAATGAGCAGCCACGGTCTGCCGGGACATGCCGCGCGCGAGGTCGCGCTCCAGGCTCGACGCCGTCGGCCGCCGGCCAAGCTGCCAGCGATAAACTTGCGTTCCTTCCAGAACCCGCTGCACGTAGTTGCGGGTTTCCGAGAGCGGGATCATTTCGATCCAGTCGATGATGTCCACATCCGGGTCGTGCCGGGGATCGCCGTTCGCTGCGATCCAGCGGGAAACGTTTCGCGGCCCGCCATTATAGGCGGCGACGGCCAGCAGGTACGAACCATCGAAGCGCGCGAGCATGTCGCTCAAGTAGCGGCTGCCGAGCGCGACATTGTGCGCGCGATTGGAGGTGAGGCGTCTGCTGGACTGGCTCAGGCCCATCTTGCGGGCGACGCTCTTTGCGGTCCGGGGCATCAGCTGCATCAAACCGAGCGCGCCTGAGCCGCTCCGTGCCAGTCGGTCGAAGCGGCTCTCCTGGCGGATCAGCGCGAGCACCAGGGCATGTTCGAGAGCGCCGTCCTCCCGTGCGAACGGCACGTTCACGAGCGGAAATAGCCGGTCGATGGAGACGTACCCGTCCCGCGCGGCGTGCTGGGCCGCACGAATCGCCTGCTCGGGCTGACCGACGGAAAGCGCAAACGCCGAAATCATGGCGTAATCCGCCTCGTTGCGCGCGAGCGTGCTCAGGCGCTTGTAGAAAGAATCCACAAGATAGTCGCGGCCGAGAAACGTCAGGAAGCGAACGGCCGCGAACAGCGCATGGTCGTTGAGCGTCGCAGCACCGGCGGCGCCGGAACCGGCGCCGATCAGCGGCGCGTCGGATGCGGCAATCCGGGCCATTGCGACTTGGCCATAGAAGGTGGCCGGGTACGCCGCGGCCTTGCCGTACCAGAGAGCGGCCCCCTCCGGATCGCCGGACGTGTCTGCGGCCAGGCCCGTCCAATAGGCCGCGCGTGCCCGGCTGATCGGCATGGTCACCGCGCCGTGCATACGCTCGAAATGGAGAAACGCACCGCGCGCATCGTCCAGGAAACGAAGCGCGATCCACCCGGCGAGCCATTCGGCTTCGGAATACGTCGAGGCCGCGGTCTGTCGGTGCTCGGCGGCGAGCGCGTAGGCCTCATCGACCAGCCCGTCCTCCAGGGCGTGGCGCGCCAGAGTGGCCCGCTCTCGCCACCAGAGCTTGGGCCTGGGGCCGAGATCCTGCGGTGGAGTCTCCAAGAGGGCCCGGGCATCCTCGTCGCGACCCTTCTTTCGCCGCCAGCGCAGCCGCTCGTAGACAAGACCTGGATGATTGCGAAGCGACTGCGGCACGCGTGCAATCGCCCGATCCACGCCACCGGCGTAGGCGCGCAGCGTCAGCCGCGCCTCCGCCAGCCGCTGCTGCCCCTCGTCGACATAGCGGTACATGCGCCGTGCCGCGCGGGCGTAATTGGCCCACACCAGGCGATCCAAGCGGGCGACATGATCCTCGGGCCGCAGGTGCGCGCGGTAGCGGCGGTAGGTCTCGCGCAGCTTCCGCCCGGTGAACCACCCCTCGACCCAAGCCTTGCGGACCAGTGCAGCCGCGCGATGTTCCTGGCCGATGCCGAACAGGGCGTCGGCATAGCGCAGTCGGCCCTCACGGCTGATGGGATCGCGCCAGCGGTACCAGGCCAGGACCTCCGCATCGGAGACTCCCTTCGCCATGGCAGACTCAGCATTGATCTGGAGCAGTCTCTGATCCGGCCAATCCGGATACTCGTCCATGAAATGCGCGATGTCGGCGAAGGAAGCGCGGGTGCCCGGGCTGCTGTAGTCCCACCAGCGCAGGATCGTGGCGCCGAGGGGGTCGCTCGCTCTGCGGGCGAGGCGATGGGCACGGCTCCAGTTGTTGCGCGCCCCCGCTCTGAAGGCGTCGACATAAAGCGCGATGTCGGCCCGCGCCACGGCCGGCGGCATGGGCGGCGCCGGCTCCTCCTTGGCATAAGTCGGTGAGCCGAAGACGATCGGCAGAAGCACCGCCAGGGTAACGAGCACTGTCCAAATCGGCAGCGCGACGCGAGCGCGTACACGGTCCAGGAAAGCGGCGACTCGACGCGGCCTTGTTCCCAACATGCTGCCAACCTATTCTCGCCGAAGCCGCAATGCACGACCGTGGGAGCGTGTCATGTTCCAGGGATATCTGACGGCCCTGATCACGCCGTTCCGCAATGGCGAAGTGGATGAAGACGCCTACCGTGATTTCGTCGACTGGCAAATCGAGGAGGGTGCCGCCGGGCTCGTGCCCTGCGGAACCACGGGTGAATCGCCGACCCTCAGCCACGAGGAACACCACCGGGTGACCGAGATCTGCATCGAGGTCGCGGCGGGACGGGTTCCGGTCGTGGCCGGCACGGGCTCGAACTCGACCGAAGAGGCGATCAGCCTCACCCGCCACGCCAAGGACGCCGGCGCAGACGGCGCGCTGCTCGTCATGCCCTATTACAACAAGCCGACGCAAGAGGGGATGTACGCCCACTACAAGGCGGTCAACGACGCCGTGGACATCCCGCAGATCATCTACAACATCCCCGGCCGGAGCGTGGTGGACATGTCGGTCGAGACCATGGCCCGCCTCGCCGAGCTTCCCAACGTGGTGGGCGTCAAGGATGCGACCGCCGACTTGGGCCGGCCCACGCGCACCAGGAACACCATCGGCGAAGAGTTCTGCCAGCTCTCGGGCGAGGACGGGACGATCCTGGGTTTCCTGGCACAAGGCGGCGACGGCTGCATCTCGGTGACCGCGAACGTGGCACCGCGCCAGTGCGCGGGCTTCTTCGCCGCGTGGGATCGTGGCGATGCCGCCGAGGCGCTGGATCGGCACAGCCAGCTGATGCCGCTCCACGACACGTTGTTCGTCGAGAGCAACCCGATCCCGGTCAAGTACGCCGCGTCGCTGCTCGGCAAGTGCGAGCCGGAGGTGAGGCTGCCGCTGACCTCGCCCAGCGAGGCGAACCGCGAGCGGATCGAATCGGCGATGCGCCGGGTCGGCCTCCTCAACTGAGTACGGCACCGGGGCGGCGCCCCGCGACCAGCCTCTTACGGTGAGCGACAAATCCGCCCCCGGCGGCAAACGAATTGCGCAAAATCGCAAGGCGCGCCGCGACTATCATCTCGAACGCCCCTTCGAGGTCGGCATCCGGCTCACCGGGACCGAGGTCAAGTCGCTCCGGGCAGGACGGGCCAACATCAACGATGCCTACGCCACCGAACGTGGCGGCGAGGTGTTTCTCATCAACGCCCACATCGCCCAATACGACGGCGCCGGCCCGTTCAATCACGACCCACTACGGCCGCGAAAGCTGCTGCTGCACAAGCGGGAGATACGCAAGCTGGTGGGGGCGCTGCGCCGTGGCGGCGTGACCCTGGTCCCGCTCGCCCTCTACTTCAACGAGCGCGGTATCGCCAAGGTGGCGCTCGCCATGGCCTCGGGAAAACGCAAGTACGACAAGCGCGCCGCGGAGAAGGCGCGGGACTGGCAGCGCCAGAAGGAACGGCTGGTCCGCGAACGCGGATAGAAGGATTGAACGAAGCCGCTACGCGGAGTTAGCGGCGTAGAGTTCATTCATTTCCGAGGCGTCGCGGGTGCCGTTTGTTCTGTGCGTTCGCTTCCCGGTTGCGTCAGTGGCGCTCCGCCCGTCGGGTGGCGGATCCCCAGCAGCCTCCCGATCACCAGTGGTTAGCATCGACCCCTGCGACGGACCGTCGCCGGATCGGTCCGGCGGCGCGCCGTCGCGATCCAGGGAGATCGATAATGACCGGGACCGCGTGCGACACGAACACCGTCACCCCTCTTCGCCAGCGCATGGAGGAGCAGCTCCGCATCGCCAATCTGGCCGCGAGCACGTCCAAGGCCTACATCTGCGAGATCAAGAACCTGGCCAGGTACTACGACGCCTCGCCGGACGAGCTCGACGCCGAGCAGGTGCGCCAGTGGTACCTGGGGCGGATCGACAAGGGGCTCAGTCCGGGCACGACCAACGTCTCCTTCGCCGCGCTGAACTTCCTCTACATCGACACACTCGGCTGGCCTGACCATGTCGCCGGCCTGCGCTCCCGCAAGAAGCCCGGCAAGCTGCCGCGCTACATGTCGGAGCAGGAGGTCGAGCACCTCATCCTTGCGACACCCGACCTCCGCCACCGTGCTGCCATTGTCACCGGCTATGGCGGCGGGCTCCGCATCTCCGAGACCTTGGCCATCAAGGTCGGCGACATCCTGTCGGAGAAGAAGCTGCTGCACATCCCCTCCGGCAAAGGCGGCACCGAGAGAATGGCACCGTTGCCGGACATCGTCATCCACTACTTGCGCGTCTACTACAGGAACATCTGGCCGCGTCCGACGAGCTGGCTCTTCTACGGCGTCTCGCTCGACAGGCCCATCGCAACGGAGACCTTGCAGGCCGCCTTCAGGAGGGCGCGCGACATTGCCGAGCTCGACCGCAGCTACACCTTCCATTGCCTGCGCCATTCGGCGGCGACCCATCTCCTCGAGCGCGGCGGCGATATCGAGGTGATCCGGGACATGCTCGGCCATCGAAGCGCGAACACGACCCGTCACTACGCCCGCGTCACCGGCAAGATGTTCGAGGGCCTCGACCACCCGATCTCAGGCTTCGCAGCGTTGCGCAACTGACGGCGCGTGGAGGCCGAACGCGCGGGCGTGGCGGAGATCTTCCGCCGCGCCGGCGCCGCTTTCCGTGAGCGCCACAAAGGGCGCATCGACGCCGCCCGGCTCAAGGTCATGGGCGCCATCGAGGCGTGCCGCACCGCCGTGCTCGGCGGCCACATGTACGCCTGCGAGGGCTGCGGGCGCGAGCATCCGCTCTTCAACTCCTGCCGCAACCGCCACTGCCCCACCTGCCAGGGTCTCGCCGCCAACCTCTGGAGCGAGGAGCGCGCCGGGGACATCCTGCCGGTGCCCTACTTCCATGTGGTCTTCACCCTGCCCAAGGAGGTTGCCGCCATTGCCTTCTGCAACCGCAGGGTGGTGTTCGACATCCTCTTCCGGGCCGTCGCCGAGACCCTGCGCACCATCGCCGCCGATCCCCGCCACGGCGGCATGCGCATCGGCGGCACCGCGGTCCTCCATACCTGGGATCAGAAGCTCCGCTTCCACCCGCACCTGCACGTGGTCGTGCCCAACGCGGGCTTCGACGTAGACAGTGGCGAGTGGAAGACGGGGAGCACCACCTTCCTCGCCCCCGTCAAGGTCCTCGGCAGCCTGTTCCGCCGCCTCTTCCTCGAGGAGCTCGCCCGCGCCCACGGCCGGGGGGACCTGGAGTTCCACGGCACCCTCGCCCACCTCGCCAATCCCGGCGAGTTCCACGCCACGCTTGCCGCCGCCCGGGCCAGGGACTGGGTGGTCTACGCCAAGCGGCCCTTCCGCGGGCCTGAGCAGGTCTTCCGGTACCTGTCGCACTACACGCACAGGATCGCCATCTCCGACAGCCGCATCGTCTCCTTCGACGGCGAGACGGTCTCCTTCCGCCACCGAAAGCCCAAGGCGCCGGGGCAGAGAAAGCCGCGCTACGGCATCGCCACCGTGAGCGCCGACGAGTTCATCCGCCGCTTCCTGAGGCACGTCCTGCCGGACGGCATGCACCGCATTCGCTACTTCGGCATCCTCGCCAACGGCTGCCGCGCCAGCACGCTGGAGAGAGCACGCCAGGCTCTCGGCGCCCTCGGCTGCGCCGCCCCCGAGGGAAGCGTGGACGGCGCTCGGGCCGAGCCCGACGAAGAGCCCGAGATCGGCACCGCGCCCGTGGCCTGCCCCCACTGCGGCGGCGTCATGCGCCTCGTCCGCGAAATCCGCCGCCGCCATGAGCCCCGCTCGACGCGCGGCCCGCCGGCGCTGCCGCCGACCCACAGGGGGAAACCGTGAGACGCCCGCTCGCTTCGGCCCCGCGCAACGGCGCCAAAGCGCCGACGCACGACCGAACCTGTCTCCGCTTGAGCCGGGCTGACAGCCCTCGGCTCACACCCCGCTCAGTCCTCGCAGCGTGCGCCCGCATGCCTGCCGAAAGACCGGCGCGAGCGTCGATTTTATGCGCAACTCTGCTGCCGGTGGATGCCGCCTGACGCTGACATCAGCGCACTTTCCACATAGCTCAACTTCGCCTCTCGTGGCCCGCGGCTTCGTTCAAAAGGGTTGGGCAGGCTCTCGAGAGAGAGCCTGCCCAACCCTTAACCTTTGCCGGCTCAGGCGCGGGCCTCGTCCAACACATCCCGAATCGCGGCGAAGACATCGGCAAACATCGCCGGCGTGAGACGGCCCGTGTTCGTGTTGAGGCGAGAACAGTGGTAGCTATCGAACAGTAGGCGCCCGTCTTCCAAAGAATGGACCGCGCCGTGGACGAAGCGATGGCTGCCGGCGCGGAACCCCAGCGACCTCAGCACCGCGCCGTGAGCGACCAGGCCCAGCGCGAGGATCGCCCGAAGCCGTGTCATCGCCGCGATCTCGGCCGTGAGGAACTGACGGCACGCCGCGATTTCCGCTCCCTTCGGCTGGTTCTGCGGAGGGACACAGCGAACCGCATTGGTGATCCGGCAATCGTGCAGGGTGAGGCCATCGGCGGCGTGGGCGCCGTAGGCACCGTGGGCGAAGCCGAAATCGCCGAGAGTGGCGTAAAGCAGGTCGCCGGCAAAATCGCCTGTGAAGGGCCGGCCTGTGCGATTGGCGCCGCGCAGGCCGGGCGCGAGACCGACGATCAACAGTCGCGCATCAAGTCCACCGAAGCTCGTCACCGGTGCATTGTGCCAGTCCGGCTCGGCAGCCCTATGACCTTCACGAAAGGCGGCGAGTCGTGGGCACAGGTCGCAGTCCCGGTCCGGTGCGCGCGGAGCCGGCGCCGGCGTGCTCACGCCGTGTGCGCGACCTCGTCGGCCATCTCGTCCTCCTCACCCTCGTCGCCGTACCCCTCGTACTCGTCCTCCATCGGCTCCCTCAGAGTCCGGGCACGTTCGTGCCGCCACTTCGGCTCGCGCGCGATCACGGGCTCGAGCTCCTGCAGCTCAATGAAGGTGTCGGCTTGTCGGCGGAGTTCGTCGGCAATCATCGGGGGCTGCGAGCGGATCGTGCTGACAACCGATACCCGCACACCCTTGCGCTGGACGGCCTCGGTCACACGGCGAAAATCGCCATCGCCCGAGAACAGCACGATGTGGTCGAGGACGTCGGCCAACTCCATCATGTCGACCGCGATTTCGATATCCATGTCGCCCTTGACCTTGCGGCGACCCAAGGAATCGGTGAACTCCTTGGTCGGCTTCGTGATCAAGGTGTAGCCGTTGTAGTCGAGCCAATCGACCAGCGGCCGGATCGGCGAATACTCCTGATCCTCGATGAGAGCCGTGTAATAGAGAGCACGGATGAGCCGGGCCTTGCCCGCGAACTCCTCCCTCAAGCGCTTGTAGTCAATGTCGAATCCGAGCGAACGGGCTGCGGCGTAGAGATTTGCGCCGTCGATAAAGAGGCCGATCCGCTCTTGCGGGTTGAAATCCATCAAGTTCTATCCTTCTCGGTCAGGTAAGGCAGAATACCGGAGAGCATGCCGTTGCTGCGTGGCGCATCTCTCCGTCGCCCACGAGGTCGCGGGCGCTTGGCACGCGCGCCATAACTAGGGATTATCGGAGAGCGGGACAAGTGCAAGAGCGCGTTTCGTCACAATGATTTTGGTCGCACTCGGTGCGAACCTCGCAAGCGCGCGTCATGGCACGCCAGCCGAGGGGCTGGACGCAGCGCTCGCTGCGCTTGCCGAGCACGGAATCCTGCCCGTCGCGCGGTCGCGGTGGTACCGCAGCGCGCCGGTTCCACCCGCGCAAGGCCCCTGGTTCGTCAACGGCGTGGTCCGGGTCGAGACGACGCTCTCCCCCGTCCCGCTCATGGCGCACCTCCTTGCCGTCGAAGCGGCGTTCGGACGACGGCGGAGCATTGCCGGCGCGGACCGTCCCCTCGACCTCGATCTCCTGGACTACGATGGCCAGGTCGTCCACCACGCCGCCAGCGACGACGGACCGGCACTCAGCCTCCCTCACCCCAGGCTTGCGGAACGCGCGTTCGTGCTGGCACCGCTCATTGAGGTGGCCCCCGACTGGCGGCATCCGGTGAGCGGCGCCACCGCCGCATCTCTGCTCGCGGTGGTGGCGGGGGATCAGACCATCGAGCCGCTTTCGCCTGCCCCAACCGGCGCGTGACTGCGCCGGCGCTCCGGTAGCGAACCGCCCACAATCGGACGCTTGCGAGCGCCCGATCGCAAAATCGCATATTGATTTGATCATTTTCGATAGCGAGAGATATCATGGCCCGGCCGCGGACGGCGGCCCGGTAGGGCGGAGGCGGCGGCTTCCGACGAGGGCTCTGCAATCGCGTCGGCTACACGCTCGGCAGCCGGCGCCACGGTCGAAGGACGGAATGCGAAGACTACTGGCAGCCGGCATTGCCGGCTTGATGATGATTTCCCTCCCGGCGATTACGCTCGCCGACGAGGACCAGGAAACCTATGAGCAGCTCGATCTGTTCGGCGACATTCTCGAACGAATACGGGACGAGTATGTCGAGGAAGTAAGCACGTCCGACCTGATCGATGCCGCCATCGAGGGCATGATCGGCTCGCTCGATCCGCATTCGAAGTACCATAACCCCAAGAGCTACAAGGAAGTCCAGGTTCAGGCGCGGGGTGAGTTCGGCGGCCTCGGCATCGAAGTGACGATGGAGAACGGCCTCGTCAAGGTGATCGCGCCGATCGACGACACGCCCGCGCAGCGTGCCGGGATCGAGGCGGGGGACCTGGTGACCCATCTCGACGACGAGCCGGTGCTCGGTCTCACCCTCCAGCAGGCGGTCGACAGGATGCGCGGCCCCGCCAACTCCGAGATCACGCTCACCGTCCGCCGCAGAGGGGTGGAGGAGGATCTGACGTTTCCGATCACCCGCGCGATCATCAAAATTCGTTCGGTGCGCGCGCGGGTGGTGGATGACGAGATCATCCTCGCGCGGATCTCGACGTTCTCCGAGCACACGTCCGACGATCTCGAGGGAACACTGGGCGACCTGTGGGACGAGCGGGGCGATCAGGTGCTCGGCGCCGTACTTGACCTCCGCAACAATCCCGGAGGCCTTCTCGATCAGGCGATTGCGGTCTCGGATGCGTTCCTGGAACGGGGTGAAATCGTATCGACCAGGGGTCGGGACCCCGACAGCATTCTGCGCTTCAACGCGCGCCAAGGAGACATCATCGACGGCCTGCCGCTGGTCGTGCTGATCAACAGCGGGACGGCCTCGGCCTCCGAGATCGTGGCCGGTGCGCTACAGGATCACGGGCGGGCACTACTCCTCGGCACCCGCTCGTTCGGCAAGGGCTCGGTGCAGACGGTGCTTCCGCTCAGCGGGCGCGGCGCACTGCGGCTTACCACGGCGCGCTACTTCACGCCGTCCGGCCGCTCGATCCAGGAACAGGGGATCGACCCCGATATCGTCGTGGAGCAGATTCGGCCCGAGCCCGAGCCAGAGGCTGACGCGGTGCCTGAACGGCGGGAAGAGGACCTGCGGGGCCATCTCGACAATGACGGGTCCGGTGTCGAGGACGAAGTTGACCCGGTGACGGAGGAGGCTGTCCAGGTTGAGGACGACCCGGCGGATGGCGACTATCAACTGGCCCGCGCGATCGAGCAGCTGCGCGGCTTCCACGTCCTCTCGGGCAGAGCGATCGTAAACTGAGCCGGCACGCGCGTCGGCCCCACCTCCGGGTGACATGAATAGTCTCGACGGGCTCCCCTATCGGCCCTGTGTCGGCGTGCTGTTGTTCAATGCACGGCGGCAGGTCTTCGTCGGGCAGCGCATCGACATGGTGCAGGAAGCCTGGCAGATGCCGCAGGGCGGCATCGACCGGGGCGAAGGCCCGCGTGATACGGCGCTAAGGGAGCTTGAGGAAGAGACCGGCGTCAGACCCGACAAGGTGGAACTCGTCGCGGAAACGCGGGAGTGGCTGCGCTACGACTTGCCGCCCAACCTGGTAAACCGCGTCTGGCGCGGGCGCTACCGGGGCCAGGAGCAGAAGTGGTTCGCTGCGCGCTTCCTCGGTACCGATGCCGACATCGACATCGACACCCCGCATCCCGAGTTCAGCGGCTGGCGCTGGTCGCCGGTCGACGAAATCGCCACGAACGCCGTTTCCTTCAAGCGGGCGCTCTACGAAGCGGTGATTGCTGAGTTTCGCCCGTTTCTTTATCCCGCAACCGCACCAGACGGCGGACATAAAGCCTGAGCGCAAGCCAAGTCAGCGCCGCGATAATTCTTCCCAGCCGTCCCTGCGGCTTGATGCCGACCGCCTTCAAGGTCATGCCAACGCCGCGCTGAACGTGATCCCGCCGGTAAAGCGGGAGCGTGCGCGCCGCATAAGCGAGGGTGGCGCGTCGGCGAACGTAGGGATCGGGCTCGCCGGCACCGGAGTGATAGGCGTAGGAGAGCTCGTCGTCGGTCGACTCGAATAGACGGCCGAGCGCCACCTTGGCCCGCGCAATCCGGCCGACTCCCTCGATATCCCGATAGCGCTTCATGGTGGTGTAGAAGAGCTTGTAATGGCGGAACTCGTCGCCTGCGATCCGCTTGCAGATCGCCTTGAAGACTGGTTCTTCGGCGGCATCGCGCAGCGCGCTGTAGTAGGTGGACGTGCCGACCTCGACGATACAGCGCGCCACCATCTCGGCGCAGCGGGAACCCCGGATCGATTCGCTCGCCTCCACGTCGATGGGATGGCCCGCGACGAAGCGGGCGAAGGTCGCGTCGAAGTCAAACGTGGGGTCCGCGAGCTCGGCATAGCGGCGCAGGGCCGCGCCGTGCTGGACCTCCTCCTCCGCCCAGGCGAGAGCATCGGCGCAAAAGCCGGGATCGTCGTGAAACACGCCGCAGAGGTACTTGCCGTAATCGGCGCTGTGGTGCTCGACCATGCACGCCGCCTTGGCAATCTTGACCATTTCCGGGTCGATCTTCGACCGGTCGAACTGGTCCCACGGAATGTCGTCAAGGCTCCAGTGGCCCACGGTCCGCTTCCTGGATTAAGACGATTCGACGAGCCCGCACTATAGCACGCTGGACCCGCACGACGCTAAGGGCGGAAACAGGTCCACATCCTGCTTGACGGCTCATAACCTTTATTCAAAATACATCTTTAAGCGCCCAAGGGTCGTCTCAGCGGCCCATCGAATGGGTTGGGGCAGGGCCGATCCGCATCCGGGCGCATTGAATACATGCGATGAGGCAACAGCGGATAGGAGGGTACAGCCATGCTACACGTGAACAGACGTGACGTTCTGAAGATGGGTGGCGCGCTAGGTGCTGCCTCGGCCGCAACCCCGGTCATGGTGGCGTCGGCCAGCGACGCGGACGTAAGCGGCCTCCCCAGGGTCAAGCAGGAGCTCGTCGCTCCGCCCTTCGTTCCGGCCCATGAGCAGGTTGCCACGGACGGACCGAAGATCATCGAGGTGGAGCTCACCGCCACCGAGGACAAGCGCGAGATCGACGACGACGGCACCATGCTCAACACGCTGTCGTTCAACGGCTCTATTCCGGGGCCGCTGATGATCTGCCACGAGGGCGACTACATCGAGCTCACGCTGAAGAACCCGGCGAGCAACACTTTCGAGCACAACATCGACTTCCACGCGTCGACCGGTGCGCTCGGCGGCGGCGGGCTCACGCTCATCTCGCCCGGCGAGCAGGTCAAGCTGCGCTGGAAGGCAACCAAGGCCGGCACCTACATCTACCACTGCGCGCCGGGGGGAACGATGATCCCCTTCCACGTCGTCTCCGGCATGAACGGGGCGGTCATGGTGCTGCCGCGCGACGGCCTCAAGGACCGTCACGGCAACCCGCTCCGCTACGACCGGGCCTATTACATCGGCGAGCAGGACTTCTACGTGCCCCGCGACGCCGATGGCGAATTTATCGACTACGCCGACCACACCGAGGGCATGGCCGACATGTTCGACGTGATGCAGACGCTTACGCCAAGCCACGTTGTGCTGAACGGCCGGGTCGGCGCGCTCACCGGCGACAACGCGATGACGGCGAACGTCGGCGAGTCGGTGCTGTTCATCCACTCCCAGGCGAACCGAGACTCCAGGCCGCACTTGATCGGCGGCCACGGCGATTATGTCTGGGAGCAGGGCTCGTTCGTCGATCCGCCGGCGGAAGGCTTGGAGACCTGGTTCATCCGGGGCGGCTCCGCCGGAGCGGCGCTCTATACCTTCAGGCAGTCAGGGGCCTACGTGTATCTCTCCCACAACCTGATCGAGGCGGTCCAACTCGGCTGTCTCGGCGTCGTCGTCGTCGAGGGCGAGTGGGACCACGATCTGATGACGCAGGTCCAGCCGCCGACCGTGATGACGGCCTAGATCCTCCCGCACACTGGCTGCTCCCGGTTCTCCGGGAGCGGCCCATTTCTTCGTCGGTTAGTTTGAGCTTTCGTAGCACGGGATTCGTAACGGGGCTCGCGGCTCGCGAACGGTCCCCCTATCTCCCGGCCGCACCCGCTCCTTGCGACACGAGTCTGCGCTCTTCCCTGGCCGCGAATATGCGCCGGAACACCGGCGCCGGCTTCAGCATGTCTTCCAACGTGTACTGATCGAGCACGCTGAAAAAGGCTTGCAGGCCCTCCTCGAGAACCCCGGTCAAGCGACAGGGCCCGGCGATCGGGCACGTGTTCTTCTCCCGACCGGCGAAGCACTCGACCAGCTGGAAGTTCCCTTCGGTGGCACGGATGATCTCGCCCAGATTGATCTCGCTCGCCGGCATCGCGAGCTCCAGGCCGCCGTTCTTGCCGCGGGTCGTCGTGATGTATCCCTCCTGACCCAGCTGATGGATCAGCTTCATCAGATGGTTCTCGGAAATGCCGTAGGCATCGGAGATTTCCCGGATCGTGCAGCGCCGGTGGCGGTTGAGACCCAGATAGATGAGGGCTCTCAAGCAATAGTCGCTGTATTTTGTCAGCTGCATGTAACCGACCTCGTCGATGCCAGCATCGATCTTAGCCGTTGAGCCGTGCTTTGTCCGCCATGTGCTTGGTGTGGCTGGGCCACTCCCGGTAGAGGTCCGCGCGCCGCCGGCGGTCCCGGAATGTCGGCGCGGCGCCGTTCTCGCGATTCTCGTGGATCCTGTCGAGATCGACCACGCCGCGCACCACGGTCTCGATGTTGGGTTCCGGCGCTTCCGCGACGACGCCGTTCGGGGCATCCCACGGGGTGTCACAGGGGCTCAGGATCGAGCTGCGTCCCTAAGGGGACGGCAGCGGCCCGCCCGGCGGGAGCACGGCGCTCCCCCCGCAGTGAACGACGTACACCTGGTTTTCGATCGCGCGCGCCTGGGCACTGTGGCGGACGCGCCAGAAGCCGTGCTCCGTGAAGGTGAGCGATGGGCACAGAATGATCTCGGCGCCCTGCTCGGCAAGGCTCGCGGCGCACTCCGGAATCTCGGCCTCGTAGCACACGTTGAATCCGACCTTGGCAAAAGGCAGCTCGACCATCTCGATGGTATCGCCCTCTTCGGTCGACCACTGCGCTTCGGCCGGAAAGATATGCGTCTTGTCGTGGCAGTGAATCAGTCCGTCGGGACCGTAGAGGTAGGCGACGTTGAGGTATCTGCCGTCCTTCCTTTCCAGGTGAGAGCCGGCGACGATGTGCTGCCCCCGCTCCCTGGCCTCGCTTTCGAAGAACCGGCGATAGTCCTCCGTATAGTTGGTGTTCCCGTATTCATGAATGCGGGTCAGCTCGGAAACTGGCAGCTCCATCCAGTCCGGAAAGGTCGTGAATAGTTCGATGGTGAAGAGCTCCGGGAAGAGCACGAGATCGGCGCCCTCTGCCCGGTCCAGCAGCCCGCGTGCGTGCGCCGCGAATTCGTCGAAGCTGCCGATGGGCCTGACAACGAACTGGCACGCCGCGATCGATACGCTCCTGGGCATGGCTCAATCTCCTGGGGGGCCCGGCGGTCCGGGTGCCAGTACGGCTAAGGCACGAATTTATGATGTAAAAACAGTACTTAACGCGAAATTGGCTTCGTTTTGCAAAAACGTGCTCGCGCACGCGCCGGAGGCCACGCCTCCGGCGGCTCAGCCGGCGTTGGCAGCCAGAAGCTCCGCGAGTTCGACCTCGCGCTCGAACTTCTCGCGTTCCTCATCGCCCTCGGCATCGCGCAAGCGTAGCTGGGCCTGCTCCAGCCGCGCATCGGCCTGGGCGCGGTCGATGGCGCCGGCCTCGAACGCCCCGGTGGAGAGCACCGTGCAGCGCTCGCCCGTCACCTCGGCGAAGCCTTCGGCGACCACGTAGCGGTCCTTGGGCTTCTCGTTCTCGTAGATCTCGATCACGCCGGGCCGGAGCGTGGAGAGCAGCAGCGAATGGCCCG
Organism: Alphaproteobacteria bacterium; assembly: GCA_965214705.1. Lineage (GTDB taxonomy): Bacteria > Pseudomonadota > Alphaproteobacteria > UBA828 > UBA828 > WTGU01. Next base: position 2,798,379 of record CBDCCI010000002.1, read on the forward strand.
GCAGCACGCCGAAGTCGCCTTCGGCGCCCGGCACCACCACCATCTCGACGTCGCCGGAGAAGATCAGCCGCTCCGGCGCGACGAGCTCGAACTGCAGGGTGTCGGCCATGGCCGTTCCTCGGGCTCCCGTGCTTGCTTACGCGGCCTCGGCGGCCATCTGCTTGGCCTTGTCCACCGCCTCCTCGATGGGCCCGACCATGTAGAACGCGGCCTCCGGCAGGTCGTCGTACGCGCCGTCGCAGATCGCCTTGAAGCTCGCGATCGTGTCCTTGATGTCCACGAGCTTGCCGGGCGTGCCGGTGAAGACCTCGGCCACGAAGAAGGGCTGCGACAGGAAGCGCTGGATCTTGCGGGCGCGCGCCACCGTGAGCTTGTCCTCCTCCGAGAGCTCGTCCATGCCGAGGATGGCGATGATGTCCTGCAGCGACTTGTAGGTCTGCAGAATGCGCTGGACCTCACGGGCGACCGTGTAATGCTCCTCGCCGATGATGCGGGGGTCGAGCATGCGCGAGGTGGAATCGAGGGGGTCCACCGCCGGGTAGATGCCAAGTTCGGCGATCTGCCGCGAGAGCACCGTGGTCGCGTCCAGATGCGCGAACGAGGTTGCGGGCGCCGGGTCGGTCAGGTCGTCGGCCGGCACGTAAATCGCCTGCACCGAGGTGATCGAGCCCTTCTGGGTGGACGTGATCCGCTCCTGCAGCGTGCCCATGTCGGTGGCGAGCGTGGGCTGATAGCCCACCGCCGACGGGATGCGGCCCAAGAGCGCCGACACCTCGGAACCCGCCTGGGTGAAGCGGAAGATGTTGTCGATGAAGAGCAGTACGTCCTGCCCCTCTTCGTCGCGGAAGTATTCGGCCTGGGTGAGGCCGGTGAGCCCGACGCGTGCGCGGGCGCCCGGAGGCTCGTTCATCTGGCCGTAGACCAGGGCCACCTTGGACTGGTCGCCGTCGAGATCGATGACGCCGGACTCGACCATCTCGTGGTAGAGGTCGTTGCCCTCGCGGGTCCGCTCACCCACGCCGGCGAACACGGAATAGCCGCCGTGCTGCTTCGCAATGTTGTTGATCAGCTCCATGATGATGACGGTCTTGCCGACGCCGGCGCCGCCGAAGAGCCCGACCTTGCCGCCCTTGGCGTAAGGCGCGAGCAGGTCCACCACCTTGATGCCGGTGACCAGGATCTCGGCCTCGGTCGATTGCTCGACGAAGGCCGGCGCCTGGGCGTGGATCGGTTTGCTCGACTTGGCGTTGACATCGCCGCGCTCGTCGATGGGATCGCCGACGACGTTGATGATGCGCCCGAGCATCTCCGGTCCCACGGGCACCGCGATGCCCTCGCCGGTATCGACCGCGTCGCCGCCGCGCACGAGGCCGTCCGTCGTATCCATGGCGACGCAACGCACCGTGCTCTCGCCGAGATGCTGCGCTACCTCCAGAACCAGGCGGTTGCCCTGATTGTCGACGTGAAGAGCGTTCAGGATCGCCGGAAGCTCGCCCTCGAACTGCACGTCCACGACCGCGCCCATGACCTGGGTGATCCTGCCGACCGCGTTTCTCGTCGCCATCTTGCCTTGCTCCCGCTCGAACTCGTTCGCTGCCCCGGTCAGAGCGCCTCGGCGCCGGAGATGATCTCGATCAGCTCCTTGGTGATCTGCGCCTGCCGCGTCCGGTTGTAGTTGAGGGTCAGCTTGTCGATCATTTCGCCAGCGTTGCGTGTCGCGCTGTCCATCGCCGTCATCCGCGCGCCCTGCTCGCTGGCTGCGTTCTCGAGCAGCGAGCGGAAGATCTGGATCGACAGATTGCGCGGCAGAAGGTCGGAGAGGATCATCTCCTCGTCCGGCTCGAAATCGTAGATCGCACCTGAGTCGTCGCCGCCTTCGGCCTCCGCCTGCGTGGGCGGGCTGAAGGGGATCAGCTGCTGGAAGGTGACGACCTGGCTCATCACCGTCTTGAAGCGGTTGTAGACCACCGTGCAGGTGTCGAACTCGCCGGCCTCGAAACGCTGGGTGAGGCCGCGGCCGATCGCGTCCGCCTCCTCGAACGAGGGGCCGCCGGAGCGCCCGATCCCGTCCGTATGGTCGACGATCATCCCGCCGAACTCGCGGCGCAGCTGCTCGCGGCCCTTGCGGCCGACGCAGATGATCTTCGTGGTCTTGCCCTGCTCGTTGAGTTCCTTGAGGCGCGCGCGGGTCGCCCGCGTGATCGAACTGTTGAAGCCGCCGCAGAGTCCGCGATCGGCGGTCGCGACCACGAACAGGTGGGTGTCGTCCTTGCCGGTGCCCCGCAGCATCGCGGGCGCTTCCTCGCGCTCGCCCATGATCTCGGCGAGCGAGCCCACCATCCGCTCCATCCGCTCGGAGAAGGGGCGCGCCGCCTCGGCCGCCTCCTGCGCGCGGCGCAGCTTGGAGGCCGCGACGAGCTTCATCGCCGAGGTGATCTTCTGGGTCTGGCGCACGCTGTTGATGCGCACCCGGAGGTCCTTGAGGCTCGCCATGGCGGAGGCCTGTTTCTTCCCTTACCGCAGCGAGTTAGGCGAACTTCTTCGAAAACTCGTCGAGGATCGCGGTGAGCGCCTTGTCGCTCTCGTCGCTCATCTCCTGCGAAGCGCGGATCTCCTCTAGGAGCGTCCCGTGGTTGGCCCGCACCTCGCCCAGGAACTCGCGCTCGAAGCGGTTGACCTCGGTCACCTCGATGCCGTCGAGATAGCCGCGCACGCCGGCGAAGATGGAGACCACCTGGTCCTCCACCGCCATCGGCGCGAACTGGTCCTGCTTGAGCAGCTCGGTTAGCCGCGCGCCGCGATTGAGCAGCCGCTGTGTCGCCGCGTCGAGATCGGAGCCGAACTGTGCGAAGGCCGCCATCTCGCGGTACTGGGCCAGCTCCAGCTTGATCCGGCCGGCCACCTGCCGCATCGCCTTCACTTGGGCCGCGGAGCCCACCCGGCTCACCGAGAGGCCGACGTTAATCGCAGGCCGAATGCCCTGATAGAACAGGTCGGTCTCCAGGAAGATCTGCCCGTCGGTGATGGAGATGACGTTGGTCGGGATGTAGGCCGAGACGTCGTTGGCCTGGGTCTCGATCACCGGCATCGCGGTGAGCGAGCCCGAGCCGTTGCCCTCGTTCATCTTGGCCGCGCGCTCGAGCAGGCGCGAATGCAGGTAGAAGACGTCGCCGGGATAGGCCTCGCGCCCCGGCGGGCGGCGGAGCAGCAGCGACATCTGGCGGTAGGCCACGGCCTGCTTCGAGAGATCGTCGTAGAAGATCACCGCGTGCATGCCGTTGTCGCGGAAATACTCGCCCATGGTGCAGCCGGCATAGGGGGCGAGGAACTGCAGCGGCGCGGGCTCCGACGCGGACGCGGAGACGACGATGGAATACTCGAGCGCGTTGTACTCTTCGAGGGTCTTGACGATCTGCGCCACGGTCGAACGCTTCTGCCCCACGGCGACGTAGATGCAGTAGAGCTTGCGCGACTCGTCGTCGCCGGCGTTCACGTCCTTCTGATTGATGATTGTGTCGATCGCGACGGCGGTCTTGCCGGTCTGGCGGTCGCCGATGATGAGCTCGCGCTGGCCGCGCCCGATGGGCACCAGCGCGTCGAGCGCCTTGAGCCCGGTCTGCACCGGCTCGTGCACCGAGCGGCGCGGGATGATGCTGGGTGCCTTGACCTCGACCCGGCGGCGATCCGCGCCCTCGATCGGGCCCTTGCCGTCGAGCGGATTGCCGAGCGGGTCCACCACGCGCCCCAGCAGCCCCTTGCCCACCGGCACGTCCACGATGGTGCCGGTGCGCTTGACGATGTCGCCTTCCTTGATGTCGCGGTCTTCGCCGAAGATCACGATACCGACGTTGTCGGTCTCAAGATTCAGCGCCATCCCCCTGATTCCACCGGGGAATTCGACCATCTCGCCGGCCTGGACGTTGTCCAGACCGTAGACCCGGGCCACGCCGTCGCCGACCGAGAGTACCTGGCCAACCTCGGCGACATCGGCCTCGGAGCCGAAATTGGCGATCTGTTCCTTCAGGATTGCCGAAATTTCGGCGGCGCCGATATCCATCTCAGATTCCCTTCATCGCCAATTCGAGATTCTGCAACTTTGTCCTGAGCGAGTTGTCGAGCATGCGCGAGCCGACGCGCACCGTGAGCCCGCCGATCAACGAGGGATCGACGCGGGTCTCGAGCGCCACGTCGCGGCCGACGATGGTGCGGAGCGCGTCCCTGACCGCATCCAGATGATTGGGCTTGAGCGGCACGGCGGAGGTGACTTCCGCCGACACCTCGCCCCGGTGGTCGGAGAGCTTCGCCTGAAACGCCGCGATCATGTCGGTCAGCAGGAAGACCCGCCGGTTGCGCGCGAGCAGCGCGACGAAGTTCCGGACGTACTGGCTGGTGCCGAGCCGCTCCAGCACCGCGTCCAGGGCCTTGGCCTGCTCGGCGCGGGAGAGCGTCAGGCTGCGGACGACGCGCTTCAGGTCGTCGCTGCCTTCCACCAGCTCGCGGATGGCCTCGAGGTCGCGCTCGATCTCCTCGATCGCGTTGCGCTCCAGGGCGAACTCGAACAACGCGGTCGCGTAACGATCCGCGAGACCGGCTCCGCCGACCGATTGACCAGCCACCGCTACTCCCTAGGTTCGCTTCGGATGCGCCGCGGCGCCCGTTGCCGCCTGCGGCGCGGCCGCAAAAAAAGCCTCGCGGGCGCCCGTCCCGGACAAGGCCGCGGAGTGGTATCACACTCACCGGGCCCGCGCAACCGCGCGGGGCGCCGGCGGCAGGGTGCTGCCTGCTCCATCGGACTCTGGACTCAACCGCCGAATTACTGCTTGAAGGGGCGCCGACAACACGACGTATTCAAAGGGAATTCGAGGGAGATCGAGCACATGTCACTGAAGGACGAGTTGGACAAGCTGCGGGCCGCTTCCGTGGAGAGGTTTCCACCCGAGACCCTCGCCACCATGCAGGGGGCCACGAAAGACCTCATCGCCTCCGGCATTGCCGAGCAGAGTGCCAAAGAGGGCAGCGCTGCCCCGGATTTCGCGCTGCCCAACGCCCAGGGCGAGCCGGTGGCCTCCGAGGCGCTGTGGGGGGACGGGCCCGTCGTGGTCTCCTTCTATCGCGGCGGCTGGTGCCCCTATTGCAACATCGAGCTGAAGGCGCTGCAGGATCGGCTGCCTGAGATCGAAGCGCTCGGCGCGCGCCTGGTCGCGATCTCCCCGGAGACGCCGGACAACGCGCTCACCACCCAGGAGAAAAACGAGATCGGCTTCGAGGTGTTGAGCGACGATGGCAACCAGGTGGCGAGCGCCTTCGGCCTCACCTTCCGCCTGCCGGATCAGGTCAACGACCTCTACAAGGGGTTCGGTATCGACCTGGAGACCTCCAACGGCGAGGCGAGCCAGACCCTGCCGGTGCCGGCGACCTTCGTGATCGGCAAGGGCGGCAAGGTGCTCAAGGCCTTCGTCGATGCCGATTACACCAGGCGGGCCGAGCCGGACGAGGTCATCGCGGCGTTGAAGGGAGCGGACGAGTAGCCCGGACTTGCGACAGGAGGTCACCGTGTTGAAGACGTACAACCCGTCCGATATCGCGCCGCCATTCGGCCACTACGACCACGGCGTCGAAGCCGTCAACGTCTCGCGCCTGCTGCACGTCTCGGGGCAGATCGGTGTCGAGCCGGACGGCACCGTGCCCGAAGACGTGGCGGCGCAGATCGAATGCGTCTGGCGCAACATCGAGGCCGTGCTCGCCGAAGCGGGCATGACCACCGGCAACATCGTGCGGACCATCACATACATGCTGGACGCCGACTACGTGCCGCTGCTCGCTGCCGCGAGAAAGCAGCACCTCGGCGCCGACCACAAGGCCGCATCGAGCACCATCGTCGTGGCCGGTCTGGTGCGGCCCGAATGGAAGGTGGAGATCGACGCTGTCGCCGTGGCCTGAACGCTAGACCGCGCCCGCCCGCCCCGCTCACGTCCTGATGATGTAGTGGAGCACGATATAGGGCGGCATGTTGTCGTGGGCCTGGCCGCCGCCCACGGCGGCGCTGCGGCCGAGGGTGGCGTCCAGGCTGCTGCCCTGCAGGCTGTACTTCTCGTCGAAGGCCTGCTGCGGCGAGTAGTCGGCGGCAACCTGCTCGGTTGCCGTCACCAGCGGGCCGATGCCGACGTTCTCGTCGGCCGCCAGGTGGTGGAAGTGCTCGGGCAGTTCGTCGACCGTGAGCGTGTGCTCTGCCGCGCCGCCGGTATCGCCAAAGGCATAGACATTGCCGGACGAAAGCACGAAGCGGTCGCGCAGGTCGGGAATGTTGAAGGTGGTCACGCCGTCGCCGGTACCGTAGCGGGTGCCGATGGCGGCGAACAGATTGGCGAAGGTGGTGCGGCTGATGGCGCTGCCGGTGCACCGGAACCAGCCGCTGGGCGAGCTCGCACCGGCGTTCAGCATGATCGTGCCGGGCGGCACGCCGGCCACCGGCGCCGGTTGCGGCGGAAGCTGCGCGCTCGGCACACGGCCGGAGCCGTCGAGCGAGGCGACGCCGCCTGCGACGCCACGGCCGAGCTCGGAATCCGGCACGCGGCGGCGGGAATCGAGCGCGGCCACGCCATCGACGTTGCCGCGCGCCTGAATCATGGTCCTGATGTGCTGGAACACCTTGAAGAACTCCGCACGGGGCGGGCGGTCCTGATCCGAGTTGACGCCGGCAGTCGAAATATCGTCCGGGGGCCAGGGCATGATGCCTCCTATGCTTCGACGCCGCGCACGACGACATCGACCACGGCGTCGGCCGGGTTGCCGGCGCCGTCATAGATGCGGATGCGCGTCGGGTTGTTCTTGCTCACGAGGGTCCAGGTCCAGCCGGCGCCCACCGATTGCAGGGTGATGTCGAGGTCGGTCACGAGGCCGAGATCGTGCGGCACGATGCGTCCGTCCGCCGCCGTGCCCTGCCAGGCCGAGGTATCGCGGTCGAGCAGCTTGCGCTCGGCCGCCGGCGCGTGCACCGACCAGCACACGTGATCGAGGCTGAGCACGATCGAGCCGTCGCCGGTGATCCGCCAGCGCACCTGCAGCCAGCGCGCGGCGACGGTGGTGCCGGCGGGATAGGCGGCCCATGCGGCGGCCCGGAGCGCGGCCTCCGTCGCGCCGGCGCGGACCTCGAAGACGCGATCGCCTGCGGTCTCGCCGGACCAGCGCAGTGCCACGTCGAAGGGGCCGCCAAGGTCAATCGGGTCTTCGGTGTAGATCAACTCCGTTCCCGCGTCCGCGCCGTTGCCGGCGCCCCACGACTGCCAGTCGGCCCAGGTGGTGAGATCGGCCCAGGTGTAGTCGCCGATGCCCTCAAGCGCGTCGGCGCCGTCTTGCGAGCGGCCTGCGCCGGCGATGGTGCCGGGCCAGCCGGTGGCGGCGGGGCAGCGCCAGAGCAGGGCGTCGCCGAGCCGCTGCGGGCCGAGCTCGGCCAGGATGCGCACCTCGTCCGATAGCCGCCCGCCCGCGTCGATCGCGCGGGCCGAGAATATCCACTCCCCCGGCGGCGGCTCGACGGTCTCAAGCGGAGACGCGGTGAGGTGGCCCCGGTGCAAGGGCATCATGGCCTGCCAAGTCGGTACCGCGGGCGTTCCGCCCGACGTCACCTGCGCGCCGGCGCTGGCCGGGGCGAAGCGGATCAGCACGCCGGCGAGGTCGATATCGTCCGGCGGGGTCCAGCGCAGGCGCCGGGTGCCGTCGCCGAGCACGTCGATCAGGAAGTTGGTGGGCGTGCCGGGGGGCGCGAGGGAGCCTGTGATCTCATGGCTTGCGGTGAACGGCGCGCCGGACGGCGCGGCCTCGGTGCCGGGCGTGACGGTGACGGTGAGCGAGCCGGTGGGCGGCGCCAGCCAATAGGCCGCCGTCTCGCCGTCGACCAGGCGGGCCACGACGCGCGGCGGCTCGCCGTTCACGGAAGCGCGCACCGCGCCGCCGCGCCAGTCGCCGGCGACGGTGAGCGCCGCCTCGATCTCGACCGCGAAGCCGGCGCCGACGCGCACCAGGGTCTCGGCAAGGGCGATATCGAGGACGCGGGGCGGGCGCGGGGTCAGGCCCGGGAAGGGCGCCGAGAGATCGGCGGTGGCGGCGTCGTAGTAGGCCGCCACCTCGTCGATCGCGACGAAGCGGACGTGCCGATCGCCGCTCGGGCGCACGGCGATGATGCGCGCACGCGCCGGCAGCAGCGTGTCGTCGTAGAGCCGCCACAGGATATCGCGCGCATTCGCGCCGTCGGCGCCGGGCGCGGCCGGCAAGGGCGTCGCCAGCACCAGCTCGGCCACGTCGCCGGCTTCTCCCGGCGGGCGCGAGACCGCCGAATGATGCAGCGTGCCGTCGAGCAGGCGCAGGAGCAGTGTCGCGCCTGCTCCGGTGCCGAGATCGACCGCGCGATCGAGGCGGACGCGATCGGCGCTGCCCCCGGCGAGCCGGCCGGCGGCGCCGCCGTCGATCAGCGAATGCGTGATCGTCACCACGTCGCCGCGCGCGAGCGAAAGCCCCTCGGCCGCCATCTCCCATGTGAGCCGGCGGCGGTGGTAGACCTGGCGGGCGGCCTGGAGGTTGCAGGCCATCGCCGCCTGCGCGCGATCGGTGACGCCCAAGAGCGTGATCGTCGCCGTGCTCGCGGGATGCGCGCCTACGTTCGGCACGGTGCGCCGCAGCGTGTTGTACTGCCAGTCGAGGCCGGGCTCGATATAGCGCACCGCGACCTCCTCGGCCGCCGCGCCAGTGGCGTACTCCACACGGAACGAGCCGGCGACGATGTTGCCCGGCGTCACCAGCGCCGTCGCAGGCCGCCCGGCCTGATCCCAGATCACGCCGAGCCTGCCGGTCTGCCAGGTCACGGCAGCGCGCCCGCAGCGGACGATCAGAGTCAGCACCTCGGCATGGGAAAGCGCGCGGTCGAGCACGAAGTCGCAGCGCAGCCCTTGCGCCTGGCACCAGGCGCCCCATTCGATCAGGGCCTCGTCGTCGATCCGGCCGGGCGCGAGGCCGAGGCCGGCGGCCAGGCGGCCGGCGATGCGCACGCCCCGCGCATACCAGCGGAACAGGTAAGCCGGATTGGACGAGGGCAGCGGCGCGGTCCAGCGCATACCATCCCACGTCGGCACCCTTTGGCGCACGATGGCGGAAAGGCGATCGAGGCGGCCGGTGAGCTGCCCGGAGGCGCGGATGCGCACGCCGAGCCGGGTCTGCCCCTCATAGTCGGCCTCGTCCGGCTGATAGGAGCGCAACGCCGTCCAGGCGAGATCGTCGAAAGTGCGCTCGTCGGTGCTGGGGTCGTTCGTGCGGCGCACGCGCACGGTCCAGTCTCGGGCGCTGCCCAGGTCATAGGCGAGGGTGCGCCTGAGCAGGGTTTGGCGATCGTGCGTGAGCGTGAGCGTGCGCCGCTCGACCGCCAGACCCGGCGCGTCCCACTCGATCTCGATCTCGACGCTATGGCCCTGAATCGCGCCGTCACGCTCGTTCACGCGAAAGAGGCGCCCGCCAAGGTCGATTCCGATGCGGTGCGTGCCGGGGGCGGTGGCGCGCTCGACGAAGGCGGTATCGTCCAGCGCCGCGCCGGCCTCGGTGTCCACATTGCCGGCGACCAGCGCGATGCGGCCTTGCGCGTCGCCGAACTCGGTTTGCACCTCCTCGAAGGCGTCGAGCGTCGTGTCGCCGATCTTGAGCGCGTCCACGTCGAGCGCGCCGAGGCCGAAGTTGAATATCTGGTGCAAGAACTGATCGTCGCCGACGATCTCGGTGTATTCGGCCGCGCCGAGATCGGGAAAGACGCGGTGCTCGCCGAGCACAAGGAGCAAGGGCTCATAGGGGCGCGCGCGGTTGGCGCCGCCGGTGAGGCTGTAGACCGGCTCGGCGCGCGCGGCCTGCGCCTGGTCGGGCGTGGGCAGCGGCGCGAGGGCGTTGATGATGAGCCCGCCGACGATCGAGATGGCGGCGCCGATCGCAGCCTGGCCGAGCAGGCTTGAGGTAATCAGCGGCGGCACGAAGACGGAGGCGACGATCACGGCGAGCTGGAGCAGGATGCGCAGCGGGTTCTTGTCGCCGCCGCCGTCGCCCGCTGTGGCGCGGAGTGTCACGATCTGCCCGTCGCCCAGCCGCGTGCTCGACCACGCCGCGCGCGGCACGGGCCGGCCGTCGATCGCGGTCTCTATAGAGGCGTCCGCGCTCAAGCAGCGAAGCGGTAGCGCGGACGCCCCAAGCGTGCACGCGCCGGGTAGCGCGTCCGCCACGAGATCGGCGAGGGTGGCGCCCGGCAGCACCACGGCCGGGTGCGTCTCGCGGCCTTCCGCCGTGAGCGGGTGCGGCCACATGTCGGTGGTTATCTTGGGCGCGCTCAAGCAGCGAAGCGGTAGCGCGCCAGAAGAGTCTGCGCCCGGCGACTGAGGGAACTTCATGTCCGCCCTATCGCTTCGCTACTTGAGGGCGGAAGCCACCGATAAACCCCCTCAAGCTCAAGTGCGCGGAGCGCGAGGTCGCGGATGGGATGCAGGATCGAGCCGGCGCCGTCCTGGCAATGTAGGACGTGCGCCTCGCCGCCCACGTCGGCCTATAGCCCGAGGTGATAGCGGCGCAGCCGCCGCGCCCCGCGCGCGTACATGAGCACGCCGTCGCCGTCCTGCGGCGCGTCCGTCGGCTCGGCATAGTCGGCGCGCAGGGCGGCGATCTGCCGGTCCCACGCGCGCACGCTTGTCGCGCGGGCACGCGCGCCGTCGTCGGGTTCGTGCGCCGGGAGCGCGAGCTCGCGCCCGAACTGTTGGCGCAGCACCGCCACAACGAAGTCGGCGCAGTCGTGCTCGCCGGCAATCCAGGGCCGCCCGATGTAGGCCTCGGCCCAATGTTGAAGTCCCGTCATGGCGCCAGTCCAGCGCCGGGCGCGCGGACTCTATTCATTTCCCTCAATCGCCGGGCGCTCGCTCCGCTCGCTTGGCTCCGCGCCTGCGGCGCGCGGCGCTGGCGCGCCGTCCGGGCCTGCGGCCCGGCATCGGTGATCCAAAGACGTGCGGCTGCCGCGCTCAAAACAACCCCGGCGAGGTTTGGGGATCGTGGCGCATGACCACGGCGGCGCGACCGAGCAGCGGGTCGAAGCCGAGCCGCGCGGTCACGCGCTCGGCGTCCACTTGCACGCCGGCCACGTCCATCGTGAGCTCCCATTCGACCTCGGGGGCCGAGATGTCGAGCACCTGCATGACGCGCACCGTGGCGCCGGCGCCGCCGCCCGCCGCTTCCACCCATTGCGTGAGCGCGCGGCCCACGTTGTCGATCGCAAGCTCGGCCTGCGGCGCCTGTCCTTCCACGTCATCGGCGAGGCGCGCGTCGAAGCGGAGCGCGACGTAGCGGTTGCCTTCGATCGTGCGGTCCTCGGTATCGTTGACGACGCGCACCGGGTCCGGCACCGCCGGGTGGCGTATCTCAAGCGCGGTGAGCACGCGGCGCTCGGGCGCGCTTTCGCGGATCGTGCGGGCGAAGTGTTCGGAGGCCGGTGGCACGCGGTGGACACGGGCCGAGACCTGCGGCACGCCGCTTTCGGCAAGGCCACGCACGCGCAGGTGTGCGATGCGCCTGAGCCGGGCGAAGGCCAGCGGCCCGCCGGCGTCGGCCCGGCCGGCGATGGCATGGGCGTCGATGCGGCGCACGCGGGCGCTCGCCTCGGGCGGGCCTGCGGCGGCGACGCCGCCCGGCGTGTGGATCGTGGGCGTGACGCGCGCCACCGTGGCGGCGACCTCGGCTGCGCCGGCGGCAGCACTGCCCCGCACTGCGATCGCGGTGATAGCCGGGCGCGCGAACGCCAGGATGAAGCTCTGCCCATTGTCGATGTCGTTGACGATCGTCAGATCGTCGCCGCCGATCGGGCCGAACTGGACGAAGTGGCCGCCCGCATTCGAGAACGTCGAGGCGGGAAAGCTGCCGAGGCCGTCGACGGTCTGGACATAGACCGTGAGATCGGCGCCGGCGCCGGCGCTGCCGAAGTGGTCGGCGAGCACGAGCGGCGCGTTGTCGTTAATCATGAGGAACGCGCCGTTGCGCCGCCTGATCCGGGTGATGGCGGCCTCGCTCGCGCCGATGCCGAGCTCGCCGTCGAGCAGCGCGCCCACGGTGCCGCGCGGCGGAACGGCGAAGATGGTGCCGCCCGAGCCGGAGCCGGCGCGGATCAGCGCGAGCAGGTCGAGCTCAAGCCCGGCCGCGTCGAAGTCCGCGAGCGTGAGCTGCGGCACCCGCGCCACCGTGGCGGCGGCCTCCGCCGCGCCGGCCTCGGCCACGCCCGTTATCGCGGTGGAGGGCTCCACGCCGTCGTCGATGGTGAAGGTGAAGTTGCCCGCCCGCTCGGCAAACCACGCGGTCATCGCGGTGTTGTTGTCCGGCGTCCAGAAGTAGGGCTCGCTCGGGTCCGCGAAGTCGTTGTCCGCGTGGCCGGGGCCTTTCAACGTGAAGGTGGCACCGTCGGTGCCGGCGAAGGTGAAGGCCTCGTCGGCGGTTTCGAGCGCGCCGGTGAACTCGGGCCGGGCGTCGAGCGGCTCGTCGGTCTCGGTCGCCGAAAGCCGAATGCGAACGCTGATGCCGACGCGCTGGATATGGCGCAAATAGGCGACGCCCCCGCCCACGACGAAGGCAGGGTCGATCAGGACGGCGCCCTGCCATCCGGTTTCGACCTGAAGGCCGGCAAGTTGGAGGACCTGCCGCGTCATGCGCCGCCCCGCCGCCCTCGTTCGCGCCCTACCGCTGCGCTACTTGAGGGCTAGATCGTGCCGGCGGGAATGCGCACGACGACGGCGCCCGCCGCCACGCGCAGGATGTCGTCGGTGGTCTGTTGCGAGATCGTGGCCGGGTTGTTGGCCGCGTCGAGAAGCGGACCCCAGGCGCGCACGGTGCCGCCGGCGGCGGCCGACATGATGGCGAAGTGCGTGGCGTTCTGGACCAGGCCGGTCGGCGCGAAGTCCACCGCCGCGAGGTTCTTCACCTCGCCGGCCGGGTCGGCGTTCACGCGGCCGAGGTTGATGGCGACCCGGCCGGCGGCCGCGATCAGGTTGTTGCCCGCCGACGTGGGATCGGCCGTGGCGAGCGCGAGATAATCGTCGCCGGCATTCGCGATGGCGAGCGCCGCCCGGTTCTGTTCCGCCGCAGAGATAGGCATGGTATCTGGACTCCTTCCGTTGAACATGAGCGGGATCGGGCCGCAGGCCCGGACGGCGCGACTGCGTCGCGCGGCCACGCGCGCAGGCGCGCGATGCGATTGAGGGAGATGAAGAGTCTTCACAGTCTGACGCCCTCAAGGGTGAGCGTGGCGTCCCACGAGCGCCGGCCGTCGCCGCCGACGTGCGCGGTGTACTCGATCCCGCCGGCGCCGCCGCGCACGCGGGCTTGATGCAGGGCGCCGGTCTCGGGCGCGGTCCAGGCGAACCAGCCGTGCGCGCAGTCGCCGGCCCACGTGCGGAAGCGCTCATAGTCGTCGTCGTTCGCGATCAGCACGGTAAGGCGCAGCGCGGTGAGCGCGGATGCAAAGCGCCGCTCCTGGCGGACGAAGCCGTCGTCGAAGGGCGTGCGCGCGACGTTGGGATCGTCGGCGACGCCGTAGCCGTCCGCCTCGACTGCGACGTAATCGGGCCACACCAGGCCGCCAGCACTCATGCCACTGCGTCCCTCAGTCCGAAGCGGCGCGCGATCGCCTGCGACGCCGGCCCGCCGGCGTCGAGGTCTTGGGTAACGATGGTGACGATCAGGCCGCGCGGATCGAGCCGCACCTCGCGGCCCACCTCGCGCTGCGGCGTGCCGCGATTCTCGAAATTGATCTCGATCGAGGGCGCCCCGCGCGGCACGGTCGCGCCGGAGGCGCGCGGCAAGATAACCTCGCCGCGCTCTGCGATGATCGGCACCTCGCCCGGCCTGAGCCCCGCAATCCCGCCGCCATGAAAGCGGGGCGCGAGGGCGAAGACACCGGCCGGCACGGTGCGCGAGACGCCGCCCGAGGCGCCGACCAAGCCGCCCTGGTGGCCGACGCCGGCCTGCAAGCGGCCAAACAGGTCGGCATCGGGAGCGCTCCCCCCGCCGAAGGCGCCAAACAGGGAATTGGCGAGCGGCTGAACGATAAAGCGGCGCGTCGCGATTCGGGTGAGATCGGCGATCACGGAATCGACGAAGCCGGAAAACGAGAGCTTGCCCGTGGTGACGAAGCGCGTGAGCGCGGACTCCATTGCGCCGAAGGCGCTCTCGGCCGCGGTCCTGGCCTGTTCCAGGGTGCTCTCGCTCTCTCGACCCAGGCTGCCGAGCGCCACCGCAAACGTCTGTGTCGAGCCCGCGGCGCCTGACAGCGCGGCACCGGCCTTGTCGCCCCGTTGCGCGGTATCCCCGAGGGACCGATTGAGCGCGCCGATCCCCTGCAGCGCCTCTTGCATGTCTGCGCGGACACGGAGCGCGAGCTCGAGATCACCGGGCATTAATTGTATCCCTCAATCACCGGACAAAATTTCCGTCGCCGCGCGGAAGAAGAGGACGATCTGCCGCCACGTCAGACGCTCGCTGAGATCGAAGTGGCCGCGTCCGTGGCCGGCGCGGACGAGGGCGTCGAGCACGCGGTAGAGCGGCACGGGCTCTCCGCCCGTGCTTTCGCCCGTGCTGCTGACTGGGCCACCACGCGGCGCAAAAAAAATCCGCCGTTTGCCGCCCACATCGCGTCCGAGAGGGCGCGGCCGTCGGCATCGCTCAGGCGGGCAAGCCACGCCGCATCCCGGCTGCTGGCACGAGCGGCAAGCTCCAGCCAGAGAGCGGCGTGGGATGCAAGCGCACTCTCGATCGCCAGGGCGTCCGGTCCCTCGTCCTCGGCCGCGTCGGGCACCAGCCCCGCCAACGCCGCGATCAACGGCCGCGCAATAGCCGTCGCCTCCAGCCCTTCGCGGAAGCGGTACTCACGCACGGTGAGCGAAACTTGCTCGCCCGTATCCGGGTCGTGCACCGTCACATCACGATCCGGGAACAGCACCGCGAGCTCGTCGCCCACTCCCGTCATGTGGACTGCCCGTCGATGTAGAGCGCGGGCTGCCCGCCGCCTGACTCCAGCATCGAGACGGCGAGGCGGATCTGCTGCTCGGACGAGCGCCCGTCGAGCAGGGTCAGCCCGCCGGCGGGCTGGATCGAGCAGCGCGGCGCGTAGATGTTCCGCCCCCGGCCCTCGGCGGCATCCTCGATGTAGCGAAACGCGCCGATGACCTGGCCGAGCGCGCCCTGCACCTGGTCCCGCGCCGTATCGTCCGGCGTATAGTCGATCCCGACCCCGGTACCATCCGCGATGCCGGCCTTCGGCTCATGCAGCGCGTGGTCTGCCGGCAGCCAGAAGATGCGGGCGCGGGCGTAGTCCACGATGTACTGGCCGGTCTGCTCGGTCTCGCTGGCACCGTCGCCGAAGCGCTCGGCCGCGATCGCCTGCGCCGCCGTCACCGGTGTCTGTGCCGTCGATGCGACGGTCACGGCACTGATCGCCGCCGCCTTGTTAACTGGCGTATCCAGCCTGAGAATGCCGGCGGGCCGCGCGGCGCCGCCAAGCTGATACCAGCGGCCAGGCTGGAAGGTCGCAGGCTCGCCCGAGACCTGCGCGGCGGCTCCGAGCCGCCTCACCGCGCCAACCGCGAAGAGAGCCAGGTTCTCCAGGCTGATGTCGTGGAGGGTGAGCGTTACCGTGCGGCTGACGCTGCGGGCGATGCGCGCGAGCTCCCGCGCGACCGGCCCCGAGCCGGAGAAGACCGTGGTCTCCTCGGTGGTGATCTCCAGCGCGGCCCCTACGGCGTCGCCGAGATAGCGCTCGCCCGTCGGTACGCCGCCCTCGTGGAGGTCCAGATAGACCTCACCCGCCCCGATCACGATGTTGTCGGTGCGCTTGTCGATGTTTCGCGCGGTCATTCGCGTATCCCCCTATTCCGCTTCCACCACGCCGGCGCGGGCGATGCGGCGGATTTCGTATTCGTCGAGCCATTGCAGGCGCCCGTCCTCCAGCGAGACCAACCGCCCGCGGCGGAAGGACAGCACCTCCCGCTGGCCAGGCGGTGTCCAGCCGGCGAGCGCCTGCCTGGCCTGCGCAAGCAGGGCAGAGAGGCGCCCGCGCCCGCGCGCGCCGCTGCGGTCGTTGGGTGCCGCCACCATGATCGAGACGCCGATGCGGACGACGTGCTGCACCGGCGGGTTCTCGACCCGGCGCGTCGTGCTCTCCTCCGCTTCGTCGGAGATGGGCAGGACCAGCGCCGCCGGCGTCTTGGGCCAGGCGGTGAGCGCGGCCGTATCCAGGGCGCTGAGCACGGCGGCGAAGACGGGCGCACGGTCGTCGGCCACGAGCGCGGTGAGGCGTTCGGCCATGGCGTCGGCGAGGTGCATTTCCAGCGCGGCGAGGGTCATGTCCCCGCCCTCTCAAGCGCGCGCGAGACGATGCCCAGGATGTTGGTCCGGTCGTGCTCGTCGATGCCGAGATAGGCGCGCGCCGGGAGCGTCACCCTGCGGCCCCTGCCCGCGCGCCCGCCGAACTGGTGGATGGCGGCGTAGACGACGTTCGAGCCGACTTCGACCGCGTGGCCGCCGTCGGTGACCGTGTGTGCGATGGAGCCTCGCAGCTGGCCAGTATCGGTGAGGGTGCGGCCGCCGTCCGCGATGGCGCGGGCGCTTTTCAGCCAGGGCTTGCCGTCGGGCCCGCGCTCACGCTCGAAGCGTCGCAGCGTTGAGGCGACGAGGTAGCGCCCGATCTGGTCCATGGCAGCGGAAGGGTTGGCAAGCGCCGCTGCCACACGCTCGAGCCCTGCGTCGAGCGCCGCGCCCTCGACTTCCACGCTGATCCGTTGGGCCACCATCATCGAGCCCTCATGCAGCGAAGCGGTAGGGCCATCATTCAAAGCCCCGCCAGGGTGTCGGGTGTCAGGGACGGCGTGGGGCCGCCGCGCGCCGCCCTGTCGTGCCGGGGCACCGGGTCGCCGGCGGCGTCGAGAAGTGCCTCCTCACCGGACGCGAGGCGGACAAGGGCCGCCTGCGCCCGCTCGGCTCTCGCGGTCACCTCCCCCGGCGAGACGTCGTCGTAGAGTGCGCGCCGGGCGAGATCGCAGGCGATTGCCGCGAGCCGCGGCCAGGAGCCCCCGCCTAGGGGCAGGCGATAGGCGGAGGCGAGCGCGCCGTCGATCTCGGCCGCCGCATCCGCGAGCGCGGCCTCGATCCGCCCGGTCTGCATCCCGGCAAGATCCAGCGCCTCCTCCGCTCCGAAGCGCGCCTCCATGTCCGCGCGGGTGGCGTAGGTCATGTTTCCGCGCGCCTCCCGGCGCGACCCCGCATCTCCCGCACTTGGGTGGGAGTGAGAGAGACCTCGAAACGATCTCGGCGGCGATGAACCAAGCGGACGGAGACGCCGTTGATGGTCTCGCGCCGGCCGTCCAGCGCGGGCTCGCCGAACGCGCGCAGCGTGCCACCACGCCTGCCGCAATCCACGAGGACGAGCCGGCGGACGAACGCCGGTGCGGTCTCGGGCGTCGGCTCCAGGAATGTCTTTCCAAAGCGGCGCCGCATTTCCCGCCAGGCGACGGTCAGGCCCGCCTCGGGTACCGGCCGAGCCGTCGCTTCGTCCCCCTCTTCCTCCACCTCACCGTCGGGGCCGAGTCCGGCCCCGGTCAGTGCGCGACGACGCTCGCGCTCATAGACCGCGATGCGTGCCTCCAGCGCGGCCCTCGCCCGTTTGGCCTCCTCCGGCGTCTCGGTCACGCCGGCGTCGGCCATGGCCTGTTGGCGCCGCGTTTCCTCCGCCCGCTCGCGCTCGATCGCCTGCGTCATGCGGGCGGCGTATTCGCGGGCGCTGGCCTGGCGGGCGGCAAGCGCGGCCTGCTCGGCGGCCGCGCTCATTCGCTCGCACGCCTCCCGCACCGCCTCCGAGACAGGCGGCTGCGGATAGTCGATGGTCTCGCGTGGCGTGTAGGCCGGCACCGCCTTGCGCGCGCGGGCGGCGTAGTCGAGCACCGCGAGCAGGGTGACGCTCGGTGTGCCGATGACGCGCCGCTCGGCGCCCTGCAGCGCGCGCATCTCGGGCACGATCCGCTCGTAGAGGGTGCGGCTCATGGCGTCGCCACGTAGCCACCCGGTCCACGAATCGCGGATTTGGCAATAGGTGTGGACCATGTTCAGCAGGCGCTCGGCATGCCAGCAGACCTTGCGCTCAGCGTCCGACTGGCGCGGGTCCGCTGGCGAATAGCCGAGGCCGCACAGGTGGTCCGGTGGGCGAGCGGAAGGGGGTCGCGCCATCGGCTAGGACACCGCGTTGCGCCAGAGGTAGCCGGCGCGGCTGTAGGCCACCAGCTCCTTGACGCACTCGCTGACCTTGACGACGGTCGAGCCACGGTTGACGCCGCGCGCCGGCTCCTCGTAGGTGCCGACCTGCAACCCGCCGAGGGCATCGGCGGTCCAGCAGAACTTGGGCATCCGGTCGCGGGACGACGCTATGTCGCGGCGCACGTGGATGGCGCAGGCGTGCTTGCCCCAGAGGCGGGCGAAGCTGTCCTCCTGGCCGCGCTTGGCGCTCTGATACCAGGCCATGCCGACCAGCACGCGGTCGACCTCGAAGAGCTCGGCCACCGCCTCCTTCACGACGATGCCGGAGGCCTGGTCGCCGGCGCCGGTGGCAGCCACCGCTTCCACGATCTTCGGATGCTGGCGGAGCGCGGTCCACACCTTTTGGCCGAAAACCAGCACGTTGGGGCGGACGAGAGGCACGTCGAGAGCCTCCAGGATCGCCTTTCGCGGGTTCGAGCTGGCGTGGCTCCACTGGGCGTTGCCGTTGAGCGTGGCGGAGTGGCCCGCCGCGTAGCTGGACGCGGTTGTCACCAAGTCGGCCACGCGCCGCTCGCGCGCGAGCTTCACCAGTTCGGCGGTGGAGATTGCGGCCTGCTCCAGCGGGTCGTAGGCGACCTCCTGAGCGCGCGCTTCCTCGATGTCGCGGGAGGGGACCGGATCTTCCAGGCCGTAATCGACGACGCTCGCGGTGGTGTTTGTGGCTCCGAACTCGACCTGATTGAGGCGCCCGGCTCGGGAGGCCCGCACGTCCGGGATGGTGAGCAGGTCCTCCTCGGTGAGCGTGGTGTAGGTGAACTTGTAGCCGGTGCGGACGCGCGGGCAGACCTCGTCGGCGATCAGGCCGGACGGCATCGCCGCCTGCGCGATCTGCGTGAGCCGGGTCTGGACCTCGTAGGGGCCAGAAGCGAGCTGGGTGGTGTGCAGATCCATGGTGATTCCCTCAGTGAAGGCCGGGGGCGAGCAGCACCTGGCCGATGTCGCCGGCGGCGCCGGAAACCTCGGCAATGCCGATGACGCGGTTGCCGTCGGCGGCGGTTACCGCCTTGCCGTCGGAGTCCGCCGTGAGCAGCGCGCCCCGCGCGACGTTGGCGCCGTATTCGATGTCGGCGATACCGGTGCGGGCGATCTCGACACGCCCACCCGAGGCCGCCGACGCCCGGCCGGAGACCCCGACGTGGGCGTCTGCAGCGGCGGCGGACTGCACCACCTTGCCGTCGCCGTCGCCGTACTTGACGATTCGGTGGGGGGCCACGGCACCGCCGGCGTCCACCGCCCGCCACATCAGCACATGACTCATTGGGTTCCTCCTTCGATGCCGAGCCCGCGCTTGGCGCGCGCCCGGTCAACGGCCTCGGCGGGGGTGAGCGACATGCCCCTCCCCGCTTCCGCCGCCATCAGCGCGCGGGCCTCGGCAGCGATCCGCTCGCTGTCGTTTCCCGCATCCTCGTGAGTGCCCGCTTGACCCGACGCGCCCGGCACCAGGCCACCCGCGAGCGTCCGGTAATCCACGCGCCTGGGCAGGCCCTCGATGAACCGTTCCAGAATGGCGGCGGGCCGCATCCGCTCCTCGCCGCCGGAAGCCGACGCGAAGGCGATGGTGGCGTGCCCGCCTGCGGCGCCCTCGTCGTCGGTGTTCTGTTCGTCGCCGAGCGCGGCGAGCAGCGCAACAAGCGCCGCCCGTTCCGCAGGTAGGACCCGCCCCGCTTCCACATGGGGCACGATCGCCGCCTCGGCCGCCCGCCGCCTGTCATCGGCCGCTGCTGCCGCCTCGCGCGCGAGCAACGCGGTCTCTCGTGCAGCCAGCGCGGCTTCGCGGTCGGCCAACTCCACGCGATCACCGTCCTCCTCGTCGCACTCGGGCGCAGAGAGGGCGCGATCTCGGTCGTCTACCTCGTCCTCTTCCGCCTCGGCAGCAAGGGGAGAATCGGGGTGTGCGTCGGATGATTGCTGCGAAGCCTCGGCGGCGCTGTCGACGAAGGCGATCACCGTCTCCGGCGCGGAGGCAAAACACGTCGGTACGAGCCCCGGCACCGCTGGCGCACGGCCACCGAGGAAGCCGAGATGGCGCAGCGTGTCGCCCTGGAGCGCGATCGAGCGGCCGGCGTAGTGCCCGGCCTCGACCGCCTCGCGGAAGGCAGGCGCGATGTCGCGCAGCGTCGCCTGCAGCCGGTCGCCGACGCGGCGCAGGCTCTCGATCCAGGCGTAGGCTGGCGCGTCGGCTTCCGGGTGACCCACGACGACGGGCGCAGGGTCGGCGGCGGCGTGCTCGGCGACGATGCGATCGAGGCGGGCCTCGTCGATCGCCACCTCGCGGCCGGCGATGTCGCGCCAAGTGCCGGCACGGCAGACGTCGATCCAGCCGTCGAGGGCGCTCATCGCGCGCCTCCGGTCGCGCCCAAGGCTCGCGGGATTGAAAGAGTGTCGAAGGAGCGCGGGAGCGAGAGAGTGTCGCAGGTGCGCGGTTTCAGGACCCGGGGGTCAGAGGGTGAGTGAGCGTTCATGGCGCGGACAATGCCGCATGCCGGCGGCCCCGTGCACCGCACCATGGTCCGAAGTGTTAGATTCTTTTCCCCTCACTCGCAGAGCGCTCGAAACCGCCAGCTGCGCACGATTTAACGGTGGCCTTCCCAGACAAAAACAGTGCTGCTGTCGATCGTTGTAAGACGTGCGCAACCGGCCTTATGACCGAGCGCGGGACAAGATTGAGACGCTTCGAGCCGCCCTGTTTTCCAGCCCAGCGGCCCCGTAAAACGGGCCCCGCCTGTGCCCTTCTACGTCCTCACGGGCTCGACAATAACGCGATTACGCCCGCGCCGGATCAAGTAGCCGCCTCGCGGAATTGCCAGCGCACCGTCCCGGACAAGCGGCCAGAGTGTATCGACAATCAATTCGGCGTCGAGATCCCTTTCGATCACCACCGGTTTCGGTTGTGTGGCGATCCATGCGGCAAACGCGCGCTCACCGATCTCGTCGCCTACAGATCTGCGCAGCGTTTCGAGCTTGCGAAGTTGCCCTTTTGTCAACGTGCTCTCGTCGATCTTGGTGAAAGATCGTCTGGCCATAAATTTATCTCCGTGAAACCGGCGGATTGTATGTGCTCGTCATATATCAAAAAATATGCACGATTGAAAATACCCCGTTTGGTGTAACTGCCCAGGTCTGATTCCGCCGAGCACTCACGCGTGATGGACTGATGCCTCTGGCCTGGTGCCGCTGACGTGGAGCGGAGCGGCGGGGGATTTCAGAAGCGCAGTACCGGGATTAGCTGCATGGGATCGGGGTGCGCCAGGGTTTCGAGGACATTCCAGCGCTGTTTTCGAGCGGTGGCGATGACGGACCGCAGGTTGGCGAAGTCGCAGGCACCTTGCATCGAGCGGAAGCCGCCTGAGATTTTCTGACGCAGCTTGCCCATTCGCAGATCGCGCTCCGCCTCATTGTTCGAGAACGGGGTTCGCGGGTCGGTGAGGAAGCGCAGGCACCCCTCCTTGTACTTCTGGAGCCGGAGCGCGAGGTTGTGACCGATGCGGCGCTTTTGTCGTCCGCGCTTTCCGGTCTGGAGCGGCGGCATCTCTTCGTGAGCGGCGATGGCACGTTCGAGGATGCGGTCCCAGGCTCGCGAGATGCGGGCGACCAGTGATGCGGGCACGTCGCGATCATTCTTGCGGGCGAAGCGGGCAGGCCATGGGCGAACAGACAGCCGAAGCGGGCGGCTCTGTTGGCACGGGAGAGCAGCTGGTGCGTGCTCGTTGCCCAGTCTTCCTTCTCGATCTCGATCAGGGCCTGGAGCTCACGCAGGTGATGGGCGTTGCAGGCCCCGTGGCGCACGCCCTCGAGAGCGAAGTAGGTGGCATAGTCGTCATGGATGACGATGCCGTTGAGCTTCTCGTCGAAATGGCCGCGCCCGCTGGCGACGCGCAGGATGGTCAGCAACGGGGTGCACAGCACGTGGAGCCAATGGGTCCGGGCGGCGATGCGGATGCCGGTCTCGTCGAGGTGTTTGACCGGGGCTTCGGTGCGGATGATCTCTGCGACACGATCGAGGAAGCCCTCGAAGCGCCGGGCGGTGCGCCGGCCCATGGCGGCGATGGTGGCCGTTGAGATCTTGACCGCGAAGAGATCGCTCATGACCTCGGCGACGCGCTTCTCCGGAATGAACTGAGCGTGCAGCAGGTAGGTCACCCACGCGGTGATGCGCGGCCCGTACTGGACCGGGGCGCTCACGCCGTTCGGGAAGGCGGCTGTTGTCATGGTACCGCAGGCGGCGCAGAGGCAGCGATGGCCGCGATGCTCGGTGGCCTCGAGGGGCTGCGGCTCGGGCACATCGAAGACCTGCCGGCAGACGGGGGCTCCGTGACGGTCGGCGTCCGACAGCGGCGCGCCGCAGCCCTCACAGGCGGACGGATCATGATCCACGACGTGGTCCGGGTTCTCGGTCCGCTCCAGGGTGGTTCCCTTGTGGCCCGGCTGACCGCCGCTGGGCCTGTCGGATTTGCCGCGCCGGCTCCGGGTGCGCTTCTCCTGGTCTCCGCTCTTCTTCTCCTGGTCTCCGCTCTTCTTCTTCAGGCCGTCGCTGGCCGGCGGCTTGGAGCTGGTGGTGCTGTCGAGCGCGGCGCTGCGCTCAAGTTCGGCGATCCGCTCGCGCAAGCGGGCGTTCTCCCGCTCCAGCGCGTCGTTCTCCTTGACCAGCGCCGCGCTCAGGCGAAGCAGCCCCTGGCCCCATTCCCGGATGGCTTTGACGGCGGTCATCGCGAAGGATTGTGGGGTGAAAAGGTCCTGCAGGCACGCGAAAGCCTCGTCGTGAGCGGCGAGGTCCGCGTGCCAGCGCGACACTGTCACAAACCCTCGTCAGCCTCGACGGCCATGATCGCGGCCAGCACCGCCAGGCGTTCGCCCGCCGGCATGGCCTCGTAGCGCCGGCCCCAGTTGGCCGCCTTGCGCTTGATGCGCTGGCGGTCGGTGAAGTTGCGGCCCGCGCAGCTCGCCCAGTGCACCCGGTCGGGCGCGAAGTTGAACCACACCACCTCGGTCCGCACCTGGGCCTGGGTCGTCACCTGCAGCGCCAGCCGGCGCCAGCCCGCCAGCAACTCGTCATAGAGCGCAGACGGGTGGCCCGAGACCATCACCTGGCAGGGCAGACCCTTGAGCAGTTCGAGGAGCGCGACGTGGTCGGCCTCCTCGTACTCGAAGCGGTAGCGCTGCGACGAACGCCGGGTCGCGTGCAGATAGGGCGGATCGCTGTAGACCAGCTCCGGGCCCAGGAACGGGAACGAGGCCAGAAAGGAGTGGGCGCAGCCGTGCACCAACTCCACCGGGTAGCCACAGTCGAAGGACTCAAGCGCCCGCTCGTCGCGGTCAATCCCGATCGAGCGCACGGCCGCAGGCTTGCGCTTCATCAGCGCCCCGCCCCCCAAGTGGCTCTCGATATAGACAGAGTGCGGGGGCATCAGCGCAATCAGCGCCTGGCTCAGACCGGTCGTCGCCTTCGATCCGAAATACCCCACCGGCTGCTCCTCTCATGCGAGAGAGCAACCCATAGGCGAGCGCGCCTATACAGTCAAGGGGCAGATCATCGATGCGCCGACGGCCAAACGGCACCGGCGGCGACCAACATCAGCACGCACTCAGATCTGGCGGCGGGGTACCTGGGTAGTTACCGTTTGGTTGATATTACCAAAAAGTATACCCGTGGATTTAGGAGGCATACAGCAAGACGAATTGCTGAACAACTCACCGAAATTACGGAGGAATTTGCGCCATCAATGCGGTGACCTCGCCTCAACTTCAATAACATATAGTGATTAATATAACCTTATTGTGCGGTCCAACCTCCATCAATTAACAGGCTCGCGCCCGTTATCAGGCTAGCAGCGTCACTCGCCAGAAACACAACTGCCCCCATCACGTCGGAAATCTCGCCGAGTCGACCGAGCGCAATACGGTTCAGCGTGTCTTCCTTGAACGCCGGATCTTCGAGGAACGGACGAGTCATCGGAGTCGAAATAAAGGTTGGACCAATGGCATTAACCCGGATGTTATATGGCGCCAAATCCATCGCCATCGCCTTGGTCATGCCCTCGATGGCATGCTTGGTGGCGCAGTAGACCGTGCGCCGCGGCCCGCCGACATGGCCCATCTGGGAGGACATGTTGATGATGACACCGCCCCGATTCGCGGTGACCATCTCTCGCGCCACAGCCTGGGCACAGAAATAGGCGCCGCGCACGTTGATGCCCATCACGGCGTCGAAGTCTTCCACCGTCACATCGAGCAGCGGCGCCGGGCGGTTGCCGCCGGCGTTGTTGACGAGAATGTCGACCGTCCCAAGCGTCGTGAGCGCTTCCGCGGCCCGCTCGACGTCCGCAATGTCGAGCGCGAGCGTCTCCGTCCTCCCGCCCGTAACCGCGATTTCGTCCGCCACTCGCTCCAGCGCGTCTTGGCCCCGCGCCGCGAGCACGACATGGGCACCGGCCTCGGCGAGCGCGGCGGCGCAGGCGCGGCCGAGGCCGCGGCTCGCGCCGGTGACGAGCGCGCGCTTTCCGTCCAGCCGGAAGGACGGCGTCTTCGGCAGCGCGTCGTCTGCTGCGGAATCAGGCAATGTTTATGCCGCCGTAACGGCGCACGCGGATGTCCGCCTGCTCCTTGTGCCCGGCAAAGCCTTCGAGGGCGCAGAGGCGCGAACAGTATTCGCCCACAATGGTCGAGGCCTCGTCGGTCAGAACCCGCTGATAGGTGCAGGTCTTGAGGAACTTGCCGACCCAGAGGCCACCGGTGTAGCGCGCGGCCTTGCGTGTCGGCAGCGTGTGGTTCGTGCCGATCACCTTGTCGCCGTAAGAGACGTTGGTGCGCGGGCCAAGGAAGAGCGCACCGTAATTGGTCATACGCTCGAGGAACCAGTCCGCGTCCTCGGTCATCACCTGTACGTGCTCGGCGGCGATCTCGTCCGCCACCGCCACCATCTCGTCCAACGTGTCACAGACGATCACCTGGCCGTAGTCGCGCCACGCCTGGCCCGCGATCTCCGCCGTCGGCAGGATGGTGAGCTGGCGCTCGACCTCGGCCATGGTCTGACGGGCGAGGGTTTCGGAGTTGGTCAGCAGGGTTGCCGGTGAGGTCGGCCCGTGCTCCGCCTGGCCCAGGAGGTCGGCGGCGCAGAGCTCGCCGTCCACGGTTTCGTCGGCGATCACCAGGGTCTCGGTGGGCCCGGCCAGCAGGTCGATACCCACGCGGCCGAAGAGCTGGCGCTTGGCCTCCGCCACGAAGGCGTTGCCGGGGCCCACCAGCATGTCGACTTGCTCGATGCTGCCGGTGCCGAGCGCCATGGCGCCCACCGCCTGAATGCCGCCCAGCACGTAGATCTCGTCGGCGCCCGCGAGATGCTGGGCCGCGACGATCGCCGGCGCGGGCATGCCCTCGAAGGGCGGGGCGCAGGTCGCGATGCGCTCGACACCCGCCACCTTTGCCGTCACTACCGACATATGGGCGGACGCCACCATCGGGTACTTGCCGCCCGGAACGTAGCAGCCGACCGCGTTGACCGGGATGTTCCTGTGGCCGAGCACCACACCGGGCAGGGTCTCGACCTCGACATCCTGCAACGCGTCGCGCTGGGCCTGCGCGAAATTGCGAATCTGCTCCTGGGCAAAGAGGATGTCCCCGCGGTCCTGCTCCGGCACCCGGTCCAGGCATGCTTCGATCTCCGCCTCGCTGAGCCGGAAGTCCTCGCGCTCCCAGCGATCGAACTTGAGCGACATCTCGCGCACGGCCACATCGCCCCGCTTCGCGATGTCGTTCAACGCGTCTTCCACAACGCGGCGGACCTTCTCGTCGGCCTCCGCCGCTTCGGCATCGCTGATTCCGGTCTTTAGATATCGAGGCATCGGCGTTCCTGCTTTCTATTGCGCGCGTCACCGCGCGAGAGCGCGTGCGCAGCCGGATTGCGGCCTGGACTCAGGTCTCGACGGTGACACCCCGCCAGAAGGCGACATGGTTGCGGATATTCTCGGCCGCCGGCTTGGGGTCGGGGTAATACCACGCCGCATCGGCGTTTCGCGCGCCGTCAACTTCGACCGTGTAGTAATGGGCCGTGCCCTTCCAGCCGCAAACGGTGGTCGTCTCACTCGGCGCAAGGAACGCGCGGTTCACGGCCTCCGGCGGGAAGTAGACGTTGCCCTCCACGCTCTCCCACGTCTCGGACTCTGCGATGACCTGCCCCTGCAAGAGTGCGCGCGCCATATCCGGTCTCCCTCGTTCGCTGGTCGCCTACGCCTGCGGCACCCACTTGATGATGTGCTGCGCCACGGCAACGGTCTCGCCCCGCTGGTTGACCACCTCGATGTCGGATAGCGCGCGGCGGCGCTCCTCGTCGATCTCGGCGACTGTATAGGTCACGCTCACCGTATCGTTGATGTAGACCGGGGCGGTGAAGCGGATGCGATCGTAGCCGAGCGAGACGGGAGTCTCGTCGCTTCCCCGCTCATCGCAGCGGGCAATCATCATGGTGGACGTCGTCGACATGAACCCGACCAGCAGCGCCCCGTGGGCGATGCGATGCCCGTAGGACGTCTCGGACATGTACTGCTCGTTCACGTGCAGGCCGTTCAGATCGCCGGTGATGCCCGCGAACAGGTAGACGTCGCTTTCGCCGACGGTCTTGGAAAACGTGACCTGCTCGCCGACGCTGACGTGGAAGTCGGACATCCCTCGCTCCGAGATCGATCAGCCGGTCTTCGCGCAGGTAGCGCGCGTGCCCGTCCAGGCAGGAACCGTCAATAGCCGGCGGGCTGGCCCCAGCGGTCGGCGAAAATGTACTCGTTGAAGGGGCGCCGCGTGCGCGCGCCCAACTCCATCTCGCGGAGGTCTTCGGGGAGGGTATCCGGGTCACCGGGATAGCCGACGGCGATCCCGGTCACAGGGTCGTAGCCCTCCGGCACACCATAGACCTCCCGGATCTTGTCCGCCTCGATGCCGGCCATCTGATGGGTCGCGTAGCCGAGCTCCGTGGCCTGCAGGACGAGTTGGCAGGCGGCGAGGCCGATGTCGTGGACGCAGCAGCTGTTGGGCGAATTGTTGTGGTCGAAGGTGCGCTTGGTCACGGTGAGGATGAGCAGCGACGCGTTCCGCGCCCACACCTGGTTGCCGGGCACCAGGCAGTCCAGTAGCTGCGCGAACCGTTCCTCCTGGTCCCTGGTCGCAACCAGGAAGTGCCAGGGCTGCTGGTTGAAGCTCGACGCTGCCCAGCGCGCGGCCTCCAGCAGTATGAGGATGTCCGCGCGGGGCATGGGACGCGGGTCGAACGCGCGCGGGCTCCAGCGTCGCTTCATTGCCTCGTTGATAGGGTGTTCGGCCTGCGCCGGCTTCTCCATGTCCCTACTCTCCCGCGTCGATAACGATTATTCGTCCGACCACAGCCACCCTCCGGGGCTCCCGCGCACGCTCCGATAATGCTCTTCAGGGTCGTACAAGTCGACCGGAAGCCCAAGCTGCCGTGCGGTCAGCGCGCCGATCGCCGACCTTACCTGATAGGCGGCGACGATCTCTTCCCGCTTCGCCCGGACCAGGTTGATCTGCGCCCTGAAGTGCTCCTGTTCGGCGTCCAGCACATCGAGCGTGGTGCGCAAGCCGACCTGCGTCTCCTGCTCGACGCCGTCCAGCGCGACGGCCGCCGCGGCCACCTGCGATTCGAATGCGGTAATCTGGGCCCGCGCCGACGTGAGCGCTCTCCAGGCCTGAGCGACCTGCTCCTGCACCGTGCGCCGGGACTGATCGAGCTCGAGCAGCCGCTGCGCCGCGATCTGCTTCGACTGGCGGATGCGTGCGCTCGCGGCGCCACCCTGATAGAGCGGCACACGCACGCTGGCCCTGATCGAGGCATCGGTGGTCTGCTCGATGAGGTCCGAGGTGTCGAAGCGCTGGCGCACATCGCCGACGATGGAAACCTGCGGCCTGAGCGCCGCGGCGGCCGTCTCGATATCCGACTGCGCCGCTTGGGCGATGTACGAGGCCGCCCGGATCGACGGGTTGGCGTCGTTTGCGGCTGTCAGGGCGTCTTCCTCCGTCTCCGGCAGACCCATGGGAACGGGCGGCCACGAGAGCGTGCCGGGCGGGCGGCCGGTCACCTGCTGGTACATGGCGCGGGCGGACATCATGCCGCCCTCGGCCGCCACACGCTCCGCGCCCGCCTGCGCCAGCCGGGCCTCGGCCTGCGCCACATCGGTGCGCGTCACCTCGCCGACCTCGAGCCGGTCCCTCGCCGCCTGCAGCTGGCGGCCCACCACCCGCTCGCTGCTGCGGCTGAGCTCGATCTCGGCGTCGTAGCGGAGCACGTCCATGTAGGCGGTCACCGTGCTGAACAGGATCGACTGCTCCACCGCCTGAAGCTGCGCGCGGCCTGCGTTGACCCGGTTCTCGGCCGAATCGATCTGGGCGGAAACCCGCCCGCCCTGGTAGAGGGGGGCCGTCGCCGTAAGCCCGACCCCGTGGGGGGCAACGCTATGGCTACCGGCGTTGGGAACCATGCCGTCTGTCTTGCTGTACGAGGCACCGATGTCGCCGGCGAGCTCCACCGTGGGTTGCCAGCCGGCCAGCGCCGCAGGCACCTCCTCATCCACCGCCCGGAGCCGGGCACGCTCGGCCTGCAGGGTCGGGTTGTTCTGGTAGGCGAGGACCAGCGCCTCCTCCAGGGTCTGCGCGACGGCGCCGTGGGTAAACGCCGACGCGCCGGCGAAGAGTGTGCCTACCAATGCGCCGAGCGCGAGTCTTCCGATCGAGGAGTGCCGTGGAGTGTGGGTCATGGGCCGCTCCTTTCAGTAGGTCGGCATGGCGGGGTCCACCGTGCGCGACCACGCGTCGATGCCGCCGTCCAGATTGACCGCATTGTCGTAACCGCGCCTGTGGAGCCAGGCGGTGACCTGGGCGCTGCGCTGGCCGTGGTGGCAGAGCACCACCAGCGGGCGGTCCGCAGGCAGAGCGTCGAGCCGGTCGGGCAGCGCGTTCATGGGGATGGTCAACGCCTCCGGCAGCGCGCCGAGCGCCACCTCCCAGGGCTCCCGCACGTCGAGCAGCGTGTAAGGCCCCTCGCCCGCACGCAGCGCCGCGAATTCCCCGACCGAGAGCGCGGGCACCTCGCCGTCCACGATCTAGAACTCGAAACTTATGGGCCGGGCGATACCGGGAAGCGACGGAAGCGTCGCCTCGAACAGGCTGCGGCTTGAGAGCGCACCCCGGTGCCGCGCCCAGAGGGTTGCCTGCCCGAGCCCGCCGGGCTCGCGCACGACGCCCACGATCCTGCCCGCCTCTGCCAATTGATCCGCAAGCGCCTGCGGCAGGTGATCCACCGCGCCGCCCACCAGGATCACGTCGTAGGGCGCCTGTTGGTCATAACCCTCGGCGAGCGGGCCGGTCACCACGATCGCGTTGTCGGCACCGACGGCGCTCAATGCACTCTCGGCCTCGGCAGCAAGAGCCTCGTCGACATCCAAAGCGATGACGGTGGCGGCGAGGCGGGCCATGACCGCCGACGCGTAGCCCGTGCCGCAGCCGACATCGAGGACCATGTCGTTCGCCGTTATGTCGGCTTCCTGCAACAGGCGCGCGAGCACCATGGGCTCCATCAGGTAACGACCGGACGCGATTTCGACGTCCTCATCCACGTAGGCGACGTCCCGCTTTGCGTGCGGAACGAAGCACTCGCGCGGGATTTCCGCCATCGCATCGATCAGCCGCTCGTCGGTGACGCGGTTGGTCATGATTTGGCCCGTGACCATATTGCGGCGCGCGGCAGCGTGGTCGATCATCTGAGGGAAAATTCTTTAGGGGCAGGCGTTTCTGCTTCATTCTAGTGCGGACGACGCATGAATGGCAACGAGGCCGCTCGCCCCGCACAATGAATCACTGATGGCGGCATGTTTCGGCCGCCATCAATACTTACAACATATCGTCGTTATGTTCTAATCTGTCTCTATATATTGGGGTATTTGTGTTCTATTGTGGGATCGCCAGCGAGAAATACTGCGGCAAAACAGCGAACCAAGCCTCACAACGAAGACGGGTGCGAAGCTCCGACTCGCCTCTCACCGCCGGCGGGAGCGGCGCTTCGGTTTCGGCTTCGGCGGCGGCCCGGAGGGACCCGCCACCAGATGTCCCCGCTCGTTGAACAGGTAGCAGTGCTCTGGCGGATAGCCCGCCGTCTCGCCCTCGCGGTCGATGTGCTCCGGCCAGATGGCCAGCGTGGCGCGCTCGCCGGCGGCCGCCTCAACGCTCTCGCAGGGGAGCGTGAGGACGGTCCCGTCCTTGAGGCTGACCGTGACCGCGTCCATCTCCGTGTCCTCCACGCGCGCGGCGCGGAGCCTCGCGCCGAAGAGCTTTGCCACCCTGCGCGAGGCCGGCCATTTGACGAGCCTCTCCGGACTCCCCATCTGCAGCCTGCGGCCTTCGTGGAGGACGACGACCCAATCTGCGATATCCTGCGCCTCTTCGGCGGTCCCGGCGGCATAGACCACGGTGCGGCCGAACTCATCCCTGAGCCGCTGCATCTCGGAGATGGCGAGCTCGCGGATGTCCGGCTCCTCCTCCGTCGGCAGCTCGAAAAGGTAAACCCCGGGGTCGCGCACCAGCGCGCGGGCGAGACCGACCTGGTAGCACTGAACATCGGTGAGCTTCTTGGGACGCTGCGCGAGTATGTCGGTGATCCCGAAGTGTTCGCCCACGGCGAGCACGCGGGCCTCAATGGTCTCGCGGTCGAAGCGGGCGATCCTGAGCGGATAGGCGATGTTCTCGAGGGCCGTCTTGTGGGGCATCAGTGCCGCTGAGCGGAAGACCGTCGCCGCTTCCCGAATTCCCTCCCGCTGCCCGAGCACCTCCTCCCCGTCGATCAGGATGGAACCGCCTTGCGGCTTCTCGATCCCGGCGATGACCTTGAGTGCCGTAAGGCGGCCCGACTCCTCATCGCCCAGGATCGCGGTAATGCGAGCCGACGGCGCCTTCATGCTCAGTTCGTCGAGAATGACGCGCCTGTGATGCCAGCGATCGACTTTACGCAGTTCAAGCTCAGCCATTGCTCGCCCCGTTAAACTTCGAGCACGATCTTGCCAAAGACTGCGCGCGCGGCAAGTCGCTCGTGAGCGGCGCGCATCTCGGCCAGCGGCAGGACCTGGCCGATAACCGGCCTGAGCGTGCCCTGCTCCATCAGGCGAAGGACCTCGTGGTTGGTCGACTTCGGCGCGAAGTGGCAGCTCGTCATGGTGATCTGCTTGCGGAAAAACTCGATCATGTCGATCTCGACCTTCTCGCCCGCGTGCGCGCCGCAGGTCGCCAGGCGCCCGTTGAGCGCAAGCGCGTCGAGGCTTTGCTGTAGCACCGAACCGCCCACCATCTCGATACAGACATCGACGCCGCGGCCATCGGTGAGGTCGCGCACGGCATCGCCGATTGCCGGCGTCTCGTTGTAGTTGATGACCTCGTCCGCACCAAGCTGCCGAGCACGCGCGAGCTTCTCGTCGGAGCCGGCGGTGGCGATGATTCGCGCGCCGGCAACACGGGCACACTGGATCGCCGCCGAGCCGACGCCGCTGCCGGCGGCGTTGATGAGCACGTCCTCGCCCTGGCGCACCTGCGCCTTCTTCACCACCAGCTCCCAGGCCGTGGCAAAGGCGACCTGCCCCGCCGCCGCGTCCAGCGCCGAGACGCCGTCGGGAATGCGGAGCACGTTGTGGTGGGAGACCTTCACGTACTCGGCGTAGGTGCCCCAGCAGGTCACGCCCAGCTTCTCGAAATCGAGGCAGATGTTGTCCATGCCGAGCGCGCAGTTGCACACCCTATGCCGGCAGAGGCCAGACGTGATGGTGAGGAAGGGCATGACCCGGTCGCCGGGGCGGAAGGCGCTCACCGCGACGCCGGTCTCCGCGACCGTGCCGGCACCTTCCACACCGAGAATGTGCGGCATGTCGAGGCTGAGATAGCCCGAGATGCCGTCGCAGACGTCGAGGTCGAAGTGGTTGAGGCCCACCGTCTCCAGATTGATGAGCACGTCCTCGGGTCCGACTTCAGGCGTCTCGATATCCTCGTAGACGAGCTCCTCCGGCCCGCCGTGACGGTGGATGACGACCGCCTTCATGCCTGCGCACTCCGTTTGACTGCGGCCCGCCTGCGCCTGCGGGCCGGATACTCGGCGGTGGCCACTCTCTCGGTCTGGTCCGCATCGGGCGGCCCCTTGAGCTCCACCGTGTTGCCGTCCGGGTCGGTGAGGTAGAGCGAGGGGCCGTGGCCGTCGGCGCCGTAGCGCCGCGCGGTCTCGCCCGCCTCGACACCGCGTCTCTTGAGATAGCGGCGGAGCTTCTTCTCGTCGAAGGCGGCGAGTTTGAGGGCGAAGTGCTCCATGTTGCGCCGCGTCTTGCCCGGCGCGCCGCCGCCAGGCTTGCCGGCCTTGCTCGCGACGGGAACCAGGTCGATCAGGTTCGCGCCCGCACGCAGCTGGTAGAGCCCGAAGCTCTCGATGCGCCGCTCGACGGTGCAGCCAAGCACCCGCTTGTACCAATCGAGCGAGGCGTCGATGTCCGCCACCCGGAGCACGACATGGTCCAATCCAAGCACTTCGACGGGACTGGGACGCGCAGCGGCAGGCACGATCGGAGGTCTCGGTACTGACGACGCGGCGCTCAGGCCGCGATCAGCCGTGCGCTCTGGCGCTCGCGCGGGGTCTCCCGCATCACCGCGGCCATGTCGGGTGCGTCGTCCGGTCCGACCGGCGTGAGATGGCGGCCGGTGAACGACACCTCCAGGCCATCGTCGCGGAAGGGATAGGGATCGAGGCTGTAGACGCCGTCGCCCAGCGCCCGGACCTCGATATCGACATCGTCGCCGACACCGCGCGGCACGTTGGCGAAGGTGCTCTCGCCGCGCCCTTCCGGATGCACGCAGTTGAAGTAGAGGGCGAACGTGTCGAAGAACTGCAGCGCCTTGTAGTTGGCGAAGAGCCGTTCGTGCTCGACCCAGGGTGCGGTCTCGGGATCGTCCTGGAGCACGGCGGTGAGCCGCTCCTGGCGCTGGCGCTCGGTGTTCAGCATGGTCTGGGCGGCGAGCTTGTGCTGCTCCGGCACGATATCGATCAGCACCTTGTCCGACATGCCGTAGCGCCCGTTGTAGAGGCCCCAGATGTGCATGCTGTCCAGCAGCCCGCAGTAGGCGTGGTGCGCCTCGTTGTACTCGGGCGAGCGGCAGCCGGTCAGCGTGATGATGGGGATCGGCGTCTCCACCAGGTTGTAGGGAAGACCGGTGGCGGGATCGAGGGGCGGGTTGTCGTCCAGGTCCTTCCAGCCCTTGTCGTGCCAACGGCAGGCGTAGCGGAAGTAATCGCGCGGCTGGGGTTCCGCGAAGTCGTCGTTCCCGAAATTCTCGGCGAACTGGCCCACGAGCTGCAGATGCTCGTCGAGGGTGATGGCGAAGCGGGCGCCGTCCGGCCGCTCTTCTGCCTGGGTCTGGATGATCATGGCGTCCCCCCTGCGTTCCCGTCGATCGCAACGGCGGCAAAGCCTGCGCGACCCTATCAAACGCGAGGGAGCGAGTCACGGCGGGCCAAAGGGCGGTGGACGCATCACATGAAGCTGTGGGGGTCGATGTCCACCTGGAGGCGGGCGCGGGCGCGTCGGTCGAGCGCCGCGAGCCACCGCCGCATGTGAGGTTGGATCAGCGTGCCGCGCGCGGCCTTGAAGAGAAGGCGGAAGCGGTGGCGGCCGCGCAGGAGCCTGAGCGGTGCCGGCGCGGGGCCCAGCACCTGGATGCCGAGAGTCTTCTCTTCGGCGCGTGCGGTGCGCGCGAGGGCCGAAGCCGCGCGTAGAGTTTCTGACTCGCTCGGGCCGGACGCGATGACCGCCACAAGGCGGCCGAAGGGCGGCAGGCCATGGGCCGCACGCGCCGCCGCCTCCTTCTCCATGAAGGAATCGCGGTCGCCGGCGGCGAGCGCTTCGATGACCGGGTGCTCGGCCGCGTAGGTCTGGAGCACCACACGGCCGGGGCGCCCGCCGCGCCCGGCACGCCCGCCAACCTGGTGGAGCAGCTGATAGGTGCGCTCGGCCGCGCGCATGTCGCCGCCCGCAAGGCCCAGGTCGGCATCGACCACGCCCACCAGGGTGAGCTGGGGGAAGTGGTGCCCCTTGGCCACCATCTGCGTGCCGATCAGCACGTCGACCTCGTGAGCCACGATGGCGTCGACCAGGTCCTGCACCTGGCTGGGGCCGCGCACCGTGTCGCTGGTAAGCACCGCCCAGCGGGCACCGGGGAAGGCCTCGTCCACCTCCTCGGCGAGCCGCTCGACCCCCGGCCCGCAGGCGGCGAAGCTCCCCTCCGCCTCGCAGGCCGGGCAGGCCTCGGGCTGCGCCCGCTGGAAGCCGCAATGATGGCAGTCCAGCGTGCCGGCGAAGCGGTGCTCCACCAGCCAGGCGCTGCAGTTGGGGCAGTGGAAGCGGTGACCGCAGGCGCGGCAGAGCGTGAGCGGCGCGTAGCCTCGCCGGTTGAGGAAGAGCAGCGCCTGCTCGCCGGCGTCCAGGGTCTCGGCAAGGGCCGTGCGCAACGCCGGTGCGAGCCAGGTGCCGCGTGCCGGCGGTGTCTCGCGCAGGTCGACGGTCTCGATCGCCGGCAGTTGCGCACCGCCGTGGCGGTCCGGCAGGCGCTCGCGCTCATAGCGGCCGTTCTCGACGTTGACCATGGTCTCCAACGACGGCGTGGCCGACACCAGGACGATCGGACAGCCTTCGAAGCGCGCGCGCACCACCGCCATGTCACGGGCGTGATAGATGACGCCGTCCTCCTGCTTGAAGGCGGCGTCGTGCTCCTCGTCGACCACGATGAGGCCGAGGGTGCGGAAGGGTAGCCACAGCGCAGACCGTGCGCCGACCACCACCTGCGCCCGGCCCTCGGCGACGGCGCGCCAGGTCTCGCGCCGCTGGCGCGTGCCGAGCTCGGAATGCCAGACGGCGGGTTCCACACCGAAGCGCGCGCGAAAGCGTGCGAGCCATTGGGCGCTCAGCGCGATCTCGGGCAGCATCACCAGCACCTGATGACCCTGATCGAGCGCGGCCGAGACGGCCTCGAAGTAGACCTCGGTCTTGCCGGAGCCGGTCACGCCGTCGAGAACGGCGACCGAGAACGCCTGGGCGGCAACCTGCCGCCGCAACGCCTCGGCGGCGGCTCCCTGCGCCTGGGACAAGATGGGACCCACCCGAGACGTGTCGGGGCGGCCAAAGCTCGCGACCTCGCGCATCGTGATTGCCTCGAGCACACCGAGGGCGGCGAGCCCGCGCACCACCCCGGCACTGACGCCGGCCTCGCGCGCGATCTCGGTGGCGGTGCGCGGCGGCCCCTCCCGCAGCAGCGCGACGACGCGCTCCCGCGCGGCGGTCATGCGGGGCGCCTCGCCGGGCCCCAGCCGGTAGGCGGTGCGTACTGCTGGCGGCTCCAGCGCGCCCGGCACGCTCATCGCCATGCGTAGAACGGACCCTGGGTTGGTCAGCGTGTAATCGGCCGTCCAGTCGACCAGGCGGCGGAGCGGCTCGGTCATCGGCGGGACCTCCAGCACCGCCGTCACCGGCTTGAGGCGGGCGGGCTCGACGTCGCCTTCGCCCTCGCCCCAGACCACGCCGATACGCTCCACCCTGCCGAGCGGCACGCGCACGAAGGCGCCGGGCGCGATGGCGGATGTGAGTTCGGCGGGCACGGCATAGTCATACGCGCGCTCCAGCGGCAGCGGCATGAGCACGGCGACGGTCGCAGGCGCGCGCGCGCGCTCCCCGCCCCCTCCTCTGCCGTCGGCCGCCTCGCTCACGGCATCCCATCAGCGGCGGCGCGATGGAACCGGCGCAGCGGACGTGCTAAGAGGCCGCCCCAATTCGTCGCAGGCCCGAAGCCGAGTCGAGTCGCGGATGCTGCGGTCATACTCTCGTCCTGCATCACGCGCGCGCCTGCGTCCAGCCCGATGACGGCCGGGGCCGGCTGAGGGCAGCGGCCCGCAAAGGGAGCGGCGACATGAAGTTCTTCGTAGACACCGCGGACATCGCCGAGATCGAGGACCTCGCCGCGACCGGCCTGCTCGACGGCGTGACCACCAATCCCTCGCTCATCGCCAAGTCCGGCGGCGACTTCTTCGAGGTCATCCGGAACATCTGCGACATCGTGCCGGGGCCCGTGAGTGCCGAGGTCACCGCGACCGACGCCGAGGCCATGCTTTCCGAAGGCCGGGCGCTCGCCGCCATCGCGCCCAACGTCGCGGTCAAGGTGCCGCTCACCTGGGACGGGCTCAAGGCCTGCCGGGCGCTGAGCCAGGGCGGCACCAAGGTCAACGTCACGCTCTGCTTCTCGCCGTCCCAGGCGTTGCTGGCGGCGAAGGCCGGCGCCTCCTTCATCTCGCCCTTCGTCGGCCGTCTCGACGACATCAGCCAGGACGGCATGGGCCTGATTCGCGAGATCGCGACGATCTACGGCGCTTATCCCGACACCATTAACACCGAAATCCTGGTCGCGTCGATCCGCCACCCGCTCCACGTCGTGGAGGCCGCGA
Organism: Alphaproteobacteria bacterium; assembly: GCA_965214705.1. GTDB lineage: Bacteria > Pseudomonadota > Alphaproteobacteria > UBA828 > UBA828 > WTGU01. Next base: position 2,835,241 of record CBDCCI010000002.1, read on the forward strand.
AGCTCGGTGCCGATGTGGCGACGGTGCCGCCGGCGGTGCTGCGCAAGCTCGCCAGCCACCCGCTCACAGACAAGGGGCTCGACGCCTTCCTCGCCGACTGGCAGAAGACGGGGCAATCGATTTTGCCATGAGCGAGCCTCCGCCTCTGCCGGCCGCAGCCGACCTGGCCACGGCGGTGGAGACCTGGCTTAGCCGCCTCGCCGACGAGCGGCGGCGCGCCGACAACACCATCGCCGCCTACCGGCGCGACCTCGACGACTTCCTGGGGTTTCTGGCGGAGCATCGGGGCGAGGTGCCCGATCTCGCGGCGCTCGGTGCGCTCGGCGTCCGCGACGTGCGTGCCTGGCTCGCGCGCCGGGCGGCGGACGGCCTCGCCAAGACCTCCACCGCACGGGCGCTCTCCGCCGTCCGCGTCTTTTTCCGATACCTGGAACGCGAAGGCGTGCCCGTCTCCTCGGCGCTTTCCCTGGTGCGGGCGCCGAAGACACCGCGCGGCGTGCCCCGGCCGCTCACCGAGGGCCAGGCCAAGGCAGTCGTCGCGCTGAACAGAGAGGAGGGCGCGCCGCCCGATTGGACCGCCCGCCGCGATATCGCGGTGCTGCTGCTGCTCTACGGTTGCGGGCTCCGCATCGGCGAGGCGCTGGGACTCGACCGTGCCGATGCGCCGGCCGAGGGTGGAACGCTGCGCAGCCTGATGATCACGGGCAAGGGCGGCAAGCAGCGGGTGGTGCCAGTGCTGCCCGTCGTCGCCGAGGCAATCGCCGACTACCTCGCGGCCTGCCCGCATTCGCTGGAGCCGGGCGATCCGCTCTTCGTCGGCGTGCGCGGCAAGCGGCTTCAGCCAAAGCTGGTGCAGCAGACGATGGCGCGGCTGCGTGGCGCGCTCGGCCTGCCGGAATCGGCGACGCCGCACGCGCTCCGCCACAGCTTCGCCACCCACCTGCTCGCAGGCGGCGGGGATCTCCGCACGATCCAGGAGCTGCTCGGCCACGCGAGCCTCTCCACCACGCAGCGCTACACCGAGGTCGACGAGGCCGGGCTCCTCGCGGCTTACGCGGCGGCCCACCCGCGCGCAGGCTGACGGTCGCTGGCCCAGGCGCCGGGCAGTGCCGGGGTCAGACGATCATGGTCAGGCGGCCTTGGCCTGGGCGATAGATTCCACGTAGGCCAGCATGGTCTCTGCGTCGGAGACCTCGAAGGGGTCGCCTGCCGCGTTGTCGCAGAACCCCGGCTCCACGAACATCTTCGTGATCTCACCGTCTTCCGCCAGCATGGAGTAGCGCCAGCTGCGCAGGCCAAAGCCGAGATTGTCCTTGTCCACCAGCATGCCCATGAAGCGCGTGAAGGTGCAGGAGCCGTCCGGCAACAAGGTGACGTCTTCGACTCCCTGGTGCTTGCCCCACTGGTACATGACGAAGGCGTCGTTGACCGCGAGACAGATCACCTCGTCGATGCCGGCCTCCATGAATCGATCGTGCAGCGCCTCGTAGCCGGGCAGATGGGTGCTGCTGCAGGTCGGCGTAAAGGCGCCCGGCAGCGCGAACAGCACCACCCGGCGGCCGTTGAAGATCTCGGCGCTGGTCCGGTCCTGCCAACGGAACGGGTTCGGTCCCTCGACACTCTCGTCGCGGACGCGGGTCTTGAATGTCACCTCTGGTACACGCATGGCTCTTGCTCCTGATCCGGAATAGGTCCTGATATGCAAATAAGAACTATTATAATCTATGTCAAGGACCAAAGTGCATGCGCTTCCGGCAGTCGCGCCGGAGGCAGCGCCGAACCTACGGCGCGACCGGGTTGAGCGTCGTCAGCCCCTCGTTGGCCGCGGCTTCGCAGAGGCGCATGTCCGCACAGACGAGCGTCACCGGCTCGGGCGAGCTCTCGCGCACGACGAGACAGCCCGCAAGCTGAAGCGCGTCGTAAGCGCGGAGCGGGTGCCGGTCGATCAGCCGGGCGGCCTCCTCCATCACCGCCGATGTCAACGGCTGCACCAGGAAGAGCGCCGCAGCGTCGTCCTCGATTTGCCTCAAAATCCGCTCTGCGTCCGGACCCGAGATGTCGCCTTCACGCTCACGCCGCCGGATCGCCGAGTGGGCTTCGACCTTCGTGAGGTCCAGAATGACCACTTGGCCATCCTCGGCGTCCTCCACGATGTGCGTGACCCGATCCGCCCCGTCTTCCTCGATGTAGAGCTTGAGCAGCGCGCTCGTGTCCAGATAGACGCTCGCCATTCGACCGCCTCACCGTCTGTCGCTGATGACGGTGTCTGCGATAGCACCTCCTCGTATGCGCACTCGCTGGAACCCGACTCGGCGAGGCGGCGATTCTGCGTTGAACCGCGGATGTCGACGATTGACCCGTATCGCGGTGACCGGATGAAGCGGATTGTTCGGGTTGGGGACCTGGCTGGTCAGGATCAGACGTTGCTCGGTTGCGCGACGCAGCAGAGCGCCGCTGGCTCTCGGATCGCGAGCCCAATCGTAGCCATGCGCACGCAGGTACTGGTCGCGGAACCATTTCAGGCCGACGAACTCCCGCGAGCGCTCAACCTCGGAAAGCGCATCGAGGAGCTGGTCCATGGCCGTCTCATGATCGAACGCGCCGGCACCGTCGGCCTCGGCCTCGGAGGCGTCCGGCCGGTGTGGGGCGAACTCGTCGTGCGGGTGATCGGACGGAACGAACTGGATCACCACCTCGCAGCTTTCCGGGTCGAAATAACTGGCGTCGGCGTCCCTGCGAACCTTCCGGCCTCCGTCCCGGCCCCGAATGCTCACCCGAGGTTCATGGCCGCCGAGCGGCAGATGCCTCAATCCCTCCAGCGCCGGCGGCAAGGCCGACGTTTTCAGGTTGGCGAGGCTTTGCTCGATATCGAATTGCAGGTCCCCAATTTGCATCCCATCCATCCTCCATTTCCAACACATAGATATTTTCTAGATAATATCGTGAAAATATCTAATTTGATGCGACAGTCAAGCGGGAGGGGGCTGCGCGCTAACGGGCGCGCAGTGAAGGGGGCCGCTCTCAAGGCGTGGGGTAACGGGCGGTGTCTTCGGCTATCCAGCGCCGCGATACGCTGCGACCTCCTGCCCTACTCCGCGGCTTCGGCGATGTCGTCGGCCGTGCCGAAGTGCTTGAACATGCCAGTGAAGCGCTTGCGCTCCGGCGGGCGGTAGGTCTTGCGCTTGCTGGTCTTGAGCCCGAGGTGCACCAGCAGCTCCGCCTGCTTGGTGGCGCAGACCACGCCGTCCAGCACCGGCACGCCGAGCTCAGCCTCAAGCTCTGCGGCGAAGCGGGCGAAGCCGGCGCAGCCGAGGCACACGGCCTCCGCATCGTCCTCTGCCACCGAACGGCGCACCTCGTCCCGAAGCTTTTCCATCGAGCCCTCTGGGTCACGCTCGATGTCCAGCACGTAGAGCGGCAGCGTGCGGATGGCGACGATGCGCTCCGCCATGCCATAGCCGTGCACCATCTCCTCGAGCAGGGTGCGCACGCGGGGAATGACCGAGACGATGGAGAAGCGCGCCGCCACCATGGAGGCGGTGTAGAACGAGGCCTCGGCGATACCGACCACCGGCTTCTCGGTGACCTCGCGCGCGGCGTGAAGGCCGGGGTCGCCGTAGCAGGCGATGACGTAGGCGTCGACCCCTTCGCTCTCGCCCTTGCGCACTTCGTCGAGGACGCCGCAGGCCGCGACCTGCTCGTCGTAGTAGCTCTCGATCGACTCCGGCCCGAATTCGGGGCTCACCGCCACGATTTCGGTGCCCGCAGCGGCCACCGAGCGCGCGGCCTCGCCGATGCCCTCGGTCATCTCCAGCGTGGTGTTGGGATTGATCACCTTGATCTTCATCGGTGGCTCTCCCCTTCTTGTCCCTCGTGCGCATGCCGTCGGCGGCAACGCCGCGCGGCGGTCCTCACCTGCCCTTCATCATTGGCCTTATCCGGTCCGGGCTCAACCTCGTATCCGGTCCCGGTCAGCCGTGATCGGACATCGGCCGCGCGGATTTGACGCCGCCCTCGGCCCACCGCATGGCAGCGAGGGTGGCCAGTCCCGAGACGGCGAAGGCGCCGATCAAGGTGTACATGGTCCCGTCGAAGCCCTGGCCCACCAAGGCCCCCAACGGCACCGAGATGAAGGTCGCGAGCGAAGCGATGACCGCCGCTCCGACGCCCGCGATGTGGCCGAGAGGCTCCATCGCCAGCGCGTTCAGATTCCCGAACAGCAGGCTGACGCTCACGAACACGCTGAGGAGATAACACATGAAGAGCCAGAACGGCGGAAGACCATCGAAGGCGAAGGCAACCGGGCACGCGACAAGCGAAATCAACGCGATGGCGGCGGCGGCGCCCTTCGAGAGTCGGCGCATGCCGTACTTCATGACGAGGCGGCCGTTCACGATCGAGCCGACCCCGAACGAGAGCGCGAGCACGCCGAAATAGAGAGGAAAGAGGGCACCGGTCCCGTAGGAGTCCTGAAAGATCTGCTGGGCCGAGCCGAGATAGGCCACGAACGGCGTGAACACGAACCCCGTGGCGATCGTGTATCCGAGTGCGGTCCGAATTCGCAGTATTTCGCCCACGGCCTGGCCGATGGCCCGCGGCGAGAAGGGCCGCCGCTTGGCGACCGGCAGGGTTTCCGGCTGGCGCAGCGCGAACCATGCGAAGACGACCGCAGCGATGACGAGGAACGTGACGAAGATCGCGCGCCAGCCTCCCAGGATCAGGAGGCCCTGCCCGAGCGCCGGGGCGATCGTGGGAACCATGATGAACACGGCCATCGCGAACGACATGAGCTTGGCCATCAGCCGCCCCTCGTATTGATCGCGCACGAGGGCCATGGTCACGATGCGGGGCCCCGCCACGCCGATGCCCTGCAGGACACGGCCCGCGATCATCACCTCGAACGTGGGCGCGAAAATGCTCACGAGGCATCCGATCATGAACAGGGCGAGGCCGGCATGGACGGCGGGCTTGCGCCCGATGCTGTCGGAGAGGGGACCGAACAGCAGCTGGCCAATCCCGAGCCCCAGAAACAGGGACATGATGACCAACTGAACATCGTTCGGGCGCGAGACGTCGAAATCCCTGCCGATCGCGGGCAGCGCCGGCAGCATCGCGTCGATCGCCAGCGCGACCAGCGACATCAGCAGGCCGACGAGGGGCACGAACTCGGCGGTGCGAAGGGCGTGGCCGCGCTCCGACTGGCTCATTCTTCCCTCTCGCGTACCGCCGTGATGGTCCTTCCGCCGGTGACGGCATGTGGCGGTCGGACGGTGGGCTTAGCCCGAACTGGTTGCCAGGGGTGTGGTCTGCCTGGCGCCGTTCGAGCTAGGAGGCAGGGCTGCCGCGCCGGGCCGCGGTGGCAGCGCTGTCGAGCGCACCGTCTTCGCTGACCACGACGCCGTACATGCTCTCGGCTGACTCGCGCGATATGTAGCCGTCGCGCACGTCCTCGGCGACGGCCTCCACCGGGCGCTCGGCGGCAGAGCCGTAGCCGCCGCCGCAGGTGCCGGTGAGCGTCAGGCTCTCCCCGGCCTTGACCGCGCGGTTCGGCATCATCGAGGGGAAGTGAACATCCTCGCCGTCGGCCCGGTGATAGACGAGTGCCGCCTCGCGGCCCTCGGCACCGCCTTCGAAGCCCCAGGGGCGGAAGGCGTGGCCGTCGCCCTCGACCGAGATGAAGCTGTCGGCGAGGAAGGAGACCTCGCGGACGGACCCGATGCCGCCCCGCCAGCGTCCGGCCGCCGCCGCATCGTCGCGTAGCTCGTACCGGGCGATGCGGAGCGGCAGGTGGGACTCGATGTCCTCGATCGGGTTGTTGCGGGTGTTGGCGTAGAGGGTATCGACGGCGTCCATCGCGTCCTTGCCGGCGCGGCCGCCGTAGCTGCCTTCGTGGATGTCCATGTGCACCCAGTGGCCGCCGTCCTTGATGCCGGAAAAGGCGATCACCTTGAGGTTGCCGACGCCGGCGGAGACCTTGTCGGGCACCGCCTGGGCCAGCGCCTTCATCAGCGTGTCGGCGACGATGTTGCCGGAGACGAAGCGCGCGATGGTGGGCGCCGGGAAGGTGGGATTGGCGATCGTGCCCTCCGGCGCCTTGATGGTGATCGGGCGGATCAGGCCCGAGTTCTGCGGGATTTCGCCGAAGACCTCGCTGTCCAGCAGGATCGAACGAACCGTCAGCCAGATCGCGCAGTCCACCGTGCCTTCGAGCGGCATGTTGATGGGCCGGTCGTCGCATTGCGCAGACGTGCCGGCGAGATCCACCACCAGGTCGCTACCCTTGACGGTAACCGCGACGGCGACCTTGAAGTGGCGGCGGTCGGGGTCGTCGAGGAAGCCGTCCACGTAGCCCTCGGCCCGGTAGGTGCCGTCGGGCAGCGCCTCGATAGCCTGGCGCATGAGCCGCTCGGAATAGTCCATGAGCGCGTCGGCCGCCGCCTCCACGGTGGTCAGGCCGTGGCGCTCGATCAGCGCGAGGTAACGCTCGGCGCCGATCCGGCTGGCGGCCACCTGCGCCTCCATGTCGCCCACCACCATGTCGGGCGCCCGGATGTTGTCGCGCATCATGTACCAGAGCGGCTCGTTGACGGTGCCCCGGTCGTAGGCCTTGAGCGCCTTGAACTGGAGCCCCTCGGCGTAGGCGTCCATCGCATCGACGATGCCGCAGCTGCCGGGGCTGAGCGCGCCGATATCGAGGTGGTGTGCGGTGGTGACCGCGTAGCCCACCAGCGCGCCATCGTGGAAGACCGGCACGATGAAGGCCACGTCCGGCCCATGGCTCGCGCCGTGATAGGCGGAGTTGTGGATGATGACGTCGCCTTCGTTGAGGGTCTGGCCGCGCTCTTCGAGGATCTGGTTCATGCCCTTCACGTAACCGGGGATCGGGCCCGACTGCAGCGGCGTCGAGTGCTTCGATTCGCAGAGCTGGCGGCCGTGGCGGTCGATGATCGCCGCCCCGAAATCCTCGGACTCGCGGATGATCGAGGAATACGACATGCGCATGAGCTTCCAGCCCATCTCGACCGCGATGTTCTCCAGCGCGCCCTGGATCACGCTGGCGGTGACCGCGTCGATGGGGCGGACGTTCGGCGTCTCTGCCATGATCTATCCCTCCTCGCCCAAGCGCAGGATGAGGTTCGCGCTTGTGTCGACGCGCACCGACCAGCCGGGCGGCACCACGGTGGTGGCATCCGTTTGCAGGATGACGGCCGGGCCCGCGAACGGCGCCTCCACCGGCAGCGACTCGCGCCGATAGAAGGCGGTGTCGTAGCCTTCGAGCACGCCATCCACGCGGAAGACCGAGCGCGCGGTCTTCACCCGCGCCTGTTCCAGCGAGCCGCCGGCCGGCGCAGGCGGTGCCGCGATCTTGGGCATGCTGCCGACGCCAGTGATGCGGATGTTCACGATCTCGATGGGGCTCTCGGTGAAGCAGTGGCCGTATTCCTGCTCGTGCAGGGCATGGAAGGCCCGCCAGACCTCCTCCAGCCCGGCTTCGTCCAGCTCGTCCGCCGGGAAGGCCACGCGCAGCTCGTAGCCCTGGCCGACGTAGCGCAGGTCGCCGGCGCGGCGCTCCTCCACCCGGTCCGCACCGAGGCCAGCGGCCTCGTACTGGGCCAGGAGGTCGCGACTCAGCCGCGCGAAGTCGCCGTTGATCCGCCCGATATCGACCGCGCCCTTGACCTGGAAGGCGGTCATGATCTGGTCGTACTTGAGGTCGGTGGTGAGCAGGCCCGCCGCGGACGTGATGCCGGGATGGGGCGGCACCACGACCTCGGGCACGTCGAGCATCGCCGCGACCTCGGCGCCGTGCAGCGGGCCGGCGCCGCCGAAGGCCACCAGCGAGAAGTCGCGGGGGTCGAGACCCTTCTGCACCGTCTTGGAGCGGATGGCGTTGGCCATGTTGCTGTTGACGATGGTGAGCACACCTTCGGCCGCCTCGTGCTTGTCGACGCCGAGGGTCTCGGCAAGCTCCGTCAGTGCGTCGTCGGACCGCTCGGGCGCGAGAGTCATCTCGCCGCCGAGGAAGTTGTCCGCATCCAGCCGGCCGAGCACCAGGTTGGCGTCGGTGACCGTGGGCGAGGCGCCGCCCCGGCCGTAGCAGGCGGGGCCCGGCTCCGAGCCCGCGCTCTCCGGCCCCACCTTGAAGGCGCCGCCGGCATCGGTGCGGGCAATGCTGCCGCCGCCGGCGCCGATGGTGGTGATGTCGATCATCGGCACGAGCACGGGATAGCCGCCGATCCAGGTGTCGCGCGCGGTGGCCTCGTTGTAGCGACCGTCAATCACGATACCGATGTCGGCGCTGGTGCCGCCCACGTCAAAAGTGATGAGGCGCCGCCGGTCGGAATGCTCCGCCGCCCAGGCGCCGCCCAGTACGCCGGCGGCCGGCCCCGACATCAGCGTGATGACCGGCACGTCCGCCACCATCGCGGCGGTGGCGACGCCGCCGTTCGAGCCCATGATGTGGAGGTCGCCCGCGACGCCGGCTTGCTTCAGCCGGTCCTCGAAGCGGCGCACGTAGTTGCGCACCTTGGGGCCGATGAAGGCGTTCATCGCCGCCGTGGTGAAGCGCTCGAACTCGCGGAACTGCGGCGCGACCCGGGCCGAGGTGGTGACGAAGGCCTCGGGCCATTCCTCCAGCACGATGGCCCGCGCGCGCTCCTCATGCGTGGGGTCGATGTAGGCGAATAGGAAGCAGATGGCGACCGCCTCCACGCCCTTGTCGCGGAGCGTGCGGGCGGCCTGGCGCACGCCCTCCTCGTCCAGCGGCTCCAGCACGTCGCCCTGCGGCGGCACCCGCCGCTCCTTCACGGTGAGGCGGTGGCGGCGGCGCACCAGCGGGCGCGCCTGCCACGGGATGTCCTGCATGATCGAGTAGTTCTGCGGCCGCTGGTGACGGCCGATATGGATGATGTCGCGGTAGCCGGCCGAGGTAATCATGCCGGTCTCGGCACCGTCGTATTGGAGCACCGCGTTGGTCGAGATCGTGGTGCCGTGGAAGACGTGGGCGATGGCGTCGGGCGCCGTTCCGCTCCGCTCGCAGAGCGCGGCGATGCCCGCCGCGGCGCCCTCCGAGGGGTCGTCCGGCGTGGTGGGCACCTTGTGGATCGCGCTCTCGCGCGTCTCGCTGTCGGTAATGATGAGGTCGGTGAAGGTGCCGCCGACATCGACGCCGATCAGCTTCATGGGCCGTCCGCTCGCTGTTGCGGCCCGGCGGCCGCAGGTGGTCGTTGCGCAATTGCCGCCGAGCGCTCTCGACGGCGGGGCAGTGTCTTATCCGCGCCCAAGCGGGTCAAGCGAGCCAACCCGACGGCCCATGCAAGGCGAGCGCGCCCCGCCTATACTGCGCGCCGTCACCACGGGGGCGAGGATGGCGACGGAACAGGTGCCGCGCTGGAAACGGCGGGCCTACAACATCGCGACGCTTCGGGAAGAGTCCCGGCGCGTGCTGCCGCGCCCGGTCTTCGACTTCGTCGACGGCGGCGCGGGCGACGAGCACACGCTGCGCCGGAACGTCTCCGCCTTCAACGACGTGGACCTCTATCCCCGCCCGATCGGCGGCACACGCGATCGCGACCTCTCGACCACGCTGCTCGGCCGGCGGCTCTCCATGCCGCTCATCGTCCCGCCCACAGGGCTTGCCGGGCTGCTGTGGCCCGGCGGCGAGGCCGCTTCGGCGCGGGCCGCGACCAAGGCCGGCTCCATCTACTGCCTCAGCCACGGTTCGGTCTGCAGCCTGGAAGAGCTGGCAGAGACAGGCATCGAGCCCCTTTGGTTCCAGACCTACATTTACAAGGACCGCGGCCTCACCCACGAGATGGCGGCACGCGCACAGGCCGCGGGCTACGAGGCGCTGATCGTGACCGTCGATACCCAGCTCCTCGGCAACCGCGAGCGCGACATCCGCAACGGCTTCATCATCCCGCCCACCATGTCCGCCCGCGAGATCGCCAACATGGCGACCAAGCTGCGCTGGCTGTTCCGGATGCGCAGCACGATCCCGAAGATCACCTTCGGCAACTACCGCAGGCCGGACGGCGGCGAGGACCTCACCGCGCTTGCCCAGCGCATGGTGGGACTGCCGGACCCCGGCATTCAGTGGCGCGACATCGCCGACCTGCGCGCCCTCTGGAAGGGGTCGCTCCTGCTCAAGGGCATCTTGCACCCGGCCGATGCCGTCGAGGCGGTCGCCAACGGCGTGGACGGGATGTTCGTCTCCAACCACGGCGGCCGGCAGCTCGACGGCGTGGCCGGTGCCGTGGATGCGCTGCCCGCCGTAGCGGAGGCAGTGGCGGGCCGCGCCGCGTTGATCCTCGACGGCGGCATCAGGCGGGGCGCCCACATCGTCAAGGCGCTGGCGCTGGGCGCGGACTGCTGCTCCATCGGCAGGCCGCAGTTCTGGGGCCTCTCGACCGCCGGCGAGGCGGGCGTGGCGCACGTGTTCGACATCTTCCGCCGCGAGCTCGACCTCACCATGGGGCTCTGCGGGCTCCCCAACATCGCCTCGATCGGGCCGGACGTGCTGGCGCGCGGCACGGCGACCGAGACGGCCCGGCTCACCGCCGCGAGCGAGGCGGTCGCGGCGGCGGCCGTGGCGGTGGCGGAGTCGGGGACTGCCGCCAACAACGGTGGCGGCGACGGCGCCGAAGAGCGTGTCGAACCTGTGCCCGAGGTGGGCGGCCCGGCGGGGCCGGAGCCGACGCGCTACGGCGACTGGGAGCGGAAGGGCCGCGCCATAGATTTTTGAGCGTTTCCGTCTCAGACGGAAACGCTCAAGCCATTTATCGCTCACGGCAGCCGGCCTACGGCCGGCGCCTCCGCGAGGGCGCCGCATGAGCGGCGGGCCGCAGTCGCGGCCTGTCGCGAGTCCGTCAAGGACGGCCTCGCTCTACGCCTCGTGGCGGGCGGACCAGCCCTCGGGATCGGCGAGGAAGGCGCGGACCTCGCCAAGCCCCCGCTCATCGATACGCCCGCTGGCGAGCGCCACTGCCAGCAGCGTATCGAGATCGCAGATGGCGGTGAGCGCGAGGCCCGCCTCTTCCAGCGCCTGTTGCGCCGATGCGCCGGCGCGCGAGAACAGCACGCTCACCCGGTCCACCTCCGCGCCCGCGTCGCGCAGCGCTTGCGCGAAGGCGAGGATGCTGCCGGCAGTCGAGATCAGGTCTTCGATCAGATGGACGCGCGCGCCGGCGACGCTGCCGCCCTCGATGCGGCCTGCGGTGCCATGCGTCTTGGCCTCGGCGCGGACGTAGACCATGGGCAGCGCCAGCCGGTCGGCGACTAGTGTGGCGAAGGGGACTCCTGCAGTGACTCCGCCGGCGATCACCGTGGCGCCCGGCTGCGGGACCGTCGCAGCCAGCGCCGCCGCTGCTTGCGAGCGGCCCTCGGGCCGCGAGAGGATCAGCCGGCAGTTCACGTAGAACGGCGCGTAGAGTCCCGACGTGAGGCGGAACGGCTCGGCCGGCCGCACCAGGAAGGCGCCGGTCTCAAGCAGGACCGCCGCGATCTCCTCCGCCGCTCGGCTCATCCGCGCCCCCTACCCTTCCGCTCTCCGGTCGTCCCGCGCCCGGTGCGAAGGTAAACTATTCGGGCCGGGACAGGATGCTCATGCCGAACGTCTCTCTCTATTGCGCCCTCGACGCGCGCGACCGGCCTACGGTCGAGCGGCTGGCGAGCCTGCTGGCGCCAGCTGTCGGCGGCCTCAAGCTCGGGCTGGAGTATTTCTGCGCGCACGGGCCGGAGGGCGTGAGCGCGGTGCGCGCCGCCGGCCGGCCGCTCTTTCTCGATCTCAAGCTGCACGACATCCCGAACACGGTGGCAGGCGCCGTGCGCAGCGTGGTGGCGCTGGAGCCGCACTATCTCACCATCCACACCACCGGTGGTGTCGCCATGATGCAGGCGGCGCGCGAGGCCGCGGAGGAAGGGGCTGCGCGCCAGGGCGTCGCGCCGCCCAACCTGCTGGGCGTGACCGTGCTGACCAGTCTCGACGCCGACGCATTGGCGCGCCAGGGCATCGCGGGCTCCACGCACGATCAGGTGCTGCGCCTCGCGGCGCTGGCCCACGAGGCGGGATTGGCCGGCGTGATCGCGAGCCCGCACGAGATCGCGGCGTTGCGTGCCGTGCACGGCCCGGACTTCCACATCGTCGTCCCCGGCATTCGCCCGGCAGCGGGCGCCGGCAGCGGCAAGGGCGATCAAGCGCGGGTCGCGACGCCGGCCGACGCGGCGCGCGCCGGCGCAACGGCGCTGGTCGTGGGCCGCCCGATCACGCAGGCACCCGATCCGCTCGCCGCGGCCCGCGCCATCGCGGAGGAGATCGCGGCTGTATCGTGACTGTGCACGGCCGGGACGCGGTGGTCGGCGCCAACCGCGTCTGCCAGCGTGGCGAAACCGTCGGCCGCGAGCAGCCGCGCGAGCCCTTGCGTGATCTCGCCGACCAGACGCGGGCCCCGATAGACCAGCGCGGTGTAGAGCTGGATCAGGCTCGCGCCCGCGCGGATGCGGGCGTAGGCGGCCTCCGCCGAATCGATCCCGCCCACCCCGATCAAGGGCAGGCGGCCACCGCTCAAGGCGTAGGCCAGGCGCAGCACTTCGAGAGCGCGGGGGGCCAGCGGCGGGCCGCTGAGGCCGCCCTCCTCCGACCGCTGGCGCGAGACCAGGCCGGGCGGGCGCGCGGTCGTCGTGTTGGCGAGGATGAGGCCGGCGATGGGCGCGTCCTCGATGGCCTCGAGCAGCGATGCCAAAGTTTCGTCGTCCATCTCCGGCGCGAGCTTGAGCAGGATGGGCGGCGCGCGGCCGAGGCGGGCATGGGCATCCGCCAGCGCGGAGAGCAGGCGGTGGAGCGCATCGCCCGCCTGCCACGCCCGCAGCCCCGGCGTGTTGGGCGAGGAGACGTTGACCGCCACGTAATCGGCGAGCGCGGCCACGCGTATGAGGCCGGCGGCGTAGTCGCGCGCGGGATCGGCGCTCTCCTTGTTCACGCCGATGTTGATCCCGAGCGGGCACGGGGGCGCACCATGTGCCCGGCGCCACCGTTCCAGCCGTGCGGCGACGACCTCCAGACCGTCGCTGTTGAAGCCCATTCGGTTGATCAGCGCGCGCTCCCGCCGCAGGCGGAAGAGCCTGGGCCGGGGATTGCCCGGCTGCGGCCGAGGCGTCACCGTGCCCGCCTCGCCGAAGCCGAGGCCGAGCCGAGCCGCCGCGTCTGGGCATCTCGCATCCTTGTCGAAGCCGGCGGCGAGCCCCACGGGTGTCGGGAAGCGCAGGCCCCAGAGCGTCACCGCAAGCACCGGGTCATGAGGCAGTGGCGCCGGTAGCCGCCCCAGCCCGAGCAGAGCGAGCGCCGCGTTGTGCGCCGTCTCCGGCGGCAGGCAGCGGAGGCCGGCGGTGGCGATGTCGGCGTAGGACATGCCGGGCCGGGCCGATGCTAGCTGCCGGCGGTGAAGAGCGTGCGGCCGTCCACCACCGTGCACAGCACGCGGCCCTGTACCGGCCGGCCATCGAAAGGCGTGTTGCTCGACTTGCTGCGGAAGACGCCTCTGTCCACCTGCCAGGGTGCATCGAGGTCGAAGAGCACCAGGTCCGCCGGCGCCCCGCGCCGCAGCCTGCCGGCGTCGATTCCGAGCAGGTCGGCCGGCGCCGAGGTGAGCCGCCGCAGCACCTCACGCAGCGAGAGATGCCCGCCGTGATAAAGCTCAAGCGAGAGCGGCAGCATCGTCTCCAGCCCGACGATGCCGTTGGCCGCGCGCTCCATCGGCACGCGCTTGCTCTCCTGGTCGTGGGGCGCGTGGTCGCTCGCGATGGCGTCGATGGTGCCGTCCTGCAGCCCTTCGACCATCGCCTTGCGGTTGGTCTCGCTCCGGAGCGGCGGCGCCATCTTGGCAAAGGTGCGGTAGTCGCCGACATCGTGCTCGGTGAGCGCGAAGTGGTGCGGCGCAACCTCGCAGGTGACCGGCAGCCCGGAACGCTTCGCGCGGCGCACCGCCTCCACCGCGCCGGCGGTCGAGATATGGGCCACGTGGTAGCGGCCACCGGTGAGCTCCACCAGGCGAATGTCGCGCTCGACCACCACGATCTCGGATTCGTCGGGGATCCCCGGCAGGCCGAGCCGGGTCGAGACCTCGCCCTCCGCCATGCAGCCGCAGCTTGTGAGCGAGAGGTCCTCGGCGTGCTGGCTTACGATCAGGTCGAAGGTGCGCGCGTAGCTGAGCGCGCGGCGCATCACCTGGCTGTCGGCGACCGGGAGGCCGTCGTCGGAGAAGGCGACCGCGCCGGCCTCCGCCAGCATCCCCATCTCGGTGAGCTGCCGTCCCTCCAGACCCTTGGTCACCGCGCCGAAGGGATAGACCTTGACCCCCTTGGCCTCGCGCGCGCGGCGCTGCACGAACTCGACCAGCGCCACGTCGTCGATCACGGGCTTGGTGTTGGGCATGCAGGCGACGCTGGTGACGCCCCCCGCCGCCGCCGCGAGGCCGCCGGTTGCGATGGTCTCCTTGTGCTCGTGGCCGGGCTCGCGGAAGTGCACGTGCATGTCGATGAGGCCGGGCGCGAGGCAATGGCCGCCGCAATCGACCACCGCGATTCCGTCCGGCACGCCGTCGGCGAAGAGCTCCGGCCCGAAATCGGCGATCACGCCATCCTTTGCCAGCAGCGCGCCGGGGCTGTCGAGGCCGCTGTCCGGGTCCAGCAGGCGGGCGTTGACGTAGGCGGTGGGTTGCTCGTGGATCACGTGCCGTGCTCCCGTTCAGAAAACCGGCGCCGGGCCGAGATTGCGGCTCAGCGCGTCGAGGCAGCCCTGGCGCACGGCGACGCCGAGCTCGACCTGGTCGAGGATGGCGCTCCGTGTGATGTCGTCCGCGACTTCGCTGTCGATCTCGACGCCCCGGTTCATGGGTCCCGGATGGAGGATCAGCGCGTTCTCCCGCGCTTGCGCGAGCTTGGCCCGGTCGAGGCCGTAGAAGCGGAAGTACTCGCGGACGGACGGCACGAAGGTGCCCTGCATGCGCTCCTGTTGCAGTCGCAGCATCATGATGACATCGCAGCCCGCGAGCCCTGCCCGCATGTCGTGGAAAGTCTCGACTCCCATGCGCTCGATCGCGGACGGCACCAGCGTCGGCGGCGCGATGATGCGCACGCCGGCGCCCATGGTGTTGAGCAGCAGGATGTTGGAGCGGGCGACCCGGCTGTGCAGCACGTCGCCGCAGATGGCGACCCGGAGCCCCTCGACCCGGCCGAAGCGGTGGCGGATGGTGAGCGCATCCAGCAGCGCCTGGGTGGGGTGCTCGTGGCTGCCGTCGCCGGCGTTGATCACCGCGCATTCGACGTGGTTGGCGAGCAGGCGGGCGGCACCGGCATCCGGGTGCCGGACGATCAGCATGTCCGGGTGCATGGCGTTGAGCGTCATCGCCGTGTCGATGAGCGTCTCGCCCTTCTTGATCGCCGAGCTCGCCACCGCGATGTTGATGACGTCGGCGCCGAGCCGCTTGCCCGCAAGCTCGAACGAGGTGCGGGTGCGGGTCGAGGTCTCGAAGAAGAGCAGGACGACAGTGCGCCCGCCGAGCAGGCTCTTGCGCTTCTGCACCTCGCGGTTGAGCGCGACGTAGCCTTCGGAGAGATCGAGCAGGTGGGTGATGGCGCCTGCGGAAAGCCCCTCGATCCCCAGCAGATGCCGGTCGCTGAAGATCGAAGGCAAGAGCGCGGGCTGCATCACTACACCTTGTAGGCGCACGCAGGCCGATATGCAAGGGTTAGCGGTCTCGGGGTGCGTCGGCAGGCCGCCGGTGCGCTATGGCGGCCGCCCGCCTCGCGCGTCAGGGGCGAACGAGCGGAGTGAAAACTGTCGTGAAAAAGGTTTTAAGGCGGCCTATTCCGGCCTATTCCGGTCCAAGGTGGCTCAAGGTGGTCCAAGGTGGCCCAACAGGCGGACCGGAAGGCGGCTCAAGGTGGCCCAGGCGGCGCCCGCCCTCAAAACGGCAAGAGGGCCGTAGAGACCTGCGCACCCAGCTCGCCGTTGCCGGCTGATTCATGCGCTCGCACACCATGGCGCGATCCTCACACCGACGCCGCACCCCGAGCACCGCACCATGGTCCGGGGTTTCTTCCCGGCAACGAACGAGGAATTGATCATGAGGGGCCGGACCGCGAAAGCGGCCCGGCCCGCGCGACTGCGCGCCGCGCCGAATGGCGCGTAAGCCAAGCGAACGGAGTTCGCGCCCGGCGATTGAGGGAAATGAACAAGTCAGCCCGGACGGCGCGACAGCGCCGCTTCTTTTCTCGTCATGCCCGGACTTGTTCCACTGCTGTCCGGTTTAGCTTGGGTAGACAAGGTGCATGGCTTGGATTCAACTTGGTTTTTGCAAGACCTGTTGAATCGAAGCTCGCAATGGAGCCCAAGCCATGCCCTACCAGGATACGGTTTTCGGCGAACTGATGAAGGCGTTTCCGCGCTGGCGCTTCGACAAGCTGGCAGAGCGCCACGGAGCGGACTACCGGGTCCGGCGCCTTTCGTCGTGGAGCCAGTTCCAGGCGATGGTGTTCGCCCAGCTGTCGGGCTCGCGCTCCTTGCGCGAGGCGGTCGGTGCGCTGGAACGCTTTCCGGGCGTCCACGCCCATCTGGGTCTGGCGCCGGTGCGGCGGTCTACGCTCGCGGATGCCAACCGGGTACGTCCGGCGGCCCTGTTCGAGGACGTGCTGGAAGCCCTGGTCGCCCGGCTGGGCGCATCTGCGGGCCAGCGCGGGCGGGAGATGCTGCGCCTCGTCGATGCGACCCGGGTCCTGGTTGGCAAGCGGATCGAGAGCTGGGAGGCCGACGGTGCCGTCAAGCTGCACGTGGTCTACGACCCGGACGCAGATGCGCCTGTCTGCTTTGCCGTGACCTCGGCCAGGGTCAACGACATCACGCCGGCCAAGCGCCTCCCCATCGAGCCCGGCGCGACTTACGTCTTCGACAGAGGCTATTACGACTTCACCTTCTGGGCAGACATCGACGCCAAGGGGAGCCGCTTCGTCACCCGCCTGAAGAAGAACTCGCCCACAAGCCTGATCGAGACCCGCCCGGTCAAGCCGGACGGCCCGGTCGTGGCCGACCGCGTCGCCTTGCTGTCGAAGCGCCTGGCGGCGAGCCGCAAGAACCCCTTCGACAAGCCGGTGCGTCTGGTCGACGTGCGCATCGACAGCGGCAGGGAGATCACGCTGGTCAGCAACGACCTCAATGCCCCGGCCGAAGAGATCGCGGCGCTCTACAAGCAGCGCTGGCAGGTCGAGCTGTTCTTCAAGTGGATCAAGCAGAACCTCAAGATCAGACACTTCCTCGGCACCAGCGAAAATGCCGTGCGCATCCAGATCGTCACCGCGCTGATCGCCTACCTGCTGCTGCGGCTGGCGCAGATCGGAACCGGAACCGGGCTCGGCCTCCAGGCCATCGCCCGCCTCGTCGCCAAGACGACCTTCCAACGCCGGGCCCTCACCGACCTCTTCGAACCACCGCCTGACACACCGCAAGCCCATGACCAGCTCCAAATCCCCTTCGCCAAAATCTAAACCGGACAGCAATGGACTTGTTCCGGGCATCTCTCTCCACAACACACTGTAAAAAAACCGAAAAACGTGGATGGCCGGGACAAGCCCGGCCATGACGGGTGTGGGGGCGCTGCGCGCTTGAGTGGCAACGTCTCGAACGAGACTCGCGCCCGCACCGCGCCCTGTTTTCGTCATTCCCGGACTCGTTCCGGGTATCCGGGCATCCATGTTCCCGCAGGCTTACGGCAGGGTTTCGTAGAGGTCGTCCCAACCGGGGTTCTGGGCGACGATGAGATTGACCTTCCAGGCGCGCGGCCAGTGCTTCATGGTCCGTTCCCGCTGGATGGCCGAGGCAATGTCCTCGTGGCGCTCCGCGTAGACGAGCCGCGTCAGTCCGTAACGCTTGGTGAACCCCTCGACCAGGCCCTCACGGTGTTCCCACGCCCTGCGCACAATGTCGCTGGTGACGCCGAGATAGAGCGTGCCGTTGGGTCGGTTGGTCATGATGTAGACCCAGCCTCCGCGCTCTCTCATGTCCCCATGCTGCAATCTGTGGATGCCCGGAACACCCCCGGACTTGATCCAGGGGCCAGGCATGACGACTTGGGGGAATGGCCCGGTCTCGGCTCAGGACTCCACGCCACGCCCGGCCGTCGGCTCGTGATCGAACTGCGCGGCATCGGCCGGCGGTTCGGCAAATCCGATCGTCCCAATCTCCACTTCGAAATGGTCCTCCACGGCAATCGCTTGACCACCCAGACGCTTGCGACGCTCGTACTCATCGACCCGGAGGATCACAAGCTTGCCCCTGCGCTGTTGCAGACTTGCCAGCGGGATTTCACTGCTCCCTCCTGATCCTATCCTCGATCTCGCCGAATGCCCGTGGACAAATTCGCTGCATTGCTCTTGTTTCGGGCTGTATGGTCCCCATCATGCATATTGTCAAACGCGCAGCCCGCCATAGTTTGTGAACAGCTCCAAGGCGTGCCCCCTCCTCTATCCATACTAAGTAAAGGTTGCTCTTATGACAGAACGACTGTTGAACATATTCATATACGGAAATAACACTCACGTGCACTCAATGGGATATTGCGCATATGAGAAAACAGGGAGTTACGATGAACTGACAGAATATCTTCGATCTAGAGTCACTGTCGACCACAAACACGTGGCACGAATCAAGTTTAAGGAACCGATAGAGCGTCAAGAATTTTACGCGATGGAACGCTTGGGCGCAGTTACCAATACATTAGGGAGCCAGGGAGTAATATCAGAAGATACTATCTATTGCATTACCCAGATTGTAGATGGAAAAGTTAACGTGGACGAAATTGTCGACACCCTCTCTTCAGCCGGAGTACCAGACTATTTGTTGATGTATACGACCGAAAACAAGTTTGATTTCCCCGTCTGCTTGAAGATGACTACTTTTCAGCCATTAAGCTACTATGGAATGCAGAAAAGTACATTGCGAGCTTGAAACTACTATTCTCCGCCATAGATACGATAGGGTTTATTGAATATGGCCCAAGGAATAATTGTTTTGTGTTGTGGCTCGAGCAATATTGTGACTTAAGTTCTCTTGACGTCTCTTCTCAAGAGATATGGGAATTACGAAACTCACTACTGCACATGACTAATCTAGAGTCTCACAAGGTTAGGAAAGGTAGTTCATATAGGCTAGTTCCGTCAATTGTTTCTCCTGACATTGATGTCCCTCCACGGCGTGAAAACGAAAAGTATCTCCACGTTGCTCGGTTCCTAATGAGAGTGCTTCCCACCGGAGTGCAGAAATGGTTAGAGACATATGACAACGAACGGGAGAAAATCTATACATTTGTTGAAAGGTACGACACCATTGTCTCGGATGTTAGACTGGTGCGCGGTGCGTTACATCAATGAGTATGCGGAGGCGAATCTATCTGATCGTACAGAGGTGGTGTTTGTACAGATTGGGTAACTGCCAGACACTGTCCCCCTTCCCACCGCTCCCCCATGCTATGGTCACCGCCAGCCACCGTGGGAGCGTAGAGAACGTTAGGAAAGCGAAAGGGGTTAGCGACGAAATGACCTCCAACCGGATGCCGGGGCTCGATTTCGGGCTTGGCGAGACGGCCGACATGATCCGCGCCTCGGTCGAGAGCTTCGCGCAGGCCGAGATCGCGCCGCGCGCCGAAGAGATCGACGCGAGCAACGAGTTCCCGCGCGACCTCTGGCCGCGCATGGGCGCGCTCGGGCTGCTCGGGCTGACGGTGGAGGAGGAGGCGGGCGGCAGCGGCCTCGGCTACCTGGAGCACTGCGTCGCCATGGAGGAGGTGAGCCGCGCGTCCGCCTCGGTCGGCCTCAGCTACGGCGCGCACTCCAACCTCTGCGTCAACCAGATCAGGCTGAACGGCACGCCCGCCCAGCGCAGCCGCTACCTGCCCAGGCTGATCTCGGGCGAACACGTCGGCGCGCTCGCCATGAGCGAGCCGGGCGCGGGCTCGGACGTCGTCGGCATGCGCACGCGGGCGGAGCGCAAGGGCGATCGCTACGTCCTCAACGGGTCGAAGATGTGGATCACCAACGGGCCGGACGCCGAGGTCCTGGTGGTCTACGCCAAGACCGACCCGGACGCCGGCAGCCGCGGCATCACCGCCTTCCTGATCGAGCAGGAGATGCCGGGCTTCTCCACGGCCCAAAAGCTCGACAAGCTCGGCATGCGGGGATCGAACACTTGCGAGCTCGTGTTCGAGGACTGCGAGGTGCCGGCGGAGAACGTGATCGGCGAGGTCGGCGGAGGCGTCACCGTGCTGATGAGCGGGCTCGACTACGAGCGCGCGGTGCTCGCCGCCGGGCCCCTGGGGATCATGCGCGCCTGCATGGACATCGTGCTGCCCTACGTCCACCAGCGCCAGCAGTTCGGCCGGCCCATCGGCACCTTCCAGCTCATGCAGGGCAAGATCGCGGACATGTACACGGCGATGAACGCGGCCCGCGCCTATGTGTACGCCGTGGCGCGCGCCTGCGACCGGGGCGAGACCAGCCGCAAGGACGCCGCCGGCGCCATCCTCTTCGCGGCCGAGAAGGCCACCTGGATGGCGCTGGAGGCGATCCAAGCCCTGGGCGGCAACGGCTACGTCAACGAGTTCGCCACCGGGCGGCTGCTGCGCGACGCCAAGCTCTACGAGATCGGCGCCGGCACCAGCGAGATCCGCCGCATGCTCATCGGCCGCGAGCTCTTCGACGAGACGGGATAAGCTTTTTCATTTCCCTCAGTCGGCGAGCGCCGGTCTAAGCATTTCCCTCAGTCGCCGGGCGCTCGCTCCGCTCGATCGTGCGCTCCGCGCGCGTGGACGCGCGACGCTACGAGCCTTACAGCGCGGCGCGCGGTCGCGCGCTCCGGCCCGCTTCGCGGCCCGGTCCGCTATTGTCCAGCACCTCGGGCGCGTCGGAGCGTTCGACGAAGGCGAAGCCCGCGTATCCCTTCGCCACGACCTCGTCGCACTTGCGCACGTAGTCCGGGAAGCCGATGTAGGGCATGAAGACGGGCGCCTTGCCCGGAATGTTCGAGCCGATGTACCAGGACTTGGTTTTGGTATAGAGCGTGGCGTCGGCCACCTCGTTGACGTGAGCGACCCACGCGTCCTCAGCCTCCACCGTCGCCTCGACGCAGGCGTAACCGTGCTCGCGCATGTAGCCGATGCAGTCGGCGATCCATTCGACGTTCTGCTCGATGGACTGGACCATGTTGCTCAGCACCGACGGGCTGCCCGGCCCGGCGATGATGTGGAGGTTGGGGAAGCCCGCCGTCGCGACGCCGAGCAGGCTTCTCGGACCCTCCTTCCACTTCTCGGCCAGCGAGCGGCCGCCGATGCCGCGAATGTCGATGCGGGTCAGCGGGCCGGTCATGGCGTCGAACCCGGTGGCGAAGATCAGCGCGTCGAACTCGTAAGCGCGGTCGCCCACCCTGAGGCCGGCGCGGGTGATCTCCCCGATGGGCGTCTCGCTGACGTCGACGAGGGTGACGTTGTCCCGGTTGTAGGTCGCGTAGTAGTCGGTGTCGACGCAGGTCCGCTTGCAGCCGATGTGGTAGTGGGGCGAGAGCAGCTCCGCTACCGCCGGGTCGCGCACCGTCTCGCGAATCTTGGCGCGGACGAACTCGGCCGCCGTGTCGTTGGCCTCCGCGGTCGCGAAGAGATCGGAGAACGCGCCCAGGAAGCCGATGCCGCAGGTCCGCCAGCGCTCTTCGTAGACGGCGTCGCGCTCCTCAGGCCCGACCTCGAACACGCCGCTCTCGCCGACCGTGAAATCGATGCCCGAGCGGTTCTGCCGCGCCCGCGCCCGCAGGCCCGCGTAGTCCGCCTTGACCGCCTTCTGCGCCTCGGGGTCAAGCGGCGCGTTGAAGGCGGGAACGCTGTAGTTCGGCGTGCGCTGGAAGACGTAGAGACGCTCCGCCTGCTCGGCGATGAGCGGAATGCACTGGATGGCCGAGGAGCCGGTGCCGATGATGCCCACCCGCCGGCCCGAAAAGTCGACCTCTTCCTCGGGCCAGTCTCCGGTGTGGTAGGTCGCGCCGGCGAATGAGTCGATGCCCTCGAAGTCCGGGATGTTGCGCGCGGACAGACAACCGCTCGCCATGATGCAGTGGGTCGCCGTCACGCGCGCGCCGTCGTCGGTCCCGACCGCCCAATGCCCGGCCGCCTTGTCGAAGGTCGCGGCGGTGACGCGGGTGTCGAAGCGGATGTCGCGGCGGAGGTCGAACCGGTCCGCGACGTGGTTGAGGTAGCGCAGAATTTCCGGCTGGGTGGCGTAGCGCTCGGTCCACTCCCACTCCTGCTGCAGCGCGTCGTCGAACTGGTAGGAATACTCCATGCTCTCGACGTCGCAGCGCGCACCGGGATAGCGGTTCCAGAACCAGGTGCCGCCGACGCCGCTCCCGATCTCGAAGACCCGCGCGCTCAGCCCCATGCTGCGCAGCCGGTGGAGCGAGTAGAGTCCGGCGAAACCGGCGCCGACGATCACGGCATCGAAATCGCAGGCCGGCGCATCGATCCCGCCCGGCCGTTCCGCTTGCGGGTCAGGCACGGAGGCCCCCGTCCGCTATGGCGCCGGGCGAAGGGTCCGACGCCGCATTCGCCGATGTCAAGCGGTCGCGCACCGGGCCACTAGCCGCCGTTTCGTCGCCATTGCTTCCAATACCGGGCCAGCACCTCGTCCAGCTCCAGGCCGCCCATCAGCCCGTCCGAGCGCAGGCACATCACCAGCACGATGATGACGCCCAGCATGAGGCTGCCGAGCCCGAACAGGTCGGGCAGCTGCGCGCCCAGGATGACCGGCCCGCTCTCCAGGTGGCGAATCAGCTCCATGGCGACCGAAATCAGCACCACGCCCACCACCGCGCCGGTCACCGAGCGCATGCCGCCGAGGATGTGCATGGCGAGCGTGAGGAACGCGGCGTGAAAGTAGAAGGCGCGCGCGTTCACCGTGCCCAGGTAGTAGGCGTAAAGCGCGCCGGCGATGCCGCACACCACGCCTCCCAGCACCCAGGCGATCAGCCGGAGCGCCCGGATATTCACGCCCATCGATTCGGCCGCGAGCATGTTGGTGGCGCTGGCGCGGAGCTGCACGCCGATCCGCGAGTCCTTGAACAGTCGCGCGACCAGGATGACAAGGGCGGTCGCGACCATCATGGTCTCGATCCCCGCCACCTTCGGTATGCCGTAAAACGCCTGGGTCCCCCGGAACAGGTCGACCCAGTGCACGAAGACGCCGTGGATGATGACCAGGATGGCGAGCGTCAGGATCGTCGCCGCGATCCCCGAGAGCCGGACCAGAAAGAGCCCGGTCAGAGCCGCGATGATCCCGGTGATCGACACCGCGGCGACGAACGAAGAGACGATGCCGAGTTGAACCTCTCCGAGACCGAACGGCGCATTGGGAATCAGCGTCTTCTTGATCACCAGCGGCACCGCGAAGATCGACGTGAGATAGGCGCCGAGTCCCATGAAGCCCGGGTGGGCCAGGTTGGCCACGTTGGCGTTGCCCATGAAGATCTGCAGGCCGAGCACCAGGATCAGGTTGATGTAGGCGGCCACGGCGAGGCGCACCTGGTAGGGCTCGCCGAACAACATGATGAGAAGGCCGATGCCGACTGCGAAGGCGGCGATGATCGTGGCACCCCGCACCGATCTGAGCGTCCGCGCACCTTCCACGTGCCAGAGGCGCCGGCGCGGGCGGCTGCTATCCATGGTCGGCGCGCTCAAGCGGTCTTGTCTCCCAGCTCGGCCTTCTTGCCGAGGATGCCCTGCGGCCGCCCGACCAGGATGGCGCCGATGATGAAGAACACCGCGGCGTCGCGAAGCCCCGCGAGGAAGTCGGGCAGCAGGATGATCAGGACCACCTCGAGAATGCCCAGCACGAGCCCGCCGACAACCGCGCCCGGCAGGCTGCCGAAGCCGCCCAGCACGCAGGCGACGAAGGCCTTGAGCACCGGCAGCAGGCCCATGAAGGGGTCGATCGCGCCGCGCCGCGCGATGAAGAAGATGGCGGCGAGGCCCGCGAGGAAGCCCGAGATCGCAAACGCCGTCGCGATCACGCGGTTGGCCCGCACGCCCATCAGCCGCACCGTGGTGAAGTCGTGGGCCGCGGCGCGCATGGCGAGGCCCAGCTTGGTCCGCCGCATGAAGATGACCAGCAACACGATCGCGATGGCGGTCACACCCGCCTCGAGAAACTGAAGGATGGTGAAGGTGAAGCTGCCGATATCCACCGTCGTGTTGAGCACCGCGATGGCGGGCACGGCCTTGGGACGAGGCGAGACCCCCATCAGGAATACGTTCTGAAGGATGATCGCGACCCCGAAGGCGGTAAGCAGCCCCGTTGTCGCCGGCGCTCGTCGAACCGGTCTGAAGGCGACGCGCTCCAGGAGCACGGCGGTGATCACGACCGTGAGCAGGCAGACCGGCAGGATCATCCAGATGTCGCCGGCGCCGAACAGCGCCATGGCGTACATGATGTAGCCGCCGACGCCGAGGAACTCGCCGTGGGCGAAGTTCACCAGCCCCATGACCGAGAACACGATGGCAAGCCCCAACGCGAGCAGCGAGTACTCGGCGCCGATGCTGAGCGCGTTGAGAGCCTGTTCGGCCACGTATTGCATGATCTGTCCCGCCCCCCTTACGAGACGCCTTCGCCGATATAGGCCTTCATCAGGTCCGCCGAGGTCCGCAGTTCCTCCGCGGTGCCGGCAAACTCCAAGTTCCCGCTACTCAGGATGTAGGCCCGATCGGCGAACTTGAGGGCTTCCTGCGCGTTCTGCTCGACCACGAGCAAGGTGAGTCCGTGGTCCCGCAGCCCCGAGATCAGCTTGAAGATCTGGTCGACGATCTGCGGCGCCAGGCCCAGGGAAGGCTCATCCAGCATCAGCAGCTTCGGCCCCGACATCAGCGCCCGGACCACCGCCAGCATCTGCTGCTCGCCGCCGGAGAGCGAGCCGCCGCTCTGCTTGAAGCGCTCGCGCAGGATGGGAAACATATCGAGGTAGGTCTCCAGGTCCCGGGCGACGCCGTCCGCATCCCGCCGGATCGCTGCGCCCAGGATCAGATTTTCCTCGACCGTCAGGTTGGCGAAGACGTGCCGCCCTTCGGGCGTGACGGTAATGCCGCGGGCGACGCGGCTTTCCGTGTCCAGCCGGTTGATGTCCTGGCCCTCGAACGACACCGTGCCCTCCGCGACGGGCACGAGCCCGATGATCGCGGACAGCATGCTCGTCTTGCCCGCCCCGTTCGGCCCCAGCAGCGTCACGATCTCGCCCTCGTTGACGGAGAGCGAGACCGAATGCACGGCGCGCACCGCGCCGTAGTTCACCGAGACGTTGTCGACTTCGAGCATTGGCTCTTGCCGTCTTCTACCCTCGGCACGCGGCCGTCCCCGCCGGACCCGTCAGGGAAGGCAGCGCTCGCAGCGCGCGCCCCTTCCCTGACGGTGTCCGGTTCATTCGGCCGGTTGGTGTCGGCGGCCGTACCGGGTCGACTGCTCGCCCTACTCCTCGTAATGGGGCGAGTGTGTGGGCACGAGGGCCTGGTGCAGGTACGGCTGGCCGTCCTTGAACCCGAGCACCGAGACTTCCTTGCTCGGGTAATGCCACTTGTTGGTGAAGTCGATGGAGGGTGCGGACGTCGCCGCGATCGGCCCCGCAGTGGTCAGAGCGTCGAGAACGGCGCGGGACTCGGTCGAGCCCGCGAGTTCTACACCCTTGGCGAGGATTTGGGCGACATCGCCGCCCAGCCCGAAGAACGAGCCGTTAATCTCGTAGCCCCGGCTGATGCACTCGTTCTGGAACATCTCGAGCGCGTTGCCGCCCGTGGCGAAACCGTGGGTGGCGAAAAACACGGTCCCGTCAACGCTCGGCGCGCCGCCTGCCACTTCCGGCAGCGTCGGATCGTCAAACCCGTCCGAGCCGAACACGTAGATATCGAGCCCCGCCGCACGAATCTGACGGATCAGCACGCCCACGTCGGGGTTGATCGACGAGATGTGGATCGAGTCCGGCATCGGGTCCATCGCCTTCAGGTCGGTGATGAAGGGCGACCAGTCGGTGATCCCGAAGCCCGGATATTCCATCCGGCCGACGACCTCGCCGCCGAACCGCCCGAACACGTCGCCGAACCATTCCGGCAGATTCCGCGTCCAGGTCCCGTACACGTCCGAGAGGAACAGCACGACCCGGCGCGCACCCAGCTCATAGGCGACTTCGGCGGTTGCCGAAGCGTTGAACGGGTCGGGCACGGCCATGGTGATGTAGTTGTCCAGCCCGACCTCGAACATCTCGATCTGGGTGTTGACGGCCGAGAAGGTGATCGTGTCGTACTCGGCCGCGAGTTGGGAGACGGGGATCAGCGAATCCGAGGCGATCGCGGCCTCGCCCACGGCGGTCACGCCATCGTCCAGCATCTCCTGGGCCTGGGCGATGGCGATGGCCGGATCGCTCTTGTTGTCCTGCACGGCGAGCTCGATGGGCACGCCGTTCACGCCGCCCTGCTCGTTCATGAGCTCCGTCATGCAGCGCAGGCCGTGGGCCCCGGTGTAGGGCGCCCATTCGCCGGAGATCGAGGCCGAGATACCGATCTTGAGTGGATCCCCGGCGGATGCCGGGGCGTTCGCGATGGCGAGCGCCAGCGCACCCGCCGCAATTGCGGTTGTGGCCAGAAGTTTCTTCGTAAGCATTGGTTTAGCCTCCCTTGATTGTTCGACACACCCCCTAGGTGGGTCTTTCCATCGTGGCTTCTCCGTCCGATGGCGACGGTCGGGGCGCCGGCGTTGCGGCCTCCCCGTTGTTATCCTGAGCGCCGATGTAGACCTCGATGACCCGCGGGTCGTTGCGCACCTCCTCGGGCGTGCCCAGCGCGATGAGCTCGCCCATGTGCAAGACGGCGATGCGCTCGCACACGTTCATGATGAACCGCAGGTCGTGGTCGATGACGATGATGCCGCAGCCGTATTCGTCGCGGATGAACCGGACCGAATCGATCAGCGCCGTGGACTCGAGGCGGTTCATGCCTGCGGCGGGTTCGTCGAGCAGCAGGTAGTCGGGGGCGAGCGCCAGCGCGCGGGCAATCTCCAGGCGCCGTTGGTAACCGTAGGGCAGGGTCGGCGCGGGCCGCTCGGCCATCTCCACCCATCTTTGCCATTTTGGCGCGCGCCTGCGACCTAAGTAGTTGCGATGATGGGCTGATTTTCTGGCCCATCTGGGATTATGGCACTACGTTTGTGCGCTCATCGCGACACTCCCGGGAGCACCGCCCGGCGCCTGTGGGGATCCACCGTGAGGCCCGCCGCCTGCGCGATGACGCGCGCCTCGGCGTCGGGTTGAGCATCCTGGCGGATGACGATGCGGTTTCCGTCCACCTCCCGGATGGTGGAGGTGAGACGCACCCAGCCCGCGAGCTTGTCGCGGATCGTACTCCAGCGGTCATGCAAGCCGTGCGCCGCCAGACGGGTTCGCAGCAGATGAACCGCGTGGTAGGCGAGGACGGCGATGAACAGGTGGGCGGCGATGCGCGAGGTCTTGGAGTGCCAGACCGGGCGCAGGCCGATTTCGGATTTCAGGCTGCGGAAGGTGGCCTCGAGCTCTGTGAGCTTCCAGTAGGTTCGGACCACGGTTTCAAGATCCCACTCGACGTGGCTGGTGCGCAGCACATAGATGCCCGCTTGGCGGTCGCGCTCGGCATGGAGAGCGTTGCGCCTCCAGCGGACCGCACTGGCCCGCCCCTTCTCTCCGGGCTCGACCTCGATGTCGTACTGACGGTGGACGCGCCTGTACCTTTCCTTCAGCCGGCCCAGCTTCTCCATCACCTTGGTGAACTGCTTGATGTGGTTCTTCTTCGACAGCCCGCCATGCAGGGCGCGCAGGGCGTCCTCGAAGTTGTGACGCTGACGGGCGAGCACGGCCTCGTCCTTCTGCTGGCGCTCATGGCTCCAGACGCACAGGTGCGCTTCGTCGTCCCCTGCCGCGAGACGCCAGGCGCGGGCATCGTGGCCGGCCCGGGTTTCGAAGGCGGCATCGGCTTCGCGCCCGGGCGGCGCCGAGACGCCGCGGCGAACGGTGATCCAGTGATAGCCGCCCGCCCGCAGCCAGGCGAGGTTGGCCTCGGTGGAGATGCCGGCGTCCATGATGACCGTGGGCCTGGGGGCGTTGCTGCCGCGCGCTTGGCATTCCAGCCGCCCGATGGCGTCGGCGAGAGTGGCCGGCTCGGAGATGTTGCCGGGCAGGATCTCGCTGTGCTGCGGAAAGCCGGCCTGGTTCAGCGACAGGGCCAGGGTCACGATCGGACAATCGTCACGCCTCTGCTTCGAGCGCCCGAAGCGGGCCAGCGCGGAGCTGGGCCGTCCGGTCATATGGGTGTTGGTCAGGTCGAAGAAGACGATGGTGTCGGGGATGCCGAAGAGATCGCGCTCCCGGGCGCACAGCGCCTCTTCAAGCGCCGCGCGGTGACGCCACAAGAGGTCGCCGATGCGGTAGAGCTTGCTGAGCGTGAGCGACTTGCCGCTGTCGACATCGAGCAACTCCAGGGTCGCGCTGTTCGCGCTCAGCCAGCGGAAGGCCTCGCGCTCGCTGGAGGGATGGATCATGCGCGCGACCACCAGTGCCGCCGCGATGCGTGCGTCGCGCTCACTTGCGCCCAGCCTCTCCAGCGTCTCGATGAAGCGAAGGTCGTCAAGCGCGGCGAGAGCCAGGCGCTCGCAGCCCACCGAGCGGACCTGTTCGTGGGAGAGGCTATCGAGACGGACCGTGGCCAGGTCGCTCTCGTCCCCGGGCCGCGACGCGCCGAGATCGCGGGCGTGAAGCCGCCGTACGACGTCCTCGGCGACGGGGCGCAAGGCGGCATCCGGCTCCAGCAGCGGCTCGCTGCCGGCGAGAAGGGTTTCGATCAGAAGCGCCAATTCGCGCCATTGCTCCTCGGGCACACCGAAGTCGGCGCCGAGATTGAGGAGCGTGACCTGGCGCACCCTTCCGCCGATGCGTTCGCTGCGCACGAGGCGGTAGGTGGCATAGCGCTCGCCACCGTCTCCGCGACCGGTGAGGGTTTTGCGAATGAACATGGCGGCAGGGTCACGGACAGTTTGCGGACTGTCAAGGAGCGCCGGCCCACAGACCAAAGATTATGGCACTACAATGGACTTCCCAAAACACAATCCAACAAAATCAGTGCCTTAGATCCCAAAGGCTACCCAAAATCAGGCCTTCGGGACCGAAAAGTGGCAAAGATGGGTCCAGCAGATCCATCTGATCAAGCAGCCGGTCGATGGTGATCCCGCTCACCTGCCTTGCCCGGTGGAACTCGCTGGACGTGAAGGCAACCTCGACGTTCTGACGCACCGTCAGATGTTCGAACAGACGGATGTTCTGGAAGGTCCGCGCGACACCGGCGTAGGCGCGTTTGCGCGGGGAAAGCCCATTAAGCCTCTTCCCGTCCAGCACGACGGTTCCGCTGTCGGACGGGCTTACCCCGGTGATCAGGTTCATCAGCGTCGTCTTGCCCGCGCCGTTCGGGCCGATCAGGCCCAGGATCTCGCCGCGCTGGCATTCCAGCGAGACCTCGCGCACGGCGTAGACGCCGCCGAAATTCTTGCTGATGGTGTCGACCGAGAGCGCCAAGGCTCAAGCCGCAAGGGGATGGCTGCGCGGCCCGGTACTGGCGGACGCGCGTCCGACCGGCGCGGCGATCCCTCGCTCAGGCCGCCGCCCCATGGGTCGGAAACGTTCGTTCACCGACACTCTCCCTGAGGCGTTCTTATTCTTGTCCAATCAGTTTCGATCATGGACAGCAGGTTGACAACCCTGCCCCGGCAGCGCGTGCCCCGGCAGAGCGGCAGACTCGCCCGCTCGCGAGCCGAAGGCCCGGACGGCGCGACTGCGCTTGCCGGCGCCTGCCGCGCTTCCTATCGTGTGGTTCAGCGTCCCCCGGCCCGCGTGGCGGAATTTGGTAGACGCAACGGACTTAAAATCCGTTGGCCTTCGGGTCGTCCCGGTTCGAGTCCGGGCGCGGGCACCACGGTCCCTTCCGGGGGCTTCCAATGCCTTCCTCACCATTCCGCATCACGTCTCACACTGTTTCATCTGCTCGAATCTCTATGCACTTAAGTATCGTGTGAGGTGACAAGTTTGGCCTCCGTCAGATTGTCCTGTGACTTGGAGCGCGTGACATAGCCGGCTTCGAGATCCTGGCTTCGGCGCTGATCGCAACGTTCTGCCGGGTCGCCCCATCCACCGCCGCCGGCCGTCTGCTGGCTCACTATATCCCCCATTCTTAGCGGTATCTCGGCACCCTTGGATGCGAAATTGGGCGATGCAAGTTGGAAGCCATCGCCGCGGTCGATCAGATAGGCGCCGGGCGCGCCTTCGCCACCGCCATCGAATCCCTTGGCCCCGAACTTACAGCGGTCAGCCACGAAGCTGAGTTCTGCGACATCGGAGAGGATCTCGTAATCTCGCCTTGTGCCGAGCCCGCCTCTGTATTTCCCGTCACCTCCAGTATCCGCCCGCAGTTCGTACCGCCTTAGCCTGACCGGAAACTTCAGCTCCAAAGCCTCTGCAGGCATGTTGCGGCAGTTCCCGACGATCGAGAACAGGGCGCTTTCGCCATCCTTCTCCGGCGTCGCCCCCCAGGCACCTTCGGGATACTGGTAGAGAATTTGCATTCCAGCCTTGCCGTAGCAGGTTAGCAGCATGTTGTTGGACGACCCCTGGTCGCCAGCAATGAGATGTGGGCCGTTGGGCATGGTCGAAAGCGCCGCCATCAAGGCGTTGACAATCCGATGCGAGGTCTCGTTACCAGCCGTGCAGGGAGCCGGAAAGGTTGGATGCACAACCGTGCCCTCACGACTCACGATTTTGATCGGTCGATAGCAACCATGGTTGGGGGCTATTTCCGGATCGGTGGCGGCCTGCAGGCAAAGGTAGGTTGCCGATGCAGTCATGTAAGGAACGGAATTGATCGGTCCACTTGCCTGCGGATCGGTCTCGCTATAGTCGATCACCAAAGCGTCGCCGTTGACGACAACCTTGACTCGGATCGTAATCGGCTCGTCGGTAATGCCGTCGTTGTCCATGATGTCTTCGCCGAAGTACTCCCCATCGGGCCAAGACCTGATTACCGCGCGCATTCGAGCTTCAGAATCCGCGCGCGATCGCTCTTCCGCAGATGCAATGGTAGCCCGGCCATACCGCTTGCACAGGGCTTGATATCGCAGAGCGGCACTGCGGTTCGCGGATACCTGCGCCGCGAGATCTCCCTTCATGTTTTTTGGCACGCGGACATTGTTGAGAATGAACTCGTAAACGTCTCGTTGCCGCTCGCCCGCGCGGTACAACCAGACAGGGGGAATGCGCAGCCCTTCCATGAAGTTATCTTTCGCCCGAGAGTAAAAGCTGCCCGGAACGGCCCCTCCGACGTCGGCATGATGAGCCCGATTTGCAGCGAAGGCGACCAGTTCGCCATCGTAAAAGATTGGGCTGACCATCGTGAGGTCCGGAAGATGAGTCCCGCCGCGATAGGGGTCGTTTGAAATGATGGCGTCACCGGGTTTGAATTCCCGCAAGGGCGCAAGCTCCTCGATCGCCTGACGCACGGCGTACTGCAAGGCTCCAAGGTGGATTGGCAAAAACTCGCCCTGCGCTGTCAGCCGCGCCTTCGCATCGAACAGCCCGCAGGAAAAGTCGCTGCCTTCATTGAAGATCTCCGAGTAGGCGGTTTGCCGAAGCGTAACCCCCATCTCGCGGGAGACCGCGACAAGCGAGCTTCTGATGACACTGAACTGGATCGGATCGAAATTTCTAGTGACGGCGCTCGTATCGGTCATTGTCTAAGCCACTTCAGTTCGAGGAAGCCCGGCTTGACCGCCGAGCAGCTGGCGTCTGGCGGAACGACGATGGTTGCGTCGGACTGTTCGATGATGGCTGGTCCAAGTGTCGTCTCTGCCGTCTCGACATCTCTACGCGTGAGAATCTGCGTCTCGAGCCAGCCCTGTTCGGGACCCCAGTAGACGTCTCGGCGCTGATCGCCAACTTCCAGCTCTGCCCAACGAGGATCGCCGAACTCCTTATTCTCGGCGACGCTCACGGCGGCGACACGAATGTTCACAGCTTCGACTGAGCTATCACGAAGCGAATGCCCGTAACGCGCCTCATGAGAGTCATGAAAGTTCTCCGCCGCCTTGTCGGTATCGATCTGCCCCAACTCGACGGGAATGGTGATCTCGTGCGTTTGCCCGGCGTACCTGAGGTCCAGTGCGGCGGAAACAACCACATTGCCATTCTTGGCGTCGTCGTGAAGCTCGGCAAGCGTTTCCTCGCTCAACTGTGTGAACATGTCGTGGAGCGCCATTGCTTCGAGATCCGCCAACGGCGTAAAGATCGTCTTCAGGCGCTCGCGGCGCCCATCGGCAAGTAACATGCCTTGAGCGGATGCGACGCCTGGGTAGGCGGGAACGACCACCGAAGACATCTCCAGTTCCGCCGCAACCTCCAGGCCGTGAGCGCCCCCACCACCACCGAGTGCAACAAGGGCATAGTCGCGCGGATCGCGGGAGCGTTCGATGGAGACCGACCGGATCGCGTCCGCCATATTGCTGTTGACGATGCGCAAGATGCCCCACGCCGTCTCTTCGCGGCTGAGGCCCAGTCGTACTGCTAACGCCTCAATGGATTTCCACGCTCGTTCCCGGTCGAGGCGGAGCCCGCCGCCGATGGCTAGACGGGGATTGTAGCGGCCGAGGGCAATCGCCGCGTCAGTCACCGTCGGCTCCACACCACCCTTCCCATAGCAGGCAGGGCCGGGAACCGCACCGGCGGAACGAGGGCCAACGAGAATGGTCCCGCCTTGATCGACCCACGCAATGCTGCCACCGCCAGCGCCGACACTGACAATGTCGAGGCAAGGAATCTGGATCGGATATCCCACGAGCTCGATGTAGGTATTGCGATCGGGCTCACCGTTCGTGACCGCCGCCACGTCGGTGCTCGTGCCCCCCATATCGAAACTGATTACATTGCTTCGCCCGAGAGCCTTGGCGATCTCAAGTGCCAAAATCACCCCGCCAGCGGGACCGGAAAGCAGGGACTTCACCGGCACGCGACGCGCTTGAAGCGGATCTGCAAGGCCGCCGGAAGACTCCATGATCCGGAATCCTTCTTCCGTCAAGGAATGGGGAAGCGACCTTTCCAAGCCCTCCAGATAGTTGCTCATGATGGGACGGGCAATGGCATTGATACAGGTGGTGCTTGTCCGTTCAAACTCGCGATAGTGAGGCAATACCTCGTGGGATAAAGACACGAACACTTTGTCGCCCAGGCGTTCCGCGATCGATTTGCCCAGCAAGAGCTCGTGTGCTGGATTTCTAAACGAGAACAACAGGCAGACCGCGACGCTGCTCACACCCGAAGCCTCGATCTCATCGACAACGCGCTTGATCTCATCCGCTTGAAGCGGCTCGATGATACTTCCGTCCGCGGCAATTCGTTCACGCACTTCCAATCGCTGTTTTCGCTTGATCAGCGGTTCCGGCTTCTTTTGCGTGAGATTGAACAGATCTTTTCGGTCGCCGCGCATGATCTCCAAAACATCTCTGAAACCATCGGTCGTGATCAGGAGGCAATCGGGACGATCAGAAGTTAGAAGAGCATTCACGACGACGGTCGTACCGTGCCTTAGCGTCGAAATTTCTGTCGGGTCCTCACAGACGGTGGCCAGCGCGGCCAGGAAGCCCGCTTCCAGCTTTCCCGGTGTGGTGGCAGACTTCCCCACAAACCAGGAGCCATCGGCCCGACGGGTGATGGCGTCCGTAAATGTTCCGCCCATGTCTATTGCAATGTCCATGTGCTCACTCGACATGACCTGCGCCCCTTGGCTCCCTCGCTCACAAGGAGAGTCCTGGTTCTGCATAGCGCATCGTCGATGGGTTGGCACGCGCGCCGGTCGCGGAGCCCTCAACCCGCTCAAGCGCTCGGCGCGCAACCCACGCGCCGAACAACAAGCGTTGGCGTTTGACCCTTTGGCATCCGACGTTCAGTACATTGCCAAGGTGATCGGTGTTCAATCTGCACGTTGAACAACACCGCGGGCCGCCTGCAGCACGCGGCGGCGGCGGTGGCAACATCGCCGGCCTCAATCGTGCTCCGGCCGCTGCTTGCGCAACCGTCCAGGCGCGGCGGCGGCGCCGGCGCATCGCGTGACGGCCGACAGGATTGTTGTTCGCCCTGCTGATTGAACCCCATCCGCATGGTAACATCTTGAATCTCTTGCACGCCGAGGGGTCGAACGCCGCCTCCGAACGGCACTTGATCGGAGCGGCGGATCACGCCCGCCGGCGAATCTCGACGCTCGAGCACCTGCGCAAGGGATATACGTGGGACGATCGGGAATTCCTGCGAGGCCCCGAGGAACAAGATACGTGACTTCCGGCGAGCTGATCTTTCTGGTCTGGAGCGACCTCGTCGGGGTCTCGCGCACGCGCGGCGTGCCGGCGGGCGAGTACGAGCGCCGCAAGGCCCACGGGCTCGGCTGGGCCCTGGCGGGGCAGGCGATGACCCCGTTCGAGGACATTGCCGAGAACCCGTGGGGGCCGATGGACGAGGTGCGGCAAGTCCCCGATGACGCGACGCGGCGACGGATCGCGCTGCGCCCCGAGCACCCGCCCCTTCATCTGGTCCTCTGCAACAGCCTCAACCCCGACGGCAGCACCTGGGAATGCTGCACGCGGCGCTTTCTGGCGGCGGCGCTGGCCGATCTGAAGGCCGAGACGGGCCTCGACCTGCACATCGCCTACGAGAACGAGTTCGCGCTCTACGGCGAGGAGCTTCGTTGGGCGGCGCCGTTCTCGCTGGATGCGGTGCGGCGGATCGCGCCGTTCGCCGACCTCTGCGTGGCGGCCCTGATCGACGCTGAGCTGGGGCTCGAGACCTTCGAGCCCGAATACGGCGTCGGGCAATTCGAGGTAACCAACGGTCCGGCTGCGGGGCTCGCGGGCGCGGACCGTGTCGTGCTCACCCGTGAAATCGTGCGGGAAGCCGCGCGCCAGAGCGGGCTGCGCGCAACATTCGCCCCCAAGCCGGCCCCCGATGCGGTGGGCAACGGCTGCCACCTTCACCTGAGCCTGTGGGACGCCGACGGCAACGCCGCCGCCTACGACGCCGATGCGCCGGGCGAGCTCAGCACGGTTGCCGCGAGCTTCTGCGCGGGCGTGCAGCGGCATCTCGGCGCCCTTTGCGCCATGACGGCGCCGAGCCCCACTTCCTACCTGCGCCTCGGCCCCCATCACTGGAGCTGCGGCTACGACATCGTCGGCGTCCAGAATCGCGAGGCCGCGATTCGCATCTGCCCGTCGCCCGCCACCGACCCGGCCGACCGCGGCGAGGCCTTCAACATCGAATTCCGCTTCACCGATGCCACGGCAAGCCCGTATCTGGCCATCGGCGTGATCGTGCGCGCAGGGCTCCAGGGCATCCGCGACGCGCTGCCGCGCCCGACCCTGGTGGAAGGCGAGCCGGACGATCTGAGCGCAGACGAGCGCAGCGCGCGCGGCATCAGCCGGCTGCCCACCTCGCTCGAGGAGGCTCTCGACGCGTTCGGCGCGGACGAGACCGTGAAGGGCTGGTTCACGCCCACCATGGTGAAGGCCTACACCGCCCTCAAGCGGCACGAGGTTCGGCTCTACGCGGAGTCGAGGCCCCAACACATGTGCGAACGATACATGCAGGTCTATTGACCCGGCCTCAATCGGGGAGACGAGAGCCATGCAACGCAGCGAAATCGATGCCATTCCCCTGGAAGGCGACGTGTCGTTCAGGCAGCGGGCGGTCGAGCCCGAACGCACCGCCCTGCTCGTCGTCGACCTTCAGAAGGGCTACTACAACGATGAGATACGCGCGCGGGAGCCGGAACACCGATACCTCTACGACCGAATCCGCGACGTGGTCATCCCGAACGGGCAACGCCTGATCGCCGCTTGCCGCAGCGCCGACATCGAGGTCGTCTACACGGTGGTCGAGTGCCTGACGAAGGACGGCCGCGACCGCGGTCTGGACTACAAGATTTCCGGCATCTTCGCCGCCAAGGGCTCGTGGGAAGCCGAGGTCATCGACGAGCTGGCCCCCGGAGACGACGACATCATCATCCCCAAAACCTCCTCCAGCCTCTTCAACTCGACCAACTGCGAGTACGTGCTGCGCAACCTCGGCATCGAATACGTGATGGTCATGGGGATGTTGACCGACCAATGCGTCGAGACCGCCGTGCGCGACGGCTGCGATCGCGGCTTCCTCATGACCCTGGTGGACGACGCGTGCGCCACGCACTCGGACGAGCGCCACCGCGAGGCCCTGCAGGGCTTCAAGGGCTATTGCCGGATCCGCACCACCGCCGAGCTGCTTGAAGAGCTGGAGCACCTACGCCCCGCGCGTCCCGCGGCGGTTTCGGCCTGACGAGTGAGCGAACCCTCCGACAGCTACACGCGTCACGCGGCTCACTTCGAAAGGGTCTACGACCTCGACGATCCGAGCCCATACTTCGCGACGCTGAGGCGGGCCGACTACCGCATGCCGGTGGCGCTGGCCGGCGCGCTGAAGGCAATCCACGGGCCCTTGAGCGCGGCGCGCGATGCTGGAAAGACCCTGCGGGTGCTCGACTTCGCCTGCGGCTACGGTGCCATTGGCGCGCTGTTGCGTCACGACGTCTCCATCTCGGCGCTCTATGCCCGCTACGCCGCGCGGCAGTGGCAGCCGGCCGACGGGCGGCGCTATTGGGCCGACGACATCGCCTTCTTCGCCGCCCGCCGCGCGGAGACGGCGCCGTTCGAGATCGGCGGCATCGACATCGCCGGGAACGCCCTCGCCTACGCCGCGGCCCTCGGCTTCGTGGACCGGGCGTACCCCGAGAATCTCGTGGAGGATGCACCCAGTGCCGGGTTAAGGCGCTTCATTCAGAGCGTACATCTGGTGGTCGAGAGCGGCGCCCTGGGCGTGCTGTTGCCGGACGCGTTCGCGCGCGTGCTCGATTGTGCCGGCGGCGAGAGCCCGCCCTGGTTCCTCTACAGCCCGCGTCCCGACGTGAACTGGTCGGCGCTGGAGAGCCTCTGGGTTGAACGGGGATATCGCACGGAGAGCTTTCTCGGTGCGCCGGTCCGCTACCGCAAGCCGCTGGAAGCGCAGGAGGGCGCGGACATGCTTCGCCGTTCCCGAGGGTTCGGCAAGCCCGACGAGGCGATCATGCGCGACGGTTACTTCCTGGTCGACATGACGCTCGCGCGGCCCGAGGCCTATACCGCCAACCCACCCATTGCGCAGTTGCGGGGCCGCATGGTGGAAGAGAGTTCGGAGTAGCGCTCACCGCCCTCCGGCGGCGGCGAGCTGGCGCGTGACCAGCTGGCTGTAGAGGCCTGCGCGGGCGAGCAGGGCCTCGTGCGTGCCGGTCTCGACGATGCGGCCGTCGTCGAGCACCACGATGGTATCGGCATCGCGCACGGTGGAGAGGCGATGGGCGATCACCACCGTGGTGCGCTCGGCCATCAGCTCCGTCAGCGCCCGGCGCAGCATCGCCTCGTTCACCGCATCCAGGTGCGAGGTCGCCTCGTCCAGGATCAGGATCGGCGCGTTCTTGAGGACCGCGCGGGCGACCGCCACGCGCTGGCGCTGCCCGCCCGAGAGCTGCGTGCCCCGCTCGCCGACGCGGGTCTCCAGCCCCTCCGGCAGCGCCGCGACGAAGTCGTCGAGCGCCGCGCGGCGCACCGCCTCGGCAAGCTCGGCCTCCGAGGCGTCCGGCCGGGCGATCAGGATGTTGGCGCGGAGCGTGTCGTTGAAGAGGTAGGTGTCCTGCGCCACCAGCGCAATGCGGGCGCGGAGCGCATCGAGCGTCCACTGGCGCACGTCCTCGCCATCCAGCCGCACCGTGCCTTCCGCCGGGTCCCAGAAGCGCATGAAGAGGTGGGCGATGGTTGTCTTGCCCGCGCCGGAGGGGCCCACCAGCGCCAGGGTCTCGCCGGGGCGGACCGTGAGCGTGACGTCGCTGAGCGCCGGCCGCCTGGTGCCGACGTAGGTGAAGCTGACGCCTGCCATCTCCAGCGCCGCCGCGCCGGGTGAGGGGCTGGCGCCGGGGCCGTCCGCCACCCTGACTGGGGCGCTGTGCACGGCGTGCAGCCGCCGCGTCGCGCCCAGGGTGTCCGCAAGCTGGCGGCCGATGTGGGCGATCTCGGAGACCGGCAGGAAGGTCGCCATGGCGAGGATCGCGAGCAGCGGCAGCATCGCCGCCTCCAGCCAGCCGGCGGCGATCCAAGCGGTGCCGGCCATCACCACGGCAAGCCCGCCGAGGCCGGTCGCCGTCTCGATCAGCGCCATCTGGACCGTGAGGTCGCGGTAGTAAGGCATGCGCACGCGGTGATGGTCGCGCACGAAGCCGAGGAAGACCGCGCGCCGCGCCGCCTGCTGGCCGAAAGCCAAGAGCTCCGTCAGCCCCTGGATGGTGTCCACCGCATGGGCGTTGAGCAGGCCCAGCATCTCGCGCGCCCGCCCGCCCAGCCGGTCCAGCCGCTTGCGCAGGAAGAAGGGGCTGAGCCCCACCAGCAGGATGAAGGGCGCGAGCGCCGCCGCCGTCGGCCAGCCGTAGACCAGCAGCGTCGCCATCACCGCCGCCGGCACCAGGATCGCGACCAGCGCCGGCGCGATCGTGTGGGCGAAGAAGTACTCCACCAGCTCCACGTCCTGCGTCGCCATGCCGACGATGTCGCCGGTGCGCCGGCGCAGCAGGTAGGCGGGCGCGAGCCGGTCCAGCTTGTCGTAGAGCGCGATCCGCATCTCGGTGAGCAGGCGGAAGGCCATGTCGTGGGCGACCCAGGATTCGAGCCAGTGCAGCAGGCCGGCGAGCGGGGCGATGGCGTAGAGCGCGATCAGCAGCCCGCCCACCGGCGTGCCCAGCTTGAGGCCGGCGACCACCAGCGCGCTCAGCACGCCGATGCCGATGAAGGCCACCACGCGCGCGACGCCGAGCCCGAAGGCGAGGTTCACGCGGCTGCGGAAGGGCCGCACCAGGCCGAGCAGGCGCATCCAGGCGCTCCACCAGCCGAGGCCCTCGGCCCGCAGCACCTCGTCGTCGGGCTCGATGGTGGCGGCGGCGAGGCGGCGGTCCTCGGTGGTGGGCTCGATCGCGGGCTCGGCGCCGGGCGCTGCTGGAGGCGGCGCCTCCAGCCCCTCCCGCACCTGGTCCGCCATCAGGCGGTGGTACACGCCCTGCTTCGCCATCAGCGCCGCGTGGCTGCCGCTCTCCACCACGCGGCCTTCGTCCAGCACAAGGATGCGGTCGGCGTCGATCACACTGGAAAGCCGGTGCGCCATGATGAGCACCGTCCGCCCGCCCATGAGGCGCCCGAGCGCGTCCTGGATCACCGCCTCGTTCTCGGCATCGACCGAGGAGAGCGCCTCGTCCAGCAGCAGGATCGGCGCGTCCCGCAGCAGCGCGCGGGCGATGGCGATGCGCTGGCGCTGCCCGCCCGAGAGGCGGATGCCGCGCTCGCCGATCACCGTGTCGTAGCCCTGCGGCAGGCGGGCGATGAAGCCGTGCGCGTTGGCCGCCTGCGCGGCTGCTTCCACCTCGGCGTCGCTCGCGTCCGGCTTGCCGAAGCGGATGTTCTCCGCCGCGGTGCCGTGGAACAGGTACGTGTCCTGATTCACGACGCCGAAGCGCGCGCGCAAGGCCGCGCGGTCCAGCGTGCGCAGGTCCTCGCCGCCGAGCAGGATGCGGCCCTCCTGCGGGTCGTCGAAGCGCATGAGCAGGCGCAGGATCGTGGACTTGCCGGCGCCGCTCGCGCCGACGATGCCGACCCGCTCGCCCGCGCCCACGGTGAAGGAGAGCCCGGCGTGGGCAGCGCGCCGACCGCCCGGATAGGCGAAGTGCACGTCCTCGAAGGCGAGGGTCGGGGCGAGCGGGGCGGCGTCTGCGGCGCCATCCGTATCCTCGATGGCAGGCCTGGTATCGAGCAGGCGGAACAGGCTCTCCGCCGCCGACTGCCCATGCATGCCCGTGTGCAGCAGAGCGCGCAGATCGCGCATGGGACGGAAGACCTCGACCCCCATCATCAGCACGATGAGCAGCACCTCGATGCCGATGGTGCCGTCGGCGACACGGGCAGCGCCGACCCCCAGCGCCGCCGCCGCACCGACCGCGATGCCGGCGTCGGTGATCCCGCGCGAGGCCGAGTTACTGGCCAGCACCCACATGGTGCTGCGAAAGAGGTCGTGGGCCTTCCCGGCGAGGAAGCGCCCACGCGCGCCGCTCTGGCCGAAGGCCTTGAGTGTCGCCAGCCCCTGCACGGAATCGAGCAGCTCGGCGCCGTAGGCCGCAT
Source organism: Alphaproteobacteria bacterium (assembly GCA_965214705.1). Taxonomy (GTDB): domain Bacteria; phylum Pseudomonadota; class Alphaproteobacteria; order UBA828; family UBA828; genus WTGU01. The sequence goes on from CBDCCI010000002.1 coordinate 2,875,624, forward strand.
AGGCCGACTGCCGCGCCTTCGCCGCCCTCATGTCCCAATGGTGGAAGGCCACGGGTGCCACCAGGGTGAGCAGGGCGAAGCCGAGGAGGACCCCGGCGAGCGGCAGATCGAGGAAGGCGGCGAAGGCGAAGATGCCGAAGGGCGTGACCGCGGCGACGACGAGCTGCGGCAGGTACTGGCCGAAATAGGTCTCCAGCTGCTCGACGCCGTCGATCACGCTGAGCAGCACTTCGCCAGAGCGCTGCCCGCCGAACTGGCCGGGGCCGAGCGCCGCGATCTGGTCGAAGAGCCGTGCACGAATCTGGTGCTGCACCAGGGCGGCGGTGTGATGTGCGGCCATTGTGCGCCAGTATTCGAGCACGCCGCGCGCCAGCATCGCCGCCGCCACCGCGACGATGGGCAGGATCAGGTCGCCGAAGCTCTCGCCCTGAAAGACCCGCCCCAGCAGCCAGCCGAGCAGCGCCAGCCGCGCGATCCCGACCGCCGCAGAGAGCAGGCCGAGCACGACCGCGCCCGCGATGCGCAGCCGCAGGCCCTCGGTGAACTGCCACAACCTGGGGTCGAAATACATGCGCGCCTACCGTCGAACCCGCCCCCATCGACCACAAAGGCGCGGCGTTGTCCACCACGTCGCGGCTCATGCCGTTACGGCACCCAGTGCGAAGATACAGGGCTCAGCGCATCATATGTTCACTATCCGCATGGCTAAATTGCCGGACCACCAGTTACGCCAAACGGGGGTTCACTGCTGGCCAACAGTCTTCTCAGACGCCGGCGATCGCATCACTCGCGCGCGTTCACCTCTCTGACAGTCACCTTGCGCGAACAATGAGACATAGTGAAAAGATCTTGAGAATAGCCATTGCAAAGAAGATACGATTTCAGAATAATGCTAGACTGAGATGTCCGTCGAGTTGAGACTTATGTTTATTTTTGTCGATATCCTTCGCAGGGCAAGGCTGCTCTTGGTAGGAGTTGCTTTTGCCTTTACTTTTGTTGCTGGTATTGGCACCAATTACGCTTGGGGTTGCTATAGTGACTACATCCAGGCGCCGGCTCCCTTTATGGGAAACGACGGAGAAGTCTTAAAGCTGGGTGATGGAAGTATCTGGCAAGTAAAATATGCTTATGAATACCTGTATGAATACTATCCTAATGTTGTTATTTGTCCTGGCATCAATAAATTGATCATCGGAGATGTGCAGATAGATGTTGTTCCGCTTTCTGGAGGCAACTATGGACCGCACGGAGACGTGATCGAATCCAAGATCGACGGCACTTTCGAAGGATGGAGTGGCGAAACAATCGTAATACTCACCAATGGTCAGGTATGGCAGCAAAATGAATACTACTATACATACAAATATGCCTATCGCCCGGACGTTCTCATCTATCGAACAAACGGAAGATACAAGATGAAAGTCGAAGGTATTGATCGTGCTGTTCGTGTTGTTCGTCTCAAATAACTCGGGCGGGAGCAATCAAGATAGTGCCGTTTCAGTATTGTGGAACAAACCAATTGTTGTAGTCGACCGGCGCGGATCGTGAGAATTCCGTCTTCTGACAGCAGACGGAGAAGCACTGGAGCCGACCTGCCCCATATACTGGCCGTAGCCGGGGCGAGGGACCCAGCTGCGTAGCAACCATACCGTGCCTTTCACCCCGCGATCACGCGGAAGTGGGATGTATGTGATCCGGGCATTGGCATAAGATGCGCGCGGCCCTGCGCTAGGGAGGATTGCCATGGTTGCGCAGCTCGTCGACCGGATGGTGAGCATCGGAGACGGCATCGACCTGCACTATGTCGAGGCCGGCGAGGGCAGGCCGCTCATTATCATCCCCTCGTGGTCGCTGACCGGCGCGGCCTACCGGCACCAGCTCCAGGCGCTCTCGGGGGCGCGGCGCGTGATGGCCTTCGACATGCGCGGCCACGGCGATTCGACCACACCGCCGGGCGGCTACCGCGTGAGTCGGCTCGCGGCCGACCTGCGTGCCGTGATCGAGCGATTGGAGCTCGACGAAGTCGACCTCATGGGCCACTCCATCGGCTCGTCGATCATCTGGAGCTACATCGACCTGTTCGGCGAAGACCGCCTGGGCCGCCTCGTCTTCGTGGACCAGGCGCCGTCGGTGACCGCGAAGGCCGACTGGACGGCCGAGGACCGCATCACCTACGGCTGCCTCTTGCCGGACCTCAACGCGCTGGCGGAGTTTTACCTTCAGGTGCTGGCGGCGGAGACCCCCGAGGCCACCGTGCCGGTGATCGCGCGCTTGTTTTCACCGTCGCTACATGCGGCGGAGCTGCTCTGGTTTGCCCGCGAGATCTGCAAGCTGCCGCGCCGGCACGCGGCCGACCTGCTCCACGACCACTGCGGGCTCGACTGGCGCGACGTGATCCAGCGCGTGCGGCGGCCGACGCTGGTGGTGGGCGCCGAGGCCAGCATCTTCTCGGCGGAATCGCAGCGCTGGATCGCGGCGCAAATCCCCGGCGCCGAGGTCGAAATCTTCAAGGCCGACGAGGGCGGCTCGCACTTCATGTGCTACGAGAACCCGACCAAGTTCAACGCGCTGGTGGAGGCCTTCCTCGCCTGATTGCGGGCGGACAGAGCCTGAAAATTCTGGTTTCACACGTTATATCACGCTATTATATGTGAAGGATTGCGAGGTTTGGCCATGCAGTTCCAGGATTTCGTCGCGGATCAGGTATTCTCGCCGGCTCTGATTGCGGACGAGCTGCGCACCACCAAGGCCGAGATCGCCGGCACCTTGGGCCTCGGCAAGGACGCGTTCACCCGCACGTCGCGCGTCCGGGCACGCAAGACCCAGGTTCGTCTCCGCCAGATGCTGGAGATTCTCAACCGCGTCGAGGCCGCGACCGGCTCCCCGATCGCGGCCTATGCCTGGTTCCGCGCCGAGCCGCTGCCGGGCTTCGGCGGCGTCACGCCGGACCAGTTGGTGCGTGACGGCAAGGCCGAACACGTGCACGCGTATCTCGACCGGATCGCGGCAGGCGGTTACGCCTGAGCCCAAACCGTTCCGATGCGGTTCCGAGGGCCGGTCTACCGGGCGCACAATCCGCAATGGTCGTGGACGCCGCTCTCCGGCGACGGCGCGCGTCGCCACGGCGGGCGCTTCAACCGGCGCAGCGTGCCGGCGCTCTATACATCGCTCGATCCCCTCACCGCGATACGCGAAGCGCAACCCCTGGGCCGTCCGATGCAGCCGCTCACCCTTTGCGCCTACGAGGTCGATGCCGAGCCCATCTTCGATGCGCTGGACGGCGAGCGACGCCGCAACCAGGGCGTGGGCGATGACGATTTGGTCTGCCCAAGCTGGGAAGCGGACATGCTGGCCGGCACCGTCCCCGCATCGCAGGCCCTCGCGGATCGTCTGATCGCTGCAGGCTATGTCGGTATGCGGGTCCGAAGCTTTGCCATTGGCGCCGGTGCCGACGACATCAATCTCGTGATGTGGCAATGGGGCGCCGACCCGCCCGCTCGCGTGGTCCTGATCGACGACGAGGACCGGCTCTCCGGCAGAGAGGAGCGTTGATCGGGCGTCGGCCCCTCGCGGCGCGCGGTCCAACCGTGACTTGCCGGGGCGAGCCGGTATATTGCGGCGCGAGCCGCCGCCCATCAGCGGCTAGCGGTCGGCGATGACGTCCTGACCTTCCGCCGGGGCGGGCAGCACCAGCAAGGGAGACATTGATGCAACTGAGCAGGGACGAACTGCTGAGCGCGTATCGCACGATGGCGACGGCCCGGCACTTCGAGGAAAGCGTTTTTCAGAACTTCTCGGACGGCAAGATTCCGGGCTTCGTTCACCTCTCCGCCGGACAGGAGGCAACGGCGGCTGGCGTCTACATGGCGCTGGACGAGCGGGACTGGATCGCGACCACCCATCGCGCGCACGGCCAGTGCATCGCCCGCGGCCTCGATCTGCAGGAGACCATGGACGAAATCTATGGCGCGACCACCGGCGTCTGCGGCGGCAAGGGCGGCTCGATGCACATTGCGGACCTCGACAAGGGGATGCTGGGCGCGAACGGGATCATCGGCGCGACCGGTCCTCTGGCGGTGGGCGCCGGCCTCTCGGCCAGAGCGAAGGGCGAGAATGGCGTCGCCGTGGCCTTCTACGGCGACGGCGGTTCCAACCAGGGCTTGATCTTCGAAGCCTATAACCTGGCGAACATCTGGAAGCTGCCCGTGATCTTCATTTGCGAAGACAACGGCTATGCCGAGGCGACCCCCTCATCCTATTCGGTCGCGGGCTCGCAGGTAGCCCGCGCGAACGGCTTCGGCATGCCGGCCGTCGAGGTCGACGGATTCGACTTCTTCGCGGTCTTCGACGCGATGAGAGAGGCGGTCGAACGCGCCCGCAATGGCGAGGGCCCGAGCCTGATCCACATCAAGACCGCCCGCTTCTACGGCCACTTCGTCGGCGATGCGCAGACCTACCGGGGGGACGGCGAGATCGACAAGCTTCGCGCCGAGAAGGACTGCCTGAACATGTTCCGCGAGAAGGTCGTCGAGACAGGTCTGCTGACCGGCGAACAGCTCGATGAGATCTTCGAGGAGGAGAGAGCGCGGGTGGCAGATGCCGCGTCGGCCGCTCAGGTCGCGCCGCGTGCCACCGAGGCCGATCTCATGACCGACGTTTACGCCTCTTACTGAGCGGGGGACCGACAATGCCGATGAAATCATACAGGGCCGCCATCAACGAGGCGATGGCAGGCGAGATGCGGCGCGATTCCTCGGTCATCGTGATGGGCGAAGACGTGTCCGGCGGAACCGGCGCTCCCGGCGAGGACGATGCCTGGGGCGGCCCGCTTGGCGTGACCAAGGGGCTTCATACCGAGTTCGGACCGACGCGGGTGCTGGACACGCCGATCGCGGAAGGCGGCTTCATCGGGGCGGCGGCCGGCGCGGCGGTAACCGGCATGCGCCCCATCGTCGATCTGATGTTCGTCGACTTCCTCGGGGTCTGCTTCGATGCGATCTACAACCAGGCGGGGAAGTTCCGCTACATGTTCGGCGGCAAGGCCGAGACCCCGCTGGTGGTCAGGACGATGTATGGCGCAGGCCTCAGGGCTGCGTCACAGCACAGCCAAGTGCTCTATTCGCTCTTCACCCATGTGCCCGGCGTGAAGGTGGTCGTTCCCTCGAACCCCTATGACGCCAAGGGGCTGATGATCCAGTCCATACGCGACAACGATCCCGTCGTCTTCTTCGAGCACAAGGCGATGTACGACGAAGAGGCCGACGTTCCCGACGAGGCCTACACGGTCCCCTTCGGCGAAGCGAACGTGGTTCGCGAGGGCGAGGACGTCACCATCGTCGCGATCGGCAAGATGGTGCATCTGGCCAATGAGGCGGCCGACAATCTGGCGAAGGACGGCATTTCCTGCACGGTGATCGACCCGCGCACGGTTTCGCCGCTGGACGAGGAGACCATCCTCGAAGAGGTCGAGGCGACCGGCCGTCTGGTCGTCGTGGACGAGAGCCACCCGCGCTGCTCCATGGCGGCCGACATCTCGTCCATCGTGGCGCAGAAGGCGTTCAAGTCGCTGAGGGGGCCAATCGAGAAGGTGACGGCGCCGCACTGCCCGGTCCCCTTCGCGCCCGAGCTCGAGGACCTCTACATCCCCAAGGTGGAGGACGTGGAGGCGGCCGTTCGCCGGACCATGGCCTGAGCGGGGGTGTGCCCCGGCCCGGCGGCGCGCTTTGTTTGACAGGTTTCGGCCTTTTTCCTAGCGTCGCGCACCGGCACGCGGCTCGCCGGCGCCGGGGGAGGGCCCTGGGGATAGCCCAAGGGATGGCGATGTGACGATCGGGGCGGTCCTTCCGGTCAAGGACACGGGCGATGCCAAGCAGCGGCTGGCGGGTTTCCTCAGCGCGGCTGAGCGCCAGCGCCTCGCCCTCGCGATGGCGGAAGACGTGCTGGAGACCCTTGCGCGCGTGCCGGGATTGTCGGACATCCTCGTGGTGACGCGGGACGAGCGGGCGGCTGCGCTCGCCGCACGCCACGGGGCGCGGGTGCTCACGGAGCCCTCGAACGACGGCCAGAGCGCGGCGGTGGAGAGGGCCGCCGCGGCGTTCGGCCGCACTGGGGTCGATAGTCTGCTGCAGGTACCGGGCGACGTGCCCGGCGCGAGCGTGGACGAGATCGAGGCGGTGCTGGCGGAACACAAGGGCGCGCGCGACAACGGGCCGGCGGTGACCCTGGTGCCGTCGCACGACCGGCGCGGCACCAACTGCGTGCTCTGCTCGCCGCCCGGCGCACTGCCCTTTGCCTTCGGCCACGACAGCTTCGGGCCGCATTGCGCAGCAGCGTGGGCGCGTGGCATCGCACCGCGGATCCTGCCGCTGCCGGGTCTCGGCCTCGATATCGACACGCCCGACGATCTCCGCGCCTTCATCGCGCGGCCGGCGCCGGGCCGCACCCTCGACTATCTGCGCGAAAGCGGGGTCGCTGAGCGCCTTCTTGTGACCGACGCGGCTTGAGGCGGATGCAAGGCGCAACCCGAGATTTGCTCGAAGCGGTGCAGGACGGCCGCCGTCCCGATGCGGTGGAGGCTCTCGCGCTCGCCGCCGAGGACGACCTGGCGCCGCTGCTGGACTGCGCGGCCGCACTCCGCGATCGGGCGCATCCCGACGTCGTGACCTACTCGCGCAAGGTCTTCATCCCGCTCACCCATCTCTGCCGCGACGTCTGCCACTACTGCACCTTCGCCCGGCCGCCGCGCCGGGGCGAGACCGCGTTCATGACGCCGGAGGAAGTGCTGCGGATGGCCGAAGCGGGCGCCGCCGCGGGCTGCAAGGAGGCGCTCTTCACCCTCGGCGACAAGCCGGAGCTGCGCTATCGCGCGGCGCGCGAAGGGCTGGAAGCGCTGGGCTACGAGAGCACGCTCGCCTACCTCGCGGACATGGCGAAGCTGGTGCTGGAGAAGACACCGCTGCTGCCGCACCTCAATCCCGGCGTGCTGAATCGCGACGACCTGCGCACGCTGCGCGAGGTCTCCGCCTCACAGGGCATGATGCTGGAGAGCGCGTCGGAGCGGCTTTCGGCCAAGGGCGGGCCGCACTACGGCTCGCCCGACAAGCAGCCGGCAGCGCACCTCGAGACGCTGCGCCTTGCGGGCGAGGAGGCGGTGCCGTTCACCTCCGGCATCCTCATCGGCATCGGCGAGACGCGGGAGGAGCGGATCGAGGCTCTGCTCGCGCTCCGCGATGCCCACGACGCCCACGGGCATATTCAGGAAATCATCGTCCAGAACTTCCGGGCCAAGCCTGGGACGCGCATGGCCGATGCGCCCGAGCCGAGCCTCGACGAGCTGCTCTGGACTATCGCAACGGCCCGCATCCTCTTCGGGCCGGAGGCGAACATCCAGGCGCCGCCCAACCTCAGCCCCGGCGCGCTGCCGCAACTGGTCGCCGCCGGGATCAACGACTGGGGCGGCGTCTCGCCGGTGACGCAGGATTACGTCAATCCCGAGGCGCCGTGGCCCCATCTCGACGCGCTCGCGCGCGAGACCGCCGCCGCCGGCAAAACCCTGGCCGAGCGGCTCACGATCTATCCGTCCTACGTGCGTGCGGGCGAACGCTGGCTCGATCCAGCGCTGCACACGCGCGTGCTGAAGCTGGTCGATTCCGAGGGCTATCCCCGCACCGACGCCTGGGTCACGGGCGCGGGCGAGCCGCCGCCGGAGCAGCGCACGTCCGCGCCAGCCGTCATCACGCCCGACATCGAGCGCGTTCTGGTCCGCGCGGAGGCGGGCGAGGGGCTTGGCGAGGACGCGCTAGTGCGGCTCTTTGGCGCGCGGGGCGGCGCGTTCGACGCGGTCTGCGCCGCGGCCGACGGGCTGCGCGCCAGGGTGAGCGGCCCGCAGGTCAGCTACGTGGTGAACCGCAACATCAACTACACCAACGTCTGCTACTTCCGCTGCCAGTTCTGCGCCTTCTCCAAGGGCAAGCTGAGCGAGAACCTGCGCGGCCGGCCCTACGACCTGACGCTGGACGAGATCGTGCGCCGGGTGCGGGAGGCGTGGGAGCGCGGCGCGACCGAGGTCTGCCTCCAGGGCGGCATCCATCCCGACTACACCGGCGAGACCTATCTCGCGATCTGCCGCGCCATCAAGCAGGCGGAGCCCGCGATCCACGTCCACGCCTTCTCGCCGCTGGAGATCTGGCAGGGCGCAGCGACCTTGGGCCACACGGTGCCCGACTTCCTCGCTGCGCTGCAGGAGGCCGGGTTGGGGTCGCTGCCCGGCACCGCCGCCGAAATCCTCGACGACGAGGTGAGGGCGGTCATCTGCCCGGACAAAATCGTGACCGACCAGTGGCTTTCGGTGATGGAGGCGGCCCATGCGCTGGGACTGCGCAGCACCGCCACGATCATGTTCGGCCACGTGGACGGGCCGCGTCACTGGGCGCGCCACCTCGCGCGCGTCCGCGCCTTGCAGGAGCGCACCGGCGGCTTCACCGAGTTCGTGCCGCTCCCCTTCGTCGCAACGGAGGCGCCGCTCTACCTCAAGGGGCGCGCGAGGCGGGGGCCGACCTGGCGCGAGGCGGTGCTGATGCACGCCGTGGCGCGGCTCGCGCTGCACCCGATCATCCCCAACATCCAGACCTCGTGGGTCAAGATGGGGCGGGTGGGTGCCGCAGCCTGCCTTCGCGCCGGCGCCAACGACATCGGCGGCACGCTGATGAACGAATCGATCACCCGCGCTGCCGGCGCGAGCCACGGCCAGGAATTCCTGGCCGACGAGATCGAGGCGCTGGTGGAGCGGCTGGGGCGCACGCCGGTGCAGCGGACGACGCTCTACGAGCCCGCACCGCCCGCCCGCCGCGCCGCTGCCCGCGCTGCGGCGCCGCTCGCCCCGGTGGTGAACGCGCCGGCCCGGCGCTACGAGCGGCGCGCGGCAGCAAGCGACCTGGTCCGCCCCGGACTCGACGCCGGCGCACCGCCGGGAGAGTGAGGGGCGGCGTCAATCTCTCCGCTGGCCTCGACGAAAACTCAAGATGTTGAGCTATACGCGCGATGTTTGTTGGCAATCAATGTGGCCAGCCGCGCATCTATCTCTGTTCCAGTAACGAACTCACTCTCGCGGCGGCGCGAGAGGAGCGCGCGCAAAGCCGCGTTTTCCGACTCCTTGGCCTCCACTTGCTGGCGCAGCAGCTCAACGCCTCGCTGCAAGACCGCGTCAATGCTGGAGTAGTGCCCTGCCTCGACCAGCGACTTGGCAAAGGCGTGCTGCTCATCGGTAAGCGATACAGACGACTTGACCGTCACAGGAGTCTCCTTGGCGCAAAAGTGATACTCAGCAGCACCTTAGTCAACAAACTCGCGCATCCGTTCGTCTACGCTCGGGAGAGAGGCCGATCCGTGTGATAGGCTCGACGCGCGCGCAGGCGCGGCCACAGGGGAGGAGCAGCGACGATGGCAGGGTTCACGATCACGGCGACCAATCACACGAGCTTCACGGTCTCCAGCCTGGACCGCGCGATCGGCCTGTTCCAGGGCGCGCTCGGCTTCACGCTGCTCAACCGCTCGCCGCGCGATCCCAAGTTCATCGAGCAGGTGGTGGGCGTCGACGGCGCGGACATCGAGGTCGCCTACCTGCAGGCGCCCGGCCATCGCCTGGAGTTGATCGAGTATCGCGGCCCCGCCGACCGCGGCCGGGTCGACTCGCGCCCCTGCGACGCGGGCTTCGCCCATATCGCCTTCGACGTGGACGACATCCACGAAGCGATCGCGGCGGTGCGGGACGCGGGCTCCGAGCCTCTAGGCGATCCCATCACGGTCAACGCCGGGCCCAACAAGGGCGGCCTCGTGGTCTACACGCGCGATCCCGACGGCATCACGGTCGAGTTCATCCAGCGGCCGAAGGCCTAGGCGCCAGATGTTCTACGAGACCGCGCGCAACGATCACGGCCTGCCGCACGACCCCTTCAAGTCCTGCGTGGTGCCGCGCCCGATCGGCTGGATCACCACGATCGATATGGCCGGCGGGCTCAACCTCGCGCCCTTCAGCTACTTCAACGCCTGCGGCGACCACCCGCCGCAGGTGATGTACGCGCCGAGCGGGCCGCACGCGGCCGAAGGCGGCGCCAAGGACAGCCTGCACAACGTGCAGGAGACCGGCGAGTTCGTCGCCAACTTAGCCACCTGGGAGCAGCGCGAGGCGATGCGCTTCTCGTCGAGCGGGGTGCCGAGCAGCGTCGACGAGTTCGCGCTGACCGGGCTCCAGACCGAGCCCGCGCGGCTGGTGCGCCCGCCCAGGGTCAAGGGCGCGCCGATCCACCTCGAATGCCGGCTCCACAAGGTGATCGAGCTGCTGGCCGACAACCCTGCGCGCTTCCGCAACTGGCTCGTGCTGGGCGAGGTGGTCGGCGTTCACATCGATGACGCGATCATCACCGACGGGCGCGTGGACCAGTCGAAGTTCCGGCCCATCGCGCGGCTCGGCTACGCCGACTACACTACGGTGGACAGCCACTTCGAGATGCCCTTCCCGGACTAAGGCGAGACGCCGGGTTTCGGGTTGGGGCTGAGTGAGCGGCTATAGAGCGAGCGTCGCGGTCTCGGCTCGCACGCCGCTTTTGACCACAGACCGGATCATGTCGGCGGTCTCGCCGAGCCCGAAATTCAGGCCGGGCATTCGGTTGGAGGTCATTGTACTGGCGGCTCCTATCGCTACTCCATTGCTTTATGGTGAACATAGCACAACTCTAGGGCAGAGGTGCCGGTGACTATGATCAAGAAGCATACTTCTCGCTCAACAGTTCAAGACGGCCCAGCTACTATCCTTTCTCCACTCCACCTAAATCGTTTGCTCAACGCCGCGGCCGTCTAAAACATTATCAAAGTCATTTAGAGCCTCTTGAAGATCCCAATGGGCTCTTAACTGGTGCTGTTTAGCGATTACCACATTTGAGATAAGCCGATGTTGTTCGTCGGGATTCAGTGGAAAAGCAATCTCCAATTCTTCAAAATCCTGAACTTGAGTACGTCTTCGATTACTGTGTCCCGTTGTGATTGCTCGAAATGCACGTTGATAATATCTACTCCTCAAAAGCACTTGCAGAAAGGCTGGCTCTAGTCGACTATCAATTACTGAATAGATTGGAAATTCCTTGGAAACCAAGGCGCCGTCAAACTCACTAGGAACCAAAGCAATGCAGCCCTTCCAAAGATCAATTGAAGAGAATACCACGTCCCCCTCATGGGCCACATACCACGTGCCGGGGCTCTCCCGGAAATATTCCGCGCGCCATTCTGGTGGATTTCGACCTTTTCCAGCCTCCCGTGGGCGAATATCCCCTGTTTGACCAATTGTCATAACCGTATATAATTCATCCGCCTCATTTGAGAAAACTGCGCGTTCCTCTTGTCTTTGCAAAACATCTCCGAGTCTTCTTATTATCCACCCCTCTGGAACAATAGGACTGCCGTAATATTTGAAGAGGTGATATTTGGGATCCAAGCGATGGCTCCCATGGCTCTCCCAAACCTCTTCAAATGGTAGCGCTGCACAGTCGGGCTCCACGTGCCCCCTGTAAGTATCGGGTGCGCTTGCAAATCGTCTCCATTCACCGAGTATTGAGCCCTCTTGATCATTCCCCAATACATGGGCGCCGTCACTTTGGTACAAGTCGTTTCTGGAACTCGGCGCTCCCGCTGGCGTGTAACCAACCTCAGCTGCCTCACCCAGGAAGGTCCTATAGCAGAGTCTGGCCTCGCGAATTGCCGCTCCAATGACTCCTAAATGGTCCTCTCCAGCCTGCACCAGGCGATTAATAGCACGATCAAAAACTCGCTTTTCGGCGAGGGTAAATTTTTGGAAGAAAAGGATTGAAGTCTTGTTTTGTGCGCCGGATTTGCGAAACGCGTGGTCTGGAAGGGAAATAATGGCCGTAACCCTGCCCCGAGACGCAATAAAGGACCGTGTACGCGGACAATTTGACCGATCCCCCTGATTGTTAAGCAGACCATCCGGTACGATCAGTTCGAGACGTCCTCCCGGCTCCAAAAATTCAATACATCTTTCCAACACAACTTGCTCTGAGTCAATCTTTCGGATTCCTGCAGCAACTGCAAAATTCTCAAGAGTATTTTGCCCGAGTTGTTCGTCATCTCCCTCCGAGATATCAGTGCCAAAAGGCGGATTTCCAACAATGACCGTAAACTTTTCTCTAGGAGGGTTTAGCCGAGCGTTAGCGAACACCGCGTCCAGGACTGAGCGATTGGCCTCAATGTTGGAATGCCCGTCATGGTGAAGAAGAAGAAGATTTATTTTACAAATCCGCGCCAGAATTTCATGAATTTCAATGCCATAGACCTGGGTCATTGCAAAATCATACTTTATGCGATGAACCTGGTCTGATGGCTGGCCAAGAAAGGCACGATCAATACGATGCCAAACTTGAAGTAAGCATTCCAAAAGAAAGCCCCCGCTACCGGCCGTTGGGTCTAACACGAAATCGCTATGGTTAATATCCAACATAGAAATCACGAAACGTGCAAGTTGTCGCATTGTGAAGTATTGGCCAAGGCCCCCTCGGAAAATCGAGCCGAAGAACTGTTCGAAGGCTTTTCCTACACTGTCGACGTCGGTTCGCGTAAAGGCTACACCCTCAAGGGTGCTAACTATCGATGAAATTTTTGCATCGGGAAGACTAATGCGAGAATCCACCGGGAATATGGTGGGATCAGTTTCACAGGCTTGTGAAAACAGTGAGTGCACTCGTGTAGCAACAGTCGCGGTCGTTTCTTTGGTTCCGACCTGAAAGCGGCGGGGTTCGTTGGAGCTGGTGGTTCTCTCATCAATGACCTTGGCAAAGAGAAGTTTGCTCCATTCGTCAAATGCAGTAAGTGGATCACGTCTGCCTCCGGCCCAAATGAGGGAATGTGTCTGGCGAATTTTGGCCTCCAATTGAGAAGCTTCAAGGGGGGCGATGTCGTTGGGCTGGCCAGCAAGGAAGGTGTAGACGGGAATGTTGCCGTATTCGCGCGGCAGTCTGTCTCGGTCGCCAAGTCGGTTTGTAACGCGTTCTGTAGATGGGTAGTTCGCTACATCAAAAAAGGCGCTGCAGGTTCCCTCGTCATAAAGAGTAAAGTCGGCTCGCAAAGAGTTGGCGTTTCCAAATGCTTGTTCTATGCCCTGCTCGCGATCAGCATCGCTTTGTTCAGCTGCTTTGTTTTCAACAACAATGTATGGTTCGCGACAATGATCGTCATTGTATACTACAATATCGGCAAAGTCGGATGGAGTCCGGCGCGGCACGGACACTTCAAGTTTAATTCTATTTGCCGGATACCCTTTGTCCACTATTAGCCATGAAACTGTCGTGGACCTCACCCACTCTTCGGGGTCGTTCCAGTTGTAGGATTGCTCCTTTGCCAATACATATTTTACACGCTGGTTATCAATGAGAAGGATTCCACGACGGATCGCTTCATGAACCGCCGGTTGGGTCAGGGCATCTTCCGGACTATCAAGTCTGGATATAGGCATCTGCTAACTCCAGGAAGCAACCGCAGCGTTGCGAGGATTGACCTTGATCGAGATAAACCGCGAGCCAGCAATCTTATCGACCAATATTACTTCCAGCTTGACGGTAGAGCCCACCACGCTCGGGAGGTGCGCGGGCGGCGTGTGAAGTGACTGCTTCCCGGCCGCGCCGCCCGACGCACGTACCATACGGAGCTCACGGAAATACGTCTCGACCGCCGCGCGCAGTTTCTTGTTTGTTCCGCTCATTGCGCCCTTATCGCCGACGACGGTCTATCGTTCAAGGCCTGCGGCCCAGTCGCGGATGGTTGAGCGTCGCCCGGACCATGGTGCGGTGCACGACGCGCCGGGGCCGTGACCCAAGTTGGCACTTTTTCCGACCAGCCGAGCCTGTTCGAGCTAGTTTTGCGGCGCTGAACCACTAGATGTTGGGGTTGGAGGACACCTGAGACCCACATTTGCCATTCGTGGTCCTGGAAGCCAATTGTGGGGCCAGGACTTTGGAGTTGAGTCGATATCCCTCTTGCCAGATGCCGCGAACGCCGTGTATGCGAAACAGGCATCGCAGAAACGGCGCCGCCATGTACATCAAGGCAACCAGGACACACACCGACAAGGCCGGCCAGCCGGTCCGAAGCCATCGCCTCGTGCTCGCCCAGCGCGTCGGCGACAAGGTGCGCCACAGGACGCTGCTCAATCTCGGCACCGACTATCCGGTGCCGCGCGAGAAGTGGAAGGCCGTCACCGAACTCGCCGAGGCGCTGCTTCACGGCAAGCCGCCGCTGTTCGAGGGCGAGGCGGATGTGCGGGCCGCAGCCGAGGACATCGTCGCCAAGCTCAGGGCCAGGGGGTTCCGCGTCGAGGCGATGCAGGAAGAGGCGCGCAAGCCCGACATCGCCACCGTCGACCTCGATACCCTGGAGCACGAGAACCCGCGCACGGTCGGCTGCGAGCGCCTGTGCCTCAAGGCCCTCGACGCCCTCGGCTTCGCCGAAATCCTCCACGGCCTCGACATCAAGGGCCGCGACGGGCGCATCGCCAGCGCGCTGATCGTCGCCAGGATGGTCCATCCCGCCAGCGAGCGTGATACCAGCCGCTGGCTCCGCCACGACAGCGCGGCCGCCGAGCTCCTGGGCCTGGAGGGCGACCGCAAGGCGCTGCGGCGCAAGACGCTCTACCGCATCGGCGACCTGCTCTGGCGCCACCGCGCCGCCATCCAGCGGGAGCTGTTCAACCGTGAGCGCGCACTGCTCGACCTGCCCGAGACGATCGCCTTCTACGATCTCACCAACGTCCACTACCACGGCCACACGGGCGGCGAGCTTCCCAGGTTCGGGCGCTCCAAGCAGAAGCGCGACGACTGTCCCCTCATCACGCTGGCGCTGGCGCTCGACGGCGCGGGCTTCCCGCGCAGTTGCGAGATCCTGCCGGGCAACGTGAGCGAGCCGGGCACGCTGCACGAGGCGCTGGCGCGGCTCGAGGCGGTGTGCGGCGGCACGGCGCCGAAGCCCACGGTGGTCATGGACGCGGGCATCGCCACCGAGAAAAACATCGCGTGGCTGGGCGAGCAGGGCTACGACTGGATCGCGGTCAGCCGCGGTGCCAGGCCTGCGCCGCCCGAGGGCGGACCCGAGGCCCTGCTGATCACCAGCGCGCGCCACGAGGTGCGGGCCTGGCGGCTTGCCAGCGAGGACGGCGAGGCGCGGCTCTACGTCGTCAGCGAGGGCAAGAAGAAGGCCGAGAACGCGATCATCGGCCTGAGGCGGAACCGCTTCGAGGCGGCGCTGGAAAGGCTCCACGGCGGCCTCCCGGTCAAGGGCCGCCTCAAGCGCTACGACAAGGTGCTGGAGAGCATAGGCCGCCTCAAGCAGCGCTTCTCCGCCGTCGCCAGGCACTACGAGATCACGGTCGAGAGGGCGAAAACCGGCCCCAATGCCACCGCCGTGCGCTTCAAGCGCAGGCCGCGATACGACGAGGCCGATGAGGGCGCCGGTGCCTATGTGCTGCGCACCAGCCACGTCGACTGGGACATCGAGACGGTCCTGCGGACGTACTGGCGGATCACGGATATCGAGGCGACATTCCGGAGCCTGAAATCCGAGCTCGGCCTTCGCCCGATCTGGCACCAGCTCGACCGGCGCATCGCGGCCCACCTGCTGATCGCCGTGCTGGCCTACCACGCCGTGCATCTGATCCGTACCCGGCTGGCCGCGCGCGGCATCCACAAGTGCTGGGCGTCGATCCGCGAGAGCATGCGGACCTGGGTGCGGATCACCACGCGCCTGCGCCAGACCGACGGCACCTTGATCGTCAACCGCCAGGACACGCGCCCGGCCGCCGAGGTTGCCGCAATCTCCTCGGCGGCGGGCGTGGACCCCGCCATCCACCGCACGAGGACCCGTCTGATGAGCTGACAGAATCTCACAAAATGTGGGGCCATGTTGGAATCGACCGAGAAAAATATCGCGTTGAATCAAACCAATAGGGAACACAGGCAGCGGAAAAGTGCCAACTTGGGGTGACAGGATCCCGCCATGCGGTGGGCGAGCGAATGGGTCGCAGCCGGTGGGGTTATATGGATGCGCGGATGCCCGGAACGAGTCCGGGCATGTCCGCGCATGACGGGATGGGGCATCGCGTGCGACGGATGTTGCGGGGCACGACGCAATGTCCACACGCGTTGGGTGCGCGATGACGAGAACGTCGGGCGGGCACTTGGGCGACTCTCGGGCAGAAAACGTTGCTGTGGAATCCCGCTTATCTCACTTAATCCCACTTTATCCCGGAGAATCCCACCCAATCCCGGCGCATCCCGCATGAAATTAAGTTGTCGCATCCCGCTTTCGTCACGGGGCGTTCTTTCGGCCCACCCGTTCTCCCACATCGTCATGCCCGCACTTGTTGCGGGCATCCACGCGTTTTTCTGAGTACGGCGGGTTTTGCTGAGGAAGATGGCTCGATACACGGAACGAGTGGGGGCAAGTCCAGGCTTGACGCGAGAACACCGTGCAAGCGTGCGCGACTCCTCTTGTGCGCGCGAGACCTTTCAGGCTCGCGCGACGTGGATGGCCGGAACAAGTCCGGCCATGACGAAAAAGAGTATTGGTCCCGCCCTAGCCGAGACTGCAGGCCCTACAGCAACCCCCGCACCGCCTCCACGATGCGGTCCTGCGAGGGGATGACCTCGAGCTCTAACCGGTCGTTGTAGGGCATCGGCGTGTGCGGGGCGCCGAGGCGGGCGACCGGCGCGTCGAGATAGTCGAAGGCCTTGTCCACCACCATCGCCGCAACCTCGGCGCCGAAGCCGCCGCGCACCCAGGCCTCGTGCACGATGAGGAGGCGATTGGTCTTGCGCACGCTGGCCAGGATGGTCTCCTCGTCCAGCGGCTGCAGCGTGCGGGGGTCGACCACCTCGACGCTGATGCCGTCGCGCTCCAGCACCGTGGCGGCGCTCAGCGCGCGCGGCACCATGGCGGACGTCGCGACCACGGTCACGTCCGTGCCCGCGCGCTTGATGTCGGCCTTGCCGAGGGGGATGGCGTAGAGCTCCTCCGGCACCGGGCCGTTGCCGCCGAGGTAGAGCAGCTTCTGCTCCAGGAAGACCACCGGGTTCTCGTCGCGGATCGCGGCGACCAGCAGGCCCTTGGCGTCGTAGGGGGTGGACGGCGCCGCCACCACCAGCCCCGGCACGTGGGTGAACCAGGCCTCCAGGCTCTGGCTGTGCTGGGCCGCGAGCCGGATGCCGCCGCCTTGCGGGCCGCGCACCACCAGCGGCACGCTGGGCTTGCCCCCCAGCATGAAGCGGAACTTGGCCGCCTGGTTGACCAGCATGTCCATGGTGAGCGCCACGAAGTCGAAGATCTGGATCTCCACGACAGGACGCATGCCGGCGATGGCGGCGCCGACGCCGCAGCCGACGAAGGTGGCCTCGGAGATCGGCGTGTCGCGCACACGCTCAGGCCCGTAGCGGTCCATCAGCCCCTTGGAGACGCCGAAGATGCCGCCGGTGGCGCCGACATCCTCGCCCATGAGGAAGACCCGGTCGTCGCGCAGCATCTCCTGGTCCAGCGCCTCGTTGAGCGCCTCGGGGTAGGAGAGCTCGCGCTCGGTCTCGGGCCCCGGCTCGGTGTGCGCCGCGTGGGGGGCGTAGACCGCATCGAGCATCACGTGCACCGGCGGCTCCGGGCTCTCGCGGCCGTAAGAGACGGCGGTCTCGATCTCATCGTCTACGGCCTGCGTGGTCTCGTCGAACTGCTCGTCGGAGAAGCTGGCTTCGGAGGTGAGGCGCTTTTCCATGCGCGCGATGGGGTCGCGGTCCAGCCAGGATTCGAGCTCGTCCTCGGGCCGCGGATCGCGCAGATTGACGCGGAGCGAGTGCTGGCCGTGGCGGTAGGTCATCGCCTCGATCAGGGTCGGCCCCTCGCCGGCGCGGGCGCGGTCCACCGCCTCGCGCAGCACGAGGTAGACCTCCACGCCGTCGTTGCCGTCCACGGTGATGCCGGGGATCTCGTAGGAGGCCGCGCGGTTCGAGACTTGGGAGACCGCCGTGGTGTTCCGATAGGAGGTGGAGAGCGCGTACTGGTTGTTCTCGCAGACGAAGATCACCGGCAGCTTCCATACCGCAGCCAGGTTGAGCGATTCGTGGAAGACGCCCTGGTTCGACGCGCCGTCACCGAAGAAGGCCACCGCGACCCGATCCGTCCCCTGCAGCTTGGCGGCGAGGCCCGCGCCGGTGGCGAGCGGCATGGCGGCGCCGACGATGCCGTTCGCGCCCATGATGTTGAGCTCCATGTCCGCGATGTGCATGGAGCCGCCGAGGCCCTGGCAGTAGCCGGTCTGGCGGCCCATCAGCTCCGCCATCATGCGGTCGATGCGCGCGCCCTTGGCGATGCAGTGGCCGTGGCCGCGGTGGTAGGAGGCGATGATGTCGTCATCGCGCAGCGCCGCGCAGACGCCGGCGGCGATCGCC
This sequence comes from Alphaproteobacteria bacterium, assembly GCA_965214705.1. Classification (GTDB taxonomy): domain Bacteria; phylum Pseudomonadota; class Alphaproteobacteria; order UBA828; family UBA828; genus WTGU01. The sequence goes on from CBDCCI010000002.1 coordinate 2,894,106, forward strand.
TCCTCGCCCTTGTAGCTGTGGGCCGTGCCCTTAACGACGCCTTCCTGGAAGAGGTCGGCGGTCTTGTCCTCGAAGGCGCGGATGCGGCGCATGGTGACGTAGAGGTCGCGGAGGGTCTCCGCCTCCACGGTAATGTTGCTGGTCGCGCTCTCGTTCATCGCCCTTCGCCTCCCTGGCGTGCCGCTCTGGCCCCGGCGCATTGTTCACGACTGTGCTTCGGCGCGCCACCCCAAGTCTTAAGGCCGCACGCTCCTCCCCTCTGCTGCCAGTTCACTGTCGTCCGGACGGAACGAAATGATTTGACCGGCGTGCCCGGCATTCGAAGGATCGACGCCCGCGACGCCTTGCCGCGCGCGAGAGGTGCGATGGACCGGATGCCGTGATCGCTCAGGCCATACTGCGGAGGCCGCCGGCGTTGATCGCCGTGATGTGCCTCGCCGAGGTGCTCGCGATGACCGGCTTCGCGGCCTACTGGTCGCTGCTGCCGGTGCTCCAGGCCGAGTGGCACATGAGCAACGCCATGGCCGGCTGGCTCTCGGGCGCGTTCTTCGGCGGTTACGTCCTGGTGGTCGCGTTTCTGACCGCGATGACGGACCGGGTCGATGCCCGCTACGTCTTCATCCTGGGTGCGGCGCTGTCTGCCGCCGGTCTGGTCGGGCTGGCGCTGCTGGCGACGGGATTCTGGTCGGCTCTGCCGTGGCGCGTGATCGCGGGCGCAGGCCTCGCTGGCACCTACATGCCGGGCCTCAAGGTGCTCACCGACCGCCTGCCGCAAGAACGACAGGCACGCGCGGTGGCCTTCTACACGTCCTCCTTCAGCATCGGCACGGCGGTGTCCTATTCCCTCGCGGGCGGCGCGCTGGAGTGGTTCGGCTGGCGCGGCGCCCTGCTGTTCACGGCCGCCGGCCCGGTCCTTGCCGGCATCGCGCTTGCGACGATCGTCGCACCGCGGCAGCCGGAAGCGGCCGCCGAGGAACGCGGCCACGTGCTCGACTTCCGCCCGGTGCTGCGCTCGCGGGAGACCATGGCCTACATCATGGCCTACGCCGGCCACGGGGCCGAGCTCTTCGCCATGCGCTCCTGGATCGTGCCCTTCCTGGTGTTCTGCCTGGGCAGCGGCAGCGGACGCGAGCTCAACGCCACGCTCTTCGCCACGGCGATCGCCCTCGTCGCGGTGGTGTCGAGCATCGGCGGAGCGGAGCTTGCGTTGCGCATCGGCCGCGTGCGTCTGCTCACCTGGGTAATGCTGGCGACCTTCGCGATCAGCGTCGCGGTCGGCTTTTCCTCGCCGCTTCCCTTCGCCGTGGTGGTGGTGCTTTGCCTGATTTATTCTGCCGCGATTCAGGCCGATTCTGCGGCGCTTACCGCCGGTGCCGTCGCTACCTCGCCGGTGGGTCATCGCGGCGCGACGCTGGCGGTGCATTCGACGCTGGGGTTCGGTGGCTCGCTGTTCGCGCCGGCGCTTGTGGGCGTGGTGCTCGACGTTGCCGCGCCACTGGGCGGCACGACCGCATGGGGTCTCGCTTTCCTTTCAATGGGATCGATGGCGCTGCTCGGCTACGTTTTTTTCCTGCTGGTACGCCGACGCCCGGCTCACGGGCCGACTTTGGGATAGACGGCGACCGAACGCGCCGCTCCAATCCGAACCAAGATTTCGCGAGGGTGTGAGGCACTATGTCGATTTGGACATACCATTTTATCTGTTCTATATGGCTTATTTACATGATAATGGAGTGTTCTGCCGCCGGTATCCCTGTCCTCGCTGGGCCGGTCGCAGCGTAGTCGCGGCGCCGCGTCCGATCCCGGGCCGGCGGCGGACAAGGCCCCGGTGCCGCTGGCGGCCACTGTTTGCCTCCTGGGCTCTCGGCGGTCCGGTGGCGCCGGGGCCGGCTTTACTTGCCGGAGACATGGACCGCGCCCGCGACTCCGCTCAGGCGCCCCCTCCCAGCAGATGTGCGTTGATCTGGTCGAGCTGCTTGTCGAGGCCGGCGATCATCTTGTCCATGCCATCGAGGGTCGCGCGGAGCGCCGCGATCTCCCCCTGAACCGCCGTGACCGAGCGTCCGAGAGTTGCGAACTCGCGGGCGTCGGGAAGGGATTCGAGCGCCGTGGAAAGCTTGACCAGGCCGCGCTCGACGGTCTCCATGCGCGCGCCCAGGGCGCCGACGCCGGTGTCGCGCCTCTCCAGGTCGCTGACGCTCTTGGTGGTAACGGCACCGGCGGATTCGAGCCGGCGCACGCGCACGAAGAGACCGACGCAGGCGCCGACGATGGCGCCGACCACGCCGCGCGCGACCCACGTCTCGAGATCGCTCATCGACCGGCCGCCCCGCCCTCGCGCGAACGCCGCTTCTCGATCTGACGGGCGCCGAACCACCAGAGCATCGCGGCGGTGAAGAGATAGAGCACGGTCTCGACGATGCGGGGCCGGAGGCTTACGGCTGCGAGATCGGAAGCGCCGAGCAGGAAGTAGATCGCGCCCACGAGAGCGAAGAGGCTCCAGGTGAGCGCCGGCCGCGTGAGGCCCCGCACCACGTCGACGAGCTGCATGGCCCAGCCCTCGCCGGGCTTGGACCAGCGCCGGGCGGCCTCCCGGTAGGAAGCCTCCATGGCCTCCCACTCGGCCCGCTCGCGGGTGGCCTGAGCCTCGATGGCGGCATGCGCCGCAGCGCCCTCCGCCTCGGCCTTGGCGAGCTCGATGTCGAGACGGCGCAGATCCAGCTCCTGGGCGTGCCGCTGGCGCGACTGGAAGAAGTCGACCACGGCCGACAGCGCCGTGCCGAGCAGCCCGGTCGCGCCGCCGGTGAGTACCGAGACGCCGAAGTTGAAAAGCGTTTCAAGCATGGGACTCTCCTATGCGCCCTACCGCTTCAATACTTGAGGGCGCGTTCATTCCGTTCGCCCTATTGCTGGGCTCGTTTGCCGCGCGCCTACCGGCGCGACGCTTGAGGGCGGGTTGATCTCCAGTTCGAAGGGTTGGTCCGCGGCCCAGTCCATGAGGTGACGGAAGGCCGTGCGCGAGGCGAGCACCGCCGCCTGCTGGCGCCCCTTCACGCTCAACCGCCCCCGGCGGAGACCGGGCAGCAGGCAGCCCTGGGTGTGGGTATGCCAGCCGCGCTCCACGTCGCCGCCGAGGTTGCCGGCATGGAAGAGGATGTGGCTGCGGCCCGGCACCTGAGTCACCAGCAGGCAGCGCCGGTGGCGCGGCGAAAGGTGCGGCACAACATCGTAGAGCCCAGCCGGGATGCAGGAGCGGTTGCGCCGGTTGCCGCGCCAGGGCGGCTCCATGATCCAGGTGGGCGAGAGGCCGGGGCCGCTCAGGACCCCGACGGTGCCCTGGTCGCTTTCGTGCCGCCGTGTGAGGATCGCCCGTTGCATGGGGCGATCATGGCGGGGCGGGCCCCGCCCGTGCACCGCACCATGGTCCGGGTTCTACCGACTGCGCGCGCGTCTGGTCGGGGTCAGTCCACCAGCCACTTGATGCGCCAGAATGCGATCGCGTCGAGCGCCATATTTGGGCCGACGAGGTCGGGCGTGGCGCCGAGCGCGGCGCGGCGCGTGGGGCGTGTCGTGGCGTCTTCAGCGCCCTCCCAAGGCAGCGGACCCTGCCAGATGATCTTGTCCTTGATCGCGTAGAGGGCGCAGGCGGGCCGGTCTGCGGGGTGAGCCTCCGCAACCGCCTCGCGGCAGCGTTCGAGCGCCCGGTACGTGTAGTGGACGTCTTTGACCGACCGGGCGAACGGATTGTCCAGAACGTGGCAGCCGCCTGTCGCGCAATAGACGTACCAGCCTCCCCGCCCGTTTCGGTCGAGCGCGAGCACGGCGTAGCGGCCCTGTGCATGGCGCAGGTAGTCGCCCCACCACGCCACGAACCAGGCAGGCGCCCCTTCGTGCAGCGCGTCGACCGACGCTGCGGTGGCGCGAATCTTGTGGCCCTCGACGTGCGTGATCGGCGAACAAGCGGCGAGCGCAGCGGCCGCCAGAACGCCGATCAGCGCTGCGCGACGCATCATTCGAAGGTGCGGGAGGCCCAGCGCACCTCGCCGATCACCTCCGCCTCCCGCGGCCACGGCACCGGCTGCCAGGACGGGTGATCGCTGGCGAGGAACCATTGCCGGCCGCGCCGCTCCAGCCGCTTCACGACCAGGCCCTCGCCGGTGGTGACCACAAAGATGCGCCCGGAACGGCGGCGGGTGCGGTCGCGGTCCACCAGGATCTTGGAGCCGGCCGGCAGCGTGGGCTCCATCGACTCGCCCCGCACCGAAATCACCACGCAGCGCGTCGGGTCGATGCCTTGGCCATCGAGCCAGTCACGGCGGAACCAGACCGGACCCTTGACCGGTGCATCGTCGAGATTGACCGTGCCGCCGCCCGCCGCCGCTGCGACCTCGCGCGTCCCCACCGAGCGCGCGCCGGGCGGCACGCCGTTCTCGTTCGCTGCAGCGACCGGCCGGGCGTCGGAGTCGGCGAAGCCCGCCACAGGGGGCGCGCCCAGCTCCTCCGGGATCGGGTCGCCGCCGGCGTCTGCGACGAGCCCCACCAGCGCCCGGACCGGCCCCTCCAGGCTGAATATCGGCACCGCCGGCGGGGCTGCCGGCAATGCACCGCCCCACTCCGTACCCGTCAATTCCGACAGTGCTCCCGCTCCCCCCAGGCCGACCTCGTCGTCCTCACCATCGGCGCGCGGATCGGCAGGCGGGCCGATCGAAAGTGTGAGCCCGAGCGCGGCGCAGATTTCGGCCGCGCGGTCCACCGACGGCGCCTGTTGGCGGGTCGGGTCCAGAATTCCCCGCAGCGTCCAGGGCCGGAGCCCGCGGGCCGCCTCGAAGCGCCGCGCGCCCACGCCGGCGGCCGCCAGCGCCTCGCGCACGGCACGGCGGATCTGCTCGCTCGGTCGAGTCGATTCGTTCATGTGCACAATATAGCACAAACGATCGTGCATAAAAGTGCTTGATATCGTCATGTGTGATCGTGCATATATGCCTTATGGTGCACAACGACCAACTGCTCGTTACCCTCATCCACGCCTTTGCGGACGCTCGCAGCCTCTCCGTCTCCTACGCGTCGCGCCTGTTGACCGGCAGCGGCGACACGGTCGACCGCGTCACCGCTGGCGCGAGCATCACCGCGCGCCGGGCCGAGACCATCGTCCGCCGCGCCTCGCAGAACTGGCCCGCCGACCGCGCCTGGCCGACGGACATCCCCCGCCCCGCGCCCGCGCCGAAAACCGATAAGTAATCGATTTGAAAGGGAGAACCCGATGGCCGGAACCCATGCGCCACCAGTGACCTCTATGGAGGACATCGTCGCCCTTGCCCGGAGCTTCGCCGCCGCGCGGGCGACGACCGAGGCGCTGGCCGAAGACATCAAGGCGATGCAATGCAAGGCCCTGGCCGGCCGGCTTCGTGCGCTGCGTAGCCGCATTGCCGAGCAGTCGGCATCCGAAGACGCGCTGCGCGCCGCAATCCTGGCCCGGCCGGACCTTTTCGACAGCCCGCGCACCATCGCGGTGGACGGCATCAGGTTCGGGCTCCGCAAGCAGCCGGGCGCCATTGCGCTGGACGACGAGGCGCTGACCATCGAGCGGCTGCGCGCGCGCTTCCCCGACCGGGCCGAGACGCTGATCCGGGTCAAGGAGACGCTGGACCGCGCGGCACTGCGCAAGCTCCCGGCAGGCGAGCTCGCGCAGCTCGGCATCACCATAGAGAAGGCGACGGACGACGTGGTTATCGCGGCGGCATCGAGCGATCTCGACCGCGTCGTCGCCGCCTTGCTGGACGACCACGCACCGGCGGAGGCGGCATGAGGAGCGGACGCCTGCGCAGCATGCGGCGGGAGGAGGCGCGGCCGGCGGCAGTGCCGGGCGCCCGCGCCCGCGCCGAGCGCCTGTGGAACGAGACTGTCGCGAGTCCTCGCGAGCCTACGGCGGACGATGCAAACGGATCGACCGTTCCCCTCCTCACCCCGGCCCTCTCCTCCCCGAGGGGAGGAGAGGGAGAGTCAGTCGGCGCTACCCACGTCCCCTCTCCGCCCCTGGGGGCGGAGAGGGACAGGGAGAGGTGGGGGAGGGTTGCGTCAAGAGACCCTCAACGTCCGCTAAAGGGAATGACTACCGGTACTCCCCTTTCCGGCGGGCCGGCGACGCGCAAGCTGCGGGCGCTCTGGCACAGCGCCTATCATCTGGGCCTGATCCACGACCGCTCGGACGACGCGCTTGGCGCCTGGCTCCGTCGCCTCGCGTACCTCGATGGGAACGCCTGCGCTGAACCGGCCAGCCTCGACCGGCCCATCCAGGCACTCAAAGCCTGGCTCGCGCGCGCCGCCGGCGTGGACTGGCGGCCGCATGTCTCCCTCGGGCAGGACGGGCGGGTGCGGGAGACGCGCCGCCCGCGGGCGCGCGTTCTGGAAGCGCAGTGGCGCCTGCTCCACCGCCGGGGCCGGGTGCGGATCGGAAGCGACGCGGCTCTCGGCGCCTACGCCGCCCGCCTTGTCGGCCTGGGCCGCGCTGATTCACATCTCGCTCTCAGCAACGCTCAGACCGATGCCCTGATCCGCCACTTCGGCAAGTGCATCCGCGCGGCGAGCGAACGCCATGACTGATGCCGCGCCTCTCCCCGGCGTGCTGGAGGAGATTGCGGATATCGCGGGCAGGCCGACGGCGATCGCCATGGCGCTTGCCTGGGGCGGGCGGGAGGTTCACATCCCCAAACCGCACTATCTGGCGCGCCACCCCGACCACCCCCTCGCCCGCCTGCTGGAGGCCGAGGGGACCGCGTTCCAGGTCGCCGACTATCTCGGCGGTTCCGGCGTCTACCTGCCGCGAGCGCGCCGTGCCTGCGCCGTCCACCTCGCCGCCGCCGGCGCAACCGCCGTCGAGATCGCAGCGCGCCTCTCCCTCTCCCCCAGCGCGGCCCGGCGCTACATCAGGGGCGTGCCGTAGGCGGCCCCCGGAGGGCGCCCCGCGCATGAGTGCTATGCTTGAGAGTCAGCCCGTCCGGCGTTGCACATTAGTCGCGTCATAACCACATCACCTGTGGCGGCGCAGCGCCCGAATTCCCGCGTGGGAGCAGGCTGTGCCGCCCCAGAGTCAACAAGGGCCACGCACCAGCGAGAGGTCCATCGAGCGGCAGCCACCGCAGCCCGGTCAGAAAAGGAACGTCGTCATGTCCCAGACATTGCACCCCACGAAGATCGACATTGCCGACAACACGCGCGCCGCGATGGTCGCGCTGCTCAACGCCCGCCTCGCCGACGCGGTGGACCTGGCCACCCAGATGAAGCAGGCCCATTGGAACGTGAAGGGCCCCTCCTTCATTGCGCTGCACGAGCTCTTCGACGCCATCCACGTGGCGGTTCAGGGCCATGTCGACAACCTGGCGGAGCGCATCACGGTGCTCGGTGGCACCGCGCGGGGAACCGCGGCCGTGGCCGCGGCGGACTCAGGGCTTCCCGCCTATCCGCTGGAGATCACGGCGGGCACCGACCACGTGGAGGCTGTGAGCGTGGCGCTCGCCACCTTCGGCAAGGGCATCCGCGCCGCCATCGCCGAAGCGGGCGATGCCGGTGATGCCGACACCGAGGACCTCTTCGTCGAGGTCTCGCGCGATATCGACAAGAACCTCTGGCTGGTGGAGGCCCACGCCCAGGCGCAACGTTAGAGCAAATCCCGACTGGACGTGATCATACCCGGTTGCTGCGCCGCCCTCGTTACCCATGCAGTGCCGGCCCGAGAATCCCCCTCCTCACCCCGCCCCTCTCCTCCCCGTTGGGATTCCTCTGCGAAAGTGGGTTTGCGGATTGGTTGGCATGTGATTCGTTGCTGCAGCGATGGGGAGGTCGAGTCGATGAGCGGCACGGGTCAGCTGGGATTTGCAGAAGCATTCATGTCTCCGGGGCTGGGGTCGAACCGGAAGCTGGAGCGTCTGGACGCCTTGATCGACTGGGCTCCTCTCGAGCGTCTGGCCGCGCGCGTGCGCGAGGGGCGGCGGGGTCGTCCGCCGTATGCGCCTTTGGCGATGCTGAAGGCGCTCTATCTTCAGGCGCTTTACGACCTTTCGGACCCCGGCCTGGAGGAGACGCTGCTGGATCGTCTGTCGTTCCGGCGTTTCTGCGGCTTTGCGCTGGATGGGGGCACGCCGGACGAGACCACGATCTGCCGCTTTCGCGCGGACGCGGGCGCGGTTCTGGAGGCGGCGTTCGAGGAGATCAACCGCCAGCTGGACGCCGCCGGCCTGATCCTGCGTAAGGGCACGCTGATGGACGCGACGCTGGTGGCCTCGGCCTCGCGGCCTCCGCCCTACAAGGCGGGCGCAGGTGCTGGGCACCCACGGGAGCCGGGCGCGGGCTGGACGCGGAAGAAGGGCCGCGGCTTCTTCGGCTACAAGGCGCATCTGGGGGTCGACCAAGGCTCCGGGCTGATCCGGCGCGTGGCGCTGAGCTCGGCCAAGACTTACGAGAGCGAGGTGGCCGATCGGCTGATCTGCGGCGACGAGGGGGCGGTCTATGGCGATCGCGCCTACGAAAGCAAGCCGAGACGGGCGAGGCTCAGGGCTGCCGGCATCAAGGACCGCATCATGCACCGGCGCAACAAACACATGGCCTCGCTGCCGCCCTGGCAGCAGCGCCGCAACGATCTCATTGCGAGGCGCCGGGCGCCGGTGGAAGCGGTCTTTTCGGCGCTGAAGCGCCTCTACGGGCTGAGGCGAGCCAGGAGTTGCGTGTTCGAGAGGAACACCGCCCGCCTCTACGCCGCTGCCACCGCCTACAACCTGCGCCGCGCCAGCCTGATTGCGGGCTGCTGACCGACCAGTGCGCCCGCAAACCGCCGTTTCAGACACAAGATCGTCCAACGACGGCGGCACACGCGCCTCCATCAACACCGCCCAATGCCAAAACCTTCCCAAAACATCCCGCTGAGCCGATTTCGCAGAGGAATCCGTTGGGGAGGAGAGGGAGAACGGGCGGCGCAGCCACGTCCCCCCTCCGCCCCACTGGGCCGTAGGCCCGGACGGCGCGACTGCGCCGCGCGCGAAGCGCGTAGACTTACGAGTAAATGTATCGTTAAGCATATATAAGAGGACATAGAACGACATTATATGAATATTTGCAATAGGTTGTTGGAATTCTGCGAAGCGTTCTCCCTTTGCGAGGCGACATGAGATGACTTTCAATCCCTTTCATGTGTTGGGCAGTGTGTTGACAGTTCGACAGCCCCATGGTCCAGTGTCTCCATGAAGACGAAGCCCGGAAAACGCGTCGCCAAGACCAAGATTACCATCAACAAGCGTGCCGTCGATGCCCTCAAGCCCGGCGACAAGCCCTGGATCGCGTGGGATGACAGGCTCACAGGCTTCGGCGTCAGGGTGCACCCCACCGGCGCCAAGTCCTTCATCGTCAACTACCGTGCGGGTGACGGCGGCAGGAAGGCGCCAAACAAGCAGGTCGTGCTCGGTCGATATGGCAAGATCGCGCCCGGTCAGGCCAGGCGCCTGGCCCAGACCACCCTCGGCAAAGTGGCCAGCGGCGAGGACCCGGCTGAGGAACGTTCGCAGGCGCGAGGGATGCCGACCCTGGCGGATGCGCTCAAGGACTACCTGGCTGCCAATCCCAACCGCTCCGAGAACACCAACAAGCTCTACCGCTACGAGGCCGAGCGCTATCTCGGTGACTGGCTCAGCCGCCCACTCGATTCCATCACGCGGCGCGAGGTGGAGGCGTGCTTCAACCGCATTACCGTGGACCACGGCTGGTCACCGGCTAACCACGCGATGTCTCTGCTGCGTTCTGTTTACCGCCGTCCCTGCGTCGATCTCGAAGGTCTGCGCAACCCGGTCGACCTCTGGCTTGCCGCAGGCGGGAAGTTCCATCGCAAGACGCGACGCAAGATCTCCACGCCCGCCGAGGTGCTGCCCTGTTGGCGAACCGGCATCGAGGCCGAGGTCAAGATGCCGGCCATGAGTGACGCGCTGTGGTTCGGGCTTTACACCGGCATGCGGCTGAGAGAAGTCCTGACACTGCGCTGGGAGCGAGTAGACATGGTGTCGCTCACCTTCCGCGTCGAGCAGACCAAGACCCGAGTCCCTCTTGAGCTTCCGATCACCCGACAACTGGAACTTATCCTTGAGAGGCGTCGGGCGGCGAGGGCGGCGATGCCGGTCACCGTGCGGGACTGGGTGTTCCCTTCTCCGGCCAGCAAGTCCGGGCATGTCGAGGACCCGCACTATCTTTACCCGCGCATCACGAAGACGGGCGGTGCGAAGTTCTGGTTCCATGCGTTCCGCAACTGCTTCATCACGGTGGCCGAGCGTGACTTGATGCTTCCCTCGCCGTTGACCAAGCGCCTTGTGAACCACGCCAGACCCAACGACGTGACGGAGGGCTACGCTGCGGACTGGACGATCGCCCAACTGCGCGAACCAGCTCAGAGGGTTGCCAATCGGATAGACGCACTGATGAGCCATGCGCCGGAGAGCACCGCCGAACAGGATGGGATTCCAGTCGACGCCGGCACTGGTTGAGACGCGGCCGGCAAGGAACGCATTCTCGATCATCGCTCCCTCGCGGCTCAGTCCCGTGTCGTCGTAGTCCGGGCGTGCTGGCGCCGGCGACCAACTCGCGACCGCGGGTCTCCAACAAGGCGCTGTGTCGGGGCCGAGCGCATGTGAGCGCGCGAAGCCTCGCACATATCACCTTTGAAGAGAGGCGGCGGTGATCCGTCCCACGCGTCGAGCAGTTCTCCGGATGCGGGATGGGAAAGGAACGAATGGAATGAGGATCACCGCCGATCGCTGACAGGCTGTGGCTCATTCGCACTCGCTGAGCACGTCGTCTGGGAAGCCGACCACGAACGGCTCAGTGCAGTCGATGCCCAAGAAGACGCGCGTCGGAGGCGGCGCCTCGACGATCGGCGGGTCGCCCCTACACGTTGGGGTGTCGGCCGTGACCACTTCTGAACTGTTTCGCAATCGCTGCTTCAGCCAGGAGATTGGCTCGCAATCGGTACTCGGCCGGCCAGCTGGGCTGGCCGGCCAGTGCTCGACTCCACTTTCCCGGCCCCAATGATGCCTGTCTCCTTGGTGCGTACGCCAGACGGAAAACTGGGAGAGGTAGCCGCCAAGGCGCCTCAGACCGCCTCAGGAGCCTCGCCATGCCGCGTATCCTCGCCCGCGGTGACGAAGAGCATGGCACTCCTCTCGTGCGGCCGCGCGGTATGCCAGGTGCCTTGAGGAACGATCACATAGGAGCCGGGCTCGCCAAGGCGAACCGCACGCTCGGTGCCGGCGAACCACAACACGAAGTCGACATCGCCGAACAGCAGATAGACAATTTCGTCGCCCTTCGGATGCATCTCCCAGGTGCCCCACGGTTCGGTGAATTCATGTGTCGAGATCAGCAAGTGGCCGGCAAAGCCGCCGAACTCTGCGTCGAGCTCGCTGTAGAAATCGGGCCCGATCCGCTTCGGCGTTGCGCGGCCTCGCGGATCCATGACCAGGCGGACGGTCTCCAGATCGAACGGTCCAACATTGCGTGTCATGGTGAGTCTCTCCTTGGTTCGATCACAATCCTTTCACGGGGCGGACCGGGGCATGGACTTATTGGCCCACAACCAGATGCAGATTGTGGCGATTTTGATCATTGCGATGTAGTTGGCGGCGAGCTTTTCATTGCGTGTTACGATGCGCCGGGACCGTTTGAATTTGTTTGAAGAAGCGCTCGACTTGGTTGCGCAGGCGGTAGAGATCGCGGCTGAAAGCATGGAGCGCCGTGGCGCCTCTGCGGTCAGGCATGATGGGCACCGCATCCTGGGCCTTGATCATCGCCCTGGTCCATTCCGCGTCGCAGGCCTTGTCGGCGAGCACGAAGCCGTCGGGCGACAGGTGACCGTCCAGCCAGGGCCCCGGCGAGCGTGCTGTCGTGGGCTTGCCCTGAGCTCCAGGCGAAGCGGAGCGGCAGGCCGCTGGCGTCGCGCGGCCACGCGCGCGGAGCGCACGATGACCACGGTGTCGATCTTCATCGTCATACCGCCTCGGGAACGATCCATGCAACGATCCGGCCCCCCCCTTTCTAGCACCACAGCGTGCGTCCTCAAGCGCCCCACACGATCTTGGTTGTTAGACTCATGATCAGAAAAGCGGCCCGCCGGAGGGCTGATGATTACCTTGCTATGACATTTCTCTCACAAAAACTTCAGTGTCTTCTGTCGACAGGCGGTCCGATTTCGTAAATCGGACTTTTTCCAGAACTCTTGCCGAGGCCTTGTTGTCGATTCCAACGCCACTCTGAATTCTCGATACGCTTCCGCAGGATTGCAGATGCTCGATCAATCCTGACAACAGCTCAGTTGCATAACCCTTTCCCCATGCTTCTTCCGCAAGCATGTAGCCAAGGTGCAAGGTGCTGCTGCCGTCATCTTCTGATACATCTGCGAGAACAAGCAGCCCGAGCAGCGCCGAGTGCTTCAGATCACGTACCGCCAGAACCTCCGCCTCCGCATTGCGATCCGCTGTCCACCGCGCTATGGCATCACGCTCTTGTTCCACATAAAGCACTTCGGGCAGGTGCTGCATCACGTTGCTCGTCAGGATTGACGTCAGTTCCTCTATCAGCACCTCTCGCGACGAAGGGTCTGCCAGCAGCGGTCGCCAGTTCTCGACCGTCAGTCGAGCGGTCTTGAAGCATCCTGTGTGTCTGCGGGTTTTCATTCGCGCCGCCGGGCTCGTTTGCTTCAAAGTATCGGAACAGCGGCGTCCCTGCATGCCAAGTCCCAACTCTCTCGGTTTCGTCCAGCGGCACTCGCCTTTCACGGTAGCTGCAGAGCTTCGTGGTCTCCGTGACGTGCCGGCCGAGTGCCGGGTAGCATCGACGTGCGCCTCCGGGTGCGCCGGATAGGTCGCAGTGCCGTTTGCCCGACAACTGTGGTTGCAGGCGACCGACTGAACTCGCTGTTCCCGTCCGCCGACAGATCGTTTCCCAGGCCTTGTGACGGTTGAACCAACGGGCGATGCGCGAGATGTCACGATTGAGCACCCGGAAGAGAGGCCGTCCCGACCGGTGCGTAAATTGGCCGATGCGTCTCATCTCGCGCAGAAGACATGTCGTGGCCACCCCGACAATCAACACGACAAGCTTCGCGCGGCGGCTCATAGACGCGGCGCCCAGCCGTTCCGACTGTGGCGATGACCGCGCACGGCGAGGAACTCGACCACGATCTGTGTTGATCGGGACCAATTTTGAGCGCGCCCAAAGAGCTCCGGGCGTAGGCTGCTTGGCCACTGCTCCTGGCCGCCATTCCGTGCATTGCAATCACCTTCATGCGTTGTGCATTACACCCGCCGAAACAACTCGCAGCCCCCTTGAACCGCTTCAAGACAATCGCGAAGCTGCTCCGTCACAGAGTTTCGTGTCAGATTGTGTCGCTCGAGACAGTCAAAACTCACGGCAATGCGAAAGCTGGGCTTCATTTCCTGTTCGATATCGTTGAACACGAGAAGACTCCTGTCCTGTTCAATTCTTCTGCCCCTCATTCGTCCCGCGAGTTGCTGATCCGTTGGTCGGCGCGGTGGGTGGTTTTCACCAAAGACAATCGTATCTATCCCGGCCATTCCGACCACGATCAAGTTCAGGTGTCTGTGTTTGTCAATATTGCAGAGGTCTCGCAGCGTCCGAAATACTTGAGCATAGCAGGGGTGGGGTCGGCCATTGATCGGCAGTTGAAGCATCGGATTGAAGGGCTGCAAGAAACGAATTGTCTTCTTGCATTCGTCCTCAACGCCTTTCAGTTTATTCTGGGTGCTGCGCTTCGTCCAATCCGCTTCCTCATCCAAGATCGGGAATTGGTTAGCTTTCGATGGCTTCTGTCCGTTGGCGACGACGAGTTGCCATACAAGATGATCTAGTGCCGATCGCAGATTGTAAAGAATCTCTCCTGCTCGAATCGACCATTCAATCGGCACCTCGGGTGTCGCGCCGCGATAAGACCACATCTGCTCACCCGCATCTCTGTCAATCTCGTGGACAATGTAAGCGGTACGCAGACCCCATATCGGAATCTGGGTTGACTACGGAGAGTTTTGGATGAGCGCTGTGAGCGCGCGAGTCACTTTGCCTCGGGCTGGAAGTTCCACGGCAGCAGCTCTTGGATGCCCGACTGCGGGTGGCCCTTGGCGATCTTCTCGAGCGTGCTCCGCATCCAGGCGTAGGGCTCGACGCCGTTCATCTTGCAGGTCTCGATCAGCGAGGCGATGCGGGCCCAGGCTTGCGCACCCTCGTCGTTGCCGGCGAAGAGCGCATTCTTGGCTGTGAGCTTCAGCGGCCGGATTCGGTTTTCCACCAGGTTCGAGTCGATCTCGACACGACCGTCGTGCAGGAACTCCAGCAGCCCGTCCCACTGGTTGGCGATATAGGTCAGCTTCTCGCCGAGACGGGAGCGCGGTGAGACGCGCGAGCGCTGCTCGTCGAGCCAGACCCCGAAGGCGTTCACGATCGGCGCCGACTCCTCCCAACGGATCGCGCGGCGCTCCGCCGGCGGCTTGCCCCGGATCTTCTTCTCGATCGCATAGAGCTTCGCGATCCGATTCAGACCGGCCAGCGCGATCGGCGATGCGCTCGAGTCGTATACCTCTTTCAGCTTCCGTCTTACGTGCGCCCAACAGAGGGCCCGCGTCACAGGGCCTTCCGCCCGGTCCGGCCGCGCCAAGGTGTTGTGGCCCGAGTAGCCGTCGAGCTGCACCGTCCCCGAAAAGCCTTCCATAAGCTCGGCGCCATACTTGCCGCCGCGGCCGGGCGCATAGCGATAGACGACGCCCGGCGGGTCCGTGCCGCTCCAGTGGCGCTCGTCACGCACAAGGGTCCACATGTAGCCCGTCTTCGTCCTGCCGAGGCCAGGGGCGAGAACACGGATCGTGGTCTCGTCCAGACCCAGGTGGTCCGACTGCTTCAGCTCCGCCGTCAGGCAATCGACCACGGGGCGCAGGTGAAACGACGCCTGGCCCACCCACGTCGCCAGCGTCGCGCGGTGAACCTCGATCCCCGAGCGCTCGTAGATCTGCGACTGGCGATAGAGCGGGCAATGATCGCCGTACTTCGAGATCAGCACGTGCGCCAGAAGAGCCTCGGTGGGAAGGCCGCCCTCCACCAGAGAGGCCGGTGCCGACGCCTGCACCACTCCGCCTCCCTTGCACTTGTTGCAGGCGTAGCGGGGGCGCACCGTCTCGATGACGGTGAACTTCGCCGGCTCATAGTCCAGCCGCTCGCTGCGATCCTCGCCGATCTTCGTCATCTCGCCGCAGCCGCAAGGGCACATGATCGTGTCCGGCTCGATCACCTCCTCGCGCCGATCGAGATGAGCTCCGAAGCGCACCCCGCTGCGCGATCCCCGGGAAGACCGCCGCCGGCGCTTGCCGCCAGCCTCCTCGTCCCGGTCCTCTGCCTCAGGCCGACCGCCGGCTTCTGCGATCGCCGCCCAAAACTCCTCGAACGAAAGCTGGCGCTCGTCCTCGCCGAGCTTCTCGGACTTCTTGCCGAACAGTGCGTTCCTGAGCTCCTTGTTGAGATGCTCAAGGCGGCCGATCTGCTCCGCGCTCTGCGCGTTCTCGGCCTCCAACCGCGCAGCCCGCGCTTCCGCCGTCTGGCGCGCTGCCTCCGCTGCGCTGCGTGCCTGCTCCGCGTCATGCAGCGCGGCTTCCGTCGCCCGGCGCGCCGCGCGCTCGTCGTCAAGCTCCGCCTGCAGGGCCACCAGCGACGCCGAAACCACCGCAGGCGACGGCGAACCGGCGCTGCTGAGGGGTGGGGGCGTGGCCTGCGGCATGGACCACCTCCTAATCCGATTCGCCGATGCGTGACCAGACCAAATGGCGGGGCATCGACCAAAATCTGCGAGCACCCCGGCCTGCGTGTCGCCTCACTCCGCTGCCAGCGGGCGGCGAACCGGGCGAGCCTTCACCCGGCGCCAGTCCAGACCTTCGAAGAGGGCCTCGAACTGGCCCTTCGTAAGGCGCATCACACCGTCCTCGATCCGGGGCCAGGCGA
This sequence comes from Alphaproteobacteria bacterium, assembly GCA_965214705.1. GTDB lineage: Bacteria > Pseudomonadota > Alphaproteobacteria > UBA828 > UBA828 > WTGU01. The sequence goes on from CBDCCI010000002.1 coordinate 2,910,132, forward strand.
AGCGACCCTGCTCAAGACGCTTGTAGGTCATCACCAGACCGGTGCCGTCCCAGGTGAGCAGCTTCAATCTGTCGCCGCGGCGCGAGCGGAAGATGACGATCACCCCGGAATAGATATCGAGGTCAAGCTCCCCCGCCGCCGTCGCCGCAAGCGCGTCGTGGCCGCGACGAAAATCAACCGGCCGCGTCGCCAACACGATGCGAAGCGAGGGGACGGCGATCATGACGACGCCCGACCCAGACCCGAGGCCACCGCAACAATCCGATCGACCGCGCTCTCCACCGGAAGGCGAACGACGACGCCCAGCGCCTCGATCGCCACCGTCTGCTCGGACGTCACGCTATCAACCACCACGGGAACAAATGGCGGTGCAGATCCACCAATCTGAGCGCCCGGAAGAGTTCCCTCCCGCGCGCGCCGCCGCCACTTGGTCAGGGTCGTATCGCTGACGCCATGGCGGCGCGCGACCGCCGCAACCGAAGATCCCGGCTCAAAGCTCTCCGAGACAATCCGCGCCTTCTCATCGTCCGGCCAGCGTCGCATGTGGGCCGGCACAGACAGAGCCGGGGCGGCTCCCTCAGAAGCTGGGATCTCAACCGAAGCAACAGCGACACCGTCGCCAGGTGCCAAAATCGAATCTGTCATCGCGATCTCTCCTGTGTGGCTCGTGGTCAAGGCGGAGAGTCAGCCCCGAAATCAGTTCCGCTGGAAGTATGGGGGCCCGATACCGCTTACTGGACAATTGACCGCTTGATGTTCAAACAGAATTCATCGATATCAGCGTTGAGCGCGCCAACTTGACGGCTTGCCCGATCAATCTTTGCATCGATCCCGCTGAAATCGATCACGCTTCAGTATCCGACATTGAGAGCCAGCGATTCCGGTAGAGCCACATCTTCGGAGATTCCCGCGTCCCGCCCCTGCGCCGTTGCCATGCCGGCAGCAGGCGCTGCGTCGGCACCAGCGAGCCCTTGTAGGCGGGCTCTGTGGTGGTTGGTCAGTGTGCCCGCCGAGAGCGCCTTCGCCGCCGCATCATCGGGAGGGACCAATCGTTTTGGATCGCCCGGCACCCGCTCGCTCACCCAGTCCACCAGAGATCTAGCGGTTCCAAGCGGTTCGCATTCGGCCACTCCGCTCAGAATACGCCGTGACGAAACGTCAGTCAAACCCGTCCCACACAGAGAATTCAGAAAATGTGCGTTCTTTCAGATGGTTATGGTTCCGGCTGTGGTTCTTGAAGGGGTGGTTGGGTTGTCTTCCGAGCTTGCCACCACAGCCCAATCAGCGGTCGCTCTGCTTTCCTGAGCTGGGGAGGGTTTGGTTGGTTGGACCTCGCGCAACCTGGAATCGAACGACCAGGAATTTTTGTCCGGACCGGGCGTGTCATTGGAACGGACGAGCGTGTACCTGATGGACGAGCGCGGAGAGACCGTCAGGGACGCGAACACTCCAAATGAAGCTGATTCCCTTGTGGTCTCTTCGCCCATACGTGGTGCCAACTACCCGCGGCGGTCCTCGTTTCCCGGTTTCAGGCGAGATCGAAGCGATCGAGGTTCATCACCTTGTCCCAGGCGGCGACGAAGTCGTCCACGAACCGCTGACCGGCGTCCTCGGACCCGTAGACCTCCGCGATCGCCCGGAGCTGCGAGTTCGACCCGAATATGAGATCGACCCGGGTGCCGGTCCACCTGAGATCGCCGGTCGCGCGATCGCGCCCCTCGAACACGTCCCCGGAGTCCGAGGCCGCCGTCCACGCGGTGCCCATGTCGAGCAGGTTCACGAAGAAGTCGTTGGTGAGCGCCTCCGGCCGCCCGGTGAACACCCCGTGCCGAGTCTGCCCGAAATTCGCGCCCAGCACACGCATGCCGCCGACGAGCACCGTCATCTCGGGCGCCGTCAGTCCCAGCAGCTGCACCTGGTCCACCAGCAGCTCTTCCGCCGACACAGCGTGCCCGCCGTTGAGGTAGTTCCGGAACCCGTCCGCCGCCGGTTCAAGCACGGCGAAGGATTCGACGTCGGTCTGCTCTTGCGAGGCGTCCGCGCGGCCCGGGGCGAAGGGGACGGTGACGTCGCGCCCGGCGTTCCTGGCGGCCTGCTCGACGGCCGCACACCCGCCCAGCACGATGACGTCGGCCAGCGACACACCCCTTCCGTTGGCCTGCGCATCGTTGAACGCCTTCTGGATACCCTCGAGGGTCTCGAGCACGGAGGCCAGCCGGGCCGGCTGGTTGACCTCCCAGTCCTTCTGCGGCGCAAGACGGATGCGCGCGCCGTTCGCCCCGCCGCGCAGGTCGGAGCCGCGGAAGGTCGACGCCGATGCCCAGGCGGTCGAGACCAGCTCGGACACGGAGAGCCCGGAGGCAAGAATGCTGGCCTTCAGCGCGGCGATGTCCCCCTCGTCGATCGTCTCATAGGAGACGGCGGGGACGGGATCCTGCCAGATCAGCTCCTCTTCGGGGACCTCCGGGCCGAGATAGCGCGAACGCGGACCCATGTCGCGGTGGGTCAGCTTGAACCACGCCCGGGCGAAGGCGTCGGCGAACGCGTCCGGGTTCTCGTGGAAGCGCCGCGAGATCGGCTCGTAGATCGGGTCCATCCGCATGGCCATGTCCGCCGTGGTCATCATGGGCGCATGCCGCCTCGACGGGTCGTGGGCGTCCGGCACGGTGTCCGCGCCGGCGCCGTCCCTGGGCACCCACTGCCACGCGCCGGCGGGGCTCTTCGTCACCTCCCACTCGTAGCCGAACAGGGTGTCGAAGTAGCTGTTGTCCCAGGTCACCGGCGTGGGGGTCCATGCGCCCTCAATGCCGCTGGTGATCGCATCGCCGCCCTTGCCGCTGCCGAAGCCGCTCTTCCAGCCGAGGCCCTGCTCCTCAATGGGCGCGCCCTCGGGCTCGGGACCGACATGGGCCGTGTCGCCGGCGCCGTGGGCCTTGCCGAAGGTGTGTCCGCCGGCGGTGAGCGCGACGGTCTCCTCGTCGTTCATCGCCATCCGGGCGAAGGTCTCGCGGATGTCCCGGCCCGAGGCGACCGGGTCAGGATTGCCGTTCGGCCCTTCCGGATTGACGTAGATCAGGCCCATCTGGACGGCGCCGAGAGGATCGTCGAGCTCCCGGTCACCGGTGTAGCGCTCGTCGCCGAGCCACTCGACCTCGGAGCCCCAGTCGATGTCCCCTTCGGGCTCCCAGATGTCCTCGCGCCCGCCGGCGAAGCCGAACGTCTTGAACCCCATCGACTCCAGAGCGCAGTTCCCGGCCAGGATCATCAGGTCGGCCCACGAGATCCTGCTGCCGTACTTCCGCTTGACGGGCCACAGCAGCATGCGCGCCTTGTCGAGATTGCCGTTGTCGGGCCAGCTGTTGAGCGGCGCAAAGCGCTGCGTGCCGGTCCTCCCGCCGCCGCGGCCGTCGCCGATCCGGTAGGTGCCGGCGCTGTGCCACGCCATCCGGATGAAGAGCGGCCCGTAGTGCCCGTAGTCCGCCGGCCACCAGTCCTGCGACTCGGTCATCAGGTCAAATATGTCCTTCTTGACCGCATCGAGGTCGAGGCTCTCGAACGCCTCGGTGTAATCGAATGCCTCGCCCATCGGGTTGGAGAGGGCTGAGTGCTGGTGGAGCACGTCGAGCTTCAGCTGGTTCGGCCACCAGTCCCGGTTCGACGTGCCGCCGCCGGCGGATCCGCGAGCCCCGTGCATGACCGGGCATCTGCCTTCGTTCATGACTCCCTCCTTCGCATGTACCTATGGATCGGAACGGTCCCGGAGACCGCTCCGGCAGCCGCCAATCCGGCTGCAGGGGGCGAGCGTAGGCACCGCGACTATATCGTGTATAACGACGAATATTCGTTGTTATAATCGTATATTGCGAAGACTCGCTCCCGGAGCTGCCCGATGAAGCGCCTGCCCACGATGAAGCAGCTCGAATACCTGGCGGCGCTGGCCGAGACGCAGCACTTCGGCCGCGCGTCCGAGCGCTGTCACGTCACCCAGTCGACCCTGAGCGCGGGCATCCGCGATCTGGAGGCGGTGCTCGGCACCGCGGTCGCGGAGCGCTCGAACCGGCGCGTGCTGATGACGCGCGTCGGCGAACGGATCGCAGAGCGGGCGAAGACGTTGTTGCGCGACGCCGAAGAGGTGATGGAGATCGCGAGGGCCGGGCGCGCGCCGATGACCGGAGAGATGCGCCTCGGGGTGATCCCGACGATCGGCCCCTTCCTCCTGCCCCGCGTCCTGCCGGCGCTGCGCGAGAAGTTCCCGGAGCTGACGCTGTATCTACGAGAGGAACAGACCGGCCCGCTGCTGGCCCGGCTGGAGGACGGGGAGGTCGATGCCGCGCTGATCGCGCTGCCCTGCGAGACCGGGGACCTCGCCACCGAGGACATCGGCGAGGACGAGTTCCTGTTCGCCTGCGATCGCGACCACCCTCTCGCAGGCGCCGCCCAAGTGCCCCTCGACGCGCTGGCCGGTGAACGGCTCCTGCTGCTGGAAGAGGGCCACTGCCTGCGCGGCCATGCCCTCGACGCCTGCGAGATGGGCGACACCCGGGCGCGCGCGCAGTTTGAGGCCAGCAGCCTGCACACGCTGGTGCAGATGGTGGCGGCTGGCATTGGCGTCACCCTCGTGCCGAGGCTCGCGGTCGACGCCCGGATCGCCGAGGGAACCGATATCTCGCTCTCGCGGCTTGCCGCGCCCGCATCGCGCCGGATCGGATTGGCCTGGCGGCAGACGTCGTTGAGAACCGACGAGTTCAGACTGCTGGCGGACGCCCTGCGCGAGTTGGCCGAGGTGGCGTAACCCGATTACAGAAGATCGCTACCGCAGCGCAGCGCGGCTTGCGTATTCCACGCTGGAGCGCCCGCCCGCGGCGCTACCTTTCCGAGCGGGCCTCAGACCAGGCTCGGCCGAAGTCCGTCAGGTCGAACTCAAGATCGACATCGCCTTCGTCCGTGCAGATGCCCACGGTGAGAACGCCGCCGCGCTTCAGCGCCGCGACCGTCGCTTCATCTACGAAGTAATCCGCCCATCCGAGGTAATGCGTCCGGGGCTGCGGAACGGTGAAGACGGCGTCCAACTCGACGGGCGTTCCGCCGTCCACGCTGAGCGCAACGCTGCCGGCCACCCCGTCGGAGCCCGCGCAACCTCCGATCGACTGCGCCTCGACCTTCATCGGATAGCCCGACGCCGTCCGTTCGGACGACAGCGTCACCGTCCCCTCCAGGCCGGTGCCCTGCCGGCGTTCCAGGGCTCTCCAGAGCAGGCGTTTCCCGTCGACTGCGATCGAAGCAGGATCGATCACGAAGTCCAGCCCGTTCATGTCCGCGACTGCCCGCGCCAGTCCGGCCAGGGAATATTCCAGCCGCAGGGGCGAACCGGCGGGCAGGCAATTCCTCATGGGTTCGCGGTCCACATGCAGCGTCGTTCCCTCGATCAACGCTCTCATCATCGGTCGCGGGAGGCGGAAGCGTCCTTCGAGAACATCGATACGGAAGTCCACCGCGGTCTCCGGACCGCCGTCTATACGGTACCGGATCCGCCATCCCGAGCTGTGCGCGCACAGGGTGCGACGCTGGAATTCCAGGGCGGCAACATAGTCGCCTCCGTCCGGCGCCATGCGCCGGAGTTCCAGGGCGACGCCCCGGCTCACCGCCCTCGCGGCGAAATGCTCCGTGGATTGCGAGCCGTGCCTCTTGCTCTCGGTCAGCTCCCAGCCTTGTGCCGGCGACGCCGGTGCGAGGCCCGCTGCGATGGCGACGAGCAGCGCTGCGAGACCTGCGCCCAGGCCGTCGGCGGTCTTCGGGCGCCGCGTGCCGCCGAACGCAAGCCGAGACGCCGCGCGGGACATGTCCCGCCGCTCGGCCTACTCCCCTTCCGAAACAAGCAGGTATCCGCGGTTCTCGACGGTATCGAACGTGCGCATCGCCGCGATCAGGTCGCCGGAGCCGACCCACACCCAGGGCGCCCGGTTGGGGTTCACGTCCATGATCAGGAAGGAATCGCTGCGCTCGTCATACGCCCCGAGCGGGGAGATGTGACCGCCGCCCTGCTGGCCCAGCGCCTTGCGCGCGTAGTTGACCAGCACGTAGTCGTCCCCGGAGGCGAGGTTCGCGGCGATCTCCCGCCTGATCTCCTCTGCGTCCGCGCCGTCGTCCACGACCCGGGTCACGACCTCAAGGCCGTGGCTTCTCAGGACCTGCGCGAACTGGCGCAGCTGCAGGCCGTAGTCGCGCTTCGCCTCGCCCTCGATGAGGATGGGCTTGCCCAGGACCTTGAGGCGCGATTTCGTCCGCTCACCGAGCACGTTGTTGGGCGTGTATTTGCCGTAGAACGGATCGGCGTCCTGCCAGAGCCAGGCCATCTCGTCCTCGGCGATCGAGCTGCGGTCACGCGGCAGTCCCTCCCGTTTGCCCAGCCGCAGCGCGTTCAGCACGATCGCCGAGGAGACCGGGCCGCAGAAGATGGCGTTGTCCTGGCTGATGAAGTGATTGCTGAGCGGGAAGAAATCCGTCCTGTGGGCTGAGCTGGAGAAACGCTCGGCGCTCTCCCCGGACTGCCATTCGACGAGAGCCGCCGGGCGCGGCTCGGCGCTGTCCGCTGCACGTCCGTCGATCGAAACGACCATGAAGGCGTACAGCAGCGCGAGGATCGAAACCAGCGTCGTGGTCTTCATCATGGGGCTCCTCGGTCAGGGTGGCGTGCCAGCCTCGCGAACGCGGCGAGGGTTCCCGAGACACTGTGCGAACGAAATTGCCGCGGATGAACCGGCTCGCTGCGGCTCGTGGCGATACCCTCGAACGAAAGCATCGATCGACATTGTCCCGGTTGCGTGAATGTCTCCGCCGGCCGGGCCGGGGACATCGCGATTGGGAAAGGCCCCTGGACCGGTTCGATGCCCCGCCCGTCTGCGGCGCTTTCCGATCGTCTCCCGGGACATTGCATGTTGCGAAGCGCCCTGCAAGCGTTCCGGTGATCGCTTCGACAAGCCCCTCAGTTCAGCGACGCGCTTTGGTGCTGTCTTGCCCGCAAGCCTGCCTGCTCGTGCCCGATCGTGGCCAACGGGAGGGCGATCGTCTCGGTGCAACCAGCGGCAAAGGTTTCAATTGGCCGATGCATAATCTTGCAATCAGCCGGACACCGAACTTACAATTGGCCGATGCCGAGCTCGGTCTTCTATCCCCGGTCCGTCGAGCGCCGGCTGGTCGAAGCGCTCGAGGATTCGCCGGTCGTGCTGATACACGGCCCGCGTCAGTGCGGCAAGACCACGCTCGCTCAATTCACCTGCGCGCCGAACTACCTGACCTGGGGCGGTGACCACCTGACCTGGGGCGGCGAGCGGCTCGCATGGGGATACTCCCGGGAAGATCGGGACTACACGTATTTCAGCTTCGACGATCCTGTCACCAGAGACGGCGCCCGGGCCGACCCCACGGGTTTCGTTGCTGACTTGCCGGAACGCGTAATCCTCGACGAAGTCCAACGCGTTCCCGAGCTGTTTGAGGCGATCAAGATATCCGTGGACCGCCAGCGGGCGCCGGGACGTTTCCTGCTTACGGGCTCCACCAACGTTTTTCTCGTTCCGCAATTATCGGACTCGCTGGCGGGACGCATACAGATCGTGCCGCTGCATCCCTTGACACAGTATGAGCTTACGGGTCGGTCGGACCCGTCCCGTCCCGATGCGGACTTCCTGAATGCCCTGTTCGGCGACGGTTTCCCGATATTCCAATGCGAACGTCTCGGTAGCCAGCTTGTCGAAAGAATCGTTGCCGGCGGCTATCCCGCGGCATTGGAGCGTCCGACGGCGAGGCGCGCGGCAAACTGGTATCGCAACTATGTGGAGGCACTTGTCCAGCGTGACGCGCGGGACATGACGCGGGTCCGCTCGCTCGACGTCCTGCCTCGGCTTCTGCGCGCCGCAGCCGCGCAGACGGCCCAGCTCTTCAACCTCAGCAGCCTGGCTTCGCCGTTCGAGCTCAGCCGGCCTTCGATCGGGGACTACGTTACGCTTCTCGAGAGGCTTTTCCTTCTGGAACGGCTCCCTGCCTGGCACGGCAATCGGCTGAAGCGGCTGGTCAAGAGTCCGAAGTTGCATCTCACGGATACCGGCCTCGCCGCGGCTTTGCTCGGCGCCGACGCCAAGGCTTTGGCAGCAGACGGAACCCTCCTGGGTCATTTTCTGGAAACGTTTGCGTTTCGGGAGTTGCGAAGAGAGGCGAGTTGGCAGGACACACCGATCGAGTTCTTCCATTTTCGGGACAAGGACGGCGCCGAAACGGATATCGTGATGGAGCAGGCGTCCGGCGCCGTCGCCGGCGTGGAAATCAAGGCGGCCGCGTCGGTGAGTTCGAGGGACTTTCGTGGACTGCGCAAGCTCGAAAGAGCAGCCGGTAACCGCTTCGTCCGCGGTGTGGTGCTCTATGACGGCGAGACCGCCATCCCCTTTGGCGATCGCTTTCATGCAGTGCCGATATCGCGGTTGTGGAAAATTCCGTAAGTGCTACGGAGACTCGCAAGGCCCGGGCCGCGAGCATCGGCGTCTCCCGCTCCCGCATCGGTTTTTCCAGGAAGATCGAATGACCGGAGACGGCTTGAGGCACGTCGGCGTCAATGAATACGTCAGCCACCGCTCGGCTTGTTCGCGTCCTTCGCGCGATGAAGGAACACGGAGGGGTCTGCGCGCCATTCCTCGTAGCCGATGCGGCCGGAATCGGTCAGCTGGCCGATCTTGGTGTCCAGGCACGCAGCGAGCGCATGGTCCGAAGCCGCCAGCGCGAAACCGCCGAGCTCCCGGCGGCGGTCGCGCGCGCCGAGCACGAACGTACCGACGGACTCGGCGACGGCGTCCGCATTGCCGATCATGCCGCGGGCGACCGCATCGACCATGCCGTTGCGCAACGCTTCCAGATGAGCGTCTTCGTCCTGGAAATAGACCACCTGCGGCATGTGTGCCGCGTCGCCGGGCGGCTCCAGCCGCCGCCGGCCTTCCAGCGAGGGCGAGGAGCCGGCCGCAGTGATCGCAAGGCGTTCACCCCCGGCCTCCAGCACCGCCCCGGAGGCAAGATGAACCCGCACGCCCGGCCGCAGCGCACCATCCGGCCCGGTATAGCCGGTCAGTTGCAGCAGCCGTTCCTCTCCGGTGGTGCCGGGCACCGCGGCGATGCGGATCTCCGGCGTGAAGCCGCGATAGGCGGCGAAGCGCCCGGCGTCCGCGACACGCACCAGCAACGTCTGGACGAACGCGATATGCCCCGAGGTGAAGACCACCGCCTTCCGTCCGGCGGCGTCGTGGGTGCGGTCCTCGCGGATCGTGATGCCACCGCCGATCAGGTCGTAGTCGGGCGTCGCGGCCTTGAGCCAGATGCCGGCGAACGCGCCACCGATTGCGCGCCGGGAAAACCGCGCCGCGCCCATCGCCTCCAGCGCCGTCAACAGGTCCGCCTCGTAGCCGCGGTGTTCGTGGAAGCCGGCGCTGCCGGGGTCCCGGTCCGCGCTGTAGCTCACCGGCGCGAAGTCGGGGTAGAAGCCGACCTTGAGGACTCGCCCATCCTGCGTGCAGGCGGCGGGTGCGTCGGCAGCCGCCGCGCCGGCGGCAAGCAGCGCAGCTGCCATGCCGAACGCGAACGCCACGACCCCGAAGCCCCGTGTCGTGCGCCGTTCCTGGACCATTGTTTGCCTCCCTGGCGCCGGTCGGTCTGTTGTTCGGCGCACAAACTGGACGCCAATCGGCGTGGCAGGGCCTTGATTGTCGTTAATTTGGAAGGGTCAAACCAGGACACCGAACACTCGAGGCCAGCAGCCTGCACACGCTGGTGCAGATGGTCGCGGCGGGCATCGGCGTCACCCTCGTACCGCGGCTCTCGGTCGAGGCACATATGGCCCGGTGAATGGTATCTCGCTCGCGCCGCTTGCAGCGCCCGCATCGCGCCGGATCGGACTGGCCTGGCGGCAAACGTTGTTGAGAGCCGACGAGTTCCGATTGCTCGCTCACATGCTGCGCGATCTGGCCGAGGTGGCGTGACCCTCGGCCTGGCCTTGCTCGCCGTCCGCGCGATGCCGCGCGGCCGGCCTAATGCCGATGCGGTATGCCGAAAGAGAGGCAGTCGGGGAACCGGCGCTGTGCGCCCTGCCCAAGGCGGTCGCCCCAGGTGTTCGCAACCGGCGGTTTCGACAAGGAGCTGAGGATCCACGGGACCGGCTCTGAAACGCTCGCGTCCGTGGCCGGCTGATAGGCGTATTCCTGCTTCAGCCCTACCTCGGAGGAAGTCTTGCATCCCGGCGAGGGAGGCCCTAGCGACCTTCCCCTGCGGCGTTGCGTTCGTCCTCGGCGAACATCTCTTCCAGCTCCCGGGTCCAGTGCTTCGCCTCTTCGATCATGCGGTCGGTGTCGTGCGCGATCTCGTGCTGCTGGATCAGGCGCGCGGTGTCGTGGTCGCGGAAGGTCTCGACGGTACGCCGGCTGTCGAATTGGCTTATGCCCAGCTCGGTCATGATCCCTTGGGCGAGCTCGAGGCTCGAATGGAAGGTGTCGCGAACGATGCGCTCGACGCCGAGGTCCATCAGCGCGTAGGCGTGCTGGCGGTTGCGCGCACGGGCGAAGATCGTGAGATGCGGGAAGTGCTTGCGCACCGCCCGCGCCGTCGCGAGCGAGCGCTCCACATCCTCGATGGCGAGCACGAAGAGCACGGCCTTGTCGGCCTTCGCGGCGCGCAGCAGCTCAACCCGGCTCGCGTCGCCATAGTAGATCTTGTTGCCGAATCGGCGCACGAAGTCGACCTGCTCGGCGCTGGACTCGAGTGCGGTGAAGCCGATGCGGCGCAAACGCAGGATGCGGCCCACGATTTGGCCGACCCGGCCGAATCCCGCGATGATGACCCGGTTCTCCTCGTCGATGTGGCGCTCGTACTCCGGTTCCGCCTCTTTCCCGAGGCGGGCGTTCAGCCAGTCGCCGGCCCTGAAGGCGAGGGGTGTCGTCGCCATCGAAAGCGTCACCGCGACGATCAGCATGTCGGCTGTGCGCCCGTCCATCAGCGCGGACGACACGCCGAGCGCGACGATGACGAAGGCGAACTCGCCGCCCTGCGAGAGCGCCACGGCCGTGCCGCGGATCGTCCGCCAGTTCGGTGTGTCGATGCGCGCGACGGCGGCCAGGCAGAGCATCTTGACGAGCATCAGGCCGAGGGCGAGGCCGAGCACCGTGAGCGGCGTCTCGATCACCAATCCGATGTTGACCGTCATCCCGACCGCCATGAAGAACAGGCCGAGCAGCAGGCCCTTGAAGGGTTCGATGTCGGCTTCCAGCTCGTGCCGGTATTCGGAATCGGCAAGAAGCACGCCGGCCAGGAACGCGCCGAGCGCCATGGAGAGGCCGACATGCTCCATCAGCAGGGCCACGCCCACGACCGTGAGGAGGGCCGTGGCGGTGAACACCTCGTGGGTGCCGAACCGCGCGACGAGTCGGAGGACATGGCGCAGCAGGTAGCGGCCGCCGACGGCGACGAGCGCGATCATGCCGACCGCCTCGGCGATGCCGAGCCAGAGCGTCCCGCCCCCGGCGCCGCCGGACGCGGGCGCCAGCAGGGGCAGGAGGGCCAGGATCGGGATCACCGCGAGGTCCTGGAACAGCAGGATCGAGAACGACAGGCGGCCGTGGCGGGTGGTGAGTTCGTTGCGCTCGGCCAGCGCCTGCAGGGCGAAGGCGGTCGACGACAGCGACAGGGCAAGCCCCGCGACCACGGCGGTCTCGATCGGCAGTCCGAGCGCGAAGGCGATACCGGCGAACGCCGCGGCGGTCAGCGCGACCTGCCCGCCGCCCAGCCCAAAGACCGCCCGGCGCATGGCCCAGAGGCGGCGCGGCTGCAGTTCGAGGCCGATGACGAACAGCAGCAGGACGACTCCGAACTCGGCGAAGTGGAGGATCGCCTGCTCGTCGTGGACCAGATCCAGCGCCCACGGCCCCACGATCACGCCTGCCAGCATGTAGCCCAGGACCGACCCCAGTCCGGCCCGCCTGGCGAGCGGGACGACCACCACGGCCGCAGCAAGAAAGATGGCAACCTGTTCAAGAAACGCCATGCGACGCACTCCTTCTGCTCGAACCGCGCCCACCGCTCCGGAGCTTGCGGCCGCAAATCCGGGACCCTACCCTGTCGCGTGCACCGTCCGACACCAATGGGGCGTCCCGAACATGCTCGACATCGAGAAGGTGGACCATATCGGCATCCGGGTCAGCGACAGGGCGGTGTCCGTCGCCTTCTACGAACGGCTGGGATTCCAAACCCTTTCGGATACGGGTTTCGAGAAGGGTCACCCGATCATCATGCAGCATCCGTCCGGCGTGGTGCTCAACCTGCTGGGGCCGGCAGACACGGCGGGCGACAGGAACATCCTGATGGACGTCGACCAAAAATATCCGGGCATCACCCACGTCTCGTTCAAGGTGGCTTCCCTCAACGCCGCCAAGCGGTTCCTCGCGGAGCACGGCATTCCGCTGAGCGGCCAGTTCTCGTTCAAGGACCTGCGGGCCGTCTTCATCCGCGATCCCGACCGCAACGTGATCGAGCTCGACGCCTATGCCGGGGACGAACCGGAGACGCGGGCCGGCGAGCCCGAGGACGCCGGCTACCGGGCACATCCATAGCCGTACGGTTCCGGATCGGGCGTCCGGGACCGGTTCGCAACGACACCGGCGCCGGATGCTGCGACACGGCGGAGGAGCTTATCTCTCCGGGTCCGGGTCGTAGAAGAGGTTCGTTCTGCGGCTCCCCGCCGTCGCCCGGCGTCTGGTTCGAACGCCGGGACGCCAGTGAGCAATCGACCCGGGCTCAGGCGGCGCGTTCCCGAAGCTCGCGCAGGTGGGGCTCGGCCTCTTCCAGCACCCGGGTGTAGGACGGACGCGTGCGCAGACGGTCCCAGTAGGCCGCGATCGCCGGGCGTTCGGCGAACGGGAACTGCTCCCCGGCGTAGAGCAGCGCCGGCGCGGCCGCGCAGTCGGCCATCGTGAAGTCCTCGCCCATCAGCCAGGGACGTCCGTCGAGCCGGTGCTCCAGGAAGTCGTACATCACGCCGGCCCGGAAGCGGCTGCGATCGATCAACTCCCGGTCGCGCGCCTCCTCCGGCTTCCAGCTCTGGAACAGCAACGAGGCGATCGAGTCGTTGAGGTAAAGGTCCAGCATGCGGTCGTGGAACCGGGTCTGGCGCGCATCGTCCGGCCCGGGCGGGATCAGCCGCGTCCCGCCGTCGAGGGTCGCATCGAGATACTCGACGATGATCGAGGACTCGGGGATGAGGTGGCCGTCGTCGAGCACCAGCAGCGGAATGCGGCCCATCGGATAGAGCTTGCGGTAGCGCTCGCGTTCGGTCTCGTCGAACAGCCTGACCTGCTCGGGCTCGAACTCTGCTCCCTTCTCGTGGAGCGCGATGAGCACCTTCTGCGAATAGGTCGACAGCGGGAAGTAGTAGAGTTTCACCGCAGTTCTCCCTCTTGGGTCTGAACGGATTGCGGACGTTGCGGGGAGCTCAGCCGACATGCAGTGTTTCGAGCTTCGCCAGGCAACCGGTCCAGCCGCTCTCGTGCCGATCGCGATCCTCGGCGTCGGCGAAGCGGGAATGGGTGAGGGTGAGGCGTGTCGCGCCCTCCGGCGCCGGCTCGAGCTCGACGGTAACGAGAGATTCGACGTCGCTGCCCTCCCACTGCCAGGTGTGGACCAGCCGGCGGTTGGGCACCACCTCGCGGTAGACCCCGCGGGTGATGTGGCGCTCGCCCTTCGCCCCGCGCATCTCGACGAGGAAGGCCCCTCCCACCTCGACCTCGGCGACCGCGCGCGCCACCGAGAGATCGCCCGGCGCAAACCACTTGCGCATCGCCTCCGGATCGGTCCACGCGGCGTACACTTTCTCCACCGGCGCATCGATCGTGCGGTTCAGCGTCAAGTAAAACGCGCGTTGGTCGGGCCGATGCTCCGTCATGCCGGTTGCTCCTCAATAGGTCCGGGGATCGAACTGTGCAGGCGAGTCCGGATCGGTCACCGCGTCCCGCCGGATTCGCCGAAGGTGGTCCTGACCAGGCTGTCGAGCGCATCGAGGCGTTCGCTCCAGAAGCGCTCGTGGAACTCGAGCCAGGCGCGGGCGTCCTCAAGCGCCGCCGGGTTCATCCGGCACACCCGTTCCCGGCCCCGCGCCTCGCGCGTCACGAGCCCGGCGCGTTCGAGCACGCCCAGGTGCTTGGACACCGCGGCAAGAGAGATGGGAAAGGGTTCGGAGAGAGCGCCTACGGTCGCCTCGCCCCCGGCCAGGCGGGCGAGGATGGCGCGGCGCGTGGGATCGGCGAGCGCGCGGAACACCAGATCGAGATTCTGTTCAACCATGCAGTTGAGTATAGAGGCATTCCGGCGGACATTCAACCATAAGGTTTGATGTTGTCGCGGGCCTCATGGTTGCGGGACGATCCACCGTGACACGGAACCCGGTCAGTTGCGAACGGCCGGTCCGAGAAATCGTCGTACAGCATTGGCGCGCCTCCTACCGAAGAGGCGTCGCCCGTGAGGGTCACGGACGATCCTTGCAGAGGTATCGAGGTCGACAACGTCGACCGCGCCAGGAACCTGCTGAGCCTGTGGCCCCGTCTTGCAAACTCTCCTCATGGCACGCCGCCTCTCCTTCACTGGGCCATCCACAAAGATAGACGATCGGCGGCGGCAAACGCGCCTCGCGTGGCAACGGGAACTACAGGCGAAGTGGTCGGGCCAGCGAGGGTGTTCACCGCGAGGTTGCTTGCCTCAAGTAGACGAAGGTCTGGCCATCTTCGACAAAGGTCAATGCCAGCGTACTCGCGCTTTCAGTCAAAGAGGCCCTCAGCAAGGACTTGCTCCCATCTGCTTCGGTAAGGGCGATCGTGTCGCCGGCGAGAGAATACGGCCTGGTTTGAGAGAAGGTGAGTGATGTCGTCATCACGTTGTCCACGATCTCCAGCGTACCCGAGACCAGGAGCGGGAATATCGCGGTTCTGGATCGGCGCAGGTCCAGCGCATATGTTCCCTGCAATGCATCTTCAGTGACGTCGTTGGACGTACCGGCGCCGTTCGATCTCCCGAACACGAATACCGCGACGCTATCCCCGATTTCGTCTACCAGTGTCAGCGTATTACCGTTGTTGGCGAGCGACGCCTGTATCACATCCTCGAAACCGTTTTGGAACGTAACCGTAAGGTCGTCATCCGCCAGTGTGAAACGTCCCTCCCCAGCAAATGTCGGTGCGAACGTCAGAGTCTCGGCGCCGATCTCGAGCCTCTCGGAGATCATGTGGAAGGCGGTGTCGCTGTCTGATTGGGCCGGCCAGCGATCCGTGCTCAACTCGTAGGTGCCGAGAAGATTGGCAATCGTCAGCGCGCTCGTTTTCTCTTCATCGGCGTGAGCGATTCCGACCAACAGTACCGTGGTCGCTATGGTTCCCCATAACCAAGCTGCCGCCGGACTCATGGTTGGTGCCCTATCGGTGATGTCATGTGAACCGTCGGTAATTCGAATCGGTTTCGGTCTCAGCCGACAGCTTCTCCGCCAAGTACATCACGCGGCCGGAGGCGGAATCGGGCAGCATTATGCAAGAGTCACCGTCGCGTCGCAAAACGAAGGCGATTGTGTCGAAGGCACGCAACCGCAATCTGGGAGGAGATCGGTCGTTTCACGCCTCGGCGCCCAATTCGATGTGGAACGTGAGAGTCTCCGAAGCGGCATGCCGCTTCGACGGAGCGGTTCTGTCCGCGATGACGACGGCTCACTCCAGCGGCTTCAGGTCGCCCAGCATCGTCGGAATCAGCTCGCTCACGGTGGGATGAACATGCACGGCCCGCTGGATGGTCGTGTACGGCGCGTCTGCGTACATGATGTCGAGGATCGAATGAATGACCTCGTCGCCGCCGATGCCGAGTATCGCGGCGCCGAGGATTCTTTCCGTCTCCGCGTCGACCAGCACCTTCATGAACCCGAGGGTCTCGCTGCGCTCGCGTGCCCGCCCCACCCGTGCCATCGCCATCTTGCCGATGAGCGCGCTCCGCCCCGAAGCGCGCACCTCCCGCTCCGTCAGTCCTGCCCGTCCGAGCGGTGGATCGATGTAGAGCCCGTAGGCCGTGATGCGGTCGTTCACCGAGCGGCGATCGTCATCGAACAGGTTGGCGGCGACGATCTCGAAGTCGTCAAAGGAGGTGTGGGTGAAAGCGCCCCGCCCATTGACGTCGCCGAGCGCCCACACGTTCGGAACACTGGTCCGCAGCCGGTCGTCGACCCGGATGAAACCGCGCGGGTCGGTCTCGATCCCGGCTTCGTCCAAACCGAGATCGTCGGTATTGGGCCTGCGCCCCACCGCGAGAAGCAGGTGACTGCCCAGCACCTCTGGGGCTCCCTCGTCGCATTCCACCTGAACCGAGATTCCCCGATCCAGCTTCCTCACGGCCAGGCATTCGGCGCGCAGTCGAACCTCGATCCCCTCGGCCTGCAGTATCTCCCGTACCGCCTCGGACACGTCATCGTCGTCGCGGGCGATCAGCCGATCCTGCATCTCCACGATCGTGACCCGGCTCCCGAAACGGCGATACATCTGCGCGAACTCAAGCCCGATGTAGCTGCCGCCGATGACGATCAGGTGCTCGGGAAGAGCATCGATATCCATCATCGACGAATTGGTCAGGTAGTCGATCTCGTTCAGGCCAGGCAGGTCGGGAACGAACGCGCGAGCGCCCGTGTTGATGAAGATCCTCCCGGCCTCCAGCCGCTCGCCGCCCACACGCACCGTGCACGAGTCCTCGAAACGCGCGTGTCCTTCGTACACCGTGCAGTTGGACATGCTCCGGAGCCAGGCGGTCACGCCTTCGCTCGATTGCCGCACGATGGCGTCCTTGCGGGCCTTGACCCGCTTCATGTTCACCTCGACGGGACCCCCAATCGCAACACCGAAGTCGTCGCCCCGACGGGCCATGTGGGCGGCGCGGGCGCTCGCCACCAGCGCCTTGGTGGGGATGCAGCCCACGTTCACGCAGGTACCGCCGAACAGCTTGCGCTCGATGACGGCGGTCTTCAGGCCTTCGCCGGTCAGTCTCGCCGCCATCGACGGTCCGGACTGACCCGTACCGATGACGATCGCGTCGTATCTCTGTGCCATGACTCGCTCCTCCGGGCCGATGAGCGCGGGCATTCCCTGCCGCGCTGCGCCATCTTGCGAACCGATTGTACGCTCGCGCTCCGGGCGGGTACGAGGGCGCGAGCCCGGAGCCGGGCCCGGGAAGCCGAAGCGGCCGGAATAGCGGCGCCCCCGTGGCAAACGGATGACGATGCCTAGATTTCCGTCCGGCTTCGCAACCGGCAGGCAGGTTGGACGGCATGTCGGGAGCGGCACAGAGGGCTGCAACCCATAGAATCGGTCGAGCGCGCAGCCAGGCGGACACCATCGCTGGCCCGCTCTGCACGGCAGCGAAACGGCACGAAGACGACGGCGGGCACGGCGACGGCGAGATCCGGCGCCGATAAGGACTTGCCGCATTGGCACCCGCCACCGATCGTGTCGGTGAGCCGCTCGCTCGACGACGCGTCGAACGTTCATTGCCGCGCCCGGCGGCGGTATTCAAATTCCGGCGGGATACGAGTCGGAAGCCGATCACGGGCGCGCTTCATCGCCCCGCTTCGCTCGCCCCTGGTCTCAAAGAAGAGCAGTTCGTCGAGCACCGGGCGTGACGCAGAACAGCGCCCCTCCGCGGATGTATGCGGCGCGACGCCGAACAAGCGGACCTGAATGCCGGCCGTTTGGAGCCGATGCGGTCTTGTGGATAACCCACCCGTCAGGGGCCAGGAATCGATGGACGCCGGTCGGCTCCATTGGGAAGTTTGCCCGGGAAGGAGAGGAATCACATCAAATTCCCGGTGGGCTGCGCGCACCCTCCCCGAGTTCTCGCTGCATGAGCACCGTGTCGAGCCAGCGTCCGTGCTTGCGGCCGACGTTCCTGAGGGTGCCAACGATCTCGAACCCCGCCGCCAGGTGAAGGCGCATCGACGCCGGGTCTTCGGACTCGGCTACGATTGCCACCATCTGACGGAAGCCTCGATCCGTGCAGGCCTGAATCAGGGCACGAAGCAACGCCGTGCCGATTCCGCCACGCCTGGCCGAGCGCTCGACGTACACGGAGTTCTCCACTGTACGACCGTAGGCGGGACGGGCTCGATAGGGGCCCGCGTAGGCGAAGCCGCAAATGTCACCGCCGCGCTCAGCAACGAAGCAGGGGTAGTTGTCCTCGATCAACAACCGCCAGCGCCTGCGCATTTCGGCCTCATCCGGCGCCACCGTCTCGAAGCTCGCAGTGCCGGCTTCGACGTAGTAGGCGTAAATGGCCGTGACTGCCGGCATGTCGGCATCGCACGGCGGGCGAACGGTCAGTGCTTTCATGTGCGCTTCCATGTTGTCGCCGAGATAGTCCCGGCGATTCCGAAATTGCAAATGTACGGTCTTGTCGCTTCGGTTGAGCATCCACTCTCCGCCCCGCTCTTGCTGGACGGGTCGGCCGAAGCTCGGCGGTCCAACCCGGCCCCTCGATCAGGACTCTTCACGGACCGAACAGCAGATTCCAGGTTGGACCGAGAGAGGTATCGGGCAACGACAGGCACCCCAACGCCGCGTTGCGCGTTCTCGCGGGACGCCCGCGGGACGCATGGCCGACCGCAATGAACGGGAACACTCGACCCCGCTTGACCCCCACACCGCCTTGAAACGCCGCATCCAATCACCACGTCAATTCATTGCTGCACATGTTCCAGGATCGATTGCGGCGCCGTTTTGGGACCGGAGCCCACGATGGCCAATGCGGGGGGAATCATGACATCACCACACGCCGCCGCCATCCCGGCGACCGTGGACGGGAGCGGTGTCTCCCGATACCTCCGCGAGATCCGCCAGTTTCCGCTCCTCACGCCCGAAGAGGAGTTCATGCTGGCCAAGCGCTGGCGAGAGCACGACGACGCCGAGGCGGCACACCGGCTCGTGACCAGCCACCTGCGCCTGGTGGCCAGGATCGCCATGGGCTATCGCGGCTACGGTCTCCCGGTGGGCGAGCTGATCTCCGAGGGCAACAGCGGCCTCATGCAGGCGGTCAAGCGCTTCGATCCGGACCGCGGCTTCCGCCTTGCCACCTACGCCATGTGGTGGATTCGCGCCTCGATGCAGGAATACATCCTGCGCTCCTGGTCGCTGGTGAAGATGGGCACCACAGCTGCGCAGAAGAAGCTCTTCTTCAACCTGCGCAAGCTGAAGGGCGAGATCGAGGCGATCGACGACGGCGATCTGACGCCCGAGCAAGTGGAGCACATCGCGACCGCGCTCAACGTCTCCCAGGACGATGTCACCTCCATGAACCGGCGGATGATCGGTCCAGAACTGTCGTTGAATGCGCCCATTCGAGAGGAGGGCGGTGGCGAGTGGCAGGACTGGCTCGAAGACACCGGCGAGAGCCAGGAGAGCACCGTCCTCGAAGCGAACGAGCTGGACTACCGGAGGCGGCTCCTCAGAGATTCGCTCGACGTGCTGACAGAGCGAGAGCGGCACATCCTGCATGAGCGCAGACTAAAGGAGGAGCCGGCGACACTTGGGGAGCTGAGCCAGGTCCATGGTGTCTCGCGCGAGCGCATCCGCCAAATCGAGGTAGGGGCCTTCAAGAAGCTGCAGGAAGCGATGCGCACGGCGCACCGCGCGCAGACGGAGCGGATCCCCGACCGTGCCCCCACCGATATGCGGGCATTCTGAAGAGCCCGGTGTCGCGTGCCGCCTGATGCTCTTGCTCCACCTTGGGCTCGACGAAGGACATCGGAGCGGCCGGCAGACCCCATATCGGAATCCGGGTTGACGATGCAGGTTACTTGGGGAGCGGCCTGAGCTCGCACGTCAGACTGTCGCGAGCTTAATGTTCCACGGCCGCAATTCGTGGATTCTCGATTGCAGCTGGCCGGCTGCACGACCCACGCATACCCGGCCAAGCCCTGCGGCAAGTTGGAGACGAATATACGCCGGCAATACGGTCACCGCCGCGATCGCGGTTTACAGGGCCGCAATCCAGAACAGCCGGATCGAGGCAGCATGCATCGCGCGAACACGGGCCGGACCATTCTCGCCGAAACCCTGCCTGCGACGCCGAAGGAGTTCGGCTGGGCAACACTAGGGTATCGTGCAGCGACGGCATCTACTCCGTTCTCACATGTGCGTTTATCCAGCGGTTGAGCGGACACAGCGCCTCGAGAATTTCTGTCAAGTAGTCGATGGCGCCTCGCCCGAACAGCCGATCGTCGAACCCGGGTTTCTCCTCGGTTCGGGCGACGATCCCTTTGCGTCGAAGATGGTCCGCCGCCGGTCCGTCGGCGTCGAAGCCCCGAGGCACGCGCTGCAGTTCCGGCTCGCCCGGCACGCAACCGACTTCACCCGCGGCCGCAATCGCCGCATCCAGTTCTCTTCGCGCGGTCGCCTTCTGCACGGCCGCACGGTAGCGGTCCAGCCCGACGCCGGAGAAAGCCCAATGACCGGCCCCGAAACCGAAATGGCGATCCGATAGCACCAGGTGCGTGCCGGCGGAGCGGTTCGGGTGGTCGCCGGTCCAGAAAACGATGTGCATGCGCGTGTGATAGGGCGTCTTGTCCTTCGAAAAGCGAGTGTCACGGTGGATGCGCCGCAGGGACCCGTTGATCTTCGGCTCCGCCCGATGCGGCGGCTCGAGCGACGCCGCGACGGGAGACAATGCCTCGATCAACTGCAGAGCGGGCTGGACAAACGAGGCATCGTATTCCGCTCTGTGTTCTTCGAACCATTGGCGATTGTTGTTCGCCTTCAGCGCCTTCAGGTATTCAACGGATTGCCGCGGAAGGCCTTCGAACACGACCCGCTCCCCTACTTGGGCGGCAGGCCGCCGACGAACCGGGCTGCGAAATCGAGCCAGCTCTTCAGGCCTGTCTCGATCGCGGCACCCGCATCTACCCAAACCAGGCCGCCCATCTTGCGGCCCGTGAAGTCCATCGGCCGGGCGCCCGGCCTCGCCAGCGCTTCGGCCTCCTGGTCCTTGCCGACGCGAAACATGAATCGGTCGCGATCCGCGACGCCCGCGAGCATGTTGCCGTTGAGCAGAAAGCACACGCCGCCAAACATGTTCCGTTCCGTAACGCCCTTTGTGCCCGAGAGCGCTTTGCGCAGCAGCTCAGCTAGATGTGGATCGTGCGCCACTGCTCACCCCGTCATCCGGGTCGATCTGCCCCTGCCGCCGCTGACAAGGCAGTCCGACTCGCAAGCGCCTGGGCTGTGACGATGAGCGTCGTCGACACGATGTCACTTCCGTGCCCTTTGGCCCCCGAGGGGGCCGGTGCGGCATGCCGCACCGGCAGAACCCTACTGCATGCTCTCGTAGGTGATCAGAGAAATGGACGCACCGTATGGATCGCGGATTTTCGCCATTCGTCCTACACCTGGAAAATCAGCCGGTTCCTCGATGCCTTCCGCGCCGTTGTCGAGAGCGGCCTGGAAGCGCGCGTCGACGTCGTCGACGGTGATGTAGATCGTCCATGCGCCGTCCTGAACCGGGACCGGCATGAAGCCGCCGATCGGCTTCTCGCCGACCACGATGCCGGCATAGGACGAGCCGTCCTGCATCGGCATGTCGTTCACGGTCCAGCCGAGAACCGCTTCGTAGAACTTGCGAGCACCGGCCGGGTCGCTGCCGCTGTGTTGAATCCAGCTCGCTGCGCCGTGCGTATGCATGGGATTGGACATCGGTTCCTCCTCGGGGTTTCCTCTTCGATGACCCAAGGACGAATGCCGCTTGACGAATCCTACACCGGTGCTGATTCTTTCTGCCCTCGATTGCACAGTCCCATCTGCTCACGGATGTAATCGGCTTCCTGTCCGGTGGGTTCGAGCTGCAGCGCTCGTTCGTAGGCTGCTGCCGCCTGTTGCGGGTATCCGGCTTCCTTCAGCAACGAGGCTCGGGTCGTGTGGAAGTATAGATAGCTTGCAAGCGTCTCGGACAGCGGGGCCAGGTGGTGCAGCCCGGCCTGCGCGTCCCTGACCTTGGACAACGCCACGGCCCGGTTGAGCGAGACCACCGGCGAAGGCTGAACCTGTTCCAGGGCGGCGTACAGCGTCTCTATCTCTTGCCAGTCGGTTGTATTGGCGGTCTCGGCAGTACAATGCACTGCCGCAATGGCAGCCTGAATCTGGTAAGGTCCGGGGCGCCCGTGGCGCAGCGCCTTTTGCAACAGGACGCGCCCCTCCGAGATTTCCTGCCGGTTCCAGAGGGTCCTGTCCTGTCGGTCCAGCGGAACCAGGCTGTAGTCAGCGTCGATCCGCGCCTTCCGTCGGGAATGCTGAAACAGGAATAGCGCAAGAAGCCCCATGACCTCGGCCTGAGAGGGATAGAGCGCCAGCAGCAGCCTGACCAGGCGGATGGCCTCCTCGGAGAGTTCCGCACGAATGTGCACATCGCCGCCACTTGCAGAGTATCCCTCGCTGAACAGCAGGTAGGCCACGACGCAGACCGCATCGAGCCGGGCAGCACGCTCATGCAGGCTGGGCACGTCCAGCCGGGCGGCGACCGCCGAAGCTCTCTTCTTGGCCCGGGTGATGCGCTGCTCCATGGCCTTCGGCTTGACGACGAAGCCCCGGGCGATTCTCTCCACGGAAAATCCGGCGATGACCTTCAGCGCAAGTGCGAGTTGGTCCTGAAGGCTCAGTTCCGGATGGCAACACATGAACATCAGCCGAAGCACGTCGTCGCGGAGCTCGGACATGTCGATCCGGTCGGCCAGGTCGGCTTCGACGTTGTCGGCCTCCCCGGAATTCTCCGGCAGAGTGTCGCTGTAGGCGATCCGCTTGTCTCGACGCATGCGGTCTATGACCGAATTGCGTCCCGTCACCAGCAGCCAGGCTGCGGGATCGCCCGGCAAACCGGCAGAAGGCCAGCGCTCCAGCGCACGCACGCACGCCTCCTGATAGGCCTCTTCGGCCATGTCGAGATCGGAAAACCGCCGCATCAGTCCCGCGACGACGCGCGGCTTGGCCATGACCAGGTGAGCGGCGAATTCGCCTTGCCGCTGCATCCGGTCAGCTGCCTCCATCACCTGGTTTCTCGATCGTGCCGCCGCCCCAGCCTACCGGACGCACCTCATAGGCGGCGAGGCCTTGCGGCAGCTTCTTCGCCTGCTTGACGGCATCCTCGATACTGTCGCACTCAAGAATATAGAGCCCGAGCAGCTGTTCCTTGGTCTCGGCAAACGGACCGTCGAGAACGAGCACGCCGTCGCCCCGCTTCCTGACCGTCACCGCAGTGGACGTGCCCATCAATCTGGCGACGGCCCCGAGAGTGCCCTTTGCGCCATGTTCCCGCTGCAGCTCGCGATGTCGCTCCATCGCAGCTTCCTGCTCTTCTTCCGGCAGGCGATCGAATAGACCTTCCATCCCGTAAATCAATATTGCGTACTGCATCGTTCGCTCCCCCGTGCGGCAGTCTCACTATAGACGTTCGAGATGCCGCAAGTCCGACACGGCTTGCCCATTCAGTCGGCACCTCCTTCAGGTGGCCCGCGCCCTCTTCACTGGAAGGAGTACGATGCTCGGCGTTTCTGCAATGTCCAGCGATTGGGCGAACCGGCAAAGGCGTGCCGCAATTCCAGCCAACATCTGTTCGAGCTTCGGCTCGGCGCGTCGAATGCGTCGTGCTGGGAGGTGAGCCGGCAAGCACACTGATCGGTTATGCGAACAACGTCGGCGCCGATCTCATCGTCATGGGGTACCGCGGCCGCATGGAGGGGCTCGTCATCGACAGCGTCTCCACGAAGCTGACGAGCCACGCAAACTGCGCGGTGCTGACAGTCAAGTAGGGAGGGCCGCGTGACGGATTGGACGGCCGCTCGCGAGCGACTGGAGCGCCGGCGCTCAGAACCGCGCGAATCGCTCGCGCACTATCAGCGCGATCTGCGGACCACCCACAACGCCGACTGGGAGGAGCGGGCGGTGGAAGCCCAGGGCGATGAGGTCCTCGAAGGTTTGGAAACGTCCGCGCTGCACGAGATCGAACAGATCGATGCCGCCATCAAGAGAATCGAGCTCGTGACTTGCGGCGAACGCCGGGTCTACGGCGAGCCCATCGGCAGGCGGCGGCTCGACGCTCTGCCTTATGCCGTGAGCTGCGTCCGCTGTGCCGGCTCCGCCACCGGCGGTTGAGCACGAAGCTCGACGGCGCACGTCTTCGATCCGGGCGAATCACCACAAGGCGGTGAGCGGCTGGCGAGGGCGTCGTTTGTGGCTGGGCAACGAATGGCAGACTGCCGCTCTTGATCGAAGTCAACCATCCGAAAGTTCGATCGGGTAAGAACTTGCGCTATGACCGATAGGCCGCCGTGCCCAGGCTTGTCGTGCGGACGGCACGCGGGTCAATTCCCGATGGAGCCGGGATCGCGCTTTGGCTAGCATTGACGGGCGTCGGATCGAGACCGCCCGGTCACCGGGATCGGCCCGGCGGCCCTACAGGGGGTAGCGTGGCGGACGCGGACACCGTTGCGGGAGAGCGATACAACGAGACGGTGGTGCGGTGCTGCACCGTCGCCACCGTGTTCTGGGGCGTGGTCGGCTTCCTGGTCGGTCTCTATCTTGCGCTTGAGCTCGCCTTCCCCGTCCTCAATTTCGACCTGCCGTGGCTGAGCTTCGGGCGCCTGCGCCCGGTGCACACCTCGGCGGTGATCTTCGCCTTCGGCGGCAACGCGCTGCTCGCGACTTCCTTCTACGTGGTGCAGCGGACCTGCAGGGCGCGGCTTTGGGGCGGGCCGCTCGCGATGTTCGTCTTCGTCGGCTACCAGATCTTCATTTGCCTCGCCGCAAGCGGCTACTTGCTTGGCTACACGCAGAGCAAGGAATACGCCGAGCCCGAGTGGTACACGGACGCCTGGCTCACGCTGGTCTGGGTGGTCTACCTCGCGGTCTTCCTGGGCACGCTGATCAAGCGCAAGGAGCCGCACATCTACGTCGCGAACTGGTTCTTCCTCGCCTTCATCGTGACCGTCGCGATGCTGCACATCGTGAACGGGCTGAGCTGGCCGGTCTCCTTCCTCGGCACCAAGAGCTACTCGATGTTCGCGGGCGTGCAGGACGCGCTGACCCAGTGGTGGTACGGCCACAATGCCGTGGGCTTCTTCCTGACCGCGGGCTTCCTCGGCATGATGTACTACTTCGTGCCCAAGCGCGCCGAGCGGCCTGTCTATTCCTACCGGCTCTCCATCGTCCACTTCTGGTCGCTGATCTTCCTCTACATCTGGGCGGGGCCCCACCACCTGCACTACACGGCGCTGCCGGATTGGGCGCAGACGCTGGGCATGACCTTCTCGGTCATGCTGTGGATGCCGTCCTGGGGCGGAATGATCAACGGCATCATGACCCTCTCCGGCGCGTGGCATAAGCTCCGCACCAACCCGGTGCTGCGCATGATGGTCACGGCGGTCGCCTTCTACGGCATGAGCACCTTCGAGGGGCCGCTCATGTCCATCAAGGCGGTCAACGCGCTCAGCCACTACACCGACTGGACCATCGGCCACGTGCATTCCGGCGCGCTCGGCTGGGTCGCCTTCATCACCTTCGGCGCGGTCTACATGCTGGTGCCGGCGCTCTGGAATCGCCCGCGCCTCTACTCGATGAAGCTCGTCAGCGTGCATTTCTGGATCGCCACCATCGGGATCGTCTTCTACATCTCCGCGATGTGGGTCTCCGGCATCATGCAGGGGCTGATGTGGCGCGCCTACGACAGCCTGGGCTTCCTGCAGTACTCCTTCGCCGAGACCGTCGACGCGATGCACCCCTTCTACGTAATCCGCGCGCTGGGCGGGCTCCTCTTCGTGATCGGCGCGCTGGTCATGGTCTACAACCTGTGGCGGACGATGCGGGGCGACATCCGCGCGTCCGAGCCCCTCGAAGAGCCGCGTCCCGCCCCGGTCGCCGCCGGCGCGCCGGCGTGAGGGGGCTGCGATGAGCCTGCACCGGGTCATCGAGCGTCACTCCTTCCTCATGCTCGTGCTGATCCTCGTCACGGTCGCCATCGGCGGCATCGTCGAGATCGTGCCGCTGTTCACGCTGGAGAGCACGGTGCCGAAGGTGAAGGGGGTGCGCCCCTATTCGCCGCTGGAGCTCGCGGGCCGCAACATCTACGTGCGCGAGGGCTGCTACGTCTGCCACAGCCAGATGGTGCGGCCCTTCCGCGACGAGGTGGAGCGCTACGGCCACTACTCGCTCGCGGCGGAGAGCATGTACGACCACCCCTTCCAGTGGGGATCGAAGCGCACGGGCCCCGATCTCGCGCGCGTCGGCGGGCGCTACTCCAACGACTGGCACGTCGCGCATTTTCTGGATCCGCGCGCCGTCGTGCCGGAATCGGTCATGCCGGGCTACGGCTATCTCGCCGAGTGGGAGCTCGGCTACGACGACATCGCGGCGCATCTGGAGACCAACCGCCATGTTGGCGTGCCCTACACCGACGAGATGATCGCGAACGCGGCGGACGACCTCGCCGTCCAGGCCGATCCCGACGGCGACCACGACGAGCTTCTCGAACGCTACCCGAAGGCGGTGGTGGGCGATTTCGACGGCGACCCCGACGTCCTGAGCGAGATGGACGCGATCATCGCCTACCTGCAGATGCTCGGCACGCTGGTCGACTTCACCAGCTACCGCCCCGAGTACCTCGATGCCGCGGCCGGGCAGGAGATGGGCGAATGATCGAGGCGCTGCAGGCCTGGTGGTCGGTCGTCCTGCTGGTGGTCTTTCTCGCCATCATCGGCTGGGTCTTCTGGCCGCGGCACAAGAAGCGGCTGGAGAACCACGGCACGATCCCGCTGCGCGACGGCGCACCGCCGGAGGAGCGCTGAGCCGTGGCGGACGAGCGCGAGAGGGACGAGGTCACGGGGGTCGAGGTCACGGGGGTCGAGACCACCGGCCACGAGTGGGACGGGATCAAGGAGCTCAACAACCCGCTGCCGCGCTGGTGGCTCTACATCCTCTACGCGACCATCGTGTTTGCGCTCATCTGGTGGGTGCTGTTCCCGGCATGGCCCACGGTCGAGACATATTCCAAGGGCGTGCTCGGCTGGTCGCGCCACCAGCAGTTCGACGAGGAAGTGGCCGCGGCCCGCGCCAGGCAGGCGACCTACCTGAACCGCATCGCCGAGCTGGAGGTCGGCGAGATCGCGGAGACGCCGGAGCTCAGGGCGTTCGCGATGGCGGGCGGGCGCTCGGCCTTCGCCGTCAATTGCTCGCAGTGTCACGGCAGCGGCGCCGCCGGCGCACCCGGATACCCCAACCTTAACGACGACGACTGGCTCTGGGGCGGCGACCTGGAGGCGATCGAGGAGACCATCCGCTACGGCATCCGCTCGGACCATGACGACGCCCGCTTCAACGACATGCCGGCCTTCCTCGTGGACGAGTGGCTGAGCGAGGAGCAGATCGACGACGTCGCCGAGTACGTCCTCGCCTACACGGAGCGCTCGGGCGATGCCGAGGCGGCCGCGCGCGGTGCGCCGATCTTCGAGGAGGAATGCTCCCTCTGCCACGGTGAGGAGGGCGGCGGCGATTACGACATGGGCGGGCCCAGGCTGAACGACCACATCTGGCTCTACGGCGGCGAGAAGGAGGACATCGTCCGCATGGTCTCGTACTCGCGGGGCGGCGTGATGCCGGCCTGGGAGGGGCGCCTCGACGATACCGTGATCAAGCAGCTCGCCGTCTTCGTGCACGGCCTCGGCGGCGGGGAGTGAGGCCCGGCGGAGCCGCCATGGCTTCCAGCAACCAGGCGCAGACGAGCGCCGTCCCCGTCGAGGATGTGGCAGCCGTCAATGCGCGAAAGAACCGTCCGCTCTACACGAAGAGGGAGCGGATCTATCCGCGCATCCCGCGCGGGCGCTACCGCACCGTCAAGTGGATCGCCATGGGGGTCACGCTCGCGATCTACTACCTCCTGCCGTGGGCCCGCTGGGAGCGTAGCGCTGGCGCGCCGGACCAGGCGGTGCTGGTCGATATCCCGGCGCGGAAGTTCTACTTCTTCGCGATCGAGATTTGGCCGCAGGAGATCTACTACTGGGCCGGCCTGCTGATCCTGGCCGCGCTCGGGCTCTTTCTCGTCTCGAGCCTGCTGGGGCGCGTCTGGTGCGGCTATGCCTGCCCGCAGACCGTGTGGACCGACCTCTTTATTCATGTCGAGCGCTGGATCGAAGGCGACCGCAACGCGCGGATGCGCCTCGACAGGGCGCCGTGGCGGGCAGCGAAGATCGTCCGCAAGGCGGCGAAGCACCTCGTCTGGATCGCCATCGGCGTCGCCACCGGGGGCGCCTGGGTCTTCTACTTCGCCGATGCGCCGACGCTCTTCTCTGAGCTCGTCCGCTTCGAGGCGGCGATCTCGGCCTACGCCACCATGGCCTTCCTCACCGCCACGACCTACCTCTTCGCGGGCCACGCGCGGGAGCAGATCTGCACGTATGTCTGCCCCTACGCGCGCTTCCAGGCGGCCATGTTCGACGAGAACACCATGATGGTGAGCTACGATGCAGCCCGCGGCGAGCCACGCGGCAAGCACAAGGCGGGCCAGTCGTGGGAGGGCCGGGGCGACTGTGTCGACTGCAAGCTCTGCGTCGCCGTGTGCCCTGCCGGCATCGACATCCGGGACGGCCAGCAGATGGAGTGCATCAACTGCGCGCTCTGCATCGATGCGTGCAACGGCGTGATGCCCAAAGTAGGGCGGCCGCGGGGGCTGATCCGCTACGACACCCTGAGCAACCTGGAGGCGCGGGCTGCGGGCGAGTCCGCACGGGTGCGCCTCTTCCGGCCGCGCACGATCGTCTACATGGTGCTGCTCGCCGCCGCCGCGGTCTTGATGATGGGCACGCTCTTCACCCGCGCCGACCTCGACGTGGCGGTACAGCGAGACCGCAATCCGCTCTTCGTGCAGCTCTCGGACGGCAGCATCCGGAACGGCTACACGCTGAAGGTGGCCAACAAGTCGCATGACACGCGCGCCCTTGTCCTCACGGCCTCCGGGATTACGGGTGCCCTCATCGACATGCCCGTCCAGGACGTGCAGGCTGCGACGGAGGTGCTGCTGGTCGTCGAGCCGGACGCGCTCGGCACGTTCCGTGTCTTCATTCGCGCGCAGCGGGCGGCGCTGGCGGGCAGCTCCACCGATCTCGAGTTCTCGGTCGTGGAGGAGAATGGGGGAGCGGCGGCGCGCTACGACACGGTGTTCAGGGGGCCGGAGCCATGACCGTGCAGGACCGGGCGGAGCCCCCCAAGAGCTGGTGGCAGTCGGGACGCTGGATCCCGTGGATCTTCGTCGGTGGATTCGGCGTGGTGATAGGCGCCAACGTCGCGCTGATCCTCTTTTCACTGGGAAGTTGGACCGGGCTCGAGACCACGGACGCATACCGCAAGGGGCTGGCCTACAACGACGTGCTCGCTGCGGCGGAGGCGCAGGCCGCGCGCGGCTGGGAGCACGCGATCGACTACGCGGACGAGCGGCTGGACGTCCGTCTGAGCGACACGGACGGGCGTGGGCTGGAGGGGCTTATCGTGACGGCGACCTTCGTGCGGCCCACCCATGAGGGCGGCGATGTCCAAGTCCTGCTGGCAGCCGAGGGTGCCGGGAGCTATGGCGCCCCGGTCGCACTGCCCTATGCCGGCAACTGGGATTTGCGCCTGAGGGCCGAGGGCATCGGCGAGCCCTGGTTCGCCAGCCAGCGGCTGTGGGTTCGCTGATGGCCTTCGCGGAGCCCCAAACTGCCG
Source organism: Alphaproteobacteria bacterium (assembly GCA_965214705.1). GTDB lineage: Bacteria > Pseudomonadota > Alphaproteobacteria > UBA828 > UBA828 > WTGU01. Next base: position 2,939,945 of record CBDCCI010000002.1, read on the forward strand.
CGGGCGGTGCGTTCGCTCCCTACATCGAGACGCGGGACGGCCGCCACACGCTGCGCTTCCTGGTGGACGGCATCCACTGCGGCCAGTGCGTCTGGAAGATCGAACAGGCGCTCGTTCGCGAGCCGGGCGTGACCGCCGCACGGGTCAACCTCTCGACCAGGCGGCTTGCGCTCACCTGGCGGGGTGCTGCGAGCGACGCGTCGCGCCTCGTCGATGCGGTGGAGCGGCTCGGCTATCGCCTCGTCGCCTACGACCCCGCTGCGCTCGACACCGGCGCGCGGCAAGAGGAGCGCGCCCTGCTGCGCGCCGTCGCCGTCGCCGGCTTCGCCACGGCCAACGTGATGCTGCTCTCAATCGCGGTCTGGGCCGGGGCGGTGCAGGACATGGGTCCGGCGACGCGGGATCTGATGCACTGGGTCTCCGCTCTCATCGCGCTGCCGGCGGTGGCCTATGCCGGGCGGCCCTTCTTCCGCGCGGCGCTCGCCGCCGTCTCCCACCGGCAGCTCACGATGGAGGTGCCGATCTCGCTCGCGGTGATCGCGGCGGCCGCCATGAGCCTGTTCGAGACCGCGTCGGGCGGCACGCACGTCTACTTCGATTCCGCTTGCGCGCTGCTCTTCTTCCTGCTCATCGGGCGTTATCTCGACCGCCGCGCGGTCGGCCGCGCGCGCTCGGCGGCGGAGCAGCTTCTGGGGCTCCGGGCACACGCCGTCACGGTGATCGACGCCGACGGGCGCGAGCGTCGGGTTGCGCCGGAACAGGTCCGCCCCGGCATGCAGGTCCTGGTCGCAGCAGGCGAGCGGATCGGGGTGGACGGCACGGTGGACGGCGCGGCCGGCACGGTCGACACCAGCCTCATCACCGGCGAGGCCGCGCCCGCGACGCTCGCGCATGGCGCCGCCGCTTACGCCGGCATGGTCAATCTCGCCGGCCCGCTCCGGCTCTCGGTGACGGCGGTGGGCAACGAGACGCTGCTGGCGGAGATCGTGCGCCTGACCGAGGCGGCGGAGGCCGAGCGCACCCGCTACCAGGCCCTCGCCGATCGATTGGCGAGCCTCTACGCACCCATCGTGCACGGGCTCAGCGTGGCGAGCTTCCTCGGCTGGTATCTGATCGGCGGGGCGGATTGGCAAGAAGCGCTGCTCATCGCCATCGCGGTGCTCATCGTCACCTGCCCCTGCGCCTTCGGGCTGGCCGTGCCCATGGTTCAGGCCGTGACCAGCGGTCGCCTGATGCGGCGGGGCATCATCGTGAAGTCCGGCACCGCGCTGGAGCGGCTGGCCCGCATCGACCAGGTGGTCCTCGACAAGACCGGCACGCTCACCTGCGGCACGCCGGTGCCCGATCTGGTCGGCATTGCGCCCGCCGACCTCGAGATCGCGGCCTCGCTCGCCGCGGCGAGCCGCCATCCCCTGGCGCAGGCGCTCGCCCGCGCCTACGGCGCCGCGCGCCCGGCGGAGGACGTGACGGAAACGCCGGGTTACGGGCTGGAGGGCACGGTCGCTGGCACCCGCGCGCGCCTCGGCAGCCGGGCCTGGTGCGGCGTGGCGGAGGACGACGAGGCCGCCGGGCCCGAGCTCTGGCTCGTGCGCGAGAGCCGAACGCCGGTGCACATCCCGTTCTCCGACACCCTGCGGCCCGACGCCGCTTCGGTGGTCGAGCGGATGCAGTCGCTGGGCCTGCCGGTCACGCTTCTGTCCGGCGACCGGCAGGCGACGGTCGAGAGGGTGGCCGCAACGCTCGGCCTCGATCGCTGGCGGGCCGCGTGCAAGCCCGGCGACAAGGCGGAGGCGCTCGCCCGACTCTCGCGCGAAGGCCATCGCCCCCTCATGGTCGGCGACGGGATCAATGACGCGCCGGCGCTGGCCGCGGCCTTCGTCTCGATGTCGCCGGCGAGCGCCGCGGACGTTAGCCAGGCAGCCGCCGATCTGGTGTTCCAGGGCGAGAGGCTCGCGCCCGTGGCCGAGACCATGGCGCTTGCCCGGCGCGCGGCCAGGGTGGTGTTTCAGAACTTCGCGCTCGCCTTCTCGTACAACGTCATCACCATTCCGCTGGCAATGGCGGGGCTGGTGTCGCCGCTGGTCGCGGCGATCGCGATGTCCGCGTCGTCGCTCGCGGTCGTGCTGAACGCCTTGCGCCTCGGACGGGAGGGCAGCGCATGAGCATGCTCCTCTATCTCATTCCCGCCGCGGTGTTTCTCGGCCTCCTCGGCCTCGGCGCCTTTCTCTGGTCCGTGCGCTCGGGCCAGTACGACGACCTCGACGGCGAGGCGCACCGCATCCTCTTCGACGACGAGACGCGCGACGAGCGCGAGGAAGATCAGCCATGACGACGGATCAGACGGCCACCGGTTTCGGGCTTCCTTCCGAGAAGAAGATCGGCTTCGACCATCCGTGGGCCTGGCTCGCGGCCGGCTACCGCGACATGAAGAAGTCCCCTCACGTGAGCCTCAGCTACGGCGCGCTCTTCGCCGCCATGGGGTGCCTGCTGACCTACGGCCTCTACGAGCTCGACGCGGTCTACGTCGCGCTGCCGCTGGCGGCGGGCTTCATGCTGATGGGGCCGCTGCTCGCCGTCGGGCTCTACGAGGTGAGCCGCCGCCATGCTGCGGGCGAGAAGGTGACGCTGGGCGCGGCGCTTGGCGCCTGGCGGCGGGATCCGGGCGGCGTGTTCGCGCTCGGCTTCGTGCTGATGCTGGTGTTCCTGCTCTGGATCCGCATCGCGACGCTGCTGTTTGCGCTCTTCTACGGAGTCGGCGAGTTCCACGCCGACGCGTTTGTCTCCGAGACCTTCTTCTCGTTCAAGACGATCTGGTTCCTGATCACGGGCATCGGCATCGGCGCCGTGTTCGCGACCATCGTCTTTTCCATGAGCGCGATCGCCTTCCCCATGATCATCGACCGGAAGTCGGGCGCGACGGTCGCCATCCTCTGCAGCCTGCGCGCGGTCGCTCACAACTGGCGCCCGCTGGTCCTCTGGGCCGGCCTGATCGTCGCCTTCTCGATCGCAGGCCTCGTGGTCGTCTATATCGGCCTGATCTTCACCCTGCCCCTGATCGGCCACGCGAGCTATCACGCCTACCGCGACCTGGTCGAGTAGCGGCGACAGTCAGACCGGGCACGGACCGGACACACACATCTGCAGATGGGCGCGTCGATCCAGCCGATGAAGGCGCGCTGGACAGGTTCACCGTTCGTGTCTTGGGAGTCGCTATTGCGCAACCGACAACACCGCACATCGAAGGCGACCAGATCAGGGACGAAGGCATGTCCCCCAAATCCGTTCGAGATCGACGCCTACCCGCCGTCACAAGTCGCGCGGCGTGTCGAATCCGCGGGCGTTGCCAGGACGCGTCTCTCGACGATGCAAGCGTTCGGTATCACCACTCCTGGCGGTGCGCTCATCGCCTTCGGCGGAACGACTTACACTGTCGGCGTGACCCGCTCGGAGCCCGTCTTCGCGGCGACCCGGCTTCTCCCCGGCATTGCCTTCTCACTCTGCCCGATGCTGACCGTCACCGGTGGAGCGGAACTCTTCACTGGAAACAATTTTATCACCGTGGCCTGGGCTGACCGGAAGTGACGAAGCGTCACCTGCGCCGCAACTGGCTTCTGGTATATCTGGACCCAGGCAACATCGCCGACGCCCGAATAGCGTAGGGGAGGGGGCAGGACGCAGGAGAGCCCAAGGAACGGCGCTGCTGCTCTCCTGAGCGGTCGCCTCTCAACGGTGTCGTCGTGAGTTGACAGTGTTGGTCCGCACGCTCGGCCTTGCTGCGCGAGCGGCGCGAACTCGGGTAGCTTGAACGATGGACCCGTTCGTCGAGATGCTGTTTTGGACCGCGCTCGCCGGGTCTTGCATACCGGTGGGCGCCTCCCTCGCGCGGATCGAGCGCATTCGCCCACTTTGGCTGGAGGAGGAGTTTCGCCACTTCGTGATCGCCTTCGGCGGCGGCGTGTTGCTCGGCGCCGTGGCCCTGGTACTGGTGCCGGAAGGAGTGGCGCACGTGTCCCAGCCGTGGGCGGTTGCCGGCCTGATGCTGGCGGGTGGTGTGACCTTCATGGCGCTCGACCGCACCCAGGCCAGGTGGAAGCAGGAGACCCCTCAGTTCGTAGCCATGGCGGCCGACTTCCTGCCGGAGTCGCTTGCGCTCGGCGGCATGTTCGCGGTGGGCGCCGAGGGCGCAGTGCTTCTAGCGGTCCTCATCGGGCTGCAGAACCTGCCCGAGGGCTTCAATGCGTGGCGGGAACTCAGCGCCAGCTCGTTTAACCGGCGGATCGTACTCGGCTTGATGGTGCTGCTCGCCTGCTTCGGCCCCGTGTGCGGCCTGATTGGCTGGTTCTGGCTCGCCGATCAGGCCATTGCGCTCGGAGCAATCATGCTGTTCGCGGCCGGTGGCATCCTCTACCTCACCTTCCAGGACATCGCGCCGCAGGCGCGACTGGAGCGGCACTGGGCGCCGCCGCTCGGTGCCGTGCTGGGCTTTGTGCTCGCACTGCTCGCGGAGATAACGTTCCACTGAGGTGGCCGGCTGCCGAATCCTTGGGGCGGAATGACCGCGGCACGGCTTACTAGTGCGACATCAGCACCGGCACCGTCATCTCCCGCAGGATGTCACGCGTCGCGCCGCCCAGCAGCAGCTCCCGCAGTCGGCGGTGACCATAGGCGCCCATGACGAGGAGCTCTGCGCCGACATCGCTGACCGCAGACAGCAGGAGACCGCCGGCATCGCTTCCTGACGACGCGTCCGTATGCATGGTCTCGACACTCACCCCGTGCCGCGCCACATGTGCGCTCACGTCTGTAACCTCTATGCGCTTGCTGTCGCCTTCGTCGATACCGAGAACGATCACCTTGCTTGCCTGCTTCAGAAACGGCAGAGCATCGGCGAGCGCGCGCCTCGCTTCCCGCGAGTCATTCCAGGCGACCATGACCGTCACCGGATCGACGCCGAACGAGCCCGCATAGGGCCAGACCAGCACGGGGCCGCCCGCGCTCAGGACGACGCCATCCGCAAGGCCGGATGTGCTGCGCGAATCGTCTGGGTCTGTCTGACCGACGATCGTGATGTCGGCGCAGTGCGCGCTGGTCGTGACGGCCTCGATCGGATCTCCAGCCAGGAGACGCCACTCGGATGGCAACGCCGTCTTTGCCATTCTCACGGCGAACGCCCGTTCGGCATCCGCGGCCCATTCGCGCTGCTTCCGGCTCACATCCTCCAGGACGCCCTCCGGAATCTCGAAACTGCCGGCATATGTGGGCAAGGATGGGAATGGCAGCACGTACACACCCGTCACTCGTCCCCCGCAACGTTCGGCCAGTCCGATCGCCGCATCCAGGCGTGCCGGCGCCCGCCTGTCGCGAGACAGGTGCACCAGAATATCCCTGTAGGTCATGGTTGTTTCCTCCCGCGTTGAGCCATGCGCCCCAAACGTTTCATGTCTAAGAGGAGTCCTCTCGGTCATCGGGCAAGGAAGGGGGTATGGGATAGATCGGGTCTCCCATGGGAACCGCCGGTTACCGTGATCTTCTTCCAGCTTACCCGCCTGCCAGTCTCCGACTCGATCTTGCAAGCGAGACGGCGGAGCTTGTCTCGGGGATAATCCGTGTTTCGCACGCTACCGGCTTGGTCAAGGAGGCTCTTGCCCGCCGCCTCCCTCTCGATGCGCGGTATCGGCGTACTGTTCACGAGCGACCCAACGGTCCAACAGGATGGTCGCGACGAGATCCCCGCTGACGTTGATCACCGTACGGCTCATGTCGAGGATGCGATCCACGCCTATGATCAGCGCGATCCCGGCCGGAGGAATGCCCACGGAACCCAGCACCGTGGCCAGGATGACGATGCCGACACCCGGCGTCGCCGGCGTGCCGATGGAGGCGCCCACCGCGGTGACCACGATCAGGGCCATGCCGCCGAGGCCGATATCGATGCCGTAGACCTGCGCCAGAAACAGCGCCGCGATGCCCTGATAGAGCGCAGTGCCGTCCATGTTGATCGTGGCCCCCAGAGGGATCACGAACTGCGAGATCGACGGCCGGACACTCAACTTCTCCTCGGCCGTCCTGATCGACAGTGGCATGACTGCAGCCGAGCTCGACGTGGAGAACGCCAGCAGCAGGAGCTCGCGCGCCTTGCCGAGATAGCGTCCCGGCGTGATGCCGCTGCCGACGTAGAGGACGGACAGGCTCACGACCATCAGAATCAGAAGCCCGGCCAGGACGGTGCCCACGTAGACCGCCATGCCGATGATGGCGTCGAAGCCGATTCTGGTCGTGAGCTGCGCGAGCAGGCCGAAGACGGCGAAGGGCGCAATCCGCATCGCCCAGCGCACGACAGTCATGCAGACTTCCTGCAGCGAGCCCAGCAAGTCCAGCAGGGGCTTGGCCTGTTGGGGCGCCATCATCACCAGCGCAGCCCCGACCACGATGGAGAAGATCACCACCTGAAGCATGTTGCTTTCGACCGCGGCCACCAGCGGATTTGCCGGCAGCAGCGCGAGAAGCGCCTGCGGTATATCGGCGATTCGCGGCAACGCCTCGGTATTCGCCCCCTGGGATGCCGACGCGCGCAGGGTCTGGACGGCTTCGCCCTCGACAAAGCGGCCCGGCTCGATCAGGTCCGCCAGGATCAACCCGATGGCGATCGCGAATGCGGTGGTCAATACGAAGAGGCCCACCACGCGCAGGCCGACCTTGCGGAGCTGCGCGACGGTCCCCGAAGAGGCGATGCCGCGGATGATGGAGCTGAAGATCAGGGGAATGACGATCATCTGGATGAGCACCAGGAAGAGTTTTCCAGGGAGGGCCAGCCAGTTGGCGACCGTCGTGGCCGTCTCGGCATCGATCCAGTCGACGGAGGGACCCAGCATGATCCCGGTGCCGATGCCGAGAACCATGCCGATCAGAACCTGCAGCCACAGGCGGCCGCGCAGCAGCGAACGGAGGCGTTCGAAGAACGATGCAGTCGGGCGGGGATGCCGCCCCAGGTCAGAATGAGGTCCGGCGTCAGTCACGAGGAGGCGCGTCTCGAACGGTCGGGCAGCACGGCCTGTACGACATCGATGACTGAGCCCTCGTGCAGATCGTCTCCGTTGTCGCCGGAGGAGTGCAGAGTCGACGAGCCATTTCTCCGTCGGCCGATCTTCGCTGCCGGCATCCCGCTCTTTGCTCGGAACCGCCCCGCCTTCGACATTCGCTATTCCCCGATCGCCGGCCGGGCCGCGCGCCAATAGTCGAACGCCCTGTCCTGGGCGATTCGGAGAAACGTGCCTTCGGCATAGCCAGTCTCGGGATCGTACTCGCCCGCCGGCACGCCTGTGAGAAGGGTCAGGGCTTCCTGGATGGTCGCGACGGCGTGGACGCTGAATTCCCCCGCCACGCAGGCCGCGAAGACGTCTTCCGACAGCATCAGCTCTCCCGCATTTGCCTTCGGGATGATGACGCCCTGGGTTCCCGTGAGCGCGCCGGCACTGCATACGGCAAAGAAGCCCTCGACCTTCTCCGTCACCGCGCCGATCGGCTGCACATGGCCGAGCTGGTCGATGGCGCCGGTTACCGCGAGGTCCTGACGCAGCGGCACGCCCGTGAGAGCGCTCAGGAGACAGCACATCTCGGCGGCGGAGGCGGAATCGCCGTCGATGCCGCCATAGCTTTGTTCGAAGGCGACCGACGCGGAGAAGGCCAGCGGATGGCGGGTCTTGAGCAAGTGGCGCAGCAGGCCGCCGAGGATGTAGAAGCCCTTGGTATGGATGGCGCCCGACAGTTCGGCCTCGCGCTCGATATTGACCACGCCGGCGCTGCCGGGTCCCGCGGTCGCGGTGATACGCTGCGGGAAGCCGAAGGTCAGCGCCCCCGTGCTCACCACCGCGAGCCCGTTGATCTGACCGGTTTCGCTCCCCTTCGTCCGGATGCCGATTGTGCCCTCGGCGATCAATTCTCGAAACCGCCGGGCCGGCATGACTCCACGCCGCCTGCCTCGCCGGATCGCCTCGACGACGTCGGCCCCTGACACCGTCTTGCGTTTGCTCGCGGCGGCCAGGAAAGCGGCCTCGCGGGCGATGTCGGCAAGACGGCCGAAGCGTGTCGTAAGTCGGTCGCGCCGCCCGGCTATGCGTGCGCCGCGATCGACCAGAGCGACAACCGCGTCGCGTGTGAACGGCGGCAGCTTCTCGTCTCGGGCGATCCGCGAGATAACACCGGCGTAGTATCGAACGCCGGTCTCGTCGCGCGGAATGGTGGTCTCGAAGTCCGCCAGCACCTTGAACAGTTCGCTAAAGTCCGGGTCGGTAACGCTCAGGAGCTCGTAAAGGCCACCATTGCCGATCAGTACCACCTTGACGTTGATCGGGATGGGGTCCGGCTTGAGAAAGGGCCCGCCAAATGGAGAAGCGAGCTCCGCCGGCACGATCTCGAGCATGCCGGAGCGAAGGCTGCGCAAGAGCATCTTCCAGGCACCGGGTTCGACAAGGACGTCGCGCGCCTCGAGGATCAGGAACCCACCGTCGGCCTGCAGAAGCGACCCTCCCTGTATCATCATGTGATCGGTGTGAAACTTCCCGTCGGCCACGAACGCGCGCTCGATCTCGCCAAGCAGGTTTCTGAGCGTTGGAGTGTTCTCGACAACGATGGGGCAATCCGAATCGACTTCGTTCTCGACAAGCGGGTTGATCCGGTACTTGCGGATTGCCAGACCGATCTGGTCGAGGGCGCCCAGGTACTGCACCAGGTCACTCGTCACGCCGGCGAGGAATTCGCGCACCTGCGGAACGTCGAACTCCGTCTCGATCGCGTCGATGTGATAGCTGAGGAAACGTCGGGTCTTCGATTCGAGAAGCGCGCGCAGCTTCTGGCGGTATTCCAGCCTGAGCTCCGCAATGTGGTGGTTGATTTCGTCGAACTTGATCGCAAACGCACCGATGCGATCACGAATACCTTGTATCTCATCGGCCTCGATCTTGCCTTGTTTCCGGAGCGTCTCCAGCTGCTCGAACGGCACGGGCTCGCCGTCGACGACGGGGAGGATGCCAGGCTGCACGACGCCGCCCGCCGTGCGGGTGACCAGCACCAGGCCGTTGGCACGAAGCTCCTCCTCGAACGGCTCACTGAGATCACGCATGGCCTGCTGGGCGCTCTGATCGAGCGCCGCACGCTTGGCGCGCACGGTATCCGAACTGAGGGTTTGTGCGAGCTGGTCCTCGATGATCTCGATCAGTCGATCGACGCTTTGGCGGAAGGCCCGTCCCTGCCCGCGCGGCAGCGTGATCAGGCGAGGCCGTCCGGGCTTTGTGAAGTTGTGAACGTAGCAGCGGTCGTCTGTGAGGGGACAGCCGGGGCTGACGTCCTCGAGCAATTGGCGAAGCAGGCTCTTCCGTCCGGTGCCGGCGATACCACGGACATAGACGTTCTGACCCGGCGCGAACACTTTCAGTCCGTAGCGCAGCGCCTCCATTGCGTCGTCCTGACCGATGATCCCGGTGATGGGCTCAATGTCGTCGGTCGTACGGAATTCGGGGAGTAGCGGATCGCTGCTCCAGCGCAGAGCACCTTCGCCCAGCCTCTTGTCCTTCCCGACCTCAGCGCTCACTGCTCGATCCCTCCTCGTTTGACCCGGACTCGGTGATCCCCATCGCCGGTACCGCGCATGTCTCCGCTACTCGTGCCTGTGCCTCAGGTACACAAGCCAATAGACGAGCGCGACCAGCACCGTGCCGCCGACCATGTTTCCGAGAGTCACGACGACGATGTTTCGCGCCAGGCCCACGAGCTGGTCGGCGCCGGGCACCGCACCGCCAGCGAACAGGCCGACAGGAATCAGATACATGTTGGCGACGCTATGCTCGAAGCCGAGCGCGACGAAGGCGGAGATCGGAAATACGATGGCCAGGATCTTTCCGCTGACCGTATGGGCCGCAAAGCAGAGCCAGACGGCGAGGCAGACCAGGGCGTTGCACAGGATGCCGCGGAAGAAGGCCTCGATACCATTCAACTCGATCTTGGCCTGTGCAATGGCTGCAGCAGTCGCCTGAACCTCCCCGCCGCCGGTTTCCAGGATGCCCGACAGAAGGACCGCGACCGCACTTGCGACCGCGCCGACGGCGTTGCCGACATAGACCAGGAGCCAGTTCCGCAGCAGGCGGCGCGTCGTCACCCGCCGCTCGGCCCAGGCCATGGCGATCAGGTTGTTGCCCGTAAAGAGCTCGGCACCCCCGATCACGACCAGGATCAGGCCCAGGGAAAAAGCAATCCCGCCGAGAAGGCGGGTGGGCCCGAGGCCCAGCTCCGAGCCCGTGACGACGACGGTATAGCTCATGCCGCCGAAGGCGATGAACGCACCGGCCAGCACGCCGAGAACCAGCGTCTGCAAGAACGGAAGGTGCGCCTTGGCGACGCCTGCAGCCTCAACGCGCTTTGCGATCTGCGCCGGAGAGTAGGCGTCGATATCGAAGGGATGGGGCGAGCGGTTATCGTTCATCGGGGTCCGCCTGACTCAGCTATTCGCCCGTTCAGATCGCGAGAGCCTTCGAGGACGCGCCTCGCGTGGAAACGGCCTGCCCTGGGGTACGAAAATGTGCGCCGCGGGCAACGCGCGCCGCCGCGCGACTCACATATCCCGTGGCTGCGGCCGAATGGCGACACCGGTCAGCTCCCGGCGGCCACTTGGCCACCGCCCTCGGTCGCTTCGCTAACCAATGCGTGGAGCGCGTCCTCCGAGAGCGTCTCCTGCTCCAGCAAGGCATGCGCCCCTGCCTCGAGTGTCGTTCGGCGCCGCTTCAGGATGTCCGTCGCCCGACCGAACGCGCCGTCGACGATCTCCAGCACCGCCCGGTCGATCTCGCGCGCGGTCTCCTGGCTGAAGTCATGCCGTGCACCGAGCACGGGCATGTCGCCCAGCAAGGGCGCTGCATCGCGCTCGTAGATCATCTGCCCCAGCGATTCGGTCATGCCGTAGCGTGTGACCATGCTGCGGGCGATGTCTGTCGCCTTTGCGAGGTCGTCCTGGGCCCCGGTGGAGGCCTCGCCGAAGATCAGCCGCTCCGCCGCCCGGCCGCCGAGCAGAACCGCCATCTTGTCCTCGAGCTCGTGCCGGGTCATGAGATACCGATCTTCAGTCGGCCGCTGGATGGTGTAGCCGAGCGCGCCGATGCCGCGCGGGATGATCGAGACCTTGTGCACCGGGTCGATGCCGGGCAGCGAGAGGGCGATCAGGGCGTGGCCCATCTCGTGATAGGCGACGATCTCGCGCTCGCGTGGGATCATCAGGCGATTGCGCTTCTCGAGACCGGCGACGATGCGCTCGATGGCGTTGGTCACGTCGCTCATCTCGATCGTCTTGGCCCTTCGGCGGGTGGCGAGCAGGGCGGCTTCGTTGATCAGATTGGCCAGATCGGCGCCTGTGAAACCCGGGGTGAGCGCGGCGATCTTCTCGGCGTCGACGCCGGGCGACAGGGTTACGCTGTCCATGTAGATCCTCAAGATCGCCGCGCGCCCGATCCGGTCGGGCCGGTCGACCAGGATCTGGCGGTCGAAGCGGCCCGCACGCAGGAGCGCCGGGTCGAGGATCTCGGGCCGGTTGGTCGCCGCAAGGAGGACGATGCCCGCGCTCGGATCGAAACCATCGAGCTCGGCAAGCAGCTGGTTGAGCGTCTGCTCCTTCTCGTCGTGCCCGCCGGTCAGCGGACCGGCGCCGCGGGCGCGACCGAGCGCGTCCAGCTCGTCGATGAAGATGATGCAGGGCGACTTCTTGCGGGCCTGCTCGAAGAGATCACGGACGCGGGCCGCGCCGACGCCGACGAACATCTCGACGAACTCCGATCCGCTGATGGAGAAGAAGGGAACGCGCGCCTCGCCGGCGACGGCGCGCGCCAGCAGGGTCTTGCCGGTACCCGGCGGGCCTACCAGGAGGATGCCCTTGGGAAGCCGCCCGCCAAGCCGGCCGTAGCGCTCGGGCGCGCGCAGGAAGGCGATGATCTCGCGTAGCTCCTCCTTCGCCTCGTCGACTCCTGCGACGTCGTCGAAGGTAACGTCCACCTGGCGCTCCATGTAGACGCGGGCCTTGCTGCGGCCGACCTCCATGTAGCCGCCGCCAAGTCTGCCAAGGCCGCCGCCGGACATGCGCCTTATCAGGAAGTACCAGAGCCCGACGAAGATGATCGCAGGGACGGTCCAGGACAGGATGGTGCCGAAGAGCGATTCGTCGGTATCGCCGTAGAACTCGACCTGGCTGCTCGCCAGGCGCTCGGCGAGGTCGTCGTCCACCCGAAACGTCTCGAACTCGACGGAGCGTCCCTCCACCGCCTCGCGCAGCTTGCCGCGCACGCGCGTCTCCGTGATGGTGATGTGCTCGACGTTGCCGGCCTCAAGCTCCGCAAGAAAGGTGCTGTAGGCGATGTGCTCGACCTGCCGGTATCCGGTCCAGACATACTGGATGACGAGAACCGCCACGACGGCCGCCAGCACGTACCAGAGGTTGAAGCCGGTCCTTTTCTCCACGTCGTTTCCCCGAGCCACCCCTATGTCGCGTGTCGGCGCTCATGCCGGCCCGGACGGACCGTTGGCCACGCCGTCGTCCTCTCCGTCCTAGTCCCCAAGATGGCCGCGAGGGGAAAGGGCAGGGACGGATCCAAGTGGCCTTCCTGCATGGCTCATGTGCGTCCGTCCGGCAGCCTCAATGCGCGAGCAGAACCGGCACGGTGGTGAAGCGCAGGACGTCGCGGGTCGTCCCGCCGAGGACCGTCTCGCGCAAGCGAGAGCGGCCGTAGGCGCCCATCACGATCAGGTCGGCGCTGCGATTGGCAGCCCTGTTCAGGATTGTGTAGTCGACCGAAGTGCGGGACGTCGTGTCGTCGGTCTCGACCGAGACGCCGTGTCCGGCGAGATGGGCCGCGAGGCCGGCGACCGGCGGGAGCTCCCGTCCCTCTTCTTCGATGCGGAGCGCGACGACCCTTTCGGCCCGACCCAGGATCGGCAGCGCGTCGCCAACCGCTCGCGCCGCCTCCCGGCTGCCGTTCCAGCAAACCAGCACGCAGCGGCCGACGGTGTCGATCCGAGCGTCGGCAGGTATGGCGAGAACCGGCCGGCCTGCCGCCAGCGCAATCTGTGCCGGAAGGTCGACGGCAGCGCGTTCCGGCCGGGCATCCGGCCCCACCGGGCCCACCACGGTAATGTCGGCGTTGCGGGCGTGATGCGCGACGGTGGCCTCGATGGCGCCGAAGGCGAATTGCCATTCGGGCTTTGAGGTCCAATCGCGCAAGTACGTCTCGAAGGCGCGCCGAACATTGTCCGCCCGCTCGAGCGCGGCCGCGTTGTAGCGTTGCCGCATCTCGATCAAGGGCTCGTATGCGTTCCGGAGGCCGAAGCCGAGACCCGGCGGAAGGTTGGGAACCACGTGCAGGCCGATCAGCCGTGCATCGTTGCCGGTCGCAAGAGCCTTCCCGGCGTCGATCCGCGAAAGATCGCTCTCCCCGCCGTCCAGATAGACGACGATCGTTCGGTAGCCGGTCATGGTCGCATGGCTCCGCGGCTCAGCGCGCTTCGTCGCCATCGGCCACGCTGGCACACTCGATGCAGCGGCTGGCGTAGGGCAGCGCGTCCAGTCTCCGCCTTCCGATGGGCCCACCGCAGACTTGGCACGTGCCGTAGGTTCCGCGCTCGATTCTCCCGAGGGCGGAGCCGATCTGCTCGATTTCCCGAAGCGCCGAGACCTCGAGCTCCTCGAGAACTTCGTCGTCCTCCTTCTCCTGGGCCATGTCTTCGACATCGGCGCTGGAGGCCACGCGCAGGTCGCGCTGGTAGTTCGACAGCAAGCGGCGCAGATCGTCTCTTCGTCGCTCGAGCCGGTTGCGATCCGTCGTTACCGACATTGCGCCGTCCCCGAGGCTCCTTCACCGTGGCGCACCGTCCTGCCGCCAGCACAGGACGACCCCGAAGCCGCCTGTTTTCTGCCTTCACGGTTGGCGCTATCGATCCGGTTCGGGTTCGCCGTCGCGGCCTCCGCGGTCAGCGCGCAAAGCTGTTCCGCGACGGCTGCGGGCTCGGCGAGCGAGACGATGCGGCGCCACGACATCTCGCCGATGGAATAGCGCTCCTGTCGTTCCACCACGTAGGTCGTCGCATCCGACACGTCGCGGCCGCGCTCGGCGACGCGCCTCCTGAGAACCTGCCCCGGCGCTTCGAGCCAGAACCCGGCGAAGGACACGCCTGCATCCTCCGCCACCTCCTCGATCGCCCGGCGCTCCCCGGGGCGCGCGTGCACCGCATCGACGATGACGCTGGTCCCCGCCACCAGCGCGGTGCGGGCGCGGTCCCGCAGCAGCGCATAGGTTCGCTCACCCGCCGCCGGGGAATACGCACGAGCGGGCAGCTGGGCCTCCGGATCCGAGTCGAAGAGCCGCTTTCGCACCACGTCGCTCTGCAGCACGAGCGCACCCGGGACGCCGCCAATTCTCGGCGCCATCAACCTGGCGATCGTCGACTTGCCGCTCCCGGAGAGGCCACCGACGGCGATCAGGCGAGGCGGCGGCGGCGCAATGCAGGTGCCTGCGAGCCCGAAATAGGCACGTGCGTCTTCGCCCGACGTGTTGTCGGTACCGGTCGACTGAGACCCGCTGGCACGCGTGGCGGCTGCGACATGGGCGCGAATTGCCGCACGGCTCGACATGAACAGCGACAACGCCCCGAGGCCATCGATATCGTCGCGCCGCCACAGGTATCGGTTGAGCAGCCGGTTGGCCTCTGCCTCCAGTCCACGGTGCCAGAGATCCATGAGCAGAAACGCCAGGTCGTAGAAGACGTCGATGCAGGCGAAGCTCTCGCAGAACTCGATCGCATCGAAGAGGGTCGGTTTGCCGTCGACCAGGCAGACGTTGCGCAGGTGCAGGTCGCCGTGGCAGCGGCGCACGAGACCGTTCCGGCGTCGACGCTCGAGCCGCGAAGACTGGGCCGCCAAGCCCGCGTCGGCTGCGACCGCGAGATCGGCTACTTCCGCCTGGGCGAAGAGATCGGGATAGCGCGACAGCTCCACAGCGTTCTCCGCGAGCACCCTCGCGATACCTGCGCGGCCGCCGTACGCCGGCGTGGGCTCGGCATGGTTGTGAAAGCGCGCAACGGCATCGGTCAGCCCGTCCACCAGCCCGGCGGTGAGTTCATGGCGCCGGGCAAGTTCGTCCAGGACCAGGTTCTCGTCGAACCTGGCCATGCATACGACCCAATCCAGAACTTCGCCCGGCCCGTCCCAGGCCACCTCCCCGTCGGGGCGGCGCACGATCGCTCTCGCACACCGGTAGATCGACGGCGCGGTGCGGCGGTTGACGCGAATTTCCGCTTCGCACGCGGCGCGGCGCCGCGCCACGGTGGAATAGTCCATGTAATCGAAACGGACTGCGCGCTTGAGCTTGATCGCGCTCTCTCCCGACAGGAACACCACCGCCCCGTGAGTCTCGATCCGGCGCACGGCGGCAGTGCTGCCATGCGCCGCGGGGGTGGACAGGAAGTCAATGACGTCGCTCTGGTCGTCCACGATCATGACGATCGAGCGACCCGTTCGCTCGCCTTCACGGCGGCAACCCGCACGTTCTCGCGATGATCCGCCGCGTTGGAGCGCCGCCCCTGGCGCCACGCCGCGATGCCGCCCACCGCGATGACGATACGCACGATTCAGCCCCCGATCGTCGCCACGAGGAGCGCCTTGACGGTATGCATCCGGTTTTCCGTCTGTTCGAATTGAATCCCTGCGGCCGACTCGAACACCTCCTCGGTGACCTCCATCTCGGCAACGCCGAACTTCCTGTAGATTTCCTCGCTCACCCTGCTCCCGCGGCCGTGGAAGGCGGGCAGGCAGTGCATGAATCTTGTGGAGGGGACGCGGGTAGCCTCCATCAGCTCGCGGTTGACCTGATAGGGCTTGAGCAGCCTGATCCGCTGCTCCCAGCGCTCGCGCGGCTCGCCCATCGAGACCCACACGTGGGTGTGCACGAAGTCGCATCTCCGCACCGCCTCGAGCGGGTTCTCGGTGACGGTCAGCCGCGCGCCGTGGGCCGACGCGAGCGCGCGTGCCGTGTCCTCGAACTCCCGGCTCGGCCAGCAGGCGCGGGGGGCGGCGATTCGAACATCCATCCCCATCAGGCACCCCGCGATCATCAGCGAGTGGCCTACGTCGCCGCGCGCATCGCCGACGAAGGCGTAAGCGATCTCCGACAGCGGCTTGTCGTCGTGCTCCTGCATGGTGAACAGGGCTGCCAGCGTCTGCGTCGGATGAAACTCGTCCGTCAGGCCGTTGAAGACCGGGACGCCGGCGAATGCGGCAAGCTCCTCGACCTCCTCCTGGGCGAAGCCGCGGAATTCTATGGCGTCGCACATGCGGCCCAGCACCCTTGCGGTATCCTTCATCGACTCCCTCAAGCCGCTCTGCGAGCCTGCAGGGCCGAGAGCAGTGACCCCGGCCCCCTGATCCATGGCGGCGACCTCCAGGGCGCACCTGGTGCGGGTCGACGGCTTCTGGAAAACCAGACAGATGTTCTTGCCCTTGAGCCGCCTCTGCTCCCTTCCGCCGTACTTCTCCCGCTTCAGGGCGTGCGACAGGTCGAGCAGAAAGCGAATCTCCTCCTGATCGAAGTCGAGAAGTTTCAGGAAGCAACGTCCTCTGAGATCGACGGCCACTCTGGGAGCCTCCTCACTTTCCGGGGCGGACGGATCCGGGTCGTCCCCATAGCCGGTCCTCGCATCGCAGTCCTCGAGCATGACGGGTGCGTACACGGCGCCGCGGCAGCTCGGTCCAGCAGGGGGGCGAGGCTTGCCGGACGGTGACCGATCGCCAGCCGCCGGCCTCGACTGCAGAGCCTCCGGGAGCCACCGCGTCTTCGTGCTTGCGCCGAGGGCGGCTGCTCCCGGAGCGTCTCCCGTCGCGCGAGCGTCCGCTCGGACCGCGAGGGGGAATCGCGGAGAGCCTGGAACCAATGGGCGCGGGCCCCTACGCCGCCTTCTTCACCTCGATCTTCCTGGTCGCCGTTCGGGCCGCCTCCGTCTTGGCGATGGCGATCTTCAGGACGCCCTTGTCGAAGCTGGCCGACACCTTGTCAGCATCGATCTCCGGCGGCAGCTGGAACGAGCGCCGAAAGGAGCCGTAGCTGCGCTCAAGGCGATAATGGCTGCGGTCCTTGTCCTCTTCCTTCGTCTCCGACTTCTTCTCGCCCTTGATCGTGAGCACGCCGTCGGTGAGGCTGACTTCCACGTCCTCTTCGTCCAGGCCGGGCAGCTCCGCCGTCACCTCGAGCCGCCCGTCGGTCTCGGTCACGTCCATGCTGGGCGAGAATCCCCCGTCCCACTGGAAGTGCGCGAGACGCGGGAAGTCGGCACCGAAGAAGTCGGAGAACAGGCGATCGATCCCCTGATGCAGGGGCATCAGCAATTCGTCCGACGACTTGGGCACAGCATGCTTCCCTTGCGTGCGCCAGGGAAACAGTTCTTGCATCGACATGTTCGCTTCTCCTCTCGTTTTGGCTTCGCGGTCCGATCCGGTGCTGCATCCAGAATTGTGCATCCCCGGGTTCGGGGGCACTCATCGACACCGCGATCGCCGCGACCGTGACCCGTCTTCTATTTCGCGGTCTCGGGTGGCGGCAATTCGGGATTCGTACCTAAGTGGAATCGCGTAACGTCTCACAGCCGCACCGGGGGATGGTGGCGACGGCACTGAACCCCGCAGCAAGGCCCCGGATCGAACCCAAAGCACAACTGGCGCGTCGGGTGGCTAAGCCTCCGCGCTGCACGAGATCGAGCAGATCGACGACGCCATTAGTCGGATCGGGCTTGGGGAGCGGCTGTTCCCGAGACACCGGCTCGCGGCAGCAACGCCCAGTGCCTGCCGACGCTTCGCGATCTGTACATCTGCATTTTCCGCCGCCCCTGTCGATCAGTCGAGTGCGACCTCCCCAGCGACCTCGTCGTGCGCGCCGGCAAGCGGCACGCCTCTCTCCAGGCCCTTCATGTGGTGGGCGATGCGCCACAGATGGTAGCTGACCCGGTAGAGCCATCGCATGGCGTCGAGCCGCATGAGCGTTGTTTCCGTATCCACCTCCGACGAGACCGCCGAAGTCACCATGGATTCCCGATAATGACCTCGCCGCCGGCCCAGCATTTGTGTGATCCGATCGAACCTTTCCAATTCTGACGCGATGTCCGCTTCGGCAGAGCGGTTCAGCGCGTCGCAAAGAACCAGGGAAAGGCGTCGGAGCCGATGCTCGGTGCGCAGGGTCCTCACGCGGTCCTCCTGTTGGCCGCGATGAAGCAGGCGCAATGAATGATCCAGGATGTGGATTGTGGCGGCGTGGCGGCTTCGGAATTCCTGATCCAGGGAGTCGCTACGGATCCGGTCAACGAACGTTCTCGTTCGGACAAGCGCGTCGCTGAGTGCGGTATTCTCCGCCGGTTCTGCGGGTCCTGCGTGCCGGGGATCGAGCAACTTCCTGAACGCCGCCGTCACGTGCCCGACGATATCGCTGGCAGTCGAGGTTGCCGCGTAGACCGCAAGCGCCGGATCGTCGAGCAGGCGGTCGTCGAGGCGGCGTGTGAGCGCCGGCCCCCGATCCGGAAACAGGAATATGATGAGGCGGGCGAACGGCTCCGCAAAGGGAAGCACGAAGGCCACGCCCAGAACGTTGAAGGCAGTGTGGAAGCCCACCAGTGCGAACTGGGCTGCTTCAACACCACCGCCGGCGAGCCAACGTTCGGTAAGCAGCGCGTAGAGATCGAGAAGGCAGAAGGCGAGCACGCCGGTCATCAGGTTGTAGATCACATGCGCGAAGCCTGTGCGCCGCGTCGCCGTCGAGCCGCCCACGGTCGCGAGCGCGGCTTTGAAAGTGGTACCGACGTCCATGCCGATCGCCATTGCTGCGGCCTGCGGGAAAGAGATTGCACCGCTTCCCAGGGCCGCGAGCGCCGTCGCCACGCCGACGCTCGACGACTGTGTTACCAGCGTGATTGCAACGCCGATCAGTACCAGCAGCAGCCGTCCGCCCAGGCTGTCATCCGGAAAATCAGCGGGCGTCACGATGCCCTCGAACCGGGACATGCCCTCTTGCATGGTGGCGATACCGATGAAGAGCACGCCGAATCCGGCGAGCGCCCAGCCGGCTGCTGCCAGGCGCGAGCCTCCGAACAAGCGCAACAGAGCGCCGACAAGGACCAGCGGCAGGACGGCGCTGCCGAGGCTGAGCTTGAAGCCCAGGAGCGCCACAAGCCAGCCGGTGATCGTCGTTCCGATGTTGGCGCCCAGGACGATGCCGAGGCCCTGCGGAAAGGTCAGCAGCCCGGCTCCGACGAAGCCGACCGCCGTCACCGTCGTCACGCTCGACGACTGTACGATTGCCGTGACGACCGCGCCCGCGGCAGCGCCTTTCCAGGGGCTGCTCGTGAACTGCGCCAGCACGCGTTGCATGGAGCCGCCGGCTATGTCGCGCAGTCCCTGCGTCAGGATGACCATGCCCAGCAGAAACAGTCCAATCCCGCCGAGCGCGACTGGAACGTCTCCATACATGGTCCGGCTAAGCGAGCCCGGCCCGGCCGGAGAGGCTATGCGGGCAGGTCACCGGTCCGAAGCCTCTGGGGTGCGCCAAAAGGGCTTGGCGGCAGCAAAGGCGCGCCAGTCCTCGGCGAGGCTGGTGCGGGTTTCCTTGCAGACACGGGCGTGCCAGCCGATGACCTGCCCCGCCGCAACGGAGAGCGCCGCGAGATCGCCGCTCTTCCGATGATCGCGAAGCAGTGCCGTCAGGTGTCGCTCCGCGACAGCGGCATCGTTCAGGCGGCCCAGGCCGCCCTGGAGCCCGCGCGCCGCTCTGATGTAGGCATTGGATTTGCTTTCGGGGAACTGACCGGCGAAGAATTCGCACGGGTATCGCAGCTTCTTGAGCACGATCCTGAGCCGATGGAGTCCGCTGTCGGAGAGGTTCTCGAAGCCACGGCCGCGCTTGAAGACCCGCTCGTGGCGCTCGTCGAGAAGACGCCCGGCGAGGCCCGCAAGCGGCCGGTCGAGAACGGCGGGGTCAACCTTCTCCTGCCAGGCCGCTGTCTCGGTCCAGCGACCGAAGCGAAGCAGGAACGTGGTGAATTCAGGGTCACGCAATGCTTCCGCCCGTCGGTACGCGCGCTCGCGTTGCGCGTCGGCTGCTGCGGCAAGGCACACGAGGGTCTTGTCGTCCGGCCGCGCTGCCTGGACCGCCGCCAGAATTTCAGTGACGAATACGTCCCAGTCGCGGGCCGGGCCCAGCAAGTCGATGAGGAGCTTGGCCTCGCGCTCCAGCCACACAAGATCAACGGTCGAGAGAACGGGCTTGAAAGTGGAGAGCATCGAGCGCAGCCGACGCAGTGCAACACGAAACTGATGCACTCCTTCTGGATCGTCACCGTCCAGCACCGCATCCAGATTCGCCGCACAGTGGTCGGCGCAAGCGAGAAAGATCGCCCTCAAGGCACTGTCCACCGAGATACCTGGTTCCAGTGCCAGCGCGGGAGCCTTGTGACCGGTATATCCTTCTGCTCCGGCGAGGACGTACCCGCGCTTGGCTTTGCTGGCCGTCTGAATGCGGAACGACGCGGAGCCCTGCAGAGCCATGGCGAGTTCGTAGAGCGCGCTTGTCGGACCTTCGATCAGCTCAAGTTCGAGCTCCGAAACCGCATCCCGCTTCCCCTGGGCTTTGATCTCTCCGCTGTCGAGCGCGAGCTCGACCAGGGCGGCCCCGTGATCGAGTGCGGCGACCTCGACTCTGGCCGTCCGGCGCGTGACATCGGTGCAGAAGACCGGAGTCAGCTCCGCCGGTCCGAGTGGCCCGACCGTGTCGTGGACCGATGGATCTGACGCAAAGGGGAGGCTGGGCAGTGGCGTCTCGACCGGCCGCGACCATTCCTGGCGTCTGAGGATCAGACCGGGCCCGAAAGGCTCTTTCGACTTCAGGGTCTGGACCAGACGTTCCCCGTCTTCACGAATGCGCAGTGTGAAGCCACAGCGGCGCAGGCGGAAGTCGCGCGTATCGTAATAGGTGCTGCGCAGCCGATGCGACGCATAGTCTGCATCCCCGGATACGGCCGTCCGCCAGCCTCGCTCAAGGGCGGCGGGATTGCCGGCGAGCGTCAGCTCGACCTCAGGCGCCGGCCCACCCTTTGCGGCTGCAGTTCCCCTTGTCACTGTCGAATTCGCCCTTCGATCAACGGCCCCGCTATTGAACGCGCTTCAGCGTTCGTCCCCGGGAGGCTCCCATACCGGTGTCCGTCCGCCAGGAGTTGAAGCTGGCATCGCGCGAAGTACGGGAGTGAGCACCAAATGATTCTAAGTAACTACCCAGGTACCCCGCCGCCAGATCTGAGTGCGTGCTGATGTTGGTCGCCGCCGGTGCCGTTTGGCCGTCGGCGCATCGATGATCTGCCCCTTGACTGTATAGGCGCGCTCGCCTATGGGTTGCTCTCTCGCATGAGAGGAGCAGCCGGTGGGGTATTTCGGATCGAAGGCGACGACCGGTCTGAGCCAGGCGCTGATTGCGCTGATGCCCCCGCACTCTGTCTATATCGAGAGCCACTTGGGGGGCGGGGCGCTGATGAAGCGCAAGCCTGCGGCCGTGCGCTTGATCGGGATTGACCGCGACGAGCGGGCGCTTGAGTCCTTCGACTGTGGCTACCCGGTGGAGTTGGTGCACGGCTGCGCCCACTCCTTTCTGGCCTCGTTCCCGTTCCTGGGCCCGGAGCTGGTCTACAGCGATCCGCCCTATCTGCACGCGACCCGGCGTTCGTCGCAGCGCTACCGCTTCGAGTACGAGGAGGCCGACCACGTCGCGCTCCTCGAACTGCTCAAGGGTCTGCCCTGCCAGGTGATGGTCTCGGGCCACCCGTCTGCGCTCTATGACGAGTTGCTGGCGGGCTGGCGCCGGCTGGCGCTGCAGGTGACGACCCAGGCCCAGGTGCGGACCGAGGTGGTGTGGTTCAACTTCGCGCCCGACCGGGTGCACTGGGCGAGCTGCGCGGGCCGCAACTTCACCGACCGCCAGCGCATCAAGCGCAAGGCGGCCAACTGGGGCCGGCGCTACGAGGCCATGCCGGCGGGCGAACGCCTGGCGGTGCTGGCCGCGATCATGGCCGTCGAGGCTGACGAGGGTTTGTGACAGTGTCGCGCTGGCACGCGGACCTCGCCGCTCACGACGAGGCTTTCGCGTGCCTGCAGGACCTTTTCACCCCACAATCCTTCGCGATGACCGCCGTCAAAGCCATCCGGGAATGGGGCCAGGGGCTGCTTCGCCTGAGCGCGGCGCTGGTCAAGGAGAACGACGCGCTGGAGCGGGAGAACGCCCGCTTGCGCGAGCGGATCGCCGAACTTGAGCGCAGCGCCGCGCTCGACAGCACCACCAGCTCCAAGCCGCCGGCCAGCGACGGCCTGAAGAAGAAGAGCGGAGACCAGGAGAAGAAGAGCGGAGACCAGGAGAAGCGCACCCGGAGCCGGCGCGGCAAATCCGACAGGCCCAGCGGCGGTCAGCCGGGCCACAAGGGAACCACCCTGGAGCGGACCGAGAACCCGGACCACGTCGTGGATCATGATCCGTCCGCCTGTGAGGGCTGCGGCGCGCCGCTGTCGGACGCCGACCGTCACGGAGCCCCCGTCTGCCGGCAGGTCTTCGATGTGCCCGAGCCGCAGCCCCTCGAGGCCACCGAGCATCGCGGCCATCGCTGCCTCTGCGCCGCCTGCGGTACCATGACAACAGCCGCCTTCCCGAACGGCGTGAGCGCCCCGGTCCAGTACGGGCCGCGCATCACCGCGTGGGTGACCTACCTGCTGCACGCTCAGTTCATTCCGGAGAAGCGCGTCGCCGAGGTCATGAGCGATCTCTTCGCGGTCAAGATCTCAACGGCCACCATCGCCGCCATGGGCCGGCGCACCGCCCGGCGCTTCGAGGGCTTCCTCGATCGTGTCGCAGAGATCATCCGCACCGAAGCCCCGGTCAAACACCTCGACGAGACCGGCATCCGCATCGCCGCCCGGACCCATTGGCTCCACGTGCTGTGCACCCCGTTGCTGACCATCCTGCGCGTCGCCAGCGGGCGCGGCCATTTCGACGAGAAGCTCAACGGCATCGTCATCCATGACGACTATGCCACCTACTTCGCTCTCGAGGGCGTGCGCCACGGGGCCTGCAACGCCCATCACCTGCGTGAGCTCCAGGCCCTGATCGAGATCGAGAAGGAAGACTGGGCAACGAGCACGCACCAGCTGCTCTCCCGTGCCAACAGAGCCGCCCGCTTCGCCCGCAAGAATGATCGCGACGTGCCCGCATCACTGGTCGCCCGCATCTCGCGAGCCTGGGACCGCATCCTCGAACGTGCCATCGCCGCTCACGAAGAGATGCCGCCGCTCCAGACCGGAAAGCGCGGACGACAAAAGCGCCGCATCGGTCACAACCTCGCGCTCCGGCTCCAGAAGTACAAGGAGGGGTGCCTGCGCTTCCTCACCGACCCGCGAACCCCGTTCTCGAACAATGAGGCGGAGCGCGATCTGCGAATGGGCAAGCTGCGTCAGAAAATCTCAGGCGGCTTCCGCTCGATGCAAGGTGCCTGCGACTTCGCCAACCTGCGGTCCGTCATCGCCACCGCTCGAAAACAGCGCTGGAATGTCCTCGAAACCCTGGCGCACCCCGATCCCATGCAGCTAATCCCGGTACTGCGCTTCTGAAATCCCCCGCCGCTCCGCTCCACGTCAGCGGCACCAGGCCAGAGGCATCAGTCCATCACGCGTGAGTGCTCGGCGGAATCAGACCTGGGCAGTTACGATTCTAAGACCAATCTGTCGATCTTGTGACGCGAACGTATGAGTTAATCGTCCTCCAATTCGTGAATGTCTTGCATTCTTTCCCAGCGCCGCGTAATCAGTTTATGCGATGATATTTCGCAGCCCCAATTTTCTCCTGTCTCTGACGCTGGGTGTAGGTCTGGCATGGCGATCGTAAGTCATTGATTTAGCGCGATTGGCGGGTGGCCGTAGGCAGCCAGAATCGGGTTTTCGTGACAATCGGCCGGTGCAGGGCCGGATTTTGTCACAACGGCGGCATCCAGCAGTGGTGGGTGGGAACGCTCCGCACCGCGAGATGCGGTAGGATGCCGCGCCGACAACCCAACATCAGACCCAACATCAGGAGCGTTCCCATGCCAGTGTCGCAGTCTCTCATCGCCTCGTCCATCGACCTTTTGGGCCTGCCTGCCGAAGTCGCCGAAGCGGTCGCCCAGGTGGTGGAGTTCTGTCGCGAACAGGCTGGGTCTGACCCGTCTGCCGAGACGTTCGAAACGGTTGAGACGGGGCTGCGGGACGCCATGAACGGCTTGGGTTGCAAGCTCCTTGGGGCCTTCGCCGAGAGCCGCGACGACGGTGCGAGCCGGATCGAGCGCGACGGACAGAGCTGGGTCCGGGTGGCGGCGACGCCGAAGACGATCATGACGACGCTCGGTCCCGTGACCTATCGGCGTGCGCGCTATCGCAGCGGCGCGAGCAGCACGTCGCTGGTGCCGGTGGACGAGAGCCTGGGCCTCATCGACGACTACCTGACGCGGCCGGCGGCGCAGCTCGGGCTGATGATGATGGGCCACTGTACGCCGCGTGAAGCGGAGGAGTTCTTCGCGAAAATGGGCGGAATGACGCCGTCGGTGAGCACGCTGCAGCGCCTGGCCCTGAGCATGCATGAGCACTGGGAGAGCGTCGCCCCGGAGACGCTGGCCAGCATCCGTGAAACCCAGGGCATACCGCCCGATGCGGTCACCGCGTCCGTCTCCCTTGACGGCGTCATGGTGGCGCTGCGGGCCGGCGAGGACGGCCGTGCCGAGGCGTGCTGGCGCGAGGCCTCTTGCGGCACGGTCTCCTTCCACGACGCCGAGGGCCAACGGCTGAAGACCCTCTATCTCGGCCGTATGCCCGAGAGCGGCAAGGCCGCGCTGAAAGCGCAACTTGCAAGCGAGGTCGCCCATATCCGCCGTGTGAGCCCGAAGATCAGGATCGGCGCCGTCGCCGACGGGGCCGCCGACAACTGGACCTTCCTCGAAAGCCTCTCGCCCGAGACCGAGGTCATCGACTTCTGGCACGCTTGCGAGCATCTCCGCGTGGCCTCTGACCATGCGGTGGCGCGCCACTGGTTCGAGAAGCACCGCGAAATCCTGCGCCACGACCCCCGCGGCGTCGACAAGGTGATCCGGGCACTGCGCTACCTCCTGGACAGGGCAAAGGGGGACCCGGCCGAGATCGAGCGCGAGCTGGCCTTCTTCCGAAAGCACCGCCATCGGATGCGCTACCACGCCCTGAAGGAAGAGGGCATCGCCATCGGCTCGGGTGTGGTCGAGGCGGCCTGCAAGACCCTCGTCGCGCAGCGCTTGAAACGCTCGGGCATGCGCTGGCGGATCGACGGCGGGCAGGCGGTTCTGACCTTCCGCGCCCTGATCAAATCCGGCCTCTTCGACCGGGCATGGGATGCGCTCATGGACGCCCGATCCGGACCAGCTAACGACAACATCAGCCCAACCGAAGTCCTGGCACTCGCTGCTTGACCAAAATGAACCAGCCCATATCCTTTAGCGCCATCACGACTGGCATATCGCCATACGAGAATCACACCCCTGACGCTTTTATTGGTGATCTTCAGTCCTATGAATTGCGTTGACCAGTGATTTGGCCATACTTTCGAATCGGCCGCCTCTTTTATATATCAAGTCTGGGTCCATTCAATTCGGGATTCATACTTAGGTGAAATTGCGTAGCGACTGACCACCGGCACGGAATAAGAGCCAAAGCGCTCCTTCAGCGACAACAGCTCTCCTACCTCACTCCAGAATCGAGCCAGACTGGGTGGCAATACTCGTCATTCCCCCTCTCCGCGTGCATCATGGAGCCAGCGAATCACATCAGAGAACTATGTGCAATTGTAGTGCTATTCCTATTCCTCAAAGAACAGGTCCACGAGCTGCTCTATGCCTCCACGGGCCAATCAGCCAGCAAAGATTTCGAGTGATTATTGAGCCAGTCTCCCGATCCTTTTGGTCCTCACAGCCGCACCGGGGATGGTGGCGACGGCACTGAACCGCACAGCAAGCCCCTGAATCGGGCACAGGTCGTAACGTGTGGGTGGGCTGGCTTACTCGGCGAGCGGGTCGATACCGGAGACGATTGCCATGCGAACCAGGTGCGACAGGCTGCCGGCGCCCATCTTGACCATGACGTTCTTGCGGTAGATCTCGACCGTGCGCGGACTGATGCCAAGCTCGTAGGCGGCGATCTTGTTGGGTCGACCCATGACCAATTGCTCGAACACCTCGCGCTCGCGGGGGGTCAAGGTGTCGATGCGCCGCTCAATCTCCGATCTCTCGTTCAAATGGCGTCGCAGGTTCGTTCCTGCCTCGATGGCCCGTTCCACACTCGCAATCAGGCGGTCTCGCGCCACCGGCTTCTCGATAAAGTCGATTGCGCCCGCGCGCATCGCACGCACGGCCATCGCAACGTCGCCATATGCTGTCACGATGATGACTGGAATCGTCTTCTCTTGTTCGGCCAGTCGCCGTTGAACTTCAAGCCCGTCGATTCCCGGCATCTTGATGTCCAGGACGACGCATGCAGCATCGTCGTCCGTCACTGCATCCAAGAACGCGGCACCTGAGTCAAAGGTAGCCGTTCGGAAGCCCGCAGATTGAAGCAGCGCTTCGAGCGCCTCGCACACGGCCTCGTCGTCATCCACCACAAGAACGCGCGCGGGTGCCATCTCAGCCGCTTCCTTCGGAATGGACAGGGACCGAGAAACGGAAGGTCATGCCGCCGCCTTCGCGCGTCTCGGCGGTGATTTCGCCGCCATGTCCCTCGACGATGGTACGGCATATCGACAGTCCGATGCCGATGCCATCGGGTTTCGAGGAAACGAAGGGCTCGAACAATCGCGGCTCGATATCGGGCGCCAGTCCCGGCCCCGTGTCGCTCACCTCCACTTCGACAACGCCGTCACGCTGCACAGTGGCAACGACGATCCTGCGCGACTCGCTGGCGCTCAGCGCATCAATGCTGTTGCGCACCAGATTGAGCACGACCTGTTGAATCTGGATGCAGTCGATCAGGACCGGCGGCAGATCCTGCGAGAGCTCGAGACTCACCTCAATGCCCGCCGCCGCGGAGCCCAACGCTGCCAGGGCACAAGTGTCCCGGACCAGCCCGTTGATGTCCTCGACCGCCCGGTCGGTATCGCCACGGTGCGTCAAGTCATACAGGCGTTGAATAACGTTGGCTGCTCTGTGAGATTGAGCGACAGCCTTGCTCATATATTCCCGAGCCTGTTTCGGGACTCTGCTGTCGCTATCGTCAATGAGGGCCGCACCAGCCTCGACGAACCCGACGATGGCAGAAAGTGGCTGATTCAGTTCGTGAGCAAGCGCCGAGCCCATCTCTCCCAGGGCGCTTGCGCGCGAAACCCGCATCAACTCGGACTGCAGCTCCTCGATTCTCTCTTGAGCGCGCTTTCTTGCCGAGAGATCGTGGACCGTGCCAACGAACAACAACTCCCCGCTCGCTCCACGGAGCTCGCCGACCGACAGTCGCATCGGAAATGTCGATCCATCGCGCTTTTGCCCTACAACATCGCGACCGATGCCGATGATTTTTGCTTGTCCGGTCCGAACATAATTCTGCACATACATATCGTGATTGTCGCGGTGAGGCTGCGGCATCAGCAACTTTACGTTCTTGCCGAGTACATGCTCCGCCGGATATTCGAACAGCCGTTCGCTCGCTGCGTTGTAGAGCAGAACGGTTCCCAGTTGATCGATTACGATCATGCCGTCGATAGCCTGATCGATCGCCTGGCGGAGTTCCTGCTCAGTGAATCTTGCCGCCAGCTTGCGTTCTCCCCTGCTTGGCGTCGACCCTGGCATTTCAGTATCGACCTTGGTCTTTTCTCCGATTCGACTCCCAATTGAGCTGGATGGTTTCAGTCCGATGCAGAAACTCATGCCCTGTGTGAGAGCGACTGCGGGCGATACGATCTATGGGCCGATCCCACGCTGCCGGCGGACGAGGTGAACGCGCGTCCCCATCGAGCCCATGCACGTCGGCCATTCGCTCCCCCGCCTGCACGGCCTCCAGCTCGGCCTGAACCGATCGCTGGGAGCGCAGGCATCTCGATGACGCACTCCTGCGGCAACCTCGACGCGGGTTGCATCGCCACCCGCACCATACCACAGGACTCGCGATCATGATGGCCGCTGGAACGCGCTCGAAGCGCTCTCGTAGCTCGGCGGTCGTTTCGTGTGCCAGGTTCAATCGATGCGAGGCGGGCCGCCTCGTTGCGTCCGGGCAGGGTGCGGCACTTGCTCGTCCACGTGTGCGGCGAACCCTGAGCCGGCCTCTGCGTATGCGTTGAATACCGTCGATGCGCCGGCCTGTTCGAGCAGCTTGATCTCGTCCTGGAACCTGGCCGTGGCGGCAACCCGACCGCCAAACGAGGCGGCCTTGAGCTGGTCGAGGACCGCGAGGCTGGCCGCCAGGTTCGGCAGCGCCAGCATCACCAGCTCAAGTGTGTGGGCGGCCCCGACGCGGTCCCAAAAGTCGGCGTCGCTGGGATCGCCGAGCAGCACGTTGCGGCCCGTCGACTGCTGGCGTTCTACCGTGATCGGATCGATGTCGATGCCGACCACGGTCGCGCCATGCGATCGATGCATGCTGTCGTAGGTCCCGGTGCCGATACGCCCCATGCCGATGATGGCGATCGTCGCTCCTCCGATATCGAGCAGCCCGTCGTCGGCGAGACGCCCCGGTCGTTGCAGGCGTTTCCACGTCGTCCGATACCGGGTGTAGATCCGATGGGCAACGACGTTGAGTCCCGCGGAGGCGGCGCAGGACAGAGACAACGCAATCGCGATAGCGATCAACCAGCCCCCGTCGATCCAGCCGTTGGCGACGCCGATGGCCGCGACAATGAGCCCGAATTCGCTGTAGTTGGTCAGGTGCAATGAGGCAAGCAACGAGGTGCGAGCCCGCAGCTTGAACCCCGTCAGCAGACCGAAGAAGAGGACCGACTTGAGAAACACGAACGGCGTGATGGCCGCGCCGACCAGAACCGCCTCCATCTCCAGCTGTCCGGACAGTCCGATGGACAGGAAGAAGCCGAGCAGGAACAGATCCTTGAAGCCCAGCATGGTCTTTGCCAATTCGTCGGCCTTGTTGTGGCTGGCGATCACAACGCCCAGGACGAGGGCACCGAGGTCGCCTTTCAGCCCAACCAGCTCGAACGCTTCGGCGCCGCCCAAGGCGAGAAGGAAACCGTAGAGGACCAGAAGCTCGCCATGACCGACCCGCTGCAGAACAAGCGTCAGCACCGGCCGCAGCGGAACGACGAGCAACGCCAGAAGTGCCCATAACGTCGGCCACGTTCCAACCGAGATCGCGAGAAACACGACGGCGGCGAGGTCCTGCACGATGAGAATACCGATCGCAATTCGTCCATGGAGCGACGTCGTCTCCCCTTTCTCCTCGAGTACCTTCACCACGAAGACGGTGCTGGAAAAGCTCAATGCAAAGGCGATCAGCGCAGAGCGCGAAAGATCGAGACCGGAGAGAAAGGACGTGCCCAGAAGGGCCAGGACATAGATGACCGTTCCGAAGACCAGAACGACGATCGTCATATGCAACCCGGTGACTGCCCAAACCTGTGGCCGCGCGAAGGTGCGAAGGTTGAGCTTGAGGCCGACGATGAACAGCAACAGGGTGATGCCGAGGTCCGACAGTTTCTGGAGGATTTCCCCGCTGCCGATTCCGTAAACGTTCAGAACGAACCCGGTCGCGAGGAAGCCGACCAGGGGCGGCAGCCCGACGGTCTTGGACAGCAAGCCCATCACGAATGCCATGGCGATCCATGCGACGTCATCCAGGGCGATGGCAATCAACTCGAAATCCATGGTGCTACTGCCCGTTTCTCCCCAAGTCCGAACGCCATTCGCTAAGCCACATTGCAGTCATCCGATACTGAAGAAGGCGTCATTGTCGTTAGTGGAAACATGTCGATCCGGGGCATCGCGCCGGCACATGGCCCCGGCGATCGGTGACGGCCCTGGTGACGAGCAGGAGGAACAGTCTCTTGTGGGCGAGCAGGGTTCGCGATTCGAAACCGCGCACCCGCCGAAGGATAACCCGGCGGTCATACCGAAGCCGGCTAGTAACTTCCGACTCCGAGCACTGGCACGAATTCTCTCCGAGCAGGCGGCGCGTCGAGACTAGGCCGTGTATTCACTAACGCAGAAACTGCCTGAATACATGGGATTTTCGTCAGCTGGTCGTTTGAGACATATTTGGGCAAATCATTGTTTGAACAGAACTTTCTGCGTTAACGAGTACAGACTCTAGTGAGACATCAGGACCGGCACGGTCATCTCGCCCAGAACGTGGCGGGTCACGCCGCCCAGCAGGAGCTCCTTCAGCCGATGGTGACCGTAAGCACCCATGACGAGCAGTTCGGCACCCTGATCGCTCACGGTAGACAGAAGGATATTGGCAACGTCGATGTCCGAAGACCCGACCGTGTGCTGGACTCCTGCGCTGACTTCATGCCGGGTTAGATGAGTGCTCACGTCTGCACCCGGAATGCGCCTGCTGTCGCCTGTGTCGATACCGAAGACGACCACCTTGTTCGCCTGCTGCAACAGCGGCAGCGCGTCGGTCAGAGCGCGCTTCGCCTCTCGGCTGCCGTTCCAGGCGACCGTGACCGTCTCCGGACTGACGCCGAAGGAACCGGTGTACGGCCAAACCAGTACGGGTCCTCCGGCGGCGAGCACCACGCCGTCCGCCAAGGCTCCCACGTTATCATCGTCCTCATCATGAGTTTGACCGACAATGGTGATGTCGGCGAAGCGTGCGATAGTCGAGACCGCATCGACCGGATCGCCCGTCATGAGGCGCCATTCGCCCTGCACCGACGTCTGAGCTATCCGCTCCCCGAACGCCCGTTCGACCTCTGCGGCAGAATTGCGCTGGCGCACGTCCAGCTCCCTCAGAATGTTCGGTGGAATTCGAAAGCTCGCATACTCCTGATAGAGAAGATCGGGTAGCACGTACACGCCGGTGACCCTGCCCTGGTGGCGTTCCGCCAGCGCGATGGCGGCATCCAGGCGCGCGGGCGAGCGCTTGTCCCGAGCCAAGTGCACCAGAATGTCCCTGTATGCCATGATCTTCTCCCGTGTCAGGTCGCGCTCACCGGAATCTCTCGTCGTGAGTGCCACCGATTGAATGGTCCCGGGGAGCCGGTTCGCGATGCGTCGTGCTTCCGTTCAGGGCCTGTCGACAATGGTAGTTGCGGAGAAGCCGAGCCAGTCCACGCGTCTGCCGATATCGGCCTCTATCTTCTGGATGAATGCGTGAAGATTGCCCTGCGAGTCTCCCAGTTCCTGCTCGCCGCCCACGAAGTCCAGATGGTTCAGGACCACCCGGGTCGGCCGGTTGACCGCAAGCGCCCGCTTCACCAGCTTGGCGTCAAAGCGGGCCGGCCTGCGCAACAAGCCGGTGGACACCGTCAGCTCGGACGCTATGTCCCGGCGCCCGGTCTCTTCGGCGATGGCCTCCCACGTCATTTCCCCGACGAGCGGTCCCGTATCCCCGGCCTCCCTGATCGGGAAAGACCGGACGACCATGGTGATGTCATCGACATCCACGGGGCTCAGTCCGGCTTCGGCCAGCGCGCCGGCCGCCGTCGTGCACCGCGCGGTTGCGTGCGGCCAGCAGCCGCCGTCCAGAATCGACATTCCGAAGCCGTGCGTGCCTTCGACGACGACCCGGTTGCCGTCTTCGATATGCTGGCGGAGACGCGTGCCGACATCGCCAAGGAAGCGCGCGAGTCTGGGCTCGTCCGCAGCGAAAACGGAACGCAGAGGGAGGTTTCTGGCCTGACGTGCCACCGACGCCATGATGGCCGCACCCACACCGGAACCGGCCGAGCCCAGCGTGCTGATGAGCTCTCCCGCCATTTCCCATTCCCGGTGCCGGGCGGTTATGACGTGCGCAAGGCGGCTGACCGAAACGCGCTCCTCGTCCAGGCCCAGCGTCTCGATTTCTTGCAAGAGAATATCGACATCGATGTACGAACCTGCGGGGAAGGCGACATCGACATCCCTGTCGACGCAGCAGGCGGGCAATTGGCGGAGCGAGTGCCGCTTTCCGGAGCGGTCGTAGGACGTATGTTCCGTGTCGGGACCACCAACACGTACCGCGACGACTTCCTCTTGAGACCGTCTCACGAGCTCAAGGGCCGTCTTGCCTTTGCCCTCGGAGCCGAACTGACCTCCAATCACGATCGAAACGGGCATGGCTCACCTCCCCGCGCCTCGTCCCGAGCGCCGTCGACCTTCGAGTCGATGGGCAGCGGTCCAATCCGAATCGCCCGACTGAATGATGGTCGTGGCCCCTTTGCCGCAAACCGTCACGAGCGAACTCCTGCGGGCTCCGCGTTCGTTGCCGTGAGGCGATCTGGCCTCGTCGCGCCGGCGAGCGGCTCCGCTCGGCAAACGCAGGCCTCTCGCGGTGCATCCCTTGGCCCGCCCTTCCGGCTAGGAGCGTCCAGGGCCTGTTCGAGCTGCGCCGCCAACTGCCGCGCCGCTGCCGGGGACAGGACGAAGATGTAATCCCTGAATTCCCTCTTCCAGTCGGCTTCGCACAAATGAACCGCGACCGTCCGCCCTGTGCCGTCCATCGCCGCGGCCAATTCCCCCACCACACGAACCGGCAGGCGCGGAAACCCCTTTGGATGCCGGAATCCGTGCTTGATATCGGCAGGAATGCACTTCGTCATCCTCTGTCCTCTGCTCCGATGCCTCTCGGGCCCGATCAAGATCAACAGGATCGCCGCGGGGAAGACGATCCCCAGGATGAACCTTCAGGAACCGCCGTGCCCTCGATTGCGTGCCGCGAGAGCACGCAACCTCCCGCCTCGCAACATCGCGTTCCTGATATGGCGCGCGCAGGCCGGTTCACCACGCGACGGGCTCCCCATAGCCGTTGAGGAGCCACTTGATTGCGTAATCGACAGGCTTCTCGATGGGACAGCGCAGCATCGAGAGCCTGATGAGGGCGTCGCGCCTGGCTTCTTCCTCGGTGACGAAAGTGTCCGCGCTAGAGATGATGCTTTCGTGGAGCCCCTTGCCGTCTTCCGTACGGCAATGCCTGACGAGCGACCAGACGATAGCCGCGTCTCCCGCCTCGTCCGCGTCCTTCTTCAGGCGCGCCGCCTGGAGCTCGACGATGTAGTGCCAATCCAGGGCCATCAGAAGTTCCTCAGCGTCAGAAGGGCGTTGTGGCAGGCCCAATCCTCGCGGTCCGGGCGCGTGATGAGGAGGCGGTCGTCGCCGGCGACGAAGCGCTTCAGTCGATTCCGGAGTTGCCATGCCGATGCTCCCTCGCAGCGAATGCCCCAAAGAGAAGCGAGCACCTTCCGCCCGGCCATGCTCTTCAGGGCACCAACAAGCTCCGGATAATCGGCATCCGGGCCTGTGAGATCGCAACTCACCAGGTACACCAGCGGCCGATGCAATTCGGAAAGGTGGTCCGCGCCTGCGGGTACCGGATGGAACGCAAGCGCGGACCCACGAGACACCGGAGCAGACAGATGGCGTCTCATGCAGTCAGCCGATCCAGGATCTTGCCAGGAGAGAAGTGCACGCGAGCAGTCACCCCCTCCCGATTGGGGCGCAGACAGATCCTGCGAACTGGCTGCACTGGAAGCTCTGCCATCTTTGCTGTCTTGCCGTCGGTCAGGCCCAGCAAATGGAGGAGGAGAGTCTTGGTCGTGGTCTCTGATCGCACGTGCCAGCCCTTCCTCGACGCCCAGACCGCGAAGCGCAGTATTGGAGACAAGAATTCCGGTCCCATTGGGAGGCCGGACAGCTGAGTTACGAGCCGTTTCGCGACATCACTACTAGCTGTTGGGCGTCCACGGTCGCAATTCGGGATTCATACCTAAGCGGAATTGCGTAACGATCCCGGTGCTCGCGCTTTCCGCCTCCCCGATCAAGGTCTCGAGCCCGCAGACAAGCGCGTGGACCACGCCGTCTCCGGTGTGTCACAGGGGTTGCGACCGACGCGTTCGGTGATCGGCAGCGGCGGGATCGGCGATGATCGCCATTAGGGAACCTCTGATTTGTCAGGGGTTCCCGTGGCACAGGGATGTGCCACCAATATCGGTGGCTATAAGTCACTGAAAATGTGAGAAAAGCGGAAAGCGCGCTTTCGCCTTGCGCGTCTGAGAAGTGCAGGAGGCACTTATTCAGACCTTCCTTAGTGCCACCATGGCTGTGATGAACACCGATTTACCAACCATCGCGCCTTTTCCAGTGACGCACAGCGGCCCGCTGCACCGCGAAGCTTGTCCCGGCCCCATGATGGAGGATCGTCGTGCGGCATCGTAGCCGGGCAGCGCGAATGCTAATAGCCTCGTCCTTGCCGTCGACCTCTCGCCCGCCAAATTGCCGTTGAAAGGCGTCCTCCGAGGCACGACATCTTTGTCGGTCGCCGCGAGCGTGATACCCGGCGACCCGATGATCGAACGAGTGCGATGCCTCCCGAAAGACGACTGAATGGAGTTCAAGGATTACTACGAGACTCTGGGTGTCGGGCGTGACGCGAAGCCGGACGAGATCAAGCGTGCCCACCGGCGCCTGGCGCGCAAGCTCCATCCGGACCTGAACAGAGAGCCGGATGCGGAAGACCGCTTCAAGGAGGTCCAGGAAGCCTACGAGGTGCTGAAGGACCCGGAGAAGCGCGCGGCCTACGATCGCTTCGGCGCCGACTGGAAGGCGGGCCAGGAATTCCGCCCGCCGCCGGACTGGCAACCCGATGTCGACTTCGCCGGAGGCGGCTACACCGGGGCCGGCGAGTTCAGCGACTTCTTCGAGGCCCTGTTCGGCGGCGCCGGGCACCGCCGCTCGAGCGGTGGCTACACGCATCTGCGCATGAAGGGCGAGGACATTCATGCTCGGATCGCCATCTCGCTGGAGGATTCCTTCCGCGGCGCGACGCGCAACCTAACCCTGGAGGTCCCGCAGTTTGACGACGAGGGCCGCCTGGTGACCCGGCGACACACCCTGAACGTCACGATCCCGAAGGGCGTGGTCCAGGGCCAGCAGATTCGGCTCCGGGGCCAGGGCGGGCCGGGCCTCGGCGGCGCTCCGGACGGCGACCTTTACCTGGAAATCGTCTTCGCGCCGCACCGGCTGTTCCACGCGACCGGACGCGACATCCACCTCGATCTGCCGGTGGCGCCGTGGGAAGCCGCGCTCGGCGCCACGGTCACCGCGCCGACGCTCGGCGGCGACGTGGAGCTGAAGGTCCCCGCGGGCTCGGCGACCGGGAGCCGGCTGCGGCTGAGGGGCCGGGGCTTGCCCGGCACGCTGGCGGGCGACCAGTATGTCGAGATCGAGATACAGACCCCGAAGCCGGAGACCGACGAGGCGCGCGCACTCTACGAGCGGATGAGCCGGGAGATGGCCTTCGATCCGCGGGCCGGACTCGGGAAGGGTTGAAGCGATGGCCAGACGCGAAATTCAGCAATTCTCCGGTACGCTGCTCGACGAGCGCACAGTCTTCACCCTGCGCGAGCTTTGCGTGGCCTGCGGGGTGCATGCGGAGATCGTGATCGAGATGGTTGACGAAGGCGTGCTGGAGCCTCGGGGCGCCGATCCGTCCGACTGGCGCTTTTCGGGCAGCGCGGTGACGCGCGCACAGAAGGCACTCAAACTCTCCCGCGATCTCCGCGTCAACTGGCCAGGGGCAGCTCTTGCCCTCGATCTGCTGGAGGAAATCGAACGTTTGCGTTCGCGCCGTCACGCGGCCTTGCGGTCCGCACGGCACCAAGAC
This sequence comes from Alphaproteobacteria bacterium, assembly GCA_965214705.1. GTDB lineage: Bacteria > Pseudomonadota > Alphaproteobacteria > UBA828 > UBA828 > WTGU01. The sequence continues at coordinate 2,975,823 of CBDCCI010000002.1, forward strand.
TCCGACGTTTAGGCCAAGCTCTGGAGAGGGCAATCGGAATTGCCGCACAGACCCTGACGCTGCGGGCCAGCGGTCGGCCGCCACACCGTGCCCTCATGCGCAGCCGCTGTATCGGAGCCTGCCCGGTGACGCCTTCCGACCGCCAGCCTCAGACCGCCGATCAGCAATCGGTTACGGAGACACAGTCTTGACCACCCGCAATCTCGATTCACTCATTAATGCCGGATCCGTGGCGCTGGTCGGCGCCAGCAAGACGCCGGGATCGCTTGGCGCCGTGCTCGCCCACAACCTGTTCAATTCGGGCTTCGACGGCCCGATCATGCCGGTCAATCCTCGCCACGAAGCTGTAGAGGACGTTCCGACATATCCGGACGCGGAGTCCCTTCCTCTCGTGCCCGATCTCGCCGTTATCGCGACACCGCCCGCGGCGGTTCCCGGCTTGATCGCCGCCTTCGCCGAGCGCAGCACCAAGGTGGCTGTCGTCATCACCGCCGGCTTCGGCACCCATGACGGCGACGGTCCGGCCATGTGGCAGGACACGCCAGACGCCGCGCAACCGCATACCATGAGAATCGTGGCGCCCAACTGCCTCGGCGTCATGGTGCCCGGCATCGGTCCCAACACCAGTTTCGCGCATCGCGTGAGGGTCCGCTGGCCTTCGTCCAGCCGGCATCGATCTCCCCGATTCCGCGAAAGGGCCGGACATGGGTCACCAGGCGCCTGCTTAGCGCGGAGCAACATCAGGTCGCTCTCCGCCACCGCGAGGAAGCAGGTGCGCGGGGCATCGACCCACAACCGCGCGCCGCCCTCCCCGCCGATCCGGGCGTTCAGTTTTTGGAGGCTGTTGATGTAACCCGAGCGGCTTCTCTCGGATGCAATCACCCACGTCCGGCAGCTCACGGAGAACTTCGACGCGGGCGAGCTGCTCTTGGCGCACGACTCCGTGCACGAAACTGCGGCGCGGATTGCCGCCAGCATTGGAACCGATCTCCTTGAACGGCGGAACCGGGACGGGCGCGGAACGGCAAGGCACGCCGGGGTGCAGCCGCTCCGTCAGTTCGACCCCGCAGCAGCACTCGTATGTCCGCCCTGAGCCGCAGGGACAGGGCTCGCCACCGCCCGGCTCCAAGCCGCCGCGCTCGGCGACCATCGCCAGCCCGCCCCCGAATGCCCGGGAAAGTGCCCATGCAGCGAGCGCACGGACGCAGTCTCGGATCAGATCGGACGCGGACCGGCGGAGTTCCTCCACCGGGTTCCTGGGCAGATCCGAGACACCCTCGCCGATGTCGTTCATAGTCTCGATCATGGCGAGCGAGGCCATGGCCTTCTCGTCGCCACTCGCCCCGACCTGCAGCCACGCTTCGGGCCGCAGGTCCTTCGCCTGCCGGAAGCCCCACACCCAAGGCTCCCACAGTAGAACGCCCGACTTCGGATCCAAGCCGAAGACCGTCCGGTATCCCTGCGGATCGCAGGCCAAGTCCTCGGCCACCCGACGGTAGTGGTCCATGACCGCAAGCGTCGCGTCCACCGACTCTTCCACGTCCTCCGACGCCCGCTCGCCGCCCCATACCAGCGGCAGCCACTCCGACGGCCCGACCCTCTCGGGGCAAAGCACGAGCCCGGCGACGAAGCCGTCCAGCTCCACCACCGTCATCGCGTCCCGCTCTTCCCCTATCCAGGCCAGCAGGTCCGTCAGAAACGCGATCTCTTCCCCCGTGTGCCTCATGGTACGGGGATATGGCGCCCGCCGCGGGGCGAGGTCAACGGCGGAGGGCAAACCGGGGCGGCGGTGCCCTGCCGGCCGGAGCGGCCTGTGCCGGGATCCGGACCTGCCGGAGGCCGCAATGATCGCGTCCGGCCTTGGCGGCCGCCCGGCGGCGTAGTATGCAACCGCCCTCGCTACAGCATCGGAGTCTCGACACATGGCGGCACTCTCGGCCCGCAAGGCCGCCGCGCTCAAGGAAGCGATGACCAAGACACAGTTGGTGGCTTCCCTCTCCGGATCGACCGGTCTCCCGAAGAAAGACGTCTTGGCGGTACTCGACGAACTGGGCATTCTCATCGAACGCCACATCAAGAAGCGCGCCGTGGGTACCTTCACGCTTCCCGGTCTGCTCAGGATCGTGCGTGTGCGCAAACCCGCCAGGAAGGCGCGGACGATGATCTCGCCGCGGACCGGCGAAGAAATCCAGGTGGCCGCGAAGCCGGCCTCGACGGCGGTCAAGGTCCGGGTTCTGGCGGGCCTCAAGCGGATGGTAGAATAGCTCCGCGCCGCCCTGCCGATACGGCGCCCGGACACACGTGCCCGGCCCAGGCTGCGTGACGCGAGACCGGACCGGCACGCATCGATCCAGAATCAGGCGAGCTCTATGTCTGTTGCTTGCGGGCCGCGAGTTCCCTGCTCCACCATGACGCTCACCCGCTCGCCCGGCTCAAACGCGCCCAGCCCGGCCCGGTCAAGCACGCTGCGGTGCAGGAATACGTCCCGGCCGCCGTCCTCCGGAACGATGAAGCCGTAGCCCTTGCCGGCGTTGTAGAACTTCACGACGCCGTTGCACTCCTCGCCCGGTCCGCCCGGCCCGGCGCGGTCCCGCCGGCCGCACCATCGTTCCTCGCGGCCCCCACTTTCGGCCGGGACGGTCGAGGCGTCGACAGCCAGGATCGACGCCACCACCGGACCGCGCTGGCTTTCTGCCACCTCGCAGATCATGATCGCGCCCTGCGGGAGCGTGTCGTACCCGGCGTCACTGACGACCGAGGCGTGGCAAAACACGTCGGGCGAACCGTCGTCGGGAACCAGAAAACCGAAGCCCTTCGACGGGACGAACCATTTGACCGTGGCCGCCACGCGGCGGCCGGAAGACGGCCCTGCTCGCCGAGCTCATGGCCGTGCTCCCCGCGTAGCGGCCCGCCGCTCCCTGTCGGTCCGGGGGACCCGCTCGCGGCATCGACGGCGTGGATGCGCCACACCAGCGGCCCCCGCGGACCCTGCTCGACCTCGCAGGTGACCGTCGCGCCCTCGGGAAGCGTCAGCAAGCCGGCGCCGGATACCGCCGACACGTGGCAAAAGAGGTCACGCGAGCCGTCGGCGGGTGCCAGGAAACCGAACCCCTTGACCGGGTCGTATCACTTGACCGTCGCAACGACCGTTGCGTCGGGCGCCGATCCTGAACCGCCTTCGAACATGGAGAGCGACCTGCCTGCCGTGAGTTGCCTGGGCCAGACCGCCGCCTGGCCACCAGCCCAATGACTGTGGCGGGTGGTCTCCGCCGCAGGGCCGTCATCATAGCCACGGCCGGGATGCGACGACAGGCCGCCGCACCCCTCATCTCAGCCTTGAGCGTCCGCCGCGTGGCGAAGCGGCGGCGTCTACCACCCGCAAGCTTTTCGCCCGACGCGCTCACCGTCAGCTCCTACGGCCCGAACGCCGACGACAGGCAGAGGCCGGCCGTGACGCGGGCGGCGGGGGCGGCGCTGCGGAGCTTGTCCCCGCCGTCGGCAACCACCACCGGGGGAGACAACGCAATGCGGACCGGCCGGATGTTCCATCGCGACGCGCAGACCTTTCTGGTCCACCTGTTCGGCAGAGGTCTCGAGGACGAGCGCTACGTCGTCGAGAAGTACCGCTCCCATCCCAACGGCGAGATCGAGCCCGTCCGGGCGGAGCAGCCCAGGACAAAGGGCCGGCGCAGGCCTCGCAGGAAGATCGTCTCGCGCAGGGCGGTTCGGGAGTTGCGGCCCGAACGCGACGAGATCATCGTCTGCACCGGGGTCACCCTGGCGCGGTCAGGGGTGCAAATGTGGGGGGTCCAGGCGACAGGCTTGCTGACCACCCGCTACGCGCGCTGACCGGGGTGGCCGGCCGTGCCGCTCAGGGACCCTGCGAAGAAGAAGGCGCGGGATCTTCGCCACCGTCAGCGCCACGCCGCGCGCACCGCCGGCGGCCGCTGCACCCGCTGCGGCCGGCTTCCTCCCGAGCCCGGCCTCAAGGTATGTACCGACTGTGCCGAGAAGCGCCGCGCCGCCGACCGTGCCCGCCGTGCGAAGGCGCGCGCCGAGGGCAAGCAATATGGCGGCCGCGATCCGGAGCAGTGCCGACGCGCCGACCGCGCCGGCGACAGGCGCCGCCGCCGGGCGCGTCAGGAGGCGGGACTCTGCACGTCCTGCGGCCTCCGCCGGCCGGAGGACAACCGCTCCGTCTGCGAGCCATGCCGCGAGGAGCGGCGCGCACGCGACCGCCGGCGCTATGACGCGCGGCGCGCCGCCGGCAGTTGCGTGCGCTGCAACCAGCCCACGGTCGGGAGCCTGTCGCGCTGCGGCCGCTGCCTCGCGCTGGAGAAGGAGCGCGTCTCTCCCGAGCGCGAGAGCGCTGCCGGGAAGAAGCGCTACGCCGCGAGGCGCGCGCAGGGCGCATGCGTGGATTGTGGAGTCCTCACCGGGGGCGCGGCGCGCTGTCCGCGCTGCGCATATCGTTCTAACTCCCGCGCGCCAGAGCGTCACCTGGCGGCGCTCTGGCCGCCGCAGATAACCGTGGTCGAATTGGAGACGGGCGACGAGTTGGGCGTCTTCGAGACCGAATCCGAGGCCGCCGCCTGCATCGCTTTCGCCCGCCTGCGCCCTGACCAGGTGGAGATCCTCTCCAACGTCCCGCTGATGGCTCTGTCGCCGTCGTGAGCGGGCCTCGCCGCAGGCGTTCCGAAGGTGAGCCCGCTCCCGACGTCCACGATCCCGAGTCGGCACCAGGGCAGTCACCGGCCGTGCGGTCCGCGAGGCCTCGTGAACCCGGCGGGCCTCTGAGCAGGCCGCAGGCGAGAGTGAAGTGAGGCTTGGAGAAGGTGAGCAGGGCGGGGTCGAGAAGAGGCTCCAGCCCGCTCGTCAACCTTCGTCATCAACTCGAATCGCAAGGAGACACGATCATGGCGTTCGGACTCAACTCCGCTCAGATCATCGGCCGGCTGGGCGCCGATGCGACCATCAGCAACCTCGCCTCCGGCGGGCGCGTCGCCAATATGTCGGTGGCGACCGACGAGAGCTACATCGAGAAGCAGAGCGGGACCCGGATCGACAAAACAGAGTGGCACAGGGTGGTCAGCTTCCAGAGCGGGCTGATCGACATGCTGGAGAAGCACGCGAAGAAGGGCCGGTTGGTCTACGTCGCGGGCAAGCTGCAGACCAGGAAGTGGCGCAAGGACGGCGAGGACAGCGACCGGTTCTCGACCGAGATCCTGCTGGTCCCCGGTGGCCGCGTTCAGTTTCTCGATCGTCCTGCCGGGGCCAACGGCAACGGTGCCCAGGTGTCCGACGGTGAGGCTGCGCCGGCCGGCGATGCCGCGACGGCAGGGGCAGACGGCATTCCGTTCTAATTGCTGAGCGCACTTCTCCCTCGCGCTCGCTCCAGAGCCCACCCCGCGTTCCTCCCGCGCGGGGTGGGCTTTTTTCATGCAGCGCATTGCGAGTCCCTCACGGGCCGGACGGCGGGGCTCGCGCTTCGCGCGCCGCCCGCCGTCCCGGCGCCGCCAGGAGAAAGAGTGAGGCCGGAACCGGGCACGTCCCATCCTGAAGCTGGCGAGGTCCCCATGCTCTTCATCTCCGCTCTCGGTCCCGGCTTCGCCGGCTCCCGCCCCCGCTCGAAGTGTGCGCCATGAACGCGGCCTCCGTCGCCGCAGCACTCGCCGAGCGCGCCGAGGAGGTTTGCCGACGATATCTGCCCTACGGCCGCCGCCGGGGCAGGTATTGGGTCGCGGGCGACCTCGACGGCGGACGCGGGCGATCCCTCTTCGTCCGTCTCGCGCCCCCGGGCACGCCAGGGAAGTTCACCGATGCGGCCACGGGGCAGCATGGCGATCTGCTCGACATCATCCGCCACCGCATCTGCGCGCCGACGCTTCGCGCGGCGCTCGACGAGGCCCGCGCCTTCCTCGCCCGGCCGGCTGCGCCGGCCTCGGGCTCGGGCGACGCCTACGACGCCACCAAGGCGGCGCGGCGCCTGTGGCACCGCTGCCGCGCCATCGACGGCACGCATGCGGAAGCCTACCTGCGCGCCCGCGGGCTCGCGCGCTGCCGCTTCGCGGCCCTGCGCTTCCATCCCGCGTTGCTCTACAGGGATGGCGGCGGCGTTCGCCGCCTGCCGGCCCTCGTCGCCGCCGTGACCGCTCACGACGGCGACATCGTCACCGGTGTCCATCGCACATGGTTGGACCCTCGGCGCCCCGCGAAGGCAAACCTCTCATCGCCGCGCAAGGCGCTGGGCCGCGTGCACGGCCATGCCGTCCGTTTCGGCGCTCCCGGCGCCGGTACGCTGCTGGTCGGCGAGGGGATCGAGACCGTGCTGTCCGTCGTCACCGCCATCCCCGACACCGTCGCCGCAGCAGCGCTGTCCGCCGGCAGCCTCGGCGCATTCGCGCCGCCTGCCGGCGTCACGCGGCTGGTGATCGCGCGCGACAACGACCCCGAGGGAGAGCGTGCCGCCGAGCGCCTCGCCCGCCGCTGCGCGCGGGCGGGCGTCGCCGCCACCGTCATCGTGCCTCGCGGCACCGACTTCAACGAGGACTTGCTCACATTCGGTCCCGCCGCGCTTGCCGCCTGGACGGCGGCCGCGCTCGCAGACCGGGAGCCCGGGTGAAGCGGGCGAGGGGCGAGCCGCATGGAGAGGAGAGAGAGTCCTCTCCACGCCGGCATCACGCTACCGGGAGAGCACAATGAGCACCGACATCAGGTTCCGGCGGGTGGGCGAGAACGAAGCCCGCGTCTATCAGGACGGCGACTATGTCGGGGACGTCTTCCGTCACGACGACATCCTCAACCCCGGCGCGGTGTTCTACGTGGTGCATCTCAGCGAAGACCCCCGCGGCCCCGTCAGGGTGCACGAGCGCCATCGCGTCCGCGAGGTCGCCCGCCACCTCCTCGACACCCACCCGATGCTGTGAGCGGTGACGAGCGCCACCGGCGGTGTCAGCGGCGGCACCGGGAGCGGCTCGCCCTCGATCCCGTTGCCCGGCCCGCGGCCGGTACCGCGTCTTTCATCGCTGCGGCGGTGCCACGCCGCCTGCAGGAAACAAAAATTGAACGAAGCCGCTACGCGGAGTTAGCGGCGTAGAGTTCATTCATTTCCGAGGCGTCGCGGGTGCCGTTTGTTCTGTGCGTTCGCTTCCCGGTTGCGTCAGTGGCGCTCCGCCCGTCGGGTGGCGGATCCCCAGCAGCCTCCCGATCACCAGTGGTTAGCATCGACCCCTGCGACGGACCGTCGCCGGATCGGTCCGGCGGCGCGCCGTCGCGATCCAGGGAGATCGATAATGACCGGGACCGCGTGCGACACGAACACCGTCACCCCTCTTCGCCAGCGCATGGAGGAGCAGCTCCGCATCGCCAATCTGGCCGCGAGCACGTCCAAGGCCTACATCTGCGAGATCAAGAACCTGGCCAGGTACTACGACGCCTCGCCGGACGAGCTCGACGCCGAGCAGGTGCGCCAGTGGTACCTGGGGCGGATCGACAAGGGGCTCAGTCCGGGCACGACCAACGTCTCCTTCGCCGCGCTGAACTTCCTCTACATCGACACACTCGGCTGGCCTGACCATGTCGCCGGCCTGCGCTCCCGCAAGAAGCCCGGCAAGCTGCCGCGCTACATGTCGGAGCAGGAGGTCGAGCACCTCATCCTTGCGACACCCGACCTCCGCCACCGTGCTGCCATTGTCACCGGCTATGGCGGCGGGCTCCGCATCTCCGAGACCTTGGCCATCAAGGTCGGCGACATCCTGTCGGAGAAGAAGCTGCTGCACATCCCCTCCGGCAAAGGCGGCACCGAGAGAATGGCACCGTTGCCGGACATCGTCATCCACTACTTGCGCGTCTACTACAGGAACATCTGGCCGCGTCCGACGAGCTGGCTCTTCTACGGCGTCTCGCTCGACAGGCCCATCGCAACGGAGACCTTGCAGGCCGCCTTCAGGAGGGCGCGCGACATTGCCGAGCTCGACCGCAGCTACACCTTCCATTGCCTGCGCCATTCGGCGGCGACCCATCTCCTCGAGCGCGGCGGCGATATCGAGGTGATCCGGGACATGCTCGGCCATCGAAGCGCGAACACGACCCGTCACTACGCCCGCGTCACCGGCAAGATGTTCGAGGGCCTCGACCACCCGATCTCAGGCTTCGCAGCGTTGCGCAACTGACGGCGCGTGGAGGCCGAACGCGCGGGCGTGGCGGAGATCTTCCGCCGCGCCGGCGCCGCTTTCCGTGAGCGCCACAAAGGGCGCATCGACGCCGCCCGGCTCAAGGTCATGGGCGCCATCGAGGCGTGCCGCACCGCCGTGCTCGGCGGCCACATGTACGCCTGCGAGGGCTGCGGGCGCGAGCAATCGCGGTAGGGAAGCGGGTTGCCCCGCTCCCCCCGCGCAGATCCGGACGTGCCCGCTAAGCCGAACTTCCCCAGCAGATATTGAGCTAAGTTGTTGCGGTGGCTTTCCAAACCACCGTTTCGCGGAGTCGCGTACTGGGTACGCTACAGGCTGACGCCAAGCAGATCGAGCGCCTGGCGCTGTACCGGCGTCGGCTTGGTGACCAGATCGAAGGGCGGTGCTCCGGCGAGTTTCGGTTGAACGCGGTTCCTGGCGATGGTCGCCAAATCATCGAGGAGCGTGCGGAAGCTGTGCACCGGCATCCCGTCTGGCGTGCGTTTGCCGGCGGCCTTGCGACGGGCGGAGGGCGAGGGCTTTGCCGGTGAGACGATGGAAGCGCGCGCGGCGTCCGCAGCGGCCGGGTCGTCCTCGTCGAACAGGATGGGGGCGAGCCTTTGGCGCATGTGCCATTCGACGTGGTAGGCGAGCATGCACAGCAGCACGTGGGCGCGCACGCGCTCGGGGCGGTAGTGGTGGATGGGCCGCACCTTGAGGTCGACGGTCTTGACGCTGCGGAAGGCGCGCTCGATGCGGCTCAATCCCTTGTAGGCGCGCACCGTGTCCTCGGCTCCGAGCTCGCCCTCGGGCACGCTGGTGCGGATGACGTAGAGGCCATCGAGCGCCGCCTCCTCGGCGATCCGCTCCCGGTTGCGCTGCCAGGTGAAGCCGTCATCGGCGATCTCCAGCTCGAAGTGCTTGGCGACCTTGTGCTTGCCGATGACCTTGCCCACGCGCAGGCCGATCTTGTCCTTGCCGGCGAGGCGGCGCTTGGCGCGCCGTGTTGCCGCTCGGATCTCGTCGAGGTCGCCCTCGGTGGCCTGGAGCAGGGCCTCGCGCTTGCGCGCCCTCTCGACGGCGAGCAGCGGGTTGCGGCAGGCGATCAGGCGTTCGCCGGGGAAGTCGGGATGATGGATCTCGGCCAGGTCGCGTTCGTCGAAGAGCGAGGGCTGCAGCGTTCCGCTGGAGGCCAGCTCCCGGATCGCCGGCGCCCGCAGCGCGCTGATCCACTCCAACCCGGCCGGCTTCACCTCCTCGCGGATGCGCGCCTCGGTGAGCATGCCGCGATCGCCCACCAGCACCACCCGCGAGAGGCCGAAGCGCCGGCGCAGCTTGTCGATCTGGGAGCCCAGGGTGGCCGGATCGGCGGTGTTGCCCTCGAACACCTCCACCGCCACCGGGCAGCCCTGCGCGTTGCACAGGAGCCCGAACACGATCTGCAGCTTGCCGCGCTTGCCGTCGCGGGAGTAGCCGTGATGCGCCAGCGGGCAGCAGCGCCCCTCCAGCCATGTCGAGGTGACGTCGTAGAGTACCAGAGCGCCGTCCTCGAGGTGACGCTCGGCCAGACGCCGTTCGATCCTGCCCTGGCGCTCAAGCAGCCAGTCCATCGCCTGGTAGAGTTCGTCTTCGTCGACCTCGCCCAGGTCGAGGGCCTCGCCGAGGCCGCAGCTCAGGGTGTCGCCGCTGAGCCCGCGTGCGGTGGCGAGCTTCGAGCGCGGCGCCACGATGCGGGCGACGATCATCGCCGCCGCGAGGTCGCGCAGCCGCGAGCGCCTGGCCGCGATCAGCCGTTCCAGACCGAGGCCGCGCAGAGCCCCGAGCACCGCTGCGACATGGCCGAAGGGACGCGAGCGGGTGATGTCGAAGCCGTCGTCCTCGCGGCGCTTCTCGCCGCGGGGCACAGCGGTTCCGCCGCGCAAGAGGATGCGCAGGCCCTCGACCAGGTGCGGGGGCCACCTGGAGAGGTTGGCGAGGGTGCGCTTTCTGATTTTTCCGCCTTCGCGCCATGATTCGCGCAGGAGGATTGCGGGGGGTGAGTTCCGGTTTGGGACGCTTTCGATATACATGGGGACGGATCATAGTGCCTGACCCGCAAAATATCAACGCCCCATCCTCATTTACATGGGTACACTTTGCATCCGCACCAACGGCCGATACGTCCGCAAAAACAAAGACTTATGCCCGAAAATCAGCGAAATTCTGGGGGAAGTTCGGGCTAAGGCATCCGGCTCCTCCCTCAGGTCGAACTGACGGCTAGTCGTTGATCCGGCCACGGGTGTCGGATTCTCAGCTTGGGCCAGTGTCGAGCTTTAAGTTTGTCGATGTCGGCCCATGTAAATCGGTCCTTTTGCGATCTGCGGCGTATAATGGCGAGCCACACCCGCTTTAGGCGGACGAGGAAGCGTTGTAAGTACCGGCTGCTGGTCGGGACGGCATAGTAGTTCAGCCATCCGTCCACCACTTTGCCCAGCCACCTGGCCGTATCCTCGATGTTGTCATGCATCCGCCTGCGTAGCACCTCTTTGATCCGCTTCAGGGTGCGGGCCATCCTCTTCGCCATCGGCCTGCGCCCCAGCATGAAGTACCCCCGTCTGGTCTTCGCGCAGTAGTGTGTGAAGCCCAGAAAATCGAAGGTCTCCGGTCTACCCTGCCCTCGGCCTTGGCGGCGCTCTATGGCGTGCCGCCCGAACTCGATGAGCCGGGTCTTGTCGGGATGCAGTTCCAGGTCGAAGCGTCCGAGCCGCTCCTTTACGGCCTCCAGAAAGCACTCCGCGTCCTGCTCGTGCTGAAAACCCACCACAGAGTCGTCGGCGTAGCGAACGATGATCGAGTCGCCGTTGACCTCGTGGCTGCGCCACTTCTTCTGGAACCAAAGATCGAGGACGTAGTGCAGATAAACGTTCGCCAAGATCGGCGAAATCACCGAACCCTGCGGAGTTCCCCGCAGGTCGTCACGCCACTCTCCAGCTTCCATGACGCCAGCGTTCAACCACTTGATAATCAGCCTGATAACCCGCCTGTCCCCTATCCGGTGCTCTAGAAACCGGACCAGCCAGTCCCTCGAAACCGTGTCGAAAAACTTGCGGATGTCACAGTCCACTATCCAGTTGATCTTGCGCCTTTCGATCCCGACCGCCAGCGCATCGAGCGCATTGTGCGCCCCACGCTCGGGTCGGAACCCGTAGCTAAACCCCAGAAACTCCGCCTCGTAGATCGGCGTCAGGATTATCTCCGCCACAGCCTTCTGGACGATCTTGTCCTCTATGGCCGCGACGCCGAGCGGTCGTGTGCCGCCATCCGGCTTCGGGATGTTCACCCGCCGTGATGGCGTCGCCCGGTACGCCCCCGAGTGCACTCGGTCGTGCAGGTCGGCGAGACGGCCTTCCAGCCCTTCCTTGTACATCCGCCACGTCAGGCCATCGACACCCGCCGCAGCGTCCTTCTTCAACTCGAAGAACGCCCAGCGCAGCGCAGCGACCGTGACGTGATGGAGGAGCGTCGTGAGACGCACCCCAGGTTCCCTTTGTACAAACTGCCGTATCCGGTCAGCCGCTTGTGACACGCTCTCCCGGTCCTGCGTCCGGCGCGTGCTTTGGCCTTCCAGATTCCCCTTGGGCTCGGCCCTTGGCTCCACCGGCTCCGCCGGGGCAGGTGCCCCATTGTTCGCCGGCTTCATCGCTGTCGGGTCGGAGGAGGCGCCCCGCGAGGCTAGCCTCCGTCCGCCGCTCAAACGGCCCGTACGGTTTTCCCGTAAGCCGCTTTCACAAAGGTGTCTCAACGAAGGTTCAAGGACGGAACCAGTGAGATCAGGCGAACAAGCCCGTATTCGTCGATCAGCTTGCGCTCCGGCAACTGTTTCCAGCCAGCGTTGCGCCAGCGCTTGCGACGATGCGACCAGAGCCGCCGCACGATCCAGCCGTCAAGCTGGTGGAAGAGCCCGCGGACGTGGGCCTTGCAATAGTATTGGCCCCATCCCCGAATGATCGGGTTGATCTCGTCAATCAGCTCCTGCGTGCTGACAGGAGCCTTGCGCCGGGTACGCTGGCGAATCTGGTCCTTGAAGTGCCGGATGGATTTCTCACGCGGAACCGCGTAGCGCGCTCCCCCGCGAACCCCGCTCTTGATCTTGGAGGACGACAGCCGGAGAGGCCGCTCGCCCTGCTTGATCTTGTAGCCGAGGAACTCAAACCCGTGCCTGACATGGACAATGCGGGTCTTCCCGGCGTTGAGGGACACACCCAGCTTTGCCAGAATCCGCCTGGCCGTCTCCAGTGCTGCGCGGGCTTCCCCGCGTGTGCGGCACGTGATCAGCCAATCATCGGCGTATCGCGTTAGTCGATAGCCGCGACGACGCATTTCCCAATCGAACGGGGTCAGCAAGATATTGCTGAGCAGCGGATATGGGAACCTTATGATTCTGGGAACCTGAGCCGCTGCGGGCGTTGATTATCAAGGGATTGGGCACGGCTCAGGTTCCCATAAAAATCTGCTTTTCTCCTGCCGGTTTTGCCCCTGGACAGGAGAATCGGCATGTCTTCCATGATCACCAACACGGCGTCGCCCGAGGCGGGTGATGGACCGGATCCGGGCATCGTCCCGACCTACAAGGCGCGGTTGCAGGCCCTGGGATATTCCCCGAGCCTGACGGGCAAGTGCATCCGAACGATCCTGCACCTCATCGCATGGTTGTCGGCGAACGGGATGGGGATCGAGACGCTCGACATTCGCGTCTTGCATCGATTCCTGAACCATGACTGCGCCTGTCCCGGTCCGCGCGGATACCGGAAGAACCTCGGACGTGCCCGATGGCATCTGCACCGGTTTCTCGGCTTCCTCATGGAAACGGGGCGAGTGCGGATACCTCCGGAGATCGAGAGCGGCGGCCGCGTGGTGGAGGCATTCCTTCAAACGCTCGTGGCACAAGGATATGTGCCCGAGTCGATCGCCGCGTACCGGAAGCGCTGTCGCCACTTCATCGTCTGGCTCTACCTGCACGATGTCGCACTCGCCGAGATCGATGACGATGTCCTCTCCCGCTTCCTCGCGCACGACTGCACCTGCGCGCATCCGGACTTCTTCATCAGGACCGGCAGATTCGCGGGTTGCAACAACAGCCGATCGAAGATCGGGTTGTTCATCGATTACCTGATCGGCACGGGCATCGCCCCGCCGCGCCCGATGCCGGCGCGCGAGGAACCCGGACAATATGTGGCGCGTTTTCTGGTCTGGCTGCGGCGCTATCGCGGCATCGGGGAGAGGACCATAGAGAGCTACCACAAGGCCATGCGGGTGCTGCTTCCCCATCTTGGCGACGATCCCGATCGATACAGCGCGACGCTGATCAGGAACACGGTGCAGTGCCGCCTTGAGACGGCATCGCGCGATCTTGTCCGACGCGAGACGTCGGCGCTTCGGCTGTATCTGCGCTTCCTCGTGCTGGATGGCCTTTGCCGGCCGGGACTTGTCGCTGCGGTGCCGACGGTCCCCCTTCAGAGGTTCTCGACATTGCCCCGTCATCTGCCGCGGGACGACATCGAACGCATCATCGCATCCTGCGACCGGGCGACGCCCATGGGACTGCGGGATCGCGCCATCCTGTTGCTCCTCGCCCGGCTCGCCCTGCGTGCCGGCGATGTCGCCAATCTTCGGCTGAACGATATCGACTGGGACAAGGCCGTCGTTCGGGTCAGCGGCAAATCGCGCCGCGCCGCGGTCTTGCCGTTGCCGCAGGACGTCGGCGCCGCGGTCAAGGATTACATCCTCCGTGCCCGACCTGTCGTGGATACCGAGAAAGTGTTCCTGCGCATGATGCCGCCGCTCCATCAGCCCCTGGCCAGCGGTGGTGTGTCGGCGGTCGCGCAGGCTGCGATCAAGCGGTCCGGCGTCAAGGCTGAGGGTCTGCCGGCGGGGCATGTCTTCCGGCATTCCGCGGCGACCAATCTGCTGCGCGACAACACGCCGCTGGAAGTCATCGGCACCCTGCTGCGTCATCAGTCCACGCAGACAACGGCGATCTATGCGCGGGTCGATGTCCGAATGCTCCGGGAAGTGGCCCAGCCCTGGCCGGACGCGGGAGAAGCACGATGACCCTGGCCGACCATGTGGAGCGTTACGTTATATTCCGCCGGGCTCTGGGCCACGCCTATGTGGAACAGGCGCGGTGCCTGCAGGATTACGCGACCTACGCCGAGGCCCATGGTGACAGCTTCGTGCGCAGCAGCACGGTCCTCGATTGGGCATCGACAACGCCGTCTCCCCGCCAGGCGCAGGTCAAGCTGCGCTACGTGTGCGATCTTGCCAGCGTCCTGCACGCCGAAGACGAACGCCACGAGGTGCCTGACCGCGACGCCCTGGGCAAGGCAGTATCACGGCGGCCATCGCCTCATCTGCTGTCATTGACCGAGATCGGGCTGATCATGGATGCGGCGCTGGAGCTGCCGCCGGCCGGTTCGATCACGCCCCTGACGTTCCATTACATCCTGGGGCTGATCGCCGCGACCGGATTGCGGCGCTCGGAGGCGACCGGCCTCCTGCTGACGGACCTGACGGTGGATGGCCTGCTGATCAGGAAGGCGAAGTTCGGCAAGCGCCGCCTCATCCCGCTGGATGACAGCGTCCATCGGGCCATGGAGACGTATCTCGCGGAGAGGAAGCGCCGCGGTGGGCCCGACGACCACCTGTTCGTGCTCTCGACGGGCCGGCCCATGCACCCGGTCTATCTCTGTACCGTCTTCATCAAGCTGGCACGGCGGGTCGGGCTTCGAGGCGGGCCAGGCGAGCCCGGGCCGCGCCTTCATGACCTCAGGCACAGCTTCGCAGTTCGCGCGCTCGAACATATGGTCTCGGCCGAGCGGCGGGATGTCGGCCGTCACATGCTGGCGCTGTCGACCTATCTCGGCCATTCCAACATCGCCGACACCTACTGGTACCTCGAAGCGACGCCTGTGTTGCTGCGACAGGTATCGCAGGCAACCGAGCGGCTGCATGAGGGGAGGAAGAACGATGGCTGAACTCGCTCCTCCCCTTGCGATGTTCCTCCGGGAATATCTTCCACGCGACAGGGGCACGAGCCGGCATACCGTTGAGAGCTATGCCCTGTGCTTCAAGTTGTTGGTCGTCTTCGTGGCGGATAAGCACGGCATTCGGCCCTGCAAGCTCGAGATCGGTCATCTCGACATAGCGACCCTTCTTGAGTTCCTCGAACATCTCGAACGGGATCGGGAAAACGGGGTGCGTACACGCAATGCCCGGCTCGCGGCCATCAAGGCCTTCTTCCGCTTCCTCGAGTTCCGGCACCCGGGATATCTCGACCTCGCCGCACAGGTGCGTGAGATCCCGGTGAAGAAGGGCGACGTGCCCCTCATCGGCTCTCTCGACCGGGCGGAAACGCAGGCTCTGCTCGACGCGCCGGATCCGGGCACGGTGGCTGGAACACGGGACCGCGCGATGCTGTGTCTCACCTACAACGCCGGCCTGCGGGTCTCGGAGCTGGTCGGGCTCGCGCTCGACGATCTGAAGATGCCGGCCCTCGACGAGGTGCACGTCATCGGCAAGGGCCGGCGGGAACGCATCCTGCCGCTGTGGAAGGAAACCCGCGGTGCCCTGCGCGACTGGCTCGCTATCCGGCCGAAGAGTGCCGACCGGCATCTCTTCCTCAATGCCATGGGCACCGGCATGACCCGGCGCGGCTTCGCCAAACGGATTGTCCTGCATGCGCAAACCGCTGCGCGCAGCGTGCCGTCGATCGCCGGCAAGACCGTATCTCCCCATCTATTGCGGCACGCTTGCGCGATCCACACTCTCGAGGCGACAGGCGACGTCAGGAAGGTCTCACTCTGGCTCGGGCACTCCAGCGTTCAGACCACCGAGATGTACCTGCAGGCGGATCCCACCGACAAGCTGGATACGCTCGACAAATGGCGCCCTCCCAGCCTCCGGAAGGGCGTGTTCAAGGGTGCGCAGGACGAGGTGCTCGCGATGCTTGCAGGCACCTGAACCCGCCAATCTTATGGGAACCTGAGCCGTGCCCAATCCCTTGATAATCAACGCCCGCAGCGGCTCAGGTTCCCAGAATCATAAGGTTCCCATATCCGCTGTTATCGGAACGTTCCGATAACAGCGGTGAAACGATGCCGCCCTGCGGAGTGCCCTGTTCGGTCGGCAGCCTCTTACCGTCGGCCACCACCCCGGCCGTGAGCATCTGCCTGAGCAGACCTAATACCCGGCCATCCGAGACTCGCTGGTTGACGAGTTCGAGGAGCTTTTCGTGGTCCACGGACCCGAAAAAGTCTTTCAAATCCGCATCGAGAACCCACTCGTTGCCCTCGTCCAGTTCCCTCCATATCTTGCGTAACGCTCCATGGGCAGACCTTCCTTGCCGGTACCCGTAGTTGGCATCGTCGAACACCGGCTCGAAGATCGGTTCCAGCCGGTTCAGCAGCGCCTGCTGGCACACCCGGTCGTAGATTGTCGGGATGCCGAGCGGGCGGAACTTCCCCGGCTGGCCCGCCTTGGGGATCAGGCATTGGAGAACCGGCTGCGGGTGATACTCACCGTCCCGCAACTCCCGGTGCAGGCGATCGAGATTTGCATCCAGCGATGCCTCGAACGCCGCTAAATCCTCTCCGTCCACGCCACCGGCACCCCGGTTGCGCTTCACCTTTTCCCAGGCCACCTCAAGGTTCTTCCGCTTGTACACCTTGTCCACCAGTGAGTGGACCTTCCTGTCACCCGCCGGGTTGATCCAGTCGATGAGTCTCCTCGGGCCATGATGTCCGGGTCTTTCGCTCAAGGAACTTGTCCGCGTCATGGTCCTTACTCACTCATCGCTGTCTCTCGCCGACCACCTCTGCCAACCGCCTTCCCCGGCCCACACGGCCGCCGCTCGCGCGGTCACCCGGCTTTCGCCGGGCTTCAGGTACTATTCGGTTGTCCGATTGCTCGCCGCGCATCCTTTCCCATTTCGCCTTTCGGCTTATAGGGTCCGTTATCCCGGTGCCACCCGGGAACGCGGCGAGCCCTCCTGGGGTCACGTCCAGATCTTCCGTACCGTGCCGCTCGCAAACACCTTGGTGCGACGGGTGGGTAAGAACGCCTTCGCCGCCATAGTGCCGGCTCGACCTTGCCCCGTCTTTGGCCGACCGATTCATCATGGGGTGGCCCCCTCGATTACGGCCCGGTACTTCTCCGCAAGCCCTTCAGATTCCACCTCGCGGTGGACACCCTGCCTTCCGGTTGTCTTTCGACAGTGGACCAACTTAGCTCCTCCCTTGGCTGTCTCCGCCGTTTCCGGCTTCGTGCCCGTTTAGAGTTTCGCTTATCGGCTCACTCCGGCCAGTGAGGAATTACCCCCACTTTTGGATATGGCGCCCCTTACCCGAGCGCCAGTGGGACTTGAACCCACCTGATCTGGGCGCTGCCCAGCACACACTATGGCCGAGTCTGATTTCTCCATGTCGTTCATCTTCGGTTACGGACTCCTCCTTTCCTCAGCGTTCCCGCCACGACTCAGCGGGATGACATGGAGACCTCCCAGGTCCCGGTGCAGTGCGTACGTACGTGCGTGGGTTCTCTGACACCGCGGGATTCAGACCCCCCTCGCCATATCGGTGGGCCAGATGCGACCTTCGGCCAACGAAAGAGCCTCGGCATCCCGGATGATGTTTCTTTCGGTGCTCAATAGCCCCGCCCACACGCGCCCCTGTCAACGCTTGACCCTCGCCCTCGCGAGCGACGGCCCATGACTCGGGGTGGAAGTGGTGGCTCACCTTCTCCTTCCTGTTGGACTTTCACCAACTGCACTCGCACCAGTTCGCCTGGCGCACTCCGCACCCACTCCCGCCCAAGACTTCCTAGGGCCAGGTGCTGCCCCTGCGCGCGCGTGAATCACAAAGGACATCACGACGGGGCACAGGGTCCCGGAGGATGAACATCCAGAGGGATGGAACAAGGGAGATCATCATGATCGACACCACCAGCACTACCGCATCTGCTTCTTCCACTGCCACGGTCTGCGAGAGCATGGCCCTCTATGGCGCAGCGCCCGAGCGCGGCGAGCTCGACAGCAGGGTCGTATGGGACGAAGACGACGCCATCGACGCGCTGAACGAAGCCATCCGCGTCATCGTCGACGGCATCACCGTAGACGGCACGCAGATGGCCGACGAGCGCGAGCCGCTCATGTGGGGCTTCACCAACATGCTGCACAGCCAGGTCACCCGCCTCGACCGCGCCGTCGACCGCATCGCGCCCGAGATGCGCGACCTCGAGAAGGCGCAGGATGGATCGGAGGTGAAGGCCTGGGAGCTGCAGACCATGACCGACCGCGCCCAGAACCTCGGTGATCGGCGCGACGCCTTCGAGAAGCTCCGCGACCTCGCCGCCGACGCCTACCGCGTCGAGACCGGCGACACATGGCGCCCGAGGCACGGCTCGCACACGAGCCAGACCGGACAGCTCACCTCCGCCGCCATCGACGCACGCGACTTCCGCAGAGCCCGCAAGGATCGCGAGACACGCGCGCACCTGCCCGAGGGCACCCTGGTCGCGATCACTGGCGGCAAGACCGTCAGCGATGCCGACGCGGTCTGGAGCACGCTCGACATGGCCCGCGCGAAGTACGGCGACATGGTCCTGCTGCACGGTGGCGGTCCCGGCGTCGAGAAGATCGCCGCGAGCTGGGCCGAGGCCAGAGGCGTCAACCAGGTCATCTGCCGCCCCGACTGGAGCGCACACGGCAAGGCCGCGCCCTTCCGCCGCAACGACGAACTGCTCAACCTGCTGCCCAAGGGCGTCATCGCCTTCCCAGGCTCCGGCATCACCGGCAACCTCGTCGACAAAGCCCGCACGCTGGGCATACCCGTCATGAGCGTGGCAGCGTGACGGCGGCGCTTGCCTGTTCCGTTGGAGGCGGTTCTCGCTTCGGCGAGGATCGCCTCCACATTTTTTTGCCGTCCCCCCTCGCGCATCGCGGCGCGGCACTCCGCGCCGACGCCGCGCTCACCGGACGCAAAGTGCTCTCCGGCCTACCATCCGGAGCCGTCGCGTCTGGCTCGGCGCTCGCGCGCCGTAGCCGGACGCTCGCCGCACCTTGGCGCGCACGACCACCGCGCGCTGACCGACGGTGCCGACGACGACGATCGCCTGCCTGCAAGTCCCACACGGACCATGTGGATATCCTTGCCGCCGTACGACCAGAAGCGCTACTGCGCCGTGCCCCGGCCCGCTCCGTCGCCGCTGGCGACGTTCGCCGCGACACCTTGCCCGCACGACATGCCGCCTCGGCTGAAGCGCCGAGCGTCACCCCGCCCGACACTCGCCATGACGATGGTGATCCGTCAACCGTGTTGACCATGATCGTGTGCCCCCTCCAGTGCCCAATCCGGTCGCGCCGCACACCGTCGTGCGCCCTGCGCGACCGCCCGGTCACTGCCGCAGAAACTCCGGCATGCCTCACTCAACAGGTTGGGCCCTGATCCCTTTTCTCACCCCCCTCAAGTCCCGGCTCTACGGCGGAGCCGCTTTAACTTTCACACCTGACGCACCTGCAGTGCCTTGAGCGAGACTTTACCGGCTTTCATTCTCCAGACGATTGCCGTGCAGAATCAGTCCATTGGACTTGATTCGGCCCTCGGCCTCGATCCCCCGCGCGGGCCGCGTTGCCATCCCGAAACCGCCGCCCCGTTCCCTTGGAACGGGCGGCGCCTGAGGGAACGGACAACGGAGACACGCCCATGCGCATCCATGCGACCATCAACGAACGAACCGTGCGCCGCTCGTTCCGCGAGAAACGAATCGGTCGAAACGGCCTGACCGTCATCGACAGGGATCTGCCGGCCTTCGGCCTCAAAGTCTCCAGGAACGGCAGGAAGACCTTCTTCGTCCGGGCGGAGCGCCCCGTCGGCGGGGCCAAGACAACACTGGGGACGGCCGACGAGATGACCGCCGCCGAGGCGAGGGAGAAGGCCATTGCCGCCATAGCGGCCGCGAAGGCCGAGTGCGAGGCCGGGCCACGGTTCGCCGACTTCGCCCAGGAGTTCATGCGCCGCCACGGGCGGCGCTGGAAGCCGTCCACGAGGAAGGGCAACCGTCACCTGATCGACCGCTACCTCGTGCCCTTCTTCGGCACCATGCCCGTCGGAGAGATCGCCCGTGCGGACGTGCAGCGCTGGTTCGATTCCATGAGCGCCACCCCGGGCAATGCCAACCGGGCGCTGCCGGTGCTCTCCGTCATGATGCGCCAGGCGGAGCTTTGGGACTTCCGGCCCCAGGGTTCCAACCCATGCCGCAACATGCGGCGCTACAAGACCACGCCGCGCGAGCGGTTCCTGTCGGTGGACGAACTGAAGCGCCTCGGCTTCGTGCTTGACCACGCCGAGGACAAGCAGGCCGCCGCCGCGATCCGGCTGCTGCTGTTCACCGGCGCGCGATCCTCGGAGATCACCGGCCTCCAGTGGGACTGGATACGCGGCACCCGCGCAGTGCTGCCCGACTCCAAGACCGGGCCCAAGGCGATCCAGCTCCCGCCGCCCGCGAGGGCCGTTCTCGGCGGCCTGCCGCGCAACGGGCCGTTCGTCTTTCCCAACAAGGCCGGCACCGGGCCGATGACCGATCTCGGCCTGCGCTGGTACAAGCTGCGCGACCTCGCCGGGCTCGACTGCGTGCGCATCCACGACTGCCGGCACACCTTCGCCTCCCACGGTCATGAGCGGGCTCGATCTCTACACCGTCGGACGTCTGCTGGGTCATGCCGACGTCGCATCCACCGAGCGCTACGCCCATCTCGCCGACGAGCACGTCCGCGCGGCGGCCGGGCGCATCTCCGGCATCGTCCACGAGGCCATGACCGGAAGTGGGAAGGAGGCAGATCATGACGAGTAAAACCCGCCATACCCGGCTGTCCGCGCGCGCCGTTGCCACGGCGAAGCCGCGCGCGAAGGAATACACCCTGTGGGACGGGTCGCTCGCGCATTTCGGGGTCAGGGTGCAGCCCTCGGGCGTCAGGTCCTTCATCGTCCAGACCCGCGCCCAGGGCCGCATGCGAAAGATCACTCTCGGACGCTACCCCGAGATGGGCATCGAGAAGGCCCGGAGGGAGGCCGCGGCCGTCCTCGTCCGGCTGTGGGGCGGCGAGGACGTGGCACCTCCGCGCAAGACGAAGGCGCCGCTCTTCCGCGACTTCGCCGCCCGCTACCGCGAGCGGCGCAGGCACCGCTGGAAACCAGCCTCGCTCAAGACCTTCGACGGCTACATGAGGAACCGGCTGATGCCCACCTTCGGCCGGATGCGGCTCGACGCCATCGACCATGCCCGCGTCTCGGCGTGGTTCGACGCGGCGAGTGTGGACAAGCCCGGCGCGGCCAACCGCGCCTTCGAGGCGCTCCGCGCCATGCTCGCTGCGGCTCGCCAGTGGGGCGAACTCGGAGAGCACACCCCCGACGCCTGCGCCAACATCGTCAAGAACCCGCGCAGGCCCGTGGCGCGCTTTCTCGACCGCGACGAGCTCGAACGCCTCGGCAAGGTTCTGGACAGGCACAAGGCCGAGCACCCCTGGCAGGTGGCGGTGATCCGGCTACTGACGCTGACCGGAGCGCGGCTCTCCGAAGTCCTCAATCTCAAGTGGGACGAGATCGGAGAGCTCGGCGAGGCCGGAGCGAGCGCCCGGCTCGAAGACACCAAGACCGGGCCGCGCACCGTCTGGCTCGGACCGGAGGCGGCAGCACTTCTCGAAGCGCTGCCCCGGCGCGAGGGCAGGGAGCGGGTATTTCCCGAGGATCTCACGTCGCAGCGCCTCTACACGTTCTGGTGCGGCATCCGGGAGGAAGCCGGGCTGTCCGGCCTTCGCATTCACGACTGCCGCCACACGTGGGCCTCGCAGGGCGTGATGAACGGCGTCGGCCTGACCACGGTGGGCCGGATGCTCGGACACCGCAATCGCGAGACCACGGCGATCTACGCCCATCTGGACGACGTGGCCCTGCGGGATGCCGCGGCGCAGGCCGCGTCCGTCATCGCCCGGGCGATGAACTACAGGGCCGAGCCTCCGCCGTTGCCGGAGGAGGAGGAGGAGGCCGAGAAGGACGCTCCAACGAAGCCCTCGGAGTCCATGAGGTCCAGTGGGTCGGATTCGCCGGACTGGTTGGGAACGCCCCTCAGGCTGGGGACCGGGAACAGGAGCGCGGAAACGACGCAACCGGAGCCCGGTCGCGTGGACTGGCCCTCATCGCCGATGATGGATATGGACGACCGCCCCGCCGACTCCGATTCAGACGATGCCAACGAGGACGACCATGAACGCCGCCGGCGCGATCTGCTTTGGATTTGACCAAACCCTGACGGTTCGCTTGGCGCCGACTCGCCTTGTCCACGTGCTTCCCTAAGGTGCATTGGTGCATGGGCCCATGGGCCCATGGGCCCATAAACGCTATCCCTGGCATGACTTCGCGGATCGCTTGGCTCAGATACTTACCCGTCTCGGAGTTCAGGACTCACGGAGTGGGTGCTTAGGCTGAGTCCCTGTCTCCTTCGAGTAAGACGGCCTGGACGATCTGGCGGCCTTTCCGGCGCAATCGTCTCGCTTGAACGCCCATCCGTTCTCCGCGCGTCGTGATGAGGCGGTGGCGAATGCACGAGGTGATGGGAGTCCGGTCTAGGCGTGGAGTATTGCGTTCAGGCGCACGTCGCCAGCCAACACGATGCCGAAGATGGTCTCGCCGGCGAAATTGGGCCCACAGCGACGCGCGCTGTTTCCCTCGCTCAAGCCGACCGTTCGGATCCAAATTGGTGGAGCGCCGATTTCGCGCCGCCCTCTGCTCGATCGCGCCCGGCACCAGTGAGAGAGGAGCCTAGCCATCAGCAGGCTGGCGGTGGGCACCCCGGAGGGGAGGTATCTCCGCCGTTCCTCACCGACAGTACGACGGAAAATGAACCATGAATACATCGATGGCGATGTCCGACAACGCTGTGTCCGCCCTTCTCGCGAAATTCCTCAGAAGGGTCAAGGCGGTGTCAAGCCGCTACCGTGGAACGTGTCTACCGAGTGGGTGGCGCGGACGATTCAGTTCGCGACGGTATCATTATGCGAATTTGTGAACCAATGTGGAACACCATGGTCCATGCCTCAGAAATCTGCTAAGGACGACCAATGAGCAAACTGCCTCACCCTATCCCGTACCAAGGCAGCAAGCGCAAGCTCGCTCCCGTCATCGCTAGGTACCTGCCGGCAAGTATTGCGAACTTCTACGAACCCTTTGCCGGGTCCGCCGCCATGACAATCTATGCCGCGTACCATAGACGAGCGGATGGCTTTGTTGTAGCAGATAGCCTAGAGCCGATGGTTACTCTCTTACGTTCAATTGTGGACGAACCTGAGCGTACCTCTGACCAATACCGTCGAGTCTGGGAGGGACAGAAAGAGGGTAAGAACGGCTTCTTCAACGAGATTCGCGATCGCTACAATGCCGAGGGAGACTCGGTAGACTTACTGTACCTCATCTGTCGCTGTGTCAAGAATTCAGTTCGTTTCAACAGCGGCGGACGGTTTACGCAATCAGTGGACAAACGCCGTCTCGGGATGCATCCAGACAAGATGAGAGTGGCAATACTCGGCGTCTCGTCGATTCTTCGCGGTAAGGTCGAATTTCGCCATGGCGATTGGCTGGAAACATCAGCAGATGCTAGTCCAGAAGACTTCGTGTACATGGATCCGCCGTACCTCGGCACATCAACTGGCCGCGACAAACGTTACCATCAGCAAATCATGCAAGAAGAGCTGGTTGCCGGTCTTGAGAACTTAAGGCGGCGGAACGTGCCCTTCGCGCTATCCTACGATGGGATGACCGGAGGACGGGAATATGGTCCACCACTGCCCAACGAACTTGGGCTTATTCGCCTATTGCTCCACGCTGGAACGTCCTCTCAGTCTACGTTGACAGGACGCAACGAGGAAACTGTGGAAAGTTTATACGTTACCCCGGGCCTTGCGGAGCCGGTAAACGATGTGATCCGCATGGAGGCCGAGCAAGTCAGTCTAGCCCTCTGACAGCCTCTTAAGCAGCGCCGCCACGGTGGTGTTCTCCCGTTCCGCTCGCGCTTTGAGCCTTTCAAACGCATCGACTTCAGAGCCACGCCACTCAATATAGATCCGTCGAATTTGCTCTCCCGCGACGTGAGAGTATTTCTCCGGGAAGGCCCAAAAGCACGAGCGGCAAACCTCGGTATCGTGTTCTCTTTTCCAGTTGCTGCATTGTTCGCATGACCAAGACTTCGCTCGCTGACTTGATCCGTCGAGAAGCATGTACTCATCAAGATTCGCTTCGTCATGGACTTCTTCACCCGCGACCTCATAGGGCACACGATGATCAATTTGAAGATATCGTGCGTCCACCCGCTCACCCGTGATCGCATCCCGTGAGCCATACCGCGCGATGAGTGCGTCGCGGAATGGCTTAGAAAACGCCTTGCGTCCTCCTATTCGTCCACGCCTAATCTTAGCGGGGTCACCGAATCGGTACGCCGCAATCTGTCGACCTGTCCGTTCGCTCGTGATCTTGAAAGTCTCAAGGGGCACGCCACTCTCGCGTACATCTCGTGCGGCGCGAGGAGGATGATCGTATCCGTAACGCGTTTGAAGCTCCTCCGTGGTGATATGGCCATGCTGCAAGATATGGTCGATTACAGTGCGTGGGCGCTTAGCTGTTACCTTGCCGCACAGCGCAAGAATGCGAGGATCAACTTCCTGATTAGACATTTTCAACGATGACACACAACTTGGCTACAATCTCGCAATGCTACTGGGCCACTCGGAACGACACTTTGCAATCATAGTGTCTAGCATCCTTATGATCCGCTCATGCAATTCTCGACTTTGCTGTAAGTCCCCTGCCTGTAACACTAGTCACGCGTCCCTTTCAACAATGGCATTTCCAGTAAGGCGTTCCTGTTGCCCATCTGCCATATTTCGGTTTTGGTCGTGCTTTGTCTGTGATCGATCACGCTGGCTTCCTATACGTCGTGTTGAAAAATCTGAAGATAAATTTAGCTGTAGGTCCGGCACCGAGAATAATCTCAATCCCATTCTGCAGCAAAGAGGTCCAAATCCGCAATAGAAACTTGGCCGGATTCTAGCATGTTGTGGATCGCCATAGTGCTCATCCGCTCCATTCGCCAACGCAGGTAGAACATCACAATTTGCTTCGCCGCAGGATTGAGGTTGGACAAGTGTCTCAAGAAGAAAGGGACGTGCCCGTGGGCAGTGCCAAACTCGCTAGCAATTATTGGCGTCAGTAACTTCAACATAGTCAGCCTTGATTCTTGCAGACGATTGCTGGCATCGAGCAGTAGAACGCACATTACAATGCTAGCCGCCAGCTTGATCTGTGTAAAGCCCTATGCGCAGGATCGATTCCCTAGAATATCCCCATGAGGAGTCATCTTGGACCTACCCTGCTCTGAGAGCGGTAGTCGCCGTAGCTTAGCAAGGATATCACAATGACGATAGCACAGTGCAACGGTAAGCCAGGGCCATCCCACGCTAGGTTTCGTTGACGATTTGAGCTTCCAATCGAGGTAGTTGCATTTTCCGCTGGCTTTTCGCCGCCGGTTCGATTAGTCATGGCGGCATGGGCCACCGAGCGGATGGCAGACCCTTCTTCGAGAGCGCGCCGGACGGCTTCTCGCTTGCCGATGTCGTGGTCCGCCTCGCGGAGCCGAATGAACGCGTGCAGTGGGATGCAGCGGTCGAGCGGCACCATTACCTCGGCTTCAAGCGCTTCGCCGGACGCGGCCTGCGCTACATCGTCGAATGGTGCGGGTTGTGGATCGCGCTTGCCGGGTGGCAGGCCGGCGCCTTCAAGAGCAGGCACCGGGACCGCTGGATCGGGTGGTCGGCGGCGCAGCAGTTCCAGCGCCTGCATCTGATCGCGAACAACACCCGCTTCGTCATCCTCGGCGCGAAGCGCGTCTTTCCGTGTCTTGCCTCGTTCGCGATCGCCGCGATGCTGCGCCGCCTCGGCGACGACTGGCAGTCCTGTTATGGGCATCCGATTCTGATCGCGGAGACCTTCGTGAACCCGGCGCTCTTCGAGGGCACGATCTACGAGGCCGCCAACTGGCATTATCTCGGCGACACCAGGGGCTTTGCCCGCCACAACGGCCGCTACACCGACCCCCACGGCGAGCCCAAGCGGCTCTATGTCTATCCCCTGCGCCGCGATGCCCGCCGGCGGCTCAGCGCGCCCCGCCCGCTGCCCGCAAGCTGGGAGCCCAAGGGCCACGCCGGCAGGGCGCCGAGCGAACTGCGCTCGCTCTACCAGGAACTCGACGGGATCGAGGACTTCCGGCGCGGCCAGGGGCGCAAGCACAGCGTCGCAACCACGCTCGCGGTCTATATCCTCGCAAGGCTCGCCAACATGCGCGGTCCCGTCGCCGCCGCCGAGTATGCGAGCAAGCTGGCGCAGCGGGAACTGGAAGCGCTCGGCGCCTGGAAGAACCCGAAGACCGGCCTCTACGTGCCGGTCTCGAAGTCGACCCTGCACCGGGTCATCGCCTCCCTCGACCCCGAGCAGATCGAGGCGGCGCTGCAACGCTTCTCGATGCCGAGACTTAACCTTGGCCGTGCGATCGCGCTCGACGGCAAGCGCATTCGCGGCGCCAACCGCAACGGCGAGGGCCACCACGAGACCGCGACCCTGGTCGACCACGCAACCGGCGCGCCGCTCGCAAGCCTCGCCTTCAACGACTCAGGCGGCGAGATCGCGGCCGTGTGCGCGCTGCTCGACGAGGTTCCCGTCGAAGGCCGCGTGATCACCATCGACGCGCTTCACACCACCCGCGACACCGCGCGCACCATCAAGGAAACCCACGGCGCCGACTATCTCATTGACGGTCAAGGAAAACGCGCCCGAGACCTGCGAGACCCTCGCCTCCATCGACTGGGAGCGCGACGCGAGCGGACACTTCGAGGAAGATGTCGCCAAGGCCCATGGCCGCGTCGAGCAACGCCGCATCGAGACCCTGACCCCGCTTCCAGGCCTGATCAACTATCCTCATGTCGCGCAGATCTTCCGTGTCACCCGCAAGCGCACCGACGCACGGCGCAACGGCACAGGCGAGACCAGCATCGAGCACGCCTACGGCATCACCTCGGTGCCGGCAGAGCGCGC
The DNA here is from genome assembly GCA_965214705.1 of Alphaproteobacteria bacterium. Classification (GTDB taxonomy): domain Bacteria; phylum Pseudomonadota; class Alphaproteobacteria; order UBA828; family UBA828; genus WTGU01. The sequence goes on from CBDCCI010000002.1 coordinate 3,003,157, forward strand.
CTCGCCAAAGGACCTTCTCGCCTGGAACCGCGGCCACTGGTCGGTCGAGGTCAACCACCACGTCAGGGACAAGCTCTTCGACGAGGACGCGTGCCTCGCGCGCACCGGCTTCGCGCCCGAGAACAACGCGCTCTGCACCAACATCGCGATCGCGCTCATCATCCACAAGACCGACTTCGACAGCGTCGCCTCGGCAACCCGCCACTTCGCGCTCCAGCGCGAGGACGCCTTCGCCGCGATCCTTTCCCCCTGAGCGCCACCACGCCGTCCGATCCGGACGGCAGACAATGGCGGTGTGCAACCTCGTCACCGCTCAGCTGTCAGCACTGACGTTCATTGCGGCCAAGCCAACGTCTCGCCCGAACCGAGAGCCGTGAGCCTGCGAATCGGGCTATCGCGCGGGAGCCGCAACACCCGAAATCGCCCGAACGCGGCCCAGATCGTCCGCATTTGGGGAGCGTGGGATAGTCCTGAACGGTAAGCAGCTGCGCCGCGCGACCGAGAGGGCAGCACGGCGAAATAGCGGGCGCTGATCGGCGTGGAAAGGCTTTGATTTCCGCTGATTCCGAGGGATCAAACGAGGAAGCCGAACAACAGCTCTGGTCACTAGCCGCCGGTGGCGGTCCCCCTCTTGCCCTTCGCGTCAGGAGTTGCCTTCGGAGCCGTCTCGCCCGCCCCTGACTCACGCCAGATGTCGATCGCGTTCCATGGTCGCTTGCGAACCTCGAAGCCGACAGCCTCTTCGTCAGCGTACTCAGATTGGCACAGCCATAGGTGCTCTGATCGAAGTTCGGCGCCGCGCCCAGAATGCGGCTGCCCACCGTGCCCAGATGCGCCCAGACGTCTTCGTCGTCATCCACCTTCGCCTTGGCGATGATCGGCACTGCCTTCTTCGTCTATTGCATCGGTGAACGCAGGAGGACCCCAAGACAGGGAGGAGATGTGTTGAATCTCGACTTCAATCTCACCTTCCTGGTGCCGGGCGATGCGACGTCGCGCAATCTGGCGTTCTCGCATTGCGACGATGTTTGGGTGAGCTACGTTGAAGAGACGATCACGGAGACCAATCTCTTGGAGATCAGACGGCGACACCCGGAGCGCGTCCGCGTCCGGACCTTCCCGAAGCAGGTCCAGGCGACGAACGGTGTGGACTGGAAATGGCACGGGGCAAGGCGGAAGTCACGTTCGTGATCAGATCGCGGGTCCTCGAAAAGGCGTGATGGGACGCGGGATGCGCCCGAAATACATCGGGGACGGTTGACCGGCGGCGGTAGGGAGGAAGGACGTCTTTGAGCCGGAATTCGCTCAATCCGAATCGCGAGGCTGCCGCGGCGTTGATGGCGAGCGCGGCAACGGGTGAGTTGCGCGAGATCGGAAGCATGGCCGTGCGGCTTGCCAAGGTGGTGAGGCGTCTCGAGAAATTCAGCTTCCCCTTGGTGGCGGCACCGCTGGCCGGCCTGTTGGCCCGGCGCGAGAATCACGTCGCGAACGCCCGGATCGAAGCGCTGATCCATCTGGCAGCGCTTGCTTGCCGAGGCGAAGGGGCGCCGGATCGGCGGCACCTGCGCGAGTGGCTGAACATCGCGATCTACGAGGACTCCATCACGAAGCTCGAGACCCCGGTCGAGGACGTGTTCGTCTCGAATGTGGACGCGTGGTTCGGAAACGCCCGACTGTTCGAGGGTCGTTGGCAGAACAACGCAGCGTATGTGCGGGTCTGTGTGGAGACGCTGCTCAGAGTCCAAGAAAGACCCTGGGTATCGCAGACGCTGGGGCACGTCATGGCGTTGCTGCGGTTGAGCGAGGCGGTCGTCGAACGCGCGGGGATTGCGCGGAATTCCCGAACAGCAGGCCGACCGGGAGAAAAGATTGCGCTCGGTGCGTCCTTGGTGAGTCGATCGACTGGGCATGTCGGTTTCCGTGACAACGAGCTGGCAGCGATCGGGGTCGCTCCCGACGCTCTCGGCCCGTTCCTCGTCCAGGGCGAGGATACGGACGTGCTGGTCTCACAATCGATGGGACATACGGTGCTGGAACGACGACCGCTGGTTCGATTCAGGGGCCACACGACGGTAGTGCTTCCCACCGCGATAGGCGCTGCGGTCAGGAGATTCGTGATCGAGCGGGCTTCGGCGGAAGGGGATCTCCGGCTGTTTCAATCGACATGTCACCTGGCGCAGTTCACCGAGGTGGCCGTGCTGGGATGCGCGGCCTGGAAGATCAAATCTATCGACGTACTGGAACCCGATCCCGACGACGGTATGCGGGAGTTCGTCGGAACGTTCGATGAGGGCGGCATTGTCCATCTGGTCTTTGTTCCCGATGATTTCCAAGCGATCGCCAAAGGGGGGTTGGCCGGAACTCACGCGCTGAAGGGCGCGATACGTGCGCGAATCGAGGATCGGTCGGTCGAGTTGGCCGGCAGGCGCGATTGCCGAAGAGGGCTTACGGTGCTGGTGCATGGCGGCATCGGCCGCGAGTTCTCTCCGGTGTGGGGGGAGCTTCCGCACGGCTGGCATCAGCTGTGCGTCTCCGCACCCGACTTTATGCTGCTGGGCAACGAGACCGATTTCACCGCGATGCGTGCCTGGAAGCTGCTTCAACAGGTCGATGATCTGGAGGCGCAGGGCACGGTCTTTCCAAACCTGCGCGGGTTCATGAACCTGGCGGCCTTCGCCTACCACGTGGACTTCGAACTCGTGCCCGCGGAGATGAACCCAGGTCCGATCTACCTGCACAGCGACTTTATCCTGCCGTTGCGCCACGCGGTGCGAACCGGTCTGGACCGGCACGCGGCGATGGCTCCTGATGGAAAGTCATGCGTTGGCGTCGAGCGTCCGACGAGCGATGGCCGGTTCGACGAAATCCGGGGTCGGGCGGTATTTGTCAGTCCCGCGCACATGGGCGGCGGGGAGGTTCTCGCCTGTGTCGAATCCGCGTTGCGGCCGTGGTGGGTGCAATGCGGCGAGGTTCCGGAACATCGGTGGCATCAGGGCATCGTATCGAACGTTCTGGAGATGGTTGTCGGTTGGCTGACCCGCCTGGTCCCGGCGTTCGAGGAGCGATGTCCCACGCTCCCGTCGGGCCCGGTCGCGTTCCGGATTCGCTTCTCGGACATCGGGACGTTCAGCCAGCTCAATGCCGAGGTGAGGCACACCCCGGTAGCCCCTGCCGTCGCTCTGGAGGACGGGGAAATCGCGATCGACTGCGTGGCGCACTACCTGCAGAGTTTCCTCAGCCTGGGCAATCTCGGCGATCGCTTGATGATCGCCTCGATGGTGCGAGGCGTGGATTCGTTGTGCGGCAAGGAGGCTGCGTCGGACGCGGCGTTGGAGGAATGGGTGTGTAGCCTGGTCGGGTCCGATAGTGCCCGTTTCCTCAAGATGACGCCCAGCCAGAGTCCGGAGGACGTGATCTATGACGTTGCCGCGCTTCCGGAGCCGCGCGTTCTGATGCCGGAAGACCGAGCATGGAGCCGCTTCGGCCTGGCGCGTCGGGCGGGATACGAGGGTAAACCGGGCACTATCCCGTCATCGTGGGCTGAAGCGCTTCTCCATGCGGCGGTCGATGCCGCGTGGGAGCGGGTGAGATCGCGGCTGATGGGTCTATCCCGGGAAAGCGTGATTGAACGGTCGCTCTTGAACTACATCGCTTTGCGGAAGGAGCACAGGGACTGGTTGCGGGCGATGGCGGCGCGGCTCGCCGTCTATGAGGCTGGCCAGGTGATGGCCGCGTCGGACGAGCGTGTCGCGATGCGGGACCAGGCCGGTCTCGCTTGTCGGGTCATTGCTGAGATGGCGCTGTGCGAGTCGCCATATGGTGGAGGGTCAGTCTGCACGGGAACGGACCTCGACTTTCTGATTGCGGAGGTCTCGACGCTCGTGGAATGCGCAAGCCAAAGTGATGCGTTACGCTACGGTTTGGCGACGCGGGCGCCGGTCATGTACCGGAATGGCTCGTTCGGATTCGATCCCGCGGCAGCCCAAGCGACGGGACCGCTAATGAGCGAGCACTGGCGGCGAACGTTTCGCGATGCAGCGCAAGAACAGGAAGGCGGTGGCGAGGGAGAAGTCGAGGACGGAGTGCCAGAGCCGGATTTCCCCTGCGCGTTTGTCGCCGAGTTCGGCCTGACGGTGGAACAGTATGCGGCGTTCGTCCGGCAGGTGGCGTTGGAGGCGATGAAGCTGAACAACGCCTACTTGCGGCTGCCGAAAAGCGAAGTCATGCGGCGGCTGCGCGGCGCGAGCGTGAAAGACGCGGAACGGGCGTTCGAGAGCTTCGCACTCGCTCCCAGGGATCAGTGGGATGAAATTAATCCTGTAAACGCCAAGAAAAGGGACTGGTACCCGTGGCGGTTCAATAGGCGGCTGTCGATCATGCGGCGGCCGCTCGTGCAACTGTCTCGGAAGGACGACCCGGTCGTACTTGTGGTGCCCTCGATACTGTCCGGGACACTGAACTATGTGGGGCAGGCGGCATTCGGAGACCTTCCCAAAGACCTCTTCGACAGCCCTGAGATGCGTGCTTGCGTCGGGAGGGCCGCGAACAGAATCGGACACGAGTTCGCGTGCAGGGTGGCGAAGCGGCTCGGGGAACTGAAGTGGGAGACGGCGCGGGAAGTGAGTCTCACGCGGTTCGGGGGCGACGATTCGCTTGGAGACGTCGACGTCCTGGGCTGGCAGCCGGTGACCGGCTTGGTTTACGCGATCGAATGCAAGAGTCTGCGGTTCGACCGCACCATCGGCGAGGTCGGAGGGCGCTTGGCGGAATACTCTGCCGGGACCCATGAAGTGAAGCGCACGCCGCTTCAGAAGCATCTCGATCGCATGTCGTATCTGGAAGCCAACCGCGAACGCGTCGCCGACTTCACGGCAATCTCCCTCGATCGGCTGCAGTTGCGCTCGGGGCTGGTGACGGAGAACCTTGTTTCGATGCAGTTCGCAGGGAAGGCACGCGAATTGCTGGACCTTGTGGTGGACTACGAACTGCTCGAAGACGCGCTTCCTAATCGATGATGACCGCCGGCCGCGCCGGCATCCCGCCGGCCGCGTCCCTCGCTCTCGCCACGGCCACGCTCGCGCGCTGATAGGAGGGAGAGCTCGGCCGTGACGGGCGGCGGGGCGGGCGACCTGGCGCGAGGGTGCGCCTGCCGCTCGCGACCGCGAACTGCGGAGGGCCGACGATGAGCACGGCGAGATCGATCCAGCGCGCTGCCAGCACCTACCTGGTGCACTTCTTCGGTGGCGGCCTCCAGGAGGGGGGCCGCTACGTGGTCGAGAGATACGAGACTGCGGCCTCGGGCGAGATCCGCCCACTCAGCGCCGACGACAAGCGCGCGGGACGGTGCAAGCGGCGCACGACCCTGTCGCGCAGGGCCGTCCAGCGTTTGCGACCGGTGCCCAACGAAATCATCGTCGCCACCAGCGTCGACCGCGACGCGGGCATGCAACTCTTCGGAGACTCCGCGGCCGGGATCGCGCTGCGCGGCAGGTGGCGCCGCTGACCGGCCGCCCGGCCGGAGGCGTCGCCGCACGCGCCACAGGCCGCCCTCCCGAGCCCCTCGGCTACCCCCACGCCCCCGAGGTTGTCATGTCCAGCAACGACGCGCGTGCGCGCGAACGTCAGCGCCGGCAGCACGCCGCGCGCCTCGCCAGCGGGAAATGCACCCGGTGCGGAAAGTGCGCGTCAGAGCCCGGCCTCAACCCAAGTTGGCACTTTTCCGCTGCCTGTGTTCCCTATTGGTTTGATTCAACGCGATATTTTTCTCGGTCGATTCCAACATGGCCCCACATTTTGTGAGATTCTGTCAGCTCATCAGACGGGTCCTCGTGCGGTGGATGGCGGGGTCCACGCCCGCCGCCGAGGAGATTGCGGCAACCTCGGCGGCCGGGCGCGTGTCCTGGCGGTTGACGATCAAGGTGCCGTCGGTCTGGCGCAGGCGCGTGGTGATCCGCACCCAGGTCCGCATGCTCTCGCGGATCGACGCCCAGCACTTGTGGATGCCGCGCGCGGCCAGCCGGGTACGGATCAGATGCACGGCGTGGTAGGCCAGCACGGCGATCAGCAGGTGGGCCGCGATGCGCCGGTCGAGCTGGTGCCAGATCGGGCGAAGGCCGAGCTCGGATTTCAGGCTCCGGAATGTCGCCTCGATATCCGTGATCCGCCAGTACGTCCGCAGGACCGTCTCGATGTCCCAGTCGACGTGGCTGGTGCGCAGCACATAGGCACCGGCGCCCTCATCGGCCTCGTCGTATCGCGGCCTGCGCTTGAAGCGCACGGCGGTGGCATTGGGGCCGGTTTTCGCCCTCTCGACCGTGATCTCGTAGTGCCTGGCGACGGCGGAGAAGCGCTGCTTGAGGCGGCCTATGCTCTCCAGCACCTTGTCGTAGCGCTTGAGGCGGCCCTTGACCGCAAGGCCGCCGTGGAGCCTTTCCAGCGCCGCCTCGAAGCGGTTCCGCCTCAGGCCGATGATCGCGTTCTCGGCCTTCTTCTTGCCCTCGCTGACGACGTAGAGCCGCGCCTCGCCGTCCTCGCTGGCAAGCCGCCAGGCCCGCACCTCGTGGCGCGCGCTGGTGATCAGCAGGGCCTCGGGTCCGCCCTCGGGCGGCGCAGGCCTGGCACCGCGGCTGACCGCGATCCAGTCGTAGCCCTGCTCGCCCAGCCACGCGATGTTTTTCTCGGTGGCGATGCCCGCGTCCATGACCACCGTGGGCTTCGGCGCCGTGCCGCCGCACACCGCCTCGAGCCGCGCCAGCGCCTCGTGCAGCGTGCCCGGCTCGCTCACGTTGCCCGGCAGGATCTCGCAACTGCGCGGGAAGCCCGCGCCGTCGAGCGCCAGCGCCAGCGTGATGAGGGGACAGTCGTCGCGCTTCTGCTTGGAGCGCCCGAACCTGGGAAGCTCGCCGCCCGTGTGGCCGTGGTAGTGGACGTTGGTGAGATCGTAGAAGGCGATCGTCTCGGGCAGGTCGAGCAGTGCGCGCTCACGGTTGAACAGCTCCCGCTGGATGGCGGCGCGGTGGCGCCAGAGCAGGTCGCCGATGCGGTAGAGCGTCTTGCGCCGCAGCGCCTTGCGGTCGCCCTCCAGGCCCAGGAGCTCGGCGGCCGCGCTGTCGTGGCGGAGCCAGCGGCTGGTATCACGCTCGCTGGCGGGATGGACCATCCTGGCGACGATCAGCGCGCTGGCGATGCGCCCGTCGCGGCCCTTGATGTCGAGGCCGTGGAGGATTTCGGCGAAGCCGAGGGCGTCGAGGGCCTTGAGGCACAGGCGCTCGCAGCCGACCGTGCGCGGGTTCTCGTGCTCCAGGGTATCGAGGTCGACGGTGGCGATGTCGGGCTTGCGCGCCTCTTCCTGCATCGCCTCGACGCGGAACCCCCTGGCCCTGAGCTTGGCGACGATGTCCTCGGCTGCGGCCCGCACATCCGCCTCGCCCTCGAACAGCGGCGGCTTGCCGTGAAGCAGCGCCTCGGCGAGTTCGGTGACGGCCTTCCACTTCTCGCGCGGCACCGGATAGTCGGTGCCGAGATTGAGCAGCGTCCTGTGGCGCACCTTGTCGCCGACGCGCTGGGCGAGCACGAGGCGATGGCTTCGGACCGGCTGGCCGGCCTTGTCGGTGTGTGTCCTGGTTGCCTTGATGTACATGGCGGCGCCGTTTCTGCGATGCCTGTTTCGCATACACGGCGTTCGCGGCATCTGGCAAGAGGGATATCGACTCAACTCCAAAGTCCTGGCCCCACAATTGGCTTCCAGGACCACGAATGGCAAATGTGGGTCTCAGGTGTCCTCCAACCCCAACATCTAGTGGTTCAGCGCCGCAAAACTGGCTCGAACAGGCTCGGCTGGTCGGAAAAAGTGCCAACTTGGGTCAAGTTGTGTCGGCGCTGCGGCGAGAAACGGCGCACCGCCGATAAGACCCGCCGCGCCAAGGCCCGGGCCGAAGGCAGGATCTACGCTGGCCGCGATCCCGACACGACACGGCGCGCTGCCCGTGCCAGGGACAGGCAGCGGCGGCGGGAACGGAAGGACGCAGGCCTCTGCACGGCCTGCGGCCTCTGCCTGCCCGCCGCTGGCCGTTCCATCTGCGAGCCGTGCCGCGGGGAGCAGCGCGCGATCGAGCGCGAGCGATACGCTGCCCGCCGTGCTGCCGGGCGATGTGTGCGGTGCGGGCAACCGGCGTTCGGCGGCTCGTCCCGCTGTGGTCGGTGCGCCGTGCTCGAAGCCGAGCGCACGTCGCCCGAACGCAGGAAGGCGGCCGCCAGGAAGCGCTACGCCAGGCGCAGGGCGCAGAGGGCGTGCGTGGATTGCTCGGTTCCCGTTGCCGGCACTGCGCGCTGTCCAAGCTGCGCCCCGCGATCCAACTCGCGCGCCCCCGATCCGAGCCGCCTGCCCGTGCTGTTCCCCGAGTACACCGTGGTCCGGCTCGACACCGGCGAAGTGATCGAGAGCTTCGAGACCGAAGCGGAAGCGGCCGCCTGCCTGGTCTTCGCCAGGCTCCGCCCCGACCAGGTGGAAATACGCGCCAATGTCCCATTGATGGCGCTCTCTCCGCCATGAACGCGGCATCCCGCGTGCAGGCTTCAGCAGGTAAAGCCACCTTCGATCTTCACGACCCTATGCCGCTGTGACCCGTGATGCCAGCAAACCGATCGGACGTGCGGTCCGCCCGGTCGCAGACCCCTCGGCGGGCGTCGGGGCAGGCCGCAGCCGGGAGGAGGAGAGTGGCTTTCGAGTAGTGAACGGGAGGTGGATCGAGAGAGGTCCGTCCCGTTCGCCAACCATCGTCAGAACTCGCACGTGAAGGAGCACGACCATGAGTTTCGGACTGAACCGCGCAGAAGTCATTGGCCGTCTTGTCGTGAAACCCATTCTCTCAATTTCCTCGTCTGTAACATGCTGATGAAAAGCGCCTATTCGAAGCGCCTGTCCGAGCCGTGCTTTTCTCCAAACCGCAGTCAACACATCGTCAACACGAAGGGGGCAGATCAACAATTTTCGATTTCGGTATGATCCACTAATATAGCCCTGCCCTGTTTGCGCCTCCGCGAACAACGAATGTCCGATCACCATGTCGAGCAATCCCAGCCGCACGCCCCACGGCCGCACGATCAGAGACAGCAGCGGATATGCCGCCTTCCTGCCGGCGCCGCTGCCTCCGCCGATCACATGGGATCGAGCTCTCGTCGCCGATCTTTCCGCCGCGGATCGCGCCATCGGCCGGCTCGCGGGCGAAGGCAGGCGGCTTCGCAACTCTCATCTCTTCATCAAGCCATTCGTGCACCGGGAGGCGGTGCTGTCCAGCCGCATCGAGGGCACACGCACCACCCTTGGCGAGCTGCTGGTGGCCGCGGCCGGCGCGACCGCCGGTCGAGCCCCCGCCGATCTCGAAGAGGTGGCCAACTATGTCACTGCCCTCGAGCATGCACTGGAGCGTCTTTCCTCGCTACCGCTCTCCCTGCGCCTCATCCGGGAAGTCCACGAACGCCTCATGCGCGGTGTGCGTGGAGACACCGCGTTGCCCGGTGAGTTCCGGCGCAGCCAGAACTGGATAGGCCCGCACGGATGCAGCCTTGGTGAGGCCACCTACGTGCCCCCGCCCCCGGCCGAGCTGATGGCGTGCCTCGACCCGTTCGAGCGCTTTCTCCATGATGACTCGCTACCCCCGCTGGTCCATGCTGGCCTCGTCCACGCCCAGTTCGAGGCCATTCATCCCTTCCTTGACGGCAACGGCCGCGTCGGGCGCCTGCTCATCACGCTTCTACTGGTCGAACGTGCCGTGCTGCCGTCGCCACTGCTTTACCTGAGTGCCTACTTCGAGGCGACACGCGAGTTGTACTACGAGCATCTTCTGGCCGTGACCCGGGAAGGAGCGTGGGAGCGGTGGCTGAGCTACTTCCTGCGCGGCGTCAAAGTCCAGGCCGAGGACGCAGTCGAGCGCATGGAGCAGATCGACGGTCTGCTCGAGGACTGGCGGGAAGAGCTTGGCGGCGCCCAGTTGGGCCGGCCCAGGGAAGCATTGCGCCTGTTCGCCGAGAACCCGTTCTGGACCGTGAGGGGCGTTGCCGAGGAGTTGGGTGTCGCCTACACGACGGCCCAGCGCGCCGTCGAACGACTGCAGGTGGCGGGCATCGTCTCGCCGGTCGGTTCGGCGAAACGGAATCGCGTTTACTGCGCCCGAGATATGCTGGCAGTGTTGGAGGCGCCCCGCGCGGCGGCACGCTCACATCCGGAAGTGCTTCCGCCGTCAGAGAGCACCGTATGAGCGTTACGAGCGCTAGTCTCCGGCTCGACCGATGGAGGCCAAGCCACATCGGCCTGCCTATCTGCGGCAGCGTTCCAGGTCGCGGGAATTCGGTGACGGCCATGGGCCACCCGGCGATGGCGATCAGCGCACTCGCCGCGCGGTCCTGCCCGCGAGCTGCGCCACTTGGGCGCGCGACAGGCGAAGCTCCCGAGCGATCGCCGCCGACTTGACGCCGGCCTCGAACAGCTTCGCGGCCTGCGCCACAGTTAGGCCGGCAGCGCATTGATCCTCGCCATGAGGCGGCCGATGATCGCCCGGCTTCTCGGCCACTCCAGAGTGGAGACGACCGCCAGATGCGTGCGCTTGGCGCGCGACCTCGTGCACGAGATAGCCGCGCGGCTCGCCGTCAGCATCAGGGAGGATCTGCTGAGCGTACAGGACAACGGGGGTGCCAGCCGCGCCGGACGGCTCTCGCCGATCAGGCCGCGGTCATCGGAGGCCGGTGCAGGCTATGTTCTCATGTGTCCGGGAAGGTGGCCGATCACGACCTGCCGGGTCGTCTCGTCCCAGGTGAAATACACACGAAGGCAGTGCCTGGGATCGCGCGTCTTCGTGTTGTTCTTCAGTTGGCGGTCCAGCATGAGCCTGCGGCCGTCCCACTCGATCGAGAAATCGTCGCGCGCCTTGCCCTGCCGGTCCCTGCTGATGCTCCGCGTCTCCTGCAGCCGCAGTTCACGCAGCTCGCCCTCGAAGGCATCGCGCAGCGCCTTGCCGCCGCCGCCGGTCTTCATCCGCCAGTAGCTTCCTGCCAGCACCTCGACCGCCCTGCCGACGAGACCCACGTCCTCGAACCCCGCACTCTTGAGCGCCCTGAGCGCGCGTCCGGCGAGCACCACGCGTCCCTGAAAGTGCCGCTCCGCCCAGGCCGGGAGATCGGCGTAGCTCTCAAGCGGAGGCACGGTCCCGTCTTCCGTCGGGGAGGGATCCCGCGCGCCATCGATGGCGGCGAGCCGCCGCTGCAGCCGGTGCTTCTCGCGCCGCAGCCCGTCGTTTTCCGCCCCGGCGTCGGCCAGAGCCTGCTCCAGAGCCGCAATCCGCTCCTCCGCCGTCCGGTTCGCAGCCTTCAGATCGCCGATCTCGGCGCGCAGCGCGCGCTCGTGATCACGCGTCCCGCCGCCGAACGCCTCCCCGCCGTCGACCTCCTCCTCTTCCGCTCCGTCGCGGTCCGCCAGGGAACCGAAACGCTGCACGAGATCGCCGAGACAGGCGGTGACCTCGTCCAGCGCCTCTTTCGCCGGCTCGAGCGAACGCGGGTGTTCGCGCTCGGCCGAGGCCGCCGCGTGCAGCGCCTCGAGGTTCTCCGCGCTGGGGTTCTCGGCGTAGCGGCCGGACGCCTCCCGCAGGGCAAGCTCGTGCGCGCCCGGCTCGACGATCGCGCTGCGGAAGCGCTCCGCCTGCTCCCGGCAACTCTCCCACTCGGGGTCGGGGATGCAGCGCGGCAGGGCGGTATCCAGCAACAGCGCTTCGATGCGCCCCGTCAGCGCACCCGCCTCCTCGGCAGGCGCCGTTTGCCCCGCCGCTCCGACGGCTCCCTCCAGCAGCGTGCGCAGGGCGCCGTGGCGGCAGCGCGCAAGGGCCAGGTTCCGCGCGGTCTCGATCTCGTCGAGCTCGTCAGCGAGCGCTGCAAACTCAAGAACCAGGTACGACAAAAGGCTCGCTGACGGTTCGTCATGCTCGGTGACATACGTCTTCAGCCGGCCGTAGGCATCGGTCATGTCCTTGCGCAGCAGGGCGCAGTCGTCGTCGGCGCGCGCGGCCAGCCTCTCCAGATGCGGCCCGCCCGCCTCGCAGGCCAGCCGATCCACCAGATCGTCGCGCTCGCCAAGGCCCCGGAAGCGGCTGCGATGGACCGCATGCCCCACCAGGCGCTCGATCTCGGGCTCCTCCAGCCAGGATGACATCATGTAGCGGGACTCGGGGCCTCCGGTGCACCACAGGACCCAGACCGATTGCGCGACCAGTTCGCGCTCCCCCTCCTCCCAGAGCGTCTCGAAATGGTCGAGTATCGTTTCCTCGGAGACACCCGGCGTGGCGGGGCGCAGCGCCTGCGCCCGCTCGGAGGCCGACTTGAGAACCAGTCGGCCGAGCTGCTTCTTGCGCCCCTTGACCCGGCCGAACAGTTCGAGGATCCGCTCCTCGAACAGCCACAGGAACCACGCCCAGCGCTGCGCAAGGGTGTGAACGGCGCGCCAGAACGCCGCGTCGTCGCTGCCGTCCACCGCCGCCGGCCAGTCCGAATACTCCTCCGCCATCGCCGACGCCAGCTTCCGCAGGTCGGCCCTCATCAGGTGGTGGTTCTCCTTCAGCCAGTCCGGCGTCACGAACTCCGGCAGCACCGCCGGCTGGAGGCCGTCTTCCGCGGCCGCCTCCGGCACGCAAGCGATGGGTTGCACCAGGATCGACCTTTCCTCCGCGAGAGACTGTAGCCGCCCGCCGGCGCGCATGCGCTGCTCGACGCGGACCGACGACCATGGAACTATCCTTCGTCAGGATGGGAAGATTCCCGACTGCGTTCAAGCCCGGCAGAAGGACTAAATCCCGGGCAAGACGGGATCGCGCTGACCGGCCGCGTCAACGCGAAGCCGCCGGTTACTCCTCCCGCAATTCAGCCATCCCGCCAAGTCACCATCGATCCGGGAACGGCCACCATCGGACACGCCGGTCCGGCACGCTCCCTCCGGCAATGACGAGACAATCCTCAAGCCCATCTTGCGAGCCGCCTGCCGGTCGCGCCGAAGGCGAAGTCGCCCCATACTCCGAAGCGGCCGGACAGGCGATTGTCGTGACGGTCTTCCCGGGGCCACAACCCGATGCCGCCGGCCGGCGCCATGTCCGGCGTATGGGCGATGTGATCGAGCGCCCTGCCCGGTGCACCCTCCAGCTCCCCGGCAGTCGCGAAGCTGAAACCCTCGAACGCGTGCAGCATCGCCGCATGCACCCCCTTCGGCTGCGACCGTCGCGGAACCCGCTGATTGAAGTCGCCCAGAACGGCCGTGCGCCTCTTGGCGTGCCGGTACGGCAGACTCTCGAACCCCGCCAGCCACGCCTCGTGCTCCTGCCACTGGCTGCGGTCCTTGCGGCCCGACCGCACGTGCGCGTCCCGCCAGGGAATGCAGACCCCGACCACCGTCAGCGGCCCCAGCGCGGTCAGGGTGATCCCCGCCACCAGCCTCCCGGCCGGGAGCGCTCCGGAGCTGCCGATGTCCACGGCGGCCCACGGATGCCTGCTCCAGACGAGAATCTTCCGCCGTGCCTCTTCGTGGCCGTAGCCCCAATCCGGTCCGGCATCGATGGCATGGCCGCCGGCCGGGAGGATGTCCGCGCACCCCTCGGTCACGCACACGATGTCGCAATCGGGTGCCTTCAGGGCGGCGGCAATGCGAGCGCCCCGCTCGCTGTTCGCTCCCGCCCACTCGACATTCCAGGTGCCGATGCGGACTGTGGGCCGATCGTTGTCCGTCTTCGCTCGCATGGTTGCAGGTTCCGTCTACCGCTCAAACTACCCACACGGATTGTTCGGGCAAGCTGCGAGACCGGCGTACCCGGGCGGGTGCAGTCTTCAGCGGCGATCTCTCGGGCGAGCTTGCACGCCTGCCGGAGCGCAAGCGGGAGCGCCCGACCGCACCGTGTGGAGACCGCTCGCTCGGCCGCGGGCCGGCCGAGACCCGGTTCGAGGAACCGGGAATCGTCGACAAGGCCCTGCAAGGGGCCGGCGGTTCTTGGCGCCCGCTCTCCGGCGTAGTATGCAGCCGCTCCACAAGATCATCGGAGGTCCAGCACATGGCAACATCCCGTCCCCGCAAGGCCACCGCGCTCAAGGAAGCGATGACCAAGACGCAACTGGTGGCTTCGCTGTCCGAATCGACGGGCCTTCCCAGGAAAGACGTTGCGGCGGTGATCGACGAGCTCGGTGTTCTCATCGAGCGCCACATCAAGAAGCGCGCGGTCGGCACTTTCACGCTTCCCGGCCTGCTCAGGATCATGCGTGTGCGCAAGCCCGCCACGAAGGCGCGGACGATGATTTCGCCGCGGACCGGCGAAGAAATCCAGGTGGCCGCAAAGCCGGCCTCGACGGCAGTCAAGGTCCGGCCGCTGGCGGGCCTCAAGCGGATGGTCGAATAGCTCTCCGCCGCTCGGCCGGATCGGCGCCTGCGTTCCGGCCGCGCATCCCGGCATGTGAGATATACCGGCGCGCGCCGGAGTTCCGCCTCAGATGAACTCGATATCCCTCGCCTGGGGACCGCGCGCTCCCTGCTCCACCATCACGTTCACGCGCTGGCCCGGCTCCAGGCCGCCGAGGCCCGCGCGATCGAGCACGCTGCCGGGCACGAACACGTCCGGCCCGCCGTCGTCCGGCACCACGAAGCCGTATCCCTTGGCGGCGTTGAAGAACTTGACCAGGCCGGAGCGTTCCTCGACCGGCCCGGCCGGCTCGACGCGGTCCCACCTTCGCTCACGCCGGTCCCGGTACGGCTCGTCGCGGCCCGCTGGTTCGACGATGGCGGTCGAGGTATCGACAGCCACGATGGACGACACCATCGAACCCCGCTGGCCTTCCGCCACCTCGCAGGTCACGGTCGCGCCCTGCGGAAGCGTGTCGTATCCGGCGTCCCGGACCGCCGAGGCATGGCAGAACACATCGGGCGAGCCGTCGTCGGGAACCAGAAAGCCGAAACCCTTCGCCGGATTGAACCACTTCACGGCAGCCACAACGCGGCGGGACGGAGCCGGACCCCGCTCGCCGTGAAGATGTCCGTAGTCGCCGCGCGGCGGCGCGCCGCTCCTCGCCGGGCTCGCGGTCGCGGTCGACGTATCGACGGCATGGATCTGCCAGACCTGCTGACCCTGACGGCCCTGCTCGACCTCACAGGTGACGGTCGCGCCCTCGGGCAGAGCGTCGAAGCCCGCCCGCGACACCGCCGACACATGGCAGAAGATGTCGGGCGAACCGTCGGCCGGCGTCAGGAAACCGAACCCCTTCACCGGATTGAACCATTTGACCGTTGCAACGACCGTGGCGCCGGGCGCCGATCCTGAACCGCCTTCCCGCATTCCGAACCACCTGCCTTCCTTGAGCTGCCGAGGCCAGCCCGCCGCCGGGCCACCGGCCGAGTGACTGCGGCGGAGTGGTCTCCGCCGCACGGCCGCCATCATAGCCACGGCCGGGGCGCGGCGACAGACCGGCGCACGCCTCACCCCTGCCTTGAGCGTCCCCCGGATGACGAAGTGGTGCCGTCCGCCTCCCCGTCGTCCTTCCGCCGCCACAGGCCTGTGCGCCGCCGCGAGCGAGAGGCAGGCCGTGACGCGGGCGGTGGGGGCGGCGCTGCGGAGCGGGTCCCCGCCGTCGGCACACCAGACGGCGCACCTGCGGTGCTAACTGTCTGACTAAGGGTCGCTTTTTCTCCCGCATCTTGTTGCATCCGGACGGATCGGTCAACGCCCGGTTCCCTGGCTGCAACCGCAACCGGGAGAGAGGACATGCCCAGAACCAACCTCACCGACGCCCGCATCGGGGCGCTCAAGCCCCGCAAGGCCGCCTACGACGTCCGCGACGGCAAGCTCAAGGGGTTCGGCGTCCGGGTGCTGCCCTCGGGCGGCAAGCGCTTCTTCGTCCACTGCCAGCATCGCGGCAAACGAGTGTGGAAGATCATAGGCGACGCCGAGGCGATGAGCGTGATCGAGGCGCGCTCGCGCGCGAGCGGGATGCTGGCCGCGATCAGGCGGGGCGACACCGCGCCGCCCCGTCCCGAGGAGGCGCTCTTCGAGGCCGTCGCGGAAACCGTGTTCCGGCAGTACGAGCGGACATGGAAGCCGCGCACGCTCGCTGTCAACCGGGGCTACCTCCGCAACCAGATCATGCCCCATTTCGCGCGGCGCAATGTCGCCGATATCGACCGGCAGGAGGTGCGCAACTGGTTCGCCTCGCTCGCCGCGACGCCGGCCGCCGCCGACAGGTCCATGCCGATCCTCTCCGTCGTCATGAAGGAGGCGGAACGGATGGGGCTGCGGCCCGAGGGCTCCAACCCCTGCCTGGGCATCCGGCGATACCGCCGCAAGGGGCGCGAGCGGTTCCTGTCGGACGACGAGATCCGGAGGCTCTCCCGGGCGCTCGCGGCGCACGCCGAGGCGTGTCCGGGGCAGGTCGCCGCGATCCGCCTGCTCCTTTTGACCGGATGCCGCAAGAGCGAGATCCTGACGCTCCGCTGGTCCGACTACCGCGAGGGCCGCCTGTTCCTGCGCGACTCCAAGACCGGACCGAGGACCGTCTGGCTGTCCGCGCCCGCGCGGGCCGTCCTCGACGGCATCGCGCGGACCGGCCGTTGGGTCTTTCCGTCGCCCCATACCGGACGCGCGCACTGCGGACACTGGCTGGACAGCTTCTGGTGGCGCATCCGGGCGGAGGCCGATCTCGGCGACGCCCGTCTTCACGATCTCCGCCATACCCATGCCAGCATCGCGCTGCGCGAGGGCGAGACCGTGCTCGCCATCGGCAGACTGCTCGGACATGCCGATCCGGGGACCACCCTCAAGTATGCCCACCCGGCCGACGCGATGACGCGGCAGGCCGCCGAGACCATCGGCGCCGTGCTGGGGAGCTGAGCCGTGCCGGCAAGGGAACGCAGGAAGCTCACCGACGACGCCGTCGCAGGTCTCCGCCCCCGCGCGCGGGAGTATGCCGTCTGGGACAAGAGCGTGCCCGGCCTCGGGGTCCGGGTCCGTCCGAGCGGCGCAAAGACCTGGGTTCTGCTGGAGCGCGCCGGGGGGCGCTCCAGGCGCGTCTCCCTCGGCCCGGTCTCGACGAGGACCGTGGAGCAGGCGCGGCGGGAGTGCCATGAGCGCCGGGCAAGCCCGGAGACGGACAAGCCCGTCCGTCCGGCGCCCGCCGCCCCCCTGTTCCGCGAGTTCGTGGAGGGTCCATGGAAGGAGGCGATTCTCGGGCGCTGCAAGCCCGCGACCGGGAAGTCCTATGCCTGCCTGCTCGATACCCGCCTCCTCCCCGCCTTCGGCGCGACCCCGCTCGACCGCATAACCCCCGCGCAGGTCAGGCGCTGGTTCGACGCATTCAGCCGCACCGCGCCCGGCAACGCCAACAACGCGCTCAAGCTGCTTCGCTCGATCTTCAACCTCGCCATCGCCCGCGGCCTCCTCGACAGCAACCCCGCGCAGGGCATCGCGCCCAACCGCCGGCCGCCGATGACGCGCTTCCTGTCGCGCGAGGAGATCGCGCGTCTTCACGCCGTCCTCGACGAAGAGGCCAAGCGGGGAGAGCGCTTCAGGCCGCAGGCCGACATCGTCCGCCTGCTGCTTCTCACCGGATGCCGCAGGGGAGAAATCGCCGGGCTCCGCTGGTCCGAGGTCCAGGGCGGCGCGCTGATGCTCGCCGACAGCAAGACCGGGCCGAGAAAGGTTCTCCTCAACGCCCAGGCTAGGAGCATCCTGGACCGCCAGAAGCGGGGAGAAAGCCGGTTCGTGTTCCCTTCGCCGCGCGATCCGTCGCGGCCGCGCGGGTCCGAACTCTCCCTCTGGTACCGGGTCCGCCGCAAGGCCGGCATCGAGGACTGCCGGCTTCACGACCTCAGGCATACCCATGCCAGCCACGCGGTAATGAACGGCGTGCCGGTCCCTGTCGTCTCCCGGCTGCTTGGCCACTCCAATTCGCGCATGACGCTCCGCTACGCCCACCTCGGCGACCGCGACATCGAAGCCGCCGCCGAGAGGGTCGGAAAGGCCATCGCAGACATCATCGCCATGTAGGCAATCGATACGGCCCTGCCGTTCAGCGCTCCCGCCTCGCCCCGAACGCGCCGACATACGCCCCGGTGTCGAGCACGCCCCAGACCTCCTCGTGGTCAGGCCCGTGGAAGTCGCCGGCTATGCAGTCCGTGCCGGCGGCGCCGGTGGCGAGAGCTGGCGCTTCAAGAACCGCTCCTGACCCCAACGCGGGCCTCCCCTGCGGCTCGCTTGCCCCGGTGGGCCAACCTCCGACGTGCCACTCAGGGGGGTCAATTTTGAAAGCCGATTGACACCCGGTAGGGCGGTACCGCACGGCCTCTCGGAACGCTTACGCCGTGGCAGGACGCCCACTTGGGTCGTCGATGCGCGACCGCCATCATGGCGATCTCAGTGGCAGGGTACCTGGGTCGTTAGCGGCGAAGTTCGTTCCCGCTTACTCTCTCCGGGTGCGGCTATTGCCTATGCGTTCCAGCGAATATCGCCCCCGGTCATCCGCCCGCCCACCGGCAGGAGGTTCATTGCCGCCCACGCGGAGAGCGACTTGCCGGCACCGGTTTCGCCGATGACGCCGAAGATCTCCCCGGCGCGGATCTCGAGGTTCACCCGATCAAGAACCACGATTTCGCCCTCGTCCCCGGGTGCTGGAAATCGAACTTCGAGCTCCTCGATCTCCAAGAGTGGTGCCGTCTGGGCCATGGTCCCCGGTCCCTAGCGACGCACGTCCAGCCAATTGCTGAGTGCCTCCCCGACCAGGGCGAACGAGAGCACGGTCAGGCATAGGGCCAATCCAGGAAAGGTGGCGATCCACCACTCTCCGGTGATGATGTACTCCGCACCTTCGGAGATCATGGCTCCCCACTCCGGCGTGGGTGGCTCGACCCCAGCGCCCACGAAGCTCAAGCCGGCGGTCAGAATCAGAGCCCAGCCGATGTTCACCGAGGCTTGTGCCACCGCAGCCGACATTGCATTGGGCAGAATGTGGCGAAGCACGAGACGCAGACCACTGTTGCCCGCACAGCGTGCAGCCTCCACGAATGCGCGCTCTCGGTAGGCAAGCACTTCAGAACGGATTAGCCGGGCGAAAATCGGCACGTTCAGAAAACCAATGCAGACTTCCTGACCTCTGATAATTTTGGGTGACACAGTTTGCGTGGAGATCCGGCCAGCGAGACGAGACGAAAGCGCCAGTTTCTGCGGCTTTCCGGTTGCGACGGGTGGCTCCGGCAAGACGTTCCGTATCAACTCAAAATTTCTGGCGGCCGCCGTGCTGCACGGAGCCGCGAGGCCCAGGGAGACGAGATTTGTGCGCAACCTCAAGACCATGACTATAGGGACCGCCCACACCTTTCCAGCTCGGGGTCAGGAAGTCTGCAATGATCAAGATCACATTCGACACGCTGGAGCCTGCGACGGCGGCCAGTGCCATGGCCAGAATGAACGGCGGAAACGACTGGATGAAGTCGAGCGCTCTCATGACGAGCGCGTTCCACCATCCTCGCGAATAGCCCAGCAACGCACCGATCGGCATGGCGACCAGCAGCCCTCCCCCGACGCTGACGACGGCGATCAGGAGATCCAGGCGAGCGGCGTGAATGACTCTTGCGAGGATGTCGGCTCCGTAGCTGTTGGTGCCGAACCAGTGCGTGAGACTCGGAGGTTGCATGATCTCGAGTAGTGACGCGCGCTCCGGATCATAGGGAGTAAGAACGGGTCCAATGATCGCTATCAGGACCAGCAGTCCGAGCATGACGAAACCGGACACCCTCGACGAGCTGGACCGAGCGTCGCGGGCTGTTAGGGGTGGACTTGATGCGCACGAACATGGGGGGAGTGTAGCGCGCAGCGGCGATATCGCCAACACAAAATACCCACTAGGCACAACAAACCGACTTGACCGCACCGCTACCACTAAGTCATTGTCTTCGTTGAAATCTCCACGCGGGAGATCAGCCGAAATCCGGCTCAACCGTCGAAGTCAGGAGAATCCCCTCCATGTTGGAATACCGGCTGCCCAGTAAGCCGGTCCCGGCGGCGCTTGAAAGCACCAGGCCGGCTACCCCAACCATGGCTTCGTCGACAACAGTCAACTAACATTCATCCGCGCTCATGTCCTGACGAGCGGTCGACCTCCGATACTGAACCGTCAAACCCAACGGCACCAAGTCTATATCACCATGACCGATCTACCAGCTAACCTGACCAACGCCATTCGCGACCAAAGGGCCGTCCTATTCTTAGGGGCCGGGGCCAATCACCAAGCGACCCATCCCGCTGGGCAGACTATTCCTCAAGGAACCGATCTTCGCGACATGATTTGCGATAAGTTCCTCGATGGACAACTAAAGGATAAGCCACTCACTGCTGTATCTGCTATGGCATCTAATGAGGTAGGTTTAACTTCTTTTCATTCGTTTCTACGAGACCTGTTCGAACCGTTTGGGCCGGCGCCACATCACCTTCTTATCCCTACTTTTCGTTGGCGAGCTATTATTACAACAAATTTCGACATACTTGTGGAGAGAGCTTATAGCCAGGCGCCGCATTCCTTGCAACATCTTGTAAAGACGGTGAAGGATGGCGACAATTTTGATGTGAGACTTCATAAGGAAACGCATCCGGTAGCGTACTATAAATTGCACGGCTGCATTGACCATTGTCATGATTCACAAATACCAATTATCCTTGGTAACGAGCAATATGCCAGTTACGAAGCATACCGCACCAGATTTTACGCGCGCTTTCGAGATCTAGGTTACGAATATCCGATACTATTTGCGGGTTACTCCATTTCCGATCCCCACGTACAGCACATGCTATTTGATTTGACCGACCCCAGTATTGGCAGACCATCCTACTTTTTGCTTTCCCCGGGAATCACGGATTTCGAATCCCGTTACTGGATTACTAATCGGGTTATCCCTATAGACATTACCTTCCAGGACTTCCTAAAGAGGCTTGACGAAGATATTCCTAGTGCCGCTAGGACAATCCCAGTAGATCTTGGAGGTGGAGATCTTTCCATCCGTAAACACTATCGCACAACGGGTGCCTCGGAGTCACCTTCGCTGGCGAGCTATCTTTCCAACGATGTTACGCACGTTCATTCAGCGTTGGTTGCTCCCAGACAAGATCCCAAAGACTTCTATCGTGGGCATGATGACGGCTGGGGGTGCATACTGCAGAATCTGGACGCTCGCCGCAACTTTGCCGATTCTGTTTTGGTTGATGCGATTCTGCTTTCCGAAGAGGATCGACTATCGGCGGAGCTATTTGTCCTCAAGGGCCCCGGAGGAAATGGTAAGACCATTTCCCTCAAGCGGGTCGCTTGGGAGACGGGGGTCACTTTCGATCAGTTAGCTATCTATGTCGACAGTCCCGCGGGAGTACAAATAGAGGCCGTAGAGGAAATTAATCGACTTACAGCTAAGCGCATTTTTGTTTTCGTAGATCGCTTAGCGCTGGTTAGAGATGAGCTGCGAGACTTATTGCACGCCGCCCGTGCGCGGACGATACCTATAACGGTCGTTGGAACGGAGCGATACAATGAGTGGAATATCTACTGTGAGCAACTAGAACCGTTTGTCCGACAAGAGTTCGCAGTGCGTTATCTAAGTGAAAAGGAGATAGGAGCGCTCCTGGAGTTGCTGGAGCGCCATGGATCTCTAGGACTTCTCCAAGACCAGACTCCGACAGCACGCATCGAGGCGTTTACTAAGGCCGCCGAGCGTCAGCTGCTCGTGGCTTTGCATGAGGCCACCTTAGGAGTGCCATTTGAAGAAATCGTAGTAGATGAATATCGGCGAATTGAACCCGAGTCCGCGCGAGGCCTGTATCTGGACATTTGTGCCCTCCACCAATTTGGAGCACCGGTACGTGCAGGTCTTATTTCTCGGGCGTCTGGCGTTGGATTTGACAGGTTTGAGCGGGAGTTCCTTGCTCCTCTCGACCACGTGGTTCATGTGGTACGCGATCGTCATAGCTTTGACGTATATTATACCTGTCGACATCAGCACGTGGCTGAAATGGTATTTAATCGCGTTTTACCATCGCCCGAGGACAAATATGATCATTTGGTTGGAATGGTAGGGGCGATTAATATCGACTACTCGTCGGATAGGGAGACGTTCTCCCGACTAATCAGAGGTCGTCGCATTGCGGAGATATTCCCGAGTCCAGAGTTGGGACGCCTATTTTACGATCATGTTCAAGATGCGGTACCTAATGATGCTTTTGTTTGGCATCAGCGTGCCGTCTTCGAGATTCAACACCGGGGCGGTTCTCTAGTACTCGCGGAGCAAGCGGCTAAACATGCCCACCAGCTAAACTCTAGGAGCCACAGCATTCAGCATACTCAGGCGGAAATCGCAAGGCGTTTAGCTAATGAAACTGATGACTCGCTACAAAAGCGGGCGCTGCGTCGACGTGCCCGCGCAAAATTGGGAGGAGGCACGGGTCGGTTGAGCGAGTATGATCTGTATACGCGGGCCCGGCTAGCAGTGGACGAAGTGGCCGAGGTCGTTGATGCCTTTAGCGCGGCTGAAAAAGAAGGTACTCCGGTCGGGTTCGTGGATGCTGTAAAGGAAGCGGAAGTGACGCTGCAGAGTGCACTGCAGCTGTTTCCGGAAAGTTCGGAGATACTTGCGACGGAAGCGATCTTTCGAGACCATCTAAATCAAACAAGCCGCGCACATGAGGCTCTGGAGCGCGCATTTAATTTGAATCCGAGACAGGATTGGTTAGCGGTGCGGCTGGCGCGAAGATTCGTAGGCATGGGAGACACAGAAAGTGGCAAGAGAGTATTGGCAACTTGCCTTCGCGATAACCCGGGAAGTAAGGTAGCTCATTTGGAAATGGGGAAAATGCTCATCGCAACCGATGACACGGCAGGGGGGTTAGAGCACTTGAGGCGAAGTTTCACTGAAGGAGATAACAACTTCGAAGGGCAGTTCTGGTGTGCACGTGAGCTGTTTCTGCAGAGGCATTTTGAAGAATCAGAAAGGTTGTTTGGCGCAATTAACGCGAGAGCGCCGGGTAGGTATCGGACTCAGGGTGGTGCAGCTGTTGAGAGAGAAGGCACAATGGTTTTCTATGACGGTCTGATGCAAAGGAAGGAAGAAGGTTACGCTTTTGTTCAACTGTTGCAATTTGCACAAGACGTGTTTGCATCTATAGCTGAAAGCGAGGCGGCGGAGTGGGAAGCATTGCATGCCGGATCACGCGTAATATGTGGGCTTTCCTTTAGTCGGCGAGGAGGAAGAGCCGTGGATGTTCGGCTCTCGTTCTGATGATAGGGCAGGAGGGCGTACAATGCGTGAGGTGGCCTCGGTTCGTCGGACAGCCTGGCGGCTGAGTTAAGGTGTGAGTCCTTAACTGATTTTGGTGGAGTGATTCAGTCGTTTGGGCGGGTTGCTTTGTCTCTCCATTATGTATTATGTTACAGACGGTTGTGGGATGGCGCAAGTAAAATGTGGCGGTTCTGGTCTGATATAAAAATTCGGGCGTTGGGGGCTCAGTTGTAATCTGGGAAGTAAAGCCGTATGTCTGGTCGATCGGATCTGTCGTGGCGGAGGGAATGCGGTGAAAATATGTCTGGATCGAGTGCATAAGGCGGAAGCAGGCGTCGACGTATCCGGAAGGCATTGGGTGATCTGCATTATATGGAAATATGCAGGTGCTGGAAGCCGGAATAGGGGCTTGGCGAGGCGCGTCACCCCGTGTTGCCCTGTCATCGGGGCACCCTCATGAGCCAACGGCCGGCGGAGCGCCGCGCACAGCACGCGGTGATGGCGACCGCAAGCGAATGGGCGCGCATTCGCAAACTCGCTGCCGACGCGGGCATGGATCTCTCGCGCTACATCGTGCACAGGGCGAGCGTGCCGGACCCGCTGCCGGATAGCGTTCTGCGCCGCGCGGTGCGCAAGCTTCTGTTGCTCGCGAAGATCAAGCAGCAGCGCATGGCCGACATGGGCCTGGAGGAGCGCTGGAAGGCGCTCGGCGATGCCGGCGACGCGTGGCTCGACCGGGAGGCGGAGCTCGACCGGCTGACCGATCCGGGCGCCGCCGAACGCTGGCACGCGGTCTCGGTGAGCGCCGATCCAGAGGGCGGCCCCCGCGCCGCAGCCCTGAGCGATGGCGAGCGTGGTGCGCCGCACGCTTGCAAAATCTGGCCGCATTTGACCGTGATTGAACGAAGGCGCTTCGCGCAGTTGACCGGCTAGAGCGACGGCAGCCGGCCGGGCCAGGCCCTGCGCGGGAGCAGTGAGCTGCACGCCTGGGGAGACAGCAATCTCTACCTGCGCCGGCGTGACAGGAAGATCGTCATGACCGTCGAGCATCGCGATGCCCGGGACCTCGCCGACATCGAGCTGGAGCTCGTCGAAGACGGATATGGACCGGCCTTCCACGCCAGGCAGGAGGCCGAGCCGGACAATGCTCGGAGCGAGGCCCCGGCCGATGCCGGGCAGCGTATCCTGCAGGCGATCGAGAGCGCAGAATGCCCGCTCTCCCAGCGCCAGATCCGCCAGCGAGCCGCCACCCGGCCCGCCACCGTCGCCGAGGTCCTGCACAAGCTCATCCGCGAGGGACGTGTCGAGCGCGTTCCCGAGGGGGGCTACCGCATCGCCGCTGCCGGGACCAAAGGCGCGGCCGCGCCAACGGCCGCCGTCAATGGCAAGGGCCGCCAGGGGGCGTTACCGAAAACCGTTACCGCCCCGAACGCCTAGAGAGGGAGGGTAACGGTAACGGGTAACACCCGCAGCCCGCCTCCCTTCCAAGCAGGCCTTCGCCGGGACCCGGCAATGAGCGGCGGCGATCCCCCGGCCGCCTGCCGCAACATCCCCCTCGACCGGGTCGCCGCCGCTCTCGGCTACCGAAGAGACCCAACCGACCGGGCGCGCTTCAGGCGCGAGGGCTCGGTCGTCAGCATCAACGGCGAGAAGTTCTTCGATCACCTGCGCGGCACGGGAGGGGGTGGCGCCATCGATCTCGTCATCCATGCAACGGGGTGCCGATTCCCGGACGCTCTCCGCTTCCTCGGAGGCCATGAGGGCCTTGCTCGCCTGGGCAAGACACGGAACACCCCGAGGGTTGCGCCTGTTCTCGCGCTCGCACAACTCGCGCGCCAGAGAATGCCGCGTCCGATCCGTCTCGCCGGACGCCCCCTTCAGCCACTCGACCGTCCCGGCGCTCAAATGCCGAAGCCCAATCTGCATGCACAGAACATGCAGACGCGGCACTACCTTGTCAACTGTGTCCCATTGATAGGCCCGCGGGCGGGGGGAGCTGGAGTTCCACGGCACTGTCGCCCACCTCGCCAATCCCGGCGAGTTCCACGCCATGCTCGCCGCTGCCCGAGGCAAGGACTGGGTGGTCTACGCCAAGCGGCCATTCCGGGGGGCTGAGCAGGTCTTCCGGTACCTCTCGCAATACACGCACAGGATCGCCATCGGCGACAGCCGCATCACCGCCTTCGATGGCGAAAACGTTTCCTTCCGCCACCGCAAGCCGGCCTCGCCGGGGCAGAGAAGACCCCGATACGGGACGCTCACCCTCAGCGTCGACGAGTTCATCCGCCGCTTCCTGATGCACGTCCTGCCGGACGGGATGCACCGCATCCGCCACTTCGGCATCCTCGCCAACGGGTGCCGCGCGAGGACGCTGGAGAGCGCGCGCGAGGCTCTCGGCACCGTGGGCTACGCCATCCCCGACGAAATGCCCGAAGACGATCATGATCGCAGCCGCGACTGCGAGCCCGAGATCGCCGCCGCGCCCATCGCGTGCCCTCACTGCGGCGGCCTGTTGCGGCACGTCCGCGAAATCCCCCGTGAGCACGAGCCCCGTTCAACGCGCGGCCCACCGGACAGGCGCCCGCCCTATGGTGCGCAGCCATGAGAAATGCCCTGCTCGCGATGCTCCCAGGACCGCATACCGGAGGGCTCGCCTCCGCTCGCACTGGCCGGGCAGCCACAAGACCCCGGCCCGCTCAATCCGGCGCCAGCACCGCTCCCGAGCCCACCCCGACGGCCAGCAAGACGCCAATCCTCCCGGAAACCACGGCCTGAGCGAGCGGGTCACTTCGCTCCGCCGAAGCTCCTTCCACATAGCCAATGACCGTGCTCGTGGGCCGCGCCTTCGTTCAAACAGATTTAGCAGGCTCTCGCGAACCTGCTAAATCCTTAAGCCCAACTTCCGTTAGCATCTGATTGCCGATTTCGCCGGATTTTGCCTGTTTCCGCCCCTTCTGCGCAGTTTTGCGCCCGATTTGGCGCGAAATTCCCGAAACGATCGCCGAAACCGCCGGGATTCGGCGCTCCGGCGCTGGATCACGCCGTCCCGGCGCATCCACCAAAACCTGAATACTAGTCAGTAGATGATCTTCGTGCCGTAATATTTGGGGCTTATATACAATAGTTGACGTGATCTACATGTGGGACATCGGGTGTTCTCGAGACCTCTACATGATGTGGTTTGTCAACCATCAGGTATAAGCCCCTAATATTTCCTTCGTCGAACCAGTCCCTCCCGATATGATTCCCCCGATTCTCTAGGCACGCCCATATGCACATCGAAACCACCCAATCCGGAAACTCCCGCTGCCACCTCCTCAGACAGTCCTACTGGCAGGACGGAAAACCCAAGAAGCGCACCCTGTGCAACCTCTCCGCCCTCCCGGAACACGCCATCGAAGCCCTCAAACGCGCCCTCAAGCGCGGACCCGCCCTCAATCCCGACAGCGCCGACGTCGAACTGCGCGCCAGCCGGGCGCACGGCGCCGTCAGCGCCTCACTCGGCACCCTTCGCGACATCGGCCTCGACCGCGTCATCTTCCACCGGCCCGATCGCCGCAGGGCCCTCGTCATCGCCATGATCGTCGCCCGCCTGATCCGGCCCGGCGCCAAGCTGCGCGTCGAGCGCGAGTTGGGAGCGGCCGGCACAACCACCCTCGCCGCCCTGCTCGGCGTCGAAGGCGTCAGCGTCGACGAACTCTACGCCGCCATGGACTGGCTGGGCGCGCGACAGGGCGCGATCGAGCGCAAGCTCGCCCGGCGCCATCTCGGAGAGGACGATCTCGTCCTCTACGACGTGTCCTCGAGCTACATGGAGGGCAACGCCTGCCCCATGGCGAAGCGCGGCTATTCGAGGGATCGCCGGGGCGACCGCCCGCAGATCGTCTACGGCCTCCTCTGCACCCGCGATGGCTGTCCGGTCTCGATCGAGGCCTTCGCCGGCAACACCGGCGACCCGATGACGCTGGCCAGCCAAGTGCGCAAGGTCCGCGACAGCTTCGGCATCCGGCGGGTGGTGTTGGTGGGGGACCGCGGCATGATCGCGCAGACCCGCATCGACCGCGACCTCGCGCCCAACGGCATCGACTGGATCACGGCGCTGCGCGCATCCTCGATCCGCAAGCTCGTCGACCGGGGGCATGTCACACCCGGCCTGTTCGACACCTGGGGCCTCGCACGGGTGAGGTGGCCTCGGTTCGTCGGACAGCCTGGCGGCTGAGCTGGATGCTGATCCAGCTATCGGGGTCTCAATGCATCATCAAAGTCGCCGGGAAACACATCCAACAACGCCAACAACGGTCAGTAAAGCGACGCCCATGCGGCCCATCACAGGCCGGCAACAAGCCAGCACAGGCTTCCGTATGGCAGGAACGCAGGGTTGGACGGGACCTGATTATGCCGACAACGCTTGCGAAAAAGCCCGGGGATTCAATGCCCCGGGCTGCAAACGCGGCATAACCCTATTGTCGGCATGACGCGAGTTGTTGGCGATCAGATGCAGGCGCCGAAACTGCTGCTCCGCCGACCCACCCGATCCAGCGATCCCGCGCCCTGCTTGAACGCGCCAGGCTGCCAGCCGATCAGTGCGAGCCAAGTCTCGCCGTGCACCGCGACATGGCGCAGGCCCTTGCCGATGACGCCGTGGAACGCCAGATAGTGGTGCTCCTCAACCAGCCGGTCCCAGCGCCGGTGCTCCCGCGCGCCCCAGGTCGGGCGCACCGTGACCGCGCGCAGATCAATGGACGAATCCAGAACCGGCAGCGTCGCCATGAGCGGCACACTGCCACATCGAGAACAGAATGGCCAGCCCCGACTTCAGCTCACCCAGGGCGAATTTGTCCAAGCCTGATTTTGAGTTCTGCGCTACGAGTTGACCTTGGGTCTGGTCAGCGCGCGCCAACCCTGCTATGGATTGAGGCGACTGGATTCGCGGTGTTCTGCTGCGGATCGGCTTCGAGCAGGGGGACGGTTTCTACGGTGGATCTTTCCGAGGTCGATGTCGCTGCTGTCCGACCGGAGGACGAGGCCCGGTTCCGCGCGCTGATGGAGGGGCATCACTACCTGGGTGCGTCTGCGAAGGTGGGGGCGACGGCGTGGTACGTCGCCCATCGGCGCGGCGAGTGGCTGGTGCTGGCCGTGTTTTCGGCTGCGGCGCGCAAGTGCCGGGCGCGGGACGAGTGGATCGGCTGGGACTTCCGCACGCAGCACGGGCGGCTGCATCTGATCGCGAACAACGCGCGCTTCCTGATCCTGCCGGGACGGGGTGTTCCGAACCTCGGCTCGCGGGTGCTGGGGCTTTGCGCGCGGCGCTTGGCGCGCGACTGGCCGGCCCGCTTCGGCCACCCCGTGCTGATGCTGGAAACATTCGTGGACGCGGCGAGGTTCCGGGGCACGGTCTACCGGGCGGCTGGATGGCTGGCGGTCGGCCAGACCCGCGGCTTCCGGCGCCACCGCTCGGGCTATGTCGCCGGCTCGACGCCGAAGCTTGTGCTGCTGCGCCCCCTGGTTCCCGACGCCTGCCGCCGGCTGTCCGCTGCCGGGCTGGATCGGGAGTTGTGGAAGAAAGGAGTTCCGAGAACCATGATCAGCGCCGCTCAGCAAGAGTCGCTCTACGCCTACTTCAAGGACATCGACGACCCCCGCACGCGCAAGGGACGGCGGCATTCGCTGCCCAGCGTGCTCGCGCTTGCGAGTGGCGCGACGCTCTGCGGCATGCGAGGCTGGAAGGCCATCTCCGAGTGGGTCGACGATCTCGGCGAGAAGGCGCTGGCCCGCTTCGGCGTGCGGCTGCGCGACGGGGTGCGCCGGCCGCCTTCGATGTCGACCATCCGCAATGTGGTGATCCGGGTGGACCCGGACCAGTTGGACGAGGCGTTGCGCAAGTGGCAGGAGGCCCACGGCTCAGGCGACGCGGCGCTTGCCATCGACGGCAAGACCCTGAGGGGGGCCATCGACGAGGACGGGACCCAGGCTCATGTCATGAGCGCGGTCGGGCACGAGACCAAGGCCACGCTCGCCCAAAAAAACTTCTCCTGAAAGTCGGGGCCGACGAGGAGACAAAGCGCACCAACGAGATCGGCACCGTGACGGCGCTGGTGGACCTGATCCCGAACATCGCGGGCAAGACGGTCACGACGGACGCGCTGCTGACCCAGCGCAAGTTCGCCCGCTACCTGCTCGACCGGGGCGCGCACTTCATGTTCATCGTGAAAGGGAACCAGAAGACCATGCGGGACGATGTGACGCTGCTCTTCGAAGAGGCGCCGGAGCGTGAGCCCGACTTCGAGGAGGAGGCCGCGCTGTCGCACGGACGCATCGAGCAGCGGGCAATCTGGACGAGCACGGAGTTGAACGGCTTTCTCGACTTCCCGGGCGTCGGCCAGGTCTTCATGATCGAGCGCTCCCGCCAGGACAAGAAGACCGGCGAGACCGGCACCGAGACCGCCTACGGGATCTCCAGCCACACGCCCGGCACGGCCAACGCGCAGAGCCTGCTCGCCCTCAACCGCGGCCACTGGTGCATCGAGAACAGCTCGCACCACTGCCTCGACTGGACCTGGGACGAGGACCGCAGCCGCATACGCACAGGCTTCGGCCCCGAGAACATGACCCGCCTGCGGCGCTTCGCCATCGGCCTGATCAAGGGCCGGGGGCTCGAGGTCGCCTCGACCGTGCGCAGGCTCGCCCGCAACGTCCGCGCCGTCCTCGCCTTCCTGAAAATGACCGGGAACACCCAGCCGAGGACCGCAAAGCGCGCCGCGCCGGCCTGAACCCCGGCGCCCGGCAAGCCGGGCGCAAAGATCGTACCTGCCCTCGCTCCCGACCACGCCGGTGGCGCGATCCATCATGTCGGGGCACCGCCAAATCGCGACGGCACCGCCCACACGGTACTGCCAGAACCGTCTGACCGAACCGGATGCTCGGCCAGACCCCGCCGCAAACCCCGTAACAAAGCCGATCCGCACAACCCGTGGCCAGAACTCAACCGCCTACCAGCCGCTTGGACAAATTTGCCCTGTCAGCTCACCCGGCTCGACCGGCGGACAATAAATTCGCCCTGCGTGGCACGGGCGGAACCACGGCAAATTCGTTCTGATTTTCGCCGCTGGCTGCCGGCACTCAATCATGCTCCACCCGCTTTCGTTGAGGACCTTGCGGGGCTGGCCACCGGATTTGGCCGCCATGGCGCCGCCGCATAGCGATGCCCTTGGCCGCGAGGGTCGAGCACGGCTTCATCTGGACATGACCGCTCGCCCCCGGCGTTCCGAGGGTTGGCGTCGCGGCGATGGACGCGGCCCGGAGGGGGCGGTCAGCCGGGCGCTGTCCGCGGAGCGACGTTGTCGGTCATTTTCAGGAAGTCGAGAACCCGCCTCGGTTTCCTGGCCAGCTTGCGCATGGTCTCGGCGACAGCGAGCCCGCGCCCCTTGATAACGCCGATGGCGAAGCGCCGCAGCAGGGTCATGTTCTCCGGACCGTAGCCTGAACGGATACGGCATCGGTCCTCGTCGAAGCTCCAGTCGAGGATGTGATGGGCCGCCTCGATGGTCCAGTGCCCGCGATTGAGGGTGAGCAGGCGTTCCGGCGATGCGGCCTGCGCACTCAGGCTGGTGACGCCGTAAGCCGTCTCGCAGCTTCTCTTCCCGGATTTGACGTGCCGGGTTTCGCGCCGCACGGCGAAGATCTGTCCGGCGCCGGGGAAGTTGAGGTAGTCGTTGAGCTCGCTGGAGACCCAGATGGAGCGCCGCTCGCGGCGGCCGTGCTCGGGCTTGGGGCTCTCGTCCGCGAAGTCCGGCGCGCGGCCTGCGATGGCCTCATCGAGAGTGAGCCGGATGTCGTCGAGCAAGGTGGGCTGGTTGCCCTTGACGGTGAACAGATAGTCGGCGCCGCGGTCGCGCAGATAGGAGGCCAGCGCGCGCTGGGTGAGCAGAGCATCGGCGGTGACGGTGCGGCCCGCGATGTCGGGCACCGTCTCGATACCCGGATCAAGTCCGGGCAGGGGGATGACGGTGCCGATCTCGTTGGTGCGCTTCTCCCCTTCGTCGGCGTCGGGCCTCATGCCGACTTTTGCCGTGAAAATGTCTGGGGATCGGCGCAAACCAACCCTTTGCGACGCTGGCGCTCATCCGGCGTCGCCGAGTTCACCGTCGGCAACAGGCGCCCGGTTGGGTGGCTACGACCGGTAGGCTTCCCCGATGTGGCCCGAAGTCGGCCTCCGCCGAGCGCGTCTACATTTTCATTCTACGGGGTGGCCGAGCCGCCGGCCATGAAAGTTTTTTTGACCCTAGGGCGCCTTGGTGTCGTGGCCTATGATGCCGAGCACATGAGCCTGCCTGCCATCGTCATCGATGGCGCCGCGGATGGTCTTGCCGTCGATGGCCAGCGCGCTGTCGCCCGAGCCGTGGGCCTCGTGCCAGGCCCTGAGCGCGGCGTCGAGCTGGACCGGATCGACGCGGATCAGCAGGCTGCGCATCGCCGACAGGCTGGGCGGGCGGTACCGGCCGTCGCGGCGGCGCACGCGGAAGCGCTGCAGCACCCTGGGACTGAGGTCGTCGACCCATTCGCTGATCGCCTTGTAGCCGCGCATGCCACAGAACGTCGCGGCGGCGGCGAGCGCCAGTACCGTGGGCAGCGCATGGCGCCGGCCCTGGCGGCGGCGGAGATCGTCGATGCCCTGGAAGAACTCGGGGAGGGATCGCATCTGTGCGGCGGTGAGCGTCATCTTCGGCACTCCATGTCGCAGACGGGGGTCGAGATCGTCGGCCCGCAGCCGGGCCCGCGCGGAGCGGGACAGGGGAAGAAGGAACACGCGCTTGGGCCGTGCGTGCTCGCTGTAGCCGGCCCCGCCGCGAGCGAAGCCGCGGGTGCGCCCGACCTCGATCCAGTTGGCCGCGCGGTAGACCGTGCCCCGGAAGAGCGCCGGGTCCACGAACGTCTCCGCCAGCAGCACGTCGTGACCGAAGCGGATCGGCCAATCCCTCACCAGACGGCGCGTGCACAGCGAGAGCACCCGCGAGCCGAGATTGCGTGGACCACCGGGCAGGATCAGGAAGCGCGAGTTGTTGGTGACCAGGTGAAGACGACCGAACTGAAGGCCGCGGTCCCAGCCAATCCAGCGATCGCGCGCACCGCACTTCAGCGCCGCTGCCGAGAAGACCGCCAACGCCAGCCATCGCCCTCGATGGTGCGCGACATAGCGCACGGTCTCGCCCATCCCCGGCACCGCGCCGAGGTAGTGGTGTGTCTGCATCACGTCGCGGAAGCGGGCCTCGTCCTCCGCCGCCACGATGTCGACCACCACCTCCGATAGAGCTGCCACAGCTTGCCAGTCCCCACGGCTGCCTCGCGGCACTCATATCAGGACACGGGGAGCAAGTCCACTATGTCAGGCAACTCGCTGGCCGGCCTAGCCAAAGGCTGAAGTACAAATCCGCCCTGCGGGCGGAACACCGACCGTGATATCATGCCAGCGAATCGTGCAATAATTGATTATCTGCGCGACGTGCGCTGGGAACCCATGAGGAAAATGCCGTGAGCCGAACGATTTCGGATGGCGCAAGCACGGCCCGGATCGAGTATCTGAGAGTGCAGAACTTCCGCGCGCTAAGGGATGTTGAGCTCAAGGACGTAACGCCGCTAACCGTGTTGCTCGGCCCAAACGGCAGCGGCAAGTCCACTATGTTCGACGTGTTCGCGTTCCTCGCCGAGTGCTTCGAGTCGGGTTTGCGGAGGGCTTGGGACAGACGCGGACGCGGCAAGGAGCTCAAGACCCGCGGCTCCGACGGCCCGGTGACCATCGAGATCAAGTATCGCGAGCGCCGGAGAACACCCGTCATCACTTACCATTTGGCAGTAGACGAACCCGCCGGAAGGCCGCTGGTGGCTCACGAGTGGCTGGCCTGGAGGCGCGGCAGCCACGGCCGACCGTTCCGCTTTCTCGAATATCGTGAAGGAGTCGGCCACGCGGTGAGCGGGGAGGCACCGGATGAATCTGCCACGCGCGAGGATATCCCGTTGCAATCCCCGGATCTCCTCGCTGTCAACGCGCTTGGCCAGTTCCAAGAGCATCCACGAGTGGCGACCCTGCGAAACTTCATCATCGGTTGGCACGTCTCCTACCTCTCAGCGGACAGCGCGCGCGGCCAACCCGAAGCCGGACCGCAGGAGCAGCTAAACAGGACCGGCGACAACCTCGCCAACGTCATTCAATACTTGTCCGAGCAACACCCAAAGCGACTGGAACACATTTTCAGTGTCTTGAGCCGGCGCGTACCCCGCGTCGAGCGTGTGCTGGCCGAGGCAATGCCGGACGGTCGGCTGCTGCTGCAGATCAAGGACGCACCGTTCAGCAACCCGGTGCTGGCGCGCTTCGCCTCCGACGGAACGCTAAAGATGTTGGCATATCTGGTACTGCTATACGATCCGGACCCGCCGTCCTTCATCGGTATTGAAGAGCCCGAGAACTTTCTGCACCCGCGCCTGCTCCCGGGATTAGCGGAAGAGTGCCGCGCCACCTGCGCGCGCACACAACTGTTGGTCACTACGCATTCGCCGTTCTTCCTCGACGTTCTGCTGCCGAAGGAGGTGCGCGTCCTCTGGCGCGACGACGCGGGCCACACACAAGCAATTCGTTCCGCCGACATACCCCGCGTGCAGGCCTTTATGCACGAAGGTGCTCAACTGGGCGACCTGTGGATGGAAGGCCAATTCGGGGTCGGCGATCCGCTTGTGGCGCATGGCGCGCCCACGCGCGACTTCAAGAGCCGTGCGCGGTGATGACGCGCCACTTCGAGTTTCTGGTCGAGGAACAGTCCATGGAAGTCTTTCTCCGGGGACTGCTCCCGCGCTTGTTGCCCGGGAACCGAACGTTTGAGGTCCATGCGTTTCGGGGAAAGAAAGACTTGCTGCAGAAGCTGGAGGGCCGCCTGAGAGGTTATGCCAGATGGCTGCCTGAGGACTATCGCATCGTCGTGATGGTCGATCGCGACAATGACGACTGCCATGCTCTCAAGACGCAGCTAGAAGAGGCAGCCGGAGGAGCGGGTTTGCTCTCGCGGTCGCGGGCGGCAGAGCGGCTGTGGCAATTGGCCAACCGCGTTGTAATCGAAGAGCTGGAGGCGTGGTACTTTGGCGATTGGCAGGCTGTGAGGGCTGCCTATCCTCGGGTGTCTGCAGCCATCCCAAATCCGGCGAAGTACCGCGACCCAGATTCCATCGCGGGAGGCACCTGGGAGGCTTTCGAGCGAATCCTGAAAAGACACGGATACTTCAGGTCCGGGCTGCGCAAGATGGAAGCGGCACAAGCCATGGCCGCCCACATCGACCCGTCGCGTAATCGTTCGCAAAGTTTCAGGCATTTCGTTGGCGCCATCGTGGAGGCGACTGCGTGAGGAGCGCAAAGAGCGGCGATCCGCGCGCGGTCTCTCCCGCTCCACGAAGCCGCGCGGGGGGGTCCTATTGGCTACCGGGACAACCTCCGACGTGCCACTCAGGGGGGTCAATTTTGGACGCCGATTGACACCCGGTTGTCTTCCCGAGGCGACTTAGAAGGCTGGCAATCGACCGATCCTGCATCAGGCGAGCCAGCTCCGCGATCAGAGCGCCGGTCTCGGCGTCGGTCGTCCAGCGGTGATTGCCGGTGCGGTGTTTGCGTACCATAAGCTCAGTGTGATCGCCGCCTTGCCAGTGGAGCCGCAGAAGGATCAGGGTCCCCTGCACGGTCGCAACGATCTCCACCAGCGCCGCCCGAAGGATACGCTTGCGGCTTTCCGGGCTGGCCCGTTCATGCGTCCAGGCGCGCTCGAGATCGGCGCCCAGCGCGAGGTATTCTTCGCGTTCATCGTAAGCGGTATCGAGGCCCCATACTTCCAACGCATCTGATTTCGCGGCTGACTCTTGGCCTTGGCAAGGAGCCTTGGAGGAGGCATCGCGATGAAGGATTTGGATTTGCTGCGTGGCCACGAGTTCGGCGGTCACTCGGTCGAGGCGCGAGCGCCTGAAGCAGCCGCCCCATCTGGCGCAGCGCCATCTACGGCAACTGTTCCGGGTGATCGCACTCGGCGGTCATGGTCCGCCGAGGAGAAGGCCCGGATCATCGGGGAGAGCGACGGGCCGGGAGTTGTGCAGAAGGAAGTCGCGGCTCGCCACGGCATCAGCGCACAAACTCTTCGTCAGTGGCGCAGTCGGTCAGCGGCTTCCGGGAAGCGGCGTGGCCGGCCTTGGTCGGCTGATGTGAAGGCGCGGATCGTTGCGGAGAGCGAGCGCCCGGATGCATCGATATCGGCAGTTGCTCGCCGTCACGGCATCAGCGAGAAGACGCTGCGCACCTGGCGTCGCCAGGCGGCGAGTGAGAGCCTGGCCGGACATGAATTGAGTGGAATCAGACACTTGTGATTCACTGCCTGTGCTTCACAACACGGGGAACCACAAGATGTGAATCGTAAGCGGTATCGGGCCCCCATACTTCCAGCGAATCTGATTTTGGGGCTGACTCTCCGCCTTGACCACGAGCCACACAGGAGAGATCGCGATGACAGATTCGATTTTGGCATCTGGCGACGGTGTCGCTGTTGCTTCGGTTGAGATCCCAGCTTCTGAGGGAGCCGCCCCGGCTCCGTCTGAGCCGGCCCCCATGCGACGCTGGCCGGACGATGAGAAGGCGCGGATTGTCTCGGAGAGCTTTTGAGCCGGGCTCTTCGGTTGCGGCGGTCGCGCGCCGCCATGGCGTCAGCGATACGAGCCTGACCAAGTGGCGGCGGCGCGCGCGGGAGGGAACTCTTCCGGGCGCTCGGATTGGTGGCTCTGCACCGCCATTTGTTCCCGTGGTGGTTGATAGCGTGACGTCCGAGCAGACGGTGGCGATCGAGGCGCTGGGCGTGGTCGTTCGCCTTCCGGTGGAGAGCGCGGTCGATCGGATCGTGGCGGTGGCCTCGGGTCTGGGTCGGGCGTCGTCATGATCGCGGCCCCCTCGCTTCGCATCGTGTTGGCGACGCGGCCGGTTGATTTTCGTCGCGGCCATGACGCGCTTGCGGCGACGGCGGCGGGGGAGTTGGATCTCGATATCTATTCCGGGGTGATCGTGATCTTCCGCTCGCGCCGCGGCGACAGGCTCAAGCTCCTTGCGTGGGACGGCAGCGGTCTGGTGATGACCTACAAGCGTCTTGAGCAGGGTCGTTTCGCCTGGCCCCGGATCGAGGACGGTGTGATGCGCCTTACGAAGGGCCAGTTCGAGGCCCTTTTCGAGGGCCTTGACTGGCGCCGGGTCAAGGCCCTCCCGGTTCGCCGCCCGCTGGCGGCGGAGTGAGGCGGCACGCAGGCGGGGCCGCAGATTTCGGTCGCGGTCCCGCCTGCATTTTTCCCTGGTCACGCATCGGCGAATCGGATTAAGGGGTGGGCCATGCCGAAGGCCACGCCCTCACCTCCCAGCAGCGCCGGTTCGCCGCCGCCTGAGGTGGTTTCGGCGGCGCTGGCGGCCCTGCATGCGGAGCTTGACGACGAGCGCGCGGCGCGCCGGGCTACGGAAGCAGCCCTGTGCGAAGCGGAGCAGGCACGCGGCGCGGCGGAGGCGGCGAGGCAGACGGCGGAAGCGCGGGCGGCACGGCTGGAGGCAGAGAACGCGCAGAGCGCGGAGCAGATCGGCCGCCTTGAGCATCTCAACAAGGAGCTCAGGAAGGCGCTGTTCGGTCCGCGCTCCGAGAAGCTCGGCGAGGACGAGCGCCAGCTTACGTTCGAGGAGTTTTGGGCGGCGATCGCTGAAGCCGGCGGCCGGCCTGAGGCAGACGATCGGGAACAGGACGAGGAGGCTGGCGGCAAGCGCCGGCGGCGCTCTCCCCGGGGATCGCGCAGCGGGGTGCGCTTCGGGCCTCAGGTCGACCGGCGCGAGGAGGTGATCGAGCCGGACACGATCATGTGCCCGTGCGGCTGCGGCGAGATGACGAAGATCGGCGAAGATCGCAGCGAGCGTCTTCCGTAATGGGGCGGTTGATGTCAAGCACCGATCTTCACAACGTTCCGGCCTGGCACGGCCATTCGAACATGGGGCACCGTCGCCTGCGGCTGGGCCTCTCGCAGGCATGGTCAACATGATCGACACAGGTGGTTGCCTTGGCGGCTAACGGGCTCGTCGACACGGCACGGTGAAGGAAGCGGGACCCCCGGATATGTCCCCGTCGCCAGGCTCTCGCTTCCGTCCGTGGTCAGCGCAGAGCGGCTGCCAACTTCATGCCTGGTCCAAGACGATTCCCGAGTGCCGATCTGGTCTGCGTGCTCGAACGCCAAGAGGCGATTCGGCAACAGCCGCTAGCACGTGCATCATCGGGAACCGCGTCCCGGCGAGGGGATAGCGGTGGATCGCCACCTTCAGGCGCGGCTCTTTCCTCCTCTCGCTGCTGATTGCCGGTGGGATGCAGCCGCGCCTATGCCGTCTGGAGCGCCATCGCCTCCTCGCGCGTGAAGCGGAACTCGGTGCCGTCCCGCCACATCCGGTGAAGTACCACGCCGATGCGCCGGGCCAAGGCGACGGTCGCCCGCTTCTTGCCGCGGAGCTTCGCCAGACGCAGCGTCCAGGCCTTCAGCCAGTTCGGCCCGGCGGTGCAGTTCAGCATCACCGTGGCCGCCTGATACAGCGCGGCCCGCAGACCTGCGTCGCCGCACTTCGTGATGCCGCCGACAATATCTCGCTCGCCGGATTGGTCCCGGCCCGGCGTCAGTCCCACCCAGGGGCCGACATCCTTCGATCTCCGGAACCGCTCGGGATCGTCGATCGCCGATTTGAAGGTCAGGGCCACGACCGCGCCCACGCCGGGCATGGTCATCAGCAGCCGGCATACCGGATCCTCCCTGGCCAAGTCGCGGACCAGCTTCTCCAGGCCGGCCAGCTCGCGGCGCAGAGCCACCCGCGCGCGCAGGATCGGTTCGGCGGCGGCCTCCAGCATCGCGTTGCCGGCGATCAACTCCCGGACGCGGGCCTCCCAGCGGCCCTTCGAGACCTGGCCCAGCTTCAGGCCAAAGTTGCGCAACACGCCGCGCAGCGAGAGTTCCATATCGGTGAGCGCGTCCCTTCACGGACCTGCGCGAGGTCAGAAGTGCGCGCATCTCCTGCGACGATACCGACTTGCAGTGCACCGGCCTGAACCAGCCCATCTGCAGAAGACGCGCGATGCCCTCGGCATTCCCGCCGATCCGTCTTGATCGGCATCGCCTTCAGCGCCGCCTTCACCCGGCCGGGTCTCCATCAGCACGGCCTCGAAGCCGGCGTCGGTCAGCCCCTTGTGCAGCCAGTTGGGACAGGGGACCGGCCTCGAGACCGATCGCCGCGATCTCGTGCTCCAGCTTGCCCATGAACACGACCAGCGCTTCAGGCGTGCTGGCGACCTGCGCCTCCGGTCACGATCTTGCCCTTCTCGCCGATCACGCAGATTGTCCGTGCTTGCCAGCGATACATCCAGCCCGATATAGACATCCATGTCGTTGCCCTTTCCTTTCGAGAAAATTGGGGGCGCGCCTTCCGGCAAGGACCCCCGTGGACA
The DNA here is from genome assembly GCA_965214705.1 of Alphaproteobacteria bacterium. Lineage (GTDB taxonomy): Bacteria > Pseudomonadota > Alphaproteobacteria > UBA828 > UBA828 > WTGU01. Next base: position 3,041,998 of record CBDCCI010000002.1, read on the forward strand.
CGCTCAGCGTGTAAGGGCAACGACACCCCGATTCGCCGTCATCGGTACAGGCTCCAACGGTGCCGGTTGATGCCGCGCCCCATTACGGCATCTGGACTATGAGCCGGCGAAATTCACCGTCATCGAGACGGTGCGCCCCCCGCTACGCCTGCAACAAGTGCAAGGGAGGCGGAGTGGTGCAGGCGTCGGCACCGGCCTCTCTGGTGGAGGGCGGCCTTCCCACCGAGGCTCTTCTGGCGCACGTGCTGATCTCGAAGTACGGCGATCATTGCCCGCTCTATCGCCAGTCGCAGATCTACGAGCGCTCGGGGATCGAGGTTCACCGCGCGACGCTGGCGACGTGGGTGGGGCAGGCGTCGTTTCACCTGCGCCCCGTGGTCGATTGCCTGACGGGCGGCGGCTGAAGCAGTCGGACCACCCTGGGTCTGGACGAGACCACGATCCGCGTTTCTCGACCCGGGCCGGGGCAAGACGAAGGACGGGCTACATGTGGACCCTTGTGCGTGACGAGCGCCACTGGAGCGGCACGGACCCGCCGGGCGTCGTCTATCCGCTATGCGCCCGGCCGCGGCGGCAAGTATGGCGCCGAGCTTATGGAGGGGCTTTTCGGGGACGGTGCAGCTCGACGGCTACTCGGGCCACAACATCCTGGCGCGGCCGGACCGGGCGGAAGGCCCTGTGACGCGGGCCCCTCTGCCGAGTAGGAGGGGTCGTTGCCGAGCCCCTCCCCTCGCAGACCCGGACGAGCAGATTTCCCGCATCCGGTTCCTCACATGCCAGTTTCGCTCACGGGGCTTGCAATTTATGAACGAGCCGGGCCGGCGGCAGCGGATACCGGGCGAGGATCGCCTCCATCTGCTCCCAAGTGAACCACCCTTTCTGGCCGCGGTGAGCGAGCCACCGCTTCAGATCAGGATGACCCGTTTCAGGAACCACCGGATGCGTT